>OY282446.1 GCA_958295975.1 Tepidiformaceae bacterium | reverse complement strand
CTCAACGTCATCCAGGGCGCCGTGGCCGCCGGAGCCTCCCGCGTCATCGCCGTGGACATGCTCGAGAACAAGCTCGCCGCCGCCAGGGAATTTGGCGCCACCGACGTGGTCGACGCCTCCGCCGGCGACCCCGTGGCGCAGGTGAAGGAGCTCGTGCGCGGCGGCGTGGACTACGCCTTCGAGGCCATCGGCCTCACCCGGACCGCCGAGCAGTGCTTCGAAATGGCCAAGCGCGGCGGGCGCGCCGTCATCGTGGGCATGTTGCCCTTCGACTCCGTCGTCACCCTGCCCGGCGCCGCCTTCCTCTCCGAGAAGGGCATGATCGGCAGCTTCTACGGCTCCACCCGCCAGACCCACGACATGGCCTGGCTCATGGAGCTCTACCGCCAGGGCCGCCTCAAGATCGACGAGCTCATCTCCCGCCGCTACGAACTGGGCCAGATCAACGAGGCCTACGCGGCCCTCAAGAACGGCGAGGTCAACCGCAGCGTCATCCTTTTTGAGTAGGCGGTGTCGGTGCCGGTGGCCACTCGGTGTCGGTGCCAGTGATCGGTGGCCGGTCCCCCCGCTCCCCGGCGCCAGCCACTCGGCGTCGGTGGCCAGTGGCCGGTCCCACCGGCCACCGATCACCGACCACCGGCACCCGTCACCCCAGGCAGGCGAAGATGGGGTCGTAGTTGGGCACGTTCGACATCAGCTGCTGCTCCGCCTGCATCCACGCCACCATGCCCATCTGGTCCACCACCACGACCACGCGGTTGGCCATGTTCAGCTGCTCCAGCAGCACCCCGTAGTTCCGCGCCGTCTCCCCCAGCGGGTACGAATCGCTGAGCACCGGGTACGTCACCCCCAGCTGCTCCCGCCACGCCCGCAGCGACCACGCGCCGTCCGTCGAGATCGCCACCGTGATCGCGTTCTGCGCCGAGAACGTGGCCTGCATCGCCTCCAGCATCGGCAGCTGGCTGCTGCAGATCGGCGAGAACGCCGCCGGCACGAAGTTGATCACCACCGCGTGCCGCCCGCGCTGTTCGCTCAGCCGGAACGTCTCCCCCGTGGGGCTGCTCGGGAGCTCGAAATCGGGCGCCTCCATGCCCACCGAAAGCATCGCCAGCGTCATGCCGCGCCTCCCTTGTCAAAGTCTCCCGCAAGCCTACCGCGCCCGCGCGGACGCGCGCTACCCCCGCAGGCAGGCCGCCACCGGCCCGTAGTCCGGCAGCTTCACCACCTCCGGCGCCCGCTCGATGTGCGCCACCTTCCCGTCCTTGCCCACCACCACCACCACGCGGTTCGCCATGTTCGTCCCCTCCAGCCGCACCCCGTACAGGTCCGCCGTCGCCCCCACCGGGTTGAAATCGCTCAGCATCGGCATGTCCACCCCCGTCTCCTGCTTCCACGCCTCCAGCGTCCACGTGTTGTCCGAGGAGATCACCACCGTCAGCGCGCCGCTGTCCGCCAGCCGCTCCGTGATCAGGGGCAGCTGGTCCGTGCACACCGGCGAGAACGCCGCCGGCACGAAGTTGATCACCACCGCCCGTTCCCCGCGGTGCTCGCTCAGCAGGAACGTATCGCCGCTGATGGGGTGGGAGGGGAGCTCGAAATCGGGGGCCTCGTCGCCCACCTTGAGGGTCGCCGTTTCCGTCATCGTTCGGACCTCGCGCAAGCCAGACTGTGGCCCCGAACCCTACGCCCCCGCGCCCCCGCGCGCCACCCCGTTTGCCCCCCGTCCCCCGATGGCGTAGAACGCGCCCGATGCCCCAGCGCGATTACGACCGCGTCGAACTGGTCTGGCCCGGCAAGCGCACCGAGGTCGAGCGCGTGCGCCTCCCCTTCCAGACCATCGAGCGCGTGAACGACGCCCGTCGCGCCCGCGATGGGCAGCCCGATTTTTTTCGTGTTGATACTAAACATAACGGGGGGGGGTGGACCATTTTGAAGACTGGCCGGACGGCTGGCGTAACCGTCTCATCTGGGGCGACAACAAGTATATTCTCAGTTCTTTGCTCGATGAATTCGCTGGCAAGGTGGACCTGATCTATATTGATCCCCCCTTCGCGACGGGGGCCGACTTTTCTTATAATGCGGAAGTTGGAGATGTGGCACTGGAGAAGTTGCCCGGTGCGATTGAAGAACTGGCGTATCGGGATACGTGGCGGGACGGAATGGGTTCGTACTGCCAGATGATGTGGGAACGGCTTCGACTGGCTTATGATTTGATGAGCACGAATGCTAGTATCTACCTGCACTGTGATCCGACGGCAGGACATTATCTGAAGGCAATGATGGACGAGATCTGGGGAAAGGGAAATTTCCGAAATGAGATTATATGGAAACGGACTTCTGCACACGCGAATGCTCGCAAATGCGGAAGCATACATGACATTGTTCTTTTCTACAGCAAAAGTGATGCATACGTGTGGAATGATGATGTTCGGCAAGCTTACGATCGTGACTATATTGAGAAATACTATCGATACAAAGATGATGATGGAAGACTGTTCATGTCTGAGACGCTGACAGCTCCTTCTTCGGCAGGTTCAGGACGACGATTTGAGTGGAAAGGAGTCGTTCCTCCTCCGACGCGCGCTTGGGCATACTCGGAAGAGAAGTTGGATGACTTTGAACAGGCAGGTAAGATTTTTATTACTCGGAATGGTATTCCTCGGCTTAAGCGCTATCTTGATGAGCAAAATGATATGGCCTTGCAGGACATGTGGACCGATATCGAAGCAGTGAGATCGTGGCATCGAGAACTGGTTGCCTATCCCACGCAGAAACCAGAGGCCCTCCTTGAACGCACTATTGGAGCGTCTTGTAACCCCGGCGACCTCGTGCTGGACTTCTTCGTTGGTTCCGGCACCACGCTCGCCGCCGCCGAGAAACTGGGCCGCCGCTGGATCGGGGCCGACCTGGGCCGCTACGCCATCCACACCGCACGCAAGCGCCTGCTCGACATCCCCGACTGCCGCCCCTTCGAGGTCCAGAACCTCGGTCGTTACGAGCGCAGGCGCTGGCAGGGCGCGACGGCGGGCGAGCGCATCGGCGAGTACTACCGCTTCATCCTCGACCTCTACGGGGCGCGCTCCGTGCGCGGCTTCGCCAGCATCCACGGCGAGCGGGCGGGGCGCATGGTGCACGTGGGCGCCACCGATGCCCCGGTCACGAACGTCGAGCTGCGCGCCGCCATCGAGGAGTGCGTGGACAACGGCCTGCGTGCGCTGGACGTGCTCGGCTGGGAGTGGGAGATGGGGCTCAACCCGGCGGGGCGGAACGAGCTGGCCGCGCACTACGGCGTGGACGTGCACCTGTACAACATCCCGCACGAGGTGATGGACAAGCGCGCCGTGGAGGCGGGCGACGTGCACTTCTTCGAGCTGTCCGTGGCTGAGGTGGAGGCCCGCGTGGACGGGCGCGAGGCCACGCTGGAGCTGACGGGCTTCCTGCCCGCGCTGGACGACTACATGCGCGAGAAGACGGAGGGGAAGATCGCGCGCTGGTCGGACTGGATCGACTACTGGTCGGTGGACTACGAGTACGACGGCGAGACGTTCGTGAACCAGTGGCAGGCCTACCGCACGCGGCGCGAGCCGAGGCTGGCGCTGCGCTCCGACCCGCACGCCTACGCGCCCGGGCGGCACACGGCGGTGGCGAAGGTGATCGACATCTTCGGGAACGACACGACCTGCAAGATCGCGGTCGTGGTGGAGTAGGGATGGCGGGCGCGCGCCTCTTCCCCGCCTACCACGAGCCGGTCAGCCAGCGGGAGTCGCGGGCGGCGCTGGTGCCGGCCATCCGGCAGGCGGTGCACGGCTGGCGCGGGCGCGGCTACGAGGGGGCCACGGCCACGAGCCGCCGCCTGCTCACGCACTGGTTCGAGTCGGACCACGAGCAGGACGGCGGGGAGTGGCACTACTACTACTGCCAGCGCGAGGCCATCGAGACGCTCATCTACCTGTACGAGGTGATGAAGGCGCGCAGGCTCTACACGCTGGCGGAGCATTTCGACAGCGGTCGCCAGATCCAGCCGAGACATCCCTCCGAGGACCGCTGGGCGCGCTACGTGCTGAAGATGGCCACGGGCTCGGGCAAGACGAAGGTGATGTCGCTGGCCATCGTCTGGCAGTACTTCAACGCGCGCTTCGAGCGGGACCGGCGCGAGGACTACACGCAGGCGTTCGCGCTGATCGCGCCCAACGTGATCGTCTACCAGCGGCTGCTGGAGGACTTTCGCGCGGGCGCCATCTTCCGGCGCGACCCGCTCGTGCCGCCGGAGTGGGAGGCGGACTGGCAGTTCACGGTGGTCACGCGCGACGACCCCGTGCGCTCCTCCACGCCGGGCGTCCTCTACCTCACCAACATCCACCAGCTGTACGACTCGCGCGGGCGTCGGCGCGCGGGGGCCGAGCCGGAGGAGATGACGGCGGTGCTGGGCGGCCCCCGTCCGGGCGCGCTGGAGGGTACGGGCGCGGGGCTGCTCGCGCGCATGGCCTCTCACGGCGAGCTGCTGGTGCTCAACGACGAGGGCCACCACGTGCACACACCCGAGATGAAGTGGTGGGAGGCCATCAAGGGCATGGATGCGGAGCTGACCGCCAGCACGGGCCACGGCCTGCGCGCGCAGCTCGATTTCACGGCCACGCCGAAGCACACGGATGGCAGGCTCTTCCAGGAGATTGTGGTCGACTACCCCATCGCGCAGGCCATCGACGACGGCATCGTGAAGCGGCCCATCCTCGGCGAGCTGTCGGGCGTGCGGGAGTACGCGGCGGAGAACGCCGCCGACCGCCACCGCGACAAGCTGACGGCGGGCATCGCCAAGTGGCGCGAGGCGCGGGACAACCTGAAGAAGCTGGGGCGCAACCCGCTGCTCTTCATCATGACCGAGAACACGGCCGCCGCCGACCAGATCGGCGACTGGCTGAAGACGCAGCCCGACTTCAGCCAGGAGAGCGTGCTCGTCATCCACACGAACCGCCGGGGCGAGATCACGGAGGGCGCGAGCAAGGCGAAACAGCGGGAGCTGGACGAGCTGCGGGAGGCCTCGCGCAAAGTGGACGAGCCGGACACGCCCTACCGCGCCATCGTCTCCGTGCTCATGCTGCGCGAGGGCTGGGACGTGCGGAACGTGTGCGTGATCGTGCCCCTGCGCGCCTACTCCGCGAAGTCCCGGATCCTGCCCGAACAGACGCTGGGACGCGGGCTGCGGCGCATGTTGCCCGTCGCCTCCGGCGCCGTGGACGAGCAGGTCATCGTCGTCGAGCACGAGTCCTTCCGCGGCTTCTGGGATCAGGAGCTGAAGGAGGAGGGGCTGGAGATCGAGCGCGTGCCCGTGGCCAGCATCAGGCCCCCCATCGAGACGGTGCTCGTGGACCCGGAGAAGCTGGCCTGCGACATCGACATCCCCGTGCTCACGCCCGCGCTCACGCTGCGCGTGCCCGATTTCGGGAGCCTCGACGTGTCCGCGCTGCCGGCGGGCAACCTGGGCCTGGCCGACGACGCGGGGGATGATCCGCTCGGCTACGTCGGGCGCGACATCCTCACGACGGAGGTGGTGGAGGAGGGCGAGATCGAGCGCGAGTTCCCCGCCGATGCGGCGGGCTACCTGAACGTGCTGGCGCGCCTCGTGCTGCGCGAATGCCGCCTCGCCAACCTCGCCGACGGCTTCGCCAGACTCGCGCCCCTCATGAAGCGCTACATCGAGACGCGCATGTTCACGGAGGAGGCGTCGCTGGACGAGCGCCGCGTCATGGTCCGCCTCAACCGCGGCGACGCCAAGCAGCTGTTGTTCCAGCGGTTCGTCGTCGCCATCCGCGCCCTCGCCATCGTCAAGCGGGAGGAGCGGCTCACGGGCGAGCGCATCCGCGTCTCGGAGACGAAGCCGTATGCCACCACGCGCCCCACGCTCGAGGCCGACAAGACGGTCTTCAACCGCGTCCCCTGCGACAGCGAACTGGAGCAGCGCTTCGCGGACTGGCTCGACGCCCGCGCCGACGACGCGCTCGCCTTCGCCAAGAACGAGCACGCCGTGGGCTTCCACGTCCCCTACATGAGCCCGTCGGGCGGCCTGCGCCACTACCGGCCCGATTTCGTGATCCGCACGGCGGACGCCCGCTACGTGGTGGAGACGAAGGGGCTGGAGACCATCGAGGTGCCGCGCAAGGACCAGCGCATGGCCGCCTGGTGCCGCAGCGCGAGCGAGCTGACGGGCGAGGACTGGCGCTACCTCAAGGTGACGGAGGCGCTGTTCGGCTTCTCCGAGTGGGAGTCGCTGGCCGCGCTCGAACGTGGCGTCCGCACGCTCAACCCCTGACGCCGCGCGTATCATCGGGGCCGTGCTCCCGCTCGCAGGCGTGCGCGTCGTCGATCTCACCTGGATCATCGCCGGGCCCACCGCCACGCGCTTCCTCGCCGACTTCGGCGCCAGCGTCTACAAGATCGAGCACGAACAGGCCGTCGACCCCATCCGCCTCGGACGCCCCCTCGCCGGCGAACGGCCCACGCTCAACAACTCCGGCTTCTTCAACTACATGAACCGCAACAAGCGCAGCGTGCTGCTCAACGCGCGCCACCCGCGGGGCATGGAGCTGCTGCGCCGCCTCATCGCCGTCAGCGACGTCGTCATCGAGAACTTCTCGGCGGGCACGCTCGCCTCCTGGGGGCTGGACTACGCGGGCCTGCGCGCCCTGCGCGAGGACATCGTGTACTGCTCCATCTCCGGCTTCGGGCACACGGGCCGCGACCGCGAGCACACGACCTGGGGCCCCACGGCGCAGGCCCTCAGCGGCCTCACCTTCACCTCCGGCCTGCCCGGCAAGCCGCCCGCGGGCTGGGGCTACAGCTTCATGGACCACACGGCGGGCTACTCGGCGGCCATCGCCATCCTCGCCGCGCTCTGGCACCGCGCGCGCACGGGCGAGGGGCAGCATCTCGACCTCTCGCAGGTGGAGGCGGGCGCGGTGCTGAACGGCCCCGCCGTCCTCGACCGCACGGTCAACGGGCGGAGCTGGCGGCGCGCGGGGATGCCGCCGGGCAACCGCGCCTGGGAACCCGCCGTCGCGCCCCACAACACCTACCCCTGCGCGGGCGAGGACCGCTGGATCGCCATCGCCGTCATGTCCGACGCCGAGTGGGAGGCGCTGGCGCGGGTCATGGGGGAACCGCAGTGGGCGCGCGGGGAGCGTTTCGCCACGAACGCCGCGCGGCTGGCCAACGAGGACGCGCTCGACGAACGCATTGCCGCGTGGACCGCCCCGCGCGGGGACTACGCGCTCATGGCGGAGCTGCAGGCGGCGGGCGTGCGCGCGGCGGTCTGCCAGAAGCCGGGCGATCGCGTCGAGCATGACCCGCAGCTGGCCGCGCGCGGCTGGTGGCGAACCCTGCCCCATGCGGAGCTGGGGGACGCGCGCCACGACGGCGTCGCCCCGCGGCTCTCGGATACGCCCGGCGAGCTGCGCGCGGGGGCTCCCCTCATCGGCGCGGACACGCGCGCGGTGCTCTCGGAAACGCTCGGACTGGATGAGGCGGAGCTGGACGAGTGCGAAGCGGCGGGGGTGTTCATGTGAGCGGCCCGCTGGCCGGTCTGCGAGTGGTCGAGCTCTGCGACGAGCTGGGGCAGTACGCCGGCAAGCTCCTCGCCGACATGGGCGCGGACGCCGTCAAGCTCGAGCCGCCGGAGGGCTCCGCCGCGCGCCGCGTGGGGCCGTTCGTCGACGACGAGCCCGGCCCGAACCGCTCCCTCAGCTTCTGGTACCACAACGCCAACAAGCGCTCGGTCGCGCTCGACCTGGAGGGTTCGGAGGCGGACCGCGAGCGGGCGCGGGCGCTGATCGCGCGCGCGGACGTGTTCCTGGAGGCGGGGCCGCCGGGGCGCGCCGCCGCCCTCGGGCTGGAACGCGAGGCGCTCGCCGCCGCCAACCCGCGCCTCGTGCACTGCGCCCTCACGCCCTTCGGCCAGGACGGCCCGTGGGCGCACTACGCCGTCTCCGACCTGGTGGCGCTGGCGGCGGGCGGCCCCATGTGCATGAACGGCTACGACGCCGCCGACGCCCCCGGCGCGCCGCCCATCCACGGCAAGGGCGATCAGGCGTACAACACCGCCGCCCACTACGCCGTCATGGGCATCCTCACCGCCCTGTTCGCGCGCGAGGCCACGGGCGCGGGCCAGTTCATCGACTGCGCCATGCACGAGGCCCTCTCCTCCACCACCGAGGTGGGGCTGCCGCACTGGCTCTACGCGGGCCGCAACGTCATCCGCCAGACGGGCCGCCACGCCGCCCTCTTCCGCACGGAGCCCTGGATCCACCGTGCCCGCGACGGCCTCGACGCGCTCGTCTACAACGTGGGGCGCGACAACGAATCGTGGGGCAGGCTGAAGGCGTGGATGCAATCGCGCGGCTTCGGCGCGAACTTCGACGAGGCGCGCTTCGACGATCCGGTCGCGCGGCAGGGCGGGCGCGGCGGCGCCGAGGCGGGCGAGATCATGGCCGAGGTGGCGCGCTTCGTCGCCGCCCACGACGCCGAGGAGGTCTACCGCGGCGCGCAGGCCTGCGGGCTGCCCTGGGGCGTCGTGCGCGCCCCCGACGAAACGCTGGACGACGCGCACCTGCACGACCGCGGCCACTTCGTCCCCGTCACCGGCGAGGGGCTGGAGGGGAGCGCGCTCATGCCGGGCGCGCCCTGCGTCTTCGGCGCGACGCCGTGGGAGCTGCGCCGCCCCGCCCCGAAGCCGGGCGAGCACACGGAGGAGGTGCTGGCCGAGTGGTAGACCGGCGGGCGGCGCGTTTGGACGCTGGCGGGCGGTCCGTGCTAGAGTGCCGCCGGTCCCTGCGACAGAATTCACAAGCGGCCAGCGGTGCTCCACGAATACGGTCACATCGCCATCCTCGTTCTCATCGCGCTCATCTTCCCCGCGGGCGCGATCGTGCAGTCGTGGGCGTTCCAGTTCGCCGGCATCCGCCCGCGCGTGCCCTCCGACCCCGTGAAGGAGGACACCTACGAGTGCGGCATGGTGACGCGCGGCCCCGCGCTCACGCGCTTCAACTTCCGCTTCTACTACGTCGCCCTCCTCTTCCTGCTGTTCGACGTGGAAATCGTGTTCCTCTTCCCCTGGGCGGTGGTGGTCGAGGACGCCGGGCTGGCGGGCCTCGGCAAGATCGCCATCTTCGTGGGCACGTTCGTGGTGGGCGGGCTCTACGCCTGGCGCAAGCGCGCGCTGGAGTGGGACTGATGACGCGCTGGTGGGACGGCGTGGAGCTGGCGCGCGTGGCCGAACGGCTCGTCCCCGGGTCCGTGGCGCGCGCGGAGGCGGGCGCCTGCCTGCTTCGCCCCGAACGCGCGGTCGAGACCCTCCGCGCCCTGCGCGACGACGCGGAGACGGACTTCGCGCACCTCACGAACCTCTGCGCCGTGGACCTGTGGGACCGCTTCGAGGTGGTCTACCACGTGCAGTCGCTGGTGCGGAACCGCATCGCCTGCCTGAAGGTGGAGACGGCGGACCGCGAGTCGCCCGCCGTGCCCAGCGTGACGGAGGTGTGGCAGGGCGCGTGGCTGCAGGAGTCGGAGGCGTACGACCTGTTCGGCATCCGCTTCGAGGGGCACCCCAACCTGCAGCGCATCCTGCTGTGGGACGGCTATCCGGGGCATCCCCTGCGGAAGGATTTCCTCGCCATGCCGGGCGGGCTGCAGCCCGGGCTGAACGAATTCGCGGGGGCCGCGCCGCGGCCCGAACCGCCGGTGCGGCCGGTCCCGTGAACGACGTCGTCCAGTCCGAGCCGTTCGTCATGAACATCGGCCCGCAGCACCCGTCCACGCACGGCGTGTTCCGCGTGAAGGCGACGGTGGACGGCGAGCGCGTGGTCGACGCGGAGATGGTCATCGGCTACCTGCACCGCTCCATGGAGAAGCTGGCGGAGGAGCGCACCTACACGCAGAACATCCCCTTCACGGACCGCACGGACTACCTGAGCAGCATGTCCAACAACCTGGGCTACTGCCTGGCGGTGGAGAAGCTGGCGGGCATCGAGACGCCGCCGCGGGGGCAGGCCATCCGCGTGATCATGGCCGAGCTGCAGCGCCTGGCCAGCCACTGCATGGGCGCGGGCGCCTTCGCCAACGACACCGGCGCCTGGCAGACGCCGATCATGTGGTTCATGCGCGAGCGCGAGAAGATCCTCGACATCTTCGAGATGACCAGCGGCGCGCGCCTCACCTGCAACTACATGCGCATCGGCGGCGTGGCCTTCGACCTGCCCCCGGGCTTCGAGGAGCGCGTGCGCGAATTCATCGCGCCCATGCGCCAGACCATCGCGGACGGCGAGGGGCTGCTGTCGGGGAACGAGATCTTCCTGGCGCGGGCGCGCGACGTGGCCGTCGTCCCCCACGAGCTGGCCATCAACGCCTCCCTCAGCGGGCCCATGCTGCGCGGCAGCGGCGTCGCCTGGGACATCCGCAAGGCCGACCCCTACTGCGGCTACGAGCAGTACGAGTTCGACATCCCCATCGGCTACCGCGGGGACGCCTACGACCGCTTCATCGTGCGGCTGGAGGAGATGCGCCAGAGCCTCCGCATCGTCGAGCAGGCGCTGGACGGGCTGCCCGGCGGGCCGCACAGCACGGAGGTGCCGCTGGCGCTGCGCCCGCCCGCGGGGGAGGCCTACGCGCGCATCGAGAGCCCGCGCGGGGAGCTGGGCTACTACCTGGTGAGCGACGAGGGGCCCTCGCCCTACCGCTTCCACATCCGCCCGCCCTCGCTGATCAACCTGAGCGTGCTGCGCGAGATGACGGTGGGCGGCTCCATCGCGGACGCCATCGTGGCCCTCGGCTCCATCGACATCGTCGTCGGCGAGATCGACCGCTGATGCCCACCGCGACCGACCACTGGTACGACTTCCGCGATCTCTCCAACCTCTCGCGCGTCATCCTCGAGGGGATCGACAGCGTGGGGCCGTCCGAACTGGCCTATCTCGTGGCCCCGCTGATCGGCTTCGTGGCCTTCTTCCTCGTGTTCGTGCTGCCCTCGCAGCTGTTCCTCGGCGTCTACGGGGAGCGGCGCATCATCGGGCGCATGCAGGCGCGCAAGGGGCCGAACCGCGTGGGGCCGCTGGGGCTGCTGCAGCCCCTCGCGGACGCGGTCAAGCTGCTGCAGAAGGAGGCGCTCACGCCCGCGCGCGCGGACCGCGCCATCATGTGGGCGGCGCCCATCTTCTTCGTCGCGCCCGCGGTGCTGCTCTTCGCCGTCATCCCCTTCGGGCCGCGCATGGTCTTCGCCGACCTGCCCGCCGGGCTCATCTTCTTCATCGCCGTGTCGGGGCTGCCCGTGCTGGCGGCCTTCATGGCGGGCTGGGGCTCGAACAACAAGTACAGCCTCTTCGGGGCCATGCGCGTCGTGGCCATGTCCGTCAGCTACGAGGTGCCGCTGGTGCTGATGCTGCTGGGCGTGGCCGTGTTCGCCAACACCCTCAGCCTGCCCGGCATCGTGCTCTTCCAGGCGGAGGTGAACCTGTGGCTGGTGTTCATGATGCCGCTGGCCTTCGCGGTCTACTTCATCTGCGTGAGCGCGGAGCTGAACCGCACGCCCACGGACATCGCCGAGGCCGAATCGGAGATCGTGGCGGGCTACCTGACCGAGTACAGCGGCATGAAGTGGGGCCTCTTCTACGGCATGGACATCGGCTACGCGCTGGCGGCCTCGGCCTTCGCCGCCACCGTCTTCCTCGGCGGCTGGTCCATGTGGGGGCTGGAGCAGTGGGTGCCGCCCTGGCTCATCTTCGTGGCCAAGACGCACCTCTTCTACTTCGTCTTCATCTGGACGCGGGGCACGCTGCCGCGCCTGCGCGTGGACCAGCTGATGGGGTTCGCCTGGAAGTTCCTGCTGCCGCTGGCCGTCTTCAACCTCTTCCTCGTGGCCCTCGAACGGCTGCTGTGGGCGGAGGCGGACCTGGGCGACGGCATCGTCTTCGCCTTCGCCGCCGTCAACATTGCGCTCTCCGCGGTGGCGGTGTGGGGCTGGGCTCGGCTGCTCGGCTACCGCCCCGAGCGCATGCCCACGCGCCCGCGGCTGGCGCGCGAGGCGGGCGGCTACGTGCCCCTCGACGATCCCGCCGCGGGGGGCCGCTAGGATGGAGGGCGCGGGCGTGCAGATCGCCTTCTGGGCGCTGGCCATCCTCACGCTGGGGGCGGCCGGGGGCGTGATGGCCTCGCGCAACCTGCTGCACGCCGTGCTCTTCCTGATCGTGGCCTTCATCGGCGTGGCCGGCTTCTTCGTGCTGCTCTCCGCCGAATTCATCGCCCTCGCCCAGATCGTGATCTACGTGGGCGCCATCGCCGTGCTGCTGCTCTTCGCCATCGCGCTCACGCCGCGCGCCCTGCGCGACAACTCCGAGACGGCCATGGTCGGCCCCGCCATCCTGCTGGGCGTGGCGCTGGCGGCGATCTTCCTGTTCGTCATCCACGACGCCGCCTGGGGCGCGGGGGCGGGCGATCCCGGCATCGGGGCCGCCGACCTCGGGCGGGCGCTGCTCTCCACCTGGGTGTTGCCCTTCGAGATCGCCTCCGTGCTGCTCACCATGGCGCTCGTGGCGGCCATCATGCTCGTGCGCCCGGAGGCGGAGGAGGACGCCGACGCCGGGGCCGCGGGCGGCGGCGGGGAGGAGCGGGCGTGACGCTCACGCTGGAGCACTTCCTCACGGTCGCGGCCCTGCTCTTCTGCCTGGGGCTGGTGATCGCGCTGAGCAAGCGCAACGCCGTGGGCATGTTGATGGGCATCGAGCTGATGCTGAACGCGGTGAACCTGACGCTGATCGCGTTCTCGCGCTTCGGGAGCGGCGGCGGGGCCGTCGCCGGACACGCCTTCACGGCCTTCGTCATCACCGTGGCCGCGGCGGAGGCGGCGGTCGCGCTGGCGCTCGCCGTGTCCGTCTACCGCAGCCGCCAGACCGTCGAGGTCGACCAGCTCGACCTCCTGAAGCTGTAGCGCCATGTGGGTCGAATTCATGAGCGTGGCGAACGGGTACGTGGCGGAGACGTGGCGCGAGCTGTTCGCCGCGGAGGGCCTGCGCGTCGTCGTCATCCCCCCCGTGGGGCGCGGCGGGGACGCCTCCATGCGCGACGAGCGCGCCATCTACGTGCCCACGGGCAAGGCCCACGTGGCGCGCGAAATCCTGAGGAAGATCTAGGCATGGACGTCCCCGGCGTCAGCGAGGCGGTGCTCTGGGCCATCATCCTCTGCCCGCTGGCGGCCTTCACGGCCATCGCGCTGTACCTTCGCAAGCTGCCGAAGCTGGCGGGCTGGCTGAGCATCGCCGCCATCACGGCCTCCTTCGCGCTGGCCCTGGTCGCGCTCGTGGACACGCTCGGCGCGGACGGCCGCGCGGCCACCCATACGCACGACTGGTTCCACGCGGGGCCGCTGCAGCTGAGCCTGGGCGTGCGCCTGGACGGCCTCACGGCGGTGATGCTGGTGGTGGTCACGAGCGTGGCCCTGCTGGTGCAGGTCTACTCGCAGGGCTACATGGAGCGCGACCCCGGCTACGGACGCTACTACGCCTGGATGAGCCTCTTCATCACGGCCATGCTGGGGCTGGTGCTGGCCGACAACCTCCTCATGCTCTTCGTGTTCTGGGAGCTGGTGGGGCTTTCCAGCTACCTGCTCATCGGCTTCTGGTTCCACAAGCCGAGCGCCGCCGCCGCCGCCAAGAAGGCGTTCATCGTGACGCGCATCGGGGACCTGGGGCTGCTGGCGGCGATGCTCCTCATCTGGACGCGGGGGGGCACGCTGGCCATCGACGAAATCCACGAGCTGGTGCTGACGGGGGCGCTTTCGGGGACGACGCTGACGCTGTTCGGGCTGGGGCTGTTCGCGGGGGCGGTGGGCAAGAGCGCGCAGTTCCCCCTGCACGTGTGGCTGCCGGACGCGATGGAGGGCCCCACGCCCGTCTCCGCGCTCATCCACGCGGCCACCATGGTGGCCGCCGGGGTCTACCTCATGGCGCGCTTCTTCCCCGTGCTGGAGGCGTCGCCGGACGCGCGCGAGACGGTGGCCTGGATCGGCGCGGCCACGGTGGCCGTGGGGGCGGCGCTGGCGCTGGTGCAGACGGACCTGAAACGCGTGCTCGCCTACTCCACCATCAGCCAGCTGGGCTACATGATGCTGGCGCTGGGCGTCTTCGGCTACGCCGTGGCCGTCTTCCACCTCTTCACGCACGCCTTCTTCAAGGCCCTGCTCTTCCTCGGCAGCGGCTCCGTGAACCACGCCACCAACACCTTCGACATGCGCCGCATGGGCGGCCTGCGCACGGTCATGCCGCTCACCTTCTGGACCTTCCTCATCGGCACGCTCAGCCTGGCCGGGGTCTTTCCGCTGGCGGGCTTCTGGTCGAAGGACGAAATCCTGCTGGAGGCGTGGCACCAGAACCGCGCCCTCTACGCCATCGCCGCCGTCGCCGCCTTCGCCACCGCGCTCTACATGTTCCGCGCCGTGTTCATGACCTTCTTCGGGACGTACAAGGGCGGCGAGCCGGTGGACCCGTCGGACGAGGACTCGCATTTCCACGGCGATCCCGCCCATCCGCACGAATCGGGGCGCGTGATGACGTGGCCGCTGCTGGCGCTGGCGGCGGGGGCCGTGGCGGCGGGCTGGTGGGCCTGGGGACGCGAGTTCCAGCACTTCGTGGAGGGCGCCGTGCCCGCCGACGCGCTCCACCACGCGCCCGCCTTCAGCTACGGCATCGCCATCGCCTCGTCGCTCATCGCCGTGGCCGGGATCGCGGCGGCGTGGGCCATCTACCAGCGGCGGCTGGTCGATTCCGCCGAAATCCGGCGCACGGCCTACCCGCTGGCCCTGCTGCTGGAGCGCAAGTTCTTCCTCGACGACCTGTACGAGCGGGCCTTCGCCGCGGGCCTCTTCCAGCGCGGCTGGAACCGGCTGGTGGCGGCGTTCGACGCCTTCGCCGTGGACGGGGCCGTGAACGGCGCGGGCTGGCTGGGGATGCAGTCGGGCCGCGTCCTGCGCCACGCGCAGACGGGGCAGGTGCAGCTCTACGGGGCGGCCCTCGCCGCGGGCGCGGTCGTCGCCGCCATCATCGTGCTGGCCACGGGATCGTAGGGGGAGGGCGCGCGTGGAACTGACCGTGCTCGTCTTCCTGCCCGCCTTCGCGGGGCTGCTGGCGCTGCTGCTGCCCGCCGACCGGGCGCGGTACGCGCGCTGGGTGGCGCTGGCGGGGGCGCTGGCGGCGCTGGGGCTTTCGCTGGCGCTCTTCTTCCGCTTCGAGAACGGCGGCGGCTTCCAGTTCGCCGACCGCGCCAGCTGGATCGACGCGGGCGCCTTCGAGGTCCAGTACTTCCTCGCGGTGGACGGGCTGAGCCTGCCGCTGGTGGTGCTGACCACCTTCCTGACGGTGGCGGCGGTGCTCGTCTCCTTCAGCATCGAGCACCGCCAGCGCGCCTATTTCGCCTGCCTGATGGTGCTTTCGACCTCCGTGCTGGGCGTGTTCACGGCCATGGACTTCCTGCTCTTCTTCCTCTTCTGGGAGCTGGAGCTCTTCCCCATGTACCTGCTCATCTCGGTGTGGGGATCGGGGCGGCGCGAGTACTCCGCCATGAAGTTCGTGCTCTACACGGTGGCGGGGTCGGCCTTCATGCTGGTGGCCATCCTCGCGCTGGCCCTCGGCGCGGGCACCTTCGACATGGCCGTGCTGGGGCAATCGGGCGTGGAGAGCGCGGTGCTGCCGCTGCGCTGGGTGTTCCTCTTCCTGTTCATCGGGTTCGCGGTGAAGCTGCCCATCGTGCCCCTGCACACGTGGCTGCCGGACGCGCACGGGGACGCGCCCACGGCGGTCTCCGTGATGCTGGCGGGCGTGCTCCTGAAGATGGGGGGCTACGCCATCATCCGCACCTGCGTCACCATCCTGCCGGGGGAGGCGCGGGACTACGGCGTGTGGTTCGCGGCCATCGGCGCGGCCAGCGTGCTCTACGGGGCCTTCGTCACCTTCCGCCAGACGGACGTGAAGCGGCTCATCGCCTATTCGTCCGTGAGCCACATGGGGCTGGTGCTGCTCGGCATCGGGGCGCTGGGCACGACGGCCATGGTGGGGGCGGCCTACCAGATGCTGGCGCACGGGCTGATCACGGGGCTGCTGTTCGTGGTCGTGGGGCTGATGTACGAGCGCACGCACACGCGCGAGATCAGCCGCCTGGGCGGGCTCGCGCGGCAGATGCCGCTGCTGGCGGCGGGGCTCGCGTTCGCGGGCTTCGCCAGCGTGGGCCTGCCCGCGCTGGCGGGCTTCGTGGCGGAGGTCACCATCTTCCTCGGCGCCTTCCAGGCGTATGAGTGGGCCGTGATCATGGCCATCTTCGGCGTCGTGCTCTCCGCCGGCTACATCCTCTGGACGCTGCAGCGCGTCGTCTTCGGGCCGGTGCGCCCCGAATGGGCGGGCGCGGGCGACCAGCGCCACTGGTGGGAGCACGCCAGCGTCGCCGGCCTGGCCGCGCTGGTGATCCTGCTGGGCGTCTACCCCGACCTGATCATGGACATGCTCGATCCCGCCATCGGGGCGGTCAGCGCGAGGGTGGGATCGTGAGGGAGCTGGACGTCGTCGGTCCCCAGCTGGCGGTGCTGCTGGCGGCGGGGGCGGTGCTGGCCTGGGACGCGCTGGCCCCGCCGCGGCGGGCGGCGCTGCCCTGGATCGCGCTGGCGGGCCTCGCCGGGGCGGCGGCGTGGACGACCGCGTGGGCCGTGCGCGGCGATTTCGGCGAGGCCTTCGAGGGAACCTTCAGCATCGACGCCTTCTCCGTCTTCTTCCAGTACGTGTTCGCGGGCGTCACGGCCATCGTGGTGATCGCCTCGATCGACTGGGTGGAGCGCGAGGGCCGCCGCCAGTCGGAGTACTACGCGCTGGTGCTGACGGCGGCGGCGGGGCTGATGTTCCTGGCGGGGGCGCGCGACCTGATCACGATCTTCCTCGCCCTCGAGCTCTCCTCCATCCCGCAGTACGCGCTGGCGGGCTGGGGCAAGGACCGGCGCTCCGGCGAGGCGGGCGTGAAGTACCTGCTGCTGGGGGCCATCGCCTCCGCCCTGCTGCTCTACGGCATGGCCCTGCTCTACGGCTTCAGCGGCTCCACGCTGCTCACCGACATCGCCGCCGCCGTGGCCGAACGGGGCGCGGACAACCGCTCGCTGCTGGCGGCGGCGTCGGTGCTGCTGATCGCCGGGTTCGGCTTCAAGATGGCGGTCGTGCCCTTCCAGATGTGGGTGCCCGACGTCTACCAGGGCGCGCCCACGCCGGTGGCCGCCTTCCTTTCCGTGGGCTCCAAGGCGGCGGCCTTCGCGGTCGTCATGCGCCTCTTCTTCGAGGGGCTGGGCGAGGAGTTCCTGAGCGACGACTGGGCCATGATCTTCGCCGTCGTGGCCGCCGTCTCGATGACGCTGGGGAACGTGCTCGCGCTCGTCCAGCGGGACATCAAGCGGATGCTGGGCTACTCCTCCATCGCGCAGGCGGGCAACTTCATGATCGGGCTCGCGGCGGTGGCCGTGGCGGGGGAGCGCTTCGTGGCGGGGGCGAGCGGCGTGCTGCTGTTCGTGGCCGCCTACGCCTTCACCAACCTCGGGGCCTTCATCGCCGTCATCGCCATCTCGCGGCGCACGGGCAGCGACGAGATCGCCAGCTACGCGGGCCTCTGGCGGCGCGCGCCGCTGCTCGCCCTGGCCCTGGCCTTCTGCCTCGTCTCGCTGGCGGGCATCCCCCCCACGGCGGGCTTCTGGGCCAAGCTCTACGTGTTCAACGCGGGCGTGCGCGCGGACCTCGTGTGGCTCGTGATCGTGGGCGTGCTCAACTCCGTCGTCTCCGCCTACTACTACCTCGCGGTCGTGCGGCGCATGTTCCTGGGCGAGGCGGAGGACGAGCGGCGGTTGCCGGTCGCGCCCACGGTGGCGCTGGCGCTGGGCGTGGCCACGCTGGGCGTGCTCGTCTTCGGCATCGTGCCCATGCCGCTGGTGGCCGCCGCCCGCGAGGCCGCCGCCGTCTTCGCCGGGGGCTAGGTGCCCGCCCCGTTCCGCCCCATCGCCTTCATCGTCCACGACGACGCGGAAGACGCCGTCGACGACCACGCCCTCGCGATGCTGGCGGCGCGCGTGCTCGCAGGCGAGGGCGCGTCCGCCGACGCCCTGCTCACCGTGTTCGTGGCGGACGACGAGACCATGCGCGAGCTGAACCTGCGCTTCCTCGGCATCGACGCGCCCACGGACGTGCTCGCCTTCCCGGAGGCGGAGGCGCTGCCCGGGGAACCGGCCAGCCTCGGCGACATCGCCATCGGCGCGCACGTGGCCGAGCGGCAGGCCGCCGAACTGGGGCACTCGCTCGACGAGGAGCTGGCGCACCTGCTCGTGCACGGCATCCTCCACCTGTGCGGCTACGAGCACGAGGGGGGCGGGGAGGCGGCGGCGCGCATGAGAGCGCGCGAGGAATCGTACCTGGGCGACATAACGGGTCACGCGGAAACGGGCGCGACGGGCGCGTAGACTGGGCGCGAGACCCGCGGGAGGCGAACGATGGCGATGGTGACGCGCGACGGCGCGACCCTGCACTACGAGACGGCGGGCGCGGGCCCGGCCATCCTGCTCACGCACGGCTTCGCCGCCAGCGCGCGCATGTGGCGCGGGCAGCTGGAGGCGTTCGCGGACCGCCACCGCGTCATCGCCTGGGACATGCGCGGGCACGGCGGTACGGACGGCCCCGCCGACGCCGCGGCCTACTCCGAGGCGGAGACCGTGGCCGACATGGCCGCCGTGCTCGACGCCTGCGGGGAGGAGCGCGCGGTCGTGGGCGGGCTCTCGCTGGGCGGCTACATGTCGCTCGCCTTCCACCTGCGCCATCCGGAGCGCACGCGCGCGCTGATGCTGTTCGACACGGGGCCCGGCTACAACAACGTGGAGGCGCGGGAGGGCTGGAACCGCTTCGCCCTCGCCCGCGCGGAGGCGTTCGAGTCGCGCGGGCTGGAGGCGCTGGGCAATTCGCCGGAGGTGCGGGACGCGGGCCACCGCTCGGCGGAGGGCCTGGCCAGAGCCGCGCGCGGGATGCTCACGCAGCGCGACGCGTGGGTCATCCAGTCGCTGCCCGCCATCGCCGTGCCCACGCTCAACCTGGTGGGCGCGGACGACGCCAATTTCATCGCCGCCCACGGCTACATGGGCGCGCAGATCCCGGGCGCGACCAGCGTCGTCATCCCCGACGCGGGCCACGGCGTGAACCTCGACCAGCCCGCCGCCTTCAACGAAGCCGTGCGCGCCTTCCTCGACGCGCTGCCGCCCGAAGCCTGAGGCTAGAAGCGCGACTTGCGCGACTCGTGGTTGGAGTGCACGTCGATGAGGACGGTGCGCCCGTCGTCGTTGAGCGCGCGCGCCCTGCGGATGGCGGGGCCAAGCTCGTCGGGCCGCGTGACGGTGATGCCGGTCGCGCCCAGCCCCTCGGCGATGGCCGCGTAGTCGCCCGTCATGTGCGAGACGCCGTACTGCGTGCGCGCCGTGGGGAAGCCGCCCGGATAGGTGGCCATGCCGCCGTTGTTCAGCAGCACCGTGGTGATGGGCAGGCCCGCGCGCACGGAGGTCTCGAGGTCCAGCCCCGACATGCCGAAGGCCCCGTCGCCCATGAAGTTGAGGCAGAAGCGGTCGGGGCGCGCGAGCTTCGCGCCGATCATGAGGGGGATGCCGAAGCCGAGGTGCGTGGTCTTGCCCCAGCCGATGTAGCTGTGCGGCGCGGTGGCCGTGAAGAAGGGCACCATGGAGTCGCGCGGCGCGCCCGCGTCGTGCGTGACGATGGAGCGCTCGCGGTCGATGTTCTCGTCGATCTCGTGGATGACGCGGTAGGTGTTGAGGGGCGCCTCGCCGGAGCGGAGCAGCGGCGTCCAGTCCGCCAGCCAGGCGGCTTTGGCCCCGGCCAGGCGCGTGGCGGCATCCGAGGCGCGGCCCGCCCCGTCGGTGCGCGCGCGGGCCTCCGCGATGAGCGCCTCGATGGCGAGGCGGGCGTCGCCGGCGAGGGCGACGTCGCAGGGCGTGTCCTTGTTCATGTCCTCGACGGCGGCGGTGTTGTGGATGACGGTTTTGCCCGGCGGCACGGTCTGCGTGTAGTGGTTGCGCGTGAGGCTGGCGCCCAGCGCGAGCACCACGTCGGACTCCACGATCCAGGCGTGCGCGGGGCCGGTGGTGGCGCCGCTGCCCGCGCCCAGCGCCAGGGGGTGGCGCTCGTCGAAGGCGGACTTGCCCTCCATGGTGGTGAACACGGGGATGGCGAGCAGCTCGGCGAGCTCGCGCAGGGCCTCCGTCGCGCCCGCCGCCAGCACGCCCGCGCCCGCCCAGATGAGGGGGCGTTCGGCGGCCAGCAGGGCGCCCACGGCCGCCTCCACGTCGCCCCGCGCGGGGCGCTGGCGCACGGCGGCGGGCGGGTCGTAGCGTTGGGCCGCGTCGGGAACCTCGCGCGCGCACACGTCGGCGGTGAGCTCGACCACGACGGGTCCGCCGCGCCCGCTGCGGAGGGCGTGGAAGGCGCGCCGCATGGCGGGCGCGATCTGTTCGGGCGCGTCGAGCGATTCGACCGACTTGACGATGCCGCGGTAGTTCTCCACGGCGGAGAAGTTGGGCCGCACCTGCCGCTCCGCCAGCGCGTAGCCGCCGGGCAGCACGAGCACGGGCACGTTGTCCCCGAAGGCCTGGGCGATGCCGCCCATGGCGTTCTCCGCGCCCGCCGCGTTCTGCGTGGCCACCACGCCGAAGCGCTGGCCGTCGCTCACGCGGCTGTAGCCGTCGGCGGCCATGACCGCCCCCCGCTCGTGGCGGAACATGACGGGGCGGATGCCCTGCTTCGCCGCCTCCTCGATGAGCGGGTTGTTGGGGAAGCAGGTCATCTCCGCCACCCCCTCCGTCTTGAGGATGCGGGCGACGAGCTCGATGCCGTTCATGGCCTTCTCCGTGCGCGGGTGCGGGCGATTCTCCCCGCACCGCGGGGCGAGGGGCAAGGGCGCGTCTGCTACCCTTGCCCCAGACCGTTCGGGAGGAAGCCCCGTGCTCACGCTCATCTCGCCCGCCAAGGCCCTCGATTTCTCCCCCGGCGCGCTCGGCCCCGCGCCCACGCAGCCGCGCTTCGCCGCCGACACGGCCCTGCTCGTGGAACGCTGCAAGGAGCTCGAGGAGGACGACCTGCGGCGGCTCATGGGCCTCAGCGAGCCGCTGGCCCGGCTCAACCGCGCCCGCTTCCAGGAGATGCGTCCGCCCCCCGCGGACGGGAACGCCAGGCCCTGCGTGCTGGCCTTCCGCGGCGACGTCTACAAGGGGCTCGACGCGGACAGCCTCTCCGCCGACGACCTCGACTGGGCGCAGGGGCGGCTGCGCATCCTCTCCGGCCTCTACGGCCTGCTGCGCCCGCTCGACCTGATCCAGCCCTACCGGCTGGAGATGGGCACGAAGCTGCGAAACGCGCGCGGCGGCAACCTCTACGAGTTCTGGGGCGCGCGCCTCGCCCACGCCCTCAACGAGGAGGAGGACGCGGCGGCGGACGCGCCCGTGCTCAACCTCGCCTCGAACGAGTACGCGAAGGCCGTGCCGCCCGCCGAGCTGCGCCGCCCGCTCATCAGCGCCGTCTTCCAGGAGGAGCGCGGGGGCCAGCTGAAGACGATCGGGCTGGTGGCGAAGCGCGCCCGCGGCCTGATGGCGCGCTACGTCATCCGCAACCGCATCGAGGACGCGGAGGCGCTCACGGAGTTCGCGGAGGAGGGCTACGGCTACCGCCCGGACCTGTCGGCGCCGGACCGCCTGGTGTTCGCGCGCCCGCGCGAGTAGCGGGGCGGCGGGCGCGGGCGTACGATCGCGGCATGGTCGGCGCGAACCTCGCCACGAAGGACGACATCGCCCTTCTGCGGAAGAACCTGAGCCTCCGCATCCTTCTCACCGTCGGAGGCGCGACGACGGTGCTGCTCGCGGTCTTGGGCATCATGACTGCCATCATCGTCTCGCGGCTCTAGCACGCTACTGCAAGTCAGTTAGTCTCAGTCTCGCGCTGTAACGAGACCGAGTTGTACTCAGCATCGATCTGGTGCGCGACATCCTCCATTTCGCTGAACTGGACGCGGATGTACTCGGCGAAGATATACACTGCTTCAGGGTCCGGTGCGTCTTCCGAACATTCTTCCAAGAAAAAACAGCGGATCTGGGCAAGAGGATATTCCAGCTTGGCAAGCGGATCGCCAAAAAAATATTCCTCAAGAGGAAGCCGTCTTTCCGACATGGCAGACCGAAATGCATCCATTTTTTCTTGGATAGTCTCAATATAGTACGGAGCATGATCCCGATCACTCAGTCTGCCTTCTCCGGTAGCAGCACTTGCAATGATCCTGCACTGATAGCTAGCATCACGAAAGATATCTGAAAGATGATCATCTGCAAACTTTTCCCGATGATCTTGTTCGCTTTTATCCATGGCAGAAATGATCCTCGTCAGAATGGAAGAAATTCCATCATCATGTGCCGATATCAGATCGGATATTTTGTATTGTTTTGTATTCGATTCCTCACTAGAAAAAGACGTGACAGAAAATCTTTCACGGTCAAGCAACATAGGAGGAATAGAATGAGATTTCTTTCTCTTGATATCACTCGGATGCGTAACACTATTTCGCAGATTCCGCAATTCTTGCAGTCCTGCTTCCGAGTCTTCTTCCGTAACAATTCGAGGAAGGTTCAAGTACGTAGTAATTCCCGCGCAGGAATCCTGCTGGATATAAAAAGATTGGAGCAACCCTTGCAGGTGGAGATAAGACTCTCCATCGCCAAGGTCATTTCCCTCGATTCCATAGGCATCAATGGCACTCTGAGCAAGCTCGATGCCATCAATAGCACTCCAGACAGGGTTCCACTGAGGGGACTGCCAGAGGGCATGGCGCTGGCGGGGCTGGTTGAAGAGCTCGCGGACGGTTTTAATCAGTTCGCGGACCGTGGCGCTAGGCATGGGGAACCTCCTTCCCAGGAAAGGCTAGCACACCCTGCCGGGGTTGGCACCCCATCCCGGCGCGTTTGACCGGCCCGCGCCCGTGCCCTATCGTCCCCCGCGACGAACTGGCGAGGCGCTGTGCGTCCTGCCCCGTGACGTCCCGGCGAGGGATGCGGTCTCCGCCTCCTTGTCGGTTCACGGTGGATGCGCCAGTTCGTCGACTACGCTTTCCCTTGCCGCAAGGAGGCTTCTCCGTGAAGAACTGGATCATCGCCGGGCTCGTCGCCGTCATCGCCATCGGCGGCGCGGTCACCTTCGCCCAGTCGTCCCGCACGGCCAACGTCGAGGTGCGCGTCTGGGAGAGCACCAGCGATCCGACGCTCAACTACATCAGCGCCCGGCCCGAGGGCGGAAGCTGGCGCACGCTGGGCACGATCCCGCTGGGCAGTGGCGACGCCTCGGCCTACGCGGAAACCTCGAACGGGCGCTTCCGCTACAGTGACATCACGCTCGCCGTGCCGCTGCCTGATAGCCCGTCCGCTCCGCACCCGACGCCGACGCCAACGCCCACTGCGACACCGAAACCTACTGCAGCTGCGACAGCAACACCCGCGCCCTCCCGTGCTGCTGGACCAGTCTTGGCGGAGTATATCACGTTAACTGGGGTGTCGTACGTAGCAGAGCGCGACCGCCTCGATGGCAGTCTTTCGACGAGCATCGCCGTTAGCGATGAATATCGAGACGCTTATGGGCTGGATCAGCGAGCGATCTTCAATATAATCTGTACAGGATCTGGGGAAATTGGAATAGGAATGTCCACGGATGAATACCACCGTTCTGGAAGGATTACCTACCGGATCGATAACAGGGCATCGGTTTCAGTGACTTGGGTAGCTGACGGAAAAAACCTCATCAACCCCCTTTCATCTACTGCAAGGGGCTTGATCGAAGACCTTCGAGGGGCTTCCCGCCTCTTGATCCGAACTTCCGAAATTAGCCTTCTCGAGTTCGATGTCTCGAGACTCTTCGAGACTCCGGTACAGCCGAACCTCGACAACTGCGGGCAGCCCGGCTGGCGCTAGTCTGCGTCACACAGACCTCGGCGACGGCAGTTCGCCGTCGCCGAGGCCCAACGGCTACAGGCGCTCGAACTCCTCAGGGGACAACCCCATCCGCTGGATGATCTTCTTAAGCGTCCCGGCGGGAACGTCCCGATGGCACGGCACCTTCACGGTACGCCGCCCCTCGCTCGTCTCCTTGATGTACTTCTTCTGGGGATTCTGGCTGTCCAGCCGGAATCCCTCAGCCCTGAGCTTGCGCTCGACGTCATGGATGGGCATCGGTTTAAACACGGCAATATCCTGCCTGATAGTCCCACCGCCGTCCGCCATCTACGCTAGGATTACACTATCGTTACATTACCGGCATCATGGCATGAGCCATCTACACCGTAGCGGGAGCCACCCATAAGGGCAAGCGGAAATCTCCAGGGACGGGTGCCCGCGCGCTACCCCTCCTCCACCGTCACCTCGCCCGTCGCGCCGTCGATGGCGAGCATGGCGCCGTTGGGGATGAGGGTGGTGGCGTCGCGCACGCCCGCGACGGCGGGGATGCCGTACTCGCGCGCGACCGTGGCGGCGTGGCTGAGCGCGCCGCCGGTCTCCACCACCACGCCCGCGGCGGGGATGAAGAGCGGCGTCCAGGGGGCGTCGGTGACGGGCGCGACGAGGATTTCGCCGGGGAGCACGGTGGCCCCGGCGTCCGCGTCGGCGCTGAGGATGACGCGCGCGCGCCCGCGGGCCTTGCCCGGGCTGACGCCGGTGGCGCGGAAGGCGGTCTCGCCGGAGGGGGCGGCGCGCCTGCGCGGGGAGGCCTCGACGGGGCGGGAGAAGAGCGCGGGCAGCTCGTAGTCGTGGAGGCGCTCGTATTCGCGCCTGCGCTCGGCCACGGCGTCCTGCACCTCCGCCGGGGAGAGCTCGTCGCCCGCGGCGTCGGGCAGCTCGGCGAGGCGCAGGAACCAGACGTCGTCGGGGCCGTCGAGGAGGCCGCGTTCGGCCAGCCGCCGCCCCAGTTCGCGCAGGGGCGGGCGGTAGGCGCGGGCGGAGCGGGCCCAGTTGGCCTTGGTGCCCTCGCGCTCGCGGCTGAGCGTCTGGGCGAGGGCGAGGATGGCACGGAATTCGGGGCGCGCATCCTCGGGCAGGGCGGCCTCGACCTCGGTTTCGAGGGCCGCGCGGGCGGCGGCGCGTTCGGCCTCGAGGGCGTGGGGGTCGCGCTCCGCGCCCGCGGCGAGGTCGGCGCGCAGGGCGCCGAGGACGAAGTCAGGGGCCTCGTCCCAGGTGGCGCAGGAGGGATCGGTCTCGCGCTGGCCGCGGAAGCCGAGGTCGGCCATGAAGGCCCGCCATTCGCGCGCGAAGGCGGCCCAGTCGTCGTCCGGGGGCGCGGCCAGCCGCTCCGTGAGGTCCGCGGCGGCGATGTCCGCCAGCGCGGCGGCGAGGGCGGGACGGGCGGCGGCGAAGCGGCTGAGGTCCCAGATGGCCTTGGCCGGACGCGCGCTCTCCACGCCCGTGAGGCCGCTGGTGAGGCCGCCCGCCCACTCCGGCGGGTGGTCCGGCGCGTGCGCGTCGAGCAGCCCGCCGAGCAGGGTGGTCTGCATGCCCGCGCTCGACGTCACCCAGTAGTGCGTGAAGAAGACGTCGCCGCAGAGGGCGGTCGTCTCGTCCACGGCGGCGAGCAGATCGGCGTCGCTGGCGGCGGACCAGTCGCGGGCGCGGGTGGCGTCGCTGGCGGCGCGCACGCGGTCGGCGTCGGCGGCCACGGACCCGGCCGCGCGCGGCCAGAAGGCGGCGAGGCGGGCGCGCGTGGCGGTGGCGCGCTCCACGTCCGTGGCGGTCTCGGCCGTGATCTCCTCGTCGCCCTCGAAGAACTGCTTGAGGTAATCGGCCGAGCCGCCCGTCTCGAAGGTGGAGGTGAGGGCGTTGACGATGCCGATGTTGACGACGAACTGGCCGGCCACGATGGGGAGCATGGTGGCGCCGGGCGGGTCGGGGATGGGCACGAGGTCCTCGATGTCGAGTTCGCGCACGGCGATGCGGTGCCAGCGCTGCTCCCAGGCGCGGATGAGGTCGGCGGGCAGGGGGCGCGTGACGCCGGGCAGCACCTCCTCGGTGTTGCCGGTGGTATAGTCGTTGTAGCGCTCGACGATGGCGCTGTCCCAGCTGCAGAGCGGTTCGCGCAGGTTCTCCATGCTCGCCTCCCGTCGCGGTTCCGCGGCACTTTAGCAGCGACGGCGGCGAAGGGCGCGCGGCGCGTCCGGCCCGAGGGTGGGAGTTGGCAGCATCCGTTCCGTCCGAGCCCGCGCTGGGCGCGCTGCTGAGCGAGCGCGGGAAGCTGCTGCTGCTGCTGTCGCTGGGCGCGTGCATGTTCCTGAGCGCGCTGGACGGCTCCATCGTGGCCACGGCGCTGCCGCGCATCCTCTCCGACCTCGACGGCTTCCAGCTGATCTCGTGGGTGATCACGCTCTACCTGCTGACCTCGACGGTGGCGGTGCCCATCGTGGGCAAGCTCTCGGACATGTTCGGGCGGCGTCCGTTCGTGATCGCGGGCGTGGTCGTGTTCCTGGCCGGATCGCTGGCCTGCGGCTTCGCCCCGTCCATGCCCGCGCTGATCGCGGCGCGCGGCCTGCAGGGGATCGGCGGCGGCGTCATCCTCGCCTGCGTGCTGGTGGTCATGGCGGACATGTACACGCCCATCGAGCGGGCCCGGTACGTGGGCTACATCCTCGCCGTGATCACGGCGGGCACGCTCATCGGACCGCCCGTGGGGGGCTTCCTCACGGACGGGCTGGGCTGGCGCTGGTGCTTCTTCATCAACCTGCCCATCGGGGCGGCGGCGCTGGTCTTCATCTGGCGCACGCTGCCGAACGTGCGGCACGGGGGGCGCATCGGGGACATCGATTTCGCGGGCGCGGGGCTGCTCACGACGGCGACGGTGGCGGCCCTGCTGGCCATCGCCTGGACGGGGGATGCGTTCGGCTGGGGCTCGGCGGCGACGGTGGGGCTGCTGGCCGGGGCGGGCGCGCTCATGCTCCTCTTCATCCTGCGCGAGCGCCGCCATCCCGAAGCCATCATCCCCATGTCCCTCTTCCGCAACCGCATGTACGTGCTCACGGGGCTGATCGCCCTCCTCTCCAGCGCCGTGCTCTTCTCCGCCGTGCAATACCTGCCCACCTTCATCCAGACCTCGCTGGGGGCGTCGGCGACCGTCTCCGGCCTGCTCTTCATGCCGCAGGCGCTGGGCATGGTGGCGGCCAGCATCGTGGGCGGGCGGCTGATCGCGCGTTCGGGGCGCTTCAAGCGGCAGGTGGTGCTGGGGTCGGCCTTCTCCGCGCTCGCCGCCTTTCTCCTGCAGACGCTGGGCGTGGGCGACCCGCGCTGGCACGTGGCCGTCTACCTGATCGTCTTCGGAATCGGCTCGGGGCTGGTGACGCCCGTCATCAACGTCATCGTGCAGGCCTCCGTGTCGCAGGAGCAGACGGGCGTGGCCACCAGCAGCCAGATGTACTTCCGCCAGATCGCGCAGGTGCTGGGCGTGGCCCTCTTCGGGGCCGTCTTCACGGCCTCTTACGGCGCGACCTTCACGGGGAACCTGGACGCGGAGACGCGCGCGGCCCTGCCCGCCGCCGTGGCGGAGGCGCTGGAGGGCGACGCCACGCTCGCGCTCGACCCGGAGCGCATGGAAGGGGCGCGCGCGGCGTTCCTGACGGAGGGCGGCGCCCCGGTCCTGTTCGAGCGTGCGCTGGATGTGCAGCGGGAGGCCGTGGCGGTGGCCAACCGCCGCCTCTTCCTGCTCTCCGCCATCGGCGGCGTCGTGCTGGTGGCGCTGTCGCTGGCGCTCACGGAGATTCCCCTGCGGGGCCGCGCGCCCCCGCCGCGCGAGACGGAGGCGGAGGCTTCCGCGCTCGCGGCTGACGCGCCCCCGCCGCGCCCGTAGGATTGGGGCGCACGGAGGCCCGCGTGGAGTTCTGCCCCAATTTCATCAGCGTCGACGACGACCCCATGCAGTGGGCGCGGGAGCGCGAGGCGGAGGGCTACCCGGTCATCTCCGTGGCCGACCACATCTCCTCGCCGCAGCCGCACCCGCACGTGTGGGTGACGGCCACGGCCTTCGCGCTGGCCACGGAGCGCACGCGCGTGATGATCGCCTTCGGCAACAACCTCGTGCGCTCGCCGGTGGAGTTCGCGCAGGCGGCGCTGGCCCTGCACCGCGTCTCCGGGGGGCGGCTGGAGGCGGGGCTGGGCGCGGGCTGGGCGGAGCACGAGATCACGGGCATGGGCCATGCCTTCCCCTCCGCGCGGGACCGCGCGGGGGCCTATCTGGAGGCGCTGCCGATCGTGCGCGAGCTGCTGCACACGGGCGCGTGCCGCTTCCGCGGGGAGTACTACGACATCGAGATTCCGGCCATCGGGCCGCTGCCGAAGCCGCCGCCCGTCCTCATCGCCTCCTCGGCGGGGCCGCGCACGCTGCGGGGGGCCGCGCCGCACGTGGACCGCATCGAGCTGATGGGCTTCTCCGTGAGCGACGCGGGCGACCCCATGGAGTTCGCCGCGCGCGTGGCCGCCTACTCCGAGGACGACCTGCGCGCGCGCGTGGCGCTGGCGCGGGAGGCGGCGCCGGAGACGCCGCTGGGCTTCCTCGCGCTGGTGGGGGCGGGCCCCGACCCGGCCCTGCGCGCGCAGGGGGAGGCCATGGGCGACCGCCTCTTCGGCGGCTTCCTCGGCGAGCCGGAGCGCGTGGCCGCCAACCTGCGCCGCCTCGGCGAGCTGGGCATCGACCGCGTCCAGATCGCGCCCTCCACGCCGGACACGCTCACGCTGCTCGCGCCCTTCCTCAACGGATAGGAGCGGAACGACCCCCCGCTACCATTCCCGCTCGAGGTACTCCTCGAGCAGCAGGTAGAAGTGGCGCAGCTTGGCCTCGTTGTAGTCGGCCAGCTGGAGCACGCCGCTTTCGAGGGAGCGCACGCCGCGCTGCACCCAGGGCATGTTGCCCGTGTCCTGGTCCATGACCATGGCCAGCCCGCCGAGCTCCTCCGCCTCCGTCCAGCTGTCGTCGGGGTCCAGCACATGCACGGGCGGCGCGGGCGGCGGCGTCGTGCCCTCCGGCGTGGGCGCGATGCAGATGGCCTCCATGATGCACTCCTCCGGATCGTTCCCGTTGGGGCGGAAGCGGAACCAGATGGCCATCGGCCCGAAGGCGCTGCTGGGCATGAGGTTGGGGAAGAGGTTGAAGTAGATGTTGCCCGTCAGCTCCGAATCGCAGACGCGGTCCACCACGTCGCCGAGCAGGGGGCGCATGGCCTCGCGCACGCCCTGCGCGGCCTTCGCGCGCACGGCGGCGGTGGCGCGCACGCGCTCCTCGCGCGTCTCCGGCGCGGCGTCGCCGTTCTCCCCGATCTGCGCGTACAGCTCGCCGCCGTCGGGGGCGGCCCCATTCGCGGCGGGCTCATCCTCGGGGGCGGGCATGGCGAGGGGCGCCGCCACCTGCGGACCGGCCACCCACTGGCAGAGGTGCAGGTCGGCGTGGCCCAGCTCGCCCTCCACCCAGACGGCCTCCTGCGTGAAGACGCCGTGGCGTCCGTTGGGCATGGTCACGTCCACGTTGCCGTCGTCGCGGCGCTCGTAGATGGCCCCGGTGAAGGCGTGGCGCTCGCGCGGGCGTCCGTCGGGCGAGGGCGGCAGGGGCGTCCAGTCGACGCCCTCGAGGTGGGGGCTGGGCGCGCCGGCGGGGTTGTGCTGGCGCGAGTAGTTGCCGAAGGCGTCGAACTGCGCGTTGCAGTCGCCGAAGCCCCAGACCACCTGCGGATGCGTGGAGAACACGTGCCAGGACTCGGCGAAGGCGTCCTGCGCCACCTTCCAGTTGCAGCGCAGCACCTTGCGAACCTCGGCCACCTTGTGCCGGTTCTCGTAGGGCAGCAGCTCGAAGTTCACGGGGAAATCGCCGAGAAACTCCTCAAAGGGTTCGGCGTTCGGGTCGGGGTTGATGAAGAGGAAGCGCCCCCAGCGCCCCAGCGGAACCTCGGGCAGGTTCTGCTCCGCCGGGTCGACGTAGGGGAAGTCCCACTGGCAGGGGATCTCCTTGAGCGTGCCGTCCAGATGCCAGGCCCAGGCGTGGAAGGGGCAGCGCAGCTCGTGCGTCTGCTTGCCCGGGCGCTCCTTCAGCCGCCGCCCGCGGTGGAGGCAGGCGTTGCGGAAGGCGTGGAACTCGTCCGGCGCGCTGCGCACGATGAGGAAGCTGAGGTCCGCGATCTCGTAGGGCATGTAGTCGCCCACGTTGGGGATGTCGTCCTCGTGGCAGGCCATCTGCCAGACGTGCTTCCACAGCTGCTCGTTCTCCCGCTCCTGGAACGCGCGCGAGAAGTAGCGCTCGACGGGCACGAGCGTGGGGCCGGGCGGCAGCGGCGCCTCGCGGCTCAGGTACTCCGGCACGGGGCGCGTGTCGTGGGCCAGCAGCTCCTGCACGGAGATGCCCGCGGAGCGGTTCGTGCCGGTCAGGGTCTCGACCATGGCTTCCTCCTCGCGGGGGCATTGTACAGCCTTGCGCTAAGATCGTGGCGGGCCTGTAGCTCAGCCGGCAGAGCAGTGGACTTTTAATCCAACGGTCGGGAGTTCGAGTCTCCCCGGGCCCATGCGCGGTCCGCCGGTGGTGTACCCTTGCAGGGAGAGCAGCGCCCCGAGGGGAGGCGAGCCATGAGCGACGGCGAGGCGATGCGCGAGGAGTTCGGCGGGCCGCGGCTGAGCGGGCACGAGGCCCTGAAGCGCGCGCGCGAACGCATGGACGATGCCATCATCGCGCCCGCCGCGGGCGACCGCCTGGCCTGGGCCGGGGGGCTGCGCGACGCACTCGACGGGCTGGCCGCGGTGCTGCGCGAACACAGCGAGACGGCGGAAGCGCCCGGCGGCAGCCTCGACGAGATGGCCGAACTGGCCCCCCACCTGAACTTCCGCATCGATCGCGCCCGCGCCGAGCACCCCTCCCTCATCCGGCGCACGGACGAGCTGCGCGAGGACGTGGCGGGCCAGATCGCGGCGGGAAAGGTGGACGCCGCCCGCCTGCGCTCGGACGCGGGCAGGCTGCAGGGCGACGTGCGCCACCACATGGCGGCGGGCGTCGACCTCATCTTCGAGGCCTACGACCGCGATCTGGGGGGCGAGGGCTAGGGCGGGGGTCGCGGACCGCCCGCGAGCGCCCTTGAGTAGCGGATGGCGAGGAGCATCGGGGAGATCGACGCGGGCGCGCCGCCGGGGGACGTCCCTCCGGCGGAGGCGCTGGCGCCGTTCGCGGACTGGTATCCGGACGACCACTCCGTCCAGCCCGCCTTCACGCCCGTCTGGAACGAGCTGGGCATCTGGCAGGAATGGCTGAACCTGCGCTGCTCGCCCGTCTACTACGGCTGGGGCGCGCCCCACGGCGAGGGCCAGCCGGTGGTGGTGGTGCCGGGGTTCTTGGGCACGGACCTTTCGCTGGTCGAGCTCTACTGGTGGCTGGCGCGCATCGGCTACCGGCCCTACTACTCGGGGCTGGGGCTGAACGTGGATTGCCCCGACGCCTCCGCGGACCTGGTGCTGGGGGCGGTGCGGCGGGCGGCGGCGGAGACGGGCTGCCGCGTGCGCCTCATCGGGCACAGCCTGGGGGCGCTGATCGCGCGCAGCGTGGCCTTCGATCATCCCGAGATGGTGGACCTGCTGATCTCGCTGGCCGCGCCCTTCCACGAGGTGGCCTACGTGCATCCGGCCCTGATCGAGGGCATGGCGGCGGTGCGGCGGCGGGGGGGATCGCCGCTCACCTGGCACGTGGAAGGGACCTGCTTCAGCGGCCACTGCGCCTGCCGCTTCACGGCCAACATCATGCGCCCGCGGCGCGCGCCCTTCCGGCGGCGCGCGCTCTACGCGCGGCACGACGGGCTGGTGCGGCCGGAGAGCTGCCACGAGACGGAGCCGGACCTGAACACCGGCATCGCCACGAGCCACTACGGCATCGTCTACAACGCCACGGCCTACCAGCGGGTGGCCGAGCTGCTGGCGGAGGAGCGGGGCGGCTAGGCGCTGGCCTTGCCGGCGGGTTCCGCCGCGGGCGGCTCCGGCGCGGCCATGCCGAAGGTGGCCATGCCCTGCCGCATGAGGTCGCTCCAGGGGTTGGAGTTCTGCCAGTCGCGGGAGAGGGAGAGGGCGGCCTCGGCGGCGGCGCGGCTGGCGGCGAGGAGCGCGTCCAGGGCCTCGCGGGCCTCGCCGCTGGCGGCCAGCGCCTCGCGGTAGGCGGCCTGCGTGAACTCGAGCGCCTGGCTCTGGGCGGCCACCACCGTCTCCATCACGGCGGAGTAGGCCGCGGCCATGTCGGAAGGATTGGCGGCCATCTGCCGGGCCAGCTCGAGGGACTGCCGCTGCCCCGCCTGCACGTCGGCGATCAGCTGGCGCGAGAGCGTGATGCCGCGTTCGCTGGCCTGCTCCATCGCCTGCGCGAGCGCGTCGTAGCTGGCGAGCAGCGCCTGGAAGTAGTGGTCGGACTGCGTCGTTTCGGCCATCGTGGAACCTCCGTGGACGGTATGTGTGCGGGGAAGGCTACGGCGTCGCGCCGCTAGATGCAACCCGCACATTGCCGCGTCTTGCCGCTAACGGACGCGGGCGCGAGAATGGGGGCATGGCCGAAGGGAGCGCCCGCGCGCGCATGGGCACGGAGCCGCGTCTCCACGGGGAACTGCTGGCCACGAGCCTGCTCGCCTTCCTCAAGGGTTGCAACGCCTACGGCTACCAGCTCGCGCGGCAGCTGGACGCGACGGGGCTGCCCCAGCCCGACAGCGGCACGGTCTACCGCGCCCTGCGGCAGCTGGAGGGCAGCGGCTTCGTCTCCTCCTTCTGGGACACCTCGGACCAGGGCCCGGCGCGGCGCATGTACTCGCTGACGGCGGCGGGGGAGCTGTTCCTGCGCGCCTGGGTCGAGGGGCTGGAGCGCTACCGCGAGGTGCTGCGCGGGGCGCTCGCGGGCTTCGAGAACGACGGGACCGCGACCGAGACCAACGGGGAGGGAACCCCATGAGCGCCGCCGACACCGCCGGCATCCCCGATCTCTCCGCCGCCTGGCGCGAGTGGGCCACCCGCTCGGAACGGCAGTGGAACGAGTTCTTCAACCAGATCATGGGCACCGAGGAGTTCAGCCGGGGCCTCGGGCGCAACCTCGACGTCTTCCTCCATTTCCAGAAGACGATGAACGAGGCCATGGGCTCCTGGTTCATGACCATGAACGTGCCCACGCGCACGGACATCCTCGCGCTGGGCGACCGCCTGCTGGCCATCGAGAACCGGCTGGCGGCGGTGGAGGCGCAGCTCGCCGGCCTGGACGGGGCCGCGTCGGCGTCGTCCGCGGGGGGACGCCCGCGCCCGCGGCGCACGAAGCGCCCCGAGCCGCCGCCCGACGCGGGCGCCAATTCGCACGCGAATTAACGTTCCCGCAACCTCGCCGCCGTCGCGTACCGCCATTCCGGGGTACGATTCGGGGGAAGCCCCCGTTCCGGGGCGGAGTGACCGGTGAGCGCCGCCGCCAGCACGCCCGACATCGCCCAACAGGTCCAGACCACGGTCGAGGCCGTCCTCCGCCGCGGGCTGGTCGGGCTCGAGTACATCTCGCTCGACGACCCGCAGGTGGGGGCCACGCCGCGGGACACGATCCACGCGCGCGGCCCCATGAAGCTCTACCACTACCACGCCCAGACGGACGAGGTGTACCGCATCCCCCTGCTGGTGATCACCTCGCTGGTGAGCAAGCCCTACATCCTCGACCTGACGCCGGGGCAGAGCATGATGGAGTTCCTCGTGCGGCAGGGCTACGACGTCTACCTCATCGACTGGGGCCTGCCGCGCGAGGAGGACCGCGGGCTGCGGCTGGAGGATTACGCCCTGTCCTTCATCCCGGACTGCGTGGAGCGCGTGCTGGCGGATTCGGGCGAGTCCGATCTGAACCTGCTGGGCTACTGCGTGGGCGGCTCGCTCACGCTCATGTACGCGGGCACGCACGATTCCCCCGTACGCAACATCGCCTGCCTCACCACGCCCGTCGATTTCCAGCAGATGGGCCTCTTCAGCCAGTGGACGGACCAGCGCTATTTCGACGTGGACCGCATCGTGGACACGCTGGGCAACGTGCCCGGGGAGATCATGCTGTCGGCCTTCGACATGCTCCGCCCGACGGGGCGGCTGACGAGCCCCATCCAGGTGCTCGACCGCATTCGCGACGACCGCTACGTCAAATCCTTCATGCTGGTGGACCGCTGGGCCGCGGACCAGATCCCCTTCGCGGGGGAGGCCTTCCGGCAGATGATCAAGGAGCTCTACTGGAAGAACGCGCTGCTGGAGGGGACGCTGGAGCTGGACGGGCGGCGGGTGGACCTCTCCGCCATCCGCGTGCCCATGATCCACGCCATGGCCCAGCACGACCACATCGTGCCCCACGCGGCGGCGCGGCCCATGCTGGAGCGGGTGGGCTCCGAGGAGAAGGAGGAGGTCATCCTGCGCGGAGGGCACGCCAGCCTCGTGGCCGGCGGCAACGCCATGTACCGCCTGTGGCCGAAATTGGACCAATGGCTTTCGGTTCGTTCGATCTGAAGTCGGTGAACGCCGGCGAGCGCTACCCGGCGACGGGCGTGATCGCGGGGCGCGCGGCGACGCTGCGCGTGATGACGCGCGACGACGCCCCCGCCATGCTGGAGTTCGCGCGCGGGCTGCCGCACCACGACCTGCTCTTCCTGCGCCAGGACATCACGCAGCCGGACCAGGTGGAGTACTGGGTGGAGCGCCTCGACTCGGGACGCAAGCACACGCTGCTGCTCGTGGAGGAGGACGGCATCCACGGCTACGGCTCGGTCGACCGCCTCGACCAGACGTGGGCGCGGCACGTGGCCGAGCTGCGCGTGCTCGTGGCCGAGGACATGCGCGGGCTGGGCATCGGGCGCCTGCTCACGGAGGAGGCGCTGCGCGTCGCCCTGGAGATGGGCATGGAGAAGCTGGTGGCGCAGATGACGGTGGACCAGCCGGAGGCGATCTCCGTCTTCCGCTCGCTCGGCTTCCGGCCCGAGGCGCTGCTGCGCGACCACGTGAAGGACCGCGACGGCCAGACGCACGACCTCGTCATCCTCAGCCACGACGTGGAGGCGGGGCAGCGCACCAAGATCGCCACGGGCGTGATCCACGCCGTGGAAGGGGCCTGATGGCGGACCTCGATGCGTTCATCGCCGCCGTCCTCCAGTTCTACGAGACGCCGCCGCCCCCCGACCTGCCCCGCGTGCGCGGCATCGAGATTCGCGAACGCTGGGCGGCCACGGCGGAGGTGCTGAACCTGGGCGCGCCCGACCGGCCCGTGGAGCGCGGGCGCGCCATCGCCAGCCGCCGCGGGGAACCCCTGACCGCCGACCTCTATCCGCCCGACGGCGCGGGGCCGCATCCGGCCATCCTCTTCACGCACGGCGGATCGTGGGTGGCGGGCTCGCCGCGCACGCACGACAAGCTGGCGCGGCGGCTGGCCGAACGCGGCTTCCTCGTGGCCAGCGTGGACTACGCGCTCGCCCCGGAGCATCCCCATCCGGCGGGGCTCGACGACTGCGTGGCGGCGGCGGACTGGCTGGCGGCGGAGGCGGGCGCGCTGGGGGCCGATCCGGCGCGGCTGGCGATCATGGGCGATTCCGCCGGCGGCAACCTGGCGGCGGCGGCGCTCGACCGCCTGCTGGCGCGCGATGGCGCGACGCCCTTCCGCGCCGCCGTCCTGCCCTACGGCGTCTACGACTTCCCCGGCATGCTGCGCCTGCCGGAGGACTCGCCCTTCGTGAACGGGCGCACCTTCGTCTGGCAGATGGAGGACTACCTCGGCGCGGGCGCGGACGAGGCCCTGCTGGCGGACCCCTCCGTGAGCCCGCGCCTGAGCCCGCGGCTCGGCGGCTTCCCCCCGACGTTCCTGACGGCGGGCACGCGCGATCCGCTGCTGGCGCAATCGCGCGGGTTCGCGCGGGCGCTGACGGAGGCGGGGGCGACGGTCGAGTTGCGCGTCTGCGAGGGCGCGACGCACGCCTTCCTCCAGATCGAGAGTGTGCCCGCGGCGGGCGAGGCGCTGGCGGCGATCGTCGCGTTCCTGGGGAAGGCGCTCGACGCCTAGCGGAAGACTTCGAGGAGGGCGATCAGCAGGCTCAGGAAGGCCACGCCAGCCCCCACGGTGCCGGCGAGCCAGCGGAGCAGCCGAGTCTCCTGCCGCGTGATCAGCATCTCCAGGCGCGCGCCCATCGCCTCGGTTTTGGCGTCCAGCCGGGCGATCTCCGCCTTCACCTCGGCGATCTGCTTCTCCAGTTTGGCGTCCAGCTGAGCGATCTCCGCCTTCACCTCGGCGATCTGCTTCTCCAGTTTGGCGTCCAGCTGGGCGATCTCCGCCTTCACCCCGGCGATCTGCACCTGCGTCGCGCTTTCGAGTTCGGCGATGCGGGCGGTGGTCGCGCTTTCGAGTTCGGCGATGCGGGTGGTGGTCGCGCTCTCGAGCTGGGCGATCTGCAGGCTCAGCGCGTGGCGAACCTGCTCCACGTCGCCCCAGGTGGCGGGGCTGGCGTAGTCCCGACGGGGTTCGTCCGTCGACTGTTCCGCCGCGGCCATAACGGCAGCATACACGCGACGCCCCTTCCCGCGCTTGCCGCAAGCGCGCGCTCTCGCCCACAATCGGGGCGACATGCCCCTGCTCACCGTGATCGCGGACGCGCCCGGCGCGGGCAAGACCGGCGTGGCCGCCGCCGTGGCCCGCGCCCTCGCCTGGAGCGGACGGCCCGTGCGGCTGGCGCGCGGCGAGCGCCCCGGCGACGACGGCGCCGTGGCCGACGCGCGCTGGTTCGCCAGCCTCGACTTCGCGCCCGGCTCCGCCGCCACGCCCGTCGCTCCCGACGCCGTCCCCGCGCCGGACGGCGACGAGGTGATCGTGGCCGAGCTCGACGGGCCGCACGACCGCGCCGCCGCCGCCATCCTCGTCGCGCGCGGCATCCCCGACGACGCGCGCGTGGCCGAGCTCGCGCCGCTGGCCGTGGTCGCGCTCGACCTACCCGCGAAGGCGCACGCGGAGGCCCCCGCCGAGGTGGGCGGCGCGCCCCTCGTCGCCATCGCCGAGGACCGCACGCTCGCGGGCTTCAGCGTCTCCGAGGCGCAGGCCGCGCTCAACGCCGAGACGCTGGTCGCGGGCGACGGCCCCGACGCCACCTGCGACCACCTCGTCATCGCCCCCATCGGCTCCGACGCGGGGCAGCCCTACTTGAGCCGCTTCGACGCGAAAGCGGTGGTGGTGCGCTTCGACAAGACGGACCAGCACCTGGCCGCGCTGGCCACGGACCCCGCCTGCCTTATCCTCACGGGCGGGCGGCGGCCCAGCGAGTACCTGTTCGACGCCGCCGCCTCGCGCGGCGTGCCTGTCATGCTCTCGCGCACGGACACGGAGAACACGGTCATCGCGCTGGAGTCCGTGTTCGATCGCACTCGCTTCCACGGCGAGCGCAAGCTGGATCGCATGGCCCAGCTGCTGGCCGTGACGCCGCTGCCGGGGCTGGTGGAGGGCGCGCTGGCGTAGGCGCCGCGCCTTGCGGCGAGTGCGCCGCAGCCCGCAACGCGCGGCTACGCCAGCTGCGCGACGAGGGACCGCGTCGCCTCCGCAGCCGCCACGACGCGCGCGCGCTCCTCGTCCGACAGCTCCAGCTCGAAGGCGCGTTGGACGCCGCCCTCGCCGAGCTGCACGACCGTGCCCGAGAACACGCCCTCGATGCCGTATTCGCCCCGGTGGAGCGTGGAGCAGGGCAGCAGGCGGCGCTGGTCGAGCAGGATGGCCGCGACCATGGCGATGGTCCCCGCCGAGGGCGCCTGGAAGGCGCTGCCCGTGCGCAGCAGCTCGGCGATTTCGGCGCCGCCGCGCATGGTGCGGGCCACCACCTCCGCGATCGTCTCCGCGGGCAGCAGGCTGGTCAGGGGCACGCCGCCCACGCGCGTCTGCGAGACCACCGGCACCATGGTCGTGTCCGTGTGTCCGCCGATCACGTAGCCGTGCACGTCCTGGGGCGAGACGCCGGCGGCCTCGGCCACGAAGTGGCGGTAACGGGCGCTGTCGAGCGCGCCGCCCTGGCCGATGACGCGCGCGGGCGGGAAGCCGCTGGCCTCGAGGGCCACGTGGCACATGGCGTCCATGGGGTTGGAGAAGACGACGAGCACGGCCCCGGGGGAGGCCGCCGCCGCCGCGCCCGCCTTGTCGCGCACGATGGCGGCGTTGCCGTTGAGCAGCTCCTCGCGGCTCATGCCCGGCCTGCGCGGCGCCCCCGCCGTCACCACCACCACGTCCGAGCCCGCCGTTTCGTCCCAGCCGTCGGTGGCGCGGATGGAGGCGCTGAAGCCGCTCCAGGCCGCCGCCTGCGATTCGTCGAGGGCCTTGCCGAAATGCATCGTGCCCGCGAACTGCGGGTCGTCCTGCAGCACGACGTCGCAGACGTCGCGTTCGATGAGCCGCTGGGCCATGGCCCCGCCGGTCATGCCGGCCCCGACGATGGTGACCTTCTTGCGAGCCATTGCCTCTCCCGTTGCGCGAACTGTGGGGGGAGCCTAGCACGCGATCCCGTTGCGCGAACTGTGCGGGGAGCCTGGCACGCGCCTTCCCCAGGCGCGCCTTCGCGCCCGGCTGTCACGGGGTGAGTTGCGTGAGCGCCTCTGCGGGCGTGACGGCGGGAATGGGCGAGCGCGCGAAATCCCGCACGTTGCGCGTGACGATGGAGCGCGCCCCGCAGGCATTGGCGGCGGCAACCTGCAGCGCGTCCTCGAAGTCCGCCATCGGCAGACTGACGGCGTAGCGCATGTCCGCCGTGCCGGTCCGCGCCACTTCCAGAAAGGACGGCAGGTCGGCGATGAACTCATGGGCGGCCCGGGCGCCGCGTCTGCCGGAAACGACGTAGTAGACGTTCGAGATGGTGTGCCAGGCGATGAAGGCGCGTTCCCGTGTCTGATCGATCCGGTCGAACAGGGATCTGGCCTGGGCGGCGTGTGGCTGCCGGTTCAACGCGAGGTCGATGAGCACGTTGGCATCGATCAGCATGGGCTACGCGAGGTACTTCCGGGCCAGACGCTGATGGCGCTCCCCGGCGATCTCCTCGTCGGTCAACTCCCCGTCCGGCTGGAACTGGCCAAGCCAGCGGGTGCCGAAGGGGAGGGTCTTGTCCTCGCGCCGCATCCTCGCCTCATCCGGCGTCTCCTTGCCGAGGTGCGCCATCACCGCCTCCGCCGTCCGCAGCGGGTACGGGCGCGGACTGGCGGCGGGCCGGGACGCCGTGGAGTGGGGAACCTTCGTGAAGATGGCCATCGTGCGTTCTCCCGACACAATGTACACGATCAAGCGGAGGCTGGCGGGCGTGGCCGCCATCGGCGTCCTCATCGGCATCCTCGAAGCCGTGCGCTGATCGCGCGTTATGCCTGCCCGGATTTAACAGTCATGCTTCCGTCCGATCCCGTTGCGCGAACTGTGCGGGGAGCCTGGCACGCGCCTTCCGCAGGCGCGCCTGTAGGATGCCCGCATGGCGGCAGCCGAGCAGTCCAGCGACCCGCGGCGGGACTACGCCAGCCCCGCGACCTGGGGCGACGTCGAGAGCGTGCGCCACGAGGTGGTCCGCGTCGAAAGCGGCCTGAGTGCGGAGATTGCCCGCGTCGAGAGCAGGATCGACACGGGGCTGGCCGAGGTGCGGATGGAGATGGCGCGCATGGAGACGCGCCTGATCCGCTGGACGGTGACCACCATGCTGGCGGGCGTGGCCGCCATCGGCGTCCTCATCGGCATCCTCGAAGCCGTGCGCTGATCGCGCGTTATGCCTGCCCGGACTTAACAGTCATGCTTCCGTCCGATCCCGTTGCGCGAACTGTGGGGGTAGCCTGGCACGCGCCTTCCGCAGGCGCGCCTTCGCGCCCGTGTCCGGTGGTGTAGGATGCCCGCATGGCGGCAGCCGAGCAGTCCAGCGACCCGCGACGGGACTACGCCAGCCCCGCGACCTGGGGCGACGTCGAGAGCCTGCGCCACGAGGTGGTCCGCGTCGAAAGCGGCCTGAGCGCGGAGATTGCCCGCGTCGAGAACGGCCTGAGCGCCCAGATCGTGCAGGTCGAAAGCAGGCTGGAGAGCAAGATCGACACGGGGCTGGCCGAGGTGCGGATGGAGATGGCGCGCATGGAGATGCGCCTGATCCGCTGGACGGTGACCACCATGCTGGCGGGCGTGGCCGCCATCGGCGTCCTCATCGGCATCATCGAAGCCGTGCGCTGACCATGCTGAACGAACGCGCCGAGGAGGCGCTGGCCGTCGTCGTCAGCGAGGATTGCGGCACCGACCGTGGCTGGCTGATTCGCTGCGCCTCGACCGAGGCCAACTGGGCCGAGGAGCGCGACAACGTGCTGCAGTACATCGACGACGGCTTCAGGGGCGAGGGGTGCGACCTCGGCATCGCCAACGGCGTCAACCTGCCGGAGTCGATGATCCCTGGCAGCCGCCTCGACTACGTCGGCCAGATGGGAGCCGTGGATCGCGAGCAGTTCCTGCGCGTGGTGAAGCGCGAGCACGCCCGCTGGTGCTATCAGGGTCACGCCACGCCCGACGATGCCCACCGCGAGTTCCCCGACAACTTCGAGGGGCTGAGCGAGGAGGATGGCTTCTGGGCGTGGAAGCATCGCCACACGGGGATGAGCGACGCGAAGCGGGAGACACTGGAGCGCTACTGGCGCGAGATTCACCCCACTCGGGGGGGGGGGGGTGACGGACGGGCAAAGCGTTAGCTGTGGCTGTTCTTGCTCACCGGCATCCTCGAAGCCGTGCGCTGAGGCGTCCCCGGGCCTGTCCGGTGTGATGTGTCTCCTAGCGAATGGTGAAGGAGACGTTCAGCGGGATAATCCCCTCGTTCGACGAGAAGAGGGGTTCGTACCTCAACTCCGTGAATGCATGTTCGCCTGCTGGTAGCCTGAAGTAGACATAGGCTTCAAGGGGCTGATCGCCGTAGATCACGAGTTCGTCGATGGGATCAGGACAATCGGTGCAGAAGATGCTGTAGTCGATGCCGACTCCGGTGGACGTGACCAGCACCCATTCGTTGAGCGTGAAGTTGTATTCGTCGCCCCTGATCTTTTGAACCATGACGTGAATCCGAAGGTTCTCGTTGTTGAAGATGTTGTAGGGCGTGGCGTCGAAAGTCTCGATGGAGAGAACCTGGATCTCCACGCTGCCGACCCGCATGAACCCGCTCCTCGGCGTGGCGGTGGAGGCAGGCGAGGAGCCCTCTCCGCCCCCAGTAACCGCGACAATGATGACGATGACAACAACCAGGCCGACGAGCACACCGCCGATGACGAGAAGCATCTTCCCGCACCCAAACCGCGACGAGCGAGGCGGGGCGGGCGGGCTCGCCGCCTGGGGTGCCGGGGGCTGACCGATCGCACTCGTTTCGATGGCACGCTGGCGGGCGACCTCGTACTCCGAGTCCGAGAGGACCCCTTCCTTACGGAGAGCATCGAGTTCTTCGAGATTGCGTTCCAGTTCCGATTTAGCCACGGAAGCCCCCTGCGGCAGCGGGATGGTTATCGCTGACAGGCGGATACCGTCCAGTCGTGCGGCGCAGGGGGCGGAAGCCCATCCCGCGCGATGTGCACGGCCAGACGGTGAGGTGCCTGTCAGCGAGGGGACTGTAGCAGAGGCCGCGCCCCCGCGCGAACCGCCTATACTGGGATGCGGAGGGGCGCGTGGAGATTCCGGTGATCGCGTTCCATGCCGCGCAGCTGCTGCGGGACGCGCCCGGCGCCTCGCGCGGGCACGAGCTGGCGGCGGCGGGCGCGCTCCGCGGCGGTCGGGTGGAGCTGGTCCGCATCGGCGCGGGGGCGCTCGTGCGGGCCTCGCTGGAGGTGGCGCTGGAGCTGGAGTGCGCGCGCTGCCTGGCCCCCGTCACCGCCGTCGCGCCCGTGGCCTTCGACGAGATTTACGAGCAGCGCTACGACGTGGGCAGCGGCGCGCGGCTGCCGGAGGAGGAAGGCGATCCGGAGGCGTTCGCCATCTCGCGGGACCACGTGATCGACATTACGGAAGCGGTGCGGCAATATTGTGAGGCGGCTGCCCCGATGCAGCCGCTCTGCAGCGATGGCTGCCGGGGGTTGTGTCCGCAGTGCGGGGCCGAGCGGAGCGCGGGCGAATGCGCCTGCGAACCCGCCTCCGGCGATCCGCGCTGGGCCGCCCTGGCGGCGCTGGAGAGGAGTGAGCCCTGACTCGCGAGCCGGAACCGATCGCCGGGAACGCCGCGGGCGCGAGCATGACGAGGGAGCGAGCCGATGCCCCCCCTGCCCAAGCGCAAATACCCCCGCGTGCGGCAGCGCAAGCGCCGCGGGCACCATCGCCTGCGGGCGCCGCACGTGGTGACCTGCCGCCAGTGCCGCTCGCCGCGGCTGGCGCACCGCGCCTGCCCCGTGTGCGGGACCTACCGCGGCCGGGAGGCGCTGCGCCTGCCGGACCCGGACCTGGAAGGATAGCGCCCACGTCCCCCGGCCCCTTCCTCGCCCTGCGTGAGAGCGAGCGGCCCTCGCGCGCCTTCGTCTTCCCCGGCCAGGGCGCGCAGGCGGTGGGCATGGGCAAGGACCTCTACGAGCAATTCCCCGCCGCCCGCGAACTCTACGACCGCGCCGACGAGCTGCTCGGCTTCCCCCTCTCGCGCCTCTGCTTCGAGGGCCCCGAGGAGGAGCTGCAGCGCACGGAGAACACGCAGCCCGCCATCGCCGTCACCAGCCTCGCCCTGCTGCGCGTGGCCACGGACCTGCAGCCCGCGCTGCTGGAGCGGCCCGCCTTCGTGGCTGGGCACTCGCTGGGCGAATACCCCGCGCTCGTGGCCGCGGGCGCGCTCGCCTTCGACGACGCCGTGCGCCTGCTGCGCACGCGCGGCGAGCTGATGGCCGCCGCCGGACGCGAGCGGCCGGGCGCCATGGCCGCCGTCATCGGCCTCGACGAGAGCGAGTGCGAGGACGTGTGCCGCGAGTCGGGCGCGGAGATCTGCACCATCAACGCCCCCGGCCAGATCGTGGTGGGCGGCCCGCGCGAGTCCGTCGTGCGCGCCCTCGACTACGCCCGCGCGCGCGGCGCGAAGAAGGTCATCCCCCTGAACGTGAGCGGGGCCTTCCACAGCTCGCTCATGCGCCCGGCGGCGGAGGGCATGGTCAACCCCGTGGCCACCGCCGCCATCGCCGAGCCGCGCGCGCCCGTGGTGGCGAACTGCACGGCCTCCGCCATCAGCGAGGTCACGGCCATCCGCAACGAGCTCGTCGATCAGGTGCACCGCCCCGTGCAGTGGGCGCGCACGGTCGAGTTCCTGGGCGAACGGGGCGTGGGCACGTTCGTCGAATTCGGCCCCGGGCGCGTGCTCAGCGGCATCATCAAACGCATGCTGCGCCGCGTTGCCTGCATCACCGTGAACGGTGCCGACACGGTCCGCGTGGAGCTGTAGCGATGGGCGAACTGGACGGGCGGCGGGCGCTGGTCACGGGCGGATCGCGCGGCATCGGGCGCGCCATCTGCCTTGAGCTGGCGCGCGCGGGCGCGAGCGTGGCCGTGAACTACCGCGCCGCCGCCGGCGCCGCCGCCGAAACGGTCGCCGCCATCCACGCGGACGGCGGCGAGGCCGTCGCCCTCCCCGGCGACGTGGCCGAGACGGAGCAGGCGGCGGCGCTGGTGAAGGCCGCCGCCGCCGAACTGGGCGGCCTCGACATCCTCGTGAACAACGCGGGCGTCACCCGCGACGGGCTGCTCATGCGCATGTCCGAGGACGACTGGGACGCCGTGCACCGCACGAACCTGCGCGGCGCCTTCGCCGTCACGAAGGCGGCCCTGCGCCCGCTGCTGCGCTCGCCCGCGGGGCGCGTCGTCATGATCGCGAGCGTGGTGGGCGTGATGGGGAACGCGGGGCAGGTCAACTACGCGGCCTCGAAGGCGGGCCTCATCGGCTTCACGCGCGCGCTGGCGCGGGAGGTGGCCTCGCGCGGCGTGACCGTGAACGCCGTCGCCCCCGGCTTCATCGAGACCGACATCACGGCCTCGCTCACGGAGGAGCAGCGCGCCGCCATCCGCGGCCAGGTGCCGCTCGATCGCTTCGCCGCGCCGGAGGAGGTGGCGCCGCTCGTGCGCTTCCTCGCCGGGCCGGGCGCGGCCTACGTCACCGGCCAGTGCATCCACGTGGACGGCGGCATGGTGATGGCGTGAGCGGCGGCGACCACGTGCTGCGCCGCGCGCGCTGCCTCGTGCTGGAGGCGCTCTACGAGGCGGAGACGTCGAGCCACGACGCGGAGACGGCCTACGATCGCCGCCTGCGCGAGGTGGCGGAGGAGGACGGCGAGGTGACGGCCGACGGCCCCGCCGGTTTCGGGCGCGGCATGCTGCGGGGCGTGGCCGCCACGCGCGCCGAACTCGACCGCCGCCTGCAGCCGGTGGCCCCCCGCCACCCCCTCGCCACGCTGCCCGTGGTGGAGCGCACGATCCTGCGACTTGCGCTCTGGGAGTTGCTTCACGATACTTCGGCTCCTATCGGGGCCGTCGTGAACGAGGCGGTTGAGCTCGCCGCACGCTATGGCGGCGAATCCTCCGCTGGCTTCGTGAACGGCGTGCTGCGTACCGTGAGCAAGGAGATCCGCGACGACCGCGAACGGGCGTCGCACCAGCCCCCAACCTTTGCCCAGGAGACATAGCCAGGTGCCCTCCACTTTCGAGCGTGTCCGCGCCATCGTTGTCGAACAGCTCGGCGTCGACGAAGCCGACGTCGTGCCCGCCGCTTCCTTCGTCGATGACCTCGAGGCCGATTCCCTCGATCTCGTCGAACTCATCATGTCGCTGGAGGAGGAGTTCTCCAACGGCGCGCAGCTGGAGATCAGCGACGAGGATGCCGAGAAGATCGTCACCGTGCAGGACGCGGTAGACTATCTCCAGGACCACGGCGTCGAGGACGGCGGCTAGCGTCCCGCTGGCGTCCCGCCGCCCCGCGCCGCGCGGGAGTGTGAGCCGTGGAATTCCTGGGCATCGGCTACCAGGAGATCCTGCTCGTCTTCGCCTTGATCATGATCGTGGTGGGCCCGCGGCGGCTGCCCGAAATGGCCTACTACATCGGGCGCTTCATCAAGAAGCTGCAGGGCTACGCGCGCGTCGTGCGCGACGAATTCGGCGAGGAATTCGCCTACCTCAACGAGGAGATGGAGGCCGTGCGCGCCGACGTGAAAGAGGTGCGCGGCTCCATGCGCGAGGTGCGCGAGGAGCTGAAGCAGGTGCGCGGCGAGGTGGAGGAAGCGGGCGAGGAGGCGCGCGAGGCCGCCGCCCCCGTCGGCGAGGAGCTGCGCGAACTGAAGGAGCTGAAGCCGTCGGCGCCCGCCGCCAACGGGAACGGCGCCGCCCCGGCGGACGCCGCGCCGGAGCCGCCACGGGGCGTGCCCGGCCCCGCCCACCTGCCCCCCATCGCCGCGTCCCCGCCGCGCGACGCCTTCGCGTCCGACGCCGACGCCGAAGACGGCGCCGCGCCGGAGCGCGAGCCCGAAGCGGAGGCGGCGTCGGGCAAGCCGCTCGTCTTCTAGCGAATGGTCAGCGACGGCGCGACGGTCGCCCCGCCCGACGACGAGCCCCGGGGAGGGAACCGCGGCGACCTGACGATCATGGAGCACCTCCTCGAGCTGAGGAACCGCTTCCTGGTCGCCGCCTTCGCCGTGGTGGTGGGCGTGTTCGCCGTCCTCTTCTTCACCTGGGATCCGCCCGACTCGCTGCCCAACACCTTCGACATCCTGCTGCGGCCCGCGCGCGACCGCATCGAGGTCAGCTTCGAGATGGTGCGCGAAGTGACCGCCCTCAGGGTCCACGAGAACCCCGAGGACACGGCGCACGCGATCCTGCCGGAACACACCTTCCGCGAGGACATCGGCGTGGAGAACGAGGGAGTGTTGCTGGACATCCTGCGGGAAGTCCTGCGGCAGGCGGCGGCGGGCTTCCGCCCCGTCCCCATCGCCAGCGGCGACCTCGCCGCGATCGTGACCGTGCAGGACGCCGTGGACTACCTCGGGCAGAAGAGCGAGGAGGAGTTCCGGCTGGCCTCCTTCTCGCCCACGGACCGCATCGGCGCCATCTTCCGCATCGGCATCTACGGCGGCGTGCTGCTGGCCATGCCGGTGCTCATCTACGAGGCGCTGGCCTTCATCGTGCCCGGCCTCACGCGCGGCGAGCGGCGCGTGCTGCTGGGCGGGGTGCTCGGCTCGCTCGTCTTCCTCGTGGGGGGCATGGCCTTCGCCTACTTCATCGTGCTCGACCGCGCCCTCAACTTCCTGCTGGACGTTGCCTCGGACAACGTGGAGAACGTGATCGGCATCAACGAGTACATCAGCTTCGTGACGCGCATCATCCTGTGGGTGGGCATCGCCTACCAGCTGCCCATGGTCATGGCCCTGGTGGCGCGCGTGGGGCTGGTGACGGCGCGCCAGCTGCTGCGCTTCTGGCGCTACGCCATCGTGGTCGTGTTCGTGCTGGCGGCCATCGCCACGCCCACGCCCGACCCGATCACGCAGTCCGTCGTGGCCGTGCCCCTGCTGGGCCTCTACTTCGTCGGGGTGCTCTTCGCCAAACTGCTGTACAAACCGCGGGAGGAGGCCCCCGCATGACGGTCGCGCCCGAAACCGAACGGGAGATGGACGAGCTGTGCGCCGAGGTGCGCGCCTGCCGCCGCTGCGCCCTCGCCGAAACGCGCCGCCTGGCCGTGCCCGGCGAGGGGCCGCTCGACGCCGAGGTGATGCTCATCGGCGAGGCACCGGGCGTGAACGAGGATCGCCAGGGCCGCCCCTTCGTGGGGCCGGCCGGCGCCTTCCTCGAGGAGCTGCTGGCGGAGGCCGGGCTCGGCCGCCCCGAGGTCTACATCTGCAACGTGCTCAAGTGCCGCCCGCCGGGCAACCGCGATCCCCTCCCCGGCGAAATTGAGGCCTGCGGCGGCTACCTGGGCGCGCAGCTGCGGCTCATCGACCCCCTGCTGGTGGTCACGCTGGGGCGCTACTCCATGTCGCGCTTCTTCCCCAACCAGGCCATCTCGCGCATCCACGGGCGCGCGCGCGAGGTGCGCGGGCGGCTGGTCGTGCCCATGTACCACCCCGCCGCCGCGCTCCACCAGCAGCGCCTGCGCGGCGTCATCGTCGACGACTTCCGCACGCTCCCCGGCCTGCTGGAAGGGGCCCGCGCGGCGCGCGCGGAGTCGGCTCCCGCCGCCGCCGGGGAGGCCCCGGCGCGGCAGATGAACCTGTTCGGCCAGTCGTGAGCGGCACGCCCCTGCGCGTCATCCCCCTCGGCGGCCTCGGCGAGATTGGCCGCAACATGATGCTGTTCGAGTACGGCGACGACATCATCGTCGTGGATGTGGGCCTCATGTTCCCCGAGGAGGAGATGCTCGGCGTCGACCTCGTCATCCCCGACTTCACCTACCTGCGCGCCAACGCGCACAAGCTGCGCGCCGTCTTCCTCACGCACGGGCACGAGGACCACGTGGGCGCGCTGCCCTGGTTCTGCCGCGAATTCAGCGTGCCCGTCCATGGCACGCGCCTGACGCTGGGGCTGGTGCGGGTGAAGATGAAGGAGCACCGCCTGCCGGTCGAGCCGCTGCGCGAGGTGAAGGCGGGCGAGTCCGTGCGCGCGGGCGCCTTCGAGGTGGAGTTCTTCCCCGTCGCGCACAGCATCCCCGACGCCTGCGGCCTCATCATCCGCACGCCCCTGGGCACGGTGGTGCATACGGGCGATTTCAAGCTGGACCACACGCCCGTCATGGACCAGCACACGGACCTCACGCGGCTGGGGCAGGTGGGCGGCGAGGGCTGCCTGCTGCTGCTGGCCGATTCCACCTACGCCGAGGTGGAGGGCCACACGCCCAGCGAGCAGCTGGTGGGCGACTCGCTGCGCACGATCATGGTGAACGCCGGGGGGCGCGTGATCGTGGCCACCTTCGCCTCGCTCATCGCGCGCGTGCAGCAGGTGGTGGACGCCGCCGTCTTCACCGGGCGCAAGGTGTTCGTCACGGGCCGCTCGATGATCGACAACGTGGCCATGGCCCGCCAGCTCGACTACCTGCGCGCGCCGGAGGGCACGTTCGTGGGCGTCGAGGAGATGCGGCGCCTGCCGCCCTCGGCCCTCGCCATCGTCACCACCGGCAGCCAGGGCGAGCCCACCAGCGCCCTCACGCGCATGGCCAACGGCTCGCACCGCCACGTCGACATCATGGAGGGCGACACCGTGGTGCTCTCCGCCAACGCCATCCCCGGCAACGAGCAGGCCGTGGCCCGCAACGTGGACAACCTCTTCCGCCAGGGCGCGCACGTCCTCTACAACCGCGCCGAGAACGTGCACGTGCGCGGCCACGCCAGCCAGGACGAGCTCAAGATCATCCAGAGCCTGCTGCAGCCGGAGTACTTCGTGCCCGTGCACGGCGAGTACCGCCACCTCGTGACGCACGCGCGCCTGGCCGAGCGCGTGGGCGTGCCGCCCGGCAACGCCTTCGTGCTGACCGATGGCGACGTGCTCGAAATCGACGACGACGAGGCGCGGCAGGCCGGGCGCGTGGACGCCAGCTACGTCTACATCGACGGGCTCGGCGTGGGCGACGTGGACGAGTACGTGCTGCGCGACCGCGCCCACCTTTCCACCGACGGCGTGCTCGTCGTCATCGTGGCCGTGGACGCGCGCACGGGGCGGCTGGCGCGGCCCGCCGAGGTGCTGTCGCGCGGCTTCGTGGACAACGAGGAGCACGCGGCCCTGCTCGACCGCGCCGCGCGCGTGGCCGAGAACGCGCTGCAGGGGCGCGAGCACGCCGCCCCCGCGGGCGAGGTGAACTCCCGCCTCAAGGACGCCCTCGGCAAATTCCTGTATGATGAAACCCGGCGACGGCCGATGGTGCTGCCCGTCACGATCGAGGTGTAGTCGAGAAACGCCTCGGAACCGGACGGCGGCGCGGGCGGGGAATTCGTCCGGCGTCAGGAGTACCGTCGCATGGCGGCTCGTTCGCGAACCCGCTCCGGTCCCCCGCGGGGCTGGCGGCGGCTTCCCTTCCCCGCTTCCCCCCACGTCCGCACCGCGCTCATCGGCGCGCTGCTGGCCGTCGCGATCATTGCCTTCTTCCTCTGGATCATCGACGTCGGCGCGATCCTCTCCGGCGCGCGCACCTGGCTGCTGGAGACCTTCGGGCTGGGGCTCGCCATCCTCGCGGCGGCCATCGCGGCCGTCGGCGTCGCCATCGTGCGCCGCCGCGGCGGGAAGTCCCCGCGCTTCGGTCCGCGCGCGCTCGGCTACGCCGCCCTCGGCGTCTTCGTCTGGGGCGCGCTCGGCCTGAATTCGGCGGACTGGACGGCGGCGGGCGTGGAGTTCCGCGAGGTCACGCTGGGCGGGGCCGTCGGGCGCGCGCTCGTGAGCAGCTACCTGGGCGTGCTCGTCTGGATCGTCTCGCTGGGGGCGGCGCTCGGCCTGCTGGCTCCGCGCCTCACCATGTCGGCCCTGCGCGCCCTCTCCCGCGGCCTCGCGTACGCCTGGGCCGAGCGCTGGCCGCATCGCGCCCTGGCGGCGCTGGGGCGCGGGCTCGCCGTCGTCGCGCGCGGGCTCGGCGTCGCCGCGCGCGCGCTCTTCCGCAGCACCCGTCGCACCGGGGAGAGTCCGCTGGTGATTGGCGCTCCGGTCCCCGCGTCCGGCGCGGTGGGCGCCCCGGGGACCATCGTCTACCGCCCGCGCATGGCGCCCGGCGCGCCGCACTCCGACGTGGTGGGCATCGGCGGCGCCCCCGCCGTCGAGGCCGGGACGGACGCGCCGCCGGAACCGGAATCCGCTCCGCCCCCCGACGGGGCCGCGGAGATCGACGAAATCGAGGCGGCTGGGACCGCGCCCGCGGATCGCGGCGGCTGGCAGCTGCCCCCCATCGAGCTGCTGCAGGAGCCGAAGCCCAGCAGCGACCACAAGCACGACAACGCCGCCCGCGCGCAGCTCATCGTCGATACGCTCGCCAGCTTCGGCGTGGACGCCTCCGTGGTGGAGATTAACGAGGGGCCCACGGTCACGCAGTTCGGCGTGGAGCCCGGCTGGGAGGTGCGCTACAAGGAGGTGGCCCTGAAGGATCCCGACGGCAAGGCCGTGGTCGGGTCCGACGGACGCCCCGCGAAGGAGCGCGTGGAGACGGGGCGCACGCGCGTGCGCGTGAACAAGATCACGGCCCTGCAGAGCGACCTCGCCCTGGCGCTGGCCGCGCCCAGCCTGCGCATCGAGGCGCCGGTGCCCGGGCGCGCCATCGTGGGCATCGAGGTGCCCAACGAGACGGCCACGGTGGTGACCCTGCGCACGGTCATGGAGAGCCGCCCCTTCCGCGACGTGGCCAGCCGCGCGAAGCTCGCCATCGCCCTCGGCAAGAGCGTCTCCGGCCAGCCCGTGGTGGCCAACCTGGCGAAGATGCCCCACCTGCTCATCGCCGGGGCCACGGGCAGCGGCAAGAGCGTCTGCCTGAACGCCATCGTCACCAACCTCATCACCAACGCCACGCCCGACGAGGTGCGCTTCATCATGGTCGACCCGAAGCGCGTCGAGCTCGTCCCCTACAGCCGTCTGCCCCACCTCGCCTTCAGCGAGGTGATCGTCGATCTGGACAAGGTGGTGGGCACGCTGCAGGCCGTGGTGGCGGAGATGGAGGCGCGCTACCGCAAGTTCGCCGAGCTGGGCGTGCGCAACATCGAGTCCTACAACCGCCATCCGCGCGTGCTCAAGAGGCTCCCCTACTGGGTGCTCATCATCGACGAGCTGGCCGACCTCATGATGGTCGCCCCCTTCGAGGTGGAGAAGCTGCTCTGCCGGCTGGCGCAGCTGGCGCGCGCCACGGGCATCCACCTCGTGGTGGCCACGCAGCGGCCCTCCGTGGACGTGGTGACGGGGCTGATCAAGGCCAACTTCCCCACGCGCGTGGCCTTCGCCGTCACCTCCATCACGGACTCCCGCACCATCCTCGACCGCAGCGGCGCGGAGAAGCTGCTGGGGCAGGGCGACATGCTCTACCAGCCCACCGACGCCGGGCCGAAGCGCGTGCAGGGCGTCTACGTGTCCGACGCCGAGGTCGAGCGGCTGGTCGAATTCTGGAACGACGAGCGTTTCCACGACATGCGTCCGGAGAAAGCGGACGAGCTGCTGGAGGATGCGCTGGTGGCGCGGAACGGCGGCGACGACATCGACGTGGGGGACGACGATCCCGCGCTGGAAGCGGCGCGCGACCTCGCCGCCCGCCACAAGCGCCTCTCGCCCTCGCTCCTGCAGCGCCGCCTGAACGTGGGCTACCTGAAGGCCGAGCGGCTCATCGCCGCCCTCGAGGAGGAGGGCGTGGTCGGCCCCCGGCTGGAGGGCGAGTCGCGCGAGGTGCTCGCCGTCGCCGCTCCCGTTGGCGAGGGCAGTTGATACACTCCACGGCATGAGGATGCGCGCGCTGCTGCGCCGCGACCGCGCCGGGGAGGCGGCTTCGGGGGAGCCGCGCGCCGAGCGCTGTCTCGCCTGCGAGGCCTCGCTGGCGGACTCGCGCGGCTACGAGCGCCACCGCGTCTGCCACGCCTGCGGCCACCACTTCCATCTGGGCGCGCGCGAGCGCGTGGCGGCCATCCTCGATCCGGGCAGCTTCCGCGAGCGCGACCGCAGCGTGACGGCGCTCGATCCGGTGCGCTTCCGCGAGCCCCGGCCCTACCGCCAGCGCGTGATCGAGGCGCAGCGGCGCACGGGGCTGGCGGAGGCCGCGCTCACGGGCACGGGCACGCTCTACGGGCGCGAGATCGTCATCGCCGCCCTCGACTTCAGCTTCCTCGGCGGCTCCGTCGGCGTGGCCGCGGGCGAACGGCTGGCGCGCGCCTTCGAGCACGCCGCCCGCCGCGGCCTGCCCGTGATCACCGCGCTCTCCACCTCGGGGACGCGCATGCGTGAGGGCCTGCTCGCGCTCATGCAGGCGCCGCGGCTGGCCGTCGCCCACCGCGAGCTGGACGCGCGCGGCCTTCCGCACGTCGCCCTGCTGGCCGACCCGGCCACCGGTTCGGCCTACGCGGGGCTGGCCAACCTCGCCGACTTCATCATCGCCGAGCCGCGCGCGCTCGTCGGCTACGCCGCCCTGCGGGCCATGCGCGAGGGGGCGGACGGGGAGCTGCCGGAGGAGGCGCACACCGCGGAATCGCACCTGCGCCGCGGGCTCATCGACGCCATCGTGCGCCGCGAGGACGCGCGCCCCTCGCTGGGCCTGCTGCTCGACCTGCTCACGAGCGGCTACGAGCTGAGGCCGCGGTCGGACCCGCGCGAACGCGAGCCGCGCGAGTACTCGCGGCTGGAGGCCTGGCGGCAGGTGCAGCTGTCGCGCCACGAGAACCGGCCCGGTGCGTCCGATCTCATCCGCCGCATGACCACCACGTTCGTCGAGCTTCACGGCGACCGCTCGGGCGAGGACGATCCCGCCGTCACCGCGGGGGTGGGGCTGCTGGGGGGCGAGGCGGTCATGCTCATCGGCCAGAACCGCCCGCGCGGCGGCGCCTCCGGGGGGGCCATCGGCCCGGCGGGCTTCCACAAGGCGCGCCGCGCCATGCGCCTGGCCGCGAAGTTCCGGCTGCCGCTGGTGACGCTGCTCGATTCCGCCGGCGCGCGGCCCGACCTCGCCGCCGAGGAGACGGGGCTGGGCCACGCCCTCGCCCGCTGCACGCGCGAGATGCTGGAGCTGGAAACGCCCACGCTGGCGGTGATCACGGGCGAGGGCGCCTCCGAGGCGGCGGTGGCCATGGGCGTGGCCGACCGCGTGCTCATGCTGGAGAACGCCGTCTACGAGGTGGTCTCGCCCGAGGACGCCGCCCGGCGGCTCTACGGCGAGGCCGCCCAGGCGGAGCAGGCGGCGGCCAGCCTGCGCCTCACCTCGCACGACTGCCTGCGCCTCGGCGTGGTCGATACGGTCGTGCCGGAGCCGGGCGAGGGCGCGCACACGAACCACGACGAGGCCGCCCTGCTCCTGCGCCGCTTCGTCGTGCGCGCGCTCACGGACATCCAGCGCGAGCGCCCGAAGCGCCGCCTGAACCGCCGCCGCGAGCGCTACCGCGGCGCGGGCGCGACGCACGCCTGGGTGCGCGGGCGGCTGGAGCGTCGCGCCGCCGATGTCACGGACCGGCTGGGGGGCTGGGCCGCGCGCCTGGCCCGCCGCGCGCGCGGCTCCGCGCGCCTCGCCGAGCCGCCCGGCGACGACCTGGAGATCCTGCGCTAGGGAAGGGGCGCCTCAGGCGCGCTTGCGCAGGGACGCGCCCGCGCCGTCCATCGCCCCCGGCAGCACCGTGCGGCGCGCGGGCTGCACCGGCTCCTGGCAGGCGCGCACGAACACGCCGTCCACGCTGGCGATGATGCCGTGCGTGCGCGCCTGTTCGCGCACGTGGGCCACGGTGCTGGAGATGGTGGCCTCGAAGCCCGGCCACTCGTGGCAGCGCAGCACGCGCAGGTGACGGGTGGCCTCGTTCCACTCCACGATCAGGCGCGGGCTGGTCGAGGGCCCGGCGCTGAAGCGCGTGTACCCGCCCAGGTACTCCTTCGTGAGGTAGAGCCCCTTCGAGGACGGGTCGATCGCGGCCCGCTGGAGCGCGTCCCAGCTCTCCCCCAGCGCGAGGAGCAGCCGGAAGGCGACGTCATTCGTTTCCGCTCGCATCAAAGCCTCCCTGTGAACAGGCCGCCGACGCGGGGAACGGTCGACACCCCACCGCCTTCCCAGTTTACGCCCGCGCGGACGCGCGCGCCATGCCGTGCCCCGACGGCGTCGCCTGCCCGAAGCGGGCGGGGCTGCTACCATCTGGGCGGCGCGGGGCTGTAGCTCAATTGGGAGAGCGCTTGACTGGCAGTCAAGAGGTAGGGGGTTCGAATCCCCCCAGCTCCACCAGCCGCCCGGCGCACTGCTATCCTGTGGGGCAGACGTGAAGGGAGCGTGGGCGATGAGCAGCGCGATTGACGATGCCGTCACGACGGTTGACGACTCCGGGTTCCAGGCGCGCTGCCTCGAACTGCTGGACGAGCTCGCGGAGAACGGCGGCGAGCTCGTCATCACCAGGGACGGCCATCCCGCGTTCCGCATCCTCCCCTGCCGCGAACGGCCGAGGCGGGGCGGGGATCCGAAGGCGTTCTTTGGCGCGGATCGGGGCCGGATTGAGATCCTCGGCGATATCGTCTCCCCCATGCCCGCGGAGTGGTTCGCCGACTTCGGGGGCGTTGCGGAGGCCGACTCCTGATTCTGCTCGATACCCACGTGCTCCTGTGGTCGCGCTTCGGGGACCGCGGGCTTGGCGGCAGGGCGCGGCAGGTGATCGCGCGGGCATGGGCAAGGGGCGACGTCGCCGTGTCCGCGATGACCTTCTGGGAAGTCGCGCTGCTTCATGGCAAGGGACGGCTCGCGTTTCCGGGCGACATCGCGTCCTGGCGCGCGGGCCTGCTTGAAGCGGGACTTGTCGAAATTCCCGTGAACGGAGAGATCGGAATACGCGCCATCCAGTTGGGCGGTCTCAACGGCGACCCCGCCGACCGCATCATCGTCGCCACCGCGCTCATCGGCGACCACCGGCTCGTAACCGCCGACCAGCGCATCCTCCAGTGGCCCGGGCCGCTGAATCGCCTTCCCGCCGCCAGCTGATGCGCTAGGCTTGCCCCGAAGTGTGGAAGCGCAGGCGCGGACGTTCCGGCGCGGACCCGCACGACGGGGCCATGCGCGACATGCTCGTGCGCGCGCTGCGCGACCTCGCGGGCACGGCGCGCGGCGTCGTCTACGACGTGCCCCGCGCGGAGCGCCCCCGCATGCGCTCCGGCAGCCCCGTCTACGCGGACGGCGGCAACGCCTGGGGCCGCTACCTGCGCGCCCGCCGCGCGCTCGACGACGGCCAGCTCACGCTGCTCCTCTCCCTGCGCCCGCTGGCGGAGGACGAGCGCCGTCTGGCGGCTGGCTGGGGCGCGGCCCACGCCAACACGTTCCTGCTGGTGGAGCCGCTCGACGCCGACTGCGACCTGACCGACCCGCGCGCGCCCATCGCGCGCGAGGTGTTCGCGCTCTGCGAAGGGGCGGCGGCGTCCGCGCCGGACGCCGCCGTGGATGCGCGCGAGCGCTGGACGGCGCGCACGCCCCTGGGCGAGCGCCTGCGCCGCCTCTACGGGCGCTGGGTGTCCTGGGACGAGCCGCTGCCGTACGGACGCACGCACGCGGTTCCGCTGCCGCTCGCGGGCCCGCAGGACACGCTGTGGGCGCGGCTGGCGCCGCTGCTCCACGAGCGCTTTCCCCAGCGCGCCTTCGACGCGGCCCTGGCGGAGCTGCGGCGGCAGGAGCGCGAGCTCTTCGGGGGCACGGTGGCGAGCGCGCGCTCGGCCTTCCGCACGCGCCTCGGGCTGCCCATCCTGCACGACCGGCGCGCCCCCGACCGCGCCGTCCGCCGCCTCGTCAACCGCGGCGAGATGACGGTCGCCAGCGGCCTGCCGCGGCGCCTCGTCTTCGGCCCCGGCCGCCGCGTCCCCGACGACATGCCGGACGACGAGTTCGAGCGCCTGATGATGACATAACCGCTACCGCCCCGCCGCGCGCGCCCGCAGCTCGCCGTGCAGGGCGCGCGCGCCCGCGAGGAGTGCGCCGTCGAGGTCGAGGCCCGTGGCGTCGTAACTGGTCGGCGCGCGGAAGCGATCGGCCCGCGCGATCAGGCGCGCGCGCGGCGCGCCGTCCAGCCCGATGGCGTCCGCGATGCGCGCCAGCCCCGCCTCCGCGTCCGCGCAGCAGGCGTCGTAGTCCACGAGCGTGATGCGCGCGTCCGCCTCCGCCTGCGCGAGCAGGCGCGCGAAGGCGGCGTTCCAGTAGCGCAGCCACGGGTTCGCTTCCTCCGGCGGCCCGATGCCGGGCGCGTCGAGCCAGCCGTCGAAGGCGATCGGCGTGAAATTCGCCCCGAAGTCGAAGTGGCCGAGGTCGCGCATGTAGCGCCGCGCGAAGGCGTCGCGCGTGTGCAGCGCCGTGAAGTTGCGGTGCTGGCGCAGCATCGAGGCGGCGTGGTCCACGGGATTGCGGAAGGGGATCAGCACGGTCGCGTCGGGGAACAGCCGCAGCAACAGCGGAACGCGCGCCGCGTTCCCGTTGTTCTTCGACAGGTAGCGCGCGGGGGCGGGATGGAGCGCGATGATCTTGCGCAGGTGGTTCCGCAGGAAGTCCTCGAACTCGCCGCCGGGATCCCGCTCGTCCGCGCGCCAGGGCAGGATGCGGTCGGCCCGGTAATGGTCGGGCCAGAAGGCACGCCAGAGCGCTTCCTCGAAAGCCTCCACGCCGTCGAAGCCGGTCGTCATGCCGTCGCCGTGGGCGCGCTCCACGGGCGCGCCCGAAACGCGCAGGCGGCGCGACAGCGCGTCCCACAGGAGGGGGATGAAGAGGAAGGGCATGCGCCGGTAGGAGTGGGCGGCGAAGGCGCCGCTCTCGTGCAGCGCCTCCAGCAGCAGCGTGGTGCCCGCGCGCGGCAGCGAGGCCACGAACACGGGCCGCTCGAGCGGGATCGCGGCCAGGCGCCGCGCGTAGAGCCGGTCCTCGATGTCCGCGAGCGCCTTCTGCGCCTCGATCGTCGCGAAGGCCAGCCGGTGCAGCGCCCGGTCGGCCCGCGAGTAGCGGTCGGCGGGGTTCAGCGCCGGATCAGCCACGGGACCACCCAGGCCGCGACGCCCAGGGCGGCGGCCAGCGCGACCGTGCGCCAGCTCGCCGCCAGCGCCAGCGTGTCCCCCAGCGGCGCGAGGCCGGTGGCGTGGAAGAGCAGGAGAGGGAGGAAGGGCAGGGCGAGAATCGCGGCGCTCATCGCGGTGAGCAGCGCCGCCTTCCCGACGAGGGCGACGGCCCGCCGCTGGACCAGCCGCTCCTTCGCCTCCTCGTCCAGCGCGGGATCGCGCATGACGGCCAGCGCGTCGCGGGCGATGGTGAGGGCGTCGGCGGAGACGCGCTCAATGCGCGAGAGCCTGAGCGCCGCCGCGAAGAGCGCCGCCGAGAGCACCACGGCGGCGGCCGTCAACGCCCCTGCGTCGCCCGCCGGTCGCGCGCGGCCCGCCGGACACGCAGGATGCGGCGCACCGGATACCAGACGAAGCCGACGGCCACCAGCGCCCCGGCGGCGATCACGGCGGCGAGCGAGCCGAACGCCGCCAGCCCCGAACCGGGTCCGATGTAAAGGCTTGCCGCCAGCAGGTCCGCGACGCTCAGGGTTCCGCTCCCGCTCTCTCGCGTACAGGATAGCGCATGGGCGACTGCGGCGGCCTGGCGGCCGCGGCGCCGCTGCCGCGCCAGTAGTCCACGCCCTGCAGGATGAACCTCGCCGCCCGGTGGAGGTGCTCCTCGGGGAACTGGTCGAGGCCGGAGACATCGTGGAGGGAACGGAAGACGGCAAGGACGGCGCCGTCGGCGAGGCGCACCTCCACGGCCACGCCCGGGTGCGCGAACGTGGCGATGGCCCGCCGCCCGTCGGGCGAGACATCGATGGCGCTTCGGTTGTGGGAATAGAGCCCCCGCAGGGCCTCCGGGGTGCGGTCGTTGGGGAACACGGTTCGCTCGACTCCGGTGGCGAGGTCGACCATGAGCAGGCGGGACGGCCCGCCCGTGCGGTCGCCGCCCCGGTTGTCGAACATGAGGAACGTCGAGCCGCGCAAATGCGTGACGTCGTGCTGCCCGACGAATGTTCCGCGCACGAGACGCTTCAGCTCGTGCGTCTCGCCGTCGAGGATGGCGAAGGCGCTGACGTTGCGGAGGGACAGGACGATGTCGCCGGCAAGGCCGCCCCCGTTCTCCCCAACGACGTCGATGGAGTTGAGGTGCAGGGGATCGCAGGGATCGTGCGGCGCGATGAGCACGCCGCTCCAGGGGGATGCGAGCAGCATGTCGAGGACGGGAATCCGTTCGAGAAGGGTACCGTCCCCATCCACGATGTTGAGGACGCTGCGGTAGACCCTGCCGTCGCAGGAGTAGGTGAAGACCTCGTCTCCGTTCGGCACTTCGAGGGCGTCGTCGCCGACGGCGAGGGCGGGAATGAGGGCAACGTCGCCGTCCGTGAGCCGTGGCCAGTGGTGGCTGTAGTCGCGCCGGAACCAGCGGGGATGGCCGTTGCGGTCGATGCGGGCGACGCCGCCAGCATAGGGGAAGGCGTTCGTGAGGTGGAAGGTGACCAGCAGATCGCCGTTACGGTACTGCTCGATGGCGGTGAGGTGCATGTCCCGTTCGGCGGCGAAGTTGTTCAGCTCGTAGGGATAATCGTCCTCGTCTGCGATGTTGGCGGCGTGGATGGCGTTGGGGCGGAAGGGCCAGGCGTGGACGATCTCGCCGGAAGGCGCGATGGCGACGGCGAGGCAGCCGTGTTCGGGGCACAGTTCGCGGAACTGGTGGCGTCCCCCCGTGACGAGTACGGCATTGCCCGGCGCGTCCCCCTCGACGACCTCGATGCGCCGCTCCCGGATGCGGTCCAGCGGGGTTTCCGCGAAGTCCGCGAACTGGCCGGTATCCGCGGGCGCGCTCTCCAGCGTCGCCCGCGCGGTCTTGAGCGCCGCCGAGAGGATGGGTTTGGGGAAGAGGTCGTAGCGCTCGATGGCGATGCCGCAGGCGATCAGCCCGACGGCCAGCGCGAGCAGGAAGAGCGCCAGCGGCAGCCGCTCGAGGATGCGGCGCGCCAGGGAGCCGTCGGGGCGCATCGGCCATAGCCTAGCGCAGGGGCGGGTACCGCTCCCCGCCGCATGGACGGCGTATCCTGCGCCCGGGACGGTTCGCGCGGGTTTGACAAACCGTCGCGCGGGGACCCATCATGGGAGAGTCTTGCCCCAGGCGTACGCCTTGCTTCCGGCACAGCCGGCTTTCGTGAGCAAGTCCGGCCTCTGGGGCTTTTTTCCTGCATGGCTGGTCATCCGATGATCAAGACGGCGATTCTCATTGACGGCGCCTACTTCCTGAAGCGCTTGCCGGGGCTCGTGCCCGATGTGGACCGCTCCGCTCCCGAAGCCGTCGCGGATCTGCTTGAGCAGCTGGTCCGCGGGCATCTGGAGCGGCTGAACGAAACCTGGCGGGTTCCCGACTGCTACCAGCTGCTCTATCGCGGTTTCTACTATGATGCGCGTCCGTCCGGGCGGCGGATCAAGACGCCCGTCAGCAGGGAGATGTACCAGCACGCGGCCACGGATGAGGCGCAATTCCGGCTGCGGCTGTTCAAGGCGCTGCACGGGCGGCGCTATTTCGCGGTGCGGCTGGGGGAAGTCGGAGTCGCTCCGGGGTGGCTCCTGCGGAGGGAGACGCGGGACCGGCTGCTGGACGGGGACGCTTCCGCCCTGCCGCTCTCCGACGCCGACTTCGTCCCGTCGCTGCGCCAGAAGGGCGTGGACATGCGCATCGGGCTCGACATCGCCTCGATCACGCTGAAGCGGCAGGCCGATGCCATCGTGCTCGTCTCCGGCGATACCGACTTCGTGCCCGCCGCCAAGCTGGCCCGGCGCGAGGGCGCCAAGTTCTTCCTCGATCCGCTTGGGCGCACCGTGTCCCCGACGCTCTTCGAGCACATCGACGGGCTGCTCGACGGCCTGCCGCGCATCAGGCATCCTCGTGCCGTGGAGTGACCCCATGGCTGAGCCGTTCGACCCGCGTCTGCTGGAAGGGGAGGAGTTCCGGCTGGACCCGTATCCGGCCCTGCGGCGGCTGCGCGACGAGCATCCCGTCTGGCGCCATCCGCGCGACGGGAGCTGGTGGATCACGCGCTACGAGGACGTGGTCGCGGGCTTCCTCGACCACGAGACCTTCTCCAGCAGCATCATGGAGCAGTCCCACAGCGCCGTCTTCGGCCCCTCGCTGACGGCCATGGATGGCGACGAGCACACGCGCAAGCGCGCCATCGTCGCGCCCGAGTTCGTGGGCCGCAGGCTGGACGCCTTCCTGCCGGTGGTCGAGCGCAATGTGCGCGAGCTCGTCACGCGCTTCACGGAGAAGGCCGCGCGCGAGCTGGTGGACGGCTTCGCGGCGAAGCGCGAGGTGGACCTCGTGGACCAGTTCAGCGCGCGCCTGCCGGTGAACGTGATCGTGGACATGCTCGCGTTGCCCCAGTCCGACCACGACCGCTTCCGCCGCTGGTACCCGACGTTCCTCGCGGGGCTGTCGCCCGATCCGGCGCTGCGGAAGGCGGGCATCGAGGCCAACCGCGAGTTCCACGAGTACCTGGAGCCGTTCGTGCGCGAGCGGCTGCGGAATCCGGGCGACGACCTCATCTCGAAGCTGTGCGCGGCGGAGGTGGACGGCGAGCGGCTCTCCGCGCCCGACGTCAAGGCCTTCACCAGCCTGCTGCTGACGGCGGGCGGCGAGACCACGGACAAGGCCATCGCCAACCTCTGGTGGCTGCTGCTCAACCATCCCGACCAGTTCGCGGATGTGCGGCGCGACCACGCCCTGCTGGACCGCGCCTTCACGGAGACGATGCGCCACTCCGGGCCGGTCGGCGGCGAGCCGCGGCTGACGCTGCGCGGGACGCGCGTGCGCGGCGTGGCCATCCCCGCGGGCGCGGTCGCGCACCTCTCCATGCACTCCGCCAACCACGACGAGCGCGTCTTCGCCGAGCCGGAGACGTTCGACATCTTCCGCGAGGACCTGTACTTCGGGAAGGAGACGCGCGTGGGCCACCGCGAGGGCGGGCGCTCGAGCCACCTCGGCTTCGGGCTGGGCAAGCACTTCTGCGTGGGCTACCAGCTGGCGCGCACGGAGGCGGTGATCGGCTCGCGCATGATCCTGGAGGCCATCGGCGACGTTCGCATCAAGCCCGGGCGCAACCCGCGCATGGGCGAGGGCGTGGCCATGCGCTCGGTGAAGTCCCTGGAGCTGGAGTTCGAGCCCGCCTGAGGCGCGCCCCGCCGCCGATTGCCCTACACTGCGCGCGAACGCACGCACAGGAGGCCACGCACGTGGAGAAGCGCACCATCGGCAGCTCGGACCTGGAAGTCTCGGTCGTCGGGCTCGGCTGCAACAACTTCGGCATGAGGATCGACGCGGACGCCGCCAAAACCGTGGTCGACGCGGCGCTCGAGCTGGGCGTCAACTTCTTCGACACCGCCGAGATGTACGGCATGGGCGCCTCGGAGGAGATGCTGGGCGCGGCCCTCGGCGGGCGGCGCGCGGAGGCCGTCATCGCCACCAAGTTCGGGATGCCCGGCGCGGCCATGGCCTCGCCCGGCAGCGGCTCGCGCGAGTACATCACGAACGCGCTGGAGCAGAGCCTGCAGCGCCTCGGCACCGACTACGTGGACCTCTACATGGTGCACTTCCCCGACCCGGACACGCCCGCGGAGGAGACGGCGCGCGCGCTGGACGACGCCGTGAAGGCGGGCAAGGTGCGCCACGCGGGCATCTCCAACGTGTCCGCCGCGCAGATCGCGGAGGCCTGCGAGGTCACCGCCGCGAACGGCCTCGCGCCCTACGTGTCCGTGGAGAACGAGTGGAGCCTCGTGGAGCGCGCCATCGAGGCCGAGGTGGCGCCCGCCGCGCGCGAGGGCGGCCTCGGCATCCTGCCCTACTTCCCGCTGGCGGGTGGCTTCCTCACGGGCAAGTACCGCCGCGACGCGGAGATGCCCGACGGCAGCCGCTTCAAGGAGGGGATGCTGGCCGGGCTGGCGGGCAAGTACGTGAACGATCGCAACTGGGACATCCTCGCGCAGGCGGAGGCGTTCGCGGCGGAGCGTGGCCATACCGTGCTCGAGCTGGCCATGAGCTGGCTGCTCGCGCAGGAGGGCGTGCCCAGCGTCATCTCCGGGGCCACGCGCCCCGATCAGGTGCGGGCCAACGTCGACGCCGCGGGCTGGACGCTCACGGACGACGATCTCGCCGCCATCGACGGCTTCGCGGGATAGCGCCGTGATCCTGCCCTCGCTCTCGCTGAACCTGGGCAGCGAGCGGCCGGAGCGCCTGATCGCCTTCTACCGCGACGTGGTGGGGCTGATGCCCGCGCCGGAGATGGCCCCGGGCGCGTTCGTCCTCGGCCAGAGCTACCTCATCGTGAGCGGCCACGATGAGGTGCGCGGCCCCGCCACGGACGCCAGGCGCTGCCTCATCAACTTCGTGGTGGACGACCTCGACGCCGAGCAGGCGCGTCTTGAGGCGGGCGGCGCGGCCTTCATCCGCAGCAAGGGCGCGGAGCCCTGGGGCGGGCGCATCTCCACCTTCGCCGACCCCGACGGCAACTATTGCCAGCTGATCGAGACGCCGGAGACGCGCGCCCTGCGCCCCTAGGGCTCGACCGTGACGGTGCCGGCGGAACCGTCGATGGTGACGGTGGCGCCGTTGGGGATGAGCGAGGTGACGCCGCGGATCTGGGCGACGGCGGGGATGCCGAACTCGCGCGCCACCGTGGCCGCGTGGCTGAGGATGCCGCCCGTCTCCACCACCACGCCCGCGGCGGGGATGAAGAGCGGCGTCCAAGCCGCGTCGGTGACGGGCGCGACGAGGATTTCGCCCGGCGCCAGGTCGGCGCTCATGGCCGCCTCCGCGCTCTCGATGACGCGCGCCCGGCCCGTGGCCGTGCCCGGGCTGACGCCCAGCCCCTCGTAGGAGGCGGACTCCGCCGCCGCCGTCTCCTCCCGCGGGATGAGCTCGACGGGCCAGTCGAAGAGCACGGGCAGCTCGTGGCGTTCGAGGAAGGCGCGTTCCTCCTTGCGCGCGGCCACGCCCGCCCGCGCGCGTTCGGCGTCGAGCGCGCCCGCCGCCGCCTCGCGCAGCTCCGTCAGGCGCAGGTACCACACGTCTTCGGCGCCGGCGATGAGGCCGCGCTCGGCCAGCCGCCGCCCCAGCTCGACCACGGGCGGGCGCTGCGTGCGGCAGGCGCGCGCCCAGTTGGCCTTGCTGCCCTCGCGCCCGCGGTTCAGGGTCTGGGCCAGCCGCAGGGCGTGGCGGTAGTCGTCGAGCACGGCGGCGGGCAGGCGCGCCTCGATCTCGCCCTCCACGGCCTCGCGCGCCGCCGCCTGCTTCCGTTCGAGCGCGTGCGGATCGCGCTCCGGGGGCGCGCCCAGGTCGGCCCGGATGCTGCTCAGCACGAAGTTGGGGGCCTCGTCCCAGGTGCGGTAGGAGGGGTCGGTCTCGTTCTGGCCGCGGAAGCCGAGCTGGTCGATGAAGGCGGCGTACTCCGCCGCGAAGGCGCGCCAGTCGTCCGTGGGCGGCTCGGCCAGACGCGCGGTGAGGCCCTCCGCTGTGAGCGCGCCGAACTCGTCCGCCAGCGCCGGACGCGCCAGCGCGAAGCGGCTCAGGTCCCAGATGGCCTTCGCGGGCAGGGCGCTCTCCACGTCGGTGAGCCCGCTCGTGATGGTGTTCGTCCACTCCGGCGGATGGTCGGGGACGTGCTCCTTGAGGAGGTCGCCGACGATGGTGGTGTACTCGCCGCCGCCCACGGAGCTGTAGTAGTGGGCCATGAAGATGCGGCCCGTCAGTTCGACGGCCTCGTCGAGCGCCGCGATCAGGTCGGCGTCGGCGGCGGCGGTCCAGTTGCGCGCGCGGGAGCGGCGCCAGGCGTCGTAGGTGGTCTCGCGGTTCTTCGCGTAGGTCGCCGTGGTCCCTTCCCAGCGCGCGGTGATGCGCGCGCGCGTGGCGGCGGCGCGCTCCTGGTCGGAAGCGGCCTCGCTCTGCAGGGCATCGCCGCCCTCGAGGAACTGCTTGAGGAAGTCGCTGCCCTCGCCCACCTGGTAGGTGGCGGTGAACTGCATGTTGAGGGCGTAGTTGATGACGAAGCGCCCCCCGATGAAGGGCAGCGTGGTGGTCCCCGGCGGTTTGGGCAGGGGCACGAGGTCGAGCACGCCCAGGTCCTCGAGCACGCCGTGGTTCCAGACGTAGTCCCACTCCCGCCAGAGGTCGGCGGGCAGGGGCCTGGTCACGCCCGGCAGCACCTCGGCGGCGTTCGTCGTCGTGTAGGCGCTGTGGGGCGGGGCGTGCACGCTGTCCCAGCTGCAGAGGAGTTCGCGTTCGTCGCTCATGCTCACGCTCCTAGTAGGCGGCGGTGCCGCCGTCCACCGACCAGAGCGCGCCCGTGACGCCCGCGCCCACATCGGAGGCGAGGAGCACGGCCACCGCGCCAACCTCCTCGACGGTGTTCATGCGCTTGATGGCGGACTCCTCGGAGAAGCGCTGCACCATCTCGTCGTAGGTGAGGCCCATGGAGGCGGCCGCCGCGGCCCCGCTTTCCCTCACGATGTCGGTCTCGATCAGCCCCGGGCAGATGGCGTTCACGGTGATGCCCAGCGTGCCCACCTCCTGCGCCGCGCTCTTGGTGAGGCCGTTGATGGCGTGCTTCGCGGCCACGTAGGCGGCGATGCCGGGCTTGCCGTGCTTCCCCTCCAGCGAGGAGACGTTGATGATGCGCCCGCTCTCCTGCGGAATCATGTGGCGGAAGGCGTGCTTGATCCCCCAGAACGTGGCCGACAGGTTCCAGCGGATGGTGTGGTCCCAGTCCTCGTTCTCCATCTCCGCCACCTGCGCGAAGCCGCGGCTGCCGCCCGCGTTGTTGACGAGGACGTCGATGCGCCCGTAACGCTCGACGGCGCCGTCCACCAGCCCCATCAGCGTCCGTTCCTCGGTCACGTCGCCCGCGATGAAGGCGGCGCGCTCGCCCGCCCCCAGCTCCGCGAGGGCGCGCTCGCCCTTCTCCGGGTCGCGCCCGTTCATGACCACGCTGGCGCCCTCCGCGAGGAACGCCTCCACGATGCCGCGCCCGATGCCGCGGCTGCCGCCCGTGACGGCGGCGACCTTGCCTTCCAGCTTCATCACGCCCTCCCGCGTTGCTCGCGCGGCCCGCGCCGCGCCGGATGCGAACGGAAGCCTAACGAGCGGAGCCGTCGCGGGCCAGCGGGGCGGCGTCAGACGGTGAGGCCCCCGATGCCGAGGATGCCGCGCGCGTACTCGATCTCGCCGACGTGCCGGTAGCCGTGGCTCAGGCACACGCCGTTCAGCGCCTGCCAGAGCGACATCTCCCCCAGCGGCTTGATCGTGACCGTGCGCGCGTCGAACTCGTCCGGCGACAGCCCCGCGAGGTACTCCGCCGTCGCCCGCCACACGCGCGGCTGGTACTCGCGCCAGCCGTCGAGGTCGCTGAGCGCGAGCGCCTTCGCGTCCGCGTCGGACATGCCCGTGCCCTGCGCCGTGCGGTGCAGCCCGAAGCGCCCGTCGTAGCCGCCCTCCAGCCACGCCGTGGGCCGCCCTTGCACGACGTAGTTGACGATGTTGTCCTCGGTGCGGACGTAGTGCCAGAGGCTGAAGAAGGGGCTGAGGCCGCCCTCGCGCGGGCGGAAGTTGAGCTGCTCCAGCGTCATGTCGCCGAGCGCCTGGTCGAGCAGCCCGTGCATCGAGTCCAGGCCCGTGCGGAGAATGTCCAGCGGCGTCGTGCTCATGGCGCGCCCTCCCGTTCGGGGATGCGCCCATCGTGCCGCGCCGCCCCTGCGCGCGCCACTCCCCGTTCCCCTATACTCCCGCCGATGCCCGCTGGTACGAGGCTGCTTCACGGGCTCCGCGAGGGCTGCCGCATCCTCGCCGAACTGGACTCCCGGGGCGGATACAGCGAAGCGGACACCAGACAGCACCTCATCGATCCGCTGATCGATTCGCTGTACGACTCTTCGCGCATCCGGCGTGAGGAGAGTGCCGCGGGCAACCGCCCCGACTACGTGCTCTACGCCCGCCCGCTCGTCGAGGGCGGCCCCGCGCGGGCCATCGTGGAAGCGAAGCCGCTGGGCGCCGATTTCGAGCGTCACCAGCGCTCCGGCGACCGCACGGAAACGCCGCATCGGCAGGCCCAGCGCTACCTGCGCGACCACGCCGCCGGAACGCAATCCACGCTCGGCGTGCTCACGGACGGCCTGCGCTGGCGGCTCTATCGCAAGGCGACGGGCGATACGGTCGAGCAGGACGGCGAAATCGACCTCGGTCCGCTCGTGCGTGGAGAAAGCGAGTCCTTTGATCCGCTGGACTCCCTGCTCGCCGTTCTCGCTCCGACGACTGGCCGCCAGCGACAGGGGGGCGTGGGAGAACGGGCGCTGCGGGCGCTTGCCGCCGCCGTCGGGAACGAGAGTGAGGCGCTGCGGGCGCTCGGTGCCGTCTCCGTCTCGCATCCGCCCGTCGATGCTGGCGAACTGCAGGGCGCCGCGCGCGATCAGGCGCTGGTGGACTGGCAGGCGCACGCTCACGGGGACGGGCCGGAGGTCGAGCTGGAGCGGGTCCAGCAGCCCTCGCTGCTCCCGCCCCGCGTGCGCATCGCCGCCGTGCGCTTCGGGTACGACGAACGCGGCATCAGTCGCGGGGACGCGGCTCGCTGCGCGCGTACCTTCGCGGCGCAATCCGATTCGCGCATCGCCGTCGCGTTTGTGTGGCAGACGGGTCCCGGTGGTCGTTCCCTTGCGCGCATCGCGACTGCTCGGGATCGGCGCGTCTCCATGACGCAGCCGTTCGATCCCGAGCTGCCGCCGCCCGCCGCCCGGGACGCCGCCGCTCGCGTGTTGGAGCTGCTGCGGCGGGAAACGATCAAGCCCCAGTCGTTCGCGGACGCGCTCGACGTGCTGCCCCTGCAGCGCGGCTTCTACGAGGAAGTCCGGCGATGGATGCGCGGTCTGCGACACGACGACGGCGCGTTCCGCGAGACGCCCGATACGCACGCGCGCCACGAAATCCTGTTGCGCCACCTGATTCGGACGCTGTTCGTCTGGATTCTGAAGGAAGAGGGCGATATTCCCCCTGCCCTCTTCGACCGCCAGTTCGTCACCGAGAGCGGAATCGGCGACTACCACGGCGAGGTGCTGCGCTACCTCTTCCACGAACGGCTCAACAGGGAGAAGCGGGACCGGACTGACTACTCCATCGAAGCCGCCCGCGAGGCGTTCGCGGATGTGCCCTTCCTCAACGGTTCCCTCTTCGAGCGGCGCGTGGGCGATGACCGCCTCTTCATCGCGGACACGCACTATTGGAGAGACGGACGCGAACCCGGCCTGTTCGATGTGCTCGCCCGCTACCACTGGACCGCCGACGAGCAGCGCCCCGGCGAGCGCGAGCAGACGCTGGATCCCGAGCTGCTCAGCAACCTTTTCGAGCAGCTCGTGGCCGACCCCCTGTTGGAAGAACGGGATGGGGATGAGACGCTGAAGGCGCCGGACGGGGCCTACTACACGCCCATGGACGTGACCGCCGAGATGGCCGCCGACGCGCTGGCGGCGGCAGTGCGCGCGCGAACCCCCGCGTCCGTCCGCGATGACGATCTGCTCGACCTGTTCCGCGATCCCGATGCTCCGCTTCCGCCCGCGCTCAGCGGACCGGAGCGGGAGCAGACGCGGCGGCGACTGCTGGGGAGCATTGGCGGGCTGCGCATCTTCGATCCTGCTACCGGTAGCGGCGCGTTCCTGCTGGCCGTGCTTCAGGCGCTGCGAACTGCGCTCGGCAAGCTCAACGGGGACGAGCGCCATGAGTCCCGCTCCACCGTGACCCGTTCCATCATCACGTATCAGCTGATGGGGCAGGACATCAATCCCATGGCCGCGCAGATCGCGCGCCTGCGGCTCTTCATCGCGCTCTGGCACGCGGAGCGTGAACTGACGGACCCGCTCGCCCTGCCCAACCTCGAGGCGCGCATCGCCTGCGCCGATACGCTCGCCGCGCATCCCGGTGACGGCTACGATCCGTTCGCGCGCGGCGCCAATGGCACGCTGGGCGCGAACGGCTGGACGCGCGACGCACTCGAAAACGCCATCCGCGGGCTGGCGGAGGTGCGCGTGAAGTGGCCGCGCGACTCCACCGAATCCGCCAAGCGCGCGCGCCGCAACGAAGACAGGGACAAGCGGGATGAACTGCGCGGGCGTCTCGTGGACGATGCGTGGCTCCACCCCGACGCGGCGGCGGAACTGCGGGCGCTCGCCGACTACCCCCTGCTGGAGATGGACCACGACGTGCCCGCCAGCATCGACCCGCGCCTGCTGTTCGCGCAGGATGAACGGGGCTGGCCGGGCTTCGACGTCGTGATCGGCAATCCGCCCTACCAGTCGTTCCGCAATTCGGACATCGACGACGAGAAACGTACTGCGCTCGCTGAGCGCGGCTATCGCACCACCGGCGCGGCGGACCTGTACACCCTCTTCTGTGAGGCCGCCCTCGGCCTCGCTCGGCCGGATGGCGGCGCGGTCGCGCTGGTCGTTCCGCTGAGCATCGCCTTCGGACGGCAGGAGCGCGACCTGCGCGCCATCTTCGCCGAGCGCTGCCGCTCCGTGAGCGTGCGCTCCTACGACAACATCCCCGACACGATCTTCAACCAGCACCCCCTCTTCAAGGGCTGGAAGAACCGCCAGCGGGCCACGATCATCACCGCCGTGCGCGAGCGCGAGCCGACGTTCACGCTCCAGGCCGACGCGATGATGCGCTGGCGGGACCGTGATCGCACTGCGGTGTTGCGCCGCCGCCCCCGCCTCCGGCTCCACGGTACCGAGGAATGGTTGGGCGGACAGTGGCCGCGCGTCCCGAATGACAAAGTGGCGGAGATGATCCGCAAGGTTGCCGCACAGGACGTCACCATCGGCCAGTTGCGTGAGCGGGCCGCCAATGGCGAGACGTCCCCGCTGTCGCTCCCGCCGACCGCCGGGTACTTCGTGAGCGCGCTGCCGCCGGGCACGCGCGATCCGGCTGGGGAAATCCTGCTGCCGCTGCCCGACGAGGAGGCGCGCCTGCTTGCCATGGCCGCGCTCAACGGGCATGTCGCCTATGGCTGGTGGCGCGCCTTCGGAGACGGCTTCCATGTCAAGCGCTCGGACTACGCCGCCTTCACCATCCCCGACGCCTGGCGCGAAGGCGAGGAGCGCGACTGGGCCCTCTACCTCGGCCAGGAACTCATCGACGCCATCGACGCCTCCCGCAAGGCCAAGCTGAACGCAGGCCAGCGCTGGCCCAACGTGGACTTCTTCGAGCACCAGCCCGATCTGATCGAGGAGCTCGACCGCTTCCATCTCAAGTCCTTGGGGCTGGATCCCACGGAGCTGCTCCCGACGCTACAGCTCATGCGCTCCCCCGACGGCTGGGACTTCGAGTAGGCCGTTTGACGGTGACGCCGTCCCCTTCCGCCTCCCCGCCCCGCGCGCTTCACTGCCCCCGACCTGCCGTCCGGCCTGGACTACGGTGACGAGTCGTATGCACTGACGGGCCACCCCGGGGGACCGCAGCGCCCCCGTATCACACGCGGCCGCTTGCGCGCGCGGGGGGCGGCGTGCCAGACTCCGCGCCGCGGGAGGTGTTCGCGTGGAAGAGCTTCGCGGGCGCGTGGCCGTCGTCACCGGCGGCGGCGGCGGCATCGGCAGGGCGATGGCCGTGGCCTTCGCCAAAGAGGGCATGAACGTCGTCATCGGCGAGATCGAGATGGACATGGCGGCGGAGGCGGTGGCCGCGGTCGAGGCCGAGGGCGCGCGCGCCATCGCCGTCGAGAACGACGTGACCGACCGCGCCTCCATGCAGGCGCTCGCGGACGCCGCGTGGGACGGCTTCGGCGGCGCGCACGTGCTCTGCAACAACGCCGGCGTGGTCACCTTCCGGCTGGCGCAGGACATGACCGAGGCGGACTGGGACTGGGTGCTGGGGGTGGACCTGTACGGCGTCATCCACGGCGTCCAAGCGTTCCTGCCGCGTATGGTGGCGCAGGGCGAGGGGGGGCACATCGTGAACACGGCCTCCATCGCCGGGCTGGTGCCCGCGGCCACGCCGGGCATCGTCTCCTACACGACGGCCAAGTACGGCGTGGTGGGCCTCAGCGAGGGGCTGGCGCTGGACCTCGCCGAACACGGCATCGGCGTCTCCGTGGTCTGCCCGGGGGGCGTGCGCTCGCGCATCGTGGAGGCGGGCCGCAACCGTCCCGAGGAGTACGGCGGGCCGGAGCCGCTGAACCGCGTGGAGGGCGAGGGCGTGCCGCAGACGATCATCGAGCCGGAGGACCTGGCCGCGCGCGTGGTGCGGGCGGTGCGGGGCAACGAGCTGTACGTGCTCAGCCATCCGGAGACGCAGCCCGCGGTGGAGGCGCGCTTCGCCGCCATCCTCGGGGCCTACGACGCCATCCCCGCGGGCTAGCGCGGGGGCATCAGGGAGAGGAGCGCACTCATGGCCGTGAAGACGCTGGTGGTGACGAAGGGGCACCCGTTCGACTACAACGGGTTCTACGCCATCTTCGACGCGAACCCGGAGCTGCTCACCACGCAGGTGGAGCAGCCCGCCGCGCAGGTCATGCTGCGCCCGGAGAACGTGGCGGAGTACGAGGCCGTGCTCTTCTACGACATGTGGGGCACGGAGAGCCCGGACGGGGGGGCCAGCTTCGCGCCCGCGCCGGAGGAGTACCAGCGCAGCATCGCGGCCCTGCTGGAGCGCGGCACGGGCATCGTCATGCTCAACCACGCCATCGTGCAGTGGCCCGCCTGGCCCGGCTGGCGCGAGGTGAGCGGCACCTCCTTCCTGCTCACGCAGGGCGAGGTGCTGGGCGAGATGACGCCGGGCTCCGGCTACCGCGGCGGGGCCGCCGATCCGCGCGGCAACCCCCGCGGCACGGTCTCCGCCGATGCCGCCGCCGCCGGCCACCCCGTGCTGGACGGCGTCGATCCCTTCGAGATCGAGGACGAGCTGTACCTGACCTCGAAGCGCTTCGAGTCGCAGCCGGACATCCTGCCGCTCATGCGCACGGACTACCCGATGGTGCGCGAGAACTTCAACCCGCCGCCGCTGGCGCCCGCCGCCGAACAGGCGAACTGGGACCATCCGGAGGGCAGCGATCTGGTGGTGTGGGCGAAGAAGAGCGGGAACAGCCCCGTCGTGGCCATGCAGATCGGGGACGGCCCGAACTGCTACGCGAACGCGGGCTTCCGCAAGCTGCTGCACAACGCCCTGCACTGGGTGGCCACGGAGGACGCGCGCGCCTGGGCGCGGAGCTAGCGGCCGAACTTTAGCGCAGCGCGCGGAAGGTGGCGCGGATGCCGCGCACGATGGCCTCCGGCTCCTCCGCCGGGGCGAAGTGGCCGCCCGCCGGATGGCGGTCCCAGTGCACGAGGTTCCAGTAGCGCCGCAGCTGCGCGCCCGGTTCGCGCGGCGCGTCCGGCCCGTGGAAGGTGACGCCCGCGGGGGCCTCGACCACGGGCGTGCGGTCGTGGTCCGGACGCCAGGGATTCCAGGCCGCCTCGTAGTAGTAGCGCACGGAGGTGACGAAGGCGTCCGTGGCCCAGTAGAGCATCATCGTCGTGAGCAGGTCGTCCTTCGGGAAGCGGGACTCGACGTCGCCGTTGGTGTCGCCCCAGTTGCGCCGCCGCTCGAGGATCCAGGCGCAGAGGCCGATGGGCGAATCGTGCGCCATGAAGGCCAGCGTCTGCGGGTCGAGCGTCTGCACGGCCACGTGCGAGGAGTAGAGCCGCATGCGCGCCAGTTGCGCCCGTCGCGCCTCGCCCGCGGGCAGCGTCGCGAGGCCGGGGTCGCCGAGCACCCAGGGCCGGTCGTGGCTGAACAGGTCCAGCATGATCGCGTCCGTGAGATGGATGCCGATCACGTGCTCCGCGTAGCGGTGGCCCAGCTGGCTGGTGACGAGCGCGCCCCAGTCGCCGCCCTGCGCGCCGTAGCGCTCGTAGCCCAGCACGCCGCGCATGAGCTGGTCCCAGAGGTCCGCCGTGCGCCAGAAGTTGACGCCGGGCACGGTCAGCGGCGTGGAGAAGCCGAAGCCGGGCAGGGAGGGGACGACCACGTCGAAGGCGTCGGCGGGATCGCCGCCGTGGGCGGCGGGGTCGCTGAGGGGGCCGATCACGTGGCGCAGGTCCCAGAAGGTCCACGGCCAGCCGTGCGAGAGCACGAGCGGGATCGGATTCGGCCCCTCCCCGCGCACGTGCGCGAAGTGCACCGGGACGCCCTCGATCGCGACGCGGTAGTTGGGCAGGCGGTTCATCTCCGCCTCGTGCGCGCGCCAGTCGTAGCGCTGGAGCCAGTGGTCGGCGAGTTCGCGCAGGTAGGCGCCGTTCACGCCGTACGCCCAGTCGTCGTTGCCGAAGTCGGGCGCCCAGTTGACGCGCGCCAGCCGCCCGCGCAGGTCGGCCAGCTTCTCGTCGGGGATGGCGATGGTGAAAGGTTCGGCCGGCATGGCGTCCTCCGTGCGCGGGAAGCGCGGCGCGAGTCTAGCCCGCGGGGCGGCGCGGCGCGCGGCGTTGCCGGACGCGATCGCGCTCCGCTATCGTGCGTGCGGCGCGGACGCGCGCCCGGAGGCTCCCGATGGTCGTCGAGACGAAGCAGACCTTCTGCCGCTTCTGCCACGCCTTCTGCGGCATCGAGGTGGACATCGAGGACGGGCGCGCGATCAAGGTGCGCGGCGACGCCCGGAACCCCATGTACGAGGGTTTCACCTGCATCAAGGGGCGGCAGCTGCCGGAGCAGCACTACCATCCCGACCGCCTGCTCCATTCGCAGAAGCGCGCCCCCGACGGGACGTTCGCCCCCATTCCCCACCAGCGCGCCATCGACGAGGTGGCGGAGCGGCTGTCCGCCATCATCGCCGAGCACGGCCCCCGCGCGGTGGCCACCTTCAGCGGCACCTACGGCTTCTCCTACCCGTCGTCGGGGCAGTTCACGGGGGCGTTCATGGCGGGCATCGGCTCGAACATGACCTACTCCGGCGGCACCATCGACCAGCCCGCCAAGCCCATCGCGCGCTCCTACCACGGCAACTGGGGCGCGGGCCCGCAGATGTTCGACGACGCCGACGTGTGGATGCTGATCGGCGCGAACCCGACCATCTCCATGTGGGGCGGCATCCCCCAGTACAACCCGGCGAAGCGGCTGCACCGCGCGAAACAGCGCGGGCTGAAGCTGGTCGTGATCGACCCGCGGCGCACGGAGGCGGCGGAGAAGGCGGACGTGTTCCTGCAGGTGAAGCCGGGCGAGGACCCCACGCTGCTGGCGGGCATCCTGCGCGTGATCCTCGGCGAGGGGCTGGTGGACGGCGACTTCATCGCCGCCAACGTGCGGGGCGTGGAGGCGCTGCGCGAGGCCGTCGAGCCGTTCACGCTCGACTACGTGGAGGAGCGCGCGGGCGTTCCGGCGGCGCTGGTGGAGCGCGCGGCGCGCATCTTCGCGGGCGGCGAACGCGGCTCCGCGACGAGCGGCACGGGCCCCGATTTCGCGCCCCACGCCAACGTCACCGAGTACCTCATCAACGCGATTAACACCGTCTGCGGGCGCTGGCTGCGCGAGGGCGAGCGCGTGCCCAACCCGCCCGTGCTGCGCAAGCCGAAGGAGTACCGCGCGCAGGCGTACGAGGAGTCCACGGACTGGGAATCGCGCGAGAAGCTGCGCATCCGCGATCTGCCCATCACGCACATCGGGCCGCCCACGAGCGCGCTGGCGGAGGAGATTCTGACGCCGGGCGAGGGGCGCGTGCGCGCGCTCATCTGCATCGGCTCCAACCCGATGGCGGCCTGGCCCGACCAGCTGCGTACGCATGAGGCGCTTCAGGCGCTCGACCTGCTGGTCACGCTCGACATCAAGCTGTCGGCCACGGCCAAGCTGGCGCACTACGTGATCGCGCCGAAGCTGTCGCTCGAACGGGAGGACACGACGCTCCCGAACGAGGCGCTCTCCGGCGTGTTCGGCTTCGCCCAGGGCTACCCCGCGCCCTACGCGCAGTACGGCCCGAAGCTGGTCGATCCGCCCGCGGGCGCCGACGTGATCGAGGAGTGGGAGTTCTTCTGGGGCCTCGCCAACCGCATGCGCGTGCCCCTGCGCACGGCCTGGGGCGAGGTCGACATCGACGCGAAGCCGACCTCGTCCGGGCTGCTGGAGCGGATGTGCGAGGGTTCGCGCATCCCGCTGGAGGAAGTGAAGAAGCACCCGCACGGGCACATCTTCACGGACGACGAAATCCGCGTGGCGCCGAAGCGTCCGGGATCGCCGCGCCTCGACGTGGGCCGCGCCGAGATGCTGGCCGAGCTGGCCGTCGTGCGCGCCGAACCGCATTTCGAGGGCGGCGGCTACCGCGCGGGCGAGTCCTTCAGCCACCGCCTCGTGAGCCGCCGCCTGCTCGAGTCCTACAACTCCTCCGGGCGCGACCTCCCGCGGCTCATGCGCCGCTACGCGAACACGGGCAATCCCGCCTACATGAACCCGCTCGATCTCGCCGAGCTGGGGCTGGAGGCGGGGGACGTGGTCGAGATCGAGTCGGCGCGCGCGGCCATCTACGGTGTGGTCGCGCCCGCCGCCGACGTGCGCGCGGGCGTCGTCTCCATGGCGCACGCCTGGGGCGACGCGCCCGCGGAGGACGCGCGCGTGCGCGAGCTGGGGGCGAACACGGGCCGCCTCTCCGACACGCAGCGGGACTACGACCCCATCACGGGCATCCCCGTCATGAGCGCCATTCCCGTGAACGTGCGCAAGGTCGCGGAGCCCGCGCCCGGGGGCGGCTAGGCGGGCGGGGCCCAGCGTTTCGGGCGGAAGGCCCGCTTCCCCCCGCCGAGCTCGACGACCTCCGGGAACTGGCTGGCGCGCAGCAGCTCCCTGTGGCGGCGCGTGATGTGCGCGGTGAAGCTGGCCGCGTTCTCCAGCTCGTACGATGGCTGCCGGTTCCGGAAGTAGCATGGCCCTGCCACTCCCACGGAAACGGGGAACCGGTCGCGCACCATCGCAACGGGCGTCGCGAGGTCGCTGTCGTTCGAGATCACGAGCGCCACGTCGTAGCGCCCGTCGAAGGCGTCCATGAGCAGCCAGGAGGCCAGATTCACGTCGGAACCCTTCTCCTCGGGGCACAGAACGTTGGCATGGCCCGTCCCGTCGGCGAGCCGGTACCTGCGCTGGTGCGTCAGGAAGCGCCCGTGGTGGATCGAGAGCAGGGACGGGCTCAGGGAACCAAGCGCGCGAAGGTACTCCTTCTGCCGGTTTGCGGCTTCGGGGCTCCCCGGCTCGCTCCTGATGTTGGCGGTGAAGTAACGGATGTGGTCCAGCGAGTAATCGGTGAACAACGGATCGAGCAGCCCGCGGACGAGCATGGCGACGTCCAGCCAGCGGTAGGGCGTGCCCTTCAGGCAGCCGTAGTAGAGGTTCAGGCCGTCGATGTAGGCGTGGATGCGGGGCGGTGCTTCAGGCGGGGGCATTGTCCAGGCTCCCGGTTCGATTGTAGGGATTTAAATGAGGCTCCCCCGCGGGAGCCTCGGGGCCGGCCGGCGAAACGACCGGTGGAGTGGGGAAAGTATCGGGCCCGTGCGGTAGGGTGTCAAGCGCGCGCGGCCCGCGCCCGCTAGGATGGCGCGATACCACTACGGGAGCGTGGCCATGGGCATTCTCGATCTGTTCAGCCTCGAGGGGAAGGTGGCGATGGTCACCGGCGGCGGGGGCGGCATCGGGCGCGGCATCGCCCTCGGCCTCGCCGAGGCAGGCGCCGACGTGGCCCTCGCCGGACGCCGCGAGCAGCCGCTGCGCGATACCGGCGCGGAGATCGAGGCGCGCGGACGCCGCACGCTCGCCCTGCCCACGGACGTGCGCGAGTGGGCCAACGTCGAGGCCCTCGTGCAGGCCGTGATGGACGAATTCGGGCGCATCGACGTGTGGGTGAGCAACGCGGGCGGGCTGCAGGAGCAGCGCGTCAACTTCCTCGTGAAGACGCCCGAGGAGTCGTGGGACGCCACCACCACGCTCAACCTCAAGGCCCCCTGGATGTGCGCGAAGGCCGTCTGGCCCGCCATGCGCGCGAACGGCGGCGCCATCATCAACGTCAGCTCCGTGGGCGGCATCTCCCGCGGCGCGCCCACGAACGGCGTCTACACGGCGGCCAAGGCGGGCCTCAACCACCTCACCAAGACGCTCGCGCTGGAGATGGCGCCCTTCAACATCCGCGTCAACGCCATCCTGCCCGGCGGCGTGCGCACGGAGGATTTCGAGGACGCCTCTGGCGGCGGCGACGAGTACTTCGCGGAGATGGCGAAGAACCAGCCCCTCAAGCGTCTGGGCCGCGAGGAGGATTTCGGCGCGGCCGCCGTCTATCTCGCCTCCGACGCGGCCAGCTGGGTCACCGGCCATCTGCTCATGGTGAGCGGCGGGCCGTAGCCGCCCGCCGTACCGGGCTCCCGTCCCGAGGAGGGTTCCCCGTGCCCGCAGGGAAGCGCAACGCGCACTGGACCGCGGACGACATCCCCGACCTCACGGGGAAGGTCGCCATCGTCACGGGCGCGAACAGCGGCATCGGGTTCGAGGCGGCGAAGGCGCTGGCGCGCAAGGGCGCGGCGACCGTGCTCGCCTGCCGTTCCGCCGAACGCGGCCAGCGGGCGCTCGAAGGGCTTCGCGCCGAGGCGCCCGCCGCCGATGCCGTCCTCATGGAGCTCGACCTGGAGAGCCTCGACTCGATCGCGCGCTTCGCGGACGCCTTCCGCGCCCGCCACGAGCGCCTCGACGTGCTCGTGAACAACGCGGGCATCATGGCCGTCCCCCATGGGCGCACGGCGGACGGCTTCGAGCGCCAGATGGGCGTCAACCACCTCGGCCATTTCGCCCTGACCGGCCGCCTGTTCGACCTGATCGCGGCCACGCCCGCGGCCCGCATCGTGAACGTGAGCAGCCTCGCGCACCGGCGGGCCTCGATGGATTTCGGGAACCTGCTCTTCGAGCATGGCGGCTATGCGCCGTGGGCGGCGTACGGCCGCTCGAAGCTGGCGAACCTGCTCTTCACCCGCGAGCTGCAGCGCCGCTGCGGGGCCGCGGGCGTGGACGCGCTCGCGCTGGCCGCGCACCCGGGCTTTTCCGACACGCACCTCACGGATCACCTGCGGCGGCGCTGGTCTGCGCCCCTGCTGAACCTGCTGGCCTCCCTGCTGTTCCAGAGCGCGGCCAGGGGCGCGCTGCCCACGCTTCGCGCCGCCACCGATCCGGCGGCCGGGGGCAGCCAGTACTACGGCCCGCACGGCTTCATGGAGCAGCGCGGCTTTCCCGTCCCCGTGAAGTCGAGCGCGGCCTCGCGTGACGAGGGCGACGCCCGACGCCTCTGGGAGGCGTCGGAGGCGCTCACCGGCGTTCGCTACGCCCGTCTGGAGCGGTAGCAGCCTTTCGCGCCGGACTCCGGCTGACTACCGTAGGGCTTCATTCGAGGAGGTGTCCCCATGTCCGAGGGAATGCGCGACCACGAGGTCGTGTCCGTCTATCCCTACTCCGAAGAGCAGCTCGAGCGGCTGCTGAACGACGCCGGCGAATGCGTGCTCATGTGGGGCACGCGCGACGGCTGGCCCGTCGGCGTCTACCACTCCTTCGTGTGGCGGCACGGCAAGTTCTGGATCACCTGCGCCGCCCACCGCCACCGCGTGGCCGCCATCCGCCGCGACGGGCGCGTGGCCGTGGCCGTCAGCGGCGTCTCCGCGCGCGGCGAGGATTCCCCGCGCGGCTCGGCCACGGCCAAGTGCCGCGCCGTCGTGCGCGAGGACCGCGAGACGAAGGAGTGGTTCTACCGCGCGCTCGCGCACAAGGCGAACCCGGACGACAAGGCCGCCGAGGACGACTTCGTGGAGCGCCTCGATTCGCCTCTGCGCATCATCATCGAGGCCACGCCGGAGCAGTGGATCACCTTCGACAGCGGCAAGTCGGCGAAGGACGTGGCGGGCACGCTCACGGACAAGGAGCGCGGCCCGCGGCTGGGCTCGGACGCCGTGCGCATGCGCGCCGAGCGTGAGCGTCGCGGCCTCGACCCGGACGCGCGCTAGGAGATGGTGATGACCGACCCGTCTGAGGATCCGATGGCCGAGCGCACTGAAACGGAGGCGGAGTTCGTCGACCCCGATCCGTTCATCATCGGCCTGGGCATCTTGCAGATCGTTGCCGCCGGGGGAGCCTTCCTCGAGAGTCGGCGGCAGCGGCGGGAAATGCAGAGGGCCCAGCGCCAGCAGTTTCGGGCCACCTGGTACGCGGCGCGCAGGAGCGTCATCTTCCTCAAGCGGACGACGGACGAGTTCGAGACGTACATGTTCGAGGGAGCCTACGGGCGGCGGCAGTTCAGGATCGGCGCCGTCCGCCTCTCCGTGGATCCGGTGCAGCACCAGGCGATGCGCCGGATGCATGGTCAGACGATGAAGACCGCCCAGCACCTCGCCGATGACCTTGATGACCTCTCGAACTACCTTGGGCCCGAAGACCAGTCGCGGATTGACGACATTCACGACAGGCTGAACCTGATCGATCAGCTGCCCGCCCAGTATCGGGACGTCATCGTGCTCGCGCGGGAGGCGGTCCAGCTCTATTCGGACCTGCTGGAGGATGTCGGCGAGCGAGAGCAGTTCGAATCCGACAACGAGCCTTGACCGGCAGCGTTGGGGGGCCGCATACTCACTCCGTGAGTTGAGTGCCCTTGCAGACTGTGTGGCGAAGGGGGAGCTGGCCAGCTCCCCCTTCGCACGTTCGGCGGTGGCCGGTGATCGGGCCCCGCCCACTGGCCACCGGCACCGATCACCGGCCACCGACCCTAGCGGTGCTTCTGCACGTGCTCGCGGCGGTCGCCGGACGAGCTCCAGGTCAGGATGCGCGTCGGCTGGAAGGAGACGACCACGCGCTCCGGCGTGTTGGCGATGTGCTCGTAGCTCGTCTCCCAATTCTCGCCGCCGTACTTGCGCGCGATGGCCTCCGTGACCGTGCCCAGCCCGGGCGCGATCGTGACCGACTCCGCGCCCAGCACCACCGTGCGCTGGCCCGGATCGCCCGGCTCGTCCACGCACAGCGAGACGCGCCCGTCGCGCCGCAGGTTGCGCGTCTTCAGGCGCGGCGCGGTCGTGCTGAAGTAGACCGTGCCGTCCTCCCAGTGGAACCAGATGGGCGTCAGCTGGGGGAAGCCGTCGGGATTGACGGTGGCCACGATGCCGTTGCGCGGCTCGGCGAGGAAGGCGTCCATCTCTTCGCGGGACATCGGCACGGGGTACGCTCCGGGCCCGAATGCGGGCGCGCCCAGTCTACCCCGCTCTCGCAGCCACGGCGCTAAGCTGTTGGGGGGGGAGGGCGACATGGCGGGACGCACGATTTGGGGTCTGCTCGCGCTTGGCCTCGTGGTCGGGCTGCTGTTTGGCTTCGCCTCTTCCGGAGATTCGGACGTGCTGACGCTGCGCGACTGGCTCTGGATGGTCGCCTTCATCGTGGCCGTGCTGTTCGTCTGGGCGCTCCGGCCAGTGTTCCCGCCGGAGCGCATGGCGCGTGTCCTGCGTCGCCTTTTCGGAAGGCGTGGCGGCGACGATTCCTACCCCCGCGACGGCTCGTAGACCGGCGGCTTGCCCCCGCGCCGCGCCTTGCTCGCGGGCAGCGCTTCCGTGCGCTTCTCCCACTCCTTCGGCGTCCAGCCCCAGTTGCTGATGATGCGGTAGTGCGAGATGCGCCACTTGTCCCCGTCCGGCCTGAGCGTGGCCTGGTACATGCCGCCGCCCGCGCCGCCGTGGCCGCCGGAGGTGAAGAAGTAGGCGCTCAGCTCGGCGCTGGAGGCGTCCTGCGCCACGTTCACCTGCACGTTGGCCGCGTGGTGCCCGCCCGAGAGCGTGGGCTCCGCGCTGGAATGGGAGCCGTAGAGCTCGCGCATGGCCTCGCGCCCGCGGAACTCGAGGTCCTGCATCGTGCCCGGCGGGAAGTTGATCACCTCCAGCAGGGCGTCCTCCGTGAACACGTCGAGGATGGCGTCGGTGTAGCCGACGTCCATGTTGTAGAGGTACTCGTTGAAGGTGCTGATGGCGGCCCGCTCGGCTTCGAGGCGGGCGACGCGGGCGCGCAGTTCCGTGAGCTCGTCCGTCATGGCGTTCGCTCCCCGTGGGTGATGCGCGCGAGCATGGACCGCCCGGCCCCGCCGCGCAAGGCCCAAAGCCGCCCATCGCGCGAACGCGGGCGGGCCCCGGAGGCAGTCCCCCGGGGCCCGCGATGCGTGGCCGGCGCCGCGCCGTGCGGTGGCTAGGCGTCGTCCAGCCAGGCGCTCTCGCGGCGCGGCACGTTGCCCACGGCGTAGGCGTTGAACCAGTCGTCCTTGCCGTAGTCGCGCAGCCGCGAACTGACGGCGAGGAACGAAGTGGCGGCCATGGGCATGGTGAAGATGCCCCAGGCCCGGTCCAGGATCCAGCGCTGCAGGTCGGTGATGACCTGCACGCGCGACTCGTGGTCCAGCGTCTCGTTCTGGAGAACCATCTGGTCTCCCACGTACCTGGACCCCTCGGCGATCTCGGGGTGGGGGGAGTCGTAGCGGAAGTTGAAGGCGACCGCGCCGTACTGCTCCGGGTCGAACCAGGAGAGGTAGCTCGTGCCGGGCGTGCCGTCGGTGCCGCCGCTGACGCCCGTGCCGCTCTGCAGCAGGTCCCAGGGCTTCACGTCCCGCGTGTTGTCGTTCGCCGCGTTCACCCAGGTCTGGACGTCGGCGCTGGTGACCTCGAACGGGGTGCCGAGGGCGTCCTGCAGGCTGCGGGCGGCGAACTCGCTGACCGTCAGATAGAGATCGCCGGTGATGGTGTGGATGTTGACGTTCTTGTAGATGCTGTCGTAGTCGGCGTCGGCGTCGCCGCGGGCGTCGGCATCGGAGGCGGCCGCCTCCCAAAGGGCGCGGGCGTCGGCCGGGTCGTAAACGTACCAACCCGCGAGGTCTTCCTGCGAGAGCCGCTGGAAGCGCGTGTTGATGATGGTGAGCGGCGCCTGCAGTTTGCCGTCGCCCGCGCGGATGCTGGCGATGAAGGCGTCGTAGTTGAAGCCCTTGCGGATGGCCTCGCGGGCGCGCTGGTCACGCCACTTGCCGCCGTCGAAGCCGAGCACGGCCCAGCCCCCGGCAGGCGCGCCCTCGACCGCGACGTTGTCGTTGCCCTCGAGTTCCTCGGCCTCAAGTGCATCGATCGAGCCGTACACGTCGAGGTCGCCGCTCTCGAGCAGCGAACGGGCGGTGATGGCGTCGGGAACGATGCGCACGTCGTATTCCTCGATGTACGGACCGTCCTCGACGAAGCCGTCCTCCGGGTTCGGGTGCGCGTAGTAGTTCGGGTTGCGGATGAGGTGGGTGCCCTCGGCGTTTCGCTCGGAGAGCATGTAGGGACCAGCGGCCATGCCCTGCTCGTGCTCCTGGGCCGTGCCGCCCGCGGCCTCGACCAGCTTCTTGTTGACGAGGCCGAAGTACTGGCGGGAGCGGTGGATGAGCGCGTCGGCGCGCGGCCCCACCCAGTTTTCCTGGACGTGCGTGGCGTCGATCGCGTCGATGGAGTCGAAGTAGTCAAAGGAGTTGGCGGGCACGTGCGTGGCCCCCAGGTCCGCGAGGAGCACGGGCGGGCGGGCGATGGTGTAGGCCACGTCCTCGGCGGTGACGGGATCGCCGTTGTGGAACTGCATCCCCTCGCGCAGCGTCCACACCAGCGTCGTGTCGTCGATCTGCTCGTAGCCGATGGCCCCGTCCAGGGAGAAGACGCCCTTGCTCACCTGGAAATCGAGCAGGTGGTTGTAAACGTTCTGGGTGACCTCGCCGTTGTTGGTGTGGAAGATGGCCGGATCGAGGCCCTGATCCTCGGTGCTCTTCCACGTGCGGAAGGTGCCGCCGCGGCGCGGGCCGCCAGCCGCCGGGGCCTCCGTGGGCGCGGCGGTGGCGGTGGCCGTGGCGGCGGCGGTCGTGGCCGTCGCCTCCGCCCCGCTGGCGGCCGTGGCCGCAGCCGTGGCCGTGGGATCGGTCGCGCCGTCGTCGTCATCGTCGTCGTCCCCGCAACCGGCCAGAATGGCGGCGGAGCCAGCCGCGGCCACGCTGGCCCCGGCGAGGAAGCGGCGGCGGTTGAGGCGCCTCCCGCGAAGGCGCAGCCAGTAGTTGTCCTGTTCGCGCATCGTTCTTCCTTCCCGCCGCGGCCTTGCGCCGGAGCGTCAATGCGGATGCGCGGCACGATACGCCCGTGGGGGATCGCGCCGCAATGGGCAAGCGCGAGTTTCTAGATGCGTCCCCGCAGGCGTGGGTCGAGCGTATCGCGCACGGAGTCGCCGAAGATGTTGAAGGCGAAGATCGTGAGGGCGAGGGCGGCGCCGGGGAAGATGGCGATCCACTGCGCGCTCTGGAAGAAGCGGCGCGAGTCTCCGCTCAGCTCCGCGCCCCAGGAGGGGGCGTTGGAGCCGAGCAGGAAGGAGAGCGTCGCCTCCGTGAGAATGGCGGCGGGCAGGCTGATGGTGGTGAGCACGATCATGAGGCCGGTGATGTTGGGCAGGATGTGCCGCAGCATGATGCGCAGCTGGCCCGCGCCGATGAGGCTGGCGGCCTCCACGTACTGGGCGTTGCGCTGCTCAAGCACGGAGCCGCGCATGATGCGGAAGGCGCTCGGCATGAAGAAGAGTGAGATGGCGAGCACGCGGGCTAACTCCTCCTTCGGCAGCGCGGGCAGGTCGGGGAGCTGGTCGCCCAGCACCACGTTGATTACGAGCGCCAGCAGGAGCGCGGGAACGGCGATGATCATGTCGGCGATGCGGCTGAACGTGAAGTCGACCACGCCAGCGAGGAAGCCCGCCATGAGGGCGAGCAGGGTGCCCCCGACGGTGCCCACCAGCACCGTGGCCACGCCAATCTTGAGCGAGATGCGGCCCCCGTAGAGGACCCTTGACCAGACATCGCGTCCCTGGCGGTCCGTCCCGAAGAGAAACTCGCTGCTCGGCCCCTCGAGCACGTTCGGGGTGAAGGCCTCCAGCGACTGGGGATCCGTGGTGCCCAGCAGCGGCGCGGCGCCCGAGGCGAAGCCCACGAGCAGGATGAGCAGGACGCCGAGCGCGCCGACCGGTTCCCTTCGCGCCCAGCGCAGGGGATTGAACCGCTGGCGCGGCGGCAGCAGATACTCCTGCTCGCGGAGGACGGTCGCGGGGGATTCGCTGGCCTGCGTCATGGCTAATACCTGATCCGTGGGTCGACCACCGTGTAGAGGATGTCCACGAGGAGCGTGATGAGCATGAACATCCCGGCGAAGATCATCACCGTCATGAGGATGGTTGGGTAGTCTCGCGCGAGGAGCGCCTCGAACGTCAGCAGGCCGATGCCCGGAATGGCGAATATCTGCTCGGCCACGACGGCCCCGCCCAGAATGCCGCCCAGCTGCAGGCCGACGACGGTCAGCACGGGGATGAGGGCGCTGCGGAACACATGCCGGAAGATGACCACACGCTCCCGCAGGCCCTTGGCGCGGGCCGTGCGCACGTGGTCGGAGTAGAAGACCTCCAGCATGGCGGAACGCACGATGCGGGCCGTGTAGGCCGCGCCCGCGTAGGCCAGGATGGCCGAGGGGAAGATGACGATGGAGAGGTTCCGGAGCGGATCCTCGGGGAAGGTGACGTATTGCTGGACGGGGTTCCAGTCGAACCAGACGACGGCGTAGAGGATGATCAGCGTCGCCGTCCAGAAGTTGGGCACGGAGATGCCGAGGATCGTTCCCGTTCGCAGGAGATAGTCGAGCACGCTGTTCCGTCGCACCGCCGAGATGATGCCCACGGGCAGGCTGACGACCGCCGAGAGCAGGATCGTGATCAGCCCGATCTCGAGGGTGTTGGGCAACCGCTCCACGATGGACCGTCCCACGGTGTCGTGAGGCGGCGTGAGCGAGGTCCCGAGGTCGCCCCGGAAGATGCCCCCCAGCCAGTCGAAGTACTGTATGTACCAGGGGCGGTCGAGCCCCAGCTGCTCCCGAAAGGCGTCGAGGTTGCGAGACTCCGAGATGCCAGCGACGATCGAGAACGCAGCGTCGCCCGGGAGGATGTAGATGAGCAGGAAGAGGACGAACGACAGGATCAGCAGCATGACGGGGATGGCCACGGCGCGGCGCAGGATGTAGGACCACATGGCTTCCCCTCGCTCCGCCCCGCGGAGGCGCGCCGATTCTGGCCGATCCGAACGCGGCCCCGCAAGCCCCCCGCCCCCGCGCCCGTGTAGACTGGGCGGCGACCACCGCAGGGAGGCGACCATGACCGCGCCCGCCGAAGCCCCCATCATCGAGCCCGGCGAGTTCCTCACCGCCGAACACCGCATCGACCCCTTCCCCCTCTACCGGAAGATCCGCGACTGGGAGCCGGTCTACCGCGACCAGTTCCAGAACCGCTTCGTGGTCACGCGCTACGCCGACATCTGGGACGCCTACAAGCGCAGCCGCGAGGGCGGGGACTTCACGCGCGCCGTCTACGACCCGAAGGGCCGGTACGAGTTCGGCTCGGAATCGCCCCTCGGCCCGACCATCCTCGAGATGGGCGAGGGCGCGGAGCACCGCTGGAGCCGCGGCATCGTGGCGGGCGAATTCGTGGGCCGCAAGCTGCTCACGTGGCTGCCCGTGATCGAGGGGACGGCGGCGGAGATGATCGGGCGCTTCTCCGTGGAGGCGGCGGAGAGCCTCGCGGGCGGCCTCGCCGGGCGCGGCGAGGTGGACCTGGTCTCGCAGTTCAGCCAGCGCTTCCCCATCCGCGTCATCGCCGGGATGCTGGGCCTGCCGCGCGAGGATTTCGACTACTTCGAGGGCATCTACAACACGCTCTTCGCGGGCATGGGCTACGGGCGCGCCTACTTCCGCTCGGCGGAGCAGGCCAAGATCGCGCTGCACGACTACCTCACGCCCATCCTCGCCGCGCGCCGCGCCGACCCCACGGACGACCTCATCTCCAAATTCGTCACCGCCGAGATGTCGGGCGAGATGATGACGGACGACCAGATCAAGGCCTTCGTCACGCTGCTGCTGGTGGGCGGCGGCGACACCACGCACAAGGCCATCGACGCCATGTGGTGGAACCTGCTGCGCCACCCCGAGCAGTACGAGGCCGTGCGCGCGCGGCCGGAGCTGATGGACCGCGTGTTCACGGAGATGCTGCGCTTCGACGGCTCCAACCACTACCAGCAGCGGCGCGCCCTGCGCGAGACGGAGCTGGGCGGGCGCATCATCCCCATGGGCGCGAGCGTGGCCCTCTGCCTCGGCTCCGGCAACCGCGACGAGCGCGTGTTCCGGGATCCCGCCACGTTCAACATCTTCCGCGAGGACCTCTACTTCGGGAAGGAGCTGCGCACGGGCTACTGGAAGGACGGCGTGGCCAGCCACCTCGGCTTCGGGCAGGAGCGGCACTTCTGCATGGGCTACGCGATGGCGCGCCAGGAGGCCGTGATCGCGAGCACGATGCTGCTGGACGTGCTGAAGAATCCGCGCCTGAAGGACGTGCCCAACGACGGCATCGTCTTCCCGCCGCCGGGCAAGGGCGGCGTGCGCGGCCTCCTCCACCTCGACATCGAGTTCGACCTGTAGGGGCGTCGTTGACAGCGGCGCGCGGTTCCGCGACGCTGCGCGCGCTCGCCCCTGAGCTGGAGAAGCGCCATGTCCGACTCCGACGGCTCCCGTTCCCCGCTGCGCGGCCTCTGGCGGCTGGCGCGCGGACTCGTGCGTCTCCTGTGGGGCGCGCTGCGTCTGGTCGGGCGCGCGCTGCGCGGTCTCTGGCGGCTCGGCCCCGGCCAGCAGCGCGACGAGCGCTAGGGACGGCTACAATCCCGCGCGTCGCAGGGCGTCTCCGAGCGGGACGCCAATCCGCGCGGCCCGGGGAACACGATGGCCACGATTCTCGCGCACATCAGGATCAAGGACGGCAAGGAGGGGCGCTTCGAGGAGCTGGAGGGGGCGCTCTGGCGCGACACCCACGCCCACGAGACGCATGTGCGCCGCTACGAGTTCTGGCGCGGCGCGGAGAAGGGCCTCTACTACGGCCTGCTCTCCTTCGACAGCTTCAACGGCTTCATCGAGCATCAGGCCAGCCCCCACCACGAGGATTCGGGGCTGGGCGAGGTGATCGAGGGCATCCGTCTGGAGTGGATCGACCCCGTGCCCGCCGCCTCCGACCTGGCGTCCACGGACACGGAGCCGCTCTTCGAGGGCGCGAACGACGTGCAGAAGCAGTATCACGCCCAGTTCCAGCCGGAGATCCAGGACTGGTGGAGGGCGCTGCGCGGCCAGTCGTAGCGCCGCGGGGCGCTCGCGCGCGGACGCGGTACACTGGCGGCGCGCCCATGAGCGAGACCGTCGCCGCCGTCGTCGCCGCCCCCCTCGCGCCCCGCGCGCGCGGCATGCGCGATCTGTTGCCCGACCGCATGCGCGCCTTCCGCCGCGTGGAGGACGCCTTCCGCGAGGCCGCGCGGCGCTGGGGCTACGAGGAGCTGCGCACGCCCACGGTGGAGAGCTACGGCCTCTTCACCGCCGCCGGGGCGCTCACGCCGGAGATGCTGGCGGGCGTCTACTCCTTCCTCGACTGGGACGGCTGGAGCGGCGAGCGGGTGGTGCTGCGCTACGACTCCACCATCCCCGTGGCCCGCGCCGCCGCCGAGGCGGGCATCCCCCTGCCCGCGCGGCTGGCCTACGTGCAGAGCGTGTTCCGCGGCGCGGAGGGCGAGGAGTGGCAGTGCGGCCTGGAGTACCTGGGCGCGCCCGCCGTGGCCGGCGATCTCGAGGCGGTGGCGGTGGCGGCCGCGGTGTTCGGGACGCTGGCCCTGCCCGTCGAGCTGCGCCTCACGCACGCGGGCGTGGCGCGCGCCGCCATCGCCGCCGCCGGCATCGACGACGCGCTCGCGCGGCGCGCCCTGCTCGACGACGTGGCGGGCGGCGGGCTGGCCGCCGTGCGCGAGGCCCTCGCGGGGCGTCCGCGGGCGCTCGCCTTCCTCGACGCGGCCCTCGACGGGTCGGGCGGGCCGCCCTTCGCGGACAACCTCATCGCGCTCGCGCGCGCGGGCCTGCCGGACGCGGTCGCGCCCCTCGCGGAGCTGCGCGAGGTGGCCGCGGCCCTCGTCGAGGTGGGCCACGCGGTCGCCATCGATCCCGCCCTGCCCCTCGATTTCGAGTACTACTCGGGGGTCACGTGGGAGATGCGGGGCGCGGGCGGGGCCTGGGCGCGGGGCGGGCGCTACCGTCCCGCGGGCGAGGGCGCGCCCGCCAGCTCCTGCGGCTTCGCCATCGACATGGACCGCCTCGTCGCGCACATGGGCGACGCCCCCCGGCGCGGGGCCGCCGTGGCCGTGGCCGCCGAGCGCGGCGCCGGGCTGGCGGATGCGCTGCGGCTGGCGGACGCGCTCCACCGCCACGGCATCGCCGCCGCCCTCGGCGAGGCGGGCGACGCCGCCATCCGTCTCACCGCCGGTCCCGACGGCATCGCCGTTGCGGGCCCCGGCCTGTCGCTCGACGGCGCCACCCTCGACGAGGTGGTGCAGCTCGTGCTGCGGCGCAAATGAGCGGGCCGCCGCCCGGCCTCGCCCTGCCCACGGGCGACCTGCGCGGGCCGCTGGGCGAGCTGCTGGCCGCGCGCGGGCTGGCGCTGGACGGCTACGAGTCCGGCTCGCGGCTGCTGCGCGCGGGCGCGGACGGGCGCGGCTTCCGCTTCCGCGTCTTCCGCGAGCGCGACATCCCCATCCAGGTGGCGCTCGGCAACTACGACGTCGGCATCTGCGGCGACGTGTGGGTGGCGGAGCTGCGCGCGCGCTTCCCCGGCCAGCGGGTCGTGCGTCTGGGGGCGCTGCCCGGCCCCGCCGCCGGGGTGTGGCTCTGCGCCGCGCCGTCCGCGGGGCTGGCACCCGGCGAGACGCCCGCGCCCGCATCGCTCGACGGCGTGCGGCTGGCCACGGAGCTGCCGAACCTCGCCGACCTCCTTGCCTCGCGCCTGCGCCTGCCGCGCTACACGCTGATCGACCTGCACGGGGCCGCCGAGGCCTATCCGCCCGAGGACGCCGACCTCGTCGTGCTGGCGGCGCGGGACGCCGCCGCCGTCGAGGCGCTGGGGCTGGTTCCGCTGCATTGCCTCTTCCGCGGCGGCGTGGCCGTGGTGGCCAGCGCGGCCTCGCTGGCCTCGCGCGATTGCGGCGCGCTGCTCGACCGGCTCGCGCCCGCCTTCGTCGGGACCGAAGCCGCGCTCACGCTGCCCGATCGCGCCGGCGGCGTTCCCCCGCGGCGCGAGGAGCGCGCGACGGACGTGCTGCGACTGGCCCTGCCCGACGGGCACGCGCAGCGCCACACGCACGCCGCCCTGACCGCCGCCGGGCTGGAGTTCGAGGGCTACGGCGAGCGCGAATTCGTCCGCCGTCCGCGCTCGCCCGTCGCGGGCGTGGAGGTGAAGGTGGTGCGCCCGCAGGACATGCCCGGGCTCGTGGCGAGGGGCGCGTTCGACGTGGCCGTGAGCGGCGTGGACCGGCTGCGCGAGCACCTCGCCGCCTTCCCCGCCTCGCCCGTGGAGATGGCGCTCGACCTGGGCCGCAGCCGCTACCGCATCGGCCCCGTGGTGCACGAGGATTTCCCCGCGCGCACGACGCGGGAGGCGCTGGCCGTCTGGGCGCGGCTGGGGCGGCCCGTGCGCATCGCCAGCGAGTTCCCCGGGCTGGCGGAGGAGTGGGCACGCGCGCACCGCCTGCCGCACGCCGCCATCATCCCCATCGCGGGCGCCAGCGAGGCCTTCGTGCCCGAGGACGCCGACGTCCTCATCGAGGGCACGGAGACGGGCACGAGCCTGCGCGTGAACCGCCTGCGGATGCTCGACCCCTACCTCGATTCCACGAACTGCGTGCTCACGGGCGCGCGTCCGCGCACGACCCGCCGCGACCTGCTGGAGGAGCTGCTGGGGCGGCTGCGCGAGGGCGTGCGCGCCTCCGCGGCGGGGGCGGCGGCGGGCGGGGGAGCCGCCTGATGCCCCCCATCACGCTGCACATGATCCTCGCGCGGCGGCTCGGCGAGGCGCTGCCGGAAGGGGCGCTGGACGCCGCCTCGGGGCCCTACCTGCTGGGCGCCACCGCCCCCGACGTGCGCGTCATCACGCGCGAGGACCGGCGCGAGACGCACTTCTTCGACCTGGGCGTGTTCGAGCATCAGGACTCCGTCGCGGGCTTCCTCGAGGCGCGCCCGCGGCTCGCCGATCCGGCGCGCCTGAACGCGGAGACGCGCGCCTTCGTGGCCGGATACCTCACCCACCTCGTGCTCGACGAACAGTACATAACGACGATCTACCGCCGCTTCTTCCACCCGCACGAGGCCGTGGGCGGACGCCTGCGCGCGAACGTGATGGACCGCCTCCTGCAGTTCGAGCTGGAACGCGCCCACGGCGACGCCCGCCTGCGCGCCCGCCTCTGCGAGGCGCTGGGCGGGACCATCGCCGCCATCGACGCCGGGTTCATCGACGGCGGCACGCTGGAGCGCTGGCGGGGGGTGGCCAGCGACATCGCCGCGCGCGGCATGGACTGGGACCGCGCCCGCGCCATGATCGCCAACCACCTGCGCCGCGCCGGGGTCGAGGAGGAGGGCGAGCTGGCCGCCTTCCTCGATTCGCTCCCCGACCTCTTGGGTGAGACAATCGGCCACGTCACCAGCGCCGAGGTGGACGGCTTCCTCGAACGCTCGACCGCCGCCGCCGCCGTCGCCGTGGAAAGGTACCTCGCATGCGGATGAGGCCGTGCGCATAATCAGGAACGCGGAGGAGGGCCGCCGCACGATCCTCGCGCGCGCCCCCCTCGACGCGGACGCCCTGCCCCTCGACATGCGCGAGACGACGTTCCGCGCGTTCGGCGCGGAGCTCGAGCCGGACGAGGCCGTGCGCCGCATCCTGCGCGACGTGCGCGAGGACGGCGACAACGCCGTGCGCTACTACAACGAGCGCCTCGACGGCGCGCGCGTCGAGGGGCTGCGCGTCACCGGCGACGAGCTGCGCGCCGCGCGCGACGCCGTCGAACCCGAGGTGATCGAGGCGCTGACCTTCGCCGCCGACCGCATCCGCGCCTACCACGAGCGGCAGCTGCGGGGCGCGTTCGTCGATTTCCAGATGGACGGGCTGGGGCAGATCACGCGCCCCATCCAGCGCGCCGGCGTCTACGCGCCCGGTAGCGCCGCGCCGCTGCCCAGCACGGTGCTCATGTGCGCCATCCCCGCGCGCGTGGCGGGCGTCGAGGAGGTGTTCGTGGCCGGTCCCGTCCTGCCCGACGGCTCCGTGCCGCCGGTCAAGCTCGTGGCCGCCGAACTGGCGGGCGTGGACGGCGTCTTCAAGATGGGCGGCGCGCAGGCCGTGGCGGCCTTCGCGTGGGGCACGGAGACGGTTCCGCGCGTGGACAAGGTGTGCGGGCCGGGCAACCTGTTCGTCACGCTCGCCAAGAAGCAGGTGTTCGGCGAGACCGGTATCGACGCCGTCTACGGCCCCACGGAGACGATGATCGTCGCCGACGAGAGCGCCGACGCGGAGCTGGTGGCCGCCGACCTGCTGGCGCAGGCGGAGCACGACCGCCTGGCCAGCCCCATCCTGCTCACGCCCTCGCACCGCCTGGCGGAGCGCGTGGCCGCCGCCGTCGCGCGCCAGCTGCGGGGGCTGGAACGCGCCCGCATCGCCGCCGAGGCCATCGGGACGCGCGGCGGCTGCGTGCTCGTGAACGACATCGACCACGCCATCGAGCTCGCCAACGAGTACGCCCCCGAACACCTCTGCCTCGTGGTGGAGAACCCCACCGCCTGGGTGATGAAGGTGCGGAACGCGGGCGGCGTCTTCCTCGGCGAGGGCTCGCCCGAGGCGGTGGGCGACTACACCGCCGGCCCCAGCCACACCATGCCCACGGGCGGCAGCGCCCGCTGGAGCTCCCCCCTCGGCGTGCGCGACTTCCTCAAGACCATGAGCCTCGTGAACGTGCCCCCGGAGGAGGTGGAGGAGCTGGCCGCGGCCGCCCGCGTCATCGCCCGCGCCGAGGGGCTGGGCGGGCACGCCGCCTCCGTCGAACGGCGCCTGCGCGGGCGCTAGCGTGCCCGCCGTGGACCCGCGCCGCTTCCTGCGCCCCGACGCCGACCGCCTGCCGCGCTACGCCCCCGTGAAACCGCTGGCGGCGCTGGCGGAGGAGATCGGCGTGCCCGTGGCCGAATTGGTGAAGCTCGACGCCAACGAGAACCCGTACGCCGCGCCGCCCGCCGTGCGCGACGCCATCGCCGCCGCCGACCCGCGCATCTATCCCGACCCCGACCAGACGGCCCTGCGCGCGGCCATCGCCGCCTGGCTCGGCGTCTCCCCCGCGCAGGTGGCGGCGGGCGCGGGCGCGGACGACCTCATCGACATCGTGCTGCGGCTGGCCTCGCCGCGCGCCGTGGCCTCGGCCACGCCCACCTTCGGCATGTACGGCTTCCTCGCCGCCGTGGCGGGCGCGCGGCACGTCGAGGCGCCGCGCGGCGCGGGCCATGCGCTCGACCTCGCGGGCCTGCGCGGGGCCGTCGCGGACGGCGCGGGCGTCGTGTTCGTCGCTTCCCCCAACAACCCCACGGGCAACGCCTCCAGCCTCGACGAGATCGAGGCGCTGTGCGCGCTGGAGGCGCTGGTGGTGGTGGACGAGGCCTACGCCGAGTTCGCGGGCGTGAGCGCCGTGCCCCTGCTGGAGCGCCACGGGAACCTCGTGATCCTGCGCACCTTCAGCAAGTGGGCGGGGCTGGCGGGCTTGCGCGTGGGCTACGCCGTCGCTCACGCTGGGCTGGTGGAGCGCATGATGGCCATCAAGCAGCCCTACAACGTGAACGTCGCGGGCGACGCCGCCGCGCGCGCGGCCCTCGACCACCGCGACGAGCTGTTCGCCTCGGTGCGCGCCATCGTGGCCGAGCGCGAGCGCATGGCGGCGGCGGTGGGCGCGCTCGGCTGGCTCACGCCCCATCCCTCCGACGCCAATTTCGCGCTCTTCGACGTGCACGGGGCCGACGCCGCCGCCGTGGCCGCCGGGCTGCGCCGCCGCGGCGTGCTCGTGCGCCGCTACGACCGCCCCGACCTGGCCGGCAAGCTCCGCATCAGCGCCGGGCGTCCGCGCGATACCGACCGCCTGCTCGCGGCCCTGCGCGAGGTCGCGCCGTGACGGAGGGACGGCGCGCGACGGTCAGGCGCGAGACGGCGGAGACGGCCATCGCCGTCACCGTGGACCTCGACGGCGCCGGGCGCTTCGAGGTGGCCACCGGCATCGGCTTCCTCGACCACATGCTCGCCCAGATCGCCCGCCACGGCGTGTTCGACCTCGAGATCGCGGCGGAGGGCGACCTGCACGTGGACGCCCACCACACCGTGGAGGACGCGGGTCTGGCGCTGGGCCAGGCCTTCCGCGAGGCGCTGGGGGACAAGGCCGGCATCGTGCGCGCGGGCTCCGCGCACATGCCCCTCGACGAGGCGCTCGCCTTCGCCGCCGTCGACCTGGGCGGGCGGCCGTACGCCGAGCTCGACCTGCGCCTGCTGGGGCGCACGCTGGGCGAGCTGCCCGCCGACCTGCCCGCGCACTTCCTCGAATCGTTCGCCGTGGCGCTGGGCGCGAACCTGCACGTGCGTGCGCTCGCGGGCGTGAACGACCACCACAAGGCGGAGGCGTGCTTCAAGGCGCTCGCCCGCGCGCTCGACGCGGCCACGCGCATCGATCCCCGCCGCGCCGGGGGCCTGCCCTCCACGAAGGGCGCCCTCTGAGGGCGGCGCGCGGGGCCGCGATTGACAGGCCGCGCGCGCGCCGTGACCATTCCCCGCGGGTCACCGCCATGACGCCGCCGCCCGCGATCGGGACCGCCATCAGGGAGCAGCTGCGGGAAGCGCTCGCCGCCTACGAGCCGGGCCGCAGCGACCGTCTTGGGGCCAAACCGGCGGCCGTCCTGCTGCTCCTCTACGAGCGGGCTGACGGCGTGCACTGCCTCTTCCAGCAGCGCTCGCAGCAGGTCGAGCACCATAAGGGCCAGATCAGCTTCCCCGGCGGGGCGCGCGACGCGGGCGACGCCAGCGCCGCCGCCACCGCCCTGCGCGAAACGCACGAGGAGGTGGGCGTGGCCCCCGCCGACGTGGACCTGCTGGGCGAGCTGGACGAAATCTGGACGATCAGCGACTTCCGCGTGCGGCCCTTCGTGGGCTGGCTGCGCGACTGGCCCTACCGCTTCCGCCACGCGCCGCGCGAAGTGGCGGCGCTGCTGGAGGTGCCCGTCGCCCACCTCGCCGACCCCGCCAACTTCGCGGACGACGTGCGCGAAATCGATGGCCGCCGCGTCGCGCTGCCCTCCTACCGCTGGGGCGATCACCTGATCTGGGGCGCGACCGCGCGCATCCTCACGAACTTCCTCGACGTCTGCCGCACGCTGCCGCCGCGCCATGCGGGGGGCGCCCCGTGAGCGCGCGCGTGCTGGCCTCGCTCGTCGCCGAGATGCCCGGCGCGGAGCTGGTGCGGGGCGGCGGCGACGCCGTCGTCGAGAGCGTCGAACACGACTCGCGCCGCGTCGCGCCGGGGGCCCTCTTCGTGGCCGTGCCCGGCTTCACGGTGGACGGCCACGCCTTCCTCGCCGACGCCCTGGAGGCGGGCGCCGCCGCCGTGGTCGTCGAGCGCGGCAGGCGCGGCGCCTGGCGGCACCTTCCCGGCGACGCCCCCATCGTGGCCGTGGACGATGCGCGCGCCTCGCTGGCGCGCGCCGCCGCCGTCTTCCACGGCCACCCCGGCCGCGAGCTCACCGTCATCGGCGTCACCGGCACGGACGGCAAGACGACCACCTCGCACCTGCTGACCTCGATCCTTGAAGCCTCCGGCGCGCGCGCGGGCCGTCTCGGCACCGTGGACGCCTACGTGCCCGGCACGGACATCGCCGGACACACGGCGCGCATGACGACGCCGGAAGCGCCCCAGGTGCAGCGCCTCCTGCGCGCGATGGTCGATGGGGGCTGCGACTACGCCGTGGTCGAGGCGACGAGCCACGGGCTGGCCCTCCACCGCCTCGACGAGGTCCCCTTCGCCATCGCCGCGTTCACGAACGTGACCGGCGATCACCTCGATTTCCACGAGAGCTTCGAGGCCTACCGCGAGGCGAAGGGGCGGCTGTTCGCCGCGCTGGACGGGACGCCGCCGCCCGCCTCGGGGCTGGCGAAAGCCGCCGTCGTCAACGCCGACGACCCCTCCGCCAGCTTCATGCTCGGCCTCACCGGCCAGCGGGCCGTCCGCTACGGGCTGGAGGCGCCGGACGCGGAGGTGACGGCGCGCGCCATCGAGCTGGGCGCGAGCGGCAGCCGCTTCCGCCTGCGCCTGCCCGGCGCGGAGGTGGGCGCGGAGATACGCCTGCCCGCGCTCTTCAACGTGGCCAACGCCCTCGCCGCCGCCGCCGTCGCCAGCGCCGCGGGCGTGGCCCCCGACGCCATCGCGCGCGGCCTCGCCGCCTGCCCGGGCGTGCCCGGCCGCATGGAGCGCATCGACGAGGGCCAGCCCTTCGACGTGGTCGTCGATTACGCCCACACGGGCGACGCCGTGCGCAAGGTGCTGGCGGTCCTGCGCGAGCTGGCCGGGCGGCGGCTGCTGATCGTGGTGGGCGCGGCGGGCGAGCGCGACCCCGGCCGCCGCTTCGGCGTGGGGCGCGCCGCCGCCGAGGGCGCCGATTTCGCCGTGTTCACGAACGAGGATCCGCGCGGCGAGGACCCCGCCCGCATCGTGCGCGAAATCGGCAGGCACGCCGAGGACGCGGGCCGCCAGCGCGGGCGCGACTTCCTCGAAATCGAGGACCGCCGCGAGGCCATCGCCGCCGCCCTCGCCCGCGCCGGGGAGGGCGACCTCGTCGTCATCTGCGGCAAGGGGCACGAGCGCTCCATCGAACTCGGCGGCGAATCCATCCCCTGGGACGACCGCGAGGTGACGCGCGAGGAGCTGGCCCGCCTCGGCCACGCGCGCCCCTGACCGCGCCGGTTTCGCCTACGGGGCGCATTCGTATACTCGCGGGAGCGGCGGCGGACGCGCCGCGTACGAGGAGGCGGCGTGCCCGGCAACCGGCGGCGCCAGCGCCAGCAACAGCATCGTGGGCAACAGCCGCAGCGCCAGCGGCGCTACCGCAGCGGCGGCCAGGAAGAGGGCTACAAGCCCGGCTTCCCCATGAACCTGTTCACGGGCAAGGTCGCGCTCATCGCCTTCGTCGTCGTGGGCGTGATCGCCATGGCGGGCGGCATCACGCTCAGCGTCTTCCAGCGCGATCCGCAGCCCCCCGACCTCGAACCCGAACCCGCCGTCGCCACGACGGCCGCGGCCACGGACGGCGCCGGTACCGCCACCGCCACGCCCAACCCGCGCGTCTTCGCCGCCGCCGAGCTGGTGGTCGATGCCGTCGCCGAGACCTACGCCGCCACCATCGCCACGGCGAAGGGCGAGATCGTCATCGAGCTGTTCGCCGATGTCGCCCCGAACACGGTCAACAGCTTCGTCTTCCTCGCCGAGCGGGGGTACTTCGACGGCATCGCCTTCCATCGCGTCGAGCCGGGTTTCGTGGTGCAGGGCGGCGATCCGCTGGGCACGGGCCTGGGCGGCCCCGGCTACCAGACCGCCGACGAGCCGAACGAGCTGCGGAACGAGTTCGGCGCGCTCTCCATGGCCAAGGTGTCGGGACAGGGCGTCTTCGGCAGCCAGTTCTTCATCAACCTGAAGGACAACCCCGCGCTCGATTTCGACGCTGGCAACCCCGACGCCTTCTACCCCTTCGGGCGCGTGGTCGAGGGCATGGACGTCGTGCTCGCCATTGAGGTGGGCGACGTCATGGAGTCGGTCATGATCGCGCGCACGCCGCGCCCCGACGCCCCGCCCGCGGACGATGGCGAGCCCGAGCCGGATGCGGAGGACGAGCCGGACACGGAGGCCGAGCCGGACGCGGACGAAGGCGAGGGCGCTGGCGGGAACTGACCGTGCTACGCTGTCGGCGGAGGCAGGCCCATGACCGCGCCCTCGTCCCGCAAGACCCCGCCCGCGCCGCCCGAAGGCGACGCGCGCAAGCCCACGCGCAAGCGCATCGACGAAATCCTGCCGCCGCACGATTTCGGCCCGTGGGGGCCGGAGGCTGAGCGCGCGCTGAGTCGTGAAGAGATCTACAGCGACGAGCGTCCCTGAGTGCTGATGTCGTTGACACCAACGTACTGGTCGCGCCGTCCTGAGCGTCAGCGGGCCATCGAGGCGAGGATGGCGGCGGCCCGCGCGAGCATCTCCGCCTCCGGCTCGCCGCTGAGGTGCACGCTCAGCACGAAGCGCCCGTCCGCGGCCACGACGGCGTGGCGCACGAGCGCGCCGCGCTCCTCCAGCCGGAAGGCGCGCGCCCCCTCCGGCCCCGCGTCCGGCGGCGCGACCTCGCGGACCGTCGCGTGCGCGGCGATGGGGACGCCCGCCGCGGTCGAGCCCAGCGACTCGCGGTCGGGGCGCAGGGCGGCGGCGAAGCGGGACGCCCGGGCGGCGTCGCCGAAGGCGATGATCTGGCAGACCAGCTCGCGGGCGGTCTCGTCGCCGGGGTCGCTGATGCGCTCCTTCCAGAAGGCGAAGTAGCCGCCCTCCGCGTCCGCCAGCGCCGCCGCTCCGGCCTGGCGTCCGAGGTCGCCGCGCGCGAGGTTGCCGAAGGCGAGCCGCTCGAACGTTTCCGGCAGGTTGTCCGCCTGGCAGGAGCGGCTGGCGAGCGGCTGCGGCCCGCCGCCCCCGCACGCCGCCAGCAGCGCGATGGCGCAGAGCGCGACGAGCGCTCCGCCCGCCCTAGTCGTCAGCGTGCGGCAGGTCGGGCTCAGGGCCGATCAACCCGTGTTTGGTCGAATGGCGCTCCACCGCCACGATGAGCGCGAAGAAGGGGATCGCGCCGAGCAGCGCCAGCGCTCCCCACAGCCAGAAGCCCCCGAGGAAGAAGAGGATGCCCGCGGCGGCGAAGAACGACATGCCGATGATGGCGAGGATGCGCCCGGCCACCACGTACGGCGAGATGGGGGCCTTCAGCACGCCGCGGCCTCCGGCGGGCGGACGCGATCGGGGCGGGCTTCCTCCGGCAAGCGGGCGATCACGTTTCGCGGCACGGGCCTTCCGGCGGCGATCATGCCGCCCATTCTCGCGCGGACGCGGGGCGCGGGCCAGCGCCCTCAGCCCAGCGCGTACCAGAGGGCGGCGGCGGCGCTCGCGCCGATCGCGATCCAGGCCGCGATGGAGAGCGCCGCCGCCGCGTCCTCATCGGCGCCGCGCTTGATCCACGACCAGACGAAGAAGGGCAGGAGCACGAGCCCGACGAGCAGCGACGCCATGCCTCCAGTCTAGCCGCGCGCGGGAGGCGCGGGCGCGGTAGAGTGCCCCTCACCATCCGGAGGTCGCCCCCGTGGAGTTCTGCCGCTACGAGAAGAAGGGCCGCGTCGCCTACGTCACCATCACCCGCCCCGAGGTCATGAACTCGCTGCACGTGCACGCCAACCTCGAACTGCACGAGGTCTGGGACGACTTCGCCGCGGACGACGACCTCTGGGTGGCCGTCTTCACGGGCGAGGGGGAGCGCGCCTTCAGCGCCGGCAACGACCTCAAGTTCACCGCCCAGCAGTCGCGCCTGCCCGCTTCCGAACGTCCGCGGCTGGCGTGGCCGTCCACCGGCTTCGGCGGCCTCACCAGCCGCTTCGACCTGTTCAAGCCGCTGATCGCGCGCGTGAACGGCTACGCCCTCGGCGGCGGCTTCGAGATGGCGCTGGCCTGCGACATCGTGGTCGCCGCCGAACACGCGCGCTTCGGCCTCACGGAGCCGCGCGTGGGCCTTATCGCCGGGGCCAACGGCGTGCACCGCCTGCCCCGCCAGGGGCCGCTCAAGGCCGTCATGGGGCACATGCTCACGGGCCGCCACATGACCGCCCGGCGCGCCTACGAGCTCGGCCTCGTGAACGAGGTGGTCCCCCGCGAGGGGCTGGACGAGGCGGTCGAGGGCTGGGTGGCCGACATCCTCGGCTGCGCCCCCCTCTCCGTGCGCTCCACCAAGGAGACGGCCATGCGCGCGCTCCACCTGGCGCTGCCCGACGCCTCCCGCTCCGTCTTCCCGTGGGAGATGCGCCGCCGCCAGTCGCCGGACGCCGTGGAGGGGCCGCGCGCCTTCGCCGAGAAGCGCGACCCGAACTGGACGGGCGCCTGGGAGTAGTGGTGCTGAGGCCCAGAATCGAACTGGGGACACCTGCGTTTTCAGCGCAGTGCTCTACCGACTGAGCTACCTCAGCGCGCCATCATCGTAGGAAGCGCGCCCGCCAGTGGCAAGGCGCGGCCTCAGCCGCCCGCCGTCTCGCGCACGCGCGCCACGGCTTCCTCCAGCGGGACCACGACGGCGTCGCCGCCCGCGCGCGGCTTCAGCTCGACGCCGCCCCGTCCGAGGGCGCGCGGGCTGACGGTCAGGCGCACGGGCATGCCCAGCAGATCGGCGTCCGCGAACTTGGCCCCGGGCGATTCGTCGCGGTCGTCCACGAGCGCCTCCAGGCCCGCGGCCTCGAGCGCCGCCTCCAGCGCGGCCAGCGCCTCCGCCACCTCCGGCCGGTCGCTGCCGAGCGCCACCACGTGCGCGTCGAAGGGCGCGACCGTGGCGGGCCAGACGATGCCGCCCTCGTCGTGGTTGGCCTCGATCACGGCGGCCAGCAGGCGGTCGACGCCGATGCCGTAGCAGCCCATGACGGGGTGATGGCGCGCGCCCGCGTCGTCGAGGTAGCGCACGCCCAGCGTCTCCGCGTAGCGCGCGCCGAGCTTGAACACGTGGCCGAGCTCCATGCCCGCGCGCGCCTCCAGCCGCCCTTCCGCGCAGCGCGGGCAGCCCAGCCCCGCGCGCGCGAGGGCGACGTCGCCGACCGCGTCGGCGGTCCAGTCGCGCCCGTGGGCGAGGTTGCGAAGGTGGACGCCGCGTTCGTTGGCCCCGGCCACGAGGCCGGGCGCGCCCGCGACGCTCTCGTCCGCCACCACGCGCACGCCCGCGAGGCCCAGCGGCCCGGCGGATCCCGCCACCAGCCCGGCGCGCGCGACGGCCTCGTCGTCCATCGGCTCGAGCGTCGCCGCGCCCAGCAGGTTTCGCAGCTTCGTCTCGTTCACCTCGAGGTCGCCGCGGATGGCGACGAACAGGGGCTCGCCGTCGGCGACGAGGAACACGGCCTTGGCCGTCTGGCGCGCCTCGATGCCGAGGAACTGGGCGAGCGCCGCGATGGTGCCCACGCCCGGCGTCTCCACGCGCTCGACGGGGGCGGGATCGGCGGCGACGGGCGGGTCCGCGCGGAACTCCGCCTTCTCCGCGTTGGCCGCGTAGCCGCAGGCCGGGCAGAGCAGGGCTTCGTCCTCGCCGCGCTCGTTCAGGTGGATGAACTCCTGGCTGTCCTTCCCGCCGATGGCCCCGGAATCGGCCTCGACCGCGACCACGGGCACGCCCGCGCGCGCGAAGATGCGCTCGTAGGCGCGGAACATGGCGAGGTAGGAGCGGTCGAGCGACTCCCAGCCGGCGTCGAAGCTGTAGGCGTCCTTCATGCCGAATTCGCGCAGCCGCAGGAGGCCCCCGCGGGGCCGCGGCTCGTCGCGGAACTTCTGCTGGATCTGGTAGAGCGTGACGGGCAGCTCGCGGTAGCTCTGGATGTGCGAGGCGGCGAGCATGCTCACCGCCTCCTCGTGCGTGGGCGCGAGCACGAAGCCGCGCTGGCGGCGGTCGGCGAGGCGGAAGAGCGCGCCCCCGAAGGCCTGCGCGCGCCCCGATTCCTCCCACAGCTCCAGCGGATGGAGGGCGGGCAGGCGCAGCTCGTGCGCTCCCGCGGCGTCCATCTCCTCGCGGATGAGCGTCTCGATGCGCCGCATGGCGCGCCAGCCCAGGGGCGTGAAGCTGTAGAGCCCGGCGGCCAGCGGCGCGGCCAGCCCCGCGCGCAGCAGCAGCCGGTGGCCGGGCAGCTCCGCCTCCGCGGGGGCCTCGCGCAGCGTTCGCAGGAAGTAGCGGCTCATGCGCGTCGGCGGCGTCATGGGCCTACGCTCCCCGCCGCTGCCGTTGCGGTCAAGCGCGAAGGTCGGCGCTGTCGAGCAGCAGCGTGACGGGGCCGTCGTTCACGCTCTCCACGGCCATGCGCGCGCCGAAGCGTCCGCGCGCGCAACGCACGCCCGCGCGCTCGATGGCGGCGCAGAAGCGCTCCCACAGGCGCTCGGCGAGGGCCGCCTCCGCCGCCTCCGTGAAGGATGGCCGCCGCCCGCGCCGCGCGTCCCCGTAGAGCGTGAACTGGCTCACGCAGAGGACGGCGCCGCCCGCCTGCGCGAGGTCGCGGTTCATGCGCCCCTCGCCGTCGTCGAAGACGCGCAGGCCCAGCGCCTTGCGCGCGAGCGCCTCGGCGGTCTCCTCGCCGTCGTCGTGGGTCACGCCGAGCAGGATGAGGAGGCCGCCGTCAATGGCCCCGACGGTCTCGCCCGCCACGCGCACGCTGGCGCGGCTCACGCGCTGCACGAGCGCGCGCACGCGGCGGCTAGCTCTTCGCGGCGCTCTTGGCGCTCGCCTTCTCGCCCGACGGCTTCGAGTCTTTGTCGGACTTCAGGGATTTCGGGGACTTCCCGGACTTCCCGGAGTCCTCGGAGTCCCCGGAGGAGTCGCCCGACGAGGAGCTCTCCTGCGACTTCCTGCTGTCGTTCACGTAGAAGCCGCTGCCCTTGAAGACGACCGTGGGCGCGTGCAGGATGCGCGTGGCCGTGCCCCGCTTGCAGCGCTGGCAGGCGTGGCTGGCGGGGGCGGAGAAGCTTTCGCGCCGTTCGTAGCGGCGCCTGCAGGAATCGCAGCGGTACTCGTAGGTTGGCAACGCGGATCCTTCCGGCGGCTCGTGGAGCGGGATGCGGGACGGCCCCGATTGTGGCGGCGCGGGCGCGCTCCGTCAAGGCGCGCCGCCGCGCGCTCCCCGGCTACAATTGGGGCAGCGGAGAGGTGCCCGAGCGGCTGAAGGGAACCGTTTTGAACGCGGTCGTGGCCCAGCGAGCCACCGTGGGTTCGAATCCCACCCTCTCCGCCAACCGCCCGCGCGGGCGCTAGAATGTCGCGCATGAACAGGCTCGGGGGAACCACCGCCGCCGTCACCGGGGCCGCCCACGGCATCGGCGCGGGCATGGCGCGCGCGCTCGCCGCCGAGGGCGCGGCGCTGGCGCTTTGCGACGTCGATCCCGCCGTCCACGCGCTCGCCGCCGAACTGGAGGGGGAGGGCGCGCGCGTCCTCGCCGTCGAGGCCGACGTGTCCGTCGCCGCCGACGTGCGGCGCTTCGTGGACGCCGCCGTCGCCCGCTTCGGGCGCATCGACGCGATGGTGGCCAACGCGGGGGTGTGGCGCGCCACCTCGCCGCTCGACCCGTGGGACAAGGCGCTCGACGACTTCGAGGCGCTCGTGGCCGTCAACCTGCGCGGCGTGTTCCTCTGCGGGCGCGCCGTCGCCCCGCACATGGCCGAAATGGGCGGCGGCCACATCGTCAGCGTGGCCACGGACCACATCCACCCGCCGCCCGGCTACTCGACCGGCGGCGGCACGCGCATGGACGTGTACGATGCCACCAAGTGGGGCATCAACGGCTTCACGCAGGCATGGGCGCGCGTGCTCGCGCCCCACGGCGTGCGCGTGAACGCCCTGTGCATGGACGCCACCGACTCGAACATGATCCGCGGCGCGCTCGGCCAGGAGCCGCCGCCGGAGCTGCTTGAGCGCTGGATGCGGCCCGAACAGATCGGGGGGCTGCTCGTCGACCTCCTGTGCGAGGGGCCGGAGGGGCGCACGGGCGAGAACATCGGCATCTGGCTCGGCCACGAGGTGGCGCTGCCGCCGTGGCGGGAGCCGCTGCCGAGCCGCTTCACCTGATCCGTCAGGAGCCGGCCGGTTCCGCCGTCGCCGGTTCGCGGGCCTCGTCGGATTCATCGTCGTCGCCGGCGGCTTCCTCCGCGGGACCGTCGCGCCGTTGCCGCCACCAGAAGTAGAGGGCGCTGAGGAGCACGCCCGCCAGCCAGCCGCCGCCGATGGCGAGGGTGAGGCGGAAGTCGCGCCCGAGGCTGTCGCCCGCGGCCACGGCCACGGCCGTAGGGATGACCATGCCCAGCCCGCTGAAGATGAAGAAGCGCCAGAAGCCGATGGCCGTGAGCCCGGCGAGGAAGCTGATCCAGTCGAAGTTGACGATGGGCACCATGCGCGCCCAGAAGATGAGCTGCCCGCCCATGCGCAGCGTGAGGCCGTCCATGCGCGCGGCGGTTTTCGCGCCCACGAGCCGCGGCAGGTGCCGCCGTCCCAGCCGCCGCGCCACGTGGAAGGCCGCCGCCGATCCCCAGAGCAGCCCCGCGAGGCAGTAGACGGTGCCCAGCACGGGCCCCCAGATCAGCCCCGCGGCGAAGAAGATGGGCGCGTTGGGGATGGGCGCGAAGAGCACGGAGAGGCCCATCACGGCCACGAACGCGACCGGTCCCCACGGACCCCAGCGGCCCACCCAGTCCTGCAGCCCCTCGGCGTCGATGCTGAGGGAGAGGCCGAAGGCGTCGGCGGCGGCGAAGTAGCCCACCACGAGCGCGACGCAGGCGATGGCGATGCCCGCCAGCACGCGCCCCCGCAGGAGCAGGGGCAGGCCCTCGCCGTCCCCCGCGAAGGCGGCGAATGCGCTGCGCGGCGGCGCTTCGTCCGGCATGTCCCCCAGTATCGCGGAAGAACGGACGGCGCGCCCGCTCAGCCGAAATTGGCGACCAGATAGACGACCGGGGCCACGCCCGCGATGGAATCGAGCCGGTCGAGCAGGCCGCCGTGGCCGGGCAGCAGCCCGGACGAGTCCTTCACGCCCGCGCGGCGCTTCATCCAGCTTTCGAGCAGGTCGCCCGCCTGCGCGGCCACGCCCAGGCCGAGGCCGAGCGCGACGATGGCGCCCGCGTTGAGCCCGAGGCCGAGCAGCGGCGCGAGCACGCCCACGGCCAGCAGCCCCCCCGCCAGCCCGCCCAGCGCGCCCTCCAGCGTCTTGCGCGGGCTGATGGCGGGCGCGAGCGGGCGCCGTCCGATGAGCGAGCCCGTGGCGTACGCCCCGGTGTCCACCGTGAAGGTCGTCAGCACCAGCAGCAGCAGCCAGTCGCGGCCCTGCTCCAGATCGCGCGTGAGCACCACCGTCGCGAAGACGATGCCCGGGTAGACGATGGCCCAGCCCATGACGCGCAGCGTCTTGCGCGGGCCGAAGGCGTCGGTGCGGAGGTGGCCCGCCGCCAGGAAGAGGAGGGCGAGCACGGCCCCCGCCAGCAGGAAGCGTTCGCTGGCGTGCGCGCCCGCCACCACGACGGCGGGGGCGCACAGCATGGGGGCGAGCGGGGCCAGCGTGCGCCAGGGGCGGTCGGGCGCGAGCCAGACGCGGGCGAACTCCGCCGTCGCGCCGAGGGCGATGAGGCCCGCCACGATGGCGAAGGTCCAGCCGCCGAGCGCGATCACGGCCAGCAGGGCGGGCACGCCCACCGCCGCCGTGGCCAGACGCAGCGTGAGGTTGCGGGGCGCGCGCCCCGGCCGCCTAGTCGCTTCCGAAGGCGTCGAGATCCTCGGGCGGGAGCGCGCCGAACTTGCGCTTGCGGCGTCCGTATTCGACCAGCGCCAGGTCGATGTCCTCGCGCCCGAAATCGGGCCAGCAGGCGGAGGTGAAGTAGAGCTCGGCGTAGGCGCTTTGCCAGAGCAGGAAGTTGGAGATGCGCTGCTCGCCCGCCGTGCGGATCACGAGGTCGGGGTCGGGCAGGCCGCCCGTGAAGAGGTGGGCGGAGACGGTGGCCTCGTCGATGGCGTCGGGGGCGATGCCCGCCTCGGCGATGCGCCGCATGGCCGTCACGATCTCGTCCCGCCCGCCGTAGCTGAAGCACACGTTCAGCATCAGGCGGTCGTTGTCGCGGGTGAGCGCGATGGCCTCCTCCACGCGCCGCCGCAGGTTCGTCGGCAGCCGTTCGAGGCGGCCGAAATGGCGCAGGCGCACGTTGTTCCGCCGCAGGTGCTCCAGTTCCCGCTGGAGGAAGCGCTCGACCAGCCGGAAGATGACGGAGACCTCGCTGTGCGGGCGGTTCCAGTTCTCCGTGGAGAAGGCGAAGAGAGTGACGTAGCGCACGCCGTGCTCGGCGAAGCGCTCGACCAGCCGCCGGATGTTCTCCGCGCCCGCGTGGTGGCCGGCGGTGCGCGGCAGGCCCCGTTCCGTGGCCCAGCGCCCGTTGCCGTCCATGATGATGGCCACGTGGCCGGGCACGCGCCCGCCCGTCAGCGGCGAGATGCGATCGCCGCCCCGCTCCGGCGCGGGCGCCGGTCCCGCGTCCGCGCCCTCCGCCCGCGCCCTAGACGGCAAGCAGGTCCTCCTCCTTGCGCTTCGCCTCCTCGTCGATGAGGCGCACGTGCGCGTCGGTCAGCTCCTGCAGGTCGTGCTCGTACTGGCGCAGGTCGTCCCGCGTGAGGTCGCCCGCGCGCTCGCCCTTGCGCAGGTCGTCGTGGGCGTGGCGGCGCACGTTGCGCACGGCCACGCGCGCGTCCTCCGTCTTCTGGTGGAGCAGGCGCACGAATTCGCGGCGGCGCTCCTCCGTCAGCTGGGGGATGGGCAGGCGGATGAGCTGCCCGTCCACGGCCGGGTTGAGGCCCAGGTCGGAGGTCTGGATGGCCTTCACCACGGCCCGCACGGCGCCCGCGTCCCACACCTGCACGGTGAGCAGGCGCGCCTCCGGGGCGTTGATGGCGCCGAGCTGGTTGAGGGGCTGCGTCTGGCCGTAGTGCTCCACCGCCAGCCCCTCGATCAGGCTGGGATGGGCGCGGCCCGTGCGCAGGCCGGTCAGTTCGCGCCGGAAGGCCTCCACGGCCCCGTCCATGCGCTCCTCCGCGTCCAGCAGGGTCTCGTCCGCGTCGGCCATGGCCTAGCGCGCCCGCACGGGCTCGGCGGGCGCGCGCGCGCTCACCAGCGTGCCGATGCGTTCGCCGCGGAGCGCGCGCGCGATGCCCTCCGGCGCGCGCACGTCGAACACCACGATGGGCAGTTCGTGCTCCATGCAGAGGCTGAGGGCGGTGCCGTCCATCACCCCCAGCCGCCGCTGGAGGGCCTCCAGATGGCTCAGATGCTCGAAGCGCGTGGCGTCGGGCGTCGTCGCAGGGTCGGCGTCGTAGACGCCGTCCACGCCGCTCTTGGCCATCAGCAGCGTCTCGCACTCGACCTCGATGGCGCGCAGGGCGGCGGCCGTGTCGGTGGTCATGAAGGGGTTGCCGGTGCCCGCCGCGAACACGACCACGCGGCCCTTCTCGAGGTGGCGGATGGCGCGGCGGCGGGTGTAGGGCTCGGCGATCTGGGCCATGGGCAGGGCCGTTTGCGTACGCACCTCCGCGCCCGCGTGCTCCAGCGCGTCCTGCAGGGCGAGGGCGTTCATCATGGTGCTCAACATGCCCGCGTAGTCGGCGGTGGCGCGGTCCATGCCGGTCTCGGCGGCGGCCTGGCCGCGCCAGAAGTTGCCGCCGCCCACCACGATGGCGATCTCGACGCCTGCGCGCGAGGCGCGCGCGATCTGCCCCGCCAGGCCGGAGATGGCGTCCGCGTCGATGCCGAACTCGCGGTCCCCCATGAGGGCCTCGCCGCTGAGCTTGACGAGCGCGCGCCGGCAGGGCCCGCTCACGGCGTCCTCAGCCGCCCAGCTCGAAGCGGGCGAAGCGCCGCACGCGGATGTTCTCGCCCGTCTTCGCCACCGCGTCGCGCACCAGCTCGCCGACCGTCTTCGAGCCGTCCTTCACCCACGGCTGGCTGAGCAGCGCGACCTCCTCGTCCGCGCCCTCCAGCTCGGGCCGTTCGGCGCGGTCCGCGGGCGCGACCACGGCGGGGTCCATGGCCGCCACCTGCATGGCCACCTCGTGCACGAGCGTGCGGAACTCGTCGGTCTTGGCCACGAAGTCGGTCTCGCAGTTCACCTCCACGAGCGCGCCGATGCGGCCGCCCGCGTGGATGTAGGTGTCGACGACGCCCTGGCTGGTTTCGCGTTCGGCGCGGCTGGCGGCGGCGGCCAGCCCCCGCTCGCGCAGCACGCCCGCCGCCCGCTCCATGTCGCCGCCCGCCTCGTCGAGGGCGCGCTTGGCGTCCATCACGCCCGCGCCGCTGCGGTCGCGCAGTTCCTTCACCATCGCGGTCGTGATCTCAGCCAGCGGTCCGCTCCTCTCGCGGGGGGGCGTTCACGCTGGCGGCCAGCGCCGCCAGCTGCGCCGCATCGGCGGGCGCGGGCGCGGCTTCCTCCGGCGGGGCGGCGGGCGGAACGGCCTCCGCCTCCGCCGCCGCGATGCGCGCCAGCTCCTCGCTGTAGGCGCCCGCGCCGGCGCCGGCCTCGCGCGCCGCGCGGCCCTCGATGGCGCCGTCCGCGATCTTGCCCAGAATCAGCTTGATCGCGCGGATGGCGTCGTCGTTGCTGGGGATGGGGTAGGCGATCGGGTCGGGGTCGCAGTTCGTATCGACCAGCGAGACGATGGGCACGCCCAGCCGGTCGCATTCGGCCACGGCGATGGCTTCCTTCATGGTGTCGATGACGAAGACCGCGCCGGGCAGGCGGTCGAGCTGCTTGATGCCGCCGAAGTAGCGGTTCAGCCGCTCGATCTCGTTGGCGATGTCGAGCTGCTCCTTCTTGGCGCGCCTCGCGAACTCGCCGCGCGCCGTGCGCTCCTCCAGGTCGCGCAGGTGGCGGATGCGCGACTGGATGGTGCGGAAATTGGTGAGCGTGCCGCCGAGCCAGCGGTTGTTGACATAGGGGAGAGCGGCGCGCTGCGCCTCCAGCTCGACCGTCTCGCGGGCCTGCTTCTTCGTGCCGATGATGAGCACGTCGTTGCCCCCGGCGACCACCTCGCGCACGAAGCCGATGGCCTCGTCCAGGCGCGTGACCGTCTGCTGCAGGTCGATGATGTGGATGCCATTGCGCTCGGTGAAGATGAAATGTCGCATCTTCGGGTTCCAGCGCCGCGTCTGGTGGCCGAAGTGGACCCCCGCCTCCAGCAGCTGCTTCATCGTGACGGGCGTAACCAACGGTCCGCCCCCTTCCGCGCGACGCATGGATTTGGCGCGAACGCCAGCCGCCGCGAACGTTCCCCACAGGATAGCGGGCCGCCGCCACGGGCGCGAACGCTCAGGCCGGGCGGCGGTAGACCTGGTCGTGCGTGCAGTTGTTCCGCAGCCAGACTTCGTCTAGTCGTCGGCATTCAACCAGTCGATGAGGTCGTCAACGTCCTCGGGCTCGTAGTAGTCGCCAACCATCCGGTCAAGGTCGGCCTGCCGCTCCCAGCGCTGCCACCCGGTCGTCCAGAAGTAGGCTTGGGAGGACGGGATGTCGTCGGTATCCCCTCCGGGCTCGGCCGCTTCCATAGCGTTCCCCTCGGCGGCATGGTAGCACGCGGCTACGATGCGGCGCTGGCGCTTGCGCGGGCGGGGCGGTATCGTGGGCGGCAAGAAAGGAGGTGGTGCGCATGGACGACCATAGTTGTAGCCAGCTCGATCCCGCGCGGGAGGTGAGCGCCTCCTAGACGGGGTGCGTTGCGCTACGTACGGGGCCCGCGCGGCGATCCGCCGCCGGGCCCCTTTTTCGTCCCCGTGCGCCGCCGAACCATGACGCTCCCCTTCGACGCCGACCGCTTCGCCGCCCTCCTGCGCGCCGCCGCCATCGGGCGCGACCTGCGCTGCGTGCGCGAGACGCCCTCGACCATGGACCTCGCGCGCGAGGCCGCGGCGGCGGGCGCGCCCCACGGCACGATCGTGCTCGCCGAGGCGCAGACCGCGGGGCGCGGGCGGCGCGGGCGCGGCTTCTTCAGCCCGCCCGGCGGCAGCCTCTACGCCACCCTCGTGCTGCGCCTCCCGCGCGAGGCCCACGCGCGCCTGCCGCTGGCCGTGCCGCTGGCCGTCTGCCGCGCCTGCGCGTGCGAGGGCGTGGACGCGGGCGTGAAATGGCCGAACGACGTGCTCGTCGGCGGGCGCAAGCTGGCGGGCGTGCTCATCGACGGCGAGAGCGGCCCCGCGGGCCTCGTCGCGCGCGTGGGCGTGGGCGTCAACGTGAACGCCGACCCCACCGCCGATCCGGCCCTGCGCGGGACCGCCACCAGCCTCGCCCGCGAGCTCGGACGCGAGGTCGCGCGCGAGCCGCTGCTGGCGCGTTTCTGCGAGGAGTTGGAGGCGGCGCTCGCCCTGCCCGAGGCCGCGCTCGTCGACGCCTACCGCGAACGCAGCCTCGTGCTGGGGCGCGCCGTCGTGATCGCGGACGCGGACGGGGCCTGGGAGGCGCGCGCGGTGGCCGTCGCGCCCGATGGCGCGCTGGTGGTGGAGCGCGACGGCGGCGAGCGCCTCGCGGTGCTCGCCGCCGATGTTACGCTGCGCGCGAACGGGGCCTAGGCGTCCTCGTCGCCGTCCCCGCCGTCCCCCTCGTCGAGGAACATGCGGATCAGGTCCATGGGCAGGGGGAAGACGATCGTCGAGTTGTTCTCGACGGAGATTTCGGAGAGCGTCTGTAGGTAGCGCAGCTGGAGGGTGATGGGCTCGCGGGCCATCACCTCGGCGGCCTCGCGCAGCCGTTCGCTGGCCTGGAACTCGCCGTCGGCGGCGATGATCTTGGCGCGCCGGTCGCGTTCGGCCTCGGCCTGCGCCGCCATCGCCCGCTGCATGGTGGGCGGCAGCTCCACGTCCTTCACCTCGACGGTGCTGACCTTGATGCCCCAGGGCTCGGTCTCGTCGTCGATGATCGTCTGCAGCTCCTGGTTCACCTCCTCGCGCTGCGAGAGGAGGCCGTCGAGGTCGGTCTGGCCCATGACCGAGCGCAGCGTCGTCTGCGAGATCTGCGAGGTGGCGCGCACGAAATCGAGGATGCGCACGACCGCGGCGGTGGGCTCCACCACGCGGAAGTAGACGACGGCGTTCACCTTCACGGTCACGTTGTCGCGCGTGATTGCCTCCTGCGAGGGCACGTCCAGCGTGATCGTGCGCAGGTCCACCTTCACCATGCGGTCGATGAAGGGGAGCAGCACGAAGAGGCCCGGCCCCTTCGCCCCCGTGAGCCGCCCCAGGCGGAAGATGACGCCGCGCTCGTATTCGGTCACGATGCGGATCTGGAAGGGCAGCAGCGGGATCAGCAGCACCGCGCTCAGCCCCAGCAGGAAGACGCGGATGATCTGGGCGAGCAGGCTGCTGGGCGGTTCGGCCGCCAGCTGCTCCGGCTGCGGGGGATCCTGCATGGTCATGGGTCCGTCTCCTTCTCTTTCCGCACCAGCAGCCTGAGGCCGCTGGCGCTCACCACGCGCACGCGCTCCCCCTCGGGGGCGTCGCCGCCGTCCTCCAGTTCCGCCCGCCAGCGTTCGCCCTCAATGAAGACGAGGCCGTCGGGCGCGAGCGGCGTGCGCGCGATCGCCATTCTACCCACAAGCGCCTCCGTGCCGGTGGCCGAGCGCAGCTTCCGCATCCGCGTCAGCCCCACCGCCATCGAAACGAACATAACGACGAGCAGGACGCCGAGCACGCCCACGAGGATGCGGTTGGGCTGGAATTCGGTGGGCGTGTCGCGGAAGGCGATGATGGCGCCCAGCACGAGCGCCACCAGCCCGCCCCCCGCGAGGATGCCCCCCGAGGGCACGAACAGCTCGAGGGCGAAGAAGAACAGCGCCGCCCCGATGAGCACCAGCCCGGCCGTCTCCACGGGCAGCGCGCCGAACGCGAGGAAGCCCACGATGATGGCGATCACGCCCACCGTGCCCGGCAGCACGAGCCCCGGGTTGGAGAGCTCGAAGATGAGCCCCAGCGTGCCCACGGAGATGAGGATGGTCGCCAGCGTGGGGTTGGCCAGCACCTCCAGCACGCGCTCCCAGATGGTCATGTTCGCGGTCACGCGCTCCGCTTCGGGCAGCCCCGTGAGCGTCACCGTCGCGCCCGGGCGCAGCGTCACGGTCGAGCCCTCGATGCGCGCGAGCAGCTCGTCGAGGTCGCTCGCCGCGAAATCGACCACGTTCAGCTCGACCGCCTCGGTCTGCGTGGCGGAGACGGCGCGGCGCACGGCGCGCTCGGCCCAGTCGGCGTTGCGCCCGCGCAGCTCGGCGATGCCGCGGATGAAGCTGACGGAGTCGTTCTCCACCTTGCGCCCGAGGTCGCCCTCGATGTCGCTGCCGTCGGCGTTCACGGCGGAGGCCGCGCCGATGGAGGTGTTGGGGGCCATGACGGCCACGTGCGCGGCCATGGTGATGAAGGTGCCCGCGCTCGCCGCGCGCGCCCCCCAGGGCGAGACGTAGACGGCCACGGGCACGTCCGCCGCCTCGATGCGCTGCACGATCTCGCGCATGGAGGAGCTGAAGCCGCCGGGCGTGTCCATGCCGATGACGATGAGCCGCGCCCCCGACTCCTCCGCCTCGTCCATGGCGCGGTCCAGGTAGCGCTCCGTGATGGGGCCGATGCCGCCGTCGATGCGAAGCAGGTACACCGCCCCCGGCTCCCGCTCCGAACCGCCGCACGCCGCCGCGATCCCGACCGCCAGCATGAGCGCCGGGAGCGCGAGCCGCACCGCCTTCCGCCGGTCCATCGCCCTTCGAGTATAGCGAGCGCCGCCGCCTCCGTGCGCTACCCTGTCCCGCGTCATGGCCGGGGACGCGCGCGGGCTCTCGGAACGCATCGACGGCGCCCGCCGCCGCGCCTTGGCGCGCGAACTGCGGGCGTGGCTGCGCGAGGAGCGCGGCGAGGAGGTGGGCGAGCTGGCCGCGGGCTTCATCCTCGACTTCGTGCTCGACCTCGCCGGGCCCGACCTCTACAACGCCGCCCTCGCGGACGCGGCCCGCGCCTTCCGCGAGCACGCCGCCATCGTCGAGGCCGACCTCGCCGCGCTCGCGCCGGATGCCTTCGAGGTGCGCGAGCGCGACGGGTGAGCGCGCTACTGCTGGATCGGCTCCACCGCCGGGAAGGTGGTGTTGAACAGGTCGTCCAGCCCGGCCACGGCGCCGCCGACCACGCCCTGGTGGATGGGCGGCCCCAGCAGCTCGAGGATGGGCCCGCCGCCCGCCGCGTGCACGTAGGTGAGGCTGCCCGGCAGCGTCTCCGCCACCACCTCCGCGAGCGGGCTGTCGAAGGTCAGCTGCACGACGCCCGCGTTGGGGTAGACCCAGCGGATTTCGCCGCCCTTCTCCAGCAGGTCCTTCGTGGCCGCCACCACGTCCGGCACGTACAGGCCGAGGTGCTGCACGCCGTCGCCGTGCTCGTCGAGCCACTGCTGGTGGGGCGTGTCCCCGCTCACGGGCTGGATGATCTCGGCGATGGAGCCCGCGATGGCGCCGTAGTAGACGCGCAGCTCGGCCTCCTCGCCCGCCATGGAGTGGACCTTGTAGGGCGGCATCAGGCGGAACTCCGCGCCGAGCAGGCTGGTGTAGGCGTTGGCCAGCTCGTCGGCGTCGGAGACGACGAAGCCGAGGTGGTGCATGACGGGCTTGTCGGTGAGAACGGTCATGGGGTCTCGCTTCCGTGGGGATGGTGATGGCGCGCACGCTACCCCATCCCCCGCCCGCCCGCCAGCGCCGGGGATGCTGTAGGATGCGCGCCGTGAGCGACTTGGCGGCCCTGCGACAGGTGATTGAGCGCATTCGCGGGCTGGGTGCGCCTCCGAACGAAGAGGCGACGAAGCTTCAGATGGTGTTGCCGATTCTGAGCGCGCTCGGTTGGCATGCCACCGATCCGTCGCGGTTGGTCCCGGAATATGCCGTCGGCGCTAAAAAGAGCGGCAGAGCCGACATCGCGCTTCTGGCCCCGGGAGGCCAGCGCCCTGTCGCGCTTCTCGAGGTGAAGGCCGCGGGCGTTCAACTCGAGGAACATGTCGAACAGACGCTGAGGTATGCCTTCTACGAGGGAGTCGACCTGTGCGCCCTGACGACGGGTCTTGTCTGGTGGCTCTATCTTCCCCTGCAGAAAGGGCCGCCAGAGGAGCGCCGATTCGCGGAATTGAACGTCACGACGGATTCGCTCGACCAGTTGCTCGCTGATTTCGAGACCTATCTCGAATACACGGCGCTGGTGGAGCACAAGGCCGAGCGGCATGCGAAGGAAATCATTGAGGCGCGCCGGGATTCCGAGCGCCTTAATAAAGAAATCCCGCAAGTCTGGAGGTCCATGCTCAACGATCCGCCGCAAGCGCTCATCGAGCTCATTGAGGCGCGAGTGTTCAGCTCGATCAGGCTTCGCCCATCCAGTGATCAGATCGGCGAGTTTCTTGCCGGTACGACGGGTAGTGTGAAGGCTGACCGCGCCTCTGCCCCGCAGCCTGCTTCGAGGAAACCGCCTGCTCCGAAGCAGCTGGACATTGAGAAGCCCGCTGGCAAGGCCAAGTCCAGCAAGCCGGATGGATTCCAGCTCTGGGGCCGGAAATATCCGGCCAAGAAATGGACGGAGGTCTGGTATGGCGTTGCAGAAGCGCTGTACGACCGTCACCCGGATCGATTTGGGGATGCCGTTGGCAGGCCCGGTGGCAAGCTTTCCTATGTTGAAGTGGATCGTGGGAGGCTGAGTGCTCCAGCGCACAGCCTTCGCGGATCGCAGTATTGGGTTGGTGGCCACGGGAGCGCCAAGCACCTCCAAAGTCGGTGCGTCAACCTGCTTGCACTCTTCGGCTACAGCAGCGCGGATATCGAATTCATCTACGCCAGCCGCTGACGCCAGCCCGCGCGTCAGTCGAGCGTCAGGGGGTACTGGCGCAGCTCCTCGATGGCGCCGTCGGTGAAGCGCCAGACGCCCATGCCGTCCGGCAGCGCCCCGCAGCGGACGCGACGATGGCGCTACTCCCGGAGGTCCACGACGAAGTGGCGCACGTCCTCGATGGCCCCGTTGGTGAAGCGCCAGACGAGCATGTCGCCCGTGACCAGATCGCCGCGCTCGTCCCAGTTGAGGTCGGAGGCCTCGCCGTCGAGGTCGATGTCCTCGCCCGCGCGGATGGCGGCGAGGGCCGCGGCCACGCCCGCCGAAGAGGCCGGGTAGCGGTCGCCCGGCGGGCCGGCGATGACGTGCAGGGCGTCGCGGATGGCGGCGCCGTCCGTGGTGCCCGCGTACTCGGCGGCCAGCATGAGGGCCATGGCCGCGTCGTAGGTCTCGCGCATGTAGGCGACGTGCGGCACTTCGCCGCCGTATTCGGCCTCGTAGTCGGCCTCCCAGTGCCCCTCCGCCTCGGTCACGTGCTGCCCCAGGAAGGCCACGCCCTTCTGCCCGTCGAGCGCCTCCGGGAAGCGGGCCAGGAAGTCCCGGCTGCGGTCGCGGTGGAGGAACAGGAGGTTCACGTCGAACAGCTCGTGGCGGGTAAGCACCTCCATGATGTGCCTGACCGCGGCGGTGCTGGTGAAGAAGGCGACCGCGTCGGCGCCGTGGTCGAGGGCCTCCTCGATGTGCTGCTCCAGCTCCTCCGCGGGGGCCGACGAATAGGCGGTCGCGTCGAGGTCGTGGACGACGAGCAGCTCCGTGACCTCGCCATCGAAGTGTTCGCGGAAGGCGGCCGTCATGTGATCGCCCCAGTCGGCGTCGCGCTTCAGCACGACCACATGGTCGTAGCCTTCGTCGTGCGCCAGCATGGCGACGCCCACCCCCTCCGCGGCGCTCGACATGACGGTGCGGAAGACGTAGCCGTCGTCGTCGAGGTCCCCGAGGAACGTCGAGGCGCTCACGGGGCTGATGAGGGGGATGCGGTTGGGCACTGCCACCGCGTTGGCCACGGCCACCGTGTCGCGGCTGTAGAGCGGGCCGACGAAGGCGTGCACGTCCTCTTCCCGCAGCAGCTGCCGGGCGTGGTCCACGGCGTCCCCGTCGAGCGTGTCCGCGTAGTGCGCCTCGACGGGCTTGCCGAACACCCCGCCCGCGTCGTTGATGTGCTTGATGGCCAGTTCCGCGGCGCGCTCGTGCGGCCCGTCGTGGCGGTTCCCGAAGAAGATGTGGGCGAGCGTCTCGAGGTCGAGCAGGCCGAGCCGCAGCGGCTCGCGCGTGGTCAGGTCGCCGTAGCGGTACGCGCCGGAGCCGCTCGCGCCGCTCATGTCGAGCGGCACCGTGCCCACCGTGCGCCAGGAGTCGCCCGCGCGCCGCATGCTGATCCAGAGGCGCCGGTCGTCGGTCACGCGCTGCCAGACGCGCACGTCCACGCCGGAGATGGCGGCGTCGCCGTAGCGCCAGCGGCCGGAATCGCTCGTCCCGTCCAGCGCCAGCGGCGCGGGCGCGCCCTCGCCCCAGGCCCCGCCCAGCGGACGCGCGCTCAGGTAGATGGCGCCGGAGTCGGCCACGCCCTGCCAGACGCGCACCTCCACGTGGCCGTCCGTAGCGTCGGGCGATTGCGCCGACGCGCCCGCGACGGCGGCCAGCGCGACCGCCCCCGCCAGCGCCGCGATGAGCCAGCGCGTCGCGCCCAGTTTCCGAACGTCAGACATGGCGATGCTCCCCGTTCCGAGTGCGCGCACTCTACGCGCCCCGCGTCGCGCCCCGCTAGGCCAGCAGCGCGCGCACCTCGGCCAGGCGGCGGATGGAGGCGAGGGCCGCGTCCTGCGCGGGCGTCAGGTTCCGCACGATCACGTCCGTGTAGCCCGCCTCGCCGAGCGCGCGGCAGTTCGCCGCCACCGTCTCCGGCCCGCCGATGGCCAGCGCCGTCGGGTCGATGCCGCGGTAGCCCGCCTCCAGCACGGGGCGCGCCGTCTCCGCCGCCTCCGCGTCGCTCTCGCCCACGTACACGTCGCGGCGGATGGCCACCGCGCCGTCCTCGCGCCCGCCGTGCATCCGCCGCCGCTCGAGGTACTCCGCCGACTGCGCCGCCGCCTGCGCGGGCGTGAGGCCGGGCGACGCCAGCCAGCCGTCGCCGAGCCGCGCCGCGCGGTCGATGGCGGCGCTCGCCACCGCCCCGATCCACACCTCCACGCCGTCGGGCGGCACGGGCGCGATGCGCGCCTCGCGGAAGCGCCAGCGCCCCTCCGCGCTCACCGTCTCGCCCGCCCACAGCCGCCGCATGGCGTCGAGCGACTGCTCGAAGCGCGAGGGCCGCTGGCGCGCGTCCACGCCCAGCGCCGGGAACTGCGCGTCGTCCGGCCCGATGGCGCACTGCATCACGAACGGCCCCGCGTGCAGCGACGCCAGCGTGCCGATCTGTTCGGCCAGCAGCACCGGGTGCCAGAGGGGCAGCAGGAAGAGCGCGCCCGCGGGCCGCTCGCCCCATTCCGCCAGCAGGCGCGCGAGCACGGGCACGTTCTGGTAGTAGCGCATGGGCGCGGTGCTGTGGTGGTCGCCGACGAAGAGGCTGTCCAGCCCGGCCTCGCGCGCCGCCGCCGCGCGCTCGACGAGCCAGCGCCCGCCGGTGCGCGCATCGGGCGCGCGCAGCGCCGTCGTGAGGGAGATGCCGACGCGCATGGTCACTGTCCCGCCGCCTCGCGGTAGGCGTCCGCGAGCGCGTCCAGCAGCTCGGGCGTGGGCTCCGCGTTCGTGCCCTGTCCGACCCTGCCCGCGATGGCCTCGATGCGCGGCAGCGTCCCGGGCGCGTGGCGCTCGATGACGCTGCGGTTCAGAGACATCAGGGCGGAGTTGCCGCCGCCGTTCCAGAGGACCGAGAATCCGGATTTCTCGCCGGGGATGCGCATGAGCAGGGTGAAGCGCCCGGATTTGCCCCTGAAGCTCTCGACACGGCATAGATCTTCCTGCCTAAGGCTATCGGCCCAGTCTGCCAGCTGCAGGATGTGTTCCCGACGCTCGTCCACCAAGTCAGCAAGGGACTCGCGGAAGAGCCCCGAATCGCGGGTGAATTCGGTAGTGGGCTCGGTGGTCAGCGCCTCGCGATAGGCTTCGGCAAAGGCGTTGAGCAGTTCCGGTGTGGCCCGTGCGCCTCCCTTGTTGCCGTGCACTCCGGTGATATCCCTGATCGTGGCCAGCATTGCGGGCGCGCGCCGCTCGATCACCGTGGGATATAGCCATGCCCCGATGCCGTTGGAATCGGGCCAGAAGTGCGCGAATGCCTTGCGTTCGTCAAGCATATGCAGGCGCAAGTTCGGCCAGCCGTCGCTCGCTTCGACGCTGTAGGGGCGGCAGATTCCCTCGGCTTCCAGCGCTCTCGCCCACTCGACGAGTTCGTGCCCATGTGCGGCGGTCTGAGCATCCAACCCGTCGATTAGTTCCCGGAAGCGCTCGAATCCCTTCGTCCTGGTGGTTCCACCTTGCCGGACTGGGCGTGGGCCCGTTGCCTCCGAAACGGTTTCGGCCTCGGTCTCGCGTTCCAGGTCGATGCGCTGCGGGATGAGAATCTGATCGTCGTTGATCATGTATGAGCTGACGGTCACAAGATCAACATCGACAGCCTCGGTCGTGATTGCGTCGAGGTAACCGGTGAGACGGATGAGATCCTGTCGCACGTCGTCGAGGACGATAACAAGGCGGAAACTGCCTTTTTCGAGGTGCATCTCGAGGTTTCTGTAGAACTTATCACGATTGAAGTCACTCTCATCCGTGGCTTCCTCCACGGCGTCGGCCAGATATTTGTGATCGCTCTTGTGCAGATGCTTGGCAAGGATAGTGCCTTCCAGGTACTCAACAGAGGTGCCATACAGGCTGGCCGCGTAAGCGAGCGTTTGCGCGACCACGTTCCGCTTCGCCTCGTCGTTGCGCTTGAGCTTGACTTCGATGACGACCGGGCGACCGTTGTCTTCGAACGCGAGCACGTCGACGGATCCGCCACGCAGGCCGACCTCGCTGAAGGCGGCAGCGAGGAAGGGCTGGCCGGAGAGAGACAGCAGTTCGGGTGCCTCAACGATCTGGTTGTGCAACTCGCGTTCATCGGTGAAGCCGCTCGACCCGATGGTGCTCCACTTGCCGTCGGTCTTGCGCCAGATTTCAGTCATCGCTCGCTCCTTCTCCTGTCGTGCGGATTCTACGCCGGGCGGAATTCGATGTGCAGCTCCTTCAGCGCGCGCAGGAACATGTGCGGATGGTGACGGAAATCGTTCTTCTCCGGCGCGAACCACAGCTCGTCGACGCGCTCCGCCAGCGTGCGGAAGCTGTAGTACAGCTCGCGGCGGGCCAGGGGCGCGCCCAGGCAGTAGTGGACGCCCGCGCCGAAGGTGAGGTGGGCCATCGGGTTCTTGCGCTCCAGGTCCGCCTCGTCGGGGCGCTCGAAGCGGCGTTCGTCGCGGTTGGCGGCGGCGTAGCGCGTGCCGATGGAGGCCCCCGCGGGGATGGTCACGCCGTGCATCTCCACGTCGTTGATCGCCACGCGGCCCAGCACCTGCACGGGCGATTCCAGCCGCAGCACCTCCTCCACGAAGGTCCGCAGGTGCGCGTCCGGATCGGACTTCAGTTGCGCCCACAGGTCGGGCCGTTCGATGAGCATCCTGACGCCCTCGGCGATGGCGTTGGTGCTCGTCTCGGAGCCGCCCACGAAGGTGTCGGACATCATCTCGGCCTGCAGTTCGCCGTCGGTGAGGGTGCGGCCCCATTCGGGGATTTCGGTGTTCACGAGGTCGGAGAGGAGGGTGTCGTCGGGTTCCTCGCGCAGGCGGTCGAACACCTTCTTGAAGTAGTGCTGGGCGTCGATTTCGGCCTCGATGCACTCGCGTTCTTCCTCCTCGCTGAGCATCTGGCCGAAGCGGCGCACCCAGGCGTCGGTGGCGCGCTTGATGAACCAGATGTCCTCTTCCTTCACGCCCATCTGGTGGCCGATGACGATGAGCGGCAGGGGCACGGCGAACTGGCGCACCCAGTCGCAGCGGCCCTCGTCGATGAAGGCGTCGAAGAGGCGGTTGGCGGTGCTTTCGACGAAGGGGTCGAGCTGCCTGATCTTGCCCGGGCGGAAGGCCTTGTCGAACATGGCGCGCATCTGGCGGTGGTTGGGGTCGTCGCGGGCGGCGAGCGTGGGCTCCGGCAGCCAGCCCTCCTTCTCCTCGTAGACGGCCAGCATCCGCCGCTGGCGCTCGCTGAGGGCGGCCGGGTCGACGGCGCGCCTGCCGCCGTTGCCGAAGTTCTCCGTATCGAGCAGCACCTGGCGCAGGTCGTCGAAGCGCGTGATCACGTACTGGCCCGTGCGCGGGTCGCGGTAGACGGGGGCCTGATCGCGCAGCGCCCGGTAGGCCTCGTAGGGGCAGTCCTGCACGTCCGGATCGGTGAAATCGAAGTCGTCGGGCCTGGGGGCGTTCTCGCTCATCTCTTGCTCCTGTGGTCGGTGGTCGGTGTCGGTGGTCGGTGGTCGGTGGTTGGTGATCGGTGATTCGCGGGGTCGGTGGTGGGGGGACCGGCCACCGGTCACCGGCCACCGGCACCGGTCACCGTTCACCGGTGCGCCGCGGCGTAGTGCTCGGCCAGCAGGTCGCGCCCGAAGTCGCCCTCCGGGTCGCGCCAGACGGTGTGGCTGTGGTTGGCATCGTTCTGCACGCAGTCGTACTCGATGAGCACGCGCGGGCCCTGCAGGCGATAGTAGTGGGGCTGCTTCCGCTCCAGCCCGCCCGCCCAGGCGAAGTGCAGGTCGGGCAGGATGCCGAACAGGCGCGCGCGCTCGGCGTCGGCCAGCGGCTCCGGCAGGCGCTCGGTGTATTCGCGCAGCAGCGCCTCGAGGATGACGCGCTGTGCCGCCGAGAGCGCCGCCGCGGGCAGCCCCTTGGGCGCGAGCGAGTAGCGCGCGGCCTCGCGGTCGGCGTCCGTCATGGCCTGGCCGCTGTCGAGGCCCCGCTGCATGACCGACAGGCGCTCCGCCGTGGCGTCGTCGGGCAGGCCGTTGAACACGCGCGAAATCCACTCCGGCTGCGCGCCGTCCTCCACGCGCGGGCGGTTGGACTGCACGATGTCGAAGGGCGCGGCCTTGGAGATGACGGCCACGGCGCGCTGGGCCGTGTCGAGGCTGTGGACCAGCTCGCGCGCGAGGTCCTCCTCGCCCGCCACGGGGCGCAGCGTCTGGTAATCGCTGAGCGCGGCCTCGTGCGGGTTCGCGCCGAAGAAGGTGGGCGTGGCCGAAAGGACCTCGCCGTCGATCACGGTGTAGTGGACGGAGACGTGGTGGCCGCCGAAGCGCCAGCCCCAGGCCGCGCCGCCGGGCTCGCCGAAGACGGACGCGAAGTACATGGCCGGGTCGGAGCCGTGCATGGTGCCGCGCATGGAGCCGCGCGGGATGCGCCAGCCGCCGAGCGCGTCCTGCCACGCCTCCAGGTTCATGATGAGCGTGGCGCGGCGGTAGGCGGGCAGGCTCAGGCCGGAGGCGAGCAGGCGGTGGGCCAGCTGCACCTGGCGCACGCCGAGGTCGGCCATGGGCACGCCCTCGTGGTCCGTGGGCGTGTAGTACCAGACCTCGCGGCGCGGGTCGGCGAAGGGCGGGTTCGCCCGCTCCCGCAGGTCGTCGGGCAGGGCCGCGAGCCAGTCGCCCGCCGCCTCCGCCATGCGTTCGGCCACGTCCCGCGCGTTCACGCTCATCACATGCTCCTCCGTTGTGGCGCGCAGCCTACACCGGTTGGGCGCGCGCGGGTTGGCGCGCGAAATGCCGGCGCAATGGCGCGCAACTCGCGCCCGCTGCCTTCGGGCAATGGCGTGCGTCTGGCGGCGCGTTTGCGCCCCAATTTGCGCGAGTCTCCGTTTTCCCGCAGAATGCGCGCAACCTGAAACTCGCAGGAGAGTGAATTCAATGGTGCAGTTCTCGACGATCAAGTCGTCCGTCGCTCCCAGGCCCATTAAGCAGACGGGCAGGCCCTCCGTCCGCATGCGGCAGTACGAGGATTACGTGAACGCCGTCGGCCCGGACGAAGCGGGCAAACTCACGCCGGAAGAAGACGAAACCACGCGCAGTCTGGCCATGCGCGTGTCGCGCGCGGCCAAGCGCGTGGGCAAGACCACCAACACCTGGACGCGCGACGACGCCGTCTACTTCACCGTCTCCTAGGCGCGATTCCCCCGCGTCTCCAAAACGGCGCCAGCCGCGGCGTGCGGCTGGCGCCGTTGTATCCTGCTCCGCGACCAATTCGGGGGAGTATGTCCATGACGCGCGCCCGCACTGTCCGCTTCCTGCTCGTGCCCCTGCTGGCCGCCGTCGCGCTCTTCGCGGCGACGGGCGCGCTGGCGCAGACGCCGCCCGACGGCGCGGACGTCGAGCTGCGCGTCTGGCAGGGCGTGGCCGACCCGTCGCGGCTCTACCTGAGCGCGCGTCCCGCGGGCGGCCCCTGGGGGGAGCGCGCGCCGCTCCCCGTGGCGCTGGACAGCCTCTCCGCCAGCGGCGCCTGGCGCTACGGCGACGCCTCCATCGAGGCGCGGCTGGCCGTCGGCCCCGCCGTCGTCGAGGCGCGCGTCTGGCAGTCCGTCGCGGACCCGTCGCGGCTCTACCTGAGCGCCCGACCGTCGGGCGGCTCCTGGCGCGCGCTGGGGACCGTGCCGCTGGCGCTGGACGGCCTCAGCCGCTCCGGCGCCTACCGCCACGGAGCCGTCACGCTGGCCGCGGGCGTCACGCCCCTTCGCATCGCCCTCCTCTACGAGATGGACGACGAGCAGGACCGGGGGAACGAGCGGCGGCGCAGCTTCGACCTCGCCCTGCGGCACGTGAACGCGGCGGGCGGCGTCTTCGGGCGGCCCGTGGAGGCGGTGTACGCGGACACGGACAACGACACCGATGCGGCCGTGGCCGCCGCGCGCCGCCTCATCGAGGTCGACGGCGTCCACGCCATCGTGGGCCCCGACACCAGCGCCATCTCCATTGCCATCGTCGAGCAGGTGACGGCGGCGGCGGGCGTGCCCGTCATCGCCGCGTCCGCCACCTCGCCCCTGCTGACCGCGCTCGACGACGACGATTTCTTCTTCCGCACGGCCCTCTCCGACGCCGCCCTGGGGCCGGTGCTGGCCCGCGTCGCGCGCGAGCGCGGCTACGGGAACCTCGGCGTGCTCGTGCGCGACGACGCCTGGGGCCGCGGCCTGCGCGACGCCTTCGCGGCGGCGTGGACGGGCCCCGCCGCCATCGTCACGTTCCCCGCGGGCCAGACCGCGTTCCTCGACGATCTGCGCGAGAGCGCGCGCGACGGCGCGGAGGCGCTCCTCCTCTTCACCTTCTACGGGGAGAAGCGCGCCATCCTGCGCGAGGCGCTCGACTCCGGCCTCTACGACCAGTTCCTCTTCGCCGAGGGCAAGACGCTCGGGTTGGTCGAGGCCGTCGGCGCGGAGGCGCTGGCGGACATGTACGGCGTGGCCCAGCACGCCCCGCCCGCCGACGCCTCCACGGAGGCCTGGGACGCGGCCTGGCAGGCGGCGGGCTATGGCGATCCGCCGCTGGACATCTACGTGCGCGGCTACTACGACGCCGCCGTGGCCATCGCGCTCGCCGCTGAGGCCGCGGGCGGGCTCGACGGGGCCGCCATCCGCGACCGCCTGCGCGCCGTCGCCGGGCCGCCGGGCGAGGACACGCTCGCCGGCCCCGAGGGCGTCGCCGCCGCCCTCGGCCTGCTGCGCGCGGGCGCGCAGGTGGACTACCACGGCGCCGTCAACGAGATCGAATGGGACGCCAACGGCGACCTGCGCGGCGGCTACGTCGGCGTCTGGCGGTTCACGCCGGACGGGCGCATCGAGGACGTCGAGATCGCGCCCGTCGGGGAGTGAGCGCCGCGCGTCAGGGATCGGGCGCGGAGGCCATGCGCCGCAGGGCGGGCTGCGTGATCATGGCGATGAGGCCGAGCGCCAGCAGCGCCGCGCCGCAGACGGCGAACCATTCGCGCGCGCCCACCACGTCCGAGATGGCCCCCGACGCCAGCGCCCCGATGGGCATGCCGCCCACCATGCACATGGTGTAGATGCTCATCACGCGGCCCATCAGCGCGTTCGGCGTGTGCGCCTGCACGAGCGCCATGTTCAGGTTCGTGAAGAAGCCCGCGTTCCAGCCCGTGATGAACATGATGAGGAGCGCGAACCAGTACCACGGGGCCAGCCCGAGGGCCACGTTCAGCACGCCGCCCGCGACCAGCGTGGCGAGGAAGAAGAGGCCCGCACGCCGCAGCCGCGCGAAGGAGGCGAGCAGGAGCGAGGCCATGATCGTGCCCGGGCCCATGGCCCCGAAGAGCAGGGAGGCGGCGAACGCCTCCGCGCCGAGCTCCTCGCGCGCGATGCGGGGCAGCAGGGCCATGAACGTGCCCGCCATCACCAGCGCCGTGGCCAGCAGCACGAACATGAGGGCGCGGATGCCCGCGTGCCCGGCCACGAAGGACAGGCCCTCGCGCAGCTCCTCGCGCAGGCGCCGCGTCGCGTCCGCGGCCACGCGCGGCACGCGCAGCCCCAGCAGCGGGAGCAGCCCCAGCGTGAGCAGCGCCGACTGCGCCGCGAAGGCCGTCTCGATGCCGCCGAGGTTGATGAGCAGGCCGCTGATGGGCTGCCCCAGCATCTGCGAGCCGGTCAGCCCCAGGTTCGTGAGCGTGACCGCGTTGAGCACGCGCTCGGGCGTGACGAGGGAGGGCAGGATGGCCATGCGCACGGGCTGCCCGAAGGCCAGCGCGGCCCCCAGCAGGAGCGCCAGCCCGAACGTGCTCCAGATGCCGATGAGGCCCGCCGCCATGAGCGCCGCCGCCGTGGCCGTCACGGCGATGCCCGCCAGCTGGCTGCCGAAGAGGAGCAGCCGCCGGTCGATGCGGTCGGCGAGCGCGCCCGCGTACAGCCCGAAGACGAGCACCGGCAGCCCCAGCGCGAAGAGCACCAGCCCCACCGCCGTGCCCGGGCCCAGCGTCAGCCCGAAGACCGTCTCGCCGTCCTCGCTGATCTTCAGCGCCAGCCACGCGAGCGTGAACTGCTGGAAGGCCTGCGAGAGGGCGAACAGGAAGGTGTTGGTCCAGAGCAGGGCGAAGGGGCGCGAGCGGAAGGCGTTGAAGGTGGCGCGCGAAAGCCCGCGCCCGCCCTCGGGCCCGGCCGTCGCTTTCGCGGGGGACGCCACGCGGCGATGCTACAGGGCCGCGCCCTTCACGGGTTCCGGCGGGGAAGCAATCGCGGCGCTCGCCCCGGCGGCCGGGAATGCGCGCGCGTCTCCGCGCTCAGCCCGCCACGGGCAGGCGGCGGCGGCCCCACAGGAAGAAGGGCGCGATGCGCTCGCCCTCGCCCAGCAGGCGCAGGTCCGGGCAGCGCCGCAGCAGCGCGCGCAGGGCGATGCGCGCCTCCAGCCGCGCCAGCGGCGCCCCCAGGCAGAAGTGCACCCCCAGCCCGAAGGACAGGTGCCGGTTGCGCCCGCGGTCCAGCGAGAACTCGTCCGGCGACGCGAACGCCCGCGGATCGCGGTTCGCCGCCGCGTAGTGCGCCATCACCTTCGCGTCCTTCGGAATGGCGCCGCCCTCCAGCTCCACGTCGCGCGTGGTCGTGCGGTAGAGGCCCAGCACGGGCGAGTCGAAGCGCAGGCTCTCCTCCACGGCGGCGTCCGCCAGCTCCGGCTCCGCCAGCAGCCGCTCCCAGAGCGCGCGGTCGGCCAGCAGCCGCCAGACCATGTTGCCGATGAGCGAGGTGGTGGTCTCGTTGCCCCCCACGAAGAGCTGGTTGACCACGCTGAGCACGTCCACGTCGGCGAGGCCGCGCCCGTCCTGTTCGGCGGCCACGAGCGCGCTGATGAGGTCGTCGCGCGGTTCGGCCCGCCGCTGGCGGATGGCGTCGAGCAGGTAGGCGGCCAGCTCGCCCATCTCCGCCGCCCAGGGCGTGGGGTCCTCCGCGCCCATCGCCTCCACGGCCACGTCCGACCAGCGCTTGAAGCGCTGCAGGTCGTCGCCCGGCACGCCCAGCATCTCCACGATCACGATGACGGGCAGGGGGAAGGCGTAGTCGTCGTGCAGGTCCCAGGCGTCCGCGTCCGCGCGCGCGTCGAGCAGCTCCGCCGCGATCTCCTCGATGCGCTCCGCCCATGCGGCGATGGCGCGGGGCGTGAAGGCCTGCTGCACGAGCCCGCGGTAGAAGGTGTGCTGCGGCGGGTCGGAGAGCATCCCGTGGGGCTCGCTGAAGCGCGGCCCCTGCCCGAACTCGCTGGAATAGGTGTCGATGTCGAGCAGCGCCGCCTGCACGTCGCGGTGGCGCGAGAGCGTGTAGAAGGGCGGCTCGAAGGCCTCGAAGAAGTGCACGGGCGCTTCCTCGTGCAGGTAGCGGTAGGCCGTGCTCGGCTCCGCCATGACGTCCCCGGAGCGCGGGTCGTAGCCCTCGCGCGCGGCCATCTCAGCCTCCCCAGCGCTCGCGGTGATGGCGCGTGCGCCAGTCCTCGCGCCAGGGGCGGCCCCACGGCCCCTGCGGGTAGCCCACGGGGATGAGCGCCGCCACCGTGACGTCGTCGGGCAGGCCCAGCACCTCGCGCACGGGCGCCGTCCCCTCCGGCTTCACGGGGGAGTAGTCCGTGGCCAGCGTCAGCAGCACCGTGCCCAGCCCCCTCGCGCGCGCCGCCAGCAGCAGGTTCTGCACCGCCGGGAAGATGGAGCCGAAGAAGCCGGACGACACGTCCGCGTCGTCGGGGGCGCGCCCGGCGAGGCAGGCCGCGACGATGGCGGGGGCCTCGTCCAGCCGCTCGACGTTGTGCATGGCCTGCGTGTAGACGCGCCGCCGGTCGGCGGTGATGTCGGGATCGGCGAGCACGCCGTCGCGGATGTAGCGCTCGCCCACCTCGCGGTAGGCCGCGCCGATGCGCGCGACCTGGTCGCGGTCGGTGACCGTCACGAAGGCCCACATCTGCATGTTGCCCGCGCTCGGGGCCATGGTCGCGGCCTCGATCAGGTAGTCGAGGTCGGCCCGGGGCACGGGGTCGGGCTTCAGCCGCCGCATGCTCCGCGTCGAGAAGATGGCCTCGTGCAGCGAGAGGTCGTCGCCCATGTGGTTCCCTTCCGCGCGCCTGCGCCGCCGGAGCATAGGCGCGCGCCAGCGGCGCTGGCAAGCGCGCGCGGGCGTGGTGCAAACGGGCGCGCGGATGCTGTAGGATGCGCGGCAGACATACTCAATCCGGGAGGGGGAGCGGCCATGCCCGAATTCGATACCGTGATCAGGGGCGGCACCATCTTCGACGGACAGCGCACGCCGCGCTTCCGTGGCGACATCGGCATCAAGGACGGGCGCATCGCCGCCATCGGCGGGAGCATCCACAGCTCCAGCGGCGCGAAGGTGATCGACGCCAGCGGCCTCAACGTGGCCCCCGGCTTCGTCGACCTGCACACGCACTACGACTCGCAGCTGTTCTGGGACCCGTACTGCTCGATTTCGGGCTGGCACGGCGTCACCTCCGTGGCCATCGGCAACTGCGGCTTCGGCTTCGCCCCCTGCAAGCCGGAGGACCAGGACCGCGCCATGCTCACCATGTCGCGCAACGAGGCCGTGCCCCTGGAGGCGATGCAGGAGGGGATGCCCTGGGACTGGGAGACCTACCCCGAGTTCCTCGACAGCCTCGAGCGCACGCCCAAGGGCGTGAACGTCCTCAGCTACATGCCGCTCAACCCCCTCATGTCCTACGTGATGGGCCTGGAGGCGGCCAAGAGCCGCCCCGCCAACGAGGCCGAGAAGGCCGAGATGCGCCGCCTCATGCTGGAAGGCATGGCGGCGGGCGGCTGCGGCTGGTCCGCCCAGATGGGCGAGAACGACGTGCAGCGCGACTACGACGGCACGCTCATGATCACGAACCTCATGACCGAGGGCGACCTCATCTCCTTCGCGCGCGTGCTGCGCGAGGCCGGGCGCGGCTTCATCCAGTGCATCGGCGCCAGCCAGGACCTCACCGAGAAGCTGGCCGACGAAAGCGGGCGGCCCGTCATCTGGAACGTGCTCGCCGTCTTCACCGACCAGCACGGCATCGCCATGCCCGGCTACGAGTCGGCCATGAACTGGCTCGACGAGTGCAACGCCCGCGGCACGCGCATCTTCGGCCAGGCGCTCACGGCGGAGAACAACTTCCAGTTCACCTTCGAGGAGTGGAACCTGTTCGACACCAGCCCCGCCTGGCGCGCGATGACGCTCGGCACGGTCGAGGAGCGCGCGGCGAAGATGGCCCTCCCCGAGATGCGCGCCGCCGTGAAGGCGGAGTACGACGAGCAGGCCGAATACCGCGACATGGGCGGCGGCGGCGCGGGCGTCGTCTTCGACTTCAACGGCCTCATCGTGGGCGAGCTGCACAAGCCCGAACTGGACCGCTACACGGGCTGGACCTGCGGCGAGATCGCCGCCGACCGCGGCTGCCACGTGATCGACGCCATGCTCGACATCGCCCTCGAGGACGACATGAAGGCGCTCTTCGTGACCTCCCCCCAGAAGGCGGACATGGCGGCCATGAAGAAGATGGCCACCTCCGCCTTCGCCCTGCCCGGCGTCTCCGACGGCGGCGCCCACACCAAGTTCATCACGCTGGGGCGCTACCCCACCGAGTACCTCTCCCTGCTCGTGCGCGACAACGAGATCATGGACCTGGAGCAGGCGCACTGGCGGCTCTCCGCCTACCCCGCGCTGGCCGCCGGCTTCCGCGACCGCGGCGCCATCCGCGAGGGCGCGCCCGCCGACATCGTCGTCTACGACCTCGAGAACCTCGACATGGGTACGACCGAGAAGGCCTACGACTACCCGGCCGGCGCCTGGCGGCTCATCCGCAAGCCGCACGGCTACCGCCACATCATGGTCAACGGCGAGGAGACCTTCGTGGATGGCGAGTGCACCGGCGCCACCAGCGGCAAGCTCCTCCGCCACGGCGCCGCCTAGGGCCGTCCAGCCCGCCACGATCCGCCCGCCCGCCGTGCTGGCGGGCGGGCGGCGTTCACCGATCAGGGGAGGGAACATGGCCGAGAACTACTGGACCAGGTACGCGCGCAGGCGTCCCGTCACGCGGCGGCGCTTCCTCAAGGGCTCCGCGCTCGTGGGCGGCGGCGCGGCCGCCGCCGCCATCATCGGCTGCGGCGACGACGACGACGTCGAGGAGACCACGCCCGTGCCCACGGAGGCCGCCGCCGCCGGCGCCGCCGCCTCCACCGCGGAGGCCACCGCCGCCGCCGCCGCGGAGGCGACCGCCACGGCCACGCCCGCGCCCACGCAGCCGCCGTCCAACATCAAGCGCGGCGGCTCGCTCCGCATCGGCGGCACCGTCGGCGGCGACTCCGTGTTCGACCCCGCCATCACCAACCACACCACCACCTACTCGCTGGGCATGGGGCTCGTCTACAACCGCCTGCTCAGCTACGACGGCGACGTGCGCGTCAACGCCGAGCTGGCCGAGTCGCTGCCCGAACAGCCGGACGACCTGACCTACGTCTTCAAGCTGCGGCCCGACGTGAACTGGCACGACCTGCCCCCCGCCAACGGGCGCTCGTTCACCGCCGAGGACGCCGCCTTCGGCCTCGGACGCTTCAACGAGGACAACGCCGAGTTCATCCAGGGCCAGCTGGACCGCATCTCCGGCATCGAGGTCATCGACGACCTCACCTTCCGCGTGACCACCGGCGAGCCCTTCGCGCCCATGATCCGCTTCCTCGCCGACGACCCCGTCCTCATGGTCAACCGCGAGCAGCGCGAGGCCGTCGGCGACGCGGGCATGAAGCTGTACGAGAACATGGTCGGCACCGGCCCCTGGATGCGGAACACCTTCGATCCCGGTGTCTATGCCAAGCTCGACCGCAACCCCAACTACTTCGAGATGGGCGAGGACGGCCAGCGTCTGCCCTACCTCGACAACATCGAGCACCTCGCCTTTTCGACCGAGGCGCAGGAAGGCGCCTTCATCGCGGGCGAGTTCGACCATTTCGACAACATCGGCGCGGGCGGCATGTTCGTGCAGGTGCAGGCGCTGCAGGGGCAGATGGGCGACCGCGTGGCCTTCCGCAAGCGGCTGCACTCCGCCATTGAAGAGACGCACATGCACACGCAGAAACCGCCCTTCAACGATCCGCGCGTGCGCCAGGCCGTGCACCTCGCCATCAACCGCCAGATCGCGCTCAACCCCTTCGGGCCGGAGAGCGGCATCTACATGGGGCCGGTCCCGCAGATGTTCCAGCCCTTCGCCTTCAGCGAGCAGGAGCTGCTGGCGATGCCCGGCTGGCGCGAGGACAAGGAGCAGGACGTCGCCGACGCCATCGCCCTCATGAACGCCGCCGGCGTGGGCGTGGGCGCGGACGAGACGATCACCATCGGCACGCCCATCCAGTGTCCCTGCCACGCCACCGGCATCAAGGAGGACGTGGCCGCCCTCGGCCTCAACCTCGAGCTGGAGCAGGCGACCGGCGCGGACTACTTCGCCGAGCGCTCCCAGGGCAACTTCGTCATGAACATCGGCCTCGAGGTGGGCGGCACGGACGCCGATACCTACCTCTACCACCGCTTCCATACGGGCGCGCCCTTCAACCGCACGGGCTTCTCCGACCCCGACGTCGACCGCCTGCTGGAGAAGCAGCGCGCGACGCTGGACACGGAGGCGCGCGCGGACGCGGTGCGCGAGGCGTCGCTCGCCATCATCGAGCATTCGCCCCAGGCGTTCACCGCCTCGCTCGTCTTCTACCCCATCTTCCGCAGCTACGTGATGGGCCACCCGGAGCGCATCCCCTTCGGGCTCACCCACAACCTCGGGCGGCTCTGGCTGGACGCCTAGTCCCGTCCCCGGAAGAAAGCGGAGGGGCCGTCCCGAAAGGGGCGGCCCCTGCCGTTGCTCCGTGCGCGTTGGGGCGCCGTCTAGGTGCCCCTCATGCGCGGATCCCAGAGGTCGCGCAGGGAATCGCCCAGCAGGTTCACGCCGAGGACCGCGAGCGCGAGCCCGATGCCCGGGAAGATGAACAGGTGCGAGGCAAAGGAGATGTAGGTGCGGCTGTCGGCGATCATGAGGCCCCACTCGGACTGGGGCGGGCTGACCCCCAGTCCGAGGAAGCCGAGCGCGCCCGTCAGGAGCATCAGGTTGCCGACGCCCACGGCGAAGATCACGCCGATCGTCGGTGCGATGTTCGGCAGGACGTGGCGCAGCAGCACCCGCCCCCACGAAGCGCCGAGCACCTCCGCCGCTTCCACGTACGGGTTGGTGAGCGTTGCCAGCGTGGATGCGCGCGCGATGCGTACCAGCGGTGGCGTCACGGCGAGCGCGAGCACGTAGATGAGCACCTGCATGTCGCGCCCCAGCACGATGATGAAGAGCAGGATGAGGAAGAGGCCCGGCAGGGCCAGCATGGCGTCGATGATGCGCTGGAAGACGAGGTCGAGCCAGGGCACGTAGGCGGAGAGCATCCCCAGCAGCGTGCCCGCCGCCGTCGCCAGCGCCAGCGAAACGATGGCCACGGCCACGGTGATGCGCCCGCCCGTCATCACGCGCGCGAAGTAGTCGCGCCCCTTGTCGTCGGTCCCGAACCAGCTTTCGCCGGAGGGCGGGGCCAGCAGGTTGGCGCTCTGCGCGTCCGGGTCCGTCCTCGCGATCATCGGCCCGAAGACGACGATGACGACCACGACGAGCGTGAGGAAGAGGCCGAACGTGCCCACGGGCTGGGTCCGCGCCGTGCGTCCCAGCCGCCGCCAGACGCCCGGCCGGGGGGCGAGAACGAGATCGCCCGTGGCCGCCGCCGCGCTCGCGCTCACGAGTACTGGATCCGCGGGTTGAGCCACGCGTAGAGGATGTCCACCGCGAGGTTGACCATGACGAACATGAAGCCGGAGAGCACCACGAACGTCTGCACCACGAGGTAGTCCTCCCGACGCACGGCGTCGAGGGCGTAGAGGCCGAGGCCGGGCAGGCTGAAGATGGTCTCGATGATGACGACGCCGCCGAGCGCCCCGCCGAAGGAGAGGCCGAGCACGGTGACGACGGGGATGAGCGCGTTCTTGAGCGCGTGCCGCCGCACCACCGTGAGCGCGGCCAGCCCCTTGGCCCGCGCCGTGCGCACGTAGTCCTGCCGCAGCACCTCCAGCATCTCCGTGCGTGTCAGGCGGATGAGCGTGGCCATGAGCGCCAGCGAGCCCACGATGACGGGGATTGAGTAGACCTTCATGTTCTGGAGCGGATCCTCCAGGAAGGGCACGTAGCCGGAGGGCGGGAACCAGCCCCACCAGATAGCGGGGAAGCGCAGGGCGAACACGGCCACCACGAAGCTGGGCACGGCCAGCACCACCACGCTCATGATGCGGATGCCGTGGTCGCCGAGTCCGTTCTGGCGCACCGCCGCGATCGCCCCGAGGGGAATGGCCAGCGCCGCCTGCACGAGCACCGTGAGCACGACCAGCTGGATGGTGACGGGGAGGCGCCGCTTGATCTCGTCCGCGATGGGCGTGCCGCTCACGAAGGAGCTGCCGAAATCGCCCCGGAAGGCGCTGGCCATCCAGTCGAAGTAGGCATCGAACGGCCCCTTGTTCAGCCCCAGCTGCTCGCGCAGGGCGTCCGCGCTTTCGGGCTTGTAGCTGTTCTGCAGGCGGTAATCGACCACGTCGCCGGGGATCAGCCGCATGATCATGGCCGTGCCGAAGGAGAGGATGAACAGCGTCACCGGCACCAGCAGGAGCCGCCGCAGGATGTAGGTGGTCACGGCGCGCACGCTAGCGACCGCCCCGCGGCGGGTCAACATGCCCGCCGCGCCCCGCGCAACGGCGGCGGCGGCTAGGCTTGGGGCATGGCGCGCATTCGCGGCATCGGCGGCCTGCGCCGGCTGGGCGGTCCGTGGCGGGCCGTGCGCGCGGGCATGGCCTACCCCATGGCGTCGCTCACGGGGCGGCGAATCACGAAATTCGTGCGCCCCGCGCAGGAGTTCATCCGCACGGAGAGCGCCAGCGCGGCCCTGCTCATGCTCGCCGCCGTGGCCGCGCTGGTCTGGGCCAACTCGCCCTGGAGCGACTCCTACGAGCGCCTGCTCCACGCCAGCCTCGGCATCGACCTCGCCTTCTGGCAGGTGGAGGGCACGCTCCATTTCTGGATCAACGAAGTGGGCATGGTCCTCTTCTTTTTCGTCATCGGCCTCGAGATCAAGCGCGAGATCACGATCGGCGAGCTCTCCAATCCGCGCGTCATGGCCGCGCCCGTCGCGGGGGCGCTGGGCGGAATGCTGCTGCCCCTCGGCATCTTCCTGCTGATCGCGCAGGGGGCGGAGGCGCGCTCGGGCTGGGCCGTGCCCATGGCCACCGACGTGGCCTTCGCCCTCGGCGTGGCCGCGCTCGTGGGATCGCGCGTGCCCCTCGGCCTGCGCGCCATGCTCCTCACCTTCGTCATCGTCGACGACGTCGGCACGGTCGTGGTCATCGCCTTCTTCTATTCGCACGAGGTGCAGCTGGAGCAGGTGGCGATCGCCGTCGGGCTGGTCGTGCTCATGCTCGCGCTCTACCGCGTGGGGGTGCGCTCCGTGTTCGCCTTCCTGGCGGTGGGCGTCGTGGCCTGGGCGGTGACGCTCGAATCGGGCGTGCATCCCACCACGCTGGGGGCCGTGCTGGGCTTCCTCACGCCCTGGCGCCCGCCCGTGCCCCTCGACGGCTTCGTGCGCACGGCGCGCCAGCTGCTGGAGCGCTTCCGCGCGGGCGACGAGGTCCCCGAAAGCTCCCTCGGCCACGACCGGATGGTCGATTCGCTGCTCAGCCTCGGCGACCTGAGCAGCAACGCCGTGCCCCACGTCGACCGCCTCGAGCACCACCTCCATCCGTGGGTGGCGTTCCTCGTGGTGCCCGCCTTCGCCCTCGCCAACGCGGGCGTGCAGTTCTCGGGCGGGGAGATCACGGCCGCCTTCACCAGCACCGTCACCTGGGGCGTGCTCGCGGGGCTGGTGGTGGGCAAGCCCGTGGGGCTGGTGGCGGCCACTTGGCTGGCCGTGCGGCTCGGCGCGACGCGGCCCGCGGGCGTCACCTGGCGGGGCGTGGCCGCCATCGGCTTCGTGGCGGGCATCGGCTTCACCGTCGCCCTCTTCGTCGCCGACCTCGCCTACGTGGACGACGCCCTGCTGCGCCACGCCAAGGTCGGCATCCTCGCGGCCTTCGCCGTGGCCGCGCCGCTCGGCTTCCTCGGCTTCCTGCTGCTGCCCAGGGTCGCGCGCGCGGAGCCGCCGCCGGGGCGCTCGGGACGCGCCGCCCGCGCCGCCGCCGATGCCCTCGATCCGTAGCCCCCGCCCGTTCCCGCGCCCGCGCGAAGGGAGTAGGCTGGTGGCAACGGCTCACGTTGGGAGCAGGCAAGGAGGCCCGCCATGAGGTTCTTTCGGCGCGGAGAAACGAGCGTCGCCACGCCCGAGGAGAGCGTGGAGACCTGTCATCACCTGCTGCTGGTGCCGCACTGGGACTCGCCCGCCAGCATCGGCAACGAGGAGAAGGCGAGCAGCTACCGCTGCAACACCTGCGACGAGCACTTCACGCGCGAGGAGGAAGCCATCCTGCGCGCGACCGAAGCCGACCGCATCCGCCGCGGCCTGCAGGAGCGCCCCAACCTGCGCGCCCAGTATCCCCGCACGTGGCACCTGGCCGACGGGCGCGAGGTGGAGCTGCGCCGCCTCGATTCCTCCAGCCGCGGCGCCTTCCTGCGCTTCGCCCGCGCGCTGCCCCAGGACGACATGCTCTTCCTGCGCGAGGACCTCGCCAGCGGCGCCGTCGTGGACGGCATCATCCGCGGCGTGGAGGCGGGCGACGACTTCGCCCTCGTGGCGCGCGACGGGAACGAGGTGGCGGGCTACGCCTCCCTCCACGGCGAGCCCATGCGCTGGACGCGCAACGTGGGCGAGATCCGCATCATCGTGGCCGAGGGCTACCGCGGCAGCGGCCTCGGCGGCAGGCTCGCGCGCGAGGTGATCGACGCCGCCCCCAACTTCGGCTCGCGCAAGATCACCGCCCAGATGACGGTCGATCAGACGGGCGCGCGCGCCGCCTTCGAGCGCCTCGGCTTCCAGGAGGAGGCGACGCTCTCGGGCTGGGTCACCGACCGCCGCGGGCTGCCCCGCGACCTGCTGATCATGGCCCTCGACCTGTCGGTTCCGCGCGGCTAGCGCCCGGCGGCCATCGTGCGCACGCCGTAGCGCGCGATGGCCGCGTCCGCCGTGACGATGGTCAGGCCCTCGGCCTATCCGTCGTCGAAGGCGCCTTCGAACGCCCTGATGATCTCCCCGGAGGTCTCATCGAAGTCGGGCGCGATTCGGATCTGGCCCGCAAACAGCCCAATCTTCCGCTGGGCCGGGGATGCCGTCCCGGCGAATTGGCTGTCCCGTGCGACGCCGTGCCGCTGCTGCTTCTTCGCGGGCATGGCCCGATCTTATCCGGGCTGGCGTGCAACGGGAAGGCAGGTGGAGCGGGAGAAGGGGATCGAACCCTCGACGGCCTGCTTGGAAGGCAGGAGCTCTGCCACTGAGCTACTCCCGCCCGCGCGGCGGATTGTAGCAGCGCCCCCGCGCTCAGCGCGCGTCCCCCGCGACGAAGGCGAGCGCCTCCGCCAGCAGCGCCCGCCAGAGGGCGACGTCGCGCCCGGGGATGCGCGCCCATTCGCGGAAGGGCCGTCCGGCGGGCGCGAAGGGATCCCCCGCGCCGCTGGCGATCAGCTCGTCCACGCGCGCGCGGGGCAGCTTCACGATCAGGTCGCCCGTGCGGCGCCCGGCGGTGGCCGAGGGGACGGGCGCGGGCGCGGCCATCGCGAGGAAGGCCCCGCCCGGCGCGCGCAGGCAGGGGAACCCCATGATCGTGCCCTCCTCCGCCAGCCCCTCGGCGAGGAGCGGCTCCGCCAGCTCGCGGAAGAGGGCGTCGTCGGGAGCGCGCGCGTCCGTCACGGGCGCTCCGGGATGCTGGCGGCGGCGGCGGGCGGCGGTTCCGCGGGGGCGCGTCCGAAGCGCGGGATCACGTCGCGCCAGCCCACGCGCAGGTCCCACGCCGCCAGCGGCGCGAGCAGGACGGCGGGCAGGACGATGATGGCCTCGACCCCCACGGCGTAGGCGAGGGCCGCCTCCGGGGGCTCGCCGAGGCTCTCCAGCGCCGTTTTGGCCAGAAAGGCGAGGCCCACGCTCGCCTGCGCCAGGGGGATGCCCGCGCCGATGTTGGCCGCCGCCACCACGAACACGTGCACGAGGAAGCTCAGGCTGATGCCCAGCGAGGCCGCCACCGCCCAGTAGAGCAGCGCCTCGCTCAGCCACACGGCCAGCGAGAGGGCGAGCGCGCTCGTCGTGCGCGGGCCGCTCCGGATCGAGCGCATGCCCGTGAGGAAGGGCGCCAGCCCGGGCCGCGCGAGCACGCCCCGCCAGCCCGCCGCCGCCCCCTCCCGTTCGCGCGTGGCGAACCAGGCCAGCGCCAGCCCCGCGGGCGCGCCCACGAGCATGAAGGCCGTCAGCCCCGTGAAGCCGTCGCCGATGGCGAGCGTGGCCAGCGCCAGCGCCAGCAGCAGGGCGAAGACGAGGCCGTCCATCATGCGCTCCACGGCCTCCGCCCCGAACAGCTGTGGCCGGCCGATGCCGAACTTGCGGGCGGTCAGCTGGATGGTGAGCACGTAGCCCAGCCCGAAGGGCAGCGCCATGTTCGCCGCCTGCCCCAGCACCACGCGGGGCAGGGCGCGCCGCGCCGTCACCGCGCGCAGGTGGCCGACGAGGATGCGCCAGCGGTGCGCCCGCAGCCAGTAGCGCGTGAAGAAGACGAGCGCGATGGGCGGCAGGAAACGCGGGTCGGCGCGCTGCAGCGTGCTCCCCACCTCCGCCAGGCTCACGTCGCGCAGCAGCAGCCACAGGAGCAGCAGGCTCACGGCCACGCCGAGCAGGATGCGGAGCGGCTGCGCGAGGCGCCCGATCGAGGGCACGGCGGCTACGTGGCGGGCGTGGCGGGCAGTTCCTCGATCTGGTCGAGCGCGGCCTCGGCCGGATCGCCCTCGCCACGCCCCTCCCCGCTCGACGCCAGCCCCGCCGCCCCGGCGAAGCGGCGGTACGATTCCAGCGAATCGCCGTACTTGCGGTGCCCCGCCGTGTGCCAGGCGCTCGCCAGCAGCAGCGTCTCCCGCCGCGGAGAGGTCGAGCGCCCGTAGTCCTCCGCCAGACAAAGCCCGATCTCCTGATTGTGCGGATCGTTCCCGTGCTTCACCGCCGCCGTGGTGAGCGTGCGCAGCAGGGGCGAGCGCCCGTAGCCCGCGTCCAGGTAGGCCTGCGTCCAGGCCACGCTCTCCGGCGCGCGCAGGCCCATGAGCGCGTCGTCCAGCCGCGCCAGCAGCTGCTCGCCGGAGAGCGCGTCCGTGCCCTTCGGCGGGCGCACGAGGGGCCGTCCGTGGCCCTTCAGGCTGGCGATCCAGCGCGCCGCCTGGTTCACGAACGACCCCGCCACGAACAGCAGCTTCGTGCGGTGCGGATGCTCGAAGGCGTCGTAGAACCAGCGCAGGGTGCTCGCGTACTCGTAGGCGTGCTGGGGCATGGAGAACTCGTCCGGCACCACCGTTTCGAGGATGACGTTGGCCGCCGCCACCTGGATTGCGTCGAGGATGCGGCGCGGCCCGCGCCCCGCCAGCAGCAGCGCCACCAGATGCTCGATGTAGTCCGGTTCCGGCATCGTGGTGAGGGCGCGGATGAGGCCCTCCGTCTCCGGTTCCGACAGGGGCTCGTCGTTGGCGAACAGCTCGGCGTCGTGGCCCGGCGGCGGCGTCGGGTCGATGGACGAGCCGGGCAGTTCCGCGCGCAGGCGGTAGAGCTCCACCTGGCAGGCCATCTCGTACTCCGAGTGCCAGCGCGGCCCCACGGCCATGTCGAGCACGCCCGCGTAGAGCACGTGGCGCGCGTCGTCCCAGCCGATGGCGCGCCCCAGCTCCACCGTGGCGCGGGCGCGGTAGGCCTTGTGCCCGGTGGTGTAGGAGCGGTTGTAGAGGAGCCGCCCCTGCACGTCGATGAGCCCCGCGAACACCAGCTGCGCCAGCAGCTCGTCGCGCCGCGCCTTCTCCTCGAAGAGGCCGAGGAAGACGCGGTAGGCGCGCGTCACCTCGCCCCGCTCCACCAGCGTGAGCCACTCGTTCAGCCGCTCCCCGAAGCTGCCCTCGAGGCGCAGCGGCTCCTGATCCTCCCAGTGCCGTTCGGGCGGCGGCGCGGCCACGCCCGGCTCGGCCCGGTAGGCGCGACGCCCGTAGTGGCCGGGCATGCGCCCGATGAGCTGGTTCCACGGGTCCAGGCCCGTGGGCGCGTACCAGAGCGTCTGCGCCAGCGGCAGGTGGCGCAGCTCCGCGGGCAGGTGGCGCGGCAGCCCCAGACAGGTGCGCGCGCTCAGCAGGCAGTGGTCGTTGTTCACGAAGCGCAGCACGCCGCCATCGATGCGCTGGTGGTAGGGCACGTTCGTGTAGGGCGCGTGCGCGCGCACCGTCTCGCTCAGGATTTCGACCGGCTCGCGCCCGGCCTCCAGCAGTTCGAGGAGCGTCCCGCGGGCGGCCAGCTGGTCGCGCCCGACGATGCTCTCCTCCAGCCGCGCGTAGAGGCGGTCCGTGTCTCGATCGCGCGTCTTCGTGGCCGTCATCGCCAGCCTCCCGCCGCGCCCCGCGCGGCTCCCCCGATTCTAGCGCGCGCGTCAGCCCGCCGCCGGGGTTGCGGGCTCGCCTTCGTAGCGCCCGTCGCGGGCGAGGCCGTTCAGGCGCGCGCGCTCCAGGAAGGCCGCCTGCGCCGCTGCCGCGTTCTCCGCCCTGCCCCCCCACGCCGCCAGCGCCGGAGCCTGCAGCCCGCGCCCGTAGGAGAAGCTCAGCGCCCAGGGCTTCGGACCGGAGGCCGCGTTGATGGCGTGCAGGTTCTCCGTCGATTCCACCGCCGACTGCCCGCCGGAGAGGAAGTTGATGGTCGGGACCGCCGCCGGCACCGCCCGCCGGAAAACGGTGAGCGTGGCCTCCGCCACCCGTTCCGGCGCGGCCTTCTCGTGCTCGCTGCCGGGCAGGACCATGTTCGGCTTGAGCACGATGCCCTCCAGCAGCACGCCGTGGCGGTCGAGCGCGGCGAACACCGCGTGCAGCACCGCCTCCGTCACCTCCGCGCAGCGTTCGATGGAGTGGCCGCCGTCCATCAGCACCTCGGGCTCGACGATGGGGACCACGCCCGCCTCCTGGCAGACGCGGGCGTAGCGCGCCAGCACCTCGGCGTTGGCGGAGACGGCGAGCGCGCCGGGCAGGGCGTCGCCCACGTTGTAGACCTCGCGCCACTTGGCGAAGCGCGCCCCCTGCGCCTTGTAGCCCTCCAGCCGTCCGGCCAGCCCGTCGAGCCCTTCCGTGATCAGGTCGCCGGGCGCGCCCGCGAGGGGGACCGTGCCCTTGTCCACCTTGACGCCCGGGACGATGCCCCGGCTCGCGGCCACTTCGGGCAGGGGGACGCCCGCGTCGTCGCACTGCCCCAGCGTTTCCTCGAAGAGGATGACGCCGCAGATGGAGTCGCCCGCGCCCGGCGCGGTGAGCAGCAGCGTGCGGTAGGCGCGGCGGTTCTCCTCCGTCGATTCCACGCCGATGGAGTCGAAGCGGCGCTTGATCGTGCCCGAGCTCTCGTCGGCGGCGAGGATGCCCTTGCCCGGCGCGATCAGGTCGGCGACGGTGCGGCGGAGCGCGCCTGCGTCCATGCGGTCCCCCTGCCCCCGCGGGGCGGCTGCGATGCCGCCCATCTTACGCGCTCCCGCGGGCGGGCACGGCGCGGGGCGGGCGTCACGCGGCGATGGCGATGCTGTTGATCCATCCGCTCGCGCCTGCGTTGGTCGCTCCGCCGGAAGCGGCGAGGAACCAGCGCACGGAGAACCCCGCCGCGGCGAGCAGCTCCCGCCATTCGCGCTCCCCGAAGAAGGTGTACCAGAGGTCCTCCGCCACGGCCTCGCCGCGAATCCAGCCGGCGGCGTGCCCGCGCTGGACGGAAGCGTAGAACGCGCCCCCATCCGCCAGAATGCGGCGTATCTCCGCGAGCCCGCGGGGCGCTTCGTCGCGGGTCAGGTGGTGCAGGGACGCCGACGCCCACGCGCCGTCGAACGCCGCCGCGCGGAAGGGGAGCGCGAGCATCGCGCCGCGCGCCAGCCCCGCGAAGGGCAGACGCTCGCGGGCGATCCGCAGCTGGCCCCGCGAGACGTCCAGCCCGACCGCGCGCAGCCCCAACCGGTCGAGGTCGGCCATTTCGAACCCTGGCCCGCAGCCGACGTCCAGCACGCGCGCGTTTGGCCGCAGGAGGCCGTGGAACCGCCGCCGGGGCTCATCGAACCAGTCCCGCGGCGAAGCCTCGCCCTGCTGCGCGTAGGCGAGCGCGCCCCGGTCGTAGCTTCCGGCGATGCGCGTGAGCCGCGTTCGGGCGGGGGACACGGAGCGGGGGGCGCTCAGGCGACGCCGGGGCGGCGTCCGCGCAGCCAGTCGAGGAGCGCCCGCAGCTGCGGGTTCGGCTCCTTCGCGCCGCCGTCCGCCTCCGCCAGCTCGGCGAAGCCGCGCCCGCAGCCCTGGCAGTAGCCGTAGACGTTCAGGTTCTCGCGTCCGCAGGCGGGACAGGTCTTCACGCGCCCAGTCTAGCGCCGCGCGCCCTTGTCCGCACCGCTCGCGCCCGCCAGACTGGGGGGACCATCGCCGGGAGCCGCCCGTGAGCCTCGAACTCGACCCCGTCCGCGGCATCATGCCGCTCGTCATCGAATCCGATGGCCGCCGCGAGCGCGCCTACGACATCTACTCGCTCCTGCTCAAGGAGCGCATCGTCTTTCTGGGCACGCCCATCGACGCCATGGTGGCGAACATCATCATCGCCCAGCTGCTCTACCTCGACCGCGAGGACGAGGAGAAGGACGTGACGCTCTACGTGAACAGTCCGGGCGGGAGCGTGACGGCGGGGCTGGCCATCTACGACACCATGCAGCTCATCCGCCCCGACGTGGCCACCGTCTGCATCGGGCTGGCGGCGAGCATGGGCACGGTGCTGCTCACGGGCGGCGCGAAGGGCAAGCGCACCGCCCTCCCCAACGCCACCGTGCACCTGCACCAGGTGATGGGCGGTGCCGAGGGCCAGGCCTCCGACATCGAGATCCAGGCGAAGGAGACGCTGCGCCTGCAGGCCATCCTGCGCAACATCATCCACGAGCGCACGGGCCAGCCGAGGGAGCGCATCGAGCGCGACACCGACCGCGACTTCTGGCTCGACGCGCGCGCTGCCAAAGAGTACGGCCTCATCGACGAAGTGCTGGAGAGCCCCGCCGCCGCATCCGCCACCGCCAACGGCGCCGCCCCCGCATCGGCTGGCTGAGGGGACCCGTCCCGCCTTAGCGCGGAATCGTGAGCTCCTGGCCGATGGAGAGGCGGGTGCAGGACTCGTCCGTGAGGCCGTTGACCGAGAGGAAGGTCGCCAGGGGCACGTCGTGGTCGCCGGCGATGCCCGAGCAGGTATCGCCCTGCACGACGATGTAGGCGGCGCCCGCGGCGGGCTCTCCGCCGCCGTCGTCCCCGCCCGCGTCGGGCTCGGCGGCGGGGATACGCAATTCCGCGCCGATGGCGAGGTTCGTGCAGTCCTCGTCGATGGCCGGGTTCTCGTCGAGCAGCGTCCGCAGGGCGATGCCGAAGCCGGAGGCGATGGCCCCGCAGGTGTCGCCCTCCACCACGGTGTAGATGGTGGCGGCGCCGGGCTGGGGGGCGCGCGCGATGGCGCCGCCGCCGGGATCGCTGATGGTGTCCTCGCCGATGAGGAAGGGCGTGCGGTCCGCGCTGGCGGTGGCGATGGGCACGCTGGCGGGGTCGGTGAGCGTGGGGACGGCGCGCGCGGGTTCGGTCTCGCCGCCCCCGCCGCAGGCCGCCGCCGCCAGCGCGGCCAGACAGAGCGCGGCCAGCGCGCGGACCATGCCGGGGCGAAGCCGCATCTCCGCGGGCTACCGGCGGCGGAAGGCCCGGCGGATGCGCCGCAGCACGCCCGTCGACGCGGGCTCGTATTCGACGTAGCGCCCGCGCCAGTACGCGCCCTTCGCGGTCTGCCGCTGGCTCGCGCGGGCCGCCCGCCGGGGCCGGAGCAGCGCCCACGCGAAGGCCGCGAGGAAGAGCGTGACGCCCGCGAAGGCGAGCCAGATGAGCGGGTCCCAGACGCGGGCCAGCACGATCCCGGCGAGCATCACGCCCGCGCCCGTGAACAGCAGCGAGGTCGGCGTGACGCGCACGACGGCGCCGGAGGCCCCGATGGCCGCGCCCGCGCGCGCGCCGAGCGGCTTGCGCTGACGGCGGCGGCGGCGCGCTTCCAGCGAGATCGGCTCGTCCTCGTCCAGGCGGGAGAGGATCTCCTCGATCTCGCGGTCGATGCGGTCGGGCGTCACGCCTCCACGATAGGCGATTCCGCGGGGCGCGTCGATGCGGCGGGCGCTCAGGGCGCGTCGGGCGCGGCGCTTCCCCAGCCGCCGCCGCCGGGCGTGCGAACCTCGATGCGGTCGCCGGGCGCGACGCGCAGCTGCGCCTGTCCGGCCAGCGGCGTGCGTTCGCCGCCGGCGCGGATGAGCGCGTTCGCGCCGGGCAGGGCGTCCCCGCCGCCGCGCGCGCCGGGCGGCCCGATCAGCCGCCGGTCGCCGATGAGGGTGACGCCGGCCCCGGCGAGGAACTCGATTTCGCGCACGACGCCGTCACCGCCGCGGTGGCGGCCCGCGCCGCCGCTGCCGTCGCGCAGCTCGAAGCGCCGCACGCGCACGGGGAAGGCGCGCTCAATCGCCTCCGCGGGCGTGTTGGCCGTGTTCGTCATGTGCGTCTGCACGCCGCTTTCGCCGTCGCCGCGCGGCCCCGCGCCCGCGCCGCCGGGGATCGTCTCGTAGCAGGCGAAGGGGGAGCCGTCGGGGCGCACGCCGCCGAAGGCGAGGTTACTCATGGTGCCCGCGCTCGCCGCCGGGATGCGCTCCGGCAGGGCCCGGGCGAGGGCGGCGAGGACCACGTCGGTGACGCGCTGCGAGGTCTCCACGTTGCCGGCGGAGACGGCCCGCTGCGGACGCGCGTTCACGATCGAGCCCTCCGGCGCGAGCACGCGGAGGGGGCGGAACACGCCCGCGTTCGAGGGCGCGTCCGGCGGCAGCAGGCAGCGCACGCAGTAGACGGCGGCGGAGCGCGTGACCGCCTCCACGGCGTTGATGGAGGCGTCCTGCTCCGTCGCGGAGCCGCTGAAGTCGATGGTCGCGCCGCCGCCCGCCACGGTCACCCGCGCGCGCAGGGGCAGGAGCGCGCCGTCCGCGCCCTCCATCGCGTCCTCGGCCTCGTAGTCGCCGTCGGGGATGGCGGCGAGGGCGGCGCGCGTGAGGCGCTCGGCGTAGTCGAGCAGGGCCGCCATCCAGCGCGCCAGTTCGGCGGTCCCGTGGCGCGCGGCCAGCGCCTCGAGGCGGGCCGCGCCGGTTCGCAGCGCCCCCAGCTGCGCGTCGAAATCGCCGCGCCGCTCTTCGGGCGTGCGCACGTTGCGCAGGATGAGGGCGAGCAGGGCCTCGTTGGTCGCGCCCCCCTCGCGCAGTTTCAGCGGGGGGATGATGAGCCCCTCCTGATAGAGCTCGCTGGCGACCGGCATGGAGCCCGCCGACATGCCCCCGATGTCGGCGTGATGGGCGCGGTTGGCGACGAATCCGATGAGCGCGCCGTCCGCGAACACCGGCGCCACGAGCGTCACGTCGGGCAGGTGCGTGCCGCCCAGGTAGGGGTCGTTGACGATGGCCACGTCGCCCTCGGACCAGGGCGCGAGCGCGTTCACGGCGGCCACCGACTCCGGCATGGCGCCGAGGTGCACGGGGATGTGGGCGGCCTGCGCCGCCAGCTGGCCGCGCGCGTCGAACACGGCGCAGGAGAAATCGCGCCGCTCGCGGATGTTGGGCGAATGGCCCGTGCGCCAGAGGGTCGCGCCCATCTCGTCCGCCGCCGAGGCCAGCAGCGCGTTCCAGACGGCGAGGCGGGCAGGGTCCTCGCTCATCGCGGCGTCAGCTCCAGGTTCCCGGCGGCGTCCGCCGTCGCGCGCCACTCCGGCGGCACGTAGCAGGTCGCGTCCGGCTGCGTGACGACGGCGGGGCCGTCGAGCGCCGCGCCCGCCGCCAGCGCCGCGCGGGGGGCGTGCACGGCGCGCGTCCCGTCGCCGAGCGCGATGGGGACGATGGCGTCGGGATCGCCCGCGCCCGTCTCCGCGGCGGGGGGCAGGGGGCGCGCGGGGCCCTCGGCGCGGCAGCGCAGGGCGACCAGCTCGACGGGCCGTGCGCGCGCGGCGAAGCCGTACTCGCGCTCGTGGGCGGCGTGGAAGGCGGCGGCGATGGCGTCCGGCGCGGGCTGCTCCACGGCCACGCGCAGCTCGTGCGCCTGCCCCGCGTAACGCGCGTCCGCGGCCCAGGAGAGCGCGGCCAGCGCGCTCCCGCCCGCGCGCAGGCCGTCCGCGGCCCGCGCCTCCAGCGCCGCCGCCGTCGCGCGCACGGGTTCGGCGGCGTCCGCGTCGAGCGCGAGGAGCAGGCCCTGGCCGCGCTCGACCGCCTCCGGCGCGGCGGCGATGCCGATGGCGGAGAGCACGCCCGCGTGGCGGGGCACGAGCACGCGCGCGATGCCGGTCTGGGCCGCCAGTTCGCAGGCGTGGAGCGGGCCCGCGCCGCCGAAGGCCACGAGCGTGAAATCGGCGGGGTCGTAGCCGCGTTCGAGGCTCACGCGGCGCAGGGCGCGGGCCATCGTCGCGTTCGCCACCTCCACCACGGCGGCGGCGGCGGCCACCGGTTCGCCCAGCGCGGCGAGGGCCGCGCGCGCCCGGTCGAGGTCGGGCGCGACGGCCCCGCCGAGGGGGACGTCGGGGCGCAGGCGGCCCAGCGCGAGGTTGGCGTCGGAAACGGTCGGGAGCGTGCCCCGCCCGTAGCAGGCGGGGCCGGGGTCGGCGCCCGCGCTGCGCGGCCCGACGGTCATGGCGCCGCCCGCGTCGAGCGCCGCGATGGAGCCGCCGCCCGCGCCCACGGTGACGAGGTCGATCATGGGCGTGCGCAGGGCGAGGCCGTCGATCTCGGCGTCGGAGCGGTAGCGCGGCCCGCCCGGGCAGAGCGACACGTCGGTGCTCGTGCCGCCCATGTCGAAGGTGACGACGTGCTCATGGCCCGCCGCGCGCGCCGCCGCCAGCGCGCCGAGCACGCCCCCGGCGGGGCCGCTGGCCACCATGGAGACGGGCCGTTCGCCCGCGGCGGCGGCGCTGGCGAGGCCGCCCGCCGAGTGCATCACGCGCAGGCCGGGGAAGCGCGCCTCCAGCCCGCCGAGGTAGCGCCGCACGACGGGCTGCAGGAAGACGTTGACGGCGGTCGTGCTGGCGCGCTCGTACTCGCGGTGCTCGGGCAGGGCCTCGTGGGAGGCGCTCACGGCGAGGCCCGCCGCGCGCAGGGCCGCCGCCAGCCGCGCCTCGTGCTCCGGGCGCAGCCAGGAGAACAGCAGGCAGACGGCGACGGCCTCGGCGCCGCGCGCGCGCGCCTCCGTCACCACGCGCGCCACCTCGGCCTCGGCGAGGGGCTCGACCACCGCGCCGTCCGCGCCCACGCGCTCGCGCACGGCGATGGCGTCGCCGCGGGCGACCACGTGCGGGCGGCGGCGCGGTTCGAGGTCGTAGAGCGCGGGGCGCTCCTGCCGCCGGATTTCGAGCAGGTCGCGGAAGCCCTCCGTGGTCGCCAGCAGGGTGCGCGGCCCGCGCCGTTCGAGCAGGGCGTTGGTGGCCACGGTGCTGCCGTGGGCGAGCTGCGCCGCGCCTCCGCCAGCCCCCGCCAGCACGGCCTCCTCGGGCGCGGCGGGAGTGGAGAGCCGCTTCCAGACGCGCACGCCGCCGTCGCCGATGGCCGCGAAATCGGTGAAGGTGCCGCCCACGTCCACGCCGAGGACGCCGTCCGCCTGAGGCATCTACACGTGCTCCTTCACGCGCTCGGCGAGGGCGCGCGTGTAGCCCGGCGTGCTGGCGATGTCGTCCACGGCGGCCTCGCGCACGGCCCGGAGCGAGCCGAACTTGCGCAGCAGGGCGCGCTTGCGCCGCGGGCCCACGCCGGGCACGGCGTCGAGGACGCTGGCGGTGGCGGCCTTGCGCCGCACCTGGCGGTGGTAGGTCACGGCGAAGCGGTGGGCCTCGTCGCGCACGCGCTGCACGAGGTAGAGCGCCTCCGAGCCGCGCGGCAGCACGACGGGGGCATCCTCGCCCGGCGCGAACAGCTCCTCGTGGCGCTTGGCCAGCCCCACGGCGGGGATGTGGTAGACGCCGAGCTCGCGCATGACCCCGACGGCGGCCTGCAGCTGTCCCCTGCCCCCGTCCACGATGACGAGGTCGGGCAGCTCCCAGGCGTCTTCGTCCGCCGCGGGGGCGTCGCTCCCGCCCGTTTCGAGGGCGCGTTCCCCGATGCGTTTGGCGGCGCGTTTGAAGCGGCGGCGCAGCACCTCGCGCATGGTGGCGAAATCGTCCGCGCCCTCCACCGTCCGGATGCGGAACTTGCGGTATTCGCGCGGCGCGGGCTGGCCGTCGCGGAACACGACCATGCTCGCGACGGGGCTCGATCCCTGGATGTTCGAGTTGTCATAACATTCGATGCGGGCGGGAACGTCGGGCAGGGAGAGCTCCTCGCGCAGCTCCTCCAGCGCCGTCGCCGTCTTCGTGCGATCGCTCAGCCAGCGCACCCTGAGCACGGCGAGGGCCTCGGCGGCGTTCTCCTGCGCCATCTCCACCAGACGGCGCTTCTCGCCGCGCCGCGCCGCGCGAATCTCGACCGCCGAGCCGCGTTTCTCCGCGAGCATGGCCTCCAGCGCCTCGCGCCCCTGCGGCTCGATGGGTAGCGCCACCAGCCGCGGGATGGACTGCGCGCTCTCGTAGTACTGCTGGAGCAGGCTGCCGAGCACGGCCTCGTCGGATTCGCCGGTCACGCCCTCGAGCACGAAGTGGTCGCGGCCCGTCATCTGCGTGCCGCGCACGAAGAACACCTGCACGCAGGCGCGGTCGCCCTCGCGCGCGAGGCCGTACACGTCCAGCTCCTCGCGCCTCGTGGTGGAGAGCATCTGGCGCTCGACGGTGCGTTCGATGGCGCGCATCTGGTCGCGCAGCATGGCCGCGCGCTCGTAGTCGAGGGCCCCGGCGGCGGCCTCCATGCTCGCGCGCAGGCGGTCCAGCACGTCGCCCGCCTTGCCCTCGAGGAAGAGGATGATCTGGGCGATCACCTCGGCGTACTCCTCCTCCGTGCAGTAGGCCGTGCAGGGGGCGATGCAGCGCTTGATGTAGTAGTCGAGGCAGGGGCGCGGGTCCCGCCCCGTGATCTCCTTCGTGCAGGAGCGGTAGGGGAAGAGCTTCTTCAGCAGGTCGAGCGTGGAGCGCACGGAGCCGGCGCTGGCGTAGGGGCCGAAGTAGCGCGCCCCGTCCTTGCCGATGCGGCGCGTGATGGCCACGCGCGGCCACGGGTTCTGCACGTCGATGCGCAGGTAGGGGTAGCGCTTGTCGTCCTTCAGGCGGATGTTGAAGAAGGGCTGGTGGCGCTTGATCAGCGTGGCCTCGAGGATGAGCGCCTCGCCCGCGTTGGCGCAGACGATGTACTCGAAATCCTCGATGTCGGCGCGCAGGGCGCGGGTCTTGGGCTCGAGGCTGCGGGGCGAGCCGAAGTAGGAACGCACGCGGTCCCGCAGGCGCGCGGCCTTGCCCACGTAGATGACCGCGCCCTTCGCGTCGCGCATGAGGTAGACGCCGGGGCGCGCGGGCAGCGCCTCGATCTGCTTTCGCAGGCGTTCGGACGGGACGGCGGCGGCCACGGCTCCAGTGTAGCGGGCGCGCCCGCCGCGAGCCGCGCGCGGGCTACAGGAGCGCGATCAGGGCGCCGAGCACGCCGACGGTGACGATGGACGCGGCACCGACGGCCGCGCCGATGCGGATGGTGAGCCGCAGCTCCATCTCCTGCATGTCGGAGCGCAGGTCCGTCATGTCAGAGCGCAGGGCCGTCATCTCGGTCCGGAACTCCGCCATCCCGGCCTGCATGTCGGAGCGGAGCGCCGCCATCTCGGTCCGAAGCGCCGCCGACTCCGCCTGCAGGTCGGAGCGCGTGGCCAGATCGTCGCGCATGTCGGCGATGGCCTCGACCATGGCCTCGGCCTGCATCTCCGAGAACCCGGACGCGGTGAGCCGTTTCTTGACCGCGAGCGTGTCCGCCATGCCGCCAGTATACGCCAGCGCTCGGCTTGGGGAGCGCTCAGCGCGCGAGCCGCGCGAGGGCCTCGGCGGGCGTGATCGCGGGGATGGGCGAGCGCGCGAAGTCCGCCACGTTGCGCGTCACGATGTGGCGCGCCCCGCAGGCGCGGGCCGCTGCCGCCTGCAGCGCGTCCTCGAAGTCCGCCATGGGCAGGTCGAGGGCGTGGCGCAGGTCTTCCGTGCCGGTCTCCGCCACTTCGGTGAAGCGCAGCAGGTCCGCGATGAACCGGCGGGCCTCCTGCTGCCCGCGCGCGCGGGCCACGATGTAGTGGATGTTGGAGAGGCTGTGCCACGCCACGAAGGCGGGCGCGCGCCGCCGGGCGATCAGGATGAGCAACTCGGAGGATGGACCGAGGTGCGGATCCCGTTCCAGCGCGACATCAATGAGAACGTCGGAGTCGAGGAGCACCGGACGGCTACGCGAGGTACTTCCGCGCCAGGTACTCGTGGCGCGGGTCGCCGTCCAGGTCCGACGGCTGGAGCACGCCCCGCCAGCGGGCCACGAAAGCGGCCCCCGCTTCTTCCGGCGAAGGTTCGTCCGCCGTCACTTCCCGCAGCGCCCGCTCGACGACCGAGGAGAGGGACACGCCGTGCGAGCGGGCGTAGTCCCTGGCACGCGGGAGCACCTCGGCGTCGATGGTGACCGTCAGCTTCGTTTTCGTCGACATGGCTCCGTCTCCGTGAATGATACGGCCTCAGCGCGCCCCCGCCGCCCTACCGGCTCGCGCTCAGGTCCAGGCGGTTCAGCGCGAGGTTGCTCCAGACGCCCGTCTCGGCGGCGGGGAGGCCGCCCACGGCGAAGGTCACGGTGGCGCCCGCCGCGCCGCAGCTGGACGGAACCTGCAGCATGTAGGCGCCGTTCGCGTCCACGCTCGCGCTGGCGCAGCAGGTCTCGCCGACCGTGGCCGTGACGGTCGCGCCGGGCCGGGCGTGGCGCCCGTCGATGCGCGCGACGCCGTTGAAGACGGCGGGGGGCAGCCTGCCGCCGTCCTCGGGCCGCTCGCAGACGGCGGGCGAGGGCGTTGGTGTCGGCGTCGGCGTCGCGGTGGGAACCGGCGTCGGGGTGGGCGTCGGGGTCGGGGTTGGCGTTGGGGTCGGCGTGGGCGTGGGCGCGTCGGGGAGGGGCACTGCCAGGGCGATGTCGCCATAGCGGTAGCGCCCCGACTGGCTGAGGCCGCTCATGTCGAGGGGGATGGTGCCGAGCGCGCGCCAGCTGCCGCCCGCCGGACGCGCGCTGACGTAGAGGGCGAGGTCGTCGCGCACGTCCTGCCAGACGCGCACCTCCACGTCGGCGGCGGGGCCGTCGGGGAGGGGCACGGCCAGGGCGATGTCGCCGTAGCGGTAGCGCCCCGACCGGCTGAGGCCGCTCATGTCAAGGGGGATGGTGCCGAGCGCGCGCCAGCTGCCGCCCGCCGGACGCGCGCTGACGTAGAGGGCGAGGTCGTCGCGCACGTCCTGCCAGACGCGCACCTCCACGCTGGCCGTGCGTTCCGGCTGCGCGATGGCCGCGCCAGCGACGCCAGCGACCACGACCACCGCGAGGATGGCGACGACGATCTGCTTCATGGCCTTCCTCCACACGAACGGCCCGGCGCCGCTGTTATCGCCCATCGTGCGCTACGGGGAGGTTCCCTGTACAGCCGGTCCCCGGAGGCGCTCGCCTCCGGGGACCGGTTTTGCGAGCGCCCCGCCCGCCGCCATCCCGTAGAATCGCGCGCATGGAGTACGAGCGCATCCTCTACGACGTGGCGGAGGGCGTGGCCACGATCACGCTCAACCGCCCCGAACGGCTCAACGCCTTCGACGACCTGATGCTGCGCGAGTGGCTCGACGCCATCGAGCGGTCGGACGCCGACGGCGGCGTGCGCGCCATCATCCTCACGGGCGCGGGGCGCGGCTTCTGCAGCGGCATGGACGTGGCGCGGGAGGCGGGCGGCGAGGGCGTGCTGCGCACGGAGGAGACGGTGGCGCAGCGGCGCCACAGCCTGCGCGATCGCGTGCACCCCATCCCCCGCGCCCTCATCCAGCTGGAGAAGCCCTACCTCGCGGCGGTCAACGGCGCGGCGGTGGGCGCGGGCATGGACATGGCCTCCATGGCCGACATCCGCTTCGCCGGCGAGCGGGCGCGCTTCGGCATGGCCTACGTGCGCATGGGTCTCATCCCCGGCGACGGGGGCGCGTGGACGCTGCCGCGCATCGTGGGCACGGCCAAAGCGCTGGAGCTGATCTGGAGCGGCGAGCTGTTCGGCGCGGAGGAGGCGCTTCGCATCGGCTACGTGAGCGCCGTGCACCCGGCGGACGAGCTGCTGGAGCGCACGCGCGAGTTCGCCCGCGCGCTGGCGCGGGGCCCGGCCACGGCCATCCAGCTGGCCAAGAAGCTGGTCTACCGCTCGGCCCACCTGACCTTCGACGAGCACCTCGATTTCGCGCAGATGGCGATGACGCTGGCGCAATCCACGGAGGACGCGCGGGAGGGTCCGCGCGCCTTCACGGAGAAGCGCGAGCCCAACTTCCGGGGCTACTAGCCCCGCGGGAGGCACAGGCATGACCCCCACCACCGGCGAACCGGCCCCGCCCTTCACGCTGCTGAACAAGGACCGCGAGGAGATCACGCTCGACTCCTTCCCCGGCAAGCGCCTCGTGCTGGCGTTCTATCCGCTGGCCTTCACGGGCGGCTGAAGCGCGGAGATGACGAGCTTCCGCACGCATACGGATGCGTTCGCGGAGGCCAACGCCCAGGTGCTGGGCGTGAGCGTCGATTCCTTCGCCGCCGCGGGCGAGTTCCAGGAGAAGCTGGGGCTGGAGTTCCCCCTGCTCTCCGATTTCCCGAAGAACGCCGCGGGCCACGCCTATGGCGTGCTCAACGAGGAGTTCGGGTTCCACATGCGCGCCACCTTCGTCATCGACCAGGAGCGCGTGCTGCGCGACGCCTACGTGGACATGCGCGACCTCGAAGGGCACGCGCCCCATGCGCTCGAGGCCCTGCGCGCGCTGGACGGGGACGGCTGAGCGTGCTCTTCCGCGATTCGCCGGAGCAGGCGGCCTTCCGCGCCGGGATTCGCGCCTTCCTCGACGCCGAGCTGCCCGCGGATGCGTGGAACATGCGCAACGACCGCGAGGAGATGACGCCGGAGGAGGCCGCGTTCACGCGCCAGTTCCGGGCGAAGCTGGCGGAGCGCGGCTGGCTCACGCTGGGCTGGCCCAAGGAGCACGGCGGCGGCGGCGCGGACTTCGTGACGCAGACCATCTACATGGAGGAGATGAGCGCGCGCGGCGCGCCCGGGGCCTACGACCAGGGCGTGTGGCTGGCCGGTCCGGCGCTCATGCGCGAGGGCACGGAGGCGCAGCGCGAACGCTGGCTGCCCGGCCTGCGCGACGGCACCTCGCGCTGGTGCCAGCTCTTCTCCGAGCCGGGCGCGGGCTCCGACCTGGCCGCGCTCCAGACCAGCGCCGTGCGCGACGGCGACGAGTACGTGCTCAACGGCCAGAAAATCTGGACCAGCTGGGCGGACGGCGCGCAGTGGGGCATCCTGCTGGCGCGCACGGACGCGGCCGCGCCCAAGCACCGCGGCATCAGCTACTTCATCCTCGACATGACCACGCCCGGCGTGAGCGTGCGCCCGCTCGTGAACATGATGGGCGCGGCCCACTTCAACGAAATTTTCCTCGACGACGCGCGCGTGCCCGCGGGCAACCGCGTGGGCGAGGAGAACCGCGGCTGGTACGTGGCCGCCGCCACGCTCGATCAGGAACGCAGCTCCATCAACCGCATCGTCATGACGCGCTCCACGCTGGAGGCGCTCGTCGAGCACGTGCGCGAGCGGGACGGGGGCGCGACGTCCCGCGCCGTGCGCCACGAGCTGGCCGCGCGCGCCATCGAGTTCGAGCTGGGGCGCTGGCTCTGCTACCGCGTGGCGCAGATGCAGCGCGACGGACTCGCGCCCAACCACGAGGCCTCCATCTCCAAGGTGTTCGGCACGGAGCTGCAGCGGCGCATGGGCCAGACGGGCCTGCGCGTGCTGGGCATGGCCGGGCAGCTGGAGCCGGGCGACCCGCGCGCGCCCCTGCGCGGGCGCGTCGAGCGCTGGGCCCTGGCGGGGCCGAGCTACACGGTGGCGGGCGGCACCAGCGAGGTGAACCGCAACGTGATCGCCACGCGCGGCCTCGGCCTGCCCCGCTCCTGAACGTGCGGGGGGCCCCGCCAGCGCCAGCGGAGCCCCCCGATTCCGTCCCGCGGACGTCCGCCTAGCGGCGGGAGCGCCGCACGGCCAGCGTCGCGCTGCCGAGGGCCACAACCGCCGCCGCCAGCGTCAGCAGGACCGCGCGAGTGGGGCCGCCGCCGCCAGCGGGGGCGAGGCCCGTGCCCGTACGCGGGGCTGTGGCCGCATCGCCGTCCATCGTCGCGGGCGGTTCGTCGCCGTCCGCCCGGGGCTCTGGCGGCATCTCGCCATCCGTGGCCGCGGGCGGCTCGGCGGGCGTTTCCCCGACGGCGCCCGGAGCGGGCTCGGGCGGCACGTCCGCGCCCGCGGCCGTCTCGCAGCGGAGCGTGAGGCGCGCCTGCGGCGCGTTGCCGTACTGCGGGTTGTTCTCCGTGATCACGCCGCCGTCGGTGGGGGCGCCGTTGTCGAAGTTGGCCGTGCCGCGCGTGACGTCGGGCTGGCCCGCCGCGAAGCCGCCGCCGCGCGGCTGGTTCTCCTCCGTGCCCGCGTCCCACGCGAACAGGTCGAACGTCGTCGGCACGGTCTCGCCGGGGTCCGTGAAGACGCGCACGTTGGCGACGCCCACGAAGGAGTCGTTGGAGTCGAAGATCATACTGGCGGTGGACAGGTAGACCTCGTCGCCGGCGGCGTTGTCGAACGAGAAGCGGGCGCTCGCGCCGGGCAGGAGGGTGTCGACGAGCTTCATGCCCCGGGCCACGGCCATGGCCGGATTGGCGCCCTCGACCAGCTGCTCGAAGGCGGCGCTGGCGGGCAGGCCCGGCCCCCAGAGCGCGTCGCGGTCGTGATGCAGGGTCCAGACGCCGGGCGCGAGCGGGGCGGCGCCGGTGTTCTCGAGCACGGCCTCGCAGCGCGCGTAGTCGGCATCCGGGGCGCGCCCGCCCGCGCCGGATGCATCGGAGGCGTAGGGATCGCCGCCCGCCTCCCGGATGGCGACCGCTTCCTCGTGGGTGATGTCCAGCATCTCGCAGCGCACGGTGAGCAGCGCCTGCGGCGCGCTGCCGTACTGCGGGGTGTTCTCCGTGATCACACCGCCCACGGTGGGGACGCCGTTGGCCACGTTGGCCAGCCCGCGGGTGATGTCCGGCTGGCCCGCCGCGAAGCCGCCGCCGCGCGGCTCGTTCTCCTCCGTGCCCGCGTCGAAGGCCGCCAGCTCCCACTCCTCCAGCACGGCCCCGCCGCTCTCGCTGAAGATGTGCTCGTTGGCGACGCCCACGAAGGAGTCGTTCGAGTCCATCAGCTTGTTGATGGTGGAGAGGTAGACGCCGCCGGGTTCGTTGTCGAAGTCGAAGCTGACGCTGAGCCCGGGCGGGATGGTGGGAATGGCCATGGCCCGGTGATTGCCGCCCGGCTCGACGATGCCGAGGGCGATGAGGTTGGCGCCGGTCTCGACCAGCAGCTCGATCATCCCTCCGGCGGGCAGCCCGGGGCCCCAGAGGACGTCGCGGTCGTGGTGCACGAGCCAGACGCCGGGCGAGAGCGCGGCCTCGCCGGTGTTCTCGATCGTGGCCACGCAGTGCTCGTGTTCGGAGGGCTCCGCGTGCGTCCCCTGGGCGAGGGCCGGGGCCGCCGCCAGCAGCGCGGGGCCAAGCAGGGCCAGCAGGGCGGCCCCGCCCAGCAGCCGCATCGTCGTCCGCAACGTTCGCGCTCGCATGAATCCCCTTGGCCGCGCGGATTCTCGCGTGGAGCGAGCGGCGGGCGCGGGGATGCTACGCCATGCGCGCGTTCGGGACATTCCCGCGTCCGCAGGGCGCAGGTACACGCGCGGGCGAGTGGCTGGTAGCATGGCGCCCGATGGCGTCGCCGACCGCCTCGGCCCCTCCGGAGCGCGAGTTCCGCTTCCTCCTGCCCGTGGCCGTCATCTTCACGGGCGCGCTCATCGTCTCCAACATCATCGCCGTCAAGGTCGTCGACGTTTCCGGGCTGGTGGGAGGCGCGTTCGACTACTTCCAGCCCGCCTCGATCGTCATCTTCCCCGTCTCCTACATCATCGGGGACATCCTCACGGAGGTGTACGGCTACCGCGAGGCGCGGCGCGTGATCTGGTCGGCCTTCTTCGCCAATGCCATAGCGGTGCTGGCCATCGTGGCCGCGCAGGAGATCCCGGCGGCGCCGTTCTGGGGCGACCAGGACGCCTACGAGCGCATCCTCGGGCAGACCTGGCGCATCCTCAGCGGCAGCTTCGCGGCGGTGCTCGTGGGCGAGTTCTCCAACTCCATCGTGCTGTCCTGGATGAAGCGCCTGACGGGCGGGCGCTTCCTCTGGACGCGCACCATCGGCTCGACCGTGGTGGGGCAGGGGCTCGACTCCGCCTTCTTCCTCACCATCGCCTTCTTCGGCACGGCGACCATCCCCAACGGCGAGGCGCTGTGGGGCTTCTGGTGGCGCGCGTGGCTGATCAAGACGCTCTACGAGGCCATCGCCACGCCGCTCACCTATGTGACCGTGAACTTCATGAAGCGGCTGGAGGGCGTGGACGCCTACGACGTGGACACCAACTTCAGCCCCGTGCCGCTGCCCGGGCGCTGGTTCCACCGCTAGCCGGAACGCCGCGCGGCCATCGCGTACACTGTGGCCATGGCCATCTTCGCGAAGGTTCCCCGCTCCGAGGCGCCGGGGCCGTCCGCCGCCCCCACTCCGAACGGCGCTCGTGGCGCCGAGACGCCGGACGAGGCCAAGGCGCGTCGGGAAGATGAGACGCTCTCCTTCGTTGATCGCTGGCGGGGGCAATTCCGGCTGGCGGAGAAACGCGGCGACCCGCGCTACGAGTATCTGGTCGACAAGTACGGTCCCCGCTAGTGCTGCTCGACTCCGACGTGCTCATCGACGTGGCACTGGAACGGACCCCGCACCACGGCCCCTCGTCACGGTTGCTCACCCTGATTGAGCAGCGCGGGCAGCGCGCGTTCCTGGCGTGGCACACCATCTCGAACTTCCACTACATCGTGGCTCAGGAACGCGGCGGTCCGTACGCCCGCGATTTCATCGCGGGGTTGTTGCAGTACATTGAAGTGGCGGAGACGGGCACGGCGGACGTGCGCTACGCCATTGGCCTGCCCATGGCCGATTTCGAGGATGCGCTGCAGGCGGCGGCGGCGCGGGCCTGCGGGGCGCGCTCCATCGTCACGCGCAACGTGCGCGATTTCGCGCGTTCGCCCGTCCCCGCGGTCACGCCCGCACAGGCGATTGCGGGGATCGGCCGCTGAGCCTTCCGCTTGCGCGCGCGCGCGTTCGCGCGCACGCTGGCGGGCGTGGGCGCGAACGACTACGCCACCGACGGCACGATCGATTCCTTCCCCAACCCGCATCCGCGGCGCGACTACGAAATCCGCTTCGAGGCGCCGGAGTTCACCAGCCTCTGCCCCATGACGGGACAGCCCGACTTCGGCGCCATCACGCTCACCTACGCACCCGCCGCGCGCTGCATCGAGCTGCGCAGCTTCAAGTTCTACCTGGGCTCCTTCCGCCAGCGCGGCATCTTCTACGAGGACGCGGTGAACGCCATCCTCGACGACGTGGTGGCGGCGATCGCGCCGCGCCGCGCCACCGTGTGCGGCGACTTCCACGCCCGCGGGGGCATCCGCGCGCGCGTGACGGCCTCGCATCCGGGCGGGTAGCGCCGGTGGCCGTGAAGCAGGCGCCCGGCGGCTTTCCCCAGCGCAGGCTGCGCGACGCCCCCACGGTGACGCCGGAGCGGATGCGCGCGATCCAGCGCGCCGCCCAGGAGCTCTTCCACTACGACATCCTGCAGGCGGTGGAGAACGGGGGGCGGGCCGCCGCCCGGATGGCGCTGGCCATGCTGGGCGGCGAGGCGCGGGGCCAGCGCGTGGTGGTGCTGGCGGGCGGTGGGCACGTGGGCGCGGCGGGCCTCTGCGCCGCCCGCCACCTCGACAACTGGGGCGTCCGCGTGGAACTGCTGCTGGGCGAGGTCGAGAACCAGATGAGCTTCGCCGCGCGCCGCCACCTGCACGTCCTCGCCGAATGCGGCATCGCCGAGCCGCACGATCGCGACACCAGCGAGCACGCCGCCGAGGACCACCTGCGGCGCGCCGACCTGGTGGTGGACGCGCTCGTGGGCTACGGGCTGGAGGGCGCACCCACGGGGCTGGCGGCGGCGGTGACGGAGATGACGGAGGCCGCGCGCCGCCCCGTGCTCGCGCTCGACGTGCCCACGGGCGTGAACGCGGGCACGGGCGCCGTCAGCAGCCCCGCCATGACCGCCGCCACCACGCTCATCTTCGACCTGCCCAAGGAGGGCGAGGTGCTGCCCGCCTGCGCCGACCGCGTGGGCGAACTCTACGTGGCCGACCTGGGGATGCCGCGCGCCGCCTGTGAGCGCCTGGGGGTGAGCGCCCGCGGCCTCTTCGCCGAGGGGCCCCTCGTGCGCCTGCGCCGCTAGGCCGAGCGCGAATCCCAAAGCACGTCGCCGTGGCCGTCCAGCCGGTTCTGCAGGCGCGCGGCCACGAACAGCAGGTCGCTGAGGCGGTTCAGGTACGGGACCACGAAGGGGCCGGTGGGCTCGGCGCGGCCCAGGGCCACGGCGGCGCGCTCGGCGCGGCGGCAGACGGTGCGCGCCAGGTGGAGGTGGGCCGCCGCCGCGCTCCCGCCGGGCAGCACGAAGCTGGTGAGCGGCGCCAGGTCCTCGTTCCAGCCGTCGATCCAGCCCTCCAGCATGTCCACGTGGCGCGCCTCAATGCGCGGGCCGGGCGGACGCTCGCCCTCCGCGCCGGGCGTGGCCAGGTCGGCGCCGAGGTTGAAGAGCGCCTGCTGGATGGCGGCGAAGGCATCCGCGAACGCGGGCGCGAGGCCCGCCGCCACGGCCACGCCGATGGCGCTGTTCAGCTCGTCCACGGCCCCGAAGGCCTCCACGCGGAGGCTCTCCTTGTGCACGCGCGCCCCCCCCGCCAGCGCCGTCGAGCCGTCGTCGCCGACGCGCGTGTAGACGCGGTTGATGCGGACCATGCCGCCCAGCATGGCGGAGCGGGCGCACGCACGCCAGCGCGCCGCTTTCGCCCGCGCGCGCGAGCGGGGAGAATGGGCACGGAGGTTCCCGTGCCCGATTCCCCGCGCTGCGAACGCTGCCTCACGCCCATCCGCGGCGAGCCGTACCTCATGGCCGGACGCCGCTTCTGCTGCGCCAGCTGCTCCGTGGGCTCGGCCTGCGAGCACCAGGGCGTGCGCCGCGGCGAGTCCGTGCGCCGCTACGACGGCAACTTCGAGCGCTTCCGCGCGGTGGCGCGGCGCTCCGGCCCCTACGAGCGGGAGCGCGCGTCCGGCGCGGGTTGACGCTCCCCGCGCCCGCGCCCACGATCCGGCCATGGCCCTCTACGAGTACCGCTGCCCCGCCTGCCGCGAGCGCTTCGAGCGGCGCATGCCCATGGGCGACGTCCTCCAGCTCGTCCCCTGCCCGGCCTGCGGCGCGAAGGCGCGCAAGGTCATCGGCAACTTCGCGCTCGTCGGGCGCGCGGAGGCTGGCGCCGGCGATGGTCCCGCGCCCTGGGAGGACGGCGGCGACGCGGACGGCGACGATGCCGAAAGCGGCGGCGACGGCCTTGACGACATCACGCACCACGGCCACAGCCACGGCCCCGGCGGCCACTCGCATGCGCACCCCCACCCGCACTAGCGGGCGCTTGCCGGGCGGAGCGCGCCTAGATCTCCAGCAGCTCCGCCACCTGCTCGCGGTGGAAATCGGCGTCGCCCCAGAACAGCTCGGCGCGCTTCTGGCGGCGGAAGTAGAGCTGGATGATGTAGTCCTTCGTGAAGCCGATGCCGCCGTGGATCTGCTGCCCGTGCGCCACCACGCGACGGCTCGCCTCGCTGCACCACGCCTTCGCCATGGCCGTGTCCATGTGCTGCGACGGGTCGTCCTCGCTCGTCGCCCACGCCGCCTTGTAGGTGATGAAGCGCATCCCGTCCACGTCCGTCACCATGTCCGCCGCCTTGTGCTGGATGGCCTGGAAGGAGCCGATGGGCCGCCCGAACTGCACGCGCTCCTTGGCGTAGTTCACCGCGATCTCGAAATCCTTCTGCGCCAGCCCCACCAGGTAGGCGTTCTCCAGGTTCACGGCCATGTTGCGCATGCGGCGGCTGGCCTCCCCGTCCGCCCGCACCACGTCCGCCGCCTCCACGCGCACGCCCGTCAGCGCCACCTCCGCCTGCCGGTCGCTGGCGATCGTCTTCAGCAGCGTCACCTCCACGCCCGCCTGTTCGCGCGGCACGATGAAGTCCGCCAGCTCGCCGTCCGGCAGGTTGGCCACCACGTGCAGATAGTCCGCCACGTTCGCGTCGGGCACGAACAGCTTGGTCCCGTCCAGCGCGTAGCCGTCGCCGTCCGCGCGCGCCGTCAGCGTCAGGCCCTCGCGGTCCCAGCGCCCCGACTCCTCGGTCACGGCGTAGGTGTGGATGGCGGAGCCGTCGGCGATGCCGGGCAGGTACTTCGCCTGCTGCGCGTCCGTGCCCGTCACCGTGAGCCACGCGGCGCAGACGGCGTTGGGGATGAAGGGGCCGGGCACGAGCGCGCGCCCGAACTCCTCCACCAGCACGCAGAGGTCGAGGTAGGAGAAGCCGGAGCCGCCGTGGTCCTCGGAGATCATGAGGCCCTGCCAGCCGAGGCCGGCCATCTGGCGCCAGAGGTCGGGGCTGTAGCCGCGCTCGTCCTCCTCCATGGCGCGCACGTGCTCCTCGGGGCACTCCTTCTCGAGGAAGTCGCGGGCGGAGTCGCGGATGAGGGTCTGCTCTTCGCTGAGGCTGAGGTCCATGGTGGGCGTGACCGTCCTTCCGAGTCTGGCGTGCGGAGTCTAGCACGGTCGCGCGCGACGCGGTTCCCCTGTGGGTAGAATGGACGCGCGATGGTCGCCGAACCGCTGCCCCACGAGCCCGATCCGGTCGCGCCCGACTCCTTCGAGGCGTCGCAGAGCGGGCTGCAGCTGCTCATCTACCGCCTCTCCGCGCAGGAGCGCGCGGCCACGCGCATGAGGAGCCGCGCCGAGCGCTACATGGCCCTCTCGCTCGCCTTCCTCGGCTTCCACATCGGCATCCTCGTGGCCAACGACGCCACGCTGCCCGCGTGGGGATGGGCGGGCGCCTTCATCATCGCGGGGCTGTTCCTGCTGGCGGGCGCGCTCTTCCTCGTCGTCCACTGGCCCGCCTCGCTCCTCACCGCGCCCGAACCGAAGGACATCAACGAGCGCACCTGGTACGAGGGACCAGCCGCGGTCTGGGCGTGGTCGTACGACCTTCAGGATGCGTTCGAGGCGAACCGCCCGCGCATCCAGCGCAACAGCCGTCTGAACGCCGCCATTCTGGCGGTGGTGGTGGTCGAGGCGCTTGTGTTCCTGGGCTTCACCTTCGCCCTGCTGTGGGTCTAGCTGACCTCGGGCTCGCGGCCCGGCTGAGACGGATTGTTGGGGCGCGGCGGAGCTGGTCGCGGAGGCTGGGGCGGTGCTGGCTGGTCCGACTGCCGGATGCGCGTCGGGGATGCATCGGGGCGCGGCTGTTCGGGCATGGGCGCATTCTACGCCAAGGGTGCACTGGGAGCCGGTCTCGCTGCTCTCCCGCAACCTGGCTGGCTACGGAAGAGCAGCAGGCAACAATTTTTTACAGATCAGCGATAACCGCCAACCGGTACCTTGGGAGCCCATCCCGACTGGTAGCCGGGCAGATCCCGCCGTGAGCAGATGCTAGCACCTGCTCGGCGGCGTGTCCAACGCACCTTGCTCGGCTCGCCCCCAGCCCTTAGCGTGCCCGGCGTGGAACTGCCGTGGGGCGCGTTGCGCCCTCGGTTGAGTGGACTCCCCAACAAGGGACGGACGGCCTCCGCCTCCTTGCTGGTCCACGGCGAACACGGCAGTTCCACGACTACGTCTTCCCTTGCCGCAAGGAGGCTTCCTCGTGAAGAACTGGATCATCGCCGGGCTCGTCGCTGTCATCGCCATCGGCGGCGCGGTCGTCTTCGCCCAGTCGCAGCGTACGGCCAACATCGAGGTGCGCGTCTGGGAGGACGTGAACGATCCGGAACGGAACTACATCAGCGCCCGGCCCGAGGGCGGCAGCTGGCGCACGCTCGGCACGATCCCCCTGCCGCTGGCGGACGGCGTGAGCAGCACGGGCCGCTTCCGCTATGGCGACATCACACTCGCCGTGCCGTTGGGAGACGGGGCGACTACTCCGACCGCCACGCCGACTCCCAGTCCGACCGCGACACCCACACCTACTCCAACTCCCAGCCCGACGCCTACTCCAACTCCGACTCCAACCTCCGTCGTCTGCGAGCAGGGCGAAGACAGCGGAGGGCCCCCCGCCGTCTTCCTGGGCGTGGCGCGCATCGACGGGCGCCCGGCCGAGCGTGGCACGACCATCACGGCCACGGTCGGAGAGGTCTGCTGCGCCACCGCGACCGTGCGCGCGGACGGCCTCTACACCCTGTCGGTTCCGCCCAGCTGCGGCTCGCCGGGTGCGACTGTCACCTTCACTGTTGGCGGCGTCCCCGCAGCGGAGACGGGCGTCTGGCGCAATACCAGACTGAACAGTCTGGACCTGAACGCAAGCGGAACAACGGCTTCGCGCCCTGTGCCCGCCCACGCCAGGTTTGGCGATTGGCGACGCGAGGAGGTGCGCGACAAATCGCATGTTGACAATCCCAACCGCCTGACGCATATATGGTACGTTCTCGTCCACGACGAGGCGGATGGAATCACGGCTGGAGCACCAGAGAGCATGGCACTTGCGCTTGGGTGTTCTGGTGTCAGCCGTAATGCGCCTCGCTTCGAGGCCGAGACCAGGGGAGCGGACGGTTACAGCAGGCTAATCAGCACTTTCCCCAATGACTACCCTGACGGCGCGGCCCTGTACCCGCGAAGGCTTGCCAGAGCACTACTGACCGACAGCGACGGAATCGTCAGGGTCGAAGTCAGGTCCGGGCCCATACCGATCGGAGTGTATACGTTCGACGTGACCGGCATCGACGCAGTGCTGGACGACCTGTCCTGCTATTGAGCCAACTGCACTTGTTGGGGTGTGCCACGACTGCGATCTGAGCTTGCGCGCGACCACTCGGTAGGGCAGCGGCTTCATGCGGCGCCGCTAGCGTCCGGCGGCGACTTCCACGGCGGGCACGGCGGTCCCCGCCGGAATCTCCACCTCGATGCGGTAGATACTGGGGGCGATGGTGGCGGTGGGCGGCTCGAAGTACAGCTCCAGCGCCTCGCGCAGGTTGGCGAGCGCGTCGTCCAGCGTTTCGCCCTGGCTGGTCACGTCGACCTCCAGCGCCTGCGCGATGTACCACTCGCCTTCCCGCTGGACGCTCGCGGTGAACGTTCGCTTCATGCGTGGCCCTCCGATCCGTGAATTCAGTATAGGGCCTTCCGCCGCCGTGAGCGCCGCTAGCGGTTGCGCTGGACGAAGCGGCCGATGCGCTCCAGGGCGCGCTCGATCTGCTCGTAGCCGCTCGCGTAGCAGGCCCGTACGTGGCCCTCGCCGCACGCCCCGAAGGCCGAGCCCGGCACCACCGCCACGCGCTCCTCCGCCAGCAGCCGCTCGCTGAAGACGGCGCTGCTCATGCCCGTCGCGCGGATGTCGGGGAAGGCGTAGAAGGCACCGCGCGGACGGAAGGCGGGCAGCCCCACGGCGTGCAGGCCGTCCACCATGAGGCGGCGGCGGCGGTCGTATTCGGCCAGCATTTCGGCCACGAAGGACTCGCCCCGTTCGATGGCCGCGATGGCGGCGTACTGGGCCGCCGTGGGGGCCGACATCATGACGTACTGGTGCACCTTCATGGCGGCGGCGGCGAGCGGTTCGGGGGCGGCCAGCCAGCCCACGCGCCAGCCCGTCATGGCGTAGGCCTTGCTGAAGCCGCCGATGAGGACGGTGCGCTCGCGCATGTCGCCGATGGAGGCGAAGCAGGCGTGCTCGCCCTCGTAGGTGAGGCGCGCGTAGAGCTCGTCGCTGACCACGGCGAGGTCGCGTTCGGCGGCCACCGCGGCCACGGCCTCGAGGGCCGCGCGGTCCATGGTCGCGCCCGTGGGGTTGGCGGGGAAGCCGAAGAGCAGCGCCTTCGCGCGCGGGCCCGCGCGCGCGGCCACGTCGGCGGCGTCCAGGCGGAACTCGCCGGCGGCGTTCGTGGGCACGGGCGTGAAGCGCCCCCCGGCCATGACCACGGCGGGCTCGTAGGCGACGTAGCTGGGGTCGGGGCAGAGCACCTCGTCGCCCGGGTCGAGCAGGGCGCGCAGGGCGATGTCGAAGGCCTCGCTGGAGCCGCTGGTGACGACGATCTCGGTGGCGGGGTCGTAGGAGACGCCGTAGAGGTCGCGCAGCTGGGCGGCGAGGGCCTCGCGCAGGCGCGGCAGGCCGTAGTTGGAGGTGTAGTGCGTTTCGCCGCGCTCGATGCTGTCGAGGGCGGCGCGGCGGATGGGTTCGGGGGTGACGTAGTCGGGCTCGCCCACGCCCAGCGAGATCACGTCCTCGATGGTGCTGAGCAGGTCGAAGAACTGGCGGATGCCGCTGGCGGGCACGGCGGCGAGGGAGCGGGAGACGAAGCGCCGGGGTCCGCCGGAAGGGCCGTCCATGCCGCCGTTCTCCTCGCCTGGCGCGGCGCGGGCTCCGGTGGGAGCGTGGGCGCGGCGCGGCCTACCGTCAAGGAAGGGGGGCGAGGCGGTTGGCCTGCCCGAGGTCGCGCTCGAGGGCGTGGCCGATGCGCAGGATGGCGCCCTCCGCGCCCACGTCGCCGATGATCTGCAGACCCACGGGCAGCCCCTCGCTCAGGCCGCAGGGCAGGCTCAGCGCGGGCAGCCCGGCCACGGAGGCCGGCAGCGTGAGCGCGTCGTTCAGGTACATGGCGTAGGGATCGTCCAGCTTGGCCCCGCGGGGGAAGGCCACGGTGGGCGCGGTGGGCGTGACCAGCGCGTCGTAGCGGGCGAAGGCATCGCGGAACTCGCGCGCGATGAGCGTCCGCACGCGCTGCGCCTTCAGGTAGAACTGGTCGTAGTAGCCCGCGCTGAGGGCGTAGGCGCCGAGCATGATGCGGCGCTTCACCTCCTCGCCGAAGCCCGCCGCGCGCGTGCGCTCCATGTTCTCCCACATGCTCCCGCCGCGGGCGCTGAGGCCGTACTTGACGCCGTCGTAGCGGGCGAGGTTGGAGCTGGCCTCGCTGGGCGCGATCAGGTAGTAGACGGCCAGCGCGTGCTCCGTCATGGGCAGGGAGAGGTCCGTGTCGACCTCGCAGCCGAGCCGTTCGAGGCGCGCCAGCGCCTCCTCCACGCGGGCGCGCACGCCGGGCTCGATGCCGTCGCCAAAGTACTCGCGCGGGGCGGCCAGGCGCATGCCGCGCACGTCCCGGCCGAGGTAGTGGCGCATGTCCGGCGAGGGCGCGGGATCGCTGGTGGAATCGCGCGGGTCGTGCCCGCCGATGCCGTCGAGGATGGCGGCCACGTCCTCCACGTCGCGCCCGATGGGGCCGACCTGGTCGAGCGAGCTGCCGAAGGCCACGATGCCGTAGCGGCTCACGCGCCCGTAGGTGGGGTCCAGCCCGACCACGCCGCAGAGGGCGGCGGGCTGGCGGATGCTGCCGCCCGTGTCGCTGCCGAGCGCGGCCAGGCACTCGCCCGCCGCCACCGCCGCCGCCGAGCCGCCCGAACTGCCGCCGGGCACGCGCCCCGTGTCCCACGGGTTGGCCGTGGGGCCGAAGGCGGAGTGCTCCGTGCTGGAGCCCATGGCGAACTCGTCCATGTTCGCCTTGCCGACCATGACCGCGCCCGCGCGCTTCAACTGCGCGGCCACGTGGCTGTCGTAGGGCGGGATGAAGTTCTCCAGCATGCGCGAGCCGGCGGTGGTGCGGACGCCCTTCGTGACGATCAGGTCCTTCACGGCGAAGGGGATGCCGGTGAGGGGCGTGGCCGTGCCCGCGGCGAAGCGGGCGTCCGCCTCGCGCGCCTGTTCCAGCGCGATGCCGTCCATGCGCGTGATGTAGGCGTTCACGCGCGGCTCGACGGCCTCGACGCGGGCCAGCACCGACTCCGTCAGCTCGACGGCGGTGAACTCGCGCGCGCGCAGGCCCTCCCCCGCGGCGTGCGCGCTGAGCCGCCAGAGCTCGCTCATTCGAGCACGGCGCGCACGCGGATGAGGCCGTCCTCGACCTCGGGCGCGTTGGCCAGCGCCTCCTCGCGCGTGAGCGAGGGCGTCACCTCGTCGGCGCGCATCACGTTGCGCAGGGGCAGGGGATGGGCGGTGGGCTCGACGCCGTCGGTGGCCACGGCGGCCAGCGCCGCGAAGTGGCCGAGGATGTCGGAGAGCTGCCCGGCGAGGCGCCCGACCGCGGCCTCGTCCAGGCCCAGCCGCGCGAGCTGGCCGATGCGCCGCGCCTCGTCGGGGGAGATGGCCATGCGCGGATCGTACACCGCATGGGGCGCGTGCCCGCAAGGCGGGGCGGTGGTAGGCTCGAATTCGATGCGATCGCACGGCGCATCCGCTCCCTTCTCCCCCCTGGCTTCCGCCATCCCCGCGAGCGCCCCGCGATGACGAGCCGCGCCGTCATCCGGCGACGGCTCCGCGGGCGCCGCCAGCGCGCGCCGGGGCGCGGCTTTCCCCTCTGGGCCATCGGCCTGCTCGCGCTGGGCGCGCTGCTGTCGGCGGCGGCGGCGGCGGGCGCGGGCGCGGTCTTCGCCGTCTACCAGAGCTACGCGCGCGACTACGTGCCCATCGAGGACCTGCTCATCGAGCGGCAGGTGGGGCTGACGCGCATCTTCGACCGCACGGGGCGCGTCGAGCTGGGCGTGCTCAACAACCCCAACCAGCGCCTGCTGCAGCCGGTGGACCTGGACGCCATCTCGCAGAGCATGATCGACGCCACCGTCTCCACCGAGGACCACCTCTTCTGGTCGCATCCGGGCGTGAACGTGCGCGGGCTGGCGCGGGCCGCCTGGGAGAACTACGTGGGCGGCGGCATCGGCAGCGGCACGGGCGGCTCCTCCATCACGCAGCAGCTGGTGAAGAACGTCTACATCTGCGGCAGCTTCACGGACGTGGACGATCCCTGCGTGGCGGAGCGCACGCTGGACCGCAAGCTGCGCGAGATCGCCTACGCCGTCGAGCTGGAGAACGACTACGAGAAGGAGCAGATCCTCACCTGGTACCTGAACCAGATCTCCTACGCCGACCGCTACGTGGGCGTGCAGGCGGCGGCGGAGGGCTATTTCCGCAAGGACGCGGCGGACCTGACGCTGGCCGAGGCGGCCATGCTGGCGGGCATCCCCGCCGCGCCCACGCGCTACCACCCGCGCCTCAACTGCGTGCGCGACGAGGAGGACCGCTGCCGCCTCGACGGACGCGGGCGCATGACCGTGGGCAACGCGGCCAAGCTGCGCCAGGAGGACGTCATCGACCTGATGGTGTCGCGCGGCTGGCTCACCTTCACGGCGGCGGCGGAGGCCAAGGCGGCGACGCTGTACGTCTACCCCGCCGCCACCACCGCCGCCGCCGACGCCTCCGCCTTCATCGACAACCAGGTGGAGCCGCGGCTGGTGCGCATGTGCGAGGCGGGCCTGCTGCCGCGGCTGGATGCCGTGGACGACTGCGAGACGAGCGTGCACAGCGCGGGCTGGACGGTGATCACGACGCTCGACTGGCAGGCCACGCAGCTGGCCCTGCGCACGGCGCGCGCGGCCATCGAGCGCGGGCTGGAGGCGGGCTGCGAGTGCCACAACGCCGCCATCGCCACCATCGATCCGGCCAGCGGCGAGCTGCTCGTCTACGCCCCCAACCGCGACCCGGCGGTGACCGACGACCCGCGCGTGGCGGGCGCCGTCGATCAGCTGGTCGAGATCAACCAGCCGGGCTCGTCCTTCAAGCCGGCGGTCTACCTGGCCTGGTTCGAGCACGCCGTGAAGGCGCCCATGAGCATCCTCTGGGACACGCACCCGCTGACGCTGGCGGACGACCGGACGGTGATCGAGAACCCGCGCCCGAGGCCGCGCACGGAGGGGCTCATCTCCGCGCGCGCGGCCCTGGGCGGCTCGCAGAACGTGCCCGCCTACCGCGCCGCCCAGGAGGCGGGCATCGAGAACGTGATCGAAGTGGCCAAGCAGCTCGGCATCACCACCATCGAGCAGCGCTTCGACCCCACCTTCGTCTCGCACCTCGACGTCATCTACGGGGCCTCGATCGCCACCGGCGGGGCCAACATCCGGGCCGTGGACATGGCCTACATGAACGCCGTCATCGCCAACATGGGCGTGATGGTGGGCGTCCCCCACCACGCCGCCACGATCACGCTCGACGAACTCAACAACACCGCCTTCGACGAGGGCGTGGACTACGAGAACGCGCTCCAGCAGAAGCTGGCCTTCCAGCGCGGCCACCTGCGCCTGCCGGGCACGCGCGTGCTCGACCCCGTGGTCGTGCTGGAGGTGCGCGACAACAACCACGAGACGATCTTCCGGCACGAGGAGCCGCAGCGCATCCGCACGGTGAACGCGGGCGCCGTCTGGCTGCTGCACAGCATCATGTCCGACTGCACCGCGCGCTTCGTCATCTGGGGCTGCGGCGGGAACAACGAGGATCTGCGCCTGGATGCGTTCGTGAACGGCGAACCGCTGCCGTCGGGCGTGAAGACGGGCACGCAGCAGGGCCCCCTCAGCGCCATCGACACGCTGGAGACGTGGATGAACGGCTACTCGCGCCACGCCGCCGCGGCGGTGTGGGTGGGGAACGCCACCAACGAGCTCGTCATCGACGGCCCGGCGGGGGGCTACGCCGCCGCGCGCACGACGCTGTGGCTCTTCAAGAACTGGATGTCGGCCTACCACGGCCACCTGCTGGGGCGCGGGCGCATCGAGCGCATCGATGGCTTCGCCGCGCTCCAGCCCGAAAACGTGGAGCGCCGCGAATTCGCCACGCCCGCCACGGACCGCAACCTCGATGGCGGCTGCGACCAGACGGTGGAGGCGTGGGTGCGCACGGACGTGGAGTACGAGGACCAGTGCGAGCCCGCCGTCGTCGACGCGCGCAACGGCCTGCTGGCCGGGGCCGGAACGCCCGCCCAGTTCCGCGAGGAGCGCCTCTTCGTGAAGCTGCCCGAATGGCGGGCCCAGCTCGCCATCGAGCTGGTGGAGAACCCGCCCGACGAGCTGGAGGTCTTCATCCCCATCGCGCCGGAGGAGGAGAGCGATGGCCGCCCCGCCGTCGCCATCGCCTCGCCGTCGCGGGGGGCGAGCGTGCCCGTGGGGGCCGCCGTCACGGGCAGCGTCAACCTCGAGCGGCTGCACGCCTGGCGGCTGGAGATCGCCCCCGGCGCGAGCCCCGGCGAGGACGACTGGACGCTGCTGGGCTCCGGCGAGGAGAACGTGGAGGACGCCCTGCTGGGCGTGATCGCGCTCGAGGAGTTCGCGCCGCGCGTCTACACCATCCGCCTGCTGGCGGAGCAGCGCGTGGCCGGGCCGATCTCCACGCGCGTGCTCGTGAACCTCACCGAGCGCAGCGAGGCTCCGCCCGATGCGCCGGACCTTTTCGACGGCGCGACGCCCCCGCCTGACGACGCACCGGAGGAGGAGGAGGACGGCGGGCCCTAGCGGAAGCGCGCGCCCTCCGTGAGGCCCGCTTCCCGCGCCCACTCGCCCGCGCCGGTCTTGCGCGCGCCCTCCGGCTGGACGCGCAGCACGCGCAGCACGCCACCGTTGAGGCGCAGGTCGAACCCCTCGCCGTCCACGCGCAGCACCGCCCCCGGCATCCCCGGCGCTTCCTCGTCGGAGAGGCGGCAGTCGAAGACGCCCAGCCGCTGGCCGCGCCGCGTCGTCCAGGCGCCCGGCTGGGGATTGCAGCCGCGGATCAGGTCGTAGACGCGGCGGGCGGGCTCGTGCCAGCGGATGCGCGCGCGGTCGGCGTCGCAGGGCGGCTCGTAGGTGGCGCGCGCGTGGTCCTGTTCGATGCGCGGGGCCTCGCCCGCCTCCGCCAGCGCCACCGCCTCCGCCAGCGCGTCCACGCCCATGGGGAAGAGGCGCTCGAAGTAGAGCGTGCCGAGCGTGTCGTCGGGGCCGATGGGGCAGCGCTTGCGGAGCAGCACGGGGCCGGTATCGACGCCCTCGTCGGGCCAGAACACGGTCAGCCCCGTCTCCGTTTCGCCGAAGATGATGGGCCAGTTCATGGCCGAGGAGCCGCGGTGCAGGGGGAGCAGGCTGGGGTGGTACTGGATGGTGCCCCGCGCGGGCGCGGCCAGCGCCGCGGCGGGCAGGATTTCGGTGACGAAGGCCATCACGCCCAGCTCCGCGCCCGCGGCCAGCCACGCGGCCAGCCCCTCCTCCCCCTTGAGCGCGGCGGTGTCGATCGGCGCCAGCCCGGCGTCCGCCGCCGCCGTCCAGAGGGGGTCGGGGCGGGCGCCCTCGCGCGGGGCGGGGGCGGAGACGGCGGCCACCTCCGCGCCGTCCTCGCGCAGCCGCCGGAACGCCGCCTCCCCGAAGGCGGCCTGCCCGATGATCGAGACGCGCATGGCGTTCCTCCCGACGCGGAATCCTCGCCCGCGAGCCTACCAGCGCGCGCCCGCGAGCGTTAGGCGCGCCGCGCGTACACTCGACGGACGATGCCGCCGGACCCGGGCCTCTCCGTCGCCGCCGCCCGCCCCGCCGACGCGGAGGCCATCTTCGCGCTCGTTGATCGCTGGGCGCGGGCGGGCGAGATGCTGGAGCGCCCGCTCGCCGAAATCCACGAGGCCATCCGCGATTTCAAGGTGGCGCGCCTCGACGGCGCGATCGCGGGCTGCGGCTCGCTGCGCGTGCTGGGCGCCGACCTCGCCGAGATTCGCTCGCTGGCCGTGGGCGAGGCCAGCCAGGGCCGGGGCGTGGGCGCGGCCATCGTCGCCGCCTGCGTGGCGGACGCGCGCGAGCTGGGCATCGAGCGCGTCTTCGCCCTCACCTACAAGCCCGGCTTCTTCGAGCGCCAGGGCTTCGCCGTGGCCAACGTGATGGACTTCCCCCAGAAGGTCTGGCGCGAATGCGTGCGCTGCCCCTTCTTCAGCGACTGCCGCGAGATCGCGGTCGCGCGCGACCTGCGCGCCGGGGATGCCTAGCCCGCGCGCTCGACGAGGTAGCGGGCGACCGCCGCGAAGAGCGCGCGCTCGTCGTCGCGCAGGCCGAGGGCGTCGAGGCGGGCGTCCGCCTCCGCGACATAACCGCGGGCGTACTCCTCCGCGCGCTCGCGCACGCCCGCCGCCTCCAGCTGGTCCGCGACCGCCGCGATCTCGTCCCCCGCGGGTTCGTCGCGGGCATGGAGGCGTTCGACGGCGTCGCGCGTGCGGGGGTCGGCCAGCGCCGCGATCACGGGCAGCGTTTTCTTGCGGCGGGCGAGGTCGTTGCGGTTCGACTTGCCCGTGACGGCGGGGTCGCCCCAGATGCCGAGCACGTCGTCGCGCGCCTGGAAGGCGAGGCCGACCCCGCGCCCCCAGTCGCGGATGCCGTCGCAGCGTTCGGCGGACGCGCCCGCGAGGATGGCCCCGATCTGCAGCGGCGCGCCGATGAGCGCGCCCGTCTTGCCCTCCACCATGGCCAGGTACTCGGCCACGGAGACGTCGCCGCGCGGCTCGAAGGCGAGGTCGGCCCACTGCCCGCCGATCATGTCCTCGATGGCGGCGAGCAGGGCGTCGAGGGCGGCCACGCGGCGTTCGGCGGGGGCGTCCGCCCCGGCCAGCGCCCGCAGCGCGCGCGTGAACAGGAAGTCGCCCACGTTGATGGCCTGCGCCTCGCCCGTGAGCCGCCAGATGGTGGGGCGGTGGTGGCGCTCGGCGTCGCGGTCCTGGATTTCGTCGTGCACGAGCGAGAAGTTGTGCGTGAGCTCGACGGCGACCGCGCCGGGCATGGCCGCGGCCACGCTCCCGCCCAGCGCCTCGGCGGCGAGCAGGCAGAGGGCGGGACGGATGCGCTTGCCCGCGGCGGAGGCGGGGCGGCCATGCTCGTCCTCCCAGCCCATGACATAACGCGCGGCGGCGGCGAGATCGCCGCGCTCCTCGCCGACGGCGGCGCGCAGGGCCGCTTCGAGCGCCGGAAGGTGGGCGGTGAGGGCGGGCGGGGGCGATGCCGCGGCGGGCGTCATCCGGCTAGGCTGGCGGCCCGCTCCCCGACGGGCGCGGCGCGTCCGGCGAGCGCCTCCACCGTGCGCCGCGCGATGCCCTCGCCGTCGAGGTCGTACACCTTGCGGTAGACCTTCTGCGGGCCGTGGTCGACGATCGCGTCCGGCATCGTCAGGTTGAGCAGGAAGGCGTCGCCGAGGCCGTGGTCGTGCAGCAGCGCGGTGACGGCCTCGCCGAAGCCGCCCGCGCGCACGTTCTCCTCGGCGGTCACGACCGCGCCGGTCTCGCGCGCGGCGGCGAGGATCAGCTCCTCGTCCAGGGGTTTGGCGAAGCGGGCGTTGATCACGCGCGCCTCGACGCCGCGTTCGGCGAGGGCGTCGGCGGCCTTCACGCACTCGGCCACGGAGGCGCCGTAGCCGATGAGGGCGGCGTCGCGGCCCTCGCGCAGCAGCTCGCCGCGCCCCACGGGGATGCGCCGCATGGGCTGGTCGGCGGGCGCGCCCGGCCCCGCCCCCCGCGGGTAGCGCACCGCGAAGGGGCCGTCGTGGGCGACAGCCGTACACAGCAGGTCGCGCAGCTCGGCCTCGTCCTTGGGCGCGCTCACGACCATGTTCGGCAGGCAGCGCAGGTAGGAGGTGTCGATGAAGCCCTGGTGCGTCTTGCCGTCGTCGCCCACGAAGCCCGCGCGGTCGAGGGCGAAGACGACGGGCAGGTTCTGCACCACCACGTCGTGCACGATGGAATCGTAGCCGCGCTGCAGGAAGGTGGAGTAGATGGCGGCGATGGGGCGCATGCCCTGCGTGGCCAGCCCCGCCGCGAAGGTGACCGCGTGCTGCTCGGCGATGCCCACGTCGAAGACGCGCTCCGGATGGCGCCGCTGCGTGGCCGCCAGCCCCGTGCCCTCCAGCATGGCCGCCGTGACGGCCACCACGCGCGGGTCGCGCTCGATCAGCTCGCCCACGGCGTTGGCGAAGACCTTGCTGTAGGTGGGCGGCGGCGCGGGGGCGGCGGGCGCGGGGGGCTTCTTCAGCCAGAAGGTGCCGCTGTGGCTCTGCACCGGGTCGGCGGCGGCCTCGGGAATGCCGTGCCCCTTCTCCGTGAGCACGTGGAGCAGCACGGGCTTGCCGCGCACCTCGCGGATGGCCGCCAGCGTGGTCTCCAGCTCGCCCAGGTCGTGGCCGTCGATGGGGCCGTAGTACTCGAAGCCGAACTGCTCCCAGAAGCTGGCGGGCACGATCATGTCGCGCATGGAGGCCTTCACGCGGCGGGCGCTCTGCCACATCTGGCGGGCGATGGGGAACTGCTCCACGAAGCCGCCCAGCTCCTGCTTGGCGCGCCGGTAGTGGGGGTCGATGCGGAGCTTGTTCACGTTGCGGCTGAGCGCGCCCACGTTGGGCGAGATGGACATGGCGTTGTCGTTGAGCACGACGATCAGGTTCGTGCCCAGGTGGCCCGCGTGGTTGAGGCCCTCGAGGGCCATGCCCGCCGTCATGGCGCCGTCGCCGATGACGGCGATGACGTGGTGCTCCTCGCCGCGCAGGTCGCGCGCCACGGCCATGCCCGTGGCCGCCGACACGGAGGTGCCCGCGTGGCCCGCGCCGAAGAGGTCGTGCGGGCTCTCGCGCCGGTCGGCGAAGCCCGACAGGCCCTCGTACTGGCGGATGGTGGACATCCTGCCGCGGCGGCCCGTCACCATCTTGTGCACGTAGACCTGGTGGCTGACGTCCCAGAGGATGCGGTCGCGGGGCGAATCGAACTGCCGGTGCAGGGCCAGCGTGAGCTCGACCACGCCGAGGTTGGAGGCGAGGTGGCCGCCCCCGCCGATGCCCTGGATGGTGGCCACCAGCTCCGCGCGGATCTCCCCCGCGAGCTCTTCCAGCTCCCCCGTCGAGAGGGCGCGCAGGTCGGCGGGACAGTCGATCTGGTCGAGGAGCTGGCCCATGGGCGCGCCTCCGCTTGCGCGAGTAAAGCCGGGCGGGCCGTCTGCCGCTGTGCGGGCGCTTACGGACCGCCGGGCCGCTCCAGTGGGCGGCACGCTACGCGCCGCGCCCGCGCCAGTCAAGAACCGTCGGGCTCGCCCTCCTCGGGGGGAGCAGCCTCCTCCTCCTCGGGGGCGCGCGGCAGGCGCAGCGTGAAGAGGGCGCCCCCGCCCTCCGCCGATTCCGCCTCCACGGAGCCGCCCATGGATTCCACGAGGGCGCGCACGATGGGGAGCCCCAGGCCCGCGCCGCCCCGTCCCCCGCGCGCGCGGCTGCGGTCCACGCGGTAGAAGCGCTCGAACACGTGCGCCAGGTCCTCCGCGGGGATGCCCGGGCCGGTGTCGCGCACGCGCAGCCACACGTCCTCGTCGTCCTCGCTCGCCGTGATGGTCACGGAGGCGCCCTCGCCCGAATGCTTGATGGCGTTGTCGATGAGGTTGAGCGCGCAGCGGTAGAGCAGGTCGGTGCTGGCCACGGCCTCGCGGGGGTCGCCTTCCGCCACCCACAGGCGCACGTCCGCGCGCCTGGCCAGCGGCCCCAGCTCGGCCGCCGCCGCCGCCGCCAGCCCGCGCACGTCCACGCGCTCGGGCAGATCGAGGGGCGCCACCGTGGCCTCGGGGGAGGTGAGCAGGAGCAGGTCGTCGCTGAGGCGCGTGAGCCGGTCCGTCTGCGCCTTCACGGTCTCCAGCAGCTCCGGCAGGCGCTCCTCGCCGCCGTCCGCGCCGCGCTCCAGTTCGGCCACCTCGATGTTCATGCGGATGGCGGCGAGGGGCGTGCGCAGCTCGTGCGAGGCGTCCTGCACGAAGCGGCGCTGCGTCTCGAAGCCGCTCTCGATGCGCGCGATCATGGAGTCGAACGTGTCCGCCAGCCCCCGCAGCTCGTCGTCCGGGCCCTGGTGGTTGATGCGCCGCGAGAGGTTGCCCGCCCCGATTTCGGAGGCCACCTGCGTGATGTCGCGCACGGGCCGCAGCAGGAAGCCGGAGAGGGCGTAGCCGCCCATGCCGGACGCGAACGCCAGCCCGATGACGGCCACGATCGACCACAGGCGCAGGCGATCGAGGTTCTCCGACTGGAACTCCGCCCCCATCTCCTCGGCCAGCCGCGCGGAGGCCGCGGGCGACGCCTCCCCCTCCCCCGCGGCGGACGCGCCGTCCACCCCGCGCCAGCCGGTGCCCCCGTCCTTGTCCATCTCCGCGAGCACGCGCTGCTCGTCGGGCTTGTCCAGCCGCGCAGCCACGTTCAGGGAGACGACGAAGGCCAGCCCCAGCAGCAGCAGCAGGGCCGAATACCAGAGCGTGAGCCGGAAGCGCACGGTCCGGACGAAATGCGGCAGGCGCGGCCTAGAGGACGTAGCCCTTCCCCCGCACGGTGGCGATGAGCGGCTGGCCGAAGCCGTCGTTGAGCTTGCGGCGCAGGTTGTTCATGTGCACCTTCACGGTCTGCGTGAAGGGGCTGGCGCGCTCCCCCCAGAGCCGCTCGATCAGCTCCTCCTGGGGCACGGCGCGCCCCTCGTGCCGCGCCAGGTAGTGCAGGATCTCGAACTCCCGGGGCGTGAGGTGCACGTCCACGCCCTCGCGCCGCACGCGGTTCGTGTCGGGGTCCAGCTCCAGCCCGCGCGCGCGCAGCGTGGCATCCGCGCCGCCCGCGCGGCGGGTCACGGCGCGGATGCGCGCGGCCAGCTCGCTCAGGGCGAAGGGCTTCACCAGGTAATCGTCGGCGCCCTGGTCCAGCCCCTCCACGCGCTCGTGGATGCCGCTGCGCGCGGTCAACATAATGATCCGGCCGGGGAAGCGCTCGGCGCGCAGCCTGCGGCACACCTCGATGCCGTCGATGAGCGGCAGGTTGAGGTCGAGGCAGACCACGTCGTAGTCGTGCGCGCCCGCCATCTCCAGCGCCTCCACGCCGTCGGCGGCGGTGTCGGCCTCGTAGCCGAGCTGCCTCAGCCCGCGCGCCACGGCGGAGGCGATGGGCTCCTCGTCCTCGACCACGAGCACGCGCATGGGCGAATCCTCCCGCTCCGTTCCCGCCAGTGTAGCGGGCGCAGGGGAAGGCCCGGTAAAGACGCATCGGTGCTACACTGAAGGCATGGACACGGTCACGGTTGGGGAACTCCGCAATCACGGCGGCGCCGTCCTTGATCGCGTGCAGGCGGGCGAGCGTCTCATCGTGAGCCGGGCTGGCCGCCCCGTCGCGGAGATCCGCCCGCTGCCGCGCAGGGGACCGGCTCCGGCGGCATTGCTGGAGCGCTGGCGACGGCTGCCCCATGTCGATCCGGCCGCGCTCCGGCGTGACATCGACCGCCTCATCGACCCGTCCCTGTGACATCCAACGACAACGGCGCTGGCATTCTCGACACGAATACCGTGATCCTGCTCCCTCGCCTCACGGACCCCGGAACGCTCCCCGCAGAGCCACTGATCACCACGATCACCCTCGCCGAGCTCTCCGCTGGCCCACTCGCCGCCGTCACCGATGCGGAACGAGCCCGCCGCCAGGCCCAGATTCAGCAGGCCGAGGCCGACTTCGAGGCGCTCCCCTTCGATCAGGCCGCCGCGAGGGTGTTCGGACAGGTCTCCGCCGATCTTCGGGGCGCTGGCCGCAAGTCCGCCGCGCGCGCCTACGATGCACTCATCGCCGCCATTGCCATCGCCAACGGACTCCCGCTGTATACGACGAACCCCGATGACTTCATCGCGATTCGCGACCTCGAACTGAGGCCCGTCCCCCATCCGGATCGCCCCTGACCGCGTTAGCGCCTCCGGCCCACCGTGCGGGCGTTTCGGTAGAGTGGCGCGGCCATGCTCGAACCGCCGCGGCTCCCGCCCGATCCGCCCCGGCGGCACGAGCGCCACGACGACCCCGGCTGGGAGAAGCAGGCGGGCTTGAGCGTGGCTCTCGAGGGCTGTGGCTGCGCCGCGCTGGGCTGCTTCGGTTCGGCCATCGCCCTCATGGCCATCGCCGCGGCGGCGGTCGTGGCGCTGTTGCTGATGTAGGAGGAGGAGACGCCCATGCCCCGCAGCATCGCACACCGCATCCTCTGGATTCTGACGTGGCCGCATCCGCGCACCTGGAAGGACCGGCTCCTCAGCGGCGCGCTGATCGGTACGTTCACGTTCGCGGGTCTGTACTTCGGGCATGTGCTCGTCCACAGGTGCCCCTAGGACCATCCATGTCCGAGCATCCCGAACGCGCGCCGGAGATCGAGCCCGTCCCGAAGCCCGAACCCAACGTCGGCTGGGAAGAGGAGCGCGGGCCGTTTAAGGCGCTCGGCTGCGCGACGGGCTGTCTCGGCTTCTCCGGCTCGGTGGTCGCGCTGGCGGTCGTCGCCGTGGCGGCGGTGGTGGCGCTGCTGCTGAGCTGAGGAACGATGCTGAGCAAGGTGGGGCGCTTCGTCGAGCGCGTTCTCAGTGATCCCTGTCGCGCTCTCTGGGCCCTGCTTGTGTCTTTGGGGGAAGCCAACGCGCTGTTCCGCTGGATCGTGACGCTTGTCATCGGGCTGCTCCTTGCTATCATCACGGTGCTCAGCGTGGCCCCCGAATTGCCTCGGTAGGGAAGGCCCCCGAATGTCCGAGCATCCCGAACGCGCGCCGGAGATCGAGCCCGTCCCGAAACCCGAACCCAACGTGGGCTGGGAAGAGGCGCAGGGCCCGCTCCAGGCGCTCGGCTGCGCGACGGGCTGTCTCGGCTGCTCCGGCTCGGCCATCGCGCTGGCGGTCGTCGCCGTGGCGGCGGTCGTGGCGCTGCTGCTGATCTGAGGGACGATAGACCATGAAGCGCATCCGTCAGCGGCTGTGGGACGGGCCGGGTGACGCCATCCTCGGCGCGTGGCTCCATCTCTGGGAAACCCGGCGGTCGCTCGCGTGGGGCGTGGCAGTGGCCGTTGGCGCGGTGGCGGGCATCCTCACCGTGCTCGTCGTGCAGCTGGGGCGATGAGCGGGGATGTGCGGCCACAAGAGGAAGATTCACGCAATTTCGTGTGTTATGTATGGAAGGAGTGGTATGACGTATTGACAGGTTCCACCGACCTTCGCACTATTCCCGTTATGTGCGTAGGCACATAATCATATTATAGGATTACCATGTTACAAGAAGATGTTGGTGTTATCGTCGCAGTTTACGGAGGATCCAAGGGATGATGGGCCGGATGGCGAGGAAGGCAAGCCACGGAAGAGCAAGCCATCCAATGGGAGTAGTGGCAAGGGAGAAGGCCGCATCCTCCGCCCGACTCGGTTCGTCGGTAGCGAGTTTGGCATAGGCGCGCTCTTGTTCGTCAGGGGTCATCGGGGCTCTCCTTGAGGAGATGGTAGCACGCGATTACCACCGGGTTGGTAATCGCGTGCCGAAGATCTGGGGGGGAGGTGGATCAGCAGGGACCCAAGGGATACGCGGGAAGACAGCCGAAGAATCCCTGTTCGTCGGCTGGGACTGGCGTCGGCCCCGGTAGTGGCGGCGGAGCCTCGGGCTGTGCCGGACTACGGAAGAAGTCGAAGAGTCTCTGCAGGAGCCGGATGAAGACCTCCACTGGTGATGCACACTGAGGTGCGGATGGCATGTACTCAGTCGGGAAGCAAGGGGAGATGGGGCGCACGTAGCTGTTCCCCTCCGAAACCGCGAACGGCTCGGACGACTCCATCACCGCCGCGTGAGCGGTCGAGCCGCCCCCGGCGGTGATGCCGATGGTGAAGGTCGCGATGATCGCGACCAGGGCGATGAGGATGGGAATGCGGAACATGGACCGCACCTCCTGGAATTTGCGCGCCAAAACGCACATAACGGGAATAGTGCGAAGTTCGCGGGTTATCCCCCCGCCGGGCGAAAACGGGCGTTCGGGGCTGCGCGATGGGGCCGCCGGGCTACAATGCGCGCCCATGTCCGCCCCCATCGCCGTCGCCGAACCCGGACGCGCGGTCACGCTCCTGCGCCCCGATGGCGACGGCTGGACGGTCGCGCCGCTCGCGCCCTCCGGCGCGTGGCCCGCGTGGCGGCCCGGCCACGCCGAGGTGGGGCTCTCCGTCGTGCACGGCGCGGGCGACGGCCAGCGCAGCGCCATCGAGCTGGTGGACCTGCACGGCAACCGCCGCCGCTCGCTGTTCGAGAGTCCGGCGGGGGCGGGGGCGGTGATCGCGCCGAACGTGCCGCACTACGCGCTGTGGTCGCCGGACGGGGCGCGGCTGGCCTTCGTGGCGCAGGGGCGCGCGGGGCTGACGCTGTTCGTGAGCGAGGCGGAGGGGCCGCTGATCGCCGATCCGGTGCAGACGGGCGGGCCCATCTTCCTGGCGTGGTCGCCGGACGGGCGGCGGCTGGCGGTGCACGCGGGCGTCAACCTGTCGCTGCTGGAGCTGGCGGAGGCGCGCGCCTCGCGGCCGCTCTCGGCGGAGGCGCGGGGCTTCCGCACGCCCGCCTTCAGCCCCGACGGGGCGCTGCTGGCGTACGCCACGCCCGACGCGGACGGCGAGGGCGTGATCCTGCGCGTGGCGCAGACGGCCAGCGGCGCGAGCGAGGAGCTGCACGGGCTGCCGGGGGGCGTGGCCCTGTCCTTCCGCCCGGGCGCGCGCACGCTCACGGCGGCGGTCACGACACGGCCCTCGTCGGGGGCCTTCGACGAGCTGTGGGCGCTCGATCTCGACGCTTCGGGAAGGCTCGAGGGGGCGCCGCGCCGCCTGTTACGTCATCCTTTCGCCAGCGTCTACTGGAGCCCGACGGGGGACGCGCTCGCGTTCGTGGTGCCCTCCAGCACGGGCGACGGGGCCGTCTCCCTGCACGCGCGCGCGGCGGACGGGGCCTTCCTCGGCGCGAGCCCGCCCTTCGCGCCCTCGCCCGACTACCGCATGTTGAGCGGCTTCTTCGACCAGTACGGCCTCTCGCACCGCCTCTGGGCGCCGGACGGTTCGGGCTTCCTCGCGGGCGGGCGGCTGTATACGGACGCGCCCGCGGCGGCCTTCGCCGACGGCTCCCGCGACGCCGTGCTGCACTGGCGGCCCGCGCGGGGCGCGCCCCTCGACCCCATCGGCGAGGGCGGCGCCGGCTTCTTCCCGCCCGCCGCGCCGGAGGCGGACGGGCAGGACGGGTAAAGGCGCGCGCGTTGCCGCCCGTCGCGCCTTGCCCCTACACTAATCGCCGGAGCGTCCATGCAGCCCTACCCCGCCTCCACGCCCGCGCCGTCGGGCGGATCGCGCCTCTTCCGCGGCCTCGCCTTCGCGCTGCTGACGCTGGCGGCGCTGCTGCTCGTCTTCGGCCTCGGCTACGGCGTGAGCGAGCTGGCGAGCGAGGACGACGCCGCCGTCGCGCCCGCGACCGCGCAGATGCCCGCGCCCGCGCCCGCGGCCAGCCCCGCGCCGGAACGGGACGGGGACGGGGCTGATGGCGGCGATGACGGCGGCGGCGAGCCGGCCGAACCGGCGCCGTCATCGGAACGCTCGGAGCTCGCCGGGGGCGGGGTCATCCTCGAGGAGATCTACGACATCCTCGAACGGACCTTCGTGGACAAGGAGCTGCTGGACGAGCGCTCCATGCGGGACGCGGCCATCCGCGGGGCCCTCGATTCGCTCAACGATCCCTACACGGAGTACATCAGCCCCGCCGACCTGCAGCTGGGGGACGGCTTCGAGGCGACCTACCAGGGCATCGGCGCGACCGTGAGCGACCAGACCGGCGTCATCCAGATCGGCACGCCCTTCCGCGGCTCCCCGGCGGAGGCGGCGGGCATCCGCAGCGGCGACATCATCCTCGCCGTGGACGGCGAATCGACCGAGGGCTGGAGCGTCACGCAGGCCGTGCAGCGCATCCGCGGGCCGCGCGGCACCGAGGTCGTGCTCACCGTGCGCCATACCGACCTGGCCGAGGGGAGCGCGACGCCGGAGGTCGAGGACATCCGCGTCGTGCGCGACGAAATCCGCATCGAGAGCGTCTACACCATCCCCCTCTTCGAGGTCTTCCCCGGCGAGAGCGGCGCCGAACTGGTGGACCGCGACGGCGAACCCGTGACGGACATCGCCTACGTCCACGTCTCCCAGATTCACGCGCAAACGCCCGACGAGCTGCGAACGAAGCTGGCGGACGTGGAAAGCGGCGGCTACCGCGGCCTCATCGTGGACGTGCGGCGCAACCCGGGCGGGCTGCTGCGCCAGACCGTGGAGCTGACGGACGAGTTCCTCGACGACGGCGCCATCCTCACCGAGATCGACGCCGACGGCGAAGCCACCACCTACGCCGCGCGCCCCGGCGGCGTGGCCACGAGCATCCCCCTCGTGGTGCTCCAGGACGAGAGCAGCGCCAGCGGCTCCGAGGTCATCAGCGCCGCCCTGGCCGACAACGGGCGCGCCCTCGTCGTGGGCGTGCGCTCCTTCGGCAAGGGCTCCGTCAACCAGCTGCACGAGCTGACGCGCTGCGGCGATCCCGCCGGATGCGGCGCCATTTATGTCACCATCGGGCGATGGCTGCGGCCCTCCGGCGACGTGATCGAGGGGCTCGGCATCGATCCCGATTACGAGATTCCCCTCAGCGGCGACGACTACCTCGAGTACGGTGACCTGCAGCTGCTGGCCGCCATCGACCTGCTGCGCGGCATCGAGCCCCCGCCCCCGCCCGAGCGCCCCGCCGACGACGACGCGGGCGCGGAGCAGTCGCAATAGCGCGGGCCGTGGCCTCCCCCCCGCAGGCGGTCGTCGCCCGCAACCGCCGCGCCCGCCGCGACTACGAGATCCTCGACCGCTACGAGGCCGGGCTGGCCCTCACCGGCTCCGAGATCAAGTCCATCCGCCTGGGCAAGGTGGACATCCAGGGCGCCTACGGGCGGCTGCGCGACGGCGAGGCGTGGCTGCTCGACGCCTACATCGCGCCCTACCTGAACGCGGGCTACACGCCCCACGAGGCGCGCCGCGACCGCAAGCTGCTGCTGCACCGGCAGGAGCTGCGCCGCATCCGCGCGGCCCTCGACGAGCGCGGCCTCACGCTCGTGCCGCTCGACCTGCACCTGCGCAACGGGCGCGCCAAGGTGGAGCTGGGCGTGGCCCGCGGCATCAAGCGCTACGACAAGCGCCGCAAGCTGCGCGAGCGCGAGGAGGGCCGCCAGGTGGCCCGCGCCCTGCGCCATTCCGCCTGAGCGCCCCGCGCCCCCTTCCCACAAGGGGGCGAACCGTGCGAGAATGGCCGCATCGTCGTCCGTGGGGACGAAAGGTATCGACAGGAGGGAACGTAACCGGATAGCAGGCCGAGGTTGGCCGCGAACCTCGTTAAAAGGCGGCCACCGAGTAAGCGCCGACGATCGCGAACTCGCTCTCGCGGCCTAGCCCGCGAGCGTCCCGCCGACCGCTCTCCCCCTGACGGAGCGCGGCGGGGCGCCACCTTGAGTCGGGGTGCGGCGGGCTAACGCCGATACCGCCCGTCCAAGACCCATCGGCTGGTTCCATCGCCCCCGCCACCGCCTGCGGAGCGACGGAACGAGAACCCTGAAGGCGGGAAAGCCTGTAGGACAATCCGGAGCAGACCCTAGCTGGACCGGGAGTTCGATTCTCCCGCGTCTCCACCAATTTCTTCTGGATGGGCTACCCTTCGCTCGTGACCGACACCAGCACCAGCGATCCGTTCCTCGGCAGCGTTGTGGCTCACGATGACCACGCCGAGGCATCGCACGAGCTGCTCAGCCTGCTTGGTGACGACCGGCAGGTCGGAGACCTGATCCGCATGGACTTCGGCACGGCCGAAGTGCTCGTCCACGATGCCCTGCGGCAGCAGGTGGGCGGGGTTCCTCATGGCTGCCTGCTGCTGGCGACCCGGCTCAGGCCCGACAGCGCATCCGATGCTTCCGGGAACCCGTTGTCCATGCTCCTGCTCCGCGCACTGAAGAGCAAGCCCGCTGCCGAACGACATCGAGATGCAGCAGGCCCGATTGTTGGCGGGCCAACGCGCCTCGGATTCCCCGGACAACTGGGACGAAGGGCACAACACCGACCAGTTCACCCTGCATCAAATGCGCTATGCCGGGGTGAGTTGCAAAATCCTTGGGACGTTCAGCGTGACGGACGGCGAGCTGGCCTTCGGCGGTGACATCGACAACTTCTATGCCGGGCAAGGCATGAAGGTTTACAAGCCTGCCGGGGATGCCTTGGAGCGTATTGCGAATTTCGCACTGGGCGCCACTGGTCAGCGCAGGGTTCCCATCGGCAAACTCCGATATGCGGCGGCGAACCGCAATCCGGAGAGCCCGGAGTCCATTCCCGTTTTTATGACAACCCGCGACATCCTTGCCCAGCGCACAGCCCTGTTCGGGATGACCCGCACAGGAAAGTCCAACACCACGAAGACAATTGCCAAGGCCGTGTTCGAGATGCGCCTCGACCCGACGGACCCGCTTCGCGTGGCGCAGCTCATCATCGACCCGAATGGGGAGTACGCCAACGAGAACCCTCAAGATGAAGGCTGCCTTAAGAACATCAAATCTATCGACCCAAGTACGGATGGAGATGTTGTGACGTATGGGCTCAATCCGCATCCCAATGATCCGGACCGCAAGATCATGCGGCTGAACTTCTATGGAAGCACCATCCCTCCTGTTCCTCCGCCCACTGTTTCCGCTATTGAGGAAGCACTACAGACTCTATATACCGGAAAACAGATTATTGATGGCCGCCTCGAAGAAGAAGACGCTGGTTATATTTCGGCATTCAGGACTGCTGATATGGAGGTGCAGACGAAAGTCATCAACGATGTCGGGCAGTATATAAGGTACCGGCGTTCCTTGTTCGTGTACCGTTCTATCTTGGCAGAAGCGGGGTTTTCTCCGCCTGGCAATAGTGTCGACATAAAAGGTTTGTTTGGGAAAGATGTTGTGTCCGCTATGGAAGCATCGCAAGAAATGGCACCTTATGTGTCTCAGTTGGCGGACGGTTTTTTCGCGTCTTGGGACACTGCTAGCAGCTTCTGTCGGAGCCTCAAGAAATGGATCGAAGAGGCTTCTTTCAAATCATTCAATGAAAACTATCAGAAACAGAATAAGGGACGAAGCTGGACCGATGATCGCCTCATCAATTTGCTCAGTATCTTCGAGGCAAGCCGCGGGATTCGTGCAATTCGAGAATGCCGACAATGGCATAGTCCTGACCAGTCCAAAGAATATACGCAATCGATTCTTGAAGATCTTTCGAATGGCCGCTTGGTTATTCTAGACCAAGCCCTTGGTGATCCTGCAATGAACGAGCAGTCTGCTCAGCGTATCATGCAAGCCATATTTCGACGGCAACAGAATTTTTTCATCACCCCGTCCAAATCTCCCGATGGCACCCTCCAACAACCGCCATCCGTCATCATTTACGTTGAAGAAGCACATACTCTCCTTCCTCGGGGTAGTGAACAGGATACCCGCAACATTTGGGCCCGCACAGCAAAAGAGGGAGCCAAGTTTGGCATCGGTCTCGTTTACTCGACACAAGAGCCATCTTCTGTCCAAACCAACATCCTCCAGAACACCGAGAACTGGTTCATCGCGCATCTCAATAGCACGGCGGAGACCCGTGTGCTTGAACAGTATAATGACTTCGAAGACTTTATCGCGAGCATTCGTCAGGTGAAGGAGCCGGGATTCCTCCGGGTTCGGATGATGTCCAGCCCCTACACTGTCCCCGTCCAGATCGACTTGTTCAAAGCTCCCCGGAGGCCTGATGCCCTACCGTGATGAGTTTGCCAGTGGCGACTCCCTGTGGCGGCTCGTTGAGAGCCCGAGCGTGACCGCGTTCAAGGGCGTGATCAGGTATAGCCTTACCGAGCAGGATCTCACGCTCCCGCTGTGCATCGAACCCCCGCGGGGGACGGACCATCTCCGGCACCTGATCGTTATTGATGGTTCGACGGTCCCGGCCCAGGTCCACAACGGATATCCCGGTGCCGAGGCCGCGCTGCTGCGGCTTGCTGTGATTGTGGTCAACCTCGAGGATTTGCGGAACCTGCCGTCCGTGACGATCCCGCGACCGAGTGCGATCCGTGACTTGGAACAATGCAGGACGCTTGACGAAGTTCTCCCTGGCCGCAATGTGGTGCGCGAAAAAGTCAAGAATGATTCGGCGCAACGATTCTTTCGTTCGCAGATATACGATCTCCTTAATTCCTCCCGATTGGATGACGATCATGAGACAATGATGGAAACCCTATCTGCGATAACATCTGCACGGAGCAACCCTCGTTACCATTGTCCTATTGAGGACTGCGATGCTGAAATCAGCGTGGGCGCAGGAAGAGAGCAGTGCCCTTGTGATCGAGACGAACTCATTTTTGAAACGGATCGTCTCCGGATACACGAGCGCTTTGAGGATCATGGATCGTCGGAACAGGCATATACTGCTGTCCAGGCAGTGGTGGAACACCTTGCGCTGGTTAATATTTTGCGGTACTTCGAGCGATTGGAGCGATGGAACGTGTTTCGGACGACGGCCTTCATCATGGATGGGCCGTTGGCCATCTTCGGAATGCCAGCTTGGCTGAAGACCTACATCCAAGATGAAATCGCACGGTTGCACAGCAAGTGCCTTCAGGAAGGCGGTCCGGGGATACTCCTGTTTGGGGTGGAGAAGTCCGGACAATTCCTGGAACACCTGAAGGCATTGGACTGGAGCGAGCGGGAAGGCCCCGGCCAACGATTGGCGGCAGGTACCGCACTGACCCCTGATCTCGACTACATCCATCGGTACATCGCGCTCCGTCCACCGGGAGCGAAGCCTTGGGGCGATGCGACGTACTACGGCCGGAAAGTGTTGTACAAGAATCAGGCGGGACAGCACTCGGTGGTGATGACGCCCATCGTGAATCCCGCGGGCAAGGACCTCACCCATGTTGACGACGATGCCTACCCGAGACTCGGTGAAGCGCTGGATTTGATGGACAATCTCTCCACCTATCTCTACGAGGATGGCTTCGCTCCCCTCGTGCGGGCCCACGCACACGCTGCCATTCCGCTGAGGATGGGAACGCGGATCCTTGAAGATCTGTTCAGGGAAGACTGATGGATGTGCCGGAGTTGGACGGATTCGGTACCGCTGAGGACCGCTGGGCACGCCTCGGCCCCTACTATGCGATGTTCCCGATCAAGTTTGCGCGACGGGCTGTGCAGACGTTCAGTCAGCCGGGCGATACCATCTTGGATCCGTTCTGTGGTCGCGGCACTGCACCGTATGTTGCGATGATTTCGGGACGCCATGCCATCGGTTGTGATGTCAACCCCGTCGCTTGGGTCTACGCCGCTACGAAAACGGGCCCTCACTCCGACTCCAGCACGGTTATCCGGCGAATGGGTGAGATCGAGTCTGCCGTCCGCCCTGCGGATCGCAAGCCGACTAATGAGTTCCAGGCGTACGCCTTTGCTCCGCGCCCGCTCGGATTCATCAACGCAGCACGGCGAGAGCTCCACTGGCGCAACGATAGTCGCGACCGCACGGTCGCTGCATTTCTGCTCCACTATCTTCATGCCAAGACCGGGCAAGGACTCTCAAATCAAATGCGCGCATCGCGTGCGCTTTCGCCCGACTACGCCATCCGTTGGTGGCGCACCCGCGGACTCGACACTCCTCCGGACATCGCTCCTGTCGAATTCCTCAGCAGACGAGCCATCTGGCGCTATGCCAAGGGTTTGCCGCGAGGTGCTGGTTGCGCCGACATCCTGCTGGGTGATTCGGCGCTCGCACTCCCCAAGACAAGGAAGGCGAACCTGATTCTCACCTCGCCACCCTACTCTGGTGTCACCAACTATCGAGCTGACAGTTGGCTGAGGCTCTGGGCCTTGGGGGAGGGTTCGGAACTCCCTGACTGGAGCGGGGAGCAAAAGTTCTGCGACGTTCAGAAGTACACCGCCATGTTGCACCGAACCCTCCGGTCCACACGCGCCCGCTCCACCCCGGACTCCGTGTGGTATATCAGGACTGATGCCCGTTCCAGAACAAAGGATGCAGTTCGCCACGTGATGGCGGACCTGCTGCCCAATCATCAGTGCTACAGCAAGGCGGCTCCGTATCCCGGCAAGACACAAACAGCCCTGTATGGCGATCATACGTCCAAGCCTGGCGAGGTTGACCTTCTGTACCTGCCTTGTGCACAGCCGTGGCGGAAGCCTGCTGGCTTCACGAAGTAGCCGACCGCCCGGCGATGAGGGCGTCCAGCTCCGCCCTCAGGCGGCCCAGCACCTCGTCGTACGGGTACGCCCCCAGCTCCTCCTCGCCACGCTTCAGGTTCACGAACGTGGGCGCGCACCAGAGGCCCAGGTCCGCGTCGTCCGTCTCGCCCGGACCGTTCACGCGGCAGCCCATCACCGCAATCGTTATGTCGTGCTCCTTCGCGTAGGCCGTCATCGCCTTCACGTCCTGCGCGAGCTCGATGAAGGCCTCGTTCTCGACGCGGCTGCAGCTGGGGCAGCTGATGATGTTGAGGCCGCCGTCGAGGAACTCGGGCACGGAGCGGAAGCGCCCGGCCTCGATGTCGTCGAGGATGGCGCGGCCCGCCTCCACCTCGCGCCACTTCTCCGCGAAGGGCAGCGTGAGCGAGACGCGGATGGTGTCGCCCACGCCCCGGCTGAGCAGCTGCTCGAAGGCGATGCGCGTCTTGATCACGCCCTCCGGCGGCATCCCCGCCTCGGTCACGCCGAGGTGGAGCGGCACGTCGGGGCGGGCCTCGGCGAAGCGCCGGTTGCCCGCGATCACCTTGCGCGGGTCGCTGTCCTTGAGCGAGACCACGTAGCGCGTGAAACCGGCGTCGTCGAGCATGCGGCAGTGGTCGAGCGCGCTCTCGACCATGGCCGTGACGCCCTCAAGGCCGGGCTCGTCCGCGCCCGCGTGCCGCGCGTCCATGTCCGGATCGACGGAGCCGCAGTTGACGCCGACGCGGATGGCGCAGTCGTGCTTCGCCGCGGTCTCGGCGATGAAGGCCACCTTCTCCGCGACGGGCTTGTCCTTCTCGTGGTGGTAGAGGTGGCCCGGGTTGTAGCGCACCTTGTCCACGTGGGGGGCGACCTGCGTGACCAGGCGGTAGCTCTCCTGCAGGTCGACGACGAAGTTGGCCTCGGGCACGGCCTCGCGCACGCGCGCCAGGCACTCCACGTCCCGGCGGCTGTCCACGGCCACGCGCACGAGCCCGGCCCCGGCCTCGTGGATCATGCGCGCCTGCGCGACGGTGGCGTCCACGTCCTGCGTGCGCGTGGCGGCCATGGACTGGACGACGACGGGGGCGCCGCCGCCGATGGTGACGGAGCCGACGCGCACGGGCCTGCTGGGCGCTCGCTGCATGGGGCCAGTCTAGCGCGCGCGGGGCGAACGGGGCAGGGGCGCGGACACGCGCTTCAACGCCGCCACGGCGTTAGCGGGGCCTAGATCACTGTGCCCTTCTGCCAGGCCACGACCTCGGCTATAGCGATTTCAGCATCCTCACGACGCTTCTCGCAGCCGATACACCACAGCGTTCCACGTGCTCCGGGAATAACCATGTTGGATAGACGGCAATGCGGACACTGCTCCTGTTTACGGAGCAAATCCTTGATAGCCAAGCTCGCGGCATTAACCGCGTGGATCAAATTCGGAAGATAGGTTGGCGGGATTTCTCCTTTCTCAAAGAGGCCATATCTCAGCGCTTCGTACCTTCCGTTCGTAGAGCGCAGATACTCCGGCAGCGGTCCATACTTCTTCGGGCGCCAGTGCAAGAGTAGAATGTCCTTCGCTTGCTGTGTAAGCTTTTCATACAGCCGAGAAAGGCTGTGCGTTGGCGGAACATCCATCCCGCAAGCGCTCACGAGCGTCTTGAGGTTCCATTCGAGAATGATACAGGCATCATGAGCAGCCATGAGACAATCAAGAACATGCTGACTCGTGTCCGAACCAATCCCATCAATCGCTCGCCTTTCAGCTTTCTTCAAAAACCCAAACGCTCCCCGAGAGATAGTATATCCCGTCAGAACACCCCATTCCTTCTCATTCTGAGAATCGGTCCTTTTATGCCTCTCGGCATGTTCGAAAGCGTCATCATGATCAGTAAAGACAGCAACCAGATATCCGTCCCGCAGGACGTCGTAGCCGGTCAACGAATCGGTACTATCCCTCTTCTTGATCTCCCATTTCTCCATGTCTCTTCTCCTTCTCAAGGGTGTGGCGGAGCGCTACTCCATCGCCTCGATCTCGACACGCTCGGCGGCGCGCTGGCGAGTGGCGGCTGCCGCGCGAGCGCGAGCGCTGCGCGAGGGCGTCCAGCCCGCCTTGTGGTTCTCCTGCACCAGCCCGGCGAGCGTGAAGCGATCAGCCTTGCGGAGGTTGCAGGGACCGCAGAGCAGGATGCGGTTGGGCAGGTCGTCCGTGCCGCGATCCTTCTTGGGAAGGATGTGGTCGAGGTGGAACTCGGGCAGCTCACGCACGCGCCCACAGCCCGCGCAGACGACTTCGGTTTCGGGGTTGCCACCCGGCACGCCCTGCGCTTCGGCGAGGATGCGGCGCATCCCCGGCACCGACCACTTCGACTTCGGGCGCGGGCGACGCAGCCTCAACTCGGACGGCGGCTCCGGGGCATCATCGGGGTCACGCTCTGGCAGCTCGCCTGGTCCGATGGTCTGCGAATGCTTGTACGTCAGCTTGCGCTGGTGGGGACCGAGCGCTGCGGGCGTAGCCTCGCTCATGTCCGACAGGGCGTAGCCTTCCTCATAGAAGCGGCGCTTGATCATGGTCCACGCGCGGTATGCCATGTCGCAACCGAGCCAGCGGCGCTTGAGGTTCTCGGCAGCGACGAGCGTGGTGGCGCAGCCGCAGAAGAGGTCGAGCACGACGTCGCCTTCGTTGGAAGACGCTTCGACGATACGCCCGTAGAGCGCCACGGGCTTCTGCGTCTTGTATCCCGTGCGTTCTCTGGATGTGTTGCCAACGCGAAGGATGTCCGTCCAGATGCTTTGTGCCTTCTGGCCCTCTGCCATGTCATCCAGGTAGCGCTTCCATCCGCGCAACTTGGCGTTCCCGTTGCGGCCAAGTTCGATTTCACCGCGTGCGAGCATGGCTTCCAGTTCAGCCTCGTCGCATTTCCACGAACGGGATGCACTGGGAGTTGCCCCACGCCAAGTGAATTGCCGCGCTGGATTTGAGGAGGGAGTGGTCAGGTTCTCCACTTTATAGAGCCCACGCTCATCGCGTCGGTACTCTTTCATCTCTTTCTCTGAGCGATTATGATAGACGGGGTTCCACGTGAATTCGTCCGACTTGGTGTAGAAAAGCAAGTAGTCCGTGATGCGCCCATAGCCACGTTTCACTGCGTTGTTGGAGGTCTGGCGCTTCCATGCGATCTCGTTGCGGAAGTTGCCGTGCCCGAAGATCAGCCCCATGATCATTCTCAGGTACGCATTCGCGCTGTCGTCGCAGTGGATGTAGATGCTGCCCGTATCCTTCAGCACGCGGTGACACTCCAGCAGCCGTGCCGCCATGTAGGCGATGTACGCTGCCTCGTTCTCCGTCGCGCACTTGTCCACCGTCCGCACGACCGCCGCGACGTCGGGGTGCGTCTCCTCCAACTCCTCGAGCCAAGGTTCGTGGCGGAAGTCGTCCCAGCGCCACATGTCGTCGACGCGCGTCTCGCCGATGCCCTCGTTGTGCGGCACGCCATGCTTCGCGGCCAGCGCCATCTCCTCAGCCATTTCTTCCCGCGTGATGGGCTTCTTGGGCTTGCCCTTGAACGTCTCGTTGGCGGCGAAGGGCGGGTCCATGGCGATGAGGTCGATGCTCTCACTGTTGAGCGTCTTGAGGAAGGTGAGGTTGTCCATGATCGCAAGCGTGCGGTTGGGGAAGTTGATTTCGGGCACGGCTACGACTCCTCACGCCCACACGGCTGGGGCGACGGCCAGAATAGCACAGACGGCCTAGCGCGCGATGGTGGTGAAGATGAGGAAGGGGACGAGCAGCGTGAGGGCGATGGAGGCGAGCGCCAGCAGGGGGCCGCGGTTGGCGGCGACAAAGCCCTCGCGCGGGCCATCCCAGTGGCCGCCCGCGGCCTCCGCGATGGCGCGGCGGCGTCCGCGCAGGCGCAGGCTGTTGGCCATCACGCTCACGGAGCTGAGGGCCATGGCCGCGCCCGCGAGGATGGGGTTGAGCAGCCCGGCCATGGCCACGGGGATGGCGAGGACGTTGTAGCCGAAGGCCCAGGCGAGGTTCCAGCGGATGGTGCGCAGGGTGGCGCGGCTGAGCAGCACGGCCTCCGCGATTTTGGCCACGTCGCCGTGCAGGATGGTGACGTCCCCGGCCTCGATGGCGGCGTCCGCGCCCGTGCTCATGGCGATGCCGGCGTCGGCCTGGGCGAGCGCGGCGGCGTCGTTCACGCCGTCGCCCGCGACGGCCACGCGCAGGCCGCGCTCCTGCAGCCCGCGCACGAGCGCCAGCTTGCCTTCGGGCCGCAGGGGCGCGTGCGCCTCGTCGATGCCGAGGGCGGCGGCGGCGGCGCGGGCGGCGCGCTCGTTGTCGCCGCTGGCCATGATGGCGCGCACGCCGATGGCCCGCAGCGCCGCCAGCGAGCGGGCCGCGTTCGCCTTGAGCGGGTCGGCGAAGGCGAGCGTGGCGGCGTGTGCGCCATCGACCGCCAGCAGGGCGGTGGTGCGGCCCTCCGCCTCCAGCCGCGCGAGCGTGGCGCGCGCGTCCGCGCCGATGCGGACGCCGCGTTCGGCCAGCAGCTCGGGCGAGCCGATGAGCACCGCGCGTTCGTCCACGGTGGCCATCAGCCCCATGCCCGGCAGGGCCGCGAAGTCGCGCGCGGGCGGAAGGTCGAGGCCGCGGTCGCGGGCGGCCTCGACGGCGGCGGCGGCGAGGGGGTGCTCGCTGAGCGCCTCGGCGGCGGCGGCGAGAGCGAGCGAGCGCTCCTCGCCGAAGCCCGCCGCGGGCGCGAGCTCGACGAGCGCGGGGCGGCCCTCCGTGAGCGTGCCCGTCTTGTCGAACACGACGGCGTCGATGCGCGCCGCCGTCTCCAGCGTGCCGGCGTCGCGGATGAGGATGCCGCGCTCCGCGCCCATGCCGACGCCCGCCACGATGGCGGCGGGCGTGGCCAGGCCGAGGGCGCAGGGGCAGGCGATGACGAGCACGGCCACGGCGTGCGTCATGGCGCGCACGAAGTCGCCGCCCCAGAGGCCCCAGCCGAGGAAGGCGGCCAGCGCGAGCGCCAGCACGACGGGCACGAACACCGCCGCCACGGCGTCCACGAGGCGCTCGACGCGGGCGCGGGAGCCCTGCGCCTCGGCCACGAGGGCGGCGATGCGCTGGAGGGCGGAGTCCGCGCCGGTGGCCGTCGCCTCCACCTCGAGCGCGCCGTGCTGGTTGAGCGCGCCGCCCGCCACGGCGTCGCCGGGGCCGCGCTCGACGGGCATGGACTCGCCCGTGAGCAGGGACTCGTCGAGGGCCCCGCGTCCGGCGCGGATCACGCCGTCCACGGCCACGCGCTCGCCCGGGCGCACGCGGAACACGTCCCCCACGGCGATCTCCTCGACGGGCACCGCCATTTCCCGACCGTCGCGCAGCACGCTGGCGGACTTGGCGGCGAGGCCGAGGAGGGCGCGCACGGCCCCGCCCGCGTGGGCGCGGGCGCGTTCCTCGAAGAAGCGGCCCGCGCTCACGAACAGCAGCACGGCGGCGCTCACGTCGAAGAACATGGCCTCCGCGCGGTCGAACAGCACCACCCAGGCGCTGAAGGCGAAGGCCGCGGTCGTGCCCAGGGCCACGAGCAGGTCCATGTTCGGGGAGAGCGCGCGCAGGGCGGGCAGGGCGGCGCGGTAGAAGCGCCAGCCCAGCAGCGCCTGCACGACCGCCGCCGCGCCCAGCAGCGCCCAGCCCGTGGCGCGGGCGTCGCCGAGGAGCGCCAGCCCGGCGATGTCGAGGGCCATGCTGGCGACGATCACGGGCAGGGCCAGCGCGCCGCCCAGCAGCAGCATCGCCCGCGCGCCGCGATCCGCGTCGGGGGCCGCGGCGGATTCGAGGCGGGCCGCGCCGTAGCCCGCGCGCTCGACGGCGGCCACGAGCCGTTCGGCGGGCAGCTCGCCGCCGAGGGAGACGCGCGCGGTGGCGGAGGCGAAGTTGACGCTGGCCGCCTCCACGCCCTCGACGCGCGCGAGGGCGCGCTCCACGCGCCGCACGCAGGAGGCGCAGGTCATCCCGCGGATGCGCAGGGTGACGGCGCCGCCCTCGTTCACGCGGGGCCGCGCGGCGCCGCCTCGTACCCCTCCTCGGCGATGGCGGCGATGACGGCGTCCACGTCCACGCGCTCGCCCGCGACGGTGGCCGCGCCCGCCTCGAGGTCGACGCTCGCGCCGGTCACGCCCGCCACGCCGCCGATGGCCTCGGTCACGGCGCGCACGCAGTGGTCGCAGGTCATGCCGTCCACGGTCAGTTCGATGGCGTCGCCCATGGCTTTCCCCCCGTTGCCGGTGCTCCTTCCATCTTACGCCGCGGCGCGGGGCGGGTAGACTCCGCCCATGCGGGTGGGAGCGCACGTTTCCTCGGCGGGCGGGCCGCACAACGTCTTCGAGCGGGCCGCGGCCATCGGCGCGGAGGCGATCCAGCTGTTCATCTCCGCGCCGCAGCAGTGGCGCGCGCCCAGCCTCGGCGCGGAGACGGTGGCCGCCTTCCGCGCCGCCCACGCGCGCGCGCCCCTGCCCGTCTTCTTCCACGCCGTCTACCTCGTCAACCTGGGCACGCCGGACGGGGCGCTGCTGGAACGCTCGGCGGACTCGCTCACACGCTACGTGCGCCATGCGGGCGAGCTGGGCGTGGAGGGCACCATCTTCCACGTGGGCAGCCACAAGGGCGCGGGCTTCGAGGCCGTGCGGGAACAGGTCTGCGCCGCCGTGCTCGCGGTGCTGGAGGCGGCCGCGAACGAGTCCATGCTGCTCATCGAGAACAACGCCGGGCAGGGGAACGGCATCGGCGCGGCCTTCGGCGAGATCGGCGAGATCATCCGCGGCTGCGGCGGCCATCCCCGCCTCGGCGTCTGCCTCGACACCTGCCACGCCTTCGCCATGGGCTACGACATCGCCACGCGCGCGGGCTGCGAGGCGGCCATGGCCGAGTTCGACCGCGAGATCGGCCTCGAGCGGCTGCGCGCCGTGCACGCCAACGACAGCAAGATGGCGCTCGGCGGCGTGCGCGACCGCCACGAGAACATCGGCGACGGGCACATCGGGCTGGACGGCTTCCGCGCCATCCTCGCGCACCCCGCCTTCCGCGAGCAGCCCCTGCTGCTGGAGGTGCCCGGCATCGAGGGCGGCGGGCCCGACGCCGAGAACGTGGAGCGCCTCAAGCGCCTGCGCGCGGAGGTCGGCGCGCCCGCCCCGGACGCGGGCGGGGGCGGTTGACCGTACGCACGAACGCGCGAAACTTATGGAACATTCGCGCGGGAGGTGACGGCGGCTCCTGTCATCCCGACCAGCGGTGGGACCCCGACAAGCGCCAGGTCCGCGCGCTGCGCGGACGACGAGGCGGAGGCAGCATCGAACCATTCGGCGGGTGGCCTCCCGGCGGCACGGTCGTCAGGCTGGAGACAACGCGGCGCGGGCAACCGTGCCGACAAAGCGCCAGCCACGTGCGAGGGGATTCGCGATCCCCCCTTTCCCCCACCAGGCGGCGGTTGAAGCGCCGCCCCGGAGCGCGCGTCCGGGCGCGCCCCTCCCATACCACGGGGGAACCGGCATGTGCGGAATCATCGCCTACACGGGCTCGCGCGAGGCCGCGCCCATCCTCATCGCGGGGCTGCGCGACCTCGAATACCGCGGCTACGACTCGGCCGGCGTGGCCCTGCAGGGGGAGGCGAACGCCGCCTCCGCCGTGGCCAAGCGCCGCGGCCGCATCGCGGAGCTGGAAACGGCCCTGCGCGAGCGGCCCCCGCCCTCCGCGCATACGGGCATCGGGCACACGCGCTGGGCCACGCACGGCGCGCCCAGCGACGCCAACGCCCACCCCCACACGGGCTGCGACGGGGCCGTGGCCGTCGTGCACAACGGCATCGTGGAGAACTACGCCGCCCTGCGCGCGGAGCTGGCGGGGCGCGGCCACGCCTTCGCCAGCGAGACGGACACGGAGACGATCGCGCACCTCATCGAGGACGAGCTGGAGGCCGGGCGCGACCTGCTCGCCGCCCTGCGCGCGGCCTGCGCCCGCCTCGCCGGATCGCAGGCCATCGTCGCCCTCTCCCCGCGCGAGCCGGGCGTGGCCGTGGGCGCGCGCGTGGGCAACGCGGGCGGCGTCGTGGTCGGCTACGGCGAGGGCGAGATGCTGCTCGCCAGCGACCTCGCCGCCCTGCTGCCGCACACGCGCCGCGTGGCCTTCCTCGCCGACCGCCAGGTCGTGCGCGTGACCGCCGCCGGGGCCTCCTACGCGAGCCTCGACGGCGCCCCCGCGGACGTTCCCGCGCACACGGTCGCGCTCGACCCCGCGGGCGCCCAGCGGGACCCCTACGAGACCTTCATGCTCAAGGAGATCATGGAGCAGCCGCGGGCGCTCTCCGACACCATCCGCGGCCTCACGCGGGTGGAGCCCGCGGGCCTGCACCTCGACGACCTGGGGCGGGCGCGGCCCTGGCTGACGCGCATCGAGCGCGTGCTGCTCGTGGGCATGGGCACGAGCCTGCACGCGGCCATGGTGGGGCGCTGGTATTTCGAGCAGATCGCGGGCCTGCCCGCCGACATCGACAACGCCAGCGAGTTCCGCTACCGCGAGGCCGTGCTCGGCCCGGAAACGCTGGTCGTCTCCGTCAGTCAGTCGGGCGAGACGGTGGACGTGCTGGAGGCCATGAACGTGGCGCGCGCGCGCGGCGCTCCCCAGATCACCATCTGCAACACGCCCGGCAGCCAGACCACGCGCGTGGCCGAGGGCGCGGTGCTCACGCGCGCGGGCCTCGAACGCGGCGTGGCCAGCTCCAAGACCTTCACCGCCTCGATCGCGGCCCTCTTCGCCCTCGCCCTCGAAACCGGGCGCGCGCGCGGGCGCGTGGACGACGGGACGCTCGCCCGCCACGTGCGCGATCTGGCCGCCATGCCCGACGTGACGGGCCGCCAGCTGGAGGCCTTCGGCGAGGCCGAGGCCGCGGCGGAGCGCTTCCGCGAGACGCGCCACATGCTCTTCCTCGGGCGCGGGCCCGCGCTGCCCATCGCGCTGGAGGGGGCGCTCAAGATGAAGGAGCTCTCCTACGTGCACGCCGAGGGCTACGCGGCGGGGGAGATGAAGCACGGCCCCATCGCCCTCATCGACCGCGACTTCCCCACGGTGGCGCTGGCGGGCGAGCATGCCCTGCGCGCCAAGATCGTCTCCAACATCGAGCAGATCCGCGCGCGCGGCGGCGAGGTGCTGGCCATCGTCACGGAGGGCGACGAGGAGCTGACGGCGCTGGCCGACGCCGCCCTGACCGTGCCGCGCGCGCCCGCCCTGCTGGAGCCGCTGACTGCCATCGTGCCCCTGCAGGCGCTGGCCTACGCCACGGCCAGGCTGCGCGGCTGCGACATCGACCAGCCGCGCAATCTGGCCAAGACGGTGACGGTGGAGTAGCCGCCCGGCGCGTGGGAGGAGCGCGGCGCGCGCCCGCTGGCCTGGGGCGCGCCGCCGGGCTAGGCTGCGCCCCACGGAGGGAACCATGACCAGCACCGCCGCCGCCGATCCGCACGCCGCCGGGGCGCTTCCCGCGAAGCTCGTCTACCTCTTCGGCGACGGGCGGGCCGAGGGCGGCGTGGACATGCGCGAGCTGCTGGGCGGCAAGGGCGCGGGCCTCTCCGAAATGAGCCGCCTGGGCATCCCCGTGCCCCCCGGCCTCATCATCACCACCGAGGTCTGCGGCGCCTACTACGCCGGCGGGCGCGTCTGGCCCGAGGGGCTGGAGGAGCAGATGCGCGCGGGCATGGCCCACGTCGAGGCCATCGCCGGGGCGCGCTTCGGCGACGCGGACAACCCCCTGCTCGTCTCCGTGCGCTCGGGCGCGCGCGTCTCCATGCCCGGCATGATGGACACGGTGCTCAACCTGGGCCTCAACGAGGCCACCGTGGAGGGCCTCGCCCGCGCCTCCGGCGACGAGCGCTTCGCCTGGGATTCCTACCGCCGCTTCGTGGCCATGTACGGCGACGTGGTGCTCGGCCTCAAGCGCGAGTCCGACCTCGACGAGGACCCCTTCGAGGCCATGCTCGAACGGAAGAAGCGGGCGTACGGCGCGGCGCAGGACACGGACCTGCCCGCCGCCGCCCTGCGCGAGCTGGTGGCCGAATACAAGGCGGAGGCGCTGGCGCGCACCGGCGCGGCCTTCCCCGACGACCCGTGGGAGCAGCTGCGGGCCGCCATCGGGGCCGTCTTCGAGTCGTGGGAGAGCCCGCGCGCCATCATCTACCGCGACCTGCACGGCTACCCGGGCGACTGGGGCACCGCCGTCAACGTGCAGGCCATGGTCTTCGGCAACCTCGGCGCGGACTGCGCCACGGGCGTGGCCTTCACGCGCAACCCCAAGAACGGCGCGCGCGGCCTCTTCGGCGAGTACCTGATCAACGCCCAGGGCGAGGACGTGGTGGCGGGCGTGCGCACGCCCCAGGCCATCCGCGCGGCCGAACGCGCCCCCGACGGCCCGCCCGCGCTGGAGGAGGCCCAGCCCGCCGTCTACGCCGATCTGCTGGCCGCCGCCGAAACGCTGGAGCGCCACTTCCGCGACATGCAGGACATCGAGTTCACCGTGCAGCGGGGCAGGCTCTGGGTGCTGCAGACGCGCAACGGCAAGCGCACCGGCCCGGCCATGGTGAAGGTCGCCGCGGACCTCGTCGAGCAGGGGCTGATCGACCGCGAGGAGGCGCTCCGCCGCCAGGAGCCGGAACAGATCGCGGAGCTGCTGCACAGCGTCTTCGACGAGAACGCGCCGGGGGACGTGATCGCGCGCGGGCTGCCCGCCTCGCCCGGCGCCGCCGTGGGGCGCGTCGCCTTCTCCGCCGCCGAGGCCGCCGAACGCGCGGCGGCGGGCGAGGACGTCATCCTCGTGCGCGTGGAGACCAGCCCCGAGGACATCGAGGGAATGCTGGCCGCGCGCGGCATCCTCACCGCCCGCGGGGGTATGACCTCCCACGCCGCCGTGGTGGCGCGGGGCTGGGGCAAGTGCTGCGTGGCGGGCTGCGGCGCGCTCGACATCGACTACGCCGCCGGAACCTTCCGCGTGCAGGCGGACGGGCGCGCCGTGACCGTGCGCCGCGGCGACGTCGTCTCCCTCAACGGCACCACGGGTGAGGTCATGCTTGGGGCCGTGCCGCTGGTCGATCCGGAGCTGCCGGAGGAGCTGGAGCGGCTCATGGGCTGGGCCGACGAGGCCCGCCGCCTGGGCGTGCGCGCCAACGCCGACACGCCCGACGACGCCGCCCGCGCGCGCGAGTTCGGGGCCGAGGGCATCGGCCTCTGCCGCACGGAGCACATGTTCTTCGGCGAGGACCGCATCCTCGCCGTGCGCCAGATGATCCTGGCGGAGCATGAGGAGGACCGCCGCGCCGCCCTGGCCCGCATCCTGCCCATGCAGCGCCGCGACTTCGAGGGCATCCTGCGGGCCATGGCGGGCTTCCCCGTCACCATCCGCCTGCTCGATCCGCCGCTGCACGAGTTCCTGCCGCAGGAGCGGCGGGAGATGGAGGGCGTGGCCGCGGCCCTCGGCGTGGACGCCGCGCGCGTGGCCCAGCGCGTGGAGGCGCTGCGCGAGTTCAACCCCATGCTGGGCCACCGCGGCGTGCGCCTCGCCATCACCTGGCCCGAAATCTACGAGGTGCAGACGGAGGCCATCGCCGAGGCCGCCTGCGCCCTGCGCGCGGAGGGCGTGGACGCGCGCCCGGAGATCATGATCCCGCTGGTGGGGACCGCCGCCGAGCTGGCGCGCCTGCGCGAGCGCGTGGCCGCCGTCACGGCGCGCGTGGCCGCCGCCCGCGGCGTGGAGCTGTCCCTCGCCATCGGCACCATGATCGAGCTGCCCCGCGCCTGCGTGACGGCGGGAGCCATCGCCGCGCACGCCGATTTCTTCTCCTTCGGCACGAACGACCTCACGCAGACCGCCTTCGGCCTCTCCCGCGACGACGCCGGGCGCTTCCTGCCGGACTACCTGCGCCAGAAGGTGCTGGAGCGCGACCCCTTCGTGGAGATCGACCGCGAGGGCGTGGGCGAGCTGATGCGCATCGGCGTCGAGCGCGGGCGCGCGGCGCGGCCCGGGCTCAAGCTCGGCATCTGCGGCGAGCACGGCGGCGACCCCGCCTCCATCGCCTTCGCGCACGGGCTGGGGCTGGACTACGTCTCGTGCTCGCCCTACCGCGTGCTCATCGCGCGGCTGGCGGCGGCGCGCGCCGCGCTCGGCGCGGCCAGCTGAGGGCGCGCGTGGACCGTCACCGCGTGCGCCGCCGCATCGAGGCGGACGAGGAGCGCCTGAGCCCCTTCGCCGCCCGCTCCGCGGAGGCCGTGCGCGCCCGCCCGGAGGAGCCGTCGCCGGTGCGCGCGGCCTTCCAGCGCGACCGCGACCGCATCATCCACACGCGCGCCTTCCGCCGCCTGAAGCACAAGACGCAGGTGTTCATCGAGCCGCGGCAGGACCATTTCGTGACGCGCCTCACGCACACCTTCGAGGTGGCGCAGGTGGGCCGCACGGCGGCGCGCGCCCTGCGCCTCAACGAGGACCTGGCGGAGGCCATCGCCCTCGGCCACGACATCGGCCACGGGCCCTTCGGGCACGCGGGCGAGGAGGCGCTGGCCGAATGCCTGCCCGAGGGCTTCCGCCACAACCACCAGTCCGAGCGCGTGCTGGACAAGCTCGAGCGCGACGGGCGCGGGCTCAACCTCACGCACGCGGTGCTCGACGGCGTGCGCAAGTCGAGCAAGGCGCGCGCCGACATCCTCGCCGAGGGCTGGGGCGTGCCCGAAACGCTGGAGGGGCAGGTGGTGAAGCTGGCCGACGCCATCGCCTACCTGAACCACGACATCCAGGACGCCATCCGCGCGGGCATCATCGGCGAGGACGACCTGCCCGACGCCTCGCGCCGCGTGCTCGGACGCTCCCACGGCGCGCGCATCGACCGCCTCGTGACGGACCTCGTGGACGCCAGCTGGGCGGCCACGGGCGAGGGCGCGGAGCCCGGCGCGCCGCCGCCATCCATCACGCTGGGCGCGGAGGTGCACGCCGCCGCCAACGAGCTGCGCGAGTTCATGTTCCGCCGCATCTACCTGCTCGACGAGCGGCGGCCCGAGACGGAGCGGGCGAAGGCCGTCGTGCGCTTCCTCTTCGATCACGCGGTCGCGCACCCCGACACGATCTCGTCCGGCTATGCGCTCCCGGACGATCCCCTGTCGCGCCGCGCCGCCGATTTCGTGAGCGGCATGACGGACCGCTACGCCATCCGCCTGGCGGCGGAGCTGGGCTGCGGCGACGCCGCCGGCTGGCGGTTGTAGCCTCCGCGGCGGGGCGGCCCCGTTGCCGCAAGGGCAGGCGGTCGGGATACTGGAGCGAGTGCGAGGGGGGCGTCGCGCGTGAACGATCACATGCCACCGGGCGCGCCCGACGGCGAACCGCTGATCGGCGGGGACGCGCCGCTTCCGCCCCCGCCGTCGCTGCCCGCCCCGCCGCGCCGCCCCCTGGAGCCGGATGCGCCCGTGATCGGGGGCGCGCCGGTCGCGCCGGAGCCGCCGTCGTGGGCCTACCGCCGCCCCGCTCCTGTCCCCCTCACGCCGCGCGGACGCCGCGACGAGGGCGCGCCCCGTTCGCCGGTCTTCTACCTCGGCGTGCTGCTGGCGCTGGCCATCGCGGGCACGCTCGTCTTCCTGCTCTTCCAGCTGCTGGGCGGCGGCGAGGAAGCCGTCGAGCCGGTCGCGCCGCCTCCCGACGTGCCCGCCGAGGCGCGCATCGATTCGCCCAACGCCGGGGACCGCATGACCGTGGGGCAGGAGCGCACGGTCGTGGCCAGCATCGTCTCCGGGGAGGCGCTGGCGCGCGTCGAGCTGCTGGTCGGCGGCATCGTGGCGGACCAGCGCTTCGGGCCGGAGCGCTCGGGCGAGAACGAGTGGAGCGTGGCGCTCGCCGCCGGGTTCGCGGCGGCGGGCGAATACGACCTCGTCGTGCGCGCCATCACCATCGGCGGCGAGGAGATCGCCTCCGAACCCGTGCGCGTGCTCGCCGAGGCGCCGGTGGAGGCCACGCCCGCGCGCGCGCTGCGGGGCGCGGTCGTGGCCGTCGCTGGCCTGCGCACGGGCCCGGGCGAGACCTACGGCCAGGCGGGCACGCTGGAGCCGGGCGACACCGTGACGGTGACGGGGCGCACGCGCGACCTCGTGTGGCTGGAGGTCGAGCGCGGCGGCGGCCTCTGGGTGCGCCGCGACGCCGTGACGCTGGACGGCTCCCTCGATCTGGCGCCGGTGCGCGAGACCGGCCCCGCGCCCACGTCGCCCGCCACGCTCACGCCGGAGCCCACGGGCACGTCCACGGCGACCCCCACGGCGTCGGCCACGCCCACGTCCGGCGCTCCCGACTTCATCGCCGTCAACGCCGTGCTCGCGGACGGCGGGGCCGTGCTGCGGGTCACGATCAGCAACCCGTCCACCAACCCCTTCGCCGGGTCCATCGTGGTGGGCGTCTCCGACGACGTGCCCGCGAATCCGTCCGAGCAGGTGATCAACGTCTCCCTGCCGCCGAACGGGACGGCGGACATCGAGTTCGCGCTCGATCCGCCCCTCACCGCGCAGGCGTCGGTGAACGTGACGGTCGATCCGGACAACGCCATCGCGGAATCGAACGAGGACAACAACGCCACCAGCTTCGTGCTGGCCGCGCCCGATACGGGGGCGCGCCTGTCGCTGGCGGCGGGCATCAGCGGCGGCCTGCTGACCGTGACCATCAGCAACGAGGGCGCGACGCTGGTGGCCCCGACGGACGCGCTCCTCACCGTGACCGGGGCCGGCGAAACGGTCTCGCGCACCATCTCCCCGCTCGTCGTGGCCGGGGGCGGGGGCGCCACCTTCGACGACCTGTCCGTGCCACGGACGGGCGCCGCGATCACGATCCGCCTCCTCATCGAGGGCGTCGAGGTCGCCTCCGTGGAGATGCCCAACCCGAACGCGGCGGCGTCCACGCCCACGCCCACCCCGACGCCCACGCCCGCCCCCGCGGAGGGGTAGGATCGGCGCGTGGACGCCGTCGCCGAGATCAAGCGGCGCATCGAGATCGCCGACTACGTGGGCCGCTCCGTCACGCTGCGCAAGTCGGGGCGCAACTTCCGCGGCCTCTGCCCCTTCCACACCGAGAAAACGCCCTCGTTCTACGTCTTCACGGACCGCGGCACGTGGCGCTGCTTCGGCAGCTGCGGCGAAGGCGGCGACCTCTTCTCCTTCGTGCAGAAGCGCGAGAACGTGGAGTTCCCCGAGGCCCTGCGCCTGCTGGCGCGGGAGGCGGGCGTCGAGCTCTCCGCGCGTGGGGCCGAGCGGCGCGGGCGCGCGGAACTGCTGGGCGGCATCGTCTCCGCCGCCGTCGATTTCTACCAGCAGGCCCTCGCGGGCGAGGGGGGCGCGGCGGCCCGCGAGTACCTCGCCGCCACGCGCGGGCTGAGCGCGGAGACGGTCGCACAATTCCGCCTCGGCTGGGCGCCGGACGAATGGCGCGCCCTGCACGACCACCTCATCGGGCGCGGCTACCGCGCGGAGGACGCCGTGGCCGCGGGCGTGCTGGCCGCGGGCGAGGGCGGGGGCGCGCCCTACGACCGCTTCCGCGGACGCGTCGTCATCCCCATCGCCGACGAGCGCGGGCGCTGCGTGGGCCTCGGCGGGCGCATCCTCGGTTCCGGCGAGCCCAAGTACCTCAACTCCCCGCAGACGGAGCTGTTCGACAAGGGGCGCACGCTCTACGGCCTCGACGCCACCGGCCCCGCGGCGCGCGAAAGCGGCGAGATCGTGGTGGTGGAGGGCTACCTCGACGTGATCGGGCCGTGGCAGGCGGGCTTTCGCAACCTCGCCGCCACCATGGGCACCTCGCTCACGGAGGGGCACGCCGCCGTGCTGCGGCGCTTCGCGCGGCGCATCGTGCTGGCCATGGACCCCGACAGCGCGGGGCTGGCCGCGGCCGAGCGCGCGGGCGGCCTCTTCCTCGACCTCAGCTCGCCCGGGGCCATGGGCGCGTCCCAGCGCAGCGCCGAGGCGGTGGCCGCGCGCGCCGAGCTCGACCTGCGCGTCGCGCCCCTGCCCGCGGGCATGGACCCCGACGACCTCGCGCGCACCGCCCCCGACGCCTGGCGCGAGGCCATCGCGCGGGCCGCGCCCTTCGCGCAGTTCCTCGTGGACCGCCTGCTGCCCGCGGAGCGGCCCGAATCGCCGGCGGAGGCGTTCCGCATCCTCGAACGGCGGCTCGCGCCGGTGCTGCGGGAAGTGCGAAACCCCATCGAGCGCGCGGCCCTCGTGCAGCGCATCGCGCGCCGCCTGGGCGTGGCCGAGCGCGTGATCGGTGAGCGCCTGCGCGCGGGCCAGCGGGCGATGGCGCGCCCCGTGGCGAAAGCGGAACCGGCGCGCGCCACCGCCGAGGAGCGGCTGCTGGCGACGCTGCTGCGGCACCCCGACCTGCGCGCCGACCTGCGCGCCTATCCCCTGCCGGGCCTGTTTCCGGACGCGCTCCAGCGCGCCATCGCGGAGCGCTGGCTGCACGACGAGCTGGACGCGGCGGGCGAGGACGCGGGCGAGAGCGATCCCGTCGGCGACCGCGTGCGCCAGCTGCGCGACCGCCGCGAGCCGCTGCTTTCGGCCACGGACGCGCGCCGGCGGGCCCTCGATCTGATGGAGTACCTCCTGCGCGAGCGGCTCATCCAGCACCATTCGGCGGGGGCCGAGGGGCTGGCCGAGGCCGAGCGCGAGCTGGGCGCGCCGCGCGTGCTGGAGGCGGCCTATCAGGCGTGGCTGGGCGAAAGCCCCTCCGCGGAGATGCTGGAGCTGGCGCACGCGGCCATCGAGCAGCTGCAGCTGGGCCTCAGCATCCACCGGCGCGAGCGCGCCGCCTCGTAAGCGCTTCGGTCAGGGGGTGAAGTCGCCCGTGGCAGGGCCGCGCGCCCCGGCGAAGGCGAAGCCCAGCGCGCCCAGCGCCTCGCGCAGGGCGTCCGCGCCGCCGCCCCCCGCGAGCACGCGCGCGGCGGCGGCGTCCAGCGCCTCCAGCGCGCGCGGGGCGTCGAGGTCGTCGTCCATGGCCGCCTCGAAGGCGTCGCGCGCGGGCGCGCCCGCGTCCGCGTCCGTCTCGGCGCGCCCGCAGGCCTCGCGCAGCCGCGCGAAGCGCCCGTCCAGCGCGGCGATGGCGCCCTCGCGGTAATCGGCGTCGCGGCGGTAGTGCGTGCCCAGCAGGTAGAGGCGCAGCTGGTCGGGCGGATGGCGCTCCATGAGCTCGCGCGCCAGCACGAGGTTGCCGAGCGACTTGCTCATCTTCACGCCGTCCAGGCGGAGCATGCCGTTGTGCATCCAGTAGCCGCAGAAGGGGGCCTTGCCGGTGACGCTCTCGGCCTGCGCGATCTCGTTCTCGTGGTGGGGGAAGATGAGGTCGCGCCCGCCGCCGTGGATGTCGATCTGGTCGCCGAGGCGCCCGCGGGACATGGCCGTGCACTCGATGCTCCAGCCGGGCCTGCCCGCGCCCCAGGGGCTGGGCCAGCTGGGCTCGTCCGGCTCGGAACGCTGCCAGAGGAGGAAGTCGAGCGGCCCGCGCTTCTTCTCCTCGCGCTTCGATTCGGGGTTCTCGCGTTTGGCCAGCTCCTCGATCGTGGCCCCGTTCAGGCGGCCGTAGCCGGGGAAGCGCCCGGCCTCGAAGAACACGTCGCCGTCCACGGCGTAGGCGCGGCCCGACTCCAGCAGCGCGCGCGTGGTCCCCACGATGGCGTCGATGTAGTCGGTGGCGAAGGGGTAGGCCGTGGGCCGCAGCACGTTCAGGCGGTCGAGGTCGGCGCGGAAGATGGCGTCGTTCTCGTCCCGGATGTCGGCGATGGGGCGCCCGCCCTCGCGCTTCGAGACCATGATCATGTCGTCGTCGATGTCGGTCACGTTCTGCACGTAGCGCACGCGCAGCCCCTTCCAGACGAGGTAGCGGCGCAGGGCGTCGAAATGCACGTAGGAGAAGGCGTGGCCGAGGTGGGTCACGTCGTAGGGCGTGACGCCGCAGACGTAGATGCGCGCCTCGCCCGCCGCGAGGGGGACGAATTCGCGCGCGGCGTTCCCCAGCGAGGAATGCAGGCGAAGGGTCACGGGCCGCTCCGTGGCGTCATCCGGCGGGCAAGGGTAGCGCGTCCCGCATGGCGCCGCTAGCCGAGCGCGCCCTCCGCCATCAGCTCCGCGATCTCCTCCGGCGAAAGGCCGAGCAGCTCGGCGCACACGTCGAAGGCGTCCGCGCCCAGCGAGCGCGCGGCGAAGGCGGCGGCGGGGCGTTCGCCGTCGAAGTGGGCGGGGAAGCGGTCCGCGCCGTGTTCGCCGCCGTCCTCCGCGGCCACCGCGCCGAGGAATTCGCGCGCGGCGAGGTGCGGATCGTTCCCGCCGACGTCCGCCCCGTCCTGCACGACCCCGGCGGGCACGCCGCGCGCCTGACAGGCGGCCATCGTCTCGTAGCGGTCGCGCGGGGCCGTCCAGGCGGCGACGCGGGCGTCGAGCGCATCCTGGTTGGCGATGCGCGCGGCGTGCGTGGCGAAGCGCCCGTCGTCCGCCAGCGCGGGGTCGTCCATGGCCTCGCAGAGCGCGCGCCACTGTTCGTCGCCACGCGCGGCGATGGCCACCCAGCGGTCCTCGCCCCGCGCGGGATAGATGCCGTGCGGCGCCCAGGCGTCGAAGGGATGGCGGTTGCCAACCGGGTCGGGGTCGGTCCCGTTGGCGAGGCGGTCGAGCAGGGCCGGGCCCATGAGCCCCAGCCCCAGCTCGTACTGGGAGACGTCGACGGCGATGCCCTCGCCCGTGCGGCGGCGGTGCTCCACGCCCTCGAGCACGCCGAGGGCGGCGGCGAGGCCGCTCAGGTGGTCGGTGAGCGAGTAGCCGAGGCCCACGTCGCGGCGCTCCGGCGGGTTGGTGAGCCACGTGAGGCCGGTGAGCGCGTGGATGGTGGGGGCGAAGGTGACGAAGTCGCGCCAGGGGCCGGACGCGCCCATGCCGCCCATGGAGACGACGCTCACGCCCGGAGCGCTCTCCGCCAGCGAGGGGCGGTCGAGCCCCCAGCGCTCGATCACGCCCGCGCTGAAGTTCTCGACCACGGCGTCGCAGCGGGCGGCGAGGCGGCGCGCCAGCTCGCGGCCCTTCGCGCGGCGCATGTCGAGGGCGAGGCTGCGCTTGTTCCGGTTCCAGCAGAGGTAGTAGGGGTGCCGCAGCGAGTTCGCGCCCGCGTTGCGCGAGGCCGTGCCCACCTTGATCACGTCCGCGCCGAGGTCGGCGAGCGCGCGCGTGCCGAAGGGCCCCGCCAGCACGTGCGTGAAGTCGAGCACGCGCAGGCCCGCGAGCGGGGCCGTCGGGTCCGGCGCGCCGGACGGTTCGGACAGGTCGGGACGCGGCCCCCGGTCCGCCGCGCGCGCGGCGCGGGGAGGCCCCGGCGCGGGGCCGTCGGCGCTGGTCCCGATCAGCCGCCCGGGGAAGGCCACGGGGCCGAAGCCGTCCACCTCGCGTTCCGGGAGGTAGCCGCGGGCCGCGATCTGGGGGCTTTCGAGCGCCTTGCCCACGGGCCAGACCGCGCCGAAGGGCAGCCGCCGCCGCTGGGCCTCGTGGAAGAGGGCGTCCGCCTCGTGGCGCGCCGTCCACGCCCGCAGCGTCTCCATCATGCGCGGCATGGCCTTCACCAGCGCCACGAGGTCGGGGTAGCGCTCGCGGTCGGCGAACTCGCCCGCGCCGTCCGTCTCCTCCAGCCACGGGATGAGCGTCTCCATGAGGCCGAGCGAGGGCGTGACCATGAGGCCGGCGCCATCGCGGTCGGGATAGACCTCGTAGCCGCCGCTCCAGTGCAGGCTGCCCTGGCGCGGGGCCACGGGGCCGTCCCAGCGCCCGCCGTCGGGGAAGAACCACTGCATCAGCATCTGCTCGGTGCAGGCGACGAGCGCCTCGTGGCCGCAGAGGTCGACGTGGGGGGCGCGTCCGGTGGCGTCGCGCAGGCGCAGGCCCGCGAGCGCGCAGATGGCGGCGTGGAAGCCGATCGTGTGCGCCGTCTGGTTGCCGTAGCCGGTGAGCGGCGGCTCGCCGGGCAGGCCGCTGATGGAGGCCGCGCCGCAGAGGGCGGTGGCCACGAGGTCGTTCACGGCCAGCCCCGCCCACGGCCCCTCGCGCCCCATGGGCGTGACGGAGAGGCGCACGAGCCGCGGGAATTCCGCGCGCAGCTCCTCGTCGGACAGGGGGGCCTCGTGCGCGCGCCAGTCCTCAATGAGCAGGTCGGCGTCCGTGAGCGGGGCGCGCAAGTCTCCGGCGTCGGGCGCGAGCGTGCGCTTGCCTGCGTGGTACCAGGCGGCCTGGATGGAGACGCCGCTCCCGCCGAAGAAGGGCGGCTCGCGGTCGAGGGGGTCGCCGCCGGGCGGGGGCACGCGCACGACGTCCGCGCCGCCGTCGGCCAGCAGGCGTCCGGCGAAGGCCCCGGCCCAGCCCGCCCGTTCGACCACGCGCAGTCCCGCCAGCGGCCCCCGCGTTCGTTCCATGGCGCGGAAATCGTACGGAGCGCATGGCTCGCGCGCGAGCCGCGGCTAGAGGTGGTTGGCCACGCCGCCGTCCACGCGGAAGGTCTGGCCGCTGATGAAGCCGGACGACTCCGAGGCGAGCAGCACGGCCAGCGCGCCCACGTCGTCCGCCGTGCCGAAGCGGCGCAGGGGGATGAAGCGCAGGAGCAGGTTCTCCGCCGGATCGTCGCCCCCGCGCCCGGGCGTCCAGTCCATCCAGCCGGTGGCGATGCAGTTGACCGTGATCCGCGGGGCCAGCTCCTGGCTGAGGGCGGCGGCGAGGCCGAGCACGCCCGCCTTGGCGGCGGCGTAGGCGGCCAGGTGGCGCAGGCCGCGCTCGCCGAGGATGGAGGTGACGAAGATGAGGCGCCCGCGCGCGTCCCTGCCCAGCTCCCGCGTCCACTCACGGGCCGCGTGGAAGGCGCCATGCAGATTCACCGCCTGCACGCGCGCGAACTCGGCGTCGCCCGTCTTCGTCAGCGGTTTGGCGAGGGGCGCGTCGGCGTTGCAGACGAGCGCGTCGGGGACGCCGAACTCCTTCGCCAGCTGGCGCATGCCCACGCGCACGTTGGTGGGCAGGGTCACGTCCCAGCCCTGGCTGAAGGTCTCGCGTCCGAGGTTGGCGATCTCGCGGCTGGCGCGTTTGGCGGCCATCACCTCGTCGCCGTCCAGGGTGGCGGAGGCGGCGGCCACGTCCGCCCCGGCCTCCGCCAGGGCGAGGGCGATGGCGCGTCCGGCGGGCGTGGCGAAGCCGACCACGAGCGCGCGCCTGCCCGTCAGGTCGTAGCCCTCGCGCCGCTCCCAGTCAGCCATTGGCGGCGGCCTCCACTTCGTCCTGGGCCCAGCCGGTGGGGGCGACGCCGCCCGCCAGCCCGCCGCCGTCGATGCAGTAGTTCGCGCCGGTCACGTAGGCGGAGGCGTCGGAGCAGAGGAAGAGGGCGAGCGGCCCCAGCTCCCAGGCCTCGCCCAGCCGCCGCGCGGTGATGAAGCGCCCCCGCTGGCGGATGGCCTCGGCCGCCTCCTCCGTGGCGGGCGGGCTCTGGGCCACCAGCCCGGGCGTGATGCAGTTGACGCGCACGCCGTCGCGCGCGACGGCGGCGGCCACGCTCTGCGTGAGGCTGATGACGCCCGCCTTGGCGGCGGCGTAGGCGGGGCTCTGGGGCGTGGCGCGCATGCCCATGCCGCTGGCGATGTTGAGGATCGCGCCCGCGCCGCGTTCGCGCATGGGCGCCAGCGCCGCGCGCGTGCACCAGAAGGTCCCGTGCAGGTTCACGGCGATGCCGTCCAGCCAGTCCTCGTCGGCCAGCTCCCAGACGGCCTTGCCGCGCCCGGGGGCGTCGCCGATGCCAGCGTTATTGATGAGGATGTCGAGCTTTCCGAAGCGCTCAACGGCCGCCGCGATCAGGCGCTCGCAGTCCGCGCTCTCGCGCACGTCGGTCACGACCGTGAGCAGCTCGCGCCCGCACTCCTCCGCGAGGAAGGCGGCGGCGGCCTCCAGCTGGGCGGCGGTGCGCGAGGCGATGCACACCTCCGCGCCCGCCAGCGCCAGCGAGCGCGCCATCTCGCGGCCCAGCCCGCGGCTGCCGCCGGTCACGACGGCGACCCTGCGCGGCGGTCCGTCCAGCCGCAGGCGATCCTGCACGGGCGTCATGGCGCGCATGATACGCCGCGGCGGGCGGGCGTATCATGCGCGGCGGTGCGCGTTCTCCATTTCGCCGACCTGCACATCGGCGTCGAGCTCTACGGGCGGCCCCTCGCGGGCAAGCCGTGGTCCTCGCGCATGCAGGATTTCCTCGACGCCTTCGACTACCTCGTGGATTACGCGGTGGAGGAGCGCGTGGACGCCGTCATCTTCGCGGGCGACGCCTACAAGGCGCGGGAGCCGAGCCAGACGCAGCAGCGCGAGTTCGCGCGCCGCATCCGCCGCCTGAGCGAGGCGGGCGTGGCCGTCTTCCTGCTCACCGGCAACCATGACCTGCCGAACGCGGAGGCGCGCGCCCACGCCCTCGAAATCTTCCGCACGCTCGACGTGCCCAACGTGCACGTGGGCGACGAGGCCTGGTTCCAGCGCGAGGGTTTCGTGCCGCAGGTGCTGGAGACGCGCTCGGGGCCGCTGCAGGTGGCTTTCGTGCCTTGGCCGCGCACCTCACGCCTGCTGGCCAAAAGCGATCTGGCAGCAGCATCTTCCATCGACCAGATCGAGAAACTTATCGAAGTGGCGATTTCGGAAATGGTGGAGGCGCAGGCTGCATGTATCGACCCGGGCATTCCCTCTATCCTAGCCGCCCACATCCAGCTCTCTGGCCGGGGCGTGGCAATGAAGGACGGAAGCGAGCGCTGGATGCAGGGTCATAACGCACCCAGGGTGCCATTGAGTGCGCTCCGTCTCGGTGCCTTCGAGTACGCCGCGCTTGGGCACATACATAACGGCTTTCAGGTGGATGCGGAAATCCCTTGCTGGTACCCCGGCCCTATGAACGCTGTCGATTTCCTTGACGCGCAAACGCCGAAAGGTTTCCTCGATCTTACTTTCGATACGTCCAAACCGAAGGGCGCAAGGCTGAATGGGAGTGGCATCCCACGCCTGATCGAAACGCCGAACCGCCCGTTCGTGACGATCCGCATCAGGCCGCGCGATCCCGACCCCACGGACGAGGTGATCGCGGCCATCGCCGGCCACGACCTGACGGACGCGATCGTGCGCGTGGAGGTGCACCTGGATCGCGACCAGGACGCCCAATTCAGGCTGTCCGAAGCGCGAAAGGCGCTCGCGCACGCCCACGTCGTCGCGGGCGTGCGCACCATCCTGCCGGTCGAGAGCCGCTCGCGCCTGCCGCCCAACGTGCAGCCCGACGCCTCCTCGCCGATCGAGACGCTGGACACGTGGCTGCGGCTGCGGGAGACGCCGGACGAGCGCCGCGCGCGCCTGCTGGCCGCCGCCCGCGAGCTGCTGGAGGAGAGCGAGCCCGTTGGCGCCTGAGCCCCGCCCGCTGCGCCTCGCGCACACCTCCGACGTGCACCTCGGGGCCCATGCCGCCAGCCCGCGCGGTCGCCGGGAGCCGGGCAACCGCCGCCTCGAGGCGGGCTTCCGCGCGGTCGTCGATCTGGCCCGCGAACGCGCCGCCGACGTCCTGCTCATCGCCGGGGACTTCTTCGACCACGCCCGCGTGGGGGCCGAACTGGCGGCCTTCGCGGCGGCGCAGTTCAACCGCTTCCCCGGCGTCACCGTGCTGTTGCCCGGCAACCACGACCCCATCGGCGCGCACGGTCCGCACGAGCGCCACGACCTCGAGCGCATGGCCCCGCGCCTGCGCCTGATCCGCGATCCGGAGGGCGAATTCATCGACCTGCCCGCGCTCGACCTGGCCGTCTGGGGACGGGCCATCACCGTGAACGTGACGGAGCGCCCGCTGGCCGCGCCGCCCCCGCGCCGCCGCGAGCGCGCCTGGAATGTGGCCATCGCCCACGGCTACGCCGTCGCCGAAGAGGCCCAGCGCGAGCGCTCCCTGCGCATCACGCCGGACCACCTCGCCGAGAGCGCGCAGTGGGATTATGTCGCCCTCGGCCACTGGGACGTGCACGCCGACGTGAGCGCCGGAGGGGCGCTGGCGGTCTACTCCGGCTCGCCCGCGGCCCTCGGCGACGCGGGCTACGGCGTGGCCGTGATCGTCGATCTGGACGCCAACGGCGCGCGCTGGCGGGCGGAGCCCCTGGCCCCGGAGTTCGCGCCGTGATCCCGCGCCGCCTGCGCCTCCGCAACTTCCTTTCCTACCGCGACTGCGAGCTCGAGTTCACGGGCCTGCACGTGGCCGCCCTCTCCGGGCGCAACGGCGCGGGCAAGTCCGCCCTGCTGGACGCCATCACCTGGGCGCTTTGGGGGCAGGCGCGGGGCCGCGTGGAGGACGAGCGCATCTACGGATCGCGCGCGGGCGGGGGCCGCGAGGGCGCCGCCGAAATGCACGTCGACCTCGAATTCGAGAGCGACGGCCACCGCTACCGCGTCATCCGCAAGCGCACGCGCGGGCGCTCCTCGGGCGCGCTCGACTGCTTCCAGCTGGACGCGCGCGGCCAGCGCCGCTCCATCTCCGGCGGCACCATGCGCGAAACCCAGGCCGAGCTGAACCGCCGCCTGCACATGGACTACGCCACCTTCGTCAACAGCGTCTTCCTCGTGCAGGGGCGCGCCAACGAGTTCACCACGCAGACCCCGGCCAAGCGCAAGGAGGTGCTGCGCAAGGTGCTCGACCTCGACCGCTACGAGGAGCTGGCCAAGCTGGCCGGGCAGCGCCGCCGCGACGCCGAGACCGAGGCCGCCGTCGAGGAGCGCCGTCTCGCGGGCGACGACGAGGCGCTGGAGGAGCGCCCCGCCGTCGAGGAGGGGCTGGCCGCGGTGGCGCGCGAGCGCGCGGACACGGGCGAGCGCCTGGCCGAGGCGGCGCGCGAGGCGGACGGCCTGCGCCTCGCCGCCGCCGAACGCGCGCGCCGCGAACGCGCCGCCGTCGAGGCCGGGGACCGCCTCGCCGCCGCCGCGGAGGACATGGAGCGGCGCGCCGGGGCCATCGCCGCGCTCGAGGACGACCTCGCCGCCGTGCGCGCCACGCTCGACCGCGCGGAGGCCATCGAGCGCGACCACGAACGCCTGCTCGCCGCCCGCGAACGGGAGCGCGCACTGGCCGAACGCGCCGCCGCCGCCGCCGCCATCGAGCGCGCCATGTCCGGGGCCGAGCGCGAGATCGCGGCGGAGCGCGCGCGGCTGGAAACGGGCGCCGCCGCCCTCGACGAGCGCCTTGCCGCCGCCGCCGCGCTCGTCGCCGGGCTGCCCGCCCTGCTCGCGCGGGAGGAGGCGCTGGCGGCGGAGCATGACCGCATCGCGGCGCTCGACGCGGACGCGGCGCGGGAGCGGGACGCCGCCGCCGACCAACGGCGCGCCCACGCCGCCCGCGAGGCCGAGGCGCAGGGCCATCGCAACCGCGCCCAAGAGCTGAAGGAGCGCGAGGAAACGCTCGAACGGGCGGAGGGAGAGGCGCTGTGCCCCGTCTGCGCCAAACCCCTGTCCGAGGCGGAGCTGCGGGCCACGCTGGTGGACTACCGCGACCGGCGCAAGGCCCTGGGCGAGCGCTACCACGCGGCCATGGCGGAGGCGAACGCGGCGGACGCCGCCGCCGGGGAGCACGACAAGCGCGCCGCCAAACTCCAGCGCGAGCGCGACGCCCTCGACCGGCGCACGCGCGCTGCCGAGCGCGAACTGGACGCGTCCCTCGCCGAGGGGCGCGCCGCCGAACGCGGCCTGCCCGCGCTCGAACGCGACCGCGACGGCTTCCGCGCGCGGCTCGACGGCGACGATTTCGCCGCGGAGGCGCGCGAGCGGCTCGACGGCGAACGGGCGCGCCTCGACGCCCTCGGCTACGACCGCGACGAGCACGAGGCCGCGCGCGCGCAACTGGACGCGCTCGACGCCGTCGAACCCGCCTTCCGCGAACTCGCGCGGGCGCGCGAGCGCGCGGGCGGCCTCGGCGAGCGCATCGCGCAGGCTCGCGAGGAGCACCGCCGTGCGGGCGCAACGCACGACGCCGCCCGCGACGCCCTCGCCGAGGCCCGCGCCGCCCTGGAAGCGTCCGAGGGCGTGGCCGAACGGCTCGACGCCGCCGAGGCCGCCCTCGCCGAGTGCGAGGAGCGCGCCCGCGAGCTCGACCGCCGCCACGGCGCCCTCGTCGAGCGCCGCGACGCCCTCGACCGGCTGGCCGCGCGCGTCGAGGAGGCGCGCGGCAGGCTCGCCGCCGCCCGCGAGGCCGCCGCCCTCCACGCCGAGCTGGCCCGCGCCCTCGGCCGCGACGGCGTGCAGGCCATGCTCATCGAGCAGGCCATCCCCGAACTCGAATCCGCCGCCAACGCCCTGCTCGACCGCATGACCGACGGGCGCATCCGCGTCTCCCTCGCCACGCAGCGCGAAAGCGCCTCCGGCAAGACCACGGAGACGCTCGACATCCGCATCAGCGACGACCTCGGCGCGCGCGGCTACGAGATGTACAGCGGGGGCGAGGCCTTTCGCGTCGACTTCGCCCTCCGCATCGCCCTCTCGCGCCTGCTCGCCGCCCGCGCCGGGGCGGCCCTGCCCACGCTCATCATCGACGAGGGCTTCGGCACGCAGGACGCCGAGGGCATCGACCGCCTCGTGGACGCCATCGCCGGCATCGGCGCCGACTTCCGCCTCATCCTGCTGGTCACGCACATCGAGGAGCTGAAGGAGCGCTTCGACCGCCGCATCGAGGTGGAGAAGGACCCCGAGCGCGGCTCCACCGCCCGGGTTGTGTGAGCGGTGGTCGGTGGCTGGTGGCCGGTGGCCGGTAGTCGGGGAGCAGGAACCCGATCGCGGCTCCAGCGCCCGCATCGTGTGACGCGGCTACGCGCCCCGCGCCGCCGCCTCGCGCGCCAGCGCCAGCCGGTAACGCCCCTCCAGCCCGACCCAGAGCTGCGCCGCGATGCCGAGCGCCCGCTCCAGCTGCAGCGCCGTCTCCGCCGTGATCGCCTTGCGCCCGGTGACGATGCCGCTGATGGTCTGGCGGGGACGCCCCATGCGCCGCGCCAGCTCGCCCTGCGTCATCCCGCGCGCCTCCAGCTCCTCGGCCAGCAGCTCGCCCGGCGGGATCGCGAGGTCGGAACTCCGTTCGGCGGACATGGCCTGATGGTAGCCCGACCACCGACCACCAACCACCGGCACCGATCACCGATTTGCCGTAGGCTGGGGTGGAGCGTGGCAGGGTAGCTCAGCCGGTAAGAGCGCACGACTCATAATCGTGAGGTCGAGAGTTCGAGCCTCTCCCCTGCTACCACCATCCCGCCCCGATGCTGTAGACTCCCCGCCGAGGAGCCCCGCCGCCCGTGAAAGACCTGAACGCCAGCAGCAAGTGCCTTAAGGACTGGATCGCTGGCCTTCGTCTTGGGCGTTACGAAATCCCGGACTTCCAGCGCGAATTCGAGTGGGATCCCAAGGCCATTGACGACTTGATGAGGTCGATCTTTCGCGACTATTATATTGGTAGCCTGCTGCTCTGGAAAGGGGGAGACCACTTCGATTCTCTCTCGTGCGAACCCATCAGCGGTTACGAAGGCGGACGGAATGATCGTACGCACATTGTGCTGGATGGACAGCAGCGGCTTTCCGCCATCTACTATGCCCTCTTCGCTCCCAACAAGCGGGCTCCCAAGCGAAAACAACGCAGTTTCCATTTCATCGATATTGATCGACTCATGAATAAGGATTACGAAGGTGCTTTCGGACACCAGTCGCCAAAAATTCCCTTTGAACTTCCGAAGGATCAGTACGAGAACCACTGTTTCCCACTGTCTATTCTGGGAAAGGGAGGCGGAACGATGGACAAGTGGCTCAATGAGTATGGAAAACAGTATCCGGAATACGGCGAGAAATTCCGGGGCACTATTCACGATGTCATGGATAACTACAAAATCTCTTCCATTGAGCTCGGCGGCGAGATAGGGATCGATAAAGTCTGCGCTATCTTCACGAAGATCAACAGCACTGGGGTTAAGCTTGATATATTTGATCTGATGAACGCTCTACTAAAACCAGAGGGTGTCCTGCTTAAGCAACAATGGCAGACAACAAAGAAGCAAGATTTCAAGTCTGTGGATTTTCGCCATCTGAATATTTACGTCCTTCAGGTCATTTCTATCTTGCTCCAGAACGGATCTTGTTCGCCGGAATACCTGAAACATCTGGTTCCCAAGAATCCGCATCGCAAGAAGAAGGACGACCCAATCTACATCGCCAGTGCTGACGAATTTATGCTCCGCTGGAAGGAATCCGTTGATGCCATCAAACAGACTCTCGGCTTGCTCTCCCGAGGATTCGGGGCTATTGTCCCGAAATTCATTCCCTATGTGGCGATCCTCCCAGTTTTTGCAGCCCTTAATATGACTGCAGGAAAACAGCCTGCAAGCACTCGCCTTGATGCTTTCAACAAAGTGAAGCGCTGGTACTGGGCAAGCGTGTTTACGAAACGCTACGGTTCGGCTGTTGCAACCACAACTGCTCGCGATTACCGAGAGGTCGGTGCGTGGATGGAAGGCGGACCTATTCCCGACGCGATCAGCAGTTTCCTGCCTAGTTCTGAGAACCTTCGATTGCGCGAATTCACTCGACAGAATGCGGCAATCTATAATGGCGTCATTAATCTAATCGTCCTGCGTGGCGCCAAGGATTGGTATACAGGCCAAGATCCAAATCCCGAGGATGTCGACGACCATCATATCATACCAAAAAGCTGGGGCCGCAAGCATGGTTTGGGCAATGCCATTGATACTGTCCTGAATCGAACGCCGCTCTCGTCAGACACGAACCGGTCTGTCATCGGCAGTTCTCTCCCTCACGAATATCTGCCGGACCTGATTGCCAAGAATGGGGAGGACAAGGTTCGCGATATTTTTGAGTCGCACCTCATTCCACGGGAAGCCTTCGACATTCTCCTCAACCAAAACCCGTTTACTCCGAAGGACTTCATGGATTTCACCGAAGCGCGTGAGCACGCGATCCGCAGCGCCATCGACCGGCTGCTGATCAATCCTGGAGGCTAACCCCATGTTCCGTTCGCCCCAGCTCACCTCCGTCGCGCAGGCGCGGCGCGAGGCCAAACGCAAGCTCCCCAGGTCCGTCTACTGGTGGACCGAGGCCGGCACCGAGCGCAGGCAGACCGTGCGCGCCAACCGCGAGGGCTTTCGCGAGATCGGGCTGCGCGCGCGCGTGCCCGATTCGCACGAGCCGCGCGGGCTCGCCACCACCGTGCTCGGACGCGAACTCTCCATGCCCGTCATCACCACGCCCGCGGGCTTCATCCGCATCGCCCACCCCGACGGCGAGCTGGGCGTGGCGCGCGCGGCGGAGGCGGCGGGCACGGCCTGCGGCATCGGCATCCTCGCCAGCTACGCCATCGAGGAGATCACCGCCGCCGCCAGCGAGGTGTGGTTCCAGCTCTACATGATCGGCGGGCGCGAGGGCTCCGCCATCGCCATCGAGCGGGCCAGGCGGGCGGGCTGCCGCGCGCTCATCGTGACGGTCGACTTCGCGGCCCTGTCGGGGCCCATGGACGTGCAGCGCGGGCAGCCGGGCGTGCCCGACCGCGTGGACCTGGCGACGGCGCTGCGCTACGCACCGGAGATGGCGCTGCGGCCCCTGTGGGCGCTCAACTTCCTGCGCGCGGGGCTGGAGCTGACCTTCCCCAACGCGCCGCCGGTGGAGGGCGAGGCCGTGCTCACGACGGGGCAGGCGGCGGCGGGCATCATGGCGCATCCGCCCACGTGGGACGACATCGCCTGGGTGCGGCGGCAGTGGGACGGGCCGCTGGTGGTGAAGGGCATCACGGACGTGGACGACGCGCGGCGGGCCGTGGCGGAGGGCGCGGACGCCATCTCCGTGTCGAACCACGGGGGCAACTCGCTGGACGGCTCGGTGGCCACCATCCGCGCGCTGCCGGCCATCGCGGACGCGGTGGGCGGCGAGATCGAGGTGCTGCTGGACGGGGGCGTGCGCCGCGGCAGCGACGTGGTGAAGGCGCTGGCGCTGGGGGCGCGCGCGGTGCTCGTCGGGCGGCCCTACATCTGGGCGCTGGCGGCGGGCGGCGAGGAGGGCGTGCGCCAGATCCTCGAGGTCTACCGGCAGGGCATCGCGGGCACGCTCACGCTGCTCGGCTGCCCCTCGGTGGGGGACCTGGGCCCGGCCAACCTGCGCCTGCCGCCCGGCTTTGGGGCCTAGCCGAAGCGCACGCCGTCGACCAGCTGCGCGCCCACCGGGGGCTTGCGGCGGCGCGTCATGCGCAGCACCAGCACCAGCGGCAGGAAGCGCCCGACGAGGATCGCCGCCATCACGATCGCCTTGGCGGCGTCGCCGAGCAGGGGCGTCGCGCCCGCCGACCAGCCCACGGTGCCGAGCGCCGAGGACGCTTCGTAGAGCACATCGATGAAGGGGATGCCGTCGCTGGCGGCCAGCAGCAGCATCGTCACGAGGAAGTGGCAGGCGGCGAAGGCGGCGGCGATGGTGATGGCCTGGCGCACGACGGGGCGCGGCAGCTGGCGTCCGAACAGGACTACGTCGTCGCGCCCGCGCAGGGCGGCGGCGGCGGCCACGGCCACGACGGCCACGACGCCCAGCTTCATGCCGCCCGCGGGGGAACCGGCGGCGCCGCCCACCAGCATGAGGGCGGACTCGAACAGCTTGGTGTGGTCGTGCAGCAGCCCCGAATCGACGGCGCTGAAGCCGGAGGTCCACATGGCCGCCTGGAAGAGCGCCAGCAGGGGGCGGTCGCCCGCGCCCACGGAGGCGAGCGTGCCCGTGTTCGTCCATTCGCTGGCGGCGATGAAGCAGGCGGCGGCGGCGAGCACGCAGGCGGCGGCGGTGAACACCACCTTCGCGTCGAGCGGCATGCGGCGCGGGCCGAGCCGCAGCGCGCCCATGACCACGGGCACGGCCCCCAGCGAGCCCCCCAGCACCAGCGCGATCATGGGCGCGAGCACGGCGGGGGCGTCGCGGAAGGCGACCATGTCCGCCCCGGTGACGTTGAAGCCGGCCACGTTGAAGGCGGAGACGGCGTGGAAGACGGCCCACCAGGCGCCGCGTTCGGGGGGCACGCCCGCCGCCGTGAAGCCGCCGAAGAGGGCGAGCGCGCCGAGCGCCTCGAAGACGAGGGTGTAGATGACGATGACGCGCATGAAGGAGGCGGCCTCCCGCATGCTGGGCGCGCCGTAGTAGAGGCGGATGAGGTTGCGGTCGCGCAGGCCGAGGGAGCGCCCCAGCGCCCAGAGCACGATGCCCATGCCCGCCATGTAGCCGAGCCCGCCCACCTGCACGAGCGCGAGGATCACGGCCTCGCCGAGGAAGCTCCACTGCGTCTGCGTGTCCGCCACCGTCAGCCCCGTCACGCAGACGGCGGAGACGGCGGTGAAGAAGGCGTCCAGCCAGGCGGTGGAGCGCCCGGCCTCGGAGGCGGCGGGCAGCATGAGCACGGGCACCGCCGCCAGCGTGATGAGGGCGAATCCGGCGAGCACGCGCGCGGCGCCCGACCCGAACGGGCGCGCGCGGCTGGTGGCGCGGATGCTGACGGTGCGCGTGCCCATGAGGCGGCGGCGCACCGCGTGGCGCGCGGTCATGCGGCCTTCAGCGTGAGCGCGCCGCCGTTCGCGCGCAAGCGTTCGCGGGCGTGGTAGGCTGACGGGAGAGGTGCGCCGTGCCGGTTCCCGTTTCCCGCGAGGCTCCCGCCAACCCGCCCGCCGACGAAGCGCGCGAGCTCCCGCCCGCTCGCAAGCGGTTCAGCGTCGACGAGTTGCTGCCGCCCCACGATTGCGGCCCGTGGCCCGAGGGGCTGAAGCTGACCCGCGAGGAAATGTACGAAGACCGCTGTTAGCGCTGGTGTTCATCGATACCAACGTTCTCGTGTATGCCCGGTTCGTCGCGGCGCCGTGGCACGAGCGCGCACGTCAAAGCCTGGAACGCGCAGGTGCGGGGGATGGGGTTCCGCGCATCAGCCGGCAGGTCGTTCGGGAATATCTGATGGCCGCCACGCGCCCCCAGTCGTGGTCCGCGCCTTTGCCCATGGCGGAGGCGGTGCTTGATGTCGAGCGCTTTCATGAGTCCCTTGAGATTCTGGATGAAGGCCCGCAGGTTACCGCGTGGCTGCTGACCCTCTGCAGGGAAGTGCCGGTCTCGGGCAAGCAGGTTCATGACGCCAACATCGTCGCCACGATGCTCGCCCACGGCGAGCGGCGCCTGCTCACCTTCAACGCCACCGACTTCCGCCGTTACGGGCCGCGCGTCGAGCTGGTCGCGCCCGCCTGACGCCTACAGCGGGATCAGCTGGGCATTGGCGGCGCCGCCCCAGGAGGGCGCGTGCGCGCCGTCGGGGGCCAGCGCGAAGGCGTTCACGTCGTCGGCCAGCTGGGAGCGCAGGAGGGCCACGATGCGCGCCGCGATGGCGGCGTCGAGCACGGGGAAGATGAGCTCGATGCGCTCCTCGAAGTTGCGCGGCATCCAGTCGGCGCTGCCCGCCCAGACCTCCCAGCCGCCGCCCGCGCGGAAGGCCGCAAGGCGCGCGTGCTCGAGGAAGCGCCCCACGATGCTGCGCATGGTGAAGCGCTCGTCGAGGAGCGTGAGCGTGCTGCGCGCGATCACGTCCACGCGCGCGCCCGCGTCCGCCGCCTCGCGCAGCGCCGCGAAGATGAGCGCGTCGTCGAGGTGGTTCATCTTGAGGATCACGTGGCCGCCGGGCAGGACCTCGCGGCGGATGCGCTCCAGCATGGCGTCGCGCCCCGCCACGCCGTAGCGCATGCGCTCCAGGACGGGCGGCGTGCCCCGCTCCAGCGCGGCGAAGAACTCGCCGGCGTCGCCCGCCAGCTGGGGATGCGCGCTGAAGAGCGAGAGGTCGGTGTAGAGCCGCCCGTTCATGGGGTTGTAGTTGCCTGTGGAAAGGTGCACGTAGTCGCGGCCCGCGCGCCGCACGGCGAGCACCTTGGCGTGCACCTTGAAGCCCGGGGGCAGGGGCAGGATGCGGATGCCGGCCTCGCGGAAGAGCAGGCTCCAGTGCAGGTTCTGCAGCTCGTCGAAGCGCGCGCGCCCCTCCAGCAGCACGGCCACGTCCTTGCCCGCGCGCGCGGCCCGCATGAGCCCCTCGGCGATGGCGTTGCGCGCCCCCATGCGGTAGAGGCTGATGCGCAGCTGCTCCACCTGCGGGTCGCGGGCCGCGCGATCCACGAAGCGCTCCACCACCCCGTAGTCGTCCAGCGGGTGGTAGAAGGCGGCGTCCCCTTCGTCCAGCCGGGCGAAGGGATCGGCCTCGAATTCGGGCGCGCCGCGCGGGATCAGCGGCGGGTAGCGCAGGGGCGGCGTCTCCCGCAGGGGCGGGTCCACGTCCACGAGCGTGTCCAGGTAGCGGTGGTCGAGCGGCGGCGAGAGGCGGAAGGCGGCCTCCGCGGGCAGCCCCAGGGCCTCGCGCACCTCGTCGATCCAGGGGAAGGCGCGCTCCACTTCCAGGCGCGTGGCCGGGCCCTCGGGGCGGTCCTCGATGGCCTGCGCGAGGTCGTCCCAGCCCGCCCGCTCGAGGTCGAGGTTGGCCAGCCGCGTGACGCGCATCTCGTACATGGGCAGGTCCTCGGGCAGGAAGAGGTCGCTGCGCAGGCGCATGAGCGGCCCCAGGCGCACGAACGCCCCCGGACGCCCGGGCACGGGCAGCAGGCGCGGCAGGGCGTCGGGCAGGCGCACGAGGTAGTCGAGCGATTCGCGCCCCGCCGCCAGGTAGAGGGCGCGGCTGGAAAGCCCCGACAGCGCCCCCGGATCGAGCAGGTCCGCGCGCGGCGAGGCCTCCTCCGCCAGGTAGGCCCCGAAGTAGCTGCGCTCCAGCGGCGTCAGCTCCGAGGGGTCCAGCAGGAGCACCCCGATCCCGGTCAGCTCGTTTCGCAGCTGCTCGTGGATTTCGGAGGCCTGCAGCGCGCTCTCGTAGGCCTCGGCGAGGGCCGTGCGGTGCTCCTCCCGCTCCGGCTCGCCGCCGCTGCGCGCGCGCCGGACGACGCCGTAGATGCGCGCCGCGAAGAACTCGTCCAGGTTGGAGGCGAAGATGGCAAGGAAGCGCAGCTTCTCCAGCAGGGGCACGTCCTCGCGCGTGGCCTGCAGCAGCACGCGGTGGTTGAAGCGCAGCCACGAGCGCTCCCGCGAGAGCTCCGTCGAGACCGCGCCGTTCTCGTCCGTCATGCCGCGCAGGATACCGCGCCCGCCCCGTTAACGCGGGGCCACCGGGGTTCCCGTACACTGGCGGCGCATGGTTCGCGTTTCGGAGAGCCCCGGGGACGCTGGCATCCGCGTCGAGGCCCTCGGCGCGCCGCCCCCGCCGGAACCGCTCGCGGTCATCGACCTCGGCTCCAATTCGGCCCGCGTGGTCGTCGTCGAGCGCCCCGTGGCGGGCGTACTCCACGCCTTCGCCGGGAAGCGCCTCGACCTGCGGCTCGCCACCGCCCTCGACGCGCGCGGCGGGCTGGGCGCGGACGGCGTGGAGGCGGCGCTCGACGCGCTCGCCGAATTCACGGCCTTCGCCCGCGCCGCCGGGGCGCGCTCGACCGTGGCGGTGGCCACGGCGGCGGTGCGCGCGGCCCGCAACCGCGAGACGCTGCTGGCCCGCGCGCGGCGCGAACGGGGCGTCGCCATCGAGGTGCTCGACGGGGCGGAGGAGGCGCGGCTCATGGCCACGGGCGCGCTGCGCGGGCTGCCCATCCGCTCCGGCGTGGTCGTCGACATCGGCGGCGGCAGCACGGAGGTGGCGCGCGTCATCGGGGGCGTCGTCGCCAGCGCCTGGAGCTTCCCCCTGGGGGCGCTCAACGCCAGCGCCGCCCACCTGCGGAGCGATCCCCCCGCGGCGGCGGAGCTGGCCGCCATGCGCCGCGCCGCGGCGGAGACGATCGCGGCCAGCGCCCCCTCCGGCCTGCGCCCGGGCGAGCGGCTCATCGGCACGGGCGGGAGCGCGCGCACGCTGGCGCGGCTGGCGCGGCGCGGCGCGGACTGGCCCATCGACCGGCTCCACGGCTACCCCCTGCCCGCCGCCACGGTGCGCGGGCTGGAGGGCCGCCTGGCCGTGCACACGCGCGAGGAGCGCGGCCAGCTCGACGGCCTGCGCGCGGCCCGCGCCGACTCCATCGTGGGCGGCGCGGTCATCCTCGACGAGCTGATGCGCCACCTCGGCGCGGAGCGGCTGACCGTCGCCGCCGGGGGCCTGCGCGAGGGCGTGGCCACGCGCGCCTTCGGCGAACCCGTGCCGCCGCCGCGGCTCGTGCGCGCCGCCGCCGTCGAGGCCCTGCTGCGGCGCCGCGGCCTCTGGCGCGCGGAGGCGATGGAAGCGCGCGCCGTCCGCCTCGCCGACGGCATGGACGCCGACCCCTTCGGCGAGCCGTACGAGGCCGTCCGCCACGCCGCCATGCTGCGCGCCATCGGCGAGGCGGACGGCGACGAGGGCGCGGGCGCGCGCGCCGCGGAGACCGCGCTCGGCGAGGAGCTGGCGGGCTTCGGCCACGAGCTGCTGGCGCGCGTGGGGGCCATCCTGCGCCTCGGCGACGGCGACGAGGCGGGCGCCGCGCCCCTGCTCGCCATCCTGCCCGCCGGCGAGGCCCCCGCCCTGCGCGCCGCCGCCGCCCTGCTGGCGCGCTGAACGCGGCGAAGGCGCCCCGTTTCCGGGACGCCTTCGCGCGGGAGGGCCCGCGTCGCCCTAGCGGTGGCCGCGCCAGCCCCGCTCGTGGCCGCGCCCGCGTTCCGGCCGCTCGCCGGATTCGATGGCCACGCGCCATTCGGCGGCTTCGTCCGCGTCGACCTTGCCGCTCGCGACCGCCGCGTCGATCCAGTCGAGCGCCAGCTGCCGCTTCACCGCTTCGAGCCGCTCGACCGTGACGCCCAGCGCCCCGGCCAGCAGTTCGCCCTCGTCCGTTTCGGAATCGCCGCGATGGAAGAAGCGGCCCTCCGCGCCGGACTCGATGGCCGCGCGCAGCCGCTCCGCCCGCGCCTCCGTGAGCCGACCGGCGGCCAGCTCCGCGTCGATGCGATCCAGCGCGCGCTGCCGCATGGTCGCCTCAACCTGCCCGAAGGCGGCTTCGAGCTGCTCGACCGTGACGCCCAGCGCCGTGGCCAGGGCCGCGCCGCCCTCCGACTCGATGCGGTGGGCGTCCTTGTCGCCGCGACCATCGCGGTGGCCGAAGCCGCGGTCGAGGTCCTCGCCCGACTCGATGGCCGCGCGCAGCGTCGCCGCCCGCGCTTCCGTCAGCTTTCCGGCCTCCACGGCGGCATCGATCCGGGCGAGCGCAACCTGACGCATGGCCGATTCCAGCTGCTCGACGGTGACGCCCAGCGCTTCGGCGAAGGCCGCGCCCTCGTCGCCTTCATCGCCGTGCCAGCCGAAGCCAAAGCCGTCGCCGCCGAAGCCGCGCCCGTGCCCGGGCTCCTCGCCCGACTCGATGGCCGCGCGCAGCGTCGCCGCCCGCTCCTCGCTGAGCGCGCCGCTTTCCACGGCGGCGGCGATGCGGTCGAGCATGACCTGCCGCTTGGCCGCCTCCAGCTGCTCGACGGTGACGCCCAGCGCCTCGGCGAAAGCGGAGCGCTCGTCGTCGTCGCCCCCGGCGGCGGCGGGCCCGGCGCCCAGCGCCCCCGCCAGGGTGATGGCGCCGGCGGCGATGGCGAGCGCGACCGCGGCGATGGCGATGCCGATGAACGGCGTACGGGGAATGCTCATTCGATTCCTCCTGCTGCATTCCTGCGTGTGATGCGGCCATGCTCGCAAGGCGGCGATAAATTCAGCCTAAGGCGGGCGGCGGCGCTTTATCGCGACCTTATGCGCGTGCCGCACAATGGGGCCATGCGCGTGCTCATCGTGGAGGACGACGCGCGCCTGGCGGACGCCATCGCGCGCGGCCTGCGCCTGGCGGGCATGGCCATCGACGTGGCCCTCGACGGGCGCGCCGGGCTGGAGAAGGCGCTGGTCACCGACTACGAGGTGGTGCTGCTCGACCGCCAGCTGCCCGTCATGCACGGCGACGAGGTCTGCCGCCGCCTGACCCGCCTGGACGAGCCCCCGCGCATCCTCATGCTCACCGCCTCGGGCACGCTGGACGACCGCGTGCAGGGCCTCACCATCGGCGCGGACGACTACCTCGCCAAGCCCTTCGCCCTGCGCGAGCTGGTGGCCCGCGTGCGCGCCCTCGCCCGCCGCCGCAGCGCGGCCACGCCGCCCGTGCTCGCCGCCGCGGACGTGCGCCTCGAACCGGGGCCGCGCCGCGCCAGCCGGGACGGGCGCGACCTGCGCCTCACGCGCAAGGAGTTCGCCGTGCTCGAAGTGCTGCTCGCCGCGCGGGGCAACGCCGTCAGCGCCGAGGAGCTGCTGGAGCGCGTCTGGGACGAGCAGATCGACCCCATGACCAACGTGGTGGCCGTCACCGTGATGACGCTGCGGCGCAAGCTGGGCGAGCCGCCCATCGTCCACACCGTGCGCGGCGCGGGCTACCGCGTCGAAGCGGACGCGCCCGCGCCATGACCGTCCGCCTGCGCCTCACGCTCCTCTACGGCGCGCTCTTCCTGCTGGCGGGCGCCATCCTCATCGCCATCACCTACTTCCTCTACCGCGACCGCCTCGACGCCGACCCCCTGCGCGGACGCCGCGAGATCACCATCGCCTTCGAGGGCCGCAATGTCGGGGACAAGGACGGCAAGCGGCTGGTCGACTTCCTCTCGAAGGACGGGCGCACCGTCCTCCACTTCATCGACGAGTTCTACGACGACGTCCTCGCCGACGCCCTGCGCGAGCAGCTCGAGCAGTCGATCGTCGCCCTCGGCCTCACGAGCGCGGCGGCGCTGCTGCTCGGCTGGTTCGTGGCCGGGCGCGTGCTGCGGCCCATCCAGCGCATCGCGGAGACGGCGCGCGCCTCCTCCGAGAGCAACCTCCACCATCGCGTCAACCTGCGCGGCCCGCGCGACGAGATGAAGGAGCTGGCGGACACGCTCGATTCGCTGCTCGAACGGCTGGAGCGCGCCTTCGCCGGACAGCGCGCCTTCGCCGCCAACGTCTCGCACGAGCTGCGCACGCCGCTCGCCATCCTGCGCGCCGAGGCCGAGCTGCGGCTGGCGGGCGGCGACGCGGACGAGGCCGACCGCGCCTTCGCCCGCCGCGTGCTGGAGGCCGCCGAGGGCGGCGAGCGCACCGTCGCCGGGCTGCTCGCCCTGGCCCGCAGCGAAAGCGGCCTGCTCTCGCGCACGGAGGTCGACCTGGCCGAACTCACGGGCGACATGGCGGGCGAACTGGCCGCCTCCACGGGCCGCCTCGAGTTCGCGCTCGACCTGCGCGACGCCGCCGTGCGCGGCGACCGCGCCCTGCTCGAACGGCTGGCCGCCAACCTCATCGACAACGCCATCCGCCACAACGTGCCCGGCGGCTGGGTGCGCGTGGAGACCGAAGCGACGGCGGAGACCGCCATCCTGCGCGTGGCCAACTCCGGCCCGCGCCTCTCCGACGCGGACGCGCAGGCGCTCTTCGAGCCCTTCACGCGCCAGCCCGCGGCGATGGCGGACGACCCCGGCGGCCACGGCCTCGGCCTCTCCATCGCGGACGCCATCGTGCGCGCGCACGGCGGGACCATCTCCGCGAAGGCGCGCGCGGAGGGCGGGCTGGAGGTGGAGGCGCGCCTCCCCCGCCAGCCCGCCTGACCCCTGCGCTGGGCGGCTGGCTGCCCCGGCGGCGCCCCCGAAACGCAAATGTTCCCGATGGGCGGGCTAGCCGCCCATCGGGAAACGGGTTAGGGGCCTCAAGGTCTAGGAGTTCAGGAAACCTGACAAGGCAGCCCGTACGGTGGTCCGTACGAACTCCTGCAACGCGACCTGCGCGCCAGCCTTGCCAATCCCGAACAACAGACGCTGAACCCTTAAACAATATCGTGACATCTGGCCTCTCCTTTCCGGCCCGAAGGCCTGTTTGGCACCCCCGGCAGCGGCCGGGCCGATGCCCGTGCTCCAAATTTCCCGAACCGTGATTTTAGTGTCAAGCCCCTCCCGCTTAATTTTTAACCAACTCGCCGCCAACCAACCACCGGCGTTGGACCGGTTCGCGGCATCCCCGTATGCTCCCCGAACCGCCACGGGGCGGCCACACTCCCGGAGGCCCCTGCGTGAAGAACTGGATCATCGGCGGGCTCGTCGTCGCCCTCGTCGCCGTCTCCATCGGCGCGGGCGTGCTCGCCCAGTCGCAACGCACCGCCAACGTCGAGGTCCGCGTCTGGGAGGACGTGAACGACCCGGAGCGCAACTACATCAGCGCTCGTCCCGAAGGCGGGAGCTGGCGCACGCTGGGCACGATCCCGCTGCCGCTGACGGACGGCGTGAGCAGCAGCGGGCGCTTCCGCTACGGCGACATCACGCTCGCCGTGCCAGTGCCCGACGCTCCCACGGCGACTCCAACGCCCACCCCCATGCCATCCCAGGCTATGACCGTGATCGCCACCGGGACTGGCCCCCTCGTTACTCGAATTAACATTGGCGAAGGAGCACACGTCTGTGAGTTTTCCATTCGAGAGAATCTATCCCGTGATGGTACTCGTATTCGGAACGGGTCTGTTCGTAGCCGCATAATAAATTCGGAAACTGGGGATGGTCGTACTCTCGCTCAAGACTCTTCGGAAAATGGAGTCGGAAAATGGAGCCGATTTTTCAACTTCACCGGAGGAGACTACCTCGTTGAAGTGACGCAAGTGGAAGAGAACGCAGGATGGATAACTCGATGTATTCCTGAAGGCGGATGGATTCCTGAATGGAGGGAAGCTAATGGTCGAATAGGGCATGGGGTTGGCCCTACTGTTTCCCTTCTCCAGATCGAGCGAGCCGGTGTCTATGTCTGTACGACGTCCGTTTCTGACAATACCTACAGTGGAAACGAAAGGTATTTTTACATTGAAATCCCGGCGCTTCTGGCGTCGCTGACACCATTTGAGCGCGTTATATCCGAGACGTGGACACGAGTCATCACCTTCCCTGACGCCGGGTATTATTATATCGAGGCGACATCGGCTTCCGAATCCGCGAGCTGGTCAGTCACATGTGAGGATCAATCACCTTAACTCCCAGCCCTCAGGTCGTAGGTGGTGGCGATGTAGCCGTCCGCATCAAGGGGCGTGCGGCTGGACGCGCAACCGCCTACGGAAGCGCGGTTTCGCCCATCAGGTAGCGGTCGATGCCGCGGGCGGCGGCGCGGCCCTCCGCGATGGCCCACACGATCAGCGACTGGCCGCGCGTCATGTCCCCCGCCGTGAACACGCCCGGCACGCTCGTCATCTTGTCCTCGTTGGCGGCCACGTTGCCGCGCTCCGTCAGCTCGACGCCGAGCTGCGCCAGCATCCCCTCGCGCTCCGGGCCGAGGAAGCCCAGCGCCAGCAGCACCAGGTCCACCGGCTCCGTGAACTCCGTGCCCGGCAGCTCGCGCATGGCCGGGCGGCCGTCCGCGCCGGTCTCCCAGTCGAGGCGCACGCCGTGGAGGGCGGTGACGCGCCCGTTCTCGCCGGAGAAGCGCTTGGTGAGGATGGAGTAGTCGCGCTCGCCGCCCTCCTCGTGCGCGCCGGAGGTGCGGAAGACGTTGGGCCAGGTGGGCCAGGGCGTCTCCGGCGGGCGCTCGTCGGGCGGGCGCGGCAGCAGTTCCCACTGCTTCACGCCCAGCGCGCCGTGGCGGTGCACCGTGCCGAGGCAGTCCGCGCCGGTATCGCCGCCGCCGAGGATGACGACGCGCTTGCCCGCGGCGGAGATGCGCTCGCCCGCGGGCACGTCGTCGCCCGCGAGGATGCGGTTCTGGGGGGGCAGGAACTCCATGGCCAGGTGGATGCCGTCGAGCTCGCGCCCGGGGATGGGCAGGTCGCGCGACTGCGTGGCGCCGCCCGCCAGGCAGAGGGCGCCGAATTCGCGCAGCAGGTCGCGCGCGTCCACGTCCGCGCCGATGCTGACGCCGGGGCGGAAGACGACGCCCTCGGCCTCCATCTGTTCGAGGCGGCGGTCGATGAAGCGCTTTTCCATCTTGAATTCGGGGATGCCGTAGCGGAGCAGGCCGCCGATGCGGTCGTCGCGCTCGAACACGGTCACGTCGTGGCCCGCGCGGCGCAGCTGCTGGGCGCAGGCGAGGCCGGCGGGGCCGGAGCCGACGACGGCCACGCGGCGCTCGGTGCGGCGCCGCGGCGGTTCGGGGCGGATCCAGCCCTCGCGCCAGGCGCGCTCCACGATGCTGACCTCGACCTGCTTGATGGTGACGGGATCGTCGTTGATGCCGAGCACGCAGGCGGCCTCGCAGGGCGCGGGGCAGAGCCGTCCCGTGAATTCGGGGAAGTTGTTGGTGGCGTGCAGGCGCTCGATGGCCTCGCGCCAGCGCTCGCGGTACACGAGGTCGTTCCAGTCGGGGATGATGTTGCCCAGCGGGCAGCCCTGGTGGCAGAAGGGCACGCCGCAGTCCATGCAGCGCGCGGCCTGCCCGTGGAGGCGGTCGGGCGGCATCTCCTCGTAGTATTCGAGCCAGTCGCCGAGGCGCTCGGCCACGGGGCGGCTGGAAGGCCCCCGCCGTTCGAATTCGATGAAGCCCGTGGGCTTAGCCACCGGCGGCCCCCACGCGCTCACGCTCCTCCGCCGCCTCGACGGCGCGCCGTTCCTCAAGCACGCGGCGGTAGTCGCGCGGCATGACCTTCACGAACCGCGCAACGGCGCCCGCCCAGTCGTTCAGCAGGGCGTCCGCCACGGTGCTGCCGGTGGCGTCGCGGTGGCGTTCGAGCAGGCCGCGCACGAGCGTCGCGTCCTCCTCTTCGGCGAGCGGCTCCAGGTCCACCATCTCGCGGTTGCAGCGGATGGCGAAGTCGCCGGCCTCGTCGAGCACGTAGGCGACGCCGCCGCTCATGCCCGCGCCGAAGTTGCGGCCGGTGGGGCCGATGACGACCACGCGCCCGCCGGTCATGTACTCGCAGCAGTGGTCGCCCGCGCCCTCCACCACGGCGTGGGCGCCGCTGTTGCGAACGCAGAAGCGCTCGCCCGCGACGCCGCGGATGAAGGCCGAGCCGCCGGTCGCGCCGTAGAGGGCGACGTTGCCGACGATCACGTTCTCCTCGGGCGCGAAGGTGGAGTCGGGCGGGGGCGCGGCCACCAGCCGTCCGCCGGAGAGGCCCTTGCCGAAGTAGTCGTTGGCGTCGCCCGACAGCAGCAGCGACATGCCCCGCGGGACGAACGCGCCGAAGCTCTGCCCGGCGGAGCCGCTGAAGCGGAAGGTGATGGTGTCGGGGGGAAGCCCGTCCGCTCCGTGGCGGCGCGTCACCTCGCTGCCGAGGATGGTGCCGGTCACGCGGTTGACGTTGCGGATGGGCAGCGCCACGTCCACGGGCTCGCCCCGTTCGAGCGCGGGGGCGGCCAGCCGCACGAGCTCCTGGTCGAGCGCGTGGCGCAGGCCGTGGTCCTGTTCGGCGACGCGGCGCGTGGCCACGTGCTCGGGCACCTGCGGGCGGTAGAGGATGGGGGAGAGGTCCACGCCCTGCGCCTTGTAGTGGTCGACGGCGCGGCGCGCGTCGATCAGGTCGCTGCGGCCGATCAGCTCGTCGAGCGAGCGGTAGCCGAGCCGGGCGAGCAGTTCGCGCACCTCTTCGGCGACGAATTCGAAGAAGTTGACGACGTGCTCGGCGCGGCCCTCGAACTTCTCGCGCAGCTTCGGGTTCTGCGTGGCCACGCCGACGGGGCAGGTGTCGAGGTGGCAGACGCGCATCATGATGCAGCCCATGACCACCAGCGGGGCGGTGGCGAAGCCGTACTCCTCCGCGCCCAGCAGGGCGGCGATGACGACGTCGCGCCCCGTCTTCATCTGGCCGTCGGTCTGCACCACGATGCGGTCGCGCAGGCGGTTGAGCACGAGCGTCTGCTGCGTTTCGGCGAGGCCCAGCTCCCAGGGCACGCCCGCGTGCTTGAGCGAGGTGAGGGGGCTGGCGCCGGTGCCGCCGTCGTGGCCGCTGATGAGCACCACGTCGGACTTGGCCTTGGCCACGCCCGCGGCCACCGTGCCCACGCCCACCTCGGCCACGAGCTTGACGCTGACGCGCGCGCGCGGGTTGGCGTTCTTGAGGTCGTGGATGAGCTGCGCGAGGTCCTCGATGGAGTAGATGTCGTGGTGCGGCGGCGGGCTGATGAGGCCCACGCCGGGGGTGGAGTGGCGCACGCGCGCGATCCAGGGCCAGACCTTGTGGCCGGGCAGCTGGCCGCCCTCGCCCGGCTTCGCCCCCTGCGCCATCTTGATCTGCAGCTCGTCGGCGTTCACGAGGTACTCGCTGGTGACGCCGAAGCGCCCCGAGGCCACCTGCTTGATGGCGCTGCGGCGCAGGTCGCCGTTGGCGTCGGGCGCGAAGCGGCGCGCGTCCTCGCCGCCCTCGCCCGTGTTGCTCTTGCCGCCGATGCGGTTCATGGCGATGGCCAGCGTCTCGTGCGCCTCCGCGCTGATGGAGCCGAAGGACATGGCCCCCGTGGCGAAGCGCGGGAAGATGCTGGCGGCGGGCTCCACCTCCCCGATGGGCACGGGATCGCGGTCGGAGCGCAGCTCCATGAGGCCGCGCAGCGTGGCCATGCGGCGCGACTGGTCGTTCACGAGCGCCGTGTACTCGCGGAAGACGTCGCGCCGCCCCGCCCGCGTGGCGTGCTGCAGCTTGAAGATGGTGTCGGGGTTGAAGAGGTGGTGCTCGCCGTCGTGGCGCCACTGGTACTGTCCGCCCCAGTCCACGCCCGCCAGCCCGCCGTCGCGCTCGGGGAAGGCGCGCGCGTGGCGGGCCAGCGTCTCCGCCGCGATCTGCTCGAGGCCCGCGCCGCTGATGCGCGAGACCGTGCCCGTGAAATAGCGGTCGATGAGGTCCTCGTTCAGCCCCACGGCCTCGAAGATCTGCGCGCCGCGGTAGCTCTGCACGGTGGAGATGCCCATCTTCGACATCACCTTGACCACGCCCTTCTTCAGCGCCTTGAGCACGTTGGCCTCGGCCTCCGCACAGGAGATGCCGCTCTCCAGCGAGCCGTCGGCGACCATCTCGCGCACGGCGTCGAGCGCCAGCCAGGGGTTGACCGCGCCCGCGCCGTAGCCGATGAGCAGGGCGAAGTGGTGCACCTCGCGGGCCTCGCCCGTTTCCACCACCAGCCCGACCTTCGTGCGCTGGCGCGTGCGCACGAGGTGGTGGTGGAGCCCGGCGGTGGCCAGCAGCGCGGGCAGGGGGGCGTGCCCGGCGTCGACGCCGCGGTCGGAGAGGATGAGGATGGTCGCGCCGCCGGCGATGGCCGCGTCCGCGCGCCGGAAGAGGTCGTCGAGCGCCGGGGCCATGCCCGCGGGGCCGTCGGCGGCGGGCATGAGCATGGGCAGCGTGGCCGAGCGGAAGCCGCCGTCCCCGTTCCCGTCGAGGGCGCGCAGGCGGGCCAGATCGGCGTTCGTGAGGAAGGGCGCGGGCAGGCTGATCATGCGGTAGCGGCCGTCCGGCTCCTCGTCGAGCAGGTTGCCTTCCGCGCCCAGCAGGGAATCGACCGAGGTCACCAGCTCCTCGCGGATGGCGTCGAGGGGCGGGTTCGTGACCTGCGCGAAGAGCTGCTTGAAGTAGCCGTAGAGCGGCTGCGGGCGCTCGGAGAGCACGGCCAGGGGCGTGTCCGTGCCCATGGAGCCGAGCGCCTCCTGCCCCTCGCGCGCCATCGGCCCGAGGTGGTACTTGGCGTCCTCCACGGTGTAGCCGAAGGCCACCTGGCGCTCGACGAGGGCTTCGCCCGCGACGGGCGGGGGCGGCTCGGCGGGGGGCAGGTCGGCGAGCCGCGTGAGGTTGGCGTCGAGCCAGCCCGCGTAGTCGCGCGCGCCCGCCAGCCGCCGCTTCAGCTCCTCGTCGCCGATGATGCGCCCCTCCTCAAGGCTGACGAGGAACATGCGCCCCGGCCGCAGGCGGCCCTTCATGAGCACGCGCTCGTCCTCCACGGGCAGCACGCCCGTCTCCGAGGCCATGATCACGAGGCCGTCCTTCGTCACCAGGTAGCGCGAGGGGCGCAGGCCGTTGCGGTCGAGCACGGCCCCGATCGTGCGCCCGTCCGTGAAGGCCACGGAGGCGGGGCCGTCCCAGGGCTCCATGAGCAGGCTGTGGTACTCGTAGAACGCCTTCTTCTCCGCGCTCATGGTCTCGTGCCCGGCCCAGGCCTCGGGGATGAGCATCATCATGGCGTGCTCGATGGGGCGGCCCGCGAGCGTCAGCAGTTCGAGGGCACTGTCGAGGCTGGCGGTGTCGCTGCCCGCCTCGTCGATGATGGGCAGCGTCTTGTGGATGTCGTCGAAGCGGGACGAGGCCAGCAGGGCCTCGCGCGCCGCCATCCAGTTGCGGTTGCCGCGCAGCGTGTTGATCTCGCCGTTGTGCGCGATCGCGCGGTAGGGGTGCGCCAGCTTCCAGCTGGGGAAGGTGTTGGTGCTGAAGCGGGAGTGGAACATGGCCAGCGCCGTGACCATGCGCCGGTCGCGCAGGTCGGGGTAGTACTCCGGCAGCTGCAGGGCCGTGAGCATGCCCTTGTAGACGACCGTGCGGCAGGAGAGGCTGGAGAAGTAGAAGGCCTCCGAATCGCCGATGCCGCGGCGCTCGACCTCGCGCTCGAACTGCTTGCGGACGACGAACAGGCGGCGCTCGAAATCGTCCTCCGTCTCCACCCAGGTGCCGCGCCCGATGAAGACCTGCTGCACGGAGGGTTCGGCGTCGAGCGAGGTTTCGCCGAGCAGGGCGTTGTCGGTGGGCACCTCGCGCCAGCCGAGCAGGTGCTGGCCCTCGCCGCGCACGATCTCGGCCAGCAGGTTCATGGCCAGCGTGCGCGCCTCGCGGTCGCCGTGGCAGAACAACATGCCCGCGCCGTAGCGCCCGCGCGGGGGCAGGCGGATGCCGAGGCGCGCGCACTCGTGGCGGAAGAACTCGTCCGGCGTCTGCAGCAGGAGGCCCGCGCCGTCGCCGGTGTTGACCTCGGCCCCGCTGGCGCCGCGGTGGTTGAGGTTGGCGAGGGCGGTGAGGGCCTGCTCGACGAGGGCGTGGGAACGGCGCCCCCCGAGCTGCACGAGAAAGCCGACCCCGCACGAGTCGCGTTCGAGGCGCGGGTCGTAGAGGCCCTGCTTCGGGGGCCGGACGTGGGCGGCCATCGGAGCGCCTCCTTTCGCGCGCGGCCCGGCGGTTCGCGCGGGATGCTGCGGCCCAGCCGCGCCCCGCCATGCGGGGGCGCGCCGCTTCGCCACGCGCCGGGTGAGCCCCCAGTATAGCCAGATCGCGACGCGCCTCGCGCCCCCCTCGCGTTACGCGCGTGTTAACCGCCGCGCGGCTCGGCTCGCCCGTACGCCGCCCGCCCCCATACTGGGGCCATGGCCAACGCGTCCGCCGCCCCCGCCGCGCCGTTCTGGACCGAGGAGTCGCTCGGCGAGGTGGTGAGCGCGCGCGCGAAGATCCTGGGGCCGGGCGTGTGGGCGGCGGCGCAGCCCGATCCGCGCCCCGTCATCTCCTTCGCGGGCGGCCTGCCCGACGTGCCCTCCCTGCCCGACGCCGAGCTGCTGCGGGCCACGCGCGCGGTGCTCGAACGCGAGCGGCGCGAGGCGCTCCAGTACGGCGGCGTCTTCGGCCCCGCGCCCCTGCGCGCGGCCATCGCCGAGCGCTCCTCCCGCATCGAGGGGCTGCCCCTCGGCGAGGAGCGCGTGATCATCACCTCCGGCGCGGCGCACGGCATCGGCGTGGCCTGCGAGGCGCTGCTCGACCCCGGCGACGTGGCGCTGGTGGAAAGCCCCACCTTCCCCGGCAGCCTGCGCACGATCCGCTCCTTCGGGGCCGACATCGAGGCCGTGCCCATGGACGAGGACGGCCTGCGCGTAGACCTCCTGGAGGCCGCCCTGCGGCGGCTGGCCGACGAGGGACGGCGCGCCAAGCTGCTCTACTGCATCCCCACGCACCAGAACCCCACGGGCGTGACGCTGCCGCTGGCGCGCCGCGAACGGCTGCTGGAGCTGGCGCGCGACCACCGCCTGCCGCTCATGGAGGACGACGCCTACGGCGAGATCTGGTTCGGCAAACCGCCCCCGCCGTCGCTCTTCGCCCTCTCCGGCGGCGAGCTGGCCATCAAGGTGGCGACCTTCTCGAAGGTCATCGCCACGGGGCTGCGGCTGGGCTGGAACCTGGCCCCGCCCGCGCTCGTCAACCGCATGGCGGCGGTGCGCTACGACATGGGGTCCAGCCCCTACCTCGGGCGCACGGTGGCGGAGGTGATCCGCGACGGCGGCCTCGACCGCCACGTGGAGGGGCTGCGCGCCGTCTACGCGCGCAAGCTCGACCGCCTCTGCGACGCGCTCGACCGCCACTGCGGCGAGTACGCGAGCTACCGGCGGCCCGAGGGCGGCTTCTTCGTGTGGCTCGGCCTGCGCCCCGGCCTTTCCGCGCTGAAGGCGCAGCGCGCGGCCAACGAGAAGGCCGTGATCGTGGGCGCGGGGCCGCACTTCTTCGCGGGCGGCGAGGCCACGCAGCACCTGCGCCTCGCCTTCAGCTACACGCCCGTGGAGGAGATCGAGGAGGGCGTCCACCGCCTCGGCGAGGCGCTGGCCGAGGTGGCGGCGCGTTCGGCGAACGGCCAGCCCGCCTGACCCGCGCGGGGCCGTGGCCGCGTCTAGCCGATGCGCTGGACGATGAAGATGATGACCTGCATGAAGATGAAGGCGACGATCAGCTTCGACCACCAGGGCAGGCCGAGGAAGAACTGCCAGGGCGACTCCGGGGGCCGCTGACCCGCCGGGCCCGGGCGCTCGCCCGTCTGACGCCGCGGCGGAATCTCGAACGGCGTCACCGGGTCGGGCGCGGAGGACTGGCGCTCGACCGGATCGGGCGGCGGCTCCGCCGTCGAACGGGGCGGCGGCTCCATCGTCGAGCGGGGCGGCGCGATGGGAGACGGCGGCTCATCCTCGCGCAGGGGCGGCGGGGGCGGCTCGACGGGCGCGGGCGCGCTCCGCAGCTGGCCGCAGCCCGCGCAGCGCAGGCTCACGCCGTCGTCGCCGTCCAGCCGCCGCCAGGAGTGGACCCCGAACACGTGCAGGAGGCGTTCGGAGGTGGTGGAGCGGACCGTGCCGGCGCGCGGCGCGGGGGAGGGCGGCGGCGCGCTGGCGGCGGCGGTCCCGCGCGGCGCGGGTTTGGCGCGCTCGCGCGGCGGGGCGGCGGCGGGCGCGGCGAAATCGCCCCGCGCGAGCGCATCCGCGAGGGCGTGGCGCCCGGCCTCGGTGGTCTCGCCGTCCTCGGAGATGTCGTTGGGGAAGCGCGCGCTCACGACGGCGATCTGCTCGTCGCTGTAGTCGCTGAGGTCGTAGCCGCGCCAGCGCATGGTCTCGCGCAGGCGGCGCACCTTGGGCGAGTCGAAGCGCGCGTCGGGCCGTCCGCGCGCGCTCCCATCGCCGCGCCCGCGGGCACCCCGATCACCGCCGCCGCCCAGGCCGAGGGCTCGCAGCAGGCGGCTCATCGCGGGGCCCCGCGCGTCCGAAGCGTCATCGCGCTCATTGTACGCCGCTTCAGCCGCGCGTGTGGAAGGCGCGCTCGAACTCGTACCAGCCCGAGCCCTTGACGCGCAGGGGGATGCCCTCCACGCCCGCCAGCGTCGCGTTATGTTCAGCGCGCCCCTCCCAGGCCTCGGGGTTGCGCTGCCACTCGTTGAGCACGCCCTCGGCCTCCTCGTAGCTCTCCGCGTCCACCTCGTAGATGGCGAGGTAGTCCGAGGCGGTCTCGCCGCCCGCGTGCGCGCCCTTCAGCTTGTAGACGGTGCCGCTGAGGAAGTTGGGGCAGAGCGCCGTGTCGTAGACGTGCTGGCCGAGGTACCACTCGTCGAACAGCTCCTGCTGGCCGGGGTCGGCGGGTTCCACCAACCCGATGAGGATGAAGCGCGCCATGATTGGAGCCTCCCGCGTTTCGCCCAACGGTAGCACGCGCGGGCGGGCGGGGGCGATTGGCCGTACGATCCGGCGCGATGGCCGCGCCCGCCCCCACCGCCACGGCCCCCGACGAGCGCGCCATGCGGGCCAACATCCAGCGCTTCCACGTCTTCCAGTTCTTCATCCACTTCCAGCTGTGGCTGCCCATCTGGGCGGTCTACCTGCTGGATGAGCGCGGTCTCTCGCTCTTCCTGCTCGGCGCCTTCGACGCGCCCTTCTGGATCCTGTGGATTCTGCTGGAGGTGCCCACGGGCGCGGTGGCCGACCGCTGGGGGCGCAAGGTGTCGCTCCTCTACGGGGCGGCGGTCTACGCCAGCGCCGTGGTCGTCTTCGGGCTGGCGGGCAACCTCGCCGTGCTGCTCGGCTCCTACATCATCTTCGCCGTGGCCTTCACGCTCTTCTCGGGCGCGGACGCGGCCTTCGTCTACGACTCCCTGCGGGCGCGGGGACGGGAGGGCGACTACCAGCGAATCTGGGGGCGCATGGAGGGCGTGAGTTACGCGGGCGGCATCCTCGGCCTGCTGCTGGGCGCGCCCCTGGCGGAGTTCACCACGCTGAGCGTGCCCATCGTCGCGAGCGGCGCGCTGGGCGGCGTCGCCCTGCTGATCGCGTTCACCTTCCGCGAACCGCCGCGCCAGTACCTGGGGGAACGGCAGCAGGCCTACCTGGACGGCGTGAAGGAGGCCTTCGGCATCGCCTTCCGGCAACCGGCGGTGCGCGCCATGCTGCTGCTGTCGGCGGCGGTCATGGGCGTGGGCACGAGCGTGGTGTTCCTCGAACAGCCCTTCCTGCGCGGGCACGGCGTGCCCGTCGGCTTCTTCGGCCTCATCATCGCGCCCGGCCAGCTGCTCGCCATCGCCGCCGCCGTCCTCTCCTACCGCGTGACGCGGGCGCTGGGGCTGAGCCGCATGGTGCTGCTCATGCCGCTGCCCGTGCTGATCACCGCCGCCGGCATGGGCGTGATCGACCACGTGGCCGCCTTCGCCTTCTACCCGATCACGACGGCCGGGCTGGCGCTGATCTTCCCGCTCATCTCCGACTACCTGAACCGGCGCATCCCCAGCTCGCACCGCGCCACCGTGCTCTCCATCCACCAGATGATCTTCAGCGTCATCATCGCCGTGGTGGAGGTGCTGGTGCTGTGGGTGGGCGACGAGTTCGGGCTGCCGATGGCCTATCGCGTGGCGGGCGTGGTGATGGTGGCGCTGGCCGCGCCCCTGTTCGTCATCTGGCTGCGCGCGCACCGCCGCGAGGTGCTGCCCCCCATCGAGATGCTGGAGGACGCCCCCGACGGGTCCGCGGAGGCCGTGGCCGCCGCGCCGCCGCCGTCCTGAGGGCATGGGGTACACTCGCGCGCCAACATCCATCCCGCGCCGGAGTCCGCCATGCCCCTCGATCCCCGCCACCGCAGCCGCACGCTCCTGGACGGCCCCGACCGCGCGCCCGCGCGGGCCATGCTCAAGGCCGTGGGCTTCGATTCGGAGGCGCTGCGGAAGCCGCTGGTGATGGTGGCGCACAGCTGGATCGGGACGATGCCGTGCAACTTCAACCACCGCGAGCTGGCGGCGGAGGTGATGCGCGGCGTGCGCGAGGCCGGGGGCACGCCCGTGGAGGTGAACACGGTCGCCATCAGCGACGGCATCGCCATGGGCACGGAGGGCATGAAGGCCTCGCTCGTCAGCCGCGAGCTGGTGGCCGACAGCATCGAGCTCTGCGGGCGGGGCTACCTGGTGGACGCCGCCGTCGTCATCGCGGGCTGCGACAAGACCATCCCCGGCGCGGTCATGGGCCTTTCGCGGCTGGGCGTCCCCGGCCTCGCCCTCTACAGCGGCTCCATCGCCCCCGGCCGCTACGAGGGGCGCGACGTGACCATCCAGGACGTATTCGAGGGCGTGGGCCGCCACGCCGCGGGCGGGATGACGGAGGCGCAGCTGACGGCGCTTGAGGACGTCGCCTGCCCGGGCGCGGGGGCCTGCGGGGCGCAGTACACGGCCAACACCATGGCCACCGCCATCGAGTTCCTCGGCATCGCGCCCCTGGGCAGCGGCTCGGCGGGCGCGACCGACGCACGCAAGGCGAGCGCGGGCCACGAGGCCGGACGCCTCGTCATGGACGTGCTCGCGCGCGGCCAGACGCCGGCGGACGTGCTCACGCGCGAGGCCTTCGAGAACGCCATCGCCTGCGTGGCCGCCACGGGCGGCTCCACCAACGCCGTGCTGCACCTGCTGGCCATGGCGCGGGAGGTGGGCGCGCCCCTCGCCATCGACGACTTCGACGCCATCAGCGAGCGCACGCCCATCATCGGCGACCTGCGCCCGGGCGGGCGCTACGTGGCGCTCGACATGGACCGCGCGGGCGGCACGCCCCTGCTCGCGCAGCGGCTGCTGGCGGGCGGCCTGCTGCACGGCGACCGCCCCACCATCACCGGGCGCGCCATCGCGGAGGAGGCGGCGGACGCGCGGGAGACGCCCGGCCAGGACGTGATCCTGCCGCTGGACGCCCCCCTCAAGGCCACGGGCGGGCTCGTCATCCTCAAGGGCAACCTCGCGCCGGAGGGCTGCGTGGTGAAGGTGGCGGGGCACGAGATCATGAAGCACCGCGGCCCGGCGCGCGTGTTCGATTGCGAGGAGGACGCCTTCGCCGCCGTCTCCGAGCGCCGCATCGCGCCGGGCGATGTGGTCGTCATCCGCTACGAGGGGCCGCGGGGCGGCCCCGGCATGCGCGAGATGCTGGGCGTGACGGCGGCGCTGGTGGGGGAGGGGCTGGGCGATTCCGTGGCGCTGCTCACGGACGGGCGCTTCAGCGGCGCCACCCACGGCCTCATGGCCGGGCACGTCGCGCCCGAGGCGGCGGTGGGCGGCCCCATCGCCGCCATCCGCGAGGGCGATCCCGTCTCCTTCGACATCGAGGCGCGCCGCCTCGACCTGGAGATCGACGAGGCCGAGCTGCGCCGCCGCCTGGAGGCGTGGCGCGCGCCCGCGCCGCGCTACGAGCGGGGCGTCTTCGCCCGGTACGCGAACGGCGTCTCCAGCGCCTCCGAGGGCGCGGTCACGAGCTAGCGGATGAAAGTGTACGTTTGGAGCGATTCAAAAGAACCGTACACTTTCGGGGGCTAGCGCTGGGGCTGGGCCGCATCGCCCGGTGCGCGGCGGTACCTGCTGGCGAGGTATTCGTCGCGCCAGCGGATGGTGCTTCGCCACTGTCCGTCGGGGCCTCGGGTGGCGTGCAACCGGCCACGGTGGGCGGCCGTCCGCAGGGCGCTCGCGGAGATGTCGGCGGTGGCGAGGGCGGCCAGCGGCGCCAGACGGCCCGGTCCCGCCACTGCCGGCACAACAAAGCGATGGAGGCAGTGGAGGATTGCGCGGGCCAACAGCTCCGCGAGCGCCCCGGGGTCTCCCCGATCAGCCTGTCGCAGTGCTCGCAGGTAGGCGCGGCGCTGGCGCTTGTAGATGATCACGGGCGGATAGCCGAGGCGCACCAGCAGCAGGTTCAGCACCAGCCGTCCCGTCCTGCCATTGCCATCAATGAAGGGGTGAATCTGCTCGAAGCGGCAGTGCAGATCGGCGATGGCCGTGGGGAAGCCGAGGGCGCGCCCGCTCAGAGCGTTGGCCTCCGCAATCCAGTCACTCATCAGCACGGGCACATCCGGCCACCGTGGAGGCGTCATTCCCCCGGGAAAGGGATGGATGTCGTGCTGGCGGAAGGCGCCGGGCCGCTCGGCGGGATCCGCATCGGGATGGGGACTCACATCCCAGGCCGGCCCCATGGCCTGCTCGTGGATATGCCGCACCTCCGTCAGGGTCAGCAGTTCGCCGCTCGACCAGCCGGAGCGTTCGATCGCCTGGCCGTACACCCAAGTCGCCGCGTCCCCGTACCCCTTCACTTCAAGGTACTCGCTGAGCGGTTTCTGGCCGACGGTGCGCCCCTCGGCGAGCAAGGCCTCGACCTGTTTCAGCACAAGGGTGTTCCCCTCGATAGCCGTCGAGTGGTGGGCCTCCTCGTACCAGATGCCATCCCAGATCGGTGCCGCCTCAAGGCGGTTGGGAAGCCCCCCCATGCGCTCCCGCAGCTCCCTGACGCCGGTTTCGAGGCGCTCGTAGACGACCGCGCGTGGCGGTCGGCCCCGTCGCGGCCCCGGTTCGCGTTTCCCAAATTGTTCGTTCATGCGAATTCAAAAGAACCGTACACTTTCGGGGCGCGAAGAGAAAGTGTACGACTTTGACAATTCTAAATGAACATACACTTTGAAACCGGCGGATCTGTCTGAGCGGCGCGCAACCACGCCGGGCGGGGGCGCTAGCGGCGGGGCGGACGGCGATTGGGCGGCGGCGCGCCGGTCGTGCCGAGGCGGTCCAGCGTCCGGTTCCGCAGCTGGTGCGGGCGCACGACGCTCTCGATGACGCCGTCCACGAAGGCCAGGATGCGGATGAGCGGCTGCAGCAGGCGCTTCACGGTCCGTTCCCCCTCCGCGCGGCGGGCGGGATGAGCCTGCTGGCGACCCCGATCGGATTTGAACCGACGATCTCCACCTTGACAGGGTGGCGTGTTAGGCCGCTACACCACGGGGCCGCGGGCATGCGTCCGCGCATGATCGTAGCGGTTCGGCGCGACACGGCCAACCCGCGCCGCGCCGAACCGCCGGGCGTCAGGCCTCGATGGGCAGCTTCCAGCCGCCGCTGTCGCGATCCTTGTCGTAGACGACCACGTGGCAGTTCCCGCAGATGGGGCCCGTGGCCGAGCGCTCGCCGTTGGCGACGGTGTGCTCGTCGCAGACGCCGCCGTAGCGCTCGACGCCGTCCTGCTCGCAGAAGATGCAGGTCAGGTGGGGCGTCTCCCGCTTGCCGCAGGCGGCGCACTGGTTCCCGTCGCCGAAGTCGTGGCCGCCGGGGCCGCAGGCGAAGCGGGCGAGGTTCTCGTGGATGACGTTGCCGGCCATGTTCGTTCCTTCCCCGCCTCAGGAAACGGCGGCGGCGTTGCGCTCGCGCGCCCACGCGTGCGCCTCTTCCGAGGAGACCCACTTGATGGCGTTCGAGAGCAGCTTGCGGTAGTTGGCGTTGTTGTAGGAAGTGGGCACGTCGCCCGCCTGCACGTAGACAATGGGGCTGTTGCGGTAGTGCTTGGCCCACACCACGAGGTTGGGCGTGGGCGGATGCGTCCACTCCCCCCGCTCGTACATGCGCCCGTGGTTCACCACCAGCGAGGGCGAGAAGAAGTTCTTGTAGGTGAACTCGAAATCGCTGCGCACGAGCGGCACCACGCTGTCCTCGAAGTAGGGCGCGAGGTAGATCTCGTCCTGCAGCTCGAAGTCCGGCTCCACGCCCTCGACCACGGGGTGGTCGGGCTCGACCACCGAGCAGGTGTGGTTGGCGGCCAGCAGGTAGCCGGAGTCGGGGTACTCCACGCCGCGCAGGCTGCCCGGGTTGTAGAAGAAGCGCCCGCCGATGATCTCGGCGTACTCCTCCCACGCGGGCCACGAGCAGATGTTGTGGTGGATCATGACGAGGCCCTTGCCCGCCTCCGTGAGCCGCCGGTAGCCGTCCTTCAGCTCGTCGGGCGGATCGGGCGGGCCGCCCACGCCGAAGACGCCCGGCATCGAGTAGTCCACGATGCAGTCGTAGGGCGCGGCGTTCTCGGGGTTGAAGAAGAGCTGGGCGGCGGGCTGTTCCACGTGCGTCCAGCTGCCGATATCGCCCTCCTGCTGGAAGGCGTCGAACATCTTGAAGAAGGGCTCCCGCTGGAAGGGGTGGCCTTTCGAGGCGAGCAGGACATCGATGGGGCTCATGGCTTCCTCCTCCGGCTCATCCGGTTTCGCGCGCCCATTCTAGCGGGCGCGGCGGCGTCCGTGGGAAGGCGTAGACTGCGCCCGCCGCGGGCCTTCGCCTCCCGCCGCCGGAGGACCGATGGAAGCGCCCGCCGACCGCACGTACCGCTTGCGCTGGTTCACGCTGGCCACGCTCTCGCTGAGCCTCGTCATCATCGGGCTGGACAACACCATCCTGAACGTGGCCATCCCCACCCTGCAGCGGGAGTTCGACGCCACCGCCTCCGAGCTGCAGTGGATGGTGGCCTCCTACGTGCTCGTCTTCGCCGGGCTGCTGCTGGTGATGGGCTCGCTGGGCGACCGCGTGGGGCGCAAGCGGCTGCTGCAGATCGGCATCGTGCTCTTCGCCGCCGCCAGCGCGCTGGCCGCCTTCTCGCAGACGAGCGCCCAGCTGATCGCGCTGCGCGCGCTGATGGGGCTGGGCGCGGCCATGATCATGCCCTCCACCCTCTCCATCATCACCGACGTCTTCCCGCGCGAGGAGCGGGGCCGCGCCATCGGCATCTGGTCGGCGGTGGCGGGCCTCGGCATCGGCATGGGGCCGCTCATCGGCGGGGCCCTGCTGGAGGCCTTCTGGTGGGGTTCCGTCTTCCTCGTGAACGCGCCCGTGGCGGCGGTGGCGCTGCTGGCGGGCCTCTGGCTCGTGCCCGAAAGCCGCGACCCCGCGCCCGCCGCCCTCGACCTGCCCGGCAACGTCCTCTCCGTGGCCGTGATCTCGGCTTTCGTCTTCGCCGTCATCGAGGCGCCGGAGCGGGGCTGGGGCAGTCCCCTCGTCGTCGGCATGTTCGCGGGCGCGGCCCTGCTGGCGGCCGCCTTCGTCCTCTGGGAGCTTCGCAACCCGCACCCCATGCTCGACTTCTCCTTCTTCCGCAACCCGCGCTTCTCCATGGGCGCGGCGGCCATCGGCATCTCCTTCTTCGCCCTCTTCGGCTTCATCTTCGGGGCCACCCAGTACCTGCAGTTCGTGAAGGGGTACGACCCCCTGCAGGCGGGCGCCGCCATCCTGCCCGCGGGCCTGGGCTTGATGATCGGGGCGGGCACGAGCGACCGCCTGGTGGCGCGCTTCGGGGCCAAGGCGGTGGTCGCCGGGGGCATGGTGCTGCTCACGCTCATGCTCTCGCTCATCCTCACCTTCGAGCCGGACACGCCCTACTTCCTCTTCGGCGGCTTCGTGCTGTTCACCACCTACGCCATGGGCAACATCATGGCCCCCTCCACGGACGCGGTGATGGGGGCCGTGCCCGAGGCCAAGGCGGGCGTCGCCTCCGCCATGAACGACGTGACGCGGCAGGCGGGCGGCGCGCTGGGCGTGGCCATCATCGGCTCCATCTTCGCCTCCGCCTACCGCGCGCGCGTGGAGGACGGGCTGGCGGACCTGCCCCCGCGCGCGGCGGAACTGGCGGGCGAATCGCTGGGCGCCGCCGTGCGCGTGGCGGGCGAGCTGCCCGCCGAGGCCGGGGCGCAGCTGTTCGCCGCCGCCGGGCAGGCCTTCACCGACGCTCTCGGCATCGGCGCGGCGGCGGCGGCGGTCGTCGTGTTCGCCGGCGCGCTGGCCGTGCTGCGCTTCCTGCCCGCGCGCCACCTGCCGCGCGCGGACGCCGAGCCGGAGCCCGAGCCGGAGCTGGAGCCCGAGCCGGAGCCGGAGCCGGAGGGCGCGTAGGCGCGGGTTGCCCGCGCGGCCCGCGATCGGCCACACTGCGCCCGTGCTCGCCAGGGTGCGGTCGAGCGCGGTCTCCGGACTCGACGGCGTGATGGTCGACGTCGAGGTGGACATCTCGCGCGCGCAGAACCCGACGACCTCGATCGTGGGGCTGCCCGACGCCGCCGTGCAGGAATCGCGCGAGCGCGTGCGCGCGGCCATCCGCAACAGCGCCCTCACCTGGCCCTTCAACAGCCGCGTCACGGTCAACCTCGCGCCCGCCGACCTGCGCAAGGAGGGCCCCGCCTACGACCTGCCCATCGCCACCGGCGTGCTCGTGGCCAGCGGCCAGGTGGAGGCCGACCTCGACGACGCCGTGTTCGTGGGCGAGCTGGCGCTCGACGGCCAGGTGCGCGCCATCCGCGGGGCCCTGCCCATGATCGCGGTGGCGCGGGACCGGGGCGCGTGCCGCGCCTTCGTGCCCGTGCCCAACGCGCCCGAGGCCGCGCTGGTGGAAGGCATCGAGGTCTACCCCGTGGCCTCGCTCTCGCAGCTGGCCGCGCACCTGCTGGGCAAGGCCGCGATCACGCCCTGGGCGGGCGACGGCGCGGAGGAGCCGGAGGCGGCGGGCGGCCCCGATCTGGCCGAGGTGATCGGGCAGGAGCACGCCAAGCGCGCGCTGGCCATCGCCGCCGCGGGCGGGCACAACGTGCTCATGCGCGGGCCGCCGGGCAGCGGCAAGACGCTGCTGGCGCGCGCCATCCCCTCCATCCTGCCGCCCATGACGAACGACGAGGCGCTGGAGGCGACGCGCATCCACAGCGTGGCCGGGCTGCTGCCCGCGGGGGCGGGGCTGCTGCGCGAACGGCCCTTCCGCGCTCCCCACCACACCATCTCGCACGCAGGCCTCGTGGGCGGCGGCTCGAACCCGCGCCCGGGCGAGATCACGCTCTGCCACCACGGCGTGCTCTTCCTCGACGAGCTGCCCGAATTCGGCTCGCAGGTGCTGGAGGTGCTGCGCCAGCCGCTGGAGGACCGCACGGTCACGATCAGCCGCGCCCGCGCCGCGGCCACCTTCCCCGCCAGCTTCGCGCTGGTGGCCGCGCAGAACCCCTGCCCCTGCGGCTACCGCGGCGACCCCGTGCGCCAGTGCCTCTGTTCGCCCGCGGCGGCGGCGCGCTACCAGCGGCGCGTCTCCGGCCCCGTGCTCGACCGCATCGACATCTTCCTCGACGTGCCGCGCGTGGACTACGAGAAGCTGGCGTCCGCCGCGCCGGGCGAGCCCTCCGCCGCCATCGCCGCGCGCGTGGGCGCCGTGCGCGCCATCCAGCGGGAGCGCTTCGCGGGCACGGGCGCGCGCCTGAACGCGGAGATGGGCCCCGCGGAGGTGCGCGAGCACGCCCAGGCGAAGCTGAGCGAGGAGGCGCGCGGCCTGCTCCGCTCCGCCACGCAGCGCATGGCGCTCTCCGCGCGCGCCTTCCACCGCGTGCTCAAGGTGGCGCGCACGGTGGCCGACTTCGACCGCGCGGACGTGATCGGGGCGGGGCACATGGCCGAGGCGCTGCAGTACCGCGAACGCGTCGACTAGCCCCCGCCGAACGCCCGTTTGACAACGAACGCGCGTTCCCCCAGAATGCGCGCACCTCTCGAACGGATGTACGTGGCCATGGTCAACCTGCTTCCCACGATCGTCTTCGATGTCCTGCTCGTCGGAACGGCGACGGCGCTGTTCGCGGCGGTGCTCCGCCCGGCGGCGTCGGCGGGGATGCGGGCGGGCCTCCGCCGGGGCCCGGGGCGGTGGCTGGCGCGTCGCGTTCGGGACGGGATGCGCCCCGACGGCCGGCGCCGCGCGGTCCCCCTCTCCGCGCGGCGCCCGCCCCGGCGCGCGGACGCCGCCTAGCGCGCCGTGCGGCGGCAGCTACGCACGCCGCGGATGGTCTCCATGCGCGTGAGCAGCCGCGAGATCTGGGCGATGCCGCTCGTCTCCAGCGTGGCCAGCACGGTCACCGTGCCGTTGCCCGCGCGGGTCGTGGCCACGTCCACCATGTTCACGTCCTCGGCGGCCACGATGGCGCTCAGGTCGCGCAGCAGGCCCACGCGGTCCCAAGCGTCCACCTGGATGGTGGCGGGGTAGCGCCGCTCCTCGCCCCCGCCCCACTCCACGTCGATGAGGCGGTCGCGCTCGCGCTCGTGCAGCACGTTGTGGCAGTCGGCGCGATGCACGGTGACGCCGCGGCTGCGCGTCACGTAGCCGCGCACGCTGTCGCCGTGCACGGGCTTGCAGCAGCGCGCGAGGCTGGTTTCGAGGCCGTTCACGCCGAGGGCGCGCAGGCCGGGGCCGTCCCCGCGCGCCGAGGGACGCCCCAGCGCGATCTCGTCCACCTCGCCGCGCTCCCGCCGCTGCAGCAGGGCGCTGGCCTTGCGCGTGAGCGACTCCACGCCGATGTCGCCGTAGCCGATGGCGGCCAGCAGGTCGTCCCAGCTCTTGCCCGGATAGAGCGCCAGCACCTCGTCCTGGTGGTCGCTCAGGTCGAGGGCGAGGCGGCGCATCTCGCGCTCCAGCATCTCGCGGCCCCGCTCCACGCTCTCCGCGCGCTGGCGCTTGCGGAACCACTGGCGCACCTTCTGCCGTCCGTTGGTCGTGTGCAGGTAGCCGAGGCTCTCGCTCAGCCAGTCACGCGAGGGGCCGTTGCGCGAACGGCTGCGCATGATCTCGACCACGTCGCCGTTCTGCAGGGCGGCGTTGAGCGGGGCCATCCGGCCGTTCACCTTGGCCCCGATGGTCTGGTGGCCGAGGTCGGTGTGGATGCGGTAGGCGAAATCGAGGGGCGTGGCCCCGGCGGGCAGGTCGAGCACGTCGCCGCGCGGGGAGAGCGCGAACACCTGGTCGTCGAACACGTCCGTCTTCACGCTCTCGACGAACTCCTCCGCCCCGGCCAGCTCGCGCTGCCATTCCAGCAGCTGGCGCAGCCAGGCGATGCGCTCCTCGTCCTCGCCGGTGCGCTCGCCGCCGCCCTTGTAGCGCCAGTGGGCGGCCACGCCGTACTCGGCCAGGCGATGCATCTCGCGCGTGCGGATCTGCACCTCGAGGGGGCGCGCGCCGGGGCCGATGACGGTGGTGTGCAGCGACTGGTACATGCTCGCCTTGGGGCTGGCGATGTAGTCGTCGAACTGCCCCGGCAGGGGCCGCCAGGTGGCATGCACCACGCCCAGCGCGGCGTAGCAGCCGGGCACGTCCTTCACCAGCACGCGCAGGGCCAGCAGGTCGTAGATCTGGTCGAACGACTTGGCCTGCCGCCCGTAGCGCCGCGCCTTCTCGTGGATGGAGTAGATGTGCTTGGCGCGGCCCGTGACCTCGGCCCCGATGCGGGCGTCGTCGAGCTGCACGCGCAGGCCCGCGGCCACGTCCTCGATGTAGCGCTCGCGCGCCAGGCGGGTGGCGTCGAGGCGCGCGGCGATCTCCTGGTAGCGCTCCGGTTCGAGGTAGCGGAAGGCGAGGTCCTCCAGCTCCCACTTGATCTGCCAGATGCCGAGGCGCGTGGCCAGCGGCGCGAAGATGTCCATCGTCTCGCGCGCGATGCGCCGCTGCTTCTCCGGACGCAGGGCCCAGAGCGTGCGCATGTTGTGCAGGCGGTCGCACAGCTTGATGAGCACGACGCGCACGTCCGCCGCCATGGCCAGCAGCATCTTGCGCAGGTTGCGCGCCTGCGCGTCGCCGCCGTCCTCGTCGCCCACGCGCAGGGGCAGCCGGTCGAGCTTGGTCAGCCCCTCCACGAGGCGGGCGGCGTCCGCGCCGAAGCGCGCCGCGATCTCGGCGTTGGCCACGCCGCAGTCCTCCTGCACGTCGTGCAGCAGGGCGGCGATGATGGAGGCCTGGTCCAGCTCCAGCCCGGCCACGAGGCGCGTGACCTCGACGGGGTGGGTGACGTAGGGCTCGCCCGTGCGCCGCAGCTGGCCCGCGTGGCTTTCCGCCGCGAACGCGCAGGCCTCGGCGATGAGGGGGATGCGCTCCTCGGGCAGGTAGGCGCGCACGCGCTCAAGCAGGGCCGCGGCCCCGGTGGATTCCCCCAAATCCGGCAGGGCGCTCACCCCTTCGCTCCCGCGCGCTTTCTCATCGGACGGCCCGCGCCCTATGCTAGCACCGACGCCACTTAGGGGACGGGAGCGGCATGAACGCACGGTTCCAGACGCCGCGGGGCACGGAGGACGTGCTCCCCGAGGACCAGCCCCGCTGGCGCCTGATCGAGGCGGCGGCGGGCGAAACCGCGCGCCTCTTCGGCTACGAGCGCATCGACACGCCCTCCTTCGAGGCCGCCGCCCTCTTCGAGAAGGGCACGGGCGACACCACCGACATCGTCGAGAAGGAGATGTACGCCTTCGAGGACCGCGGCGGCGAGGCCCTCTCCCTCACGCCCGAGGCCACGCCCGCCATCTGCCGCGCCTGGCTGGAGCACGGCATGGCCAGCCGCCCGCAGCCCGTGCGCCTCTACGCCACCGCGCGCATGTTCCGCTACAGCCGCCCCCAGCTGGGCCGCCTGCGCCAGTTCACGCAGTTCGACTGCGAGGCCATCGGCTCCGCCGGGGCGCTGGCCGACGCCGAGCTGATCGAGCTGAACTGGCGCCTGTACGAGCGGCTCGGCCTGCGCGATCTGGAGGTGCGCCTCGGCAGCATCGACGACATCGGGCCGCGCCGCGCCTACCTCGAACGGCTGCGCGCCCACTACCGCCCCCTGCGCGAGCGCCTTTCGCCCGACAGCCAGCGACGGCTGGAGCGGAACCCCCTGCGCCTGCTCGACAGCAACGACGAGCGCGACCGCGAATTGCGCGAGGGCGCGCCCGCCATCGTCGACCAGCTGAGCGAGGACGCCGCCGCCCACTTCGCCGCCGTGCGCGAGGCGCTGGACGCGGCGGGTGTGCCCCACGTGGTGGACCCCCTGCTCGTGCGCGGCCTCGACTACTACAACCGCACCGTCTGGGAGATCGCGCCAACGGGCGACGGGCGCGCGCAGAGCTCGATCGGCGCGGGCGGGCGCTACGACGGCCTGATGGAGACGCTGGGCGGCCCGCCCACGCCCGCCGTCGGCTTCGCCACGGGCCTCGAACGCATCGTCATCGAGATGAAGCGCCAGGGCGTGGACGCGCCCGCGCCGCCCGCGCCCGACGCCTTCGTGGCGCACGCGGGCGAGGGCGCGGCGCGCGCCGCCGTGCGCGCGGCCTCACGGCTGCGCGCATGCGGGATCGCCGCCGTCACGGGCGAGGCCGGACGCTCCCTGCGCGCCCAGCTGCGGCGCGCCAACGCCAGCGGCGCGCGCGTGGCCGTCATCATCGGCGCGGAGGAACTGGCCCGCGGGACCGCCGCCATCAAGGACCTGCGCGGCGACGGCGGGCAGGAGGAAGCCCCCCTCGACGAGCTGGCCGCGCGCATCGCGGGCGCGCAAGCCCCGCCCGCCCCACACTGGCGCCATGGATGAAGCAGTGCGCCGCCGCCTCGACGGGCTGCGGACGCGCTACGACGCGATCACGGAGGAGATGGGCCGCCCCGACGTGGCCTCCGACTACGACCGGGTCGCGCGCCTCGCGCGGGAGCGCGCCGGCATCGCCCCCGCCGTCGAACTGCTCGACCGCTACCGCGAGGCCGAGCGCGCGCGCGACGAGGCCCGCGCCCTGCTGGCCGAGGACGACCCCGATCTGCGCGAGCTGGCGGAGGCCGAGGCGGAGGCCGCGGGCGAGCGCCTCGACGCCCTCGACGCCGAGATCCCGCGCGCCCTCCTGCCCCGTGACGCCCGCGACGACCGCAACGTGATCATGGAGATTCGCGCGGGCGCGGGCGGCGAGGAGGCCGCGCTCTTCGCGCAGGACCTCTTCCGCGCCTACCACCGCTACAGCGAGCGCCGCGGCTGGCGCACGCAGCTCGTCAGCGTCTCGGAGACGGGCCTCGGCGGCTTCCGCGAGGCCATCTTCAGCGTGAACGGGGAAGGCGCCTTCTCGCGGCTCAAGTACGAGAGCGGCGTCCACCGCGTGCAGCGCGTGCCCGAAACGGAGGCGCAGGGGCGCATCCACACCTCCACCGCCACCGTGGCCGTGCTGCCCGAGGCCGCGGAGGTGGAGGTGGCGATCGCCGAAAAGGACCTGCGCGTCGACATCTTCCACGCCTCCGGCGCGGGCGGGCAGAACGTGAACAAGGTGGCCACCGCCGTGCGCCTCACGCACCTGCCCACGGGCCAGGTGGTCGTGTGCCAGGACGAGCGCTCGCAGCTGAAGAACCGCGTCCGCGCCATGACCGTGCTGCGCTCGCGCCTGCTGGACATGGAGCGCGAGAAGCAGGAGCGCGAGCTCGGCGACGAGCGGCGCACGCAGGTGGGCAGCGGCGACCGCAGCGAGAAGATACGCACCTGGAACTTCCCCCAGGACCGCATCACCGACCACCGCGTGGGGCTGACCGTGCACAACCTGCCGGACCGGCTGGACGGGAACCTGGACGACATCATCGACGCGGTGGCGGCGGCGGAAGAGACGGCGCGGCTGCGGGCCACGGCGTGAGCGCGCGCACCGCCGCCGCCGCCGCCCGCGCGCGGCTGGAAGCGGCGGGCGTGCCCGACGCCGCCTTCGAGGCGGAGGCGCTCACGCGGCACGCGAGCGGGCTCAGCCGCGCCGCCTTCTTCGCGGGCGCGCCCATCGCCGCCGCCGCCGCCGAGCGCCTCGAGGCGCTGCTGGCCCGCCGCCTGCGCCGCGAACCCACGCCCTACCTGACCGGCGTGCGCGAATTCCACGGCCTCGAGCTGGCCGTCGGGCGCGGCGCGCTCATCCCGCGGCCCGAAACGGAGCTGCTCGTCGAGCTGGGCCTCGCCGAGCTGCGCGAGCGCCCCCGCGCGACCGTCCTCGACGTGGGCGCGGGCTGCGGCGCCGTGGCCATCGCGGTGGCGGTGGCGGAACCGCGCGCGCGCGTGCTGGCCACCGACGTGAGCGCGGACGCCCTGCGGCTGGCGGCGCGCAACGCGGCGCGCCACGGGGCCGCGGTCTCGCTCGCGCGCGGCCACCTCGCCGCCGCCGTGGCGCGCGCCGACGTGGTGCTCGCCAACCTGCCCTACGTGCCCGCGCGCGCCATCGACGCGCTCCAGCCCGAGGTGCGCCGCTGGGAGCCGCGCCTCGCGCTCGACGGCGGCGAGGACGGGCTGGACCTCGTGCGCGCCCTGCTCGACGACTGCGGCGCGCGCCTGCGCCCCCGCCTGGCCGCCTTCGAGGTGGGGCTGGGCCAGGCCGGGCCGGTCGCCGCCCACGCCGCCGCGCTCGGCGCCGAAACGGACGTCGCGCACGACCTCGCGGGCTGGGAACGGGCCGTCACGGCGCGATGGCGGTGAGGCTCGTCGCGCTCGACATCGACGGCACCCTGCTGCCGTTCGCGGGCCCCTTCCGCGGCAGGCTCTCGCCCCGCCTGCGGGCGGCGGTGACGGCGCTGGCGGAGGGCGGCTGCGCCGTCGTGCTGGCCAGCGGGCGGATGCTGCCGGGCGCGCTGCGCGTGGCCCGCGACCTCGGCCTGCATTCGCCCATCGTCGCCCAGGAGGGCTGCGTGACGGCCACCGCCGCGGGCGCGATCACGCGCGAAACGCGCATCGACCCGGCGCTCGCCCTCGACGTGGTCCGCTGGGCGCGCGCGCGGGGCCACGCCAGCGAGTGGTTCGGCACGCACCGCTATGCCGCCAGCGAGGAGTCGGAGGCCACGCGCGTCTACGGCGAGATGTGCGGCGTCGCGCCCGAGTACCACCCCGCGCCGGAGACGCTGGGCATCGTGCCCAACGGCGTGGGCGTGCTCAGCGACGACGGGCGCTCCGCCGCCGTCCACCGCGCCCTCGCCGAACGCCACGGCGATGCCCTCACCCTGCTCGATTTCCCGCAGGTGACCGTGGCCGTCGCGCCCGGGGCGAGCAAGGGCAGCGCGCTGGCGCTCGTGGCGCGCGACCTCGGCGTGCGGCGGGAGCAGACGCTGGCCATCGGCGACAGCGTGAACGACGCCTCCATGCTCGCCTGGGCGGGGTGCGGGCTGGCCGTGGCCGGGGCCGACCGCCACGCCCGCGGGGCCGCCGACGAAACCCTGCCCGACGAGACCGACGCCGTGGCGCGCGTGCTGGAGGAGCTGCTCACCGGCTAGGTTGGGTCGATGCGGTGCCAGACGCGCATCAGCACGAGCGAGACGGCGAAGATGGCGAGGAGCGCGCCCCCCACCGGCGCCGCCACGCGCGCCCAGTCGAGCGAGGCCCCCTCCGCGGGCGCGGCGGCGGGCACGGCGTACTGCCCCGTGGCGGCGCGGATGCGCGCGATCAGCTCGGCCTCCGGCAGCCGCTCCGGCGGGTCGGCCCCGTTCACGGCCACGCCGTCCGCGATGACGAAGAGGGCGGACGCGGGCGGCGGCGCGAAGCCCGTCCCCTCCCGCCGCAACGCCGCCAGCGCGCGCGCGCCCGCGGGGGGCGTGGCCGCGAGGGGGCACTCCCCTCCGTCGCCCGTCGCCAGCGGAACCGCGCCCGCCGAGGCCGCGCCCTTGAGCCAGACCTCCGGCAGGATGGCGAGGCCGTCCGCGCGCGCGGCGACTTCGCCCACGACCACGACATCGAACTCCGCGAGGGAGAAGCGCAGGTCGGCGAGGTCGAGGCGCGGGCACGGGCCGTCCTGCGCCGTCGCGCTCCCGCCCGCGAGCGCGGCGGCCAGCGTCAGCGCCAGCGCCGCGAGCGCGGGGGCGGCGCGGCCCACCGCGCGGCCTACGACTCCGCCTGCGCGAACTGGTGGATGGCGCCTTCGGTCGTCTGGTAGATCTTGCCTTCCGTCTTGATGGAGGGCGCGATCACCATCTCCGCCTCCTGGAATTCGCGGATGGTGTGCGCGCCGCACATGCCCATGGCCGTCTTCAGCGCGCCCGCCAGGTTCTCCGTGCCGTCGGTGCGGCTGGTGGGGCCGAAGAGCGTCTTCTGCAGGGTCGTCTTCACGCCCACGAACACGCGCGTGCCGCGGGGCAGGTCGGCGTGGGAGGTGGCCATGCCCCAGTGGTAGCCGCGCCCGGGCGCTTCCGTGGTGGCGGCGAAGGGCGAGCCCATCATGACGCCGTCGGCGCCCGCCGCGAAGCACTTGCACACGTCGCCGCCGGTGCGGATGCCGCCGTCCGTGATGATGGGCACGTAGTTGCCCGTTTCGGCGAGGTGGGCCTCGCGCGCGGCGGCGCAGTCGATGGTGGCGGTCACCTGGGGCACGCCGATGCCGAGCACCTCGCGGCTGGTGCAGCCCGCCCCCGGCCCCACGCCCACGAGCACGGCGGCCACGCCCGAGCGCATCACCTCGCGCGTGGCCGTGAAGCCCACCGTGTTGCCCACCACCACGGGGATGCGCACCTGCTCCAGCAGCTTCTCGAAGCGCAGCCCCTCGATGCTGGTCGATTCGTGCCGCGCCGTCGTCACCGTGCTCTGCACCACGAGCACGTCCGCCCCCGCCTCCTGCGCGATGGGCGCGTAGCGCTTCGTGCTCTTCGGCGTCACGGAGACGGCGGCCACGGCCCCGCCCTCCTTCAGCTCCGCCACGCGCCGCGCCACGAGGTCGTCGCGGATGGGCCGCTGGAAGGCCGACTGCAGGATGGCCGTGGCCTCGTCGCGATTGACCGAGGCCACCTCGTCGAGGATGGGCCGCGGCTCGTCGTAGCGCGTCCAGATGCCCTCCAGGTTGAGCACGCCGAGGCCCCCCGCCCCGTGCATGAGCCGCGCGAAGGCGGGGTCCACCACCGCGTCCATGGCCGAGGCGATGAACGGCAGGGCGAAATGATGCGGCCCGATGTCCAGGCCGATCTCCACGAGCTCGGGGTTGATGGTGACCTCGCCGGGCACGATGGCGACGTCGTCGAACCCGTAGGCGTGCCGGAGCTGCTTGAGACGCGGGGCGTTCACGGGCCTTCCTCCTGCCGGACATGCGAAACGCCGCGTCCCGACGGGCGGGGCGCGGCGGCGGGCGTGACGGACGCGGCGCGGGGGCTCACGGAAGCGGATTCCGGGCGTTGAAGCGGAACGTCACGGCTCCCCTGAGCGTATGCCGCCCCCGCCCGCGGGTCAACGCGGCGCGCCCCTTCCGCCGCGGAAATTCGCACGCGCGCCGCCATTCTGTGAAGCTGGCGGCATGGACGCGCTCGCGCCCGGCCTCTACGTGGTGGCCACGCCCATCGGCAACCTCGGCGACCTCGGCGAACGGGCGGCGGCGGTGCTGCGCGCGGCCTCGCTCGTGGCCGCCGAGGACACGCGCACGCTGCGCCGTCTCGCGCGCCGCGTGGAGGTCGCCGCGCCCGCGCTCAGCCTCACCGAGCACAACGTGGAGGCGCGCATCCCGCGGCTGCTGGCGGCGGCGCGCAAAGGCGCCGTGGCCCTCACCTGCGACGCGGGCACGCCGCTCGTGGCCGACCCCGGCGCGCGCGCCGTGGAGGCCGCGCACGCGGCGGGCGTGCCCGTGTTCGCCGTGCCCGGGCCCTCCGCGCTGGCGGCGGCGCTCTCCGTGGCCGGCTTCGACGCCGGCGACGTGCGCTTTCCCGGCTTCCCCCCGCGCGCCTCGGGCAGGCGGCGGCGCTGGCTGGCGGAGGCCGCGCGGGGAACGCGCACGCTGCTCTTCTTCGAAAGCCCGCGCCGCCTCGCCGCGACGCTGCGCGACGCCGCCGCCGCGCTCGACGATCCGCCCGCCGCCGTCTGCCGCGAGCTCACCAAGCGGCACGAGGAGACCGTGCGCGGGCGCGCCTCCGAACTGGCCGAACGCTTCGCCGGAACGCGCGGCGAGTGCGCCGTGGCGCTCGACCTGCGCGGCTGGGCGGAGCGCGCCGACGAGCGCGACCTGCGCGCCTACCTCGCCGAGATGCGGGAGGCGGGGGCGCGGCGCGCGGCGGCGGCGGCGCTGGCGGCGCGGCGCTTCGGCGTCCCCCGCGCGCGCGCCTGGGAGGCCTGGCCGGAAGAAGACGCGCCCGCCGCCAACGCGCGGCGGTGCTAGAATCCGCGAACCGCTCGTCAAAGGGGACGCCGTGGGCGAACGCATCTTCGTGGGCGTGGCCTGGCCCTACGCGAACTACCTGCTCCACGCGGGGCAGGCGGCGGGGGCCTACCTCCCCGCCGACATCTTCGCGCGCTACCACCGCATGGCGGGCAACGACGTGCTCATGGTCTCCGGCTCCGACTGCCACGGCACGCCCATCACCGTGGCCGCGGGCGAGGAGGGCGTCGCCCCCCGCGACATCGTCGACCGCTACCACCCGAAGATGCTGGAATGCTGGGAGCGCTTCGGCATCTCCTTCGACCTGTACACGACGACGCTCACGGAGAACCACCGCGAGACCGTGCAGGCCGTCTTCACGCGGCTGCTGGAGCAGGGCTTCCTCTATCGCGGCGCCCAGGACCAGCTCTACGACCCCGAGGCCGGGCGCTTCCTGCCCGACCGCTACGTGGAGGGAACCTGCCCGCGCTGCGGCTACGTGGAGGCGCGCGGCGACCAGTGCGACAGCTGCGGCGCGCAGCTGGACGCCGTGGACCTGATCGAGCCGCGCAGCAGGCTGAGCGGGGCCGCGCCGGAAGTGCGCGCCTCCGAGCATTTCCTGCTGCGCCTCTCGGCCTTCGGCGATGAGCTGGGCGCGTGGGTGCGTAAGCAGGCGCACTGGAGGCGGAACGTGGCCAACTTTACGCTGGGCGTGATCGAGGAGGGGCTCAAGGATCGCGCCATCACGCGGGACATCGACTGGGGCGTGCCCGTGCCCGTGGCGGGCTACGAGGACAAGCGCATTTACGTGTGGTTCGACGCCGTCATCGGCTACCTCTCCGCCGCCCGCGAGTGGGCCGCCCGCGAGGGCGATCCCGACGCCTGGCGGGCCTGGTGGGAGGACGGCGGGACGCAGGCCTTCTACTTCATCGGCAAGGACAACATCGTTTTCCACACGCTCATCTGGCCCGCCATGCTGCTTGGCCACGGCGGCCTCAACCTGCCCCACGACGTGCCCGCCAACCAGTACGTCAACTTCGCCGCGGGCCAGAAGCAGAGCAAGTCGAAGGGCACGGCCACGTGGCTGCTCGACCTGCTCGACGCCCACGACGCGGACGCGGTGCGCTTCTACCTGACGCACATCATGCCGGAGACGAGCGACTCCGAATTCCGCGAGGAGGAGCTGGCGCGCGTCAACAACGAGGTGCTCATCGCCACCTGGGGGAACCTCGCGAACCGCGTGCTCGCCATGATCCGGCGCGACTTCGGCGGCGTCGTCCCCGACCCCGGCGCGCCCTGCGCGGAGAGCGAGGCGCTGCTGGCCGCCGTGCGCGCGGGCTTCGAGCGCTGCGCCGCCGACTACGCCGCCTGCCGCTTCCGCGCCGCCCTGCGCGAGGCCCTCTCCCTGGCCCAGGCGGCCAACCGCTACCTCGACGGGCGCGCCCCCTGGAAGGCCGTGAAGGAGGACCGCGCGCACGCCGCCGAGACGCTCCACACGGCCCTGCAGGCCATCTCCGGCCTGTGCGCCCTGCTCCATCCCGTGCTGCCCTTCTCCACCGCGCGGCTGCACGCCACCCTCGGCCACGCGGGCGACCCCGAGTCGGCGGGCTGGCGGCCGCTCGAGGCGCCCGCCGGACGCGCCCTCGGCGAGGGCGGCGCCCTCTACCGCAAGATCGACCTTCCCGAAGCGGCCAGCGCCTGATGCTCCTCGTCGATTCCCACAGCCACCTGCAGGACGCGCGCTTCGACGGCGACCGCGGGGCCGTGCTCGCGCGCGCCGCGGCGGCGGGCGTGGAGGCCATCGCCGTCTGCGGCGAGGACCTCGCCTCCAGCGAGGCCGCGGTCGCGCTCGCCGCGCGCACGGACCGCCCGCGCCTGTTCGCCACGGCGGGCTTCCACCCGCACGAGGCGGCGCGCGCCACGGACGGGGCGCTGGCCGCCATCGGCGTGCTGGCCCGTGCGGGGAACGTGGCCGCCATCGGCGAGATCGGCCTCGACTTCCACCGCGAACGCGCTCCGCGCGCGGCCCAGCGCCGCGCCCTCGACGCGCAGCTGGAGCTGGCCGCGCGGCTGGGGCTGCCCGTGAGCGTCCATTCGCGCGACGCCGAGGCCGAGCTGGAGCCGCATCTGGCCCGCTTCGCCACGCGCTCGCCGCTGGCCTCGCGGGGCCGCCCCCACGGCGTGCTGCACGCCTTCGGGGGCACGCTGGAGCAGGCCCTCCGCTACGTCGGGCTGGGATTCCTCGTCTCGCTCGCCTGCTCGGCGGGCTATCGCGCCAACGACGAAGCGCGCCGCGTGGCCGCGGGCCTGCCGCTCGACGCCCTGCTCGTGGAAACCGACAGCCCCGCGCTGCCGCCGCGCGACCGCCGGGGCGAGCGCAACGAACCGGCGCACGTGCGCGACGCCGTCGCGGTCGTGGCGGAGGCGCGCGGCGAATGCGCGGAAACGGTCGCCCATGCCACCGCCGCCAACGCCCTGCGGCTGTTCGGCGCCGCCGTGGAGGCTCCCGCGTGACGCAGGCGCAGATGGCGCAGATGGCCGCGCTCTACGGGCCCGTGGCCGAGGACATGATCCTCGTGGACGACCTGCTGGAGTCGGTGAAGCGCGTGGAGCTGGCCCCCCTGCGGCGGATGCTCGACCACGCCCTCGCGCCGCGCGGCAAGCGGCTGCGGCCCGCGCTCGTGCTGCTGGCCGGGGCCTTCGGCGACTACAACCTCAACCGCCTGACTCCCCTCGGCGCGGCCATCGAGCTGCTGCACACGGCCAGCCTCGTGCACGACGACGTGGTGGACGGGGCGGGCAGCCGCCGCGGGCGGCCCACCGCCAACGCCGTGTTCGACAACGCCCTGACGGTGCTGCTCGGCGACTTCATGTTCGCCAACGCGGCGGAGATGGTGACGCGCACGGGCAGCCTCCCCGTCACCCGCCTCTTCGCCCTCACGCTCATGAAGATGACGAGCGGGGAGCTGGACCAGGACGCCGCCGCCTTCGACGTGGGGCGTGACGTGCAGCACTACCTCTGGCGCATCGGGGGCAAGACGGCGGCGCTCTTCGCCACCTCGACGCAGGGCGGGGCCATGCTGGCCGGATGCGACGAGGAGGGCGTCGAGGCCCTGCGCGGCTACGGCTACAACCTCGGCATGGCCTTCCAGATCATCGACGACATCCTCGATTTCGTGGGAGACGAGGCGGAGATGGGCAAGCCCGCGGGCGGCGACCTGCTGGAGGGCACGATCACGCTGCCCGCGCTCTTCTACCTTGAGGCGGCCCCGCGGCGGAACCCCGTGCGCCGCTTCCTCGCCGCCGGGGACGAACGCGAGGCGCGCCTGCCGGAGGCCATCGCCGCCGTCGTCGAATCGGACGCCATCGAGGCGGCGCGGTCGCTGGCGCGCGAATTCGCGGAGCGCGCCGCGGAGGGGCTCGCCGCGCTGCCCGCGGGCGACGCGCGCCGCACGCTCGACGAGCTGGGCGGCTACGTGCTCACGCGCCGCGCCTGACGCCGCGTCCCGCCCGTTGCGGGGCCGCCAGCGGGCGCGTACGATCCCGCCATGGTGGCGTTCGACACGCTCAAGGCGTCCCAGCGGCTGCGGCAGGCGGGCTTCGCCGAAGCTCAGGCGAACGCCCTTGTCTCCGCCTTCGCCGAGGACATCGGCGCGAACCTCGCCACGAAGGACGACATCGCCTTCCTCCGCAAGGATCTCGATTTTCTTCGCAAGGACTTCGACATCCTCCGCAACGACGTTGCCAACGACATCGGAGCCCTCAGGGGCGATATCGAGACCCTCAGGGACGACATGGCGCGGGGGAACGCGGCGCTGCGGGAGGATTTCACCAACGAGATGGCGGCCCTCCGCAAGGACTCCGCCAACGAGACGGCGGCCCTCCGCAAGGACTTCGCCAACGAGCAGACGCTCCTCCGGCAGGATCTGAAGCTGCGCCTCGCGCTGGCGTTCACCGGCGCCACGGCGTTGATCCTGGCGGCCATCGGCGCGGCCACCGGCGTCCTCGCCTCGCTCTAGCGGAACTTGCGCTTCATCTCCGGGGTGAGGCGGCTGGGCACGCCCTTCTTGATCACGTCGCGCCGTTCGTAGGCGGCGCGCACCTCGCCGGGGCCGATGGGGTTGTTGAACATGTCCACGAGATCGCCCTTCGCGGCCGTCTCGCGCATGTCGGTCAGGGCGGAGCGCTCGCCCCGCGTGAGACCCGGCTTCGGCTTCGGCTTGTTGATCTCGGGATGCTCGTTCGGGCGCCCGCCGGTGAGCCGCTTGCTCACCTTCTTGCCCAGGTGCCAGTAGGTGCCGTCGTCGGGAATCTTGCGCGGATAGCCGTCGCGGAAGGTGAAGGCCGAGAAGGACGTGGGCATGATGCGCCCCGCCTCCTCGTAGCAGTCCGGACAGGGCACGGGCTCGGAGGCCTCGCGCATGGGGCGCAATTCCTCGAACACCCCGTGACAGGGCTGGCAGTAGTACTCGTAGAGGGGCATGGGAACCTCCCGCGGCGAGCGACCTCGCGCCCGTTAGTCTACCGCGTCCGCCGTCAGGGGAAACGCCCCCGCGCGGCGAGGCGGTCGAGCGCGCCCACGCCTTCCGCGAAGCGGCGCGCGTTGGGCTCGCGGTCGAGATGATACCGCACGAGCTCGGCGATGGCCGCGCGCAGCTCCTCGGCCTCGGCGGGCCCCGCCCGCAGCGCCGCGAAGGTCTCCGCATCGACGCGCCGCGCGAAGCGCAGCAGCTTGACCACGGTCACGGAGACGGCGCGTCCGCCGCCCGCGCGGGGACGGCAGGGGCGGCAGACGAGCCCGCCCGCCGTCGGGGAGAGCAGCGTCTCCTCCTCCGGCAGCCGCCCCTCGCAGAGGGCGCAGGCGTCGATGCGCGGCTCGTAGCCGAGGAGCGAGAGCAGGCCCTGCTCGAAGTGGCGCGCCGCCAGCGGCCCGCCGCCAGCGTCGAGCGCCTCCAGCGCCGCCACCAGCAGCGCGTAGAGCTCCGGCAGGGGTTCGCGCTCGCCCGTGAAGCGGTCAACCAGCTCGAGGCAGCAGAGGGCCTCCGCGCTGGCGGCCAGATCCTCGCGCAGGCGGCGGTGGGCGGAGATCGTCTCGGCCTGCGTGAAGACGTCGAGCGTGCGCCCGCGCGCAAGCAGCAGGCGGCTGCGCGTGAGCGGTTCGAGGTGGCCGCGCATGCGGCTGCGGGCCTTGCGCACGCCGCGCGCGATGGCGTCGAACTTGCCCTCCCCGAGGCTGAACACGGTGAGGATGCTGTCCGCCTCGCCGAGGTTGCGGCGGCGCAGCACGACGCCCTCGGCGCGGTAGACGCGCGGCCTCGGCACGCTACAGCTCCTGCCGCCCCTCGAGCGCGCGCGCGAGCGTGAGGTCGTCCATGTATTCGATGTCCGCCCCGCTGGGCAGCCCGCGCGCCAGCCGCGTGACGCGCACGCCCAGCGGCTGCAGCAGGCGCTGCAGGTACATGGAGGTGGCCTCGCCCTCGAGGCTGGGGTTGGTGGCCATGATCACCTCCGTCACGCCGCCCCCCTCCACGCGCCCCGCGAGTTCGCGCACGCGCAGCTGGTCGGGGCCGACGCCCTCGATCGGACTGAGCGCGCCGTGGAGCACGTGGTAGAGGCCGCGGTAGCCGCCCGTGCGCTCCATCACCAGCACGTCCAGCGGCTCCTCCACCACGCAGATGAGCGCGCGGTCGCGCTGCTCGTCCGCGCACAGCGCGCAGGGGTCGTCCTCGGTGATGTTGAAGCAGGCGCCGCAGAACACGATGCGCCGCTTCACGTCGCCGAGGGCGCGCGCCAGGGCGAGGGCCTCGTCCTCGGGCGCGCGCAGCACGTGGTAGGCGAGGCGCTGGGCGGACCGGGGGCCGATGCCCGGCAGCCTGGCGAACTCCTGGATCAGGCGCGCGATGGGCTCCGGCGCTCCGGCGGCGGACACGCCCGCCTCAGCCGCCGGCGCCGGGCGGGGCGAGCCCGCCCGTCAACATGCCGAGCGAATCCGCCTGCAGCGCGCTGGCGCGTTCGGCGGCGTCGTGGATGGCGGCCAGGATCAGGTCCTCCAGCAGCTCCACGTCGTCCGGATCGACCACGTCGGGCTCGATCTTGATGGCCTGCACCTTCTGCTCGCCGTTCATGGTGACGCGCACGGCCCCGCCCCCGGCGCTGCCCTCGACCGTCTGCGCGGCGAGCTGTTCCTGCGCGCGCTGGAGCATGGCCTGGGCCTCGGCCATCTGGTCCCCGCGCGGGCGCTGCCCACCCCCGCCGCCGCCGCCGCGGCGCAGGTAGCGGTTGCGTCCCGATCCCTTCGCCATCAGGAGCGCTCCGGCGGGGGCGGCGGCGGGCCGTCGCCGGACTCGACGGGTTTGGCCCCCATGGCCCGCGCCGCCTTCGCCAGGTGCCCGCCCCTCACGGGCGCGCGCGCGGGCGCGGCCTTCTCGATGCGCTCCACCGACAGCGTCACCGGACGCTCCAGCATCTCCCCCGCCTTCTGCTCCACGAGCGTGCGCCCGTCGTTGTCGATCTTCTGCATGTGGATGGGATGGTAGAAGCCGAGCCTGAGCTCGTCGCCGTCCATGGCCAGCACCTCGCAGGAGCCGTTCAGCCAGGCGGCGAGCGTGGGCTGGGCCATCTTGCAGCGCGCGTAGAGCTCGTCGAGGAAGCGCTGCTCGCGGCTGCGCGCGTCCTCGCCGGAGGCCCCGCCCGCGGGCCGCCGCGGGCGCGCGGGACGGCGCGGACGGCCCTCGCCCCCGCTCTGCGCGCGCTCCCCGGCGGGGGCGGGCGCGGCGGGCGCGACGGCGCGGGCGGGGCCGAGCACGGCGGCGGCGCAGGCCACCTCCAGGGGCACGGGGTTGCCCGGATCGCGGCGGAAGTCGGCCCCCGCCAGCTCCGCCACCGCCGCCGTCAGCGTCTCCACCTCGGGGGCGCGCTCGCGGGCGGCGGCGAGCAGGCGCTCGCGCAGGGTGTCGATCGTCTCCCGCGTGAAGCGCGCGATGTCGAGGCCGTCGGCGGCCACCTCGCGGGCGAGGGCGAGGGCCGCGCCCAGGTCCCGCGCGGCGAGCGCCCCGGCCAGCCGCTCCGTGCGCTCGTCGCGCACCAGCCCCAGCCCCTCGAGCACGTCGTCGGTGCCCGGCGCGGGGCCGTAGGTGGCGGCGATCTGTTCGAGCAGGGTGATGGCGTCCCGCAGCGCCCCGCGCGCCTCCCGCGCGATGGCCAGCAGCCCCTCCTCGGGCACGGCGTAGCCCTCCCGCCCGGCGATGTAGCCGAGGCGCTCGACCATCGCCTCCACGGACACGCGCCGGAAATCGAAGCGCTGGCAGCGGGAGACGATGGTCGGCGGCAGCTCGTGCAGCTCGGTCGTGGCGAGGATGAAGATGGCGTGCGGCGGCGGCTCCTCCAGCGTCTTGAGGAGGGCGTTGAAGGCGCCCGTGGTGAGCATGTGCACCTCGTCGAGCAGGTACACCTTGCGGTCGAGGTCGCTGGGCGCGAACGCGATCTTGTCGCGCAGCTCGCGCACGTCGTCGATGCCGCGGTTGCTGGCCGCGTCCATCTCGATCAGGTCGAGCGCGTTCCCGCGGTTGATCGCCTCGCAGGCGCGGCAGGCGTTGCAGGGGTCGCCCTCGCGGCGCTCCCGGCAGTTCACCGCCTTCGCGAGGATGCGGGCGGTGGTGGTCTTGCCCGTGCCGCGCGGCCCCGAGAACAGGTAGGCGTGCGCCACCTGGTCCGTGATCAGCGCGTTCCGCAGCGTGGCCACCACGTGGTCCTGGCCGACCACCTCGTCGAAGCCGCGCGGGCGCCATTTGCCGTAGAGCACCGTTCCTCCCGATCACGCGAACGCGCCGGACGTTCCGCGCGCGTCGCGTCCGCGAACCGGCGCGGCCTTCGCGCCCGCCCGCTCCCCCCAGCATACGCAAGGGCGGGGGTCCGTGCGGACCCCCGCCCCTGATGTGCCCGAAACCGGACCCCGCCCGCGGGCGCGGCCCTCGCGTTCAGCGGCGCTAGGCCGCGCGCGCGAGCCTGTCGCGAAGACGGTCGATCCGCAGTTCCTCGTCCGCGAGATCGCGGGCGAGCGCCTCTTCGGCGCGCAGGGCGTCCCACTCCTTGCGGAACCGCCATTCCGGCGAGTTCAGCAGCTGGGAGCGCTCCAGAAGGACCGACCGGGCCAGTTCGTGCTCGATCACGGGTTCACCTCCGGCGAGCATCGGCGGCGGCGTCCCCGCCACGGGAACGGCGCCAGGCTTCGTCGTCGGGGCCGCATGGCCGTCCCGGGCGGTTCGGGTCCGGGCGTCGCGCGCGAACCGGAACGAGCGGTCGAGAGACCCCCACGTGAGGTCCCTCCTACGCCTGCGGGGTTAGCTGACGGGCTGCGACTGGAGGTGTCGCCCGCGGATGCGGTTCGCCCCGATGTGGCGGTTCCCCCGCTCCCCGCGAAGGGGATTCGGCGGCAGCAGGCGCTGCCCGTCCACCGTGCCACCCGCCCCGTTAACGGGCAAACGCGGCCCCTGCCGGCGGCTCCGCGCGGACCGTCGTCCGGCTATTCCGGCGGCGGTCCTCCCGCTTCCCACTCGATCGTCGCCTCCCAAATCTGCCCCGTTTCGTCGTACTGCCCCACATGGATGTAATCGATCGGGTAGTCCGCGAGTTCCCGCACCGCAACACATGCATCCCCAACAACACCGCCATCGTGCGAAAAGTAAAAATCGCGGTTCGCGAATCCGTGCTCTTGCCGCTCGACCGGAAGGTCCGCCACTTCGACGGGATAAAGATGGACGAAAAAGGGAGGAATGGTCTGGCCGGAATCGCAGTCTCCGACATACACCAAATGGCGTCCCACGGAGTAGATGCTCCAAGGATCATGTTTCAGAACAGGGGCAGGGAGATTCTCAATGAATTCCTCATCGATGTCCACCGGCCTCAACGATGCTCCCGGATAGATAAAACGCAGTTCCCCTCCGGCGGCTCCCGTCCAAATACGATCAATGGGATAGTCTGGCAAAAATCGCACGGCAAAACATTTTTCTCCGAAAGCAACATAGATATTCGAAAATGTGAAGTCGAGATTCTCGTAGCCAATTTTCCGGAAGGAAAGCGGAAGATCGTTTTGATCCATGGGGAAAATTTGCAAGACGATATGGGAGGTATGCGGTATAGTTTCGCAATTCTCCGAGGCAGCGTACAAGATTGTGCGTTTGCCAAGATACACCTCATACTGATCGGTTCGCAAGACGATATCACCGGGATCCTCCAGGATTTCCTGTCTGTTTTCCTCAAAATCCCGGAAATACCGGACTGCTTGCCTGGCATCCGCGACCAGAGAGAGCGATAGCAATTCGATAGATGGTGCAGTCCATTCGATCGTAACCATATCTGGATCGTAGAGATGCGCAAGAATCTCATATCCATGCAGGTCATCTTGGTGGACAATCCAGATCCTCTTGGTGGTGTCTGGCAAATTTTTCAGAACCTCCAGGTATCGCTCTTTGTCCCATGAATCATATTCCGGATTACCATTTTCAACCATCGCAATGCTCTCTTTCATATTTTTCCGATACATATCTCCTCGATAGAACGTGATTATACTTCGAGGGAAGGGCACCCATATGATAATATCGTCGTCTTCCATATTTTGTTCGAGGAACTCAAGGATGGATCTGGTTCCATCGGGATCACGATACAGTGTCTGATATTTTGAGATGTTCCATATTCCTCCAACGGTGACTGTAGCGATGAATATAGCGAGAAAAGCAGAACGGTATGCAACGGGATGACGTAGATTAATTTTCCGAATTTTCGACATCTTCTCGATGACTATATTTGCAATGACCATGATGGATTGCGTGAATGTCAACACGACAACCGGTCCCCAGAGCAGAATATGCCGCTCATGCCCAGTTCCAGTCCTCTGCTGGATCAATGGGTAAAGTCCGAGGATGACGGAAATTGATGCTACTGCTATCACGGCCAGAAACAGAATCATCATTCCATTGGTGCGGAATGAATTACGCAAAATAAATGCCGTAAATATGACGGATATTACCATGATAACCGGAATGGTTTCGAAGTGGAATTCCAGTATGTTTTCCCAGCCTTGCAGGACAAACCTCAAGACTGCTGGTATATCTGTTAGCTCTCCCCGGTAATAGTAATTCTCAAGATAACTATCCCTCCCATGACCAGTACCGTGGTAACGAAGAGTAATGAACCATGTGATGATGCTTCCGAGAGCTAGGGAAAGCATTGGCGGCGCGATGAAAAAGCTGAAGTTTCGAAGAGAGTATGGAAAGATTCTTCCCGTCCCGTTGTTCCTCGAATCCGTCCATCTTTTAATCACGATCATCAGAATCAGGGCCGCACCGAAGAGTGCAAGGCCGTACTGGAGCAGCGGGGCGACGAACAGGGATATCAGCAGTATCCATTTTTTCTCTTCCTTCAAATACCATAATGCGCCTGTCAGCATCACTACGACCAGCAGGGCATCAAGTGAGTACTCTCGCACATGTTGGGCTGCATGGATCGCCGTAGTGGATACTGCCAGCAGAACCCCGGCGAGCAATGCGGTCGAGCGCTCGACTCCGGCTCGTGGGAGCAGAAATACCAGGGCGGCGACCGCGAGTGTGCTTGCAATTGCTGGCACGATACGGACGCTGAGAGGGGAACTCTCGATTTTCTGGATTGCCCAGAGGCCGAGGGGCCAGAGTATAGGTGATGAATTATATTCGCGAGTATTCTCGACAACCTGGCTGAGCGTGCCATTCGCGTTGTTCGCGGCCGTAGTCTCGTCGTGCGTGAGCGATCTGGATGGCAGGTTATAGAAACGCAGTCCCGCGGCGGCAATGATCAGAATCACGCATGCCGCGTAATACAGCCGCGATTCCCCGGGCCAGCTGAGTGCTTTCCACATGACGGCGTGAAGGCTACAGGGGCGCTCCCCGTGGCGCAAGCGTCAGCGCTCGCGCACGCGCAGGATGACGCCGTCGGGAAACGCCGCCGCTTCCTCCAGCGCGGGCGACGCCCGCAACTCGGCGAGGCCGTAGCCGCGGCTCGCGGGCCAGTCGTGGAACCAGACGACCCAGGTTCCCGCCTCCGCGCCGTCGATCAGCCGCGCCATGCGGTCCCGCGACTCCGGCAGGTAGCGGTAGCGGTTGGCGGGGCCGAGGGCGATGTACAGCAGGTCGCGCCGGTTCGAGAGGAACTCCGCGCCTTCCGCTTCGCCGAACCATTCCACCGTCGCGTACTCCCCCTGCCAGTGCACGGTCCAGGCGGGCAGCAGCGAGACCAGGTCGTCCCGCGCGATGGCGTGCGCGGTGAGCGCCGCGTTCCCCAGCGTCCAGAGGGCGAGCGCGCCCGCGAGGGCGGCGGCGGCGATGCGCGGGAGCGTCGCGCGCGTCCCGCGGCGCCAGAGCCGGTCCGCCGCCAGCGTCAGCAGGAAGATGGCGGGGACGATGAGGGGGAGCAGCGGCCGCGAGAGGCTCGCCGTCGTGGAGAGCTCCGCGTGGATGAAGAGGTAGAGGGCGGTGAACGCGGCCACGAAGCAGCTGGCCGTCAGCCAGCTCGCACGCGCGCGCGCGTCGTTCGCCACGCGCCAGCCCGTGGCCGCGACCGCCAGCGCCCCCGCGGCCAGCAGCGCGAGGGTCGCCGCCTCCGTCACGGTCCCGATCGCTCCCCCCGACGGCGGGACGAGGAACGTCCAGTCCGCCGCGACGTCGACCGTGGCGTCCAGCAGCTGGCGTGGCGAAAGGTCCAGGGTCGAGCGGATGCCCGCGGGCTTTCCGGTGAGCGCGAGGTTGCGCAGCGGCCAGAGCGCGAGGGGGAGCGCCGTCAGCGTCGCCCAGACGGCCAGACGCCGCGCGCGCTCCGATGGCGGGACGCCGCGCCGGAACAGCAGCAGCGGCGCCACGGCGAGCGCCAGGGCGACGCCGATGTAGCGCGCGAGGCAGGCGAGCGCCGCGAGCAGCGCCGCCCACAGCAGCGCCGGCCGTCCGCCGCCGTTCAGGTGCGCCGCCGTCCCCATGAGCGCGAGCAGCGTGAGCAGGATGAAGGGCGCTTCGGCCATGGCGAGCGAGGCGATGTTGGCCAGCGGGATGGCGAGGGCCGCGGCGAGGCAGCCCAGCGCCGCGAACGGGCGGGCGACGCCGCACCAGCGCAGCCACCAGCCGAGCGCGAGCACGGTCAACCCGAAGCAGGCCGCGTTGAAGGGGCCCGCCACCGCGTGGGGGTCGAGGACGAAAAACCCCGCCGCCGCCAGCAGCATCGGGTAGAGCGGCGGGAAGGACGTGTAGTGCTGGCCGAGGAAGCCCGCGAATCCGTCCCCGTCCTGCAGCCGCCGGGCGACGCCGATGTAGTTGACGGAGTCGCCGTGGAGCACCCCGCCGTGGGCGGCCTCGCGCAGCAGGACGAGCGCCACGCCCAGCAGGGCGATGCCGCACAGGAGCAGGGTGAAGCGCTCGGGCCGCGGTGGCGTCGCGCGGACGCGGCTGAGAAACGTCCGGGCGCTGGTCAGCGCGCCGTCTCCCACGTGATCAGCAGGCCCCGCATGGGCGGACGCCACACAGGACGCCACGGCCCCCCGGCGTCGCGCGCGAACAGCTCGTCGAGCCGCGCGGCCACCCGCTCCGCCGCGCCCGGCGTCTGCGCCGCATCCACCGCGTTCAGGGCGAAGGCGACGGCCTCATCCTCGTTCGCGGGCAGCGGCGCGGCCTCGGGCCAGGCGAACGGTTCGGGCAGCAGGCGCACCTCCGGCAGCAGCCCCAGCTCCCAGAGCACGGGCAGCAGCTCGCGGTGGCCGGGCGCGGGAGCCTGCTCCACGCCGTGCGCGATGGCGAAGAGGCGGGCGTTCATGGCGGGCGGCGTGGGACTCCAGATCCAGATGGCGGCGCGGCGCGCGGCGGCGCGGTCGAGCTTCCGCAGGAATTCCGCGATCTCGCGCACGAAGTAGACGACGTCGACGCTGACCGCCACGTCGCCCTCGGCCTCCGCGTCGAGCCAGGCGTGGGGCGCGAGCGCGGCGTTGCCGATGCCGGCCTCCGCGGCCAGTTCCAGAAAGACCTCGCCCATGCCGGGCGCGGGCTCGACGTTGGTGAGCGCGCGGCAGCGCAGCGCCAGCGGCAGGCCGATGCGTCCCGCGCCGCCGCCCACGTCGATCACGCGGTCGTCCGCGCGCACGTATCCGGCCAGCAGCGCGAGGTTCGGGTCGAGCGGGCGGCGCGGGTCGAAGCGGTAGGAGGGCGCGTTGCGGCTCCAGCGCGCGGCGTCGTAGACGTCCAGCCCCAGCTCGCGCCGCTGCGCGTCGACCGCCTCGACCATCTCGCGGTAGCGTTCGGCCGCCGTCATGGCGCACAGGATAGCCCGGCGCGCGCGGCTCAGCGCACGGATTCGTGGAACCCGTCGGCGATGTGCCCCTCCGCCACGAGCCGCGCGTACTCCCCGTCGGAGACGCCCAGCAGCTCGCGGTAGACGTAGTCGTTGTCCTGCCCCATGGCCACGGGCGCGCGGCGGATGCCCCCCTCGCTGTCGGGCAGGGCGTAGAGCGGCGTGGGGCAGGCGTAGCGCCCCACGCCGTCGGGCAGGTCGCACTCGCGGTAGAGGCCGCGGGCGCGCACGTGCGCGTCGGCGAGCACGCGCCAGGACGGGAGCACGGGGGCGGCGGCCACGCCCGCCTCCTGCAGGCGGTGGAACAGCGCCTCGTCGTCGAACTGCCGCGTCCATTCCCCGATGCGCGCGTCGATGGCGTCCTGGCGGGCGGCGCGGCCCGCGGCGCTGGCCAGCTCGGGCGCGGCGGCCCAGGCGGGATCGCCCATGGCCGAGCGCAGCGCCAGCCATTCGGCCTCGCCGGTCACGGTGATGGCGATCCAGCGGTCGCCGCCCGCCTCCGCCTCGCCCTCCGCGCGGCAGGGGTAGACGCCGCAGGGCGCCTCCCCGTCGGCGGCGTAGACGGAGCGGTTGCCGATGGTCTGCTCGACCTCGCCGTTGAGGCTGTAGTTCAGGTAGGCCTGCGAGAACATGGCGGCGGCGTTCTCCGCCTGCGCCAGCTCGATGAACTGCCCCGTGCCCGTGTTGTTCCGGTGCCAGAGCGCCATGAGCACGGCCAGCGCGATCTGCGTGCCGCTCACGTAGTCCGCGGCGAAGATGGGCACGGTGGGGCCCGCGCCCTCGTAGCCGCGCAGCAGCTGGTGCCCCATCACCCCCTCCAGGTGCGTCCCCAGCGTGCGCGCGTCCGCGTAGTCGCCCGTCAGCCCGTAGCCCGAGGCGCGCACGAAGATGACGTCCTCGCGCTGCTCGCGCAGCCACTCCCACGTGACGCCCAGCTTCTCCATGGCCCCCACGGCGCTGTTCTCCAGCACCACGTCCGAGCGCGCGACCACGCGCCCGAGGATGGCCAGCCCCTCCGGGCGGCGCAGGTCGACCGTGAAGCTGCGCTTGTTGCGGTACATGCCCACGAACAGCGAGCAGTAGTTCCACGGGCGCGGGCCGGGCTCGCCGTTGGGGAAGGTCATGGACGTGGGGTAGGAGCGCACCTCCTCCACCGTGGGGTGCGCCCGCGAGCCGCGCGTGAGCGGCTGCCAGACGTACTGGTTCTCGGCCTTCAGCACCTCCGCGCCGAGGTCGGCCAGCAGCACCGTCGAGAAGGAACCCGCCCACACGCCCGTGAGGTCGATCACGCGCACGCCGTCGAGGGGCAGGGGAAGGCTCACGCCCCGCAGCCTACGCCCCCGCCCGCGCCCCCCGCTACTGCCCCGAGGGGCCGGACGGGGTGGCCGTGGCGGTGGGCGTGGCTGTCGCGGTCGGCGTGGCCGTTGCGGTAGGCGTGGGGGTCGCGGTGGGCGTAGGCGTGCTCCCATCTGTCTCGTCCAGCCCCCGGGGGAGCGACGAGCGCCGGATGAAGGTAGCCGTGACGGTCACATCCTCCGTCGGCACGATGTATCCCGCGCCCGTCTGCGGACAGGTGGTGAAGTAGATTGCCTGGCCCGTCGCGCCTGGCGGCGGCATGAAACCGTTGACGCACCAGCCCGGGTTGGCCCGCGAAGAGTAGGAGGCGCGCCCCACGTCACATTGCACCGTGCCTCCGCCGCTGGCGGTTCCGCCCTCGGCAGCCACCACCGTTACCGTGCAATAGACCGGGGTCGGGATCACTGGAGGTGGCGCCGGCGCCGCCGCGACCCTGACTTCCACGATCGTGGATGCGGCCTCGGCCCCGTCGCCCGTGAGCGCGCTGGTCCGCGAAACCACCCGATAGCTCTTCCAGCCGGAGCCTTGTCCGGTCAGTGTGACCGACCGGGTGTTCGCGGTGACTGTTCTCGCGCTCGTCCAGCTGGCACTCGTGGCGCTACAGGCAGTCTTTCTGCCCGTGCAGCGCCGTATCTCGAAGTCCTTCTCGACATGAACGTGCGTCGCGGTCCACGTCAGTTCGACTTGCCCAGCGCGCGGCGAACTGGCGGACAAACCTGACACCATATTTGGCTGATATATCCCCTTATAGTAACCAGTGTCCAACGACGTCAAGTTTCCATCTCCACAATTCCCCTCCATTCCCGCCTGCTTCATCAGCGGTATTTTCGGAGGGTTTCCTTCACTACATGCAGATATTGCATACGAATCAAATTCTTGAGGATGTGCAATACCAATGAGATGTCCAATTTCGTGAGCAATAGTGGCAGCTTTAAAATTTGCCTCAAAATTTTCCATGTCAGCGGATTCTATTGTCCTTGTTCTCGACTCTGAATTTATAGATCTGGTCAATCGCATTTCATTAATTTCAATCCTCGACTGCCCAATATACGCATAGTTAGGATGGACTTCCCCCGTATCAAGAACCTTGATGTTCTGTGGAACTGAGCGTGCGGTCGCCGGGAACGTCGCATCGATCACGACAATTATGCTGATTTCATTTCGAGTATCATCTGCCATACAATTTCGATCCATGCTCCATTCGAGAATATTCCTGTTGACTATCTTGCTGCCATTGGTCGGATTTAGCACTGTATTCCACTTCGTGATCGCTGCCTGTGTGGCAGCATCGTACGATGCGACGCTGCTGCAGACCTTGATCGTTTTGCCGATGATGAGGTTTCTTGCCACTGCGGGAACACACACGCCAGTGATCTCACCAATATACACAGCCCCGCGCGGTCCAGGTTTCCACAGACATTCTTTCGCAGAGTGATTAGTGTCGGCATGCACGCTGGGTTTCCTATCGCCAGCAGGAAGCGCAGCGGAACAAATGGCATACAACACCACAAAAAGGAGAGCCAGCACTGCCTTCATGGCGTTGGTACCGCAACCCATCGCAAGGATGCTACCATCTGATCAAACGGTGCGGTAGCCGAACTCTCCGAAGATCCAATGGCTCCCGATGCAATGCCTCTGCTGTTCTCCAAAATCTCTCCCGTGTCCCCATCTATCACGAAGTAATTCCCACTGCCTATGTCAGTCACTTGCACTGTGAGTCCGGTATTCCAACCGTACCCTCCACTTCCTGCGACAACACGAATACTCGCCGGAACGTCAATAACATAGGCCAAGCCACCGATACGGTACGATTTCCCGCCAACAACAGTCTGTCTCGGATACATCTCAGGGATGCTATCGGAGCCAATGTGGAGCGTGGTAGCCTCAAATGTGATAGAGGCTCTACCCGCCCTAGCTGCTGCCCAAGCACGGACCTCTATGTCGTAACCTCTGTAGCTACTCAACCCCGTGAGTCGATAGTTCCGCGTGCCCGCATTACTGCCGGGGATGTTCGTCCATGCTCCCCATGCTGGAGAGGTAACGCTCTCCCAAATCGGTCCCCGAGTGCGGTACTGCCAGCGTGTGACTCCTGCCGCGGTGCTCGTCCACTCCAGAATGAGCACGCCCGCCACGCCGTCGGCGAGCACCGTCAGCACCGGCGCGGGCGCGGGACAGAAGGCCACGCTGGCGCGCGTAAGGTCATGCGTCGTGACCCCCGCCAGCGCGTTCGGCACGCAGCCCGTGAGGGAGTTGCCCGCCAGCTTCAGCGTCACGAGCGCGGTCAGGCTCCCCAGCTCCGCCGGGATCGCCCCCGTCAGCCGGTTGTTCTCCAACTCCAGCTGCGTCAGCTTCGTCAGACTCCCCAAGCCCGTCGGGATGCTCCCCGTCAGCTGGTTGCCCCACAGCAGCAGTTGCGTCAGCGCCGTCAGGCTCCCCAGCTGCACCGGGATGCTCCCGCTCAGCCGGTTGTTCTCCAGCCGTAGCCGTGTCAGCTTCGTCAGGCTCCCCAGCTCCGACGGAATCGCCCCCGTCAGGGCGTTCGAGTGCAGCTCCAGCCCCTTCACCTCCGTTAGCCCGCCCAACTGCGTGGGGATGCTCCCCGTCAACCCGTTCTGCCCCAGGTAGAACGCCGTCAGCTTCGTCAATCCCCCGAGTTGCGTCGGAATCGCCCCGGACAGCTTGTTCCCCCACAGGCTCAGCGTCCGCAGCTCCGTCAGGTTCCCCAGTTGCGTCGGGATGCCGCCTGTCAGCTTGTTCGCCGCCAACCGCAGCGTCCGCAGCGCGGTCAGGTTCCCCAGCTGCGTGGGGATGCCGCCCGTCAGCCCGTTCGCCCCCACGCACAGCGACGTCAGCCCCGTCAGGCTCCCCAGCTGCGTCGGAATCGCCCCGCTCAGCGCGTTTCGGTCCAGGCACAGCCCCGTCAGCGCCGTCAGGTTCCCCAGCTGCGTGGGGATGCTCCCCGTCAGCCGGTTGTCGTAGAGGTACACCCCCGTCAGCGCCGTCAGATTCGCCAGTTGCGTGGGGAGGCTCCCCGTCAGCCCCTTGTCGATCAAGGTCAGCCGCGTCACCCGCTTCGGCGTCCCCCCGACCGTGATCCCCTCCCACGAGGTGAGCGCCAGCGTGGGGGCCCAGTTCAGCGTGGCCGTGCCCGCCAGCGTGCTCTCGATTGCCAGCAGCGTGTCGCAGTCCGCCGCCAGCGCCGCGTTCGCCGCCCGCGTGCCCCCCAGCGTCGTGGCCGTGCAGGTCGGCGGATTCGCGGGGAGGGCCGTCGCGGGCGTCTCCGTCGTGGCGGTGGTGGCGGCCGTGGCCGTGGCGGCGGGCGTGGCCGTGGCGGCGGGCGTGGCCGTGGCGGCGGGCGTGGCCGTGGCGGCGGGCGTGGCCGTGGCGGCGGGCGTGGCCGTGGCGGCGGGCGTGGCCACGGGCGACAGCGTCGCGCCTTGCGCCCCCACCGATTCCCCGCCCCGCGACATGCCCGCGGCCAGCGCCAGCGCCACCACGCCCAGCGCCAAGCCCAGCATCAGCCCGAACCGCAGCCAGCGTGCGCGCATGTGCCGCACCTCTCCCGCAATGCTAGGCGCGCCGTATCGCGCCCGTCAACGGGGCGGGCGAGGGTCAGGGGGCGGGCGCGGCGACCTCCTCGCTGAACCAGGCGAGGTCGTCGAAATCGGAGGAGGAGACGGCGAGCTCGGAGACGCCCGCGGCGGCGAAGGCGGCGACCTGTTCGCGCATGTGGGCGGCGTCGCCGTGGAGGATGCCGCCGTGGTCCCACTGCGTGACCGTCTCCGCGCGTCCCCAGCCGCGCGCCATGCGGGCGATGCCGCCCGCGATCTCGTCCGCCGCGGCGCGCGTCTGGCCGCGCGCGAGGATGACGTCGGCGGTGATGGCGAAGGCGTCGGGATCGCGACCCGCCGCGGCGCACGCCTCGCGCGCCCGTTCGGCCAGCGCGGCCACCTGCGCGGGGCCGAGCTGCCAGGCGTTGAGGCCGTCCGCCTCGCGCGCCGCCAGCCGCAGCAGGATGCCGTCGCGGTTCAGCCCCACGATGACGGGCGGGTGGGGCCGCTGCACGGGCTTGGGCGCGAAGGCCGCGCCCCCCTCAAGCCGGTAGCGTTCGCCCGCGAACTCCGCCGCCTCTTCCGTCCAGAGCGCCTTGATCACGCGGACGCCCTCGTCGAGCTGGCGCACGCGCCCGCGGAAGTCGAGCATCTCGAAGCCGTAGGGGGCGAAGTCGGCGTGTTCGTAGCCCGTGCCGATGCCGAGCACGGCGCGCCCGCCGGAGAGGCGGTCCACGGTGGCCACCTGTTTGGCAAGGCGGAAGGGGTGGTGGAAGGGCATGCCCGTGACGTGCGTGCCCAGCCGCAGGCGCTCCGTGCGCCCCGCCGCCCAGGCGAGCCAGCTCCAGGCGTCGGGCTGGTCGAAGGAGGGGTGATCGACGACGTAGAGGGCGTCGAAGCGGAGCGCGTCCAGCTCCGCCAGGCGGTCGTCGATGGCGCCGCTGGAGGTGGCGACGATGCCGAAGCGCATCAGCCCGCCGTCTCCTCCGCCAGCAGCTCGAGGTCGTCGATCTTGCCGAACATGTAGGGCAGGAACGATTCGCCGGGCACGCGCGTGAGGATTTCGCCGTGGGTGTAGGTGTCGCCCTCGCTGTAGGTGAGGCCGAGCAGCTCGCGCACGGGGATGTCGGCGACGGGGTCGTGGGGCGATTCGCGCAGCAGCAGCTCACCCTCGAGACGCTCGACGAGGCGCGTGCGCCCCGTGTGCCGCACGCGCACGAGCACGGGGTCGTTGTCGAAGCCGCGTCCGTCGGGCGCGGGCATGAACTTGAAGTAGAAGCGCGAGGTCTCGCGCGATTCGCCCGCCCGCAGCCGCCCCGCGACGCGCCCGCGAATCTCGATGTAGGCGACGCCGTAGCGCTCGATGGTGCCCGTGATCTCGTCGCCGTCGCGGCGCACGCGGATGTCCGCCACCTTCTTCGGCTCGCCGTAGAGCTCGCGCCCGAAGACGACGGCGCTGTCCGTGGACATGGGCATGGTCACGGGGTAATCGCCCACGATGCCTTCGTAGCGGCAGCGCACGTTGAGGCCGCCCGCGCCGAAGGGCTGGAGCGTGTTGCTGCGCCCGATCCAAGAGACGCCGGCGGAGGCGATGGGCTCGTCCGCCGGTTCGAGCGGCGGCGGCAGGATGGCCGCGATCACCTCCGGGTCCGTGCGGAAGGTGGCGGAGAGGCCGCGGAACTGCTCGAAGGCGGGCGCGGCGTAGAGCTGCTGGAGGCGGCGAACCTCCCGGAGGGTTTTCACGTAGCGGAGCTTCATGCGGGGCCTCCCGTGGCGTCAGTCCATGCGGCTGCCGCCGTCGACGTTGAGCGCCTGCCCGGTCATGTAGGAGGCGTCGTCGGAGGCGAGGAAGGCGACGACGGCGGCCTGCTCCTCGACCGTGGCCTGGCGGCCCATGAGCAGGGCGCGGCGGATGGCGGCCTTGGAGGAGCCCGGCTCGCGCCCCGCCACCTCGTCGTAGCGCCCGAAGGTGCCGTCCATCATGTCCGTGTCGGTGGAGCCGGGGCAGACGATGTTCACGCGGATGCCGTGCTTCGCCAGTTCGAGCGCGAGCTGCTGCGTGAGGCCGTGCATGGCCCACTTGGTGGCGCAGTAGGCGCCGTAGTCGGGGATGCCGATGCGTCCCGCCGTGGAGGAGATGTTGACGATGGCGCCGCCGCCCGCCTTCACCATCTCGGGGCCCACCGCGCGGATGACGCGGTAGAGGCCGTGCAGGTTCACGTCCACCGTTTCGTACCAGTTCCCGTCGGTCATTTCGAGGATGGGCGCGGCCCCGGCCTCGCTGGGCAGGGCGGCGTTGTTGACGAGGACGTCGATTTTGCCGAATTCGGTCACGGTCGCATCCACGGCGCGCGCGATGGAGGCCGCGTCGGTCACGTCGCATTCGACGGCGAGGGCGCGTCCGCCCAGTTCACGCACCTCGTCAGCCACGCCCTCGACGCCCTTCCAGCCGCGCTCGCGCTCGTGCGCGGGGAGGGAGGCGGGGTCGCGCGGACGCCCGGTGACGGCCACGGCGGCGCCTTCGCGCGCGAGCCGCAGGGCGATGGCGCGCCCGATGCCGCGATAGCGCGCCGCGCCCGTGACGAAGGCGACCCGTCCGTCCAGCCTGCCCATCGCTCAGGCGCCGGTGATGGCGCCCAGCTCCTTCCACGACATGGCGCGGCGCGCGTTCCAGTGGGCCACCCAGCTGTCGGTCACGCCCTGGAAGCCGTGGTGGTAGTCCACCTCCAGCGTGACCTTGCCCTCGTCGTCGAACTCGAGGCGGGACATGCCCTCGAAGGTGCCCCAGCGGCCGTAGTCCTCGCTGCTCTCGTCCATGATCTGGCTGTAGGCCATCCACAGGATAGCGATGCCGCGGTGGCCCTCGGCGACGTAGACCTCCTCGACGGGCACGCGCAGGGTGATGCCGACCTTGCGCCTGGCCCAGAAGTGGCGGATCTCCTCCTTGCCGCGCATCGCGCCGTCGTGGTTGACGATGTCGCGCATGACGGCATCGTCGGCGAACCACTGGTCGGGGCCGTAGGGGTCGCCGCTGCTCCAGCCGCCCTCCTCGAAGAGCTTGCGTCCGGTCTCGATGTCGTTCGGTCCCACGGGCATGGCGTCTCCTCCTCTGCGACGCGCATTCTACGGGCCGCGCGGCGCCGTGTGGGGGTGCGCGCTCAGCCGCCTCCGATGGCGGGCACGAACTGGATTTCGCTGGTTTCGCCCACGGGCTGGAGCAGGCCGAGATGGTTCGTCTCGCCGTCGATGGCGGCCATGATCTCGGGGATGAGCCGCCCCTCCTCGTCCAGCAGGCGCTCCTTCATGCCGGGGAAGCGCGCATCAAGGGCGTCGATGACCTGGCGCAGGTTGCGGCCGGGGACGGCGACCGTGCGCGCGCCCCCGGTGAGGCCCTCGAGGAGCGAGGGGATGAAGACGGTGGCCACGGGACCTCCCCCGCTAGCCCTCGGGCGGCACCGCCCCCAGCGCCTCGAGCACGTTCGCGGGCGACATCGGCAGGTGCGTCATGCGCACGCCGGTGGCGTCGTGGACGGCGTTGGCGATGGCGGCCATGGGGGGCACGATGGGCACCTCGCCCACGCCGCGGATGCCGTAGGGATGCCCCGGATTGGGCACCTCCACGATCTGCGTGTCGATCATGGGCAGGTCGAGGCTGGTGGGCATGCGGTAGTCGAGGAAGCTGGCGTTGGCCATGCTCCCGTCCTCCCGCCAGACGTACTCCTCGTTCAGCGCCCAGCCGATGCCCTGCACGGCGCCGCCCTGCATCTGCCCCTCCACGTAGGAGGGGTGGATGGCCGTGCCCGCGTCCTGGATGACGGTGAAGCGCAGGATGTCGACCTTGCCCGTCTCCGGGTCGACCTCGACGTCGACGATGTTGCCGGCGAAGGCGGGGCCCACGCGCGTGGGGTTGGAGCTGGCGGAGGCGCTGATGGGGCCGCCCGTGCGCAGCTGCTGGCCCGCCACCTCCTTCCAGGAGATGGACTTGCCGCCGCCGGCGGAGAAGGCGCCGTCGGCGAAGGTCACGTCGTCGGGCTCCGCCTCCAGCAGGATGGCGGCGCGCTGCGTCATCTGCAGCTTCACGTCCTCGGCGGCGGTGATGACGGCGATGCCGGTGGAGAAGGCGGTGCGGCTGCCGCCGGTCACGCCCGTCCAGCCCACGGAGTCGGTATCGCCCACGGAGGGCTGCACGTCTTCGGCGCGCAGGCCCAGCGTCTCCGCCGCCTGCATGGCGAGGGCGGCGCGCATGCCGCCGATGTCCACCGAGCCGGTGACGAGCGCGATGGTGCCGTCGGCGTTCACGGCCACGGTGGCGGAGGACTGGTTGCCGCCGTTGAACCAGAAGCCCATGGCCACGCCGCGCCCGCGGTTGGGCCCCTCGATGGGGGCGGAGTAGTGGGGATGGTTGACGATGGCCTCCTCCACCTCCACGCAGCCGATGGAGGGGAAGGCCATGCCGCTGGGCATGCGGTCGCCCTCGCGCGTGGCGTTGCGCAGGCGGAACTCCATGCGCTCCATGCCGATGGCCTCCGCGATCTCGTCGATCACGCTCTCCACGGCGAAGGCCGCCTGGGGCGAGCCCGGCGCGCGGTAGGCGCCCACCTTGGGCTTGTTCACCACCACGTCGTAGCCGTCCACGAGCAGGTGCTCGATGTCGTAGGGGGCGAGGGCGGTCATGGCCCCGGCGCCCACGGGCGAGCCCGGGAAGGCCCCCGCCTCGTAGGCCATCCACAGCTGCGCGGCGGTGATGACGCCCTCGTTCGTGGCCCCGATCCTGGCGCGGATGGTGGTGGCGGAGGTGGGCCCCGAGGCCTCGAACACCTCCGTGCGGCTCATCGTCACCTGCACGGGCTGGCCGCTCGCGCGCGAGAGCAGGGCCGCCACCGGATCGACGTGCACGTAGGTCTTCGCGCCGAAGCCGCCGCCGATCTCCATGGGGATGACGGTGACGCGGCCCTCGGGCACGCCGAGGATGGCCGCCGCCTGCCCGCGGATGCCGAAGGCCCCCTGCGTGCTCGTCCAGATGGTCACGTGCCCGTCGGGGGCCCAGCTGGCCGTCGAGGTGTGGGGCTCGATGTAGCCCTGGTGCACGGTGCTGGTGGTGAATTCGCGCTCGACCACCACGTCCGCCGCCGCGAAACCCTCATCCAGGTCGCCGCGGCTGAAGCGCAGGCGGCTGGCCACGTTGCTGTGCACGCCCGTGTCGTCGCCGCGCGTCCAGCGCTCGGCGATGGAGCGCGTGGTCATGGCCTCGTGCAGCAGGGGCGCGTCCTCGCGCATGGCGTCGAGCGCGTTGAGGACGACCGGCAGGGGCTCGTACTCGACCTCGATCAGGGCGAGCGCCTCCTCCGCCACGTGCGGGTTGGCGGCGGCCACGGCGGCCACGGCGTGCCCCCGGTAGAGCGCCTTGTCGCGCGCCAGGCAGTTCTCCGCCAGCAGCCGCGCGTTGCCCATGGTCTCGCCGAAGTCGATGAGCGTGTCCTTCACGATGGGCACGTCCGCGCTCGTGACCACGGCCTTCACCTCGGGCAGGGCGAGCGCCTTGCTCACGTCGATGGAGACGATGCGCGCGTGGCCGTGGGGGCTGCGCAGAATCTTGCCGTGGAGCACGCCCGGCAGCCGCACGTCGGCCCCGTAGCGCGCGCGTCCGGTCACCTTGTCCACGCCGTCGTGGCGGATGGGGCGGCTCCCGACGACCTGGTAGCCGCTCTTGGGCGTGCTGCGATCCGCGATGCTGGTCATGCGTGCTGGCCTCCTGCCGGGTTGCGCCCCATCCTACGCCATCGCCGCGAACGCGAAGATGCGAAGCGCGCCCGCAGGCGGCACAATCGCGCCATGGCGGGCGCGCGGACGCGGGCGGGAGCATGGGCGGCGGCGCTCGCCTGCCTGCTGCTGGCCGCCTGCGCGGGCGGGGGGGACGGCGGCGCGGCGGACGATGCGCCGGACGCGCGCGCCCTGCTCGAACGCGCGGCGGAGCGCTTCCGCGCCGTCGAGAGCTTCCACTTCGTCTACGACTTCGACGGCGACAGCGCGCCCATCGTGCTCAATCTGGAGATGGAGCGCGCCGAGGGCGACGTGGCGCGGCCCGACCGCATGCGCGCCGCCGTGCGCGCCATCGCGCCGCAGCTGGGCCGCATCCGCGTCGAGGTCGATTTCGTGGGCGTGGGCGATTCCTCCTGGATCACCAACCCCTTCAACCGCGAGGAGTGGCGCGCGCTCGACGGCAACCCCGTGGCCAGCGCCTTCGACCCCGCCGCCGGCATCGAGGCCGCCGTGCGCGCGGTCGCCGACCCCGTGGTGACGGGCGCGGAGCGGGTCGGGGAGGCCGACGTCTGGCGCGTCGAGGGGACGCTCGATTCGGGCGCGCTCGACGCCTTCGTGAGCGACGGCGAGCCCGGCCATGAGGTGCGCGCCACGGTCTGGATCGACCGCGAGCGCTTCCTCGTGCGGCGCGTGCGCCTCGTGGGGCGGCTGGCCGCGGACGAGCGCGCGGACCTCGTGCGGCGCATCGAGCTGAGCGGCTTCGACCAGCCCGTCGCCATCGAGCCGCCCTCCTGACGGTGGCGGGCGCGCGGCGGGCGTGGCCGCTGGTGATCGCGCTCGGCCTCGGCGTCTTCGTCGGGGGCTTCGACCAGACCTTCGTGACGCCCGTGCTGGCCGCCATCCTCGGCGACCTGGGCGTGGCCGTGGACGAGCTCGAGCGGAGCTCCTGGATCCTGAACGGCTACCTGCTCGGCTACACGGTGGCGCTGCCGCTCATGGGCCGCCTGACCGACGTGTACGGCCCGCGGCGCGTCTTCACGGCGGGGATGCTCATCTTCATGGGCGGCTCCGTGCTGGTCGCGCTCGCGCCCACCCTGCCGCTGCTGGCGGGGGCGCGCGCGGTGACGGCCATGGGCGGGGGCGCGCTCGTGCCCGTGGCGCTGGCCGTGGCCGCGCAACGGCTGCCGCGCGACCGCCGCGCGCTGGGGCTGGGCGCGATCTCGACGCTCGACGACGCCTCCAGCCTGGCGGGGCCGCTCTGGGGCACGCTCATCGGCGTCTGGATCGGCTGGCGCGGCCTCTTCTGGATGAACATCGCCCTCGCCCTGCCCGTGCTGGCGCTCGTGCTCATCCTGCTGCGCGGCGCGGGCGCGGACGCCCCCCCGCGCGACCGCAGCGCGCGCGTGGACTGGCTTGGCGCGCTGCTGCTGGCGGGCGCGCTGACGGCGCTCACGTTCGCGCTGGCGGGCGCGGGCGAACGGCTGCGCGAACCCTGGGCGGCGGCGGCGCTGTTCGCGGGCGCGGCGGCGCTGCTGGCGGCCTTCGTCGCGCGCCAGCTGCGCGTGGCGGCGCCGCTCGTCGACGTGCGCATGTTCCGCCGCCCGCGCGTGGCCATCGCCAACGCCGTCTTCCTGCTGGAGGGGATGGCGCTGGTCACGGCCTTCGTAAACGTGCCCCTCATGGCCGACCTGGTGTGGGGGCTGGAGGGCGCGGGGCCGGGGCTGATGCTGGGGCGGATGGTGCTGTTCATGGCCGTGGGCGGGCTGGCGGGCGGGGCCCTCGCCACACTCGCGGGCCACCGCCTCGCGTCCGCGCCGGGCTTCGCCCTCGCCGCCGCCGGGCTCTTCGCCATGGCCGCCTGGGCGGACCAGCCCGGGCCCGCCGCGCTCTGGATCGCGCTGGGGCTGGCGGGGATCGGCTTCACGCTCGCCGACGCCTCCCTCTACGCCACCGTCATCGAGGGCGTGGAGGAGGCCCGCCGCGCGTCCGCCGTGGCCGTGCTCCAGCTCTGGCAGACGCTCGGCATGATCGTGGGCGTGGCCATCCTCGGCTCGCGCGGGCTGGGGCGCTTCGACGAGCGCGCCGCGAGCCTCTTCGCCGCCGACCTCTTCGACATCACCGAGGAGCAGCTGCTCACGGTCGTACGCCAGACGATGGACGAGACGTTCATCGTGGCGGGCGCGCTCATGGCGATCGCCGCCGTGCTCGCGCTCGGCCTCCGCGGGCGATCGCGCGGCGGTGGGCGCTGACGCGGGCCGCTCAGTCGGTGAAGACGCCGCCATGCGGATGCAGCATCGCGCCCGTGTAGAAGCTGGAGTCCCCGCAGGCGAGGAAGAGGACCGTCCGGGCCACCTCGTCGGGGCGGCCCATGCGGTGCATGGGCGTGAGGCGCATGGCCCAGGCACCCGTGTCGGCCTCGTCGATGCCCGCCGTCATGGGCGTCTCGATGAAGCCCGGGCCGATGGCGTTCACGCGGATGCCGTGCGGAGCCAGCTCCAGCGCCAGCACCTTCGTCAGCATCCACACGCCCGCCTTGGAGACGCAGTAGGGGCCCACGCCCTGCAGCGGCACCTTCGCCATGATGGAGGCGAGGTTGACGATGGCGCCGCCGTTCCCCGCCGCGACCATGCGGCGCGCCACGGCGCGGGCGGAGAGCATGACGCCCGTGAGGTTCACGTCGAGCACCTTCTGCCAGGCCTCGACGGGCGCGTTCAGGAGGTAGGTGGCGGTGGGATCGGGCTCCTCGTGGGGCGCGAGGCCCTCGGGGTCGAGGTAGCGCCAGTTGCTGATGCCCGCCGCCGCCACCAGCACGTCGATGCCGCCGAAGGCCGCCTCGGCGTCCTTCGCCAGCGTCTCGCAGGCGGCCTCGTCGCTCGTGTCGGTCTCGATGAAGACGGCCTCGCGCCCGCGCCCGCGCACGGCGGCGACGGTCTCCGTGCCGTCCCGCAGGTCGGCGACGACGACGTTCGCGCCCTCCTCGGCGAAGAGCTCGGCGCTGGCGCGTCCGATGCCGCTCGCCCCGCCGGTGACGATCGCGACCTTGCCTTCGAGCCTGCCCGCCATGCCGGAACCTCCTCGCGCGGATGGCGCGATTCTACGCGACGGCGGGGACGGGGCGCGCGCGCCGCCGCGTGAACGGGTAGGCTGCGCGCATGAGCGAGCAGGCGCGGAGCGCCCCCGCCGCGCGCCCCGGCCTGCCCACGCTGGAGACCTTCTCGGCCTTCCGCTCGCGCCCCTTCGCCTACCTGTGGATCAACACCATGAGCTTCGCGCTCGTGCAGGCGACGCAGCGCTTCACGTTCGTGTGGCTGGTGATCGAGGCGGTGGAGATCGGCGGGCTGGGCAGGGGATCGGCCTGGTCGGGGAACGTTTTCTTCGCGCTCGGCATTCCCGTGCTCTTCATCACCATCCCCGCGGGCGTGCTGGCGGATCGCGTCAACCGGCGCATGCTCGTGCTCGTCAGCCAGGTGACGGCCGTGGCGGTGACGCTGGCGGCGGGCGTCATCATCATCGCGGGCGCGATGACGACGGTGATCGCGATGGGCCTCGCCGTGGGCGTGGGCGCGACCATCGCCGTGGGCCTGCCCGTGCGCAACGCCATCGTGCCCAGCGTGCTGGAGGGCGGGCGGCTGCTGAACGCGGTGGTGATGATGAGCATGGCGATGAACATCTCGCAGATCCTCGGGCCCGCGCTCGGCGGCCTCATCATCCAGCTGTGGGGGATCGGCGGGGCCTTCTTCGCGCAGGGGATCGTGCTGCTCATCGGCACGCTGGCGCTCGTCCCCCTGCGCGTGCCGATGGCGCGCACGGCGGCGCAGCACCGGAACCCGCGGCTGGAGCTGGCGGAGGGGCTGCGCTTCGTCTGGGGCCATCGCGGCATCCGCACCCTCATCCTGCTGCTCACGGGCACGGGCGTCTTCATGATCGGCCCCTTCGGCACGCTCCTCCCGCAGATCGCCAAGGAGCAGCTGGGGCGTGGGGCCTTCGAGGCGGGCCTGCTCTTCGCCTTCATGGGCGCGGGCATGATGATCAGCTCGCTCACCCTCGCTTCCTTCCCCGACCTGAAGAACAAGGGCGGCTGGTTCATCGGCTCGCTCATGATGGCGGGAATGATCCTGCCGGTCCTCGGGTTCTCCCCCTGGTACCCGCTCACGGCCTCGGTGATGTTCGTCGGCGGCATGGGCGGCGGCATCTTCATGAACCTGAACCAGACGCTGGTGCAGGCCAACACCGCGCCGGAGATGATGGGGCGCGTGGTCAGCATCCACACGCTCGCGTTCCAGGGGCTGGGGCCGATGGGCGGCCTGCTGGCGGGCTACATGGCGGCATGGCTCGGCGCGCCCCTGTGGATGGCGATCTGCGGCGCCATCCTCTTCAGCTTCACCACCTTCGCGCTCGTCACGCAGCCCGCCTTGCGAAAGATGTCCTGAGCGCGCCCCACCGCGCCGCCCGCGCGCTGTATCATGGCCAGCGCCCCACGGCGGGCGCGGAGCGGCGCGATGGATTTCCAGGACACCCCCGAGCAGGCCGCCTGGCGCGGCGAGGTCCGCGCCTTCATCGAGCGCGAGCGGCCGCGCGAGTACGACCCCGACAAGGGCATGATGGGCGGCGAGGACGGCCCCCCGCGCGACGCGCCCTGGTACCGGCGCTGGCAGGCGCAGCTGACCGAACGCGGCTGGATCGCCCCCGCCTGGCCGCGGGAGTACGGCGGCGCGGGGCTGGGCGTGATGGAGCAGTTCATCCTCAACGAGGAGTTCGCCGAGGCGCGCGTCCCCGCCGGCAGCATCGGCAACGGCGTCTCCATGCTCGGCCCCACCATCATCGCCCACGGCACGGAGGCGCAGCAGGCCGAGCACCTGGGGCGCATGTTGCGCGGCGAGGTCATCTGGTGCCAGGGCTACAGCGAGCCGGGCTCCGGCTCCGACCTCGCCTCCCTGCAGACGCGGGCCATCCGCGACGGCGACGACTACGTGATCAACGGCCAGAAGATCTGGACCTCCGGCGCGCACTACTCGGACTGGATGTTCCTGCTGGCGCGCACCGACCCGGACGCGCCCAAGCACCGCGGCATCAGCTATTTCCTGCTGGACATGAAGACGCCGGGCATCACCGTGCGCCCGCTCGTGAACATGGGCAACCTGCACAACTTCAACGAGGTCTTCTTCGAGGACGTGCGCGTGCCCGCCGGGAACGTGGTGGGCGAGGTCAACCGCGGCTGGTACGTGGGCGCCACCACGCTCGACTTCGAGCGCAGCTCCATCGGCAGCGCCGTGGCCCACCGCCAGACGCTGGAGCGCCACTTCGACTACTGGCGCGGGCACATGGCCGCGGTCACGCACCCGGCAGGCGTGCGCGAGGAACTGGCGGAGCGCTGGATCGAGGCGTCCACGGCGAAGATGCTCAGCTACCGCGTGATCGGCATGCAGGCGGCGGGCGAGATTCCGAACTCGGAGGCGTCCATCGCCAAGATGTTCAGCACGGAGCTGTCGCAGCGCATCGCGCACACGGCCATCCGCATGCTGGGCACGGCGGGCCAGCTGAACGGCGGCGCGACGGCCCCGTTCGAGGGCCGTCTGGGCGCGGGCTACGTGGCCTCGGTGTCGGCCACCATCGCGGGCGGCACGAGCGAGATACAGCGCAACATCATCGCCACGCGCGGCCTCGGCCTCCCGCGCGCCTAGGAGACGGCCGCAGCGGTCGCCGAGGCACTGGAGCGGCGGGCCCCCGTACGCGGTCCCGCCTGCCGGGCATCGCTTGTCCGGCGGGCGGATCCGCGCTACATTCTCCCCATCAAGTACCACTAGAGGGTTATCGCTATGACGTCTCCGACGTCCGATGAACTGGGCCAGGCGTTCGACCGCCTCCACGACGAGCGCGAGGACGCGCTCCGCGAAATCGCCGACCTCGAACGCGACCTCGCCGACCGCCGCAAGGCGCTCAGGCGCATCGACGGCAACATCGAGGCCATGGAGAAGACGCTCGCCCTGCTGGGGCGCGCGCCGGACGGCGGGCGCGACGCGGAGCCGCCGTACGACGGCGAGGACGAGGACGACGAGGACGCCAGCGGGGACGTGGACGGGGGGGCGGGCGCGCCGCCCGCCGTCTCCGCCATCACGCCCGCGTCCACGCCCCCGTCGCCGGACGCGCCCGATTTCTCCGGGCTTTCGCGCCAGGTGGCCGTGCTGGGCATCATCACGGGCGCGCTGGAGCCGCTGCACTACAAGGAGATCGCGGACATCGTGGGCGCGCCGCCGGGCAGCGTCACGTCCAACCTCTCGCAGCTGAAGGCGCGCGAGCTGGTGGAGACGCGCGAGCCCGGGGTCTACGAGCTGGCGCCGCGGCTTTCGCTGACGGGCGAGCACGAGGCCAACGAGGCCCTGCGCGCGGTGGCCGCGGCCATCGTGGACGAGCAGCGCTGGGACGTGCTCGACGCCGTCTACGAGATGGACAAGCGGCTGCCGTTCGTGGGCTTCGAGCATTTCCGCCGCAACCGCCTGCCCACGGTGGCGGGCGTGCGCGAGTGGGCCAACGACCGGCTCACGCACGCGATCATGAAGGACATCCTCGCGCGCGAGCTGGTCGAGGTGTACCACACGGAGAATCCGCGCAACCCCGAATTCCCCACGGCGGCCATCCGCCTGACGGAGGAGGGGTTCGAGGAGATCGAGGGCTGAGCGCCGCCGCTCAGACGACCTTCGCGTCCTTCAGCCGCTCGATGTCGTCCCAGCCGTAGCCCAGCTCCAGCAGGATCTCCTCCGTGTGCTGGCCCAGGTCCGGGGCCGTCGAACGCGGGCCGGAGGGCGTTCCGCTCATGTGGATGGGCGAGCCCACGATGCCGATCTCGCCCAGCGCCGGGTCATCCAGCGTGGTCAGGTACTCGTTGGCGATGACCTGCGGCTCTTGCGCCACGCCCGCGTAGTCGTTGACGGGGCCGCAGGGCAGGTTGGCGGCCTTGAGCAGGGCGATCCATTCGTCGCACGGCTTCTCGCCGAAGGCGGCCTCCAGCTCGGCGATGAGGGCGTCGCGGTTGGCGGCGCGGCCCGCGGGCTCGGCGAAGCGCTCGTCGGCGGGCAGGTCCGCGCGCCCCAGCGCCTCGCAGAAGGCGGGCCACCACTTGGGGTCGAGCAGGCCGAGGCTGATGTAGCGCCCGTCGCCGCAGCGGTAGTGGGTGAAGAGCGCGTTCCAGCGCGGCACGGTGGGGCGCTGCGCGCCCTGCCGCAGGAAGGCGGTGAGGCCGAGCCCCTGCAGCGCCAGCTGGGAGCCGAGCAGGGAGGTGTCCACGTGCTGGCCCACGCCGTGCAGCTCGCGCGCGGCGATGGCGGCGCAGACGCCGAGCGCGAAGATCATGGCCCCCACCTGGTCGGCCATGCCCCCGATGACGTGCACGGGCACGGCGCCGGGGCCGCCGCCCTGGGCCACCATGACGCCGCCCATGGCCTGGCCGATGGAGTCGAACGAGGGCTCGCGCGCCTGCGGGCCTTTGGGCCCGAAGCCGGTGGCGCTGGCGGTGATGATGCGCGGGTTGACCGCGCTCAGCGCCTCGTGGTCCAGCCCGAAGCGCGTCATCGTGCCCGGGCGGAAGTTGTCCGTCACCACGTCCGTCTCGGGGATCATCCGGAGGATGATCTCGCGGCCCTCGGGCGTGCGCGTGTCGACCGTGAGGGAGCGCTTGTTGCGGTTGAGCGACTGGAAGTAGGCGCAGAAGCCGTCGGGCTGGAGGCCGAGGCTGCGGCCGAGGTCGCCGTGGCCCGGCTCCTCCACCTTGATCACCTCCGCGCCGAGGTCGGAGAGCAGCAGCGTGGCGAAGGGGCCCTGCTGGTAGCGGGTGAAATCGAGGATGCGGATTCCGTCGAGCGCGCCTGGCACCTGGCCCTCCTTCCGCGCCGCGCGGGGAGCGCGGGCGCGAAGCCGTGCGCGCATCGTACCCAACCCGCCGCTCCGGCGCGCGGACGGCCACGGCGCGGGCGTGGTTCTGCTAACTTCCTGCTAACCAAAGCCAATTTAGCAGAAAGATGCGGCGGGTCAGCCGCGGGGGGCGGCCACCGTTCGCAGCCGTTCGGCGAGGTCGCGCCGGGCCGTGAACACGAACGGCTTGCCCGCGCGCTGCTTGCTGAACAGGCCCAGCGCCTCCAGCCCCATCAGGTCCGTGCGGGCCGACTGGGTGACCACCCGGTGGCGCTGCGCGTGCTCCCGGATGGTGAGCTCCTGCCGTGCGCCCCGCAGCGCGTCGCTGACGGCCACGATCTGGCGGTGGTTGAGCAGGGCGCTGCCGTGGAGCAGCGACTCGACCTCCCGCATCTCGCTCACCTTGCGGGCCAGGTACTCCCGCAGGTCCTCGATGGCCCGCTCGATCACGTGCAGCTGGTGGATGACGAAGTAGGTCATGTCGTTGTTGTCGGTCTCCACATGCAGGTAGGAGCGCGCGTACCGCGCCGGCGCCTTCCGCAGGATGCTGGAAATGGAGAGGTACTGGGCCAGCCAGTATCCGTCCCTCAGCATCGACCAGTAGAACAGCGCCCGCGCCACGCGACCGTTGCCGTCCGCGAAGGGATGGTCGTAGGCGATCCAGAAGTGGAGCACGATGGCGCGCACCACGGGATGGATGAAGCCCCTGCCGTTCTCTTCGTTGGCGAAGCGGCAGAGGTTCGCCAGCCGCCCCGGCAGTTCCGCGACGGGCGGCGGCTCATGCAGGACCAGCTCGCCCTCCCATGCCGGCTCCCAGGTGACGGACACGCGCAGGTCGTCGCGCTCCTGCAGGCGACCGGCGTCCGCCTCGTCGTCGAGCGTGTCGGCGGTCACGATGCGATGCAGCTCCAGCACCGCGTCGGGCGTCAGCGGCCCGCCGTTCCCGGCCAGTTCCCGCGCCGCCCGCATGGCGGTGAAGTTGTTGAGGATCATGCGCTCGCTCCGGTCCAGGGGGCGGCGCCCGCTCCGCAGGAGCTCCTTGCCGATGCGCCTCGTGGTCGTCGCCCCCTCCAGCAGGCTCGAGGTGATGGCCTCCTCCTCCAGCGAGGAGACGAGGTAGCGATCGCTCGAGCGCGGATTCATCACCTGCGCGGCGGACAGGATCTGGCCGCTCGCCTGCTGGTCGATCCGGTGCACCACCTCCTGAATCCGGTCGACGTTGGAGAAGCGAAAGGGCGCGCCGTCAACGCTGGTCAGCGGCAGGGGCCGCGCGGCGGCCATCCGGCTGAGCGCCATGCCCAGCCACCACTGCCCGTGCGTCAGCCCGTCGGGCGGCGTCCGGTGGCGCACCTCGTCCCAGTGCAGGTACCGGCCCCTCGCATCCACCGGCCGCATGGCGCCAACGATGGAGCGGAGGCCCCCCGCACCGGACATGGCCTGTTGCATCAGCTCATCCAGGGGAGGCGGGGGGACGGGCATCCGCATGGCCAATCTCCTGCTAATTCTGTTTTGGTTAGCAGAAGATTAGCAGCAAGTCGCGGGGCTTGCAACGCGCGGTCCCGCTCCGCGCACACGGGCGGCTACGGCTCGGGCGCGCCTGTCGAGGTGGGGTGGGGGAAAGGTGTGGCCGTGCCCCATCCCCATCATCGCGCATCCTCGATGTGCGCGGATGCTACCATCTGGTCAATCATCGGTTCCAGCATTTCGATGCGAACTTCCTCATCAGCAGTGGTAGTGCGTAGAGGGCGTCCATATTCATCAGTAGGCTCTCCAAGTTCCGCTGCCCTGCTTTTGTGTCCACGCCCGCATTCCTCAGCCGTTTCCACCTCCACGCAAACGACGAATTCGCCATTTTCACCATGGATCATTGCATGAACAGGAGGGCACTCCCCCCAGCATGAACTTGAACTGTGACCCACATACCTCAATTCAATTCGCAGCCCTTCTGGCACGCTGAAGATAAAGTTCTTGCCTTCGCCAACCTCAAGTTTCCAGGCATCCAGGGAAACCTTGTAGGTGCCCGGCCCAATAGCTGTGCCAAATTTGATCGTTTCCTCGTCCCCAATCGTGCCGTCCGTACACGTCGTCAGCCCCAGAGCAGCGAGATCGTGCGTTTCCGCCGCCCACAACGGGCCGGGGATGCAGCCCGCGAACGCGTTGCCGCCAGACAGGGCGAGGTCGGTGAGCGCCGTCAGGCTGCCCAGCTGCGTCGGGAGCACGCCCCTCAGGCCGCCGGCGCGCAGGTCCAGCCCGACCACGCGCGGCGGCTCGCCGGAGACGGTCACGCCGTCCCACTCCGCGAGCGCCGCGCCAGCGCTCCAGTTCAGCGCCCGGCCGCCCGCCAGCGCCGCGCGCGAGGCCAGCAGCGCGTCGCAGTCCGCCGCCAGTTCCGCGTGTTCCGCGCGCGAACCGCCGAGCGCGGCCTCCGCGCAGCCCGTCGCGTCCCCGCGCTGCGTCACGCCGAGCGTGACGCCCAGCCCCAGCATCGTGGCGAGCGCCGCCGCCAGCGCCAGCAGGCCCGCGCGCTTCCCCCGCATCGGTGCGACCATGCGGCCTCCTGCGGGCAGTATGCGCCCCCGTTCGGGGAATTACAGCGCGCGGGGGGCTTGCGAACATGCGTTTCTCCTGTAGGATGCGCGGGGACGGACGCGACCCGGCGGAATCTGGCGTCCGCGACGGAGCAGGACATGACCCGGAAGGAAGCCGACCGCAAGCGCGCCCTCGACCTGGCCCTGAGCCAGATCGAGAAGCAGTACGGACAGGGGGCGATCATGAAGATGGGGGAGGTCAGCGCCAACCTCACGGTGGAGGCCATCTCCACGGGCTCGCTGTCGCTCGACATCGCCCTCGGCATCGGGGGCATTCCGCGCGGGCGCGTGACCGAGATCTACGGCCCCGAATCGGCGGGCAAGAGCACGCTCGCGCAGCACGTCATCGCGCAGGCGCAGGCCGGGGGCGGGGCCGTGGCCTACATCGACGTGGAGCACGCGCTCGATCCCTCCTACGCGCGCGACCTCGGCATCGACACGGAGGAGCTGCTCATCAGCCAGCCGGACACGGGCGAGCAGGCGCTGGAGATCTGCGAGGCGCTGGTGCGCTCGAACGCGATCGACTGCATCGTCATCGATTCCGTGGCCGCGCTCGTGCCGCGCGCCGAGATCGAGGGCGAGATGGGCGATTCGCACGTGGGCCTGCAGGCGCGGCTCATGTCGCAGGCGCTGCGCAAGCTCACGGCCACCATCGCGCGCACGAGCACCGCCGTCGTCTTCATCAACCAGCTGCGCGAGAAGGTGGGCGTGGTCTTCGGCAACCCCGAGGTCACGCCCGGCGGGCGCGCGCTCAAGTTCTACTCCTCCGTGCGCATGGAGCTGCGCGGCATCGAGAGCATCAAGAAGGGCACGCTCGTGACGGGGCGGCGCGTGCGCGCCAAGATCGTGAAGAACAAGGTGGCGCCGCCCTTCCGCACGGCCGAGTTCGACATCATGTTCTCGCCGCCCCGCGGCATCAGCCGCACCGCCGACGTGGTCGACCTCGGCGCGGAGGCGGGCATCCTCACCAAGTCGGGCGCGTTCTACAGCTACGGCGACCTGCGCATCGGCCAGGGGCGCGAGGCGGCCAAGTCCTTCCTCCACGAGAACACGGACATCCTCGAGGCGATCGAGCGCGACCTGCGCGCGGGGGCGGGGCTGCCCGTGCCCGCGCGCGCGAAGGCCGCCGCCCCCGCGAAGGAGGCCCCCGCCGCCGCGGCCGCCGCCGGGGGAGGCTGAGCCGCCCGTGGCCGCCGCGGACGCGCCGCCCCGCGTCGCCGCCATCCGCCGCCAGGCGCGCGGGCGCATCGCCATCGACGCCAGCGACGGCGAGCGGCTGATCCTGCGCGCGGAGACGGTCGAGCTGACGGGGCTGCGCGTGGGCGCGCCCCTCGACGACGACGCGCGCGCCCGCATCGAGGCGGAGGAGGGGCGGCAGGCGGCGCACGAGGCGGCCCTGCGCCTGCTCGCGCACCGGCCCCGCGGCGAACGCGAGCTGGCCCTGCGCCTGCGCCAGCGGGGCTTCGCGGCGGAGATCGCGGAGGCGGAGATCGCGCGCCTGCGGCGGGCGGGCCTGCTCGACGACGAGCGTTTCGCGCGCGCGTGGGTGGAATCGCGCGCGCCGCGCGGACGGCGGCTGCTGCGCCATGAGCTGCTGGCGCGCGGCATGGCCGTCGAGCTGGCCGACGCGGCCACCGCCGCCGTGGACGACCGCGAGACGGCGCTGGCCCTCGCGCGCCGCCGCGCCCCGCGCCTCGCGGGCCTCGAGTTCGGGCAGTTCCGCGCCCGCCTGGGGCGCTTCCTGCAGCGGCGCGGCATCGGCCGCGAGGAGATCGACGAGGCCGTGCGCGCGGCGTGGGAGGAGACGGCGGCGCCCGGGGGCCTTTGACGGCCCGCCCCGCCGCGGCGTAGCATCGGCGCACAGGCGGCAAACGCCGCTTCGGGAATTCAATGTCGCACACCGCGATTCATCATCTGGAGCGCCACCATGCCGGCGATTCTTGCCGTTATCGCCGGCCTCGCGGGGATTCTGATCGGGATCGGCGTGGGCTATGCCCTGCGCCGCCGCGCGCTGCGCACTTCGGTGCTGCAGGCCGAGGAGGACGCCCGCCGGATTCTCGCTGAGGCCGAGACCCGGAGCCACACGCTTGACCTCGAAACCAGGGAGGAGACGCTCAAACTCCGCAACGCCGCGGAAGCCGACATCCGCGAAGGCCGCGCCGAACTGTCCCGGCAGGAGCGCCGCCTCGCCCAGCGCGAGGAGAACCTCGACCGCAAGGCCGGGGGCGTGGACGAGCGCGAGGACGCCCTGCGCGGGCGCGCCGCCGAGCTGGACGCCGCCCGGGACGAGCTGGAGGAGCTGCGCGAGGAGGAGCGCCGCGCCGTCGAGCGCGCGGGCGGGCTCAGCCGCGAGGAGGCGCGCGCGCAGCTGCTCGCCGCCGCGGACGGCGAGATCCGCGAGGAGGCCAGCCGCCGCGTGCGCGAGATGGAGCGCGAGGCGGAGGCCACCGCCGCCGTGCGCGCCCGCAAGATCGTGGCCACCGCCATCCAGCGCTTCGCCGGCGAGGTGACGGCGGAGACGACCGTCTCCGTGGTGCCCATCGGCAGCGACGACATGAAGGGCCGCATCATCGGACGCGAGGGCCGCAACATCCGCGCCATCGAGGCCGCCACGGGCGTCGACCTCATCATCGACGACACGCCCGACGCCGTGACCGTCAGCTCCTTCGATCCGGTGCGCCGCGAGGTGGCGCGCGTGGCCCTGTCGGGGCTGGTGCGGGACGGGCGCATCCACCCCACGCGCATCGAGGAAGCGGTGGACAAGGCGCGGCGCAACGTGGAGACGACCATGGCCGAATCCGCCGAGGCCGCCGCCGCCGAGGCGGACGTGCTCAACCTCCATCCGGAGGTGATGAAGGTCTTCGGCAGGCTGCGCTACCGCACGAGCTACGGGCAGAACGTGATGCGCCACTCCGTGGAGACGGCGCACATCGCCGCCATGATCGCGCGCGAGCTGGGGGCCGACGCGGACGTGGCCCGCGCGGGTGGCTTCCTGCACGACCTCGGCAAGGCGGTGGACCACGAGGTGGAGGGCACGCACGCCCTCATCGGGGCCGGCATCGCCCGCCGCTACCGCGTGCGCGACGAGGTGGCGCACTGCATCGAGGCCCACCACGAGGAGGTCGAACCGGCCACCGTCGAGGCCGTCATCGTGCAGATGGCCGACGCCATCAGCGGCGGGCGTCCGGGGGCGCGCCGCGAATCGCTCGACAGTTACGTCAAGCGGCTGGAGACGCTCGAGGAGATCGCCAAATCCTTCGCGGGCGTCGAGCAGGCCTTCGCCATCCAGGCCGGGCGCGAGCTGCGCATCGTGGTCAGCCCCGAACGCATCGACGACCTCGAATCGATGCGCATCGCCCGCGACGTGAGCCGCACGATCGAGGAGAGCGTCGATTATCCCGGCCAGATCAAGGTCACCGTCGTGCGCGAGACGCGCGCCACCGAGTACGCGCGCTAGGGGCGGCGGCATGGCGCGCGGCGATTTCCACCTCCACAGCACCGCCTCCGACGGCGTGCGCGACCCCGCCTGGGTGGTCGGGACCGCCGCCGCCAATGGCGTGCGCGCGCTCGCGCTCACCGACCACGACACCACCGCGGGGCTGGCGGAGGCCGCCGCCGCCGCCGAAGCCGCCGGGCTGCGGCTCCTCTCCGGCGTCGAGCTGAGCGCCGACCTGGAGGGCGTGGACGTGCACCTGCTCGGCTACGGCTTCGACGCCGCGCACGCGCCCCTGCGGGAGTACCTGGCCGGGCAGCGCGAGGGCCGCGTGGGGCGCATGCGGCGCATCGTGCGCGTCCTCGCCGACCACGGCCTGCCGCTGGACGCGGAGCGCGTGCTCGCCATCGCCGGGGAGGCCAGCGTGGGCCGCCCCCACGTGGCCCGCGCCCTCGTGGAGGCGGGCCACGCGGCGAGCGTGGCGGAGGCGTTCGACGTCTGGCTCGGCAACGGGCGGCCCGCCCACGTCACGCGCGAGCGGCTGTCCCCGGCGGAGGCCATCGCCCTGCTCCACGAGGCGGGCGGCGCCGTCTTCGCGGCCCACCCCATCTACCTCGGCGAGGCGTCCGACGACATCGTGCGGACGCTCGCGGGCGCGGGCCTCGACGGCATCGAGACCTACTACAAGCACTACGACGCCGAAACCGTGGCCGCCCACCACGCCCTCGCGCTGGAGCTGGGGCTGGCGGAATCGGGCGGCAGCGACTACCACGGTCTCGGCAACCCCAACGACCGCGAGATCGGCGACATCCCCTTCGCGGACGAGGCCGTGGCGGCCTTCCTGTCCTTCCTCGACGGGCGCGCGCTCCCCGGCCTCGCCCTCGCCGGAGCGGGCTGATGGAAGTGGACCTCAGCGCCGACGCCATCGAGCGAATCATCCCCCACCGCTACCCCTTCCTGCTGGTGGACCGCATGGTCGAGCTGGAGCCCGGCGCGCGCGGGACCGGCCTCAAGAACGTGACCGCCAACGAGTGGTTCTTCGAGGGCCATTTCCCCGGACGACGCGTCATGCCCGGCGTGCTCATCGTGGAGGCGCTCGCGCAGGTGGCGGCGGTCACGCTGCTGCACGGCGCGGACCACGCGGGCAAGACGCCCATGTTCGGCGGCATCGAGAAGATGCGCTTCCGGCGGCCGGTCACGCCCGGCGACCAGCTGCGCCTCTCGTTCACGCTCGAGCGCATGCGCGGGCCGCTGGGCAGGGGCGCCGTCGAGGCGCGCGTGGACGGCGCCCTCGTGGCCGCGGGCATCATCTCCTTCGCCCTCGTCGACGCCCCCGACGACGCCTGATCGGGCGGGATCCCGGCGGGCCGTCTGCTAGCATGGCGGGGAGATGCCCCCGCCGGTGGAGTGCCCCCGCCACGCGGGCGTCGAAACGGCCCTGCGCTGCAGCCGCTGCGAGACGCCCATCTGCCCCGCCTGCCTGACGCATACGCCGGTGGGGGCGCGCTGCCGCGACTGCGCCCGCGTCATGCGCGCGCCCGTCTACACGCACACCGGCACCCACTACCTGCGGGCCATGGGCGCGGCCCTCTTCGGCGGCGTGGGCATGGGCATCCTCTGGGCCGTCATCCTGCTGCCCTTCACCGCCGGGTTCTTCTCTCTGATCGTGGGCGTGGGGCTGGGCTACGTCTTCACGAGGCTGGTGGAGCTGGCCACCGGCGGCAAGCGCGGCCCGCTCATGGCCATCTTCGCCATCGTCGGCATCGTCATCGCCTGGATTCTGATGCTGGTCCTCACCGACACGCGCTTCGCCCTGTGGGGGCTGGTGGCCGCCGGCGTGGGCGTGTGGTTCGCCTGGCGCAACCTCGCCGCCTGACGTTCAGGCGATGAGCGCCGCGATCAGCACGAAGGCGAGCGTGATCGCGCTCACCACGCCCACAACCGCCAGATCGCGGCGCACGTAGCGGTAGTCGGCGGCCACGTGGTGCTCGATGCGCTCCCGCGCGGCGGGGCGTGGCGGGCCCGCGGCGACGGCGGGCGCGGACGGGGACCGCGCGGACGCATCCGCCACGGGGCGGGGCAGGGTGGAGGCGCGCTCGCGGGGACGGCGGCGCTGCCGTCGGGGGCGTCGGGTGCTCATCGCCGCCCATCGTACCGCGCGCGCGGCGGCGGCGCGAACCCGCGCGCCCGCGACGGGTAGAATCGCGCGCGAGACCGAGGGCGTCAGGAGGCCACACGTGAGCGACGGCGCGAGCAGCGAGATCGGACTGCCGGTGGACGAGACCTACGAGCCGCCCGCGCGCGTGCGCGAGGGCGCGCACGTGCGCTCCCGCGAGGAGTACGAGGAGCTGCGGCGGCGCTCCATCGAGGACCGCGAGGCCTTCTGGGCCGAACAGGCGAACGCCCACCTCGACTGGATGCGCCCCTTCGAGACGGTGGTGGAGGACGACTTCGCCACCGGCCGCATCGCCTGGTTCCGGGGCGGAACGCTGAACGTGAGCGTGAACTGCCTCGACCGCCACCTCGCCGAACGCGGCGACCAGACGGCCCTCCTCTGGGAAGGCGACGAGCCCGGCGAGAACCGCCGCCTGACCTACCGCGAGGTGGCCGCCGAGGTGGGGCGCCTCGGCAACGCCCTGCGCGCGCGCGGCGTGAAGAAGGGCGACCGCGTCGCCATCTACATGGGCATGGCCCCCGAACTGGCCATCGCCATGCTCGCCTGCGCCCGCATCGGGGCCGTGCACTCCGTCATCTTCGGCGGCTTCAGCCCGCGCTCCATCGTCGACCGCGTCGAGGATTCGACCTGCTCGGCCATCATCACGCAGGACGAGGGCCGCCGCGGCGGACGCCCCGTGGCCCTCAAGGCCAACGTGGACGAGGCCCTGCGCATGGGCGGCGCGAGCGTGCGCTTCGTCGTCGTCTACCGCCGCACGGGCGCGGACCTGCCCATGACGGAGGGGCGCGACGTGTGGTGGGAGGACGCGCTCGCGGGGCAGCCCGCCGACTGCGAGCCGGAGGAGATGGAATCCGAGGACCCGCTCTTCATCCTCTACACCTCCGGCTCCACGGGGAAGCCGAAGGGCGTGCTGCACACGCAGGCGGGCTACCTGCTCCACACCATGCTCTCGCACCGCTACGCCTTCGACTGGCGCGAGGGCGACGTCTACTGCTGCGCCGCCGACATCGGCTGGATCACGGGACACAGCTACATCGTCTACGGGCCGCTGGCCAACGGCGCCGTCACGGTGCTGTTCGAGTCCGTGCCCACCTATCCCGACGCGGGGCGCTACTGGGACATGGTGGACCGCCTCGGCATCACCATCTTCTACACGGCGCCCACGGCCATCCGCGCCATCGCCGCCGCTGGCGACGGGCCCGTCACGCGCCACAGCCGCGAGAGCCTGCGCGTGCTGGGCACGGTGGGCGAGCCCATCAACCCCGAGGCCTGGCGCTGGTACTACCATGTGGTCGGCGGCGGGCGCTGCTCGATCGTGGATACCTACTGGCAGACGGAGACGGGCGGCCACCTGATCACGGGGCTGCCCGGGGCCAACGCCATGAAGCCGGGCTCGGCCTCCCTGCCCTTCCTCGGCGTGCAGCCCGTGGTGGTGGACGAACAGGGGAACGAGCTCGAGGGGAACGGCGTCACCGGTCGCCTCTGCATGGCCGCCTCCTGGCCGGGCATGATGCGCACCGTCTACGGCGACCACCAGCGCTTCCTCGACACCTACTTCGCCGCCTACCCCGGCCGCTACTTCACGGGGGACGGCTGCCACCGCGACGGGGACGGCTACTACTGGATCACGGGGCGCGTGGACGACGTGCTGAACGTGGCCGGGCACCGCCTCGGCAGCGCCGAGATCGAGGGCGCGCTCGTGGGCCACGAGGCCTGCGCCGAGGCCGCCGTGGTCGGCTACCCCCACGACGTGAAGGGCACCGGCATCCACGCCTACGTCATGCTCAACCAGGGCGTGGATGGCTCCGAGGCCATCGAGCGCGAGCTGCGCCAGGCCGTGCGAACCGAGATCAGCCCCATCGCCACGCCCGACCGCATCCAGTTCGTGCCCGGCCTGCCCAAGACGCGCTCCGGCAAGATCATGCGCCGCATCCTGCGCAAGATCGCCGAGGGCGAACCCGAGAACGTGGGCGACGTGACCACCCTCGCCGACCCCGCCGTGGTCGAGCGCATCATCGCCGGGGCGCCGCGGGGCTAGCGGGCCTCGCGGTCGAGGGGCAGGCGCAGCTGGTCGCGCCGCGGGCGGGCGGCGGCCAGCAGCAGCTCGACGGCCCGCACCGCCGCCGTGCGCTGGTCGCTCGCCTCCACGCGGTCGAGCAGGATGGGCGCGATGGCCTCGATGGCGCGCGCCAGCTCGGGGTCGTCGGCGCAGAGGCGTTCGTGCGCCGCGGCGGCGTCGAGCCCCGCCATCCAGTAGCGGCGCACCGCCGCGCTCACGAAGGCGCCGCCCAGCACGTCGACGCAGTCGCCCGTCTCGTAGCCCGCCTCCGCGAGCGCGCGCTGCACGATCTCGACCGCCTCGAAGCGGTCGCGCCCGTGCAGGTCGAGCGGGCGCTGGCGGGCGCTCCGCTCCGCGCTCACGCCTCCACCCCGAGGAGCGCGCCGAGGTCCTGCCTGGCGTCGAGGATGCCGGCCCAGCGGTCGCCCGTGTCGGCGAAGCGCGCGGGCGCGTTGAGCACGGTCGCGTCGGTCGGATAGAAGCCGTCGAGCTCGTCCCAGCGCAGGGGCGTGGAGACGGGCGCGCCCGGCTTCGCGCGCGGCGAAAAGGCGGCGGCCACGTTCTTGGAGCGGGAGTTCTGGTTGACGTCGAGGAAAATCCTGCCCGTGCGCTTGTGCGAGGCCCATTCGAGCGTCACCTCGCGCGGGCAGCGCGCCAGCAGCTCTCCGCAGATGGTTTCGCAGAGCGAGCGCACGGCGGGATAGGGGAACTGCCGCAGGACGGGCACGTGCACGTGCAGCCCCGTGGCGCCCGAGGTCTTCACCCAGGAGGGCAGCGCGGCGGCGTCCAGAATCTCCTTGAGCGCGCGCGCCGCCTCGACCGTGCGTGCGAAGGCGGCGCGGTTGAGCCGCGGCTCCTCGCCCTCCGCCTCCGTGCCCGCGTAGATGTAGGGGTCGAGGTCGAAGAGCAGGAAATCGGGATAGTTGAGGACGGAGGCCTCGACGTTCGCCTTCGAGCCCGTGAAGGCGGCGGACGCGCGCGCGTCGGGCCCCGTCGCCACGCGCGCCAGCGTGGCGTGGAACTCGAGGTTGGCCAGCTGTCCCAGCCACAGCAGCGTGGCGAGGTTGTTGCAGAGCAGGAACTCGCGGTCGCCGCCGCCGTGTTCGGTATGGACCAGCGCCGTCTCCACGAACGGGGGCAAGGGCGGCTCGGCGTGCTTCTGGTAGAAGTGCGGCGCGCCCGCGCCGTTCGGATAGCGCGTGAGCGTGATCAGGCGGTCGCGCAGGTGGGGGAGCATGAGCGGCGCGACGCGCGCCAGGTAGCGCAGCAGGTCGCGCTTGGTCACCGCCCGCTGGCCCTCCGCCGCGGGCCAGAGCGCCTTGCCCAGGTTGCCCACGGCGACCTCGTGGGGCCCGACCGCCAGCCGCAGCTCCTCGCCCGGCTCCTCCAGCTGGCGCAGCACGGACGCGGCCTCGCCCGCCGCCGCGGGGCCGGGGGCGGGCGGCGGCGCGGGCGACGCCGGGAAGGCCGTCTCCAGCGACGTCTTGTCGGGGCGCAGGCGGCGGAAGACGGGCGCGCGCAGGTGCCCGGACGAGGAGGTTTCGCTGTATTCGACCTCGACCACCAGCTCGGGGCGCACGAAGGTCGCCTTCGGCGCCTCGGGGTGCGGCGGCGCGAAGGGCGAGGCGGTCACGGGCAGCGCGTCGAGGCGCGCGCGCAGCTCGGACAGCGCCGCCTCGCGGAAGCCGCCGCCCACGCGCCCGCGGCAGACGAGCGCTCCGTCCCCCTCGCGCGAGGCGAGGAGCAGCGCGCCGAAGGTGGCGGCGCGCGCGCCCTCGCCCGGCGTGAAGCCCGCCACCGCGAACTCGGCGGTGCGGCGCGCCTTGATCTTGGCCCAGCCGTCGGAGCGCCCGCCGGGCAGGTAGCGGCTGCCATGGCGCTTGGCCATGACGCCCTCGAGGCCGAGCGCGACGGCCCCCGCGTAGGCGTCCTCGCCCGCCGCCTCGACGTGCTCCACCAGCGCCACCGGCCCGGCGGGCAGCAGCGCCCGCGCCAGCGCCTCCTTGCGCTCCTCGATGGCCACGCCCGTGAGGTCGTGGCCGTCGAGATGGGGCAGGTCGAAGGCCATGTACGTCACGGGCAGGCGCGCGGCGGCGGCGACGGCGTCCGCGCCGCTCAGGTTCATGCGCTGCTGAAGGAGTTCGAAGGAGGGAACGCCGCGCTCGTCGAAGGCCACGATCTCGCCGTCGAAGAGCGCCTCCGCCACGGGCTGGGCGGCGAGCGCGGCGGCCAGGTCGGGGTAGTTCGCGGTGAGATCGACGCCGCGGCGGGAATGGAGCGTGGCCTCGCCGCCCGCCACGCGCGCGATGGCGCGGATGCCGTCCAGCTTCGGCTCGAAGAGCCAGTCGGGGTGGGAGAAGGGCTCGCGCGCGACGGCCGTCATGGGGGCCAGCGCGGCGGGCGGGGGGGCGGCCCGCGCTCCCCGCAGGGCGGCGGGCGCGTAGTCGGAGGGCGCGCGCCGGGGACGGGGCAGGCGGCCCTCCGCGAGGTCGGCGAGGGTGAGGCCGGAGACGACCGAGCGGTCCTCCGCGGTCAGGTCGCGCCCGGCGTCCGCCGCCGCGTCCACATGCTTGAGCAGGAGCCAGCCGTCGGACGTTCGCACGAACGCCCAGGAGCCCTTCAGCTTGCGGCCCCGCAGCTGCACGGAGAGCTTGCCCGCGGCGAGGCCGTCGGCCATGGCCCGTTCGGCCCGCGCGCGCGACGCGAACTCGGCGACGCGCGCGTCTCCGATCTCCGGCGCGCAGGTGCCCGCGTCCCAGACGATGACCCGCCCGGCCCCGTACTGGCCCTTCGGGATGATGCCCTCGAAGGCGGCGTAGGCGAGGGGGTGGTCCTCGGTCATGGCGGCGTGGCGGCGCACGGCGGGGTCGCAGGAGGGGCCGCGCGGCACGGCCCACGACGTGAGCGCACCGCCCATCTCGAGGCGGACGTCGTAGTGGAGGCGCGTGGCGGCGTGCTGCTGGACGACGAAGGTGAGCGGCCCGGCGCGCTCCCCGGCGGGGCCTCCCGCGGGCTCGGGCGTGGCCGTGAAGTCGCGCTTCTCGCGGTAGCGGGCGAGCGCGTCCGGCATGGCGTCAGCCGGCGGAAACGGCCGCGCCAACCTCTTCGGGGGCGGCGTCCGCGGATGCCTCGCCCTCGCGCCGCGCCTTCGCGGCCTCCACGCTGGCGCGCAGGGCGGCCATCAGGTCGACGGCGGGGCGCGGCGCGGCCTCGTCCGGGGCTTCCACCTCCTGCCCCTCCAGGCGGGCGGTGATGACGGCCATGAGCGCCTCGCGGTAGTCGTCGCGGTAGCTGGCCGGGTCGAAGGGCCGCTCCAGCATCTCGATGAGCGCCCGCGCCATCTCCATCTCCTGCTCGGAGACCTCCTGCACGGGCGCGAGCTCGCCGGGATCGCGGATTTCGTCGGGGTAGTAGAGCGTCTCCAGGATGAGCTGGTCGCCGCGCGGGCGCAGGGCGCAGAGGCGCTCCTTCGTGCGGATGGCGACCTTGGCCACGGCGATCAGGCCCTTCGCCCGCATGGCGCGGATGAGCAGGGACCAGGGCTTCACGCCCGCCTCCTCCGGGGCCAGGTAGTAGGAGCGCTCGTAGTGGACGGGGTCGATCTCGGCCTCCTTCACGAAGGCGGTGAGCTCGATGGTGTGGCGGGAGGGCAGCGGCAGCTTCTCGAAATCCTCGTCCTCGAGCACGACGTAGCGGTCCTTCGCGTACTCGTAGCCCTTCACGATCTCGTCCCAGGGAACCTCGCATTCCTCCACCGGGTCCCAGCGCATCGTGCGCACGCGCGTCTGCGTGCCGCGCCGCAGCTGGCGGAAGCTGATGTCCCGGCTCTCCGTGGCCGTCAGCAGGCGCACGGGGATGCTCACCATGCCGAAGCTGATGACGCCCTTCCAGATGGTCCGAGGGGGCATGACGCGCCTCCGCCCGCCGGTTCGTGCCGAACCCGCGCTCCGTTGAAGTGTACGACCGCGAAGACGTTTCGGGAATGCGCGCGTATTGGTCATGCGCTATACTGGTAAACGCGGAACACGGCGGGGCCGTTCCGCGCGAGGAGACGCCATGACGACGGCCATTCCCGATCCGACCAGGTACCAGGCGGTGACGCTGCACAACATCAACGCGCTGCCGCAGGCGGAGCTGCTGGCGAAGGACGAGCGTTTCGCCATCGACGTGGTGTCGCGCGTGCTGCCCTTCAAGACGAACAACTACGTGGTCAACGAGCTGATCAACTGGGACGACGTGCCCAACGATCCGATCTTCACGCTCACCTTCCCGCAGGCGGACATGCTGCGCTCCGAGCATTTCTCGGAGATGGCGTCGCTGGTGAAGCGGGAAGCGCCGCGCGCGGAGATCGAGGAGGCCGCCAACCGCATCCGCCTGACGCTCAACCCGCACCCCGCCGGGCAGCTGGAGCACAACGTGCCCACGCTCTACGACGAGCAGGTCGAGGGGCTGCAGCACAAGTACGAGGAGACGGTGCTGCTCTTCCCCAGCAACGGCCAGACCTGCCACGCCTACTGCACCTTCTGCTTCCGCTGGCCGCAGTTCGTGGGCATCGACGACCTCAAGTTCGCCACCAAACAGGCGGAGGGGCTGATCGACTACCTGCGCGAGCGCCCGCGCGTGAGCGACGTGCTCATCACGGGCGGCGACCCCATGGTGATGAAGACGCGGCGCTTCCGCCAGTACATCGACCCCATCCTCGAGGCGGACCTGCCGAACCTGCAGACCATCCGCATCGGCACGAAGGCGCTCGGCTACTGGCCCTACCGCTTCACCACGGACGGCGACGCGGGGGAGATGCTGGACCTGTTCCGCAGGGTGACGGCCAGCGGGCGGCACCTCTCCATCATGGCGCACTTCAACCACCCGCGGGAGCTGGAAACGCCCGCCGTGCGCGAGGCCACGGAGCGCATCCGCGAGACGGGCGCGCAGATCCGCACGCAGTCGCCGATCATGCGCAACATCAACGACAACGCCGACGACTGGGCCTCGATGTGGCGCGAGCAGGTCCGCATCGGCATGATCCCGTACTACATGTTCGTGGCGCGCGACACGGGCGCGAAGCACTTCTTCGAGATCCCGCTGGTGCGCGCCTGGAGCATCTTCCGCGACGCCTATGACCAGGTGAGCGGGCTGGCGCGCACGGTGCGCGGCCCCAGCATGTCCGCCGAGCCCGGCAAGGTGGGCGTGCTCGGCCCCGCCGAGGTGGCCGGCCAGAAGGTGCTCACGCTCACCTTCCTGCAGGGCCGCGACCCCGCCTGGGTGGCGCGCCCCTTCTTCGCGCAGTACGACGAGAGCGCGACCTGGCTGAACGAGCTGCGCCCCGCCTTCGGCGAGGAGAAGTTCTTCTTCGAGGACGAGCTCGAGCGCCGCTACCGCGAGGGCATCGCCGCGGGCACGGCGGGATCTCATTAGGCAGAGACCAGAGGGGGGAACAGAGTAATCTCTCCGTTCCCCCTTCACCTGAAGGGACGAGGCATGAAACTGACTCAAGGGGGAGCTGTTATGCTTCTCACGGTGCTGTTTACCGTCGCCTGTAGTGGTGACAATACCGCGATGCATCGCCAAGAGCTTGATCGCGCACTCTCGAAGGTGCACGAATGTACCCGAGATTACATCCGTGAAGATGATGAGTCTATTGAGGGTACAGCTCTCGAATGCATCCGAGAGGGCGTCGAAGAAGCAAGAATTTCCTGCACTGATTCAGATAAATTCGCTACGATCTGTCGCCGTTTTGAAGTCATCGTTGACGGAACATTCGGTGATATCCTTGAATACCTGCCCGACCTCAGACAAGACCTTGCTGCCATTAAGTAAGCACATGCCCAGCGAGAGAACCAGTGTCACCGACGCCGGGGCGGAGGGCGCGGCGCTCGCCGCCAACGAGGCGTTCTACCGCGCCCTCGCCAACGCCGACGCGGAGGCGATGGACGCCGTCTGGGCGCGGCGCGCGCCCGTCACCTGCCTCCATCCCGGCTGGACGCTGCTGAGCGGGCGCGAGGCCGTGCTCGAAAGCTGGGCCGCGATCCTGGCCAACCCGAACCAGCCGCGCATCGTGGGCGGCGGCGCCAGCGCCTCCCTGCTCGGCGAGGGCGCCGCCCTCGTGCTCTGCCGCGAAGTGGTCTCCGGCGCGCCCCTCTACGCCACCAACGTGTTCGTGCGCGAGGATGGCGAATGGCGGCTCGCGCACCATCAGTCGGGGCCGGTCGCCGGTGATCGGTGACGGTGGTCGGTGGTCGGTGGTCGGTGGCCAGTGGCCGGTGATCAGTGGTTGGTGCGGGGAGCGGACCTTGGCGTCGGGAGCCTGGACTCCAGTGAGCGCTTCAACCCGTTGAGCATTCGCCCGACAATAGCCGCCTGCTCAAGGGCCTCTCGCACCTGCGCCCGGGGCGCCAGTCCCAGCCGCTCCGCCAGCAAGAGAAACGTCTCCGTCTCGGCCAGCGAGCCGCTCGCGATTCCGACGAATTGCAGGAACTCCCTCGTCCCGTTCCGCCCCGCCCCCTCCGCGATGTTCGCGGGTATCGACGTCGCCGCCCGCCGCACCTGGCTCGTCATCCCGAATTGCTCTCCCGCCGGAAAGCCCGCCGAGATTCGCCAGACTGCCTCAGCCAGCTCCATTGCCCGTTGCCAGACATCCAGATCCCGATAACTGCGTGGCGAGCTCATGGAGCACCAGCATACCATCCGGCCACCGGCCACCAACCACCGGCCACCAACCACCGGCCACCAACCACCGGCCACCAACCACCGGCCACCAACCACCGGCCACCAACCACCGGCCACCAACCACCGGCCACCAACCACCGGCCACCAACCACCGGCCACCAACCACCGGCCACCAACCACCGGCCACCAACCACCGGCCACCAACCACCGGCCACCAACCACCGGCCACCAACCACCGGCCACCAACCACCGGCCACCAACCACCGGCCACCAACCACCGGCCACCAACCACCGGCCACCAACCACCGGCCACCAACCACCGGCCACCAACCACCGGCCACCAACCACCGGCCACCAACCACCGGCCACCAACCACCGGCCACCAACCACCGGCCACCAACCACCGGCCACCAACCACCGGCCACCAACCACCGGCCACCAACCACCGGCCACCGGCCACCGTCTACGGGCTGAAGCCCTCGCGGTTGAAGGGGGCGTCGCGCCAGGAGAGGGCGGCCTTCAGCCCGTGCTCGTTGGAGATGCGCCCGAACTCGCCCGCGCCCGGCCGCATGCGCCCGCTGAGGGCGTGCCACTGCGGCCCCGTGTTCAGGGCCGTGCGGATGCCCATGATCTCGTAGGTCTGGTTGATGGCGAGCTTGTTCGCCGCCAGCAGGTCGGGCGCGATGCTGGCGAGGGCGCGCACCTCGTGCATCACCTCCTCCTCCAGCGACTCCGCGGGGAAGCTCTTCGCGATCCAGCCCCACTCCGCCGCCTGCTTGCCGGTGACGCTGTTGCCGCTGAGCTGCAGGTACTTGGCGCGCCCCATCTGCAGCTTCCAGGGGAAGTAGATCACGTCCGGCGTGGTCATGCCGCGCATGGGCGGGTAGCCGATCTTGCAGTCGTCGGAGGCGAAGGCGATGTCGCACATGGACATGAGCTCGGAGCCGCCCGCCAGGCAGTAGCCGTGGACCATGACGACCACGGGCTTGAGCAGGTCCCAGATGGTCATCCAGTCGCGCACGCAGCTGCGGGCGAAGGGGTCGGTCCAGCCGTCAAAGTGCTTCTCCGAGACGAGGATGCCGGCGCGCGCGTCGGCGGGCTGGTTGGGCGTGATGTCGTAGCCCGCGCAGAAGGCGCGCCCCGCGCCGTTCACGAGGATGACGGTCACGTCGTCGTCGCGCTCGGCCACGCGCAGGGCGTCCGTGAACTCCCCGCGCAGGTCGCGGTTGAGCGCGTTCAGCTTCTCCGGGCGGTTGAGCGTGATGCGCGCGATGCGGTCGCTGACGGAGTAGCGAATGTTCTCGTAGTCGGGCATGGCGAACCTCCTGCGGGGGCGGATGGTAGCAGGCTCGCGCGCCTCAGGGTGTGGTCAGGGGCGCGATGGCGAAGGGCGGCGCGGGCATCTCCGGCTCGCGCGCGCTCACGCCTTCGGCGTACAGCCGCTCGATGTCGGCCGCGTCCAGCCCCAGCAGCCGCCCGAAGACGTAGTCGTTGCCCTCCGCGAAGCGCGGCGCCGCGCTCCGCACCGACGGCGGCGTGAGCGAGAAGCGCCACATGAAGCCCGGATAGGGATAGACGCCCGTGTCGGGGTGGTCGATGTGGACGAAGGCGCCGCGCGCGTGGAAGTGGGGATCGGCGTGCAGCTGCCAGTTGTGCAGGATGGGCGCGGCGGGCACGCCCGCCCCCTGCAGCGCCTCCACCGCCTCGAAGCGGCTGCGCGGCCCCGTCCACGCCGCCAGCCGCGCGTCCAGTTCGGGGCGGCGGGCCACGCGCGCGGCGGCGTCGAGCGGCGCCAGGTCCTCCATGCCCGCCAGCGCGCAGAGGGCGCGCCACTGCCCCTCCGTGCGCACGGCCACGGCGATCCAGTCGTCGCGGCCCGCCACCGGAAAGGCCCCCGCGGGGGCGGCGTCGGGCTCGGCGTTGCCGCGGCGGGGCATGGGCGCGCCGCGTTCGTGGACGTGCGCGAACGCCGCTGCCATGAACGTCATGGCCGACTCCGTGAGGGCGATGTCGACGTGCGAGCCGCGGCCCGTGCGCGCCAGCCGCTCCAGCCCGGCGAGGGCGGCGATGGCGGCGTGGCCGCCCGCGATGGGGTCGGCCACGAACGACCCCGTGCGGTAGGGGCGCTCGTCGTCCGCGTAGCCGGTGACGGCGGCCAGCCCGCAGGCGGCCTCGATGTTCGAGCCGTAGGCGATCCAGTCGCGCCGCGCGCCCGTCGCCCCGAAGCCGCTGATGGAGACCATCACCAGCCGCGGGTTGACCTCCCGCAGCCGCTCCCAGCCGAGGCCGAGGTTGGGCATGACGCGCGCGCTGTTGTTCTCGACGACCACGTCCGCCCGCCCCGCCAGCTCGAGGAAGAGCGCGCGCCCGCGATCGGTCGCCAGGTTGAGGGCTGCGTCACGCTTGTTGCGGTTCATCTGGTTGAAGTAGCCGGAGCGGTTCCAGTGGCGCATGCCAGGGTCGAGGCCCGGGTAGTGGCTGGCGCGCGTGGCCGGTCTCGTGGCCAGCTCGATCTTGATCACCTCCGCCCCCAGGTCGGCGAGGTGGCGGCAGGCGAGCGGCCCCGCCCAGTTGTTCGTCACCTCGATCACGCGCAGCCCCGCGAGCGGCGACGGCTCGGCGGGCCGCTCCACCGCCAGCAGCGGCGGCGGCGCGACCACGGGCGGCGACGGCGCGGCGCGCGCCCGCGCGAGCGTGTCGGGCGCGTCCGCCTGCGGCCAGGGATCGCTCCAGCGGAAGGGCGCGCCGGGCATGGCCCCGCCGCCGACCTCGCGGAAGTAGCCCCGTTCGGCCAGCTGGGAATCGGCCAGCAGCCCCACCGCGTCCGCCACGGGGGCGACGGGCACACGCAGCGCCTGCGCCTTCTCCACGATGTCGGCCATGGGGCGGGCGGCGCACCACTCGCGCGCGATGGCCTCGATTTCGCCCAGCCGCTCGCGCCGCCCGAGGATGGTGGCGTAGCGCTCGTCCGCCGCCAGGTCGGGGCGGTCGAGCAGCACCAGCACGTTCTGGTGGATGAGCAGCGAGAAGAAGTGCACCCAGCCGTCCTGCGCGCGCACGAGGTCGGAGCCGCCGCGCAGGAAGACGCGCCCCTCGTGCGTCCAGGCGATGGTCGTGCTCCAGTGCGCGCCCAGCATGGCCTCGGCGGCGCTCACCTCGACCTCCTGCCCCTCGCCCGTGCAGCGCGCGTGGCGCAGGGCGGCCAGCGCCGCGAGGGCCAGCTGCAGGCCCGCGTGGAACTGCGCCTGATGGCCGGGCACGCGCAGCGGCTCGCGCGCCGGATCGCCCGCGATGGCCCAGTAGCCGCCCAGCGCGTAATCCGTCAGCTCGTCGCCCGCCCAGCGCGCATACGGACCCTCGCGCCCGAAGTGGTCGGCGTTCGCCGCCACGATGGCAGGGTTCGTGGGGCGCAGGCGCGCGAACAGCGCCCCCGGCTCGAGCTCGGGCAGGGCGAAATCCGCGATCACGAGGTCGAAGCGCGGCGCGAGACGGGGCAGGGCGGCCAGCAGCGCCTCGCGGTCGAGCCGCTCGTCGCGCAGCTCCACGCCCGCCTCGAAGTGGGCGCGCAACAGGTCGGAGGGCGGCCAGTCGCCCGCGCGCGGCTCGTCCCAGCGCCACCACGAGCAGCGCGCGCCGAGGTCGGCCAGCTGGCGCGCGGCGTACGCCCCCGCGATGCCGCGCGCGAGGTTGAGCACGCGCGCCTCCAGCGGCGCCTCGCCATTCATGGCCGCGCACTCTACAGGGGCGGGGGCGGGACGGCGCGCGCCGAGCGGCGGGGAAGCGCGCACGGCAGGGGTCACGTGGCGCGGTATGCTCCAGCGGACGGGAGTCCGGATGCGGGACTGGTTCGACCGGGTGATCGACGGGATCGATGAGATCAACGGGCGCCCGTTGATGCAGTGGCGGGGCTGGATGTTCATCGCGCCGTTCGTGGGCGGGCTGACGGCGGCGGTTGTGGCCTCGCTGATTGTCGGCATGCTGGACTGGGCATATATCCTTCCCGTCTCGGGCGGGCTCATGGCGGGGTGGTTCGCGTGGATGTTGATTGCCCATGCGTGGAATCGCAGCCGGGGCTGAGCTGACCGCGCGGGCGCGCCCGCCGCGCTCTCGCGTAGACTCCGCGCGTGAAGGCCGAGATCGTCGCTATCGGCACCGAGATCCTGCTCGGCGAGATCGTCGATACGAACAGCGCCTGGATCGCGCGCCAGCTGCCCGAACTGGGCATCGACCTGAACCACACGAGCGTGGTGGGCGACAACCTGGGGCGCGTCACGGAGACGCTGGCGCGCGCGCGGGAGCGCTCCGACCTCACGATCACGACTGGCGGGCTGGGGCCCACCGAGGACGACCTCACGCGCGAGGCCATCTGCGCCCTGCTGGGGGAGACGCCGCATGTGGACGCGGAGCTGGAGCGGCTGCTGCGCGGCTTCTTCGCGCGGCGCGGCATCGCCATGCCCGAGGCGAACGTGAAGCAGGCGTGGCTCATCCCCGCCGCGCGCGCGCTCGACAATCCGCGCGGCACCGCGCCGGGCTGGTGGACGGAGCGCGACGGGCGCATCATCGTCTCCATGCCGGGCGTGCCCGCGGAGATGGAGCGCATGTGGCGGCGCGAGGTCGCGCCCGCGCTGGAGGGGCGCTCCGGTGCGGTGCTGGTGACGCGCACGATCAAGACGGCGGGCGTGGGCGAGGGCACGGTGGACGAGCTGGCGAAGCCGCTCTTCGCCACGCCGGGCGTGGGCTTCGGCACCTACGCCCGCGCCGACGGCGTGCACCTGCGCCTGGGCGCGAAGGCGGCCACGCGCGAGGAGGCGCGCCAACGCCTCGAACCCGTGGAGCGCGAGCTCGACGCCATCTTCGGGGACGCCGTCTGGGGGCGCGACGGGGACACGCTGGAGGGCGTCGTCGTCGCCGCCCTGCGCGCGCGCGGCCAGACGGCGGCGGCGCTGGAATGGGCCAGTGGCGGGCTGCTCGCGGGCACGCTCGCGGACGCGCCGGACGCGGGCGAGGCCTTCGCGGGCGGGCTGCTGGCGTCCACGGCGGCGCAGCTCGCGGAGGCCGCCGCCATCGACGCGCACGGGGCCGTCTCCGCCGCCGCGGCGGAGGCCATGGCGCGGGCCGCGCGGGCGCGCTTCGGCGCCGACTGGGGCGTCGCGCTCACGGGCGCGCCCGACGACGAGCCGCGCGGGGACGAGCCGCCGGGGACGATGTACGGGGCCGTCGCCCGCCCCGACGGCGGCGCGCTCTCGCTCCGGACGCAGATGAGCCAGGGGCGGGCCGCCACCCGCCGCCGCGCCGTCACGACCACGCTGATGCTGCTGCATCGCGCCATCCGCGAAGAGGAGTGAGGGACATGGACAACGCCGAAATCGTGCGGAACTTCTGCGCGGAATGGGACGCGCCCGCGCTCGACGGGGGGCGCATCGCCGCCTATTTCACGGAGGACGCCTTCTACCACAACATCCCCATGGAGCCGATCACGGGGCGCGACGCCATCGCCGCCGCCCTCTCCGGCATGGCGGGCATGATGACCAGCAAGGGCTGGGAGGTGCTCAACCTCGTGGCCGAGGGCGACACCGTGATGACGGAGCGCATCGACCGCTTCGACGCCGGGGGCAACGCCGTGGCCCTGCCCGTGATGGGCGTGTTCGAGCTGCGCGACGGCCGGATCGCCTCCTGGCGCGACTACTTCGACCTCGCCACCTTCCAGACGCAGATGGCGGGCGGCTAGCCGCGGGCGGCGGCCTCCTCCAGCAGGGGCAGCGCCTCGGCGATGCGCCCGATGCGGTGCACGTTGGGGCGCTCGACGCCGCGGTTGCGGGGCCAGTCGACGAGGAAGACGCAGGGGATGCGCTCCGCCAGGAGGAGGGCCGTGTTGGGGTCGTCCTCGAAGTGCGCCAGCGGTTCCAGCGCGGGGATGACGCGCGCCTTGAAGGCCGAGGAGCGTTCGCGCCAGGTGGGGCGCAGATGGAGCGGCGGCGAGGCCCCCAGCTCGCGCGCCAGCCACGCCTCCGTGACGCCGCGGGTGGATTCGGCGCGGGCCGAGACGGCGGCGATGGCGAAGCGCGCGGCGATGGCGCGGCAGCCCTCGGGCGCGCCCGGCATGGGCCGCCGCCAGCCGTAGAACCAGCGCTCCACGGGCCACGAGAGGCGGGGGAAGCGCACCGGCTCGCGGGACCGCGCGCTCGGCCCGCCCGGGTTGATGCCGAAGGGCGGGCGGCAGAGCACGCCGTCGATGTCGAAGGTGACGAGGGGGCGTGCGGGGGGCACGCGGCCATGCTAGCCGCTGGCGCTCCCCGCCGCCCGTGCGGTAGCCTGCGCGCAACACGCCGGGCGGCGCCGGGCGCGGCGGACCCGGATGGAGAGGTGGCAGCCAGTGCTGTTTTCGGTTCGGCTCGTGTCGAGGCAGCCCCCCGACCTCGACGCCAGCGCCTGGCAGACGATCGTCGCCGAACAGCTGAAGGCGGCGAAGGCGCTCCGCGACCAGGGCAAAATCAAGGCCATCTACCGCGAGACGGGCAGCGGCGTGCTGGCCATCTTCGACGTGGCCGACCCCGCCGAGATGGACCAGATCCTGGCGGGGCTGCCCATGGGCCGCTACTTCAGCGAGGTCTCGGCCCACGCCGTGTGGGACATGGGCCCGGCGCTGGAGAACGCGTGAGCGCCGGGGCCGCGGTCGACGCGGAGGCCTTCAAGAACGCGCTCGCCTCCTGGGCCACGGGCGTGACGGTGCTCACGGCGGCGCACGAGGGGCTGGTCTACGGCATCACCGCCTCCAGCTTCTCCACCCTTTCCATCGACCCCCTGCTCGTGCTCGTGTGCATCCAGCGGGGGAACCACCTGGAACGCATGGTGCCCGCCTCCGGCGCGTTCGCCGTGAGCCTGCTGGCGCACGGCCAGGAGGCGGCCTCCAACCACTTCGCCGTCTCCGGGCGCGACCCCGCAACGGAGCTGGACGGCTTCGAGACGTTCACGGACCGCACCGGCAGCCCCATCCTCTCGGGGGCCATCGCGCACCTCGATTGCGAGCTCGAATCGCTGCTGCCCGGCGGCGACCACGTGATCGCCGTGGGCCGCGTCGTGGGCGCGGCGTCAGACGCGGGCAAGGTGCCGCTGCTCTATTTCCGGCGCGGCTACCACGGGCTCGACTGAGGGCGTGCGCGGCCACGGGGCGCGGCGGCGGGGGAGGCGCTTTGCGCGGGCGCGGGCGGGCGCGTACGATCCGCCCGCGGGAGGGTAGGCCGTGTCCATCGCGCTGGCGTTCGTGGGCGTTTCGATCCTGGGGACGTGGGGCATCGCCACGATCGCCCTGATCGTGGGCGGCATCATCCTGATCGTCGCGCCGGGCGACGCGGAGACCGTGTCCAGCGGGCTGGGCACGGGCATCTTCCTGCTGATCGCGGGGCTCGTCTCCGGCGGCCTCATGCAGATCGTGGCCGCGCCGCTGCTCGGCATCGACCCGCCCCTGCCGGTGAAGGCGAAGAGCATCATCCCCCACGAACGCATGACGGCGTGGGCCAGCGCCGGGCCCCTGCGCGCCTTCCCCGACGGCGTGGCCACGGAGGTGCGCCTGCGCAGCCTGCGCGTGGCCATCGTGCGGGAGGGCGAGGAGGCGCGCGCGCTCACCGCCCTCTGCCCCCACGCGCGCCTGCCCCTGGCCAGCTTCCCCGGCGCGCCCATCCGGCCCGAGCCGGTGCGCGACGGCTGCGTCATGTGCCCCTTCCACGGCGCGCGCTTCGAGACGACCACGGGCAAGGCCGTGCGCCAGCCCTTCAGCAGCGAGTTCAACGCGGCCCACCCCCTGCTGGGGCGGCTGCAGTCGAAGCTCTTCTTCTGGAACATGGGGGCGGAGGACATCCAGACCTATCCCGTGCGCATCGAGAACGACGAAATCATGGTGGGGCTGCCCCGCTAGCCCGCCGCCGGAGCAACCGTGAGCGACGTCCAGGAAAGCCGCATTACCGACGAGCACCGCGCCATGATCGGGCGCGCCAGCGACCCCATCGAGGTGGTCCCGCGCACGGCGGACGCGCGCCGCATGCGCGAGCTGCTGGGCGACGCCGATCCGCGCTGGGCGGACGGCACGGGCGTCGCGCCGCCCTACATCCTCGCCATGCTGGAGCCGCGCCTGCCGGAGGACCTCTCGCCGCGCGTGCTCTCCAGCGGCATCCTCACGCAGACGGAATGGACGTTCAGCCGCCCCATCCGGCTGGAGGAGCCGCTGCGGGCGGTGACGCGCCTGATCGACGTGCGCGACCGGCTGGGGGGGCGCTACGGTTACAGCGTGCTCGTCATGTTCCAGACCGCGTATCTGAACGCCGCGGGAGAGGAGGCGGCCGCCTCGCTGCGCACGATCACGCAGTTCGACCGGCCCCAGTCGTGAGCCAGCGCTACTTCGAGGACATCGCCCCCGACGAGGAACTGGAACCGCTCGAGCGGCTCCCCACGGAGGACCAGGCGGTCGAGTTCTTCGGGCGCGACAACCCCACCAATCCGGCCTTCGGGGACGCCGAGGCCGGGCGGCGCATGGGCTTCGGCGGCGCGCTCGTGCCGGGCCTGCTCAAGCTCTCCTGGATCGCGAACTACGTGGGCGCGTGGGCGGGCCCCGGGGCCAACCTGCGCAGCGTGCGCGTCGCCTTCCGGCGGCCCGACATCGCGGGCAAGCCCCTCACGCTCGCGGGCCGCGTCGTCGACAAGCGCCGCGAGGACGGCCGCAACGTGGTCGAGCTCGAGGTGGTGACGCTGGCCGACGGCCAGCCCTCCGTGCGCGGGAACGTGCAGGTCGAACTCCCCTCGCGGCCCTAGCGGCGCCATGCCCCCGCCCCTCGACGGCGTGCGCGTGCTGGAGGTGGGGAACTTCGTCTCCGCGCCCTACTGCGGGCGGCTGTTCGCGGGCTACGGCGCGGACGTGATCAAGGTCGAGCCGCCGGATGGCGACCTCGCCCGCGCCCACGGCCCCTTCCGCGACGGCGTGCCCCACCCCGAAACCAGCGCCCTCTTCCTCTACCTGAACACGCGCAAGCGCTCGGTCACGCTCGACCTCACGACTCCGGCGGGGCAGGAGGCGCTGGCGCGGCTGGCCGCGAACGCGGACGTGCTCATCGAGAACCACCGGCCCGCCGACGCCCGCGCGCTGGGCCTGGACCACGAGCGGCTGCGCGCCGTGAATCCGCGGCTCGTGCTCGTCTCCATCACCGCCTACGGGCAGGACGGCCCCTACGCGGACCACCGCTCCAACAACCTCATCGCCTTCGCCATGGGCGGCCAGATGTTCCTCACGGGCACGCAGGAGGGCGGGCCCGTGAAGAACGGCGGCTACCAGGCCGACTACCAGGGCGGGCTCAACGCCTTCTCCGCGGCGAACCTCGCCCTGCTGGCCGCCGAACGCGACGGCGAGGGCCAGCACGTGGACGTGAGCGTGCAGCACTGCATGGCCCCCATCCTCGAGGCGGGCGTGCCCTTCTACTCCTACAACGGCGTCTGGCGGGCGGCGCGCCGGGGCAACCTGATGTCGGGCTTCATGGCCGTCTACCCCTGCCTCGACGGGCAGGTGGGCGTGCACGTGATGGCGCGCAACTGGCCCAACTTCGCGCGCATGACGGGGCACCCCGAATGGCTCGACGACGAGCGCTTCGCCACGGCGGAGGCGCGCCGCCAGCACGACGACGAGCTGATGGCGGAGGTGGTCGGCTGGGCGGCGGGCGTGCGCCGGAAGGAGGCCTACGCGGCGGGCGGCGAGCACCGCGCGCCCGTCACCTTCATCCACACCATGGCCGACCTGCTGGAAAGCCCGCAGCTGGCGGCGCGCGGCTTCCTGCGCCGCATCGAGCACCCCGTCGCGGGCGAGGCCGTCCATCCGGGGCCGCCCTGGTGGATGGGCCCCGACGCCTGGCGCGACGGCCCCGCGCCGCTGCTGGGGGAACACACGCACGCCGTGCTCGCCGGCGCGGGGCTGGACGAGGCCCGCATCGCCGCCGCCTCGGGGACGGCGGCGTGAGCGCGCTGGCGCGGGCCGTGGCCTTCTTCGAGGGCTGCGACGACCCCGTCCTGCTGCATGAGCTCTCCGCCGTGGTGGCGCGGCGCGCGAAGCGCTTCGTGGCGCGGGCAATGACGGCGGGCGGCGAGGAGGCCATCCCCGCGCCCGCCGCGGTCGCCCCCGCCGCCGCCCCCGCGAGCGCGCGCGAGGCGCGGCGGCTGGTGGAGCGCACGCCCGATTTCGCCGAACTGCAGGCGCTGGCGCGCGCCATCGGCAGGCGCACGGAGGCGCTGGAGCGCACCGCCGCCGCGGCCTTCCCCGCGGGCGCGCGCGTCGAGGCTCCGGAGCGCGTGGCCTTCCCGCCGCGGGGGGCGCGCGTGCGCGGAACGGTCACGGCCACGGGCGCGACGCTGCGCGTGCGGCTCGACGACGGCGGCGAATGGCGCGGGCCGCCCAGCCTCGCGCGGCTGGCGGGGCCGCCGTGAGCGTCGCGCCCGCGCCCCTCGCGGGCATTCGCGTGGTGGACCTGACGATGGTGTGGGCGGGGCCGCTGGGCACGCGCCTGCTGGGGGACTACGGGGCCGAGGTCATCAAGATCGAGGGGCCGCGCCAGTGGGACCTGCTGCGCGGGCTGGGCGGCATCCCGCGCACGGCCCCGCGCTGGTACAACCGCGCCGCCTACTTCAACCACAACAACCGCAACAAGTACGCCGCCGCCCTCGACCTGCGCCGGGAGGAGGGCCGCGACCTGCTCCTGCGCCTCTGTGCCCGCAGCGACGTGCTCGTGGAGAACTACCGCGCCAACGTGATGGACGGCCTCGGGCTCGGCTTCGAGGCGGTGCGCGCCGCCAGCCCGCGCATCGTCTACCTCTCCATGCCCGGCCACGGCAAGACCGGCCCCGAATCGGGTTACGTCACCTACGGCACGAACGTGGAGCAGCTGGCGGGGCTCGTCTCCGTCTCCGGCTACGAGGGCGGGGAGCCGCTGAAGACGGGCTTCAGCTACGGCGATCCGGCCTCGGGCGTGGCCGTGCCCGGGGCCGTGGCGCTGGGCCTGCGCCAGCGCGAGCGCACCGGCGAGGCCGTCTTCATCGACCTCGCCCAGCGCGAGAACCTGACCAACTTCGTGGGCGAATTCGTGGTCGACTACGGCATGAACGGCCAGCTGCGCCCGCCCGCGGGCAACACGCATCCGCGGTTCGCCCCCCACGGCGTCTACCGCAGCGCGGGCGAGGACCGCTGGATCGCCATCGCCTGCGAGGACGACGCCCAGTTCGCCGCCCTCTGCGGCGTCATCGGCCAGCCGGAACTGGCCGATGACGAGCGTTTCGCCACGATGGCGGCGCGCAAGGCGAACGAACGCGCACTCGACCCCGTCGTCGAGGGCTGGACCACGCGCATCGGCCACTACGAGGCCATGCACCTGCTGCAGCGCGCGGGCGTGCCCGCCGGGGCCGTGCTCACCATCCCCGAGGTGATGAGCGACCCCCAGCTGCGGGCGCGGGGGGCGTGGTCGCCGCAGACGCATCCCGACGCGGGCACGTGGGATGTGGAGACGCCACCCTGGCGCCTGCCCCGCACGCCCGGCCACGCGCGCCTGCCCGCGCCCGGCTTCGCCGAGCATAACCGCTACGTCTTCCGCGAGCTGCTGGGGCTGGACGACGACGAGATCGCCCGCCTCCACGCCGACGGCGTGACCGCCGACGAGCCGGACGCGCGCTCGCACTCCTAGGGCGCGGCGGCGTCCTCCCGCTCTTCGGCGAAGATGAAGTAGATGCCGCCCGGCTCGAACGTATCCAGCGTGTTCACGCCGAGGTCCTCCGCGTCGGGGAACCAGGAAAGCCACGTCTGCGTGGCCGCCTCCCACCGGTAGACGGCGGTCACGCGCAGCGTGAGGTCCGCCACGGCGTCCGCGATGGGCCGCGCCGCGCCCCGCCAGCGCACGACGGTCAGGCCCGCCACCAGCCGCCCCTCGAGCTGTTCGTCCGGCTGCCCGGCCGTGGGGAAGCGGGCGGTGAGGGTGACGGCGCTGCGCTCCTGCCGGATGAGGCGATCGCGGAACTCGCCCCGCACGTCCCACGCGCCCTGCCGGTCGGTCATCGTCAGCGCGCAGAGGCTGCCCGCCACCACCCAGGCGTCGTAGCTCTCGCCAGCGGCCAAGGCGGGCGTGAACGTGGAGAAGCCGCAGCCGAGGCGGATGCCGTACTCGGCGTCCTCCGGCGCGTCCCCCTCCTCGGCCACGGTGATGGTGACGAGGCCGTACGGCTCCAGCGGGACGAACCGCTTCGGTTCCGGTTCCGGATCCTCCACGACCGGTTCGGGGCCGATGGCGAGCGCGTAGGCGCCCACGTCGCAGTCGGCGTCGCGGGCGGTGAGGGTGTAGTCGCCCGTCCAGTCCGCCGGGGGCGCGCCCGTGATGGTCAGGTCGTCCGCGTCGAAGGCGAGGCCGTCGGGCAGGTCGGGGCTGAGCGTGTAGACGACGGTTCCGCTGCCGCCCGTGGCCGAGGGCAGCTGGATGTTGACGGTTTCGGGCGGCTCCGCGATGCGCTCGCCGGTCGCGGCGAAGGACGGGGAGTCGTCCGGGATGACCGGATCGTAGGAGCCCGTCAGTGGAGTTGGCGCCCCCACCAGAAGGCGTATCGAGGACCACGAGATGTAGAACTCTTCGGTCGGATATTCGATCGCGAAGAGCTGCCCAACGTCGGCGTCGGTGACCTCGTAGAACCCCTCGGTGGCGCCCGCGATGGGCGTCCAGTCCGGCGTCGCCTGATCCGGCGAGCGGTACCACTGGTAGCGCGAGATCTGGCCTCCGTTAGGTCCCCGGAAGTAGCGGGGGAGCACCATGCCCACCTCCAGCGCGCGCCAGGGTCTGCTGTCGTTGTAGTTCGTGGACGCGAGGATCTCGAGGGTCCACGGGTTCACGCCGCCCGCCGTGAGCGCCCGGATGCGGTAGGACCACTGCGAGCCGGGCGGCAGGCCGGAGTGGGTGTAGCTGGTCGTGGAGCCCGAGACCTCCGCGACGAGACCCCAGCCGCCGTCGACGCCGCGCTGTTTGCCCTCGATGCGGTAGCCGGTGATCGTCGGGCTCATCCAGCCGGTTTCCGCCGGGTTGCCCCCCTGCGGGGCCGCCCAGCCGATCCTGACCGTCGTGCAGTCGGTCGCGCGCCGCGTGAGGCCCCTGAACCAGGGGGCGGTCGTCGGCGACACGATGATGGTGACGGACTGCGTATCGGTCACGCCGTTGCTGTCCGTGGCCGTGAGCGTGAGCGGGAAGGTTCCGGCCTCGGTGGGGGGACCGGCGATGACGCGCGTGGCCGCGGTCCAGGAGAGCCCGGCCGGCAGCGTGCCGCTGAGCGCGTAGGTCGTGCCCGGTCCGCCCGCGCCCTGCAGGACAACCTGATTGAGGCTGGCGATGGAGTTCCGGGCCTTCCCGTTGAGTATCCAGTGAACCCTGACGGAGTCCTCGAAGAAGTCCGGACTGGTGCGTTCCGCCACCGTGAGCTTGAGCGTCGTGGTGTCGAAGTCGCCGTCGGCGTCCGTGAATTTGAGGGTGTAGTCCGCCTCCGCCACCGCCGCGAACGTCGACATCTGGGGCGTGCCCGAGTTCGCGGAGGGGGACATGGCGCTCAGTTGCTCGCCGTTCGGCCAGAACTTCAGGCCGGTTGGCAGGGTTGCTGTCATTCCCGAGACAGGGTCCAGGATCGAGTACTGGCGGCGGTTCGAGCGATGGTTGCCGCCCGTGACCAGCGGCGTGCGCCACAGTTCGTAGCGGTCCACGTAGAAGGTTTTCTCGTACGAGGTTTCCGCGAACGATGGCGTGCTGTCGGCCTCGATGGTGATGTACCAGTAGGCGGTGGCGGTCGAGCCGTTCGCGCCCGTAGCGGTGTAGGCGACCGCGTGCGTATCGGAGAAGCCCGTCGGGGCCGTGGGCATGCCCGTGAGCGTGGGGCGCGGCGTGGCGCTCCCGTTGAAGGTGAGGCCGGGCACGTTCATGCCGGTGGAACCCGCGGTGGCGATGGGCCTGAGGGTGTAGACGATGGGCGCCGTGCAGCCCGTGGTGACCGTGGCCGTGGGGAAGGTGATCCCGGGGTTGACGCCGGTGGCGGCGATGGCCGTGCCGGCCACGTACGTCTGAAGGCTGACGACGGGGCCGCTGAGGGTGCAGGGCGTCGCCGTCTGGGCGGCGGCGCCGCCGCTCCCCGCGATGAGCGCCCCTCCCAGCAGCGCGAGCGCGGCCAGTCTCAGCGCATAACTTACCATAAGGGGGGGGGGGGGGGGGTGAGCTTCACACAGGCTCCGGGCGCGGTGGCGCCAATGGGGTTGTACCGGCGGACGCGCGCACCGTCAACGGCGGACGCGCGCCTAGGCAGATTCGCCCCGCATCTCCGCGCGGGCGTCCGCGCTCTCCAGCTCGACCGTCTGGCCGCCCTTCGCCATGAGCACCGGGCGCTGGCGCTTCAGCACCGTCTCCGCATTGACCACGCAGCGGTCGATGTCGTCGCGGCTGGGGATTTCGTACATCACGTCCACGAGGCGGTCCTCGAGCACGGTGCGCAGGCCGCGCGCGCCCGTCTTCAGGCGGACGGCCTCATCGGCGACGGCGCGCAGGGCGTCGTCGGTGAAGCCGAGCTCGACGCCGTCCATCTCGAGGTAGCGCTCGAACTGGCGCACGAGGGCGTTGCGCGGCTCCGTGAGCACGCGCACGAGGTCGTCGCGGTCGAGCGAGGTGAGGGACACGAGCAGGGAGAGGCGCCCGATGAATTCGGGGATGAGGCCGTAGTCGAGCAGGTCGTCGTGGGTGACGTGGGCGAGGAGCTGGTCGGTGCGTTCGGGGCCGCGGAAGCTGCGTTCGGCGCGGAAGCCGAGGCTCACCTGGTCGCGCTTGAGCCGCCGCTCGACGTTGGTCTCCAGCCCCTCGAAGGCGCCCCCGCAGATGAAGAGCACGTTGGAGGTGTCGATCTGCAGGAAGTCCTGATGGGGGTGCTTGCGCCCGCCCTGGGGGGGCACGTTGGCCACGCAGCCCTCGATGATCTTGAGCAGCGCCTGCTGCACGCCCTCGCCGGAAACGTCGCGCGTGATGCTGGGGTTGTCGGCCTTGCGCGCGACCTTGTCGATCTCGTCGATGTAGATGATGCCGCGCTCGGCCCTGGGGATGTCGAAGTCCGCCGCCTGGATGAGGTGCAGGAGGATGTTCTCCACGTCCTCGCCCACGTAGCCCGCCTCCGTGAGCGCGGTGGCGTCGGCCACGGAGAAGGGCACGTCGAGGTAGCGCGCCAGCGTGCGCGCCAGCAGCGTCTTGCCCACGCCCGTGGGCCCCACCAGCAGGATGTTCGATTTCTCCAGCTCCACCTCGTCGTCGCGCCCGGCGTTGATGCGCTTGTAGTGGTTGTAGACGGCCACGGAGAGGACCTTCTTGGCCGCATCCTGCCCGATGACGTAGCCGTCGAGGTGCTCGTGGATCTCGCGCGGGGAGGGCACGCTGGCGACGGCCTCCCCCCCGGCGGACTCGCGGGCGGCGGGCTTCTTCGCGCCGCCGCCGCCGCCTTCCCCGGACTCCTCCTCGATGATCTCGCGGCAGAGGGCGATGCATTCGTCGCAGATGTAGACGGAGCCGGGGCCGGCGATGAGGCGGCGCACCTGGTCGCGGGCCTTGCCGCAGAAGGAGCAGTGGTACTGCGCGCGCTTGGGGGGGCGGGGGGCCATGTCAGGCGTCCGCGCCGGCGCCCGGCGTGGCGCCCTGCTGCTGCTCCAGCAGCTCGTCCACGAAGCCGTAGTCGCGTGCGCCCCCGGCGTCGAGGTAGAAGTCGCGGTCGAAGTCCTCCTGCACCCTGGCCACTTCCTGGCCGGTATGGGCGGAGATGATGTCGCGGATGATCTCGTTGTTGCGAAGGATTTCGCGGGCGGCGATCTCGATGTCGCGCGCCTGCCCGCGCGCGCCGCCCAGCGCCTGGTGCATGTGCACGGTGGCGTTGGGCAGGGCGTAGCGCTTGCCCTTCGCGCCCGCCGCCAGCAGCACCGAGGCCATGGAGGCCGTCTGCCCCACGGCGATGGTGGAGACGGCGGGCTCGATCAGCTGCATCGTGTCGTAGATGGCCAGCCCCGCCGGGATGACGCCGCCGGGGGAGTGGATGTAGAGGCTGATGTCGCGCTCCGGGTCCTCGCGCTGCAGGAAGAGCAGCTGGGCCACGATGAGGTTCGCCACCTGGTCGTCGATGGGCGTGCCCAGGAAGATGATGCGCTCCTTCAGGAGCAGCGAGAAGATGTCGAGGGCGCGCTCCGAACGCGGCCCCGTCTCGACCACCATGGGGACGATGGCGCTGGGCTGGCTCACTCGGCGTGCTCCTCGTTCGATGCTTCGGGCTCGGGGGCGGCGTCCGCGTCTGCCGCGGGTTCGGATGCGGGTTCGGCCTCGCCAGCGTCGGCGTCATCGGCGGCGTCGGCTGCCACCACGGGTTCGGACGCGGCCTCGGCGTCATCGGCGGCTTCGCCATCATCGGCGACCTCTCCGGCGGCGATGGCGCGCAGCCGGTCCAGCGTCTTGTTCGTCAGCAGGTCCTGGCGGATGCCCGCCGCCCCGCGCTCGCTCTCGAACACGTTGCGCATGGCGGCGGCGTTCTCGCCGAGGGGCTTCAGCATCTCCTCGCGGCGCTCCGCCACCTCTTCCTCGCTCACGCCGACGCCCTCGGCCTGGCCGAATTCGCTGAGCACGAGCGAGCGGCGCAGGCGGTGCGCGGCGGGCTCGCGGTACGACTCGCGGAACTCGGCGGGCGTCTGGCCGACCTGCGCGAGGTGGGCCTGGAAGGCGCGCGCGTCGCTCCCGTGCGTCTCGCGGATCAGCTCGTCCACCTCGCGGTCGAGCAGCACCGCCGGGTACTCGACGCCGGAGCGCTCCACCAGCTCGTCCACCGCCTGAAGGCGATAGGCCTCGTCGGCGCGCCGCTGGAGCGTCTCCAGCAGGTCGGCGCGCACGCGCTCGCGCAGCTGGTCGATGGTCTCGAATTCGTCGGCGTTCACCTGCCGCGCGAGGTCATCGTCCTCCTCCGGCAGCTCCTCCTCCTTCACCGCCTTCAGGGCGAGCGTGAGGGAGGCGGTCCCGCCGCGCGCCTGCCCGGGGAAATCGTCGGGCACGGGCAGCTCGACCGCCTTCTCCGACTCCGCCTCCATGCCCAGGAACTCCTCGGCGAGGCCGGGCAAGAGCAGGCGCTGGCCCTCGTTCAGCTGGAACTCCACGTCCTCGTCCTGCACGAGGGGCGCGCCGTCCACCGTGCCCATGATGTCCGCCGTGAGGATGTCGCCCCACTGCGCGCCGCGCTCGACGGGGGCGATGGTGGCGAAGCGCCGCCGGATGAGCGCCATCTGCTCGGCGAACATCTCGTCCGTGACCTCGACCGTTTCGGGGTCGAGGCGGATGGCGCGGTAGTCGCCCAGCGTGATCGTGGGGCGCACGGGCACGGTCGCCTTGAAGCGCACGGGCTCGGTTTCGAGCACCTCGATCTCGGGCGGGGCGATGGCGTCCACGTCCTCGCCCTCGACGGCTTCGCGGTAGACGTCGGGCAGCAGCGACTCGAGCGCCTCGCGGATGAGCTCCTCGCGCCCCAGCATGCGCTCAACGACGGGGCGGGGGGCCTTGCCCGGGCGGAAGCCGGGGACGCGCAGCTTCGGCACGAGCCGCTTGTAGGCGGCGTCCAGCGACCGTTCCAGCCGGTCGGGCTCCACCTCGATCTCGAGCTGCACGCGGCTCTCGGGGAGCCGTTCAAGCGTGACCTTCACCGGCTGACGCGCCTCCGTCCCGCGAGTATACGGCATTCCGCCGTTGCGCTGGCCCGCATCAGCGCCCGCGCGTGCGCGGCTCCGCCAGATCGACGAGCGCATCGCCCAACAGGTTCCAGGCGAAGAAGAAGAGGACGACGGGAATGCCCGCGCCCAGCAGCAGGTGGGGGAACTCCTGGAAGGTGCGCACGCCGCGCGCCTCGAAGAGGAGGCTGCCGAAACTCGGCGTGGACGGATCGACGCCCAGTCCCAGCCAGCTCAGCGCCATCTCGGTCCCGGCGATGCCCGCCATGCCCCCGGAAAGGCCCACGAGAAAGATGGGGAGCACGCCCGGCAGCACGTGGCGCAGGAGCAGCCGCCAGGTGGAGGCGCCCAGCGCCTCGGCCGCCAGCACGTACTCCTGCTCGCGGATGGCCAGCACCTGGCTGCGGACGATGCGGGCGGAGCCAACCCAGCTGAAGAGGATGGTCGCCGCCACGATGACGAGGAAAAACACGATGGGGCGCGCGTCGTCGCCCAGGAAGGAGTTGTCCTTGAGCCAGAAGGCGGCGTCGTTGATGCGGGGGCGGAAGGCGGCGGAGATGGCGAGGATGATGAGCAGCCCGGGGATGCCGGCCAGCACCTCGCCCACGCGCATGATGGCGGCGTCCACCCAGCCGCCGCGGTAGCCCGCCAGCAGTCCCAGCCCCAGACCCACGAACAGGCTGCCCGAAAGGGTCACGATGAGCGTGAACAGCATCGTCGTGCGGGCTGCGTAGATGACGCGCGAGAGGATGTCGCGCCCCAGCCGGTCGGTGCCCAGCAGGTGCTCGCCGGAGGGGCTCTGCAGGCGGGCCTCAACCGAAAGCTCCTGGCGGTTGGGATCGTGGGGCGCGACCAGGGGCGCGAAGAACCCGGCCCCGTAGAAGATCACGATCCAGACGAGGGCGACGATGGCGATCTTCTTGCGCGCCAGCTGGCGGAGCAGCTGCAGCCGCCGGGGCCGGGCCTGCTCCAGGGCACCCGTCTCGATGGAATCAACCCGCATCGCCATCGCTAGCCCGTCTCCCGCGCCGCGCCCACGCGCACGCGCGGATCGATGAAGCCATAGGCCATGTCGACGGCGATGTTGGCGAACACGAAGAGCGCCGAGCCGAAGAGCACCAGCGCCAGCACCACGTCGTAGTCGCGCGCCAGCAGGGCCTCGAGATACTCGCGCCCAACGCCCGGGATGCCGAAGAGCAGCTCGGTGAAGAGCGCGCCCGCGAAGATGCCCGGCAACGCCAGCCCGATGACCGTGATCATGGGCAGCAGGGCGTTGCGCATGAGGTGGCGGGTGACGACCGTCCACTCGCGCAGTCCCTTGGCCCGCGCCGTGCGGAGGTAGTCCTCCCCCATCACCTGGATGATGGAGGCGCGCATGATCCGCGCCACGCCCGCCACCCCGGGCAGGGAGATGAGCAGCACCGGCAGGATGATGTTGGGGTGGAAGACGCCCCCGTAGGAGAGGTTGACCCAGCCAAGCGTGAGCGCGAAGAGCCACATCGCCCAGGGCACCACGACGAACACGGGAATGGAGTCGAGCAGGAGCCAGGAGCCGATGGTGAGCGGGTCGAGGAACGAACCCCGTCTGCGGGCGGCGAAGACGCCGATCGGGATGCCAAGCCCGAAGCCGACGACCACGGCCATGATCCCCATCGCGGCGGAGACGCGAATCTTCGGAAGGATCACCTCCGCCACGGAAAAGTCCACATGCTTCGTGGAAACGCCCAAATCGCCCTGCAGGAGGTTCTGTACGTACTTCACGTACTGCACGGGGATGGGCTGGTCGTAGCCGTACCTGGCCCGCAGCTGGGCCGCCAGCTCCTCGTCGTAGCGGTTGCCGAGCAGCGTATCGACCGGATCGCCGGGCGTGAAACGCAGCGCCAGGAAGACCAGCATGGAGACCGCGATCAGCACGGGCACGGCCCACAGCAGCCGCCGGACGAGGTAGCCCGCGAGCCCCAGGCCCACCCCGCTACTCCCGCGTGGTGTCGATCTCGATATGGCGGTACTTCGGCACGATGGTGCCCACGTCGGGCCAGTTGAGCACGCAGTCGCGCACGAGGTAGTGATCGATCCCCCAGAAGGTGGGAATGACGGGCGCGTCGTCGATGACGATCTGCTCGGCCTCGCGGTAGAGCTGGTAGCGGCGTTCGTTGTCCCCCAGGATGGCCGCCTCGCGCAGGAGGGCGTCCACGCGCTCGCTCGCGTACCCGGTGTGGTTGGTCTCGCTGTCGCCGCCGAAGAGCTTGCCGATGAAGTTCTCGGGATCGGGGTAGTCGGCGATCCAGCCCGCCCCGTACATCTGCATGGTGCCGCGGCGCAGCTCGCGCAGGTAGGCGGCCCACTCGATGGCCTCGAGCTCGACCTCCACGCCGAGCGCGTCCCGCCACTGCTGCAGATAGGCCTGCAGGGTATCGGGCGGATCGCCGCCGCTGCCGCTGTAGGTGAGGGTGATGCGCGGCATGTTCCCGGCGTAGCGCGAGCGCGCCAGCAGCTCCGCCGCGCGCTCCGGATCGTACGGATAGCTGCTGACGTCCGCGGCGTAGCCCGGCATGGTGGGCGGCACGATGCCGTCGGCCACGAGGAAGGCGTTGAAGTAGAGCGCCTCGTTGATGGCCTCGCGGTTGATGGCCAGCGCGAAGGCCTGCCGCACGAGGGGATCGTCGAAGGGCGGCTCGTTCACGTTCATGCCCAGGTAGGAGAGGGAGAGCTGCGGCGCGGGCCGGTAGAGGTCGCTCAGGTCGCTCTCCCCGCTGAGCACGCCCGGCAGCTCGGTGGCCGGCACGGGGCTGACGTGAATCTCATCGTTCTCGAAGCGCGTGAGCAGCGAGCCGCCGCCCAGCTGGAACACCACCTCGTCCAGCTTCGGCGGGCCCAGGTGGTAGCGCTCGTGGGGCACGAGCACCAGCTCCTCCAGGGGCCGCCACGACTTCAGCCGGAACGGCCCCGTGCCCACGGGGTTACGCGTCCAGCCGCGCGGATCGTCCTCCACCTGCTCGCGGTCCACCACGAAGGCCACGGTGTAGGTGAGCTCCTGCAGGAAGTAGCTGATGGGCCGCAGCAGTTCGATGCGGAGCGTGGACTCGTCGATCACGCGCACGCCGCGCACCTCGTCCGCGCTGCCGCCCAGCTTGTCCAGCACGCCCGCGATGTTGCCGAGGTAGTCGCGCGCCGTGGGCGAGAAGTTGGCCGGATCGGCGGCCCGCTCGAAGCTGTACTTGAAGTCCTCGGCGGTCACGCGGCGTCCGTTGTGGAAGACCGCGTCGTCGCGCAGGAAGAAGGTGTAGACCATGCCGTCGTCCGACACTTCCCAGCGTTCGGCGATGTCGGGCTGCACGTTCAGGTCGAGGTCGAGCGTGACGAGGCCGCCGAAGATCTCGGTCACGTAGACGGCGGTGTCGGCGTCGCCCACCTGGATGGGGTCGAGCACGGTGGCGGGGTCACTGCCGAAGGTGATGAGCCGGTTCTCGCCGCAGATGCCGCTCACGCGCTCGCCGTCGCCGCGCGCCGCCTCCGTGGCGGCGGGCGTGGAGGCGGCGTCGCCGTCCCCCGCGGGACTCTCCGTCGGGTCGGTCACGGCAGTCGGGTCAGTCGTGGCGGTCGGGTCGGTCGAGACGGGCGCGGTGTCGTCGTCGCCGCCGTCGCCGCCGGCCACCACGAACACGAACACGATCGCCACCGCCACGATGAGCAGGACGACGCCGCCCATCATCAGCCCCAGCGTGCGATTCGACATGGTCCCTCCCGACGCGCGATGCGGTAGACGATAGAGCAGGCGGCGGGAGCGCTCCAGCGCCCGCGCCCGCGGCCTTTACCCCGAAGCGGGCGGCGCGAGGCGCAGGCCCAGCTCCGCCAGCTGTTCGTCGCTCACCGGCCGGGGCGCGTCCATGAGCGGATCGCCGCCCGAGGAGGCCTTGGGGAAGGCGATCACGTCGCGGATGTTGTCCGTGCCCGTCAGCTCCATGAGCACGCGGTCGATGCCGGAGGCGATGCCCCCCATGGGCGGCGCGCCGTACTCCAGCGCGTCGAGCAGCACGCCGAAGCGCGTCCGCATCTCCGCGTCGTCGTAGCCCATCAGCCGGAACACCCGCTCCTGCGCGGCGCGGCGGTGGATGCGGACGGAGCCACCCGCGATCTCCGCGCCGTTCAGCACGAGGTCGTACTGCTTCGAACGGACCGCCCCGGGGTCGCGCTCGAGCAGGGGCGCGTCCTCCTCGACGAAGCCGCAGAAGGGGTTGTGCGTCGCGTCCCAGCGCCCCTCCTCGGGCCGCCATTCGAGCAGGGGAAAGCCCGTGACCCAGGCGAAGGAGAGGACGTCGCGGTCGATCAGGTCGAGCCGCCGCCCCAGCTCCGCGCGCACGAGCGCGAGCGAGGCCGCCGCCACCTCCGCGCGGTCGGCGACGAGGAAGAGCATGTCGCCGTCCGCCGCCCCCGTGAGGGCGCGCAGCCGCGCCGTCTCCTCCGCGGAGAGGAAGCGCGCGATGGGGGAGCGCAGCTCACCGCCCGCGAGGAAGCCCACGTTGGCGAGACCCCTGGCCCCGCCGCCGCGCGCCGTTTCGACGAGGGCGTCGATGGCGCGGCGCGGCATCTCCGCCTGCCCGGGGACGCGCACGGCGCGCACCACGCCGCCTTCGGCCAGCGCCCGCGCGAACACCTGGAACTCCGAATCACGCACGGCCTCGCCCACGTCCGTGAACTCCAGCCCGAAGCGCAGGTCGGGGCGGTCCGTGCCGTAGCGCGCCAGGGCGTCGGCGTAGTCGAAGCGGGGGAAGGGCGTGCGCGCGAGGCGCCTGCCCCCGCCGAAGCGCTCCGCCACCTCCGTGAACAGCTCCTCCACGAGCGCCATCACGTCCGCTTCCTCGACGAAGCTCATCTCCAGGTCGAGCTGCGTGTGCTCGGCCACGCGGTTGGCGCGCGTGTCCTCGTCGCGGTAGCAGCGCGCCATCTGGAAGTAGCGCTCGAAGCCGCCCACCATGAGCAGCTCCTTCAGGATCTGGGGCGATTGCGGCAGGGCGAAGAACTCCCCCCGCCGCAGGCGCGAGGGCACGAGGAAGTCGCGCGCCCCCTCGGGCGTGGACTTGATCAGCGTGGGCGTCTCGATCTCGGCGAAGCCCCGCGCCGAGAGGAACCCGCGCATGAAGCGCACCACCTCGTGGCGCAGGCGGATGACCGCGGCCACGCCGGGACGGCGCAGCTCCACGTAGCGGTGGCGCAGGCGCACCAGCTCGTCCACCTCGCTCTCGTCGTTCACGGCGAAGGGCGGCGTGAGCGCCTCGTTCAGCACCTCCACGCGTTGCGGCGCGACCTCGACCTCGCCCGTGGGCATGGCCGCGTTCACCGTCTCCGGCGCGCGGCGGCGCACCACGCCCTCGACCGCGATCACCCATTCCGCGCGCACGCGGTGGGCGGCGGCGTGCGCCGTGGCGTTCTCCGGATCGACGACCACCTGCACGAGGCCGTGCGAATCGCGCAGGTCGAGGAAGATGAGGCCGCCGTGGTCGCGCCGCCGGTGGACCCAGCCCGCGAGGCGCACGACGCGGCCCTCGTCCGCGACGGTGAGGTCGCCCGCGAAGGCGTCCTTGAGCATGTCCCCAGCCTTGCGCGCGAACCCGCAACGGGCAACGCGGCGCGGGCGGGCGCGGCGCTCGACATACGCGCCCGCGACGGCCACGATGGGGGCGAGCGGCGGGCGCGCGGCCCGCCCCGCGGGAGCGGCGCGTGAAGTTCGGCGTCTTCTTCGAAATCTCGGTGCCCCGGCCCTGGGGTCCGGAGACGGAATACACGGTCTACCAGAACTGCCTCGAGCAGGCGCGACTGGCGGACGAGCTCGGCTTCGACCAGGCGTGGGCGGTCGAGCACCACTTCCTCGAGGAGTACTCGCACTGCTCCGCGCCGGAGGTGTTCCTGACCGCCGTGGCCATGCAGACGGAACGCATCCGCGTGGGGCACGGCATCGTCACCTGCGTGCCGGAGATCAACAGTCCCGTCCGCGCCGCCGAACGCGCCGCCGTGCTCGACCTCGTGTCCGGCGGGCGGCTCGAATTCGGCACGGGGCGCTCGGCCACCTGGACGGAGCTGGGGGGCTTCGGCGCGAACCCGGACGAGACGAAGAAGACCTGGGACGAGTTCGTGCGCGTCATCCCGAAGCTGTGGACGCGCGAGCGCTTCGGCTACGAGGGGCGCGCCTTCTCCATGCCGGAGCGCACGGTGCTGCCCAAGCCCTACCAGAAGCCGCATCCGCCCATGTGGGTGGCCGTGACCAGCCCGGGCACGGAGATCGACGCCGCCGAGCGCGGCCTCGGCAGCCTCGGCCTCTCCTTCGGCGGCGTGGCCGAGCAGGCGAAGAAGATCGCGGCCTACCGCAAGCGCATCCAGTCCTGCGACCCGGTGGGCGAGTTCGTGAACGAGCAGGTGAACACCGTCAGTTTCCTCTACTGCCACGAGGACCTGGAGCGGGGGGCGCGCACGGGCCAGCTGCTGGCGGGCACCTTCAACTACCTCGCGGAGCAGACGCTCTCCACGCGGCAGGCCTTCCCCACGCCCTCCTATCACACGCCGGGGCTGCTGCAGGCGCTGCGGCGGGAGTCGTCGAGCGGGCCCGAGGGGCGCGTGCCCGAGGGCCTCACCGTCGGCGACCCGGAGCACGTGGCGCGGGCCGTGCGGCGCTGGGAAGAGGCGGGCGTGGACCGCATCAACTTCCTCCTGAACGTGATGGAGACGGTCCCGCAGGAGGAGGTGCTCGCCTCCATGCGCCTCTTCGCGAGGGAGGTGATGCCCCGCTTCGCCGAACCGCACGCGGAGGCGGAGCGCGCCGCCGCGTCCGCCGCGGGCGGCTGAGATGCCGCTCACGGGCGCGCGCGACCTCGCCGCCGCGGCGGCGGACGCCCCCCTGCTCGCCAGCCTCGACACGGAGCCGTGGGAGCTGCGCGGAGCGCTGCACCTGCAGCTGCACTTCGAGCTGGGCGGGGAGGGCCGCACGGACCTCCTGCCGCCCGCCCTCCATCCCAGCATCCCGCCCACGCTGCTCGTGAACGTGACGCACGCGCCGGAGAGCGACGCGGGGCCGTTCACGCTGGCCACGGTGCGGGTCGGATGCCGCGCGGGGGCGCGTCCGCGCGGGCTGCTGCTGCGCGGCGCCTGCGATTCCCCCGCCGCCATCGCCGCCCTGCGCGGGCGCTGGGGCTTCCCCCTCGAACTGGCCGCCGTCTCCCTGCGCGCGGGCTACGCGCACGCCGCCTGCGAGGTCGCGCTGGACGGCGCGCCCGTGCTGGCGGGGGAGCTGATCGACCCGCAGCCGATCACGGGCGCGGACGTGCAGTACCTGGCCACGCTCGCGCTCGCCCGCGTGGAGCGCGACGGTGCCGAACGGACGCGGCTGGTCCAGATCGATCCGGACTACGTCTTCCACCGCGCCCAGCGGGGACGCCCGCGGCTGACGGCCTTCGCCCCCGACGCCTGGGGGCTGCCCGGGGCGCGCGCCGCCCACCCCGTCTCCGCCTCCCTCACCACGGTCGACCTCACGCTGCCACGGCTGCGCTACCTCATCGATCCGGAACGGCCGCCGCTGAAGGCGGTCGAGCGGCTGCCCGGGGCGGATTAGCCCCGATCCCCGTCCGCGTCCGCCCGCATGGCGGCGTAGCGCTCGCGCGCCAGCTCGAAGACGTGCCGGTTGCCGGTGGTCCAGGTGACGGTCAGGCGGCAGCGGCGGATGCGCCAGCCGTCGGGCGCGCGCACGAGCGCGTTCGTGTAGTAGCCGCCCAGCGTGAGCGTGGCGTCGCCCCGGTCGTTGGGCAGGAAGTGCTGGGCCTGCATGTAGGAGACGCAGGTGGCCTCGTCGCCCGCGACGTCGATGACGTGGTTGGCGCTGATGTGCTGCGTGGCGGCGAACCCGCTCAGCCCCGCGCGCACGCCCGCCACCCAGTCGTCCGCCCGCATGACGCCCGGCTCGCCCCCGCCGAAGGAGGTGAAGTCGATCTCCACCTCGTCCGTGAAGCAGGAGCGGTAGGCCTCCCAGTCGCGCATGTCGATGCCGGTGGCGTAGCGGATGACGGTGTCGCTGATGGCCTGGCGGTCGAGGAGCGTGCGCAGGGCGTCGTCGGTCACGGGGAGCCTCGCGGGCGCAGTGGCGCGCGCCCCAGTGTAGCCCGCCCGTTACGGTGCGGAAACGGCAGCGGAACATCGACAACGGCGTGCCTGCGGCGGCGGGACGCCCGTCGCCGCCATACCGGACAGTGGCGCCGCCTAACAATCTTCCAGACGCAGCTCGGAAAGGTCGTTGTCGGTCACTCCCCACAGTGCGTTCGGAATGCAGCCGATGAGCGGATTACCTGCCAGCTTCAGCGTCTCCAGCGCCGTCAACTTCCCCAGTCCCGACGGAATGCTCCCGTTCAGCCGGTTGTACTCCAGCCGCAGCGCCTCCAGCACCGTCAACTTCTCCAGTTGCGTCGGAATGTTCCCCGTCAACCGGTTGCCGTACAGGTACAGATGCGTCAGCTTCGTCAAACTCCCCATTTGCGCCGGGATGGTCCCTGTCAGCGAGTTATGTCCTATGTCCAGTCTCTCCAGCGCCGTCAGACTTCCCACTTGCGTGGGGATGAGCCCACTCAGCGAGTTGCCGAAAAGATTCACAATCCGCAGCGCCGTCGCCCCTCCCAGTTGCGTCGGCAACGAGCCGGACAGGCGGTTGTTGGACAGCCGCAGGCTCTCCAGCGCCGTGAGGCCTCCCAGTTGCGTCGGCAGCGAACCAGACAGCTGGTTCGAGTGAATGCTCAACGAGCTCAGCGAGCTCAGGCGCCCCAGTTGCGTTGGAATGCTCCCCGTCAGCCTGTTCCGGGACAGGTCCAGCACATCCAGGCCCGTCAGACGCCCCAGTTGCGTTGGAATGCTCCCCGTCATCTGCCGCTCGGAGAGGAACAGCGCGAAGACTCGACCCCGGGAGACGCCCGCGCCAGGCCGCTCCCCGACCGGCATCTCCTCGCTCCAGGAGACGATCACGCCGTCCCACTCCTGGATCGGCGTCTCCGCGCGCCAGTTGAGGCTGGCCGTGCCAGCCAGGACGGGTTTGATCGCCAGCAGCGTGTCGCAATCCGCGGTCAGCCTCTCATCGGTCGCGCGCGGGCGGCCCAGCGTCGTCTCCGTACAGGTCGGCGGATTGGCCGGGAGAGCGGTCGCCGGGGTCGTCGCCGTGTCTGGCGTCTCGTCCGTCGTCGCGAGCGGAGGCTCTCCGCTCCAGATGGCCCACGCCGCCGCGCCCAGCCCCACCGTCACGCCCGCCAGCGCAACGACCAGCGCCACCGAGGCCCAGGTACGCCACCGCCAGTTCCTCATTCGCCCTCCTCTGTCGCGAACGGCATGCGACGCATGGTACCCGACCCACTGGACGGTTTCGCGGCGTCGAGCCGTTCGGCCAGCAGCTCGCGCACGAGCCGCCGCCGCGTCTTGCCCGACGCGGTCGCCGGAATGGCGGCGACGCGCTCGATCACGGCGGGGTGCTTGTAGCCCGCCAGTCGCCCCCGCAGGAGCGGCCCCAGCCGTTCGCGGTCGACCGGCCCCGCCGAGACGACGGCGGCGACGACGCGCTGGCCCCACTCCTCATCGGGCAGGCCCACGACGGCGGCGGCCTCGATGCCCGGCGCGGCCAGCAGCGCCGCCTCCACCTCGGCGGGGTAGACGTTCTCGCCGCCAGTGACGATGACGTCGTCGCGCCGGTCGAGCACCGTGAGGAAGCCGTCCCCGTCGAGGACGCCGAGGTCCGCGGTGTGCAGCCAGCCGTCGCGGATGGCGGCGGCGGTGGCCTCGGGATCGCGGAAGTAGCCGGGCGTGACGGACGGCCCGCGGATGAGGATTTCGCCGGGCTCGCCCACGGGCGCGTCCACGCGCACCTCCGCCGAAAGCAGGGGGCGGCCCGCCGAGCCCAGCCGCGACATCGCCTCCGCGGGCGAGAGCGTGGTCACCTGGCTCGCCGCTTCGGTCAGCCCGTAGGTCTGGATGACGGGCAGGCCGCGCGCGGCGGCGCGCTCGAGCAGGGCGGGCGGGACCGGGCCGCCGCCCACGAGCGCCGCGCGCACCGAGCCCCCGAAGGGCTCGCGGTCGGCGTCCAGCATCCGCCGCAGCATGGTCGGCACGACCGAGACCAGCGTGACCTCGCCCGCGCGCAGGGCGGCGTTCACGGCCGCGGCGTCGAAGCCCGCGTGCAGCTCGACGGCGGTCCCGTAGATGGCGCCGCGGATGGGGATGGAGAGGCCGCCCACGTGGTGGAGGGGCAGGCAGGCGAGCCAGCGGTCGGCGGGATCGAGGCCGAGGTTGAGGGCCGAGGCGGCGGCGCTCGCCCACAGGCCCCCGTAGGTGAGCATGACGCCCTTCGCGCGCCCCGCCGTGCCCGAGGTGTGGACGATGCTGTGGCAGGCGTCCGCGTCGTGGGCCTCCACGAGCGCGCCCTCGCGCGACGCCGGGGGCAGGGGCAGGCGGCGCGGCGCGGGCAGGCCCGCCAGCGCCGCGGCCTCGGCGGCGCGCGGCGCGCGCGCGCGGTCGCAGAGCACGACCGCGGGATCGGCGTTGCCGAGCTGTTCGGCCAGCTCGCCCGCGGTCAGGCGCACGTTGAGCGGGACGAAGACGGCCCCCGCGAGCGAGACCGCGTGCATGGCCGCCACGAACTCGGGCGACGTTCCCGCGATCACGGCCACGCGCTCGCCGGGCGCGGCCCCCGCCTCCATGAGCGCGTGCGCCTGCCGCACGGCGTGGCCGTGAAGGGCGGCGTAGCCGAGCCGCCGCCGCCCGCTCGCGAGAGCCGTCGCGCGCGGCAGCGAGCGCGCGCGGTGCGTGAGCCAGTCGGGCAGCATGGCGCTCACGCCACGGCCTCCGCCCAGGGCGCGAGGGCGTGGCGGTCGAGCGCGGCCTCATCGATTTCGACGCCCAGGCCGGGGGCATCCGGCACGGCCATCGCTCCCCCCTTCGGAACGGGGCAGCCGACAGTTATGTCGCCTTCCAGCAGCTCCAGCGTGGCCAGCCCGCAGGCGGGGCGCGGTTCCGGCGCGAGCGCCGCCAGCTGGAGCGCGAGGGCCGTGCCGAGGCCGCTGTCGAAGGTGGTCGTGAGGATGCCGGGCAGCCCGTGCGCGCGCGCCTCCGCGAGTATCGCCAGCGCCCCCGCCAGCCCCGTCCGCAGCGGCTTCACCACCACGGCGTCCACCGCTCCGGCGGCGACGAGGGCGCGCGCGTCGGCGGGCGTGGCGCAGGATTCGTCGGCGGCGATGGGGATGGCGCTGCGGCGGCGCACGCGCGCGAGGCGGGCGGGGGCGTCCGGCCCGGGCGCGACCGGCTGCTCGCAGAGGGCGACGCCGTGGGCCGCGTGCGCCGCCAGCGCGTCCAGCGCCCCGGCCTCCTCCCAGGCGCCGTTGGCGTCGATGCGAATGGCGGCGGCGCGTCCGATGGCCGCCCGCACGGCGCGCAGGCGCTCGCCGTCCCGCGCAACGTCGCGCCCGACCTTGAGCTTGAACGTGGCGAACCCGCGCGCGGCGGCGGCGGACGCTTCCCGCGCGGCCTCCTGCGGATCGGCGGCGGCGATGAGGGCGTTGACGGGCACGGGCGCGGCGTCCGGCGGCGGCAGCCCCGCCTCCATCGCCAGCCACGCCGCCAGCGGAAGGCCGCGGGCGCGCGCCGCCACCCCGGCCAGCGCCGTTTCCAGGCCAGCGTCGGCGGACGGCGCGCCCGCGTCGCAGCGCGCCAGCGCGGCCCGCGCCTCCTGCGGCGAACGGCCCGCGACTTGGGGCGCGACGGCGGCCAGCCGCGCCAGCACGGCGGCGACGGGCGGGCCCTCGTCGGGCAGGGGCGCGGATTCGCCCGCCGCCGCGTGGCCGTCCGCGGTCTCGACGAGCACGGCCACGCCCTCGCGCGCGGCGATGGTTCCGGCGGCGGTGGCGACGGGCGCGCGCAGGGGGATGCGCCAGGGCCGCCAGCGCACGCGTGCGACGGGGGCGGCGGCGCGGCTCACGGGCGGCGCGGGAAGCGCTCCATGTCGGAGTAGGCGGGCTCGCGCTTCTCAAGGAAGGCGTTGCGCCCCTCCTTGCCCTCCTCGCTCATGTAGAAGAGCAGCGTGGCGTTGTGCGCCAGCTCGGTGATGCCCGCCATGCCGTCCAGTTCGGCGTTGAAGGACGACTTCATGAGGCGCAGGGCGAGGGGGCTGTGGCGCAGCATCTCGCGGCCCCAGGCCACGCCCTCCTCCTCCAGCCGGTCGAGGGGCACGACGGCGTTCACCAGCCCCATCTCCAGCGCCTCGCGGGCGTCGTACTGGCGGCAGAGGTACCAGATTTCGCGCGCCTTCTTCTGCCCCACCAGCCGCGCCAGCTGGGCCGCGCCGAAGCCGCCGTCGAAGGAGCCCACGCGCGGGCCGGTCTGGCCGAAGCGCGCGTTCTCCGCCGCGATCGTGAGGTCGCAGAGCACGTGCAGCACGTGCCCGCCGCCGATGGCCCAGCCCGCCACCAGCGCGACGACGGGCACGGGGATGGAGCGGATCAGCTTGTGCAGGTCGGTCACGTTGATGCGGGCCACGTCGTCCTCGCCCACGTAGCCGCCGTGGCCGCGCACGCGCTGGTCGCCGCCGGAGCAGAAGGCGCGCCCGCCCTCGCCCGTGAAGAGCACCACGCCCACGTCGGGGGCCTCCCGCGCCCGCGAGAAGGCGTCGATCAGCTCGGCCACGGTTTCGGGCCGGAAGGCGTTGTGCACTTCGGGACGGTTGATGCTGATGCGGGCCATGCCCTCGGCCTTGCCGTAGAGAATGTCGCGGTAGTCGCCTTCCGCCCGCCACGAGACCGCCATGGTCATGCTCCCGTGCCCTCCCGCAGGAAGGCGGTGATGATGCGCGCGCAGTATGCCGCGTTCTCGAGATGCGCGGCATGGCCCGCGCCGGGAACGAGCCGCGCCCGCGCCGACGGCATGGCCGCCGCCATCTCCGCCGCGAGGGCCGCGTACTTCGCGTCCTCCGCGCCCGCCAGCAGCAGCGCGGGCGCGCGCACGCCGCCGAGTTCGCCGTGGAGCGGGGGCTGCGCGCCCGCGCCCATGCCGCGCAGGCTGTTGGCCAGCCCCGCGGCGTCGTTGGCCAGCCGCCCGCGGCGGATGGCGCGGCGCATCCCCACGGACAGGCGCGTCTGGCTGGTGAACAGCGGCAGCGTTTCCCAATGGTCCACGAAGGCGGGCACGCCCTCGCGCTCGATGCGGTCGGCGAGGGCCGCGTCGGAGGCGCGGCGGGCCTCGCGCCCGACCGGATCGGCGATGCCGGGCGAGGCCCCGATGAGCGCGAGCCGTTCGACCGCGTGCGGTTCCCGCGCGGCCATGAACAACGCCAGCCGTCCGCCCATCGAGTAGCCCAGCCACGAGGCGCGCGGCGCGCCCAGCCGCGCGAGCGCGTCCACCGCGTCGCGCGCGGCGCGGTCGATGGCGTAGCGCGCCGCGTCGCGGGGCTTGTCCGAGGCCCCGTGCCCGACCACGTCGACGGCGAGCACGGTGAAGCGCGCGGCGAGCAGCTCCGGCAGCGGCCCCCAGCCCGCCGCCGAACCGGTGAAGCCGTGGATCAGCGCAAGCGGCGGACCGCTTCCGGCGCGCTCCACGTTCAGGGCGAAGCCGCCGTCGAGGGGCACGCGCGTCATGGCTCAGCACCCCAGGCGGCGCGCGTGGCGGCGCGCCACGCGCGTTCGTGGAGTTCGCGGTTGCGGGCGCGGTCCGTGCGGAATTCGAGCACGCGCACGCCTCCCTCGGCCAGGGCCGCGTCCAGCTCCGACCAGTCCGCCAGCGGGCGGTGCTCCGCCCCGAAGGCGCGCGCGGCGGCGGCGAAATCGACCCCGCTCGGCGTCCCGAACCATTCCTCGAAGACCTGCCCGTGCGCGGCCTGCGGCAGGTAGTGGAAGATGCCGCCGCCGCCGTTGTTGACGAGCACGACGGCGAGGTCGAGCCCGTGGCGCGTTCCCGCCCAGAGGCCGTTGAGGTCGTGCACGAGGGAGAGGTCGCCGATGAGCAGGGCCGTCGGGCCGCGCCCCGCGGCGGCGTGGCCCAGCGCCGCGGAGAGGACGCCGTCGATGCCGTTGGCCCCGCGGTTGGCGGCCACCGTGAGCGGCTTCGCGTCGCTCGCCAGAAAGGCGTCCGCGTCGCGCACGGGCATGCTGTTGCCCACGAGCAGCGCGCCCCCCGCGGGCAGGGCGCGCTGCAGCTCGACGACGGCGCGGCCCTCGAAGGGCTCGTCCGCGGAACGCGCGAATTCGTCGAGGGCGCGGCGCGCGCGGGCGTCGCGGTCGCGCCAGTCCGCCAGCCAGGCGGCAGACGCCGGTGCGCGCGTCAGGGACTCGTGCAGCGCCGCGGCGGTGGAGCGCGCGTCCCCCGTCAGCCGGTGCGTGGTCACGCCGTTGGGGTCGCGGAAGGAGCCGGGCAGGTCGCAGAGCACGTGGCTGGCGTCCCGCGCCGCCGCCAGGAAGCCGTTGAGCGCGCGCGAGGTGGGGGCCGCGCCAAAGCGCAGCACGCAATCGGGCCGCAACGCCGCCGCGCCCGCGTCCCGCAACAGCGCGTCGTACGCATCGACCACCCGCGAGCGGTCGTGCGCGCCCGTGCGCAGCCCGCTGAGCGGATCGGCCAGCAGGGGCGCGCCCAGCGCGCGGGCCAGCCCGGCCAGCGCGTCGGCGGGCGCCCCGCCGCTCTCCGGCCCGGCCACGACGAGCGGGCGTTCGGCACGCGCCAGCGCGTCCGCCGCCGCCGCCAGCTCCCCCGCGTCGGGCGGAGCCGGCGGCGCGACGGGCGGCGCGGCGGCGCGTGGGGACGGCGCCGGGGCGGGATGGTCGGCGGGCGCGGCGATGAGCGGTTCCTCGAAGGGCAGGTTGAGGTGGACCGGACCGGGCAGCGGTCCCAGCGCGGCCCCGACGGCCCGGCGCGCGGCCTCGGCGAACAGGGCGGGCGGCGCGTCCTCCTCGCCCGGCGCGGGCAGGTCGCGGGCCATGCGCGCGACCGCGCCGTACAGCCCCGGCTGGTCGATGGTCTGGGGCGCGCCCACGTTCCGCAGCCGCGGGGGCCGGTCGGCGGTGCAGATCACGAGGGGCACGCGCGAGAGGTCGGCCTCGACGGCGGCGGGGTGGAAGTTGACCGCCGCCGTGCCGGAGGTGCAGACGAGCGCCACCGGCGCGCCCTCCCCCCGCGCCAGCCCCAGCGCGAAGAAGGCGGACGCGCGCTCGTCGAGGTGGAGCCACGGGCGGATGGCGGACTGCTCGGCCAGCGCCACCGTGAGCGGCGTGGAGCGCGACCCCGGCGTCACGCAGGCGTGGCGTACGCCCGCGCGCGCGAGTCCGTCCACGAAGGCGCGCGCGGCGGCGGTGTTGGCGGCGGCGCGCGCGCTCACGTCCCGCGCAGGGCGTCGAGCAGGGGCCGCAGCTTCAGTTCGGCCTCGGCCAGCTCGCGGTCGGGGTCGGAGCCCTCGACGATGCCCGCGCCCGCGTAGAGGAAGGCCTCGCGCCCGCGCACGAGGGCGGAGCGCAGGGCCACCGCGAACTCGCCATCCCCCTGCATGTCGATCCAGCCGATCGGCCCCGCGTACCAGCCGCGGTCCATGCCCTCGATGCGGGCGATGGCCTCCAGCGCGGGTTCGCGCGGCCAGCCCCCCACGGCGGGCGTGGGATGCATGGCCAGCAGCGCGTCGAGGGCGTCCACGCCGGGCGCGGCGCTCCCCTCGAGGGGCGTGTGCAGGTGCTGGATGCCAGCCATGCGCAGGAGACCGGGCGCGGGCGGCGCGGAGAGTTCGCGGCAGAGGGGCGCGAGCGCGGCGCGCGTGGCCCGCGCCACCAGATCGTGCTCAGCGCGCTCCTTGCCGCTGGCCAGCAGCTCGCCCGCGAGGCGCGCGTCCTCGGCCTCGTCCGCGGCGCGCGCGCGCGTGCCCGCCAGGCTGGAGGCGCGCAGACGGCCGCGCTCCAGCGAGACGAGCAGCTCGGGGCTGGCGCCGATCCAGCTCGCCTCGCCCAGCCGGTAGCCGAACACGAAGCACTCCCCGTAGCGCGCGGCGAGGGCCGTGAGCGCCGCCGCCGCGTCGTGGGGCGCGTCCGCCGCGCAGCGCACGCGCAGGGCGAGCACCGCCTTGCGGTAGCGCCCCGCCTCGATCTCGGCGAGCGCGCGCCGCACGGCCCGCCGCCAGCGCACGGCGTCGGGACCGCCGGACTCCGCGCGCGCGGCGGGGGGCGCGGAAGGGAGCGGCGTCGCCAGCCGCGCCACGGCGGCGTTCACGACTCCGGCCACCTCCTCGCGCGTCTGGCCCGGGCGCACGGCGAGCGTGAGCGAGGCGAACCGCTCGTCCCCACGCGCCGCCAGCAGGATCTCGGGCAGGACGAAGCGCCAGGCGCCGAAATCCTCCCAGACGGGATCGCGGCGGGGGGCGCTGGCGTCGAAGCGCGCGCCGCCGAAGAAGCGGGGACGCGCCAGCCGCTCGACGGCCCCCGCGCGCAGGCCGTCGGCGGCCTCGCGCAGGGCGGTCGCCGCCGCCCCCAGCGGCGCGCCCGCGGCGGACGCGAGGTCGAGCGCGCGCCCGAACCCGAACAGGCCCACGCCCTCCGCCGGGCGTTCCCAGGAGACGGCGGCGGCGGCCCGCAGCTGGCGCCCGCTCCAGCGCGCCGCGCCGCCGAGCAGGGCGGGGGGCAGGGCCACGCTGGCCAGCCCCGCGCCGCCCGCGTCCGCGCGCAGGCGCAGCAGCTCGTCCGCCAGGTCGAGCGCGGAGGCGGAGGCGGCGCTGGCCGCCGGAGGCCCGGCGGTCTCGATCCCGGTCACGCGAGGCGGCCCACCATGCGCGTCATCGCTCCGACGATAGGTCCGGCGCGAACGGTCCGCTGTGCGGCCGCTCACCGCTCCGCGCGCAGTATACGCCCGTCGCGCGTCAGGCCCCGCCACCGGCATCCTCCGGCGGCGAAACCCGCGCGTACCAGTCGCGGAACTCCGCCAGCGTCATGGGGCGGCAATGGCGCGCGGCGACGGCGAAGAGCGCGTCCAGCCCCGCGTAGAGCTCCTCGATCGCGGCCTCGTCGCGGAAGCGCGGGCTGCCGCCCGGCATCAGCTCGGAGGAATGGATGAAGAACTCCAGGTGCGAGCGGCCCGCGCGGGCCGCCCCGCGCACGACCCGCGGCGCCCAGCGCCCCAGCGTGCGCCGCTGGGGGCCCAGCCAGACGATGTCGGGGAAGACGCGGTTGAGCGCGCGCCAGGGCAGGGGCCAGCGCCCGCCGCCACGGGGACCCCCCGGCCAGCGCGGCCACTGGCTGGCGATGGTCACCGGCGCCTCCAGCAGGGGCGAGCCGCCCGCGCGCGTGAGGTCGTCGGGGTCGATCCACCAGGGCGTCTCCGGCAGGCGCGAATGGTCGGGGCCGCCGCCCAGCCCGCCCGGTGTGCCGCGCCAGTCGACGTGGGGCGTGACCGAGCAATCGACGCGGTAGCCGCGCTCGATCAGCATGCGGGCGTAGCGTTCGTCGAAGGCGAAACGCCCGCCGCGATGGCTCACCATGGCCGTGCCGAAGGTCTCCTCCAGCAGGCCCGTGTGGCGCTCGATTTTGGCCCGCATCACGTCGTCCGGGTACTCCGTGAGGTAGGGCTGGCGGCGGCGATCGTCGGCGGTCAGGGGAGTGAGCGGCGGCGTCTCCCAGGCGTGGAGGTGCATGCCGATCTCGCCCGCGCCGCGCGCCAGCAGATCGCGCCCGAACTCGCGGAAGGCGGGCGACTGCGCCATGGCGTGCTCCACCAGCCAGGTGGCCCGCAACCCGTGCCGCTCGAGCAGCCGCTGGAAGCGCGGCAGGAAGGCCGCGTTGCGCGTGGTCGTGCGCGCGGGCCGCGACCACGCGTCGTCCCCCTCAACGTCGACCGTGACGATGAAGGGCGTGCGGCTCGCGTTCGCGTCCCCGTCCATCAATCCGGCTCGAAGGCGTTCGCGTGGTCGGTGCGGAGCGACGGGTCCTGCTCCTCCTTCCGCAGGAAGCAGTCGCCGATGGCGAGACAGTCGATGTCCGTGCCCATGCCGTCCCCGCCGTTGGCGTGGTACCCCCGAGAGGACTCGAACCTCTGCCTTCGGCTCCGGAGGCCGACACTCTTTCCACTGAGCTACGGGGGCTCGCGGAACGATGGTAGCGCGCGGACGGCGCTTCCGCACGCGGCGCGGGCCTCCGCCTGTGCTACCATTCGCCCCATCGCACGCAGCGAGAGGAGCCGGTCCCCATGCCCGTCTACGAATTCCGTTGCCCGTCCTGCGGAAAGACGTTCGATCGCACGCGCCCCGTCAGCAAGGCGGGCCAGGGCGCGCGCTGCCCCGACGACGGCAAGCGGGCCCACCGCATCTTCGGCGCGGCCATCATCGGCGTGGGCGCCACCTCCGGCGGCGGCGGCTTCGACGACCTCGGCGACATGGGCGGCGGGGACATGCCGGACATGTCCGGCATGGGCGGGATGGGCGGCATGGGCGGCCTCGACATGGGCGGGGACTTCGACGACGACTTCTAGTACGGGCCGCTGCGCGCGAAGAAGCGCCGCGGATTCCCCGTCAGCATCGCCTCGATCTGGCCCTCCGTCACGCCCCGCGCGCGCAGGGCCGGCAGCACGTCGCGGCTGATGTGCAGGTAGTGCCAGTTCGGCATCGTCTCGCGCCGCGTCTCGCGCGGCAGGGTGTCCATGAAGCAGTTGGCGTCGTGCGAGAGGACCATGCCCTCCGCGTAGCCCATGCCGCAGAGCGCGGCGATGGTGGCCACGCGCCCCTCCGTGTCCAGGGTGCGGTCGATGCCGAAGCGGTCCATGCCGATGAGGCTGCCGCGGTCCATGATGCGGCGCAGGTAGTCCGTGTCGGCGCTGTCGCCGGAGTGGCCGATGACGACGCGCGACAGGTCCACGCCCTCGCTTTCGAAGACGTCCTGCTGGGCGAGGCCGGATTCGGTGGTGACGTCGCTGTGCGTGCTGATGGGGACGCCCGTGCGGCGATGGGCGCGGGCCCCGGCGCGCAGCATCTTCTCGTTCACGGCGTCCACCGTGGGCTGCGTGGCCAGCTTGATCACGCCCGCGCGCACGCCGCTGCCCTCGATCCCCCGCTCGATGTCGCGCGCGAACAGGTCGGCGATGTCGTCGCTCTCCAGCCGCTGGAAGAGGTTGGGGGGCTGCCGCCAGACGCCCGTGCACATGACGACGTTGAGGTCGACCCGGCGCGCCACCTCGGCCACCATGGCGGCGTCGCGCCCGAGGTCGATGGTGGTCAGATCGACGATGGTGTCGATGCCCGCCGCCTTCAGCTCGCGCAGGCGCTCAACGGCGTGGTCGACCTCGGCCTCGCGGTTCCACAGCTCGGGCCAGGCTTCGAAGACGCCCGGCGAGCGGATGAACACGTGCTCGTGCATGAGCGTGGCGCCGAGATCGGCGTGGTCGACGGCGCCCGCCGCCGTGGGAATCGCAACCATGGGCCCGCCTCCGTGACCGGTTCGCCGGCGGACGGCAGTATAGCGGGGCGATGGACGCCGCGAGCGAGGCGCTGGACGCGGTCCCCTACTGGACGCTGCTCGGCATCGAGCTGGCGGAGGCCGAACGGGGGCGGGCGGTGGCGCGCCTGCCCATGCGCCCCGAGCTGGGCACGCGCCGCGCGGACGTGATGCACGGCGGGGCCATCGCCTCGCTCATCGACGCGGCCTCGGGCGCGGCCGTGGCCACGCTGCGCGATCCCGCCGACGAGAGCTGGGCGGGCCACGCCACCACCGACCTGAACGTGTCGTACCTGCGGGTCGTGCGCGGGGAGGCGCGGGCGGAGGCGCGCGTGCTGCGCGCGGGCCGCAGCGTCGTCTTCACGGCCATCGACGTGCGCGACGAGGCCGGGGAGCTGGCGGCCACGGCGCGCGCCACCTACGCCATCGCGCGCAGGCGCTGACGGCGCGGCGCTCGTTGCGGCGCCGTCGGGCGGCGCGTACGATCCGCGCATGGTGGCGTTCGACACGCTCAAGGCCTCCCGCCGTCTGCGGGACGCGGGCTTCGCGGAGAAGCAGGCGGACGCGCTCGTCAACGCCTTCGCCGAGGACATCGGCGCGAACCTCGCCACGAAGGACGACATCGCCCTCCTCAAGGGCGACATCGCCCTCCTTCGCAAGGACATGGCCAGCGAGTTCAGTGCCGTCCGCAAGGAGACGGCCAGCGAGATCGGAGCCTTCCGCCAGGAGGTTGCCGCCGATATGGCCGCCATGCGCGCCGATATGGCCGCCATGCGCAAGGACTTCGCCGCCGATATGGCCGCCATGCGCAAGGACTTCACCACCGAAACGGCCGCCCTCCGCAAGGACTTCACCACCGAAACGGCCGCCCTCCGCAAGGACTTCACCACCGAAATGGCCGCCCTTCGCAAGGACGTCGCCACCGACATGGCGGTCCTTGAGCAGCGCATGACCGTGCGGCTGGGCGTGGCCATCGCCAGCACGGCGACGCTGCTGCTCGCCGCCATCGGCATCGCCACCGGCGTCATCCTCGCGGCGCTCTAGCCGTGGGCGCGAGGGATTTCCGCAACGTGGCCGCCCCGGCCGACCTCGACGCCTGCTTCGAGCGCTCGCGCGAGGGGCCCGTCGCCCTCTTCCTGCACGACGAATGGTGCCCCATCTCCGGGCGCGCGTATGAGGAGATGGCGCTGGTGGAGGGCGAGGTCGCGCTCGTCGACGTGACCGCGGGCCGCGAGCTGACCGCCGCCATCGAGGCGCGCACGGGCGTGAAGCACGAATCGCCGCAGGTCATCGTCCTGCGCGACGCCCGCGCCCGCTGGGCGGCCTCGCACGGCGCCATCACGCGCGAGGCCGTGGGGCGGGCGCTGGCCGCCCGCTAGCGCGACTCGCGCAGGCTCTCGGCGCTGCGGTCGAGCGCCTCCAGCACCCCGCCGATGTCCGTCCGCAGCCGATCGAGCACGGAGAGGGCGTAGCGGTCGGCGTCCTCCAGCTGGCTGCCGGCGGCCAGCGCGGCCTCGCTCAGGTGGGCGGCGGCGGTGGCGTCCGCGTCGGCCACGGTCTGCCGCGCGCGCGCCTCGGCGTCCATGATGATGGCCTGCTTGCGCTGCTCCGCCTCGCGCACGACGGCGGACTCGCCGACCAGCTCGCGGCGGCGGCGCTCGGCCTCGTCGATGAGCGCCTGCCCGTGCTCCTTGGCGTCGCGCAGCAGCTGCTCGCGCTGCTCCAGCACCTGCGCCGCCTGGCGCACGGCATCGGGCACGGCCAGCCGGATCTGGTCCACGAGGTCGAGCATGACGCGGCGGTCGACCACGAGGTTGCCGCCCACCGGCAGCCGCCGCGCCTGCACGACCATCTCCTCCAGCCGGGCCACGAGTTCGAGCAGGTCCATCGGCGCGCCCCCGTTCGCGGCTAGCCGTCGAGCCCGAGCTTGGCGCGGATGGCGGCGCGCGCGTGCGGCGGCACCAGGTCGGCCACGTCGTAGCCCAAGCGCGAAACCTCGCGCACGCGGCTCGCGCTCACGTAGATGTACTCGTGGTTCGTCATCAGGTACACGGATTCGATGTTGGGGGCCATCTTGTGGTTCATGAGGGCCATGTCGAACTCGTACTCGAAGTCGCCGCCGCCGCGGATGCCGCGCACGATGGCGACCGCGCCGTGCTCCTTCGCGAACTCCACCGTCAGCCCCCGCAGCAGCTCCACCTCCACGTTGGGCAGACCGGTGACCGCCTCGCGGAAGAGCTCGATGCGCTCCTCGCGCGTGAACATGGCGCTCTTCTCGCGCCCGCTGATGACGGCCACGATGACGCGGTCGAAGAGGCAGGCCATGCGCCGCACCAGATCGAGGTGCCCGTTGGTGACGGGGTCGAACGCGCCCGGGAAGATCGCGGTCCTCATGCCACCTCCAGCGGCTCGTAGAACGCCACGGCGGTATCGCCGTAGACCCGGCGGCCCGTGAGGGCGAGGCCGGGCGGGCGTTCCGGCGGATTGTAGCGGCTTCGGTGCTCATGGACGATGGCGCCCCCCGCCGCCAGCAGGGGCGCGGCTCCGGCGAGCGTGGGCGCGGCCCGCTCCGAATCGTACGGCGGGTCGAGGAAGATCAGGTCGAAGGGGCCCTCCAGCGAGGCCAGCGCCCCCGGCAGCGCACCCCGCACGACGGTCCCGCGTTCGGCCAGCCCCGCGCGCGCGAGGCTCTGCACGATGGCGCGCGCGGCCCCGCGGTGGTTCTCCACGAACACGGCGCGCGCGGCCCCGCGGCTGAGCGCCTCCACGCCGAGCGCGCCCGTGCCCGCGAACAGATCGAGCGCCGCCGCGCCCTCCACGCGCACGCCGAGCGCGTTGAAGACGGCCTCGCGCACGAGCGCGCTGGTGGGGCGCAGGCGCGCGCCGCCGGGCTCGGCCAGCTGGAAGCCGCGCAGCTCGCCGCCGCTCACGCGCACGCGCGCGGGCCGCACCTCAGGGCGACCGCGACGCGGTTTCGCGCTCCGGCGGCGGCAGCACGAGCGTGATGTGGTTCTCGAAGCGCTCGACCCCGTCGCTGAGGCTCAGGGTCACGCGGTACGTTCCCGCCTCGGGCGGGGCCTGCCAGGTGACGATGCCGCGGTCGCCGCCCACCAGCTCGCCCGCCGTCACGCGCCAGTCGGGCAACAGGTCGGTGGGGGCGGGGCGGCGCAGGACGGGCTGGCCGGTGTCGAGGAACGGCTCGATCGCGCCCCAGATGTCGCCCAGGAAGGCGTTGTCGCTGGCGTCCTCCACGGCCAGCCCGCCGAGGCCCCAGGCGCTCACGAACTCCAGCTTGAAGGCGGCGCTGTAGGCGTTCTCGATCCACACCGTGCGGCCCCCGTCGAGCTTGTAGGTGAAGGCCACGGTGGCCGTCTCCGGCTGCCAGCGCAGGCCGCTCAGCCCCTCGTCGCGGTCGATGTTGACGGCCACGATGCGGATGGACGCGCCCGCCGTCACGCTCTCGCTGCGCACGCCCAGCTGGCTGGCGATGGTCATGGCCTCGGTCAGCGTGAGCGTGCGCAGCCCCTCCGCTGATTTCTCCGAGGCGTAGGGCGTGAGCGTGAGCAGCAGCCGCTCCGGATCGACGGCGGCGGCGAGGTGCTCGAGTATCTCGGGCATCCGCAGCCGGAAGGCGCTCTGGTCGCGCACCGGGGCCAAGGCGAGGTAGTCGGCGGCCCCGCCGAGGGCGGCCCAGTCGTAGGCCCCCTCGTCGATGCGCCCGGCCCCCACCACGGGCGCGGGCAGCGTCAGCGTCAGCGTCTTGCCCTCGGCGTGCAGCTCCTCCGCCAGCTCCAGCGCGAAGAGCGTGAAGGAGGTGCGCTGGTTGGCGCGCAGGTCGTGGTAGGCGATGGCGATGCCGTCCAGCCGGTCCGCCAGCACGCGCTCCACGATGCGACGCACGTGGTTCGTGCGCGCCACGTCGGTGGCCAGGATGGCGTCCACGTTGGCCACCGTCCCGTCGATGGCGGCGGACGCGGAGATGGTCGGGTAGTGCGCCGCCTCCGCGTTCAGCCCGGCGGGACGCGCGCTGCGCGCGCCGTCGAGCGCGCCATCGGCGGCGGGCGTGAAATCGAGCGTGTGCGCGATGGTGGCGAGCCGCGCGGCGGCCGCATGGAGCGTCGCGCCCTGCGGCAGGGTGACGGCCAGCTGCCGCGCGCCGCCCAGGCGCCGCAGCACCGCCAGGTAGGGCGGCGGATCGGCGAACACGCCCGAGGCGCGCGCGCCCGCCTCGTCCAGGGCCGCGCCCGCCGCCGCTTCCCAGCCGCCGCCCGCCCCCTCGTGGCGGAAGAAGCGCAGGCCGCGCGCGTCGGGCGCGGGCGCGGCCAGCGGGATCGTGATGCGCAGCTCGAAGCCATCGGGCAAGGGATCGGCGTCGGGGTTGCGTTCGAAGACCGCGCTCAGCGCCTCGAAGCCGTCGGGCACGGCGACCGCCCCCGCCACCGTCTCGCAGTAGGCCTCGTCGCAGCCGCCGGAGCCGCCCGCGAAGAGCAGCACGACGATGGCGATCAGCGCCGCCGCCGCCACGGCGATGAACGCGAGCAGGCCGAGGCGCGCGACGGGCGGGCGTCCGCCGCGCCGCACGCCGCCGGCCAGCCCCGAGCGGGAGCCCGGCCAGCGGCGGCGGGGAAAGGCGAGCGACATCGCCCCGATTATTCTCCCGCGGGCGCGCTACCGCCAGACGCGGGGCGGCCCCGCGCGCGTGCGCTATACTGGCGCTTCGGCGGGCGGCCCGCTTCGGGACCGCCCCCGCGAAAGCGACGGGCCATGCCGCACGATCCCGTTCCCATGACGAAAGAGGGCGTCGACCGCCTCCGCGAGGAGCTGGAGCGGCTGAAGGCGGAACGCCGGACCGTGGCCGACCACATCCACGAGGCGCGCGGGCTGGGCACCAGCCAGAACGACGCCGAGTACGACGACGCCAAGCAGGAGCAGAGCCTGCTCGAGGGCAAGATCCTCGAAACCGAGGACGTGCTGCGGCGGGCCGTGACCATCGACGAGGAGGGCGCCCACCACGCCTCGCGCGTGGTCGTGGGCAGCGGCGTGAAGGTCCGCCAGGATGGCAAGACGCGCCATTACCAGATCGTGGGCACGCCCGAGGCCAACGCCGCCGAGGGCCTCATCTCCAACGAATCGCCGCTCGGCGCCGCCCTGCTCGGACGCGCGCGCGGCGACGAATTCGCGTTCGAGGCGCCGCGCGGCGTCATCACCGTGAAGGTGCTCGAAATCGACTGAGGCGCGGGCCAGCGGACGAGAGGGAGCGATGAGCGAGGAGCCGGAGCGCCCCGGGGCCACGGCTGGCGAGCGCCTGCGCGCCCGGCGCGTCGAGCGCGCGGAGGCGCTGCGCCGCGACGGGCTCGACCCCTACCCCGCCCGCGTCGCGCGCACGCACACCACCGCCGCCGTGCGCGCCCTGCTGGAGGCGGCGGACGGCGCGACGGACCCCGCGCTCCCGTCCGTGACCGTGGCCGGGCGCGTGACGGCGCGGCGGGGCATGGGCCGCGCCAGCTTTCTCGACCTGCGCGACGGCGCGGGCCGCCTGCAGGCGCTGCTGCGGCGCGACGCCCTCGGCGCGGAGGCGTACGAGCGCCTGCAGCTGCTCGACCTCGGCGACTTCGCGGCCGTGGAGGGCGCCCCTATGCGCACGCGCACGGGCGAGCCGACCGTGGCGGCCACCGCGTGGCGGCTGATCGCGAAGGCCCTGCGCCCGCCGCCGGAGAAGTTCCACGGCCTCGCCGACGTGGAACAGCGCCAGCGCCGCCGCTACCTCGACCTGCTCGCCAACGAGACCACGCGCGAAACCTTCCGCGCGCGCAGCCGCATCGTGGCCGCCGTGCGCCACGAGCTCGACGCGCGCGGCTTCCTCGAAGTGGAGACGCCCGTGCTGCAGGAGGAGGCGGGCGGGGCCGCCGCGCGCCCCTTCCGCACGCATTCGCGCGAGCTGGGCGAGGACCGCTACCTGCGCGTCAGCCTCGAGCTGCACCTGAAGCGGCTGCTGGTGGGCGGCTTCGAGCGCGTCTACGAGGTCGGGCGCATCTTCCGCAACGAGGGCTTCAGCCAGCGCCACAACCCCGAATTCACCATGCTCGAGCTCTACCAGGCCTACGCCGACTACGGCGACATGGCGGCGCTCGTGGAGGAACTGGTCGGCGGCGTGGCCGCGGAGACGGCGGGATCGACGTCGGTGCGGTTCGGCGACCACGACATCGACCTGCGCCCGCCCTGGCGGCGGATCACCTTCCACGAGGCCCTGCGCGAGTACGGCGACTTCGACCTCGACGCCTTCGGCGATACGGAGGCGCTGCGCGCGGAGCTGCGCCGCCGCGGCCTCGACGCGCCCGCCGCCGCCAGCCGCGCGAAGCTGATCGACGTGGCCGTGAGCCAGCTGGCGGAGCCGCACCTGATCCAGCCCACCTTCCTGCTGGACTACCCCGTCGAGCTGTCGCCGCTGGCCAAGCGCAAGGCGGACGCGCCCGGGCTGGTGGAGCGCTTCGAGGCCTTCGTCGGGGGCTTCGAGATCGCCAACGCCTATTCGGAGCTGAACGATCCGGTGGACCAGCGCGAGCGCTTCGAGGCGCAGCGGGCGCTGCGCGCGGCGGGCGACGAGGAGGTCGAGCTCGCCGACGAGGATTTCCTGCTGGCGCTCGAACACGGGATGCCGCCTGCGGGCGGGCTGGGGCTCGGCATCGACCGCCTGGTCATGCTGCTCACGGGCCAGACGAGCATCCGCGAGGTCATCCTCTTCCCCCAGCACCGCCGGGCGCGCGATGGCCGCTGAGCCGCTGGAGCGGCACCACACGGGCACGGCCTACGTCACGGCGGCGGGGCGCACGCTCCTGCTCTGGCACGCGAAGCTGCGCATGTGGCTGCCGCCCGGGGGCCACAGCGAGCCGAACGAGGATCCCGTGCAGACCGCCCTCCGCGAGGCGCTGGAGGAGGCGGGGCTGGAGGTGGCCGTGATCGCGCCGCCCGACCTGCCCGCCTGCGACGGTCCGGAGGTGCTGCCCCCGCCCGCCGTCATTCTGATCGAGGACATCGTGCGCGACGATCAGCCCTTCCACCAGCACATCGACCACGTTTACTTCACGCGCGCGACGGCGCCGGTGGCGTTCGACGCGCCCATCCCGCACGGGCCCCACCGCTGGGTGGACGCGCGCACGCTGGCGGGCGCGTTGGCCCTGCCCGCGCCCGATGGTACGCTCGTGGCCGTCGCCGGCGATGTGCGGCTGCTCGGAGTGCGGGCGCTCACGGCCGCGGCCCCGGAGTAGCCGTGCTCAGCGCCGCCTTCATCCGCGACAACCTCGAACGGGTCCGCGCCGACCTCGCCGCGCGCGGGGCAGACGCGCCGCTGGACGAGATCGTGGAGCTGGCCGCGCGGCGGGGCGCCCTCCTGCGCGAGGTGGAGGATCTGCGCGCCGAACGCAACGCCGCCAGCAAGGCCATCGGCGCGACGAAGGACGCCGCCGAACGCGCCCGCCGGATCGAGGCCGCGCGCGCGCTGGGCGAGCGCATCGGCGGCCTTGAGGAGCGCCTGCGCGAGGCCGCGAGCGCCCTCGACGAGCGCCTGCTCGAAGTGCCCAACGTGGTCGACCCGGACACGCCGCGGGGCGCGGACGAATCGGGCAACGTGGTCGTGCGCGAGGCAGGCGAGCGGCGCGCGTTCGGCTTCGCGCCCCTGCCCCACTGGGAACTGGGCGAGCGGCTGGGCGGGCTCGACCTGGCCCGCGGCGCGCGCATGGCGGGATCGCGCTTCTTCGTGCTTCGGGGAGGCCTCGCGCGCCTCCATCGCGCCATGATCCAGTGGATGATCGACGCCCACGTCGAGGCCGGCTTCGTCGAGCACTATCTGCCCTACATGCTCACGGAGGAGTCGTTCCGCGCCTCCGGCCATCTGCCCAAATTCCGCGAGAACCTCTACCGCGACGAGGAAGAGGACTACCTGTTCGCGCCCACGGCGGAGGCGCCGTTCGCCAACCTCTACCGCGGGGAGCTGCTGCCGCCGGGGGCGCTGCCCCAGCGGCTGGTGGCGCACACGCCCTGCTTCCGCCGCGAGAAGATGAGCGCGGGGCGCGACACGCGCGGCATCAAACGCGTGCACCAGTTCGAGAAGGTCGAGCTGTTCGTCTACTGCGAGCCGGAGGAGAGCGGGGCCGAGCTGGAGGCCCTGCTGGCGCGCGCCTGCGCCCTCGCCGCGGCGCTGGAGATCCCCTACCGCGTGCTCCGGCTCTGTTCGGGCGACCTCGATTTCAAGGCCGCCACGGGGTTCGACGTGGAGCTGTGGGCGCCGGGCGCGGAGGAGTGGCTGGAGGTGAGCTCGGTCTCGAACACGCGCGACTTCCAGGCGCGCCGCGCGAACGTGCGCTACCGGCCGGAGGCGGGCGCGGGGGCGCGCTTCCCCCACCTGCTTAACGGCTCCGGGCTGGGCGCGCCGCGCACGCTCATCGCCATCGTCGAGCACTACCAGCAGGCGGACGGGTCCATCGCCGTGCCCGCCGTGCTGCGCCCCTACCTGGGCGGGCGCGAGCGCCTCGAGCCGGAGCCGCCGCCCGCCTGACGGGGCCGCCCGCGTTGCGGGAAGCCGGACTGCTGACGGGCCAACGCCGCCCGCGCTGGCGCGTTCGCGGGATTGGGGCTACGCTCCCGCGCAAGGGACCGCATGACCAGCGAGAGCGACCCGGAGCTCTACCCCCTTGGCGAGGCGCCGCCGCCGGGCGTCGTGCCGCGCCTGATGCATGCGCAGCTCATCCGCCAGTCCCGTTTCGGCGAGCCGCAACAGGCGTTCGCGCCCGAGACGGTCCCCGTGCCCCCGCTCCGCCCCGACGACGCCCTCGTCTACGTCATGGCCGCGGGCGTCAACTACAACAACGTGTGGGCCGGGCGCGGCCTGCCCATCGACGTCATCGCCAGCCGCCAGAAGGCGGGCGAGGCCGAGGACTTCCACATCGGCGGCTCCGACGCCTCCGGCATCGTCTACGCCGTGGGCGAGAACGTGACCAACGTGCGCGTGGGCGACGAGGTCGTCATCCACTGCGGCTCCTGGGACGTGCACGCGCCCGGCGTGACCGCGGGCGGGGACCCCATGTTCGACCCGTCCTTCCGCATCTGGGGCTACGAGACGAACTGGGGCTCGTTCGCGCAGTTCACGCGCGCGCAGGCGCACCAGTGCATGCCCAAGGCCCCGCACCTCTCCTGGGAGGAGGCCGCCGCCCCCACGCTCGTGGGCGCCACCGCCTACCGCATGCTGCACTCCTGGGCGCCGCACGCGGTGCGCGAGGGCGACGCCGTGCTCGTGTGGGGCGGCGCGGGCGGCCTCGGCTCCATGGCCATCCAGCTGGCCGCGCTCGAGGGGGCCCGGCCCGTCGCCGTCGTCTCCAGCGACGCCAAGGGCGAGTTCTGCATGAAGCTGGGGGCCGCGGGCTACATCAACCGCAAGCGCTTCTCGCACTGGGGCCGCCTGCCCGGCTGGGAGGACCAGGCGGGCATGGGCGAGTTCCAGAAGGGCGCGCGCGCCTTCGGCAAGGCCATCTGGGACGCGCTCGGCGAGCGCCGCAACCCCCGCATCGTCTTCGAGCACCCCGGCGAGGACACGCTCCCCACCTCCGTGTTCGTCTGCGACACGGGCGGCATGGTCGTCATCTGCGCGGGCACCACCGGCTACAACGCCGACGTCGACCTGCGCTACCTGTGGATGCGGCAGAAGCGCTTCCAGGGCTCGCATTTCGCCAACGACGGCGAGGCCGGGGCCTTCAACGACCTCGTGCGCGCGGGCGGGATCGACCCCTGCCTCTCGCGCGTCTTCCCCTTCGCGGAGACGGGCGCGTGCCACCAGCTCATGTTCGAGAACCGCCATCCCGACGGCAACATGGCCATCCTCGTCGGCGCCACCGCCGAGGGCCAGGGACGCCGCTAGCCCCGCGCATGGCACGCGACTTCGCCACCGACATCCTCGATCCCGTGGCCCGCGAGATCGTCGCCAGCGTGGGCGTCTGGGTGGACCGCGAGGTGCGCCCCACGGCCAGCGAGTACGAGCACGCCGACGAGTTCCCCGAGGCGCTGGTGGCGGGCATGGCCGGCATGGGCCTCTTCGCCATCAAGGTGCCGGAGGCCTACGGCGGCCTCGACCTCGGCTTCGAGTGCTACGCGGGCGTGTGCATCGAGCTGGCGCGCGGCTGGATGAGCCTCGCCGGCGTGCTCAACACGCACGTGCTCGTGGGCTACGCCATCGACGCCTACGGCACGGAGGAGCAGAAGGCGCGCTTCCTGCCGCGCATGGTCGAGCCGGACATTCGCGCCGCCCTCAGCATCACCGAGCCGGACGCGGGCTCCGACGCGCAGGCCATCCGCACGCGGGCCGTGCGCGACGGCGACGACTACGTCGTCAACGGCCAGAAGATGTGGGTCACGAACGGCCAGCGCGCGGGCGTCTACCTCGTGCTCACCAAGACGGACCCCGAGGCGGAGCCCGCCCACCGCGGCATCAGCGCCTTCCTCGTCGAGCCCGGCGCGGAGGGCTTCTCCGTGGGGCGCAAGCTGGAGAAGCTGGGCTACAAGGGCGTGGAGACCACGGAGCTGGCCTTCGAGGACGCGCGCGTGCCCGCGGGCAACCTGCTCGGCGGGGAGGAGGGCCGCGGCTTCCGGCACGTGATGAGCGCCCTCGAGGTGGGGCGCATCAACGTGGCCGCGCGCGGCGTGGGCGTGGCCCAGGCCGCCTTCGACGACTCCATCGCCTACGCGCAGCGGCGCGTGGCCTTCGGCAAGCCCATCGCCCAGCACCAGGCGCAGCAGATCCGGCTGGCGGAGATGGCCACCAAAATCCGCGCCGCCCGCCTGCTCACCTTCGACGCCGCCCGCCGCAAGGACGGCGGCGAACGCTCCGACCTCGACGCGGGCATGGCCAAGCTGTTCGCCACCGAGGTCTGCCAGGAGGTGGTGCTGGAGGCGCTGCGCCTGCACGGCGGCGTGGGCTACAGCACGGAGCTGCCGCTCGAACGCTACTACCGCGACGCCCCCGTCATGGTCATCGCCGAGGGCACGAGCGACATCCAGAAGATCGTGATCGCGCGCGCCCTGCTGCGCGACCACGCCATCTGAGGGGGCCATGACCATCCACGACGGGCGCCAGTCCTTCGGACGCTACTACGAGGAGTTCGCGGTCGGCGACGTCTTCCGCCACTGGCCCGGACGCACCATCACCGAGTACGACGACGTGCTTCACTGCATGCAGACCATGAACCACCATCCCCTGCACATCGACGCGCGCTACGCCGAAGAGGAGACGCAGTTCGGGCGCAACGTGGTGGTGGGCACGCTGGTCTACTCCATCGTCTTCGGCATGACCGTCACGGAGATTTCGGGGAAGGCCATCGCCAACCTTGAGGTCGAGTCGCTGCGGCACACGGCCCCCACCTTCCACGGCGACACCGTGTACGCGGAGACGACGGTGACGGACAAGGCGGAATCGCGCTCGCGGCCCGACCGCGGCATCGTCACGGTGGAGACGCGCGGCTACAACCAGCGCGACGAAACCGTGCTCACCTTCACGCGCAAGGTGATGGTGCCGAAGCGCCCGGCGGAATAGCAGGGCCTACGCGCGTTTCAGCGGGGCGAGGCTCTGCAGCAGGCGCTTCACGCCCGCGCGCTCGAAGGCCACCACCACCTCCACGTCGCCGCGCCGTTCCTGGCAGCTCACGACCACGCCCTCGCCGAAGGTGGCGTGGGCCACGCGCTCGCCCGCCTTCCAGCGCGCATCGACGGCGGCGACGGCCACGGGACCGGCGGGCGCCGGCTCGGCTTCGGGCGCCGCCGCGCGCACCCCCCGGTCGGCGCCGTGCCGCCAGGGCTGGAGCAGGTGGTCGGGGATCTCGGCGAGGAAGCGCGAGGGCGGATTGGCCAGCGGCCGCCCGCCGAGGTAGCGCCGGTGCGCGCGCGTCAGGTAGACCGCGTCCCCCGCGCGCGTGATGCCCACGTAGGCGAGGCGGCGCTCCTCCTCCATCTGCCGCGGATCGTCGAACGAGCGGATGTGCGGCAGCACGCCCTCCTCCATGCCCGTGAGGAAGACGACGGGGAACTCCAGCCCCTTGGCCGCATGCAGCGTGATCAGCGTGATCGCCTCGCCGCCGCCCTCCAGCTCGTCCACGTCGGCCACCAGCGCCACGTCCTGCAGGAAGCTGGCGAGGTCGCCCGCGCCGCCGCCGGTGGTGTCCTCGTACTGCGCCATCACGGAGCGCAGCTGGAGCACGTTCTCCTCGCGCTCCTCCGCCCCCTCCTCGCGGTCGCGCAGGTATTCGACGTAGCCGCTTTCGAGCAGCACGAGGTCGAGCAGCTCGGCGAGGGGGCGCTCGCGTTCGGCGCGCATGGCCTCGATGGCGGCCACGAAGCGGCGCACGGCGGCGGCGGAACGCGCGCCCACGCCCGCCACCGGTTCGCCCCGCGCCGCCGCCTCGCAGGCGTCCCAGAGGGCCAGCCCGGTCTCAGCCGCGTACTCCGCCAGCCGCGCCACCGTGACGTCGCCGATGCCGCGCGCGGGCACGTTGATGACGCGCAGCAGGCTGGCCTCGTCGAGGCGGTTGTGCGTCAGCCGCAGGTAGGCCACGAGGTCCTTGATCTCGCGCCGCTGGTAGAAGCGCACGCCGCCGATGAGGCGGTAGGGGATGCGATGCCGCACGAGCGCGTCCTCGATGGGGCGCGACTGCGCGTTCGTGCGGTAGAGCACGGCGATCTCGCCGCGCGCGCGGCCCGCCGCCGTCAGCCGCCCCGTCTCGCGCGCCACGAACTCGCCCTCGGCCTCGTCGTTCCAGGCCTCGTGCGCGGTGAGCGCGCGGCCCGCGCGGCGCTCGCTCCAGAGGTCGCGCTCGATGTGGCTCGCGTTGTTGGCGATGACGGCGCTGGCGGCGTCGAGGATGGGCTGCGTCGAGCGGTAGTTCTGCTCCAGCAGGTGCGTCTCTGCTTCGGGGAAATCGCGCAGGAAGTGGCGCGTGTTGCGCGCGTCCGCCGCCCGCCACGAGTAGATGCTCTGGTCGGGGTCGCCCACCACGCAGACGTTGCCGTGCACGGACGCCAGCTGCCGCGTGAGCGCGTACTGCGCCGGATTCGTGTCCTGGAACTCGTCCACGAGCACATGCAGGTACTGCCCCGCGCGCCGCTCCAGCGCCTCCTCCGACTCGCGGAAGAGGCGCACCGTCTCCGCCAGCAGGTCGTCGAAATCGAGCGCGGACGCGGCCCGCAGCGCGTCGCGGTAGCGGGGGAAGGCGCGCGCCACCACCTCCTCGAAGTAGCTGCCCGAGCGCCCTTCGAGCGACTCCGGGCCGCGCAGCTCGCTCTTCGCGCGCGAGATCGCGTTCAGCACGGAGCGCGGCGGGTAGCGGCGCGGATCGACGCGCAGCTCCTCCAGCACGCGCTTCATCAGCGTCTGCTGGTCCGCGTCGTCGTAGATCACGTAGTCGGGCGAGAGGCCGATGGCCTCGCCGTGGATGCGCAGCCAGCGCGCGCACATGGAATGGAAGGTGCCGAGGTGCAGGTCCGCCGCGCGCTCGCCCAGCAGCGCCCCCGCGCGCTCGCGCATCTCCCGCGCCGCGCGGTTCGTGAAGGTGACGGCGAGGATGCGCCAGGGGATGACGCCCCGCTCCTCCACCAGCCACGCGATGCGGTGGGCGATGACGCGCGTCTTGCCGCTGCCCGGCCCCGCCACGATCAGCTGCGCCCCCGCCGGATGCTCGATGGCGGCGCGCTGCTGCGGGTTGAGGCCGTCGCCGGGCGGCGGGGGCGGGGCGTTCGTCACGCCGCCCATCGTACGCCAGCCCGCCCGCACGCGCGCGAAACGGATCACCCGCCTGCGCCGTTTCCTCGCGCGCCCGCGGGCGGATGGTGTAGGATGGACGGCGCGGGGAGGCCGCGCGGCTGGCGCGGCCCGGAAAGCGGGAGCCGCGCATGTTCGACTGGCCCGGCGGTTCGTGGGAAGAAACCCTGCGCCTCGTCGTCACCGTGCTGGCCGTCTACCTCGCCGTCATCTGGGTGGCCCTCATCTTCTGGGTCTACCGCGACATCCGCCAGCGCACGCGCGACCCCATCATGCAGATCGTGGCCGTGGTGCTGGCCCTCGCCTTCTTCCTGCCAGGCTACTGGGTCTACCTCATCCTGCGCCCCCGCCAGACGCTCACCGAACTGTACGAGCGCACCCTTGAGGAAGAGGCCATCCTGCAGGACCTCGAGGACCAGAAGGCCTGTCCCACCTGCCGCCTGCGCGTGCGCGACGACTACCTCGTCTGCCCCTCCTGCCTGACGCAGCTGAAGGACCCGTGCCCGGGCTGCGGGCGTCCGCTGGACTACGCCTGGAGCGCCTGTCCCTGGTGCGCGCGGGAGAAGCCGTCCGCGTCCGTCCCCGGCCTCGCGCCGCCCGCCAACGGCGACGTCCCCGCGGAAGCGCCGGGCCTCGTGCGCCGCCAGCGGTAACGCCCGCGCACTCGCCGCGAAGGCGCGACGCCTACGCCAGCGCCATCTCCGCCGGCATCATTCCTCGCGGCTCAGAGGTCGCGGCGCAGCGCCAGCGCCGCCTCGCGCACGCGCGCCGGGGCCGTGCCGCCGGGGATGTCGCGCGCCGCCAGCGCCGCGTCCACGTCCAGCTCCAGCACGTCGGGGCGGAAGAGGGCGCTGGCCGCCTCGTAGACGGCGAAGGGCAGTTCATGGAGTTCGCGGCCGCGCGCCTCGGCCTCGCGCACGAGCCCGCCCACGACGGCGTGGGCCTCGCGGAAGGGCATGCCCGCGCGCACGAGGTAGTCGGCCACGTCGGTGGCGAGGGCGAAGCCCCCGGCGGCGGCCTCCCGCATGCGCGGCAGGTCGAATTCGAGCGCGGGCAGCATGGCCGCGAAGATGCGGAGCGTGGGCGCCGTCACCGCCGCCGCGTTGCGGATGGCGGCCTTGTCCTCCTGCAGGTCGCGGTTGTAGGCGAGGGGCTGGCCCTTGAGGTTGACGAGCAGGTTCAGCAGCTCGCCGTAGACGCGCCCCGCGCGCCCGCGCGCCAGCTCGGCCACGTCCGCGTTCTTCTTCTGCGGCATCATGCTGGAGCCCGTGGCGAAGGCGTCGGGCAGGCGCGCGAAGGCGAATTCGGCGGAGGCCCAGAGCACGATCTCCTCCGCCAGGCGCGAGAGGTGGGCCTGCGCGATGGCGCAGCAGGCGAGGAATTCGACGGCGAAATCGCGGTCGGCGACGGCGTCGAGGCTGTTGCGGGTGATGCCCGCGAAGCCCAGTTCGCGCGCCACCGCCTCACGGTCGAGCGGGTAGGGCGATCCCGCCAGCGCCCCCGATCCGAGGGGCGCCGCGTTGGCGCGCGCGCGGCACTGGCGGAAGCGGTCGCGGTCGCGCAGCAGCATCTCGCCGTACGCCAGCAGGTGGTGACCCAGCGTCACGGGCTGGGCGCGCTGCAGGTGGGTGTAGCCGGGCATGGGGTCGGCGGCGTGCGCGAGGGCGAGGTCGCAGAGGGCGGCGATGAGCGCCTCCGCCGCCTCCGCCGCGCGGTCGCACTGCTCGCGCACGACCATGCGGTTGAGCAGTGCCACCTGGTCGTTGCGCGAGCGGGCCGTGTGCAGCCGTCCCGCGGCCTCGCCGATCTCCTCGCGCAGGAGCGCCTCGACGTGCGTGTGGATGTCCTCGAGTTCGGGGCGCCAGACGACCTCGCCCGCGCGGAAGCGCTCGCGCACGCGCGCCAGCCCGGCCACGATCGCGTCCGCGTCCGCCGCGGGGATGATCCCCTGCTCGCCCAGCATGCGCGCGTGCGCGACGGAGCCCGCGATGTCGTGCTCGTACAGATCGCGGTCCGCGCCCGCCGTGTAGTCGCGCGTGAGGTCGCTCATCGACGCCTCGAAGCGCCCGCCCCAGGTCCGTTCGCCGTCGCTCATGGGGCCATTCTCCCACGCGCCGCGTAGACTGCGCGCCGTGGAGACGCCACGGACCGGGCCGCAGGGCGCGCCCCCGCCGGAGGACCTCGCCAGCTTCGCGGCGCTGGAGGCGATCGTGCGCCGCCTGCACGCGCCCGACGGCTGCCCCTGGGACCGCGAGCAGACGCACGCCTCGCTGCGCCCGCACCTGCTGGAGGAGACGTACGAGCTGCTGGAGGCGATCGACGCGGGCGGGGCGAACGCCATCGCCGAGGAACTGGGGGACGTGCTCCTGCAGGTGCTCATGCACGCCGCCGTGGCCGAGCGCCAGGGCGAGTTCACGCTGGGCGACGTGATCGCGGGCATCGCCGCCAAGCTGGTGGCGCGCCATCCCCACGTCTTCGCCGATGGCGCGGCGGAGACGGCGGAGGAGGTGCGCGCCGGCTGGGAGGCGCTGAAGCGGCGCGAGCGCCCCGACCGCTCGCGGCTCGCGGGCGTGCCCGCCACCCTGCCCGCGCTGGCCGAATCGCAGACGCTGCAGGGGCGCGCCCGCCGCGCGGGCCTCGACTGGCCCGACGTGGAGGGCCCGCTCGACAAACTCGCGGAGGAGATCGGCGAGTTCGCGCGCGCCGAAACGGACGAGGAGCGCGAGGACGAATTCGGCGACGTGCTCTTCGTGGCCGCCAACATCGCGCAGCGGCTGGGCGTGGACGGCGAGCAGGCGCTGCGCCGCGCCAACGCCAAGTTCCGCCAGCGCTTCACGCACATGGAGCGGGAAGCCGCCGCCGGAGGGCGCGAACTCGAGGCGCTCGACCTGCCGGCCCTCAACCGGCTGTGGGATCGCGCGAAGGAGGCGGGGCGCGGGTTGTAGCGCACGCCGCCCGCCGATAGGCTGAGGGGACGGCGCTTCCAGCGCCGGCACGGAGAGGGGAGGCCGCATGGCCAGCGTCATCACGCGCGAGCGGTTCGCCGCGGGCAAGACCTACCGCGAGTACCTCGACGGGGGCGTCAGCAACCGCGAGCAGTTCGACGACAACTACGAGAGCCTGACCATCAGCGCGGAGCAGCGCGCCGCCCTGGAGGAGCTGGCCGCCCGCCCCGGCGGCCCCGAGCACGTGGCCGTCATCGGCGAGGACTGGTGCCCCGACGTCTACCGCGGGATGCCGGTGGCGGCGCGCATCGCCGAGGCGCTCGGCATCGAGATGCGCGTCTTCGAGCGGGACCGGAACAAGGACATGATCGCCGAGTACCTGAAGGACGGCGAGTTCGAGTCGATCCCCGTGCTCGTCTTCTACGACCGCGACCACGCCGAGCTCTGCCACTTCATCGAGCGCCCGGCGCTGGCCAACGAGCAGCTGTCGCAGGTGCGGGAGGTGCTGGGCGACATGCGCCCGGAGGCCATCGCCCGCCGCCTCGGCCACGAGCCGAGCGAGGAGGAGATCGCGGCGGCCCGCGCGGAAGGGCGCGAGCGCTACCTGGAGTGGCAGCGCACGAGCCCGACCTGGGCGGGCTGGCGCGAGGCCACCGTGGACGAGGTCATCGGCCTGCTGCGCGCGGCGGTCTGAGGGAAGATCGGGGGCTTGCTGTTGCGCGCGCGCGCGATTCGGTATACTGCGCCCGACCTCGAGGGCCGCTAGCTCAATTGGCAGAGCAAGTGACTCTTAATCACTAGGTTGAAGGTTCGAGTCCTTCGCGGCTCACCACTCGAAGGGTCTGGCCGGTCGGGCGCGCCCGCCGGTCCGCGATCGGGGGAAGTGTCGGAACTGGCAGACGAGCATGATTTAGGATCATGTGCCGCAAGGCGTGGGAGTTCGAACCTCCCCTTCCCCACGGCCACGGGGAGGCGCGTCCGAGAGGGCGCGGGGGCAAAACGAGCGAGTTAAGGAAGGGGGCGTCATGGCGCTTCTTGAGGTGAATGACCTTCGCACCTACTTCTACACGCAGGAGGGCGTGGTCAAGGCCGTGGACGGCACGTCCTACTCCGTGGAGGAGGGCGAGACGCTGGGGCTGGTGGGCGAATCGGGCTGCGGCAAGAGCGTTTCGGCGCTCTCCATCCTGCGGCTCATCCCCTCGCCGCCCGGCAAGATCGTCTCCGGCGAGATCATGTTCCAGGGGCAGGACCTGCTGAAGCTGGACGAGAACGAGATGCGGCGCATCCGCGGCAACGACATCGCCATGGTCTTCCAGGAGCCCATGACGTCGCTCAACCCCGTGCTCACCATCGGGCGGCAGATCACGGAGTCGCTGGAGCTGCATCAGGACCTGCGCGGGCGCGCCGCCCGCGAGCGCGCCGTGGAGCTGCTCGAACTGGTCGGCATCCCCGCCGCGCGGGGGCGCATCGACGACTACCCGCACCAGTTCTCGGGGGGCATGCGCCAGCGCGTCATGATCGCCATGGCCATGAGCTGCAACCCCAAGATCCTGCTGGCGGACGAGCCCACCACGGCGCTCGACGTGACCATCCAGGCGCAGATCCTCGAGGTCATGGCGCGGCTCAGCCGCGAATTCGGCACCGCCGTCATCATCATCACGCACAACCTCGGCGTGGTCGCCCGCTACGCCGACCGCGTGAACGTGATGTACGCGGGCCGCGTCATCGAGCGCGCCCATGCGGGCGAGCTCTACGCCAACCCCCGCCATCCCTACACCGTGGGCCTGCTCAACTCCGTCCCCCGCCTGGACGAGCGCCGGCAGGACAAGCTGATCCCCATTGAGGGGTTGCCGCCCGACCTCGCGCACCTGCCCGAGGGCTGCAGCTTCTATCCGCGGTGCGACTGGCGCATCGATCGCTGTCGCGATGAGTATCCTTCCATCTCCCAGGTCGAGGCCGACCATCAGGCCGCCTGCTGGGAATGGGAGAAGGTTGGAAGGGAGAGCTCCGTTGTCGCAGCCGGCTAACACCATCGAAGGCGCCCCCGAAGGCGCCGCCGCCAACGGCGCGGGCGCCCTGCTCGAGGTCGAGGACCTCGAGGTCTACTTCCCCGTCACCGCGGGGCTCGTCTTCCAGCGCCGCGTGGCCGACGTGAAGGCCGTGGACGGCGTCACCTTCCAGGTGAAGCGCGGCGAGACGCTCGGGCTCGTGGGCGAGTCCGGCTGCGGCAAGAGCACCACGGGCAAGGCCATCCTGCAGCTCAACCGGCCCACCGCCGGGAGCGTCTCCTTCGGCGGTACCGACCTCACGCGCGTGCGCGGGCGCGCCCTGCGCACCTACCGGCGGCGCATGCAGATGATCTTCCAGGACCCCTACGCCAGCCTCAACCCGCGCATGTCGGTGGGCTCCATCGTCTCCGAGCCGATCACCATCCACCGCCTGGCGCGCGGGCAGGAGAAGCGCGAGCGCGTGCACAACCTGCTGCAGACGGTGGGGCTGAACCCCTACTTCGCCAGCCGCTACCCGCACGAGTTCTCGGGCGGCCAGCGCCAGCGCATCGGCATCGCCCGCGCCCTCGCCGTGGAGCCCGAGTTCATCGTCTGCGACGAGCCTGTCTCCGCCCTCGACGTCTCCATCCAGGCGCAGATCATCAACCTGCTGCAGGACTTGCAGGAGGAGTTCAACCTCACCTACCTGTTCATCGCGCACGACCTCTCCGTGGTGCGCCACATCAGCGACCGCGTGGCCGTCATGTACCTCGGCCACATCATGGAGCTGACGGACCGCGACACCATCTTCGACGACCCGCAGCACCCCTACACGAAGGCGCTGCTCTCGGCCGTGCCCATCCCCGACCCCCCCGTGGAGCGCGAGCGCGAACGCATCATCCTGCTCGGCGACGTGCCCAGCCCGCTGTCGCCGCCGCCCGGCTGCGTCTTCAACACGCGCTGCCCCATCGCCATCGACGAGTGCCGCGAGCGCATCCCCGAATGGCGCAACGTGGGCACCGCCGACAAGGAGCACTGGGTCTGGTGCCACCGCGTCTGAGGGCGCGGGCGCGACCACAACGCGAAGGGGCGTCCCCATCGGAACGCCCCTTCCGTTTCTCCGGCGGATGCGCGGTCAGGCGAGGGCGCGCAGGGTGACGCCCTCCGGCAGGCCCTCGGCGACGCCGTCGCTGGCCACCAGCTCGGCCTGGCCCGCACGCGAGTCGTCGCGCACGAAATCGAGCACGGATTCGGCGATGTCCTCGGGGCGCAGCATGACGGCGACCTCCAGCGCGGGCCGCAGCCACGCCGCCGGGGTCACGCCGTCGCCCGTCTTGGCGATGATGGGCGTATCGACGATGCCGGGCAGCACGGCGTTGACGCGCACGTTCTCGGTTTCGGCGAGCATGGCGCACGACTGCGTGAAGCTCAGCACCGCCGCCTTGGTGGCGGCGTAGATGGGGTCGAAGGGCATGGGGCCGAACGCCGCCACGGAGGCGGTGTTGACGACGGCCCCGCCGCCGCGCTTGCGAAGGGCGTGCACGGCGGCGCGCGTGCCCATCATCACGCCCGCCACGTTCACGCCGACGACGAGGTGAATCTTCTCGATGCCCGCGTCGGGCCAGCCGGGCGCGTCGCCGGTCATGATGCCCGCGTTGTTGTGCACGATGTCGATGCCGCCGAAGGCCGCCTCCACGGAGGCGAAGAGCGCGGCGATGCCGGCGGGCGTGGCCACGTCGGCCTCGAAGAAGGAGGCGCGGCCATCCGCCCCGGCGATGGCGCGCACGGTCTCCTCGCCGCCCGCGCGGTCGATGTCGGCGACGGCCACCGTCGCGCCCTCGGCGGCGAGCGCGACGGCGGTGGCGCGCCCGATGCCGGACGACGCCCCCGTGACGAGCGCGACCTTTCCCGAAATCTCCATGGCGGGCCTCCTTCGGACGGTGGGGATTCTAGCGGTTCGCGCCCGCGGCGGTCAGGCCGCGGGCAGCTCGTCGGGCAGGGAGAGTTCGGCGAGGATTTCGTGGAACCAGTCGACGACCTCGGGGTGGTAGGGAATGCCGCGCGCGGCGCGCTCCAGCTCCGTCTCGTGCGCGAGCAGGCCCGCGTAGCGCACGCGCTCCGCGCCGGGCGCGGGCTCGCACTCGCGCAGGGCGCGCAGGTACTGGTCCATGTCGTCGCGGAAGGTCTCAAGGTCGGTGAAGGCGTCGATGCGGTAGGCGAGGAAGTGGTGGCCGACGCCCTGGCGGGGGGCGATGCCCGGGCCCGTGCCCGCCAGCACGCCGCTGAGCACGTCCACCATGAGGGCGAGGCTGTAGCCCTTGTGCGAGCCGATTTCGCGCGTGCCGCCCACGGGCAGCATGAGGAACTCGTCGGGCACGGGGCGCTCCTCCATGATGGGCGTGCCGTCGCGCTCGGCGATCCAGCCGGGGAGCACGCTCGCGCCCAGCCGCCGCGCGAGGCGGATCTTGTTGCCCGCCACGGAACTCATGGAGGCGTCGAACACGAAGGGCGGCTCCTCGCGCGCGGGCACGGCCACGCCCAGCGGGTTCAGCCCGATCATCGCCCTGGAGCCGTGCGTGGGGGCCACCTGCCGCCCGCCCACGGTGGTGGCGATGCCGATCATGCCGTGGGGCACGGCGCGGTGGGCGTGGAAGGCGGCGGCCCCGAAGTGGCGCCCGTTGGTGACGGCCACCGCCCCCACGCCGCAACGGCGCGCCTTTTCGATGGCCAGGTCCATGGCCTGCGGGCCGACCGTGAGGCCCAGCCCGGCGTCGCTGTCGATGGTGGCCACGGCCTCGGCCTCGCGGATCACGCGCCACTCCGGCGCGGGGTTGATGGCGCCCCCGCGGATGCCCGCCACGTAGGCGCGCATCATGTTGCTCACGCCGTGCGAGTCGATGCCGCGGCGGTCGGCGTAGAGGAGCGTCTCGGCGCAGCGGTCGGCGTCCGCCGGGGGCGAACCGAGCGCCTCGAAGATGCGCGTCACGGCGGCCTTCATGGTCTCCGGCGGGACGCGCACGGCGATGTCGTCGGGCACGCGGAAACGGTCGAGCATGGGGGCGCATCATACCGGAGCGCGCGGCGCGGTAGCATGGGCGCGGGCGCGCCCCGGGCGCGCGGAAAGCGGCCAGCGGTTGGAGATCGACGGGGAGCACCGGTTCGCGGCCTCGCGCGACGCCCTCTGGGAGGCGCTGTTCGACCCCGCCGCGCTGCGCGCCGCCCAGCCCGCCATCGAGTCGCTGGAGCGCATCGACGAGGACGCCTGGGAGCTGATCGCCTTCATCGAGGTGCGCGGCTTCTGGGGGCGCTTCCGCGGGCTGGCGCGCGTGAGCCACGTGGTCGGGCGCGAGTCCTACCACCTGCGCCTCTCCGGCGCGGCGGCGGAGGGCACGGCCATGGGCCAGGGCGCCATCAGCCTGCTCGACGGCGAGGACGGGGAGGGGGCGATCCTGCGCTACCGCGGCGACCTCACCGTGCACGGCGCGCTCACGCGGCTGGGCGGGCGCTTCATCGGGGGCGCCGTGCGCCTGCTCATCCGCCAGCTGCTGGAAGGGCTGGCGCGCGACCTCGGGGGCGGGGCGGAGGGCGAGCCGCCGCGCCAGCCGTGAACGGGATGCGCCTCGAGTACAAGTACGTCGTCGCCCTCATCAGCGTCTTCGGCATGTTCATGAACCTGCTCGATCTCACGATCGTGAACGTGGCCGTGCCCGTGCTCACGGAGGAGCTGGGGGCCTCCACGCAGGAGGTGCAGTGGGTCGTCACGGTCTACCTGCTGAGCGTGGCCGTGGCCATCCCCGTGAGCGGCTGGGCGGGCGATCGCTTCGGCACGAAGCGGCTCTTCCTGATCGCGCTGGGGCTGTTCACGGCGGGATCGATCCTGTGCGCGGCGGCCTGGAACATCGAGAGCCTGATCCTCTTCCGCGCGGTGCAGGGCGTGGGCGGCGGGCTGCTCATGCCCGTGGCGCAGACGATGGTCTTCCGCGCCTTCCCCCAGCCGGAGCGGGCGCGCGCGGCGGGCATCCTCGTGGTGCCCACCACCTTCGCCCCCGCCAGCGGTCCGCTGCTGGGCGGCATCATCCTCGATTTCCTCTCGTGGCAGTGGATCTTCCTCGTGAACGCGCCCGTGGGCGTGGCCGGCATCCTGCTGGCCGCCATCTTCCTGCGCGAGCAGCGCGAGGATCGCCCCGGGAGACTCGACCTGCCCGGGCTGGCGCTGGCGTCGGGCGGGCTGGCCATCCTGCTCTACGGGCTGGCGGAAGCGGGGTCCCGCGGCTTCGGCGACGCGCGCGTGCTCGGCTTCGGCGGCGGCGGGCTGCTCCTGCTGGCGGCCTTCGCCGTGGTGGAGCGCGCCCGCGCCGAGCCGCTCATCGACGTGCGCCTCTTCCTCAACCGCATGTTCGCGCTGGCCAACCTGACGCAGAGCATGGCCTTCATGGGCTTCTCCGCCACGCTCTTCGCGCTGCCCCTCTTCCTGCAGCTGGAGCGCGGGCTGAGCCCGCTGCAATCAGGCCTCGTCACCTTCCCCCAGGCGGTGGGCGTGATGGCCGTCGCGCCCGTGCTGGCGCGCATCTATCCGCTGGTGGGGCCACGGCGGCTGGTAGCCGTGGGGCTGACCATCGCCAGCCTCACCACCCTGCCGCTCGTCTTCCTCGACCTCGACACGGAGCTGTGGTGGATACGGCTGGCCATGTTCGCGCGGGGCATGGGCTTCGGGCTGATGCTGATCCCGCTGCAGACGGCGGCCTTCGCCACCATCAGCATGGCGCGCACGGGGCGCGCGACGGCGGTCTTCAACGCCACGCGGCAGGTGGCGCAGAGCTTCGGCGTGGCCATCATCGCCACCGTGCTCACGAGCCGTCTGGCCGCGCGCGGGGCGGAGCTCGGCCCTCTTCCCATCGACGCCGCCGCCTCCGTGAGCGCCTTCGGCGAAACGTTCGTGGCCACGGCGGTGCTGATCGCGCTGGGGGTGCTGGCCGCGCTCCTCATCCGCGACCGCGAGGCCGCGCCCACGATGCGCGGTGCCGGTGGCCGGTGAGCGGTGGTCGGTTCACTGCCCACCGGCCACCAACCACCGATCACCAACCACCGGCCACCGGCCACCGGCCACCGGCACCGGCCACCGCTAATCCACGAACTTGCCCTGGCCGCCGTCCACCACGATGTGCGTGGCGTTGATCCAGCTGGCGGCGGGGCTGGCCACGAAGGCGATGACGCGCGCCACCTCCTCGCCGCTGCCCAGCCGCCCGAAGGGGATGCTGCGCTCGACGCCGCGGAAGAATTCGGGGTTGGCCTCGCGCGTGCGCTCCCAGCCGCCGCCGGGGAAGAGCGTGGCCCCGGGCGAGAGGGCGTTCACGCGCACGCCCTTGCGCCCGAGCGCCTGCCCCAGCTCGTTGGCCAGCACGCGCATCGCGCCCTTCAGGGGGCCGTAGGACGACCAGCGCCCGAACCACTGCTTGCTGGCGGTGGAGCCGATGAAGACGACGCTGGCGGCGTCGCTGGCCTCCAGCGCCTCGCGCGCGGCCTCGACCGCGTGGACCGCGGCCATCACGTCCACGTCGAAGGTGTTGCGCCAGCCCTCGGCGTCCTGCCCCGACTGGCCGGTGGCGTTGTGGATGAGGATGTCGAGGCCGCCGAGCGCCTCGACCGCGCCCGCCACGAAGGCGCGCGTGGCGTCGGGGTCGGCGAGGTCCGCGGGCGCGGCGTGGACGAGGCCGCCGAATTCGGCCGCCAGCTCGTCGCGGGCGCGCGCGAGGGCCTCCGCGCCGCGCCCGCAGATGGCGAGGCTGGCCCCCTCCGCCGCCAGCGCGGCGGCGGTGTAGCGCCCGATGCCGCGGCTGGCCCCCAGGATGATCGCCTTGCGCCCGCGCAGTCCCAGGTCCATGTCGCGCCTCCTCGCGCGCCAGCCTACGCGAAAGCGGGCGCGCGGGGCGTAGTATCGCGCCATGCCCCGGCTGAGCGTGCGCGCCTTCGAACGCGGCGACCTCGACGCCGCGGCCGCGCTGCTGGCGGAGACGCACCGGCGCGACCGCGAGCGCCATCCCGTGCTGGTGGAGGCGCTGGAGCGGCCCGCGGAGGCGCGCGCCATGCTCGCGCGCCGGCTCGGCCACGAGCGCGCGGACGGCGCGGTCGCGCTGGACGGGGGCGAGCTGGCGGGCTTCGCCATCGGCGAGCGCGCGACGGCGCCCGCGCCCGACCGCTACCTGGCGCAGCTGTCCCATCCGCGCTCGGCTCGCATCGGCGCGCGCGACCACGCCGTCGCGCGCGGATGCGACGCCGCAGCCGTCTGCCGCCTGCTCTACCGCGAACTGGCGGCGGGCTGGACGGCGACCGGCTACTTCCACCACGCCGTGAACGTGATCGCGGGCGACGCGCGCCTGCAGGAGGCATGGTTCAACCTCGGCTTCGGGCGGCACGTCAGCCTGGCCGTGCGCGAGGGCGTCGGGCCGGTGGCGGACGCCGCGGCCGGGGACGTCGGGATTCGCGCCGCCGGCAGCGAGGACGTGGACGCGCTGGTCGGGCTGGCGCGCGCGCTGGGTCGTCACCACCTCGCCTCGCCCATGTTCCAGTACTGGCCCGCGCTGCCGGAGGACGACGCCCTCGCGCGCCGCTTCCTCGTTTCCCTGCTGGAGGATGGGGACAACCCCCATTTCGTGGCTTGGCGCGGGGAGCGCCCGGTGGGGCTGACGAGCTTCCTCGAACGGGGTCTGGCGCCGCCCCATGTCAGCGCCGGGCGGAACGCCTACCTGTTCATGGGCGTGGTGGAGCCGGAGGCGCAGGACGGCGGCGTGGGGCGGGCGCTGCTCGACCGGGGCATGGCCTGGGCGCGCGAGACGGGCCACGAGCGCTGCACCCTGCACGTGCTCACCGCCAACCACAGCGGCGAGCCGTTCTGGACGGCCAACGGCTTCGTTCCCGTCGAATACGGGCTCGAACGGCACATCGACGAGCGCGTGGCCTGGGCCGCGGGCGCGCGCGCGGCGAACGCGCCGGTCCCCTAAGATTCACGGCACGACCGAGGAGGTTCCCCATGCCCGAGTTCAAGACCGTGCGCTACGAGCATCTCACGCCCGGGATCGTGCGCGTGGAGATGAACCGTCCGGAGGCGCGCAACGCCCAGGACCTGCAGCTCACCTACGACCTGAACGACGCCTTCGACCACGCCAACCGGGACGACGCCGTGAAGGTCATCATCCTGTCGGGGGCGGGCCCGCACTTCAACTCCGGCCACGACATGCGCGGCGGCACGGGGGCCACGCGCGCCGACTTCAAGCCGGTCGGCACCTGGGCCAACTTCGACGCGCCCGGCGCGGAGGGGGCCATGGCGGGCGAGGAGGAGATCTACCTGCAGATGTGCCGCCGCTGGCGCAGCCTGCCCAAGCCCATGATCGCCGAGGTGCAGGGCAAGACCATCGCCGGGGGTCTCATGCTCGCCTGGGTGTGCGACATCATCATCGCCTCCGACGACGCCGAATTCCGCGACCTCGTGGTGGGCTGGGGCATCCCCGGCGTGGAGTACTTCGCCCATCCGTGGGAGTTCGGCCACCGCCTTGCCCGCCAGATGCTCTACACGGGCGACTGGGTGAGCGCGCGGCGGGCCTACGAGGCGGGCATGGTGAACGAGGTGGTGCCGCGCGCGGAGTTGCGCGGCTACGTGGAGGAGCTGGCGCGGAAGATCGCGGAGAAGCCGTCGTTCGGGCTGAAGATCACGAAGGAGGCGGTGAACCAGTCGCAGGACGCACAGGGGCTGTGGAACGCGCAGCAGGCGGTGTTCATCATGCACACGCTCGCCCACACGCACTGGCGCGAGGTGAACGAGAGCGGCATGCCGCTCTACACGGGCGAGGGCGCCGCCTCCATTCCCGGACGCGGCCAGCCCGCCGCCGCCCGCTGAGGCGCGCCAGATGCTGACCAAAGCCGACGAGTACCCCTTCCACCAGACGGCGGAGACGTTCGCCGCCGTCCACACCTCGGACAAGCACTGGAACGACGGGCACTACATCTGCCTGTGCGACATGGACGGCGACGTGTCGCTGGTGTCGACGGTGCGGCTCTACCAGAACACGGACGTGCTGGACGGGTTCGTGTGCATCCGGCACGAGGGCATGCAGCACAACATCCGCGTCTCGCGGCGGCTGCGGCCCGATTTCAAATACCGCGCCGGCCCCCTGCGCGTGGAGCTGCTGGAGCCGCTGGAGAAGATCCGGCTGGTGCTGGAGCCCAACCAGTACGGCATCGCCTGCGACATCGTCTGCCACACGGCGGGGACGCCCTACTTCGGCCCCCTCAGCGCCAACCGCATCGACGGCTGGCTGCTGCTGGAGCGGCTCACCTACGAGGTGCCGGGCCGCGCGGAAGGCTGGATCGAGGTGGCGGGCAAGCGCTTCGAGCTGACGCCGGAGCGCTCCGGCGTCTTCCGCAACCATTCGTGGGGCATCCTGCGCGGGCGTGGCGGTCCGCCCCTGCACGGCGCGCCCCCGCCGCAGGTGCGCCGCCCCTCCGGCCTTCGCAACTGGGTGCTCTACACCATGCCCGACCACTCCGGCTTCTTCGAGTTCGTGGAGGACCCCGACGGCGTGCAGTGGTCCGGCGCCATCGCCAACATGGACGGCTCCTGGAACCCCATGACGGGCGAAATCCTGCACGCCGACCGCAAGGTGCCGGTGACGGAGGTGACGCACGACCTCGAGTTCTACGAGGGCACCAGCCGCCTGCGCGGGGGAACCGTGCGCGTCGCCGACGCCGAGGGCGTGCGCCGCGAGTTCGGCATCGAGGACATGGGCTGGGTCTACTGCCAGGGCGGCGGCTACTTCGGCGGCTTCAACGACCGCCTCGGGCAGGGCGTCTACCGCGGCGACTACCACGAGGAGGGCGAGGTCTGGGACTGCACCCACCCCGTGAAGATCATCGACCGCGCCACGGGCGAGGAACGGGAGTATCCGACGGTGCTGGCGCAGAGCTTCGTGCGGCTCACGAGCGGCGATCAGACGGGCACGGCCCACTACGAGTGCGCCGCCTTCGGCCCCTACCCGCGCTACGGCCTCACGGGCAAGGGCGGCGGCTAATCGCGCCGATAGACGGCACCGGTATCGAACCAGCGCACGAGCGTCACCGCGAGGGCGAGCGCGTCCTCCGCCTCCTCTTGAGAGACGGTGAGCGGAACGTCGTCGTCGACTCCGTGCCGATCCCACTGGGACTTCCAGAGGAGACTGAGCATCTGACGCACCGCATCTATCGAATCCAAGGACGGCGACGGATTCAGGCGAGTCGCAAACTGATCGGGACGATCCCGGAGTTCTGCAATCACTAGTCCAAGCGTCGGACGAGACTTGGAAGGGCACACAACCGGAATCGCCGCCGCTTCAACAGCGCGCACAGCATCACGGTACGCTGTATCGGGCTGCGGGTTGCGCCCATATGCCGCCCTCCATGCTTTCTGCAGATATCGATGGTGCTGGGCATCACCAGCCATCGCTTGGTCCGCTGCGGCTTGGAACGAAGCCTCCACTCTTCGCGTCAAACCAGCCTCTCCACTAACGGTAGTCCCAACGCTCCAGACAGAACCACCTTCATAAAGAATAGAGTTCAATTTCTCCTGATCATTGGGATATGTGACCCTGACCAAAAAATCCAGAACATCCAAGGACATTTCTTTATTTTCCTGATCGGAAATCCGTGTAATAAGATCATCACCTTCGTGGAAAAACTGATTAACAAGAGGATGCCTCCTTTTGACCAAAGGCGGAACAATTCGGACATTGCGCTCGACTGCCTGAACAGCATCATCGCTCCACCGCAATCTAAATTGCAGCTGACTCTTGACCCATGCCGCAATCGACGAGCGGAGCCACGGCGGCACGCCTTCGAACGGGCCAGCCCGTTCCGATTCCGGCTTCTCACGCTCGCTGAGAGGGATGTAGTCGCTCATCGGCACGAGCCATCTTACCGCATGGGGCTGTATGATGCGCCCGCATGGCAGTCTGGCGCCCGGCGCGCATGGGGTTCGGCATCTTCCTGGGGCCGTTCCACCGGCTCGAGGAGAACCCGACGACCGCGTTCGACCGCGACCTCGAGCTGCTGGAGCAGCTGGAGCGCTTCGATTTCGACGAGGCCTGGATCGGCGAGCACCACAGCGCGGGCTGGGAGACGATCGCCTCGCCCGAGCTGTTCATCGTGGCGGCGGCGCAGCGCACGAAGCGGCTGCGGCTGGCCTCGGGCGTGCTCAGCCTGCCCTACCACCACCCGCTCATCGTGGCCGACCGCTTCGTGCAGCTGGACCACATGACGCGGGGCCGCGCCATCCTCGGCGTGGGGCCCGGCGCGCTCAGCTCCGACGCCGTCATGCTCGGCATCGAGCCGCTCGACCAGCGCCGCATGATGAACGAGGCGCTCGACGCCATCATGGCCCTCTTCCGCGGCGAGACGGTGACGCGCGAGACGGACTGGTTCCGGCTGCGCGGGGCGAGCCTGCAGATCGCGCCCTACACGCATCCCCACCCGCCCGTGGCCGTGGCCGCCGCCGGATCGCCCGCGGGCGCGCAGGCGGCGGGACGCCACGGCGTGGACATGGTCTCCTTCGGCGGCCTGAGCGAGGCCAGCGGGCGCGCCCTGGCGAACACCTGGGAGTGGTACGCGGAGGCCGCGCACGAGGCGGGCCACGCGGTCTCGCGCGGGCAATGGCGGCTGGGCGTGCCCTTCCACCTGGCCGAATCGCGCGAGCAGGCCGTGCGCGAGGCCCGCGCGGGCTACGAGCACGAGCTGGTCCACTACTTCGGCGAGACCCTCGGATCGGGCGTCGAGCCGGAGGCGGCCACGCTGGAGGCGGGCATGGAGGGCGGCGCCGTGATCGTGGGTACCCCCGACGACGCCATCGCCGCCATTGAGCGCCTGCTGGCCATGACGGGCGGCTTCGGCGGCTTCCTCGCGCGCGCCCACGAATGGACCACGTGGGAGCGCACGGTGCACAGCTATGAGCTGTTCTCCCGCTACGTCATCCCCCACTTCCGCGGCCAGCTGGAGGCGAAGCGCCGCAGCCGCGACTGGGTGGCGGCGACGCCGGATGCGAAGGTGAGCCGCGCGGCGGTGGACAAGGCCTTCAGCGACGCGGGCATCGCGCCGCCGGGCGAGGTCGATCGCGCCGCCGCCCGCCGCCGCTGAGGGCCCGCACGGCGCGAACCCGCTACCATGAGCGCCGCCGACCCGTGTCCATGAACGCACGCCTCGCCCGCATCCGCCCCGACCGCTTCACCCTGTTCCTGATCGCCATCGCCCTTCTCGCCATGGGGCTCGTGCTGGCGCGCCAAATCACCTACGGCCCCGCGCTGCACTGGGATTCGGCCGATTACCTCGGCGCGGCCCGGGGACTGCTGGATGGGGATGGCCTCATTCACTACTGGAACAAGGATGTCGCCCATCAGAGCAGTCTCTACGAGTTCTGGCCTCCGTTCTTCCCCATGCTGCTCGCCGCGAGCAGTCTCGGCGTGTTCGACCCCCAGGACGTGGCCGGTCCCCTCAATGCCGTCTGCTTCGGACTGACGGTCCTTGTCGCGGGACACTGGCTGCATCAGCATCTCCGCCTGCGTTTCCTCCGCATTTGGGGGTGTTTGGCGCTCGCGCTGGCGCTTCCCCTCGCGTGGATCGCCTCATGGGCGATGAGTGAAGCGCCCTTCATCCTGTTCACAACCCTCGCGCTCACCCGGACCAGCGCCTTTTTGCGCGAACCCAGACGTTCGACGCTGCTCTGGGCCGCGGTCTTTACAGCGCTCGCCTGGCTGACCCGTTACATGGGCATTGCCGTCGTGATCACGGTCGCTCTCATGCTGCTCGCTCAGCGCGACACCCCCCTCACCGGGAAAGTAAGGCGAACCATCGGGTACGGGCTGATTGCCAGCCTGCCGCTCGTCCTGTACCTCGTGCGCAATACCATCGCCCTGGGATCCGTCACCACCAACAGCCAATCGGTTGACTATTCCCTGCTGGATATTCTGGCGAGGACTGCCTTTTATCTTGGTGGGTGGATAGGGATTTTCATGCAGGAGTCAGTCGTCGCTGAAACGGCGCGAGTGATTCTGGGGATCATCCTGGTGCTATCAGTTTGCATCGGGATCGTCTGGTTGCACCGGTCTGAAGAAGAGAAGAATGAATGGTACCCGATCTATCCGCTCGCGATATTCCCGCTACTGTTTTACCTTCTTCATGTTCTTGCAATGTTTGGAGGGAATACGTACCACGGTGTATCGGAACGTCACCTTCTTCCTATGTATATACCACTACTCTTGGTCGTTCTTGTTTTGTCCGATGAATTCTATTGTCGTTTCCAAAAAAAGTTTAATTCTAGATTCAATTCACGTAGTATATCTCCTCATGCCTATGTTGCGATGCTACTACTATCCGGATGGACTTGTTACAATATATACCTTTCTGTCACTGAAATAATGCACGTTAATTTTCAAGGTAACCAAGAGAGCTATCAGGAAGGAACATACGCTGAATCCGAAGTTCTGGATTTCATCAATGAGATTCGTGACAGAGAAGTTTACGGAAACTTCCCTGACGTGGTCGTTTACTTCCATACTGGCCAGACATCTGGTTATTTTGGAATTCCCAATTCTTACGATCAACTGATGAATCAGATAGATCATGCCCGAGACGGGTCGCATCTTCTCTACTCTTCTGAAGTAGAATTTTTTGCTGACTACAACATCAATGATGTTCAGGAGATGACCGAAATGGAGATCGTCGAGGTATTCTCCGATGGAATCGTGTTCAGAATTTTCGAACCTCAAGGCATGCCAATCTTGCGATCCCGCTTCAACATTTTCCGTTCGGGATCTACGCTGATCTATCATAAAGAATCTTGTGAAGAAGATGATTTTCTTCCGATGTTTTTTTTGGATATCACTCCGATGTCTGCGGATGACTTGCCCGCATCGAAAAGGCAACAAGGGATTGAGAGATGGCATTTTGATTTCCGAAGCGGCCTGAATTATGTTCCCGGTCATTGCATCCGAAGCATCTCCCTTCCCGACTATCCTGTCGCAAGAATCCGCACCGGACAATTCAACGGGGATGAAATAATCTGGGATGCCGAAACCAATATTCCTCCTGATGACCAAATATACGACGTTGTTGTGGCGGGAGATCCGGAGGCCATCGTCTCTTTTCATGGAAACACACTGCTCTACGTGCGGGAATCATGTGATGCATTCGAGAGGGTTCTGCGTTTTTTCCTTCATGTCTTTCCTGCGGAACAGGACGATCTTCCCGAATCCAGAAAGCAGTACGGGTTCGACAACCTCAATTTCAATTTCCGGGAGGGACCAGGATACGACCCCCTCCTCTGCATCCGGCGCGTTCCCCTCCCCGATTTCGCCATCGCCAGCATCCGCACTGGCCAGTTCTACGGAACCGGGGAGGGCTACCGGGAAACCTGGAGCAAGAAGTTCTCCTTCGCCGAGTAACCCACCCGCCGTCACGGAATCTCGCCCTTGTCCGTGAGGCCCTGCGCGAGGGAATCGCGGCGCGCGCGGGCGTGGGTGCGCGCCGCGGGCGAGCCAGCCGCGTCCGGGGCCAGGGCGCGCGCGGCCACCAGATCCGGCCACTGCCGCCAGGGGATGCCCTCGCTCGCGTACTCGTAGCACCAGGCCGCCACCGTCGCGCTCCCCGGCGACAGATCGGACTCCGTCATGAGGATGGCGTAGACGGCCGCCTCGCGCGCCGCCGGACGCTCGCCCCCGGGCAGGAAGCGCGTCAGCTGGGCGAGCGTGGCCTCGGTCTCGCGGTCGAACGAACCCGCCGCCATGCGGGAACGATACCGCCTCCGCGAGGCGCGCGAACGAACGTGGCCGGACCCGCGCGGGTCCGGCCACGAAAGGCTCGCCGTGAGCGGGGCTAGCGGTCGGAACCCTCGAGGTAGTCGTCGAGGGTCTGGTGCATGTGGCGGATGCGCCGCTCGCGGTAGTTGATGAGCAGCCCCTTGTAGGAGCGGGAGTTCATCCCCTTCTGCACGCGCGGCAGGTTGTAGGAGTCCTGGTCCATGACCAGCCCGATGGAGATTTCGCCGTGCCGGTGCTGGCTGTGCACGGGCCGCGGCGGCGGCTCCGCGCCCTCGGGCACGCGCACGTAGCCCTGCAGGTCGAAGTACATCTTGTTCGGGTCGGTCGGGTGCGGGCGCTGCCGGAAGAACCCGAAGCCGAGGGCCGTGATGTTGAAGGTGAGGTTAGGGAACAGGTAGTAGTGGTAGTCGTCCGACATCTGGTCGTCGTTGAGGCCGGAGACGTCCAGGCCCTGCGCCTCGGCGCTGGCGCGCACGGCCCGCTGCATGGCCGGGCGCACATCCCCCATGCTCCCCGTGAACGAGTCGGGATCGACGCCCGCGCCGCGCAGGAACTCGCGCAGCGGCTGCGTCACCTCCGTCTGGTTCGGGTAGCGCGGGCTGACCAGCCCGAAGGGCACGAGGTAGCGGTTGTGCCGCTCGTACAGGTCGATCTGCACGTGGATGTCGTCCAGCGACTCCAGCAGCTGCGGATGGATGCCCTGCACGTGGTAGACCTCGTTGAAGGCGTCCACCGAGGCCTTCCAGTTGCAGTCCCACTCGATCGTCATGTCCTGCGCGATGGCGTAGTCCTCGAAGTGGTAGGGCGCGAGGTGTCCGGCGACGACGCCCAGGAACTCCAGCAGGGGTTCGGCGTCGGGGTTCATGTTGAACCACACGAACCCGCCCCACGTGTCGCAGGGCACCTCCACCAACGCCGTCTCCTGCGGCACCCCCTGCGTGAAGGTGTCCTCGTCCGGCACGAACTTCTTGGAGCCGTCCAGGTTGAACTCGAAGAAGTGGTAGGCGCACTGGAAGGACTCGGCGTGGCCCATGCCCGCGTTGCGGATCTGGTTCCCGCGGTGGGGGCAGACGTTGTAGAAGGCGCGCACCTTGTCCGGGGCCTCGCGCACGATCAGGAACGACTCCGGCCCCAGCTCGGTGGTGAAGTAGTCGCCCACGTTGGGAATGTCGGACTCACGCCCAGCCATGTTCCAGACCTTGGTCCACATGCGCTCCCACTCGAGGCGCATGTACTCCTCGGAGGTGTAGCGCTCCTTGGGGATGAGCTCCGTGCCGAGGACGGGCTCGTGGGCCTTCTCCGTGGGGGTGGTGTAGCCGGTTTCGATGACCATTGGCGGCTCCAGGCGCGACGGCGCGCGGGTGATGCGTCCACGATACGCGAGCGCGGGGAGCGGCGCTAGCGCGAGGAGCGGTCGATGTCGATGCAGAGCCGGATGAGGGCCACGGCGCCGCGCCGCGCCCCGTCGCTGGCCGGCCGCACGTCCGACAGGGCGTCGATCGCATTCCGGCAGGCGGCCCGCGCCATGTGGGCGCGCGCCACGGCCCCGTCGACGTCGAGCGACCGGGCGATGCCGCTGAGCAGGCGGGCGATCTCCAGCGAGGGCGTGGAAAGCCGCTGGGCGACCGTCCCCGGCTGCGCGCCGAACTCCCCCGCCGATGCCACGCCGTCGCCGTCGAGGTCCGCCTTCAGCGCCGGATACTGGCTGCCGTCGCCGAAGTCCCAGACGTCGCCGTCCCAGCTGACGAAGGTGCATTCGGCGGGAGGCGGGAAGACGTCGGCGCACGCGACGTCGGCGGGAGGGGGCGTCTGCAGCGTGGAGGTCGTCTTGCCCTGGGCGCCCTGGGGGTCGCCATAGGCCACGCCCACGGCGAGGCCGGACGTTTCGACGTCCCAGTAGCTGTTCGTGATGGCGCCGCTCGCCTCGTTCTCGCCGACCAGCCCGCCCGTGTCGCGGATGCTGGTCACCACGCCCGTGGCGTAGCTGGCGCCGATGTCGCCGGCGTTCCAGCCGACCAGCCCGCCCGCCTCGAATTGCCCGGAGACGGTACCGGCGGCGTAGGCGTCGCGAATTTCGCCGTCGCCGTTGCTGTAGCCGACCAGCCCGCCCACGCGGTGGCTGGCGGTGATGTCGCCGGTGGCGTAGCTGACGCGAATGGCGCCGCCGTTGCGCCCGACCAGCCCGCCAACGTCGCTCTCCGTCGCCAACACGTCGCCGGTGGCGTAGCTCGTGTCAATGGACCCGATGCTCCAGCCAGCCAGCCCGCCAACGCCGACGATGCCGGAGACGCGCCCCGTGGCGTAGCTGCCGCTGATCGCGCCGGAGACGCGGTTCATCCCGGCGAGGCCGCCGATGCGATGCTGGCCGGACACGCGGGCGATGCTGAAGCTTCCGCGGATGGTGTCGTAGTTAATGCCCGCGAGCCCGCCGGCGTCGTCCCCCTTCGCCGACACCAGGCCGGTGGTGTAGCTCCCGCTGATCAGGCCCTGGTTGAGGCCGGTGATCCCGCCGACGACGTCGCTGGCCGCCGCCTGGCCCGTGGTGTAGCTGCCGCCGATCTCGCCGAAGTTGATGCCGACCAGCCCGCCGACCACGCGCCCGCGCCCGGTCGCCTTGCCGGTGGCGGAGCTGTCGGCGATGGCACCGTAGTTGATGCCGACCAGCCCGCCGACCACGTTGACCGCGACCGCGGAGGCCGCCGAGGAAGCGCGCACGACGTCCCCGTAGTTCGACCCTACCAGCCCGCCGGAATCCCTGAAGCTGGAGACCGCGCCCGTGCTGTAGCTGTCGGCGACCATGCCGCTGTTCGCTCCGGCCAGCCCGCCCGCCGTATCCTCGGCGTTCACGCGCGCGTTCACCACGCCGAGCCCGCGAACGGTCCCGGCGACTTCGCCGAACAGGCCCACGTAGCGCTGGTCGGGACGGTCGATGAAGAGGTTGGCGATGGTCTCGCCGTTGCCTTCGAACGTCCCCGTGAAGGGATTGCGGTGGCTGCCGATCGGCGCCCAGCCCGCGTCCGCCGTCCACGCCGCGTTCACCGCGCCGGAGGCGTAGCTGGCGGGATCGCGGAAATCGAGGCTCCGCGTCAGCTCGTAGCCCCTGCAGCCGCCATTGGGACAGCCCGGGGGCCCGTCGAACGCGGCGGCGTGGCAGGAGTCGTTGGCCGCGTCGTCCGCCACGCCGTCGCCATTGAGGTCCCAGCGGATGGCGTCGAGCTGTTCGAGGGAGGAGACTTCGATGAGACCGTCGCCGTCGGCATCGGCGACGCCGCCCGTCTGCTGCGCGAGCGCCGCGGATGCGGCCAGCGCCACGCCCAGCGCGGCGGCGATGGCGGTCAGGGTCCAGCGTGCGGTCATGGCGTCCCTCCCGATGGGGCGGAGTCTACGGGAGCGCGCGCGGGCGTGCGAACCCGCGCTTCGTGCCAGTCGGCATCGAAGACGCGCGTGGCGGGGCCGGTCATGAACACGGAGCCCTCGCCGTCCCAGGCGAGTTCGAGGTCGCCGCCGGGCAGGGAATCGACGATGGCGCCGTCCGTGCGGCCCGTGAGGCGCCCGGCGGCGCAGACGGCGGACGCGCTGGTGCCCGAGGCCAGCGTGAGCCCCGTGCCGCGCTCCCACACGCGATGGCGCACGTGCCCGCGGTCCAGCACGCGCACGACCTGGAAGTTGACGCGGTTGGGGAAGAGCGGATGGCGCTCGACGAGCGGGCCGATGCGCTCGAGCGGGAAGGCGTCCACGTCGTCCCCGATCCAGTGGATGGCGTGCGGATTGCCCATGCTCACGAGCGTGAGGCGCAGGGCGACGCCGTCCACTTCGAGGGGCAGGTCGACGACCGGGCCGGGGCCATCGACGGCGGCGGGCAGGGAGGCGGGATCGAAGTTCGGCGGCCCCATGTCCACGCGCGCGGCGGTGACGGCCCCGTCCTCGCGGAACAGCTCGAGCGTAAGCACGCCCGCCAGCGTCTCGATGGCGACGGCGTCGGCGTCGGGCGCCACCATGCCCTCCTCGACGGCGTAGCGGGCAAGGCAGCGGATGCCGTTCCCGCACATCTCCGCCTCGGAGCCGTCGGCGTTGAACATGCGCATGCGCAGGTCGGCCACGCGCGAGGGCAGGGCGAGGATGAGGCCATCGCTCCCGACGCCGAAGTGGCGGTCGCTCACGCGGCGGGCAAGGCCGGACCAGTCGCGCTCGTCGCCGTCGGCGCGCGCGAACACATAGTCGTTGCCGAGCCCGTGCATCTTCGTGACGCGCATGGCGCGAGTGTACACGGGCACGGCGCGCCCGCATCCCGTGCTACCCTGTGGCGACGGAGCGCCCAGTGCCCGAAGACGGACACGTGTGTTGACGACGGGGAGCGGTTGCCTCCAGAATGGGCACAGCCCTCACTGATGGGCGCGGGAGGACACCATGGCGACGATGTGGGAGCAGGATCGCGCTCCCCGAGTGCAGCGGCTGAGCGACAGCGCGCCGGATGCGCCCATGCGGACGAAGCCGCGCAGCATCGGGAGCATCGACTCCGGAACCTCCAACACCTCCGAACTGGCGAGCGACATGCTGGAAGCGCTGAAGGAACTCCCTTCTTGGCACTAGTCCTTGATACGGGGCCGCTGTACGCCGCGCTCGACCGGCGGGACGCCCACCACCAATCAGCCAGGACGCTCCTGCAAGCCACGCGGGAGCGTCTTGTCATTCCCGCGCCGGTGCTCGTCGAAGTGGACTACCTCCTCACCCGGCGCAAGCGCCCCGATGGCATGATTCACCTGCTCGACGACATCACCGCAGGCGCCTACTCCATCGAAGAGTTGCAGTACGACGACTACGAGCGGATCGCCACCATCTGCGAACGCTACGCCGATGCAAACGTCGGCTTTGTGGACGCGGCGGTGCTGAGCATCGTGGAGCGGCTCCGCGAACCGAAACTCGCGACGCTCGACCACCGCCACTTCGGACTGCTCCAGCCCCGCCACGTGAAGGCGCTCGAACTCCTCCCCCACGCCGGGCCAACGCCCCGGCGACGGCGCTAGCCGCTCAGGAAGGGCGCGACGGCTCCGGCGGCGGCTTCGGGGCCATCGGCCCAGACGATGCGCGGGTCCTGGCGGCGGAACCACTGGCGCTGGCGGCGCGCCAGCCGCTTCGTGGCGCGCTTGGTCAGCTCGATCGCCTTCTCCCGCGTGATCTCGCCGCGCAGCTCGCGCACGGCCTCGGCGTAGCCGATCGAGGACAGGGCGGAGGCGTCGGGTGGCAGGCCGCCGTCGAGCAGCGCGCGCGTCTCCTCCACCAGCCCGCCCGCGAACATCGCCTCCGTGCGCCGGTTGATGCGCCAGATCAGCTGATCGCGCTCGCGGTCCACGCCCAGCGCCAGCCAGGCGAAGCCCGGATCGCCCTTCGTCTGCCGCACGCCGATCGGCTCGCCCGTCGCCTGCCGCACCTCGATGGCGCGCACGACGCGGCGCACGTTGCGCGCGTCGATGCGCTCCGCGCCCTCCGGATCGACCGCGCGCAGACGCGCGTGCAGCGCCTCCACGCCCTCGCGCACGGCCAGCGCCCGCAGCTCGGCGCGGAGCGCTGGCCGCGGGGCCACGTCGGGCACGCGCCAGCCCTCCAGCAGCGCCCACACGTACTGTCCCGTGCCGCCGACGAGCCAGGGCGCGCGGCCCCGCGCCCAGACGCCCTCGCAGGCAGCGAGGGCGTCGCGCCGGTAGAGGGCGAGGCTGTAGGGCTCCGCGGGGTCCACGATGTCGTAGAGATGATGGGGCAGCCGCGCGCGCGCCGCGCGCGGGGGCTTGGCCGTGCCCGCGTCCATGCCGCGGTAGACCTGGCGGCTGTCGGCGTTCACGATCTCGCCGCCGAAGCGCTCCGCGAGGGCCAGGGCGGTTTCGGACTTGCCGGCGGCGGTGGGCCCGACCACGGCGACGAGCCGCCGCGCGGGATCAGGCAACGGCGGCGGCCACGATGGCGGCGAAGCGCGCGGCGTCGAGGGAGGCCCCGCCCACCAGCGCGCCGTCGATGTCCGGCTGCGCCAGCAGCTCGGCGGCGTTGTCGGGCGTGACGCTGCCGCCGTACTGGATGCGGATGCCGTCGGCGGCGGCGCCCGCCAGCTCGCGCAGCAGGGCGCGGATGCGCGCGCAGGCCTCGCCAGCCGTCTCCGGCGTGGCCGTGCGCCCCGTGCCGATGGCCCAGACGGGCTCGTAGGCGACGGTCAGGCGGGCATCCAGGGGCAGCCCCGCCAGCCCACGCCGCACCTGCCGCCCGAGCACGGCCCCGGTCTCGCCCGCCTCGCGTTCGGCCAGCGTCTCGCCCACGGCCACGATGGGGTCGAGCGGCGAGGCGAGCACGGCGGCGGCCTTGCGGTTCACCAGCTCATCCGTATCGCCGAAGCGGGCGCGGCGCTCGCTGTGCCCCACGATCACGTAGCGGCAGTAGGAGGCCAGCGTGGCCACGCTCACCTCGCCCGTGTGCGCGCCCGCTTCCTCCCAGTACACGTCCTGCGCGCCCACGGCCACGCCGCTGCCGCGCACGGCCTCTCGCACGACCGCAAGGTGGGGGAAGGGCGGGCAGACGGCCACGTCGCAGGGCGCGCCCGCGGTCGCCTCCGCCACCGCCAGCGCCAGCGCCGACGCCTCCGCCTCGGTCGTGTTCAGCTTCCAGTTTCCGGCGATGAACGGACGCCGCATCGCGCGCTCCTCAGGCCCCGTATTTCCGCAGCCGCCCGGCGTGGGCCATGGCCAGCGGCATGACCTCCACGGCGGGGAACACGCCGAGGCTGCCCGCCAGGCACTCGCGCTCGGTGAAGTGCTGGACCGTGCCGCCGCGCGCGTGGCGCGAGTGCAGCAGGAAGGGCACGGGATGCCACGAATGCGCGGCCATGAGCGCGGGCGTCGAGTGGTCCCCCGCCACCATGAGCACGTCCGCGCCCAGCGCCACCACGTCCGGCACGTGCGCGTCGAACGCCTCCAGCGCGCGCACCTTCGCCGCGAAATCGCCGTCCTCGCCCGCCGCGTCCGTCGCCTTGTAGTGGATGAAGAAGTAGTCGAACTCGTCCCAGCGCTCGCGCGCCACGGCCAGCTGCTGCTCCATGCCCCCCGGACAGGCCAGCGCCCGCATCCCCGCCAGCTTCGCCAGCCCGCGGTACATCGGGTAGACCGCCAGCGCGGCGGCGCGCAGCCCCCACACGTCCTCCAGCTGCGGCAGCGCCGGAACCTTCGCGAAGCCGCGCAGCGTGAGGCCGCTGGCTTCGGCTTCGCCCGCCAGCAGCGCGCCCGCCTGCGCCGCGAAGCCGTTGACCAGCGCCGCCGTGCGCTCGCCCGCTTCGTCGGCCCCGCGCGCGGGCAGCGGCGGCACGCCCTCGCGCTGCGGGTCCGTCTCGCTCACCGCCGCGCCCAGCCCGGGCGCGCGCAGCACCAGCACGAAGCGGTGCTCGCGCACGGGCTCCACGAACAGCTCCGCGCCGTCCACCGCGATGCCGCGCAGGCGCTCCACCAGCGCCGCCGAACGCTCGCTGGCGATGCGCCCCGCGCGCCGGTCGACGATGTTCCCGTCCGCGTCGAGCGTGCAGAAGTTGCCGCGCGCGGCCACGTCGTCGGGGCCCAGCGCGAAATCGATGCCCGTCGCCTCCAGCACCCCCCGCCCCACGTCGTGGCGGTAGGGGTCGTAGCCGAAGAGCGCGAGGTGGCCGGGGCCGCTGCCGGGCGTGATGCCCATCCCCACGGGCACGGTCAGCCCCACGTCCGAGGTCTCCGTGAGGCGGTCGAGGTTGGGCGTGTTGGACTGGTCGAGCTCGCTGCGCTCCGTCTCCGGACGCTCGAGCCCGCCGAGCCCGTCGAGCACGCACAGCACGACCTTCGTATCGGCGGGCTGGCTGAGGCGCGCGGCCAGTTCGAGGTCCACGCCCGTGATGATACGGCGCGGGGCGCGTAGGGGCGCGACGGTATCCTGCCGCCGTGGTAGAGTCCTTAGCGTTAGCGATTCGTCTAAGCGAGGGGGCCAGCCCTTGGTGGAAGAACTGGTGGCGTTGGGCGCAGGCATGCCCGCAGCCGTTTTGGCCAAGCGCGCGTCGGATGCTGTGGGAGGACTGCTCCGACCGTGGCAAATGCGCCGGAACGCGAAGGCTGAGGCTGATGTTAGCCTCATTCGTGCTCAGACTGAAATCGATGTGCAAAGCCTGCATGAGAGAGCGCGTTATCGTGCCAATATCGAAGAAATGACGCGCCAGAGGAACATGGAGTTGATTCTTGATAAATCCGTTCCCCATCTTGATCAAGACAACGCTTCGCCCCACGAAATGGAGCAGGACTGGATCATCAATTTCTTTGAGAAAGCACGGCTGATCTCTGATGAAGAGATGCAGGACCTGTGGGCGCGCATCCTCGCTGGCGAAGCAAACCACCCCGGATCTTTCTCGAGAAAGACAGTCAATATCATGGAGGATCTTGGGAAAGGAGAAGCAGAATTGTTCGCTAGTGTCTGTAGGTATGTCTGGGTGATCAACTCTATGAAGATCCCTGTTATTGATTCTTCAGACATTAATACGAACCCAATTTATCACAATCAAGGAATTGATTTTCTCACAATAAAGCACCTTGAAGACATTGGGATTCTCCGATATAACGGTGTTGCTGGATTCATTATACAGCCGTCTAGTAGGACTATACGTGCTGATTATTTTGGGAAAGTCGTTGAAATTGATCTGAAAGAACAGAAAAATATGGATGTGAACAACGCTCTCTTTACTGTAGCGGGGCGAGAACTTTATGAGATAGTTCGGTCCACCTTGCGTCCAATCGATGGTTTTTTTGACTTCGTTTATGACAAGTGGGCAGAGAAATCCCTAGTCCCGCCACGGAACATACCGCAGGGATCGTGAAAACTACAGATAGGCACTACCACGCCCTACCCCGACAGCTCGACACGGACACGCTCGGCCATTGCGCGTGCGTTGTGCTGCGCCAGTTTCGCCAGCTGCTCATCGCGCATCCAGTCAACCTTCTTGTTCTCACGGACCAAGCCGCTCAGCGTCAGGTTCGCGCCCTTGCGCCCGTTGCAAGGCGGGCAGAGCAGGATGCGGTTCGTGATATCGTTCACGCCACCATCCTTACGCGGCAGGACATGATCGAGGTGCATGAACTCGGGTTCGAGCACGCGCCCGCAGCCCGCGCAAATAACCTCCCCGTTCTGGTCCTTCGCCTGCGCCTCCACGAGGTACTCGGCGATCCGCGCGCGTGGCAGGCGCTGCCAGCGCTCTAGTGCGCGCCGAACCTTCAGGCGCAGGAAGGGCACGGCCTCCTCGCCGTCGTCCGTGCGCGCGGGCGGCTCCGTCGCGTAGTGGATCTGGCCGAAGGTGAGCAGCCGCTCGCCATTGCTCCCGTCGGGAGAGGCCAGGCCCTCCGCCTCCAGCCGATGGAGGACGGTCTCGTGCGCCTTGTCCCAGATATCCATGCCCACCCACTGGCGGCCCAGTCGCTCGGCGGCGACGCAGGTGGTGGCGCATCCCGCGAAGGGGTCGAGCACGATGTCGCCGGGATTGGAGGACGCGCGAATGATGCGCTCATAGAGGGCGACCGGCTTCTGCGTCCGGTAGCCGGTCCGTTCGCGCGCCTGCGAATTGATCGCGGGGATGTCCACCCACACGTTATTGAGCGTCTTCCCCTTCTGTTCGTCCAGATAACGAATCTGGCGCGGAACGTTGCCCGGCTTCGTCTGGACGATTCTTCCCTCTGCTATCTCCCGCTCCATGCGCTTTTTCGTCCACCGCCACGTTCGGGTAACTCCCATCACCTCATAGGTGCGGGGAGACTGCGGTTCCTGGGTTGGCGAAGTGATAGCCGTCAACTGGTAGAGTCTGCCGTCCTTGTCCTTCTGGCTGTATTTTTGCCTCGTCTTTTCATCAAGCTCTTCCAGATCGTACGGCGCGGTCACCGCTTCGCTGTTCCAGGTGAACTGCTTGCCTTTGCTGTACCGCAGGATCGTGTCGGTATCCTCCGCGATCCCGCGAGTCAGGTTTCCCTTCCTCGTGATCGTTCGCTGCCAGATGATCTCGTTGCGGAAGTTCCTGCGCTTGAAGATGGCGTCCATCAATTCCTTGAGGTAGTGGCTGGCCGTGTGGTCGCAGTGAAGGTAGATGGTGCCGTCGTCGCGCAGCACGCGGCGCATCTCCAGCAAGCGCACGCCCATGAAGCACAGGAACGCGCCCATGTCGTCGCCGTACGACTTGCGCGATCCCTCGATGACATGAAGCACATCGGGCCAGTCATCCATGAGCTGGTCCACCCAGTCCTGGTGGACGTCGCGCTCCCAGCTCCAGCGATCCTGAAAGGAGGCCCCGGCGGCGAGGCTGTCCGGCGTGGCATGGAAGTCGCGGCCCTTCTTGAAGGGCGGGTCCGTGGCGATGAGATGGACCGTGCCCGTGTCCAGCTTCTTGAGGAACGCGAGGTTGTCCCCGTGGAAGAGCGTGCGGTTCGCGAAGTTCGGCTCGGCCATTTGTGCGAATCCTACACCACCGCGTCGTCGAGGGCGGCGAGGCCGGGCAGCTCCTTCCCCTCCAGCATCTCCAGCGAGGCGCCGCCGCCCGTCGAGACGTGCGTGAAGCGCTCGGCCAGACCCTCGCGCGCGACCACCGCCGCCGTCTCGCCCCCGCCCACCACGGTCACGGCGTCGAGCGCGGCGAGGGCGTGCGCGAGGCCGCGCGATCCGCCCGCGAACGGCGCCAGCTCGAACACGCCGAGGGGGCCGTTCCAGACGACCGCCGCCGCGTCCGCGAGCGCCTTGCCGAAGGCGTCCAGCGTGGCGGGGCCAACGTCGAGCGCCATCATGCCGTCGGGGACGGCGTGCGCGGGGACGACGGCGGCGGGCGCGTCCGCGGCGATGCGTTCGGCCACGACCACGTCGACGGGCAGGTGCATGGCCACGCCCGCGGCGGCGGCGCGGTCGAGGATGGCGCGGGCGGCGTCGAGCAGGCCGTCCTCGACCGGCGAGGCGCCCACGTTCGCGCCGCCCGCCTTGAGGAAGGCGTTGGCCATGCCCCCGCCGAGCAGGAGGCGGTCGAGCTTCGGCAGGAGGTGGTCGATGGCGGCGATCTTGCCGCTCACCTTCGCGCCCCCGACGACGGCGGCGAAGGGGCGCGGGGGGTTGGCCACCAGCCCGCCGAGGTAGCGCGCCTCCTTCTCCAGCAGCAGACCGGCCACGGCGGGCAGGAGGGCGGCCACGCCCGCGGTGGAGGCGTGGGCGCGGTGGGCGGCCCCGAAGGCGTCGTTGACGAAGGCGTCGGCGTGGGCGGCGAGGGCCGCGGCGAAGGCGGCGTCGTTCGCCTCCTCGCCCGGGTGGAAGCGCAGGTTCTCCAGCAGGGCGGCCTCGCCGGGCGCGAGGGCGCGCGCGACGGCATCGGCGGCGGGGCCCACGCAGTCGTCGGCGAAGGCCACGGGCTGGCCCAGCAGTTCGGCCAGGCGCGCGGCCACGGGCGCGAGGCTGAGGGCCGCGTCGCGCTTCCCCCCCGGGCGGCCCAGGTGCGAGCAGACGATCACGGATGCGCCGCCGTCGAGCAGCAGGCGGATGGTGGGGAGCGACTCGCGCAGGCGCGTGTCGTCGGCCACGGCGCCGCCGTCGAGGGGCGCGTTGAGGTCGGCGCGCAGCAGCACGCGCAGGCCCGCCGCGTCGAGGTCGCGCACGGTGCGCTTGCCGATGCCGTCCGCGCTCATCGCGCGCCCTCCGCGCGCCGCGCCACCTCGATGGCGTCGAGGCCGAGGTGGGCGGCGACGGTCGCGGCCGGAACCGCGCCCTCGCGCAGGATACGCGGCGGCGTGCGGCTGCAATCGACGACGGTGGAATCGAGGCCGCGCGGCGTCGGTCCGGCGTCGAGGGCGGCGGCGCAGCGTTCGCCGATGGCGGCCACGGCGTCGGCGCAGGTCGTGGGGCTGGGCCCGCCGTGGCGGTTGGCGCTGGAGGCGGCGAGGGGCGCGCCCAGTGCGGTCAGCACCGCCGCCAGCGCGGGCATGGGGGGCATGCGCACGCCCACGGTGGCGCCGCCCGCCAGCGCGGGGCTGGACCAGCCATCGGCGGCGGGCGCGACGACGGTCCAGGCGCCGGGGCCGAGGGCCTCGATCAGGCGGCGCGCGGGGGCGGTGAGGCGCGCCCACGGGGCCAGCGCGGCGGCGTCGGGCGGGAAGAGCAGCTGCAGCGGCTCGCGCGCGCTCTTGCCCTTGGCCGCGTAGAGCGCGCGCACGGCGTCGTCGCGGCGCACGTCGGCGGCCACGCCGTAGACGGTATCGGTGGGCACGATGGCGAGGCCGCCCGCGCGCAGGGCGTCGGCCACGCGCGCGGCGGCATCGGGCGAGGACGCGGGCAGGACGCGAAGGGGCATGAATCGTTGAACGGTTTATACGCCTTTGCTAGCATCGCGGGCGAGTTGCCCGAACGCACGGCCCCCGCGCGCCCCCGCCACGCCGCCATCGCGGTCGTCGATTTCGGCTCGCAGTACAGCATGTTGATCGCGCGGCGCATCCGCGAGCTGAACACGTACTGCGAGGTGATCCCCCACGACGCGGAGGCGGCGGCGCTCGACCACCTCGACGTGCGCGGCTTCGTGCTCTCCGGCGGCCCCAACAGCGTCTACGAGCCGGAGGCGCCGCGGGCCGCGCCCTGGGTGTTCGGCTCCGGCCTGCCCGTGCTCGGCATCTGCTACGGGATGCAGCTCATGGCGGAGCAGCTGGGCGGGCGCGTGGGGCCGGGGCGCACGCGCGAGTACGGCCCCGCCGCCATCGCCACCACGGGCGAGTCGCCCCTGTTCGCGGGGCTGCCCGCCGAACTCGACGTGTGGATGAGCCACGGCGACCGCATCGAGGAGCCGCCGCCGGGCTTCGCGCCGCTGGCCGCCTCGGCCAACTCGCCGGTGGCGGTCATGGCCGACGCGGCGCGCGGCTACTACGGCCTGCAGTTCCACCCCGAGGTGGCGCACACGCCGCGCGGCGCGGACATCCTCGCCAACTTCGCGCACGGCGTCTGCGGCGCGGCGGCGGACTGGACGCCCGGCGACTTCATCGCCGAAACGGTGGAGGCCATCCGCGCGCAGGTGGGCGGCGGGCGCGTTGTCTGCGGCCTCTCCGGCGGCGTGGACAGCGCCGTCGCCGCCACGCTCGCGCATCGCGCCATCGGCGACCGCCTGACCTGCCTGTTCGTGGACAACGGCCTGCTGCGCGCGGGCGAGGCGGAGGAGGTGGAGACGGCCTTCCGCCGCGCCCTGCGCATGAACCTGCGCGTGATCGACGCGCGCGACCGCTTCCTCGCGGCGCTGGCCGAGGTGACCAACCCGGAGACGAAGCGCCGCCGCATCGGCGCGGCCTTCATCGAGGCCTTCGAGGCGGAGGCGCGCACGATCGCGGACGCGCGCTTCCTCTGCCAGGGCACCCTCTACCCCGACGTCATCGAGAGCGCCTCGCACGGGACGGGCTCGGCGCGCATCAAGAGCCACCACAACGTGGGCGGCCTGCCCGAACGCATGGACCTGGAGCTGGTCGAGCCGCTGCGCTTCCTCTTCAAGGACGAGGTGCGGCGCATCGGCGCGGAACTGGGCCTGCCCGACGAGATCCTCTGGCGGCAGCCCTTCCCCGGCCCGGGGCTGGCCGTGCGCGTCATCGGCGAGGTGACGGCGGAGCGGCTGGCCGTGCTGCGCGCCGCCGACGCCATCTTCACCGGGGAGGTGCGCGCCGCCGGGCTCGAACGCGGCCTCTGGCAGAGCTTCGCCGTGCTCACGGACACGCGCACCGTGGGCGTGATGGGCGACTTCCGCACCTACGGCCACGCCATCGCCCTGCGCGCCGTCGCCGCCGAGGACGCCATGACGGCGGACTGGGCGCGCCTGCCCCACGACCTGCTCGCGCGCGTCTCCAACCGCATCGTCAACGAGGTCGACGCCGTCAACCGCGTCGTCTACGACATCACCAGCAAGCCGCCGGGGACGATCGAGTGGGAGTGAGCGCGCGCGGCGGGGAGCGCCCCTGATGGGCGCGCGCGTGCTGCTGGCCGGCATGGGCGCGCGCGAGCACGCCATCGCCTGGAAGCTGCGCCAGAGCCCCGACGTCGACGAGATTTACGTCGCGCCCGGCAACGCGGGCACGGCCCAGGTGGCCACGAACGTGTCCGTCTCCCCGCGCGACATCGACGGGCTGGTGAACGCCGCCCGCGACCTCAACATCGACTTCTACCTGGCCACCATGGACGACCCTCAGCCGCTGGGGCTGGTGGACCGCCTGCGCGCGCGCGGCCTGCCCTGCTACGGACCGACCGCCGCCGCCGCCGCCATCGAGGCCAGCAAGGCCTGGGCCAAGCAATTCATGGCCGACCGCGGCATCGCCACCGCGCCCTTCCGCGTCTTCCGCGACCACGCCGAAGCCGCCGCGTACGTCGGCGACGGCGCGGAGCGCCCGCTGGTGGTCAAGGCCAGCGGTCTGGCGGCGGGCAAGGGCGCGCTCGTCTGCGACGACCGCGAGGGGGCGCTCGCCGCCCTCCACGCCATCATGGTGCGGCGCGAATTCGGCGAGGCCGGCGACGAGGTGGTCGTCGAGGAGCGCCTGCGCGGCTGGGAGACGAGCGCCCACGCCATCTGCGACGGCCACACCGCCGTGCTCACGCCCTCCGCCACCGACTACAAGCGCGCCCTCGACGGCGACCATGGCCTCAACACCGGCGGCATGGGCGCGGTCAGCCCGGGCCTCCTGATGACGCCCGCGCTGACCGCCGCCATCGAGCGCGAGGTGGTGGCCCCCACGATCGCGGGCATGGCCGCCGCCGGACGCCCCTACACGGGCACGCTCTACCCGGGCCTGATGATCACGCAACCGGAAGAGGTGCGCGTGCTCGAATTCAACGCGCGCTTCGGCGACCCCGAGGCGCAGGTGCTCATGGCGCGGCTGGACAGCGACCTCTTCGCCCTCTGCCGCGCCGCCGCCGAGGGCAGGCTCGCGGACGCCGCCGTGGCGTGGTCGGACGAGCACGCCGTCGGCGTCGTGCTCGCCAGCGGCGGCTACCCGGGCCCGTACGCCACCGGCCACCGCATCGAGGGGCTCGACGACGTGGACCCCGACGCGCGCGTGTTCCACGCGGGCACGAAGGAGGCCGACGGCGGCGTGGTCACGAACGGGGGGCGCGTCTTGACCGTCGTCGCGCGCGCGCCCACGCTCATCCAGGCGCGGGAACGGGCCTATGACAACGCGCGCCGTATCTACTTCAAGGGGGTCTTCATGCGTAACGACATCGCAGCCACGATCGGACCCCGGACGTGAGCGCGCTCGTCGCCATCCTCATGGGATCGAGGAACGACGCGCCCCTCATGGAACCGACGGAGAAGGCGCTGGAGTCGCTCGGCATCCCCTTCGAGACGCACGTTATGTCCGCGCACCGCACGCCCGACCGCGTGCGCGAGTTCGCGCGCGGCGCGGCGGACGCGGGCATCGGCGTCGTCATCTGCGCCGCCGGCGGGGCCGCCCACCTGCCCGGCGCGGTGGCCGCGCAGACGACGCTGCCGGTCATCGGCGTGCCGCTGGCCACGAGCGAGGTGGCGGGCGGGCTGGACGCTGTCTTCGGCGTGCTGCAGATGCCGCCGGGCGTGCCCGTGGCGGGCGTGGCGGTGGGGGGCTGGGGCGCGCGCAACGCCGCCTACCTGGCCGCCGCCATCCTCTCCCTCGCCCACCCGGATGTGCGCGAGTCCTACGCCGCCTTCCGCGCCGCGCAGTCGGGGTAGGGGAACAGACTCGGTGAGGATGTTGACGCAGACGCACAGACGCAGGAAAATCTGACGATGCTGATCGATGACTTCACGAAAAAGCCGTATGAGCAGGAGGAGCTGCGTTCTCTGTACGAAGGTGCGTTCAGCAAGGCCTTCACCGATGACCCGAATCGTAGGATGGCTCATGACATGTTCAGCATCACGTTTGGGACGGACGCTTCGCCGCACGGGTACCTGATCACTGGCCAGTATTCGATCCCGGAAGAAAACTCCGCCACTTACGCTATGCCTTCCAGCTTGGAGAGTATCGCGGCGAACTTCGCCACGGAGATTTGGCGGCGAGCGATCGAGGCCATGGGGAATGCTTTGTATTTTTCTTTTCCCCGAACAGAGAGGCCGGACACTAATGATTTTAAGGCTGCCATGTCCTCCAAATGTTTCTCTGAGGAATGGGGATTCCTGTTCCTTGAAGATAATCTGCACATCGACTTCGTCACCAACACCAAGGGCTTTTTAATGCGTGATGCACCTGAGGGATTCGCAATCGAAGGCACCAAATGCTATTCTGTTCCTAAGTTTCCGGAAGGATGTGCTCTATTTCTCGCAGACAAGGCTCCTTTCGCATTTGCTAGCCCTCAGATATCTCTGGAATTCCCCAGCAGAGCTGGAGGAGCGTACACCTTCAAGTCTTGTATCAAGCTTCAATCCATCCATCAGCCGGATTCACTCTTGCTGGTTAATCCAAACCATTTGCTGCGAGTTTGGGAGGAAAGAAATTACTCATCCCGAGAGCACTTTTCCCCTGATATGAGTATCAAGCGCATTCAATAGCATCGCTATACTCTCCACAGTGGTCAATATTCCACTGCACAGGAGTTTTTAAAAGTTCTCCTATCACAAACTTCGCACCCCAAGAAAATTCTCGGTTTCTTGCGCCATCAATAGGGACGGCTTGATCAGCCGTCAATCACAACCCCCGCACCTCCCCGTGCTCGTCGAGCAGCGGGGCGCGGTGGCGTGGGGGTTGCGCGGCGAGGCCCGTCGGCGGGAGGGGGTGGTCCATCGTGCGGCCCGAGGCCGTGGGGATGCGCTCCAGCGGCCAGGACGGCTCCACGCGGCCCTGCGCGAGGGCGTCGTCGAGGGGCGCGAGGGACGGGCCGCGCTCGCCCGTGCGCAGCGGTTCGAGGAGCGTCCAGGCGAGGGCGGCCACCTGCCCCACATCGAGCAGGGCCGCGCCCGCGTCCCCGCGCAGCCGCCGCCCCGCCAGCTCGCGCAGCAGGGCGAGGAAGGCCGTGAGCGCGCCGATGGGGTCGCCGTAGGGGAAGCCGGAGTTGGCGGGCGCACCGCCGCCGAGCGCGGAGGCGTAGCCGGAGGCGGCCTCGAACGACCAGCCCATGCCGCGCCAGTCCGCCAGCGGGCCCCCGGCCTCGTAGCCCGGCAGGGAGACGGCGACGACGTTCGGGTTGCGCGCGGCGAGGGCGGCGAAATCGAGGCCCGCGCGCCGCCGCGCCTCCCGCGACAGGTTCTCGACGACCACGTCGCAGGCCCCCAGCAGGGTTTCCAGCAGACGGCGGTCGGCGGCGTCGCGCAGGTTGAGGGCGATGGAGCCCTTGCCCAGATTGATCGGCTCGAAGGTCCAGGAGTCGCCGGAGCCGTCGCGCAGGGCGCCGCCGTTGCGCCAGAAGTCGCCGGTCGGGGGCTCGCACTTGAGCACGAGCGCGCCGTGGTCGGCGAGCAGGCGGGCGGCGAGCGGTCCCGCCCAGTGCTGCGTCACCTCGACCGCGATGAGGCCCGCGAGCGGCCCCGGCACGGGCGCGGGCAGGGCGGCGGCGAGCGCCGCGCGCACGGCCTCGCGGTCGGGATGGGGCGCGGCCTCCGCGGCGGCGCGTTCGACCCGCCAGGGCGCGCCCGCATCGGGGCCGGTCACGCCGCGACGGCGCAGGTAGGGCGATTCGGACAGGGCGTCGAGCGTCGCCACGGGCGCCCAGGGCAGCGCCGCCGCCTGCGCGAGGCGCACCGCCTCGTCGGCGGTATGCGCGCGCAGCCAGTGATCGGCGGCGGCGAGGATGGCGGCCCCGTGCTCGCGGCGCGACTCCACCGTGGGGTAGGCGTCCGCGAGGTCCTCGCGCCCGATGAGCGCGCAGAAGCGCGGCCACTCGGTCGGCACGGCCTGGTACACGCCCACCTCGCCGTCCGCGCAGGGCGTGATGCCGAAGGGGTAGACGAGGGGCGCGGCGGGCGTGGGCGTGCGCACGGGCATGCCGCTCGACCCCGCCGAGCGCGCGGAGACGAGCGGCAGGATCAGGTGGAGCGCCAGCGGCTCGACGCCGACGCGGGCGGGGGCGGGGCGCTCCCCGCGGGCGAGGGCCAGGGCCTGCAGCAGCGCCGCCGAGGCCGCCGCCCCCGCGAGCACGCCCGCGAGGTGCCCGGCGGGGGGCATGAGGCCGCGGTCGGCGTGGCGCGGGGAGGGGTTGCGCGCGCCGATGATGCGCCGCGCCCGCGCGAAGGCGTCCTCGTCCGCGGCCAGCCGCACGCAGGCGTGCGCGCCGTCCGCCGGGGCCTCCCCCTCGTCGCAGACGCACACGCACGGCGCGCCGTCCGCCGCCGTCTCCCCGACGCCGAGCGCCGCGAGCAGGCGCGCCAGCGGCGGTCCCGCGCGCGATTGCGTGCGCACGGACACGGCCAGCGGCAGCGGCTCGAAGGGCATGGCGCGGAGCGTACCGGACGGGCGGCGCGGTGGCTCCTGCTACTCGGGGGAATAGCAGGTCAGGTTGCCCATGACGTCGGCGAGCCCGGCGATGTTCACCGTGAGGGTGTGGTCCTCGCCGCTGGCGGGGGTCACGCGGATGATCAGCGTCTCCCCGCCGAGGATTCCCGACACGAAGCGGGCCGGATCCTGCGCGAAGGTCGCCTGGGCCCGCGTGGAGGGCAGCCACCGCTCCTGCACCGGCGCCTTCCGGTCGAGCCGCCAGGCGGTACGCACCGAGCGCAGGGTCGGCACCGGGCTCTGTTCAACGGGGGCGAAGATCGGATCGTCCCAGAAGACAAACGCAAACAGTTCCGCTCCGTCGCAGTAGATCTGAAGGTACGGCTTATCGACGAGGGAGCCGCTCCAGAGCTTTTCGATCACCGCCTCGCCGCTCAGGAGCGCGGACGCCGTTTCCCGCTCGAAAATCGGATCGTGGTACGTCGTGATGGACCAGTGGCCCGAGGACATGGCCATCCCGAGCGCGGCTTCGTCGGGCGCGTCGACCGACACGGGAAGGACGATCCGGAGATCGCCGTAGCGGTAGCGCCCGTTCGCGCTGATCCCGTCCGTGAGCGGCACGGGGATGGTGCCCGCCGTCTCCCAGCTGCCGCCCGCGGAGCGGATGCTGAGGTAGTGCTCCGAGGGGTCGTCCACGTTTTCCCAGACGCGAACCTCGAAGGCCCGATCAACGGTGCGGAGGCCCGCGAAGGCCCCGATGGCCCCTCCGACGGCGATGAACGCAACGAGGGCGGCGATGATCCAGTTCTTCACGGACCTTCTCCTCGATCTTCCCGCCTGTCCCGGCGCGATGGCTGCCCCTCGGCCCGCATGCGATCAGCGGCGTCGGGGGAGCCGCGATGCTACGCGATGGCTGGCAGCGACGCCGCGCGCCCGCTAGGCTTGGGGCATGGCCATCAGCCGTGAGATCGCGCCCCTGCCCGAGGACGACGACCGCATCCGCGAGGCGCTCGCGGACGCCCACCTGCCCTCGCTGCTGCCCGCGCTGGCGCAGCTCACGGGCGACCTGACGCTGCTGCGCGACGACCTCTTCCCCGGCACGGTGGTGCTGACGGACCCGCAGGGCGGGCTCTCGCCGGAGGCGCAGGAGGCGGCGCGCGAGCTGGCGCTGCGGACGCTCGCGGCCTGGCGCGACGGCGGCGCGCCGCCCGCCCCGGCCCTCTCGCGCGAGCAGGCGCGGCGCATGATGGACTACCTCATCGGCGAGCACGTGAGCGACGAGTACCTGCCCCTGCTGCTGGAGGAGCTGGCCTTCGCGGAGACGGACGCGCGCGCCCCCGGCTGGCGGCTGGAGGAGATCGCGCCCGGGCGGCGGCTGCGGGCCGTGATCATCGGCGCGGGCATGTCGGGCATCCTCGCCGCCCACCGCCTGCAGCAGGCGGGCGTGCCCTTCACCGTCATCGAGAAGAACGGGGACGTGGGCGGCACCTGGTTCGAGAACACCTATCCGGGCGCGCGCGTGGACTCCTCCAACCACGCCTACAGCTACTCCTTCGCGCAGAAGTACGACTGGCCCTACCACCATTCGCCGCAGGAGGTGCTGCTGGAGTACTTCCGCGACTGCGCCGACGAGTTCGGCATCCGCGGGAACGTGCGCTTCAACACGGAGGTGCTGTCGGCGGCCTTCGACGACGAGCGCTGCCTGTGGACGGTGACGGTGCGCGGCCCCGACGGCGCGGAGGAGGCGATCGAGGCGGAGGCCGTGATCAGCGCGGTGGGCCAGCTGAATCGCCCGAAGCTGCCGGACGTGGCGGGGCTGGGGAACTTCGCCGGAGCGGCCTTCCACTCCGCCCGCTGGGACCACGGGGCGGAGCTGGCGGGCGCGCGCGTGGGCGTCATCGGCACGGGCTCGAGCGCCTCGCAGTTCATCCCGCACGTGGCCGGAGAGGCGGCGGAGGTGCGCATCTTCCAGCGCACGCCCAACTGGTACGCGCCCGCGCCCAACTACCACGAGCGCGTCTCCGGCGGCTTCCTCTGGCTGCTGCGGCACGTGCCCGGCTACGCGCAGTGGTACCGCTTCTGGCTGTTCTGGGCCATCTCCGACGGCTTCCTGCCCATGGTCGAGGTGGACGACGGCTTCCGGCCGGGCGACGAGGTGACGGGCGCGGCCAACCGCCAGCTGCGGGACCTGCTGGCGGGCTCGCTCACGCAGCAGCTGGCGGGACGGCCCGACCTCATCGAGAAGGCCATGCCGCGGTTTCCGCCCGCCTCCAAGCGCATCGTGGTGGACAACGGCTCCTGGCCGCGCACGCTCCTGCGCGACAACGTGCGCCTGATCACCACGCCCATCCGCGAGATCACGCCGCGCGGCGTGGCCACGGAGGACGGCGAGGAGCACGAGCTCGACGCGCTCATCTACGGCACCGGCTTCCAGGCCTCGCATTTCCTCACGCCCATGCGCGTGACCGGGCGCGGCGGCGTGGACATGCACAAGCAGTGGGGCGGCGACGCGCGCGCCTACCTGGGCGTGACCATGCCCAACTTCCCCAACTTCTTCTTCCTCTACGGACCGAACACGAACATCGTGGTGAACGGCAGCATCGTCTACTTCTCGGAGTGCGAGGTGCAGTACGTGCTGGAGTGCCTGCGGCTGCTGCTGGAGGGCGGCCACCGCGCCCTCGACTGCCGCCGGGACGTGCACGACGCCTACAACGAGCGCATCGACGCGGGCAACCTGAAGCGCGCCTGGGGCGTCTCCAGCGTGCCCAGCTGGTACAAGAGCGAATCGGGGCGCGTGGCCCAGAACTGGCCCTTCACCCTGCTGGAGTACTGGCGCCAGACGAAGACCGTGGACCCCGCCGACTACGCGCTGCTCTAGGGCCCGCCGCGCTCCACGGGGAAGGGCTCGCAGAGGAGCTCCGGGCGGCCCATGAACTCCGAGTAGTCGCCGGTGAACACCCGGATGCAGATGCGCGCGGCCTCGATGTCGGCGAAGCGCGCGGCGGCCAGGGTGAAGCTGGCCGCGCCGCCGACCGTGTCGTCGCCGAACTCCGTCGGCTGGAGGATCCCCGAGACGCCGCCCAGCGTCTCCCCCGCCGCGTCGAGCAGCGTGATCGCCACGTCGGGATCGAAGCCCATGTGCACGAACACGTTGGCCTCCGGCGCGAGCGAGAGGAAGTAGTCGAAGGAGAGGGCCGCCTCGCCCGGCGCGGTCTCCTCCGCGCGCACGTTCCAGATGCGGGAGTCGGGGCGGGCGGCGTCGGGCGTGGCCGTGTCCGCTTCCCACCAGCCGGGCGCGGCCGCCGTGGCCGTGGCGACGGCGGGCGTGGCGCGGACGGGCGACGGCTCCGGGGCGGTCGCGCCGCCGCCGCAGGCCAGCGCCACGGCCACGGCGGCAAGCAGCGGGATCACGGCGGCGCGCCTCGCCATCACGCGCCCCCTAGGGGAAGATGCCCAGCGACAGGTGGGAGCGGGCCACGCGGTCGATGGCGAGCGAGTAGGCGGCCACGCGCAGGTCGGGCATGGCGCGCGACTTCCAGATTTCGTGCACCGCGCGGTACGACTGGATGATGGTGTCGGCGAGGGCGGCCTCGACGAGGTCGATCTCCTCCGGCCCGCGCACCGTGCGCTGGCGCTCGTCCTCCCCCAGGCGCGCGCCCGTGACGCGCTCGAGCGCGTCCACCACGCGCGCCGTGGCCGTCTCCTGGTAGCGGCTCACGAGCCGTTCGGGCGAGACGTGCTGGAGGTTCTTCAGCCACTCGAAGTAGGAGACGGTGACGCCGCCCGCGTTGAGGAAGAGGTCGGGGATGACGAACACGCCGCGTTCGCGCAGGATGGCGTCGCCCTCGCTGTCCACGGGGCCGTTGGCCGCCTCGGCCACGATGCGGGCCTTGATGCGGGGCGCGTTTTCGGCGGTGATCTGGTGTTCGAGCGCGGCGGGCACGAGGATGTCGCAGTCGCGTTCCAGCGTTTCGGCGGCGGTCGCGATCGTCTCCGTGCCGGGCGCGCCGAGGATGGAGCCGGTTTCGGCGCGGTGGCGCTGGAGGGCGTCCACGTCGAGGCCCCCGGCGGAGGCCACGCCGCCGTCGATCTCGGCCACGGCCACGATGCGCGCGCCCTCCCGCTCCAGCAGGCGGGCGGCGTGGAAGCCGACCTTGCCCAGCCCCTGCACGATGACGCGCTTGCCCTCGACGCCGCGCGTGAGGCCGATGGCGGCCATGTCGGCGGCGGAATCGAGGGCCTCGGCGATGCCCGTGGCCACGCCGCGGCCCGTGGCCTCCGTGCGCCCGGAGATGCCGTGCAGGGCGATGGGCTTGCCCGTCACGCAGGCGTAGGGGCTGAGCTGGCTGGGGTTGAGCTCGGCGTAGGTGCCCGCGATCCAGGCCATCTCGCGCTCGCCCGTGCCGTAGTCGGGCGCGGGCACGTCCACGGCGGGGCCGATCAGGTTCTTGCGGTTCAGCTCGACCACGTAGCGGCGCGTGGCGCGCTCGCGGAAGCCCTCGCTGGCGGTGCGCGGATCGAGGCGGATGCCGCCCTTGGCCCCGCCGAAGGGCGCCTCCACGATGGCGCACTTGTAGGTCATGAGCGCGGCCAGCGCGGCCACCTCGTTCTCGCTCACCTCGGGGCTGAAGCGGATGCCGCCCTTCGTGGGGCTGCGGTGGAAGCTGTGTTCCGCACGAAAGGCCTCGATCACGCGCAGCCCGCCGTCGTCCTCGCGCACGGGAAAGCGGATGCGGTAGACGGCGCTGCAGGCCTTGATCTGGTCGAGCAGGCCGCGCGGGTAATCGCTGAAGGCGGCGGCGCGCTCGAACTGCGCGTCCACGTCCGCGAGCATGTCGGCGGCTGCGCGCCCCATGGGCGACCCCCTCGGGCGGGGACGGCCCGCCCCGCGCGCCCCGTAGTATAGGGCGCACGGCACGGGGGGAGGCGGACGCGCATGACGGGCGAGGAGCTGGCGATCGCAATCGTGCGCGTGGCGGGCGCATTGCCCGTGCTGCGCTGGGCCTTCGCGGGCGGCCTCATCGCCGTGTTCGTGGACCTCAGCGACCTCTTCCTCCGCAACCTGCTCGACCTCGGCGGGGTGCGCGACTACCAGGCGCTGGACAAGTGGCTCGACCAGGCCTACCAGCTGGCCTTCCTGATCGTGGCCCTGCGCTGGCGGGGGACGGCGCGCTCGGTGGCGGTGGCGCTGTTCATCTTTCGCCTGGCGGGGTTCGCCCTCTTCGAGGCGACGGGCTCGCGCACCGTGCTGCTGGCCTTCCCCAACGTGTTCGAGTGGTGGTTCCTGTTCGTGGCGAGCCTGCCCCACTGGCGTCCGAACTTCGCCTTCACGCGCCGCAACGTGATCCTCGCGCTGGCGGGGCTGACGGCGCTCAAGCTCTTCCACGAGTACGCCCTGCACGGCGGCCAGTGGCTCGACGGCTTCACCGCCGTCGAGGCGCTGGAGGCGATCGGCGGCTGGTTCGCCGCGCCCTTCGGCTAGGGAGTGCGCGGCGGGCGGCCCGTGGCCGCGCGCCACGTGCGCTCCGGCGTGAAGCCGAGGTACTCGTCGATCTCCGGCGCGCAGTGGAACATCTCCAGCGAGAAGCCCTGATCGTCGTTCACGTAGGAGGAGGTGAACGGCCCTTCGCGGTTGGGCATGACGTTGGCCGTGTAGCCCGCGTCCAGCAGGCGCGCGAAGGCGGCCTCGAAGGCCGCGCGCGTGCGGTAGCCGAGGGCCACGTTGAGGATGCCGACGTCGCTCAGCAGGTAGCCGTCGGGGCGCGGGCGCGGGGCGGGATCGCGGTACTGCCGGATTTCCACCAGCCCGTCGCCCGCGCGCAGCAGCAGCCCCTCCGAGCGCGCGCCGGGCAGCCCCCACAGCGCCTCGCGCCCGGGCGCGTCGAGCAGGGCCGGATCGACCTCCTCAAGGGCCAGCGTTTCCACCCAGAAGCGCCGCGCGCGGTCGATGTCGGGCACGGAGAGGGCGACGCCGCGGATGGCGCAGCCCGCCTCCGGCCAGCGCGGCGCGCGCGCGTCGGGCAGCGGGTCGCGCTCCAGCAGCTCCACGATGAGGCCGTCGTGGTCGCGGATGCAGACGCGCCGGTCGCCGCGCGGCCCCGCGGGCGGCGTGACGGTCGCGATCCCGAGTTGCGGCAGGTGGTCGAGCGCGCCGTCGAAGTCGTCCACGTGGAAGATGGTGCGCGCGTAGCCGGTGTCGCTGGGCCGCCAGTCGCGGGGCAGGGCGCGCGGGCGCGGGCGCGTGTAGCCCCACACCTCGAGCTGCACGAAATCCTGCCGGTCGATCAGCCACCAGAGCGCCGCCTCCGGATCGGGCACGCGCTGCAGGGCGGCGAGGAAATCGCCCCAGATGAGCAGCCCGCCCGCCTTGCGACAGCCGAGGGCGTCGCAGTAGAGCCGGGCGGCGCGCGGCAGGTCGCTCACGCTGATGGCGAACTGCGCCACGCCGGGGTTCGGCCCGTCGGCGGTGAACGTGCCCATGGGGCGATTCTACGCGCCCGCGAGGGGGCGGCGGGGCTTCGGCGCGAACACGAAGAAGAGCGATCCGGCGGCGGCGAGCAGGCCGAGCACGATGAAGCCGATCTCGAAATCGCCCAGCAGGTCGCGCATGATCCCGGCGAAGAGGGGGCCGCTCATCATGCCCGTCGTCATCACCAGCTGCGAGAGGCCCATGATCTTGCCGAAGTCGCGCCGCCCGAAGTAATCGGCGCGCAGCGCCAGCATCACCGGCCCGCGGATGCCCCAGGAGAAGCCGTGGGCGGCGGCGAAGAGGAAGATGAGCCAGACGGCCCCCGACAGGGCCAGCAGGATCAGGCCCGCGCCCTGCACCAGCATGGCCGCGATGGCGATGCCGCGCTTGCTCACGCGGTCGCCGAAGAAGCCGCCCGCGAGCGTGCCCGTCACCTGCGCGATGGTGATGACCAGCGTGACGATGGCCGCCCGCGAGAGGGAGTAGTCGAGGCTCTCCGTGAGATGCGTGACGAGGTGGACCATGACCGCCGAGATGACGAGCAGGGCCGCGCCGTGGCCGAGCGAGATGAACCAGAACTGGCGCGTCCGCAGGGCCTCGCCCACGGTGAAGCCGTCGTCCGCCGCGGAAACGGCGGCGACGGCCCCGGGCGCGGCCTCGCGGGCGTCGGGCGCGGGGCCGCCGTCGACCTGGTAGCCGTGGTCCTCGGGGCGGTGGCGCACCAGCTGGGAGACGGGCAGCCCCACGCCGATGGCCAGCATCCCCGACGCGAGCGCGGTCGTGCGCCAGCCGAACGTCTCGATGCCGAACGCCGTGAGGAGGAGGAGCGCGCCGCCGAGGGCGAAGCCGCCCGTGAGGAAGCTGATGGCGGTGGCGCGCCGCCGCTCGAACCAGTTGACCACCGCCACGATGAGCGAGAGGAAGCCGCCCAGGCTGAGCCCGGCGGCGATCACGATCAGCGCCAGAAAGAAGTGCGCGGGCGACTCGATGCGGCTGAAGAGCATGAGCCCGCCGCCGAACAGCATCAGCCCGATGCGGATGATGGCGCGCGGGCCGAAGCGGTCCGTGAGCCAGCCCTGCAGCGGCCCGATGACGCCGTTCGTCCCCTGCACCACGGAGTAGCCGCCCGCGAGCATGGAGCTGCTCCAGCCGAAGCCGGAGGGGTGGTCCTTGAAGACGGCCACGTAGGTGCCGTAGGCGTGCATGAAGAGCGCGCCCACGAGGGCGTTGATGACGACGCCCGCGCCGACGATCCACCAGCCGTAGAAGAGGCGGCGGGGGTTCAGAACCGGGGGGAGGCGCGATCCCGGCGAAGGAAAGGGAACGGCGGGCCTCCCCGCGCGCCAGCCGTGGGGCCGCGCGCTGCTCCGCCGATGGTAGCAGCGCGGCGGGCATCGGGCGCCGGCGGCGGCCCCGGCGCGGACCTTGGGGCGGGCTTATCCAGCGAGCCCTTCGACGCATGGAGCGCCCACCCCGAAGTGGGTGGCGGCGGCGAGTCGGACGAGCACGGCCCCGAAGGCGAGGAGCGGGATTAGCGGCCCGCCCGCCGCTATTGCGGGGTCACTCTTCTTCGCCATCCATGCTAGCACGCTCCCTTACGGCCTCCTCAACCGAGATACGAAGAAATTGAGCACGAATATCGGCATAATCCCGCACAACACTGACAAGTTGAACGACACTAACCAGTGTCCAAGTGAAGAAAAACCCGACAACACCAGTTGATAGCCTGATCAGCCACATTTCTATTTCAGAATCAGGATCACTCGCAATGAAGGACAAGCTGAATATTCCCAGAATTGCCGTGATACTTGCGAATACACTAGTCAGCCAGAATGGCCAAATATCCTCAGCGATACCATGACCATGCTCACTAAGAATTTGCAGAAGACTTCCGGATAAAAGACTGACAGTGATCGCAAGAGAAGCCAAAGAAACTCCGATGATCGCAATCATGACTCCAATTTCAGTTATCATAATGGTCTCAAATCGAGTAGTAAGGACCGAGCGACTAGGGGCAAGCGACAGGATAAGAGCTGCCATGATAGGGATCATAATATCCCACGACAGAAGAGACTTCCATTTCAGCAGCGTGATCTTCCAGAAGATAGCCATTAGTTCTTCCGGCGGCCATCGATGAAGCCTTGCCCAACTTGCTTAATTTTCTCTAGGATGGAGCTCCTTTCTTCTCCTTCATCAGTGTCGATACGTTCTTGAGGAACATGCCGAATAGACTCAAACCTTGCAGTCTTTCCCGCTCTATCACCAGTCGCCTTAATTGAACCGTATCCTTCTTCTTCTGCATACTCTGCATACTCATGCAGATCAGAGTCTTGAACTTCTAGACCATCATCCCCGGACCTAGCCTCGATTCTCACTTTTGCTGCATTAGTGTTCTCGAGAATCTGCTTGACACTATCCGGACGATCAGAGAAATCAGGATTCGGCCTTCGAAGATCAATCTTGATCTGAGTGACTTTATCCACTGAACCCAGCCATTCGTCCAATTTACCAGAATCAAAGACCATTTCTGCCGTTAGGCGAGCCAAGATATCTTTCGATAGAATTGCCTTGAGTGCGTTAACGAAAGAATTGGGGAGAATCTCATTAGGCTTCGGCTTGAGTTCAAAGATGATGTACTGGCTGGGGATGTGGATCGCAAAATTCGAAAAGGTTCCTCCCCTGTGTTGTTCTTCAATCTCAACGAAATCTCGGGTGTCTTCACTGTAGTCGATACCCGAAGTCACAGTCGGATCAAGAAAGCCCAGCCGACCAGTGACCCATGCGCCCTCATGAAGCGGCTGCGACAGGCGCCAATGCCGACTATACCGTTCCACAGAGACTTCAGGGTTCAACGCCTTCAGGAGCGCATCACGAAAATCCTCCTCGAAGAACGAGACGGGAGCATTCTCGTCGCGCAACACCCGGGCCAAGGCAACACGCAGGATCGGCATGGTCCCTCCAGACTACACGACGCGCGCGGCGGGGGCGCGCTCGCCGCGCACCAGCTGGCCGGGGCGCGCGCCCGTGTCCTCGCCCTCGCGCATCACCGTCTCGCCGCTGACGATGGTGGCCACGAAGCCCTCGGCGCGCTGGATGAGGCGTCGCCCGTCCGCGGGCAGGTCGTGCGCCAGCTCGGGCACGCGCAGCCGCAGCCGCTCCAGGTCGATCACGTTCACGTCGCCCTTCATGCCCGGGCGCAGCACGCCGCGGTCGTGCAGGCCGTAGAGGCTGGCGGTGTCCTGCGTCATCTTCTTCACCGCGAACTCCAGCGGCAGCTTCTCGCCGCGGGAGCGGTCGCGGGCCCAGTGCGTGAGCATGAAGGTGGGCATGCTGGCGTCGCAGATGACGCCGCAGTGGGCGCCCGCGTCGTCGAGCCCGAGGGCGGCGCGCGGATGCGTGAGCATGGCGCGCACCGCCTCGTAGTCGTAGGCCGTGTAGTTGAGCGTGGGCGCGAAGAACATGCGCGCGCCGCCGTCCTCCAGCATCAGGTCGTAGAAGAGGTCGTGGGCGTCGCGCCCCTCGCGCGCGGCGCGGGCGGCCACGCTGTCCTCCTCGCGCGGCTCGTAGTCGAGCGGCTCGCGCAGGGGGAAGACGCGGGCGAGGTCGATGAAGGCGATGTCCTGCCGCGCCTCGGGCAGCTCGCCCATGAGCCGCTCCTTCACCTCCGGCTTGCGCAGTTCGGCCACGATTTCGTCGAGCGGGGCGCGGCGCAGGCGGTGGGCGTCGCCCGCGCCGAGCGCGTAGTGGCCGCTGATGTCGCGGAAGGCGGGCGTGTTCACCCAGGGATGGTTCGTCTGCAGGCCGAGCAGCACGCCGGGGGCGCGCGCCGTCACCTGCGGGCGGAGGTCCGCGCCCTCGGCGGCGGCCTCCTCGGAGAGGCGGAACATGCGCTTCCAGTGCTCCGGCTCCACGTCGAGCTGGACGAGGGCGAAGGTGATGGGGCGGCCGGTGGCGGCGGAGACGCGGCGCATCCAGGCGACCTCGCGGTCGGGCAGGGCCATGTCGTCGCCGGTGACGCCCGCGGGGGCGAGCTCGAAGACGCCCGTGCCCGCCTCCGCGAGGGCTTCGCCGAAGGCCATCATCTCGTCCTCGGCGGCGAAGGTGCCGGGCACGTTCTCGCCGTCGATGGCGCGGTGGGCGATGGTGCGCGAGGTGGAGACGCCGAGCGCGCCCGCCTCGATGCCCTCGCGCACGAGGCGCTTCATCTCGGCGATGTCCTCGGGGTTGGCGGGCTCGTTGTTGGCCCCGCGCTCGCCCATCACGTAGGCGCGCACGGCCCCGTGCGGCACCTGCGTGCCCACGTCGAGCGCCTTCGGCAGCGTGTCCACGTAGTCGAGGTATTCGGGGAAGGTCTCCCAGTTCCAGCGCATGCCCGCGGCCAGGGCCGTGCCGGGGATGTCCTCCACGCCCTCCATGAGGCCGATCAGCCAGTCGTGGCGGTTGGGCGCGACGGGCGCGAAGCCCACGCCGCAGTTGCCCATGACCACGGTGGTGACGCCGTGCCAGCAGGAGGGCGTGAGCAGCGGATCCCACGTGATCTGCCCGTCGAAGTGCGTGTGGATGTCGACGAAGCCGGGGGTCACCAGCAGCCCGCCGGCGTCGATCGTCTCGCGCCCCTCCGCCTCGATGCGCCCGATGGCGCTGACGACGCCGCCGTCGATGGCGAGGTCGGCGCGGAAGGGCGGAGCGCCCGTCCCGTCCACGATGGTGCCGTTGCGAATGACCAGGTCGTGCATTCCGCGCCTCCGTGCGCCGCGCGCGCGGTCAACGGTAGCGAACCGCGGCGCGCCCTTCAAGGGGTTCGCGGGGGACTGGCCAGCGGCGGGGAAGGGGCCTACCCTTGCAGCGGACGAAGGGGGAGCCCATGCGCGAACCGCCCAGCGACAAATCGACGCGGAAGATGTGGAACTACGCCGACAAGTTCGCGGCCAAGTCGGGCACGCACCTCCATCCCGATCGCGCGATCACGGAGGCGGTGGTGCTGGGGCTGGCCGCCAACGTGGACGACTACGGCCGCCCCATCTGCCCCTGCAACTTCTACCCGGAGAAGGACGCGGACGGGAACTGGCCCGACGGCCTCTACCTGCCCCGGGAGGAAGAGGCGAAGCGGCGCGACTGGATCTGCGCCTGCGACGAGATGCAGAAGTTCAAGTACTGCCACTGCCTGCTCTTCGTCACGGAGGAGGGGCTGCCCATCACCGAGCACCTGCCCGAGGACCACGAGGGGCGCGAGATCTACGGCCTCGTCGAGGACCCGACGCCGGACAAGGGACGCGCCCTGGGCCGCGTGCTGCGCGACCGCTAGGCGCGGGCGGCGGCCACCGCCTTCGCGGCGGCTTCGCCGAGGCTCTCCGCGCGGATGACGTCGAGCCCCGCCTCCGCGAGCAGCCGCTCGCCCTCGGCCAGGTTCGTGCCCACCAGCCGCATGACCACGGGCAGCTTCAGGCCGAGCTCGCGCTCCGCGTCGATGACGCCCTGCGCGATCACGTCCACGCGCGCCATGCCCCCGAAGATGTTGACGAGGATGGCCTTCACGGAAGGGTCCTCGCTGATCACGCGGATGGCGTTCACCACGCGCGAGGGGTCGTTCACGGTGCCGATGTCGAGGAAGTTGGCCGGTTCGCCCCCGGCCAGCTTGATCGTGTCCATGGTGGCCATGGCCAGGCCCGCGCCGTTCACGATGCAGCCGATGTCGCCGTCGAGCTTGATGAAGTTGGCCACGCCCAGCTCGGCGGCCAGCACCTCGAGGCGGTCCTCCTCGTCCCGGTCGCGCAACGCCGCCAGGTCTTCGTGCCGGAAGAGGGCGTTGTCGTCGATCGTGAACTTGGCGTCGAGCGCGAGCACGCGCCCGTCCGCGGTGACGGCGAGGGGGTTGATCTCGGCGAGGCTGGCGTCGCTCTCGACGGCGGCGCGGCAGAGGTTCGCGGCGAGCTTGCCGAGGGCCGCCGCCTGCTCCCCGGCGAGGCCCAGCCGCGCCGCCAGCGTGCGCCCGATGTAGGGCTCGTAGCCAGTCGCGGGGTTGACGGCGAGGCGCGCGATCGCGTCGGGGTCGCGCGCGGCCACCGCCTCGATCTCCTGCCCGCCCTCGGTGGAGGCCATGATCAGGGGCGTCCCGCGCGCGCCGTCGACGATGATGGCGAGGTAGAGCTCGCGCGCCACCGCCGACTGCTCCTCGACGAGCACGCGCTGCACGCGCCTGCCCTCGGGGCCGGTCTGGATGGAGACGAGGTGGTGGCCGAGGATGCTGGCGGCCTCGCGTTCGGCCTCGGCGGGCGTGTCCGCGAGGCGCACGCCACCCACGCGCTCGCCGCGCACCTGGCCCTCGTGCGCCGCCGCGTCGGCGGTGAGCCGCGCGAACATGGCCGCCGTCCCGTCCTCCGCCACGAGGCGGCCCTTGCCGCGCCCGCCGGCGTGAATCTGCGCCTTCACGACGACCTTGCCGCCCAGCTCCTCCGCGATGGCGCGCGCCTCCGCGGGCGTGGCGGCCACGCGCCCCCGCGGAACCTCGACGCCGTACCGCGCGAAGAGTTCCTTCGCCTGGTATTCGTGAACCTTCATCGTGCCTCCGGACGGGCCGCGCCGTCGCGCGCAAGCCTACCGGCGGCGGCGTTCGGGGGGAACCGCCACGCGGGACGGCTCAGGATGCGTCGGGCGGCTCGTAGAGGCGGAAGGCGGGGAGGTGATTCGTGAGCGCGAACCAGAAGCTGTTGTGGCCGGGCAGGCGCGCGAGCTCGCCGCCGCTCCCGTCCAGCAGCGCGCCCTCCGTGAGCCGCCAGCGCGCGCCGCCCTCCGCGAGCGCGACGCCCGCGTCCGCGTCGAAGGAGACGAAGCGCTCCCCGCCCGCGGCGTAGGCGCGCGCGCCCGTGCGGTCGGCGGTGGCGAAGACGACCACGCGCTCGCCGCCGATCTCGTCCTCGACGAAGCCGCGCTCGCCCAGCAGCAGGATGGGGTAGGCCGTCACCTCGCCGTTGTGGCGCACGGCGTAGACGCCGTCCTTGACGGCGAGCGGGCCGCGCCGGTCGGGCACGGGGAACATGAGCCCGGAGCTGGCGAAGTAGCGGGCGTAGGCGGCGCCCTCGCGGTAGTCGCGGGAGTGGCCGGTCTCGATGTCGAGCACGCGCGTGTCGGGATGGGCCGCCAGCCACTGCTCCCAGGTGGTATGGACCACGGGCAGGATGGCGAGCCGCAGGCCGCTCCCCACGAGGTCGCCCCAGACGGGCTCGCCCGTGTACTGCTCCCAGAGGCTGTTCGTGGCGCGGTCGTACATGAGCTTGTTCGAGCGGTAGAGGAGGCCGCTGGTGCCGAAGCGGTGGACCATGCCGCCCGCGCGCCCGTCGTAGAGGATGGCGCTCCCGCAGAGCGTGCAGTAGGCGAGCGAGACGGGCACGCCGCCCACGGTGTCGTTCACCATTTCGTGCCAGTCGATGATGCGGCGCGGATAGGCGCGCGCGTCCCCGTTGATCTCGACGCCGATGACGAGGTCCTTCACGCCGATCCAGGCGGCGGCCTCCTCCGGCGCGACGAAGGCGGGCGATTCCAGCGGCGGGATGCCATCGACGCGCACGCCGCCCCAGAAGACCTCCTGCGCGGAGAGCGCGCGCGGTTTGGCGGGGTCGAGGAAGGCGCCCATCCGCTCCTGGATGCCGGTGACGAGCCTGTGCTTGAAGGCGAGGTAGAGGGGCGCGTCGTCGTCCGGCGCGCGGGGGCCGCGCCCCTCCACCCAGTCGAACACGGGAACCTCGCCCGGGCGCGCGTCGAGCAGCGTGCGGTAGACGAAGGCGCTGTAGGGCGCGGGCACGACGGCGAGGTCAATGAGGTACGGGAGCCAGGCGTCGTCGCGCGACATGGCCCGCAGCGTGTCGAGCACGGCGGGCGAGGTTTCGCCGACGAGCGGGTAGCCGTTCCAGAACTCGAACTCGGTCCAGTAGACGAGCCCCAGCACGTCCTCGTCCGTGATCGTGCGCGGCGCGGGCGTGGGGGAAGGCGTGGCGGTCGGAACCGGCATGGGCGTGGCGCTGGCCGTGGCCGTGGGCGTGGGCGACGGCGCGGGCGTGGCGCTGGCCGTGGGCGACGGCGCGGGCGAAGCGCTGGCCGTGAGCGACGGCGCGGGCGGCGGCGCGTCGGGAGCGCCGCCGCAGGCCGCGAGCATGGCCGCGCAGGCGAACCCGATGGCGGCGAGGCGCATCCGCATGGCTGCCAGTGTAGGGAGGCGCGCGCGTCCGCCCCCTTACGCGGTCCTTACGACTCCGCGCCGGTGAGGGGGCCGAGCTCGCGCCAGGGGCGGGCGCGGCGCGCCTCCCAGTGCGCCTTCCAGTCGTCGCACAGGCCCTGCGCGCCGTGCCAGTAGTCCACCTCCAGGCAGACCTTGCCGTCGCGGAATTCGAGGCGCGACATGCCCTCGCCGCACCACCAGCGGCCCGCGTCCTTCGCGGCGCTGGCGGGAACCTGCGAGTAGGCGATCCAGAGCACGGCCACGCCGCTGCCCGCCACGTAGACGTCCTCGGGCAGCACCTTCAGCGTGGGGGCGGCTTTGGCCCAGAAGCCGCGCACGGCCTCGTGGCCGCGCATGGCCTCGGGATGCCCCACCACGTCGCGCATGACGACGTCCCCGGTCATGAACTGGAGGGGCGCGTCGACGTGGCCCCCGCTCCAGCCTTCCTCGAAGAGCCTGCGCGCGATTTCGACCTCGGCCTTGCCCGCCATGGACCGCCTCCTCCGCGTGGGTGTGGGGGCGATGGTAGCAGCCGCGGCGGGGGCGCGGGTGTACGATGCGGCCCGTGCCCGACGCGATGCCGCCCGACGAGGCGCGCGGCTACCTGAATTACCTGCTCACGCTCGCCATCCGGCGGGAGCAGGCGTTCGCGCCGCTGGCCGCCGCCTTCCTGCGCGAACACGACCTCGACGCGCTCGGGCTGACCGCCGACGAGCAGCTGAGCCTGCTGCTGGCGGCGGCGCAGTCGTTCGCGCCGGAACCGCGGCGCTACGGCGTGAAGCTCGAATTCCTGGAGCGGGCGCGGGCACTGCTGCCGCGCTCGCGCCTCGCGGGTTCGCCCACGGAGGCGCAGGTGGGCCAGGAGCTGCGGCGCACGGCGCACGAGCTGGAGCGCTACCACGAGGCCGTGCGCGTGCGCCGCGCGGACGCGGGCGAGCGCGAACGCATCATCGTCGAGAGCGAGGCGCCCGGCTGGTTCACCGATCTGGCGCAGAAGCGGGCGGCGGCGCACTACCAGGAGCGCTACCGGCTCACGCCCGAGGCGCGGCGCGCGCAGAACTACACCGGCCCGGCGCGCGACTTCGAGCCGGAGAACGCCGCCATCCGCAAGGAGTTCGAGGGCGCCTGCGGGCCCTTCATGAACGCGCGCACGCACGCCTTCCACGTGCTCCTGCCCTTCGACCTGAAGCTGAGCCGCTCGCCGCGCGACCCGCTGGAGACGGGCGTGCGCATCTTCTACGGCGCGCCCGGCTACTCCTTCCCCCTGCGCTACCAGATGGGGCGGCTCACGAGCGACCGCGACGGCGCCGTGGTGGACGTGCCCGTGGACGACCCGCGGCTCGTCTACGTGTCCGCCTCGCGCGTGAAGGACCCGGAGTTCGCGTGGGACCGCCCGCCGCCGGGGAAGGCGCCGCCGGAGCTGGGCTTCCCCCTCACCGTGCTCCGGCACCTGGGCGCCCTCGGCGAATACGTGCAGGTGAGCTGCAACCTGAAGGTGTGGTTCGACGCCTCGCGCGTGGCCATCCTGCTGCAGGGCGCGCCGGAGCTGGACGGGCTGGGGCTGACCGGCGCGAGCGGCCTGCTCACGCGCACCTACGGCCTCGGCACGAACGAGGAGTACGCGCGCGCCGGGGGCGAGCCCTGGCAGGAGGGGCTCAGCTACAACTACGTGAACATGCACCTGGCCCTGCGCGCGGGCGTGGAGTCGGCGGTCATCCCCCACGGCACGCCCATCTTCACGCTCCATCCCGTGCTCAGCCGTCAGGCGGTCGCCTTCGCGGACGCGCCCGCGGCCCCGTCGTCCTGACGCAGGCGGCGGCGCAGCCAGTCGCGCGCGACCGCGCCCTGCCCCTCCTGGAAGGCGCGCAGCGCGGGCAGGCCGGGCGGCGGCGGGCGCAGCCCCTGCTCCGTGAAGAAGCCCGCCAGCGCGGCCACGACGGCGGTCACGGCATCGGCATCGGCGGCGCGCGCGGCGGGATGGCCCGCGAGCACCTCCTCCGGCGGCGGCCCGCCCTGCATGGTCACGCTCGGCGCGAACAGGACCGCGTCCACCCAGGCCGCCCCCACGTGCGCGTGGGGCCAGTCGAGAAACCAGACGCGGTCCGGCGTGAGCAGCAGGTTGTCGGCGCGCACGTCGTGGTGGATGAGCGCGTCGCCCGCCGCCGCGTCGCCCGCGCGCGCCTCGAGCGCGGCCAGCCGCTCGAGGTTCTCGCGCGGCCACGGGCCCAGCCGTGCGCGCGTGGCCGCGTCCGCCGCCAGCAGTCGTCCCCAGCCCGACAGGGTGAAGCGTCCGGCGATGCGCGGCGCGGCCTCCGGCGGCAGGGGCGCGGGCGTGAGCCGTTGCCCCAGCCGCACGAGCGCGTCGAGCACGCGCTCCAGCTCGCCCAGCTCCCACGGCTGGCGCGGATGCCGCCCTTCGATGTCGTCGAGGACGAGCGCGATCCAGCCGTCCTCGCCCTCGTCGAAGTGCCAGCGCGGGCGCGGGGCGGGCACGTCGGCGGGCAGGGCGCGCAGGACGCGCAGCTCGCGGCGATGGATGCCCGCGCTGTCCGGATTGGGCGCGGGGCCGACCGCCTTCACGAAGAAGCGCCGTCCGTCGGCGAGGCGCAGGCGCGCGGCCACCCCGGGCGAGAAGCCGGACGGCTGCGTGACGGCCTCGCGCACGGGCGCGCCCGCCCACGCCTCGAAGGCGTCGCGCAGACGGCGCGGGGCCCGGCCCCAGGGCACGCGCGCGCCCGCGGGCGGCGGCGGCTGAATGGCCGCCATCAGGGCCAGACGGCCCAGGTGTTGGGGGAGGAGACGAGCGCGCCGAGCGCCTGCGGCGGGGCCTGCGCCAGCGCCTCGAAGGCGCGTTCCTGCGTGAGCGCGCGCGCCGCCAGCCGCCGCAGCCCCTCCGTGCGCTTGCCCCACTCCACGCGGCTCTGGCTCGCCTCCAGATAGCGGCCGGGCACGCGCTGCCCCAGCAGCAGCACGTCGTAGGCGAAATCGCCGAACACCTCCTCCGGCTTGAAGAACTGCGACTGGCGGTAGGTGAGCGGCGCGCGCTCGCGGAAGAGGGCCACGCGCTCCTCCGCGCCGCCGATGTCCGCCTCGTTGCGGCAGGTCTCCCAGAAGGGCGTGTCCAGCCTGCGGTTGAAGCGGTAGTGCACGGCCAGGAACCAGCGCACGTCGTCCCAGTGCGCGTTCAGCGTGCGGTTCACGATGCCGCGGATGGCCACGTCCCGCCGCGAGCGCGGGAAGTTGAGCACGAGCTGGTTGATCTCGAGGATGATCATGTGCAGCCCCGTCGATTCCAGCGGCTCCACGAAGCCGTAGGAGTTGCCCACGGCCACCACGTTCCCCTTCCAGAAGTGCTCGCGGCGGCCCGTGCGGAAGCGGATCACGCGGTGCTCGCCCATGCCCGGGTTCCGCGCGCGCATCTCCGCCGCCGCCGCCTCGTCGTCGAGGAAGCGCGAGGAGAACACGTAGCCGCGGTGGTCGTCCTCCACCGAGGGCGTGTTCCAGCACCAGCCCGCCGCCATCGTCTCCGCCGTGGTGAAGGGCTTGACGTGGCCGCCATGGGGCACGTTGGCCACGATCGCGCGGTCGCAGAAGAGGCTGTCCCCGTAGTCGTGGAAGGGCGAGCCCAGCGCCTCCCCCATGATCGCCGAGCGGAAGCCCGTGCAGTCCACGTACAGGTCGAAGCGCCGCTCCTCGCCGTCGTCCGTGACGAGGTGGTCGAGCCCCTCGCCGTTCTCCGCGGGCACGAAGGCCGTGACCGAGCGCTCCAGCCGCTCGACGCCGTCGCGCTCGGCCTGTTCGCGCAGGTACGTCACGAAGCGCCCGTTGTCGAGGTGGTAGGCGAAGGGGATGCGGTCGACGAGCGAGGTGAGCCGCCCGCCCTCGTCAGCGAGGATGGGCGCGCGCTCCTCCGAGATGAGCAGCGAGCCGAGCGAGTACTCGTTGAAGTCGCCGCCGTAGTAGACCGAATCGAGCACCGGCCCGGGGTGGAAGGCGTAGTTGAAGAAGGAGTCGCCGGGCGGCCCCCACTCGAACTTCACGCCGAACTTCCAGGTGGGCCGCACGGCGCGGAACAGCTCGTGCACGTCGCGTTCGAGGTAGGCGTGGAGGAACTTGACCATGATGGGCGTGGTGCCCTCGCCGACGCCGATGATGGGGATGTCGGGCGACTCGATGAGGGTGACGCGCAGGTGGGGCAGTTTCTTGCGGAGGGCGAGCGCGGTGAGGTACCCGGCGGTCCCCCCGCCGACAATGCCCACGGTTCGGAATTCGGTGGCCACCAATTACTGAGCGGGCAGAGCAGACCAAATCTGCATAGCACGGGCCGCAAGTCTAGCGGCACGCTCCTTGATCGCGTCCTCATTCCAGTGATCAAGAATACCAAGTCCCTTATTGAGATGCAGAGGGCTTTCCCTAAATCCCCCCGTCATGTCACGCTTTTCTTGAAACGGTCGATCACGGTATTCAGAATTGTAGCCAGTCAGCGTCAAGTTTCCGATAGTATGCAGCCAGCGATTCCGCACATCCAACCAATCCGGCCCAAGCATATCCTGCCACTCACTAGAAAGATTTTCATTCTGAGGAAGAATATGTTCCGTCGTGTATTCATTCATAGAAACAGGCTCCTTCCGATCATGGTTTTCCAGACGGCGCAAGAGATAGTCCTTCCTTTTAAAATTATAGCTGTTACGGTGAACGAAATTGTGCTGGAATTCTGCATCATCAGGAAACCTTCGAGAGGAATTGTTCATGGACATGGATCGAAAATGATCACAGATACTAGACAAGTAGTCGTCTTTCCGAATTTCTCGTCCGAAATTGGCGAAGGTTTTGTTGAGTGTGTTCGTGGGAATGTTGCACACTGCCCGCCTAAAGACATAGGATTCCACCAGTCGAATGGCCGAGAGAAAATCCTCTTTACTTAGATCTCCAGATGCGTAATCATCATACATCTCCAGCAGAAACGGAAGAGCAACATCAACTTTCAGCTCCATCATGTCTCCGAATGCTTGCAGAAGTTCCACATCTTTTTCTTGTTCTAGAGCAATCGCGCAGTAATGCTCAGCATATTTCTGAACCTCGGAAATCTTTTCATCAATATTGGACTGAGGAACATGATCCTTAAACGACTCATAGACTGCGCTGATTTTGGGGATTTCTCGAGTTTTCAGCGTTAGGTAGTCTCGCATAAACCTATTGAAATGAGAACTGTAGTCTTTTTGGCCAAAGGATGTCTCTATCGGCCTCCAGTGGTCTTCATATATCTGCTTCTGATGGGTAAATTCCAAACCCATTAGGAGATAATTGCGAACCAAGTCAGACTGAGTTAGATCAAGACCAGTCGAGTTCATGCTTTCAAATATTCGCTGGGGATTATCGTGATTGCGATCCAGGGCGATGTCGACCACCATGAGTTTGGCAAGGCCTTTGCAGATAGCCTCAGCACTGTCATGACTCTGCATTTTTTTCTCGAAGAAATCAAAGTTCTTGGCTATTCGCCGGGAAACATCTTTGGGCTGCGATTTCTGGCTCAACAGCGCAAACAGTGTTTGCTTATCCGTTTGTGTGAGAACAAGCCTGAACCGACGATCTCCAGAGTTCTCTGGGACGATCAGGTGCCAATTGCGGATTTTCTCTGCAGAAAAGTCGGGCACCGGTTCTCCATCACCAATATATCTCGCCAGTGCCTCAAGAATCAGCATCGCAGTGGTCAGGCGCTGCTGACCGTCAATCACGAGCAACTGGTTGTGTCCGGTAACGCTGTAAATGCTTTCCTCAACATAGACAATGGAATTGATAAAGTGGGCGCGAACGCTATCGTCCGATCCCGCACGCAGGATATCATCCCACAGCTTGCCACACTCCTGCTCGGTCCAGCTGTAGGTTCGCTGCCAGATCGGAATCATGAACTGGGGGGCCTTCCGGAGGAAGGAAAGCAGGGGGACCGCGTTAGCTATCATGGCTGGCGCCTACGCTAGCACCTTCACTCCTTGCGTGCCACCTGCGTCACCGTCACCGGCCAAGTCGCAGGTCCGCGTTTCCTCGGTGCCAGTCTCCAGATTGAGCGCATGCCACTCGCCCGTGCGCGCGCTGAGATCGATCTCGAGGCTGATCTCGTAGGGTGCGATGGACCATTCGGCCTGCACGCCCCCCTCGACCGTCGGGTAGAGGTACGGCGGCGGCAGGTCGTGCGGCCAGCAGCGCTCGAAGCGTTCGGCGAGCCACGCCAGCGCGACGCGATCCGGCGCGCGGCCCTCGCCGTCGAGCCAGCCGTCCTCCAGCCGCGCAAGGTCCGTCAGCTGCGTGGCGACGTCGAGCGGGGCGGACGCCAGTTCCGTCATGCGGCCATACTAGCACCACACGCTTCCCGCGCGCGATCCCGTAAGATGCGCGGCGCGGAGGTGCGCGATGGAACTCGGACCCGGCAGGACGGCGGTCGTCACCGGCGGCGGCAGCGGCATCGGCGAGGCGCTCTGCCGCGCCTTCGCCGCCACCGGCATGAACGTCGTCGTCTCGGACGTCGACGGCGACGCGGCCAGCGGCGTGGCCGGCGCCATCGCGGACGCGGGCGCGGGCGGGCGCGCCATCGCCGTGCGCACGGACGTGGCCGACCGCGCCTCCGTGAAGGCGCTCGCGGACGAGGCCTTCGCGGCCTTCGGGAGCGTGGACGCGCTCTGCAACAACGCGGGCGTGGTGTCCTTCCGCAACGCCGCGGACATGAGCGACGCCGACTGGGACTGGGTGATGTCGGTGAACCTGGGGGGCGTGGTGAACGGCGTGACGCAGTTCCTGCCGCGCCTGATCGCGCAGGGGACGGAGGCGCACATCGTGAACACGGCCTCCAGCGCGGGCCTCTTCGCGCCGCCGGGGATGGCCTCCTACGTGGCCTCGAAGCAGGCCGTGGTGGGCCTCTCCGAGCACCTGCGCGAGGACCTCGCGCCGCTGGACATCGGCGTCTCCGTGCTCTGCCCGGGGGGCGTGGCCACGCGCATCGTGGAGGCGGGGCGGAACCGCCCGGACGCGCTCGGCGGGCCCGAGGACGTGCCCGCGCACGCCGAGCCCATCCGCCAGGGCATCGCCGCGGGGATGCCGCCGGAGGACGTGGCGGCGCGCGTGCTGGACGCCATCCGCGCGAACGCGCTCTACGTGGTCACGCACGAGGACACGCGCGAGGGCGTGGAGGCCCGCCTCGCGGAGATGCGCGCGGCCTTCGCCCGCTAGGCTGGCCCGTGCGCCCGCGCGCGGCCCTCGCGGCGGCGGCGCTCATGCTGGCCGCCCTCGCGGCGACGGCGGGGGCGTGCGGCGGCGAGTCCCGCGAGACCGTCACCGTGTTCGCGGCCTCTTCCCTCACCGACGCCTTCACCGAGCTGGGGGAGGCGTTCGAGGCGGCCCATCCGCGCGCGGCGGCGCGCTTCTCCTTCGCCGGATCGGGAACGCTGCGCACGCAGGCGCTGGAAGGCGCGCCCGTGGACGTGTTCGCCAGCGCCAGCCCCGAGGAGGTGGAGGCGCTGGCCGACGCCGGGCTGGTCGTCGAGCAGCGCGCGCTGGCGGGCAACCGGCTGGTGGTGGCGGTGGCGGAGGGCGCGGCCATCGCGGCGCTGGCCGACCTGGCCGCGCCCGGCCTGCGCCTCGCGCTGGCGGCGGAGGCCGTGCCCGCGGGGCGCTACGCGCGGCGGGCGCTGGCGCTGGCGAACGGCGCGGACGGCTTTCCGCCCGACTTCGCCGCGCGCGTGCTGGCCAACGTGCGCAGCCACGAGCCGAACGTGCGCGCGGCCCTCGCGAGGGTGGAGCTGGGCGAGGCCGACGCCGCCATCGTCTACGCCAGCGACCTCGCGCGCGCGGGGGCGAGGGTGCGCGCCGCGCCCGTTCCGGCGCGCTTCCAGGCGGCCGCCGACTACCGCATCGCGCTGCTGCGGGAAGGAGACGCGGCGCGCGCCTTCCTCGCCTTCGCGGTCTCGCCGGAGGGCGCGGCCATCCTCGCGCGCCACGGCTTCGCGCCCGCCGGGGGGACGCCGTGAGCGCCCTGCGCGCGCGCCTCCCCCCCATCGGGCTGGCGGCGCCGATCGCGCTCTTCGCGCTGTTCTTCCTGGCGCCCTTCGCGGGGCTGCTGGAGCGGGGCCTGCGCGACGCCGGGGCGCGCGCGGAGATGACCAGCGGCATGGCCCTGGAGGCGCTCGCGCTCTCGCTGTGGACCTCGACGGCGGCGCTGGCCATCGCCGTGGCGGCGGGCACGCCCGTGGCCTGGTGGCTGGCGCGCGCGCGCTTCCGCGGCAAGGGCGCGGTGGAGGCGCTCATCGACCTGCCCATCGTGCTGCCGCCCACCATCGCGGGCGTGGCCCTGCTCACGGCCTTCGGGCGCAACGGGCTGCTGGGCGAACCGCTCGACGACTGGTTCGGGGTGACGATCGGGTTCAGCACGGCGGCCGTGATCATGGCCCAGCTGTTCGTGGGCGCGCCCTTCTACGTGCGCGCGGCGCGGGCGGGCTTCGCGGGCGTGGACGCGCAGTACGAGCGCGTGGCGCACACGCTCGGGGCCTCGCGGCTGCGCGCCTTCCTGCGCGTCACGCTGCCGCTCAGCTGGCCCTCGCTGGCGGCGGGGGCGGCGCTCTGCTGGGCGCGCGCGCTGGGCGAGCTGGGGGCCACGCTCATCTTCGCGGGCAACCTGCGCGGCGAGACGCAGACCATGCCGCTGGCCATCCTCGGCGCCTTCGAGAGCGCCGCCGGGCTCACCGCCGCCGTCGCCCTCTCGCTGCTGCTGCTGGCCGCCGGGCTGGTCGCGCTGGCCGCCTTCTGGCTCATCTCCGCGCGCGCCGGAGGGGATGGCGCGTGACGCTCGAATTCGCGGCGCGCGCCAGGCTCGGCGGCTTCTCCTACGACGCCGCCTTCAGCGCCGCGCGCGAGATCGTGGTGCTCTTCGGCCACTCCGGCGCGGGCAAGAGCCTGACGCTGCAGTTCGCCGCCGGGCTGCGGCGTCCGGCGGAGGGGCGCATCGTCATCGGCGGCGTGCCCGCGTTCGATTCGCGCGCGGGCATCGACCTGCCCCCGCAGCGGCGCGCCACCGGCTACGTGGTGCAGGACCTCGCCCTCTTCCCCCACCTGAGCGTGGCCGCCAACGTGGCCTTCGGCATGGGCGGCGCGAACCGCGAACGCCGCCTCGGCGAGCTGCTCGACCTGATGCGCATCGGGGAGCTGCGCGAGCGCAGGCCGCGGTCGCTCAGCGGGGGGCAGCAGCAGCGGGTGGCGCTGGCCCGCGCGCTCGCTCGCGACGCGCCCCTGCTCCTGCTCGACGAGCCCTTCAGCGCGCTGGACGAGTCCCTGCGGGCGGAGCTGCGCCGCGAGCTGATCCGCCTGCGCGGCGAGCTCGCCCTGAGCATCGTGTTCGTCACGCACGACCTGCGCGAGGCCCACCTCGTGGCCGACCGCCTGGCCGTGTTCGACGCGGGCCGCGTGCTGCAGTTCGACGCCCGCGAGCGCGTCTTCCGCCAGCCCGCCAGCCGCCGCGTGGCCGAACTCACGGGCGTGGCCAACATCCTGCGGGGGCGCGTGGCGCGCGCGGGGGCGGAGACGCTGACGGTGGAGACGGGCGGCGCGCGCCTGCGCGCGGTCGCGCCCCCGGGCTGGCGCCCCGCCGCGGGCGAGGCCGTGGACGTGGCCATCCGCGCCGAGCGCGTCAACCTGCGGCGGCTGGACGCGGGCGACCCCTCCCGCCCCAACCTGCTGGAGGCCGCCATCGCCGAGGAGTTCGCCTACGGCGCCAGCCACACGCTGCGCTTCGCCTGCTCCCTCGGCCAGCCCGTCGAGGTCGAGATCGCGGCCCGCCCCTACGAGGTGCTGGGCGTGGCCGCGCGCAAGGCGTGGACGCTGGAGCTGCCGCCGGAGGACCTTCACGTGATGCCCGTCGCGCCGTCCCCGCCGCCCCCCTCCGCGGGGGGAAGCGCCTCGGCGACGACCGCGTAGACCGGATCGGAGCGGCCCGGCGCGGGGCTGAGGTCGAAGGCGCGCGGCGGCGCGAAGGCCCCCGATTCCCCGAAATAGAGCGCCACCAGGTTCGCGCGCCCCTCGTCGTCCAGCATCCGCCAGGCGAGCACCGCCTTCGTCGGGAACATGCGGTTCGAGAAGGTCACGGCGAAGGGCGCGCCCGGCCGCAGCGCCCGCCCCACCTCGGCGAACACCGCCGCCGGCTGCGTGAGGTACTGCACGGAGACGCTCAGCACGGCCCCGTCGAACTCGCCCGTCGCGTAGGGCAGCGCCGGATCGCGGTTGAGGTCGTGCACCGTGCGCCGCGTGAGCACGGGGTTGCGCTCCAGCTCGACCTGGTTCAGCCCCAGCCCGGTCACGCCCGCGTAGCGCGCCTGCGCGGGCAGGTGCGAGACCCAGCTCGCCATGAGGTCGAGCACGTGGCCGCCCTCGGGCAGCAGCCGCCCGTAGAGGTCGCCGATGGCGGCGATGGCCGCGTCGTCGATGTGGTTGACGAGCCGCGGCTGCGCGTAGAAGCGCGCGTCATCCGATTCGTCGACGCGGCGAAAGTGCTCCGGGCGGAGCGGGCCGTCCGCGGCGGGCTCAGACGGCAGGGGCGTCCGCCCCCCGTTCGACGATGACCGCCTCGTAGAAGCGGGCGCGGGGGTGGCCGTCGACCACGCCCTCGGGCGGGCCCGCCTGCGCGTGCGCGCGCCGGAAATCGTCGGACTGCGCCCAGGCGAGAAAGGCCTCGCGCGACTCCCAGATGGTGTGGGAGACGTAGTCGCCCGGGTCGTCGCCCTTGAGCAGGGAGAACTGCACGAACCCGTCCAGGCCCTGCAGGGAGCTCTCGCGCCCCCTCCACACGTCCTCGAACTCGCCCGCGCGGTCGGGGTTGACGCTGAACTGGTTCATGGCGATGAACATCGGTGCGCTCCGCTCGCGTGAATCGCGTGCGCCCATCATAGCGGGTCGCGCGTGCGCCCGCGCCAGGTCACGCCATCTCCCGCTTCACACGCTCCGCCCTGCGCTGCGCGCGCTCGAAGGCGTCCCGCGCGGCCACGGGCGAGACCACGCGCCCGTTCTTCCTGAGCGCCGCCCACAGACCGCTCAGCGTCAGGTTCGCCTTCTTCCGGTTGTTGCAGGGGCCGCACAGCAGCACGCGGTTGTCGATGGTGTTCGCGCCGCCATCCTTGCGCGGGCGGATGTGGTCCAGCTCCATGTAGAACGCGGGAAGCGTGCGCCCGCATCCCGCGCACACGACATCGCCGGCAGACCCGCCGCGCTGGGCGTCGGCCAGTATCTCCACCATCGCCGCGTGCATCAGGCGCTCCCAGGGGGCGGGCTGGAGCCGGGGTGGCAGCTCGAACGCGGGCACAGCGATTTCGCGGTCGTCCGTGCGCTCGGGCGGCGTGGTGGTGTAGTGGAGCTCGCCGAAGGTGATGAGCCGCTCCTGCGAATCGGGCGAGGTGATGTCCGCGAGCATGTCATCCGGCACGCCGGACGGCGAGAGCCTTCCAACGGTGATGAGACGCTGGACGACGGCCTTGTGCGCGCCATTCCAGATGTCCATGCCGATCCACTGGCGGTTGAGGCGCTCGGCGGCGACGACGGTGGTAGCGCAGCCCGCGAAGGGGTCAAGCACGATGTCGCCCTCGTTGGAGGACGCGCGGATGATGCGCTCGTAGAGGGCTAGCGGCTTCTGCGTGCGGTAGCCGTAGTCCTCGGACCGGGAGACGATTTTGATGTCGGTAATCACGTCCCGCGCGGGAATGCCGCGGGCGCGATCAAGGTAGACTTTCCGCCGGGGAATCTTCCCGCGTTTGGGCCAGTGAATGAGTCCCCGTTCATTCATCTCATCCAGCCGTGCCCGGGGGAATCGCCAAAGGTCCGTGATTCCTTTCCACTCGAATTTATATCCGCCGCCGGACAGCGTGCGGCCATGAAGTGGGGCGGTCGTGTATTTCCCTCTTTCATCTTCGTTGCGATAGGACCTGGCAATATATTCTTCATCGTATTCCTCACGTGCTTCGTTCGTCCAGATCGCGCTATCGGACTTCGCATAGTACAGGATATTATCGTGGACTCTTCCATACTTGGCGGTCGCGTCGTTATGCGAGCCGTAGCGCTTCCACACAACTTCATTCCGAAAGTTTTTCTTCCCGAAGATCGCATCGAGTATCGCTTTCAGATAGTGGCTGGCGGTGGTGTCGCAGTGCAGGTAGAGACTGCCATCCTCGCGCAGCACGCGGTGCATCTCCATGAGCCGCACGCCCATGTAGCACAGGAACGCGCCCATGTCGCTCCCGTCCTCCTTCTGCTTCCCCTTCTTCTTCCAGATCGTATTCGCCGTATCGATGACTTCCCACACGGCGGGTTTATCGTCCTTGATGGCGTCGATCCATTCGGCGTGGACGTCCTCTTCCCAGCGCCAGCGGTCCTCGAACTTGCCCCCGGCGGCGAGGGAGTCGGGCGTGGCGTGGAAGTCGCGGCTCTTGTTGAAGGGCGGGTCCGTGGCGATGAGGTGGATCGTGCCGGAGTCGATGGCCTGGAGGAACTTGAGGTTGTCGCCGTGGAAGAGCGTGCGGTTGCGGAAGTTGGGTTCGGGCATGAGGCGTCGCTCAGGGGCGGCGGCGTCCGAAGAGCTTGCCGCCGAGCCAGCGCACGGGGTCGAAGTAGCGGTCGGCCACGCGCTCCTTGAGGGGGATGATGGCGTTGTCCGTGATGTGGATGTTTTCGGGGCAGACCTCGGTGCAGCACTTGGTGATGTTGCAGTAGCCCACGCCCGCGTCGCGGCGGGCCAGTTCGAGGCGGTCCTCCGTGTCGAGCGGGTGCATCTCCAGCTCGGCGAGGCGCACGAAGAAGCGCGGCCCGGCGAAGGCGGCCTTGTTCGCGGGGTGATCGCGGATGACGTGGCAGACGTCCTGGCAGAGGAAGCACTCGATGCACTTGCGGAACTCCTGCCCGCGCTCGATGTCCTCCTGCTGCATGCGCCAGAAGCCGTCGGCCTCGGGCGGGCGCGGTTTGAAGGCGGGGATGGTCTTCGCCGTCTCGTAGTTGAAGGAGACGTCGGTCACGAGGTCGCGCACGAGGGGCCAGGTCTTCATGGGCGCGACGGTGATCGGCTCGCCGGGCGCGAAGAGGTTCATGCGCGTCATGCACATGAGGCGCGGCTGGCCGTTGATCTCGGCGCTGCAGGAGCCGCACTTGCCCGCCTTGCAGTTCCAGCGCACGGCCAGGTCGGGGGCCTGCGTGGCCTGGATGCGGTGGATCACGTCGAGGACGACCTGTCCTTCCTCGACCTCGACGGCGTAGTCGCGCCAGCCGCCGCTTTCGGCGTCCCCGCGGAACACGCGCACGTTCACCGTCTCGTTCATGGCTCGCTACTCCTCGAACAGGCGCCGCAGTTCGGCGGGCATTTCGGGCAGGGGCGCGGTGGAAACGTCCATCGCGCCGTCCGCGCCCCGGCGGACGACGACGTTGCGCCCGCCCCAGCCGTCGTCGGGGTCGGGGTAGTCGTCGCGGGTATGGCCGCCGCGGCTCTCCCGGCGCAGGTTGGCCGCCCGCGCCGTGGCCTCGGAGACGGTGAGCAGGGCGGGCAGGTCGAGGGCCAGGTGCCAGCCCGGGTTGTACTGGCGGTGGCCGTGGACGCGCACGCGGGCGGCGCGCTCCCGGAGCGCCGCGATGCGCTCGCGCGCCTCCAGCAGCTCGGCCTCCGTGCGGATGATGCCGGCCAGCGTGTGCATGGTCTCCTGCAGGTCGCGCTGGATGTCGTAGGGGCCCTCGCCGTCCTCGCGCGCGAAGGGGGCGTTCATCTCCGCCGCCACGGCCTCCACCTGGGCGTCGTCCACGGCGGGGGCGTCCACGGCGGCGGCGTCCGCGGCGGCGCCCATCCCCGCGCGCCGCCCGAACACCACGAGGTCGGAGAGCGAGTTGCCGCCGAGGCGGTTGGCCCCGTGCATGCCGCCCGCGCACTCGCCCGCGGCGAAGAGGCCGGGCACGGTGGTGGCCGCGGTGTCGGCGTCCACGCGCACGCCGCCCATGATGTAGTGCATGGTGGGGCCCACCTCCATGGACTGGGCGGTGATGTCCACGTCGGCGAGCTGCTTGAACTGGTGGTACATGCTGGGCAGGCGGCGGCGGATGTACTCCGCCGGGCGGCGCGCGGCGATGTCGAGGAAGACGCCGCCATGGGGGCTGCCGCGCCCGGCCTTGACCTCGGCGTTGATGGCGCGCGCCACCTCGTCGCGGGGCAGCAGGTCGGGCGTGCGGCGGTTGTTCTCCTTGTCCTCGTACCAGGCGTCCGCCTCCGCGACCGTGTCGGCGGTCTCGGCGCGGAAGAAATCGGGGATGTAGTCGAACATGAAGCGCTCGCCGTCGCTGTTTCGCAGCGTGCCGCCGTCGCCGCGCACGCCCTCGGTGACGAGGATGCCGCGCACGCTCGGCGGCCAGACCATGCCCGTGGGGTGGAACTGCACGCACTCCATGTCGATGAGCTCGGCCCCGGCCTCGTAGGCCAGCGCGTGGCCGTCGCCGGTGTATTCCCAGGAGTTGGAGGTGACGGCGAAGGCCTTGCCCACGCCGCCCGTGGCCAGCACCACCGCCTTCGCCGCGAAGACGACGAGGTTGCCGCTCTCGCGCCAGTAGGCGACCGCTCCGGAGACGCGGTCGCCGTCCTTGAGCAGGCGCGTGACGGTGCACTCCATGAACACGTCGATGCCCTTGTGCACGGCGTGCTGCTGGAGCGTGCGGATCAGCTCGAGGCCGGTGCGGTCGCCCACGTGGGCGAGGCGCGCGTAGCGGTGGCCGCCGAAGTCGCGCTGCAGGATGCGCCCGTCGTTCGTGCGGTCGAAGAGCGCGCCCCACTCCTCCAGCTCGCGCACGCGCTCGGGGGCCTCCTGCGCGTGGAGCTGGGCCATGCGCCAGTTGTTGAGCATCTTGCCGCCGCGCATGGTGTCGCGGAAATGCACTTCCCAGTTGTCCTGGGGCCAGACGTTGCCGAGGGCCGCGGCGATGCCGCCCTCGGCCATGACCGTGTGCGCCTTGCCCAGCAGCGACTTGCAGACGAGGGCCGTGCGGCAGCCCCGCGCGGAGGCCTCGATGGCGGCGCGCAGCCCCGCCCCGCCCGCGCCGATGACGATCACGTCGTAGTCGTGGCGTTCGTACTCGGGCATGGCCTAGAACCTGCTCCAGGTGTTCGGGTCCGTGATCTGGCCGTTGGCCACGAGGCGGATGTAGACGTCGACGGCCACGATCACGAGCAGGCTGGACCAGGCCCAGAAGCGGTGGCCCTCGTTCCAGAGGCTCACGTAGTCCCAGACGCGCTTGCGCGCGCGCGTCCAGGCCGAGCAGCTGAAGCAGTTGAGCCCGCCGCCCACGAAGTGGCGCAGCGAGTGGCAGGAGAAGGTGTACATCATCAGCAGGAAGGCGTTGAGCGCGAGCAGGACGGAGCCGATGCCGATGCCCCAGCCCTCGCCGGGCACGTGGAAGCTGCGGATGGCGCCGATCCAGAGCAGGGGCACGAACACGAGCGCCACGTACATCACGTAGCGGTGCGCGTTCTGCATGATCAGGGGGAAGCGCGACTCGCCCCTGTACGAGGGGGCAACGTCGCCCACGGCGCAGGCGGGCGGGCTGAGGAAGTAGGAGCGGTAGTAGGCGCGGCGGTAGTAGTAGCAGGTGGCGCGGAAGGGCACCGGCCCGATGAGCACGATGAAGGCGGGCGAGAGGTACCACGCGCCCTTCCAGTCGGCGTTGATGGCCGTGAGCCAGGTGGGCTCGAACACGGGCGAGAGCAGGTGCGTGCCCTCCACCTCGTAGTTCCCGAACGGCCCCCAGTCCATCACGATGGAGGCCGTGAGCCAGCCGAAGAAGAGAGAGAGGCTGACGAACACGAGGGCGGGCTCAACCCACCAGCGGTCGTGCCGGAGCGTGGTCAGGAATCCACGACGAAGGGGCGCGGCGACGGCCTGTGCCATGGTCACCTCGGAACGCACTGGCCCGCTCGCGGCGAGCCTTCGGCATCCTACCGCCGCGCCCCGAAGCGGGCAATTCGGCCCGCGGCGCGTAGACTGGCGCGCATGACCGCCGACGCCGCGCCCAACCCCTACACCGCCGAGGCCATCGAGTGCCCCTACCCGCTGCACGAGCGCATGCGCGAGCGGGGCGTCTACCACCTCGAGGAGAACGACGTCTGGATCGTCTCGCGCTGGGAGGACGTGCAGTTCGTGCTCAAGCGCGCGGACCTCTTCTCGAACCTCGTCGGGCTGGACCCGCACGGCCTCTCGCCGGAGGAGGCGGCGCGCGCGCGCGAGACCGGCGCGCTGCCCGCCAGCGATCCGCCGGAGCACACGCACTACCGCCGCCTGGCCGGGCCCTGGCTTTCGCTGCGCGGGCTGGAGCCGTTCGAGCCGCGCGTGCGCGCCATCATCGACGGCCTCATCGACCGCTTCATCGACGACGGCGAGGTGGAGCTGGGGCGGCGGTTCTCGACGCCGCTCACGGTGCTCGTGTTCGTCGAACTGATGGGCATCGGCGACGAGGACGTGCCCCGCGTGACCGCCTGGGTGGACGACACCATCGAGAGCATGGGCGCGGCCTTCGGGCTGGTCGGGCGCGAGCGGCTGGCGGAACTGCAGGCCAGCGGCGAGGAGTTCCGGCGCTACCTGCTGGCGCTGGCGGAAGAGCGCCGCCGCCATCCCCGCGGCGACCTGCTCACGCACCTCGTGACCGCGCCCCTGCCGGGCTTCGGCGGGCGCCGCCTGCACGAGCAGGAGCTGCAGGGGATGCTGGTGACGCTGCTCATGGGCGGCACGGAGACGACGCTGAACATGGTGGACAGCGGCATGTGGCTGCTGCTGGAGCACCCCGAGCGGCTGGCCGAGCTGCGCGCGGACCCGTCGCTCATCCCCAACTTCGTGGAGGAGGCGCTGCGCGTCGAGTCGCCCGTGCAGCAGCTCCAGCGCCGCGCCCTCGCGGACGCCGAGGTCGGGGGCGTGAAGGTGCCCGCGGGCGCGCGCCTCTCCGTCTTCTACGCCGCCGCCAACCGCGATCCGGCGCACTGGGACGACCCCGACGCCTTCGACATCCACCGCGCCGGGGCGAAGCGGCACGCGGCCTTCGGCGCGGGCGTGCACTACTGCATCGGGGCGCCGCTGGCGCGCATGGAGGGGCGCATCGCCTTCGAGCGCCTGCTCGCGCGGCTGGCGAACATCCGCTACAGCCCCGGGCGGAACGACTTCCGCCACGGCCCGAACCACGTCATCCGCGGCTTCCGCGAACTGTGGCTCCGGTTCGAGAAAGCATAGCGCCGGTGGAACGCGGCACGCTGCGCGGGAACGCGCGATGTGGTACCCTGCGCGCGCACGGGCTTCGGCCCGCGGGAGGCGAACCATGACCGCACTGACGGACCGCCCCACCGGCGCCCGCGAACGGGAGCGCCAGACGCGCTCCGAACGGAAGCTGCGCGCCATCGACGCCGCCACCCGCCACGAGTTCCCGACGGCCCCCATCACGGCCATGCTGGAGGAGATCGCCGAGGGCTACGACGTCCGGTGATCTTCGTCGACTCCAACATCCCGATGTACCTGGTGGGCAAGCCCCACCCGAACAAGGGCCGCGCCGCCGAATTGCTGCGGCAGCTCGTACGCGCCGGAGAGCATCTGGTGACCGACGTGGAGGTCTACCAGGAGATCCTCCACCGGTACGTGGCGATTCGGCGCACCGAGGCCATCGACCCCGCGTTCGAGGTGCTGGATGCGGTCGTTGACGACGTGCTGGGGTACGGCATGGCCGAGATTCGCGCTGCCAGAGGGGTTCTGCGCTCCACCTACACCATCACCGCGCGGGACGCCCTGCATGTGGCGGTCATGCGCGAGGCGGGCATCAGCCGCATCCTGAGCTTCGACCGCGAATTCGACGACTGCCCGGGCATTGAGCGGATGGCGTGACGGCCCCCGCGTCCCTCACACCAGCGCCAGCGCGTCCAGCGCCGTGCCGCGCAGGGCGAAGGGACCCGCGTGCTCGATGCGCACGTCCGCGAGCGCGCCCGCGCGGGCGGGCGCGTCCAGATGGACGAGGCGGCCCGCGCGCGTGCGCCCGTAGGGCTGGCCCTTCGCGTTCACGCCCTCCACCAGAATCGTCTGCACGGTGCCCAGGCAGGCGGCGTTGCGTTCGCGCGAGATGCGCTCCTCCACGGCCTGCACGCGCTGGAGGCGCTCCGCTTTCACCTCGGCGGGCACGTCGTCGGCCATCGTGCGGTGGGCGATGGTGCCCGGACGGGGCGAGTAGGCGGCCACGTGCACCTTGTCGAAGCGCAGTTCCTCCAGCAGCGCCAGCGTCTCCGCGAAGTCGGCTTCGGTCTCGCCCGGGTAGCCCACGATGATGTCGGTGGTGATGCCCGCGTCGGGCATGAGCGCGCGCACCTCGGCCACCTTGGCCACGTACCCGGCCTTCGCGTAGCCGCGGCGCATGGAGGCGAGCACGGCGTCGCTGCCCGCCTGCACGGGCAGCGAGAAGCACTCCATCACCTTCGGCAGCCCGGCCACGGCGGCGAGGATGCGGGCGGTCATGTCCTTCGGATAGGAAGTGAGGAAGCGGATGCGCGCCAGCCGCTCGTCGGCGGAGAGCGCGCGCATGAGGTCACCGAGGTCGGGCTGGCCGTCGAGGTCGTGGCCGTAGGCCTCGACGGTCTGGCCGAGCAGCGTCACCTCGCGCACGCCGCGGGCCGTGAGCCAGGCGACCTCGCGCGCGATCTCGTTGATGGGGCGGCTGCGCTCGCGGCCCCGCCGGTAGGGCACGATGCAGTAGGTGCAGAACTTGTCGCAGCCGTGGACGACGGGCACGAACGCGGTGGGGCCGTCGGGCGCGGCGAAGGTGGAGGGCCAGAATTCGCCGCCGAGGTCCTCCGCCGGTTCCTCCGCCAGCGCCAGCACGGGCGCGAATTGCTGGGGCCGCGCGAAGGCGTCGACGAAGGGGAAGCGCCGTTCGAGCGCCTCCGCGCGCGGGCCCACCATGCAGCCCATGACGGCGATTTTGAAGGCAGGGCGCGCCTCCTTGAGCAGGCGCAGCCGCCCCAGCATCGAGGCGGCGCGGTCCTCGGCGTGCTGGCGCACGCTGCAGGTGTTGACCACGGCGACGTCGGCGCTGGCGGCGTCGGGGGCGCGCTCGAGGCCGAGGCGCTCGAAGCCCGCGGCCAGCTTCTTGCTGTCCGCCACGTTCATCTGGCAGCCGACGGTCCACAGGAAATAGCGCATCGTTTCGCTCCGAAGCGGGGGCGGCGGAGGGGGAGGGATTCGAACCCTCGACCGACGTCGCCGCCGGTAAGCGCTTAGCAGGCGCCCGCACTAGGCCTCTATGCGACCCCTCCTGCCGTCCATTGTAGGGGCGGAACGGCTTGCGCCACACGCCGCGCTACACTGGCGACATGGCGCCGGCAGTGGTCGTGGTCATCCTCACCGTGCTGGAGGGGCGGCTTTCCGCGCTCCTCATCGAGCGCGCGGCCGATCCCTGCCGCGGCCAGTGGGCGCTGCCCGGGGGCCTGCTGCAGCCGCGCGAGACGCTCGACGGCGCGGCCAGCCGCAAGCTGCGCGACGAGACCGGCCTCTCCGACGTCTTCCTCGAGCAGCTCTACAGCTTCGACGCCCCCGCGGGGGGCGACGCGGGCATCGTGGTAGCCTACTTCGCGCTGCTGCCGGCCTCGCGGGCGCGCCTCCGCCGCGAGCTGGAGTGGCGGCCCGCCTGGCACGCCCTGCGCGGGCTGGGGCCACTGGCCTTCGCCAACGAACGCATCCTCGCCTACGCGCGCGAGCGGCTTCGCAACAAGCTCGCCTACACGAACGTGGCCTGGAGCCTGCTGCCCGGGCGCTTCACCCTGCGGGAGCTGCAGGGCGTCTACGAGGCCATCCTGGAGGAGCCCGTGGACAAGCGGAACTTCCGGCGGCGCGTGGTGGGGGCGGGCGTCGTGCGGCCCACGAACGAGACGCGCAAGGAGGGCGCGCACCGCCCCGCGCGCCTCTACGAGTTCTCGCCCCCGGCGGCGCTGGTCCCGGCCTCGCCCGCGAACGCCCATTCCTCCCGCAGCACGGCGTAGATCACGCAGTCGCGCCGTTCGCCGCGCAGGGGCCGGTAGCGGCGGAAATGGCCCTCGCGCCGCATGCCCAGCTTCTCCATCACGCGCCACGAGGCCGCGTTCTCCGCATCGGCGAGGGCCGAGACGCGCTCCAGCGCGCACGCCGCGAAGCCGTGCGCGACGGCGGCGCGCGCCGCCTCCGTCGTGAGGCCGCGGCCCCAGAGCGGGCGCGCGAGGGCGTAGCCCAGCTCGGCGTCGCCGGGATGCCGCAGGCGCAGGTTGACGCCGCCGCGCACGCGCCCCTCGTGGACGATCGCCCAGTACGGGTGCGAGTCGGGGTCGGCGAGGATGCAGGCCGCCACGAACTCCTCCGCGTGGCGGCGGACGTACGGCTCGGGCAGGCCCAGGTAGCGGTTCCACTCCGCGTCGGCGGCGTAGGCGAACACGTCGTCGACGTCCTCCGCGCGGAAGGGGCGCAGGAGCAGGCGCGGGGTACGCAATTCGGGAGGGCCGTCCATGCCCGCGAGTGTCCCCCGGCGGCGGGCTTCGCGCGAATCGCGGGGCTGCTATGCTGGCGGGGGACGCCATCCGTGAACCCCTACGTCGCGCAGTTCACCTCCACCTTCATCCTCATCCTCACCTGGCTGGTGATCGCGCGCTCGCTCATCAGCTGGCTGCCCGTCGACCAGACGGGCACGATGTTCCAGGTGCTGGTGCGCATCACGGAGCCGATCATCGACCCCATCCGGCGGGTGATGCCGAACACGGGCATGATCGACCTGAGCCCGCTGGCGGCCATCCTCGCGCTGATCGTGCTGCAGCAGCTGGTGCGGAATCTGGCCGCGATCGGCTGAGCCTCAGGCGGCGTGCGCGTCCCTGGCCCGCCCGGCGATTTTGGCGAACACGTCGGGCCGCGTGACGGCGAGGTGGGCGAGCATCTTGCGGTCGAGGGCCACGCCCGCCACGCGCAGGCCGCTCATGAGGCGCGAGTAGCTGAGCCCCTCGCGGCGCGCGGCGGCGTTGATGCGCACGATCCAGAGGCGGCGGAAATCGCCCTTGCGCGCGCGCCGGTCCTGATAGCTGTAGCGCAGGGCGTGCATGACGCTCTCGTTGGCGCGCCGGAAGACGCGGTGGCGCTGGCCCTGGTGGCCGCGGGCGAGCGCCAGGATCTTCTTGTGGCGCCGGTGCGTGGCGACGCCGCGCTTCACTCGGCTCATGCGCTGGACTCCTTCGCGTGTGCGGCCCGCCGGGCGGGCTACCTGCCGATCATCGCGCCCACCGTGCGCGCCTGCGAGGCGGCGACGGGCACGGTGCGCCCGAACTTAACGCGCACGGGCTTGCGCTTCTTGCGGCGGAAGTTGTTGCGCCGCCCGTACATCCGCATGATCGTGCCGCCGCCGGTGCGGCGGAAGCGGGCGGCGGCGCCCTTGTGCGTCTTGATCTTGGGCACGGCGGCTAGCCTCCGGAGGCGGCCACGGGGGCCGTCCCTTCCTCGTCGTCGTCCCCGGCGTCGTCGCCCTCCACGGCGTCGTCGTCGGGCGGCGACGCGCCGTTGGCGTCGGCCAGCCCGGCGGCGCGGTCGCGGGCGGCGATGCCGCGCTTGTCGGGGATCAGGATCATGGACATGTGGCGACCCTCGAGGGCGGCCTCCTTCTCCATCGTGGCCACATCGTCGAGGTTGACGAGGATACGGTCGAGCAGGCTCTTGCCGATCTGCGGGTGCGTGATCTCGCGCCCGCGGAACATGACCGTCACCTTCACCTTGTCGCCCTGGCGCAGCAGCTTCTCCACGGTGCGCGTCTTGAAGTCGATGTCGTGCACGTCGATCTTCGGCTTCATGCGCACCTCGCGCAGGCGCGCCTTCACCTGATGGCGGCGGGCCTCGCTCTCCTTCTTCGACTGCTCGTACTTGAAGCGCCCGAAGTCCATGAGGCGGGCGACGGGCGGCGTGGCCTGGCCGGAGACCTCGACGAGGTCCACGTCGCGCTCGCGCGCCATGGCGATGGCGTCCGCCGTGCGCAGCACGCCGACCTGCTGGCCCTGCTCGTCGATGACGCGCACTTCGGGAACGCGGATGCGCTCGTTGATGCGCGGCGGCGGAGGCGGAGGCTTGGGCGGAACCTTCGAGCGTCGCTTCCTCAATCTGCTCCCCGTTGGATGATGCGGGCATGATAGCACCCCTGCGCCCGCGCTGTATATCGCAAGCACGCCAGCCCCTACGATGGGCGCATGGAGCCGGTGCGGCGGGCGGTCATCCTGGCGGCGGGGCTGGGCACGCGCATGGCGCCCGCCACCAAGGCCGTGCCCAAGGAGATGCTGGCGCTCGTCGACCGCCCCGTCATCCAGTACGCGGTGGAGGAAGCGGCGGCGGCGGGCATCGGCGAGATCATCTTCGTGACCGGCCCCGACCGGCAGGCCGTGCGCCAGCACTTCGGCGGCGACACGCGGCTGGAGCGCCACGCCCGCGCGGCGGGCGACCGCGAGCTGCTGCGGCGCGTCACCGCCAGCGAGGGCGTCGCCGACTTCCGGTTCGTCGAGCAGGAGGAGCCTCTGGGCACCGGCGACGCCGTGCTGCGCGCGGAGGAGCACGTCGGCGGCGAACCCTTCGCCCTGCTCTTCCCCGACGACGTGATCCTCGGCGCGGAATCGTGCACGGCCCAGCTGACGCGCGCGCGCGCGTGCGGCGGGGGCGGCTCCGTGGTGGCCGTGCGCCGCGTGGCCCGCGACGAGCTCTCCCGCTACGGCGTCGTCGATCCCGAGGGCTCCGGCGATCCCGTGCGCCTGCGCGGCATCGTGGAGAAGCCGTCGCCGGAGGACGCGCCGTCCGACCTGGGCGTGGTCGGGCGCTACGTGCTGGAACCCTCCATCTTCGACCACCTGCGCGCGATCGCGCCGGGCGCGGGCGGGGAGCTGCAGTTCACGGACGCGCTGGCGCGGCAGATCGCGGCGGGAACGCCGGTGCGCGCCTGCCGCTTCGCGGGCCGCCGCTACGACACGGGCCGCCCCGCGGGACTGGTGGCCGCCGCCGTGGACGCCGCCCTGTCGCGCGAGGACACGCGCGCGGCGGCGCTGGCGGCCATCCGCCCGCTCATGCCGCCGCCGGAGGGGGCCTGAGCGTGCGCATCCTCACCATCGGCTACTCCCTGCCCAACCAGCTCGTGGACAACCACACCGTGCTGAACGCCCCCAGCATCACCGACTACGGGGCGGCCTTCGTCGATCCGGAGAACTTCACGCGCGCGCCGCTGGACCTGCTGGAGGGGCGGCGCGAGTTCACCGCCCACGACGGGCGGCCCGTGCACAACGGCGCCACCAGCGCCGCCGCCGTCTCCATCGCCGACCAGGTGCGGCGGCGCGCGGCCGAGGCCGAGCGCTTCCTCGATCAGGGCGGCGCGCTGTTCGTGGTGGGCCGCCCGAACGCGACGGTGGCGGGCGTGGCCGGCTTCGAGGGCTGCGACCGCTTCAGCTGGCTGCCCGCGCCCGAGGGCGTGGCCTGGAGCCCGCCCCAGCTGCGCGCCGCCGAGGGCAAAACCATCCGCATCGCCGACGACCAGCACCCGCTCAGCGACGCGCTGCGCGAGTTCCGCCAGCACCTCTCCTACCGCGCGGTGCTCGACCCCGCGCTGGCGCGGGCGGGGGCGAAGGCGCGCATCATCGCCCTCGGCGGCTCGGCCCTGCCCGTGGCCGCCGAATTCCCCGTGCTCGCCGGGCGCGTGGTGGTGACGCCCGTGTTCGCCAACGTCACCGGCCCCACGCGCGCGAAGCTGGCGCAGGCGCTGGTGGACGCCATCTCCGAGGTGGCGGCGGGCGCGATGGCGGAGACGCCCCCGGGCTGGGCGCGCACGCTCGCCCTGCCCGGCTCGGAGGAGGCCGAGGCCGAGGCGCGCGCGGCAGAGGAGGCCGAGGCCGAAGCCGCCGCCCGCACGGAGGCCGCGCGCGAACGGCTGGCGCGGCTGACCGCCCACCGGCGGCTGCTCTGGGCCAGCGGCCCCGCCTTCGCCGAGGCCGTGCGCGAGGGGCTGGCCCTGCTCGGCCTGCGCGCCGTCTCCGAAGGGGGCGAACCGCTGGCCGTGGCGGGCGAGGACGGCGCCGCCGCCTTCGTGGAGACGGAGAGCGCGCGCGAGGCCGCCGCCGAATGGCCCTACGTGCGCCTGCAGCGGCGGCTCGAACGCCACCTGCTGGAGGAGGGCGGGCAGCTCCGCGGCATCATCGTCGTGAACGGCAAGCGCCACCTCAACCCGTCCGCGCGGCGCGAGGAGTTCACCGCCGCCCTGCGCGCCGCCTGCGAGAACTACGGCTACGCGCTGCTCACCGGCCAGACGCTCTTCGCCCTCGTGCGGCGCGCGCTGGAGGAGGGCGGCGCGGACGGCGCGCCCCTCGAGGCCGCCGGACGGCGCCTGCTGCACGCCCGCGGCCACGTCGGGACCGAACGGGCGCTGGGCGAAACGGACGAGCCGGACGAGGCCGGCATCTTCTGACGCAGCCGCCCGCCGCTCCCCGCGCCTACGAGTCGGGGAAGGTCACGCAGGTGGTGGTGCTCTCGATGCCCCGCACCACGCGGACGTGCTGGCTGATGAGGGCGGGCACCTGGGTGATGCCGGAGGCCTCGATGACGGCCACGATGTCGTAGGGGCCCATCACCTGATAGACCTCGCTGATGCCCTCGACGGCGCGCAGCTGCTCGAAGACGCGCTGCGTCTCCGCCGGATCGACCACGATGAGGACGAACGCCTTGATCATTCCCGCGATTCCTGCCCTTCCCGAAGTTGCAGGACGGCCATGAAGGCCTCCTGCGGAATCTCCACGCTGCCGACGCGCTTCATGCGGCGCTTGCCCTCGGCCTGCTTCTCCAGCAGCTTGCGCTTGCGCGTGACATCGCCGCCGTAGCACTTGGCGAGCACGTTCTTGCGCAGGGCGCGGACGGTCTCGCGGGCGATGATACGGCCCCCGATGGCCGCCTGCAGGGGCACGTCGAAGAGCTGCCGCGGAATGAGCGCGCGCAGCTTGAGCACGAGCGAGCGTCCCTCGCGCGCGGCGCGCTCGCGGTGCGTGATGATGGAGAGCGCGTCCACCGACTGCCCGTTCACCAGCACGTCCACCTTCACGAGGTCGGCGGCGCGGTAGCCCGCGGGCTGGTAGTCGAGGCTGGCGTAGCCGCTGGTCGATCCCTTCAGGCTGTCGTAGAAGTTCACGAGGATTTCGGCCATGGGGATCTCGTAGGCCAGCAGCACGCGCGCCTCGCCCGGGGCGACGTCGCTCTCCGGCTCCAGGTACTCCATGCGCAGGAAGCGCCCGCGGCGGCTCGTGACCAGCTCCATCACCTGGCCGATGTGGCGGCTGGGCGCGACCACGTCGATGGCGGCCCAGGGTTCGCGGATCTCCTCGATGCCGCCCGCCGGGGGCAGGCGCGAGGGGTTGTCGATGGCCACCGTCTCGCCCGAGCGCAGGGCCACCTCGTACTCGACGCCGGGCGCCGTGGTGAGCAGCCCGAGGCCATACTCGCGCTCCAGCCGCTCGACCACGATCTCGAGGTGCAGCAGGCCGAGGAAGCCGCAGCGGAAGCCGAAGCCGAGGGCCGCCGAGGACTCCGCCTCGAAGACGAGGGCGGCGTCGTTCAGGCTGAGCCGCTCCAGCGCCTCGCGCAGGTCCGGGTAGCGGTCCGAATCGGTCGGGTAGATGCCCGCGAACACCATCGGCTTGGCCTGGCGGTAGCCCGGCAGCGGCACGGCGGCGGGCCCGGCGGCGAGCGTGACGGTGTCGCCCACGCGGCAATCGGCCACGTCCTTGAGGCCGGTGGCGACGTAGCCCACCTCGCCCGCGGCGAGGCTGGCGAGGGGGCGCATGGAGGGCGCGAAGATGCCGAATTCGAGCGGCTCGAAGGCCACGCCCGTCTGCATCAGGCGCAGGTCCGCGCGCCCCCGCATCTCCCCCTCCACCACACGCACGTGGGCCACCGCGCCCTTGTAGGGGTCGTACACGGAATCGAAGATGAGCGCCCGCAGGGGGGCCGCGCGGTCGCCCGCGGGCGGCGGCACGCGCTCGCGCAGGGCCTCCAGAATGGCGGCCACGCCGGTCCCCTCCTTGGCGCTGGCGAGGATGATCTCCGCGCGCGCGAAGCCGACCACGCGCGCCAGCTCGCGGGCCACGCGCTCCGGCTCGGCGTGGGGCAGGTCGACCTTGTTCACGACGGGGATGAGCTCCAGCCCCTGATCGAGCGCGAGGTAGACGTTGGCGAGCGTCTGCGCCTCGATCCCCTGGGAGGCGTCCACCACCAGCAGGGCGCCCTCGCAGGCGGCCAGCGAGCGCGAGACCTCGTAGGTGAAATCGACATGCCCGGGCGTGTCGATGAGGTTGAACTGGTAGGGCTCGCCGTCGGGGCCGGTCCAGGCCATGCGCGCCGCCGCCGCCTTGATGGTGATGCCGCGCTCGCGCTCCAGCTCCATGGTGTCGAGCACCTGCTCGGCCATGGCGCGCGCGCCCACCGTGCCCGTCGCCTCCAGCAGGCGGTCGGCAAGCGTCGATTTCCCGTGGTCGATGTGGGCGATGATGCAGAAGTTGCGGATGCGCGCGCGGTCCACGCCCCCAGTGTACGGGCTGGCGTCCTGTGGACCGCTCAGCGGACGGCTTCGAGGATGCCGATCAGCACGCCGATGGCGGCCACGCCCGCGAGCATGGTGGCCACCGTCCAGCGGATCAGGCGCATCTCCATGCGCGCCATCTCCATCCGCACCTCGGCGAGCCCCGTGTCGATCTTGCTGTCCAGCCGGCTCTCGACCTGCACGATCTCCGCGCGCAGGCCGCTCTCGACGCGGGAGATGTCCGCACGCAGGCTGCTCTCGACGCGGGCGACATCCGCACGCAGGTCGGCCACCTCGTGGCGCAGGCTCTCGACGTCGCCCCACGTCGCGGGGCTGGCGTAGTCCCGCCGCAGTTCGCCGGACTGTTCCGCCGCCGACATGGGAAGCATCCTACACCGCCGCGCGGAGCGGCGCGAACCCTGCGTCGCCGGGGGCGCGCGACGCCTTTCGCGGAACATAAACGCGCGGCGGCGGCACAGATTCGCGCGCGACGGGGGCGCGGTTCGCCCGGCGTCGTTTACGCTTGGGCAAGGGTAGCCGCCGTCATGCCGCAGGTCGCCGATCTCGCCTCCCTCCAGGAGCACGACGATCTCCTCGCCCGCCTCGGCGAGGAGCTGGCGGACGCGCGCGCGCAACTCGCCGACGACGCCGCCCTGCGCGCCGCGGAGGAGGCCGCCGGGGCCGCCGACGAGCGCTGCGCCGCGCTCGAGCGCGAGCAACGCCGCCTCGAGGGGGAAATCGACGCCCTCGGCGAGCGCATCGCGCGCGAGGAGGGGCGGCTGTACGGCGGCGGCGCGGGCTTGCCGAAGGAGCTCGCGGGCCTCCAGCGCGAGGTCGCCTCGCTGAAGGCGCGCCGTTCGCGCATCGAGGACGACGGCATCGCCGCGCTCGACGGCATCGAGGAGGCGCAGGCGGCGCGCGAGCGGGCGCGGGCGGTCCTCGAGGGCGAACGGGCGGCCATGGCGGAGAAGCGCGCGAGGCTGGGCGCCGCCGCGTCCGCCCTCGAAGGCGACATGGCAAGGGCGAACGGAGAGCGCGAGCGGTACCGCGCGCGCATCGACGGGGCGCTGCTCGCGCGGTACGACGACCTGCGGCGGCGCAAGGGGGGCGTGGCCGTGGCACGCATGCGCGGCGACGTCTGCGGGGCCTGCCGCGTGAACGTGCCGCCCGCCGCGCGCAAACGGACGCTCGACCCGGAATCGCCCGCCCTCTGCCCCAACTGCGAGCGCATGCTGGCGGGCGTCTGATGCGATGAAGGCCGTCGGCTACTTCGTGGAGGGCCTGCGCGCGAACGGGACGGAGCGCTCGCTCGAACGGCAGACGGAGCGCTTCATCGCCTTCTGCACGGCCCGCGGCTATCAGGTGGCGGCCACCTTCGTCGATACCGAGGGCGCGCCCAAAGCGGAGGGCGGCTTCCGCCAGATGCTGGGCTTCATCGAACGCGGCGACCACGGCTTCCTCGTGGCCGTGGTGGACGGCCTCGAGGCGCTCGGCGAGGACCCCGGACGGGCGGCCCTGCGAATGCTCGCCATCGAGGCCGCCGGGGCCGCCGTCTACGAGGCGGAGGGCGGCGAGGAGGCGGCGCGCGCGCTCGTCGGGCGCTGGGGCGAACGCCACGCGGACGCGGGCGCGCCCGTCTCCGAGCGCGTGCGCGCGGCCATGCGGCGGCGGGCGGTGCGCGGCGAGGTCCTCGGGCGCCCGCCCTACGGCTACCGCGCGGGGCCGCGGCGGCGGATGGAGATCGTGCCCGACGAGGGCGTGGTGGTGCAGTACATCTTCCGCCTCGCGCTGGAGGAGGGGCTCGGCATCCGGCGCATCGCGGGGCGGCTCAACGCGGAGGGCATCCGCACGCGCCGGGGCGGGCGCTGGAGCATGGTGAGCGTGCGCGACATCCTGCGGAACCGCGCCTACCTCGGCACCTACGCGCGCTTCGGCGTGCGCATCCCCGACAGCCATCCCGCGCTCGTCGCGGCGACCGATTTTCGCAAGGTGCAGGAGGCCATGGCGAAACGCCGCACGGGCGGATCGGGCCGCGCCCTGCGCCCCTTCCCGCTCAGCGGGCTGGTCTTCTGCGGGCGCTGCGGCAACCGCATGATCGGCGTCAGCCGCAAGCAGCGCTGGACCACGCGCGACGGCGAGCGCCGCTCCGCCACCTACCGCTACTACCAGTGCGAGAGCCGCACCAACCAGAGCGCCTGCTCCTACAACACGCAGCGCGAGGCCGATCTGGAGGCGCGCGCGCGCGAGCTGCTGGCCGCGCCCGCCGACGGGCTCGCGCGGCTGCCCCGCACGGGCGACCCCGAGGCCTGGGCGCGCGAGATCGAGGACGAGCTGGCGCGCATCGAGGGGCGCATCCGCCGCAACCGCCGCCAGGTCGAGCGGCTGCTGGACGAGGCCGCGCGGGGCGACCTGCCCATCGAGCGCATGAAGGCCCTCGGCGCGGCCTTCGCGGAGGAGCAGCGCGACCTGGACGCCGAGGCTCGCGACGCGCGCGAGCGGCTCGCGGCCCAGCACTCCGAACGGGAGCGCGAGGAGCGCGCCGAGGCCGCCCGCGAACGCCTGCTGACGCGCTGGGACGCGCTCGGCCCGGAGGAGCGCCGCGCGCTGCTGCGCGAGGTCGTCGACCGCATCGAGGTGGACGGCGACGAGGCGCGGCTCCTGCGGCGGCCCTGATGCGCCTCACCGTCTACGCGGACGGCGCCAGCCGCGGCAATCCCGGCCCCGCCGCCATCGGGGCCAGCGTGCGCGACGCGGAGGGCCAGGAGCTGGCGACCGTGAGCGAGCGCATCGGGCGGGCCACGAACAACGTGGCCGAATACCGCGCCGCCATCGCGGGCGTGCGCGCCGCCGCCGACCTGGGCGCGAGCGCCATCGACCTGCGCCTCGACAGCGAGCTGGTGGTGCGCCAGCTGGCGGGGCGCTACCGCGTGAAGCACCCCCTCCTGCGGCCCCTCTTCGCGGCCCTCGTGGAGGCGCTCGAGGCGGTGGGGCCGTACACCGTGGGGCACGTGCCGCGGGCGCGGAACGCGCGCGCCGACGCCCTCGCCAACGAGGCGCTCGACCGCCGCGGGTAGCGCGCGGGCGCGCCGTGGGCGTAGGCTGGGGGAGGCGATCAGCGGGCCGGGCGGCCGCGGCGGGGCCTCGCGCCCCGTCGAGGAAAGTCCGGACTCCGCCGGGCAAGGGCGCCAGGTAACGCCTGGGCGGCGCGAGCCGACGGAAAGCGCAACAGAAACATACCGCCCGCGTGCTGCGGGTAAGGGTGAAATGGTGCGGTAAGAGCGCACCGGCGTCCCGGAGACGGGGCGGCCGTGCAAACCCCGCCCGGAGCAAGGCCAAAATGGGGAGGAGAGCGCCCGGCTCGTTCGCACTCCCGGGTAGGCCGCGCGAGCGCCGCGGTGACGCGGCGCCCAGAAAGATGGCCGCCGCCTTCCGGCCCAACCCACCGGAAGGGCACAGAATCCGGCTTACAGGCCCGCTGATCGCCTCCCGCTCCCGCGCCCGCGTTTGACACCATCGGGCGCCCGGCGTACAACCAGTCGCGGATTGCGCCACGATTCACAATCTTCCGGAACACGCGCCGCCCGCCCGGATTCGGGAACGGCGAATGCGCGAAACGAAGCGAGCGGAAGGAGCCAGATGCGCGGTGGGCGGGCCCGGATGAAGCGTCTTGCCGCCGCCGTCGCGCTCATGGCGCTCGCCCTCCTCGGCGCCGGCTGCCAGCCCGCGGCCATCACCGACGAGGCGCGCGACATGAACGACCTCTACAACGTCGTGCTCATCGCCGCCATCGTGGTGTTCGCGCTCGTGGCCGCGGCCCTCGTCTACGCCATCGTGCGCTACCGCCGCCGCGACGACGCCCTGCCGCCCCAGTTCCACGGCGGCGGCAAAATCGAGGCCGCCATGGTGGGCGTGCCCGTGCTCATCGTCATCGGCCTCTTCACCATCTCCATGATCACGCTCGTGGGCGTGGACGACACGGCGGAGCCGGACGACCTCACCATCGAGGTGACGGGCTTCCAGTTCTCCTGGCAGTTCACCTACAACCTGAACGACCTGGGCGAGGGCGGCGGCGGCATGGACGCGGAGGCCGAAGGCGCCGTCTCCGTCATCGGCACGCCCGCCAACGAGCCCGTGCTGATGATGCCCGTGGACGAGCCGGTCGAATTCGTGCTGCGCTCCAGCGACGTAATCCATTCCTTCTACGTGCGCGATTTCCTCTACAAGCTCGACCTCTTCCCCGGGCGCGTGAACGCCTTCACCGTGACGGCGCGGGAGACGGGCGATTTCCGCGCCCAGTGCGCCGAGCTCTGCGGCCTGAACCACGCCCTCATGCGCTTCACCGTGCGCGTGGTGGAGCGCGGCGAATTCGACGCCTGGATCGCCAGCGAGGCGGTCCGCCAGCTGGGAGACGGCGCGCGCGTGCGCGCGCGCTAGCGCGGAGGAGGCCCGATGGCGACCGTCGCAGTTCCGCACACCGGCTACCAGCGGCCCGCCGTGCTCGACTGGATCACCACGGTCGACCACAAGAAGCTGGGCATCCTCTACCTCTACTTCACGCTCTTCTTCTTCGCCGTGGGGGGCATCCTGGCGCTGCTGGTGCGCACGCAGCTGGCGGTGGCGGACAGCGGCTTCGTGGGCAACGACGCCTACAACCAGATTTTCACGATGCACGCCTCGGCCATGCTCTTCCTCTTCATCATCCCCGTGTGGGCGGGCTTCGGGAACTATTTCGTGCCGCTGCAGATCGGGGCGGCGGACATGGCCTTCCCGCGCATCAACGCGCTCTCCTTCTGGCTGCTGCCCCCGGCGGGCATCCTCATGTTCGCGGGCTTCGTGGTGGACGGCGGGGCGGCGGACGCGGGCTGGACGGCCTACAGCCCGCTGGCGCAGCAGACGGGCGTGGGCATGGACATGTGGATTCTGGCGGTGATCCTGCTGGGGGCCTCGTCCACCATCGGCGCGGCCAACTTCCTCGTCACCATGCTCCGCATGCGCGCGCCGGGCATGACCATGTTCCGCATGCCCATCTTCTGCTGGACGATGCTGGTGACGGCGCTGTTGCAGCTGCTGGCCACGCCGGTGCTGGCGGCGGCGCTGGTCATGCTGTTCATCGACCGCAACTTCGGCGGGCAGTTCTTCGACCCCAACGGCGGGGGCAACGTGGTGCTCTGGCAGAACGTGTTCTGGTTCTACTCGCACCCGGCCGTGTACATCATGATCCTGCCGGGCATGGGCATCGTCTCGGAGGTGCTGCCCGTGTTCTCGCGCAAGCCGCTCTTCGGCTACAAGGCGTTCGTGTTCGCCACCATCGGCATCGGCGGGCTGGGGTTCAGCGTGTGGGCGCACCACATGTTCACCACGGGCTCGGTGCTGCTGCCCTTCTTCGGCTTCATGACCTTCATGATCGGCGTGCCCACGGGGGTCAAGATCTTCAACTGGCTGGGCACGCTCTGGGGCGGCTCCATCTCCTTCCCCACGCCCATGCTCTTCGCCCTCGGCTTCGTGAGCATGTTCCTCATCGGCGGCATCAACGGCACCTTCAGCGCCGCCGTGCCCGTCGATTTCGCCCTGCACGACACCTATTTCGTGGTGGCCCACATCCACTACGTGCTCTTCGGCGGCTCCGTCTTCGCGGTCTTCGCCGGGCTCTACTACTGGTTCCCCAAGATCTGGGGGCGGAAGCTGAACGAGCGGCTCGGCAAGCTGCACTTCGCGCTCATGTTCGCGGGCTTCAACCTGGCCTTCTTCCCCATGCACATGCTGGGGCTGGACGGCATGCCGCGGCGCATCGCCGTCTACGCCGAGAGCACGGGCTGGGGGGCGCTCAACCTCGTCTCCACGCTGGGCGCGTTCGTCATCGCGGTGAGCATGATTCCCTTCCTCATCGCCGTGATCTGGGCCTTCACGAGGCCGCAGGACCAGCCCGCCGATCCCTGGGAGGGGAACACGCTGGAGTGGGCCACGAGCTCGCCGCCGCCCGTGCACAACTTCGACAGCCTGCCGCCGGTGCGCTCCGAGCGCCCCCTCTTCGACGCGCGGCACGGCGACGGGGCGCACTGACGTGACCGCCCTGCAGCACGCGGCGGAGCGCACCGGCATGAGCAACGGGATGCTCGGCTTCATCCTGTTCCTCGCCTCCGAGGTGATGTTCTTCGGGGGGCTCTTCGCGGCCTACTTCATCGCGCGCGCGGACGCGCCCGCCTGGCCGCCGGAGGTGCTGCTCAGCCCGCAGCAAATCGCCGACGGCGTGAAGCTGGAGCTGGAGGTGCTGCTGCCGGCCGTCTCCACCGGCATCCTCGTGCTCAGCTCGATCACGATTCAGTGGGGCGTGTGGCAGATTCAGAAGGGCAACCAGGCGGGCATGCTCTGGGGGCTCTTCATCTCGCTGGCGCTGGGGCTCATCTTCCTCACCGCGCAGCTCTACGACTACACGCAGCTGCATTTCCGCGCGGACGACACGATCTTCGGGACGACCTTCTACACGCTGACCGGCTTCCACGGCGCGCACGTGGCGGGCGGCGTCATCTTCATGTTCGTCGTGACCGCGCGCGCGCTCGGCGGCCAATTCTCGGCGCGCAACCACGAGGCGGTCGAGGCCTGCTCGATGTACTGGCACTTCGTCGACGTGGTCTGGATCGCGCTCTTCACCATCCTCTACCTCATCGGGTAAGGCCAAACGCGGGGGACGAACGCAGTGGCGCAGGAAGCAGGCGGCGAACACGACGCCCACGTCGGGCCCGGGGTGCATCTGCCCGACCCCAGCGTCTGGCCCTTCATGGTCGGGTTGGCGGCCATGCTGCTGGTGGCGGCGCTCGTGTGGTGGGCGCGCGTGGAGGACCAGCGCGGGCTCAGCGGGCCGCTCCTCGGCGCCGCCGCCGCGCTCACGCTCTTCTCCGTGGCCGGCTGGGGCTACGAGGACGGGCGCATGCGCCAGAAGGCGCGCGAACAGGAAGAGCGCGAGCGCCGCGACGCCCGCCGCACGCAGGTCGTCACCTTCGCCATCGCCGAGGGCCAGCTGGAGACGGCCACGGGCGAGGGCGGCGTCCTCGCCGCCATCCAGGAGGCGCACGACGCCCTGCGCGCCGCGCCCGGCTTCGAGGACCTGCGCATCAACGTCTCGCCCGCCGCGGGGGGGCCCTCGCAGGTGATCGTGGAGACGACCTGGTCGTCGGCGGACGAGCTGGCGGCCTTCGAGGAGACGGAACGCGCCATCCTCGACCTGCTGGCGCGGCACCCCGACGAGGTGGCGGCGGGCTCGCCGCAGACGTTCGACATGCAGGTGGTGCGCGACACGAAGGACACGAGCGTGCGCTACAGCCTGGGCATGGCCGTGACCCTGCTGGGGGCGCTGCTGGTGGGCGGCTTCGCCATCGGCGCGGGGCTCACCCTCTTCGCCAGCGAAGGCGCCGCATCCGAGGGCGGCGGCGCCGGCCCCGTGGAGCTGGGCCCCTTCGCGGGCACGATCACGATCCGCGCCAGCGTCTTCGACTACACGGAGATCGCCGCGCCGCCCGGCGAGGAGCTGACCTTCGTGCTCGACAACCAGGACGATTCGGTGGCCCACAACATCGTCTTCTACGCGGGCGACGCGGCGGGCGACGGCCCCGTGCTCACGGGCTGCACGGCGGGCTGCGAGGACGACGGCGGCGACCTCCGCACGGAGCTGGCCACCGGCATAATCCAGCACGAGTTCACCTTCACCACGCCGCCGCCCGGGCGCTACGCCTTCTGGTGCGACGTGCACCCCGACACCATGCTCGGCGCGCTCGTCGTCGAGGAGGACGCGGCCATTCCCGGCGAGGCCCCGCCCGCCGAGGAACCCGAAGCCGAAGAGGCCGAAGCGGGCGAAGGCGAGGCCGAAACCGAAGACGCTGGCGGCGAAGGCTAGCCACCCCGTGCTACTCCAGCACGCCCTCCGCGAGCAGGTCCGCGTACTCCTCGTCGCCGATGCCGAGCACGCCCTTGAACACGCGCTCGTTGTCCTCGCCCAGCAGGGGCGCGGCCTTCGTCAGCTCGCCCGGCGTCTTCGAGAGGCGGAAGGCGGGCGAATCGTAGGTGCGCGCGCCCATCGTGGGGTGCTCCAGCACGCGGTAGTGGCCGCGGTGGCGCAGCTGCGGGTCGCGGTGCATCTCCTCGGGCGAGCGCACGATGCCCGACGGCACGCCGCGCTCGCGCATGGCCCCGAACGCCTGCGCCGCCGTGCGCTCCCCGCACCAGAGGGCCGTGTGGCGGTCGATCTCCTTCTGCTCGCGCAGGCGCGAGGGCTTGCGCCGCATCCGCTCCAGGTCGGTCCAGTCGGGCCGCCCGATGGCCGCGCGGAAGCCCTCCCAGTGCTCCTCCGTGAAGCAGGCGATGACGACGCTGCGCCCGTCCGCGCAGCGCCAGGCGCCGTGGGGCGCGGCCTCGGGGTCGCGGTTGCCGAGGCGCTCCAGCTCGCGCCCGTTCGCCGTCCATTCGAGGAGGGCCGGGCCGAGCGCGTGGAGGACGCCCTCGTACTGCGAGAAATCGATGTACTGGCCCTCGCCCGTGCGGCGGCGGTGGTCGAGCGCGGCCAGCAGCGCCAGCGCGCCGAAGTGGGGCGCGAGGAAATCGGTGTAGGCGATGCCCGTGCCGATGGGCTCGCCGTCGGGCCAGCCCGTGAGGTGGTTGAATCCCGCCGCCGCCTGCAGCACGTGCCCGTAGCCCATGTAGTCCGACCACGGGCCCGTCTGCCCGAAGAGCGGCATCGAGATCATGACGAGGTCGGGGCGCACCGCGCGCAGGGCCTCGTAGTCCAGCCCCAGTTTGGCCAGCGTGCCCGGCGTGAACGACTCCGCGACGGCGTCGGAGACGGCCACGAGCCGCTTCACCAGCGCCGGTCCCCGCGGATGCTTGAGGTTGATCGTGACGCCGAGCTTGGAGCTGTTGAAGTTGGCGTAGTAGCCGGAGTTCTCGGGATGGGGTTCGTTGTCGAGGAAGGGGCCCGCGCGCCGCAGCGTCTCCAGGCGCGTGGCCGATTCCACGCGAATCACCTCCGCGCCGTGGTCCGCCAGGTACTTCGCCACGGTCGGCCCCACGCCCACCCAGGAGAGGTCGGTCACGCGCAGCCCGGCGAGGGGCGCGGGGCGTTTGGCGCGCGCCATCTCAGACCGCCATCGCGCGCCGCAGACGGGCGCGTTCATCGTCGGCGAGCCCCAGCAGCCCGCCGTACACGTCGTCGTTGTGTTCGCCCACGTGGGGGGCGCGCCCGCGCTGCTTCCAGGGCGTGCGCGAGAGGATGAAGGGCGCGCCCGGATAGACGAAGGACTCGCCGATGTCGTCGTGGGGCACGCGCACCCAGTAGTCGCGCGCGGCCAGCTGCCCGCACTCCACGATCTCGCGCGGGCCGTAGACGGGCGCCCAGCCCGCGCCGCGCGCCTGCGCCCCGGCCACCAGCTCGTCCTTGCGGCGCGGGCGGCAGAAGCGCTCCATCGCCCCCACCAGCAGGGCCTGCTCGTCCGCTTCCAGCGGCTGCACCGTCTCCAGCCGCGCGCGCCAGTGGGGCGCGGCCAGCGGTCCCGCCTCGCCCGCCTCGTCGAGCCAGTCGATCATGGCGTTCGCGCTCGGCCCCATGAGCCCGCCGAAGGAGAGCGCCGCCACCCAGCCGTCCGCCGTCTCGTAGATGTAGCGCGGCCCCTGCCGCCCCGCGATCATGCGCCCCGAACCGGGCCCGCGGTTGTTCACGCCGAGCAGGTCCCACGTCTGCTGCGCGTTGTCCATGGCGTTCGTCATGGCCTCCTGCATGGAGACGTCGACGTGCTGGCCGAGGCCCCCGTTGGCGCCGCGCGCGTAGAGCGCGATCACCGTCCCCACCGCCGCCTGCGCGTTCACCTGGGCGTACGCCTGGGGCACGGTCGTGCGCACGGGGCCGCACTCGTCGCTGCCGTTCAGGTGCATGTGCCCGCCCATCGCCGAGGCCACGATGTCGGTGGCGGGCAGCGCGCGCAGGGGGCCGCTCTGGCCGAAGTTGGTGACGCTCACGACCACGGCCCCCGGATTGGCGCGCATGAGCGCACGCGGGTCCGCGCCCTGCGCCTTCGCCTCTTCCGAGCCGGGCGCGCTCGTCTCGATCACGGCGTCGGCGGCGGCCGCGAGGCGGTGGAGCAGCTCGCGGCCCGCGGCCACGCGCGGCTCGCAGGTGACGGAGCGCTTGCCCGCGTTCATGGCCCACCACCAGAGGCTGGACTCGCGCCCGGCCTCGTCGCGGTAGAAGGGGCCGTTGGCGCGCGTGGCGTGGCCCTCGCGCGGCTCGACCTTGATCACGTCCGCGCCCAGCTCGCCCAGCAGGCGCGCGCAGAGCTGCCCCTTCTCGTCGGCGAGGTCGAGCACGCGGTAGCCGCTGAGGGGGCCGCGGGGATGGGGCAGGGGGACGCTGACGCTCACGCGGGAGTTGTACGCGCGCGGGGCGCGGGCGCGCAAGCGGGGCGGCGTGGAGGGGGTTTGGGTTGCCTACCGTTTCGACACCCCCTGCACTGAACATACATCACACGGACGGAGCCTGAATCTGCACAGCCGTGTGGCGCGTCTACACGGGCGGGATCAAGGAGACGGGCCGTGTCCAGCGCTGCCAGCTGGTGCTGCGCTGAGGAGCCGTGCATTTATGTAGTGCTTAGGAAGCCAAGAAACGTTCGGCAACCTAACTTTCGGCGTTAGCTGGTCAGAGGCGACGAACAGCCTTGTTAAATTCGTTCATCTTTCGGGCCCACACTTCCACAGACGCGGCAACGTCGTCCTCGCGAAACCAAGTTTTGACTTCCGCCACCGCATCGTCGAGCGTCGGGAATATCTTCTGACACATCGGGCAGACGGCCTGATGAGTCATCGGCGGAGACGTCGGCATGATCTGATACGCGATACCGTCTTCACGCGACTGCATGGTCATGTGCGGACAAGCCATCCGGGCGCGCATGATCTTGCGTTCGTCGTTCCGCTTCAACAGACCGACCATATCGATCCTGAAAGCGAAGACTCCGAGTAGCGCTGCGATGATCACTCCCATAGCACTGATAATAGCGATTTCCATGTCTCTTTCCTTCCGGCCCATCCTGTAGTCGTCGTTCCAGCGCTGGTTATCCACCGGGCGATGCTCGAACGCGAAGCGCGATCAACGCCGTCGCGGGCAGCTTAGTACATCGGGAAACGGTCGGCAACCCTAACCCTCCCACACTCCGACGGGCGGAGGGGCCGTCACACCGCCCGGAGCTCGCGCTCGAGCAGTTCGGAGGCGTCCCAGCCCTTGTCCAGGTAGAAGGCGATGCGGTCGGCGATGGTGGGCGGGGCGAAGTCGGGCGCGCGGTAGACGACCGCGTTCAGGCCGTCCGGCCCGAACCACTCCCAGGCGTCCACCGGCGAGCACTGCCCCATGCCGTGCGAATCGAGCACCGCGAAGTCCAGCTCGTCGCCCACGGCCAGCCCCCAGCTCTCACCGGCGAAGGGGTAGTTCGTGTGGAAGGCGAACAGGATGGAGTTGTGGGGGGGGGGGGGCGTAAGGGGCGAACTCCCAGTCCCGCGTGACCGCGAGCGTCCGCCCCTCGGTCCAGGTGGCGCCCATCATCGACTCCGGGTTGTAGCCCGCGTCCAGCAGCTGGATGGCCTTGCCGCGGCCTTCGGCGGAGTGGAACACGGCGCGCGGGCACTCGGCGTCCAGACGCCGCGCCGCCGCGAGCTGCCGCTCCAGCTCCTCGCCGTCGTACCCGTACGCGCGGACGGCGTCCGTGGTCGTGGGGGCCAGCCTCCCGGCCATGCGCTCTTCCTCCCGTCCCGATTCGGCGGGAGTGTAGCACACGGGGAGTGAGCCCTATTGATCGGCGCCGTCGCAGCGCGCCACCGTCGTCGCGTAGTCCGCGGCGGCCTTCTCGCGGGCGGCGCCCGCGGCCTCGTGGGTCCGATCCAGCTCCGCGCGCTCGCTCACGCGCTCCGTCTCGCCCTCCTCGAACACGCGCTGCGCTTCGTCCTGCGCGCGCTGGTAGGCGGCGTCCGCGGCCTCGATCACGTCGCCGTCCTCGCCGGCGGCGTCGAGGGCCGCGTCGCGCACGCGCTCGGCCTCGGCCTGCGCGGCCAGCATGACGTCCAGCGCGGCCTGTCCCGCGCGATCCAGCTCCCCGACGCGCGCGACGTAGGCGGCGATCGCCTGCTCGTAGACCGCGTCCGAGGCCTGCAGCGCGGTCAGCGCCGCGTTCTCGCAGCGGCGGCGGGCGGCGTCCGCTTCGCCGGGAGGCAGGGGCGAGTCGGGCACGGGCACGGTGAGGACGATGTCCCCGTAGCGCCAGCGCCCGGAGGCGCTCACGCGGCTCACGTCCACGGGCACGGTGCCCAGCGTGCGCCAGCTGCCGCCCTCGTAGCGGGCGGAGAGGTAGAGGTTGCGATCGTCCCGCGTGTCCTGCCAGACGCGCACCTCGACGCTCGTGAAGGCGCCCTGCGCGGCGGCGATGGCGAGACCCGCGAGGGCGGCGATGACGAGGGCCTGCACGGCGATGATCCAGCGGCTCATGGTCCATCCTCCGGTCGGGCGCATGATACGCAGCGCGCCTCAGGCGGGCGTCGCCGCCAGGGTCTCGTCGATGGCCGCGCGCAGGCCCTCGACGCCCCAGCCGCGCGCGGCGGAGACGGGGCGCTGGCCGTCGGAGGCGGGAGCGGCGGCGGCGGCCAGCGCGCGGGCCTCGCGCTCGTCCGCGGGTTCGGCGCCGTCGGCGCGGGCGAGCGCGTCGATCTTGTTGCGGGCCACGATCATGGGGCGCCCGAGCACGCTCAGCTCGCGCAGCGCGTCCTCCACGGTGGCGGCGTGGACGGCGGCGTGGGGGTGGGAGGCGTCGACGACGTGCAGGAGCGCCTCGGCGTCCTCCAGCTCCTCCAGCGTGGCGCGGAAGGCGGCCACCAGCTGCAGGGGCAGCTTCTGGATGAAGCCGACGGTGTCCGTGAGCAGGGCCGTGCGCCCGGAGGGCAGCGCCAGCTTGCGCGTGACCGGATCGAGCGTGGCGAAGAGCTTGTCCTCGGGGCGCACGGAGGCGCCGCAGAGGGCGCGCATGAGCGTCGTCTTGCCCGCGTTGGTGTAGCCGACGAGGGCCACCACGGGCGCGCCCGCGCGACGGCGCTGGCGGCGGTACAGCTCGCGCTGCGTGCGCACTTGGTCGAGGTCGCGCCGCAGTTTGGCCATGCGGCGGCGCACGAGGCGGCGGTCGCTCTCGATCTGGGTCTCGCCGGGGCCGCGCAGGCCGATGGCGCCCTCCATGCGTTCGAGGTGGCTCCACTGGCCGCGCAGGCGGGGCAGCAGGTACTCGGTCTGCGCCAGCTCGACCTGCAGGCGGCCCTCCCGCGTGCTGGCGCGCAGGGCGAAGATGTCGAGGATGAGGGCGGTGCGGTCGAGCACCTTCAGCCCCAGCGCCTCCTCGAGGTTGCGCTGCTGCGCGGGCGAGAGCTCGTCGTCGAAGATGACGGTCCGTGCGCGATGGGCGGCGCAGGCGTCGGCCACCTCGCGCAGCTTGCCCGCGCCGATGTAGGTGGCGGGCCGGGGACGGTCGCGGCGCTGCGTGGAGCGCCCCGCCACCACCGCGCCCGCCGTGCGCGCCAGCTCGGCCAGCTCGGTGAGGGAGTCGGCGGCGGGCAGGGGCGCGCCGGGGGCGTCCACGGCCACGAGCCAGGCGCGCTCGCGCGCGGGGGCGGTGGCGTGGAGGCGTCGCCGGGCCACGGGGATCAGGCCCCCCCGAGGCCGCCCCAGTCGCGCAGGCGGCGCAGGCCCTCCTCCATGCGGTCGTCGGCGATGGTGACGGAGAGGCGCACGTAGCCCTCGCCGTTGACGCCGTAGCCGCGCCCGGGGGTCACCACCACGGCGCACTCCTCGATGAGGCGGGCGGCGAAGTCGCCGCTGGTCACGCCGTCGGGCAGCTTCGCCCAGACGTAGAGCGAGGCTTTGGGCGGGTCCGCGTCGAGGCCGATGGCGCGCAGCGTCTCCACGATGCGGTCGCGGCGGCGCTGGTAGATGGCGTTGTGGTCGGCGATCACGCCCTGGGGCCCGTTCACGGCCTCGATGGCCATCTCCTGGATGGCCTGGGGGATGCCGCTGTCGATGTTCGACTTCACGCGCATGAGGGCGTCCACCAGCTCGGCGTTGCCCACGGCCATGCCGATGCGCCAGCCGGTCATGTTGTAGATCTTGGAGAAGGAGTTGAACTCGATGGCCACCTCGCGCGCGCCCGGCGCCTGGAAGATGGAGAGCGGGCGGTAGCCGTCGAAGGCCACGTCGCAGTAGGGGTTGTCGTGGCAGATGGAGACGTCGTACTCCCTCGCCCAGGCCACGGCCTTTTCGAAGAAGGCGAGGTCGGCCACGGCGGCGGTCGGGTTGTTCGGGTAGTTGAGCCAGAGCACGCGCGCGCGGGCGGCAAGATCCTCGGGGATGGCGTCGAGGTCGGGCAGCCAGCCGTTCTCGCGCGTGAGCGGCAGCTTCACGGCCACGCCCCCCGCGAACATGGTGCCGATCTCGTAGACGGGATAGCCCGGATCGGTGACCAGCGCCACGTCGCCCGGATCGATGAGGGTGAGCGCCATGTGGGCGATGCCCTCCTTCGAGCCGATGAGCGCCAGCGCCTCGCGTTCGGCGTCGAAGGCGACCTCGAAGCGGCGTTCGTACCAGTCCGCGATCGCCTGGCGCAGCCGCGGCAGGCCCTCCGATTCGGGGTAGCGGTGGTTGGCCGGATCGTCGGCGGCGCGGTGCAGGGCGGCGAGGATGTGGGGGGGCGTGGGCAGGTCGGGGTCGCCGATGCCGAAGGTCACGACATCGATGCCCTGCGCCTTCTTGGCGGCGATCACCTTCGAGATCTGGGCGAAGAGGTAGGGCGGCAGCTCCTCCACCCGTTTGGCCAGCTTCATGGTTCCTCCGGCGGCGGCGTGCGCGGATCGTAGCGCGCCGCGCCGCCGCGCGCAGCCGCTACAGCGCCTCCAGCCGCCGCACGAGCGGTTCCCAGCCCCGCGCCTCCGCCGCCGGGTCGTCGCCGTAGGGCGTGATCGTGACGAGGCTGACGCCCTCGGCGGCGAACTCCGCCATGCGGTCGAGGAAGCGCGCCCGCTCCTCCTCCGAATCGAGCGCGGGGCCGGTCCAGGCGACGGTCTTGGCGATGGCGTCGTAGTCCGTGCCCTCGCGCTCGCAGTGGGCGCGCAGCACGGCGAGCTTGTGGCGCACCTCCTCCGCCGTGCCGCTGGTGAGGTTGCAGGCGTCGGCGTAGCGGGCCACGAGCCGCAGCGTCTTGCGCTCGCCGCGCCCGCCGATGAGCAGCTCGGGGCGGTTGACGGGCCGGGGCGCGTTGAGCGTGGCCGCCAGCCGGTAGTGCTTGCCCTCGAAGGGGCCGTCGTCGTCGCTCCACATCTGCAGGCAGATGCGGATGGCCTCCTCCAGCCGCTCGAAACGCTCGGCCAGGGGCGGGAAGGGCACGCCCAGGCCGAGGTGCTCGTCCTCGTTCCAGGCCGCGCCGATGCCCAGCCAGGCGCGCCCGCCGGAGAGCGCGTCGAGCGTGCTCACCTGCTTGGCCAGCACGCCCGGATGGCGGTAGGTGACGCCCGTGACCAGCAGCCCCAGACGGATGCGGGAAGTCACGCCCGCGACGAAGCCGAGGGCGGTGTAGCCCTCCAGCATGTCCAGCTCGCGGGGGCCGATCCAGCCGATCTGGAAGAGGTGGTCCATGAAGGAGAGGCGCTCGCAGCCGATCTCCTCGGCGGCGACGGCCAGCTCGGCGAGGCGCGGCCCCAGCGCGGCGGGGCCGCCCCGCCAGGTGAAGTTGGCGACGTGCACGCCGGTGCGCACGGGCGAGTGCTAGGAGATGCCGCGGCGGGCGAGCTCGCGCGGCATGCGCTCGGTGTCGGCGCTCAGGGGCGGGCCCTTCTGATCATCGGGCAGCGCGCCCATGGCGTCCGCGCCGAACTTGGCGCCGTCGAACAGGATCCACTTCTCGGGGATGACCTCGAGGACGACGCGCAGGGGCGAATCGAGCGTCTTCACGAAGGCGGCGGCGGCGGCGGGGTCGGGGCTCAGCTTGGCCGCGAACTCGGGGTAGAACCAGTCCTTCGTCTCGCGGTCCTCGTGGATGACGCAGCGGCCCTTGGCCGTGGCGGCGCCGCTGGGCGCGCCCGAACCGGGCGCCGCGGAGGCCCCGCTCACGATCACGGAGACGCGCGGGTCGCGGCGCACGGCGGAGATGCGGTGGCGGTGCGCGCCCGCCGTGACCCAGAAGCGCCCGTCCTTCCACAGGAACGACATGATGACGCCCATGGGCCAGCCGTCGCGCGTGCCCCAGTTGAAGGTGCACTCGGCGGCGTTCGTGAGCAGCGATTCCAGCTGCTGGTCGTCGAGCGGGTAGATCGAAACGGTTTCGTGGTCTTCAACGCCGGGCATGGGTCGCCTCCATTCGCGGTTCAGCCTTGCGCCGTGCCGGGGGCCGCGCGGATGCGGCGGGCCGGCGCGCGGCTACGGTCGCAGGTCGCCCGCGCGGGCGCAAGCGGCGGGCCGCGCGGGCGCGTAGCGAAAGTCGTGGTATGCTTCGCGCAGAGTCCTGGCGTTCGATCGTTCCCAGAGAGCATTCCGCACTCCTTCCCGATTGCCGCCGGAAAACTGGACACGCCCCGGAGGCATGAAAGATGACGTCCTTTGTCGATCGCACCCTGACCTGCTCGGACTGCAACGCGCAGTTCACGTTCACGGTCGGGGAGCAGGAGTTCTACCAGTCGCGCGGGTTCACCAACGAGCCGCGTCGCTGCCCCGAGTGCCGGACCGCGCGCAAGAACGCCCGCGGCGAGGGCGGCGGCGGCGGGGGCGGCGGCAGCTACGGCGGGGGCGGGGGCGGCGGCTACGGCGCCGACCGCGAGATGTTCAGCGCCGTCTGCGCCGAATGCGGGCGCGAGGCGCGCGTGCCCTTCCAGCCGCGCGGCGACCGCCCCGTCTACTGCAGCGACTGCTTCCGCTCGCGCGCGCCCCAGCGCGGGGGCGGCGGCGGGGGCGGGGGCGGCGGCCGCAGGCGCGACTGGTAGCGCCCGCGGGCCGTCTCCGGCGGCGGCGTCTATACTCGCGCGCGAGGAGGACGCCATGAGCTACCCGGAGTACGAAACCCTCATCGTCGAGCCGCTGGCCGAGGCGGAAGGCGTGGTGCGCGTGACGCTGAACCGCCCGCGCGCGCTCAACGCCCTCTCCGCCGAGCTGCTCGACGAGTTCTTCGATTTCCTCGACCGCTTCGAGGACGACCCGCACGCCTACGTGCTGCTGCTGCGCGGCGCGGGGCGCTCCTTCTGCGCGGGCTACGACCTCGCCGCCAGCCGCACGGTCGAGCCCGGCTCGCCCGGCGACATGCTGCGCGAACAGAGCGTGGGCCGCTCGCGCCGCACCATGCTCGACTCCGTGGACCGCTACCTGCGCCTCTTCAACACGCGCAAGCCCACCATCGCCCAGGTGCACGGCCACTGCATCTCCGGCGGCACCGAGCTGATCTCCATGTTCGACTTCGTGGTCTGCACGGAGACGGCCAGGTTCGGCCACATCGCCGGGCGGCACATGGGCACGCTGCGCACGCTCTCCCTCTGGCCCTGGACCGTCGGCTACCGCCGCGCCAAGGAGCTGTTCATGACGGGCGAGCTGATCGACGGCGCCACGGCGGAGCAGTGGGGGCTGGTGAACAAGGCCGTGCCCGAGGAGGAGCTGGAGGACGCGGCCCTGCACCTCGCCCGCAAGATCATGCGCATCCCCCTCGAGGTCAACATCCTGCACAAGCACTCGGTGAACCGCTGGATGGAGATCCAGGGCCTCCACCCGGCCATGCACTCCGCCGCCGAGTTCGACGTGTACACGGCCTTCATCGACGGACGGCCCGGCTTCCGCGAGCGCGTCGAGCAGGACGGCCTGCGCGAGGCGCTCAGGTGGCGCGACCGCGAATGGCGCGGCACCGAACTGTGGGACCACGGCGCGGCCACGGACGGCTAGCGGCGACGGGCGCATGAGCGCGCTGCCCGAGGCGGGCGCCAAGGCCGCCTCCGTGCGCGCCATGTTCGACCGCATCGCCCCCTCCTACGACCGCATGAACCGCCTCATCACGCTGGGCCTCGACCAGCGCTGGCGGCGCTCGCTGATCGCGGCGCTGGGCGTGGACGGAGGGGACGCCGTGCTCGACCTCGCCTGCGGCACGGGCGATTTCGCCCTGCTCGCGCGGGAACGGGGGGCGCGCGTGACGGGCGTCGATTTCGCCGGGGCGATGCTCGCCGCCGCACGCGCCCGCTGCCCCGCGGAGGTCGCCCTCGCGCGCGGCGACGCCATGCGCCTGCCCCTCGCCGACGGCGCCTTCTCCGTGGCCGTGTCGGGGTTCGCCCTGCGCAACTTCACGGCCATCCCGCCCGTGCTGGCCGAGCTGGCGCGCGTGCTGCGCGCGGGCGGGCGGCTGGGGCTGCTGGAGGTGGACGAGCCGCGCGCGCGCCTCCCGCGCATCGGGCACGCGCTCTGGTTCCGGCGCGTCGTGCCCGCCCTCGGCGCGCTGCTCAGCGACGGGCCCGCCTACCGCTACCTGCCCGCCTCCGCGGCCTACCTGCCCCCGCCGGAGGAGCTGCGCGCCATGCTGGAGGAGGCGGGCTTCACGCATGTCCGCAGGCGCGTCCACCTCGGCGGCGCGGCGCAGTCGCTGACGGCGGTGCGCGCGTGAACCTCGCGGCGTGGCGCATGGCCGCGCGCCCGCCCACGCTGACGGCGGCGGTCGCGCCCGTGCTCGTGGGCAGCGCCGCCGCCGCGGGCGCGGACGCCTTCGCGCCGGGCCCGGCGCTGGCGGCGCTCTTCGGCGCGCTCTGCCTGCAGATCGGCGCGAACCTCGCCAACGACGTGTTCGACCACGAGCGCGGCGCGGACGCGGGCGACCGTCTGGGCCCGCCGCGCGCCACGCAATCGGGGCTGCTCGCGCCCGCCGAGGTGAAGCGCGGCATGGCGGTCGCCTTCGCCCTCGCCTTCGCCGCGGGCGTCTATCTGGTGGCGGAGGCGGGCTGGATCGTGGCCGCCGTCGGCACCGGCGGCATCGCCGCGGGCATCGCCTACACGGGCGGCCCCTGGCCGCTCGGCTACCACGCCCTCGGCGACGCCTTCGCCTTCGCTTTCTTCGGCGTCGCCGCCGTCGTCGGCACGTACTTCGTACAGGCCGGGAACGCGCCCGCCTTCGTGTGGCTGGCCTCGATCCCCGTGGGCTGCACCGTCACCGCCATCCTCGTGGTCAACAACCTGCGCGACCTCGCCAGCGACCGCGCCGCGCACAAACGCACGCTGGCCGTGGTTACGGGCGAACGGGCGACGCGCCTCTGGTTCGGACTGCTGCTGCTGGCCGCCTGGGGCTGCGCCCTCGCGCTCTGGCCCGCCTCGGACGCAGGCCCCTGGGCGCTGCTCACGCTGGCGGCCCTGCCCCTCGCCGCGGGACCGCTGCGCGCCATGCTGGGCGGCGGCAGCGGGCGCGCCCTCAACGCCACGCTGCGGCAGACGGCGCGCTTCCACCTGGCCTTCGGGGCGCTGCTGGCGCTCGCGCTGAGCGGCTGGCTGCCCTGAGCGGCACTGGCGAAACGTAAATGTCCGCGATGGGCTGAACGCCCATCGCGGACAGTAGGAACCTCTAGATCGAGAATCCCAATGCTGACAAGCCCAAGCGTACGCCCAAGCGTACGAATTCGCGGAAAACGACTCCCCCGCTGACCTTGCACGCTACGCATGCAAGACGGCGGAGCCGTACATTGACTTCGGTCATGTGATTCCTCCTTCCCGACCCCGTGGGGTCTGGTTTCCGCACATCACGGGCAGCGGCCCGGATCGGTGCTGGTCCGATCCTCCGATGTCGCCAGCCCGCTGTCAAGCCCCTCCCGTCCCAACTTTAGACAACTCCCGTTGACCGGCCCGCGACCTCCCCCTATGCTCCCCCGCGACGAACTGCCGCAGGCGCTCTGCGTCTCCGGTTCTGTGGTTCCCCGGGCATGGCGGTGGCATCCGCCTCCTTGTCGGACCACGGAGAATGCGGCAGTTCGTCGACTACGCCTTCCCATGCCGCAAGGAGGCTCTTCGTGAAGAACTGGATCATCGGCGCGCTCGTCGCAATCTTCGTTATCAGCCTCATCCTCGCTTTCAGCGGCAGCGGCGAAGACAATTCCGAACCTGTCCCTGCAGGTAACGCCGTCGCCACCACCAGCCCGACTCCTTCTCCCACGCCGACTCCTACTCCCACGCCAACTCTCCCGCCAACCCTTTCCAACAGTGAAATCTTGGAGAAAGCGGATGACTGCCTGGATCCATGGGACAGCAACCACAATGGCTTCGAGGACCAGGTTCGTCCTTTGCTAAATGATGAGGAATCGATGAGTACACTGGACACTCGCCTCGGAATTCCTGGGAAACCGGGAGAGATACCCATTACAATGGAATATGAGGCGGATAATACATATGGTGTCTCTGTCAAAACATCAGCGCGTGGTGTGCTGAATTACGAGACCTGTCATGTTGCTGTCACCGAAACCGGTGTACAGAGAATTGCCGATTCTCGAGAACAGCCACCGCTCGAACAGAGAGTTATACGATGCCTTAGCTTTTGGGACGGAAATCACGCCGGTTTTGAGAACCAGATTCGTCCGCTCCTGAACAACGAAGATTCGATGAAAACCTTGCGGACTTACTGGCTGGAAGGAGCAATCCCGAATGCAGCCGATGAAATATATCTCGCCATGGAATATCAGGCCAGCAACCTATACGGTGGCACCGTCAAAACCATCGCATGGGGGCTTCTTAATCTCCGAACCTGTCGCGTAAGAGTGACGGACCCGGGTTTCTAGCACCCCCTAGCGGCCCAGCACCTCCGGGCCGTAGGTGGTGGCGATGTGGCCGGCGGCCTCGAGGCGCGCGCATTCCTCGTCGTCCAGGCCCAGCAGCTCGCGGTAGACGTAGTCGTTGTGCTCGCCGAGGAGGGCGGGGGGCGTGCGCAGCGTCACGTCCGAGCGCGAGAAGGTGAAGGAGGGCGCGGGGAACTCGGCGGCGGGGTAGTCCTCCGTGGCCTCGAGGCGGCGCCAGACGGGCGACTGGCGCGCGTGCGGATCCTCGGCCGCGTCGCGCGCGCTGAGCACGGGCCCGGCGGTGACGCCCGCCGCCTGCAGGTCGCGGAAGAGCTCGTCGCGGTCGCGCGCGGCGATCCAGGCCGCCAGTTCGGCCTCGATGCGGTCCTCGGCGGCGAGGCGTCCGGCGACGGCGGCGTATGCCGGGTCGAGCGCCCACGCGGGCCGCCCCATGTGCTCGACGAGGGCCGCCCACTCGGCGTCGCTGCGGCAGCTGAGCGCGAGCCAGCGCTCCTCGCCGCGGGCGGCGAAGACGCCGTTGGGCGCGAAGCCCTGATCGCTGCGGTTACCGAGGGTATGGGCGGCGCGCCCGTTCCAGGCGGCATCGAGCGCGGCCTGCGGAAACATGGAGGCGGAGCACTCGGCCTGCGCCAGCTCGATGGTCTGGCCGCGGCCCGTGCGGCGGCGGTGGCGCAGGGCGGCGAGCATGGCCACGGCCCCGTGCATGCCCACGAAGAAGTCGCCCGTGAAGGTCTGCACGTTCGTCTCGGGGGCGGAATCGCGGTAGCCGCGCAGGACGGTGGCGCCGGCCACGCCGTCGATGTGGGCGCCGTAGCCGCGGCCCTCGACGTAGGCGCCGGTGCGCCCGTAGGCGGGCATGTGCAGGATGACGATGTCGGGGCGCGCGGCGCGGATGGCGTCGTCGTCCAGCCCCAGCTTCTCCAGCGTGCCGCGCGCGAGGTTCTCGGCGAGCACGTCGCTGATGGCGATGAGGCGCTTGACGATGGCCAGCCCCTCGGGGCGGCGGCTGTCCACCGTGAAGGAGCGCTTGTTGCGGACGACGTGGATGAAGGCGGGGCTGTTGTTCCAGGGGCGGGAGCCGGGATCGCCGCCCGGATGGCCCCCCATCCACGCGGGCAGCCTGGCGGCCAGGGCGGCGGGCAGCACGGGGGCGGCGGCGCGCGTGGCCGGGTTCCAGACGTGCGGGTTCTCCACGCGGATGCAGTCCGCGCCGAGGTCGGCGAGGTACATGGTGGCGCTCTGTCCCGCCCACACGCAGGCGAAGTCGCAGACGCGCACGCCCTCCAGCGGCAGGAAGCCGCTCACGCCGCCGCCCCCGTGCGCCGCAGCTCGTCGCGGGCCGCGCGGTCGTAGCCCAGTTCGGCGAGGATGGCGTCCGTGTCCTGGCCGAGGCGGGGGGCGGCGCGGCGGATGGCCCAGGGCGTTTCGCCGAGCAGGTAGGGGCGGCCCAGCATGGGGAAGGCGCCCAGCGTTTCGTGCTCCACGCGCTCCCAGAGGCCGCGCTCGCGGAAGACGGGGTCCGCGTACAGGTCGGCGGCGGTGAAGAGGGGCGCGAGGATGGCGTGGCATTCGCGCGCGGCCTCCCAGACCTGGGCGCGCGTGCGCTCCAGCAGCCAGGGGACGAGCGCGAGGTCGATTTCGGCGCGGGCCTCGGGCGTGGCCAGCCAGGCGGGATCGGTCCAGGGCGGTTCGAGGAAATCGGGGCGTCCGATCATCTCCGCGAAGCGCCGCCAGTAGGGGCCCGCCGAGGCGGTCAGCTCCACGTAGCCGTCGGCGCAGGGGAAGACGCCCGCCAGCCCGCCCGCGGTGGAGGGCCCGGCCGCCGCCGGACGCTCGTTGACGCGCCCGGAAAAGCGCCAGGCGAGGATGGTCGAGCTGCGCCGGTCCACGCTGTTGAGCTGCACGTCGAAGAGGGAGACGTCGACGCGCTGGGCGATGCCGTGGACCTCGCCGGCGTGGACCGCGCCGAGGGCGGCGATGGCGGCCATGGCCCCGCACTGCAGCAGCGAGACCGTGCCCCCCAGCTTGAGCGGCTCGCGGTCGGCGGTCCCGTGCGAGAACATCTCCCCGCCCATGGCGTAGAGCGCCGTCTCGGAGAGGGCATAATCGCGGTAGGGGCCGCTCCAGCCGAAGTTGGTGATGGAGAGCACGTTCACGTCGGCGACGGCGCGCAGGGCGTCCGGGGCCGTGCCCAGCCGCTCGGCCACGGCGGGCGCGTGCCCGACGACGACGAGGCTGGCGCGCGGCAGCAGGCGTTCGAGCGCCCCGCGCCCGCCCGCCGTCTTCAGGTCGAGCACGATCGATTCCTTGTTCGTGTTGAGGAACTGCCAGGCGCCGCCGCGGTCGGGGCCGGGCTCGTCGTCCAGCCAGGGGCCGAGGGCGCGCGCGGGATCGCCGCCGGGGCGCTCGATCTTGACCACGCGCGCGCCCAGGTCGGCGAGCAGCTTGGTGGCGTAGGGGCCGGCGACGTGCGCCGTGAGGTCCACCACCGTCACGCCGTCGAGCGCGCCCGCCGCCTCCGCCATGCGCGCGTCCGCCGCCTAGGGAATGCGGTGGTCGTGGGGGCGCCAGTCCGCCTCGTAGTAGGGCGAAACGGCGGCGCCCGGCGCGATCACGGCGTCGATGCGGGCGTGGTCCTCTTCGGTGATGACGACCTCGCCCGCGCCCAGGTTGTCCTCCAGCTGCGCGAGCGTGCGCGGGCCGATGATGGGGCTGGTGACGCCGGGGCGGCCCTCGCACCAGGCGAGCGCCAGCTGCGAGAGCGTGCAGCCCTTCTCCCGCGCGATCAGCTCCAGCCCCTCGATCACGTCGTAGACGCGGTCGGTGAGGCGGCGGCGCTGCTGCGGATTGAGGGCGTAGCGCCCGTCCTCGGGGAGGGGCTGGCCGCGGCGGTAGCGTCCCGCCAGCAGCCCGCCGCCGAGCGGCCCCCAGGGGATGACGCCGATGCCGAAGGTGCGCGCCATGGGCAGCAGTTCGCGCTCCGCGCGCCGGTCGAGCAGGTTGTAGGGCGGCTGCTCGCAGACCACGCGGTTGAGCCCCAGCTCCTTCGACGCCCAAAGCGACTCCACGACCTCCCAGGCGGCGAAGGTGCTCGTGCCGATGTAGCGCACCTTGCCCGCGCGCACGAGGTCGTCGAGCGCGCGCAGGGTCTCGTCGATGGGCACGTCCGGCTGCGGGCGGTGGAGCTGGTAGAGGTCGATGTAGTCCGTTTGCAGGCGGCGCAGGCTGGCCTCGCACTGCTCGATCACGTGGCGGCGGCTGTTGCCGCGGGCGTTCGGATCGTCCGCGTCCATGGCGCCGTGCACCTTGGTGGCGAGCACGACCTGCTGGCGGCGCCCGTTGCGGCGCAGGGCCTCGCCGGTGATCTCCTCGCTGCGGCCCAGGGCGTAGACGTTGGCGGTGTCGAGGAAGTTCACGCCCGCGTCGAGGGCGCGGTCGATGATGGCGTACGACTCCTCCGGTTCGGTGCGCCGCCCGAACATCATGCAGCCCAGACAGAGGCTGGAGACCTTGACGCCGGTGCGGCCCAGGTTCCGCAGTTCCATGCGCGCCATTCTACGGAGGCCGCCGCGCCGCCGCACGGCCCCTCGACGCACGCGCGCGTTCGGCGTAGAACGGAACGCGAACGCGGGAGGACGCAAATGGCGACACCGGACGAACTGCGGGCGACGCTGGCGGAGGCGCGCGCGGCCATGCGCGACGCCATCGAGGCGGCGGAGATGGGCTGGCGACTCTCGCCCGCCGAGGGCGCCTGGACCGCCCAGGAGGTGGCCGAGCACGTCATCGACACCGAGGCCCGCATCGCCACCATGGTGTGCGAGGCCTGCGGCTACCCGGGCATCGATGCGGGCACGCCCGACTGCGCCTCCTCCATCGAGGCGGTCGACGAGTTCGACGCGGTCGTGAACCGCTGCGACGGCAAACTGCAGTACGTGACCGCCGAAGACCTGCTGAAGCCGCACGAGCATTTCGGCAACGTCGAGGGCATCTTCGAGATGAACGTGCAGCACCTCGTGGAGCACGCGGCCCAGATCCGCGAGGCGTCCGCCGGTCAGGCGCTGGCGTAGAGGCGGAAGCCGAAGTCGTTGTAGCGCCGTTCGGGGGCGAGGCTGGCGCGCGCCGTCACGCGCGTGAATTTGACCGCGTGCCGCCAGCTGCCCCCGCGGCTGACGCGGCGCGCGCGCGCGGCGGGTTCGCATCCGCCCGCGCCCGCCCGGGCGTAGGCGTCCGCGTGGTACCAGTCGCGGCACCACTCGTGCACGTTCTCGGCCATGCAGCGCAGGCCGTAGCCGTTCGCGCATTCGGTCAGGGGACGGTGGGGGCGGTCGGCGGCGGCGATAACTCCGGCGGCGGGATGGCCGCGCCAGTCCCCGCCCAGCCAGGGCCAGTCGCTCCCGACGAGCCCGCCCAGCGCGGCGTACTCGCGCTCGGCCTCGTCCGGCAGCCGCCAGGGGACGCCGGTGGCGTCCGCCAGCCACTGGCAGTAGGCGGCGGCCTCGTGCCAGCTGACGCCCACCACGGGGCACTCGGGGGCATTGAAGCGCTCGTCGTCCCGGAAGCGCGGGGGCGCGCCGCCGTCCGCCACGAAGGGCGCGTAGCGCGCGTTCGTGACGGGCGTCACGGCCACGAGCAGGGGCGCGATGGCGACGCGGTGCACGGGGCGCTCGTCGGGGCGGCCCCCTTCGGCGCCCATGAGCAGCTCGCCGCCGTCCAGCCGCACCGTCTCCGGAAGTTCCGTCACGGCGCCATCGTACGGGGGCGCGCCGCCCCCATGCGCGGCCATCCGCTAGACTCGCGCCGTGGACGACCCCATCGTCTGGCTGGACCGCCCCGACGCGGGCGGGCGGCGCATCGGGGGCAAGGCCGCGAGCCTCGCGCGGCTGGCGGGCGCGGGCTTTCCCGTGCCGCCGGGCTTCGCCGTGGCGGCGGAGGCGTACGAGGCCTTCGCGGCGGCCCACGACCTGCCCGCGCTCACGGCGCCGCTGGCGGAGCTGCCCGCGCGCGCGCCCCTGGCGGCCTTCCGCGAGGCGCTCGCGCCCGTGGCCGGGCGGCTGGCGGGCGCGGCCATCGATGGGGAGACGCGCGCCGCCATCGCCCGCGCCTGCGCCGCGCTGGAGGCGCGCACGGGGCCGCAGGCGACCTTCGCCGTGCGCTCCAGCGGCCTCAACGAGGACGGCGCCGCCAGCTCCTTCGCGGGCCTCTACGAGAGCTACCTCAACCTGCGCGGCGCGGACGCCATCGCGGCGGCCACGCTCGACTGCTATCGCTGCCTCTGGAACGAGCGCGCCGTCCACTACCGCGCCTTCCGCGGCATCGACCACGCGGGCGAGGCCATGGCCGTCGCCGTCATGCAGGTGGTGCGCGCCCGCGCCAGCGGCGTGGCCTTCACGCGCAACCCCATGACGGGCGCGGACGACGAGGTGCTGATCAACGCCTCCTGGGGGCTGGGCGAGGCCATCGTTTCCGGTTATGTCACGCCCGATTCCTTCACCGTCGGGCCCGGCGGCGAGCTGCGCAAGCGCGCCATCGCCGGGAAGCGCGAGCGCGTCGTTCCCGGCGAGCGCGGCACGGAACGCGCGCCCGTGCCGCCCGAACTCGTGGCCGCGCCCTCGCTCGACGACGGGCAGGCGCGCGAGGTGGCCGCCACGGCCCGCGCCGTGGAGCGCCTCTACGGCGCGCCCGTGGACATCGAGTTCGCGCTGGACGACGCGGGCGCGTTCTTCCTGCTGCAGGCGCGCCCCATCACCGCCTGAGCGGCGCTAGCGGTCCGCGCGCAGGGCTTCGATCTGGCGCGCGTGGTCGAGCGAGTGCACGCGCAGCGTGAGGAACCATTCGCGCCAGTTGAGGTCGCCGAGGAAGGGATGCAGCCAGGCGATGGCGGCGTCGGGATCGCCGTCGCCCACGCGCACGGCCCGCGTCGCCGCCGCCACGACCGCGGCGTGCGCCGCGAGGATGGCCTCGCGCCCCGCCGAAACGGGCGGCGCGGAGGCCGCCGCTTCCGGCAGCGCGCCGTTCAGCACGACGCCGCGCACGCGCGAGGCCGTGCCCGCGTTCACCTCGGCCACGTGCCCGATGCAGTCGAGCGGGCTCCACTCCTCGCCCGCGCGGCGCGCGTCGAGCGCGTCGGCGGGCACGGCGCGCGCGACGGCCTCCAACTCGGCCACCGCCGCCTCCACGCGCTGCGCCAGCTGCTCGGGCGTCCACTCCGCGGCCTTGCGGCGCACGTAGCTGAGGATGACCTCGGTCGCGCCTTCGGGAATGGTCACGGGCGGGCCTCCGGGGCGAAATCGCGCCCGCATCCTACCGCACGCGCGCGCGGCGCTGGCCCGCTGCCGCATTCCCCGTAGAATCGGGCGCATGGTTGCCATCGTGCGGCCCGGCGAACGCGACGCGGGCACGGCGCAGACGCCCGGCATGTTCCGCGAAGCCGGCGTCTCCGGCGCGCTCAGCGGCTCGACGGGGCTGTGGATGGGCATCGCCCGCAACGATCCCGGCGCCGCCTCCGCCGTGCACCACCACGGCGAGAGCGAATCCGGCATCTACGTGCTCGAGGGGCGCGTCCGCTTCCGCTGGGGCGAGCGGCTCGAACACGCCGCCGAGGCCGGGCCGGGCGATTTCGTGTTCGTGCCCCCCCACGAGGTCCATGCCGAGGAGAACCTCGACCCCGCGCGCGAGGCCGTTCTCCTGCTGGCGCGCACCACGATGGAGGCCATCGTGGTCAACGTGCCCGACCCCCGACGCGCGGAGGGAGCGTAGCGATGGGCCTGCTGGCCATGAAGGTGACGCTCGCCGACGGGCGCGAGCTGGTGGTCGAGGCGGACGCGCGCATCGACACCGTGGACGAGGACGGCGTGCCCGTCATCCGCCTGATGAAGGACGGGCGCATCGTCGAGCAGTTCCGCCGGAGCGAGGTGCGCGAGCCCATCCAGGGCCTCACGCACGACGCCTAGTCTTTTTTGCGCGCCCCCCTTGTTGACTGGCCGATCACGCCTTCCGTAGACTCCCGCCGACCGCAGCAGCGCTGCGCGACGGAGGGATGCACATGCGCGAAAACTACTGGACCCGGCGGCGGCTCAGCCGGCGGGCGGTCCTGAAGGCGTCGGCGGCGGGCGCCGCCGGCGCTGGCGCGCTCGTGGCCGTGGGCTGCGGCGACGACGACGATGACGACACGCCCACGGCCGCCCCCCCCCCGACGGAGGCCGCCACGCAGGCCGCGACGGCCACCGCCGCCCCCACCGAGGCGGCCATGATGGGCGCGACGGACGGGAGCTTCTTCAGCCAGTACACGGGCATCAGCGGCACCACGCTGGACCTGCACCGCGAGCTGTACCGGGGCATCGCCTACACGGCGGGCAACGCCTACAACAACCTGCTCAAGTTCACGGACATGGACAACTTCGTGATCTCGGGCGAGATCGCGCGCGGGCTGCCGGAGCAGCCGGACCAGCTGACCTACGCCTTCACCATCCGCGACGACGTGAACTACCACAACAAGCCGCCCGCCGACGGGCGCGCCGTGACCATGGACGACATCCGCTGGAACATCGAGCGCCAGCGCACGAGCACGCGCGCGGACGGCACCGAGGACACCACGTTCTTCCGCCACCCGCTCATCTACAAGAACATCGAGAGCATCGATTACGTCGATGACACCAACTTCACCGTGACCATGAGCTCGCCGCAGGTGACGTGGCTCGGCGACATGACGGACGAGTTCAACTCGATCCTCTACCCCGACATCGGCGAGAAGCTGGAGGACGACAACGAGTTCGGCATCTTCAACGCCGACAACGTGCTGGGCACGGGGCCGTTCATCTTCGACGAGTTTGAGCTGCAGGATCGCGCCCACGGCGTGCGCAACGACGACTACTTCCTGCGCCGCGACGGCACCATCCCGGGGATGGTGGACGAGCTGTTCTTCGTCAACCTCGGCGGCGACATCAACCCGCAGCGGCTCGCCTTCGAGCAGAAGCAGATCGACGAGCTGGCCTCGCGCGACCGTGTGGTGATGGAGGAGATCGCGTCCAACAACCCTGACGTGGAGTCCTTCCGCATCGGCGACCCGAACAACAACCTCGAGTTCGCCTACAACTACACGACCAACCGCGCGCTCTCCGACGAGCGCATCCGCACGGCCATGTTCCTCGCCACCGACCGCGCGTTGGTGGCGGAGCAGCACTTCGGGGGCTTGGGCCGCCCGAACCCGGCGGTCAACTGGCCCTTCACGGCGTGGGCGCTTTCGCAGGAGGAGCTCTCGCAGGCGCCGGGCTACCGCCAGCCCAAGGACGAGGACATCGCCGACGCCCGCGCCCTCTGGGAGCAGGCCGACGCGGAAAGCCACGAAGACGTCGACTTCCGCGTGACCACCGTGGACTTTCCCCAGTACGTGCCCCTGCTGGAGTGGTTCCCGGCGATGCTGAACGCGAACCTGGGCACGGAGAAGTGGACCGCGCAGGCCATCCCCGTCACCTCGCTGCTGGAGTACAACAACTCCGGGCAGGCCTCGGTGGGGTACCTCGGCGGCTGGGATCAGTGGAACAGCCCCGACCCGCGCACCCGCTTCGCGCAGGTTTACTCGGCCCACCCCGAGGACGGCGGGCGCGGCACCATCAACTTCTGGAAGTACACGACCCCGACCATGGAGGCGTACATCGAGGACATGTTCGCCGAGTTCGACAACGAGCGGGCGCAGGAGATCGTCAAGGACGCCCAGCGCTTCGCCCTCACGGACGCGGGGGCAGGGCATCTGCAGATGGTGTGCGGCCTCACCAGCTGGGTGAAGTGGCCCTACCTGCGCCGCAAGGGGCCGTTCTTCATCACCTACGGCACGACCATCAGCCAGGAGCTCTGGATCGACCAGACCCATCCCACCTTCCAGGGGAAACAGCGCCCCGCCTGACCCCGAGGGCGCCCGCCCCCCGCGTCTCCCCGCGCCATCGCCGGGGGACGCGGGGGCGGTGCGCCCATCCCGAACCGGAACGGTGACGGTCGTCCATGACCGAGTACGTCATCCGTCGCTTCCTGCTGGCGCTGGTCACGATCTGGATCGTGCTGACCTTCGTCTTCTTCGTGCTGCGCGTCCTGCCGGGCGACTACGCCGAACGGCAGCTGGCCAACCAGTTTTTCGCCATGGCGGCGCGCACGGAGGAGCAGCGCGAGGAGCAGCTGGCCTTGGCGCGCGCCCGTCTGGGCACGGACAAGGCCCTCTATGAGCAGTACGCCCGCTTCTGGTGGGACATTCTGCGCGGTCGTTCCCAGGATTCGTTCCAGTACAACCGCCCGGCCTTCAGCGTGGCCGCCGACTCCCTGCCCTACACGCTCCAGCTGGGCGTCATGTCGCTCATCATCGCCGTGCTGCTCGCCCTGCCGGTGGGGACGCTCTCCGCCGTGCGTCCGGACGGCTTCCTCGACGCCGGGCTGCGCACCTTCGCCATCTTCTTCCTGGCGGCGCCGGCCTTCCTCACGGCGGCGATCGCCTCGGCCTACGCGGTCAAGCACGGCGTCCTCACCATCGGCGTAACCTCGCAATCCCTGTTCTGGGAGGATCCCTGGCCGAGCTTCCAGCTCTTCATCGTGCCCGCGCTCGCCGGGGGGCTGGCCGTGGGGGCGATCCTGATGCGCTTCCTGCGGTCGGGGATGCTCGAGGTGCTGCGGCAGGACTACGTGCGCACGGCGCGGGCGAAAGGGCTGGCGGGATCGGTCGTCATCGCCCGCCACGTCCTGCGGAACGCCCTCATCCCCGTCGTGACGATCCTCGGCTTCCTGATCGCGGCGCTGGTGGCGGGCAACGTCGTGCTGGAGTCGATGTTCGCCATCCCCGGCATGGGGAACGAGATTCTGGTCGCCATCCGCATCCGCGACATCCCCGTCACGCAGACGTTCACGCTGCTGCTGGTGGGGGCGGTCGTCTTCGTGAACCTGCTGGTGGATCTGAGCTACTTCCTCATCGATCCGCGCGTCACGGTTTCGGGGGCGGACGCATGAGCGGCCTTTCCGCGCAAGCGGCCCCGGACATGGCCGCCGGGTTCGCCCCGCCCAACGAGCCGTCGCGCCCGATTCGGGCCCTGCGGGCCTTCGGGCGCTTCTTCGCGCAGAAGAAGGTGGGCGGCGTCTCCTTCGTGATCGCCTTCATCATCCTCGTGCTGGGCATCATCGGCCCCTGGATCGCTCCCTATGGCAAGGATGAACCCATCCGGATCAACAACCCGACCTACGACATCAACTCCGACAACCCCGACGACTGGACCCAGATCCCCCTGCTGGACCTCGCCAACCCGTCCTGGGACCATCTGCTGGGCACGGACGAACGGGGCCGCGACCTGCTCACGCGCGTGCTCCACGGCGCGCGCCGCTCCATGCTGCTCGGCTTCGGGGCGGCGGCCATCGCCACCATCTTCGGCGCCATCCTCGGCGTCGTCTCCGGCTATTTCGGCGGAGTCGCCGACCTGACCGTGCAGCGGCTGGTCGACTCCTTCATCGCCTTCCCGCCGCTTCTCTTTCTCCTGCTGCTGTTGCAAACCGGCGAGCCATCACTCCCACGCACGATCATAGCGCTCTCATTCCTCAACATCTTCAGCGTCTCGCGCGTCGTGCGCTCGGCCACGCTGGCGGCGCGCAACGACGTGTACGTGGAGGCCGCGCGCGTGGTCGGCGCGCAGCCGCCGCGCATCATCTTCCGGCACGTGCTGCCCAACGTGTTCGCGCCGATCATCATCATCTTCTCGACCACGATCGGCGGGGCCATCCTCGCGGAATCGACGCTCGCCTTCCTCGGGCTGGCGCCGCCCGGCCCCAGCTGGGGCGCGATGGTGAACAATGGCCGCCAGTTCTTCGAGTCGAAGCCGATCCTCGTGGCCGTCGGCGGGAGCGCGATCACGATCACGGTGCTGGCCTTCAACGTCTTCGGCGACGCCCTGCGCGACGTGCTCGATCCGCGCCTGCGCGGCGTGTAGGCTGCGCGCGCGGACGCGCCACGGTGGACGCTTCGCCGAAAGCGGGTTCCCATATGACCAGCCCCCGCCCCCGTAGCTCAGTGGACAGAGCAGTGGTTTCCTAAACCATGTGCGCAGGTTCGACTCCTGCCGGGGGTACCAGCCCGCCCCGCCATGCCCGTTGAGCGCGCGGTCCTTCGCGTCGTCGCCGCCACCTCGCCGCTCACGCTGGCGTTCGTCCTCTTCGCCGTCGTCACACGCCAGCCGCAGGCCCCGCCCTTCGCGTACGCGACCGGCAACGCGCCCGCCTGGATCGGCGGCGAAACGGCGCTGAAAGTCGGGAGCGGCAACCCGCAGACCATCGCCGTCGCCGTACCGGCGGGGCAGGCGGGCGACCTGCTCATCGCCATCGTCGCCACCGACGGCGACCGCACGATCGTCGCGCCCGCCGGCTGGACGCCCATCGCCGCCAGCGGCACGGCGGCCAGCGACAAGGCCACGCTCGGCCTCTGGTACCGGCTCGCGGACGGGAGCGAAGCGGCCAGCCTTGCCTTCACCTGGTCGGGCAAGGAGGAGGCCGCGGCGGCCATCGTCCGCTACCGCGGCGTCGATCCGGCCAGCCCCATCGGTCCCGCCAACACCGCCACCGACAGGAGCAAGCAGTCGATCGCGCCATCGGTCGACACGACGGCGGCGAACGCGCGCGTCCTGCGCATCTACGTCGTGGACGGCAGCGGCTTCGACGAATCCACCACGTACCCGACGGGCTCGACCGGGCGCTTCCAGCTGGACAGCGGCGGCTCCACGGGCGTGGGCGCGCTGCTCGCGGACGGCGTCCTCGCCAGCGCGGGTGCGAGCGGCACGGCCTCCATCGACATCGTGCGGCGGCACTGGCGCGCGGTCACGATCGCCCTCAATCCCGCGCCAGCCCCCACGCCCACCCCTACGCCATCGCCAACGCCATCGCCATCGCCATCGCCCACCCCTACGCCCTCGCCTACGCCTACCACCACGCCATCGCCATCGCCTACGCCTACGCCATCGCCTACGCCATCGCCATCGCCTACGCCATCGCCTACGCCTACGCCATCGCCATCGCCTACGCCATCGCCATCGCCATCGCCTACGCCTACGCCATCGCCATCGCCTACGCCATCGCCTACGCCTACGCCTACGCCTACGCCATCGCCATCGCCTACGCCATCGCCTACGCCTACGCCTACGCCATCGCCTACGCCTACGCCCACGCCCACGCCCACGCCTACTCCCACGCCCACGCCCACGCCCACCCCCACGCCATCGCCTACGCCTACCCCTACGCCATCGCCATCGCCTACGCCTACGCCATCGCCATCGCCTACGCCATCGCCTACGCCATCGCCTACGCCTACGCCTACGCCTACGCCATCGCCATCGCCTACGCCTACCCCTACGCCATCGCCATCGCCTACGCCATCGCCTACGCCATCGCCTACGCCTACCCCCACGCCAGCAGACGGGCCCGGGCCCGATTTCGTCGCCGCGCGCATTGCGGTCAAGGCGACGAGTCAAGGCGCTTCGGAGATCACCATCGATGTGCCGCCGGGCGAGACGGGCGATCTGCTCATCGCCGTCGTGGCCGTCAGGGCTGCCAGGCTGGCGTCCTCGGACCCGCGCGACCTCTCCACGCCGGCGGGCTGGGACATGATCGACCACGGCGCGACCGATGCGAACGCGACCACGCTCGGCATCTGGCACCGCATCGCCGGAGACGCCGAGCCAGCCGGGCAAACCTTCACCTGGGACGGCGGACCGGGGGAGGCGGTCGCCGCCATCCTCCGCTACCGGGACACCGATGCGAACACGCCCATCGGCGCATCCGCGTCCGCCACCGGGAAGAGCAACGAGCTGTCCGCGCCGTCCGTCACTACGACGGCGGCGGACGCGCGCATCCTGCGCGTCTACGCGGTGGCCGATGGCGACCGCACGGCCACCGGCCCCGCCGGCCAGGCCAGCCGTTTCGCGCTCATGTCCCGCGGCGGCACCGGCGTGAGCGCGGGCGCCGCCGACGGCATCCTTCCCGGCGCGGGCGCGAGCGGCGCCGCCGCCTTCGACATTGAGGAGACGGCGGCGCGGGACTGGCGCGCCGTCACGCTCGTCATCAACCCACCGCTTCCAGCGCCCACGCCGACTCCTGCCCCCACCGCTACGCCTTCTCCTACCCCCACGCCTACGCCTACCCCTACGCCTACTCCTACTCCCACGCCTACGCCTACCCCTACGCCTACGCCTACGCCTACGCCTACGCCTACGCCTACTCCCACGCCTACGCCCACTCCTACTCCTGACCCCACGACGCCAACTCCAACTCCCACGCCAGACACACGGAACCCAATCACGCAGGATCCCCAAGACCCCGATCCTGGGCGGGAAGACACGCCCGCGCCAACCCCGACGGCAGTTCCAACGCCCGGACCACAAGGTCCGATCTCGCGGGATTTCCAGGATCCGGTGACGCGCGATGCCGAGGAGGAAGGCACGCCCACGCCCGCGCCGCCCATGTCTCCGACTCCGACGCCCACTCCAACGCCCACTCCGACGCCCACTCCGACGCCCGCTCCGACGCCCACTCCAACGCCTGATCCCGCTCCCACCCCGACGCCTGAACCAGCCCCCACTCCCACGCCGACGCCCACGCCGGACGCGTCGCCGTCGCCAACCGCTACGCCCGAACCCGAACCCGTGCCCACTCCGGCGCCCACGTCGCCCCCGACCCCAACGCCGGAGGCCAGCCCGACGGCGATCGAACCGCCCGCGCCGCCCACGCCAGCCGCGACGCCGTATGCGCGCCTCGTGCCCGCCAGCGCGGAGCCCGCGCCAGCCGCGACGCCAGCAGCCGCGACCAGCCCGCCACGGGCGCGGCAGCCCGTGCTCTACGTCTACGACGCCGGGGGCGGGGACGACCTCGTGATGACGATCGCGCTGTCGATGCTGTCGTTCCAGGTGGGCGCGGGCGTCACCGCCTTCGCGCTCCATCAGGTCCGCGCGCTCGCGCGCCGAACGCGGCGCTAGGCGATTTCGCCGCTCGCCCAGCGGGCGGTGCCCTCGCGGCCGCTGATGTCCATGATCTCGACGCGCAGGGCCAGCGGGCCTTGCAGGTAGGCCCAGCCGCCAGAGCGCCCGTCGGGGCCGACGCCCGCGGCCTCCAGCGCCTGCCCCAGCCCCTCCAGCCGCTCGATCTCGGCCTCGACGTCGTCGACGTGGACGCCCACGTGGTGGAGCCGCGAGCCCGGCTGCGCCGCCCAGACGGAGTCCGGCACGGCCTGCAGCACTTCCAGGAAGAGCGGGCCCTGGCGCGAGTAGACGACGGAGAGGTTGAGCGCGCGCACGCCGCGATGGTCCCGCACCTGCAGCTCCAGGTGGCGCGGCGTGGTCCATTCGACGCCGTAGACCTCGCCGACCTCTTCCATGCCCTGCTGCAGGTCGGGGGCGACGAAGGCGATGTGGTGGATGTCCTCATGGCGGATCATGGGGCGCTCCTTCGGGGCGCAGTCTACGCCATGCCGCCGCGTGCGCCCGCGGCCCCGTATCATGCGCGGCCATGACGCGGCTGGCGGCGAACCTGAACTTCCTCTTCACGGAGGCGCCCTTCCCCGAGCGCTTCGCGCTGGCGCGGGCGCACGGCTTCGAGGCGGTCGAGTATCCCTTTCCCTACGACCATCCGGCGGAGGAGCTGGCCGCGCGCCTGCGCGAACACGGGCTGACGCAGGCGCTCATCAACCTGCCCGCGGGCGACTGGGCGGCAGGCGAGCGCGGCATCGCCTGCGACCCGCGGCGCACGGACGAGTTCCGCGCGGGCGTGGCCGCCGCCATCCGCTACGCGCGGGCGCTGGACTGTCCGCGCGCGAACTGCCTCGCGGGCATTCCGCCGCCGGGCCTTCCCCCCGGGGAGGCGCGGCGCACGCTCGTGGCCAACCTGCGCCACGCCGGGGAGGCGTTCCGCGAGGCCGGGCTGCGCCTGCTGATCGAGCCCATCAACACGCGCGACATGCCCGGCTTCTTCGTGAACACCAGCGCGGGGGCGCTCGCGCTCATCGCCGAGGTCGGCGAGGAGCTGGTGGGGCTCCAGTACGACGCCTACCACCTGCAGATCATGGAAGGGGACCTCGCGCGCACGGTGGAGGAGCATCTGGACGTCATCGGCCACGTCCAGATCGCGGACAACCCGGGCCGCCATGAGCCGGGCACGGGCGAGATCAACTACGGCTTCTTCCTGCGCCACCTGGACGCCATCGGCTACGGGGGCTGGGTGGGCTGCGAGTACGCGCCCGCGACCACGACCGCCGAGGGGCTGGGCTGGCGCGAGCGGCTGGCGGAGGGCACGGCATGACGCGCATCGCCTTCATCGGGCTGGGGATCATGGGGCGGCCCATGGCCGGACACCTGCAGGCCGCCGGGCACGAGCTGTCCGTCGTGCGCCACGTCTCGCCGCTGCCGCAGGAGCTGCTGGCGGGCGGCGCGGTGGAGTGCGCCACGGGCGCGGAGGCCGCCGCGCGCGGCGAGGTCGTCATCACCATGGTCCCCGACACGCCCGACGTGGAGGAGGCGCTGTTCGCCCCCGGCGGCGTGGCCGAGGGCCTGCGCGCGGGCGCGACGGTGGTGGACATGAGCTCGATCTCGCCCATCGCCACGAAGGAGTTCGCGGCGCGCATCGCCGAACGCGGCTGCGACTACCTGGACGCGCCCGTCTCCGGCGGCGAGGTGGGCGCGAAGGCGGGCAGCCTCACGATCATGGCCGGCGGCGCGGGCGAGACCTTCGAGCGCGTGCGCCCCCTGTTCGACCTCATGGGCGCGAACGTCACGCTGGTGGGCGGGGTGGGCGCGGGCCAGACCTGCAAGGTGGCGAACCAGATCATCGTGGCCCTCACCATCGAGGCCGTGGGCGAGGCCCTGCTCTTCGCCTCGAAAGCGGGCGTCGATCCGGCGCGCGTGCGCGAGGCGCTCATGGGCGGCTTCGCCGGATCGCGCATCCTCGAGGTGCACGGCGCGCGCATGATCGAGCGGACTTTCGAGCCCGGCTTCCGCATCGCCCTGCACCGCAAGGACCTCGGCCTCGCCCTCGAGGGGGCGCGCGCGCTGGGCGTCAGCCTGCCGAACGCGGCCGCCGCGCAGGAGCTGATGAACGCCTGCGCCGCGCACGGCTGGGAGGACCTCGACCACTCCGCCCTCGTGAAGGCGCTGGAGACGCTCGCCGGGCACGAGATCGCCTGAGCGCGAGCGTTCGCGGCGCGTGTGCGACAATGCGCGCGGCGCGGCGCGCCGCTCCGGCGCGGCCCCGACGGAGAAGGAACGACGATGACGATTCGGGACGTGGGCGTGGTGGGCTGCGGCATCATGGGCGCGGGCATCGCCCAGGTGTGCGCCGCCCACGGCTACCGCGTGCGCGTGAGCGAGGAGGACCCGGAGCGGCTGGCGCGGGGCATCGCCACCATCCGGCGGCGGCTCGCGCGCGAGGTGGAGCGCGGGCGCCTCAGCCGCGAGCGCCACGACCGCACCCTCTCCCGCCTGGACGGCGCGGCCACGCTCGACGGCTTCGCCCGCAGCGACCTCGTCATCGAGGCCGTGGTCGAGGACCTGCCCCTGAAGAAGCGCCTCTTCGAGCAATTGGGGGCGGTCTGCAAGCCGGAGGCCATCCTCGCCAGCAACACCTCCTCGCTCTCCCTCAGCGAGATGGCGGCCTCCTCGGGGCGCCCCGAGCGGGCCATCGGCATCCACTTCTTCAACCCCCCCACCGTGCTGCCGCTGGTGGAGGTGATCTCCTCGGAGAGCACGTCCACCGAAACGATCGACGAGATCATGGCCTTCTGCGATTCGATCGACCGGCTCACGGTGCGGGTGAAGGACTCGCCCGGCTTCATCGTGAACCGCCTGCTGGTGCCCTTCATCTTCGACGCCATCCGCATGGTGGAGAGCGGCATCGCCACCGCCGCGGACGTGGACCAGGGCTGCAAGGTGGGGCTCAACCACGCGCTGGGGCCGCTGGCCACCGCCGACCTCATCGGGCTGGACACGATGATCCACATCAGCGACGCCATGTTCGAGGAGTACGGCGAGGCGCGCTTCAAGGCCCCCTCCATGCTGCGGCGGCTCGTCTCGCTCGGCCACCTGGGCCGCAAGAGCGGCCGCGGCTTCTTCGAATACGACTGACCCATCCGGAGGCTGCCGTGGCCCTGCTTTACGAGACCGGCGATCACATCGCCACCATCACCATCAACCGCCCCCAGGCGCTCAACTCCATCGACCTGGAGACGTGGCGCGAATTCTCCGAGGCGTGCGCCCGCCTGGAGGCCGACGACGACGTGTGGGTGGGCATCGTCACGGGCGCGGGGGACCGCGCCTTCTGCGCCGGGGCGGACCTGCGCGAGACGATCCCGGCGCTGATCGACGACCCGCGCGGGAACCCCTGCGACGAGCCGCCCACGATCATGCGCGGGCAGACGGTGACGAAGCCGCTGATCGCCGCCGTCAACGGCCTCGCGCTCGGCGGCGGCCTCGAGATCGCGCTCGCCTGCGACCTGCGCATCGCCGCCGAGGGCGCGCGCTTCGGCTCGCCCGAGGTGAACCTGGGGCTGATCCCGGGCTGGGGGGCCACGCAGCGCCTGCCGCGCCAGCTGCCCTGGGCCATGGCCGCGCGCATCGCCCTCACCGGCGACCAGCTGGGCGCGGACGAGGCCCTGCGCGCCGGGCTCGTCAACGAGGTCGTGCCCGCCGACCGCCTGCAGGCCGCCGCCCGCCAGCTGGCGGGCAAGCTCTGCTCGCGCGGGCCGCTCGCCCTGCGCGCCGCCAAACGGGCCATGATCGAGGGCGTCGAGCTGCCGCTCGACGAGGGGCTCGCGCTCGAACACCGCCTCTTCGACGACCTCGCCTACACGGAGGACGCGAAGGAGGGCGTGGCCGCCTTCCAGGAGCGCCGCGCCGCCGCCTTCCGGGGCCGCTAGCAAGGCGCCCGCCGCGGCGCTAGACTCGCGGGGATCGCGGTTCCGCGCGCGTCGCGCGCCGGAACCCGCGGCGAAAGGGGGCGGCCGTGGCCACCGCGCTGGACGACTACGCCATCCACCAGATCGTGGAGAACATGGAGCGCGTCGAGGGGCGCAACGCGCGCTGGGTCGACGAGCTCTGGTTCCACGCGGGCGCGCCCGACGGCTCGCTCAGCGTGGCGGGCCATCTGGGCGTCTACCCCGCCACCGCCACCATGGACGCCGCCGTCAGCATCGTGCACGGCGGCAGGCAGTACGACGTGCGCTTCGGGCGGCGCGTGGACGGCGACCGCGACCGCCGCCAGGTGGGCGGCATCCGCGCGGACATCGTCGATCCCTTCCGCCGCTGGCGCTTCGCGCTGGCCCCCGCCGAGGGCCAGCCGATCAGCTTCGACCTCGAGTTCGTTTCCCCCACGCAGCCGATGGAGGTGGCGGGACCGGTGCGGCACAGGCGCGACGGACGCCAGCTGATCTGGGACCTCTACCACTACGCGCAGACGGGCACGGCCAGCGGCACGGTCGTGGTGGAGGGCGAGACCCTCGCGCTGGAGGGGGGCGTGGGCGCGCGCGAACGCTCCTGGGGCGTGCGCCCCGTCTTCGGCCAGGTCCCCGTGCTGGGCCGCCCGCCGAGCTCCATCGGGCGGCACTCGCTGTGGATGGCCGTGCACACCGACGCGCTCTCCGGCTGGCTCTGGCGCATCGCGCCGGAGGGCGGCCATCCCGCCGCCACCGGCGGGCTCGGCGACGACACCGGGCGCACGCGCTTCGACGGCTGCACCGGCCCCCGCCACGGCGAGGGCGAGGGCGTGCGCTTCGTCGAGCTGACCGAATGCGACCTGCGCTTCGAGAGCGACGGCAAGCGCCTGCGGAGCGGCGAACTCGCCTTCCGCGACTGGGACGGCGGCATGCACGGCGTCACGCTCAAGCCGCTCACCACCCTCTACGCGAAGGGGCTGGGCTACGGCCACCCCGACTTCCGCCACATGGAGTACAAGGACGGCGTGGCCCAGACGGAGACGCACGACCTCGCGGACGGGTCCACGGTCGCGCGCCTGCTGGACAACGATTCCGGCCACATCAACCCCTTCGCGATCGAGCATTTCTGCGAGGTCGTGGCGGGCGGCGGCGCGCTCAACACCCACGGCGTGATCCGCCTGGGCAGCTAGCGGGAGGAAACCGATGACGGCGCTGACCGAGCTCGACGAGCATTTCTACCACCAGACGCCCGCGCCCGTGGACGCCACCCGCGATACGGACCCGCGCTTCGTGGACCAGCACTGGTTCCAGTGCATGGACGTGGAGGGGCGCTGGATCGTGGGGGCCAACTGGCCGGTCTGGCCCAACAGCGGGATCATCGAGAACGGCCAGATCATCGTGCACGGCGATACGCAGTACAACCTGCGCTATTCGCGCTCGATCCAGCGGGACGGCTACCGCTCGACGCGCACGAACCTGCGCGTGGGACCGGCGGCCATGGAGGTGGTCGAGCCGCTGCGCGAGGCGCGCTTCACGCTGGCGGCGGACAACCCCTGGGGCATCAGCTACGACCTCACGCTCGACACCTTCCTGCAGCCCGTGCAGACGCGCACGCCCATCGCCTTCGCCGGTTCCCCCAGCCTGCCCGGCCTGCTGCCCTACTTCGAGATCATGGGCCGCTGGCGGGGCGAGCTGCGCGTGGACGGCCAGACCTACGAGGTGAACCACGAGAACACCTGGGGCCAGCGCGACCGCTGCTGGGCCAGCCTCGGCGGCGAGCGCTGGCACGGCTGGGTGGGCCCCATGCCCGGCGGCACGGGCGTCTCCCCGCGCGGCGGCGGGCGCATCCACTGGCACAGCCACATCCAGTTCGAGGACATCGGCTTCTGGTGGTGGATGGACGAGTTCATGGACAAGCCCCGCCTCGGCGGCACCCTCGCCGACAACCGCGGCGGCCACTTCGACGGCGCCGTCACCTGGCCCATCGACGACCTCCGCAAGGAGATCCGCATCGTCGACTTCGACGACATCGACATCGAGACGCAGCCGGGCACGACCAAGTTCCAGGGCGCGCGCATCACCCTCATCGACGAGTTCGGCGAGGCCTATCCGCTGGAGTTTGAGATCCTCGCGCCCAACGCCACGCGCCACATCCGCGGCGAGGGCTACGGCCAGCCCCGCTTCCTCGGCGGCTGGCAGGGCGACTGGCACGAGGAGCACGACAAGTACGACCTGGCCGACTTCTCCGGCTACAAGGCCTTCGCGCCCCAGCTGTGGGACGGCGAGCACGCCGTGCGCTGCCGCTTCGGCGACCGCGAGGGCATCGGCCACATGGAGATGAGCGGCGCCCCGCCCCTCCCCCAGTGGGGCTTCCCGGGCTAGGCGCGGAACATGGCCATTCGCGGCGTGGGGCATACGTCGATTACGGTGCGCGACCTCGACCGCGCCGTCGCCTTCTACGCGCTGCTCGGCTTCGAGGACACGGGCACGCGGTTGCACCTCGCCGACGAGTTCATCGAGACGCTGCAGGCCATCCCCGGCGCGGACATCACGGCGGCGGTGCTCGCGCTCGGCGACTACGCGCTGGAGGTCATCCAGTACCACGCGCCCGCGGGCTACGCGCGCAATCCCCTGCGAACCTCCGACGTGGGCGGCTTCCACCTCTGCCTGAGCGTGGACTCCGCCGACGAGGAGTACGCGCGCCTGAAGGCGGCGGGCATGGAGTTCAAGTCGCCCGTGCTCGACTACGCGGGCGGCATCCGCGTGGTCTACGGCTGGGACCCCGACGGCAACACCATCGAGCTGCTCTCGCGCGCGCCCGCGGACTGAATCCCCGCCCTACGGCAGGTCGATCTCGACGGCGGAGACGATGGCGGGGCCGTCGCCCGCGTTCGTCCAGGAATGGAGCGTGTCGTCGCCCTCGATGACGAGGTCGCCCTCGCGCACGGTCACGCATTCGCCGCCGTCGAGCGCGAACTCGAGGCTGCCCTTCGCCACGTAGACGTAGACGTCGCAGTGGACGGCGTGCCAGCCGGTGGACTGGCCGGGCGCGAATTCGACGACCAGCCAGCGCCCGCCCATGCCCGCGGGCACGTCGAACTGGCGGGCGCGGTCCGGCGGGAGCTCGCGGTCCTCGGCGATGACGGCCTTGCCGGCGGCGTCCTTGCGCGTGCGGACGAGACGGCTCACGCGCGCCGCACCCGCCGCTCGCCCTTGTAGACGATGAGCAGGTGGAGGCGCTCACCGTCCGCCGACGCCAGCTGCATGGAGACCACCTCGACGGCGACGTTGGCGTCGAGCCACTCGTCGGCGGCGCGCTGGAGCGCATCCGCGCTGTTCGCCTTGAGCACGGCCACGCGCAGGTGGCTGGCGCTCATCCCGATGGCGCTCACGGCTAGACCAGGTCGCCGATGATCCAGCCGAGCGACGCCGCGATGGCGGTCACGGGGATGATGTTGAGCAGGAAGTACTTGAGCGGCACGGGCATCCCTCGCCGCCCCATGATAGCAGAGGGCGGGCCATCGGCGCGCGCGCCCGTAGAATCGGGCCATGCGCGCGTTCGACGCGATCGTGGTGGGCGCTGGCCCGGCGGGGAGCACGGCGGCGCGGGAGCTGGCCGCCGCGGGCGCGCGCACGCTCGTGGTGGAACGCGCCGCCTGGCCGCGCTACAAGGCCTGCGGCGGCGGCATCCCCCTGCGCGCGGAGCGGATGCTGGCCTTCCCCATCGATGGCGTGGTGGAGGCCTCGGTCTCGCGCATCGAGGTCTCGGCGGGCGGCGGCGCGGCCTTCGCCAAACGCTCGCCGCGCGGCCCCTTCGCGCGCATGGTCATGCGCGACCGCTTCGACGCGCTGCTCGCCGAACACGCCGAACGCGCGGGCGCGGAGCTGCGCACGGGCACGCAGGTGCGCGGCCTCGACCTCGACGGGCGCGTGCGCATCCGCGCGGACGGCTTCGAGGCGGAGGCGGAGACGCTCATCTGCGCCGACGGCGCGCACTCGCCCGTGGGGCGCATGGCGGGGCTGGGGGCGGGCATCGCCGAATGCGCCGCGTGGGAGGTGGAGCTGCGGGGCCGCCCGCGCGCGCGCGGCGTGGCCGAGGCCACCGCGCTCATCGACTTCGGCTACGAGCCGCGCGGCTACGCCTGGCTCTTCCCCAAGGCCGAGCGGCTCTCCATCGGCATCGTGCTGCCGCGCGAGCGGGCGGGCGACATGAAGGCGCTGGTGGAGCGCTACCGCGCGCGGCTGGGGCTGGCGGACGCGGAGACGGCCATCGCGCGGGGCCACAAGATCCGCCTGCGCCGCGGCGGGGAGCCGATCGCGGGCGAACGCACGGCGCTCGCGGGCGACGCCGCCGGGCTCGCCGACGAGTTCACGGAGGAGGGCATCTCCTACGCCATCCATTCCGGCAGGCTCGCCGCCCGCGCCGCCCTGCGCGCCCTCGGCGGCGACGGCGACCTGCGCCGCTACCAGGCCAGCGTGGAGGCCGAAATCCAGCCGGAACTGACGGCGGCGCGCATCATCGCCTGCATGTTCTACGGCGTCCTGCGGCGCGCGCCCGGCCCCTGGCTGTTCGCCGCCGAACGCACGCCCTTCCTCTGGTCCTCGCTCTTCGCCGTGCAGCGGGGCGAATCGAGCTACGCGCGCGAGGCGCAGCGGACGGGGCCGCTGGCCGCCGTGGCCGCCGCCGTCCTGCGCCGCCGCGACGCGCGCGAACGGGCGGCGGCCTTGCCGCGAAGGCGCGCGCGCCCGTAGGCTGGAGGGCGATCCCTTCTCCGGAGTGCACGCATGACCCAGAGCGCGACGCGCGAAACGCGGCCCGACGGCAAGCTCCGGCTCCCGCCCGGCCAACGCCTCACCAGCGGCTGGCCGGTGCTCCACTACGGCGGCATCCCGCGGCTGGACACGGACGCCTGGCGCTTCCACGTGTGGGGGCTGGTGGAGGCGGAGCGCTCCTTCACGTGGGACGAATTCAACGCCCTCGGCGAGGCCGCGGACACCAGCGACATCCACTGCGTGACCACGTGGAGCAAGTTCGACAACGAGTGGACGGGCGTGCCCTACCGCGCCCTGCACGAGGCCATCGCCCCGACGCCCGGGGCGAAGGTGGCGATGGTGCACAGCTACGGCGGCTACACCACCAACGTGCCCATCGACGACCTGCTCGCGGAGGGCGTGCTCTTCGCGCGCACGCACAACGGCCAGCCGCTGGAGAAGGAGCACGGCTGGCCCATGCGCCTCGTCGTGCCCCACCTCTACTTCTGGAAGAGCGCGAAATGGGTGGGCGGCATCCAGTACATCGCCGAGGACCGCCCCGGCTTCTGGGAGATGTACGGCTACCACATGTACGGCGACCCCTGGAGGGAGCAGCGCTACTCCTGAGACGCGCGCGCGGCCGCCAGCAGCGCGGCGGCGGCGGCGCGGTTGGCGGGCGTGGCCCCGCCGAGCATGAGCGCGATCTCCTCCAGCCGCTCCCCGCCGCGCGCCTCGCGGACGCCGCTGGCGGCGCGCGCGCCGTCGTCGCGCTTCTCGACCACGAAGTGGCGCTCGCCAAAGGCGGCCACCTGGGGCAGATGCGTGACGCACAGCACCTGATGGCGGGCGGCGAGACGGCGGAGCGCCTCCCCCACGACCGCGCCCGCGCGTCCGCCCACGCCCTCGTCGACTTCGTCGAGCACGACGAGGCGCGGCCCGGCGGCGGCCCCCAGCACGACGGCGAGGGCGAGCAGGAAGCGCGAGGCCTCACCGCCGCTGGCCACGCTGGCGAGGGGCCGCGGCGGCGCGCCCGCGTTGAACGAGGCCAGCAGCTCCAGCCGGTCGAGGCCCGATTCGGTGAAGGCGCGCGGGCAGGGCTCGGCGCCGTCCGCGCGGGGCGGCGCGTCGGGCGTCACCGCCTCGTAGTCGGGCAGGGCGGCGACGAGGCCATCGGGAGCCTCCTCGCAGGCGAAGCCCGCCGCCAGCGAGGCGCCGTCCATCTCCAGCCGCGCCAGCTCCGCGGCGACCGCCGCGATGAGCCGCGCGGCGGCTTCGCGCCGGTCCAGCGAGAGCGCGACGGCCTCCGCCGCCGCCGTTTCCGCCAGGCGATCCGCGCGCTCGCGCAGCGCCTCCAGCGAGGCGCCCGCCGTTTCCAGCCCCTCCAGCCGCCGCCGCGCCCGCGCGCCGTGGGCGAGGATGTCGGCCACGCGTTCGCCGTACTTGCGGCGCAGGCGCGCGATCAGGTCGAGCCGCTCGGCGATGGCCGCCAGCCGCGCGGGGTCGTCCGCGACCGTCTCGCGGTAGGCGCGCAGGGAACGGGCGAGGTCGGCGGCGGTGGCTTCGAGCAGCGCGCCCTGCGCGGCCAGCTCGGCGGCGGACGGATCGCGTTCGCCGATCTCCCGCAGGGCGGCGGCGGCCTCGCCGAGGGGCGGCGCATCAAGCGCCTCCAGCGCCGCCGCCGAGGCCTCCAGCAACCGCCCGGCGCTGGCCAGACGGCTGCGCTCGTCGCGCAGGGCCTCGTCCTCGTCGGGCGCGAGGGCGGCGTCCTCGATCTCCGCGGCCTCGTGGCGCAGCTGGTCGAGCAGCCGCTCGCGCTCGCGCGAATCGACGCTGACGGCCTCCAGCTCGCGCCGCGCCGCGCGCAGCTCGCGGACGCGGGCGGACAGCCGCGCGCGGCGCTCGTCCAGCCCGGCGAAGGCGTCGAGCGCGGCCAGCTGCACCGGCGGGCGCAGCAGCGTGAGCTGTTCGGCCTGCCCGTGGATGTCGACGACGCGCGCGCCGAGCTCCCGCAGCCGCTCGACGGACGCGGGTTCGCCGTCGATGCGGCCCGCCGTGCGTCCCGAGCGGCGCACCGTGCGCTCCACGGTCAGCCGCTCGCCGCCCGCGCGCACCTCCGCGCGCACGAGGGCGCGCTCCGCGCCCGCGGCCACCACGTCGCGCCCGTGCCGCCCGCCGAAGAGGAAGTCGAGCGCATCGACGACGAGGGACTTGCCCGCGCCCGTCTCGCCCGTGATCACGTTCAGGCCCGGGCCGGGCGCGAGGGAGAGCTCGCGCGCCACGGCGAAATCGGCGACGGCGAGCCGCTCGATCACCCGTCGTTCATGGCGCTGCTGAGCTGCACCTCGAGGCGCTCGGCGAGGTGGCCGTAGAACGACGAGGACGGGTCCAGCAGTGCGAAGCGGGCCACGTGCTCGCTGGCGCGCACGGCCACGCGCGCGCCGCCCGCGAGGGGCGCGTCCTCCTGCCCGTCCACGGTGAGGATGGCGCCCTCCTCCGAACCCACGCTGAGCGTCACGACGGCGGACGGTTCGAGCACGAGCGAGCGCCCGATGGCGAGGTGGGCGGAGACGGGCGTGACCACGAGGTGGCGCTCGACGGGCGCGAGGATGGGCCCGCCCGCGCTCAGCGAGTAGCCCGTGCTGCCCGTGGGCGTGGCCACGATCATGCCGTCGCAGCGGTAGCGGGCCACGCGCTCGCCGTCCACGTCGAGCTCCACGTAGACGGGGCGGCCGGGCGAGCGGCGGCTGAGCACGATGTCGTTGAGGCCGTGGAAGGCGAGCCCCGCCTCCGCGCCCCCGACGACCGTGCCCGCCACCATGAGCCGCCGCTCGACCTCCCAGTCGCGCGCGAGGATGCGGTCGAGCTGGCGGAAGAAGCCGTCGGGGCTGAGGCCGGTGAGGAAGCCGAGCCGCCCCATGTTCACGCCGAGGATGGGCGCGTCGTGGGACACGGCCAGACGCGCCGTGCGCAGGACGGTGCCGTCGCCGCCCGCGCAGACGATGAGCTCGGCGCGCGCGAGGGCGTCCGGCGCGGAACCCCAGACGTCGGCCACGGCGACCTCGACGTCCGCGCGGGCGAACGCCTCCGCGATGCGATCGGCGAGGGCGAGCGCGGGACCCATGCCCCCGGGCCGCAGCACGAGCGCGCGCTTCAGCACGGCGCCGCCGCGCGGGCGGGCGTGGCCAGGCGCACGAAGATCTCGCGGTTCCCGCTCACGCCGGGGAGCGCCGAATCGAGCGCGCCGCCCACCTCCCAGCCCTCGCCCAGCGCCCACGCGCGGAACGCCTCGCGCACCTCGGCGCGCACGGCCTCGTCGCGCACGACACCGCCCGGGGCGCGCCCCGGTCCCGCCTCGAACTGCGGCTTCAGCAGGACCAGGCCGGGCGTGCCCGCGGGCAGGCGCGCCGCCGCCGCCGGCAGCACCTTGCGCAGGGAGATGAAGGAGACGTCGGCGACGAGGAAATCGAGCGGCGGCAGCGGCGGCAGCGCGCGCGCGTTGGTGCGCTCCATGACGGTCACGCGCGCGTCCTCGCGCAGGCGCTGGTGGAGCTGCCCGCGACCCACGTCCACGGCCAGCACGGAGGCCGCGCCGCGCTGCAGCAGGCAGTCCGTGAAGCCGCCCGTGGAGGCCCCGACGTCGAGGCAGCGCAGGCCGCGCACGTCGATGGCGAAGGCGTCGAGCGCGGCCTCCAGCTTGCGCCCCCCACGGCTCACGTAGCGCTCGCTCTCGCGCAGGTCGAGGGGGGCGGCATCGTCGAGCAGGGTGGCGGGCTTCACCAGCGTGCGCGTGCCGCTGCGCGCGCGCCCGGCCATGATCAGCCGCTGCGCGCTCTCGCGGGAAGCGGCGAGGCCGCGGCGAACGAGGAGCTGGTCGGCGCGAACGCGGGCCATGCCCAAAGGCTACGCCGCCAGCCGCGCGCGCGGTAGGATGGCGGCCCCGCCGGAGCGGCGCGGGATGGTCCGACATGCGCCTCTATCGCGACCTCGCCGGCTGGTTCCACCTGCTTACCGCGCCCGCGGACTACGCGGACGAGGCGGCCAATTGCCGCGAGGCGCTGGCGTCGGCCTGCGCGGGAGACGCCGCCACGCTGCTCGAACTGGGCGCGGGCGGCGGCAACAACGCCTCCCACCTGAAGCGCTGGTTCGCCTGCACGCTCACCGACCGTTCGCCGGAGATGCTGGCGCAGAGCCGCGCCATCAACCCCGAATGCGAGCACGTGCGGGGCGACATGCGCACGCTGCGGCTGGGGCGCGCCTTCGACCTCGTGTTCGTCCACGACGCCGTCTCCTATCTGACGACGCTCGACGACCTGCGGGCGACGGCGGCCACGGCCTTCACCCACCTGCGCCCGGGCGGGGCCGCCCTCTTCGCGCCCGACTACACGCGCGAGAGCTTCCGGCCCTCGACGGACCACGGCGGGCACGACGGTCCCGACGGGCGCGCCCTGCGCTACCTCGAATGGGTGCGCGACGCCGACCCCGACGACTCGCGCTACGAGGTCGACATGGTCTACCTGCTGCGGACGCCCGACGGGGCCGTGCGCAGCGTGCACGACCACTGCGAGGAGGGGCTGTTCACGGAGGCCGAGTGGCTGGCGGCGCTGCGCGGGGCGGGATTCGCGGCGCGCCCCTGGCCCGCGCTGCCGGAGGACGCCGCCGCGGGCCAGCGCCTCTTCCTCTGCCAGCGCCCGGCGGCGGAGGCGTGAGCGCGCCGGACGGCGTGGCGCGCGTGGAGGCGGCCCTGCGCGCGCACGGCATCGCCAGCCGCGTCGAGCGCTTCCCCGCGGGCACCGCCACCGCCGCGGAGGCCGCCGCCGCCGTGGGCTGCGAGCCCGGCCAGATCGTGAAGACGCTCGTGTTCCTCGCCGAGGGACGGCCCACGGCGGCGCTGGCGGCGGGCGACCGCCGCATCGACGTGGCCGCCCTCGCGCGGCTGCTGGGCGTCTCCCGCAAGCGGCTGCGGCTGGCCCCGCCCGCGGAGGTGCTGGAGCGCACGGGCTTCGCCGTGGGCGGCGTCCCGCCCCTGGGCCTGCCCGACGGCTGGGACGTGGTGGCCGACGACAGCCTCGGGCGCTTCCCGCGCGTGTGGGCGGCGGCGGGCGCGGGCGACGCCGTGTTCGCCGTGGACACCGACGCGCTGCTGGCCGCCTGCCGCGCCCAGCGCGCGCCCATCGCCCGGGCCTGACGCCGCCAGCGCGCGCACACGGGCCGCATCCCGGCGCGCCCTTCAGTTCGCGGCGTCCTCCCGCTCTTCGGCGAAGATGAAGTAGATGCCGCCCGGCTCGAACGTGGCGAGCGTGTTCATGCCGGGGATGGCCTCGCCGCCGGGGGACCAGGAGCGCCACGACTGCGTGGCCACGGCCCACTGGTGTACGGCGGTGACGCGCAGCGTGAGCGCGGCCACGGCCTCCGCCACGGGCGTCTCCGGGCCACGCCAGCGCACGAAGGTCAGGCCCGCCACGAGCGTCGCTTCCAGCCGCTCTTCCGGGGCCTCGTGGACCAGCGTGACGGTGGCGGCGCTGCTTCCCTCCCCGATGAGGCGGCCGCTGAACTCGCCCCGCACCTCGGACGCGCCCTGCCGGTCGGTCACGCTGAGCGCGCAGAGGCTGCCCGCCACGACCGAGGCGGTATAGCTCTCCCCGGCGGCCAGTGAGGGCGTGAAGGCGGACGGCCCGCAGGCGAGACGGACGCCGTAGACCGCGTCCTCCGGCGCGTTCCCCTCCGCGGCCACGGTGACGGTGACGGCGCCGTAGCGCGTCGCCGGGACGAACGGCGCGGGCGACTCCGGTTCGGGTTCCCGGATGATCGGCTCGGGGCCGATGGCGAGCGCGTAGGTGGCCGCGTCGCAGTCCTCGTCGCGGGCGGTGAAGGCGTAGTCGCCCGCCCAGTCGGGCGGGGGCGTGCCCGTGATGGTGAAGGCGGTGTCGTCGAAGACGAGCCCGGCGGGCAGGTCGGGGGTGAGCGTGTGGACGACGGTTCCAGTGCCGCCCGTGGGCGTGGGCAGCTGGATGTTGACGGGACTGCCCGGGTCCAGGATGCGTTCGCCGCTCGTGGCGAAGGACGGGGAGTCGTCGGCGACGACCGGATCGAAGCGGTCCGTCAGCCGGAACGGTTCCCCTTCGGTGTTGAATCGTGCGCCCGACGACGAATCGTAGAACTGATTGATGCGGAATTCGAATGCGAAGAGCTGCCCGACGTCGGCGGCGGTGACCTCGTAGAACCCCTCGGTGGCGCCCGCGATGGGCGTCCAGGCCAGCGACGCCTGATCGGGCGAGCGGTACCACTGGTAGCGCGCGATGTCGCCTCCGTCGGGTCCCTCGGCGAAGAGCGCGATGACCGTGCCCACCTCCGCCGTGCGGAAGGGGCTGGCGGCGTTGTAGTCCGTGGAGGCGAGGATCTCGGCGGACCACGGGTTCACGCCGCCCGCCGTGAGCGCCCGGACGCGGTAGGACCACTGCGAGCCGGGTGGGAGGTTGGAGTGGGTGTAGCTGGTCGTGGCGCCCGCGACCTGCGAGAGGAAACTCCAGCCGCCAGCGGCGCCGCGCTGCCTGCTCTCGATGCGGTAGCCGGTGATCGTCGGGTTCGTCCAGCCGACGGATGGCGGGTTGCCCCCGCGCGGGGCCGCCCAGCGGATCGTGATCGTGGTGCAGTCAGCCGCGCTCCGCCTCAGGCTCCGGGGGGCGGTCGTCGGCGACACGATGATGGTGACGGCCTGCGTGTCGCTGGCGCCGTTGGTGTCCGTGGCCGTGAGCGTGAGCGGGAACGTGCCGGACACGGTGGGTGTGCCGCTGATGACGCGCGTGGCCGCGGTCCAGCTGAGCCCGGCCGGCAGCGCTCCGCTGAGCGTGTAGGTCGTGCCCGGCCCGCCCGCGCCCGACAGGACGACCGGGATGGGTGGGCTGGTTGAGAGGGCGGGGACGGCTGCGTTCCGGGCCTTCCCGTTGAGGATCCAGTGAATCCTGACGGAGTCCTCAAAGAATTCCGGACTGGTTGCGTCCGCCACCGTGATCCTGAGCGTCGTGGTGTCTTCGTCGCCGTTGGCGTCCGTGAAGGTGAGGGTGTAGTCCGCCTCCGCCACCGTCGCGAACGTCGAAATCCGGGACATGCCGCTTGCCGCGGGGGTCATGGCGGTCAGATGCTGGCCGTTCCCCCGGTAATACAGGCTGGTTGGCAGGGTCCCCGAGAGCGAGTACTGGTTGCGGCTCCAGCGATGGTTGCCGCCCGCGACCAGCGGCGTGCCCCAGACTTCGTAGCGGTCCACGTAGAAGGTTTTGGAATACGTGCCTTGCGCGAAGGCCGGCATGCTGTCGGCCTCAATGGTGACGACGAAGGGGAGCTGGGCGGTCATGCCGTTCGCGTCCGTGGCGGTGTAGGTGAGCACGTGCGTGTCGGAGAAGCCCGCGGGGGCGGTGGCATGCCCGTGAGCGTGGGGCGCGGCGTGGCGCTCCCGTTGAAGGTGAGGCCGGGGGGGATCGTGCCCACGCCGCGGGTGGTATCCGCCGTGAGCGTGTAGGTGATGGTCCCCGTGCCGCCCGTGGCCGTGGGGAAGGTGGGCAGGCGGTTGACGCCGGTGGCGTCGAGGGCCGTGCCGGCGATCCAGGTGACCCTGCCCTCGCCCTGCTGGTTCGTGGCGCTGTCCACCGCCACGGTGACCTGGGCGGCGCCGAAGGACGGCCCGGTGGACTGCGCGGCGGCGTCGTTCCCAACCGCGAGGAGCGTCGCGCCCAGCAGTGCGAGCGCGACGAGCCACAGGGCATAACTTGCCCTAAGCGGGGATGGGGCGAGCTTCACTGGAGGCTCCGGGCGCGGCGGCGCTGGCCGGAGTTTACGGAAGGAGCGCGCGAGCGTCAACGGCGCTGGCCCGTAGGGGGCGGCGATGCCAGCATGGGGCCATGCCCGACGCCGCGAAGCCGCGCCGCGTGCGCGCGGTCGATCTCGCCAACCCCTTCGCCCCGCTGGAGGGCATGGCGGAGCTGCTGCTGCTGCGCCACGGCGAACAGCGGCTGTCGGCCAACATGCCCGTGGGCGAGGTGCTGGACGCGCCCCTCTCGGCGCTGGGGCGGGAGCAGGCGCGCGCGCTGGGCGAGCGGCTCGCGGGGACCGCCCTCGACGCCGTCTGGTGCAGCCCCCTCAGCCGCGCGCGCGAGACCGCCCGCGCCGTGGCCGCCCACCACGGCCTCGAGCCGGTGACGCACGAGGGGCTGTGCGAGATCGACCAGTTCCGCGGCGTGCCCGACCACCTCGGCGTGATCGACCACTACGGCGAGGAGCGCTTCGTGGCGCTCATGCGCGAGCAGAACCGCACGCGCCTCTACGCCACCTGGCCCGATTCCGAGGACGTGCCCGCCTTCCGCCGCCGCGTGATCGCGGCCATCCGCGAGATCGCGGCGGCCAGCGAGGGCCGTCGCGTGGCCGTCGCCTGCCACGCGGGCGTGATCAACAACTTCCTCGCCGAGGCCCTCGACGCGCGCATCGACCACGTGCTGCCCCTGCACCACACGTCCATCACCACCGTGCGCGTGGCCGGGGAGCGGCAGGCCGTGCTCACGGTCAACGATTTCGCCCACGTGCACGCCGTGCAGACCGCCCGCAACGACCTCAACGGCTAGGCCCCGCGGGGGTGCGACGATGACTCCGGCGCCCCGCCAGAAGCTGTGGCTGGAGGCGGACGGACGGCTGGTCATGTCGGACTACCGCGTGCGCCTGCTGGAGCTGGTGGGGGAGACGGGCTCGCTGGCGGAGGCCGCCGCCGCGCTGGGGCTGAGCTACCGCCGCGCCTGGGGCAAGGTGAAGGAGCTGGAGGCGAACATGGGGGGCGCGCTCGTGCGCTCCGAGGTGGGCGGGGCGGGCGGCGGGCGCACGGCCCTCACGCCCGCCGCCGAGACCCTCGTGGCCGCCTACCGCCGCTTCCAGGCGCGCGTCGAGCGCGAGGTCGAGCGCGCCTACGCCGCCGAACTGCGCGACCTGCTCCCGCCCGCGCCGTAAGGCCGCGCCGCCGTACACTGGGGCCATGCCGAACCGCCTCGCGGACGAAACCAGCCCCTACCTGCTCCAGCACGCCGACAACCCCGTGGACTGGTACCCGTGGGGCGACGAGGCCTTCGCGAGGGCCCGCGCCGAGGACAAGCCCGTCCTCCTCTCCGTGGGCTACAGCACCTGCCACTGGTGCCACGTCATGGCCCACGAATCCTTCGAGTCGCACGAGATCGCGGAGCTGATGAACGAGCGCTTCGTGAACGTGAAGGTGGACCGCGAGGAGCGCCCCGACATCGACGGCGTCTACATGCTGGCCGTGCAGGCGCTCACGGGGCAGGGCGGCTGGCCCATGACGGTGTTCCTCACGCCCGACCGCGAGCCCTTCTTCGCGGGCACCTACTTCCCGCCCGAGGACGCGCACGGACGGCCCGGCTTCCCGCGCCTGCTGCAGGCCATCAGCGCCTCCTGGGCGGAGCGCCGCGAGGAGGTGGCGCAGTCCGCCGCGGAGATCAGCGCCCGGCTGGCGCGGGCGGCCACGCGCGAGGCGGGCGGGGCGCCCTTCGACGCGGGCGTGGCCGGCGACGCCGTGGACGCCATGCTGACCGCCGCCGACGGCCTCTGGGGAGGTTTCGGGGGCGCGCCCAAATTCCCGTCGCCCGCCAACCTCGAGTTCCTGCTGGCGCGCGCGGCCCGCCCCGACGAGCCGCGCCGCGCCGCCATCCGCGCCTTCCTCGAGCGCACGCTCTGGGGCATGGCCAGCGGCGGCATGTACGACCAGCTGGGCGGCGGCTTCGCCCGCTACAGCGTCGACGGCCAGTGGCTCGTGCCCCACTTCGAGAAGATGCTCTACGACAACGCCCAGCTCGCGCGCGTCTACCTGCACGCCTTCCAGCTCTTCGGCGATCCGGCGCACGAGCGCGTCGCGCGCGAAACGCTGGCCTGGCTCGAACGCGAGATGCTGGGCGCGGACGGCGCCTTCTTCAGCGCCCTGGACGCCGACAGCGAGGGCGTCGAGGGCCGCTTCTTCCTCTGGACGATCGAGCAGATCGAGGCCGTGCTGGGCGAGGAGGCGGAGGCGGGCGCGCGCGTCTTCGGGGTCACGCCCGAGGGCAATTTCTACGATCCCCATCATCCCGAACTGCTTGGCCGCAACGTGCTCTCGCGCCGCGCCGAACCGCTGCCGGGCGCGCTCGACGGGCGCGTCGAGGCCTGGCGCGCGAGTCTGTTCGAGGCGCGCGCGCGCCGCGTTCCGCCCGCCACCGACGACAAGGCGCTGGCCTCCTGGAACGGGCTCGCGCTGGCCGCCGTGGCCGAGGCCGCGCGCGTGCTCGACGACGCCCGCCTGCGCGCCATCGCCGAAAACAACGCGCGCTTCGTGCGCGAGCGCATGTGGTCGGACGGCGCGCTCCTCCACACCCGCCGCGAAGGCGCGGCCCACGTCCCCGGGATGCTGGAGGACTACGCCTTCTACGGTCTCGGCCTCGTCGAGCTCTACCGGCTCACGGGCGCGCGCGCGCATCTCGACTGGGCGGGCGCGCTGCTCGACGCCATCGTCGCGCGCTTCCGCGACGGCGAGCATGGCGGCTTCTTCGAGACCTCCGCCGAAAGCGAGACGCTGCTCTTCCGCCAGAAGCCGCAATTCGATCAGGCCACGCCCAGCGGCGGGGCCGCCGCCGCCCAACTGGCGCTCGCGCTCCACCGCCACGGCCTGCGCGCGGACGGCGCGGAGATCGCGCGCGAGGCCGTGGCGGCGGCGCAGGCGCGCATCCCCGACGCGCCCACCGGATTCGGGGCCACGCTGCAGGTGATGGACCTGCTGGCCGCGCCCCCGCGCGAGCTCGCCATCGTGGGGCCGCCCGCCGCGCGCGCCCCCTTCGAGCGCGAGGCGGCGCGGCGCTTCACGCCCGGGCTGGCGCTCGCCCCCGCCGACGCACCGGACGGCCAGCCCCTGCTGGAGGGCCGCGAGCCGCCCGCCGCTGGCGCCGCCGCCTGGCTTTGCGCGAACATGGTCTGCCAGCTGCCCGCGGCCACGCCCGCGCAGCTGGCGGACCAGCTCGACGAGGCGTTCCCGCCGTACACGGAGGCAACCCCATGACCGCTCCCTCGCCCGTCCTCGAAGTGACCGACGCCACCTTCGCCGAGGCCGTCGTCGCGGAATCGCGGAACCGCCCCGTGGTCGTCGATTTCTGGGCCGACTGGTGCGGCCCCTGCCGCGTGCTCAGCCCCGTCATCGAGAAGGTGGCCGCCGAGTTCGGCGAGGACGTGCTGCTGGCCACGCTCGACACCGACCGCAACCCGAACACCGCCATGGCCTGTGACATCCAGGCCATCCCCGCGGTCAAGGCGTTCATCGACGGCGAGGTGGCGAGCGAGTTCACGGGCGCCCTGCCGGAGGAGCAGGTGCGCGCCTTCTTCGCCGAACTCACGGCCACGCCCGCGGAGCTGGCCGCCGCCGAGGCGGACGAGCTGGCCGCCACCGGCGACCTCGCCGCCGCCGAGGCCCGCTACCGCGAGCTGCTGGCCGAGGACGACGACAACGGCGACGCGCTCGCCGGGCTGGCCGCCGTCCTGCTCGAACGCGGCGAGCGCAAGGAGGCCGAGGAGCTGATCGAGCGCGCGGGCTCCAACCGCCGCGCCAAGGCCCTGCGCCACCACCTCTTCCTCGAGGAGTTCTCCGCCAAACACGACGCCGCCGAGCTGGAACAGGAGGCGCGCCACGAGCCCGGCGACCCGCGCGCCCGCTACCGCTGGGGCGTCATGCTGGCCGCCCACGCGCGCTACGAGGAGGCGCTCGACGAGCTGCTCGAATCGGTGCGCCTCGACCGCCATTTCGGCGGCGACGCGGCGCGCAAGGCGACGCTCGCCGTGTTCGACCTGCTCGGCCTCGAAAGCGCGCTCGTGCGCGAATACCAGCGCCGCCTCACGCAGCTGCTGTTCTGAAACGTCCGCCCCGCGGGCGCGCGCGCTGGCCCGTTGACGGAAGACGTAGCAAGATCGTCGCGAAGCCGACGGAGTAGCCGCCACATGATTATCCACATGGCCGAAGGGGCCACGGCCGAGCAGGCCGACCGCGTCATCGAGCGCATCGGCGCCGACTATGGCCTCCAGTGCGAGACGATCGTGGGAACGGGGAGCATCGTGATCGGGGTCAAGGGCGTCGCCGGAATCGTGGACGAGGGCCGCGTGAGCGAACTGCCCGGCGTCGATCGCGTCATCCGCATCACGGAGAAGTACAAGGACGCCAGCCGCAGCTTCCACCACGAGGACACCGTCGTGAACGTGGCGGGCGTGCCCGTGGGCGGCGGCAACCTCACCATCTTCGGCGGCCCCTGCGCCATCGAGAGCGAGGCGCAGGCCGTCGAGTCCGCCCACACGGCGCGCGACGCGGGCGTGGACATCCTGCGCGCCTTCGTGGACAAGTCGCGCACCAGCCCCTACGACTACCGCGGCCTCGAAATCGCGCGCGGCCTCGAGATCGTGCGCGCCATGAAGGCGGCCACGGGCCTGCCCGTCGTCTCCGAACTGATCGACCTGCGCCACCTCGACGCCTTCCTCTCGGCGGGCGTGGACGTCATCCAGATCGGCGCGCGCAGCGCCCAGTACTCGCCCCTGCTGGAGGAGCTGGCCCGCATCCGCACGCCCGTCGTGCTCAAGCACGGCTTCGGCAACGACATGAACGAGTGGCTCTGCGCCGCTGCCTACATCATGTCCGGCATCGACCGCGAGGGGCGCTCCGGCGGCTCCGGCAACCCCAACGTCATTCTCTGCTACCGCGGCATCAAGTCGTTCGAGGCGGAGACGCGCTTCGCCGCCGACATCTCCATGATCCCGCTCGTGCGCAGCAAGTCGCACCTGCCCCTCATCGCCGACCCCTCGCACAGCTCCGGCGACCGCGCCCTCGTGGAGCGCGTCTCCTACGGCTTCGTGGCGGCGGGCGCGAACGGCCTCGAGTTCGACGTCCACAGCAACCCCGCGGAGGCGCTGTGCGACGGGCGCCAGGCCGTGCGCGAGGAGGCGGGCCGCATCGTGGACAAGGCGCGCGCCATCCATGCCCTGCTCGCGGGCATCGGCGTGGAGACCGGCGCCGTCGTCGCCCCGAAGTAGCGCGCGGCCCCGGCGCGGGCCGTGCTACCATGACCGCCATGTCCGGGGAACGGCGCGACCCCGCGCGCCTTCGCGATCTCATGCTGTACGTCGCCGGGGCGTGCCTCCAGCGCCCGTCGTTCGGGGGGGATGCGCTCGCCACGGCGCTGTACCTCAGCGACTTCGGCGCCTACGACCGGCTCGGCCGCTCGATCACCGGCAGTTCGTACGTCAAGGGTCCGCGCGGACCCGTTCCGGCGGGGTTCGACGAAGCGTTCGACGCCCTCGTCGAAGAGGGGCGCGCCGTCGTCGAAAGCGAGCGGGACCGGGCGTGCCTCGTTCCCGTGAGCGGCGCCGACGTTTCCATGTTCACCGTCCCCGAACTCAGGCTCGTCGATGAAGTCATCGGACAGCTGGGCGCGGGTTCCGAATGGTCGTACGGGGCCGGATGGAACGCCGTCGAATACGGCGAGGAGATTCCCTACTGTTTCGCGGGCGTCTCCGACGACGAACTCAGCGCCGCCGACATCGCGCGGGCGAGGGAGATTGCGGCGCATGGCGTGCGCTGGAGCAGCAGAAGTCCGGCAGCGCCTTTACGGGCGAGTTGGTTCGCTTGAAGCAGCGCACCAGCGACCTCGAACGCAATGTCTACGATGCGGGCCTTAGCCGCTTCGTTGACGTTGAAAAGAGGCTCACCAGCATCGAAGAAGGATGAACAATGACTAGGGAACGAAATCTCGTCGCATTCTTCATGGGCCTGCTGAGCCTCATGGCTCTCGCCTGTTCTACCACGACCACTCCCATGGCCACTCCCACTCCCACTCCCACTCCCACGGCTGTCCCTACGGTTGCCCCTACAGCCACCCCCACCATCACGAAATCCAATCGATGGGAAAGAATGGTTGCCCAATCACGCGCGCTGGACGAATGGACTTGTAACCACGATCCCAATGAAACACACAAAGGAACCCACGATCCCTACACGTACCATGACCACGCTGATGATGGAACAACTATCACAACGTGGGACCTTCAGGAATATGGCTGTGTCCCTCCGACGCCCTTCATGGGGATGAGCTCCGATGGTCCTACGACTATTGTATGGTCGGACGTTCCAAGGCACACGAACGGTCTGATGTACGAAGCACAAAGAAACGGGCACACGCGAATACGTATTTCGATCGGCAATCGAATCGACGCACGAAATAAAATCGTGATTGAGGAAGACCGCAACAGCATCACAGTAGACATGGTGGCAGAACGTTCCGCATTTATGGAGTTCGAATGCGAAGCTGGAAATCCCAGCTTCGCATTCGGATACATCAACAACGTGATCAATGATAGGAACTACAGAATATGGTGGATAAATCAACGGGAAGATGAGGAAAAGCAGGTCGAGTGGCGAACTACGAAGATTAGTAATGGGTTCAAGATTGCCGTAGTGACGGGGAAAAATGTGGAAGCAATCGTCACCGCAATCTCCGACAAATCGACGCGTGAATTCCACATCGAAGAATATACGTTCGATGTAAGAGAACTCAAAAATTCTTCTGCATGGCGGAATATCGTCCACCACTGCGGCGACTAGGCATGAAGAAGGGGCGCATCCCACGGGACAGGATGCGCCCCTTCAGCCCCCTCAGGCTGTTTGAACACTGCTAGACAGCGCCCAGATAGAGCGAGGTGAAAGCGTCCATAGTGCGTGATGTACACGTTCGACTGGAGCGCCATCGACTCCGGGTTCAGGAATTTGTCCGGGGGAGACAAACGGCGCGTTGAGAACCTCGTCCTCGCCATCTGCCACGCACCCCATGCCGGCAAGCAGATCGCCGGGGGCGTCCATGAGCGCCACGAGAGCCGCCCCCGGGGCTGGATCGTGCTGTACATGATCGACGGCGATGTGTGCCGTGGCGTGGGCATCCTGCGGAAACAGGACTGACGCCGCCGCCCCCCGCCTCGCCGAGCCCCATCGCACCCGATGCTGTGGCGTACCCTGCGGGCATGGGCGCGCTCGCGGGGATCATCGTGGCGGGCGGGCGGAGCGCGCGCTTCGGCTCCGACAAGGCCTCCGCCGCGCTGCGTGGACGCCCCCTCCTGCAGTGGGTGCGCGACGCCCTCGCGCCGGTCGTGGACGAGATCGTGATCGTGACGGCGGCGGGGCGGGCGCTGCCCCCCATGCACCCCGCCCTGCCCGTGGCCGTCGTCGAGGATCGCGAGCCGCAGCGCGGGCCGCTCGCGGGCATCGCCGCGGGGCTGGCGGCGGCGTCCGCGCCCGTCTGCTTCGTCGCCTCCTGCGACGCGCCCCTGCTCGGCCCGGCCGTGGTGGAGCGCGTCGTGGGGGCGCTGGGCGAGCGCGACGCCGTGCTGCCGGAGGTGGGCGGCTTCCGCCAGCCGCTCGCCGCCGCCTACCGCCGCGAGCCGTGTCTGGCCGCCGCCGAGGCCGCCCTCGCGGCGGGCGTGAACAAGGTCGCCGACGCCTTCGCCGGGCTGGATGCGCTCCTGCTCGGCGAGGAGGCGCTGGCGCGCGTCGATCCCGACCTGCGCGGCTTCCGCAACGCGAACGCGCCAGAGGAGCTGGCCGCCATCGCCGCCCTGCTGGATGCGCCGACGCCCGCCGCTCGCCGCCGCACCCGCGCCCGCCCGCGCGCGAAGCGTGGCCGCCGCCGCTAGCCGCCCGTCGCGTACAATCGGCGCGCGCGTCGGTTCGGGCGCGGCGAAAGGATGGACGCGATGAAGGTTGGCACCAGTTTCGGCGGCGGCTGGCTCGGGGAGGCGGAGGCGCACGCGCGCCGCGCGGAGGAGCTCGGCTACGATTTCGCGGGCGTGGCCGAGACCGCGCACGATTCCATGCTGGCGGCCACGCTGGCGGTGGCGGCCACGGAGCGCGTGGAGATCGGCACCTCCGTCACCATCGCCTTCCCGCGCGCACCCATGATCCTGGCCATGCAAGCGTGGGACCTGCAGCAGCTGAGCGGGGGCCGCTTCGCGCTCGGCCTCGGCAGCCAGGTGAAGGGCCACAACCAGCGCCGCTTCAGCGTCCCCTGGGTGCCGCCCGCCCCGCGCATGAAGGACTACATCCGCACGCTGCAGGCCATCTGGAACACGTTCGCGACGGGCGAGAAGCCCGACCACGTGAGCGAGCACTACCAGTTCACGCTGATCAACCCGACCTTCAGCCCCGGCCCCATCGACCATCCCGCGCCGAAGGTGCTGCTCGCCTGCGTGGGGGAGGGCATGGCGCGCGCCGCCGGCGAGGTGGCCGACGGCGTCCTGCCCCACGGCTTCATGACCGACAAGTACATGCGCGAGGTGGTGCTGCCCAACATCGCCATCGGCCTGCGCCGCTCGGGCCGCGGCTGGCGCGACATCGAGGTGTCGGGCGGCGGCTTCACCGTTTTCGGCGAGGACGAATCGGAGATCGAGCGCGGCCTCGAGGCCCTGCGCCAGCCCATCTCCTTCTACGGCTCCACGCGCAGCTACCACGACGTCTTCGAGATCCACGGCTGGAAGGACCTCGGCATGCAGCTCCACTCCCTCTCGCTGCAGGGCAAGTGGGACGAGATGCGCCGCGTCATCCCCGAGGACGTGCTGCGCGGCTTCGCCCAGACCTCGACCTACGAGCGCCTGCCGGAGTTCGTGCGCGAACACCGCGAGTACGCCAGCCGCATCGGTTTCGGCATGCCCGTGGACACGCCCGAGCGGCGCGAGCGCTTCGACCACGTGCTGGCCGAGCTGCAGCGGGTGGAGACGCCGCGCGTGCCCCGCGGGCTGGAGGACGCGGTCGCCCCGGCGGCGGCGTCCTGAGGTGTCCGCGCCCGCCGAAGCCATCCCCCGTGACGAACCCTATGTCTGGCTGACGTGGCTCGCTCCGTGGGTGAGCGGCGAGAATAGCTGCGACTGGGCGGTCTGGTTCCAGACCAACTACTACCGCTTCGAGAAACTGGAAGGCGGCGACTTCACGACGTGGAGGGCCGATCACACGAAACTTCGGCGTGAGACGCATCAGGCCCTGAACGCCGATGGATACCGCGTCAAAATCGAGAACCAGAACAAGTTCAGCGCTCGTCACGAGGATTCCCCCGCCGTCGTGATCGGCGGAACGCCCGACCTGCTCGCCTTCCGCGACGACGACGCCATCGTGCTCGAGTTGAAGACGGGCAAGCCGCGTGCCTGGCACAGTCACCAGGTGCTCCTGCCCATGGCGCTCCTGCCCCGCTCCAATCGCGCTGAGTACGAGGATGTGCGCTTCCGGGGACGCCTCATCTACAAGGACGGGCCGGACAGGGATTTCAGCCCCCGGGAGGCTGACGAGCTTTATGAGCGGCTTCCCTACTTCCTGAACGTCCTTGCTGGCCCCGATGCGGACGTGCACCGCGTCCCGAGCTACGAAGAGTGCCGGTATTGCCCCATCAGCAGCGCATACTGCCCGGAGCGGCTCGCGCCCGACGCTCGGGGTTGAGCCGCTCCGCCCACGGCGGCTAGCGGCTAGCCGTCGCGCGGGCCACGGTAGTCGCGGTTGGGCCAGACGAAATCGATGTAGGTGCGCGCGATCTTCCACGCCCCGTCCACCTTGCGGTAGACGTCGTCGTAGACGCCCATGAGCATGAGCGGGTTCTGCTCGGGGGGGCCGCTCAGGGAGAGGTCGAGCAGGTACCAGCGGGCCGTGGCCGTGTCCGGGCCGGTGATCTCGATCCAGGGGTTGGTGTTGGCGTGCATGGCCCCGGTGAAGGGGCCGCCCCCGCCCTGGAACTCCTCGTAGCCCTTGCGGATGCGCTCCTTGCCCACCCAGTCGCCGCCGTAGTTGGGGCCGAACTCGCAGACGGCGTCGTCCGTGAACAGGTCGACGAGCTCGTCGATCTCGCCCATGTCGAAGTAGTGCGAGTAGAGGATGCGGACGCGCTTGATCGCCTCCATCTCCAGCAGTTCCTCGATCGTGGGCGCCTTCGTCGATGCCATGGCGGGCCTCCTTGCCGTCGTTGCGTCGCCGCAGCCTACCACGCCGCGATGGGGCCATGCCCCACCTGCCCGGAGCGGCTCGCGCCCGAACGTCCGGGCCCGGCGGTCAGCGGCTAGCCGTCGCGCGGGGCGTGGTAGTTGCGGTTGGGCCAGACGAAATCGATGTAGGTGCGCGCGATCTTCCACGCCCCGTCCACCTTGCGGTAGACGTCGTCGCAGATGCCCATGAGCATGAGCGGGTTCGGTTCGGCGGGGTCGCCCGGGGAGTGGCCGAGCGCGGGGCCCCAGAGCGTCTCCGCGCGACGACCCTCGATGGACAGCCCGAGCAGGTACCAGCGGGCCGTGGCCGTGTCCGGGCCGGTGATCTCGATCCACGGGTTGGTGTTGGCGTGCATGGCCCCGGTGAAGGGGCCGTCCCCGCCCTGGAACTCCTCGAAGCCCGTGCGGATGCGCTCCTTGCCCACCCAGTCGCCGCCGTAGTTGGGGCCGAACTCGCAGACGCCGTCATCCGTGAACAGGTCGACGAGCTCGTCGATTTTGCCCATGTCGAGGTAGTGCGAATAGAGGATGCGGACGCGCTTGATCGCCTCCGTCTCCAGCAGTTCCTCGATCGTGGGCGCCTTCGTCGATGCCATGGCGGACCTCCTGCCATCGTTGCGGCGCCGCAGCCTACCACGCCGCGGCGGGTCAGCGGCGGCGTGGGAATCGCGCCAGCCCCAGCCCGCGCGGCGAGCACATGAAGGCGATGGCGAAGAACGCGACGGATGCGACCACGATGGCCGGCCCGGCGGCCACGTCGGCGTGGAAGGAGGCGTAGAGCCCGACGACCACGGCGGCGAGGCCGAAGAGCGCGCCCCCGGCCATGATCAGGGGGATGCGCCGCACGAGCAGCGCCGCCGTGGCCGCGGGGGCCACCAGCATGGCCATCACGAGGGCCACGCCCACCAGCCGGAAGGCGGCCACGGCGGCGATCGCCACCAGCGCCATGAGCCCCGTCTGCACGACGGCCACGGGCACGCCCGCCGCCGCCGCCATGGTCGGGTCGTGGGCCGTGAACAGCAGCTCACGGTAGAACACGAGCGTGACGATGGCGACCACGCCCGCGAGCGCGCCCATGACCACGATGTCCTCCACGGGCGTGGTGAGGATGCCCCCCACGAGGAACGATGTGAGTTCGAGCGTGTAGTTGCGCGCGCGGCTGATGAGCAGGATGCCGAGGGCGAAGAGGGCGACGAAGAGGAGGGCGATGGCGGTGTCCTCGCGCAGCCGCGCCCGCCGCGTGAGGAAGGAGACGCCCACGGCGGTCGCCCCCGCCGCCCCCGCCGCCCCCAGGCTGATGACCACGGAGCCGCCGCCCGCGAGGAAGGCGATGGCCGCCCCCGCCAGCGAGGTGTGGGCCACGGCGTCGGCGAGGAAGGCCAGCCCCTTGGCCACCACGAACGCGCCCACCACGGAGGCCGCCATCGCCACCAGCGCCCCCGCCAGCAGGGCGCGGCGCATGAACTCGAACTGCCAGGGATCGGCCAGCCAGTCGATCATCGCTCGCCCTCCGGCGGCTCGTGGGAATCGTGGGGCGCGACCGCCAGCCGCCGCCCGTCGCGGCCCAGCACGAGCACGTGCCCGGCGAAGGTGCGGCCGAGCGATTCCTCCGTGATCGCCTCGTCGGGCGGCCCGAAGGCCGTGACCGTGCGGTTCAGGCAGAGCGCGCAGTCGCAGCGCTCGTTCACGCAGGTGATGTCGTGGGTGGAGAGGACGACGGTCGCGCCCCCCGCGGCGAGCTCGCCGAGCAGGTCGAGCAGCTCCCGTTCGGCGGGGGGATCGAGGCCCGCCGTGGGCTCGTCCAGCAGCAGCACGTCGGGCGCCTTCACGATCGCGCGGGCGAGCAGCACGCGGCGCTGCTGGCCGCCGCTCAGCTCGTCGATCTGGCGGTCCGCGAGGTCCGCCGCGGAGAGCCGTTCGAGGGCCGCCATGACGCGCTCGCGCTCGCGCCCGCGCCGCCGCAGCCGCCCGGGCCCGAGGGAGCGCCGGTAGAGGCCCATGGCCACCACCTCGCGCGCGGTCACGGGGAAATGCCAGTCCACGTCCTCGGTCTGGGGCATGTAGCCGGTGCGCGCGCGCGCCTCGCGCGGGGGGCCGCCCAGCACGCGCACGCTCCCCGCCCACGCGGGCAGCAGCCCGGCGAGGGCCTTGATCAGCGTGCTCTTGCCGGAGCCGTTGGGGCCGAGCAGCCCGAGGAACGCGCCCCGCGGCAGCGCGAACGACACGTCCTCAATGGCCGCCGCGCCGCGGTAGCCCGTGGTCAGGCGCTCGACCGCGACGGCGGGCGCGGCGCTACTCGGCAATGCCGCGGGCGATGGCGCGAAGGAACTCGACATAGCTCGGATACTCCTCGGCCAGCGACCCCGACGGGATGGTCCGCACCGTGGCCCCGCTGTCGCGTGCCACCTGTTCGATGGCGCGCGCGCTGAACTGCGGCTCGGTGAAGATGAAGGGTACGCCCAGCGCCCCGATGCGCTCCACCAGCGTGGCGAGGGCGCCCGCCGCGGGCTCCTCCTCCGGCCCCTCCACCACGAAGCCGAGGATGGTCAGCCCGTAGCGCGCGGCGAAGTAGCCGTAGGCGTCGTGGAAGGTAACGAGGTAGCGCCGCTCCTCCGGCAGGTCCGCCAGCGTGGCCGCGATTTCGGCGTCGAGCGCGCGCAGCTCCGCCGCGTACGCATCCGCGCGTTCGCGGTAGGCGTCCGCGCCCGCCGGGTCGAGCCGCGCCAGCTGCCCGCGGATGGCGTCCACGGCCTCGATGACGAAATCGATGTTCATCCAGAAGTGCGGGTCGACGCTCCCGTGGTCGTGTGCATCATGCCCATGCTCGTCCCCGTCATCGTGCTCGCCGTCCTCCTCCTCATGCCCATGCTCGTCCCCGTCGTCGTGCTCGCCGTCCTCCTCCTCGTGCCCGTGCTCATCCCCGTCGTCGTGCTCGCCGTCCTCCTCCTCCTCATGCCCATGCTCGTCCCCGTCGTCGTGCTCGCCGTCCTCCTCCTCCTCATGCCCATGCTCGTCCCCGTCGTCGTGCTCGCCGTCCTCCTCCTCCTCATGCCCATGCTCGTCCCCGTCGTCGTGCTCGCCGTCCTCCTCCTCGTGCCCGTGCTCATCCCCGTCATCGTGCTCGTCCTCTTCGTCCGCGTGCGCGAGGGCGAAGGGGCCCAGGGCCATGCCGTCGGTGAGCGTGAGCACCGCGCCGCCCGCGTGCTCCGCGAGCTGGTCCTCGACGCCGCTGAAGTTGGTTCCCACGACGACCAGCAGGTCCGCCTCGCTCGCACGGGCGATGAGGCTGGGCGTGACCGCGAAGGTGTGCGCGTCGGCCCCGGCGGGGACGGCGGAGGTCACGTCCACGCGCTCGCCCCCGACCCGCTCCACGAGGTCGGCCACGATGCTGGTGGTGGCGACGATGGTGAGGCGCTCGTCGCCACCGTCGTCGTTGTTGGCGCTGTCGCTGTTGGTGCTGTCGCTCCCGCAGGCGAGGGCGGCCAGCGCCAGCGCGCCGATCAGGATCGCGGCGAGCGCGGGCTTCGGGACACGGATGCGGTTCATCGTGGGCTCCTCGTTGATTCAGAGTCTCAACTGCGACTGCGTATCATGGGGATGGTGATACTTTGTGTCAAATCACGCTGGCGGGCCGTTGACAGCCCCTTCGCGCGAAAGCAGACTGAACCGGTGAGCACGGCCACGGATTCCGCCACGCGCCTCGAGGACACGGGCCACCGCCTCACCGCCACGCGGCGCGCCGTGCTCGACGCCATCGCGCACAGCCCGCGCCCCTTCACCATCGAGCAGCTGAGCGCGCGCCTGCCCGACATCGGGCGCGCCACCGTCTTCCGCACGGTCAAGCTGCTGTCCGAGCTCGAGCTCGTCTGCCGCCTGCCCCTGGAGGACGGCGGCGTGCGCTACCAGCGCGCCGGCAGCGGCGAGCACCACCACCACCTCATCTGCGGCGGCTGCGGCGCCGTCGCCGAGTTCAGCGACCCCGCGCTCGACGACGCCATCGAGCGCAACGCCGCCGCCGCCGGGTTCGCGCTCGACGCCCACAGCGCCGAGCTGTACGGCCGCTGCGCCTCCTGCCGCGGCTGACCGCCGCCGGAACGCTCCTGCTACCATCCGCGCCATGCTCAGCCCGTACCGCGTGCTCGACCTGACGGACGAGCGCGGCCTGCTCTGCGGCCACGTGCTGGCGGAGCTCGGCGCGGACGTGATCCTCGTCGAGCCGCCCGGCGGGTCGAGCGCGCGCCACGTCCCGCCCCTGCTGCCGCCGGACGCCGCGCCCGCGGGCGAGCGCTCGCTCTTCTGGGCGGCGTACGCGCGCAACCGCCGCGGCGTCGCGCTCGACCTCGACGCTCCCGACGGGCGCGCGGCGTTGCTGCGGCTGGCCGCATCCGCCGACGTCCTCGTCGAGTCCGCCGACCCCGGCGCGATGGCCGCGCGCGGCCTCGGCCACGACGACCTCGCCGCCGTCAATCCGGCGCTCGTGTACGTCTCCATCAGCGCCTTCGGGGGGGACGGGCCGAAGGCGCGCAACGCGGCCACCGACCTCACCGTGGCCGCGGCTTCGGGCTCGGTGCACATCGCCGGTTCGGCGGACCGGCCCCCCGTGCGCGTGAGCGTGCCCCAGTCGTTCGCACACGCGGGGGCGGAGGCGGCGGGCGCGGCCCTCGTGGCGCTGGCCGAACGGGAGCGCTCGGGCCTCGGCCAGCACGTCGACGTCTCCGCCCAGCAGTCGGCCAACCTGGGCGCCATGGGGCAGCTCGTGAACGCCGTCGGGGGCGCGCCGGAGACGGTGCGCGTGGCGGGCGGCGCCGTCGTCGGCCCCGTCCTGCTCAAGCTCGTCTGGGAGGCGAAGGACGGCTGCGTCTCCCTCACCTTCTTCTTCGGCCACTCCGTCGGCCCCTTCACCGCGCGCCTCATGCAGTGGATTCACGAGGAGGGCGGCTGCGACGCGGCCACGCGCGACAAGGACTGGATCGGCTACGCCGCCCTGCTGCAGCGCGGCGAGGAGCCGCAGTCCGAGCTGGAGCGCGTGCTCGGCATCGTGGACGCCTTCCTGAAGACGAAGACGAAGGCGGAGCTGCTGGCGGAGGCGCTGCGCCGCCGTCTGCTCATCCTGCCCGTGGCCACCGTCCCCGAGACGCTGGAGAACCCGCAGCTGGAGGCGCGCGGCTACTGGCGCGCCCTGCCCGTGGCCAGCCGCGAGGCGCGCCACCCCGGCCCCGCCGTGCGCCTGTCGAACGCGCCCGCGCGCGCGGAACGCCCCACGCCCCGCCTCGGCGAGCACACGGCGGACGTGCTCGCCGAGCCTCCCCGCCCGCGGCCCGCGCCGCCGTCCGCGCCGGAGGCCGCCCCGCCGCTGGAGGGGCTGCGCGTGCTCGACTTCACGTGGGTGATGGCGGGCCCGGTGACGACGCGCGTGCTGGCCGACTACGGGGCCACCGTGATCCGCGTGGAATCGCCCTCGCGCCCGGGCACGGGGCGCTCCATGGCGCCCTTCCACGGCGGCGTGTTCGCGCCCCAGAACTCGCTCTTCTTCGACAACATGAACGCGGGCAAGCTCGGCCTCGCACTCAACCTCTCCAGCGAGGCGGGCCGCGGGCTGGCGCGCGAACTCGCGGCCCGCGTGGACGTGGTGGCCGAATCGTTCGCGCCCCGCGCCTTCCGCGCCTGGGGCCTCGACTACGAGTCGCTGCGCGCCCGCAAACCCGACCTGATCATGCTCAGCAGCAGCCTCTTCGGCCAGAACGGCCCGCTCTCCGACGTCTCCGGCTTCGGCACGATGGGCGCGGCCATCTCCGGCTTCATCGACCTGACCGGCGACCCCGACCGCGCGCCCGCGGGCCCCTTCGGCGCCTACACCGACACGGTCGCGCCCCGCTTCGCGCTGGCGGCGCTGCTGGCCGCGCTCGACCATCGCCGCCGCACGGGCGAGGGCTGCTACCTCGACCACTCGCAGGTGGAGAGCGCCCTCCACTTCCTCACGCCCTGGCTGCTCGACTGCCAGCTCACGGGGCGCGTGGCCAGCCGCCTCGGCAACCGCGACCCGTACATGGCCCCACACGGCGTCTACCCCGCCCGCGGCGACGACGACTGGGTGGCCGTGGCCGTGCGCGGCGACGGCGACTGGGCGCGCCTCTGCGCGGCCATCGAACGGCCCGACCTGGCCCGCGACGAACGGCACGCGGACCTCGCCGGGCGGCTCGCGCGGCAGGACGAAATCGACGCCGCCATCGCCGCCTGGACGGAGCAACGCCCGCCGCACGAGGCCGAGCGCGTCCTGCAGGCCGCGGGCGTGCCCGCCCACGCCGTCCTGCGCTCGCGCGACGCCGAACGCGACGCGCAGCTCGCGCACCGCGGCCACTTCGCGCGCGCCCCTCACGCCCTCCACGGCGAGAGCGTGGTGGAAGGCTCCCGCTTCCGCCTCTCGCGCACGCCCGCGCGCGTGGGCGCGCCGCCCGTGGTGGGCGCGGACACCGAGCGCGTCCTGCGCGAGCTGCTCGGCTACGACGCCGACCGCATCGCCGACCTCGCCGCCGCGGGCGCCTTCGACTGACGGTTCGCCGCCTACGCGGGTTCGCGCGTACGCTGGCGGCATGACCCGCCGCCGCCGTCGCCGTCAGGAGATCCCCGAGGAGGAGCGCCTCCGCACCGTGCGCGTCGAGCGCCTGGTGGCGGGCGGGCGCGGGCTGGCGCGCCTGCCCGACGGCAGGGCGCTCATGGTCGACTTCGCCGCCCCGGGCGAACTGGTCGAGGTCACCGTCGAGCGCGTCCATTCCGACTACGCGGAGGGCGTGGTCGCGCGCGTGCTCGAACCCTCGCGCAGCCGCGTCGAGCCGCGCTGCGCCCTCTTCGGCGAATGCGGCGGCTGCCAGCTGCAGCACCTCGACTATCCCGCCCAGCTGGCCGCCAAGGAAGGCATCGTGCGCGAGCAGCTGGCGCGCATCGGCGGCCTCGCGGACGCGCCCGTGCGGCCCGTGGTCGGGGCCGACGATCCCTGGGCCTACCGCAACCACGTGCGCCTCTCCACGGGACGCCGCTTCGGCGACGCCGGCTTCATCCACCGCCGCGGGCGCGGCCTGCTGCGCGTCACGGACTGCCCCATCGCGGACCCGTGGGTGAACGGCGTCCTGCCGCGCGTGCAGGGCCACGCCCGCGGCTTCCACCAGATTCAGCTGCGCCACAACGCCGCCACCGGCGCCGCGCTGGTCGCGCCCGCCGTCGAGGCGCTCGCCGGGGAGGGCGCGGCGGACCGCTACGTCGAGGAGCTCGGCGGGCGGCGCTTCCAGGTGAGCGCCTCCTCCTTCTTCCAGGTGAACAGCGCCCAGGCGGAACGGCTCGCGGCCCTCGCCGGGGCCGAGCTGCCCCCGCGCGGCGAGCTGCTGGTCGACGCCTACGCGGGCGTGGGCGTCTTCGCCGCGCTCTTCGCCGCGCGCTTCGGGCGCGTCATCGCCATCGAGGAATCGCCCTCCGCCCTGCGCGACGCCGAGGTCAACCTGGCCGGGCTGGAGAACGTCGAGTTCCGCCGCGGCAAGGTGGAGGCGCTGCTGCCCGAACTGGGCGCGTCCCCCTCCGTGGTGTTGCTCGACCCGCCGCGCGCGGGCTGCGCCCCCGAGGCGCTGGAGGCGCTGGCGGAACTCGCGCCCCCCGTCATCGTCTACGTGTCCTGCAACCCCACCACGCTGGCGCGCGACCTGCGCCGCCTCGTCGCCGGGGGCTACGCCCTCGAACGGGTCACGCCCATCGACATGTTCCCGCAGACGGCGCACGTCGAGTGCGTGGCGCGGCTCGCGCGCGTTCCCGCCTGAGCCCGCCCGTGCGCGTGGCGCTGGCCTCCGCCTCGCCCCGCCGCCATGAGCTGCTGCGCGCCCTCCTCGACGAATTCGCCGTGGACCCCGCCAATATCGACGAACGCGCGGGCGGCGACCCCCGCGACGACGCGCGGCGGCTCGCGCGCGGGAAGGCGCAGGCGGTCGCGCGCCGCCATCCGCGCGCGATCGTCGTCGGCGCGGACACCATCGTGCACGACGGCTCGCGCACCTACGGCAAGCCCCGCGACGCCGCCGACGCCGTCGCCATGCTGCGGGCGCTGCGGGGCCGGTCGCATCTGGTCGCGACGGGCGTGGCGCTCGCGTGGCCGCACGGCGCGGCCAGCGATGTCAGCGTCGCCACGGTGCGGCTGGCGGACCTCGCCGACGGGGCCATCGCCGCCTACGTGGCCAGCGGACGCCCGCTCGACAAGGCCGGGGCCTACGCCATCCAGGACGAGGACGCGGGCGCGGTGGCGGCGCTCAACGGCTGCTACTGCGCGGTCATGGGGCTGCCCCTGTGGCGGTTGCGCGCCATGCTCGCGCGCGCGGGCGCGACCGCCTCCGAACCCCACCGCGCCCTCGCGCGCTGCGCCGCCTGCCCCGAGCGTTAGGCGCGGATGGCGTGGGGGAGCGCCCGCGCGGCGGCGGCGGCGCGCTCGAAGCTGGGGAAGAGGGGGATGCGCCGCTCCGCGAAGCGCAGCCGCAGCTCCGCCACGTAGGCCTCCTCGTGCGCCGGATGCATCACCATCAGGAAGGGCTTGGCCGAGCGTTCGGCGTGGGCCGCCAGCGCGTCCAGCAGGGCGTCCAGCCGCTCCGGGTGCTCCTTCCACTGCCGCGCCCCGAACATGGCCGACTGCTCCATCGCCATGGCGTCCACCGTCTCGTCCGCCTCGAGGATGGCGAGGATGCGCTCCAGCACCTCGACCTTGCCCTGCACCGTGCCCGCCATGTCGAGCGGGTTGCGGAAGCTGCCGCCGACGGTGTTGAAGAAGCTCGCCAGCTCGTCGGAGGAGCGCTCCGCCAGCGGCCCCACCTCGAAGCCCTCGCGCGCGAAGGCGTCCGTCATGGAGACCGACTGCCCGCCCGTCATGGCCATGAGGGCGAAACGCTTGCCCGTCGCCGGTTTCGCGTCGAGCAGCGTTTTCACCACGTCGACCGTCTCGTCGAGGCCGTCCGTGGGGATGGCGCCGCACTGGCGCATGATGCCGCGCCAGACGGCGTGGGGCGCGGCCAGCGAGGCCGTGTGCGACATGGTGGCGCGCGCGCCCGCCTCCGTCTGCCCGCCCTTCCACACCACCACCGGCTTGCGCGCCGTGGCCTCGCGCAGGGCGCGCGCGAAGCGCGGGCCGTCGCGCACGCCCTCCGCGTACATGGCGATGACGTCCGTCTCCGGGTCGCGCGTCAGGTAGTCGAGGTAGTCGGGGATGTCGAGCGCGATGGCGTTGCCGAAGCTGGCGCAGCGGCTCAGGCGCAGCCCGTGCGCGCCCATCACGAGGCTGAACATGATGCCGTGCGTGCCCGACTGCGAGAGGAAGCCCGTGCGCCCGTCTCCGGCCACGGGAACCTCTGGGTGGAAGCGCACGCCGACCTTCGGCAGATAGAGCCCCATGCAGTTGGGGCCGACGACGTTGAAGCCGGACTCGCGCGCCATGACCGTGAGCCGCTCCTGCAGCTCGATGCCCAGCTCCTCGCCCGTCTCCGCGAAGCCGGAGGTGAAGAAGGCCGCGCCCCCCGCCTTCGCCGCGATCAGGTCCCGCAGCACGTGGGGCGCGACGTGCCGCGGCACGGCCACGACGGCGTAGTCGACCGCATCGGGGATGGCCGCGACGGACGGGTAGTTGGGCACGCCCAATTCCTCGATGCCCGCGATCTCCTTCTCGTCGATCTGCACGGAATAGAGGTTGCCGCCCCGTTCGCGGAAGGGCTGGTTGTTGCGAAGCCACATGTAGTTCGGCCCCTTGTCGCCGACCACCGCGACCGTGCGCGGGTTGAACATGCGGTCCAGCGGATGGCCGGGCACGCCCATCTCAGCCCTCCGCGAGCACGATGCGCGCGTCGGCGGCGACGGCGCCGTCGGGCGAGGCGATGACGGGGTTCAGGTCCAGCTCACGCACCTCCGGGTGGGCCGCCGCGAAGGCGGAGACGCGCTCCAGCACGTCCGCGAGCGCGTCGAGGTCGGCGGGGGGCCGCCCGCGCGCGCCGTCGAGCGCCGGACGCCCCCGGATCTCGTCGATCATGTCGCGCGCGTCGCCCGCGCCGAGGGGGGCCAGGCGGAAGGCCACATCGCCCATCACCTCCACCATGATGCCGCCGAGGCCGAACATCATGACCGGGCCGAACTGCGGGTCCGCCGTCACGCCCACGATCACCTCCACGCCGGGGGCGGCCATCTCCTGCACGGCCACGCCCTCGACGACCGCATCGGGGCGGGCGGCGCCGACGGCGGCCATGATGGCGTCGTGGGCCGCGAGCACGTCCGCGCGGCCGGCGAGGCCCAGGCGCACGCCGCCCACGTCGCTCTTGTGGGGCACGTCGGCGGAGACCACCTTGAGGGCCACGGGGAAGCCCATGGCCTCGGCCAGCGCCGCCACCTCCTCGCGCGAGCGCGCCAGCTCCGTGGCGGTCACGCGCACGCCCGCCGCGGCCAGCGCCGCCTTCGATTCCACCTCCGAAAGCAGGGCGCGGTTGGCGGCGCGGGCGCGGGCGACGGTGTCGGCGAAGGTCATGGGCGATGCTCCGTGGGGGAGGGGCGAATGGCGGCTGGAGGCGCCGACCGGAATCGAACCGGTGATGAAGGTTTTGCAGACCTCTGCCTTACCACTTGGCCACGGCGCCGCTTGGTGCCCAGGGTGAGATTTGAACTCACACGCCCAATCGGGCACTGCCCCCTCAAGACAGCGTGTCTGCCGGTTCCACCACCTGGGCCCGCGTTGATCGTAGGGGAGCGCGCGCCCCTGCGGCAAGTGCGAAGGAACGCGGCTGGCAGGGGTGGCAGGACTCGAACCCGCGACACTCGGATTTGGAGGCCGATGCTCTACCAGCTGAGCTACACCCCTGCGCCGCCCCGATCGTACCAAACGCGCGCGGAAGGGGCGCGCGTTGCCCGTTGCGGGGGCGTCCCCAAGACTCGAAGGATGCGCCATCTGCTCGCCGCCGCCGACCTCACGCCGTCCGAAATCGGGTTCCTGCTGGAGACCGCCGAGGGGCTGAAGCGCGCGCCGCGCCGCCTGCTGGAGGGGCGCACGCTCGCGCTCCTCTTCGAAAAGCCCTCGCTGCGCACGCGCGTCAGCTTCCAGGTGGGCATGCGCCACCTCGGCGGCGAAACCATCTACCTCGCGCCGCAGGAGGTGGGGCTGGGCGAGCGCGAGGCGATCCAGGACGTGGCCCGCGTGCTCGCCCGCTACGTCGACGTGGTGGCCGTGCGCACCTACGGCCAGGGCATCGTGGAGGAGTACGCGCGCCACTCCGGCATCCCCGTCGTGAACGCCCTCACCGACGCCGAGCACCCCTGCCAGGCGCTCGCCGACCTGCTCACGCTGCGCGAGCGGCTGGGCGACCCGCGGGGCCGCTCGCTGGCCTTCATCGGCGACGGCAACAACGTGTCCAGCAGCCTCATCGTGACGGCGGCCTCGCTGGGCATGGACGTGCGTCTGGCCACGCCCCGCGGCTACCGCCCGGACGAGACCGTGCTGGCCGAGACGGGCGCGCGCGCGCAGGCGAGCGGCGGCGCCTTCCTGCTCACCGACGACCCCGCCGAGGCGGCCCGTGGCGCGGACGCCCTCTACACCGACACCTGGGTCTCGATGGGCCAGGAGCGCGAGGCCGAGCGGCGCCGCGTCGATTTCGCCGGCTACCAGCTCAACGAGGCGCTGGCTGCCCGCGCCGCCCCCGGCGCGCTCATCATGCACGACCTGCCCGCCCACCGCGGCGAGGAGATCACGGACGAGGTCATCGAGTCGCCCGACTCGATCGTGTTCGAGCAGGCGGAGAACCGCGTGTGGGCGCAGGCCGCCGCCGTCGCCTTCCTGCTCGGCCTCGCGACGCCGCCCGTCTGAGCATCCGGCCCCGCGCGTTCGCTATGATGGCCGCGCGGCAGGGCGCGGCGCGCGCCGCGGGCGGTGAGCATGGACTTCCAGCAGGCACGCGAAGTCCTCGGCCAATTCGACCTTTCGGCGGCGATCGACGTGCTGCTCATCGCCGCCGCCCTCTTCGCCATCTTCCGCCTGCTCAGCCGCACGCGCGCGATCACGCTGCTGCGCGGCGCGGGCGTGGTCGTGCTCGCCGTCGTCATCCTCGGCCGCGCCTTCGAGCTGACCGCCGTGAACTGGCTCTTCGAGAACGGCCTCGTGGCCCTGATCGTGGGGGCCGCCGTGGTCTTCCAGCCGGAGCTGCGGCGCGGGCTCGACCGCCTGGGGCGCACCGGCATCCGCGACCTGCTGGCGCGCGGCCCGCGCGACGAGGCCATCGAGGCCGTGGCCGAATCGGCCCTGCGCATGGCGCGCGACGGCCACGGGGCGCTGCTCGTGTTCGAGCGCGAGACGGGGCTGCGGGACGTGGTGGAGACGGGCGTGCGCGTCGATGCGCGCGTCTCGCCCGAGCTCGTGGCTGGCATTTTCTTCCCCAACTCGCCGCTGCACGACATGGCCGCCGTCATCCGCGACGACCGCGTGGTGGCGGCCTCCTGCGAGCTGCCCCTGGCCCACGATCTGCCGGAGGGCGAATACGGGCTGGGCACGCGCCACCGCGCCGCCCTCGGCATCACCGAGGAGACCGACGCCATCTCCGTCGTCGTCTCCGAGGAGACGGGCGGCGTCAGCATCGCCCAGGGCGGGCGGCTCGAACACATCGAGGCGGGCGCGCCCCTCGCCACGGAGCTGAAGCGCCGCATGACGCGCCTCGTCTCCGCGCCCGGCCCCGGCGCGGAGGGGCCCGGCGGGCTGGCGGCGCATGGGTGAGTTCGGGAACCGCGTGCGCGCCCTCGGGATCAACACCCGCTTCCTCGCCGGGGCCATGGCCGGCGCCGTCGCGCGCCACTGGCTGCTCGCCATCGGCAGCCTCGTGGCCGCCTTCGCCCTCTGGTTCGCCGTCGAGGACGTGGAGAACCCGCGCGTGGCGGCCACCGTGCCCGTCGAAACCGAGGAGGCCGTGCCCGTCGAGGTCGTGAACGTGCCCGCGGGCCTCATCGTGGGCGAGGTGGGGGCCGTGCGCGTCGTCGTCGAGGCGCGCGCGGGCGACGTCGACGAGCTGCGCGCGGGCGACTTCAGCGCCACCGTGGACGCCTCCGCCCTGCGCGCGGGCGCCGCCCGCAGCCTGCCCGTGACGGTGGGCACCGCGCGCGGGGACGTGCGCGTGGTGCGGCCCGAGCCGGGCGTGATCGAGGTCTCCGCGGTGGCCGCCGTCAGCCGCGAACTGCCCGTCACGGTGGTGGCCACGGGCGAGCTGCCGTCGGGCTTCCGCCAGGGCCTGCCGGAAGTCGACCCGCCCTTCGTCACGGTCACGGGGCGCGCCGAACTGGTGGAGGCGGTCAACGAGGTGCAGGCCACGGTCTCCATCTCCGGCCTGCGCACGGCGCAGACGTTCAACGTGGAGCTGGCGGCGCGCACGAGCGACGGCTCGCGCGTGACGGTCACGCTCTCGCAGAACCGCGCGCGCGTGACCGTGCCCGTCGAGGAGGCGCTGCTCACGCGCCAGATCGCCGTGCTCGGCGGCGTGCGCGGCAGGCCCGCGCCGGGCTACGCCGTCACCAGCGTGGCCATCGCCCCCTCGCCCATCGAGGTCACGGGCCCGCGCGAGGTCGTCGAGGCCATGGGCACGTTCACGGTGGACGACATCGACGTGGGCGGCGCCATCGCCGAAGTGGTGGCGCGGCGCGAAATCGCCCTTCCCGAGGAGGTGAGCGCGGAGGTGAGCACCGTCTTCATCACCGCCTCCATCGAGGCGCAGCGGGGCTGGCGCACGCTCCGCCTGCCGCCCGTCTTCACCGACGTTCCGGAAGGGCTCACGATCGCCGACGGCGTCTATGCGGTGGAAGTGCGCGTCGCCGGCGACGAGCCGCTGCTGGCCGGGCTCACGCACGAGGACGTGATCGCCACCGTCTCCCTCGCCGGGGCGGAGGCCGGGATCGCCGACCGCGAGGTCGAGGTCGTCGCGCCGGAGGGCGTGCTGGTGGTCGCCGTCGCGCTGCTGTCCGTCGAACTCCTGGAGCCGGAAACGGCGGACCCGGACGCGGCGGAGGGTGAAGAAGCGGCGGACGGCGAGGACGCGGCGAACGGCGAGGACGCGGCGGCGGACGGGGGCGCGGCGGAATGAGCGCGGGCGTCCTGCCGCGCGTGGCCATCGTGGGCCGCCCCAACGTGGGCAAGTCCTCGCTCTTCAACCGCATCGTGGGCGAGCGCCGCGCCATCATCGAGAACGAGCCGGGCACCACGCGCGACCGCCTCGAGGCCGAGGTGGAGTGGCGCGAGCGCCCCTTCCTGCTGATCGACACGGGCGGCTTCCAGCGCGAGGACGAGGGCGAGTACACCGGCCCCGTCCGCGCCCAGATCGCCGCCGCCATCGCCGAGGCCTCCCTCGTGCTCTTCTGCGTGGACGCGCGCGATGGGCTCACCGCCAGCGACCACGACGTGGCCGACGCCGTGCGCCGCGGCCGTGCGCCCGCGCTGCTGGTGGCCACGAAGGCCGACAACGAGGCGCGCGAGGCCGTGGCCCTGGCCGAGGCCGCCGTCCTCGGCTTCGGCCAGCCCCTGCCCGTCTCCGCCCTGCACGACATCAACGTGGGCCTGCTGCTGGACGCGGTCGCGGAACGGCTGCCGGAGGCCGCGCCCCTGCTCGAACGCGACCGCGTGCGCGTCGCCATCGTGGGGCGTCCGAACACGGGCAAGTCCACGCTCGTGAACGCCCTCACGGGCGAGGAGCGCGTCATCGCCAGCGCCGTCGCGGGCACCACGCGCGACGCCATCGACACCGACCTCGACGCCCCCGAAGGCGCCTTCACGCTGATCGACACGGCGGGCATCCGGCGGCCCGGCAAGCGCGGACGCGGCGTCGAGCGCCACGCCGTGCTGCGCGCCACCGCCGCCCTCGCGCGCTGCGACGTGGCCGTGCTGCTGATCGACGGCGCGCAGGGCATGACCGCGCAGGACGCGCACGTCGCGGGCCTCGCCATCGAGGCCGCCACGGGCATGGTGGTGGCCGTCAACAAGACCGACCTGTGGGAGGACGCCGCGGAGGAGCGGGCGCGCGCGCTGGCCGCGCTGCGGGAGCGCCTGGCCTTCCTGCCCTGGGCGCTCTTCGCCTTCGTGTCGGCGACGGAGGGCAAGGGCCTCGGCGAGCTGCTGGCGCTGGCGGCGGAGGCGCGCGCCGCCCGCCGCCGCCGCATCCCCACGGGCGAGCTCAACGCCATCCTGCGGCGGGCCGTGCGCGAGCATTCGCCGCCCGTCATCCACAGCCGCCGCCTCAAGGTCCGCTACGCCACGCAGCCGTCCGTCGATCCGCCCGGCTTCGTCGTGTTCGTGAACGACCCGAAGCTGCTCCACTTCAGCTACCGGCGCTACCTCGAACGCCGCCTGCGCGAGGCCTGCGACTTCGAGGGCACGGCCATCCGCCTCGTCTTCCGCGCCTCGAACGCGGAGGAGGCCCCGGCGTGATCGGCGAGTACCTGGCCGTCGCCGCCCTCGGCTACGCGCTCGGCTCGATCCCGAGCGGCCTGCTGCTGGGCCGCCTGTGGCTGGGCCGCGACATCCGCGAGCTGGGCAGCGGCAAGACGGGCATGACCAACGTCCTGCGCACCGCCGGGCTCGTGCCCGCCGTCCTCGGCCTCGCGCTCGACATGGCCAAGGGGCTCGCGCCCGCGCTCGTGGGGCGCTTCGTCTTCGAGGACGCCGCCGTGGCCGCCACGGTCGCGGGCATGGCGGCGGTGGGGCACGTCTGGCCCGTGTTCGCGGGCTTTCGCGGCGGACGCGGCGTGGCCACCGCCATCGGCGGACTCTTCGGCCTCATCCCCGTCCATGCCGCCATCTTCTGCGTCATCGGCCTGCTCGGCCTGGGCGTCACGCGCATCGCCTCCGTCATGTCCCTGGCGGGGGCGGCCGCGGCGGCCGTCATCGCCGCCGCCCTCGGCCTCGCGGGCATGATGGAGCCGGCCTACGCCTGGCTCACGCTCGGGGTGGTGGCGCTCATCGCGTACACGCACGTCCCCAACATCCGCCGTCTGCTCGCGGGCGCCGAGCCGCGCCTCGGGCAGGGCGGCGACCGCCCCGCGAGCGGCTGAGCGATGCCGTCCTTCTGCGTGGCCGGGGCGACCTCGTGGGGCGTGACCCTCGCCGCCCTGCTCGCCCGCGACGGCGCGCGCGTCTCCCTGCTCACGCGCACCGCCGCCGAGGCGGAGCGCGTGGACCGCGCCCGCGGCGTCCCCTCCCTGCCCGACTGCGTCCTGCCCGGGGCCGTGGCGGCCATCCCCATCGAGGCCGCGCCCGCCGCCACGGACGGCGTGATCGTGGCCGCGCCCGCGCAGTCGCTGCGGGCGACGGCGTCGCACGCGGCCCTCCCCCGCGGCGCGCCCGCGCTCTCCGCGGCCAAGGGCGTCGAGCACGGCTCCATGCGGCGCATGAGCGAGGTGCTGACCGAATGCGGCTGGCCGGACGGGCGCGTGGCCGCCCTCTCCGGCCCCAACCTCGCGCGCGAGATCGTGGCCGGGCAGCCCGCCGCCGCCGTCGTGGCCGCGCGCGACGAAGCCGTGGCGGAGATGTGGCAGCGCGCCCTCAGCGCCCCCCGCTTCCGCGTCTACCGCTCCGCCGACCTCGCCGGCGTGGAGCTGGGCGGCGCGCTCAAGAACGTCATCGCCATCGCCGCGGGCGTGGCCGTGGGGCTGGGCTTCGGCGCGAACACGCTGGCCGTGCTCGTCACCCGCGGCCTCGCCGAGATCACGCGCCTGGCCGCCGCCGAGGGCGCATCCGCGGAGACGCTGCCGGGCCTCGCGGGACAGGGCGACCTCATCGCCACCTGCTTCTCGCCCCTCAGCCGCAACCGCCGCTTCGGCGAGCGGCTGGCCGCGGGCGACGGCGCGGACGCGGCGCGCGCGGCGGCGGGCGGCGTGGTCGAGGGCGCCGCCACCGCGCCCGTGGCCCTCGCCCTGGCCGCCCGCCACGGCCTCGACCTGCCCATTACCGCGCAGGTCGCCGCCGTGGTCGCGGGCGAGCGCACCGTGACGGAGGCCATGGAGACGCTCCTCGCGCGCGAGCTGCGCGCGGAGGCGTAGCGCGGCCCCGGCGCGCGCACGGTGTACCATCGGGGCATGAGCGGCTCCCCGGCGGCGCCCCCCGATTTCGCGGAAACGCTGGACCGGCTGGCGCGGGGCGCGCCCCCCCTCCCGCACGAGCTCGCCGCCTTCTCCGACCTCGACCGCGAACAGGCGCGCGCGCTCGAAGCCGCCTGGCCGCGCATCCCCGACGCCGCCCGCGCCGCCGCCGTGGCCGAGGCCGTGCGCCTCTCCGACGCGCGCGTCGACGTGGAGTTCACGCGCTTCGCCGCCGTGGCCCTGCGCGATCCCCTCGCCGAGGTGCGCCTCGCCGCCGTCGAGGCCCTGCGCGAATCGACGCACCGCTCCACCGCCCGCCTGCTCGCGCCCGTCCTGCGCGACGACCCCGACGAGGACGTGGCCGCCGCCGCCGCCGGGCAGCTCGGCGAATTCGTGCTGCGCCTCGAACTGGGCCGCTTCCCCGAACGCGAGGGCGAACCCATCGTCGCGGAGCTGCGCGCCGCCGCCTCCGACCACACGCGCGCCCCGGCCGTGCGCGCCAGCGCCCTGGAAGCGCTCGCGCCGCGCTCCCTGCCCTGGATCGACGCGCTCCTGCTGGACGCCTGCTACGGCGACGACGACGACGTGCGCCTCGCCGCCGTGCGCGCCATGGGCCGCTCCGCGCGCGAGGAGTGGCTCGAATACGTGCTGGAGCAGTTCGACGCCAGCGACCCCGCCTTCCGCCTCGAAGCCGTCGTGGCCGCGGGCGAGATCGGCTCCGAGGACGCCATCGCGCGGCTCGCCGACCTCTTCCTCGACGCCGACGCGGACGTGGCGCGCGCGGCCATCGCGGCGGTCGGCGAGATCGGCGGCGAGGTCGCCATCGAGTACCTGCGCGAATTCGTCCCCGACGCCCCCGACGAGCTGGCGGAGCTGGCGGGCGAGGCCATCGAGGCCGCCGCCGAACGCGGGGACGGGCCGTGAGCACGCGCGCCGCCCGCCGCCTGCCCGTCGTCGAGGCCGTCTCCGCCGGGGGCGTCGTCTGGCGGCGCGCGCCCGACGGCGGCGTCGAGGTCGTCATCGGCTTCCAGGCGCGCGAGGAGCGCTGGGGGCTGCCCAAGGGCACGCGCGAGCGTGGCGAAACGATCGAGGCCGCCGCCCTCCGCGAGGTGACCGAGGAGACCGGCCTGCGCGTCGCCCTCGGCGCGAAGGCGGGCGTCATCGACTACTGGTTCGCGCGCGACGGGCGGCGCTTCCGCAAGCGCGTCCACCACTGGCTCATGACCGCCGCGGGCGGCGACTTCGCCGACCGCGACCGCGAGTTCGACGAGGTCGTCTGGGCCCCCGCCGCCGAGGCCCTCGCGCGCATCACCTTCGCCACCGAGCGCGACATCCTCGAAAAGGCGCTGGCCATGCTGGCGGAAGGGGCGGGGGCGTGAGCGCCGCGGAGGGCGTCGTGGCCGTGAGCGCGCGCCTGCGCCTGCGCGAGAAGCGCATCGCCGACGCCCCCGCCGAGTACGCCTGGCGGCGCGACCCCGAAACGGCCCGCTACGACGGCGAGCTCCCCACCATCCTGCCCTACCGCGAATTCGTCCAGCAGTTCGAGCGCGACCTGCGCTTCGCCAACCCCGCCCGCCACGCCTGGGCCATCGAGACGCTGGCCGGGGAGCACATCGGCGCGCTCATGTACTACAACGCCGACCACGCCTCCGGCGCCGCCGAGTATGGCATCTCCATCGGCCCCCCCGAACGGCGCGGCGCGGGGCTGGGCACGGAGGCCACCATCGCCTTCCTGCGCCACGCCTGGCGCGCCCTCCCCCTGCGCCGCCTGCGCCTGCACACGCTCGAATGGAACGGGCGCGCCCTGCGCTCCTTCGAGCGCGCGGGCTTCCGCCGCACGGGCGCCGTCCAGCGCCGCGGCGACCGCTTCGTGCGCATGGAGGCGAAGCGCGAGTGGTGGCTGCTGTGGGACGGCGAGGGCCGTTTCGCCGCCTACGACGGCGCGCGCCCGCGCGAACCGGTCCCCGCGCGCGAGGGCCGCTAGAAGCGCTACATATTGTCGAGGTGCGGCTGGATGGCGTCGCGCAGCGCTCCGAGGTGCTTGATGCCCCAGTCTCGCACATCCGTCCAGCGCTCGCGGTCTCCAATCGCAAGGTTCTTGTCCGGATGCGGGAAGTATATCCCCCACTTCGTGTGCTCCACTGGAGCCCAGTTCAAGGGCTTGCCGAAGCGCCTCTCGATTTCATCTTTCTGCTCGCACAATTCAAGGACAATATGCTTGGCTTCCTCGATCATGGAAGGCTTGCCCCAATTGGAAGGCTCGACCCAAAAATTCACTCGGGTCGGGTCTCCTTCCCGACGTGCGTAGTCGAAGGAATAATGCATCTGATTGTGCGCCTTCCCCTCCGCATCGAGCTGCAGATAACTATTCGTCAAAGCTTTCTGGCCCTTCGTGGACCTATGGACTTTCCAGTCTTTGTAGTCCCGCGTAAATGCAGCCAAGAACTCCTTCCAAAACTCTTGGTAGAGAGGATGCTCCTCCAAGGCTGTGGCGCTTCGATTGGGCTTTGCCAGCCGCCCGATGACGCGCGGCACGAGCGTCTGCGACTCTGTGCCCGAGAGAAACTGCTTGATCTCCACGGCCAGAACTTCGATGCGGTTCATCTCCGCGTTCAGGAATTCGACGATGCGCGCAAGGTCGTCTGGAATCGCGTCTGCCACGAACAGCAGGCGGATGCTCCTGGTTTCGAGGTTCTCGGCCACCTGCTGCCAGAATTTATCAGGGGTCTCTTTGTCGTTGAGCAGCTTGGCCAGCCGTTCCTCAGCATCCGGCTGCTTCTCGAACGTCTCGCGCAATTTAGTCACATTGAGATTATGGGCGTGCGCGGCGTAATCCAGCATCTGGCCGACGACCGTACGGCGCAGATCGGTGCTTTCCCCGCGCTTCACTTCGACCAGCGTGGGCTTCGCATCCTGATCGATGACGAGGTGATCAACGGACCATCGGTCTCCCGCGCCAAGCGTCGTGGGAATGCCCTGCTCGCGCGTGATGAGAATCCAGCGCAGGGGACTGCCGGGGCGCATCTGCTCGCCGTCCAGCAGTTCGGGGTACTTGGCGAGCAGGGCCTGCAGATCGTCCTCGGTGTCAAACCGCTTTTCCATGAGCGGCTCCAGCCCTCCCGCTTCGTTCCTGACGTAGATGCGCTCGGCCATGCGTTGACTCCCGCGCGGATGCTAGCCGCCGCGCCGCGCGTGCGCCTCGAGGATGGCGTTGGCGATGAGGCGCGCGTGCGGGTACGGCTTCCAGCCCTCCGGCGAGTTGTAGTAGCGCGTGCCCGTCTGCGCCTCCTCCGGCGCGCGCTCGCCGTACTCCACGTCGACGCCCTCGACGCGGATGCTGGGCGTGCCGAGGAAGCGGCGCGCGCTGGCGTCCTCCTGCCCCGCCACCTCGACGTAGGCGACCTCCACGTCGATGGCGGTGGCCTCGATGGCGAGGCGCAGGTTCTCCTCCGCGCGTTCGCCCGGCGGCTGGCCGCGGGCGTGGAGCACCTCAACCCTGATCGGTTCCAGAACGTCCCTCCTGCGGCGGGCGCTGGCGGTCGAGCCGCGCGGCGAGCGCCGCCTCGGCGCCCAGTGTCCCCGGCTCATAGTAGCGCGCCGCGCCCAGCTCCTCCGGCAGGTAGCGCTCGCCGGCGGCGTAATGCTCGGGCTCGTCGTGGGCGTAGCGGTAGCCAGCGCCGTGGCCCATGTCGCGCATGAGGCCGGTGGGCGCGTTGCGGAGGTGCATGGGCACGGGCAGGTGGGAGGTGCGGCGCGCGTCCTCGCTAGCGCGCGCGTAGGCGGTGAGCGCGGAGTTGCTCTTGGGCGCGAGCGCCAGGTAGAGGGCGCACTCGGCCATCGGCAGAAAGCCCTCGGGCATGCCGATGAAGTGGACGGCCTGCTGGCAGGCGGCGGCCACGGACAGCGCCCGCGGGTCGGCCAGCCCCACGTCCTCGGCCGCGAGGATGACCATGCGGCGCACGACGAAGAGCGGCTCCTCGCCCGCCTCCAGCATCCGCGCCAGCCAGTAGAGGGCGGCGTCGGGATCGGAGCCGCGCACGGACTTGATGAAGGCGGAGACGGCGTCGTAGTGGTAGTCGCCGCGCTTGTCGTGATAGGGGAGGCGCTGCTGCAGGGCGTGGCGCGCGTCGTCCGCGGCGATGCCCTCGCGGCCATCGGCGAGGGCGGCGTCGGCGGCCGTTTCGAGCGCGTTGAGGGCGGCGCGGGCGTCGCCGTGGGCCCCCGCGATCAACGCCTCGCGCGCCCCGTCGTCGAGCGCCAGCCCGCGTGCGCCCAGCCCCCGCTCGCGGTCGGCCAGCGCGCGGTCGACGATGCGCGCGAGGTCGCCGTCCGCCAGCGCCTCGAGGCGCACGACGCGCACGCGGCTGAGCAGGGGCGCGACCACCTCGAACGAGGGGTTCTCCGTGGTGGCCCCGATGAGCGTCACCGTGCCGTTCTCCACGTAGGGCAGGATCACGTCCTGCTGGGCCTTGTTGAAGCGGTGGATTTCGTCGATGAAGAGCACCGTGCGCACGCCCGCGCCGCGGCGCTGCTGCGCCTCGGCGATGACGGCGCGCAGCTGGGCCACGCCGGAGGCGACGGCGGAGAGGGCCACGAATTCGCCCTCGGCCTCGCGCGCGAGGATGCGCGCGAGCGTCGTCTTGCCGCAGCCGGGCGGCCCCCAGAGGACGATCGAGGGCAGCGCGCCGCCCGCCGCCGCGCGCCCCAGCGGGGCGTCGGGGTCCACCGCCGCGCGCTGGCCCGCGAACTCGTCCAGCGAGCGCGGCCTCATGCGGGCGGCGAGGGGCGCGTCCGCGGGGACCTCCTCGCCGAAGCCGAGCGCGGACTGCAGGCCGCCGCCCTCCCGTGCGCGCGGCACGGTCAGCCCGCCAGCACGGCGATGGTGACGCCGTCGCCGCCCTCGCGCGGAGGGGGCGTCTCGTAGCGCCGCACGAGGGGGTGGCGGGCGAGGGCCTCGCGGATGGCGGCGCGCAGCGCGCCCGTGCCCTTGCCGTGGATGATGCGGATGAAAGGCAGGCCCGCGCGGAAGGCCTCGTCGAGGCGCGTCTCGAAGGCGTACACGGCCTCCTCCGCGCGCTGGCCGCGCAGGTCCAGCTCGGCGGACACGGCGTCCGCGACGGGCAGCCGCACGGCGCTCCCCGCGGACGCGCCCGCGGGCGCTGCTTCCACCCGCTCGATGCGGTCCACGGAGACCTTCATGCGCATGGTCCCGAAGCGCACTTCCATGCGCCCGTCGGGCCCCACGCCCGTCACGGCCTCCCCCGTTTGGGGGATGTCGCGCACGCGCACGATGGCGCCGGGCGCGAGCTCGCCGAGCGCGGGGTTGGCGCGCGCGCGCGTGCGCGAGGCGCGTCCCGCCGCCTCCAGCTCCGCGTCGAGCGCCTCGAGGCGCGCGCCCGCCTCGCGCAGCTCCCCGGCCTCGCGTTCGCGCCGCTCCAGCCGCTCCAGTTCGCGCCGCGCCCGCGCCACCAGCACCTCGGAATCGCGCCGCGCGCGTTCGAGCACGGCCTCGCGCCCGGCCTCGAGGCGCTCGCGCTCCGTGGCCAGTTGCAGGCGCAGCTCCTCGGCCTCATGCCGCGCCGCCTCCGCGCGCGCGCGCGTCTCCGCCAGCTCCCGCCGCTCGCGCCGCACCTCCTCCAGCAGGCCCTCCAGCTCGCGCGCGCCCGCGCTCACGCGCGCCTCCGCGCGCGCCAGCACGTCCTCGCCGATGCCGAGCCGCCGCGCGATGGCGATCGCGTTCGACTGGCCGGGCAGGCCGATGGCGAGGTGGTAGGTGGGGCCCAGCGTGCGCGGGTCGAACTCCACGGAGGCGTTCCGCATGCGCGCGTCCTCGTGCGCGAACGTCTTGAGCTCGCCGTGGTGCGTGGTGGCGACGACGGCGCAGCCGCGGTCGAGCAACGTCTCCAGGATGGCGCGCGCGAGGGCCGCGCCCTCCTCCGGGTCGGTGCCCGCGCCCAGCTCGTCCAGCAGCACGAGCGTGCCCGGCGCCGCCGCCGCGAGGATGCCCCCGATCGTGCGCATGTGCGAGGAGAAGGTGGACAGCGACTGCTCGATCGACTGCTCGTCGCCGATGTCGGCGTGCACGCGGGCGTAGGTGACGAAGCGGGAGCCCTCGTCGCAGGGCACGGGCAGGCCCGCCTGCGCCATGAGCGCAAGCAGCCCGACCGTCTTGAGGGCGACGGTCTTGCCGCCCGTGTTCGGCCCCGTGAGGAGCAGCCCGGGCGCGTCCTCGCCGATGTCGAGGTCGATGGGCACGACCTCGCCGCGCAGCAGCGGATGGCGCGCCCGCGCGAGCGCCGTCGTCCCGCGCGGCGCGAGCCAGGAGGCGTCGCCGTCGGCGCGCGGCAGGGCGCAGCCGAGCCGCTTGCCCAGCCGCGCCTTCGCGCACAGCAGGTCGAGCCGCGCCATGGCCGCGACCGAGGCCAGCGCCTCGTCCGCGCGTTCGCCCAGCATGGCCGAGAGGCGCAGCAGCACGCGGCGCACCTCGCGCTCCTCGGCCAGCTGCAGCTCGCGCACCTCGTTGCCCGCCTCCACCACGGCCAGCGGCTCGAGGAAGACGGTGGCGCCGCTGGCGGAGACGTCGTGCACGATGCCCGGGGCCTGGCCGCGGAAGTCGGCCTTCACGGGGATGACCGTGCGCCCGTTGCGCTCGGTCAGCAGCTGCTCCTGGGCGATGCCGAGGCGCACGGCTTCGGCGAGGGCGGCGCGCGCCCGCTGCTCCAGCCGCGCACGCGCGTTCCGCAGTTCGCGGCGCGTGGCCGCCAGCTCCGCGCTGGCCTCGTCGGCCACGCCGTCGCGGGGCGTGAGGGCGCGCTCCGTCTCGGCGGCGAAGGGCCGGAAGTCGGCGATGTCCGCGGCCAGGGCGGCGATGCGCGGCGTGCGCTCGGCGAGGCGCTCGGCCAGCTGGCGCGCGCGGAAGGCGGTGGTCAACGCCGTCGCCGCCTCGCGCAGTTCCGGCGGTTCCAGCGCCTGCCCGATGGCGGCCGCGCGCGCGAGGGGGCGCAGGTCGCGCATCCCCGCGAAGGGCACGTCCAGCCCCATCTGGTCGATGCGCGTCATCTCCGCCGTCTCGGCCTGGAGCGCGAGCACGGCCCCGTGGTCGCCCGCGGGCCGCAGGGCGAGGGCCAGCTCGCGCCCCCCGCTGAAGGCCGTCTCGCCCGCCAGCAGGGCCAGCACCTTGTCGAACTCGAGGACGCGCAGGGCGTGGTCGTTCACGGGGCCAGCGTACGGCCTCCGTTCGGGCGGAACCAGACGCGCCCGACGGGGTCCGTCCCGAACCGTTAGGCTGGGCCGTGATGCCGGAGCGCGCGGGACCGTGAAGCTGTCCAGGGTGCTGGTCGCCAACCGGGGCGAGATCGCCCTCCGCATCGTGCGCGCCCTGCACGACCTGGGCATCCGCTCGGTGGCCATCTACTCCGAGGTGGACCGCCTCTCGCGGCACGTGCGCTACGCCGACGAGGCCTGGCCGGTCGGCCCCGCGGAGGCGGCGGAGAGCTACCTCAACGTGGGCCGCATCCTCGACGTGGCGGCGGCCTGCGGGGCGGACGCCATCCACCCCGGCTACGGCTTCCTGGCGGAGAACGCGGATTTCGCCGAGGCCTGCGAGGCGGCGGGGCTCACCTTCATCGGCCCCTCGCCCGAGGCCATCCGCCTGCTGGGCGACAAGCACGCGGCGCGCGCGCTGGCCCGCGCGGCGAACGTGCCCGTGGTTCCGGGCACGGCCCCGCTCGAGGCGCCGGAGGACGCGGCGGAGCTGGCGCGCGGCGTCGGCTACCCCCTCGCCGTCAAGGCCATGGCCGGCGGCGGCGGGCGCGGCATCCGCTTCGTCGAGCGCGAGGAGGACCTCGCCCGCGCCGTCGCCCTCGCCCGCCGCGAGGCGCTGGCCGCCTTCGGCGACGGGCGGCTCTACTTCGAGGCGCAGCTCCGCAACGTGCGCCACGTCGAGGTGCAGATCATCGCCGACACCTTCGGCAACGTGATCCCGCTGGGCGAGCGCGAATGCTCCATCCAGCGCCGCCATCAGAAGATCATCGAGGAGTCGCCCTCGGTCGCGGTCGGCCCGGAGCTGCGGCGGTCGCTCAACCGCGCCGCCGTGCGCATCGCGCGCGCCGCCGGCTACCGCAGCGCGGGCACGGTCGAATTCCTGCTCGCGGAGGATGGCGCCTTCCATTTCATCGAGGTCAACGCCCGCCTGCAGGTCGAGCACCCCGTCACCGAGATGACCACGGGCGTCGACCTCGTGCGGGACCAGATCCTCGTGGCCGGGGGCGAGGAGCTGCCCTACGGGGAGGGCGACCTGCTCACGCGCGGCTGGGCCATCGAGTGCCGCATCGTGGCGGAGGACCCCCACAACGGCTTCCTGCCCTCCGTGGGGCGCGTCGTCTTCTCGCGCGAGCCCGCCGGGCCCGGCGTGCGCGTGGAGAGCGCCCTGCACGACGGCCTCGAGGTGACGCCCCACTACGACTCCCTGCTGGCGAAGGTGACGGCCTGGGGCCCCGACCGCGAGAGCGCGCGCGCGCGCATGCTCCGCGCCCTGCGGGAGTTCCGCGTGGTGGGCGTGGCCACCAACATCCCCTACCTGCGCGAGATCCTGGAGCTGCCCGCCTTCGTCGAGGGGCGGCTCGACACGGACTTCCTCGACCGCCACCGCATCGAGAGCCGGGAGACGGAGGACGCGCCCCGCGAGGCCGCCGCCATCGCCGCCCTGCTCGCCTTCGCCGAGGGCCGCGCGGGCAACGGCGCCCCGCCCGCGCGCGCGTCCGCCCGCTCCGCATGGCGCCGTCAGGCGATGGGACGATGGCCGAGAAGTATCTAGTCCAGGTCGACGACTGGCCCTTCGAGGCCGAACTGGAGCGCCCCGACGGGGGCGGCGGGGCCGCGCGCGTGCGCCTGCGCCCCGACGACGAGTGGCGCGCCGCGGAGATTCAGCACGTGCGCGCCGGGCTGCACGTCGTCATGATCGAGAACCACCCCCTCGAGCTGTACCTGGAGCGGCGCGGCGCGGGCGTCGACGTGACCATTGGGCGGCGCACCTACCGCATCCACATCGGGCGCGGACGCGCCGCCGCCTCCATGCGCGCCGCCGCCGCCGGCGACGGCCTCGTGCGCGTGACCGCCCCCATGACCGGCGTGGTGCTGGAGGTGCGCGCGGAGCCGGGCGCGCGCGTCGAGGCCGGGGACGTGCTCGTGGTGATCGAGTCGATGAAGATGAACAACGAGCTGCGCGCCCCCGTCGCGGGCACGGTCGAGCGCGTCGGCGCGCGCGTGGACGCGCAGGTGGGCGAGGGCGACGAGCTGGCGGCCCTGCGCCCGGCCGGGGACGCGGGCGGCGTTTGACCGCCCCGACGCGGTTTCGTACGGTAGTGGCAGCCGTGCTAGGCGGGGAGCTAGCGGTGCCCTGTAACCCGCAAGCCGCTCCAGCGGGGCTGAATTCCCGCCTGAGGGTCGCGCATCCGGGGACTGCCTTCGCAAAGCGGCATTGACGATCTGGTCCCGCGCGGCGGGGCGCTGTGAACCTGGTCAGGTCCGGAAGGAAGCAGCCATAAGCAGCCCGCCCCGGGCGCCGCGGAGCAACCGGGTCCGAGCTGGCTCGCGCGGCGCAAGCCCGGGGACGCGCTTCGAGGGCGGGTGCACGGTCGCTCGCGCAATCGCCCGCCTCCCGCGCGGAGGCGGGCGCACGGGGGGAGGCCCGCCGCTTGGCTCGCGACGTTCCCGGCCCCGCCCGCCCGCGACGGCTGCCCGCCGCCTTCGGCGGGCTCGAACGCCTCCACTACCCGCGCGTGCGCGGACGCCACCACGCCGCCGCCATCCTGGTCGTGGCCCTGCTGGCCGTGCTCGCCTTCAAGCTGTTCCCCCTGCGCACGGTGACGGTGCTCACCGGAGGGCACGCCGTGCAGGTGCGGGCCGTGTTCGGCGGCGAGCGCGAGGCGCTGGCGGCGGCCTCCATCGAGCCCGCGCCCGGCGATCTGCTGCTCGTGGGCCGCGTCGGCGACCACGCCACGCTCGCCCTGCGGCGCGCCATCCCCGTCGTCGTGCTGGCCGACGGCGCGCGCGTCGAGGCGCGCACGCAGGCGCGCACGGTCGCGGGCGCGCTGGCCGTCGCGGGCGTGGCCCCGCGCGAGGGCGACCACGTCTACGTGGACGGCTTCCGCGCCGCGCCCGCCGCGCTGCTGGCGCCCCTGTCGGCGACGGACGCGCCCGCGCGCATCGAGGTGATCCGCGCCCGCGCCATCACCATCTACGTGGACGACCGCCCCGTCGAAACGCACTCCATCCACGACACCGTGGGGCAGGTGATCGCCGACGCGGGCATCGCCGTGCGCGAGGGCGATCTCGTCTCGCATCCGCTGGTCGGGCCGGTGCCGCCCGACGCCGTCATCCGCCTGCGGAAGGCACGCACGATCGCCATCGTGGTCGACGGCGTGGCCGAGAACGTCTACACGCAGGTCACGCGCGTGGGGGAGGTGCTCGAACTCTTCGGCGTCGAGCTGAACGAGGGCGCGCGCGTCTCCCACGACCTCGACGCCCTCGTGACCGACGGCATGGAGATCGCCGTCTCGCTCGCGCCCGAGGTGCGCGAGGTGATCGAGGAGACCGTCGAGCCCACGCCGCCGCCCGTCATCCTGCGCGACGACCCCACGCTGCCCCCCGGCGAGGAGCGCGTCGTCGCGGGGCGACCGGGGCGGCGCGTCGTGCGCTGGCGCGTCACCTACCGGGGGGACGCGGTGAGCGCACGCGAACGCATCGGCAGCGAGGTGACGCACGCCGCCGTGCCCAGCGAGCACCTGATCGGGCCCCCGGCGGAGGACGGCGGCGCGCGCCTCGTCGCGGACGGGTACGAGGGCCCGTACAAGGCGAGGCTGCGCGTCCGCGCCACCTGGTACGACGCCACGCACGGCGGCAAGGAGCGCGGCGACCCGGACTGGGGCATCACCGCCACCGGCATCCCCCTGGAGCACGGCATCTGCGCCGTGGACCCCGAGGTCATCCCCCTGCTCACGCGCCTCTACGTGCCCGGCTACGGCCCCTGCCTGGCCGCCGACGTGGGGGGGCTGATCAAGGGTAACCACATCGACCTCGGCTTCCCCGAGGACCACGTCCCCAATCCCTGGTACACGGGCGACGTCGACATCTACATCCTCGACTAGGGGCCGGAGGGCGGTACGATTCCGGCGTGAGCGCGAAGGCCCGCATCCCCCGCGCGCGCAAGGCGCTGGGCCAGCACTTCCTGATCGACGGCGGCGTGCTGGAGGCCATCGCCGGGGCCGTGCGCGTCCCCGCGGGCGGTCTCGTCGTCGAGATCGGCGCGGGCACGGGCCAGCTCACGGAGGCGCTGCTCGACGCCGGGCACGAGGTGGCCGCCGTCGAGGTCGAGCCGCGCCTGCTCTCCCACCTGCGCCGCCGCTTCGCCGGGCGCGCGCGGCTGCGCCTGCTCGAGGGCGACGCCCGCCGCTTCGACCTGGCCCTGGCCGCGCCCGCGGGGCGGCCCTTCAGCGTGGCCGGCAACCTCCCCTACTTCGCCGCCAACCCCATCATCCGCCACCTGCTGGAGGGCGAGCCGCGTCCGGCGGAGCTGGTGGTGATGGTGCAGCGCGAGGTGGCGCGCGAGATCGTCGGGCGCCCCGGGCGGTTTTCCCTGCTGGGGCTGGCCGTGCGCAACCGCGCCGAAGCGGAGCCGCTCTTCGACGTGGCGCCGGACGCGTTCGACCCGCCGCCCGCGGTCCATTCGGCGGTCGTGCGGCTCAGGCCGCGTTCGACGCCGCTGGTGCCGCCCGCGCGCGAGGCCGACTTCTTCGCGCTTGCGTCGGGGGCCTTCCGCAACCCGCGCAAGCAGCTCCGCAACGCCCTCGCGCGCATGCCCGGCGGCGACGCGGAGACGGCGGGCGCGGCCCTCGCCGCCGCGGGCATCGCCCCGGACCGCCGTCCCGGCGCGCTCGCCATCGACGAGTGGCTGGCCCTGCTCGACGCCCTGCCGCCCGCCGCGCCGCCGCCGCCATGACCGCGGAACTGGCCGCTCCCGCGCCCGCCAAGATCAACCTCACGCTCGAAATCGGGGGCGCGCGCCCCGACGGCTACCACGAGCTGGCCAGCGTGCTGCAGACGCTGGCGCTGGCCGACGAGGTGGCGCTGCGTCCGGCGACGGCGCGCGCCATCACGGTGGAGGGGCCGTTCGCGGCGGGGACGCCGGCGGACGCGGGCAACCTCGTCTGGCGCGCCATCGACGCGCTCGCGGCGGCGGTCGGGCGCGAGCCGGAGCCGTTCCGCGTGCGCCTCGTGAAGCGCATCCCCGCCGCCGGGGGGCTGGGCGGCGGCGCCTCCGACGCGGCCACGGCGCTGCGTCTGCTCGCGCGGCGCTGGCCCGAGGCGGACGAGCCTGCGCTCGCCCGCGCCGCCGCCGCCACCGGCAGCGACGAGCCGTTCTTCCTCGCGGGCGGAACGGCCCTCGTCGGGGGCCGCGGCGAGCGCGTCACGCCCCTGCCCGACCTGCCCGCGCACGGCGTCGTCCTGTTCGCGCCGCGCGAGACGCTGGCGGGCAAGACCGCCGCCCTCTTCGCCGCCCTCGACCGCGACGGACGGCGCGACGGCTTCGAACGCAGCGCCGCCCTCGCCCGCCGCCCGCCCGCGCGCCTGACGCCGGACGCGCTCTTCAACGGCTTCGAGCGCGTCGCCTTCGAGTGCTTCCCCGGGCTGGCGGCGCTGCGCGAGCGCGTCGAGGCGCGCATTGGCGAGCCGGTGCGCCTCGCCGGAGCCGGCCCCACGCTCTTCTGGATCGGCCCGCCGGAGCGGACGGAGCGCGTGCGCGCGCGCGCCGCCGGGCTCGAGTGCGCGGTCATCGCCACCGCCACCGCCGGATCGCCGTGGCGGCGCTGATCGCGGGCTGGCTGGCGGGCGCCGTGATAGCCATGCTCACCACCGCGTCCGCCGCCGGGCTGGCCCTGCGCGCCCGCGACGCCGCCCTCGTGGAGCGCTGGATCGCGCGCGAGGTTCCGGCCACGCTGCTGGCCGTGCCCATCTTCGCGGGCGCGGTCGTGCTCTGGACGCTGATCGGGCTGGGCGCGGGCGCGATCTACGAGGTCGCGGACCTGGCCGCCCGCCCCGACGGCCTCGGCAGCCCCAGCGCCGCCTTCACCATCGCCGCCGCCGCGCTGGGGGCCGCGCCCGCGCTCCTGCTGGGCATCCTCTGGCCGCGGCTGTGGTGGCTGTGGAGCGCCCACGCGGCCGCCTTCGCGGGCCTCTTCGGCTGGATGCTCCCCCACCTGGCGGGGCGGTAGGATGGGGGGAGCGCCGCGCCGCCCGGCGGGCGCCGGAGGCGCGCGTGCCCGGCACCATCGTGGACATGCACCTGCACACCATCCGCGGCGCGTCCGACTCCATGCTCGATCCCGAGGAACTGATCGCCGAGGCGCGCCGCATCAACCTCACGGGCGTCAACATCACCGAGCACGACCGCATGTGGGAGAACTGGGACCTCGCGCCCTTCCGCAAGGCCCACCCCGACATCTTCGTCTCGAACGGCATGGAGGTCTCGACCGACATGGGGCACGTCCTCGCCGTCGGCCTGCGCGGCTACGAGGGCGGCATTCGCCGCCTCGAACGGCTGCGCGAGGTGGCCGACGAGCAGGGCGCCTTCCTCATCGTGGCCCATCCCTTCCGCCACTACTTCGACCCCGTGCACTTCAAGCGGCAGGGCAAGGAACCCTTCACCATGACCGCCGAAGAGGCGGCGCGCCTGCCCGTGTTCCAGCTGGTGGACGCCGTGGAGGTGCTCAACGGCTGCAACACGCCCCGCGAGAACCATTTCGCCCTGCGCGTGGCGAAGGCGCTGGGCAAGCCCGGCACGGGCGGCTCCGACGCGCACTCGAACCAGGGCATCGGCTACTTCAGCACGCGCTTCGAGGAAACGGTCGAAAGCCCCGACCACTTCCTGCGCCTGCTCCACGCGGGCCGCTTCCAGCCCGTCCACGGCCTCCCCCGCGGCGAGGTCGAGAACTACTGGAACGCGCCGCCGCCGGAAGAGGAGGATGCCCCGTGAGCGGCCCCGTGCGCTGGGAGTACGCGCGCGTCGTGGTGAGCGGCCTCGATCAGCCCATCGCGGTCAACTACAGCCACCGCCCCGACGACGACGCGGAGTACGGGCCCGCCGACCTCTCCGGCGCGCTGCGCGATCTTGGCGACGCGGGCTGGGAGATGGTCTCCGACGCGCGCGTGGAGAACTGGATCGGCCCCACGCTCATCTTCCGCGAGCTGCTCTATTTCAAGCGTCCCCAGGGCGGGACGCAGGAGGCATCGTGAGCGACGAACGGCCCTTCGCGGGCGTGACGGTGCTCGAATTCGGGCAGTTCGTGGCCGTGCCCTACGGCGCGCAGCTGCTGGCCGACGGCGGTGCCCGCGTGATCAAGGTGGAGCCGCCGGAGGGCGAGCCCGCGCGCCACACGGGCTACCGCTGGGACGACTACACGCGCCACTTCCTGGGGCGCAACCGCGGCACGCACTCGCTGCCGCTGGCCCTGCGCCACGAGCGCGCCCCCGCCATCCTCGACGCCCTGCTGGCGCGCTGCGACGTGGCCCTCACCAACCTGCGCCCGGGGCTGGCCGCCGAGCTCGGCCTCGACTACCCCAGCCTCGCCGGGCGTCATCCCGCCATCATCGTGGGCAACGTCACCGCCTTCGGGGAGGAGGGGCCGGACGCGGGGCTGGCGGGCATGGACCAGGTGGTGCAGGCGCGCAGCGGGCTGATGGCCATGAACGGCGGCATGCGCGACGGGCGGCCCGTGGCCGAGGGTTCGCCCATCTCCGATTACATGTGCGCCGCCCTGCTCGCCTACGGCGTGGCCTCCGCGCTCTATCGCCGCACGCGCACGGGCCGCGGCGGGCGCGTCGACACCTCGCTGCTCATGTCCTGCCTCATCCTGCAGAACAACCTCATGGTGCGCGTGGATCAGGCGGACGCGGAGAACCACGCCGCCTACCGCGACTGGCTGGCGGAGGCGCGCGCCGCGGGCATGCCCTACGCCGAGCAGGCCGCGCATCAGCCCACCACGCGCGCGGCGCGGCTCACCGGCATCTACTACCGCACCTTCGCCACGAAGGATTCGGCCATCGCCATCGCCTGCCCCAGCGTGGGCCTGCGGCGGCGGCTGATGGCGGCCACGGGCCTGCGCGACGCCACCCTCGACGCCTCCCCGCCCGCAGGGGACCGCCTTGCCCACGACCAGGCGCTGCAGGACGAGATCGAGGCGCTCTTCGCCTCGCAGACGACCGCGCACTGGGAGCGGCTGCTGCGCGAACACGGCATCCCCGCCTCACGCGTGCGCCTGCCGCTGGAGCTGATCGACGACGGGCAGGCGGCGGCGAACGACCTCTTCGTGGACGGCGACATCCCCGGCGTGGGGCCCTTCCGCGTGCTGGGGAAAGCGCTGGCGCTGGACGAGGACGGCTTCGCGCCCGCGCCCTTCCCCGCCCCCTTCCGCTCGGAGACGCGCGACATCCTCGCCTGGGCGGGGCTTTCGCCCGGGGAGATCGCGGACGTGATCGCGAGCGGGGCCGTGGGCGAGGTTCCGGACTAGCGGCGGCGCGCCCATTCGAGCGCGTGGTAGGTGATGACGACGTCCGCGCCCGCGCGGCGGATGGCGGTCAGCGTCTCGTCGATGGCGCGTGTCTCGTCGATCCAGCCGTTGGCCGCCGCCGCCTTGAGCATGGCGTACTCGCCACTGACGTTGTAGGCGGCCACGGGCGCGTCCACCGCCTCGCGCACCTGGCGCAGCACGTCGAGGTAGGCGAGCGCGGGCTTCACCATCACCATGTCTGCGCCCTCGTCGAGGTCGGTGAGCGCCTCGTCGCGGGCCATGCGCGCGTTGGCGGGGTCGAGCTGGTAGCCGCGACGGTCGCCGAAGGCGGGGGCGCTGTCCGCCGCCTCGCGGAAGGGGCCGTAGAAGGCGCTGGCGAACTTGGCCGCGTAGGAGAGGATGGCCGTGTCCCCCAGCCCGGAGCCGTCCAGCGCCTCGCGGATGGCGGCCACGCGCCCGTCCATCATGTCGCTGGGGGCCACCACGTCGCAGCCCGCCTCCGCCAGGCTCACGGCCATGTCCGCCAGCGGGGGCAGGCTGGCGTCGTTGTCCACCGCGCCGTCCGCGTCGAGCACGCCGCAGTGCCCGTGGCTGGTGTACTCGCAGAGGCACACGTCGCCGATGACGAGCAGCTCGGGCAGGGCGTCCTTCAGCCGCCGCGTTGCCTCCTGCACCACGCCGCCGTCGTCGTACGCGCCCGTGCCGCGCTCGTCCTTGCGCGCGGGGATGCCGAAGAGCAGCACGGCGGGCACGCCCGCGCCCCGCAGCGCGCGCGCCTCCTCGACGAGCGCGGCCATGCCCAGCCGCGCCTGTCCGGGCATGGAATCGATGGGCGCGCGCCCGTCCAGCCCCTCCTCCACGAAGAGGGGGGCGACGAGGTGGGCGGGCGTGAGTTCGGTCTCGCGCACGAGCCCGCGCACGGCCTCCGTGCGCCGCAGCCGCCGGTGCCGCCGGAAGGCGGGGCCGTCCATCAGCCGCGCGCCGTCAGTCGCCGCCGCCACGGCTGGAATTGCAGTGGCGATGCGCGAGGCGCGCGTTCTCAGGGATGGTGGCCCCACCCCGCCAGTAATGCTTCTCGTGGTCAAGGACGGCATCATCCAAGGTCTTAACTTCCTGCCTGCAGATTGTGCAAGTTCTGTCCGCAGAAAACATCTCTTGCTTGAGGGCTTTGGAAAAGACCCTCCTTCCGTCATTCGGAGGGACATCAGCCAGCACCGCATCCAGACGCTTTCGCCATTGCTCGAAGACGTACTTCAGGCGCGTCGATTCTCCTGTTGCCGTACGGACTCGTTCAACCCAATCTTTATCAGTACTGATGAGGTCCAAATATTCTTCGTAAATTCGGTCACTGGACCTCGTGATCTGACCAAGGTCATAGTCTGCGAAAGAAGTAGAGACCGCCTGAAAAATGGGAGCGTTTGCTCGGTTCGACCACTCTCCGAGAGAAATAGAACCAACATCTTCCTTCTTAAGACGAAATCCTTGTTCCCCAAACACTGTTAGCGATGCTTTCATGCACTTCTCAAAAACATCCCTAAACTCCGCAAGTCTTTTGGCGGAAGGATTCCGGTAATCTTCAAGGAAATCATTCAAGAAACGCTTGAGCCCCTTCGTGCATTTAATGTGCGTATTGTGATGGAAGGCGAGAAAACGGAGAACAAGAGCCCTGTCTGCCATCCGCCTATCGAGACCTTTTTGGTTGATAACTGCCATGAAGTTCCTGTCTTTCCCCAGATCGATAATGAGGTTATTCAATTCTCCTCGATAAATGCAGTTCCGGATTTCCATTTCATTTAGCTTCGTTCCGCCAGTATTAAGCCGCTCGAAAACCACGAACAACATGTCCCGATCAGTATTACTTTCGAATTCAAACGACCTAAGAGTAGTGTCTTCAATAGTTCGCTGAAGCGCTCCATCCAGAGCATTGAACTTCTTGTTCTGAATGTCCGTGAGAATATTCAGGCCGCGAAGCGGATATTTGTTATTAAGGAAATCGAAGACACTCTGCAAGCGCTGCTGTCCATCGATAACTTCATAGTTTGCCTTCTCATCTTTGGCCAAATAGATCACCGGAACAGGAATTCCCACGAGAAACGATTCGATCAACTTGGACGCCTGGCTCTGATTCCAGACATACTGTCGCTGCCAAGGGGGGTCAAGAATCAGACTGCCCCTGTCATGCCACTTCTTCAACTCGCCCAAGCTGCGGTCATTTTTTTCGAGATGGATACGGTGCTTCTGCGGCGAATTCAGATCGCCTTCGTCCGAACCCTCGAGATCGGCATCAAGGTCAGCCGACTCGTTGGTCTGCGGAACCTCCATCGGCTCGGTCGCGGAGTCGTCCTGCGGCGTTTCAGTCATCTTGGCAACCTCCGGTATTGTACCGCGCCGGCTCAGACGGCGCACTCGCCCTCGCCGCGCTCCAGCACGTAGAGCTCGTACTTCGTCCAGTCGATGAACATCGTGCGGTTGTCCTCGGTGAACTCGCCGGGGATGGTGAGGTCGCGCACGGCCTCCTCGAAGGGCTCCTTGCCGAGGCGGTCGAAGCAGTCGTTGAACTCCTCGCCGTCGAGCCGCTCGCGGCGGTAGAGATCGAGCCAGCGCTGGACGGCGTCGGGCGCGCGTTTGGCGGGCAGGCGCAGCTTGAGCTGGGTGCCGATGCGGACGCGGCCGTTCCCCTCCTCGCCGGAGCCGCCGAGGAAGGCGTGGTAGGCGGGCAGCTGGTGGCCCTCCACCTTCATGGCCGCGCCGTGGAAGCCGATGTTGGCGAGGTGGTGCTGGCCGCAGCTGTTGGGGCAGCCGCTCATCTTGATGTGCAGCTTCGCCGTCAGCGGGTCGTCGATGGCCAGCTCCGCGACGCGCTCCTGGATGGCGCGGTTGAGGCCCATGGAGCTGGTGATGCCGAGCTTGCAGCTGTCCGTGCCCGGGCAGCTGACCACGTCCGTCACGGTGTTCGCGCCGGCCTCGCCCAGGTCGAGCGCCTGCAGCCGCGTCCACACCTCGTAGAGGCTCTCGTCGCGCACCCATCGCAGCACGAGGTTCTGCTGCACGGTGGTGCGCGCGTTGCCGCCGCAGTACTCGCGCATGATGGCGGCGAGGCCGCGGAACTGTTCGGGCGTGAGGTCGCCGCGCGTGACCTTGACCTGCACGGTGCTGAAGCCCTGCTGCTTCTGCGCGCGCGCGTTGGTGGCGGCGAAGCGGTGGAATGCGGCGGCGTCCGCGCCGGGCTGGTCGTAGGCGTCGCGGCGGGCGGGCGCGCGCTCCTCCTCGTTGTCGAGGAAGAGCAGGCGGTCGGGGCTGAAGTCGCGCTGCGCCCAGTCCCCCGCGAGCTCCTCGTCCACCATGGCGAGGAAGCGGTCGGCGCCCACGCGGTCGATGAGCACCTTGATGCGGGCCATGGCGCGGTTCTTGCGCAGCATGTCGGCGGCGTTGAAGACGCGGATGACGGCCTCGCTCACCTTCAGGTACTCGTCCACGGAGACGAATTCGCGCACGACCACGGCCTCGCGGGGCATGATGGCGAGGCCCCCGCCGCAGACCATGCGGAAGCCGCGCACGCCGTCGCGCACGCGCGGGATGAAGCCGAGGTCGTGCATGCCGGTGATGGCCACGTCGGCGTCGTCGGCGCTGAAGGCCACCTTGAACTTGCGCGGCAGCAGCTGGGAGAGCGGGTTTCGCAGCCAGAAGCGCGCGAAGGCCCCCGCGTAGGGCGTGGCGTCGAACAGCTCGCCCTCCGTCACGCCCGCCCACGGATCGGCGGTCACGTTGCGCACGGTGTTGCCGCAGGCCTCGCGCGTGGACAGCCCGGCGGCGGCCAGCAGGCGCAGCGCCTCCGACGCCTTCAGCAGCGGCATGTGGTGGAACTGGAAGTTCTGGCGCGTGGTGATGTGGCCCTTGCGCAGCGGCGCGATGCGCTCCGTCAGCTCCGCGAAGGCGTCCATCTGCTCCGGCGTCACGCCGCCGAAGGGCAGCTTCACGCGCAGCATCTGCACGTTCGCCTGGCGCTGGCCGTAGACGCCCTGCTTCAGGCGGTAGCCCTGGAAGACGGCCTCCTGCTCGTAGCCCCCCGCGAGGAAGCGCGTCGCCTCCGTCTCGAAGTCCTCCAGCTCCTCGCGCAGGATCGGCAGAACCTTGCCGGGGGCGTTCGTCTGGACGATGGTTTCGACCGCACGCATGGGCGCTGTCCTTTCGTGGGCGCGGCCCCGCCGGGGTCCGCGACGGCCTCTCCCGCGACTGTAGCACATGGCGGCGCGGGGCCGCCGTTGCCGCCAGGCGGCATTGTTGATAATGTTGAGCGACGAACCCGCCTTTTCGCCGGAGCGCACGCCCGTGACCCTCGCCGCCGCCCTCGACGACGCCGCCCTGACCGAGCTGGGCCAGCGCTTCGAGACCGCCGATCCGCGCGACGTGGTGCGCTGGGCGGTGGACACGTTCGGCGACGGCCTCTCCGTCGGGGCCAGCTTCGGCGGCCCCAGCGGCATGGCCATCCTGCACATGGCCGCCAGCCTCAAGCCCGACGTGCACGTCTTCGTGCTGGACACGGACTACCTCTTCGAGGAGACGCACGAGACGCGCGCGCGCGCCACCGCCGCCCTCGGCCTCGCCAACGTGCGCGTCTACAAGCCGCTGCTGAGCCACGAGGAGCAGGCCGCCGCGCACGGGTCCGCCCTCTGGATGCGCGACCCCGACCGCTGCTGCGAGCTGCGCAAGGTGGAGCCCAACCGCCGCGCGCTGGAGGGCCGCACGGCCTGGATCGCGGGCCTCCGCCGCGACCAGTCCGAGGGCCGCGCGGCGGTCCCCATCGTGGCGCGCAACGCCAGGTTCGGCGTGGTCAAGATCAACCCCCTCGCGCGCTGGACGGAGAAGGAGACGTGGGCCTACCTGCTCGAACACGACGTTCCCTACAACCCCCTGCTCGACCAGGGCTACGTGAGCATCGGCTGCTACAACTGCACCGTGCCCGGCAAGCAGGGCCGTCAGGGCCGCTGGGAGCGGTTCGAGAAGGACGAATGCGGCCTGCACGACGCCTGAGCCCGCGGCCGGCGCGGGCCTGCCGCCCATGCCCCGGCGGGGTCGCGGGGCGCGGGCGCGTTCCACCACCATGCCGCGAGGAGGAGACACACGCATGAGCGAACAGGGCTTCGTCGTCTGGTTCACGGGGCTTTCCGGTTCGGGCAAGAGCACGCTGGCCGAGGCGCTCGCGCCCGTCCTGCGCGAACGCGGGCGCCGCATCGAGATTCTCGACGGCGACATCGTGCGCACGAACCTTTCGAAGGGGCTCGGCTTCAGCAAGGAGGACCGCGACGCCAACATCCGCCGCATCGGCTTCGTGGCCAACCTGCTGGCGCGCAACGGCGTCGGCGTCATCACCGCCGCCATCTCCCCCTACCGCGCCATCCGCGAGGAGAACCGCGCGCTCGTGGAGGGCGACGGCGGCGCCTTCATCGAGGTCCACGCCGCCGCCACCGTGGAGCAGTGCGAGGCGCGCGACGTGAAGGGGCTCTACGCGAAGGCGCGCGCGGGCGAGATCACGGGCTTCACCGGCGTCGACGACCCCTATGAGCCGCCCGCCGCGCCGGAAGTGCGCTGCGAGACGGGCGCCGACCCGCCCGAAACGAGCCTGCGCCAGATCATCGCCTGCCTCGAAGCGCGCGGGCTGGCCCCGGCGGCGCGCTCGTGAGCGCCCTCGGCGAACCCCACGGCGGCGCGCTCGTCGACCTCGTCGCGGAGGGCGCGGAACGCGAGCAGCTCGCGCGCGAGATCGCGGACCTGCCCGCCATTGAGCTCGATTCGCGCACGGCGAGCGACTTCGAGCTGCTGGCCAACGGCGGCTTCAGCCCCCTCACCGGCTTCATGGGCGAGGCCGCCTACCGCTCCGTGGTGGAGGAGATGACGCTCCCCGACGGCCTGCCCTGGTCGATTCCGGTGACGCTGTCCGTGCCCGAAGCGCGCGCGGGCGAGCTGCGCCCGGGCGTGCGCGCCTCCCTGCGCGACGGGGACGGCCTGCCGCTCGGCGTCATCGCCATCGAGGAGACGTACCGCCGCGACAAGGCGCACGAGGCCGGGCGCGTCTTCCGCACCGCCGACGAGGCCCATCCCGGCGTGGCCGCGCTCATGGCCAGCGGCGACCTCGCGCTGGGCGGGCCCGTGCGCGCCCTGCGCCTGCCCGACCACGGCGACTTCCCCGACCACCGCCTCACGCCCGCGCAAACGCGCGCGGCCTTCGCCGAACGGGGCTGGCGCACGGTCGTCGGCTTCCAGACGCGCAACCCCATCCACCGCGCGCACGAGTACCTGATCAAGGTGGCGCTCGAGGGCGTGGACGGGGCGCTCATCCATCCGCTGGTGGGCGACACGAAGGACGACGACATCCCCGCGGACGTGCGCATGCGCTGCTACGAGGCGCTGCTGGCGCGCTACTTCCCGGCGGATCGCGCGCTGCTCTCGGTGCTGCCCGCGGCCATGCGCTACGCCGGCCCGCGCGAGGCCGTCTTCCACGCCATCATGCGCAAGAACCACGGCTGCACCCACTTCATCGTGGGGCGCGACCACGCGGGCGTGGGCAACTACTACGGCACCTACGACGCGCAGCGCATCTTCGACGACATCGACCTCGACGCGCTCGGCATCCAGCCCCTCTTCTTCGAGCACGCCTTCTGGTGCCTGCGCAGCGGAGCCATGGCCACGACGAAGACGAGCCCCGCGCCGCCGGAGGAGCGCCTCTTCCTCTCCGGCACGAAGGTGCGCGAGATGCTGGCGCGCGGCGAGGACCTGCCCGTCGAGTTCACCCGCCCGGAAGTGGCCGCCATCCTGATGGAGAGCGCCCGGGGCGGCTGAGGTGGAGCGGCGGGCGCGCCCGGACGCCGCCGCCCGCGTCCTTCGCGGCCTGGCGCGCGGCCTCGCGGGCGTCGCCGGGCTGGTGCTCTTCGCGCTCGCCCTCGACATCGCGCGCGCCGGGGCCGGATCGCTCGCGCCCCTGCTCTCCACGCTCGACGTGGCCGGGGTGGCGAACGGCCTCGGCTTCGGCTGGCTCTTCGCCTACGTCGCGCTCAGCGGCTCGCCCGTGGCCGCCATCGGCGTGACCCTGCTCTCCGAGGGCGTGCTGCGCGAGACGGAGGCCTTCGCCGTGATCGCGGGCTCGCGCCTCGGCGCCTCCTTCGTCGTGCTCGCCGCCGGCTTCCTCGCCTACCGCTTCGGGCGGCGCAGCGGCGACGGCCTCGCCATCGGCATCGTGGCCATGCTCGCCACCTTCGCCACGCAGGGCCCGGCGGTGGCGCTCGGCTTCGTGGCGCTGCGCGGGGGCTGGCTCGACGGCATCGCGCCCGCCACCCCCGGGGCCGTGCTGCGGGGCGCGGACGCCGCCTTCGACCCCGTCACCGAGGCCCTCGACGGGGCCCTGCCCGGCCTGCTCGTGTTCGCGGCGGGGGCGGCCCTGCTGCTCCTCGCCTTCGCCGTGTTCGAGCGCGCCCTGCCGCGGCTGGAGGGCGAGGCCGAGGGCATCCGCCGCCGCCTCGCCGTGCTCAACCGCCGTCCCCTCATGTTCCTCATGGGCGTGCTCGTCACGCTCACCACGCTCAGCGTGGCCGTCTCGCTGACGGCGCTTGTGCCCCTCGCCCTGCGCGGCTACGTGCGCCGCGAGCACGTCATCCCCTACGTGCTGGGGGCCAACATCGCCACCTTCGCGGACACGCTGGGGGCGAGCGTGCTCGTGGGTGGCGAGGCGGCCACGGCCATCGTGCTCGCGCAGATGGCCTCCACGGCGCTCGTGGCGGGCGTCGCCCTCACCGTCCTCTACGGCCCCTACCGCGCCGCCATCCTCGCCGCCGAGCGCTGGATCGCGGCGCGCCCCCGCCGCCTGGCCGCCTTCCTCGGCGCCATCGTGGCCGTGCCCCTCCTGCTGCTCGCGCTCTAGGGCGTGTTCACGCTACGGAGCATCTCGTAGCTGAGAGCGAGAAGGATGAAGCCGCAGTAGAGCGCATCCAGCTTGTCGTAGCGGGAGGCGATGCGACGGTAGCCCTTCAGCCGCCGGATGAGGCGCTCCACCTCGTTGCGACGGCGGTAGCGCTTGCGGTCGTACTGCCAGGGGCGTCGCCGGTGGGGCATGGGCGGCACCACGGGCACATAGCCCAGGTCCCGCGCCAGCTGGCGCGTGGCATCGCCCTCATAGGCACGGTCCATGATGAGAAACACGCCCGGCATGGGTCCCAGACGCTGGAGCAGCTTGCGGCCTTCGGGCGCGTCGCCCGCCTGGCCCGGGGAGAGGGTGGCGATCAGGGCCGTGCAGGCATCCGCGGCAGCCAGATGAAGCTTGGAGGACCAGCCGGCGCGGGAGCGTCCGATGGCCTGGGGCCCCTTTTTTTGAGCGCCCCCGTGCCGTCCGGGTGGACCTTCACGATGGTGCTGTCCAGCGACACCGCCTCCACCTTGATGCGCACGATCCGCTCCCGCTGGAGCTGCGTGAAGACGCGGTCGAGGACGCCGTTCTTCGACCAGCGGTTCATGCGCATGTAGACGGTGTGCCAGTTGCCGAAGCGTTCGGGAAGCCCGCGCCACTTACAGCCGTGCTCGGCCACGTAGAGGATGGCGTTGAGGACCTGCAGGTTGGAGAGGCGCACGGTGCCGCGCTGGACGGGGAGGACGGGGGCGATGCGTTCGTACTGGGCCTCGGTCAGTTCCATGCCCCTCACCCTACCATAAACATCCCACTAGTGTGAACAGGCCCTAGCCCAACTCCAACCCGACAAAGCGCAAGCGAGCGCCGTCAGGCTGGCAGTCCCTGACCGCGGCCTCCGGGTCTGGCCGCTCCCGAAGGTAGAGGCAACTCCCCGTACCCGCGACGCGGAAGGCGATTGCATCGTCGAAGGGCGGAAGCTCCATTTTCGGGGACAGCAGCAGCCATTCGACCCAGCCTTCTCCCCAATAATCCGAGGGGACGAACCAGCGCTCACGATGCGTTTCGCCCCATCCCGCTGGCCCATCGAGCGGCGACCGGCCGTAGTCAAACCAGCGGTCCTCGCAGGCGTCATAGACCTTCGGGCCATAGCCGAAGAAGCAGCCGTCGCCCGTGGGCGCGGGATCGGGGCCCGTGTCCCACGGCCCCGGGCCCCCTATGGGGCCCAGGCGGACCAGCTCGGGCGTGGGACGGATGCGAGCGATCATGTAGCCGTCGTCCACGCCAACGACGAAGCCGTCGCTGGTTGAGAGCCAGGCCGCGGACCACACGCGTTCGCGCAACCTGACCGAACGGACGCGCAGGATCGGCTCGCAGGTTTCCGCTTCGACGATGCGGACGGACGCCCAGGGGTTGGGGGGAGGGGGATCGTCCAAGTACATGATGAACACGGGAGCCCCTTCGGGCACGGCCACATAGCGGCCATCCGGTGAAGGCGTTCCGAAACAGGCGGACTCCGCAGGAGCGGGCAGGGGATCGCCATCCCAGCTGAAGTAACGTTCCAGTCGTTCGCCATCGTCATACCAGGTTATGACGAGAATATTCGGGGCTGTACTCCAGTTCAACCATGAGTTGGCAATAAACGCGCCGCGCGGTTCGCCCAGAACATCGTGAAACTGTGGCTGGGACAGAAGCGCCGGACGCGCGGACTCCACCGGGACGAGATACACCGTGTCCGCCACCTCAAGTGCGATGGTCAAGCCATCCGGGGAGAAAACCGCTCGCGGATCACCGTCTCCATCCCCAACCGTAAATCGCGCGGTGCTCTCCATGTCGCGGTCCAGCAGCATGAACTGACCTGTGGGGGAGCCTCTGGGATGGCCACCGGCCTCTTCATCGCGATCTTCGAACAACAGGCGTTCACGGGACATCGCAACGAGGCGCAGGGAACGGGACGGCCAGTGCCAGGCTTCCCACGTTTTCCTGTTCAGCAACACACTCCAGCGGTCTTCTCCACGATCGCTGCCACGGTCATAGAAGGTCGCAAGCCAGCTACCGCGCCCTCCCTCATAATACCGATCACCCCCATCGCGCAGATTTACCGGGCGGTAGCCTTCAATGCGCCCGGTCTCGGGATCCAGCACGAAACTGCCGCCGTACCAGTCGCGGCCAACAGTCTCTCCCTGTGCCCATATCCTGTGCTCGAAAAAGCCCGGCGCGGGCTCGATGCACTCGACGCCGCGGCAGGGCACGGGCGTCGGCGTTGGCACGGGCGTGGGGGGCGGCGTGGCTGTCGGCGCGGGCGTTGGCGATGGCGTCGCTACCGGAGTCGGCGACGGCGTGACGGTCCGCGTGGCGGTGGCCGTCGGGGCGACCGTGGCCATCGGCGCAGGAGAGGGCGTGGCCGTCGGCGTGGGAGTTGCGACGGACTCGCTACCGCACGCCAGCGCCAGCAGGGCCAGCGCCAGCGCCGCGACGAGCCCGCGGACGGCGCGCACGCCCCATCCCCCGCCTCAGCCCGCCAGGCCCGCGAGCCGCTGGCGCTTCTGCGCCACGTAGTCCACCAGGATGTACTCGCCCAGCCGGTCCGGCGTCGTGTAGAAGACGCGCCCCTTGTTGATGCGCGCCACCTGGTTCACGAACTCCTTCAGGTAGTGGTTGCGGTCCAGCATGAAGGTGTTGATGGTGATGCCCTTGCGCGTGCAGCGCTTCACCGCCTTCAGCGTCTCGCGGATGGTGACGGGGCTGGGCGGGTAGGCGAAGTAGCTGCGCCCCCTTTCGAGGTGGGCCGTGGGCTCGCCGTCCGAGATCATGATGACCTGGCGCGTGCCCTGCGTGTGTTTGGCCAACAGGCGCTCGGCGATCATGAGGGCGTGGTGCATGTTCGTGCCCAGCACGGACTCGTCCCAGCGCACGTAGGGCAGCTCCTCGGCCTTCAGCTCCCGCGCGTAGGCGCTGAAGCCGATAATGTAGAGGCTGTCGCGCTGGAACTGGGCGGAGATGAGGTTGTTGAGCGCGAGGGCCACCTTCTTGGCGGCCTGGAAGCTGCCGCGCAGGGCCATCGACCAGCTGAGGTCGAGCATGATGACGGTGGCCGTCTGCGTGACGCGCTCGCTGCGCGCCACCTCGAAGTCCTCGGGGCGCAGACGCACGGGCGAGCCCGGCCCCTCGCGCTCGATGGAGTTCATGATGGTGCGGCGGATGTCGAGGTGGAAGGGATCGCCGAACTCGTAGGGCTTGGCGTCGTCCGTGCGTTCGCCGCCGTGGCCGGTGGCGTGCGTCTCGTGCTTGCCGAAGGAGCCCGCCTTGAGCTGGGCGTAGAGCTCGACGAGGGCGCGCTGGCCGATGCGGCGCGTGCCGCGGGGGGTCAGCTCCCAGCCCGAACCCTTCTTCCGGATGTAGCCCGCCTCCTCCAGGATTTCGAGGAACCGGCGCAGCTCGTCCAGCGTCTCGCGCGCCTCCGGGCCGAGCAGCTCCTCCAGCTGGTCGGCGTCGATGTCGTCCAGCTCCCCGCCGTACTGCGTGCGCTCGATCTGGCGCTCCAGCTCGTCGATGGACTGCATCTGGCGCATGAGCTCCATGGCCGCCTGCAGGTCGATCTGCTCCTCGCCGCGGAAGGGGTACTGGTCACGCGGGTCGTTCGGCGGCGCGAGGAAGCCGAGGTTGCGCGCCAGCTCGTTCAGCCCCTGCTGGAGTTCGGGATCGCCGACCTTGTCGGAGAGCAGGTCCTGCAGCTGCTGCTGGAGGTCGCCGGGGAGGCTGCCCAGCAGGCTCTGCATCTGCCCCATCTGCTGCTGCATCTGGGCGACCAGCTCCTCGAGGGAACGCGGCGGGTCGTCGCCGAAGAGGTCGCCGTACTCGCGCATGAAGGCGTCGAAGTCGGGCTCGCCGCCCGCCATCTTCTCCTCCAGCATCCGGTTCAGGTCCCGCGTCATGTTCTTCAGCCGCTCGACGTCCTCCGGCGACATGTTGGCGATCTGGCTGGAGAGGTCCTTGAAGAAGGTGTCGAGCATGGACTTGCGCAGGGACTCGACCAGTTCGTTGAAGCGGTCCCGCGCCTCGGGGTCCATGAACTCGTAGTCCTGCAGGCGGCGCACCTGCCCGGCGGCGTCATCGGGCAGGTCGTTCAGGAACTCCTGCTTGCGGTTGGCGATGGAACGCAGCATGTCGGCGAATTCGCCGGGCTCGCCCTGCCCGCCGCCCGCGCTGCCCGCTTCGCCAGCCTGGCCCTCGCCACGCTGACCGCCTTCGCCGGCGGGCTGATCCGCGGCCTCGCCGCGCGGCGAACCCTCGCCGTCGCCCGGTTCTCCCGCTTCGCCATCCGCCTGCCCGCCGTCCGCCGCTTCGCCGTCGCCGCCCTCGGGGGGGATGCCCGCGTCGCGCAGGCGCTGGTCGATGGCGCCGCGCTCCATGTCGAGGATTTCGTCGAGCTGCTCGCGCAACTCGTCGAAGATCGAGCCGAGGTCGAAGCGGTCGAGCTGCTGGCGGCGCTGCTGGCGCAGCTGCTGCAGGAGGTCGCGCAGCCCCTGCGTGCGGTCGCCCATGGGGTTGCGCATGCCCCGCTGGAGGAGGTTGCGCAGCGCGTGCTGGAGGTCCCCGAAGTTCATCAGGTCGTCGCTGAGGCCGTCGAGCAGCTGGTCGGGGTCGGCCGCGTCAGCTTCCTGCGTGCCGTCCCAGATCGAGTAGCGGTAGCGTGCGGGCATGCGCCCCTCCTCGCGGGACGGCGGCGCGGGCCGCTCCGCTCCGCGAGCGTACGCCATGCCCGAACGCCCCGCCAATCGCGCGGCGCCGTCCATGCTACCCTGCGCGCATCCCGCATCGCCGAAGGAGCCCGCCCATGCGCCACGATGTCCAGTACCGTCCCTCCTACGCCCTCGCCCTCATCGACCTCGATCCGGGGGAGTCGATCCAGGCCGAGGCGGGCGCGATGGTGAGCATGTCGGCCTCCATCGAGATGCAGACGAGCGCGCGCGGCGGCGTGCTCTCCGGCCTGCGGCGCTCGGTGCTCGGCGGCGAGAGCTTCTTCATCAACACCTTCCGCGCCACGCAGGCGGGGCAGGTGACGGTCGCGCCGGGCCTGCCGGGCGACATCATGGCGCTCGAGCTGACGGGACAGGCGGTGCTCGTGCAGTCGGGCTCGTTCCTCGCCGCCACGGAGGGGGTCGAGGTGGACACGAAGTGGGGCGGGGCCAAATCGTTCTTCTCGCGCGAGGGATTGTTCCTGCTGCGCTGCACCGGGCAGGGCACGCTGTGGGTCTCCAGCTACGGCGCCATCCACCCGATCGACCTGGGCGTGGGCGAGCCCTACGTGGTGGACACGGGCCACATGGTGGCCTTCGACGAGTCGGTGCGCTACGACGTGGGCCGCGCGGGCGGCTGGAAGACGACGCTGCTGGGCGGCGAGGGGCTGGTGGTGAACATCACCGGCCCCGGGCGCTTCTACATGCAGACGCGCTCGCCGGACAGCTTCCTCGCGTGGCTGGTGCCGCAGCTGCCGAAGAAGGGGTAGGGCGTCAGGCGGGCGCGCGCGCCCCGGGCTGCGCGGCCAGCATCCGCAGGCATGCGCGCCCGCCATCGCTCGCGCCGAAGGCCGGGCCCGTGACCGCCGCCACGGCCTCGTCGGCCATGGCGATGGCGCGGTTTGCACGTGAGCGGCTGAATTGGGCGAGATGGTCGTAGTCTGCGTGCCGCCGCTCGGCGTTTAATCGCAGGAGCGCCGCAGCGACCCGTAACGACTGCCCGTCGCCGTGCGCGATCACGGCCTGTGCCGCCGCCGCGCGGGGCGGCGTGCCAGCGCCGGATGTCCAGAGCGCGACACCACGGAGATGCGAATGCCCGAACCCACGAACCCGTTCGTATCGCTGGCGGGTCGTGTCTTCCGGGGCGAGCAACTCGACGGCGCGAAGCGTGACGGCATGGAAGAGCGCGAAGTAGGCGGCGGAGACGGCACGCCGGTACTCCGTCTCCGCTGGTTCCGGCAACACACTGATGATGCGCCGCGCATGACGAAGCAAGGCGGCGGGATCGATCGGGAACGGCTCGTCGGGCTCGGAAAGCGGCTCAGTCATTGACGGGTGGGAAATCGCACTCCCGCACCTCCGAACGGCCAAAAAAGTTCACGGCGACCGGCCAGTAGGGGGCGATCCCGTCCGGGATGCCACACGCGCGGGCGCGCGCCTCCGCGGCCGCTTCGACGGCATCCATGTCCGCGCGCGGCCACATCAGGCCCCGCGCCCACTCCCCGATTTCCTCCAGGCCCATGTCCTCGCTCTTCATGTCCTTCAGCCGATGCCACTCCGGCGGCGGGGGCGGCGGGTCGTTCACCAGCAGCTCGATGACAACGGTCGGCATTTCGCCCGGGATGGGATCATGCGGCTCCCAGACGCGGTGGCGGAAGGCGAGGGGCGTGATGGCGCCGAAGCGCTGCGTGAGCAGCCACTCGCCGATGGCGGTGGCGAACTCGCGGACGGCGGGGGCCTGTTCGAGCCGCGTGCCCATGCTTCCAGCCTACCACGCGGGCGTCCCGTTGAAGGCGGCGGCGCGTGGCTGTAGGCTGGCTCGCACAACCGGCAGGCGAGGCACGAACGTGAACGAGAACGAACTCGGCATCTGGACGCTCCAAGCGGATGGTACGGTCGAGGCCGTGAAGGCCGTGAACAGGGTGGACCTTGAAGACCGCCTTGAAGAGATGCTCGTGCGGCGTCCGGACATGCTGGAGCGGGGCATCCGGCTTGTGGGTCGGCAAACCCCGGCCGGCAGCGGTGCTCTGGATTTGCTCGGGGTGGATCAGAACGGGTGCTTGGTTGTCTTCGAGCTGAAACGGGATCGCCTCACGCGTGAGGCCGTGGCGCAGTGCATCGACTATGCATCCGCGCTGGACGCGATGGGACCGGAAGCACTGGCGGAACACATTGCGAAATACTCGGGACATGGGGGAATCGAGAAGATCGACAACTTCGAGGAGTGGTACGAGGAGCTTTTCGATGAGGACCGACTGTTGCCCCTACGGTTGGTGCTGGTTGGCATCGGTGTTGATGAACACGCTGAACGGATGGCACGATTCCTGCAGGCTGGCGGTATCAAGATCTCCGTGCTGACGTTCTACAGCTTCCGGCACGGCGACGAGACGCTGCTCGCACGCCAAGTCGAGATCGAGGCCGCGACCGAGAGCGACTCGCCATCCAATTCGCGACGCTCTCGGTATAAGAGCGCCGATGAAAGGCGACAGGATCTGGAACGCCGTCTGCATAAGAACGGAACGACCGATCTTTTTGATCGTATTCAGCAGGATATCACTACTGTACTGGCTGGAAGCCAAAACACTGGACCGTATGGTGTCACTTTTAATCTTCGGGGTAGTCGCCATAAGATATGCCGTATTGGGGTGGAAGACAACAAGACCCCCATCAAGTTGGATGTTCCGACCAATGAGCAAATTTACGGTACCGCCTCCCTCGGTCAGATCGTGAAGATTGCCGAAACCGCTGGCTGGCATCCGCTGGATGACGGGAGACAGTTCGGTATCACTATCCAGAATGCCGAGGACTGGGGACAGAAGCGCGCAGCCGTTATCGAGTTCCTGAAAGAGGCGGTGGATCTGCGGCGCAAGGCGCCCGCTGCGGACGCCCCCTGAGCGCCCCCAACTTCCATGAGCGCGTGTGGGCGTTCGTGTGCGGGACGCCGCGCGGGCGCGTCGTCACCTACGGGCAGGTGGCGCTCGAACTGGGCGCGCCCGCCGCGGCGCGGGCCGTCGGCTACGCCCTGCGCGCGCTGCCGCCCGATACGGAGGTGCCCTGGTGGCGCGTGATCAACGCGCAGGGCGGCATCAGCCTGCGCGGTCGCGGCGCGGGGGCCGACCTCCAGCGCGCGCGGCTCGAGGCCGAGGGCGTGACCTTCGACGCCGAGGACCGCGTGGACCTGCGCGCCTTCCGCTGGTGGCCGGACGAGGAGGAGAGCGCGCGGCTGGCGCCGCGCTGAGGGCGGAGGAGAGCGCGCGGCTGCGCCGCGCTGAGGAGAGAGTGGCGTGCGGTGCGCGCAGCTGGCGCCGCGCTGAGGGCGGAGGAGAGCGCGCGGCTGCGCCGCGTTGAGGAGAGAGTGGCGTGGGTGCGCGCGACTGCGCCGCACCGGGAAGGGAGTGGCGCGGCGTGAACGCGGATCAGCCCTCGCGCGAGTAGTCCCAGGAGATGACGCGCGTGGGCGTGACCCGGATGTAGGCCGCGCCCGGCGGCGGGCTCGTGGGCAGCGCCGATTCGGGCGCGCCGCGGCGGCGGGCGGCCTCGCGCGTCAGCTCCAGCAGCTCGTCCGGCTCGTTCACGACGACGGCGTCGCCCTGGATGAGCACGCCCTTGATGTCGCGCATGGTGGAGCCGCTTTCCAGCGAGAGGCTGACCTTCGGGTTGCGCTGCGCGTTGAGCACCTTCTGCGTGCGGTCGCGGCAGCCGACGCAGACGTCGTCGCCGGCGCGGAAGTAGCCGATGGGCACGCTGTGGGGGTAGCCGTCGGAGCCGATGGTGGTGAGCGTGATCCAGCCGGGGCGGCTGTCGAGGAATTCGCGGACTTCGTCGGGGGTGAGCGTGGCGGGCATGGAACCTCCCGCGCGCAAGCATAGCGGCCCGCGCTGCTACACTGCGCGGGCGTGGGCGAGAGCGAGGGGCGAAGGCCGTGACCGTGGGCGTGCTGGCCCTGCAGGGCGGCTTCCGCGAGCACGCCGCCATGCTGGCGCGCCTGGGCCGCGCCTCCGTCGAGGTGCGCGGGCCGGAGGCGCTGGACGGGCTGGAGGCGCTCATCATCCCCGGCGGCGAGAGCACGACCATCGCGCGCCTCATCCCCCGCTACGGCCTGCGCGAGCCGCTGCGCGACTTCTGCGCCGGCGGACGGCCCGTGTGGGGCACCTGCGCGGGGGCCATCCTGCTGGCCCGCGAGGTGGACGCGCTCGACCGCCCGGGGCTGGCGGCCATGGACATCGCCGTGGCGCGCAACGCCTTCGGGCGCCAGGTCGACAGCTTCGAGGCGGGCGTGGAGCTGGCCGGGGTGGGGGGCGGCCCCTTCCGCGCCATCTTCATCCGCGCCCCCCGCATCGCGTCCGCGGGCAAGGGCGTGGAGGCGCTGGGGCGGCTGGCGGACGGGAGCATCGTGGCCGCGCGCCAGGGCGCCCTGCTGGCCACCGCCTTCCACCCCGAACTGGGCGACGATCCGCGCCTGCACGAGTACTTTCTCTCCCTCGGCGGCGTGAACGCGCGGCCCGCGATCGGCTAGCGTAGGGGCGAACGCGGATGACCGAGGGAAACGGCGCCCTGCCCGAACGCATCGTCACGGACGACCTCGACGCCCTGATCGGGACGCTGCCGCCGCGCCTCGCCGAGCGGCTGGCGGCGCGCGACGGGCGTGGCGACCTGCTGGAGGTGGTGATGGACCTGGGGCGGCTGCCCGAGGCGCGCTACCCCAACGCCGAGGTCGTGCTCGGCCACCGCGAGGTGAGCGACGAGGACCTCGAGTTCGTGATCGCGCGCGTGGGCGCCTTCGGCGACGACAACCGCGCGGGCATCGAGCGCACGCTCCACCGCATCTCCGCCATCCGCAACCGGCGGGGGCGCGTGGTGGGGCTCACCTGCCGCATCGGGCGCGCCGTCTACGGCACCATCCGCATCATCGAGGACCTCGTCATGAGCGGGAAGAGCATCCTCCTGCTGGGCCGTCCGGGCGTGGGCAAGACGACCATGCTGCGCGAGGTGGCGCGCGTGCTCGCGGACGAGGCCAACAAGCGCGTCGTCATCGTCGATACCTCGAACGAGATCGGCGGCGACGGCGACATCCCCCATCCCGCCATCGGCGGCGCGCGGCGCATGCAGGTGGCCACGCCCGCCCTCCAGCACGGCGTCATGATCGAGGCCGTCGAGAACCACATGCCCGAGGTCATCGTCATCGACGAGATCGGCACGGAGCTGGAGGCGGCGGCGGCGCGCACCATCGCCGAGCGCGGCGTGCAGCTGGTCGGCACCGCCCACGGCAACACCCTCGAAAACCTGATGGCCAACCCCACCCTCTGCGACCTCATCGGCGGCATCCAGTCGGTCACGCTCAGCGACGAGGAGGCGCGGCGGCGGGGCACGCGCAAGTCGATCCTCGAACGCATGGCCCCGCCCACCTTCGACGCCGTCGTCGAAATCCAGGGCTGGCGGCGCGTGGCCCTGCACGAGGACGTGGGCGAAACCGTGGACGCCAAGCTGCGCGGCTTCCCCGCGCCCCCCGAGGAGCGCGAGCTGACGGACGGCGGCGCCGTCGCCGTCGCGCCCGCGGAGGAGCCCGCGCCGCCGCCCGAGGAGGCGCGGGGCGGCGACGGCGCGCCCGTGGACGGGGAGACGGTCGCCCTCTTCCCCTTCGGTATCTCGCGGGGGCGGCTGCTGCAGGCCGCGCGGCAGACGGACGCGCCCGTGCGCCTCGTCGACGACCTGCACGCCGCCGACGCGCTGATCACGCTGCGCCACTCGTACCGCAAGAAGCCCGCGCCCGTGCGCGAGGCCGAGGAGCGCTCCCTGCCCATCTACGTGATCAAGAGCAACACGCCCTTCCAGATGGAGCAGGCCATGCTCCAGTTCCGCGGCCAGCGCCAGCGGCGCGACCCGGTGGCGGACGCCTGCCGCGAGGCGGAGGAGGCGATCGCGCGCGTGCTCAGCGACGGCCGCCCGCTCGAACTGGCGCCCGCCAACAGCTACATCCGGCGCGTCCAGCACGAGCTGGCCGGGCGCTTCAACCTCGACAGCGAGAGCCGCGGCGCGGAGCCGGAGCGGCGCGTCCGCATCCTGCCCGGGCCGCCGCGCGAGCGCGCGCGGTGAGCCGCGGCGAAGGCCCCCGCTTCATCGTCCTCGAAGGCGGCGAGGGCGCGGGCAAGAGCCTGCTGGCGGCGCGGCTGGCGCGGCGCTTCGAGCGCGCGGGCATACGCGTCGTGGCCGTGCGCGAGCCGGGCAGCACGCCCGCGGGCGAGCGCGTGCGCGACCTGCTGGCCCAGCCGCTCGGCCCCTGGGCGGAGGCGTTCGCCTTCCTGCTGGCCCGCGCCGAACTCGTGGACGGCGTCATCCGGCCCGCGCTCGACGCGGGCGCGACCGTGCTCTGCGACCGCTTCAGCGCCAGCACCCTGGCCTACCAGGGCCACGGGCGCGGGCTGGACCGGCAACGGCTGGCCGCGGCCGACGGCTGGGCCACGGACGGGCTCGCGCCCGACCTCACCGTCTATCTCGACGCGCCGCCCGCGACCGGCCTGCGCCGCAAGCTGCCGGAGTCCGTGCCCGCGGACCAGCGCCCGCGGCTCGACGTGCCGCCCGACCCGGACGCGCGGCGCGGCGCGGCGGACGGCGAGGGACCGGCCACGGGGCGCGAGCCGCTCGCCTTCCACGAGCGCGTGCGCGCGGGCTACCGCGCCCAGCTGGCCGCGGCCCCGCCGGGCGCGTGGCTGGCCATCGACGCCACGCAGTCGCCCGAAGCGGTGGAGGACGCGGCCTGGCGCGAGATCGCCCGGCGCCGCGGCCTCCCGCCCGACCCGTAGCGGCTCAGCTCCCGTCGCGCTCCCCGGCGAAGATCATGTAGATGCCGCCCGGCGCGAAGGCGGCGAGCGTGTTCGCGCCCGCGGCCTCGCCGTCGGGGAACCACGAGCGCCACGTCTGCGCGGCGGCGTCCCACCAGTGAACGGCGGTGACGCGCAGCGACAGGCCAGCCACGGCGTCGGCCACGGGCGTCTCCGCGCCCCGCCAGCGCGCGAAGGCGGCGCCCGCCACCAGCGCCGCTTCCAGCTGCGCGCCCGGCTCCGCGTGGACCAGCGTCACGGTGACGGCATGGGCGCCCACGCCGAAGGTCCGGTCCGCGAACCCGCCCCGCACCTCCGACGCGCCCGCCGGGTCCGTAACGGTGAGCGAGCAGGAAGTGTCCGCGGGGAAGGAGCCGGCGTAGGTCTCGCCCGCGGCCAGCGTGGGCGCGAACGAAGATGTTCCGCAGCTCAGCCGCAGGGCGTAGGCGGCGTCATCCGGCGCGTCCCCCTCCACCGCCACGCCCAGCGTGACGGTGGCGTACGGCAGCAGCACGATCGGCGGCGGGCAGATGAGAACAGACGCCCTGCCATACTGCATCGCCCGGATGCCATCGATCCAGCGCAGCATGGCGGTGTCGTCGTACGCCACGCACCGCAGGCCCGGATTCTCGTCCAGGAGCAGGGTGCTCAGGTTCGTCAGCGCCGTCAGCGAATCGGGAATGCGCCCCGATAGCGCGGTATTGCGGAGGTACAGCCCATCCAGCGTGTCCGCCAGCCCGCTCAGGTCGGGGATCGCGCCGCCCAGGGGGTTGTCGCTGAGGACCAGGCTCCGCAGCGCGTCCATGTCGCCCAGCGCCGCGGGGATGCCGCCCGTCAGCTGGTTCTCCTCGAGTCGCAGATCGTCCAGCAAGTCCATGCCGCCCAGCCAGTCGGGGATGCTTCCGGTCAGTCCATTCCCTCCCAGCCACAGCCCCGTCAGCGTGTCCGCCAGCGCGCTCAGATCGGGAATCTCGCCGCCCAGTCGGTTGTTATAGAGGGAGATGTCTTGCACTGCATCCATGCCACCGAGTTCGATGGGGATGCCGCCCGACAGCTGGTTTCCTCCCAGCGACAGGGATAGCAGCACGTCCATGTCCGCCAGCCAAGCGGGGAGACTTCCGGTCAGCCCGTTGCCGCCCAGGACCAGACGCTCCAGCGTGTCCGCCAGCCCGCTCAGGCCGGGAAACGCTCCGTCCAGTTGATTGCTGGAGAGATTCAGGTACGTCAGTGCGTCCATGTCCCCCAGCGTCGAGGGAATGGCGCCCGAAAACTCATTATCCTGGAGATCCAGACCCGTGAGCAGGTCCATATCGCCCAACCAGCCGGGGATGCCGCCCGACAACAGGTTCCCGGAGAGGGTCAGACTGGTCAGCGTATCCGCCAGTCCGCTCAGGTCCGGGAGCGCTCCATTCAACGCGTTATCCCTGAGTGTCAACTCCGTCAGCGCCGGCAGGGTTCCAATCTCCGGTGGAATCGCCCCCGACAGGTTCGTGCCGCCGAGATGCAGCCTGGTCAGGCTGCGAAGGTTGCCCAGCTCCGCCGGAATCTCCCCCGTCAGCGTGAGGTTGAGCAGGGGGTGCGACTCCCGAAAGGCCCTGTCGGCAATTCCAAAGACTCGCGCCACGATGTACAGGTGCGTCATCCGCGAGAGGTCGCCCAGTTCGGCGGGAAGGCTGCCGACGAAGTTGTTGGGGCTGTTCACGTTGCCGATTAACAAAAAGTTCAGCCCCGTCACGCGCCCGCTGGCGTCGGTATCGACGGCGAACCAGCAGCCAGCCGCCCGATTCTCATGGCCGCAGCCGCTCGGCAGCGTCGCCGACTTCCAGTTCGTGTTGACGGTCCAGTCGTCCCCGCCGAGCGCGTCGTAGAAGGCTTCCAGCGCGGCCTTGTCCGTGGCCGCGTTCACGATCTTCACCGTGACCGCGATGGTGTCGTCGGCGACCGTCCCCATGTCGTTGCCGTCCACGCCCACGGTCAGCGAGAACGATTCGCGGGTACCCGCCGCGCGCGTCTCCCCGGCGCCCGTGTAGGTGATGGCGCAGGTGGAGGGGGCGACGGCGAAGAGCGCGGGCGACAGCGCGCTGCCGCCGGTCACGCTCTGGGCGCTGATGGCGCAGGCGGTGGTGTCGGTGGCGTCGGCCACGACGATGGGCGCGCCGATAGCGACGGCGGTGGAAGAGCCGTCCGCGCCCTCGTCGAGGGCGTAGGTGAAGGCGTCGCGCAGGAAGGACGGCGCGGGCGTCGTCTGCGCCTCGGAGGGCGCGAGCGCCGCCAGCGCCAGCAGGACGGCGGCGAGGAACGCGACGCCCGCGCGCGGCAACGACGGGATACGGACGGGGCTGGGCACGGCCACCGCACGGTAGCACGCCAGCGGCGGGCGGCGCGGGACCGCGCGGCTTGGTACGCTCGCGGGCGGATGGCGCGCCGTGACGGATGAGACGCTCCCCGACGAACGCCCCCAGCGCCGCCGCGAGTACGCCGGACCGGCCGCCACCTTCGGCGCGGCGGCGCTGGCGGTGGCGGTGGTGGCGCTGGTCGTGTGGTTCCTCGAGCTGCGCGGCGACGGCGGCGGACAGGCGGCGGAGCCCGGCTTCGGCGCGATCGCGCTGCCGGAGGCGCTCAACCCCACGGGCGAGGCCCCGGCGGCGACGACGGGCCGCGCCGCCCCCGCCTTCCGCCTGCGCACGCCCGACGGCGCCCCCGTGGCGCTCACGGACTTCCGCGGACGCCATGTGCTGCTCAACTTCTGGGCGTCGTGGTGCGGGCCCTGCCGCGGGGAGACGCCCGCCCTGCAGGCCTTCTTCGAGGAGCGCGCGCCCGGCCTCATGGTGGTGGGCGTGAACCAGCAGGAATCGCGCGCGGCGGCGGCGGCCTTCGCGGACGAGTTCGGCGTGACCTATCCGATCGCGCTGGACGCGGACGGGCGCGTCTCCACCGCCTACCGCGTGAACACGGGCCTGCCCGTGAGCTTCCTCATCGACCCGCAGGGCGTGGTGCGGCTGATCCACCGCGGGGCCCTCACGCGCGCGGACCTGGACGCGCTGTTGCCGCCGCCGTGAGGGGCGGGGCCGCGCCCGCGCGCCTCCCCTCCGGCGGGTTCGATCCGGCGCGGGCGGTCTGGCGGCTGCTCACGAACGTGAAGTTCGCGGTGGCGCTGGTGACGGCGGCGGTGCTGGCGGGGCTGCTGGGCGTGGCCCTGCCCCAGCTGCCCGCGGAGATGCGCGGCAACGCCGCCGGGCGCGCCGCCTGGATCGAGCTGCGGCGCGAGGACTTCGGCCCCTTCACGGCGGCGCTCGACGGGCTCGACCTGTTCGAGGTCTTCCACAGTGCGTGGTTCGCGGGCCTCTGGTTCACGATCGTGGCGGCGGTGACGGTGTGCACGATCAGCCGCCTGCCGCCCGTGTGGCGGAGCGTGCACCGCCCGCCGCGGCGCGTGGGCGAACGCTACTTCGGGACGGCCCGCCACCGCGCCTCCTTCACGCACGCGGGCGGCGCGCAGGCGCTGGAGGCGCTGCTGCGGAAGCGGCGCTACCGCGTGACGCGCGCGCACGCGGCGGGCGGCGTGACGGAGCTGTTCGCGGAGCGCCATCGCTGGAGCCAGTACGCCACCTTCGTCTCGCACCTGGCGCTGCTGCTGCTGCTGCTCGGCGGGCTGCTCACCAGCCTGGGCGGCTTCCAGCGCACGCTGGCGCTGGCGGAGGCGCGCCCCGCCGCACCCCTCTTCCGCGATCCCGGGCCGGGCCAGATCTTCGTGGGCATGGCGGACGCCCATCGCGGCGTGGACGCGGACGGCAACGTCGTCGATTTCCGCAGCGAGCTCACGCTGCGGCGCGGCGGCGAGACGGTGCGCTGCACCGCCACCGTGAACGACCCCTGCCACGCCTTCGGCCACCGCTTCCACCAGGCGGCCTTCTTCGACGACCTCGCCCGCCTCACCGTCCACGGGCCGGACGGGCGCGCGCTCTTCGACGACGTGCTGGACTTCGAGAACGAGGTCACGGCGGCGCCCGTGCTCACGGTCACGGACGCGGCGGGCGCGGTCGCGTTCGACCAGACGCTGCCGCAGATGGCGAGCGTGCGCGGCGAGCCGCTCGGGCGCGAGGGCGAGCTGGCGCTGGCCGAACTGGTGCTGCCCGACGCCGTCTACGGCGTCAGCTGGCGGCGGGAGGGAGACACGCTGGCCGTGGCCATCGACGGCGAGGGCTTCGCGCCCGCCGAATTGCGCCCGGGCGAGGCGGTGGAGACGGGCGCGCACCGCATCGCCGTGCGCGGCGTGGCCGCCGTGCCCGCCATCGCCGTGCTCGACATGCCCCGCGGGGAGACGGCGGGCGCGGTCACGGTGCAGATGCCGGAGGGCGGCGACGGACGCCCCTACCTGCTCATCGCGGGCATCGACGCCGCGCCGGTCGTCATCGCCGAGGGCGCGACGGTGGAGACCGCCTCCGGCTACCGCTACCGCTTCGGGGGGCGCGTGGACGCCGCCGGCATCGACGTGCGCCGCGACCCGGGCGACACCTTCATCTGGGTGGCGGTGGGCATGGCCATGGTGGGCCTGGGCGCGACCTTCTACGCTCCGCGGCGGCGGCTGTGGGCGCGCGTCGAGGGCGACCGCGTGCGGCTCGCGGGCATCGCCGCGCGCGGTTCCCGCTTCGGGCGCGAGCTGCGGCGCATGGGCGCGGAGCTGGGCGCGAACGACGCCCTGCTGCCCGCCGACCTGGAGGATGACGCCGAGCGCTGAGCTACTGGAAGAGCGCGCCCACGCTCTGGCCGGTGTGGATGCGCTCGATGGCGTCGCCGAAGAGCGGCGCCGTGGGGATCACGGTCATGTTCGGCAGGCGCTTCCACGGCGGCAGGGGCACGGTGTCGGTGACCACGATCTCGCGCACGTCGGCCCCGCGCAGGCGCTCGACGGCGGGGCCGCTGAGGATGGCGTGGTAGCCCGCCACCACCACCTCGCGCACGCCCCGCTCGCGCAGCAGGCGGATGGCCTCGACCATCGTGCCGGCGGTGTCGATCTCGTCGTCCACGAGGAGCGCGTTGCGCCCGCGCACGTCGCCGATGACGTTGAGGGCCTCGCTGCCGTCGTCGTTGCCCGTGCGGCGCTTCTCGATGATGGCGAGGGGCATGCCGAGGCGGATGGCCATGTCGCGCGCGCGCTTCTCGCCGCCCACGTCCGTGGCCACCACGGTGTAGTCCGCCATGCCCTTGCCGGCGAAGTAGGCGCTCACCGGGTAGAGGGCGTTGAGCTCGTCGAGGGGCACGTTGAAGAAGCCCTGGATCTGGCCCGCGTGCAGGTTCATGGTGAGCACGCGGTCGGCCCCCGCCGTCTCGATCAGGTTGGCCACGAGGCGCGCGCTGATGGGCACGCGCGGCTGGTCCTTCTTGTCGCTGCGCCCGTAGGCGTAGTAGGGGATGACGGCGGTGATGCGCCCCGCCGAGGCGCGCCGCGCGGCGTCGATCATGATCAGCAGCTCGAGGATCGAGGTGCTCACCGGCGGATGGAAGGGCTGCACGAGGAAGACGTCGCGGCTGCGGACGTTCTCGCGGTACTGGACGAAGATGTTCTCGTTGGCGAACTCGAAGATGTCGGCTTGCCCCGGCGAGCGCTCCAGATGGGCGCAGATGGCCTCGGCGAGGGCGGGGTAGGTGCGCCCCGCGAAGACCGCCATGTCCACGAGATCGGTACGCACCGGCACGCCTCCCGCGCGGCGGGCGCCGCCGTTCGACTGTAGCACGGGCGCGCGCCAACCGCCCGCGCCGCGCTCGCGTACAGTGCGCGCATGGCGGAGCGCGAACGGCGGGCGCACGGGCTGTGGGAAAGCCCGCTGAGCGCGGCGGCGATGGCGGCGGGCATCCGCCTGCGCGGCCCCTCCTGGGACGGCGACGGCGAGACGCTGGGCTGGTTCGAGGGCCGCGGCGAACGCGGCGTGGCCTGCGTCGCGCGGCCCCGCGCGGCGGGCGGCGCGGCCATGCGCGACCTGAGCGGCGAACGCGCCGTGCGCGCGGGCGTGGGCTACGGCGGCGGCGACCTCACGCTCGCGCACGGCCACGCCTGGTTCGTGGCGCACGACGACCAGCGCCTCTGGCGGCAGCCGCTGGCGGGCGGCCCCGCGCGGCCCCTCACGCCCGCCTTCGGGGAGGCCGCCGACCCCGTCCCCAGCCCCGACGGGCGCTGGGTGGCGTACGTCCATTCCTACGAGGACGAGGACGCCATCGCCATCGTGGACGCCGCGGGCGAGCGCTGGCCGCAGCGGCTCGCGGGCGGGCGCGACTTCTACATGCAGCCGGTCTGGAGCCCCTCCGGCGACCGCCTCGCCTGGGTCGAGTGGGACCACCCAAACATGCCGTGGGACGGCGCGGAGGCGCGCGTGGCCGAGCTTGCCTTCCCCGCGCACGGCCTGCCCACGGCGGCGCGCTCGGCCATCGTGGCGGGCGGGCCGGAGGAGGCCGTGCTCCAGCCCGCCTTCACGCCCGACGGCGCGGCCCTCCTCTACGTCTCCGACGCGAGCGGCTGGGGCCACCTTTACCGCCACGACCTCGCCAGCGGCCAGCGGCTCGCGCTCACCGGCGGCGAGCGCGAGCACGGCGCGTCCGCCTGGGGGCAGGGGACGCGCGCGTTCGCGGTGACGCCGTCGGGGCGCATCGTCGCCATCCGCGAGCGCGGCGGATTCGCGCGGCTGGTCGCGCTCGACGGCGAAGGCGGGGAACGCGAGCTGCCCCTTCCCCGCGAGTACGCCAGCTTCGAGGGCGTCGCCGCCAGCCCCGCGGGGGAGCGCGTGGCGGTGATCGCCAGCGGCCCGGCCACGCCCCCGCGCCTGCTCGCGTTCGACCTCGACGGGGACGTCGCCGTGCCCGCCGTGGTGCGCCGCTCCGACCCGGAAACGGTGGCCGTCGCGGGCCTCTCCGCGCCCCAACCGGTGGCGTGGGAGGGGCCGGGCGGCGAGGTGCGCGGCATCCTGTACGCGCCCGCCAGCGAGCGCTTCTCCTGCGAGGGGCCGCCGCCGCTGGTGACGTTCGCGCACGGCGGCCCGACCGACCACGTGGACGCGGGCTGGCGGCCCCAGCTGCAGTTCCTCGCCAGCCGCGGCTACGCCGTGCTGGCCGTGAACTACCGCGGCAGCACGGGCGCGGGGCGCGCCGCCATGCTCGCCCTGCGCGGCCAGTGGGGCGTGGCCGACGTGGAGGACTGCCGCACGGGCGCGGAGGCCATGGCGGCGCGCGGCCTCGCCGACGGCGACCGCGTCGCCATCATGGGCGGCAGCGCCGGGGGCTACACCGTGCTGCGCTCGCTGCAGACGCAGCCGCGCTTCTACCGCGCGGGCGTCTGCCTCTACGGCATCTCCAACCTCTTCGCGCTGGCGGACGGCACGCACAAGTTCGAGGCGCGCTACCTCGATTCGCTCGTGGGGCCCCTGCCGGAAGCGGCGGAGCGCTACCGCGAGCGCTCGCCCCTCTTCCACGCGGGCGACATCGTGGACCCCGTGGCCATCTTCCAGGGCGACGAGGACCGCGTGGTGCCGCGCGACCAAGGCGACGCCATCGCCGCCTCCCTGCGCGCCCGCGGCGTGCCCCACGAGTACCACGTGTACGAGGGCGAGGGGCACGGCTGGCGCAGGCCGGAGACGGTGCGCGCCTTCTACCTCGCGCTCGAACGCTTCCTGCGCGAGCGGCTCGTCTACGCCTGAGCGCGCCGCGCGGGTAGGCTGGGCGCATGGCCGAACGCCCGCTCATCGCCATCACCCCGGGCGATCCCGCCGGCATCGGGCCGGAGGTGGCGGTGAAGGCGCTGCGGCGCGCGGACCTGCGGCGCGAGGCCCGCCTCTTCCTGCTGGGCGACCCCGCCTGCACGGAGGCGGCGCTGCGGCTCACCGGCTCGCCGCTGATCCCGCGCGCCATCCGGCGGCCCGCCGGGGCGCATGGCGAGGCGGGCGCGGCGGAGACGCTGGCGGTGGCGGAAGGCGGCGGGCCGTTCCTCGCGGGCGAGCGCTCGGCGGCGGCGGGCGCGGCCTCCCACGCCTGGGTTGAGGCGGCGGCCCGCCTCGCGCTCGCGGGCGAGGTCGACGCCATCGTCACCGCGCCCATCAACAAGGAATCGTGGCGGCTCGCGGGGAGCGCCGACACCGGCCATCAGGAGGTCTTCCAGCGGCTTTCGGGGGCAGACCACGTGGCCACCATGCTGGTGAGCGGCGCCCTGCGCTGCGTGCACCTCTCCACGCACAAGACGCTGGCCGAGGCGTGCGCCTTCGTGACGCGCGCCAACGTGCTGCGCGCCATCCGCCTGACGGACGCGGAGTTCCGCCGCTGGGGCTTCGCCGAGCCGCGCATCGCCGTGGCCGCGCTCAATCCGCACGCGGGCGACGGCGGCCTCATCGGCGGCGAGGAGCTGACCGAGATCGGCCCGGCGGTGGCGGACGCGCGCGCCGACGGCATCGCCGTCACGGGGCCCGTGCCCGCCGATTCGGTCTTCCCGCAGGCCATCGCCGGGCGGCACGACGCGGTGCTGGCCATGTACCACGATCAGGGGCACATCGCCATCAAGGTGCACGGCTTCGAGGAGAGCGTGAGCGTGAACCTGGGGCTGCCCTTCGTCCGCGCCTCGGTCGACCACGGCACCGCCTTCGACATCGCGGGCCGGGGCGTGGCCGACGAGACGAGCATGGTGGAGGCGATCCGCACGGCCATCCGGCTGGCCCGCCGCGAGGGGCTGGCGGGCGCGGGCTAAGGATCGCGCAAGCGGGGCGCGTGCGGATCGACGGCGCGCTCGATGTCGCCGTGCTCGGCGCTGGTGGGGGTGACGCGCGAGACGACGTAGAGGAAGGCCATGCCGAGCGCGCCCGCCAGCAGCGAGGCGATGAGCACGCCCAGCCGCGCCTGCGCCAGCACCTCCTCCGCGTCGCGGAAGGAGAGCTCGGCGATGAAGAGGGAGACGGTGAAGCCGATGCCCGCCAGCAGGGACGCGCCCAGCACGTGCCCCGCGTTCACGCCGTCGGGCAGCCGCCCCACGCGCAGCCGTACGCCGATGAAGGTGGCGAGGCTGATGCCGACGAGCTTGCCCGCGACGAGGCCGAGGATGACGCCCAGGGCGACGCGCTCGCCGAACGTGTCCAGCAGCCCGCCGGGCGTGATCTGGACGCCCGCGTTGGCCAGGGCGAAGATGGGCACCACCACGAAGCTCGTATAGGGCAGCAGGTTATGTTCGAGGGCGTGCATCACGTCCTTGCCGCGGAAGGGCCGCGCGGGCGTGAGGAATCCCAGCGCCACGCCCGCCACGGTGGCGTGGATGCCCGATTCGAAGGTGGCGAACCAGAGCGCCAGCCCGATCACGAGGTAGACGGAGATGAGGCTCACGCCGAAGCGCTGGGCCGCGACCACCACGCCCACCAGCCCGATCGCCATCAGCAGCCAGGGCAGGGAGAGGTCGGACGTGTAGAAGATGGCGATGACGGCGATGCCGCCTACGTCGTCGGCGATGGCGAGGGTGAGCAGGAAGACGCGCAGGCCCCCGGGCAGGCGCCGCCCGAAGAGCGCCAGCACGCCCACGACGAAGGCGATGTCCGTGGCCACGGGGATGCCCCAGCCGTCGGCCCCCGGGCCCCCGCGGTTGAGGAAGAAGTAGACGAGGGCGGGGACCACCATGCCCCCGACGGCGGCGAGGATGGGGAGGGAAGCGCGGCGCGGATCGTGCAGCTCGCCGACGACCACCTCGCGCTTGATCTCCATGCCCACGACGAAGAAGAAGAGCGCCATGAGGGCGTCGTCCACCCACGCCTCCAGGTGCTCGTCCACGGAGAGGGTCCAGTCGGCCAGGGTGAAGCCGATCCCGAAGTGGATGTGCCAGAAGTCGTAGTAGGAGCCCCAGTGGGCATTCGCCCAGACGAGGGCGGCGATGCCGCTGACGAGCAGGACGATGCCGCTGGCCGCCTCGAGGCGCAGGAAGGTGAGGATGGTGGAATGGACGCGCCTCGTCATCGGCGCCCACCAGGCGGGCGTGTCCCCGCCCGTCCGCCCGGGGGTCAGCATGGGCCCGTCCCGCCTGCGGCGCGCACGGTCAGCGGCGCCTTCCCCGGAAGAACCCGCCGATCTGGTCCCACATCGAGCGTCCGCCCGCGCCGCGCAGGAATTCGCCCCAGGCCTGCTCGGCGCTGGCGGCGCGGTTGAGCCCGCGCACGCGCTCCTCCATCACGTCGCGGATGCGCCCCTCCTCGCCCGCGTCCACCCAGAAGCCGTGCTCGTCCTCGCAGGTGTCGAGCTCGAGGTCGTAGGCGCGGTAGTTGAAGGCCCACATGAGCTTGCCGCAGACGGGGCAGGCGAGCTCGCTCTCGCGGCGGGCGTACACGATGGTGGCGCGGCGCTGGTTCTCGTCGGGGGCCGCGCGCGCCTCCAGCTCGTCCAGCTCGTGGTGGTCGAGCCAGCGCCCGTTGCAGGAGGGGCAATGGTCGACCTCGATGCCTTCGTGGCGCTCCTCGATGAGCGCGACGGCGTCGCGCGGACACTGCATGCGCGCATCGTACGCGAGCGGCGCGGTAGGGGCGCAAGCGGGCCGCGGAGCGCGTATCCTGCGCGCATGACCATGACCGAACCGCGCATCGACTGGGACGCGACCTTCGAGGAGGCGCTGGCCACGCTGCGCGCCTACCTGCGCATCGATACCTCGAACCCGCCCGGAGGGGAGCGCGCCGCCTGCGAGTTCCTCGGCGGCATCCTCGAGCGCGAGGGCGTGCCCTTCGAGCTGTACGACGCGGGCGACGCCCGCGTCTCGCTGCGGGCGGCGCTGCGCGGCAACGGCGCGCGCCCGCCCCTGCTGCTGCTGAACCACACGGACGTGGTGCCCGTGCAGCGCGAGTACTGGGACGAGGAGCCCTTCGGCGGGGCCGTGCGCGACGGCGAGGTGTGGGGGCGCGGGGCGCTCGACATGAAGGGCCTCGGCGTGGCCGAGCTGACGGCCCTGCTGCTGCTGCGGCGCACGGGCCAGCCGCTCGCGCGCGACGTCGTCTTCCTGGCCGTGGCCGACGAGGAGGCGGGCGGGCGGCGCGGCATCGAGTGGCTGGCCGAACATCACCCCGAGACGCTGGAGGCGGAGTACGTCATCAACGAGGGCGGCGGCGGCTCGACCGAGCTGTTCGGCGTGGAGCGCCCCGTCTTCACCGTGGGCACCGCCGAGAAGGGGCCGCTCTGGCTGCGGCTGGTGGCGGAGGGACGGCCCGGCCACGGCTCCATCCCCCACGAGGACAACGCCCTCGACCGGCTCGTGCGCGCGCTGGGGCGGCTGCAGGCGTGGGAGCGCGAGCCCGACCTCTCGCCCGTGCTGGCCGAGTACTTCGCGCGCCTGGAGCGGGCGGGCGTCTACCGCGGCGGCACGGAGCTGGGGGAGCTGACGCAGACGGCGGAGCGCGACCCGCGCGTGCGCGCCCTGCTCACGAACACGATCAGCGCCACCACCGCCAGCGCCGGGGTGAAGCACAACGTCATCCCCGGACGCGCGGAGGCCACCATCGACTGCCGCCTGCTGCCGGGCGTGGCGGCGGACGATTTCGAGCGCGAGGTGGCGGACGTGATCGACGACCCGAAGGTGGCCATCGAGCGCGTCTTCGCGGGCTATTCCGAGACGAGCGCGCACGACACCGAACTCTTCGCCGTGATCGAGGCGGTGGCGCGCGAACTGGTGGAGGACGCGGTGGTGACGCCCGGGCTGACGGCGGGCTTCACCGACAGCCGCGTGTTCCGCGACCGCGGGGCCGTGGCCTACGGCTTCTCCGGCGGGCTCACGCCGCCGGAGCTGGCGCGCACCGTGCACGGCCACAACGAGCGCATCACGCTCGACGGCTTCCGCCTCAGCTGCCAGATGATCTACGAGGTCGCGCGCCGCATGTGCGCGGCCTGAGGGGGACGCCTACTCCCAGGGATCGCCGGGCATGATGGGGCGGCCGCGGCCATCCGGATCGAATTCGTCCATGGGGAAGGGGCCGGGCTGATAGCCGCGGCTGGCGGTGAGGCCGCCGTCGAGCGGCAGCACCGCGCCCGTCACGTAGCGGGAGGCCTCGGAGGCGAGGAAGACGATGGGGCCGATGAGGTCCTCGGTCATGCCGATGCGGCGCATGGGCGTGCGCCCCTCCAGCATCTCCATGACGCCGCTCTGCACGAGGCCGTCGTGCGTCATGGGCGTGTCGAAGATGGTGGGCGCGAGGGCGTTCACGCGGATGCCGCGGTCGCCCCATTCCACGGCCAGGAACTCGGTGAGGCGCGTGACGCCGCCCTTGGCCGCGAAGTAGCCGGGCGTGCGCCCCTCGAAGCCGCCGATGCCGAAGATGGAGCTGAGGTTGATGATGTTGCCGTGCCCCTGGCGCAGGAAGTACTGCGCGGCGGCGCGGCAGCAGTGCCACAGGCCGGTGAGGTCGGTCTCCACGATCTGGCGGAACATGTCGTTGTCCGAATGCTCCGCGCGGAAGGCGCTGAGGTCGGAGATGCCCGCGTTGTTGATGAGCACGTGCACCGTGCCGAACTCGTCCCAGGCGGCCTTCATGAGCGCCTCCACCTGCGCGTAGTCGCGCACGTCGCAGGCGACGGGCAGGCAGCGGCGGCCCTTGCCCTCCACGAGGGCGCGCGTGTCCCCGAGGCGGTCGAGGCTGCGCGAGGTGGCCACGATGTCCGCCCCGCGGTCGGCCAGCGCCTCCGCCCAGACGACGCCGAGCCCGTAGCTCGCGCCCGTCACGATCACCGTCTTGCCTTCCATGGAGAACACGTCGTCGGCCATTGCGAAACCCTCCGGCGGGCGATTCTACGCGCACGCGGGGGAGTGCGGGGCGTATCCTGCGCGGGCGCACCGCGCGAAGGAGGCCCGCCATGCCCGCACCCCGCGTCCTCACCGAACTGGACGAGTGGCCCCGCCACCAGACGATCGACACCTTCGACATGATCGCCAACCCCAGCCCCGGCTGGAGCGACGGCTACTGGCACTGCGTGGGCGACCCCGACGGCGAGGTGAACCTGATCACGGCGCTGCGCCTCTACCACAACACGAACGTGATCGACGCCTACGCCATCCTGAGCACGGGCGAGGGCCGCCAGTACAACGTGCGCGCCACGCGCCGCCTGCGCCCGAACATCGACGAGCTGCGCGTGGGCCCCTTCTCGCAGGAGATCATCCGCGGGCTGCGCACCCTGCGCCTGGGGCTGGACGAGAACCCCCACGACGTCTCCTTCGACATCCTCTGGGAGAGCTCGGCCCCGCCCTACGACGAGTGCCCGGGCGTGCGCACGTGGGTGGACGGGCGGCTGGCGGGGGAACGCTCCAACCTCGTCCAGCTGGGCGACCTCTCCGGCTGGATCAGGGTGGGCGGCAAGGAGTACCGCTTCGAGGCCGGGGACGGCTGGGTGGGCGCGAAGGACCACTCCTGGGGGCAGGCGAACACGGGCGAGGGCGAGCAGCCCAACCGCCACGCCGCCCCCGTCGAGCGCCGCCGCTCCCCGTGGGGATCGCCGGGCGCGCGCTGGTGGTCGCTCGTGGGCTTCCCCGATCGCTCCCTCTACCTCTCCTTCCGCCACCGCGACGACGGCACGCTCACGGCGGCGGGCACGGGCGGCGCCGAGCTGACTGAGCTGGGGCGCGTGCACAGCCGCATCGACTACCCCTACGGCTCCGGCCGGGAAGGCTGGGCCTACGCCGACCTCGCGGTGAGCGACATCGAGTTCGAGGACGGCTTCCCCCGCCTCAAAAGCGCGCGGCTGGACCTGACGCGGCCCGACGGCGGCCTCGACCGCTTCCTGCTGGAGACGGTGAGCAAGCCCGTCTACATGCAGGGCGGGGGCTACTGGGGCGGCTGGGACGACGGCCTCGGGCGCGGCGTCTACCGCGGCGACCTCGTCGAGGGCGAGGTCTGGGACGTCTCCCACCCCGTGATCGTGCGCGATCTGAACGGCGCGGAGGTGAGGCAGCGGCCCGGCGGCCACTACGCCGAGCTCTACACGCGTTACGCGAACCTGGACGACCCGGACGATGTGGGCCTGGGCCTGCAGGAATGCGTCTTCATCGGGGAGTACCAGGGCATCAAGGCGATGTAGGCGGGCGGCGCGATTGCCAGCGGTCCCAGTGGATGACCTCGCCCACGGGCGGGCGCTCGACGCGCCGGAAATTGTCCTCGCCCGTGAAGTAGGCGACGGGGAAGAGCGTGGCCTGGCTGACCGTATCGGGGATGTCCAGCAGGGCGGCCACTTCCTCCGCGTGCTGCAGGTGGATGGCCGTCCAGGCCGTGCCCAGCCCGCGCGTGCGCAGGGCCAGCATGAGCGACCAGGCGGCGGGCAGGATCTGGCCGTAGAGCCCCGCCTGCGCCCCCTGCCCCTCGCCCTCCGCGCGCCCCTCGATGCAGGGGATGATGAGCACCGGGCAGCGGTGCAGGTTCTCGGCGAGATGCGCGATGACGGGGCGCATGGGCCGCCCCCCCCCCTCCTCCGCCTGCCCCGCGAAGCGGCGGAAGCCCGCGCGGTAGAGCTCGCCGATGGCCGCGCGCCGGGCCGCGTCGGTGACGACGACGAAGTGCCAGGGGCGCGCCTCGCCGCCGCCGGGCGCGGCCTGGATGGCGATTTCGACGCACTCCTCGATCACCTCCGGCGCGACCGGGCGGTCGAAATCGAGGCGGCGGCGCACGGAGCGCGTGGTCGTGAGCACGTGGTCCACGCTGTCGCGGTCGTAGGGGAGGGCCTTCGCGCGTTCGCTCGTCTCCATGGGGAGCGCCATTCTGCCACGTTCGCGGGCGCGATTCGCGCCTTCGCCCGCGGATGGCAGAATGGAGCGCCCCGGCGAACGCGGCCGGGCACTCGCACGAGAACGGAGCACAGCATGGATCGACTGAAGGATCGCGTGGCGATCGTGACCGGCGCGGGGCGCGGCATCGGCGCCTCCATCGCCGTGGCGATGGCCGCCGAGGGCGCCGCCGTCGTCGTCAACGACCTCGGCGGCAGCGTGGACGGCGAGGGCGCCGACGACGCCCCCGCGCGCGAGGTCGTGCGCCGGATCGAGGCCGCCGGGGGCCGCGCCGTCGCCAACTTCGACGACGTCGCCGACTACGACGCGGCGGAGCAGATCGTGCGCACCGCGCTGAACGAGTACGGCCAGCTCGACGTGCTCGTGAACGTGGCCGGCATCCTGCGCGACCGCATGATCTTCAACATGACCGAGGCCGAATGGGACGCCGTCATCGCCGTCCACCTGAAGGGCACCTTCAACACCAGCAAGTACGCCTCCATCCACTGGCGGCAGGAGCGCCGTGGGCACTACCGGCTCATCAACTTCACCTCCGTTTCGGGGCTGTCGGGCGCGCCCGGCCAGCCCAACTACGCCGCCGCCAAGCTCGGCATCGTGGGGCTCACCTACTCGTGCGCGAACGCGCTCGCGCGCTACGGCGTGACCTCGAACGCCATCAGCCCGGGGGCGGCCACGCGCATGGGCGCGACCGTGCCGCCGGATCGCCGCCGCCAGCTGAACGCCGAGGAGGCGCGCGACGCCGAGGCCCGCGAGCGCGAGATGTCCCCCGACAACGTGGCGCCCCCCGTCGTCTACCTCGCCAGCGAGGAGGCGGACTGGATCAACGGCCAGGTGATCGGCGCCTCCGGCTACCAGGTCTCGCTCTTCAACCAGCCCGAGATGGTGCGCCAGATCCAGGGCAGGGAGCCCTGGACGGTGGACGACATGTTCCAGCGCATCCCGGCGGTCTTCCGCCCCGCCATCGAGCGCACGAACTTCTACCAGCGCCAGCGCGAGTCGTAGTGTCCGGCGAGCGCGCGGCGCTGTTCGACTTCGGGGGCGTCCTGCTGCGGCAGGACTGGGCCGACTACGACGCCTTCGGCGAGCGCCACGGGCTGCCCCCCGGCGCGCTCAGCCACGCCCTCTACGGCACGGGCAAGTGGCGCGAGCTGCAGGTCGGACGGGGCGACCGCGCGGTCTGGGCGGAGGCGGCCATCGCCTCCCTGCGCGAGCACTGCGGCGACCGCGCGGAGGCCGTCTTCCGCGAGTGGCGCGCGCGTCCCGTGCGGCGTCACGAGCCCAACATCGCGCTGGCGCGGGCGCTGCGCGCGGCGGGAACGCGCATCGGGCTGCTGAGCAACGCCGCTCCCGACCTGCGCGAGCTGATCGTCCCTCATTTCGGCGTCGACATCGCGTGGGACGACCAGGTGGTCTCGGGGCTGGTCGGCCTGGCCAAGCCCGATCCCGCCATCTACCGCCTCGCCGCCGAGCGCATCGGCGTCCCCGCCGAGCGCTGCTTCTTCATCGACGACGTGGCCGCGAACGTGGAGGCGGCGCGCGGCACGGGCATGACCGCGCACCAGTTCGTGGGCGACTACGCGGCCCTGCACGAGGCCCTGCGCGCCGCCGGCTACCGCTGGGACGAGGGCGCGGGCGCGCACGGCGGCTAGCCGAAGCGGATACTGTCCTCGAGGTGGCGGCGCGGCGGCTGACGGCGTTCGCGCGCCATGAACAGCACCAGCGCCAGCGGCCCGAAGCGCCCCGCGATCATGGCCGCCAGCAGCAGCGCCCGTTCGGCGGCGCCCGCCGTCTCCGTGACGCCCGCGGACCAGCCCGCGAGGCTGAGCGCGGAGACGACCTCGAAGAGCGCGTCGAGGGCGCTCCCCCCGGCGGCGGCGATGAGGCCCGCGCCCAGCGCCGCCGCCGCCGCCCCGAACGCCAGCGCCAGCGCGAAGGCCATGCGGAAGGCGCCCGCGGGCAGCTCGCGGCCCAGCAGCGAGATGCGCCGCCGCCCCCGCAGCGTGGCCGCCACGCCCGCCGCCAGCACCAGCGCCGCGCCCACCTTGAGGCCCCCGGCCACGGATCCGGCCGCGCCCCCGATGGCCATCAGGCCGGTGGCCAGCACCTTGCTCTCCTCGCGCAGGGAGGAGGTTTCCAGCGTCGTCAGGCCGGTGGTTCGCATGGACGACTCGAAGAGGGCGAGGATGGGCCTGCGCCAGGCCGCCTCGCCGCCCAGCGTGGCCGCGTTCGACCACTCCGCCGCCAGCAGCGCGGCGGCCCCCGCCAGCAGCGCGCCCAGCAGCGCCAGCGCGGCCACGCGCGCGTCGAAGGGCAGGCGGCGGAACGAGCGCCGCGCCAGCCACAGGGCCACGGGCAGCGGCCCCAGCCCGCCGAGGAAGGCGAGCACGCCCGTGATCGCCAGCACCGCCGGATCGTCGGCGAAGGCCCCGTAGCCGTCGGGGGGCAGCGCGAAGCCCGCGTTGGCGAAGGCGCTGACGGCGTGGAACGGCCCCCACCAGAGCGCCCGCGCGAGGGGCTGGCCCGCGCCCAGCATGGCGGGGACGAGGGCGATCGCGCCCAGCGCCTGCGCGCCCAGGGCCACGGCCAGCATGGGGCGCGCCGCCGCCAGCGCCTCGCGCGCCGAGGGCCGCCCGCGGAAGAGGCGGCGCATGCCCGCGTCGCGCACCCCCAGCCGCCGCCCCAGCAGCCACAGCGCCAGCCCCGCGCCCGTCAGCCACAGCAGCCCGCCGATGGCCATGCAGGCCGCGATCACGCCCTCCCCCAGCAGCGTCCAGTGCGCCCCCGTCTGCACCGGCGTCAGCCCCGTGAGCGTGACCGCCGAGACCGCCGTGAAGAAGGCGTCGGCGGGGCGCGCGTCCGCCGTGGAGGCGGACGGCAGGAGCAGCAGCAGCCCGCCCGCGGCGATGAGGACGGCGTAGGCGAGCGCCCCGCCCGCCAGCGCGGGCACGATGCGAACCGCGCCCCGCTTCCCGCGCGCGCGCTCCCGCGCCACCGTTCCCGCGCCAACCGTTACCATCGGGGCAGTCTGTGGCCGCGCCGCCCGCGGGGTCAACCGGCGCGCGCACGGGGAGGGACGTCATGCCGGTCACGCTGGGCGAGGGCGATTTCCGTTACGAGGTGGTCGAGGGCTGGGAGCAGTTGCCCCCCGGCGTCTCCCTGCGCGAGACCCCGGGCGTGGCCGTCAACGAGCGCGACGAAGTGTTCCTGCTCACGCGCAACACCGCCCACCCCGTCATGGCGCTCGACCGCGACGGGCGCTTCCTGCGCAGCTTCGGCCAGGGCGTCTTCGACGCGCGCGCGCACGGCCTCTTCCTCGGCGCGGACGGCGCCCTCTGGGGCGTGGACGACGGCACCCACGCCATCACCAAATGGTCGCAGGAGGGCGAGCTGCTGCTCACCATCGGCGGCCAGCCCGCGCCCGCGTGGAGCGGCCGGCCCTTCAACCGCCCCACGCACGCCGCCATCTCCCCCGTGAGCGGCGACCTCTTCATCACCGACGGCTACGGCAACGCCCGCGTCCACCGCTACACGGCGGAGGGCGAGCACGTCCGCTCCTGGGGCGGGCCGGGCATCGACGCGGGCCAGTTCATCCGCCCCCACAACGTGGCCATCGACGGGGAGGAGCGCGTCTACGTGGCCGACCGCGAGTGCCACCGCGTGCAGGTGTTCGACGGCGAGGGCCGCTTCCTCGAGATGTGGAACAACATCCACCGCCCCGACGGCATGGTCCTCGGCCCCGACGGCAACCTCTACATCGGCGAATTGAACGGCATGGACGGCATGGAGGGCTGCCCGGGCCTCGGCCACCGCATCAGCATCCTCACGCGCGGGGGCGACCTGCTGGCGCGCTTCGGGCACGAGGACGAGGGCGAGGCCCCGGGCCAGTTCATCGCCCCGCACGGCGTGGCCGTGGACTCGCGCGGCGACCTCTACGTGGGCGAGGTGTCGTACAGCATCCGCGGGCGCGCCCTGGACCCGCCGCGCGAGCTGAAGAGCCTGACGAAGCTGCGGCGGGTGTAGGATAGGCGCACACGCTGCCGGAGAGAGGAATGCCGAGCGATTACGCTGCGATCCGTGAAAAGAACCGGACCTACTACGGGACCGGCGTTGGGGAGTACGCTCCCCGGCTCTTGGCTGATCGCTACGCCGAGCGTACCCATTTCATCTTTGAAATCCTGCAGAACGCCGAAGACGCTCTGGCGCGTCGGGCTGGCAGCGTGGAATCCCGGACCATCACCTTCTCCATTGAAAACGATTCGCTGAAAATCAGTCATTATGGCGACCTCTTTAACGGAGAAGACGTGTGGGGAGTTTGTCGAATTGGCGACAGTCATAAGGGTGTTACTGAAATTGGAAAATTCGGAATTGGATTCAAGTCCGTGTACACCTTTACCCAGCGCCCGGAAATCCACTCCGGAGAAGAACACTTCGCGATCACTGATTTGGTGATCCCCACGGAGATAGATCCAGTCAAACTAGATCCGAGTGAGACCTTGTTTGTTCTCCCCTTTAACAACCCGGACGTCTCGCTCCAAACTGCCCGCAATGAGATTATGGGGAAGCTGGCGGATCTTGACATTCAGTCGCTCTTGTTTCTCCAAGAGATCGATGAGATTCGCTGGAAAGCCGATTCCGGTCAACAGGGACGCTATTGGAAGGAGACACAGGAACTGAATACAAACGCGAGGAAAGTTCGTCTCTGTGCCACTGACACAGAGACTGAAGATTGGCTAGTTTTCTCCCGACCAGTGGACCGTATTGGAAGAAAACATGGGTATGTTCAGATTGCCTACATGCTGGAAATGGATGAAAACATGAATCAATTTTCGATATCTGTCAATGAAATTGATGCTCGCCTATTCGCTTTTTTCCCGACTATCCCTACCAGTCTTAACTTTCTCATCCAGGGCCCCTACCGAACAACACCAAGCCGTGATAACATTCCTTCCGATGACCGGTGGAATGGATATCTCGTCAACCAGACGGCCCGTCTCCTCAGGGAATCCATTCTGTGGTTGCGTGATCGCGATCTCCTCACTGCTGATACTCTGAACAGCCTTCCGCTAGACACTCGTCAGAGGTGGCCAAGGAAATCGTCGCTATTTGATCCAATCACAAGATATGCCCAGAAAATTGTCCGTGATGACAGCGTCCTTCCGAAACAGAATGGTGGTTATGTCTCTGTGGAGACTGGAAAACTGGGTACCGAAGATATTCGCGATTTCCTTGATCCTGCACAGCTTACCTCTATCATTGGGAACGGGACGCCCCAGTTCTGGATGAGCGATGCTATCGGACTATACAACACCAGAAATCTCTATGCCTTTCTCACGGATGTCTGTGAACTCACTATCATGGATCCTCCTCGCCTCCTGCGGAGCCTCACGGAGACCTTCCTTGAGCAGCAACCGGATGAGTGGATTCAGAGCCTGTACGCTTTTCTCTCCGGGCGGCGCTTTGCAAGAGCCGATCTGGCCAATGCGCCTCTAGTCCGACTGGCCGACGGGCGACACGTCCAGGCCCGCCGTGCCGACGGGTTCCCTTCGGCATACCTGCCCGGAGGACAGCCTACCGATTTCCCAACCGTCCATGCGAACGTCTGCACAGATGAGGATGCAGTCGCATTTCTCAAGGAACTTGGTATTCACGAGGTCGACGAAATCGACGACGTTATACAACATATCATCCCCAAATACCAAGATGGTCATTATGTGCCAGAATCCGCAGAGTATGCAAGGGAAATTCAGCGTATCATCTCCGCTTTCAAGACGGACTCCCGGCGAAGACGATCAGAGCTTGTCTCCGTCCTTCAGAACACTGCATTCGTTCGAGCAATTGATGCCTGCGAACGAACGCTCCATATGGTCACACCCCAGACCGCTTACTGGCCGAAAAAAGACATTCAGAAGATCTTCACTGAAGTTCCCGGGATATTTCTTGCCGACCTTGGTTTCATACTCTCCGATGTGGAGCATTCTTATGAGACCATGTTGGAGGAATGTGGTATCATGTTGGCGCTTCATCCTGTCTCTTTCACGCCTAAATTTAGCGCGAAGAAAAAGAGGGAAATTCGTATGACATCAGGTCACACCCAGATTACTTCTTACCGGGAGGAATTCTTGGAAGATCGAAGAATACCGCATCTTGATTCTGTTTTGGAAATTCTTCCACACTGCTCTATCGAATCCATCAAGGAAAAATCAGAGTCCTTGTGGAATCTTCTCCATGACCTCTGGGCAACGAATAGTAACGCCTTTTATGGAATTTACCAGTGGCAACACTACGGTCTCCATACCGCCAGATTTAATGCTTCGTTTATCGAGCGTCTCCAAGAGACGCCATGGATCATCGGAGCAGATGGAGCCTTGCACCATCCCTCGGAAGTGGTGTTCGACGATCTTGGGTGGACTCCGCATCCTGAAATTCAGGAGATGATCGGCTTCAAGCTCCCGATCATCGCCGAGCTGGCGGAGAAGGCAGGGTTCGATCCAGAGGTGCTTGATCACCTGAAAGCTCGCGGCATCACCAACATGGAGGAGCTGATGAAGATCCTGCCCCGATCCACTCCCCCGATCCCAACCACGCACCCTCCCGAAGATATGCCAGGGCGAGAGCGTCGCCCATACAGGCATATCCCCGGGAAAGAGGCCACCGCAGGGAACAGCGAACGGCGCTCTGGATCCTCCCCGGGGGGCCAGAGGGCGCACAGTCCCGGGCAGCCCCGCGCACAGAGCGAAGGGTTCATCTCCTATGTCCAGGTCCATCCGGGGGAGCGCGATTCCGAGCCGAGCGATGCCGAGCGTCAGCGTCGGCTGGACCTTGAGCGGATGGCCGTGAAGTTGATCCGGGAACAGGAGCCGAACTGGATCATCGCGGAGCCGAACACTCCCGGTCACGACCTCTACCAGCTCGATGAGAACGGCGAGGTGACCGAGTGGTGCGAGGTGAAAGCTCTCAGCAGCAGCCTGGATGATAGTCCGGTGAGGGTGTCGCGCACGCAGTTTGACTTCGCCCGCGAGAAGGGCGCCGCCTTCTGGCTCTACGTGGTGGAGCACGCCGGAGACGCGGATCAGGCTCGCATCCTCAAGATTCAGGATCCTGCGGGGATGGCACGCACCTTCACGTTCGACCGCGGTTGGCGCGATGTGGCCCTGAAAGATTGACACGGCGCGGCGCATCGCGGCCATCCTGCTGCTGACGCGCCCGCTACCGCTTGGGTGGGGGAGGCGGCGGCGGCGGGGGCTTCACCATATCCTTGGGCGGAAACGTCGGAGCCTTGACCATGACTGCTACCTCTTGGGGGGCGGCGGAGGGGGCGGGGGCGGCTTCTTCAGGCCCTTGGGCTTGGGCCGGGGTGCCATCGTCATGGCTGCTACCTCTTGGGCGGGGGAGGCGGCGGCGGCGGGGGCTTCTTCAGACCCTTGGGCGGCGGCGTCGGCGCTTTGACCATGATTCACTCCTCCGCGTCTTCGCGACGCACGAATTCTACCATCTCGACATCGCGCACGGGTATCAGGACGCCGGACACTCCATCGAGCGGCTGCCGTCCATCATCGGTAAGCCACTCCCCCTGCGTGATTCGGAAGTGCCCCCGATCCGGATCAGTGGGCCATTCGTCGGGCCACCCGTAGAGGCGGCGCTGACCAGCCAGATGCAGGACGACGTGGGAGTGGTAGTGAGCGAACGCGGAGTACCACTCGGAGGAGTGCGATGTTTCCCGCGTGACGCGCAGTTTGCGAAGGGGCCTGTGGACCAGGTCGTGGTTCACGATGAGGACGACGAGGAGCGCGACGATGGCGGCGGTCCCCAGCGACCACAGCGGGTCCCACGAGACCACGCCGAGCGTCACCTCCGTCACGCGCACGGACGGCGGCAGGGGCGTCACGATCGCCTGGATGATGGCGGTGAAGATGAGCGCCTGGATGACGCGCTCGAAGGCGCTCGGCTTCGGGTGCGAGGTGAGCGCGTGGTAGATGGCGCCCGCGACGAAGCCGGGCAGCAGAAAGGCGAGCGCGCCGACCAATTCGCCGGAGGCCCAGGTCATGGCCCGCTACGCCGCGCCGCGGCTACTGCAGGGCGGAGTGGGGCGTGGGCTGGAGGCGGCGCACGACGACGCCCTCGCGCTCCATCATGTCGGGGATGCGCGGGCCGATGTCGTTCTTCCACTCGTCGCTCTGGTAGACGGCCTCGTACTGGGCCTCGCGCTCGGCCTCGTCGCGGAAGCGGCGAATCCAGAAGTAGGCCGACTCGTCCGCCTCGTCCGTGAAGCTGCCGAGGATGACCATGCCCTTCGAGGCCTGGAAGGGGATGATCACGTTCTCCATGAATTCCACCCAGTCGGCCTGCCGGCCGGGCTTGATGCGGTACTGACGCAGCTCGAAGAGCATCGTTCGCCTCCGTGGCGTTGGGATTGGCGGGGCGCAGTCTACCCGCTCGCGCGCGTCCGCGATTGCGGGCACGGGGCGGGGCGTCTACGATCAGGCCGCTTTCCGGGGAGGGACGCATGGCTTACGGCACGGGCATCGCGCGCGGCATGGGGCTCACGTTGCGGCAGCTGTTCAGGCCCGTGGACACGATCGAGTATCCCGAGGTCACGCGGCCGGTGCCCGTGAACGCGCGCACGAACCTGCTCTGGTTCGAGGAGCGCTGCACGGGCTGCAGCACCTGCGCGCAGGCCTGCCCGGACGGCTGCATCCTCGTGGCCACCAGCCAGGACGCGGAGGGCCGCCGCAACATCGACCGCTACGAGATCGATTTCCGCATCTGCATGTACTGCGGGCTGTGCACGGAGGCCTGCCCCTACGAGGCCATCCAGCCGGGCGGGCCGCTGGACGACGCGGTCACCGATTTCGACGAGATGTACCGCGACAAGCACGCCCTCAGCCGCATGGCGGGCGCCTTCCTCGAGCGCAACGACAACACCTACCCGAACGGCATGAAGGCGCCCGCGCCCGACGCCGACTTCCACCGGCTGTAGGCGGCGATGGCGACGATCACCGCGAACGGCCGCCCCATCGAGGCGGCCGAGGGCGCGCCCCTCGTGGAGACGCTGAAGGACAACGGCGTCTACATGTCGAACCTCTGCTACGTGGACGGCCTCAAGCCGTACGCGGGCTGCCGCACCTGTCTGGTCGACATCGAGGGGCCGCCGGGGCTGCAGCTGGCCTGCACGAGCGTCGTGCAGGAGGGGATGACGGTGCGCACCGACACGGAGGAGGTGATGGAGGCGCGGCGCGCGGTCCTCTCCGTGCTCATCTCCAACCACAGCGAGCGGTGCCTCACCTGCCACCGCCGCGAGCACTGCCATCCGGGCGACATCTGCCTGCGCGACGACGTGGTCACGCACCGCTGCCTCACCTGCTCGAAGAACTACCGCTGCGAGCTGCAGGCCACCTGCGAGATGGTGGGCATGTCGGGCTACGAGCCGTGGGTGGGCGAGGAGCGCACCTTCTACCAGGCGCCGCAGCCGCCCGCCGACCGCGCCAATCCGTACATGGAGTTCGACCCGCAGATGTGCATCGTCTGCACGCGCTGCCAGCGCGTCTGCGAGGAGAAGCGGCACACGAGCGCGATCACGCTGGGCGGGCGCGGCTTCGACCTGCAGATCGCCTTCGGCGCGGGCGGCCCCATCGACGAGAGCAACTGCGACTTCAGCGGGGCCTGCATCGACGTCTGCCCCACGGCGGCGCTCATGGAGCACCCCAACAAGTGGGTGGCCAAGCCGGACGCGTGGACGACGACGACGTGCGATTCCTGCGCGGTGGGCTGCAGCCTGCGGCTGGGCTCGCGCGAGGGGCGCGGCGTGATCGTGCGCCCGGGGCCCGGCAACCCCTTCTCCGGCGACCAGATCTGCGTGCGCGGGCGCTACCACTACGACTCGCTGAAGCCGCGCGAACGGCTCTCGCGCCACCTCGTGCGGCGCGGCGCGATCCAGGCCCCGGCCCCGCTGGCGGAAGCCGCCGCCGAGGCCGCCCGCGCCCTGCGCGAGGCCGCCGCCTCCGGCCCCGTGGGCGTGCTCGCGGGCGGAACCGTGACGAACGAGGAGGCCCTGCTCGCGCGCCTCATCGCCCGCGAGGCCTTCGGAACCGCCGCCGACAGCCCCCTCGGGCCGGTCATGCGCGCCGCGAAGGAAGCGCTGGAGGCGCGCCTCGGAACCTGGCGCATGGCCACCGACATGACGCGCATCCCCGCGGCGAAGGCCATCGTGGTGGTCGCCGACGACCTCGAGGAGAGCCACAACGTGCTCAGCGTGCGCATCAAGGACGCGGTCGCGCGCGAGCGCGCGGCGCTGGTGGTGATCGGCGCGCTGCGGAGCGAGCTCGTCGATTTCGCCGCCAGCTGGATCCGCCCGCCCGCCGGGGAAGAGGGGCAGGCCGCCGCCGCGCTCGCCGCCGCCGTCGCCGGGGAAGCGCCCGCCAGCGACGCCATCGCCGAAGCGGCGGCGCTGCTGCGCGATTCCGAAGGGGCCATCGTCGTGTGCGCGCCGAACCCCGTGTCGCCCGCCATCGCGGGGGCCATGGCGGGCGGGGCGGCCAACCTCGCCGTCGCGCTCCACGGCGGGGCCGCCTCCGACCACCTCGTCGTCGCGCCCCCGGAGGTGAACGCGCACGGCCTGCTCGATGCGGGCGTGGCCGTGGAGGGGAGCGCCGACCCGCTGGCCGGGCTGAGCGGCCTGCTCGTCGTGCGCGACGACCCCACCATGCGGCTGCCCGACGCCGCCGCGGCACTCGACCGGATGCGCGCCATCGTCGTCATCGACAACGTGGCGCACGAGACGGCGAAGCGCGCGACGGTCGCGCTCGCGGAGGGGCGCGCCTACGCCTCGCGCGGCACCTACACGCAGGGCGACTTCCGCGTGCAGCGCCTCGAACCGGCCATCCTGCCCGAGGGCGAGGCCGTCCCCTGCTTCGCCGCCCTCTCCGCGCTGGCGGAGGCGCTGGGCGTGGACGTTCCCGCCGATCCGGAGTCGGCGCTGGCCGCCATCGCGTGCGAAACGCCCGCCTACCAGCCCGCCGCCGACCTCATCGTGGGCGAGGGCGTGCGGCTCGATGTCGCCCCCTCGGGCCGTGGCGAGATGGTCCCCGTGGCGGACGCCGCCGTCTCCGGCGAGGGACTGCGCCTCATCACCGGGCGCGACCAGTACACCGCCGCCGACGCCGCCGCCCTGCGCCACCCCGAGGCCGAGCGCCTCCACCGCTACGACCGCTTCCAGCTGAGCGAGGAGGACGCGGAGCGGCTCGGCGTGGCCGACGGCGACGAGGTCGAGCTGGGCGACGGCGAGCGCACGCTGCGCGCCCCCGTGACCATCACCGACCGCGTGCCCGAGGGCGCGGTCTACGTGTCGAGCCTGCTGCGGGGCGGCGCGGTCGTCGGGTTCTTCCGCGGCGAGGCGCTGCCCGCCGTGCGCGCGGGAGTCCCCGTCCCCGCCTGAGCCGTCCCCGCCCGATGGACAGGCCCCGTCGCGGGCGCGAGAATCGCGGGCACACCGGCACGGGAGGGGAATGATGGCCGAAACCCGTTATGTCGTGGCGGCGCAGTCGCGCGCGGGGACGCCGATGGACGACGGCTTCCGCTACGAGCGCGAGGCGCTGGACCCCATCGGCGCGACCATCCTGCAGATTCCGGCGCGCGACGACGCCGAATTCGCCGCCGCCGCGCGCGAGGCCGACGCCGTCATCGCCGCCGGCAGGCGCATCAACGCCGGCATCATCGCGGAGCTGGAGCGCTGCGTCGTCATCGGCCTGGGCAGCGTGGGCGCGGACACCGTGGACGTGGAGGCGGCCACGGAGGCGGGCATCGTGGTCACGAACGTGCCCGACGTGTTCGTCGAGGAGGTGGCCGACCACACGCTGGCGCTGCTGCTGGCCGCCGCCCGCCGCCTGAAGCTGATGGACCGCCTCATGGGCGAGGGGCGCTGGCGCGAGGGCCGCCCCGTCTTCAACGAGGTGCCGCGCCTCTGGGGCCAGACCGTGGGGCTCGTCTCCTTCGGCAACATCGCCCGCGCCGTGGCCCGCCGCTGCCAGCCCTTCGGCCTGCACGTGATCGCCCACGACCCCTACGTGAGCGAGCTGACGATGACGGCGGAGGGCGTGGAGCCGGTGGGGCTCATGGAGCTGCTGGAGCGGTCCGACTTCGTCTCCATGCACGCGCCCCTGAACGCGGAGACGCGCCACCTGCTCGGCGACGGGCAGTTCGCCGCCATGAAGCCGTCGGCCATCTTCGTGAACAACGGGCGCGGGCCCACGGTGGACGAGGCGGCGCTCGTGCGGGCGCTGGAGTCGGGCGGCATCGCGGGCGCGGCCCTCGACGTCTTCGAGGTCGAGCCCGCGAACGCGGAGAACCCGCTGCTGCACATGGACAACGTGATCGTGACGCCGCACGTGGCCTCGGCCACGGCGCGCATGATGCCGGAGACGCGGCGGCGGCTGGGGCGCGAGATCGCGACGGCGCTCCAGGGACGCTGGCCGCGCAGCGCCGTCAATCCCGAGGCGCTGCCGCGCACGCAGCTGCGCCGCTGGCAGCCCTACCCCATGACCCGCGGCCCCAACCGCTAGGCGCGGAGGGGCTGGCGGCGGCGGTAGGTGGCGCAGCGCCAGACCCATTCGAAGGGGCCGTAGCGGAAGCGCGACAGCCACGCCCGCGACCACGCCAGCTGCAGCGCCCAGACCGCGACGATGAAGAGCAGGAGCCAGCTGCGGTTCAGGTCGTCGGGGTCGAAGAGCGTGCGCAGGAAGATGACGCCGAGGATCGTCTGCGTGAGGTAGTTGGTGAGGGCCATGCGCCCGGCGGCGTGGACGCGGCGGTGGAGCCAGGTCGCGGCGCGCCCGTTCCAGAGCGCGATCAGGCCGAGGTAGGCGAAGGCCAGCGGGAAGGTGGCCAGCGTGTTGGGCACGGCCCCCGCCAGCGCCACCGTGGGGGAGAAGTCGCTGGCGGCCACGAGCGCGAAGCCCCCCGCCGAGAGCGGCAGCCCGATGGCCAGCCCCCAGAGGACGGCGCGGCGGTAGAAGGCGGGCGAACGCGCGCCCGTGGCCACGCCCGTGCGGTAGAGCGCGACGCCGATCAGCATCATGCCCAGCGCGCGCAGGAAGGCGTCGCCGGCGAACCAGGCCATGGCGCCGCCCGGCTCCTCCGTCGCCCCCGCCAGCCAGAGGGCTCCCAGGTTCGCGCCGTCCCCGTCGATCGTCGTCTGGACGGCGAGGGCCAGCGCGGCGGCGAGCAGCATCATCCCCCCGCCGAGCGCGAGGAGCGTGCGCGGGCGCAGGTTGCGGAGGGCGATGAGGAAGGGCGCGCAGACGGCGTAGAGGATGAGGATGTCGCCCATCCAGAGCATGGCGTGGAGGATGCCGATGCCGAGCAGGAGGGCGTTGCGCCAGAGGCTGAGCCAGTTGGCGCGGCGGCCCTTGTCGGCGGCGCGTTCGTGGAAGAGCACGATGCCCGCGCCGAACAGCATCGAGAAGAGGCCCATGAACTTCTGATCGAAGAGGATTTCGCCCGCGCCGCCGATGGCCCAGTCGAGCCACGTGTCCATGCCGCCCGCGCTGATGTTCAGGTAGGCCGGCTGGGCGAGCCCGTAGGAGACCGCGTTCATGGTGAGGATGCCGAGCACGGCCACCCCGCGCACGGCGTCGAGGGTGGTGATGCGCTCGCCGGCGCGAACCGGCTCCAGCGGCCCCGCCGCCGCGCCGTCGCCCGCCATCAGGGCAGCAGCCGCACCTTGATCGAGCCGGACGCCTTGTCGTCGGCGGCGGCGAAGGCCTCGGCGGCGCGTTCCAGCGGGAACTCGTGCGTGACCAGCGGTTCGAGCGGCTCCAGCAGCTCGTCGAGCAGGTCGACGGCGAGGCCGAATTCGCTGCGCGGCCCGGGGCGTCCGTAGCAGACGGCCCCCACGAGGCGCACTTCCTTGAGCAGCAGGGGCGTGGCGGGCAGGGCCACGTCGCTCCCGAAGGCCCCCAGCATCACGACCGTGCCGCGGTTTCGCACGAGGCCGACGCCCTCGGCCACGGTGGGCGCGCTCCCGCCCACGGTCTCGATGACGGCGTCCACGGGCAGGCCCCGGAGCGCGCGGCGCGCGGCCTCGCCGTCGGGGAAGGTGGCGGTCGCGCCCAGGGCCATGGCCGCCTCCGCCTGGAAGGGATGGCGCGCGGTGAGGTAGACCTCGGTCGCGCCCGCGCGTTTCGCCACGAGCAGATTGACCAGCCCGACGGTGCCCGCGCCGAGGATGACGACGCGCGAACCGAGGCGCACGCCCGCCTCGCTGACGGCGTGCACGGCCACGGCCACGGGCTCAGCGAGGGACCCGGCCACGGCGGGCACGCGCTCCGGCAGGGGATAGACGGAGGTGGCGGGGGCGAGCATCGCCCCGGCCATGCCGCCCGCGCCGTCGCCGCCGAGGAAGACGCGGTTGAGGCAGTGCCAGGTGTGGCCCGTGAGGCATTCGTGGCAGCGGAAGCAGACGGCGACGGGTTCGACCGCGACCTTCGCGCCCGCGGCCAGTTCGACGCCCTCGCCGACGGCATCGACGACGCCGCCGACCTCGTGGCCGGGGATGGAGTCGGGCAGGCGCAGCCCTCCGCCGCCCGGCCCGCGGCGGTAGGTGTGCAGGTCGCTGCCGCAGATGCCCGCGCTCGCCACGCGCAGGCGCACCCAGCCCGGCGGCGGCTCGCCGATCTCGCGGTCGGCCAGTGCGACGGCGCGGGGACCGGCCCAGGCGACGGCGCGCATCGTGGCCATGCGGCCCATCATACGCGCGCGCGCCGTCAGCGCCCGGCCAGCAGGCGTTCGGCCTCGCGCAGGTCGTCGGCGGTGTCGACGTCGTACCAGAAGCAGCCGCTCACGTCGGCGGCGCGCAGCCGCCGCTCCCGCGCGAGCACGGCGAAAATGTCGCTCAGGGCGCAATCCTCCGACGCGGCGGCGGCGGCCTCCCAGACGGAGGGCGCGCAGAGGAAGGCGCCCGCGTCGAGCGCGTCCCAGTCGGACAATCCCTTGCCGATGGCGGTGACGAAGCCGTCCGCGTCGATGGCGAGCTTCGTGGCCTCGGCGGCGTAGGCGGGGGCGCGCGGCGCGCGGTCGGCGGCCACGTGGCAGACGTCGCCGTCGTCGCCGCCGCTCCGCAGCAGGGCCGCGATCAGCGCCGGGGAGAAGGCGTGGTCGCACATGACCAGCAGGAAGGGCGCGTTCCCGCAGAAGTCGCGCGCGGCGGCCAGCGAGCGGGAGGCGCCCTCGCGGAAGCGGGGGTTGGCCGCGAAGGCGATGGGCAGGCGCGCCCACGTCCGCGCGCCGCGGCGCACGTCCCGCTGGCGGTGGCCGGTGACGACGAGGGCGCGCTCGACCCCGGCCTCCGCCAGCGCCCCCAGCGTATGGCCCACGAGGGGCGTTCCCGCCAGGGGGACGAGCGGCTTGGGCTGGCGCGGGCCGTCGGCGCTGAGGCGCTGGCCGCGGCCCGCCGCGAGGACGACGGCGTTCATGCATCGCTCCGGCGGGAGACCGGGATGACGGGATCGTAGCCGATCGGGCGGCGGCGCGATTTGATAGGAGCGGCTGTCTGCGTTAATTTGGCGGGGCTAATCCCGAAGGTAAGGACGGGCTGGGCATGGTCGGAGTTCTGGCGGACACGGGCGCGGGCGCGGCCTCCCGGGGCGACCTCGTCGTCGAGGGCCTCTGCTTCGGCTACGACGAGACGCCCGTGCTGGAGGACGTCTCCATCGCCGTGCCCGCGGGCACGGTGGCCACCCTGCTCGGCCCCAGCGGCTGCGGCAAGACGACGCTGCTGCGCCTCATCGCCGGGCTGGAGCGCCCCCGCCGCGGCGCCGTCTACGCGGGCGGCGAGGCGCTGAGCACGCCGCGGCGCGTGCGGCCCCCGGAGAAGCGCCGCGTGGGCATGGTCTTCCAGGAGGGCGCGCTCTTCCCCCACCTGAACGTGGCCGCCAACGTGGCCTTCGGCCTGCCCCGCGCGGGGCGCGCCGGGGCCGTGGCGGAGGCGCTCGCGCTCGTGGGGCTCGCGGGGCTGGAGGAACGCGCGCCCGCCTCCCTCTCCGGCGGGCAGCGGCAGCGCGTGGCGCTGGCGCGGGCGCTCGCCCCCGGACCGGACGCGCTGCTGCTGGACGAGCCCTTCGCCAGCCTCGACCCGAGCCTGCGCGTCGATCTGCGCGCCGAGGTCTCGGCCCTGCTCCAGCGCCTCGCCATCACCACCGTGTTCGTCACGCACGATCAGGAGAACGCCTTCGTCATGGGCACGCAGGTGATCGTCATGCGCGAGGGGCGCGTGCTCCAGAGCGCCCCGCCCGACGAGCTCTACGACCGCCCCGCGAACCCCTGGGTGGCGTCGTTCGTGGGCGAGGCCAACCTCGTGGCGGGGCGAAGCGACGGGGAGGGCGCGGAGACGATCGCGGGGCGCGTGCCCCTCGCCCGCCCCGCCCCCGCCGCCTGCGAAGTGCTGCTGCGCCCCGAACACCTCGTCCTCGATCGCGGCGGGCCCTGGCGCATCGAGCGCACGGAGTTCTACGGCCACGACACGCGCTACCAGCTGCGCGACGAGGACGGGCGCGCGCTGACCGTGCGCGCGGCGGGCGCGCCCCGCCATCGGGACGGCGACCGCGCCTCCGTGCGCTACCTGGGCCCGCCGACGGTCGCCTTCGAAGCGTCGTAGCCGCGGTGCCGCGCGCGCGGGCCGCGTTCGCCGCCGTCGCGCGGGTCGCGGACCTGCGCGGCCCGCCGTGGCTGTGGGCGGTCTCGCTGCCCGTCGCGGCCCTCTTCGCCGTCCCCGTCATCTACCTCGTCGCGCGCAACGTGACGGAGGGCAGCGAGACGCTCGCCATCCTCTTCTCGCGACGCACGGCGGAGCCGCTGCTGAACACGCTCACGCTCGCGCTCGCCGTCTCCGCGGCCTCGGCCCTGACGGGCACGCTGCTGGCGTGGCTGACCATGCGCACGGACCTGCCCCTGCGCGGCTTCTGGCGCATCCTCTGCCCCCTGCCGCTGGTGCTGCCCTCGTTCGTGGCGGCGGCGGCGCTGCTGGCGGCCTTCTCCCCGGGCGGCCTCGTGGAGGAGGTCCTGCGCCCGCTGGGGCTGGACGCGCCCGCGCGCATCCGCGGCTTCTGGGGATCGTTCCTCGTGCTCACGGCGGTCTGCTACCCCTACGTCTACCTGCCCGCGGCGGCGCGCCTGGGGGGGCTGCCGCCCGCGCTGGAGGAGGCCTCGCGGCTGCTGGGGCGGGGCGGGCTGGCCACCTTCCGGCGCGTCGTCTGGCCCCAGACGCGCGGCGCCGTGCAGGCGGGCGCGCTGCTCGTGTTCCTCTACGTGGTCAGCGATTTCGGCGTGGTGCAGCTGCTCGGCTACCCCACGCTTTCGACGAGCATCTTCGCCAACCGGCTCTTCGACGCGCCCCTGTCCTTCGCGCTGGGCCTCATCCTCGCCGTCGCGGCGCTCGCCGTGGCGGGCGTCGAGCGGACGGCGGCGCGGCGCTCGCTGGCGGGGCTGGCCCCGGCCGGAACGCGCGGCCGCCGCCTCGCCCTCGGCCCCTGGAAGGCGCCCGCCGCGCTCGCCGTGCTGGTCGCCGTGGGCGCGGGGCTGATCGCGCCCGTGACGGTGCTGGCCTGGTGGGCCTTCCGCGGGCTGGCGGGGGAGGGCGGCGGCCTCGACCCCGGCGCACTGGGCGGGCCCGCGCGCAACACCGTCCTCGTGGCCGTGATCACGGCGGCGGCGACCGTGGCCGCCGTGCTGCCGCTGGCCAACCTCACGGGCCGCCACGGCGGGCGCGCGGCGGGCGCGCTGCACGCCGTGGTCGCGGGCAGCTTCGCCGTGCCCGGGCTGCTCATCGCGCTGGCGGTCGTGTTCCTGACGCTGCGCGCGCCGGGGCTCGGCTTCCTCTACCAGTCCCTGCCGCTGCTCATCTTCGCCTGCGCCGTCCACTTCGGCGTACAGGCGCTGCGCGGCGCCGAGGTGGGCGTGGCCACCGTCGACCGCCGTCTGGAGGAGGCGGCGCGCACGCTCGGCGCGGGGCGGCTGCGGCGCCTGCTGCGCGTCGAGCTGCCGCTCATGGCCCCCGCCCTGGCGGCGGGCGGCGGGCTCGTGCTGCTCTCCACCATGAAGGAGCTGCCGGCCACGCTGCTGGCCTCGCCCGTCGGCTTCGAGACGCTGGCCACGCGCATCTGGAACGCGAACGCGGACGGCTTTCTCGCCGACGTGGGGCTGGCCGGGCTCGTCCTCGTCGCCGTCTCCGGCGCGCTCACCTGGCTGCTGGTCATCCGCAACTCGGAGCACCTGCGCTAACCAGCAGGAGCATCGCCCCCTGGATCGCACGCATCATCGCGCCGTCTCAGTTCGCGCCGAGGCTGTGAAACGGGTCAGGCAGCGGTCCTGTGGTGGCGATTTGCCCCGGCATCAGCCCGAACCGCAGCCAGCGTGCGCGCATGTGCCGCACCTCTCCCGCAGAGGCTAGGCGCGCCGTATCGAGCCCGTCAACGCGCGCGGGCGGCGGGCGCGGCGGGTATGCTGGGCGCGATGAGCGCTCCCGCCCGCGTCTGCTTCGTCATCCCCACCTGCAACGAGGCGTCGAACGTCGTCCCCCTGCTGGAGCAGCTGACGGGCCTGCATCCCGAGGAAGGCACGGTCTTCCTGATCGTTGACGACGAGAGCCCGGACGGCACGGGGGAGCTGGTGCGCGAGTTCGCCGCGCGGGACGGGCGCGTGCGTCTGCTGGAGGGGCCCAGGCGCGGGCTGGGCGCGGCCTGCCGGCGCGGCATCGCCCACGCCCTCGACGACATCGGCGCGGACGCGATCGTGCAGATGGACGCCGATTTCTCCCACGATCCGGCCGACGCGCGCCGCCTGCTGGCCCGCCTCACGGAGGGCGCGGACGTGGCCATCGGCAGCCGTTACGCAGCGGGCGGCGGCGTCGACGAGCGCTGGCCCGCGTGGCGGCGCCTGCTGTCGGTGGCGGGCAACCGTCTGGCGCAGCGCCTCGCGGGGCTGGGGAGCGTGCGCGACTGCACGGGCGGGTTCCGCGCCATGCGCGCGGACGCGCTGCGGGCGGCGAACGCGGGCCGCCTCCCCGTGCGCGGCTACGCCTGGCAGATCGCGCTGCTCCACCGCCTGCTGCGGACGGGCGCGCGCGTCGTCGAGGAGCCCGTCTTCTTCCGCGAGCGCGAGCGCGGACGCACCAAGCTGCGCGCGCGCGACGCCATCGAGTTCCTGTACTGCGTCGGGCGGCTGCGCCTCGCCCGCCGCGCCTGACGCCGGTGCTGGAGCGGGAGCTGGCGGCGGCCACGGAGGCCGCGCGGCGAGCCGGACGCGAGGTAGCGCACATGCGCGCGGAGGGGCTGCGCTTCGGGCGCAAGGGCGGGCATGAGCTCGTCTCCGAGGCCGACCTGCGCGCCGCCGAAATCCTGCGCGAGGCGCTCACCGCGGCCTTCCCCGACGACGGCTGGCTGAGCGAGGAGCACCGCGATACGGCGGACCGGCTCGCCCGCGAGCGCGTGTGGGTGGTCGATCCCATCGACGGCACGCGGGAGTATCTGCAGGGCATCCCCGAATACGCCATCTCCGTGGGGCTGGCGGTGCGCGGACGTCCCGCGCTGGGCGTGGTGCACAACCCCGCGACGGGCGATCTGCACGCCGCCGTCCACGCGGAGACGCCCGTTCCCACGCCGCCCGCGCCCGTTCCCCCCGCCGCGCCGTACCTCGCGCTCGTGGGGCGCGGCGAGGATCTGCTGGGCGAGGTGCCGCCCCTGCCCGGCGACGCGCGCACGCGCCCCACCGGCAGCGTCGCCTGGCGGCTGGCGCTGCTGGCGGCGGGCCGCGGCGACGTGGTGACGAGCTGGCACGCGCGCCATGAGTGGGACGTGGCCGCGGGGGCGGCGCTCGCCCTCGCGCGCGGGCTGACCGTGACGGACGCGCTGGGCGAGCCGCTCGCCTTCAACCAGCCGCGGCCGCTGGTGCGCGGCCTGCTGGCGGCGGAAGCGGGGCTGCACGCGCGCATCCTCGCCCACTTCCGCCGCTTCATGCGGTAGAACGGGGCCATGAGCGTGCGCATCGGGCTGGCGGCGGCGCTGACGCCGGAGACCTCGCCCGCCGCCTTCTTCCGCTGGATCGATCTGTGCGAGGAGAGCGCGGTCGATTCCGTCTGGCTGAGCGAACGGCTCGTCTCCCGCCAGCCCACGCTCGAGCCGATGACCGCCATGGCCGCCATCGCGGGGGCCACGCGGCGGCTCAAGTTCGGCATGAACGTCGTGCTCCTGCCCCTGCGCGACCCGCTCGTGCTGGCGAAGGAGTGCGCCACCATCGACTACCTGAGCGGCGGACGGCTGCTGCCCGCCTTCGGCGTGGGCGCGGCCACCGCGCCGGAATGGCGCGCCACGGGCCGCGAACCCGTCGGGCGCGGCGCCGTCGCCGATGAGATGCTGGAGCTGATGACGCACCTCTGGGCCGGGGAGACGGTCACCCGCCGGGGCGCGCGGTTCCGCTACGAGGCCGCGGCCATCGCGCCCCTGCCCGCGCAGCAGCCGCTGCCCCTCTGGATCGGCGGCAGCAGCGCGGCGGCCATCGCACGCACGGCGCGGCTGGGCAGCGGCTGGCTGGCCGGGGTGCAGACGCCCGCGCAGGTCGCGCCCGTCGTGCGGCGCATCAGGGCCGCGACGGCGGAGGCGGGCCGCGTCATCGACGACGACCACTACGGCGCGGGCTTCCCCTTCCGCTTCGGCGCGTGGGAGGACGCCGCCGTCGAGCGGGCCGCGACGGCCTACGGACGGCTGGCGACGCTCGACCCGCGCGCCCTCTTCGCCGTGGGCGGCGCGAACGAGATCGCGGCGCGCGCCCGCGAGTACGTCGCGTGCGGCGTGAGCAAGTTCGTGCTGCGCCCGCTGGCGGACTCCGACTCCGACGCCTTCGCCCAGACCCAGCGGCTGATCGAGGAAGTGTTGCCCGTCGTTCACTCGCCCTGACGCACGGGCCGGGGCGCGAGCCGGAAGTGGAGGAGGTCGCCGTCCGCGGGGGCGTCGTCGACGAGCGCGACGCCATCGCCGAGCACGGCCACCACCGCCTCGCGCCCGGCGATGGCGACGAGCCCGCGGCGCTCCCAGACGGGCACGCGCGCGGCCTTGAGCACGCCGCTCACCTTGCGCGCGTAGCCGTGGTAGTCCATGCGGTCGCCGGGGCGCGGGGAGCGCAGCCGCAGCGCCCCCTCCACGCGCGCGGCGGACACGGCCACGGCGGGAGACGCGCCCGCCCCGTCGGGGAACGGCGCGGTGGCGGCCTGCAGCACGCGGTCGCCCGCGACCGTGACGCCGGGCAGGTTCACGAAGCGCTCCTCGATGGGGGCGGGTGGCTCGTCCGCGCACGCGGAGAGGCGCACGAGCCCCGCCGAGACCTCGACCGCGAGGTCTCCGAAGGCGGCGCGCCCCGCGCCCCGTTCGAGCGCGGCGGCGAGGTTGCGCAGGCGCGTGCGGTTGGCCGTCACGTCCGCCTTCAGGAAGGCCGCCTCCCGTTCGAGCACGAGCAGGCGGGCCTCCGCGCCCAACGCCCGCAGCGCGGCCAGCTCGAAGACGCACGCGCCGGGGACGCGCGCGCGGGGCTGCGCGAGGTCGGCGTCGCGCTCGACGGCGCGGAAGAGCTCGCGCGCGCTCTCCGCGAGGCCGCGCAGGGCCGCGTCCACCGCGGGGTTCTCCTCGCGCAGGCGCGGCAGCAGGTCGTGGCGGATGCGGTTGCGCGTGGCCGCCGCGGAGGCGTTCGTCTCGTCCATGCGGGGCGAGACGGCGGCGGCCTCGCAGACGGCGAGCGTGTCGGCGCGGGAGAGCGGCAGCAGGGGCCGGATGAGGCGCAGCGCGGGCGCGCCCGGCAGGGGCGCGGCTGGCGCCATGCCGCGCGCGCCGCGCACGCCGCTCCCGCGCAGGATGTGGTGGAGCACCGTCTCGGCGTGGTCGTCCGCCGTGTGGCCGGTGGCGACGGCCCCCGCGCCGCGCCGTTCGGCGGCGAAGGCGAGGAACTGGTAGCGCAGCCGCCGCGCCGTCTCCTCGATGCCCGCACGCGATTCGGCGGCGGCCAGACGCACGTCGCCCTCGCCCGTGACGCAGGGCACGCCCAACCGCTCGCAGAGGCCGGCCACGAAATCGCGGTCGGCGGCGGACGCGGGCCGCAGCTGGTGGTCGAAGTGGGCGGCGGCCAGCTCGAAGCCGTGGGCCTCCCCCAGTTCGCGCAGGAGCAGGAGCGCGGCGAGCGAATCGGGGCCGCCGCTGACCGCCACGACGAGCTTGTCCAGACGGCGGAAGAGGCGTTCGCGCGCGGCGAAGCGGCGCACGCGGGCGAGGGGCGAGGGCGCGCGCGGCGCCATCAGCGCGGGAACAGGCGCTCCCACCATTCGCCCGGCGCGGGCGCTTCCGCGGGCGGGGGGCTCAGCACCACGAACGGAATCTCGCCCGCGCGCGTGTAGCCCAGCTCGCGCCGCGCCGCCTGCTCCACGTAGGCGTCGGAGGCGACGTACTGGTAGACGGCGAACAGGTGGTCGTGCCGGTCGCGGAGCGCCTCGACCTCGGCCTGGGCGGCGGCGCGGTCCGCGTTCTGCTCCCGCTGGCGAACGGCCCCGGCGGCGGCGGTGGACACGAAGTAGCCCGCAAGCAGCACGCAGACGAGCAGCACCACCTTCGTCCTCGTGAGCGCGAACGCCCGCATACCGCCACTCTATGGACAAACCCGTCAAGGTTCAAGGGGCGGAGCGGATGGCGACCCCTCGCCCCCGCCGCTAGGCGCCGCCGAGCCGATCGACGCCGAGGAGATCGCCGGGCAGGTGGCAACGGTCGTTCAGGCGCTCCACGACGGCGCGGCCCCGCCGCAGCGAGAGCGTCGAGATCGAGGCCAGGTCGATGGTGAAGGCGCGGAAGGCGGCGGGGTCGAGCCCCAGCAGGCGGCAGACGAGCAGGCGCAGGACGAAGTTGTGCGAAACGACCGCGACGTCGCCGCCGCCTTCGTCGGGGAGGGCGAACAGTTCGGCGGCGAGCGGTTCGAGGCGGGCCGCCAGCTGCGCCAGGCTCTCGCCGCCCGGCATCGCCGCCGCCACCTGATCGGGTCCGCGCCAAGCCGCCGCGAAGGCGGGGAAGCGTTCGACGATCTCCCCCAGCGGCAGGCCCTCCGTCTCGCCCACGTCCAGCTCGATCAGCTCCGCGCGAACCTCGAGGGGCGCGCCCGTGCGTTCGGCCAGCGGGCGGGCGATGGCCCCGGCGCGGGCGAGCGGGCTCGTGAGGATGCGCCCCGGCGGCGCCAGCGCGAGCCGCTCGACGGCGGCCCCGGCCTGCCGCCGCCCGCGCTCCGTGAGCGGCACGTCGGCACGGCCCAGCCCGATGCCGTCGCGGTTGTGCGCCGTCTCGCCGTGGCGCACGAGGTGGAGCCTCACGGCGCGGGGGCTCATTCGTACTGGCCCCGCGTACGCCAGGCGCGGCGCGCCGCCGAGGGCTCGTCGAGCACGAGCGCGGCGCGCACGTAGCGCTCCACCTCCGCCGTCGGGAAGAGGGCGGCGACGACCTGTTCGGGGCGCACCGTGAACTCCTGGGCGGCGCCCAGCCGCGCGCGCATGACGGCGCCGTCCGCCCCTTCCGCGATGGCGAGGGAGGCGACGCCCGCGCGCAGGTCGTACTCGCGCGCCTTCCGGCCCGCGCGCGCATGCCGCCAGGGGTAGCGTTCGGCGGCGAGGAAGACGTCGGCGGCTTCCCGCGCCTCCGCCGCGTCGAGGCCGCCGAGCGCGGCGCGGTAGTCGGCCCAGCGCAGCAGCGTGGGCAGCGCGGGCAGGCCCAGCCCGGTCTCGGCGACCGCGTCCAGTTCGAGGTCGGGCGTGGTTTGGGCGCGCAGGTCGGCGGCGAAGCGATCGAGGGGCACGCGCTCCTCCAGCAGCACTTCCATGATCTCACCCTCGCCCGTGAAACCGAGGGGCAGGGGCGCGGCGAAGGCGATCTTCGGGTGCGGGGTGAAGCCCTGCGAATAGAGCAGGGGCAGCTCCGCACGCCGGATGGCGCGCTCCCAGTAGCGCAGCACGTCGAGGTGGGAGATGTGGCGCACGCGCTCGCCCTTGCGGAAGCGGGCGCGGATGCGCTGGACGGCGGCGCTCACCCGGCGTCCGCGCGTCCGGCGCCGACGAGCCGCTCCGCCGCCGTGTGCGGGTCGAGCGAGCGCCCGGCGACCTGCGCGACGAGCTCAGCCAGCGCCTCCTCCGACGTTCCCGCGCGGATGCGTTCGAGGAGGATGCGCTGGGCGGTGGAGAGCACCTGATGGCGCGCCTCCCGCCGCCGCTGGCGGCCGAGTGCGCCGGTGCGTTCGAGGTGGGCGCGGTGCTCGTCGATGGCGTCCACGAGGGCGGGCACGCCCTCGCCCGTGGTGGCCACGGTGGAGAGGATGGGCGGGTCGCGGCCCTCGCCCGGGGCGAGGGCCAGCAGCGCCCGCAGCTGGCTCACGAGCACGTCCGCGCCGGGGCGGTCGGCCTTGTTCACCACGAGCACGTCGGCGATCTCGATGATGCCCGCCTTGAGCGCCTGGATGTCGTCGCCCGTGCCCGGGTTGTTGACGAGCACGGTGGTGAGGGCGGTGCCCGCGATCTCGACCTCGTCCTGGCCCGCGCCCACCGTCTCGATGAAGACGTAGGGGAAGCCGAAGGCGTCCATGACGGCGACCACGTCGTCGATGGCGGGGGCCAGCCCGCCGAGCGCGCCGCGGCCCGCCATGCTGCGCACGAACACGCCCTCGTCGAGCACGAGGTCCTGCATGCGGATGCGGTCGCCGAGGATGGCGCCCTGCGTGAAGGGGCTGGAGGGGTCGACGGCGATGACGCCCACGCGCTGGCCGCGCCGCCGCAGCTCGCCCGCCAGCGCCCCCGTGAGGCTGCTCTTGCCCGAGCCCGCGCCGCCCGTGACGCCGACGGTGTGGGCGCGCCCGGAGCGGGGGTAGAGGCGGCGCAGGTCGTCGCGCCCCTCGCGCGTGCCGTTTTCCACGCGGGTGAGGACGCGGGAGAGCGCGCGGCGATCCCCCGCCAGCAGGCGTTCGACGAGGTCGGTCACCCGGCGGGCGCGTTGTCGCGCACGAAGGAGACGATGTCGCCCGTGTTCGTGCCGGGCCGGAAGATGGCGCTGAAGCCCAGCCCCTCCAGCGCCTGCGTGTCCTCCTCGGGGATGATGCCGCCGCAGAAGAGCAGCACGTCGTCCAGGCCGCGCGAGGTCAGCTCCTCGACGATGCGGGGGAAGAGTTCGAGGTGGGCGCCGGAGAGGATGCTCAGGCCGACGACGTCCACGTCCTCCTGCAGGGCGGCCTCGGCGATCATCTGCGGGGTCTGGCGGATGCCCGTGTAGATGACCTCGCAGCCGCCGTCGCGGAGCGCGCGGGCCACGATCTTGGCGCCGCGATCGTGGCCGTCCAGCCCCGGCTTGGCGATGAGGACGCGAATCTTGCGGGCGGTCTCCTCCGCGCCGGAGGTTTCGTGCGTTGCGGTCATCGTGCTGCTCCCGTGCTTTCTCGTGGGTTTAGGGGCGTTCGATCAGCTGCAGGTTCACGCCGAAGGACGAGCGCGGCGAGACGAAGGCCACGCCGCCGTTGGGAGCGCCCGCGCGCGCGCCCGTCTCGCGCAGGGCGGCCACGGCGGCCTCCGCGTCGGCGACGGCCAGCGACAGCAGGAAGGCGCCCTCGCCGCGCTCCGCGGCGAAGGCCGCCACCGGGCCCTCGTCGCCCAGCGGACGGATGAATTCGAGGTGCGCGTTGCCCGCGGACATGAAGGCGTTCTCGATGCCGAGCGCCTCCACGCGGCCCCCCAGCGCGGGGTCGAGCGCGAAGCCGAAGTGGCGCGCGTAGGCGGCGGCGGCGGCGGCGATGTCCGCGACCACGATGCCGACGTGGTCGATGCGCCGCGCCAGCGCGTCCGCCGACGGGCCCACGTGCGGCGCCGCGTCGGGCGTGGCGTATTCGATGAGCACGCCGTGGTTCGATTTCGGATGGAGGAAGCCGATCATGCCGGCCAGGCCGGGGCGCGGCGTCTCGTCGATGAGCTGCACGCCCGCGGCGGCGGCGGCGCGCAGGTCGGCGGCGCAGTCGTCCGATTCGAGGCAGACGTGGTGCAGGCCCTCGCCCCGCGATTCGAGGAAGCGGGCGACGCCGGTGCCCTCGCGCACCGGCTCCAGCAGCTCGATCTCGGCGTCCCCGACGGGCAGGAGCACGCCGCGCACGCCCTGATCGTCGATCACGCGGTCGACGCTCACGGGCAGGCCGAGGGCGTCGCGGTAGAAGCCGAGGGCGGCGTCCGCGTCGCGCACGACGATGCCGACGTGATGGACCTTGCTGAGCATCAGCGCTCCTCCCCGCCCGCGGCGGTCGCGCGCACGCCGGGCATGCCCGCGAGGCGGGCGGCGATCAGCCGCCAGTGCTCGCGGTCGTGCTCGATCGCGGCGCGCACGAGGCGGTTGGGCACGCGCCCCGCCTCGCCCAGCGCATCATCCCCGAAGCCGTCGAGCAGCGCGAGCAGGCGCGCGCGCCCGGCCTTCAGCTGTTCGAGCGCGCTCCAGAAGGTGAGGCTGCGCTTGCGCTCGACGTGGTCCGCGTTCCATTCGTCGTCGTAGGCGTCCGCGCCGTCGAGCAGGGCGGGGCGGCGGCCATCGCGGACCTCGCGCAGGGCGGCCGTGAATTCGGCCTCCCAGGTGGCCACGTGGCCGACGATGTCCTTGAGCGACCAGTCGCCGATGAAGGGCCGCTCGATGTCGCGGATGCGGCAGGTCTCGATGTTGCGCATGAGCTGGTTGCGTTCGAGCTCGAGCTCGCCCAGCAGGCGGCGGCGCTCGTCCGCGAAGCCGCGGGTGTCGTCCTCGGCCATCAGACGACCACGATCTCGCGGTATTCGCCCCAGGCGCGGCGCAGGGCGTGGCTGATCTCGCCGAGCGTGGCGCGCGCCTCGACGGCGGCGACGATGAGGGGCACGAGGTTGTCGGCGCCGCGCGCGCCCGCCTCCAGCGCGGCGATGGCGGCGTCCGCGGCGGCGCCGTCGCGTTCCGCGCGCAGGGCCCGCAGGCGCTCCACCTGGCGCTGGCCGATGGCCGGATCGACGCGCAGCAGTTCGGGCGGCTCCTCGCCGGAGACGGTGAAGTCGTTGACGCCCACGATGATGCGCTCCTTCTCCTCGATCTGGCGCTGGTAGCGGTAGGAGGCTTCCTGGATCTCGCGCTGCTGGAAGCCCTGTTCGAGGGCCGCGGGCGCGCCGCCCAGGTCCTCGATGGTCTTCAGGTAGTCGCGCGCCTCCGCCTCCAGCCGGTCGGTCATGGACTCGATGAACCAGGAGCCGCCGAGCGGATCGACGACGTCGCCCGCGCCGCTCTCGCAGGCGATCACCTGCTGCGTGCGCAAGGCGATCTGGACGGCGTTCTCGGTGGGCAGCGAGAGGGCCTCGTCCATGGAGTTGGTGTGCAGCGACTGCGTGCCGCCCAGCACCGCCGCCAGCGCCTGCAGGGTGGTGCGCACGATGTTGTTCTCCGGCTGCTGCGCGGTGAGCGTGGCCCCGCCCGTCTGCGTGTGGAAGCGCAGCATCATGGAGCGCGGGTTTTGGGCCTCGAAGCGCTCCTTCATGATCGTGGCCCAGAGGCGGCGGGCGGCGCGGAACTTGGCCACCTCCTCCAGCAGGTTGTTGTGGCAGGCGAAGAAGAAGCTGAGGCGGCCGGCGAAGGCGTCCACGTCCAGCCCGGCGGCCACGGCGGCGTCCACGTAGGCGATGCCGTTGGCCAGCGTGAAGGCGATCTCCTGCGCCGCCGTGCAGCCCGCCTCGCGCATGTGGTAGCCGGAGATGGAGATGGTGTTCCAGCGCGGCGCCTCCTCCGCGCAGTAGCGGAACACGTCCGTGATCAGCCTCATGCTGGGGCCCGGCGGATAGATCCACGTGCCCCGCGTGATGTACTCCTTGAGGATGTCGTTCTGCACCGTGCCGCCCAGCCGGTCGGGCGACACGCCCTGCTCCCTGCCCACGGCCACGTAGAGGCCCAGCAGCACGGCGGCGGTGCCGTTGATCGTCATCGAGGTGGTCACGCGGTCGAGGGGGATGCCGCGGAAGAGCGTGCGCATGTCGTCGATGGAGTCGATGGCCACGCCCACCTTGCCCACCTCGCCGAGGGCCATGGGGTCGTCCGAGTCGTAGCCGATCTGGGTGGGCAGGTCGAAGGCCACGGAGAGGCCCGTCTGCCCCTGCTCCAGCAGGTAGCGGTAGCGCTCGTTCGATTCCTCGGCGGTGCCGAAGCCCGCGTACTGGCGCATGGTCCACAGCCGCCCGCGGTACATGGTGGGCTGCACGCCGCGCGTGAAGGGGTACTCGCCGGGGAAGCCGAGCGCGCCGTTGCCGCCGTCCGCGTCCTCGGGCCCGTAGACGGGGTCGAGCGCCATCTCGCCGGTGGTGCGGAAGGCGGGCGCGCGTTCGGGGTTGCGCGCGACCGCCTTCGCGTAGGTTCCCGCGAGCCATTCCGGTTTCGACTGGCTGGGCATGGGCCATCTCCGTGCGTCGTACGCGGCCCGCCGCCCCGCCCATAGGGGGCGCGGCGAATCCGCGCGGGGCAGTATAGCCCAGCCGCGCGTTCGCGCGCGGCGCGGGGGCGTGCGTGCGGTCGCGGGCTAATTTGACGAGTCGCCGCCACATGCCCTATCGTTCCATCGAACCCGGTCGGGCAGAACCGCCGGGCGTGTCTTGCTGCGCGCAGGAAGGAGGGTTGAACAAGCTAATACGAGAATACCGGTGAGATGGCTGTGACTCTGTGAGTGACTGTGCGGATGACTCCGTGAGTGATTCAAGAAATGAACAGCCCCCACAACAACCCCCTGTTTTGGCAGGGGTTTTCCAATTTCCGGGACTCCCGTTGGGAGTCATAGCGTCGCAAGACAAGAAAGGAAAACGTTATGAAGATGGAACCTACTCTTCCGGAATTCCCCAACCCTGAGCGCGACTACGAGTTCGTGCTTCAGTGCAAGCGCGAAGCCGAGCAGCAGGCGGGGCTGGCCCGCACCTGCGAGTGGCGCATCGACGCCGCCACGGGTGAGGACGCCGACGCCATCGCGGACGCCGCCGACAAGGCCGCCAACATCACGAAGGAACGGGCGACCGCCGCCCTCAATCGCGCCTTCGAAGCGGCGAGGGTGGGCAGTTCCGACGCTGCGGAGCGCCAGTCCGGCGAGTTGGCGCTCCAGGCCGCCGCCCAGACCGTTCACGCCGCTGCGGAAGCCCAGCGGTCGGCGCGGATCGTCAGCGAATTCTGGATGGCGAACGCGCTTGCCACGGGGAGGGATGCGTTCTAGCGGACGGCCCGCCTGCCGGACGATGCGGTCCGGCGGGCGGGTATCCAAGGATCCCGGAGGCCCACGGCGCTTCGTCCCGCCGTTTACGCGGGGGCGCGCAGGAGCACATCGGCGGGGATGCCGAGGCGCTCGTGGAGGGCGCGCATCATCGGCAGCGTGAGCGGCCGCTCCCCGGCGAGGACGGCGACGACGGTGGCTTCATCGCCCAGACAGGGAACCAGGTCGCGCTCGCACAGCCCCTGCTGGTCCATGTGATACAGGATGACGCCGAGGGGAGTAGGGGGACCGATGGGGTGGTGCATGTCCTCGTACCGTTCGACCACCTCGGCGATCGCGTTCAGCTCTTCATATTCGGGGCTGCCCTCGGGCGCATCGATCAACTCGTCGATGCGCGCCAAGGCGGCATCGTAGTCGGCTTCGGTGCGGATGGGCGCGATGGCCGTCATGGCTACACCTCCCGCGCGTTGATGCGATCATACTCCCCGTGCGTGCCAATGAAGCGAACGTAGACGCGACGGAACCGATAGTCGACTTTCACGATCAGGCGGTAGGCGTTCCCCTTGATGTTGAAGACCACCCGCCCATTGCCGACGATGCTGGCCGTCGGATGGTGCGCCTTCACGTCCGCGGGCGTGGCCCAGCGCTCTTTCCGGACGTCGCCATGCCAGGAGCGCAGCGCATCCTCCGCGTCACGGTGGATTTCCCAGAATTCGCGCAGCGCCCTCCGGGAGATGATCCGCACGCCGCCTCAGGACAGGCCGCGGGTTTGCTTCTCCTTCTCCAGGCGCACGGCGTCGGAGCTCAGCATCGGGCCCTTCTGGTCGTCCGGCAGCTGGCCCGCCGTGGCCAGTCCCATCTTCACGCCGTCGAAGGTGATCCACTTCTCCGGGACGAGCTCCATGACCACGCGCAGGGGCGAGTCGAGCGTCTTCTCGAAGGCGGCGGCCTGCTCCTCCGTGGCCTCAGGGCGGAAGGCGAGGGCGTGGTAGAACCAGTCCTTCGTCTCGCGGTCCTCGTGCATGACGCAGCGGCACTTGGCCGTGATCGTCTTGCCCGGGCCCAGGTGCGTGCCCGTGCTGGTGAGCACGACGGAGCAGCGCGGGTCGCGGCGCAGGGCGGCCATGCGGTGGCGGTGGGCGGCGGCGGTCATCCAGAAGGAGCCTTTGGCCCAGACGACGGCGTGCATGACGCCGACCGGCCAGCCGTCGCGCGTGGACCAGTTGAGCACGGCCTCGCGCGCGGAGTTGAGCAGATCTTCCTTCACATCCTCGTCGATGGGGTAGATGGAGACGGTCTCGTGGTCTTTGGTGGGGTCGGGCTCGTAGCCGTCGGACATGGCAGGCCTCCTGTAGCGCGCGAACCTTGCCGCGCGGGCGCGGACCTGTCAACGGGTCGGGCCGCGGCATCGGGGCCGGCCGGACGCTTGCCTCCCCATGCGCCGGTCCTATACTGCTGCGATACTGGCCCCCGGAGGGAACGCGATGACGACTGACGCAACGACGGACGGCATCGCGGCGAGCTTCACGCTCGACCGCGGCGATCCCGCGGCCGGGATCGGCGAGGAGATCATCGCGCGCTGGGAGCGGGACGGGGTGGTGATGCTGCGCGGCGCGCTCGATCCCGAGTGGCTGATGCTTCTGGAGATGGGATTCCAGCGGGTGATGGCGAATTCGTCGATGGCCAAGCACAAGTTCTTCGAGGGGAGCGCGGGCGAGTTCCAGGAAACGGTGCGGAACTTCGACACGACCTTCGAGATCAGGCGGCTGCTCTACGACTCGCCCATCAAGGGAATCCTCGGCAGGTTCATGCGCACGGAGAACGTCTGGTACTACTCGGACGAGTTCTTCATCAAGGACTCGGGCGGGGCGGAGCGCACGCCGTGGCACCAGGACACGCCCTACTACCCGCTTGAAGGGGCGCAGTTCTCGTCGATGTGGATCTCCCTCGATCCGCTCCCGCGGGCCGAGTGCCTTGAGTACGTCGTCGGGAGCCACCTGGGGACGATGTACGACGGCTTCAACCCCGCGAAGCCGGATGATCCCTCGAGCGGCTTCTACGGGGAGGGCCTGCCGATCCTGCCGAACATCCAGGATTCACGGGAGGACTACCCGATCGCGGCCTGGGAGGTCACGCCCGGTGATGTCATCGTCTCCAATCCGGGCATCATCCACGGCGGCGGGCCGACGCTCCGCGAAGGGAGGCGCCGCGCCCTCGCCGTCAGGATGTTCGGCGACGATGTGGTGTTCGCGGCGAGGCCGCCATCGCGGCCAACGGTCCCGGTGACGCCGGGGCTGGGCCTCCACCTGAAGCCGGGCGATCCGCTGCGGAGCCCGTGGTACCCGAGGCTGCAGCCGCCTCCCGAGCACGAACGGTACGGTTAGGCGGGGGGTTACCCCGCGCGGTGAGGGACGACATGGACGCAATCGCACACCGCTTCGTGGAGACGAACGGCATCCGCATGCACGTCGCCGAGGCGGGCGAGGGGCCGCTGGTCGTGCTCTGCCACGGCTTCCCCGAATCGTGGTACTCGTGGCGGCATCAGCTGACGGCGCTGGCGCAGGCGGGCTTCCACGCCGTCGCCCCCGACCAGCGCGGCTACGGCCAAACCGACCGTCCCGACGCCATCGAGGCCTATACGCAGTTCCACCTCACGGGCGACATCGTGGGGCTGCTGGACGCGCTGGGCGAGGAGCGCGCGGTCGTGGCCGGGCACGACTGGGGCGCGCCCGTGGCCTGGAACACGGCCATGCTGCGGCCCGACCGCTTCCGCGGCGTCATCGGCCTCAGCGTGGCCCACAACTCCCGTCGCGGGAAGGAGCCGCCCACGCGCGCCATGAAGCGCGTCTACGGCGACCGCTTCTTCTACCAGCTCTATTTCCAGGAGCCGGGCAAGGCCGAGGCCGAGCTGGAGGCGGACGTGCGCCGCACGCTGCGGATGCTGCTCCATTCCGCCTCCGGCGACGCGCCCCCCGGCGGCGCCTTCCGCAACCTGCCGAAGGACGCGGGCTTCCTCGACGGCATGTCCGAGCCCGACGCCCCGCCCGCGTGGCTGACGGAGGCCGACCTCGATTTCCTGACGGCGGAGTTCGAGCGCACGGGCTTCCGCGGCGGGCTCAACTGGTACCGCGCCGTGGACCGCACGTGGGAGCTGATGGCGCCCTTCGACGGGCTGAAGGTGCAGCCGCCCGCCCTCTTCGTCGCGGGCGAGCGCGACGGCGTCATCGCCATGATGGGGCAGGGCTACCTCGAGCGGCTGCGCGAGAGCGTCCCCAACCTGCGCGACGCCGTCATCCTGCCGCGCGCCGGACACTGGACGCAGCAGGAAGCGCCGGAGGCCGTGAACGAGGCCATGATCGCCTTCCTGCGCGCCCTGCCGGAGTAGCCGCGGCTACTCCTCCGCGCGGTGGCCGTTGGCGCGCGGGCAGACGTGCCCGCCGGGGTCCACGGGCGCGCCGCAGAAGGGGCAGGGCGGACGGCCCGCGGCCACCTCCTCCTTGATGCGGGCGCGCAGGCGGTGGGCCGCGTCGAAGCCGAACTCGAGGGAGATGGCCTCGGCCTCGCCCTCGGCGGGGGCCTCCGCGCAGAGGATGACGATGCGCCGCGCCTCCTCGTTCAGCCCCAGCGAGAGGCGGCCCGCGCGCACGTCCAGCTCGTGGTCGGCGCGCAGGGGGAAGACCGGATCGGGCGCGTCCGTGGCGGGGCCGGAGGGGGGCGCGTCGGCGTCCGCGAGCGTGCTCCCGATGGCCTCGCCGATGGCGGCCAGCTGCTCCTTCTCCATCCACACGAAGGCGTAGGCGCCATCGTCGTTGATGGCGCGCAGGCGGAAGCGGCGCTGTCCGGGCTGGCCGACGGCCTCGGCGGAGAGGTGCTGGAGCGGCCCGAACTCGGTGAGGGGCATCGCCCGCATCCTACGCCAAGTGGGCGGATAGGGGCGGGAGCGGCGCGGGCGTTTATCAGCGACCGCCCCGCTCCGCTCTTCAGAAGTACCAGCGGCCAGCCAGAAAATCGTCCTGCTCGCGCTTTAGCACCCCTTCAAGAACGCCATAGCCAAAGCCTTCGAAGAACCAGCTTGCGGCTTCGCGAGCTCGCTTCATCGGATCATCAAGGCTAGTGATTTGCCATTCTTGCTCAAGAGGCTCTTCGGTGGTTGCCTTGTAATGGGGAGCTCCTGCGAAAGGAAATTTGTAGAAGGTAAGGAGGCGTCCCTTGACTTGCCTCATACTGATCCGCACGACAGGGGCATGATCCAGTGCCCCAGCATCCATGAGGCGTGCAGCGAGCTCGAAGATCGCCGTGAATCGATGAATCGCTTCATCGAAGAGGAAGTAACCAGTCAGGTCAGCCGGAAGAGGCCAGCCAAACTCTCGATTTTCGATCAATTCTCGCATATCGGAGCGGTCTTCCAAGAACGTGAACAGGTGGATGAATCGCCCGCTCTGATAGAAGCGCCAGTAATCCATGTTCCCATTCTCGGACTCGCGCGAAGAATCAATCCAGTGGGAGCCATGGCCACGCTCCCCATCCACACCAATGACCGGATACATCAAGCTGGGGACCTGCGTGCGTTCGATGATGCGCCAGCACTCGTCGAACGTGGCGATGCGCTCCTTCTGGTCCGAGCCCGGGTGGATGCGAACGCACCAGTGCGGCTCGTCGCGGATACGGTCGGGAAGCGTGGTTGCGCTCGTCGTCGTCGTGGTCATCACAGGTCTCCCAACCCCCTCGCGAACTCTCCTGTAGAGGGTACCTCATTGGGAAGCGCATGTCTAAGGATGCCATGCCCCGCGACGCCACCGAAGCGGCGTTTCGGCTTAGTCCGCAGGGTCGCGGCAAGTCACCGACCAATTAGCCTCTCTCCCGATTGCACTGTCAGGGTAGACGCGCAGGAGTGTCTCCCCCGGGGCAGTGATCACCTCATAAGCTTGACCCTCCGCGGAATTTCCTCGGATCAGGAAGAAGTACGAGCCGTCGGGACCCCATGCGATATCCGCGCCACCAGCATCTGCCTCCAGCGCGAAGAAGGATGGCTCACCAGCATTCGAGCCGCTACTCAGATAGTTACTATCCCACCGAATCTCACAGCGGTATTGCCCTTCCGGGATGGGCGCAGACGCTGGGGTAGTGCCGCGCCCACTGACTGTAACCGTAGGTGCTGGACGAGTATCGTCCGTACCTGGATTCTGCGTTGCTTCCGGGGTCGAGTTGCGAACCGGCGTCTCCGTGACCACCGAGGTAGCCGTCGGCGTGATCGTCTCAGTGGGGCTGGCGTCGTTCCCACCGCAGGCAAGCAATCCCCCGATTGCGGTGATGACAACGAGCACCCCAACGATCCAGCGCTTCACGGGAGCATCCTAGCAGCGGGCGCGCGCTACTGCGTGGGCAGGGGGGATTGGCGCCAGGCGGGGAGGGCGCTCACCTCCACGCGCACGACCCACTTGACCCAGTGGTAGCCGCGACGGCCGGGGGCCACCAGCCGCACGGGGAAGCCGTGGCCCGCGCTCAGCCGCTCGCCGCCCACCGCCGTGGCCAGCAGCAGGCGGGAGGCGTCGCCCAGGCCGAAGCGGCGGTCGTAGCCCGTGGCGGAGACGACGCGCACGCTGCGCGCGCCGGGCAGGGGTTCGGCGCGCGCGAGCAAGCCGGCGAGGGGCGCGCCGCTCCACTCCTGCACGGTGTACCAGCCGCCGGTGCAGTCGAGCGTGGCGCGGCGCGCGTCCGCGGCCAGCGCGAGGATGCCGTCGTAGTCGAGCGCGAGGGGCGCGCGCACGGCGCCGTCCACCACCAGCCGCCAGCGTTCGGGGGCGATGCGCTGGCGGCTGTCGGAGAGCCAGTTGGTGACGGGATGGGCGTTGCCGGTGAAGCTGGCCTCCTCGCGCGAGCCGGTGAAGCGGCGGTCGGGGCCAATGTGGGGAGCGGCGGCGGCGAGTCCGCGCGAGAGCGCCAGTCCGCCCGCGCCCACGGCCAGCAGGCGCAGGGCCGCGCGGCGGCTGGCGAATCCGGCGGCGCGCGTCCCCGGCCAGCGCAGAAGCACGTGCAGGGCGAAGGGCGGCACGAGCGCGAGCGCGAGGATGGTGTGGAGCACGAGCGGGCGCATGTCGCCATAGAAGGGCACTGGCAGCGCGCCCCGTCCCGCCGCGGCCCACCAGAGGCCGCTCAGCAGGACGCCGAGGAAGAGCGCGCCGAGCAGGGCGGGCGCGAACGACCAGAGTCCCGTGCCGCGCCGCGCGAAGGAGCGCGCCACGATGCGCCACTTCCAGCCGATGAGGAGCACAAGCGAGAGTCCGCCCGCGCCGTGCAGCCAGAACACCCAGCGCCCATCGGGCGAGCCCACGAGGAAGCTGCCGAGCCCGGAGGCCAGCTCGATCAGGAGCAGGGCGAAGATGGCGAGGTTGACGGCGCGCGCGCTCATGGTTCCAGCCGCCGCGCATGACGGAACGCGGGCCGCGTTCAGCCTACACGGGCGCGCGCTACACTGGCGCCATGCCGGACGGACCCGCGGATGCGGCGGCGGAACGGCGCGAGCGGGCGGCGGCGCGCTGGGAGCTGACGCGCGGCGCCGTGCTCGTGCCCGCCGGGCTGCCCCTGCCCATCGCGGGCACGGACCAGTTCCACGAGTACCACGCCCACCCCGAACACCGCTACCTGGCGGGCACGGCGCTGGCCGGATCGGTGCTCACCTACGATCCGGGCGAGGGCTGGACGCTGTTCGCGCCCGTGCCCGATGCGGAGACGCGCGTGTGGACCGGCGACGGCCCCCCGCTGGCGGCGCTGGCGCGCGAGTCGGGGCTGGAGCGCGTGTCCCCGGCGTCCGCGCTCGGGGGCTGGCTGGAACGGCGGCGCGGCGAGCCCCTCGCCGTCATCGGGAACGACGACATCGCGCAGCGCGCGGCGGAGTACGGCGTCGGCTCGTGGCGCGCGCTGGAGCCCGTCGTCGACGCGGAGGCGGGCGCGCGCCTGAGCGCGGTCGTGGCGGAGCTGCGGCGGGCGAAGGACGCGCGCGAGCTGGCGCTCATGCGGGAGGCGGCGGCGGCCACCCATCGCGGGCACCTGGCGGGGCTGCGAAAGGCGCGCGCGGGCATGTCGGAGCGCGCCCTGCAGGTCGAGATCGAGGTCGAGTTCTTCCGCGCGGGGGCGGAGCGCACGGCCTACGGCACGATCGTGGGCGGCGGCCCCAACGCGGCCACGCTGCACTTCTCGCCGACGGCGCGCGCCTTCGCCGAAGGCGAGCTGATCCTCGTGGACGCGGGCGCGGAGGTGGGCGGCTACGCCAGCGACGTGACGCGCACCTACCCCGTGGGCGCGCGCTTCGCGGGGCTCCAGCGCGACCTCTACGCGCTCGTGCTGGCCGTGCAGGAGCGCGCCATCGCGGGCGCGCGGCCCGGCGTCGAATACAAGGACCTGCACCTCGCCGCCAGCCTCGACGTCGCGCGCGGGCTGGCCGACCTGGGCCTGCTGCGCGGGTCGCCGCAGGCGCTCGTGGAGCGCGACGCGCAGGCGCTCTTCTTCCCGCACGGGCTGGGGCACATGCTCGGCCTGGCCACGCACGACGCGGGCGGCTGCCTCGCCGGGCGCGAGCCGGACGACCGCCCGGGGCTGCGCTACCTGCGCGCCGACCTGCCCCTGCAGGCGGGCTACGTGGTCACGATCGAGCCCGGCGTCTACTTCATCCGCGCGCTGCTGGAGGACCCGGCCCTGCGCGAGCGCCACCGCGAGGCGGTGGACTGGACGCGCGTGGACGCGCTGCTCGACTTCGGCGGCATCCGCATCGAGGACGACGTGCTGGTGACCGCGGACGGCCCGCGCTCGCTCTCGGCGGCCACGCCCAAATCGCTGGAGGCGATCGAGGAGCTGCGGCGCGAGGCGCTGGAGGCGTGAGCGAGCCGCTCACCATCGAGCGCGTCGCGCGCTACCCCCGCCCGGGCATGGGCGGCCCCACGCGCTGGGCCTTCACGCCCGACGGGCGCGGCGTCGTCTGCCTCGCCAGCGAGGGCGGCGGCCTCGTGCGGAGCCTGCGGCTGTACGACGTCGCGAGCGGCGAATGGCGCACGCTCGCCGGTCCGGCGGCGGCGCACGGCGAACCCCCCTCGCGCGAGGAGGAGCTGCGCCGCGAACGGGCGCGCCAGCGCGACCTCGGCGTGACCGACTACCGCTTCGCGCGCACGGCCCCCGAACGCACAATCCTGCTGCCCGGCGGCGAGGTCCCGCGCCTCATCGCCGGCGACACCGAACCCGTGGCCGTGCGCGGCGCGGAGGGCGCGATCACGCCGCGCCTCAGCGAGGACGGCTCGCGCGTGGCCTTCGCGCGCGACGGCGAGCTGTACGCCGTGTCCGCGCGCGGCGGCGAGGCGCGGCGGCTCACGAGCGGCGCGGCGGACGGCCTCACGAACGGCCTCGCCGACTTCATCGCGCAGGAGGAGTTCGACCAGTCCGACGGCTTCTGGTGGTCGCCCGACGGCGCGCGCATCGCCTTCCTGCGCGTCGATGCGCGCCACGTGCCCGCCTTCCCCATCGTCCACCAGGGCCGCGCCGCGGTGGAGACGGAGCACCACCGCTACCCCTTCGCGGGCGCGGCCAACGCGCGCGTGCGGCTGGGCGTGGTCGCGGCGGACGGCGGCGAGCCGGTCTGGATGGACCTCGGGCCGGAGGAGGACGACCAGTACCTGCCGCGCGTGCGCTGGCGGCGCGACGGCCTGCTCGCGGGCCTCGTGCTCAGCCGCGACCAGACGCGCCTCTCCCTGCGCCTCTTCGACCCCGGCACGGGCGCGGTCCTGCGCGCGCTGGAGGAGCGCGGCGAACCCTGGCTCAACGTCGGCGACTTCCGCTTCCTCGACACGGGCGAGCTGCTGTGGTCGAGCGAGCGCAGCGGCTTCCGCCACCTGCACCTGTACGACGCGGAGCTGGCGGAGGCGCGCACGCTCACGGCGGGCGGCTGGGCGGTCACGCGCATCGTGGAGGTGGACGAGGCCGGACGCGCGGCCTTCTTCATGGCCACGCGCGAGGGCGCCGCCGAGCGCCACCTCTACCGCGTGGGGCTGGACGGCGGCCCCGTCGAGCGCCTCACGCACGCGCCCGGCGTCCACGCCTGCGCCGTCGCCCCCGACGGGAGCGCCTTCATCGACACCTTCTCCTCGCGCGAGCGCGCCCCCGCCACGACGCTGCGGCGCGCGGACGGCGAGGCCATCGCCACGCTGTACGAGCAGCCGGAGGGGGAGGCGAGCGCCGAAGCGCTGGGCCTGCGCCCGCCCGAGCCGCGCACGCTGGCGGCGGCGGACGGGACGCCCCTCGACGCCGCCCTCTACCGGCCCGACGGCGCGCCCCCCTGGCCCCTCATCGTCTCCGTCTACGGCGGGCCGCACGCCCAGCGCGTGCTCGACGACTGGGCGCTCACCGTGGACCTGCGCGCCCAGTACCTCGCGCAACGCGGCTACGCCGTGCTGGTGGCGGACAACCGCGGCGCGGCCAACCGCGGCCTCGCCTTCGAGGCCCACCTCCACCGCCGCATGGGCACGGTCGAGATCGACGACCAGGCGGCGGCGGTCGAACGGCTGGCCGCCGAGGGCATCGCCGACCGCGCCCGCGTCGGCGTCTACGGCTGGAGCTACGGCGGCTACCTCACGTGCATGGCGCTCATGCGCGCCCCCGAGCTCTTCCGCGCGGGCGTGGCGGGCGCGCCCGTGGTCGACTGGGACGGCTACGACACGGGCTACACCGAGCGCTACATGGGGACGCCCGCGGACAACCCCGACGGCTACCGCGAGGCCGCGGTCACGACGCACGCGGCCAACCTGCGCGGCAGGCTGCTGCTGGTGCACGGGCTGGTGGACGAGAACGTGCATTTCCGGCACACGGCGCGCCTGATCGAGGCGCTCACGGCGGCGGGCAAGGAGTACGGCCTGCTGCTCTTCCCGGAGGAGCGGCACATGCCGCGCGACGCCGCCGGCCTGGAGTACCTGGAGCGCCGCCTCGTGGCTTGGTTCGACGAGCACCTGCGGGCGTAGCGGGGTTGCGAACGCCCGTGCGCCGGATGTGGTAGACTGCACGCCATGCCCGAACCGAACTTCGCCAACCGCACGCTCTGGACCGGCGACAACCTCGACGTCATGCGCGGCATGAACGACGACTGCGTCGACCTCATCTACCTCGACCCGCCCTTCAACTCCGACCGCGACTACGAGGCCCCCATCGGCGGCATCGCCGAGGGCGCGGCCTTCAAGGATCGCTGGACGCTCTCCGACGCGAAGGAGGTCTGGCACGGCGAAATCGCCGAGAAAGAGCCGAAGCTCTACGGCGTCCTCAACGCGGCGGGCATCGCCCACGGCAAGAAGATGAAGGGCTACCTGATCTGGATGGCCGTGCGGCTGATCGAGATGAAGCGCATCCTCAAGCCCACCGGCAGCATCTACCTGCACTGCGACGATACCGCTGGCGCCTACCTCAAGATGACGATGGACGCCATCTTTGGCCCAGCGAACTTCGTCAACGAGATCAAATGGCGGCGCACGAAGGGACGCTCCGATGCGAAGAAATTCGGGCGCGTCCATGACACCATCCTCTACTACCGCATGAGCGACGAGTTCACGTGGGAACCCCAGTACATGGCCCATGACTCCGATTATGTGAAGCGCGCCTACCGCAACGAAGACGAGAGAGGCCACTGGCAGTCAGATCAGCTAACCGCCAGTGGCCTCCGCGATGGAGAATCCGGGGAGCCTTGGCGCGGCATCGACCCCGGGACAAGGGGAAACCACTGGCGCACGCCCACACAGGGCGGAATGAGGGATTGGATCGTCCAGAACGACGTCATTTCCGGCTGGCCCGACGCCTATCCCTCCCTTCACGCCCGCCTTGATGCCCTCGACAACGCTGGCCTCATCCACTGGCCAGAGAACGGCGGTATGCCTCGCCTCAAGCGCTACTTCGCGTCCACCAAGGGCAACGCCTGCGACGACATGATCGTGGACATCGGCAAGGTCGAAGCCAAGGCCATCGAGAACGTCAACTACCCCACGCAGAAACCCATCCGCCTGCTGAAGCGCCTCATCGCCGCCGCCACCAAGCCCGGCGACATCGTGCTCGACCCGTTCTGCGGTTGCGCCACCGCCTGCGTCGCGGCCGAACAACTGGAACGACAGTGGACGGGCATCGACATCTCGGCCCTCGCCGCCAGGCTCGTCCGCGCTCGTCTCGACCGCGAAATTGGCAAGAAGGGCAGTGAGAAGGCGAAGCAGGGCAGCACCTGGCGCGAGCTCATCATTCACCGCGAGGACATCCCCCGGCGCACGGACCTCGGCGACATCCCGCGCTACAACGACCCCGACAACAAGCGCTTCCTCTACGGCCAGCAGGAGGGCGTCTGCAACGGCTGTCTGGTCCTGTTCCCCTTCCGCAACATGACCGTGGACCACATCGTGCCGCGCGACAGGGGCGGGAGCGATCACATCGAAAACCTGCAGCTGCTCTGCGGGGCGTGCAACTCGAAGAAGGGCGACCGCCCGCACGAACAGCTCATCGCCGAACTGCGGATCGAGGGCATCCGGCGGTAGCGGCGTGCCGTGGCGCGCCGCCGTATCATGCGGCGCATTCCCGCGCGGGAGCGACGCCATGACCTACGCCCGACCGGAGCTGCTCGCCGAACCCGACTGGCTCGCCGACCACCTCGACGACCCCGCCGTGCGCGTCATCGACTGCGCCGCGCTGGAGGCCTACCGTCGCGCCCACATCCCCGGGGCCGTGCGCCAGCCCACGCACACCTACCTCAAGGAGGCGGGCGCGCGCGAGGGCGGCGCGGGCATGTTCGTGATGCCGCCGGACGAGTTCGCGGCGCTCATGGGCGGGCTGGGCGTGGACGCCGAAACCACGGTGGTGGCGTACGACGACGCCAACTCGCTCGTGGCCGCGCGCCTCTGGTGGGCGCTGGCCTACTACGGGCACGAGCGCGCGAAGGTGCTGAACGGGGGCTGGCACCGCTGGCTCACGGAGGGGCGGCCCGCCACCTTCCACGCGACGCAGCCGGAGCCGCGCGCGTTCGCGGCGCGCCCCGCGCCCGCCCGGTACGCGAGCGCGGACGACCTGCTGGCGGAGCACGGGTCGGACGCCTGCGCGGTGCTGGACGTGCGCAGCGACGGCGAGTGGGACGGCTCGAACGCGCGCGGCAACCGGCGCGTGGGGCATGTGCCGGGCGCGCGCCACCTGGAGTGGACGCGGCTCGTCGAGCAGGCGGACACGCGCCGCTTCCTGCCCGCCGCGGAGATGCGGGCGCTGCTGGAGGAGGCGGGCGTGACGGCGGGCGGGCGCGTCATCACCTACTGCCAGGGGGGCATCCGCGCGGCGCACACGGCCTTCGCGCTGGCGCTGCTGGGCCACGACGACGTGCGCGTCTACGACGGCTCCATGTACGAGTGGGCGAACCGCGACGACACGCCGCTGGAGGTCTGACGGAGGCAACGGATGCCGCCACTTCGTCGGTGGATCCCGATTGAGGAGGATGAGGTGCTCATGAAAGTCACGTGGACGGGGCTCATCGTCGTCTGCCTCGCCTTCATCGCCTTCATGGGCGCCTCCGTGAAACCCGCACCCGCTCATGCCGAATGGAGTGAAGACCTGGTGCGCGGCCTGAATGTCGTTGTCTGGCAGGGCGGGGACGAGCCACCCGGCGACGGGCAGGAGGGCATCACCGCCATCTACCAGTGGGATGCCGCCCGGCAGGACTGGCTGTTCTGGTTCCCCGACTCTCCCACTGACGGGAACACGCTGACGCTGCTACAGAACGGGAAACCATACACGGTCGTCGCCACACATCCGATGGAGACGGCCTGTTCGTTCGAGCGCTCACTGCCGACGGTCATCGCCGCCACGGTCAAGCTCCGCACACCGGGCGGCGGAGGAGGGGCCTTTTACATCGGAGATGGACGTTTTGTCACGGTATACCACGTCGTCGACGGAGATGAAGAGGAAGACGTAGCCTCATGGGTCTGGCTCCATAACAGCACTGTGAATGTCAGTGCCACCGTCATCGGGTACTCGCGCATCGCTGATATAGCAGTGCTCCAGATCTCCGATGAATACAGACACTCGCTCCCCGCACTGGGACGCAGAAACTCCACGCCCGGCAATCTTCCCGTGGCCTCCGTCGGCTATCCCGATGGCCACACCCAGAGCAGTGCAAAGGTATCGATGGGACGCATCCTCGGCCTGGTCAACCGGAAGGGCGACACGGCGGGCATTGCTGCGAACTATGAGCAAGGTCCCGGCAGCAGCGGCGGTCCAGTGGTAGACGAATGCGGACGGGTGCTGGGCATCCACATTGGCTACTGGTTTCAGGACGCGCCGTACCCAAGCCAAGCTGCCGCCATCGTGGATCCGACGCTGAGCGAGAGCATCGCGACCATCCTTGAAGATGTGCAGTAAGCATTCGAGCCGCAGGCAGCGAAGACCTGGTGCTAGCCGGAGGCGGTCCCGGCCTCCTCGGGCTCGGGCTCGGCGTGGAGCAGGGCCTCAATGGTGAAGCCGAGGTCGGCCGCCTCGCAGAGGTGGTTGCAGTAGGTCATCTTCAGGGAGGCGCTGGAGGACCGGCGCCAGTCGTAGCGCAGGCCGCAGCGCACGCAGGTCTTGATGTGCTCGAGGTTCATGCCCGCGCCGCCGGGGCCGATCGCGCCGTCCATCGCCGCCCTCCTCGCGTCCGCGGCATCGCGTCCGCCCCTCCAGCGTAGGGCGCGTTGGGCGCACGCGCCAGCGGCGGGGGTTACGGGATGTTTTCGATCTTGCGGCTGACGGGGGCGCTCGCCCAGCCGCCCAGCACGGCGGAGAACTTGCCGGCCTCGCTGCCGGCCACCGCCACGTGGATGAATTCGGGCGAGCGGAACTTGGACCAGACGCGGTCGAGCTGCTCCTCCGTGGGGCCGTCGGGGCCGAAGGCGGAGGGCTCCATGCCGCCCGCGTCCGCCGTCGCCAGGCGCTCGCGCAGGGGCATGGCCGTGACCTCCATGACGTGCGCGCGCACCTGGTCCTTGCTCCAGCCGTCGCGCCAGATGGTGTCGGCGTGTTCGGGGCAGACGACGAGCAGGACGTGGCCGGTGGGCGTGAGCGCGTGGCCCACGGCGGCCATGCCCAGGCCGAGGCTGCCGGAGAGCGCGCGCGCCGTGCGCGAGGTCTGGTCGACGATCAGCTGCGGGCCGCTGGTGGCGGGGAAGACGGAGACCACGTCGTCGTCGGGGGCGAACCCCTTTTCCACGTGCATCGGGGCCCAGGGGCTGCGCTCCTCCCATTCGGCGAAGGAGAGCGTGTACTTCATGGGCGTGCCCAGCGTGGAGCGCTCCGTGCCGCCGGGGCGCGCGCCGCCCACGTTGCGCATGACCAGCCGCAGGGCGCGTCCGATGGCGGCGTTGGCGCGGTTGCCCTGCCCCAGCGCCCCCAGCCCCATGTTCATGCCGATGCGGTGGCGGATGGGGCCGTTCACGACCACCGCCGGGGCCGCCCCCATGGTCGTGGCCCACACGCCGTGGGCGTTGAACTCCTCCGTGCAGCACGCCTCCACGGCGGCGATGACGACGGGCAGGTATTCGGGACGGCAGCCCGCCATGACGGCGTTGATGGCCACCTTCTCGACGGTGGCGGGGGCCAGGTTGGGGGGAATGACGGCCACCACGTCCTGCGGATCGCGCGTGGCGCCCGCCAGCATGCGGAGCACGCGCGCGGGCGTGGGGGGCACGACGGGCAGGCCGTCGGTGAGGCCCTGGTCGTAGAGGAACTCGTGCAGGTCGTCGTCCGCGCCCACCTCGATGCGGCGGGCGCGCAGGGGACTGCCTTCGGCCTCGGCGGCGAGCCGCTCGGCGATGCCCGGCTCCACCGAGCGGGAGCCGCAGCCGGGCCGCGATGCGGGCCATTCGTCCCAGTCGCGGGCGGGGGCCTCGACGCCGCACAGCGCCGCCAGCTCCGCGAAGAGCGCGCGCCAGTCCTCGCGCCCGAAGCCGGCGAAGCGGCGACGCTCGCGCCCGTCGGCGTCGGCCAGCACGACGGTGGGCACGGTGTCGAGGTCCCAGGCGTAGGAGATGCGCAGGGCGCTGTCGTCGAGCATGGGCGCGGTGAGGGCGTGGCGCTCGACGAGGAGGGCGTTGCCCGCGGCCTCCTGCCCGATGGCGAGCACGTCCACGGCCCCGCCGAAGGCGGCGTGGGCGGCCTCGACGAGCGGCATGGAGAGGTCGCAGGTGGGGCAATCCTCCTTGACGAAGGCGAGCAGCGCGGGGCGGTTCGCGGGGAAGGAGCGGGCGCGCCCCGCGCCGTCGGCGAGCGTGAAGGCGGGGAGTTGCGTCATGCGGCCATTCCGGGGGCGCGAACGCGCGCGTGCGCCACAGCGTAGCATGGGCGCGAAACGCAAGCCGAAGGAGGCGCGCATGATCGGCACGGAGGCGTTCGACCGGTTCGTGAGCGAGAACCGCTGGGCGGTGGTGACCACGCTGCGCGCGAGCGGCCAGCCCAGCAGCTCCATCGTGGCCTACGCGCGCGACGGCGACGCGCTGGTGGTGAGCACGACCGCGCCCACGCTCAAGGTGCGCACGCTGGAGCGCGACCCGCGCGTCACCGTCACCGTCTTCAACGACGCGGCGCCCTTCAACTTCGTCACCATCGAGGGGCGCGCGGAGATCGAGCGCGAGCGCCTGGAGGAGGCCACGCACCTGGTCTTCGAGAACATCAAGGGCTCCGGCTTCACCGAGCCGGAGGACCTGCCCGCCTGGCTGGAGGCGCAGCGGCGCGTCATCCTGCGCATCCACGCCGGGCGCGTCTCCGGCGTGATCCGGTAGGGGGCACGACCATGGCGATCACGCTGCAGGCGGGCGACATGGCCCCGGATTTCGCGCTGCCCGACCAGGACGGCCGGGAGCACCGCCTGAGCGACTACCGCGGCTCGACCGTGGCGCTCTACTTCTACCCGCGCGACGACACGCCCGGCTGCACGAAGCAGGCCTGCGGCTTCCGCGACCAGCACGAGGCCATCGCGGCGGAGGGCGCGGTGGTGCTGGGCGTCTCCACCGACGACGCCGCCTCGCACGCGGGCTTCCGCGCCAAACACGGCCTGCCCTTCCCCTTGCTGGTGGACGAGGGCGCGACGGTGGCGAGCGCCTACGGGGCCTGGGGCGAGAAGACGCTCTACGGGCGCACCAGCATCGGCATGACGCGCTCCACCTTCGTGATCGGCCCCGACGGCACGCTGATCAAGGTGTGGAAGCGGGCGCGGGCGGCGGACAACGCCGAAGCCGTGCTCCGGCTGCTGCGCGAGACGCGCGCCTGACGCATGGCGGAGCGGCTCGCGGGCGGCGGACGCGAGGGCGTCGAGGGGGCCTCCGCCGACGGCCCCGCGCGCGGCGCCCTGCGCGGCCCCCGCACCTGCGTCATCGCCGACCACCCGCTGGCGGCGGCGGCGGGCGAGCGCGCGTTGCGCGAGGGCGGGAGCGCCGCCGACGCCGCCGTGGCCATGGCGGCGGTCCTCACCGTGGTCCAGCCGCACATGAGCCACCTGGGCGGCGACGCCTTCGCCATGACGTACGAGGCGGCGAGCGGGGCCGTGCGCGCGCTCAACGCCTCCGGGCCCGCGCCCGCCAGCGCCAGCGCGGACGCCTGCCGCGCCCTCGGCGGCATCCCCGACGCGGGCGCGCGGGCCGTGACCGCGCCCGGCTGCGTGGCGGGCTGGGGGACGCTGCACGAGCGGCACGGGCGGCTGCCCTGGGCGCGCGCGCTGGCGGACGCCGAGCGGCTCGCGCGCGAGGGCTTCCCCGCCTCGCGCGCGCTGGCGCGGGCCGTGGCCGCGGGGCGTGCGCGCGTGGCCCCGGCCTCGGCCTTCAAGGACCTCTTCGGGCACGTCGCCGGGGACGGCGGCCAGACCGTGCGCCAGCCCGCGCTGGCGGACACGCTGCGGACGCTGGCGCAGGACGGCGCGGGCGCGTTGTACGAGGGACCGCTCGCGGACGAGTGCCTGACCGCGCTGAACGGGCTGGGCGCGGCCTTCACGCCCGACGACTGGCGCGCCCCCGCGGAGTGGGTCGAGCCGCTCGCCGTGGACTTCGCGGGCATGCGCGTGCACACGCAGCCGCCGCCATCGCGCGGGATCGCGCTCATGCTGGCGCTGAAGCGGCTGGCGCGAGCGGGGACGGGCGCGGGCGCGCAGGTGGAGGCGCTGCGCGGGGCCTTCGCCGCCGTGGACGCCGAGGCGGGCGATCCACGCGCCACCGGCTTCGACGCGGAGGCCCTGCTGCGCGCCGGGGGCGCATCGGCGCGGGCGGCGGCGGGCGGCGCGGGCGACGGCGATACGACCGCGCTCCTGGCCATCGACGCGGAGGGGAACGCGGTCTCGCTCATCCAGTCCGTGTTCGCGGCCTGGGGCAGCGGCGTGCTCGCGCCCCGCATCGGCGCGCTCTTCAACAACCGCATGCGCGGCTTCACGCTCGAACGCGGCCACCGCAACGAGCTGGCCGGGGGCAAGCGCCCCATGCACACGCTGCACAGCTACCTCGTCACGACGCCCCCCGACCTGCTGGCGGAGGGCGCGGGCGGGGGCGCGCTGGCGGCGGTCGGGGGCACGCCGGGCGCGCACCGCCAGCCGCAGACGAACGCGCAGGTGCTGGACGCCGTGCTGCGCGCGGGCGCGGACCCGCAGGACGCCCTCGACGCGCCCCGCTGGGCGCTCGATACGGACGGCTCGCTGCACGCCGAGGCGCGCGCCCCCGACCGGCTCGGCGAGGCGCTGCGCGCGGCGGGGCTCGATCCCGCCCCGCTGGCGGCGTGGGACGGCTGGACGGGGCGCGCCTGTCTGGCCGTGCGCACGGGCGGAGGCGTGGCCGCCGCCCACGACGCGCGCGGCGAGGGGCTGGCCATCGTCGGCTGAGCGCGCGCGCCCCGCGACGGCGTAGACTGCCGCGCCGGAGGGACCCATGGAACGCCAGCTCGAGCAATTCATCCGCCAGCGGCGGCCCGACGCGAGCGCGGTGCGGATCGAGGAGTTCCGGCAGCTCGCGGGCGGCTATTCGCAGGAGACCTACCGCTGCGACTGCGTCATCGAGAGCGGCGCGGGGACGGAGCGCCTGCCCCTGATCGTGCGCCGCGATCCGCCGCCCGAAAGCGACATCCTGCCGACCAACCGCCGCCTCGAGTTCCGCATCCTGCAGCGCGTGGGCGAGCACACCGCCATCCCCGTGCCCGCGGCCCACTTCCTCGACGAGACGGGCGAGGCGCTGGACCGCCCCGCCATGCTCATCGAGCGGCTGGGCGGAAGCGCCGACCTGACGCCGCTCTTCGCGCCGGGCAACGAGGACGAGGCCGAGGCGGTGGCCACCGAGTTCTGCGAGCGGCTGGCCGAACTGCACGCCGCCCCGCTCGACGCGCTCGACCCCGACGGCGAGCTGCGCGACGCGCGCGGCGCGGGCATCGACTGCTCCGGCTGGGAGGCCTACATGGCCAGCTCCATCGAGTTCTTCCTGTCGAGCTACCGGAAGATCGCCTTCGACCCGCTGCCGGTCTTCTACGACATGTACGCGAGCCTGCCGAACCGGCTGCCGCGGCCCGTGCCGCTGGCCATCTGCCACGGCGACTACCAGCCCTCGAACTTCCTTTACGAGCGGGGGCGCATCACGGGCGTGATCGACTGGGAGAACGCGCACGTGGGCGACCCGCGCGAGGACATCGGCTGGCTGCGGCAGCTCTCCGCCATCACGGGCTTCGACCTGTTCGGGGCGGTGAAGGCGGACGGCGGCTTCCTCGGGCACTACCGCAAGCTGAGCGGCATCCCCGTGACGGAGGAGGACGTGGGCTTCTTCCAGGTCTTCTCCTCGGCCTCGCTGGCCGCGCCCATCCTCGACGCCGTGCGGCGCGGGCTGGACGGCGAGAGCGACAACTTCCTCAGCACCTACATGCTCCAGCCGCTGGTCGCGGCGCAGCCCGGCTACACCGCCATCCTCGGCTACCCCGCCGCGCAGGAGGACGCCTGATGTTCACCAATCCGAGCTCGGCGCGCGTGCTGGAACTGATCCGCGAGGCCCTCGAACGCGACGTGCTCCCCGAACTGCGGAGCGACGCCGCGCGCGTCACCGTGCGGCAGATGCTGCAGATGCTGCTCTCCGTCGAGCGCCGCCTGCCCGTGGAGCAGCAGTGGATGGCGGACGAGTGCGGGCGCATGGCGCGCGTGCTGCGCGAGACGGGCGAGGCCGCCGCCGGGGGCGAGGGCGAGGCCGCCGCCGCCCTCCGCGCCATCGGCGAACGCGCCGCGGAGGCCCCCGAGTTCCCCGCGCTGCCCGCCTTCGCCGGGATCAACGACCAGTACCGCGAGCTGAGCGCGCTGCTGACGGAGGCGCTGGGCCACCTGCACGCGCTCGACGGCGAGGGCTGGGCGGAGGCGCCGGAGCGCATCCGCGCGCTGCGCGCCTACCTGCAGCTGCGCATCGACCGCGACATGCACGGCCTCTTCGCCATGGACGCGGGCGGGCTGGTGGGGCGGGGCTGATCCCCGCGAGCGCCCGCCCGCCGCGCGTGCGACGATCCCGACCGGAGGCCGCGCCATGACCGTCACCCGCCGCGTCACCGTCGAGCGCAACCGCCTGCGCTTCGCCGCCGCCCACTTCGCCACCTTCCTCGGGGAGTGCGAGCCCCTCCACGGCCACAACTACGACGTGACCGTGGACGTGGAGGGCGACCTCACGGAGGACTCGTGGGTGTGGGACTTCGGCGACCTGAAGCGGCTCACGAAGGCCATCGCCGACGAGCTCGACCACAAGTTCCTGCTCCAGCGCGAGAGCCGCGTCCTCACCATCGTCGAGGGCGCAGACGACTGGGAAATCTCCTTCGGGGAGCGCCGCTACGTCTTCCCCAAATCCGACGTGGCCGCCTTGCCCATCGACAACACCACGGCGGAGCGGCTGGCGGAGTGGTTCGCCGAACGGCTGCGGGCGGCGCTGTCCGAACGCGGCGCGGCCAACGTCCGCCGCCTCACCGTCGGCATCGAGGAAATGCCCGGCCAGGCCGGTTGGTATACCGTGGGGTGAGCGCCATGCCGGTCGACTGGGACAAGACGATCAACGAAATCCTCGCGGGCACGCTCGCCTGCCAGGCCTGCGACGCCATCGGCGACGAGATGATCGTGGGCCACACGCGCAGCCCCGAGGCCGCCGAATTCGCCAAACGCTGCGAGGACTGCGAGGACAAGTCCGACTGCGACGCGCGCAAGCTGGTCGTCGTCTGCGAGCCCTGCGCGGGCCGCTACCGCGTCAACGGCGAGCCCATGACCGAGGCGGGCTGGATGGGCGTGCAGATGGACGAGTGCCGCCGCAACCTCGAGGAGTCGCTCGACTACCTCGCCACCTACTGGAAGGAAGAGGACGGCATCGAGTACGCCGACATGGCGCGCCGGCTGGAGGAGGTGGACCCGGAGACGTTCCGCGAGGAGGACGGCTGGCGCGTGCGGCTGGAGGAGGAGTACCTAGCCCTGCACCGCTGGTTCCGCGAGCGCCGCCTGCGCGTGCCCGACCCAGGCTGGCGCAGCCAGTACGCCGAGGACGTGGTCGCGCTCGGCTACACCTCCCTGCTGGGGGACTAGCCGCCGGGCTGGCGCGCGGCGGGCGCGGCCCTGCTATACTGCCCGCCACGCGGAAGTAGCTCAGTGGTAGAGCGCCTCCTTGCCAAGGAGGAGGTCGCGAGTTCGACCCTCGTCTTCCGCTCCAGCGCCCCCCGCCGCGCGCGCTACAGCTCGTCGAGATGCGGCTGGATGGCGTCGCGCAGGTCGCCGAGGCGCTTGATGGCCCACTCGCGGACCTCGGGCCAGCGGTCGCGGTCCTCGATAGCGAAAGCGCCAGACGGATCCCAAGCATAGATTCGTCGCACCCTGCGGCCCTCAGTCTCATCCCACGTGAGGCTCTCACCGAACCGCGCTTCGACTTCAGAACGTCGCTCGACGAGGCCATGGTAGACACGGTCCGCTTCTTCACGATCGGAGAGGTCCACAGACAACTCCACACGGAAGCCATAATGGTCGTCTCTCCAAGAACGAGAAACAGAGTAAAACGTGCCTGTCCTGCCAGCCGGAAAACGCATCCAGTGATTAGGACTGGGTTTCTTGCTACGACTCCATCCCGGATACGCCTCTTGAAATCCACGAAGGAATTCTCCCCAGAACTCACGGTAGCGCTGAGCCGCCTCAGTGTCTCGTGGTCCTATCTCCCTCCGGACTTGCCGAGCCCATTCATCGGGTCGGGCGATGACGCTGAGCCTCGGCGCAGGAGGAGAATCGCCAATACGCCATGCCTCGATTTCAATTCCGAAGAAGCCCACAGCATCCGTCGTGTGCGTATTCAGCCACTGGAGCACGGTGCGGTGCTCCGGGCGAAAGTGCTCCGCAAGAAGCACTGCGTAGGTGGCCTCCATCCCTTCCTCTTGAGCCACCTCAAGTCCCGATGCGTAGGTGATCACCTTGCCGAGGTGGTCGTGGTCGGTGGACCCCATCATGTTCTCGACGACGACCAGCGCATTCGCATCGCGGGCGCGGAAGAGGAGGTCGGCGCTGAACGGCCCGACCGGAACCTCCTTGCCTTCGAGTTCAAGATCCATCCCCAGCTCGTCACCGAGGAGGCCGGGGTTCTCGGCGAGCCACGGCGTGAGGTCGGCGGCCTCGTTGGGCCACACCTCGCGGATGGGGACGCTCGTCAGGGAGCCGATTTCGCGCATCGTGAACCTTCCTTTTGGCCGTTCGCCTTGACCGCGCGCGGCCTGCGGGGCTACCGTCGCCACAGGCCGAAGTGGCGGAATTGGCAGACGCGATGGTCTCAAAAACCGTTGGGCCCCAAGGCCCGTGCCGGTTCGAGTCCGGCCTTCGGCACCAACGCCCGCCAGCGGAGGGCGCATCGGCACTGCCGGGTGGTGTAACGGTAGCACACGGGCCTTTGAAGCCCCTGGTCGGGGTTCGAATCCCTGCCCGGCAAGTCCCAGTGGCCGGTGATCGGTGGCCGGTGGCCGGTGGTCAGTGGCCGGTGGTCAGTGATCGGTGGTTGGTGATCGGTGATCGGTGATCAGAAGACCGCGATCGGGTTGACGGCGCCGCCCGTGCCGCCCTGCAGGCGCAGGGGCTGGATGCAGAGGAAGAACTCCCAGCGGTTGAGCCGCTCGCAGGTCTCCGCCAGCGCCTCCAGGTCGCAGTTGTCGATGAGGGGCAGGCCCATGGCGGCGATGGCGATGAAGTGCACGGGCATGGGCAGGGCGTCGTAGCCGGGGCCGCCCGCCTCCTGCGCGGTGTCCGCGCCGATGACGGCGGCCCCGCGCTCGTGCAGCCAGGGGAGCGAGGCCGCGTGCCAGCCGCCGGCGGAGCGCGGCGGGCGCTCCGGCTCCTCGCGCAGGAGGCGGCCCTTGCCCGTGCGCAGGAGCACCACGTCGCCCGCGCGCACGCGCACGCCCTGCCGCGCCTCGGCGGCTTCGAGGTGCTCGGGGAAGACGCCCTCGCCCGCGTCGAGCCAGGGGCGTCCGTCGAGCGCGGGCACGTCCATGAGCACGCCGCGCGTGACGATGCCGTCGCGGAAGGCGGTGACGGCGTGGTGGCGCGCGCCCTCGGCGGAGGTGACGAGATCGGCGGGCTTGCCGTTGTACATGCGGCCATCCCAGAAGATGTGGCTGAGCCCGTCGAGGTGGGTGACGGTGACGCCGTGGAAGGCGAAGCTCGCGACCTCGACGGCGGCGCCGCCGCGCCCCATGGCGAGCGGGTCGCGGCCGGTGGCCAGCATGTAGCGCCGGGGGGCGCCGAACAGCTGGTCCGCGCGGGGCGCGGTCTCGATGTCCCAGGCGCAGGAGACGGAGACGCCCTCGCGCACGAGGGCGGCGGCGGCGCGGCGCGCGTCGGGCGTGATGTGGTTGAGCGCGCCGAGCTCGTCGTCCTCGCCCCAGCGGTTCCAGTTGGAGAGCGTGTCGAAGTAGCCGAGCACCTCGGCTTCGGTGGGCGGCTCGGGCATGGGGGCCTCCGTGCCGGTGGCGGTGGCCGGTGGTCGGTGACTGCGCCAACCACCCGCCACTCACAACTCGTCGCTCGCGACTATACCTGCCGGTAGGAGCGGTGGCGCATGACGATGCTCTGGACGATGCCGAGGGCGAGGAAGAGGGTGAGGAGCGAGCTGCCGCCCTGGCTGACGAAGGGCAGGGGCAGGCCCGTCACGGGGAAGACGCTGAGGTTGACGGCGATGTTGATGACGGCCTGCATGAGGATGGTGACGACCACGCCCGCGGCCACCAGCTGGCCGGGTACGTCGCCCGCGATCTGGGCCGCGCGGATGCCCCGCATGAGCAGCAGGATGAAGAGCGCGAAGAGCGCCATCGCGCCCACGAACCCCAGCTCCTCGCCGAGCACGCTGAAGATGAAGTCCCGGGTCTTCACCTTGAGGAAATCGAGCTGCGTCTGCTCGCCGTTGGTGAGCCCCTTGCCCAGCAGCTGGCCGGAGCCCACGGCGATCTGCGACTGGATAGGGTTGTAGCCCGCGTCCAGCGGGTCCTCCTCGGCGTTGAACAGCACGGAGATGCGCTCGATCTGGTAGTCGGCCACGGTGAAGGTCCAGACGAAGGGCAGGACGGCGAGGAAGAAGGTTCCGAGGACGAGCAGGTGGCGGCGCCGGACGCCCGCCACCACGACCATGCCGAGCCAGATGGAGGCGAAGACGACGCTCGTGCCGAGGTCGGGCTGGATGAAGACGAGCAGGAGCACGGGCGCGACGATGGCGAAGGTTCCGCCCAGCGCGCGCAGGGAGCGGGCATCGCCGCCCTGCCCGGCGAGGTAGCGCGCCATCGCCAGCACGACCGCGATCTTGGCGAACTCGGAGGGCTGGAACTGGACCGGGCCGAAGGCGAACCAGCGCGTCGAGCCGAACTCCGTCTGGCCCAGCGGGATGAGCGCCAGCAGCAGCACGATGGCCGCCCCGTAGAGCCACCAGGCGTAGTGCAGGAAGAGGTGGTAGTCGAGGCGCGAGATGGCGATCATGCCGCCCACGGCCACCACCGCGAAGAGCGCCTGCCGCGCCACGGGATTGGCGAGGCTGGCGAGCGGGCCGTCGTAGGAGCGCAGGCTGCCGCTGTGGATCAGCGCCAGCCCGCAGGCCACGAGCGCCAGCGCGGCGAAGGCCAGCAGGGCGTCGAAGCGGGCCCAGGCGCGCAGGGACGGCTGGCCGCGGAAGACGGTCACGGCGCCGCCCGCTCGAGGAAGTAGGCGATGATGTCGGCGGCCACGGGCGCGGCCTTCTCCCCGCCCACGCCGAGGTCGTAGAACACGGTGACCACCACCTCGGGGTTCGCATAGGGCGCGAAGCCGGTGAACCAGGCGTGCTCCTTCGTCTCGCCGTCGTCGGGATCGACGAACTCCGCCGTGCCCGTCTTGCCCGCCACGGCCACGTTGCGCAGGCCGGCGCGGAGGGCGGCGCCATCGACCACCGACTGGCGCATCCCGCGGCGGATGACGGCCAGGTGGCGCGGGTCCACCGGCAGCGTCTCCCACGAGGGTTCCGCGGCCTCCACGGTCTCGCCCGCGGCGTCCACGATCTCGCGCAGCACGCGGGGCTTCGGCAGGCGGCCCCCGTTGGCGATGGCGGCGGTGACGGCGGCGATCTGCAGGGGCGTGGCCGTCACGTCGCCCTGCCCGATGCCCATGAAGCAGGTGTCGGCCAGATACCACTCGCGGTCCTCGTCGGTGAAGGAATCGCCGCCGCGGCTGCGGCGCTTCCACTCCGGGCCGGGGACCGTGCCGGGGAACTCCGTGCCCGTGATGTCGAGGCCCGTGACCTGCCCCAGCCCGAAGCTGCGGGCGTAGTAGCCGAGCACCACGGCGGACTGCTCGGGGCCGTCGCCGAGGCCGCGGATGCCTTCCTGGGGAATGCCGCAGGAGGCCATGTAGAAGTAGATGTTGGAGGACCAGGCGATGGCCCCGGTGAGGTCGAGCTCGCCGTGCGCGCGCCAGTCGTAGAAGTAGTAGGGCTGGCCGTCCTCGCCGATGAATTCGAGCACGTTGCTGTCGATCGTGCGGCGCGTGGCGGGCGTGATCGTCCCCTCCTCCAGCGCGGCGGCGGCGGTCACGAGCTTGAAGGTCGAGCCGGGCGCGGCCGGGCTCAGGGCGCGGTGCAGGAGGGGCAGGCGGGGATCGTCGAGCAGCCGCCGGTAGGCGTCGCCCGGATCGGCCAGCGAGAAGATGTTGTTGTCGTAGGTGGGCACGGAGACGAGGGCGTACACCTCGCCCGTCTGGGGGCTCATGACCACGGCGGCGGCGGTGCGGGCCTCGCCCATGGTGTCCGCCAGCAGCTGGTGGACGTAGCGCTGCAGCCCGGCGTCGATGGAGAGGCGCAGGCCGCGGCCCGGCGCGGGCTCGCGCCGTTCGAGGGTGGCGACCAGCTCGCCCTGCGCGTCGATCTCGACGACGGCGCGGCCGGGCGTGCCCCGCAGGCTGGCCTCGTAGCGCGCCTCCACGCCGACCTTCCCGACGGATTCGTTGAAGGCGTAGCCCTCGTCGCGCAGCACGTCCCACTCCTCCGGCGACTGCGCCCCCACGTAGCCGAGGATGTGGCTGAACTCGGGCCCGGCCACGTAGGAGCGCGCCGTCTCGACCGCGAGGCTGACGCCGGGCAGGTCGGCGGCGGCCTGCTCCAGCAGCAGCGCGGTCGTGCGGTCGAGCGCGCGCGCGACGGCGAGGGAGACGCCGCCGCTGGCCTCCGCCGCCGCCACGGCGTCCTGGATTTCGAGCGCGGGCACGTCCAGCAGGTCCTCCAGGTAGAGGTAGAGGCGGTAGCGGTCGGCGGCGCGGTCGGGCAGCAGCGCGGGCGTGATCATGGCGGCGAAGGCGCCCGCGTTCTCGACCAGCGTCTCCCCGTTGCGATCGAAGATGAGGCCGCGCACGGGGGCGATGCTTTCGACGATGATGCGGTTCCGTTCGGAGCGGGCGGCGTACTCCGCGCCGTCCACCAGCTGCATCTGCGCCAGCCGCAGGCCCAGCGCGGCGAACAGGACGATGACGGCGACGCGCAGCACGGCCACGTTGCCGTGGGGGCGGTTGCGGCTCAGGCCGGGATCGACGCGGCGTTCGGGGCGGAAGCGGAAGCGGCGCACGGCTCAGATCCCCCGCCGATCCGGTTCGAGGGAGCGCGCCTCGCGGCCCAGCGCGCGGCACGCGAGCCAGGCAGCGGCGAGGGCCGCCCCGTCGAGCAGCATCCCCGGCAGGAGCAGGTCCGTGAGCAGCGCCACGGGGGAGGGCGCGGCCCCGGCGGAGACGGCCACGCCCGCGAGCAGCGCGCGCGCCCAGAGGCCCGCCGCCAGCGCCGCCGCGAGGGTCGGGACGGCGGACGGGCGCGCGCCCCCGCGCAGGCGCTGGAGCCAGGCGGCGGCGGGCAGCAGGGGCAGCCAGGCGGCGATCAGCCATTCCGGCCCCACGTTGAGGGCGAAGCCCGCGCACAGCGCCAGCGCGGGCAGCGCCGCCATCGCCGCCAGCGGCCCCGCGAAGGCCGCCAGCAGCGCCAGCAGCACGAGCGGCAGGTCGACGACCGCGCCCGCCACGGGGAAGAGCGGCGCGACCGCGGCCTGCGCGGCGACCGTCGCCAGGATCAGCAGCGCGACCAGCGCGGCGCGCATCAGTCGCCCAGCCCGAAGCGTTCGGGCACGAAGCTGATCATGACGAGCACGGTGCGCGTGGCGGCGATGCGCACCGCCGTCTCCAGGCGCACGGTGGGGAAGGGGTCCTGGACGTCGCCGAGCACCTCGACCACCTCGCCGATGGGGATGTCGGGCGGATAGGCGCCGCCGAGGCCGGAGGTGACGATGGCGTCGCCCGCGTTCACGTCGCCCTCGGCCAGGTCGAAGGCGAGGCTGGCGCCGTCGCCCCGCACCACGCCGTCGGCGGGGGCGCCGAGCACCTGCGCGGCCACGCTGCTGCGGCTGTCGGCCACGAGGCGCACGAAGGAGGCCCCCGGCAGCGCGCGCGTGACCGTGCCGATGAGGGTGCCGCGCACGGAGAGCACGGGGTTGCCCTCGCGCACGCCGTCGCCGGAGCCCTTGTCGATGCGCAGCTCGCGCGTGAGCGGCCCGCGGATGCGGCTGAGCACGCCCGCGGGCAGGCGCTCGGCGGAAGGATCGGCGGCGACGATGCCGAGCGCCTCCTCCAGTTCGCCGAGGCGGCGCACGTCGCCGCGCAGGGCGGCGTTCTCGTTGCGGAGGGTCTCGTTCTCGCCCAGCAGGCGGCGGTTCTCCGAGCGCAGGCGGCCGAGGTCGGCCACGTCGTCGAAGAAGCGCGCGACGGGGCCGAAGGCGGCGCCGAAGCCGCCCTCGACGGGGGCGGAGACGCGCAGGAAGAGGCCCTGCACGGGGTCGAGCGCGCCCGCGCGCCCGGCCACGGCGAGCGCCACGGCGAGCGCCACCATGGCCCCGGCCCAGTAGGTGTAGCGGCTGAAGAGCAGCATCGCGCGCCCGGCTCGTGGCTAGCGCCGCGACCTTCCCGAGTCGAACTGGCCCTCGGCGGCGGCCAGCATCTCGATCTCCTCGAAGAGCGCGCCCGCGCCGCGCACGACGCAGAGGAGCGGTTCCTCGGAGACGTAGACGGGGAAGCGCGTCTCCTGGCTGATGCGGCGGTCGAGCCCACGCAGCAGGGCGCCGCCGCCCGCCAGTGCGATGCCGTGGGCCATCAGGTCGCTCACCAGCTCGGGGGGCGTGATCTCGATGAGGGAGCGCACCGTATCGACGATCTGGCCGACGGGGCCGGCGAGGGCGTCGCGCAGCTCCACCGTGCTGACCTCGACGGACTTGGGCAGGCCCGTGGCCTGGTCGCGCCCGCGCAGCACGACCGTCTCCTCCTCCTCGAGGGGGGCCGCCGAGCCCGCCGACTGCTTCACCTCCTCCGCCGTGCGCTCGCCGATGAGGAGGTTATGGACCTGGCGGGCGTAGGTGATGATGCCGCGGTCCATGGCGTCGCCGGCCACGCGGATGGACTTGCTCACGACCATGCCGCCGAGGGAGATGACGGCCACCTCGGTGGTGCCGCCGCCGATGTCGACGACCATGCAGCCCGAGGCCTCCATGACGGGCATGCCGGAGCCGATGGCGGCGGCCAGCGGTTCCTCGATGAGGAAGCAGGAGCGCGCGCCCGCGCTGAGGGCGGCGTCGTGCACGGCGCGCTTCTCCACCTCCGTGACGCCGCTGGGGACGCCCACGACCACGCGCGGCTGGGCGAGGAAGGCGCGCTCCTGCACGGCGCGGATGAAGTAGGCGAGCATCCGCTCCGTCACCTCGAAGTCCGAGATCACGCCGTCGCGCAGGGGGCGCACGGCGATGATGTTGGAGGGCGTGCGCCCCACCATGCGCTGCGCGTCCCCGCCGATGGCGAGGATGCGCTTGGAGGTGCGGTCGATGGCCACGATCGAGGGCTCGACGATGGTGATGCCACGGCCCCGCACCGCGACGAGCGTGTTGGCCGTGCCCAGGTCGATGGCGATGTCCTGGGAGAGGAAGCCGAAGAGGCGTGCGAAGGGGCCGATTCGCGCCACGAAGCCGTCCTGGGGCGGGATATGTCCAGTATAGGGCAGCGCGCCCGCCCCGCTCCCGCCGTCGCGCTCAGGGGACGACGGCGACGCCCTCCACGTGCACGAAGAGGAAGAGCGCCTCCGGATCGCGCGCCCAGGCGCGCCAGCCCGCGGCGATGCGTTCGAGGTCGGCGCGCGTGGCCAGCCCGCGGTCGAGCGCCTGCGCGGCGAAGGCGGAGGCGGTCACGCGTTCGGCCCAGGAATCGCCCCAGTTCCGCACCTCGTCGCGCTCGCGCATGAGCGCCACCGTGGTCGAGACCTCGATGCCGCCGAGGCCCGCGCGCGCCAGCCAGGAGGGGATGCGCCGCCCCGCGTTGGCGTCCGCGCCGTTGCGCCGCACCATCTCCGTGTAGAGCGCGCGCCACTCCTCGATGGCGTCCGAGCGCGGCCAGCCGATCATCGTCTGGTAGTCGGAGTCGCGCACGGCCACGAGGCCGCCGGGGCGCACGACGCGGGCCAGCTCGCGCAGGGCGGCGGTCGGATCGGCCAGGTGCTGGAGCAGCTGGTGGGCGTAGGCGGCGTCGAAGGAGTCCGCCGCGTGGGGCAGGTCGTAGACGCTGGCCTGCTCGAAGCGCAGGTTGGGGAGGCCCGCGCCCCGCTCGCGCGCGATGGCCAGCACGGCGGGCTCGGCGTCCACGCCGACGACCTCGCCCGGGGCCACGCGCCGCGCCAGCCCCGCCGTGATCGAGCCCGGCCCGCAGCCCGCATCGAGCAGGCGCATCCCCGGGCGCAGGCGCGGCAGCAGGAAGGCGGCGGCCTCTTCGGCGGTGCGGCGTCCGTGCTGGGCCACGACGGAGGCGTGGTGCCCGTGCGTGTAGGCGTCCCGCCGCGGCTCCCCGCTCACGCCCCCGCCTCCGCCTCGGCCTCCGCGCGGAAGCGTTCGAGGGCGTCCCTGCCCTCCGCCAGCACGGCCAGGAAGCGCTCCTCGTCGAGCACGGGCGTGCCGAGCGCCTGCGCGCGCGTCATCTTGCTCGCGCCCGGTTCCGCGCCCGCGACGAGGAAGGCCGTCTTCTTCGAGACCGAGGCCGTCACGGAGGCGCCCGCCTCCTTCGCCCGCGCCTCCGCCTCCGCGCGCGACATGGCGTCGAGCCTGCCGGTGACGACGACGGCGAGCCCCGTGAGCGGCCCCCCGGCGGGGGCGGCCTCGATTTCGCCGGTCATGTTCACGCCCGCCGCGCGCAGGCGGTCCACGATCTCGCGGTGTTCGGGGCGTCCGGCCCAGCGCGCGATGGAGCGGGCGACGACGGGGCCCACGCCGTCCACTTCCTGCAGCGCCTCCTCGCCCGCGTCGAGGATGGCGTCCAGCTCCCCGAAGCGCGCCGCCAGCAGCCGCGCCGTCTCCGCGCCCGTGTGGCGGATGCCGAGGGCGAAGAGCAGGCGGGCGAGCGGCCGCCCCCTGCTGCCCTCCACGCCCGCGATGAGGTTGGCCGCGTTCTTCGGGCCGAAGCGGCGGTCGCCGAGGCGCAGGCGCGCCAGGTCCTTCACGGACGGCTCGACGCCCTCCGCCTCCCACGCCTCGATGCGGGCGCGGTTCTCCTCGCCGGCGAGGGCGTCCGCCACGGCGGGGCCGATGCCCTCCACCTCGCGCAGCGCCTCCCCGTCGGCGTCGAGCGCGGCGCGCACGCTCCCGAAGTGGCGCGTCAGCGCCTCCGCGTTGCGTTCGCCCAGGCGCTGGGGCAGGCGCAGCGCGGCGAGCTGCTCCGCCCGCAGGTCGTAGACGTCGGCCACGTCGCGCACGAGCCCCTCGCGGAAGAGGACCGCGGAGAGGCGCTCGCCGAGGCCCTCGATGTCCATGGCCCCGCGCGAGGCGAAGTGCTCGACGAGGCGCACGCGCTGCTGCGGGCAGGCGCGGTTGGGGCAGTACGAATCGGCGGCGTCCTCCTCGCGCTCGACGGGGGCGGCGCAGGCCGGGCAGGCCGCAGGCATGGCGAAGACGCGCTCGCCGCCGTCGCGCAGGCTGACCACGGGCGCCACCACCTGCGGGATCACGTCGCCCGCGCGCTGCACGATCACGGTGTCGCCGATGCGGACGTCCTTGCGGTGGATGTCCTGCTCGTTGTGGAGCGTGGCCATGCGCACGCGCGCCCCGCCCACCACCACCGGCGCCAGCACGGCGAAGGGGTTGAGCGCGCCCGTGCGCCCCACGTTCACGGCGATGTCCAGCAGCTTCGTGGTGCGCTGCTGGGGCGGGAACTTGAAGGCCGTGGCCCAGCGCGGCTCGCGCCCCACCACGCCCATCTCCGCCCACGCCCCGGCGTCGTCGATTTTGACCACCACGCCGTCGATGTCGTAGTCGAGCCGCGCCCGCCGTTCGCCCCACCAGCGCACGCGCTCGTGCGCCTCCGCGAGGGTGGCGTGGCGGCGGGCGTCGCCGTTCACGCGGAAGCCGAGCGCGCGCAGCCACTCCAGCCGCTCGAAATGGCTCGGCGGCACGGGGCCGTCGCTCCAGCCCAGCTGGTAGACGTAGACGGAGAGCGGGCGCTGCGCCGTGACCGCCGGGTCGAGCTGGCGCACGGCCCCCGCCGCCGCGTTGCGCGGGTTGGCGAAGAGCGGCTCGCCCCGCTCCGCGCGCTCCGCGTTCATGCGCTCGAAGCCGCTCTTCGTCATGTACGCCTCGCCGCGCACCTCGAAGGCGGGCGGGCAGTCCCCCGCCAGCGCCAGCGGGATGCTGCGCACGGTGCGCAGGTTGGCGGTCACGTTCTCGCCGCGCCGCCCGTCGCCGCGCGTGGCCCCGCGCGCGAGCCGCCCGCCCTCGTAGACGAGGGAGATGGCGAGGCCGTCGACCTTCGGCTCCGTGGTGAGCGCGAAATCGTCGCGGTCCGCGCGCTCCACGGCGCGGCGCAGCCAGTCCGCCAGCTCCGCCTCCGAGGTGGCGTTGGAGAGGCTGAGCAGGGGCTCGCGGTGCTCGACCGTGGAGAAGGCCTCGAGCGGGGCCGCGCCCGTGCGCTGCGTGGGCGAGTCGGGCGTGATCAGCTCGGGCCAGGCGGCCTCGAGGGCGCGCAGTTCGGCGAACAGCTCGTCGTACTCGCCGTCGCTGATCTCGGGCGCGTCGAGCACGTAGTAGCGGTGGTTGTGGTGGTTGATGCGCGCGCGCAGCTCCTCGCTGCGGCGCCGCGCCTCGTGTTGGGACGGTTCGGCCATGCCCCCCGATTCTAGCGCGGCGGGCGCGGAGCGCTTGCGGTCGAGCCGCAATGGCGTAGAGTAGGGGAACAGCCGTGCGGACGCTTGACGCGCCCGCGCATCGGAGTAGGCTCCTGAGCATTAACGATGACCGTGCCGAACATGCGCCCCCACGCCCTGTTTGAACTCCCTGCGGAACGCACGCCCCCCGCTGCGGACGCCGGCCCTATCTGGGTTTCCGCGCGGGACTGCCGCGAGGCCCTGACCGAGCTTCCCGATCGCTCCGTGTCGCTGGTGCTGACCGACCCGCCCTACTTCATCGACGGCATGGACGACTGCTGGGACAACGGCAGGCTGCGCGGTCGCGTCAGGGAAGGCGTCGTCGGGGGCGTGCCCTGCGGGATGAAGTTCGATACGGCGCAGGGCCGCAACCTGCAGGATTTCCTCACGCCCGTCGCGCGGGAATGGATGCGCGTGCTCAAGCCCGGCGGTTTCGCGCTCTGCTTCAGCCAGGCGCGCCTGGCGCACCGCACCGCTGCCGCCATCGAGGAAGCGGGCTTCGAGATCAGGGACGTGCTCGCGTGGCGCTATGAGGGGCAGGGCAAGGCTTTCACGCAGGACCACTTCGTGCGGCGCAAGAACCTGCCGCCGGAGGAGGAGGCGCGCATCCTGGCCGAACTTGGCGGGCGCAAGACGCCGCAGCTGAAGGCGCAGATGGAGACGATCATCCTCGGCCAGGCCCCGCGCAGCGGGACGTTCGTGGAGAACTGGCTTGAGCACCGAACCGGCCTGATCGACGTCTCCAATCCGCTGATCGATCCCGCGAAATCCCCCGGGCAGGTCATCGCCGTGCCGAAGCCACGCGAGAAGCACGGGCACCTGACGGCCAAGCCGGTCGACCTGCTGCGCCACCTCATCCGCATCTTCAGCGACGACCGGCCCGAAACGATCGTGCTCGACCCGTTCGCCGGTTCGGGCAGCACGGGCGTGGCCGCGCGCATGGAGGGGCGCTCCTTCGTCGGCTACGAGATCGACGAGCGCACGGCGCACGCCGCGAACGCGCGCGTCGAGCGGATGCAGGCGTGACGCAGCCGACACGCGATGAACTCGAGCGCGCGTTCGCCGAGCTGGAGCGCATTCACCGCACGCACCTCGTCCCTCACGGCGTGCGGCTGCCCGCGCCCGGCAGCGCCAGGGCCTTCCAGCTCGCGGTCCTGTGGCACTGGCGCGACCGGCCCGTGCACAAGAACGAGATATCCGAAATCGTGCGCCGCGAGCTGCCGGACGCCGCGCCCGACCAGCAGGTCCGGCACCTCAAGCGCGACGGCTGGAACATCACCGGCAGGGGCAGCCACCAGCTGGCCGACCCGTACCGGCCGTCGCCGGAGTTCGCCAACGAGCAGGCCCGACGCCGGGGACGGCTCGACGCCTCCACGTTCGACGAGCTGAAAGCGGCGTTCGGGAACCGGTGCGCGACCTGCGGAGCGGTCGAGGGCGAGCCCGACCCGCGCTACGGCGGCGGCACGACCGTGCTGGACCAAGGGCACCAGGACCCCGCCAAACCGGCGGACGATCCGGCGAACATCATTCCGCAGTGCGCGAACTGCAACCGCCAGTACAAGGACGACTTCGTGTTCGACGACAAGGGACGGGCTTACGCCGTGCACGGGATCAATCCGGTGCGGCGCGCCTCGAAGGCCGTGCAGCGCCGGATTCTCGACTACCTGCGGGAGACGCTCGAAGGCGAGACCTGATGCGTTCGGCTCGCCCATCGCGCGGCGCCTATGCCCCGCGCGGGGCTGGGCAAGCAGGGAGGATGAGCTGCTAGGCATATCCGCTTAACGTGCTTCTTCCCGTATACGGCTCGGTAGACCACCCAGCAGGCTCTCGACATATGCGCGCGCATCTCCATTATATTTTAGGACATCAAGAACTGCATCCTTATAGAATTTACGACCGTCGAGCCCTATCTTCTTGGAGATATGATCAAGAGCACTGGTTTTGTGAATTGGGTAATTGCGAATAATTCCGTCGTAATCATCGCGTTCTATGTAGTCTGCTATGATAGTATTATCCTCCGTTATCATACTTCCAGAATCAATCACAATTCGGAGTTCATCTCCAGGGAGGGACGAGAACGTAGGAAGATGTGTAAGGATCTTTTCCCTCATCCTTCTAACCGTATTCATTTTCGCCAAAACTGGAGCCTCTCTCTCAAAAATTTCCATAGCACTTCGCCTCGCAGAATCCAAGCGATCTTGCACAGTTTCTTTAGAAATTTTCTCGGCAACTAGCTTTTGGAAGTAGGTATCGAAGTAAATGGATTCAATGCTGCAAACATCTAGTGAATAGACTCCGTCGGTATTACTAGGGTGACCATCATCGTCCACGATGCCGTAAGCATCGGTTCGCAAAAGTTCCTGCGACTCCTGTGCTCCACGAATTGCACGCACCGAATTTTCGACATCTTTGCGAGTACCTTTCGGAATAATGGAAACACTAGGAAATATCAGAGAATAGAGAGCATGGTCAAGACTTTCTTCAGTTCCTTCCACAAATATCACAGTGCGGAGAGAACCGAGAATATCCCGCTTCACTCCATCGTCTATCTCTGAAGCAGAATTCACCAAGTCCACATCCCATTCAGTCTTTTCCTGGTGATACATGCATTTGCGAGCAAGCAGAATCCGAGAAGAAGGATTATCAATAGGAAGCATGATTTCATGAGTGGCAATGATAAAAGTGCAGTCGGAACGTCGAGAAAATAGTTCCGAAAGGACTGGCGAGATGATCGACCGGTGAAGATGACGTTCTGGTTCATCGATCAGTAGCATACTCCCTTCGGGGGCTGCTAGAACATCTGCAGCCAAAAGAAGGAGATTTCGTTCACCATCAGATAGTTCAGAAGCCCCGTAAGTATTTCCGCGCTGCGTGGCTTGCACTGCGGAATCCTTGGTTATCGAAATGCTGATCGGAAGATTGGCATGATCGAAAATTTCATTGATGATGGCAACTGGATCTTTTTCTCGTTTCGCAAAAGTAGACGCAGCTTTTTGATCATCAATGTCAGTAAGCCTCGTGATTTCCATCATTCTTTCCGTCTTCTTCTGCACAAGATTCATCAAAGACAGTTGCGGGCGCAAATGCGAATAGCGGTCGAGCCATCGGGCTCGCGGGCTGAGATCCTGTTGCCGGACTTGCTGCTCTTGGTTGAACTTAGAATGAGGGGAGATGTCGAGCTGGTGACTTTGCATCCAATTCTGGCGATGCGCCGAAATCCACTGTGCCTCATAGTGGCTGTAGAGGTATTGCATAAGCCCCGATTTTCCAGTTCCGTTTGCGCCAAGCACAAACAGGACATCCCCGACAGACATGGGGATGGACAAAGGTTCCTGATCAATGCGCGGAATCCCGATATCCAACTCGCACCTCTCGGCATCACGCCACGCTTCAGCCCGTGCCTGTGTAGAACGCTAGCGCCCCGTTCCCAACGCGCAACCCTCCGCGCCCCACGCCATGACCGTAGCGCGGGGGCGGGCCTACACTGGGACGGTGAGCGCACAACCCCTGCTGGTGGTGGTGGATTACGACGCGGGCAACCTGCGCAGCGTCGAGCGCGCGCTCGCCCACGCGGGTATGGCCGCGACCGTCTCCGCCGACCCCGCCGAGCTGGCGCGCGCGCGCGGGGCCATCCTGCCCGGCGTGGGCGCGGCCTCGGACACGATGGCGAAGCTGCGCGCGCGCGGGCTGGAGGGGCCGCTGCGCGAGTTCATCGCCTCCGGCAGGCCCTTCCTCGGCGTGTGCATGGGGCTGCAGGCGCTGCTCGACCGCTCCGAGGAGGGCGGCGGGCAGGAGTGCCTGGGCGTGCTGCCGGGCGAGGTGCGGCACTTCGGCTTCGAGCGCCTGAAGGTGCCGCACATGGGCTGGAACCAGGTGGCGTGGACGCGCGAGCACCCCATCATGGCGGGCATCGCCGACGGGGCCTGGTTCTACTTCGTGCACAGCTTCTACCCGGCCCCCGCCGACCCCGCCCTGACGCTGGGCGAGACGACCTACGGGTTCACCTTCCCCAGCGTGCTGGCGCGCGGGAACGTGGCGGCCACGCAGTTCCACCCGGAGAAGAGCGGGGCCGCGGGGCTGCGGCTCTACGCCAACTTCGCGGGCTGGGTGCGGGAGGCGGCGGGGGCGTGAGCTTCGAGGTGATCCCGGCCATCGACGTGCGCGGGGGGCGCTGCGTGCGCCTGCTGCAAGGCGACTACGCGCGCGAGACGGTGTACGCGGACGACCCGGCGGCGGTGGCGCGCGAGTGGGAGGCGCAGGGCGCGCCCCGCCTGCACGTGGTGGACCTGGACGGCGCGCGCGCTGGGCGTCCCGTGAACGGCGCGGCGCTGGCGGCCATCTGCGGGGCCGTGGCCATCCCCGTGGAGGTTTCCGGCGGGCTGCGCGCGATGGCGGACGTGGAGGGGGCGGCGGCGCTGGGGGCGGCGCGCATCCAGCTGGGCAGCGCCGCCGTGCGCGATCCCGCCTTCGCGGGCGAGTGCGCGGCGCGCTTCCCGGGCATGATCGTGGCCGCCATCGACACGCGCGACGGCGAGGCGCGCACGGACGGCTGGCTCGCGGGCGCGGGCGCGGGGGCCGATCCGCTGGCGCTGGCGCGCGAGCTGGCGGAGCGCGGCGTGCCCCGCGTGATGGTCACCGACATCGCCCGCGACGGCGCGCTGGCGGGCCCCAACGTGGCGCTGGCGGCGGAGTTCGCGGCGGCCCTGCCCGTGCCCGTGGTGGCCTCCGGCGGCGTGGCCGCGACGGACCACCTGCGCGCGCTGGCGGGGGCGGGCTGCGAGGGGGCCATCGTGGGCAAGGCCCTCTACGAGCGCCGCTTCACGCTGGCGCAGGCGCTGGCGGCGGTGGCGGCGTGCTGACGAAGCGCATCATCCCCTGCTTCGACGTGGACCGCGGGCGCGTGGTCAAGGGCGTCTCCTTCGTGGAGCTGCGCGACGCGGGCGACCCCGTCGAGCTGGCCCGCCTCTACGACGCCGAGGGCGCGGACGAGCTCGTCTTCCTCGACATCACCGCCTCCTCCGACGACCGCGCCACCGTGTACGACATGGTGGCCGCCACCGCCGACCAGGTGTTCATCCCCTTCACCGTGGGCGGCGGCATCCGCGCCACCGTGGACATGAAGATCATGCTCGAACTGGGCGCGGACAAGGTGAGCGTGAACACCGCCGCCGTGGCCAGCCCCGAACTCGTGAACGAGGGCGCCTGGCGCTTCGGCAGCCAGTGCATCGTGGTGGCCATCGACGCCAAGCGCGCGGGCGACGGCTGGGAGGTGTACACGCACGGGGGGCGCACGCCCGCGGGCATCGACGCCATCGCCTGGGCGCGCGAGGTGGTGGAGCGGGGCGCGGGCGAGCTGCTGGTGACGAGCATGGACGCGGACGGCCGCCAGCGCGGCTACGACCTCGCCCTGCTGCGCGCCATGAGCGAGGCCGTGAACGTGCCCGTCATCGCCTCCGGCGGCGCGGGCGGTCCGGCGCACATGGCGGAGGCGCTCACGGAGGGCCGCGCGGACGCCGTGCTGGCGGCCAGCATCTTCCATTTCGGCACGCACTCCATCCGCGAGGTGAAGGAGGCGCTGGCGGCGCGCGGCATCCCCGTGCGCCCGGTCGAGCCGCCCGCGGGGGGCTAGCGGGGCGCGCGCCGCGCCGTCGCCGCGATGGCGTCGAACAAGGTATTTACAGCCCTCATAACGTTGTCAGCAGCATCGGAATCTATCCTTCGCCCCACTTCCAACCCGATTTCTTCCGCCAGGCAGATCCTGTTTTCTCCAACCACAGTGGTGAAACAGTTGGATATACCGGATTCACTAAGGCTACGCCTGGTTAGCGCTATTTGCGGGCCTCCATCGGGGATGTCAACGATCACTCCACCGGGGCCATCAATTTGGTAGGTTCCGGCGCTCAGAATTGTGCCGGATGGCAGTGTCGCCACCGGGCACCAGTCGAGGCCGCGCTCCGTGACCAGCTGCTCCAGGTCGTTCGCCGCCGCCAGCCGCAGGCGTTCAGGGATGCAACCCGTGAGGGCATTGCCCGCAGGGTAGCCCGCGAGGTAGTTCCCCAGGTAGAGCCACGCGAGCGTGGGCGGGAGGCTCCCCAGCTCCGGCGGGATCGTCCCGGTGAGGCCGCGGTTCCGCAGGTCCAGCCCCGTCACGCGACGCGGCGTGCCGGAGACGATCACTCCGTCCCACTCCGTCACGGGCACGGCGGCGCTCCAGTTGAGCGCGCCGTCCCCCGCGAGCGCGTCGCGCACCGCCAGCAGGACCGCACAATCCGCTTCCAGCGACGGCTCCGCGCACGACCGCGGGGGCGCGGGCCGCGCCGTCGCCGAGATCTGGTCGAACAAGGTATTTACAGTCATTCTAACGTCGTCAGCAGCGTCGGAATCTATCCATCGCCCCACTTCCAACCCGATCTCCTCTGCCAGACAGAGCTCGTTTTCCCCGGTCACAGTGGTGAAACAGTTCGATATACCGGACTCACCCAGGATCTGCCCGGTTAGCGCTATTTGCGGACCTCCATCGGGGATGTCAACGATCTCTCCATCGGGACCATCAATTTGGTAGGTTCCGGCGCTCAGTGTGCCGGATGGCAGTGCAGCCACTGGACACCACGAGAAATTACGCGAGGTCATCAGCACATCCAGGTCGTTCGTCGTCGCCAGCCGCAGGCGCTCGGGGACGCAGCCCGTGAAGGCGTTGCCCGCCAAGTAGACCACCGCGAGCGTGGGCGGGAGGCTCCCCAGCTCGGGCGGGATGGTCCCGGTGAGGCCACGATCCCGCAGGTCCAGCCCCCTTACGCGCCACGGCGTGCCGGAGACGGTCACGCCGTCCCACTCCGTCACGGGCACGGCGGCGCTCCAGTTGAGCGCGCCATCCCCCGCGAGCGCATCGCGCGCGGCCAGCAGGACCGTACAGTCGGGCGCCAGCGACGGCTCCGCGCACGTCGGCGGGGGCGGCACGGAGAGCGCGAGCGTGACGTCGCCGTAGCGGTAGCGCCCCGTGCTGCTGAGCCCGTCGTCGAGCCGCACGGGCACGGTGCCGGCGTCCGCCCAGGAGCCGCCGTCGGGCCGCGCCGAGAGCCAGAGCGCGCCCGCGTCGTTCACGTCCTGCCAGACGCGCACCTCCACGTTCACCGTGCGCGACGCCTCCGCGATCACGCCGACGGCGATGGACACGGCCAGCGCGACCGCCAGCGCGGCGATGACGGCGTTCTTCACGGCGCGGCTCCTTCCCCCGATCCTACGCGCCGCGCGGCCCGACCGTTCCCGAAGTCCGCCAGCGCGCGGGGGAACGCGAGCGCACGCGCGCGCTCCGCTATCCTTGCCCGAAACGCCATCGCCGGGAGCGCGCCCATGCCCCTCATGTTCGACGAACACGACCGCATCCCCGCCGTCGTGCAGGACGCGGAGACGGAGCGCGTGCTCATGCTGGGCTGGATGAACCGCGCGTCGCTGGAGCACACCTACCGCACGGGGCGCGTGACCTTCTGGAGCCGCAGCCGCGACGAGCTCTGGGAGAAGGGCGCGACCAGCGGCAACACGCTCGAGTTCGTGAGCCTGCACAAGAACTGCGAGGACAACTCCCTGCTCGTGCGGGCGCGCCCGCAGGGGCCGACCTGCCACACGAACAACGTCTCCTGCTACTACCGCGAGGTCGAGCGCGAGCGCGACCTGCCGTGAGCGGCGCGTGGTCTCCGGGCAAGCCGGACTACGCCGCGCTGGAGCTGCCGCCGCCGCCCCCCGACCGCCCCTACGCGCTCGCCAACATGGTGATGTCGGCGGACGGCAAGAGCGTGATCGAGGGCACGGAGCGGGGCATCGGCTCGGCCACGGACCAGCGGCTCATGCGCGAGCTGCGCGCGAACGCGGACGTGGTGCTGAACGGCGCGGGCACGCTGCGCGCCAGCGGCACGTCCTCGCGGCTGGGCGACGGGGCGCTGGAGGCGGTCCGGCTGGCGCGCGGCAAGCCGCGCCTGCCCGTGGCGGCGGTGCTGAGCGCGGGCGGCGCGCTGCCGCTGGAGCGCGCCTTCTTCACGGCGCGCGACTTCCCCGCCGTGGTCTACCTCTCGGAGCGCGCGCCGGACGAGCGCCGCGCCGCCATCGAGGCCACGGGACGCCCCGTGGTCATACTGCCCGCGGGCGGGGAGGTTCCGGCCATGCTGCGCCACATGCGCCACACGCTGGGCGCGGAGACGCTGCTGGTGGAGGGCGGCCCCACGGTCTACGCCGCCCTGTACGCGCTGGACGCCATCGACGAGGCGTTCGTGACGCTGGGGCCGGTGGTCGTGGGCGGCGCGGGGACGCTGACGGCGGTGGCGGGGGCGCGCGCCTTCACGCGGGCGGACGCGCCGCGCCTCGCGCTCCTCTCGGCGCACGCGAACCCGGAGACGGACGAGGTGTACCTGCGCTACTGCGTGCGGCGGTGAGCGCTCACCCCGCCACGCCCACGGTCGCGGGCTCGCGCTGCGTGGCGACGGCGGGCGCGGATTCGAGCAGGGGACGCAGGTAGCGGCCCGTGGCGCTGTCGGGACAGGCGGCGACCTGCTCCGGCGCGCCCTGCGCCACCAGCTCGCCGCCGCGGTCGCCGCCGTGCGGGCCGAGGTCGATGATGTGGTCGGCGGACTTGATCACGTCGAGGTGGTGCTCGATGACGACGACGGTGTTGCCGCCGTCGGCCAGCCGCTGGAGCACGTCGAGCAGGTGGTGCACGTCCTGGAAGCTGAGGCCGGTGGTGGGTTCGTCGAGCACGTAGAGGGTGCGGCCGGTGGAGCGGCGGGCGAGTTCGCTGGCGAGCTTGATGCGCTGGGCCTCGCCGCCGGAGAGGGTGGTGGCGGGCTGGCCGAGGCGGATGTAGCCGAGGCCCGTGGCCTGCAGCGTGTCGAGGACGCGCTTCACGCGGGGGAAGCGCTCGAACAGCTCCAGCGCCTCGGAGACGGTCATGGCGAGCACCTCGGCGATGGTCTTGCCGCGGAAGCGGATTTCGAGGGCCTCGCGGTTGTAGCGCTTGCCGTCGCAGACCTCGCAGGGGACGGTCACGTCGGGCAGGAACTGCATCTCGACGAGCTTGTAGCCGTCGCCGGAGCACTCCTCGCAGCGCCCGCCCTTCACGTTGAAGCTGAAGCGTCCGGGCTTGTAGCCGCGCGCGCGCGCCTCGGGCACGGAGGCGAAGAGTTCGCGGATGACGGTGAAGACGCCGGTGTAGGTGGCGGGGTTGGAGCGGGGCGTGCGCCCGATGGGCGACTGGTCGATGTCCACGATCTTGTCGAGGTGCTCGAAGCCCTCGATGGCGTCGTGCGCGCCCGGGCGCTGGCGTCCGCGGTGGAGGGCGTTGACCGCGCGCTTCACCAGAATCTCGGTGACGAGCGAGGACTTGCCCGACCCGGAGACGCCGGTGACGACGACGAACGCGCCGAGGGGGAAGGCCACGTCGAGGTTCTTGAGGTTGTTCGCGCGGGCGCCTCGCACGACCAGCGCGGTCCCGTGCCCCGGGCGGCGCGTCGCGGGCACGGGGATGGAGCGGCGGCCCGAGAGGTAGGCCCCGGTGATGCTCCGCTCGCAGGCGAGGACGGCGGACAGGGGGCCCTCGGCCACGACGTGGCCGCCGGCCAGCCCGGCATCGGGGCCGAGGTCGATGACGTGGTCGGCGGCGCGCATCATGGCCTCGTCGTGCTCCACCACCATGACCGTGTTGCCCAGGTCGCGCAGCCGTTCGAGCGTGCGGATGAGGCGGTCGCCGTCCACCGGATGGAGGCCGATGGAGGGCTCGTCGCAGATGTAGAGCACGCCCATGAGGGCGGAGCCGATCTGCGTGGCCAGGCGAATGCGCTGCGATTCGCCGCCGGAGAGGGAGCCGGAGGCGCGGTTGAGCGTGAGGTACTCCAGCCCCACGTCGATGAGGAAGCGCAGGCGCGAGCGGATCTCCTTCAGTATCTGGCGGGCGATGGTCCGCTCGCGCTCGCCGAGGGGCGTTTCGGGGCCGTCCAGGCGGTCGAACCAGCGCAGCGTGGCGGTGATGTCGCCGTCCGTGGCATCGACCACCGTGCGCCCGTCGATGCGCACGCCGAGGGCCTCCGGGCGCAGCCGCCGCCCCCCGCAGTCGGGGCAGGGCACGGCCCCCATGTAGCGCTCGATGTCGGCGCGCACGTAGTCGGAATCGGTCTCCTTGTGGCGCCGCTGGAGGTTGTTCACGACGCCCTCGAAGCGCGTCTCGTAGTGGCGCGTGCGCCCGTGGTCGTTGGTGAAGCGCAGGCGCAGCTTCTCCTCGCCGCTGCCGTGGAGGATGACGTCGAGCTGCTCCGGCGTGAGCTCGCGGATGGGCGTGTCGGCGTCGAAGCCGGAGACCTCGGCCACGGCCGCGAGGAGGCGGTGGGACCAGGTCTGGCCGCCGCGCGATTTGGCCATCGGTTCGATCGCGCCGGTGGCGATCGTCTTCGTGCGGTCGGGCACGACGAGGGCGGGATCGACGCGCATCTCGACGCCGAGGCCGGTGCAGCGCGGGCAGGCCCCGTGGGGGCTGTTGAAGCTGAACGTGCGCGGCTCGATCTCGCCGAAGGAGAAGCCGTCGTAGGGGCAGGCGAAGTGCTCGCTGAAGATGCGCTCCTCCGCCTCCTCGCCCGCGCGCGGGGCGGTGGCCACGTGCATGACGCCCTGTCCGGCGGCGAGCGCCGTCTCCACCGACTCCGCCAGGCGCAGGCGCGCGTCCCCGCCCCCGTCCCGTTCGGGCGCGACCACGCGATCGACGACCACGTCGATGTCGTGGCGCTTGTTGCGGTCGAGCTCGATGGCCTCGTCGAGGTCGCGCACCTCGCCGTCGATGCGGACGCGCACGAAGCCCTGGCGGCGGGCCTCCTCCAGCAGGCGCGCGTGCTCGCCCTTGCGCGCGCGGGCCAGCGGCGCGAGCAGCAGCAGGCGCGAGCCGGGCGGATAGTCCAGCGCGGCGTCCACGATCTGCTGGACCGTCTGGCGCTCGATGGGGCGTCCGCAGACGGGGCAATGGGGCCGCCCCACGCGCGCCCAGAGCAGGCGCATGTAGTCGTAGATCTCGGTGACCGTGCCGACCGTCGAGCGGGGGTTGTTGGAGGACGCCTTCTGGTCGATGGAGATGGCGGGGGAGAGGCCGTCGATGTGGTCGACGTCGGGCTTCTCCATGAGGCCGAGGAACTGGCGCGCGTAGGCGGAGAGGGACTCGACGTAGCGGCGCTGGCCCTCGGCGTAGATGGTGTCGAAGGCGAGGGAGGACTTGCCCGAGCCGGAGAGGCCCGTGACCACCACCAGCCGGTCGCGCGGGATGTCGACGTCGATGTTCTTGAGGTTGTGTTCGCGGGCGCCGCGCACGGCGATGTGGTCGAGGGGCATGGGCCGTCGATTCTAGCAGCGCCCGCCGCAAGCGACGGCGGGCGCGGGACGCAAAGAAAACCCGCCGTGCGGCCCGAAGGGGCCGGACGGCGGGCAAGTACACTCATTTTGCATCCGCGACGATCATCCGTCAAGCCGGAAACGCCAAAAACAAACCCGCCAGTGCGGCTCGGCCCTCCCCTTTATGCCCTACTGGACATCAGGTGCGAGAAGGCGATCTCCGGACGGCGGGCAGGAGTGAGGAGGAGTATCGGGACAAGGACGTCGCGTGTCAAGTAAACTTCCCATCCGTGTCCGACAAGCTGTCCCGCGTGGCCCTCTTCATCGATTACCAGAACGTGTACCGGCGAGCCCACGCCGCGTTTCACGGAGATCGCGGGCACGGGGCCGACGGCCAGATCTCCCCACGCGAACTCGGTGAGCTTCTCTGCCAGCGCGCGCAATCTCCCGGCAGTCGGCTGCTGTCGGAGGTGCGGCTCTACACGGGAATCCCCTCGCAGGCGCGCGACCGGCAAGGCTATGCCGCTCGCAGGCGTCAGATCACGGAGTGGCGACGACAGGGCGTCTTCGTCTCCCAGCGCCCGCTACGGTACGGGCGCGGAGCCCAGCCTCGGGAGAAGGGCGTCGACGTCAAGCTGGCGATTGACTTCGTGACGGGAGCGGTCGAGAAGCGCTTTGACGTCGGCATCCTCTTCTCGACAGACACCGACCTTCTCCCCGCACTTGAATTTCTGGTGGAGCATCCCGACCTCGGGATCACCCCCGAAGTTGCGGTCTGGAGGGGGGCGGGCGACAACAACCCACCCCTGACCGTCCCGAACGCCAACATCTGGCACCACCGGCTGACCCGGGACGATTACGAACAGGTGCGCGACAGGCGCCGGTACGACAGACCCTGACCCGGCGGCGGCGGCGGGCAGCGGTTATCGTGCGGGGGAATGCATTCGCGGTTCCCGCGGTTCCCCCGCAAGGTGTTCTACGGCTGGTGGATGGTGGCTGGCGGCTGCGCCATCCAGATGCTCATCGGCGGGCTCATGTTCCACGCCTTCGGCCTCTACGTGTCGGAGCTGAAGGACGAGTTCGGCTGGAGCGGGACGATCTTCGGGCTGGCCTTCGCCATGACACGCATCGAGAGCGGCATCCTCGGCCCCTTCCAGGGCTGGGCCGTCGACCGCTTCGGGCCGCGCATCATGATCCGCATCGGCATTTCCACCACCGCCCTCGGCTTCGTCCTCTTCAGCCAGATCAACTCCGTGCCCACCTTCTTCCTCACCTTCTTCCTGATCGCGGTGGGCTCCAGCCTGGCGGGCTTCGTGACGCTGGTGGTGGCCATCGTCAACTGGTTCGAGCGGAAGCGCTCGCTGGCGCTGGGGCTGATGTCGTCGGGCTTCTCCATCGGCGCGCTGCTCGCGCCGCTCGTCTACCTCTCCATGCAGGAGATCGGCTGGCGGGGCACGGCCATCGCCGCGGGCGTCATCATCTTCGTCGCCGGCCAGATCGTCGCCACCTTCATCCACCACCGCCCCGAAGACCGCGGCGAGACGGTGGACGGCGTCCCGCCGGAGACGCCGCGGAGGAGCGCCGGCGGCGGGCCCGTGGTGATCGCGGCCGACGCCGACTTCACGACGCGCGAGGCGCTGCGCTCGCCCAGCTTCTGGTACATCTCCATCGGCCACGCGGCGGCGGTGTTCATCATCGGCGCGCTGCTCGTGCACCTCGTCCTGCACATCGAGGAGTTGGGGCACTCCACGGCGACGGCGGCCTTCGTGATCCTGATCATGGCCGTCTTCCAGTTCGTGGGGCAGGTGGGAGGGGGGTTCCTCGGCGACCGCCTGAACAAGCGCGTGCTGCTGGTGATCTGCATGATCGGGCATGTCGTCGCCCTGCTGCTGGTGACCTACGCGGCGGCCTTCTGGATGATCCTCGCCTTCGCCGTGCTCAACGGGCTGGCCTGGGGCACGCGCGGGCCGATGCAGCAGGCGCTGCGGGCGGACTACTTCGGGCGGCGCGACTTCGGCAAGATCATGGGCTTCTCCTCGCTCATCGTGATGTCGGGCATGACCTCCGGCCCCATCATCGCGGGCGTGTTCGCCGACGCCTTCGGGGACTACCGCATCGGCTTCACGCTGCTGGCGGGCGTGGCCCTGCTGGGGACCGTCTTCTTCGCCATCGCGGGGCCGCCGAAGCGTCCGGGCGAGCGCGCGGCGGCGGCGCGCGCCATGCCATCGCTGGCGGGCGAGCGCTAGAATCGCGCCCACCCCAACGCCGGGAGGCCCCATGTCCGCGAGTCCCACGACCATCGACACGCTCATGGCGGAGCGCGAGATCGCGCGCGTGCTCCTGCTCTACGCGCGCGGCATCGACCGCCTCGACCTCGCGCTCGTGGAGCGCTGCTTCCATCCCGACGCGGTGCTGCGCTACGGCGACGACACGACGCCCGCGGCCTTCGCCGCGAACGCGGCCCGCGGCCTCGGCGCCTACCGCTTCACGCAGCACCGCGTGGGCAACGCGGTCATCGACGTGGAGGGCGAGTTCGCGTGGTGCGAGTCCTACTGCCTCGCGCTGCACCGCGTCCCCGGCGAGGACGGCGGCCCCGACCGCGATTTCCTCTGGGGCGGGCGCTACGTGGACCGCTTCGAGCGGCGCGACGGCGAGTGGCGCATCCTGCGCCGCACGGTCGTGCACGACTACACGCGCATCGACGCGGTGGGGGAGACCTGGGCGGGCGCGCCCGCCTTCACGCAGGGCCTCCACTCGACGGACGACATCGTCTACCAGCGGTAGCGCGCCGCGGCCATGCGGCTGGTCCTGCTCGACGCCACCTACGAGCTGTTCCGCGCGTACTTCGGCGCGCCCCCGCGCCGCTCGCCGGAGGGGCTGGAGGTGGGCGCCGTGGCGGGCCTCGCGGCGAGCGCGCTGGCGCTGCTGCGGGAACACGCGCCCCTCGCCGTGGCCGCCGCCAGCGACACCGTCATCCACTCCTTCCGCAACGAGCTGTACGCGGGCTACAAGACGGACGCGGGCGTGCCCGCCGAGCTGCTCGCGCAGTTCCCGCTGGCCGAGGAGGCGCTGGAGGCGCTGGGCGTGACCGTCTGGCGCATGAAGGAGTTCGAGGCCGACGACGGCATCGCGGCGGGCGCGGCGCGCTTCGCGGAAGAGGCCGGGCGCGTGATCATCGCCTCGCCCGACAAGGACCTGGCCCAGTGCGTCGTCGGGGAGCGCGTGGTGCTGCTCGACCGGCGCAGGGACGTGACGCTGGACGCGGACGGCGTGCGCGACAAGTTCGGCGTGCCGCCGGAATCCATCCCCGACTACCTGGCGCTGGTGGGGGACTCCGCCGACGGCTACCCGGGGCTGCCCGGCTGGGGCCCGAAATCGACGGCGGCGGTGCTCGCGCGCTACGGCCACCTCGAGGCCATCCCCGACAGCCACGGCGTATGGGACGCGCGCGTGCGCGGGGCGGCGCGGCTGGCGCGGGCGCTGCGCGAGGGGCGCGCGCAGGCGGAGCTGTACCGCACGCTCGCCACGCTGCGCCGCGACGCCCCCGTCACGGAGCGCTTCGCCGACCTGGAGTGGCGGGGCGTGCCACGCGAACCCTGGCTGGCGCTCTGCGAGGCGCTGGGGCTGGGGCACCTGCGCTCGCGCCCGCACCGCTGGCTGGATTGAGCCGAGCGGGCGCGTCAGGCGCCGAGCGCCTCCAGCCGCTCGCGCAGCGCGCCGAGGAAGGCGCCCGCCTCCGCCCCGTCGAGGGCGCGGTGGTCGAAGCTGAGGGCCACGTTCATCACCGAGCGGATGGCGATGGCGTCGCCCTCCACGACCACGGGGCGGCGCACGACGCGCTCCATGGTGACGATGCCGATCTGCGGGTGGTTCACGATGGGGTTGGAGGCGATGGCGCCGAAGGCCCCCGTGTTGTTCACGGTGAAGGTGCCGCCTTCCATGTCCTCAATGCGGAGCGCGCCCGCGTGCGCGCGCGCCACGAGGTCGTCGATGCGGCGGGCCAGCCCGGCCACGCTCAGGTCGCGCGCGTTGGGCACGACGGGCACGACCAGCCCGCGCTCGGTGGCGATGGCGACGCCGAGGTTGACGCGGCGGTACTGGCGCAGTTCGTCGCCGTGCCAGCGCGCGTTGAGGGCGGGAAAATCGGTGAGCGTGGCGGCCACGGCGGAGGCGAAGTAGGGCAGGTAGGTGAGGTCCACGCCGGCGAAGCGCTGGCGTTCGCGGGCGCGCAGGGCGACCAGCCCGCTCACGTCGGCCTCGACCAGCATCCACGCCTGCGGGGCCTCGCGCGTGGCGCGCGCCATGTGCTCGGCGATGGTGCGGCGCGTGGGCGAAAGGGGCACCACGTCGAACGCCTCCGCCGTCTCGATCACGGGCGCCTCGGCGGCGGGGATGACGACCTCGCGCAGGAGCACGGGCTCGGCGGGGCGCTCGCCCGCGGACTCCGCCGCCGCGCGCGCCCGCGCATCGATGGCCGTCTGCACGTCCTTGCGCGTGACGCGCCCGCCGCGCCCGCTGCCCGCGATGGCGGCCAGGTCCACGCCGTGCTTCGCGGCCAGACGCTGGACCACGGGCGAATGGACGCCCGCGCGGCTGCGGTCGGCGGGGGCGGCTTCGGGGACGTCCGGCACGGGCGCGAGCTCCGCGACGGACGGGGGCGGGGCGGACGTTTCCGTTTCGAGAATGGTGCAGAGGGGCGCGTCCACGGCGACGACCTCGCCCTCGGGCGCGAGGATTTCCCCGAGCGCGCCCTCGTAGGGCGAGGGCAGCTCGGCGGTCACCTTCTCCGTTTCGATTTCGCAGAGCGCCTCGTCGAGGGCGACGGCCTCGCCGGGCTGCTTCAGCCAGCGCACGACGGTGCCCTCGGTCACGCTCTCGCCAAGCCGGGGCATGGTCACCGTGGTCACGCGCGCCTCCTACCAGGCCGCCAGATCGCGGGCGGCGGCGGCGATTTTGGCGCGGTCGATCATGAAGAACGACTCCAGCTCGTGGTGGAAGGGCATGGGCGGGATGTCCGGCCCGGCGAGGCGCCGCACGGGCGCGTCCAGGTCCTCGAAGGCGTGTTCGGCGATGATGGCCGCGATCTCGCCGCCGAGCCCGCCCGTGAGCGTGTCCTCGTGCACGATGAGCGCCTTGCCCGTGGCGCGCACGGCCTCCAGCAGGGTCTCGCGGTCGAGGGGGTTGAGCGTGAGCAGGTCGACGACCGTGCACTCGACGCCCTCGCCCGCCAGCTCGTCGGCGGCGGCCAGCGCCTCGTGCAGCATGAACCCGTAGGCGACGATGGTGAGGTCGTCGCCGCGCCGCGTCACGCGCGCCCGCCCGATGCGCTCCTCCGCGGGCGCGCCGTCCATCTCCTGGCGGATGAGGCGGTAGGTGCGCTTGTGCTCGAGGAAGAGCACGGGGTCGGGGTCGGCGATGGCGGCCTTCAGCAGCGAGCGGTAGTCGGCGGGGAAGGAGGGCGCCACCACCTTCAGGCCGGGCATGTGCGCGTACCAGGCCTCGATGCTCTGCGAATGGTGCTGGCCGCCGTGCACGCCGCCGCCCCAGGGCGTGCGCACGACCATGGGCAGGTGCTGTTCGCCGCGCGTGCGGTAGGACCAGCGCGAGGCCTCGCTGCAGAGCTGGTCGAAGCCCGCGTGGATGAAGTCGGCGAACTGGATTTCGGCCACGGGGCGCTGGCCGTAGTGGGCCGCGCCGATGGCGACGCCGATGATGGAGGACTCGGCCAGGGGCGTATCGATGACGCGCCCGGGGTATTTGGCGGCGAGGCCGTCGGTGGCGCGGAAGACTCCGCCCGCCTCCAGGTCCTCGCCCATGAGGAAGACGCGCTCGTCGGCGGCGAGGGCCTCGTCGAGCGTGCCGCGCACGGCCTCGATGACGCTGACCTCAGCCACCGGAATCCCCGCGGTAGACGAAGCCGAGGGCGTCGGCGGGCGCGGGATCGGGCTGGTCGAGGGCCCACCTGGCGGCGGCGCGCACCTCCACCTCGACGCCCGCCTCGATGGCGTCGAGGTCCTCGGGGGGGAAGAGGCAGTCCTCCTCGATGCGGGCGCGGAAGAGGGCGATGGGGTCCTTGCGCGCCCAGTCCTCCAGCTCCTCGCGGGGGCGGTAGCGGGTCTGGTCGTCGTCGCTGGAGTGGGCCCAGAGGCGGAAGCACTTGGCCTCGATGAGGAACGGCCCGGCCCCGCGGCGCGCCTGATCGACGGCGGGGCGCACGGTCTGGTAGACGGCCACGGCGTCGAGCCCGTCCACCACGGCGCTCTGGATGCCGTAGGCGGCGGCGCGGTCCACCACGTGGGGCACGGGCATCTCCTTCTCCGTGCGCATGGAGATGGCGTAGCCGTTGTTCTCGACGTAGAAGATGACGGGCAGCCGGTGGATGGCGGCGAAATTGAGCGCCTCGTGGAAGTCGCCGCGGCTGGTGGCACCCTCGCCGCAGCTGGCGAAGGCGACGATGGGGTCGTTCCGCATCTTCGCCGCCAGGGCCACGCCCACGGCGTGCACCAGCTGCGTGGCCACGACGCTGGACTGCGTGATCACGCGACGCGCGGCGCTGCCCCAGTGGGAGGGCATCTGGCGGCCGAAGGAATTGGGGTCGTCGCGCTTGCCCAGCGCGTTGAGCATGGCCTCGCGCGGGGTCATGCCGAGCACGAGCATGACGCCGAGGTCGCGGTAGTAGGGGGCGGCGTAATCGACGCCGGGCCGCAGAGCCATGCCCGCACCCACCTGCGCCGCCTCCTGCCCCGCGCCCGCGATGACGAAATCGGCGCGCCCCTGCCGGTTGAGCGTCATCATGCGCTCCTCGAGGCGGCGCGAGAGGAGCATGGCGCGGTACATGGCCTCCAGCTGGCGCTCGCTGAGCAGGTAGTCGTCGAGCATCTCGCCGGAGCGGGCGGCGGCGGCTTCGCTGGCGGACATGCGGCCATGCTAACAGGAACGGGGGCGGCGCTCCGGCGGGCACGGAAGCCGGAAATTGACGCCGCGCGCGAAGGCTATGCGCCTTCGCGCGCGGCGTCGCGATTTGAATTTTTGGGGGGCGGCGCCGGCGGGAGACCGGCGTGAAGAACTGGGTCATCGGGGCGCTGGCGACGGCGCTGGCCGTAAGCGTGGCGGCGGGCGTCATCGCCCAGCGGGACGGGCGCTCCGCCACCGTCGAGGTTCGCGTCTGGGAGGACGTGAACGATCCGGAGCGGAACTACATCAGCGCGCGCCCCGAGGGCGGCAGCTGGCGCACGCTGGGCACGATCCCCATTCCGCTCACGGACGGCGTGAGCTCCAGCGGGCGCTTCCGCTACGGCGACATCGCGCTCGCCGTGCCGCTGCCCGACGCGCCCACGCCAACTCCCAACCCATGCGATACCTCACGCGCGCCCTGGAGCTCGTTCCGCAGCAGCGTTCGCGCGGCGGAGCAGGAAGACGCACGCCAGTCCGATGGCTCGTATCTCGGCGCGTACACCGGGACGCGACTGTCCACGAAGGACGGGCTCCAGATCGACCACATCGTCGCGCGCAAGTACGCCTGCGAGAACGGCGGCGCGGCATGGCCCGACGAGATGGTGCGGGACTTCGTGAACGACCGCGAGAACCTCATCGCGGTCACGGCGAGCGAAAACAGCCGCAAGAGCGACAAGGGCCCGGCGGATTACATGCCCGCACAGTGGCGCTGCGAATACGCCGCCGCCTGGCGGGCGCTGGTCGCGCGGTACGATCTGGCGTTGCCCGCCCGCGACGATCGGGCGCTGGCGATGACGGAGGCGCGGTGTTCCACGCCCACGGCCAGCCCCACAAGCACGCCCACGCCTACGCCCACACCGGTGGCCACGCCACGCTTCTCGACCTGCGACGAGGCCCGGGCCGCCGGATACGCGAACCTGACGGCCGAGGAGGTGAGCAGGATGGGGATCAGGACGAGGGACTCGGATGGCGACGGCCTGTACTGCGAATCGTAGCCCCGCGGATGGCGAGGACGCGAAGCGCCGTGCGCCTTGACACCGCGCACGACATCCGGCACCCTTGTTGTACCTCCCCTGTCGCCTCGGCGGCAGGGTCGAGACCGCCCACGAGGCGGTCTCTGTCTTATATGGGCCACCCCCACCGCTCTCCCATCCCCTATCCTGAGGCGCGTGTGCGGGCGCTTCACGCTGACGGTCGACGACGCCGAGGCCGTGGCGGAGGCGTTCGGCGTGGCCGAGGGGGAGCGGCCCCCGCACCAGCCGCGCTTCAACATCGCGCCCACGGACGAGCACTTCATCGTGCGCATGAAGCGCGAGGACCGCGAGCTGCTGCCCGCGCGCTGGGGGCTGCTGCCGCCCGGCGCGAAGGACCGCGCGCGGGCGGCGCGCGGCATCAACGCGCGCGCGGAGGGCGTCGCCGAGCGTGCCCTCTTCCGCGAGGCCTTCCGCAAGCGCCGCTGCGTCGTGCCCGCCGACGGCTACTACGAGTGGGCGGGCGCGAAGGAGGCGCGCGAGCCGTTCTGGTTCCACCGCCCCGACGGCGGGCTGCTGGCCTTCGCCGGCATCTACGGGTGGTGGCGGCCCGCGCCGGACGCCTGGGAGGCCACCTTCGCCATCCTCACCTGCGCGCCCAACGCGCTGGCCGCGCGCGTGCACGACCGCATGCCCGCGATCCTGCCGGAGGAGCGCATCGACGACTGGCTCTTCGCGGGCGAGCGCGAGGCGGCGGCGCTGACGGCGCTGCTCGCGCCCGCGCCGGAGGACGCGCTGGCCATGCGGCCCGTCGCGCGGCTGGTGAACAGCGTGCGCAACGACGGGCCGGAGCTGATCGCGGAGCTGACGGACGAGCGCGGGGCGCAGCCCGGGCTGTTCGCAGGGTGCTGAGCGGGCGGCTTGGCCCATCGCCCGTTATCGTGGGGGCACATTGCCCCGACCGCCCCGGCGGACGCGGGAGAGGAGCGCCAGCCAGTGAGCGCACGCGAACGGCCCCGGACCGTCGGCGAACTGCGGGAGTCGGGCTACCGGCCCGTGCCCGTGCGCGAGGAGATGCGGCGCAACCTCATCGCCCGCATCCGCGCGGGGGATGAGCTCTTCCCCGGCGTCTACGGCTACGACGAGACGGTCATCCCCCACGTCGTGAACGCCATCCTGGCGGGGCAGGACATCATCTTCCTGGGCGAGCGCGGGCAGGCCAAGTCGCGCATCATCCGCTCGCTCACGAGCCTGCTGGACGAGGCCCTGCCCGTGCTCGCGGACTGCGAGATTCCGGAGGATCCGTTCGCCCCCATCACGAGCCAGGGTCGCCACATCGCGGAGGAGCGGGGCGACGCGGCGGCGCTCGTGTGGCTGGACCGCGACGCGCGCTACGGCGAGAAGCTGGCCACGCCGGACATCACCATCGCGGACCTGATCGGCGAGGTGGACCCGATCAAGGTGGCCGAGGGGCGCTACCTCTCGGACGAGCTCACGATCCACTACGGGCTGGTGCCGCGCACCAACCACGGCATCTTCTGCATCAACGAGCTGCCCGATCTGGCCGAGCGCATCCAGGTGGGCCTCCTCAACATCATGGAGGAGCGCGACGTGCAGATTCGGGGCTACCGCGTGCGCCTGCCGCTGGACGTGTTCGTGGTGGCCAGCGCGAACCCCGAGGACTACACGAACCGCGGGCGCATCATCACGCCCCTGAAGGACCGCTACGGCGCGCAGGTGCGGACGCACTACCCGCGCACGATCGAGCACGAGATCGACATCGTCGAGGCCGAGCACCACCCCATGCCGGCGGACTTCAACGTGGCCGTGCCCGTCTACATGACGGAGATCATCGCCGAGATCACGCGGCTGGCGCGGCGCAGCCCCGACGTGAACCAGCGCTCCGGCGTGAGCGTGCGCGCCAGCATCGCCAACTACGAGAGCATGCTCGCCAACGCCCTCCGCCGCGCCATCGTGAACGGCGAGGACGAGGCCGTGCCCCGCGTGAGCGATCTGCCCTTCGTGGTGCCCGCCCTCACCGGCAAGGTGGAGCTGGAGACGGTGGAGGACGGACGCGAGGAGCAGATCATCGAGAAGCTCATCCAGGGCGCCGTCGTCACCGTCTTCAACCGCCTCTACAACCTCACGGAGCTGGAGACGGTGGTCGCGCGCTTCAAGTCCGGCGTCTCCGTCGAGGTGGGCGAGATGACGGCCAGCAGCGACTACCGGCGGCTCACGGACGCCATCGAGGGGCTGGACGAGGCCCTGCGCACGGCGGGCGCGGAGACGCCCGGCGAGCTGGCCGCCGCCATCGAGTTCATCCTCGAGGGGCTGCACCTGAACAAGCGGCTCAACAAGGACCGCGTGGGCGCCCGCATCCAGTATCGCGGATGAGCTGGCGCATCGAGCCGCTCCCCGAGGACGGCCCCCGCTTCGAGGGGGCCGTCGCCGTCTACGCCGAGGCCTTCGCCCTGCCGCCCTACCGCGACCCCAACCGCGGCGCCGAAATCCGCCGCCGCCTGCAGCAGCAGCACCGCCAGATCGCGGGCTACCGCGGCTTCGTGGCCCTCGGCGAGGCGGGCACGGCGGGCCTGCCCGACCACGGCGTGGCGGGCATGACCTACGGCTACCGCAGCCTGCGCGGCCAGTGGTGGCGCGACACCGTGGCCCGCCAGCTCGACCGCGGGGCGCGCAGGCGCTGGCTGGACGACGCCTACGAGCTGGTCGAGATCGCCGTCCATCCCGCCCTGCAGAGCCGCGGCGTCGGCGCGCTGCTGGTGGGGGCGCTGCTGGCGGGCCGCCCCGAGGCCGCCTGCGTGCTGAGCACGCGCGCGGACAGCCGCGCCCACGAGCTCTACGCGCGGCTCGGCTTCGAGGTGCTCGCGGAGATGCCGTTCACGCCCAACGGCCCGCCGTTTTATGTCATGGGGAAGCGGCTGCGCTGAGGCCCGCGCGGGGCGCTATACTGGGCCCATGCCGGAGCGCGCCCCGATGACGGAAGCGGAACTGCTGGAGCTGATCGGCGACCCCGACGAGGTCGCGCGCGGGATTGAGGAGTTTTCGGCCCTCGTGCGGACCTTCGACGCCAACCGCGACCATTTCATCAAGAAGTATCCGGACATGTGGGTCGCGGTCTCCCGGGACGGCACGCTGGCGGCGGAGACGCAGGAAGCCCTGCTGGCGGAGATGGACCGGCGCGGCATCCCGCGCGGGGATGCTTGCATCGAGTTCGTCGCAACGAAGCAGCGCACCTACGTCCTCCAGGCATGACGCTCACTGGCCAGTTCAGGGACGCTCCGATGTATCCGTACCCCTCCATGGAGGGAAGGATCGCCATCATCAGCCTGGGAATCGCGATAAGAGTCTCGTTTCTTCTGGATACCGGAGCCGAGATCACGCTCCTGATGCCCAAAGACGCCCAGGCCGCGGGGATGGAAATCGAGAACCTGACGCCGACGCGCGACCTGGTGAGCAGCGTCGGCGGGGACACGCGCCTCTATCGGGCAGACACCAGCATCATGTTCTCCGATGAGGCGAGCCTGTACGTCTACCGCACCGAGCTCGCCATCGCGGAGCCGGGCGAGCACAACCGCGGGCTGCCGTCGCTGCTGGGGCGCGACATCCTGAACCGCTGGCGCCTGCGCTACGACGCGCCCGCGAACGCGCTCGAAGCGGAGGTGGACTCCGCCGACCTGACCATCCCCCGGCGGCGCTAGCGCGTCTCGACCGCAAACTCGCGCGGATTGAATCCGCACAGCTCGATCACCTGCTGGCAGCGCTCGACGATGCCGAGGGCGCTCAGATTCGTTTCGACAAAGATACCGCTGCTCGCCACCTGCACGGCCTCACGAAGGTCGCCGGGAGTCCTCGAGAAATACGGACGCGCGCGCCCACGCGACGACAGCGTGGGGTCTCCACGCGCTCGGCTGACAGAACTCCCCTCCATGCAGTACTATGGCACTGTCAATCTTCAGGGCAGGAGACGGCAATGGTGGACCTTGGAGAAGCGGACCGTGAACGGCAGGAACGTGTCCGGAAATTCCGAGCCGCCGTGGTGGCCGAACGCCTTCGGCGCGCCCGCGATAGCTCTGTGGCGGCAAACGGCAGCATTGCCCACCAGATTGCCCGGGTTTGGGCGTGGCGTCCGCGTCGGATGCGCAATCGCATTGCCTTGGCGGTGTTGTTCGGAGTGGTCACGTACCTCGGAGTGCAGTACATCCCGCGCTTGGTGTAACTGTTGCCGTCGAATTTCTGCATATTTGGCGTACTAATAATAAATGGAGATTTCCCCTTCTTCGCATGAGGAAGGACAGGATTCGTACACCCCGTGCAAGAAAGCGCCGTGCTGGACAATCTTCGCGAACAGGGAGCGCTTGCGGGGGAGAGTGGCAGCCAGGCTGCCACGCTATGGGTTTCTGCTTCTCCGCGTGGCAGGGTTTCTGGGGTCCAAGCTGGGCGCGGACGCCGTCAGGGCGCTGTCCTCCATCCCGCCCGCCCCTACTGCGCCAGCTGGGCGGGGGATTCCAGGAGCGCGCGGACGTCGGCGAGGAAGCGCGCGCCCTCCGCGCCGTCCGTGACGCGGTGGTCGGCGCTGAGCGCGAGCGTCATCAGCTGGCGCACGGCCAGCGCGCCGTCCACCACCGCCGCGCGCTCCGTCACCGCGCCCGCGCCGAGGATGGCCGCCTGGCCCGCGTTGATGACGCCCGTGAGCGCGTCGATGCCGTAGGCGCCGAGGTTGGTGATGGTGAAGGTGCCGCCCGCGTACTCGGCGGCGCGCAGGCGGCCCGCGCGGGCGCGCTCCACCAGCGCCTTCGACGCCTCCGCGATGTCCGGCAGCGCCTTGCTGCCCGCGTCGAGCAGGGCGGGCGCGATCAGCCCCTCGTCGAGCGCCACGCCGATGTTGATGTCGATGCGGGCGTGGTACTGGATGCCGTCGTCGGTGAAGGCGGCGTTGAACTTCGGATGACGCGCGAGGGCGGCGGCGCAGGCCTTCACCAGCAGGTCGTTCACGCTCAGGCGGCGGGCCGCGTCGAGGATGAGGTTGGCGTGGGCGCGGAAGGCCATGGCCTCCGTCATGTCCACGTCCACGGCGAGGTAGTAGTGGGGCTGGACGCGCTTGGCCTCGGCCATGTTGCGGGCGATGGCGGCGCGCATGCGCGTGAGCGGCTCGACGCGGGCGGGGTCGGGGGGCGGGGGCGGCGGCGACTCCGGCGCGGGCTCGACCACGGGCGCGCCCGCGGGGGCGTGGTGGTCGCGCGCGATGATGGCCGCCTCCACGTCGCGCCGCAGGATGCGCCCGTCGGGGCCGGACCCGGCCACGGCGGCGAGGTCGATGCCGGCGTCGGCGGCGATGCGCCGCGCCACGGGCGAGACGCGCGTACGCCCCCCCGCGGGGGCGGCGCCGTCGTCGGGCGGCGGCGCGGAACCGGACGGGGCCTCGATGGCGCGATGCGAGGGCTTGTCGGGCAAGGGGTGGTGCTCGACGGCGGGCAGCGCCTCGTCGGGCGCGCCCAGCAGGGCGATCACGTCGCCGACGGGGACGGTTTCGCCCTCCGCCGCGACCAGCTGGCGCACGGTGCCGGACTCGAAGGCCTCGAGTTCGACGGTGGCCTTGTCGGTCTCGATTTCGGCGATGACATCGCCGCGCGCGACGGCGTCGCCGGGCTGGCGCAGCCAGCGCACGAGCGTGCCCTCGGTCATGTCGGCGCCCATCCGCGGCATCGTCACTTCAAACGCCATGCGGCCCCCTCAGAGCATCGCCAGCACCGCCTCGACCACGTCCTCCTCGGACGGCAGGGCGGCGTATTCGAGGTTGCGGTTGTAGGGCATGGGCACGTCCGCGCCGCAGACGCGGGCCACGGGCGCGTCGAGCCAGTCGAAGGCGTGCTCCATGATCTGGGCGGCGACCTCGCCCGCGAAGCCCCCGAACTTCCAGTCGTCCTCGACGATGACGGCGCGGTTGGTGCGGCGCACGGATTCGAGCACGGTGGCGATGTCGAGCGGGCGCAGGGTGCGCAGGTCGATGACCTCGGCGGAGAGGCCGTGCTCCGCGTCCAGCATGCCGGCGGCGCGCCACGCCTGATGCACGCTGCCGCTGTAGCCCACGATGGTCACGTCCGCGCCCGCGCGCACCACCGCCGCCCGCCCGAACTCGACGAGGTGGTCGGGGTCGTCGGGCACCTCGCCGCGCAGGCCGTAGAGGGCCGTGTGCTCGATGAAGACGACGGGGTTGGGCTCGCGGAAGGCGCGCTTCAGCAGCCCCTTGGCGTCGGCGGGGAAGGAGGGGCAGACGACGAGCAGGCCGGGGAAGTGGGCGAACATGCCCTCGAGGCTGTGGCTGTGGGTGGCGCCCAGCTGGCTGCCGCCGCCGCTGGCCATGCGCAGCACCATGGGCACGTGCACCTGCCCGCCGCTCATGTAGTGCAGCTTGGAGGCGTTGTTCACGATCTGGTCGAGCGCCACGAGGCTGAAGTTGATGGTCATGATCTCGACCATGGGGTGGAAGCCCGCGAGCGCGGCCCCCACGCCCATGCCCACGATGCCGGACTCGGAGATGGGCGTGTCGCGCACGCGCTCGGGGCCGAACTCGTCCAGCAGCCCGCGCGTGCAGGCGTAGGAGCCGCCGTAGGCGCCGATGTCCTCGCCCAGGAGGAAGACGCGCTCGTCCCGCAGCATCTCCTCGCGCAGGGCCTCGCGGATGGCGTCGCGCATGCGCAGCTCGGTCATGCCCCCGCCTCCGCGTCCCGCTCCTTCGTGATGTGGTCGTGGAGGGTGTGCAGGCCCGGCTCGGGGCTGGCCTCGGCGAAGGCCACGGCCTCGTCCACCTCGGCGCCCACGCGCACGACGAGCGCCTCCCACGCGGCCTCGTCGAGCAGCCCGTCCGCCGTCATGGAGCGCTTCAGCCGCTGGATGGGGTCGCGCTGGCGGTAGGCCTCCACCTCCTCCCGCGCGCGGTACAGCTCGGGGTCGGCCATGGAGTGGCCGCGGAAGCGGTAGGTGAGCGCCTCGATGAAGTAGGGGCCGTGCCCCTCGCGGCAGTGGGCCAGCGCGAGCTGCGTGGCGGAGTACACCTCCAGCACGTCCATGCCGTCGATGCGCACGCTGGGCATGCGGTAGGCGGCGGCGATCTTGTAGACGTCGTTGGCGAGCGAGTCGTCGAAGGGCACGCCCATGCCGTAGCCGTTGTTTTCGCAGAACCAGACGACGGGCAGCTTCCAGATGGCGGCCAGGTTGAGCGCCTCGTGGAATTCGCCCTCGCCCACGCCGCCGTCGCCGAAGATGCAGAGCGCGGCCCAGTCCTCGCGGCGCATGACCGCCGCCAGCCCCAGCCCGGCGGCGATGGGCATGTGCCCGGCGACGATGGCGTAGCCGCCGAGGAAGCCGCGGGCCGCGTCGAACAGGTGCATGGAGCCGCCACGCCCCCCGTTGGTGCCGCCCACGCGCGCGAACAGCTCGGCCATGATGCGCGGCGCCTCCAGCCCGCGCGCGAGGGCGTGGCCGTGGTCGCGGTAGTGCGTCACGATCTTGTCGTCCGCGCGCAGGGCGTGGATGGCCCCCGTGGCGCAGGCCTCCTGCCCGGAGTAGAGGTGGAGGAAGCCGCGAATCCTGCCGCGCGTGTACATCTCCGCGCACTTGTCCTCAAAGCGCCGCATGAGCAGCATTTCGTGGAGGAAGCGCCGCTGGAGGTCGGCGTCGGGGGCGTCCGCCACCAGCACGGGCACGGCCTGCCCCACGCTCACGCCCGCGCCCCGCGCGCCATTCGCATGGCCACAGTGTAGGCGAAGGCGCATTTCACCGTCTTAAGACTCCAGGGCAACACGAGCCTCGTCCCTGATCAACTCATCCAGCTGGCTGGAATCGAGCGCATCAAGGAGAATCACCCCCCCGCGTCGGTTCAAACCGACCATCCAACGCCGGAATGTCTCCCGCTGAAACAATTTGCTGTCAGACTGCCAATGTCCATGCATCACTTGGTAGATTGAACGCAAAACACGTTCATTCATTGCCACCGAAGGACGTTCAAGAAGCGCCGAACGAACATCTTGGCGATGAAGAACGATCTCTAGGAATCGGCGGGGATTTGCGCTATCAATGCCGTGCGCGATATGCCCGAGCCACCAGAGGCGCGAGATACCATTATCACGAATAAGAGCACGATTATCTCGTGCGAAAAAGTGATTCAGCACTCTTGATCGAGCCACATCATCAGACTCGGGACGGCTGCCGAGCCACCTCCAGCGCACGTAGTCCGCACAGTCGTTATGGCACAAGTAAACCCAAATTCTTTCATCAGCAGCCTGCTGAGGAGTCAGGGCACTCAGTGCGTCGAAGACGCACAGCGCGTTGTCGACATCAGTACCGGACGCAGGTTCCGCATAGCTGAGGTGGTCCGCGAAAGAAGTCATATCGACACGCGAATCTCGCACAGCATCCATCGGAGCAAGGTTGGCCAAATCTTCGCCAGAATAGTACACAGCAAGACGATTCTCCGCTTCAAGACGCAGACGCGCAACAGAAGTTTCGGTAAAATACCTTGCCTTCACAGCATCACATCCTGCTCGATCAAGAGAGGAAGTTTTTCGAATGGATAGTCCAGCAAATGCTGCGAATCAATCACTCGGTTGGAATTACCCCCAAGCAACGGCAAATTTTTCGCTTCAAGGCGAGCATTCACTGCCCGGAACCAGCGCTTTTCACTCAATTCCTCACTGTCCTTGTCTCCCTCCTGAAGCAACCATATCAGTGCCGGAAGATAAATTGAATTCATGATATAAGCAGCCTCCGGCTGATTATTCACATTCTCCCTTGCTGCTTTGAATCGTGCGTAATCTTGCGGAGACAGCTCGATACGAATACGCTCACCGGCGTGGTCGATCCCCCACATTCCGCCAGAGAGCTTACTGGTTTCAACCAGCTCGAAGATAGAACCCAGTGGCGCTTCCTCAGTCGTATCAATCGTATGCTCGTCAGGCCAATCGACAGCAAGCACCGATCCGGTCGCAATATCAAAACTCAGTCCAGCATAATCTTTGTGCCATCCATAGGCGCAGAAATCATGGATATGATTCGTTGCCACAAGAAACGGAGAAAATTCCGTACGTCCCGCAACGAGACCTGGCGGAAAATTCTGCCTGATGTGATTCTCGCTAGTCGAAAAGGCAGACCGATAATACGTTTTCGGAGAACGCACCTGCAGCGCATAGCAAGCACTCCCCTGCTCAACAAGCCTCAGAAGATCCGGATCGCTGAGCATGAAATCAGCTTCAACGACGAGGGCCGTGGTCCGCTCAATACGTCCAACGCTCACGGCAACCTGGAACTCAGCCTCCGGATAGTCCTCGCTCTGCGGGCGAAGGACCGGATACAGGTACGATTTCCGGGGATCAAACATCACGACTCATCCTCACCATACACCACAAGACGCCACGCCCGACCATTAATGGGTTCGTCGCCCGTAAATTCGAAGTGAATCCGCTCTCCCCGCCTCATCCGGATGCCACGCTCAGGGAAAGGAACACCATCCAGCGAATAGTGAAGATCGCTCCGCCGAATCTCTCCCGAGTCCCCTGCCTCCGCCAAGGTAATTCGGGCAACAACATCAGATTCAGGCGTGAACCCAACGCGGAAGCGCGACTCCGCACCGGGAACGGGAATCACTCGCACATCCCTGACGGAGACCGTCTTCCGCCTTTTGGTCCCGCCAGTGGTCTGTCCGGCCTCCCCATCCCCACCATTCCCATTGCCCTCTCCCTCTCCAGCACCAGCATTACTGTCGTCATCATCCAGAAAAGACTCTTCACCATCATCGCCCGGCACCACCGGACGGCGACGCGGCTTGAGACGGATCAACGGAGGACCGCCAAATGCCAATTCCGCAGCATCAGAACCATCCTCACCATCCCCAAAGCTTTCGTCGGGCTCCAGGTCCGGAAGAAGCATACTCAGCTCGTGGAGCACAGTACGCCGAGTCGCCTCGGGCGGAGAAGCCACTTTCTTGATCTCATCACGAATCCATTTAGTAATTCTCTGCAACGCCCTCTCACCGCGCCTTCGCTCAGTTTCAGGGAGACGATCCACCTCAAACTGAGTGTGCTCGGGATTCTCCATCCCTCGCAGAAGCTCATTTCCTTTCTCCGCATCGAAATGGCAGAGAGCGATAAAATCTCGAAGCCCGGGAAAGCGCAACAAGCGCTTTTGTTGCGTTGTGATCACCATGCCTGTCTGACGGACCAGTGCCACTTTACTGGGCATACCTTCGGCCACTCGGACCCAAAGGCGAACGTGGCCAAAATCAACATCCTCCTTCTCCGCAAGAACAGGATCACTTATCAGATCCGAGAACAATTCAGCCTCAGTCAAGTTTTCTTCGGAATCTTGGCTGGGGTTTTCTCCATCTTTCAGGATACGAAACCAATCACCGATACTCTGGCTATTAATTTCATCGAGTTCTTCACCCTCTCGCTCAATTGTCACCGTTAGTGCGCCCCACATTAGCGCAGGGAAAAAGTTGGCGAGCACGTTTTTCGCGATTTCTTCTTGCCAATGTGTCTCGGGAAATCCCAATATCGACAGGCTCGTTCCAATCATCGGAGCACCAGATTTGTCGACATTCCGAAAAATGGGAGGGAAATTTTCAGCAAGACTCTCACACCCATCCACGAAGCCGTAGAATCCCGTACCTTGGGTTTCCCCATTGATACCACGGTGCGACATCAACACCGCCTTCCCCTGGAACCGCTCGGTGATCCTTCCATTCTCCTCAAAGCAAGTCCAATAAAAGACCGTCCGAAGAGGCGAAACCGCAAAGGGTGCATATTTCCCAATTCCGTGAGATCCTCCAGCGCCCTCGGCGCGTTTCTGGCTAAGCCCCTGCATCTTGACCAACGTCCTCCAGAGATGACCCCGCAGCCCGGTCGTCTTGCTATCCGAAATTCGCAGAACAGGCACTTTATCGTACGCCAAGATTTCGCGAGCCTTCTCCAGAGTCGACTGAGCCTTGTTGTCCTCAGACTCCTTGGCCATGGCGATGCACTTATCGATCACCTTATCCAGATCATCCTTCCCGAATTCATCATTTTTCCCAAGATTAAACAATTCAAACGCGACATCAATAGGGCCACTCTGTCCACGAGCATCAAGAGAATTCTGGATCGTCTCACGCGCCAAGCTGGACAACGGAGCACCGTTAAACGTCGCGATACCCGGATCGTTAAATCCATCAACCCTCCCGCCATTGGTGAGAGGGAACTCCCAGCCAATCTTATCCATTCCGCTCACACGCCCGAAGGATTTTCGAACATTCCTCTCCAACCATTCTTGCGAGCTCCACGCAGGCTGCATTTCCAAGTAACCGATACTGCTCCGCTTCCGGAATATCGGGGAACAGGATTTCAGAATCGGTGAATCCTTGGAACCTAGCGACTTCCTGAATGTTCAATTTCCGAATACCCCAGTCGTCACGAATGAAGGGAACATTGTGTCCACCAATCCCCATGTTCGCGGTAAGCGTTGGACAGAGGCCTTCCTTTTTTTCTCGCACATACGACCTCCGAAGCTGGAAAATGTTCTTGTCCGATGTCCCTGTTTTCATAGTTGCGGAAATTTGTTTGTAGTAGCGGTTGTCCTTCTGGAGGTAGGCGGTTTTTTCCGCTTTTGCAGTGCGATCAACAATATCATCGATCTCCAAGCGGATATCGGAATGCCTTCGCAGAGAATCCGGCCGGAACGGATTATACGAAAAGTGTTCCCGAGACGCCGCGACCATGAACAGCCTTTCACGATCCTGGGGAATCCTCGTCACATCCTTGACGTTGGCCGTCCAGCAGGATTCAGCACGAAACCAGTACCCAGCCCGGCGCAGCTCCCGCTGCACCCGCTGAAACCACAGGCCGTCTGCGCCATGCTGTAGGTGAGGAACATTCTCAAGGATAACAAGTTTAGGCCGATCCTCAATGGGGTAGGCCGCAATGATTTGGGGAATCTTCGAGAAGGTCTTGCCCCGCGGATCGTCAAACCCACGCCGATCACCCGCCTGAGAGAAGCTCTGGCACGGGAAGCCAGCGGCGAGAACATCGACGGGATCAAGGGAGTCGCCCTCGACGCTCAGAGCGTTGACGTCCTGTTCGACGACCTTCACATCCGGGAAACGGTGTCGGAAGGTCTCGCAGGCGAACGCGTCGTTATCATTCGCCCAGAGGATTTTGAACCCGGCCGCGTCGAGGCCGGACGCAAATCCCCCCATGCCGCTGAACAGGCATCCCGCAGTCAGCATCGCAGGGATACTACAGCAATCGCGCGGGACGCGCACGCGCTACACTGCCCGCGCCGCGCGCGAGGAGGAACCGCATGGACATCGAGCCCATCGACATCGCCAGCCGCATCGACGACGAGCACCGCCCCGTTTTCGCGGCCATCCCGCGCGACCGGCGCGACTGGTCCGACATCCCCGGCACGCGCGCGAAGCTCAGGGAGCTGCTGGCGGCCGCGCCCCGGCCCCCGCTGCCCGAGGGCGTGACGCTGGAGGACCGCCTCGTCCCCGGCCCGCCCGGCGAGCCCGACGTGCGCGTGCGCCTCTACCGCCCCGCCGACCCGCCCTCCCCCGCGCCCGCCTTCTACTGGATCCACGGCGGCGGCATGGTGTTCGGCGACGTGAGCGGCAGCGACCCCTACTGCGCCGCCATCGCCGGCGAGCTGAACGTGCTCGTCGCCTCCGTGGACTACCGCCTCGCCCCCGAACACCCCTTCCCCGCCCCGCTGGAGGACTGCCATGCCGGGCTGGCGTGGCTGTGGAACGCGGCGGGCGAGCTGGGCGTGGACCGCGACCGCATCGCCATCGGCGGCGGCAGCGCGGGCGGCGGGCTGGCCGCGGGCACGGCGCTGGCCGCCCGCGACCGCGGCCCCGTGCGCCCCTGCTTCCAGCTGCTCGTCTACCCCATGCTCGACGACCGCAACGTCACGCGCAGCAGCCACGCCATCGCCGACCCGCGCACCTGGGACCGCGAGGCCAACCTCGCCGGCTGGAACGCCTACCTCGCCGGAAACGCGGGCGGCGAGGGCGTCTCCCCCTACGCCGCCCCCGCGCGCGCCACGGACCTCGCCGGCCTGCCCCCCGCCTACGTCAACGTGGGCGACCTCGACCTCTTCGTGGACGAGGACGTGGCCTACGCGCGGGCGCTCGCCGACGCGGGCGTGCCCGTCGAGCTGCACGTCTATCCGGGCGCCTGGCACGGCTCGACCAGCCTCGCGCCGCACACGGCCCTCTCGCAGCGCTGGGCCGCCGACGAGCGCGCCGCCCTGCGCCGCGCCCTCGAGAAAGTTGAAGAACGTGCGCAGCCAGCGTAGTCTCTTGAGGAGAGGGCAAGGGGAATCATCTCACGAGCGAAGGAGGAACCTTGCGGCATGATCGGGCGCGCCGTACCATTGCCCGCCCACTCTGAAGGAAGGGAGACGCCGCGATGCCGACGTTCGCCGTCATCCTCGAGCAGAAGAACGACCAACTGAAAGCGCGCTTGGAATCCGCCTATCCCGGCAACAGCCATGCGGCACTCAGCGAGACCGCCTACCTCGTGACCAGCAATGAAACTGTGAGCGACGTGGCGAAGACCGTCGGCATCTCCGGTCCGGAGTTCATTGAGGAAGTCCTCGGCCTCGTCCTGAAGTTGAACGGTGCCTACTCTGGCCGGTACTACACCGAAATCTGGGACTGGTTCAAAAATGTGGAACGCTCGGAGATCACGGGGCAGCCGACGTGAACGAACGACGCGCCTCTCTCGGCGAGCGGGTGACCTCGATGGAAGAGCGCGCCGACAGGTTCGCGCGCTCGGATGACATGACGCGACTGGAAGAGCGTATCAAGGCGCTGGAAAGGCGGTTGGATGACCGAGCCGGAGAGTGGGACAAACACTATGCCCGGAAAGAAGATTTGGCCAATGCCAAGCTGGCCACCCTCAGTTCCTTGTGGACGTGGGTGCTCAGCATCGTTATCGCACTCGCCACTCTTATCGGCAACGCTATCGTCCGCTTCTGGGGCAACTAGCGTCGCCACCACCTCTGGCGGCTCATGACTCCCGAACCTCACCGAGAAAGTCCTCCAGCGTCTGGAGATGGGGGCGCGCCTCCGTCGGATAATCTTTCCACAGCCCCTTCGGCACGACCAACTGGATGGTCGCTTCGCGCATCGCGGCGAATTGCGGGGCGGTCACGGCATCGTCAAGCGTCAGCAGGTGTTTGCGTTCGATGCGGGGAGCCTCATCCAGTATCTGCCGCCAGCGCTCCTTCAGCCTGGTCTTCACGGCGAGGATGCGAAGATTGCTCGCGGGGAATGATTCGTCGCGATAGGCCATCAAGCCGGGGAAGAGAAAGTCCGGTTGCCGCCCGACACTGATCCTGGTCTGGTATTCGTAGTCCCGCCCTTCAACTATCCCTTCTTCACGAAAGATTTCGCGCATTTGCAATTCCAGCGAACGTCCGGAGCGCGATTTTCGACGCTGAAGCACGGTCTGCGTATAGGGAAGAAATTCATCAAAACTGGAGAAACCTTCTGGGGCGCAACCGTTCAATGAGGTCCGGGCGATCAAGGCCTCCAGACTCTCCACTTCCCCGGATCAACCGGGCCAATAAAGCCCTCCACGGCATTCTCCTCCTCCACATTCCTGCACACCCACACACGGCAGCGAGGGTCGTCACCGTTGATCTGAAAAGCGAAGAGCGTGAGGGAGCCGGTGTTCTCATCGCGCTGAAGGGCAGAGGAGGCACCGCCCCAACCCGTCATTCTGATCTCGTTCCGCGTTCCTTCTCCGCGAGATCGGTTATTGTACCAAATGGCATTGACAGACAAGGACTCATCGTGGCTGTCGACCCTCACATCAATGCTCACGCGCGGGTTCAGGATATCCGTCCTGTTCACGGACGGGGCAACTTCAAAAACAACGCTCTTCGGAATGTACGGGCCGGACTGATTGGATTGAGCCCTCCGCGTATCGTTGCCGGAAAGCCGCTTCACAAACCACAACACGCCCGGGCGGGACTGCTCATCCAGCCACTCCTCCAGTTCCCGCAGCGACATCATGCGCCTCCCGTCTCGCGGTCGGGATCGGAGCCGTCCAGCCAGTCCACGACCAGGTCCAGCAGGTCGTCGGGGTCACGCCGCTGGCGGCCCTTGAGGGCGCACTCCCAGACGCGGAGCTGCCGCCAGCCCATGTCCGCCAGTTCGGCGCGCACGGCACGGTCGCGGGCGTGGTTGCCCTCGATCTTCGCCCGCCACCATTCGGCCCGCGTGGACGGCCACTTGAAGAGCGGGCAGTCGTGCCCGTGCCAGAAGCAGCCGTGGATGAAGATGGCGGCCTTGCGCGACGGGAACGCGAGGTCGGGCCTGCCCGGCAGCGTGCGGGCGTGGAGGCGGTAGCGGTAGCCGCGCGCGTGGAGGCCCTTGCGGATCAGCATTTCGGGCTTCGTGTCCCGCCCGCGGATGCCGGACATCATGCGGCTGCGCGTGGGGGCGTCCACCACGTCGGGCACGAGCGTCAGCCCACCGCGACGGGTTCCCGCACCAAGTGCGGGACCATGTGCCGCGCCACCGCCCCGGCCACGGGCGCCACCACCGCATTCCCGAACTGCTTGTACGCCTGCGTGTCGGAGACGGGGATGACGAAATCGGAACCGCCCGGCGCGTCGAACCCCATCAGCCGCGCGCACTCGCGGGGCGTGAGGCGGCGCGGGTTCTGGTCCTCGCCACGGTCGATCAGAATCTCGGAGCCGTCCTTGTAGTAGCGGGCGGAGAGGGTGCGCGCCACGTCGCCAGGGCCGACGAGGCCGAAGCCGAAGCCGTTGCCGCGCTCGCGGTGCTTCTCCGCGTAGTCCTGCAGGTAGTACCAGAGATGCGTGGTGAGCGCGTACCGCCCGCCCACCTTCCCCCGCTCGTCCGTGTAGTGGCCGTCCTTCCCCTCACTGCCATCCTCGGGGTGCAGGATCGTCCGCAGCCTCGGCCCCTTCAGCGGGTCGGGCAGTTCCAGGTCGTCCAGCGAGCACTCCGTTTCGTCGCGGAAGCCCACGATGAAGATGCGTTCGCGGTGCTGGGGGACGAAGCCCTTTGCGTCGATCACGCGCCAGCTGATGCGGTAGCCCAGCTCCTCTTCCAGCGTGGCCCGGATGACCTGGAAGGTGCGCCCGCGATCATGGTTGAGCAGGTTCTTCACGTTCTCCAGCACGAAGGCGCGCGGGCGGTGATGCTCGATGATGCGCGCCGTATCGAAGAAGAGCGTGCCCTGCGTTTCGCAGCGGAAGCCCGTGGGCTGCCCCAGGGCGTTCTTCTTGCTGACGCCCGCGATGGAGAACGGCTGGCAGGGGAAACCGGCCAGCAGCAGGTCGTGATCGGGGATGTCGCGCGGATCGACGTCCCGGATGTCTCCGGCCATGACGTGATCGGGGCCGTCGTCGTAGTTGGCGGCGTAGGTCTTCTGGGCGTACTTGTCCCACTCACAGGTGAAGACGCAGCGCCCGCCCAGCGCGTCGAAGCCGCGCCGCAGTCCCCCGATTCCGGCGAACAGGTCGATGAACCGGAAAGCGGGATCGTTCACGCGCAGCCCCTTCCGCGCGCATCGTGGCACACCTATTCACAACGCGCCACCTACAGCTCGGACACCTCGACCGGGCGGCCCGCCGCCGCCGAGGCGTACACGCCGTGCACCGCCTCCATCGTGTTCAGGTTGTCCCGACCGCTGCTCGCGGGCTCCACGCCGTCGCGGATGCAGCGCGCGAAATGCACGATCTCGTTCGTGAAGGGATTGTCGCCCACCAGCCCGTCCATCAGCGGCGCCACCTCCGTGAAGGCGTCGATGCCGTTGCGGCCGGGCCGCGTCTCGCGCCCCTCGGAGGCGATCATGGCGGGCGCGTGGTGCTGGTCGATGACGCCGCCCTCGAGCGGCGGGGCCGTGTAGATGGTGCCCTTCTCGCCCAGCAGCAGCGACTGGTACATCCACGGCGTGCGCGCGCTGTAGCTGGAGAGGAGCGTGCCCATGGCCCCGTTGGCGAACTCGAAGGAGGCGACGGCGCGGTCCTCGGCGCCGTTGGACATGAGCGGGTGGTCGCCCCAGGTTTTGGCCGAAACGCGCACCACGTCGCCCACGAAGTAGCGCAGCAGGTCGACCTGATGGGTGCTCACCATCATCACGCAGCCGCCGCCGTTGCGCTTGCCGTCGAAGCCCCACCAGTTGGGGCGCGTCATGGTGCCGGGCAGGGCGGCCCCGAACCAGCTGTCGGCGCGGCAGGCCCAGATGCGGCCCAGCTCGCCCGCCTCCACGATGCGCTTCACGTTCCGGTAGTGGGGCAGGTAGCGCAGCATCTGCGCGACCATGAAGGTGACGCCCGCGTCCTCGCAGGCGTCGACGATGGCGCGCGCCTCGGGCACGGAGGTGGCCATGGGCTTTTCGAGCAGCACGTGCTTGCCCGCGCGCGCGGCGGCGATGGCGTTGTCGGCGTGCTGGTCGTGGATGGTGGCGATGTCCACAGCGTCCACGTCGTCGCGCGCGAGCAGGGCGTCGGCGTCGGTGTAGACGGCGCCCGCATCGACGCCCGCGTCGGCGGCGTAGGCGCGCGCGGCCTCCTCGCGGATGTCGCAGACGGCGACCAGTTCGACCTCGTCGCGGTGCTCGGTGAAGGCGTGCATGTGGGCGCGGGCGATGCCGCCGCTGCCGATGAGGCCGATGCGGAGGGGGGTCATGCGCGGGCTCCTGTGGGGCGCGGGATGGGGGCGCGGGATGGGGGCGCGGGCGGGAGTATACGGTATAGTGCGGGCGATGCCGCTGGACGACCTGCTGGCGCTGATTCGGACCATTCAGAGGGTCGCGGACCTTCACGGCGCGGCCCTGCGCGAAAGCCAGCCACTGACGCGGTACGCCCTCGTGGACCCCCTGCTGCGGCGGCTCGGCTGGGACACCGAGGACCCGGCGCTGGTGGTCCCCGAATACCGGAGCGGCTCCGGCGCGCACGAGTACGGCCTGCTCGACGACGGGCGGCTGGTGGCGCTGGTCGAGGCGCACGCGCTGGACGAGCCCTTGCGGGAGAGCGTTGACGCCCTGCTCATCGCGGCGCGCGAGACGGGCGCGGCGTACGGCGCCATCACCGACGGCTGGCGCTGGGAGCTGTACGCGGCCAGCCGGGAGACCGAGCGCCCCATCGCCGCCTTCGACCTCGCCGGGGAGGCCGAGGCCGTGTGCGTGAGCGCGCTGGCGCTCTGGCGTCCGCTGCTCCTCTCGCACATCGCCGGGGAGGCGCTCAGCGAACCCGAGCCGCCGCAGTGGGACGCGGGCACGGAGATAGGCTGGCATTCGCTGGCAGCCGTGTATCCCGCTTTGAACGACGCTCCGCCCAGCGCAATTCAGTTCCCTGATGCCACGCAAATCGACATCGAAACGTGGATCGCCCTTCCGGTGGAAGTGACGCGATGGCTCTGGCAAGAGGAGCACTACGACGAGACGCTGCCGCCCATCACGCTTCAGAAGCGCCATGTCATCGCCAGCGAGCCGGAACACCCGAGCGGAGCGCTATTTTCCCAGCCCCTGCAGGTTGGCCCGTTTTGGCTTGAAGGGAAGTTCGATGCTCGCTATTGCGCCAGCAACGCTCGGCTCATCGTCAAGCACGCCGGGCTGGACCCCGCGCAGTTCCGCGTGCGCCTGCGCGACTGAGCGCGCTTCCGCGAACAGGGCGGGCGCGGGCACGCAGCTTCCGCCTAATCGCCCTTGTCTTTGCGGTTCCTCATTCGCCAGTAGAGGACAATAAGTGCCGTTGCAGTTGCGTCAGACACTTCCAACAGGTTAGCAAGGAAATCGACGATTTCAGCACCGGGCAGGGACTGAGTCACCCTCATGCTTTCCACGTACTCTTCGCTCTTACTAGAGATGTCTTCGATCTGTTCATCCGTAAGAGCGCTGATCTTTTCGACCAGCTTCACCATCTCCGGATGCGCCTCAGCCTTCTCCACTTGGAGCTTGAGCCATTCTTCTTTCGTCAGATCCGTCATGGCTACTCCTTGCTTCTTCTAGGGCGCGATTCTCTGGGTACGCTACAGCCTTCGACCCGTACAATCAAGCCCCTGCTTGCATCGATGTCGTCCTCAAGCCCCTCCAGCACGCTCTCCATGCGCCCTCCTAGAACAGCTTGGCGATGGCCAACGCGATGCCCGCGATGGCGGAGACGCTGAGCGTCACGGCGCCGAGCAACAGGTACATGGCGCGCCACATCTCCGCGCGCAGCCGCTCGGTCTGGAGGGCCAGCTCGTTCCGCAGGAACTCCTCCGTGACGAGCGAGTCCGTGGCGTCCGCGATCGCGTCCACGATGGCGTCGGCGGCGGGCGCGGGCACGCCACCCTCGCGGATGGCGCGCGCGTGTTTGCCCGTGTCGAAGGTCAGCGCCATGCCGTCACTCTAGCACGATGGCGCTAGCCTTCGCCCATGGCCGCCATGCGCTCCATGATCTGCTCCGGGGTCACGTCCTCGACGTGCGTGGCGATGGACCAGACGTTGCCGGCGGGGTCGGCCACGCGGCCCAGACGGTCGCCGTAGAACTGGTCGGCGGGCTCGGCGACGGCGGCGCCGCCCGCGCCCACCGCGCGCTCGTACACGGCGTCCACGTCCTCGACGTAGAGGTGGAGCTGGGACTGCGTGGGCGCGAATTCGGGCGGGGCGGCGGAGCTGAGCATGACGGCGGCCCCGGCGATCTCGACCTCGGCATGGCCGAGGCCGCCGTCGGGCATGGGGATGCGCATGCGCTCGACCGCCCCGAAGGCCTCGGCGAGGAACTCGATGAGGCGGGGGGCGTCCTCGGCCACGAGGTAGGGCGTGACGGCGGTGTAGCCGTCGGGAACGGGCGCGACGTCGGGCATGGGGGGCCTCCGCGAACGGTATGCCGCCCACCGTAGCACACGGGCGCGCGCCGCTCCGGTATCATCCGCGCGAAACCCGAAGCGAACGGAGGGCGCGGCCATGGTGCGACAGGAGATTCTGGACCGGAGCGCGGAGCTGGCGAAGACGCCGGTGGTGGAGCGCATCGCCGGCATCCGCGAGGCGCTGGCGGAGGGCGGCGACGAGGCGCAGCAGCTGCGGCGGCTGCCCGACTGGGTGTCGAAGGAGATGGCGAAGGCCGGGCTCTACCGCTTCGCCATGCCCACCGAGCTGGGCGGCGAGAATCTGTTCGCGCACGGGCAGATCGAGGCCATCGAGGCCTCCGCCGCGATCGACGGCTCCATCGGCTGGTGCGTGCAGATCAATTCCGAGATCAACTCGCTCGTGCTGCGCCAGATGGAACCCGCCTTCGCGCACGAGATCAGCGACGACTGGGACCTGCTCGTCTGCTCGGGGCTGGGCACGCCCAACGGCGAGTTCCCCGGACGCACGGCCAAACGCGAGGGCGACGGCTGGCGCACGACCTATCAGGGGGCCTTCGCCAGCGGCTGCTACAACGCCACCTGGAACCTCGTGCTCAACCCCGCGGCGGAGACCGTGGACGAGGAGACGGGCGAACCGGCGGACGCCTCCTTCATGGTGCCGCGCGGCGAGTTCGAGCCGGTGGACACCTGGGACATGGCCGGGCTGCGCGGCTCCGGCAGCCACGACGTGCGCATCGTGGACGGCTACGTGCCGCCGAAGCACGTGCTGCCCCAGAACGCGCTGGCCTCCACGGAGCACTGGGAGAACCCGACGCTCCGCAACCCCTCGCAGGTGCCCTACAACAAGGCGGCCGTGGCGCTGGGCATCGCGCGCGGGGCCATCGACGCCTTCACCGAGCTGGCGCTCACGAAGACGCCGTGGATGTCCGGCTCCGTGCTCAAGGACCAGCCCGAGGCCTACATCCGGCTGGGCGAGATGGAGGCCACGCTGCACGCCGCGCGCGCCTTCGTGCTGGAGACGCAGGCGGACATCGAGGAGAACCTGGGGCCGCTCGACGGCGGGCGCTCCATCCCCGAATGGCCGCTGCTGCGGCTGGGGCTGCTGGCCTCCACGCACGCCGCGCAGGCCTCGCGCCGCGTGGTCGACGTGATCCACAACACGGCGGGCACGACGGCCAGCCGCATGACCCACCCGCTGGAGCGCAAGCTGCGCGACGCGCATCAGGCGGCGGCGCACGGCGGCGTCAGCTGGCGCCACTACGGGCTCATGGGCAAGACGTGGCTGGGCGAGGGCCCGCCCCCGCAGTACGCCGAGGTGAAGCGCGCCTAGCGAAGCACCGGCGGGGGGCGCGCGGCGGCGTATGCTTGCGCCCGTGAGCGCGTACGACGTCATCGTGGTGGGGGCCGGATCGTCCGGGGCGGCGCTGGCCGCGCGCCTCAGCGAGGACGCCGACCGCTCCGTGCTGCTGCTCGAGGCGGGGCCCGACTACGCGGGCCGCGAGGCCACGCCCCACGACCTGCGCTACGCCCACCAAGTCTCCGTGACCGACCACGACTGGGGCTTCACGGCGGAGGCCGTGCCCGGGCGCGAGGTGGCCTACCCCCGCGGGCGCGTGACGGGCGGCTCCTCGGCGGTGAACGGCACGCTCGCCATCCGCGGCGCGCCCGAGGATTTCGACGAGTGGGCCGCGCTGGGGAACGACGGCTGGGCCTGGACGGACTGCCTGCCCTTCTTCCGCGCGCTCGAACGCGACCGCGACATGGGGGGCGACTTCCACGGCGCGAACGGCCCCCTGCCCATCGTGCGCTGGCGGGCCGACGAGCTGCGCCCCCTGCAGCGCGCCTTCATCGACGTCTGCCGCGAGGAGGGCTTCCCCTACGCGGCGGACTTCAACCATCCGGAGGCCACGGGCGTGAGCCCCATGGCCCAGAACCGCGAGGGCGATACGCGCATCTCGACGGCCATGGCCTACCTCGATCCCGCCCGCCACCGGCTCAACCTGACGGTGCGCGGCGGCTGCCTCGTCAACCGCGTGCTGATCGAGGACGGGCGCGCGGCGGGCGTGGAGGCGGAGTGCGGCGGCGAGCTGCAGCGCGTGGCGGGGCGCGAGGTCGTGCTCGCGGCGGGGGCCGTCCAGTCGCCGCCCATCCTCGTGCGTTCCGGCGTCGGCGCGCGCGAGGAGGTGGAGGCCATCGGCGCGCCCCTCGCGCGGGAGTCGCCGGGCGTGGGCCGCAACCTCATCGACCACCCGCTCGTGGCGCTCACCTGCCGCGCCAAAGCGGGCGTCTCCGTGCTGCCCGACCCGCCCGTGCAGACGATGCTGCGCTACGGGGCCGCGGGCGGCGAGCCGAACGACATGCAGATTTACATGGTCAACCACTTCCCCGGGCGCGAGGGGAGCTTCGCGCTGCTGGCCATCCTGCAGCGCCCCCGTTCGCGCGGGCGGCTGCGCGTGGAGAGCGCCGACTTCCGCCACCAGCCGCGCATCGAGCTCAACTTCTTCGCCGAGGAGGAGGACGTGCGCCGCCTGCGCGAGGGGCTGCGGCTGTGCAGGCGCATGGCCGGGCGCCCCGCCATCGCGCAGTACGCGGAGGCGCTGGAGACGCCGCCCGCGGAGGCGTTCGCGGACGAGGCGGCGCTGGACGCGCACATCCGCGCCGCGGGCTCGCACAACTTCCATCCCGCCGGCACCGCGCGCATGGGGCCCGCGGACGACCCCGACGCGGTGGTGGACGCGCACGGGCGCGTGCACGGCGTGGAGGGGCTGCGCGTGGCCGACGCCTCCATCATGCCCACCATCGTGCGCGCCAACACGAACCTCACCTGCATCATGATCGGCGAGCGCATCGCCCGCTGGATGCGCGACGGCGAATGAAGGAGGCGGCCATGACCGCGCCGACCGCGAGCGACCCCGGCCTGATCGAGCCGGGCGAATTCCTCACCGAGGAGTTCCGCGTCGATCCCTTCCCGCTCTACCGGCGGCTGCGCGACCACGAGCCCGTCTACCAGGACAAGTTCCAGAACCGCTGGATCGTCTCGCGCTACGAGGACATTTGGGCCATCTACAAGAACAACGCGCAGTTCACGCGCGCCGTCTACGACCCGCGCGGCAAGTTCAAGTTCGGCTCGGACACGCCCCTCGGCCAGACGCTGAACGAGCTGGGCGAGGGGCCGGACTACGTGTGGCTGCGCGGCATCGTGGCGGGCGAATTCGTGGGCAACCGCCTGCTCGCGCGCGTGCCCCTCATCGAGCGCATCGCCGCGGACATCGTCGGGCGCTTCCTGGCGAACGCGCGCGCGGACCGCGCGGCGGGGCAGGCGGCGCGCGGGCGCGTGGACCTCGTGGCCCAGTTCAGCGCGCGCTTCCCCATCCGCGTGATCGCGGGGATGCTCGGCCTGCCCGAGGCGGACAACGACTACTTCGAGCACATCTACGACGAGCTGTTCGCGGGGAATGGCTACGGGCGCGCCCACTTCCGCCGCGGCATGAAGGCGCGCGACGAGCTCTTCGCCTACCTCGACCCGCTCATCGACGCGCGCATGGCCGAGCCGCGCGACGACCTGCTCTCCACCTTCTGCCACGCCGAGAAGGACGGCGCGCACATGACGCGCGACCAGATCCGCGGCTACGTGGCCCTGCTGCTGGTGGGCGGCGGCGACACCACGCACAAGGCCATCGACGCCATGTGGTGGAACCTGCTGCGCCACCCCGCGCAGTACGAGGCCGTGCGCGACGATCCCGCGCTCATGGACCGCGTGTTCACGGAGATGCTGCGCTTCGACGGCTCCAACCACTGGCAGCGCCGCCGCGCGAAGGTGGAGGTGGAGCTGCGCGACCGCGTGCTGCCCGTGGGCGCCACGGCATGGCTCGGCCTCGGCTCCGGCAACCGCGACGAGCGCGTGTTCAAGAACCCCGACCGCTTCGACATCTTCCGCGACGACCTCTACTTCGGGAAGGAGCTGCGCACGGGCTACTGGAAGGACGGAGTGGCCAGCCACCTCGGCTTCGGACAGGAGACGCACTTCTGCATGGGCTACGCGCTGGCGCGGCAGGAGTCGGTCATCGCCTCGCGCATCCTGCTGGAGACGCTGAAGAACCCGCGGCTGGCCGACGTGCCCAACGAGGGCATCGCCTTCCCGCCGCCCGGACGCGGCGGCGTGCGCGGCCTCCAGCACCTGGACATCGACTTCGACCTCTGAGCGCTCCGGCGCGGGCGGGAAGCGTCAGGGCAGCGGCTCGGCCTCGCCCGGCGGCAGCTCCACCTCGAAGACGTTGAGCGTGGCGGAGACGAGGCCGTAGTAGCCCACCGTGCCCACGAGGTCGACGAGGCCGCGTTCGCCGAAGGCCGCCAGCGCCTCGCCGTAGGTGGCGTCGGAGACGCGGCTGGTCTCGAAGTACTCGCCCACGAGCCGCTGCACGAGGGCCAGGTCGGCGCGCTCCGGCGTGAAGGGCGCGCCCGTGCGGATGGCCTCGATCACGTCGTCGGGCACGCCCGCCTCGCGCGCCAGACGGGCGTGCGCCCAGAACTCGTACTGCGCGCGCCAGCGTTTGGCCGTGAGCAGGATGGCGAACTCGGAGACGTCGCGCGGGAGCGACGCGCCGAAGCGGCAGTGCGCGCCCAGCGCCTGCGCGGGGCCGGCCAGCCCCGGGCTGTGCAGCCACACGCCGAAGGGCCCCGCCAGCACGGACGCGCCCGCGCCGCGCGGCCCGTCGCGGATGGCCTCGGCCACGCGGCGCTGTTCGGGCGCGAGGCCCCCTTCGTCGAGCGGCGGAAGGCGGGACATGGCGGCGCTCCTTCGCGCACACGATAGCGCCTGCGTAGGATCGGCGCGGGAGGGAACGTGAGCGAATCGCGGCTGCCGCTGGAGGGACTGCGCGCGCTCGACCTGACGCGCGCGCGCGCGGGGCCGACCTGCGCGCGCCAGCTGGCCGACTGGGGCACGCAGGTGATCAAGATCGAGCAGCCCCCACGCCCCGACGCCCCCGAAAGCATCACCGGCGAGCGCCACGACTACGATTTCCAGAACCTGCACCGCAACAAGCGCGGCCTCACGCTCAACCTGAAGGCGCCGGAGGGGCGCGGCCTCTTCCTGCGTCTGGCGGAGGACGCGGACGTGGTTATCGAGAACTACCGGCCCGACGTGAAGCGCCGCCTCGGCATCGACTACGAGGCCGTGCGCGCCGTGAACCCGCGCATCGTCTACGGCAGCGTCTCCGGCTTCGGGCAGGAGGGCCCCTACCGCGACCGCCCCGGGCTGGACCAGATCGCGCAGGGGCTGGGCGGGCTCATGTCCATCACGGGCCTGCCCGGGCAGGGGCCCGTGCGCGCGGGCATCCCCCTCGCCGACCTGTCGGCGGGGATGCTGCTGGCGCAGGGCGTGCTGCTGGCCCTGTTCGAGCGCGAGCGTTCGGGCGAGGGCCAGTGGGTGCATACCTCGCTGCTGGAGGCGCAGATCCAGATGCTCGATTTCCAGGCGGCGCGCTGGCTGATCGCGGGCGAGGTCGCGCCCCAGGCGGGCAACGACCACCCCGTCAGCATCCCCACGGGCGTGTTCCCCACGGCGGACGGCCACATCAACATCGCCGCCTCGGGGAGCGTGCTCTGGGGGCGGCTCTGCCGCGCCCTCGGCCTGCCGGAGCTGATCGCCGCGCCGGAGTACGCCACGACGGAGCTGCGCTCGCGCAACCGCGCCTCCCTGAACGCGCGCATCGCCGCCGTCACGCCCTCGCGCACGAGCGCGGACTGGATCGCGGCGCTGAACGAGGCGGGCGTGCCCTGCGGCCCCATCAACGCCATCGACGAGGTCTTCGCGGACCCGCAGGTGGGGACGCTGGACATGGCGCGGCCGGTGGCCCATCCCCTGCTCGGCGACATCCGCGTCGTGGGGCAGGCCATCTCCCTCACGCGCACGCCCCAGCCCCCATCCCACCGCCCCACGCCCGAGCTGGGCGAACACACCGACGAAATCCTGCGCGAACTCGGCCTGGGCGCGGAGGCCATCCGCGACCTGCGCGCCCGCGGCGTCGTCTAGGGGGCTACCGCCCGGCCTCCGCGCACAGCTCGTCGGCGTTCGTGTACTCCTGGAGCCGCCAGAGGTCGCACCTCGCCCGCAGGTACGCAGTGTAGGCGGCGTTCCTGCGGTCGTTCGCCTGATCGACGCTCGCCTCCTGCACGCGGTTCAGCGCGTACGCCTCCCATGCCTGGACCTCTTCGAGGTAGCGTTCCCAGTAGGTAATCGCCGCTCGCCACGAGCTGGTCACGGTCGCGTTGGCCAGTGCCGGATCGCCGGACAAACCGCGCAGGAAGGTCAGCACTTCACGGCTGATCGCAGCCTGTTGGCGGGCGATCCTCGCAAGCCTCTGCGAAGGGAGATACTCGGAGTCGCTGATGGCGTCCCACTGATCATCCAGTGCGCCGAGATTGTCAGATGCTTCGCTCCAACGCTCGTTCACGGTATCATCGAACGCATCCCGCTGTTCCCAGACGGCCTGCTCTTCCGCCTCCGCGCGGCTGTCCGCAGCGGCCTGCTCCGCGTCGCTGACATCGTCGCACGCTTCCTGCCAGTTCGAGTACATGACCTGCCAGAGTTCGCACTTCTCGCGCCGGTAGGTCACAAGGGCATCGGCCCGCTTGACCTCCTCTGACAGCACCTCGCCCCATGTACCGATGTCGAGGGCGTAGCTCTCTTGCGCTTCCAGTCTCGCAACATTGGCGGTCCAGTAAGCGATTGCGGCTTCAATGTTGCGCTGGGCGGTGGAGTTCCGCGTCGCCGGGTCGGAGCGCAGGGGCGTCAGTCGGTCCAGCGTGGCCTGCGCGAGGTCGCGTCGCCCGCGGGCGTTGGTCGCGAGCCTGTTCGAGGGCGGATCCTCTTGGTCGTGGATACTCTCCCACTGGTCGCCAAGCACGTTGAGCGCGGTGATGTTCTCGTTCCAGGCATCGACGACCGCATCCTCAAGCGCGTCGATCTGCTCCCACGTAGGTTGCGCCTGCGCGGCGGGCCCGGAACCGGCGCGGATGCTGATGAGCAGGCGGCTCAGGCTCGGCTCGGCCACGGCGAAGCCCAGCCCCTCGGCGTGCCGGCCAGACGCGCTGCGGTCGATGCGGGCACTGGCCACGCCCGCCACGCGCCCGCACTCGTCAAAGAGCGGCCCGCCGCTGTTGCCCGGGTTGATCTGCGCGTCCGTCTGGATGTAGGAGACGCCTCCCGCGGTCAAGAGGCGCGAGACGATGCCGCGGCTGATGGAAGCGTTCGTGCCCAAGCCATGCGGATAGCCTGCGAAGGTGACCGCCTCGCCGATGCCCATCCTGCCCGCCCATTCGAGCGGCGCGAGCGTGACGCCCGAGGCGCGCAGGACGCCCACGTCGCCCTCCGTGCCGGGGAAGTAGCCGACGACTGAGGCGGTAACGTTGATGCGCGCGTTCGTGAGCGTGGCCGTGCGCACGTCATCGATCACGTGCCCCGCCGTCACGAACTCGCCGTTGCCGACGTAGAAGGCCGAGCCAGTGCTGCTCGCCGTCGTGACCTTGACGGTGCTGGCCACGACTTTCTTCGCGGAGTCCGCGAAGTCGCAGGTCTCGGCGTCGCGGCCGCTCGTGGAGGGCGACGGCGTTGGCGTAGGCGCGGCGGCGGGCAGGGGGACGCGCACGGTGATGTCGCCGTAGCGGAAAGTGCCGGTGCTGCTGCGCCCGGACATGTCGAGCGGGATGGTGCCGAGCGTGCCCCACGAGCCGCCGCGCGGGCGTGCGCTGATGTAGAGGCTGAGGTCGTCGCGCACGCGCTGCCAGACGCGCACCTCAACCACGGCGGCGGGCGCGCCCGTGCGGGGGACGGTCACGGTGATGTCGCCGTAGCGGTAGGCGCGGGAGCCGCTGATGCCGCTTATTTCGATGGGGATGGTGCCGAGCGTGCGCCAGCTGCCGCCCTCGGGCCGCGCGCTGATGTAGAGCGCCCGCGCGTCGGTGACGCGCTGCCAGACGCGCACCTCGACGTTGGCGGTCGCGCCCGATTGCGCATCCGCGCCCATCAGCAGGGCGAGGCCGAACACTCCGGCCAAGGCGACGGCGATGAAACTGTGGCGCGGCGTACGCTTCACGAAAGCCCCCTTGTGACTGGGACGCGGGCGTACTCTGGACAAGTCCACCAGTATCCGGTTGGCCGCCAAGGGGGCGGAGGACGCCCCGTCCAGCTGCCGGCCCCGGCCTGGGTTTGACTTGTCCAGAGTCGCGGCGGATGTTGGCAGATAGCGCGCAGGCGCGCAAGCGCGGTAGGCTTGCGGGGGGCGCCGTTCCCGCCCGCGGCCTCCCATACCATGGGCGGGACGCGCCCCGGTCAGGAAACGCGCATGGAGCTCGAGACGGACCGCATGATCGCCCGCACGGAGGGCGGCCGCGGCTGGATGATCTTCAACAACCCCGAGCGCCGCAACGCGCTCAGCCTCGACATGCAGCGGGCCGTGGCCGTGATCCTGCGCGCCTTCCGCGACGACCCGGAGGTGCGCGTGGTGGTGATGACGGGGGCGGGCGACAAGGCCTTCGTCTCCGGCGCGGACATCTCCGAGTTCGAGCGGCGCCGCTCCGATCCGGCCTCCATCGCCGAGTTCGACCGCGTGGGCGCGGAGGCCGCGCGCGCCTACGCCGGGCTGGGCAAGCCGCTGATCGCCATGATCCGCGGCTACTGCATGGGCGGCGGGCTGCTCACGGCGCTGCGGGCCGACCTCCGCGTGGCCTCGGAGGACGCGCAGTTCGGCATCCCCGCCGCGCGCCTCGGGCTGGGCTACGGCTTCGACGGCACGCGCCAGCTGGTGCGGACGGTGGGCGCGGCGGCGGCACGCGAAATCCTGCTCACGGGCGCGCGCTTTCCCGCCGCCGACGCCCTGCGCTGGGGGCTGGTCAACCGCGTCGCGCCCGCGCACGAGCTGGAGGCGACGGTGGCGGGCATGGCGGACGCCATCGCCGCCAACGCGCCCCTCACCCTGCGCCTGTTGCGGGCCTCCGTCGCGGAGGTGGAGAAGGACGCGGGCGAGCGCGACCTCGACGCCATCGAGCGCATGGTGGAGGCCTGCTTCGCCAGCGAGGACTACGTGGAGGGGCGGCGCGCCTTCATGGAGAAGCGCCCGCCCGTCTTCAAGGGACGCTGACGGGAGCGGAACGATGACCGAAGGCGCTGACATCGGCTTCACCCTGGAGGCGCGCGGCGAGCGCGAGATCGTCATGGCCTGCTCGCTGCCCGCGCCGCCGGAGCGCGTCTTCGCGGCCTGGACCGATTGCGAAAGCATGAGGCACTGGTACGGGCCGGAGGGGCACGAGCTGATCGCCTGCGAACAGGACCTGCGCGCGGGCGGGCGCTGGCGCTTCGTCACGCGCGACGCGGAGGGCGAGGAGACGGGCCTGTTTGGCGTCTACCGCGAAGTCGCGCCGCCCCACCGCATCGTCAACACCGAGGCGTGGGAGGGGATGCCCGACATCGAGACCGTCGTCACCACCACGTTCGACGCGGAGGGAGCGGGCGGCACGCGCCTCACCGCCGTCGTCCTGCATCCGTCGGCGGAGACGCGCGCGGGCCACCTCGAATCGGGTATGGAGTGGGGCGTGCGGCAGACGTTCGAGCGGTTCGCGGCGCACCTGGCCACGCTCGCGGAGTGAGCGCGGCGCGGACGCTGGCCGTGCCCCTCGACGCCGCCGTGCTCGAGGAGGCGGACGGCGGCGGCTGGCTGTTGTGGCGCGTGCGCGCGGCGGACACGCCCGACCGGGGTTTCGCGCGCGGCGGATCGCCCGACGGCTGCCTCGACGCCTTCCTCGCGCTGGAGGACGCGCCGCTGGCCGCATTCCCCGCCTTCGCGCGGCGCTGGGGCGTGCTCGGCGTGTGCGCGGCGCACGACCTGCCCGGCGCGCACGACGCCTGCGCCCCGCGCCGCGCCGCGCGCGACCACGACCGCTTCCCCCGCGTCTCGCTGACGGAGGGCTGGACCGCGCCCCTGCGCGTCTACCGCGAGCCCGTGGCCGTCTGGCGCGAATTCGCGGCGCGCCTGCGGCGGGGCGCGCCCGCGGACGGCTGGAGCGCGCGGCGGGACGCGGGCGCGGACGCCTTCGCCTGGCCCGCGCGCTCCCTCTGGCCGTCCCTGCTGGCGGAGCTGGACGCGCTGGCTCAGACGGGCTTGCGGGCGCGGATGGAGTAGAGCAGGGGCACGCTTTCGCGGTGCTCCGGCAGCGTCCACGCGCGCCCCTCGCGCCGCATGAAGCGGAAACGCTCGTAGAGCGTGTAGTCGAACTCGTGCAGGAACTCGATGGTCAGGCCCGCGGCGACCAGCGCGGAGACGACCTCGCCCAGCGGATGCATCCACTCGTAGGCCTCGTTGTGCACGGTCCGCGCGGCGGCGTCCGCGTAGGTGCCCGGATCGTCGACGCGCAGCGGCTCCGCGCGGGGGAAGTAGGGGTAGCGCAAACGCAGGGAGTCCGCCTCATCGTCGAACACGTCGCCGAAGGGGTGGAACTCCAGCAGGTAGAAGCGCCCGCCGGGGGCGACCAGCGCCGCCGCCGTTGCGGCCCAGCGCCCGACGTCGGGCAGCCAGTTGAGCGCGCCCTTGCCCGTGTAGACGACGTCGAAGGCGCGCCCGCCGAGGGCCGCGACGGCGTCGTACACGTCGGCCTCGACGAATTCGCCCGCGAGCCCGGCCTCGCGGGCGAGGGCGCGCGCCTCGCGCACCGCTTCCGCGGAGAAATCGAGGCCCGTGACCGCGGCCCCCAGCCGCGCCCACGAGAGCGTGTCCAGGCCGAAATGGCACTGCAGGTGGACGAGCGTGTGGCCCGCGACCGCGCCCACCTCCTCGCGTTCGAGCGGCTCCAGCGCGCTGCCCCCCGCGAGGAAGCCCGCCGCGTCGTAGAAGTCCGAGCGCCGGTGGATGGCGACGCGCTCATCCCAGCGGCGGCGGTTGGCGGCGAGGTAGCGGTCCGCGTCCATGCCCGCCACTCTAGCGGGGCGGCGCTGGGGCGTCTGGCGGAACGGCGCGCGATGGGCCAGAATCGGCGCGCTCGACGGAGCAGGGGAGGCGCGTCATGCAGCTCGAGGGAAAGGTCGCGGTCGTGACCGGCGGGGCCGAGGGCATCGGACGGGGGTTCGCCGTCGCCTTCGCGGAACAGGGGGCCAGCGTGGCCTCGCTCGACGTCGACGCGGCCAACAACGCCGAGACCGTGCGGCTCGTGCGCGCGGCGGGCGGCGAGGGCCTCGCCGTCGATTGCGACGTGGCCGACCGGGCGCAGGTGCGCCGCGCCATGAACGGCGTGCTCGAGCGCTTCGGGCGCATCGACATCCTCGTGAACAACGCCGCCGTGTGGGTCGATACGGCGCTCACCTCGGGCACCTACGAATCGCAGGCGCGCGCCTTCCGGGATTCGATGGACATCTGCGCGCTGGGCAGCTTCCATTGCGCCCTGGCGGCGGTCCCGGCCATGCGCGCGGCGGGCGGCGGCGACATCCTCAACGTGATCACCGAGCACGTGCACGAGGGCCACCTCATCACCGGCCTCGCGCCCGCCACCGGCTACGACTGCGCCAAGTGGGCGCAGTGGCGGCTGACGGAGACCTGGGCGGTCGAGCTGAAGCCGCACGGCATCCGCGTGAACGCGCTCTGCATGGGCGCTACCGATTCGCCCATGTTCCGCGCCACGCACGACTCCCCGGCGGAGATCATGCCCGCCGACATCGCGCGCGCGGCCCTGCACGTGCTCGCCCACGGCCCCGACGGCCCCACCGGCCAGTCGTACCTGTTCGCGGCCTCGGGCACGCCGCGCGAACGGGGCCTGCGCGAAATCGCAGCCCTCGCCCCCGGCGCGGGCGCCTAGCGATGGCCGCCGTCACGCAGGCGCACCACGGCCTCGCCGTGCGCGACCTGGAGGCGACCACCGCCGCCATCGCCGCCCTCGGCTTCACCGACGTGGAGGGGGGCGGCGGCGAGCCGCGCCGTTACCGCAACGAGCCCGGCGACGCCATCGGCCAGCTGATCGCGCCCCTGCTCGGCGACGAAATCCGCACCTGGACCGTCGAAAATCCGGCCACCGGCCAGCAGCTCGACCTCGTGGAGCTGACCGCCGCAGCCACCCGCCGCGAGCGCCCGGGCGACTCGCCCGCGCAGGGCGACCTCACCATCGGCATCGCCGCCGCCGACCCCGACGCGGCTTGGCGGGCCCTGCGCGCAACGGCCCCCGAGCTCGCGCGCGCGGCGGCGGGCGCGGACGGCGACGACGGCATCGCCTTCACGCTCGACGGGCAGGCCTGCGCGCTCACGCGCGGCGAACCCTTCGCCCGCGTCCACTACACGCGCGCGGGCTTCGCCGCCGCCTGGCGCTTCTACGCGCGCGCCCTCGGCTACCGCCTCTCCCCGCTGGCCACGGACGGCGACGGCGACGAGCGCTGGACGCTGGCGGGCGGCGGCGGGCGCGTCGAGCTGGTGGTGGAGGAGGGCACGCCCGTCGCGCCCCCGGACGCGGGCAAGCGCTACCCGGGCTCGAACCACTTCCGCCTGCTCAACGCCGACCTCGCGGCCATCGCCGGGCGCGTGGATGCGGGCGGCGCGGGCCGCTGGCTCTTCCCGCCGGACGGCTCCGGCTTCGCCCAGATCGTCGGCCCCTCCGGCGAATTCATCGAGCTCTACGACCGCGCGGCCTCCGGCGTGTGATAGGCTCCAGCGGCAGCGCAAGGTACGCCCATGCCCGAACCCAACTTTTTTAACCGCACGCTCTTCCACGGCGACAACCTCAAGTTCCTCCAAGCCATCGACTCCGGCACGATCCACCTCATCGCCACGGACCCGCCCTTCAACAAGGGCCGTGACTTCCATGCCACGCCCGACTCCCTCGCCGCTGGCGGCAAGTTCGAGGACCGCTGGCGCTGGGAAGAGGACGTCCATGCGGAGTGGATCGACGCCATCAAGGACGACAAGCCCGCCGTGTGGGAAGTCATCGATACGGCGAACGCGATCTGGAAGAAGAAGGGGAAGCAGAAGGAGGACGGGAGCGACATGGGCGCGTTCCTGTGCTATATGGGCGTGCGACTCATGGAGATGCACAGGGTGCTCCGGGACGACGGGAGCCTGTACCTGCATTGCGACCACACAGCATCGCACTACCTGAAGGCGATGCTCGATTCCATCTTCGGGAGAGGCAACTTCAGGAACGAGATTGTGTGGGCGTACACTGGACCGAGCAATACCCACAATTGGTTCCCACGAAAACATGATGTCATTCTCTTCTACGCAAAGAGCAAGGAAACCCCATTCAATCGTAACGAAGTACGAGTTCCTTATGCTGCATCTTCTGTTGCGCGCTCCAAGTATGGAGGAGAACCAACGGATGGTATGGATTTTTCTTCGCGGGAAATCAACGAAGAAGGGAAGGTTATTGAGGATTGGTGGATAGACATTTCGATGGTGCGTAATATCAGAGCAGAAAACTACGGATACAAGACGCAGAAACCGTTGAAGCTCTACGAACGTATTATCAAGGCGTCTTCCAACGAGGGCGACATCGTGCTCGACCCTTTCGCAGGCTGTGCTACTACCGTTGTCGCTGCCGAGCGCCTCCACCGTCAGTGGATTGGCATTGACTTCTGGAATGGAGCAATGATGGCGGTAGTCGTTCGGCTCGTTGGTGCTGGGGTGATGGACGTGGCGAGCGTGAAGAACGATATCTTGGCCGAGGTCTGCGCTCATGTCAAGGAAGAGAACCTTGATGTGTCCAAGCTGCCGACGGATATTCGAGCCGAGATCGCTGTCCGTTTCGCCGATGGCAGACTAATTCCCGACATCGTTCCCGAGAGTCTACGGCGGGGTATGGCGCATAAGGAAAAGAGCCAGCAGCGGCTTCTGGCGCATGGCGAGGTCCACTACGCTACCACTCCGCCCGACCGCACGGACGACCGCGAAATCGCCGCCCCAGCGTTCGATCTCCCCCCGCAGTACCAGCCCGCCAGGTGGGAGACGCTGCGGCACCCCGAAATCCGCGCCTATCTTGAGGAAGCGCAGGCCGATGGGAAGAACGTCATCTGCGGCGGTTGCGGGCGCTCCCTTGAAGGTCCGTTCATGCAACTGGATCACATTCGTCCGCGTGCAGATGGCGGCAAGAACACCATCGATAACCGTGTGCTGCTCTGTCAGCCCTGTAACGGGGGCAAGAAGCGCGATACGCTCACGCTGGCGGGCCTGTGGAAGTCGAACAAGCGGGACAAGTGGATGCAGGACGAGATCGCGGCGCGCCAGGCGTGCGAGCGCGCCGCCCGCATGGCCGAGCGCGTGCGTCGAACCCTTACGTAGCAGTACTCCCGTCGTCGTCCGGCGGCTCCCAGGTGACGAGCGGGTTGCGGGCGCTGCCCAGCGTGACCAGCGGGCGGATGAAGATGAGCATGAGGATGAGCAGCCCGAACGGGATCGCGCCCATCACCAACAGGGCCTCGCGGTCGCCGATGCGGTCGGCCAGCGCGCCCGAATAGAGCCAGTTCAGCTGCATGAACTGGAGCACCATGAAGTAGACGGCGAGCACGCGGCTGCGGAGGCGTTCGGGCACGCGGATCTGGAGGATGGTCATCATGGACGTCATCCAGAAGGGCGAGCTGATGCCCATGACGAACTCGATGCCGAGCGTGAGCGCGAACCAGGGCGAGAGCGCGTAGGCGATCATGCAGGCGCACCAGTCGAGCGGGGCCAGCAGCAGCACGAGGCCCTTGAGCCGGAGCCGCTCGCCGAGGGCGACGACGGCGATCGACCCGGCCACGCTGCCCAGCCCGAACATGGCGCTCAGCCAGCCGAAGCCGAGCTCGCCCACGTCCAGCACGTCCTTGGCGAATACGGGGCGCATGAGCAGGATGGTCCCGGCGAAGAGCGTGATCAGCGTGGCCGGGGTGAGCACCCACACGAGCAGGGAGTCGCGGCGCAGGTGGCGCACGGTCTCCGCCACGTCGGTGAAGAAGGAGAGGGCGGAGGCGGTGGCCATCGCGGTCCTGCCCTTGATGGGGATGGCGATCATGAGCAGGGCGCCGAGCACGAAGCCGCCGCCGCTGATGAGGTAGGTGGCCTCCGGGCCGACGGCGGCGAGCAGCGGGCCTCCCACCGAGGGTCCGGCCACCTGCAGCACGCCCGTGGGGATGGTGATCAGGGCCACCGCGGTCATCAGGCGGCGCGCGCCCACGAGGTCGTAGACGTAGCTTTGCGTGGCGGGCTGGCTGAGGCCGAGGAAGGCGGCCTCGAGGCCGACCGCCACGAGCACGATCCAGACCTGCGCCTGCCCGAGGATGACGATGACGCCCATGCCCACGGCCACGGCGGCCAGCCCCACGCGCCCGCCGATGAGCAGGTCGCGGCGCGCGGTGCGGTCGGAGATGACGCCCGCGATGGGGGAGAGGACGATGACCACGACGGCGTGCACCGCGCCCATGAGGCCGAGCACGGCGCGCGATTCGGTGAGGTTGACCAGCAGCCACTGCGCGCCCAGCAGCACCAGCCCCTGGCCGAGGAAGAAGAGCGCGTTGCTGACCCAGTAGCGGCTGAAGTTGCGGTCGCGGAAGGCGTCGCCCGCGGCGCGGAAGGTGTCGCGCAGGCCGGGGGCGGCTTCGGCTTCGGCCATGCGCGCACTCTTCTCCCCTCCGCCGTCCGGCGCGCGCGCCTCCGGCGGGCGTATCATCGCACGCCCCGAAGCATCGCACGCGAGGAGGACCGCCATGCCCGAAGCCGTCATGGACGACCACGAGGTCGTCTCCATCTTCCCCTTCGACGACGAGCAGATCGACGCGCTGCTCACGGACGCGCGCGAGTGCGTGCTCATGTGGGGCACGCGCGACGGCTGGGCCGTGGGCGTCTACCACCAGTTCCTGTGGCGCGACGGCAGGTTCTGGATCACCTGCGCGGCGCACCGCCACCGCGTGTCCGCCATCCGCCGCGACCCGCGCGTCTCCGTGGCCGTGAGCGCGGTCTGCGCGCCCGGCTTCGAGCCGCGCGGCTCCATCACGGCCAAGGGCCGCGGCGTCGTGCGCGAGGACCGCGAGACGAAGGACTGGTTCTACCGCGCGCTGGCGCGCAAGGCCTTCCCCACGGACCAGGCCGCCGAGGACGAGTTCGTGACGCGGCTCGATTCGCCCCTGCGCATCGTCATCGAGATCACGCCGGAGAAGTGGATCACGTTCGACGGCTCGAAGTCGGACCGCATGGTGCGGGGCGAGATCACGGAGGAGGAGCTGGGCCCGCGGCTGAGTTCGGACGCGGTGCTGATGAAGCGGGAGCGCGCGGCGCGCGGCCTCGACCCGGAGGGGCGGTGATGGCCGTCACGCGGACGCCGTAGGGCCGCTGCGTTAGCCGCGGCCGTTGCGGCTCATGGAGGGCGGGGGCTCGGCGAAGGGCTCATTGCGCGCGGCGGCCTCTTCGCGCCGCCTGTTCCAGCCCTCCCACTCACGGTCCGTCTCGACGCGGGCCTCGGCGAGGGCCTCGGCGCGCGCCTCCTCGCTGATCCTCGCGCGATACTCCTCGCGCGAGCGCTCCAGACGGTTCTCCAGCCAGGCTGCCAGCACCATGATCCACCTCGCGATTTCCGTCAGGATGACGGCGCCCGGAACGGACACAGCCGCCAGCGGCGCCACCGCTCCCCACATCCAGATTACCTGATCGACCCGCCCCATCGCATCACCGTCCGGCCCCTGATACACGATCAGGCCCGTGCCAACGCTGAACAGGAGGCCGTAGATGAGGAGGAAGATGTTGCGGTTGCGGGGCTCGGGCACGGGCGCATCGTAGGCCCCGCGCGGTAGCGGTCAACGCGGCATCCCGCGAGCCGGAGCGCTGGCGGCTACCAGAGCAGCTCCGGCGGGAGGAGGCGCTCGAGGGCGTCGCGGATGACGGCGTCGGGGGTTTCGTGGCCGCCCTCGTAGACGGTGACGTCGGCGCCGCGCTCGTACAGGAAGGCGACCTCGGCGTCGCTCAGCCGCCCCACCTGCTCGTCGACGCTTCCGGAGACGTAGAAGACGTTGGACAGGTCGACGCCCGCGAGCCGTTCGCTGTAGCGGTGGTGGCCGAGGCCGGCGGCGAGGCGGGCCATGTTGCGGTCGCTGATCTCGCCCGCGCCGCCCATGCCCGCCTCCTCGGACGTGAACGTCACGATCTCGACGCCGTCCACGAAGCCGACGGGCCTGCCCTCGGCGAACTCCGTCCACACCTCCTCGGGCATGTCGATGCGGCCCACCATGATGAGGTAGCCCTCGGCCACGTTGCCCTGCGTGGCCAGCAGCTCCTGCACCACGAACGCGCCGAAGGAGATGCCGACCACGTAGACGGTCTTGCCCCGCTCAAGGAAGTGATCGACGACCGCCGCCAGCATCTCCACGGTCGCGACGTCGGCCGCGCGCGCGTCCTCGAAGGCGATGTCCTCCCCGGCGAAGGCGTCGGGATCGAGCGTCTGGGCCTGGTGGACGTTCACCACGTAGGCCCGTTCGAGGTTGAGCGCGATCAGCGGGGCGATGATTGCCTCGCGGGGCAGGAGGTAGGGCACGGGGCCGCCCTGGGCATTGACGACCACGACATCGGCGTCCGCGTTGCCGCCGCTGACGTAGGTATCGGCCAGCGCCAGCGGAGCCGCCGCCGTCGGCGTGGGCGCCGCGGTGGGCGCCGCCGTCGGGGTCGGAGTCGCGGTCGGAGTCGCCGTCAGGGTCGCCGTGGGGGTGGGAACCGGCGAGGGGGTCGGAGTCGCGGTCGGAGTCGCCGTGGCCACCGTGGCAGTCGGAACCGCCGTCGGCGTTGCCGTGGGGGTCGCGTCGCCGTCCGAGGCGCAGGCCGCCGCGACGATGGCCAGCGCGCCGATCACGGCCACGAGCCAGCCGCGGCGCATCAAGCGTGTCTTCACAGTGTCACCTTTCGTCCGGGCCTCCGCCGTGGCGTCTGGTTGACAAGCGCCCGCCACGCTCTGAGCATACCGGACATTCCGACCGGGGCGAGTGACCTGCGGGAACGGGCCGGGGCCCTCCACGGCGACGCGCTTGATGCGTACCTGCGGCGCATCGGGCTGCGCGCGCGGCCCGACGCGGATGCGGAGGGGCTGCGCGCCGTCCACCGCGCCCAGCACTTCGCCGTGCCCTTCGAGAACCTCGATCTGCACCTGGGGCGGCCCTATGCGCTCACGCTGGACCACCTCGCGCGCAAGCTGGTGACGCGACGGCGCGGCGGCTTCTGCTATGAGCTGAACCTGCTGCTGGCGGGGGCGCTGCGCGGGCTCGGCTTCGAGGTGGCGACGATGGAGGGGCAGATGCGGCGGCGCGAGGGCGGCTTCGGCCCGCCCTTCGACCACATGACGCTGCGCGTGGCCCTGCCCGACGGCGACTGGCTGACGGACGTGGGCAACGGCGAGACCTTCCAGCGGCCCCTGCCGTGGGACGGGAGCTGGATGCCGCAGGAGCGCGGCGGCGCCTGGCGCGTGGTGCGCCACGCCGACGGCGAACCCGCCGCCGAGCCGCGCGCCGCCTCCGCCGACGCCTGGCGCGTGGAGTACCGCGCGCACGACGACGCCGAACGCGAGACGGTCTACCACTTCCGCACCGCGCCGGTGCGCGCGCCGGACTTCGGCCCCATGTGCGTGTTCCACACGACCTCGGCGAACTCGCAGTTCACGAAGGGCTGGATCGTGACGCGCCCGCTGGAGGGGGGCGGGCGCGTGACCGCCGCGCGCGGGCTGCTGATGACGACGCGGGACGGAGCCATGGAGCGCCGCGCCATCCGCTCGGCGGGCGAACTGGAGACGATCCTGGCGGAGCGCTTCGGGATGCGCCCCGTGGGCATCCCGCCCGTCTGGTTCGGGCGCGGCGTGCGCTAAAGCGGGACCGTCACGGGGCGCGTCATGCCCCCGAAGGTGGGCAGCCAGCAGGAGTGCTTGCCCGGCCCGCCCGCGACGATGACGTGGATCGATTCCGGGCCGTCGGCGATGGGCGCGAGGGCGTCGCGCGGGAAGGGCGGCACGGGCACGCCCTGCGAGACGTGGTCCTGCACGGCCCCGAAGAACTCGTCGGAGAGCCCGGCGAGCGGGTAGCGGGCGTGCTCGAAGAGGTAGCGCTGCACGTCCTCGCGCGACCAGCCCTCGGCGGCCACGGTGGCGGCGTGCTCCGGCCCGAAGGCGAGCACGGGCGAGCCGCGCGCGAGGATGTTGTTGCTGCCCGCCTGCCCCATGGCCCCGGCGATGGTGCGCATCGTGCCGAGGGCGGTGTTGCTGCCGTGGTCCTGGATGTTGTGCGGCCCCTCGCAGCCGAAGACGGTGACGGCGCTCGCCTGCGGGGCGAGGCCGCGCGTCGCGTGGAAGGGCGGCCAGGGGCTGCGCGCCGCGTTCTCGGCGGCGCAGAAGGCGAGCTTGGCGGGCGTCCCCTGCGTGGCGCGATCGCCGCGCCCGGGCCACGCCCCCGCGACGGTGAGCTGGATCAGCCGCAGGGCGCGCCCCAGCGTGGCGTTGGCGGGAAAGCCTGGGCCGAAGCAGCCCGCGCCGCCGTGCACGCCGAGCCGTTCGGCGGCGGGCCCGCTCACCAGCAGGAAGAGCGAGACCGGATGCGTGGTCGCGTTCACGCCGGAGAGGTTGAATTCGGGGTGGGCGACGGCGCGCACGGCGGCCAGCAGCACCGGCAGGTGCTCCGGCGCGCAGCCCGCCATGACCGCGTTCACGGCGATGGCGTGGACCGTGGCCTCGCCGCGCCGCGGCGGCAGGATGGCGACCACCTCGAGCGCATCGCGGTCGGGCGCGCCCGCCAGCATGGCCGCCACGCGCTCCTCCGTGGGGGGCACAACGGGCAGGCCGTCGGACCAGCCGCGCGCGGCGAACTCGCGGCTGAGCGCGGCCACGTCGGCGGGGGCCTCGACCGTGGCCGCGCGACGGCCCGCGCCGAGCTCCTCGACCTCCAGCGTTCCCGCCAGCGCGGTCAGCGACTCGGCGTCGCTCACGATCCCTTCCCCAGCAGGGCGTCGCGCAGGGCGGGGGCGGCCTCGCGGGCGCGCTCCAGCACGGCCCCGGGCCGGATGCCGCCCAGCGGATGGGGGATGACGACGCGGGACAGATCGGGCGCGCCGCGCTGTTCCGCTTCCAGCCGGAAGAGGTCGAGGAAGGCGTCGGTCACCACCGTCACGGTGGGCACGCCGCGCTTCTCCAGGGCGATGGCGGCGTGGACACTCCACGCCGTGCAGGAGCCTCAGTCGCTGGACCCCACGACGACGAAGTCGCAGCCCTCCACCAGCAGGGCCATGGTGGCGCGGCTGGCGGGACCGGCCACGGGCTTGCCGCCGGTCGTGGTCGCGCCCAAGGGGGCGAAGGCGCGCAGCCCGTCCACCATCGACTCCAGCAGCAGGCGGGCGTTGGCCTTGCGGTTCTCCAGCACGCCCGGGCGCAGGCCGTCGAGCGCGGACGGGCGCGGCGCGGCCTCCTGCGCGACGACGCGCGCGTGACCGCGGGGGTCGTAGACGGTGACGACGGGTTCGGTGGACACGGTACGGGCTCCTTCCCGCGCGGACGCTACAGGCGGTCCGCGAGCAGCTCCATGATCTCGTCGACTTCGGGGAAGCGGCCGCTGGCGCGCTTCGAGAAGACGGTCTCGCCGTCCACGGCCCACTCGAAGCATCCGCCGCCGCCGGGGACGAGCGTGAAGCTGGCGACGTCCTCCTGCAGGGCGGCGAGCAGTTCGCCCAGCATCCACTGGGCGCGGGGCAGGTAGCCGCACTGCGCGCAGTATTCGAGGCGGACGGCGAGGCCGGGCTGGTCAGGCATCGTGGGGATTGTAGAACACCATCTCCCCACAGTCGTCGGGCAGGGGGTTCTCAGGGAGTGTCTGAAGCCGCCCGGCCAGTGTGCCGAGGCGCGCCGTGACGGCGGCTGCGAGCGCGTCGAGGATGTCGTCTCCACCAACGATCTTCGGATCGCAAGTGAGTGGGAGCACATGTTCAAGAATTGCATCAGTCCGTTTTTCAATTTTGCGAAGAACATTCATACGGTCATAGACGCCTTTTAGCGTTTTCTTACTGCAACACATATTGTTTTTGCCGTTCAGTGCCCAAAACAATATTTCTGGATGGACTTCCCTAATCTTCGGTAGGGCATTCAGTGAGCGGGACGAAATAAATTCATCCACTTCGGCGATCATGGGGGTGATATTCCATGCTTGAGCGCTAAATCTTGTTCCCTCACGGCGTAGGTTGTTGATCCGGGTAAGAACATTTTGAAATTCACGCCCCTTGAGATTGGATTCTTTCGCCCTTCGGGCCTCCTCCACAACGTAGCGCGGGGGCGTGAGAAAAACGCTCTGCCAGTGAGAACCCAAGCACTGCCGGGCTTCAAGGTCGCACTTCCGCCATTCGTATTCGCCTTTCGCCAATCCGATGGGAATGTCCACCAAGATCAGTTCCGCCTCGCTGTAGCGCTCGACGATTTCAGCGAACGCGCCGTGATTCGCCTCCCACTCCCCCGCCGCGTCGTAGGCGATGCTGAACCAGCCGCCCTTCGCCCAGTCCACGCCCACGAACTTCGCGTCACCCATGTCAGTACCTTACCGCGCCGGGCGCTACCACGCGGAGGGATCGCAGCCGACTTCCAGCAACAGCTCGTCGTATGGCCCGTCGTAGGCCTCGAGCAGCTCCAGCAGGGCGTCGATGGCGTCCGCGTTGGCTGCGTCGCGGATGGCCTCGACCTCGTGGATGAGGGTGAGCACGCCGTCGGACACGTCGTGCGCGAGGAACACGGGCTCGATGCAGTAGTCCGGCTCGACGATGGCGGCGGGCGTCGCAGCGGCGGGAGCGGTGGGCGCGGGCGGCGGCTCGGAGGCGGTCGGCGTGGCCGTGGGCGGCGGCGCGGGCGTGGCGACGGGGGCGGGATCGCCGCCGCAGGCGAGGACGGCCAACGCCAGCGCCGCGGCCGCGATCATGCACTTCACGCCGTGAGACTGCCGCGCGCGGGCATCCGCCGCAAGCGTATGCTCCGGCCCCGCGAGGAGGGCGCTATGGCGATGCACATCCTGAAATCGGACGACGGCGAGACGATCGAGCGCACGGACGCGGCCATCTTCGAGGGCGGCCAGGTGTGGGGGCGCGCGCTCACGGGCGCGGCTTCGGGGCAGCTGGCCGTGCAGGTGGTGCAGTTCGGGCCCGGGGCGCGCGCGGGCTGGCACCGCCACACCAGCGACCAGGTGCTGTACGTGGTGTCCGGCATCGGCAAGGTGGGCGACCGCGCGGGCGAGCACGTGGTCAGCGCGGGCGATTGCGCCGTCATCCCCGCGGGCGAGGACCACTGGCACGGCGCGCACGACACGGGCTCGCCCATGGCGCACCTGGCGATCATGGCGGCGGGCTCGCAGACGACCGTGCTGGAGTCGTAGGCGGAGGGCGGCGTGGAACCGCTGGCGGGGCGCGACGGGATCACGGCGGAGTGGCTGACGGAGGCGCTGCGCGCGGACGGCTCGCTGCCGCGCGGGCGCGTGCGCGCCGTCGAGCTGAGCGGCGAGGGCATCGGCTTCGGCTACATCAGCGACACCGTGCGCGTCATCCCCGCGTACGAGGGCGCGGACGCCTCCGCCCCGGCGAGCCTGGTGGCGAAGGTTCCGGTCGCGGTCGACTTCCCCGCCTACCTGCGTCCCTGGGCGGCGCAGGCGGTCGCGACGGAGCTGGCCTTCTACCGGGAGGCGGGCGGCGACTGCGGGGCCCGCGTTCCGGCCTGCCACGGGTCGGCGCACGCGGGCTGGCGCTCCTACGCCCTGCTGCTGGAGGACCTGAGCGGCCTCGAATCGCCGAGCCAGATGGAGTCGTGCCCGCCGCAGCGGGCGGGGGCGATCGTGGACGCGCTGGCGGCCCTGCACGCCCGCTGGTGGGAGAGCGAGCGGCTGCGCGCGGCCTCGTGGCTGCCCTCGCCGGAGCGCCAGGCGGAGCTGAACGCGCCGCTGGTGGAGGACGGCTGGGGGCCGTTCGCCGAGCGCATCGCGCCGCGCGTGGATGCGGCCTTCGTGCCCGTGGGCGAGCGCCTCGTGCGGGAGTTCGGGGACATCTTCGCGCGCGGCGCGGCGTCCGCCTCGACGCTCGTGCACGGCGATTTCCGCATCGAGAACTTCCTCTTCGGCGCGCCGGGGAGCGCGGACGAGGTGGTCTTCCTCGACTGGCAGCTGGCGGGGCGCGGGTCGGGGCTGCGGGACATGGCCTACTTCCTCTCGCAGGGCTTCGCCCCGGAGCGGCGGCGCGGGATCGAGGAGGGCCTGCTCGCGCGCTACCACGCGGGCCTCGTGGCGCGCGGCGTCACCGGCTATTCGCTCGACCGCTGCCGCGAGGACTACCGGCTGGGGCTGCTGTGGAGCATGTACGCGCCCATCATCGGCATGAAGGGCATGGCCGAGCGCGAGCCGCCCCCGCCGGACGCGCCGGAGGCGGAGCACCGCGCCTTCCGCGAGCTGATCGCGGCGGGCGAGGCGCTGATCGCGGTCATGGCCGAGCGCAACATCGCCGCCGTCATGGACACGCGCGCGGGCGAGCTGCTCGGCCCCTGAGCGCCCGCGCTTGCAGCGCGCGGCGGCGCATGGTGTAGAATGCGCGCCATGCCTCCGGCGAGGAGGGCGGACCAATGAGCGTGGAACCGGCGACCGCGGGCGAACTGGCGGCCAACGGCGGCGCGGACGGCGACGTCGCCGTCTCCGTGCGCAACGTCTACAAGCTCTTCGGCGGCGACGAACAGGCGGCGCTGGAGATGGCGCGGGAGGGCGCCTCGCGGGAGGCGGTGCAGGAGACGCACGGCTCCGTGCTGGCGCTCTCGGACGTGTCGTTCGACGTGAAGCGCGGCGAGCTGTTCATCGTGATGGGCCTCTCCGGCTGCGGCAAATCGACGCTGGTGCGCTGCATCAACCGGCTGATCGAGCCCACGGCGGGCGAGGTCTGGCTGGGCGACCACGAGGTCACCTCGCTGAGCGCCAGCGACCTGCGCCAGCTGCGGCGCACCGACCTCGCCATGGTGTTCCAGCACTTCGGCCTCATGCCCCATCGCAACGTGCTCGACAACGTCTGCTGGGGGCTGGAGGTGAACGGCGTGGAGCGGCGGCGGCGGCGGGAGCGCGCGGAGGAGGCGCTCACGGCGGTGGGGCTGGGCGGCTGGGGCGCGAACATGCCGGACCAGCTGAGCGGCGGCATGAAGCAGCGCGTGGGCCTCGCCCGCGCCCTCGCCCTTGATGCGCCCGTGCTGCTCATGGACGAGCCCTTCAGCGCCCTCGACCCCGTCATCCGGCGCGACCTGCAGGACGAACTCAGCGCCCTGCAGGAGCGCGTGCACAAGACCATCATCTTCATCACGCACGACCTGAGCGAGGCCGTGCGCATCGGCGACCGCATCGCCATCATGCGCGACGGCGCCATCGTGCAGCTGGACTCGCCCACCGACGTCGTGCTCAACCCCGCCGACGCCTTCGTGCGCGACTTCACCAAGGAGGTGCGGCTGCAGTCGATGGTGACGGCCGAGTCGATCATGCACGAGCTGCCCCGCGTCGTGCGCGGCGACCGCCTCGCCTCCGAGGCGCTGGACGACATCGTGGCGGACGACCGCGTGCACGCCATGATCGTGGACGGCGCCGGGCGCTACCTCGGCGTCGAGAGCGGCGCCCGCCTGCGCCGCGCCGTGCGCGACGGCGATCCGCCCGTGGGCGACCTGCCGCTGACCGCCACCGACGCCGTCACGGGGGACACCGTGCTCGACGACCTGGTGGCGCACGGCCTGCGCGCCGCCCACTCCATCCCCGTGGTGGACGGCGACGGCATGCTGGTGGGCGAGATTCCGCTGGAGGCATTGGCCGAGGCCATGACCTCCGACGAGTCCGCCGGGGCGAACGGAGCGGACGATGGCTGAGCAGTCGCGCCCGGAGCGTACGACCGTCGACCAGCTGCGCGCGGCCTGGGCGCGGATGGAGCAGCCCCTCGGCGAGGGCGCGCCGCGCTGGGCGCAGCGCCTCGTGTGGCTGCGCTGGGCCGTGCCGCTCGTCATCCTCGTCGTCGTGCTCGTGGGCGCGGGCTGGGGCTGGGGGCGCGAGTTCCCCGTGGACGTGGGGCGCGACGTGGGCAGGGGCATCGACGACATCGTCGACTGGATGACGACGCACCTGGACTTCCTCTTCGACGCCATCAAGGAAGCGATCACGTGGGTGCTGGTGAAGTTCGAGGACTTCCTGCTGTGGCTGCCCTGGCCCGCCTTCATCGCGGGCGTGGCCCTGCTCGCCTGGCGCGCGGTGGGGCTGGGCATGGCGCTCTTCGCCGGCGCGGCGCTGGCCCTGCTGGCCACCTTCGGGCTGTGGGAAAGCACCATGGAGACGGTGGCGCTGATGACCATCACGGTGGGGCTCTCCGTCCTCATCGCCGTGCCCATGGGCGTCTGGGCCTCGCAGAGCGACCGGCTCGACCGCCTGCTGCGGCCGCTCCTCGACGCGATGCAGACGATGCCCAGCTTCGTCTACCTCGTGCCCAGCATCGCCTTCTTCAGCCTGGGCAACGTGCCCGCCGTGATCGCCACGCTGATCTACGCCGTGCCGCCCGCGGTGCGGCTCACGAACCTCGGCATCCGGCAGCTGCCGGCGGAGACGCTGGAGGCGGCGGAGTCCTTCGGGGCGACGCCGTGGGAGCTGCTGTTGAAGGTGAAGATTCCGCTGGCCATTCCCACCATCATGGCCGGGGTCAACCAGACGACGCTGATGGCGCTGGCGATGGTGGTGATCGCCTCGCTGGTGGGCGCGGGCGGGCTGGGCGAGGACGTGAACCGCGCCCTCGGCCGCATCGAGGCGGGCAACGCCTTCCTCGCGGGGCTGGGCATCGTCTTCCTCGCCATCATCATCGACCGCATCACGCAGGCGTTCGCCAGCCGCCAGCAATCGTCGCGGGGGATCGGCGTGGGCTAGCCCGGCGGCGCCCGCCCCGGGGCGCCGGCCAAACACTCGCAAGGAGAAAGCACGCATATGCACATTCCCAGGAAACCGGTTCTGGCGGCGCTGGCCGCCCTCGCGGGCGCGCTGGCGCTGCTGGCCGTGGCCTGCGGCGACGACGACGCCCCGGAACCGACCGCCGCCACCGAACCGACCGCCGCCGCCACCGCCGCGGCCACGACCGAGCCGACCGCCGCCGCCACCACCGAACCGACGGCCGAACCGACCGCCGCCGCCACGACCGCGGCCACGGCCGAACCGACCGCCGCCGCCTCGACGGGCGACAAGGGGACGATCGTCTTCTCCGACCTGAACTGGGTCTCCGCCGAGATCCAGAACCGCATCGCGGCCTACATCGTCCGGGAGGGCTTCGGCTATCCGACCGACCTGCAGAGCGGCGATACCGTCTCCCTCTGGCAGGCGCTGATCAACAACGACGTCGACGTGACGATGGAGATCTGGCCCACGCAGGCGGAATGGCTGGAGGACGTCGAGGAAGGCACGCTCCTGAACCTTGGCAACAGCCTGGACCAGGCCTGGGAGGCGTGGGTCATCCCCCAGTACGTGAAGGACGCGAACCCCGGGCTCGTCTCCGTGAGCGACCTGCCCGAGTACGCCGATCTGTTCGTGACGGCGGAGTCGCGGGGCAAGGCGCGCTTCGTGGACTGCATCCCCGGCTGGGCCTGCGAACAGGTGAACGCCGCCAAGATCGAGGGCTACGGCCTGAGCGACGTGCTCGACGTGCAGAACCCCGGATCGGGAGCGGGGCTGTTCGCCGACCTCGAAGGCGCCTACGCCAGGGGCGACGCGTGGCTGGGCTACATCTGGTCGCCGACGCCGCCGACGGTCGCCCTCGCCCTCTACCGCCTCGAGGAACCGGACTGGTCGGCGGAGTGCTGGGAGACCGACAAGGCCTGCGCCTACCCGCCGTCCGACGTGCTCATCATGGTGCACGCGTCGCTGGCCGACCGCGCGCCCGACGTGGTCTCCTTCCTCGAGCAGTGGGACTTCCCCGCGAGCGACCAGATCGCGGCGGAAGTGTGGATGGGCGAGAACAACGAGGATTCCGACGGCGCGGCCATCTGGTACCTGCAGGCACGGCGCGACGCCTGGAGCGCGTTCGTGCCCGCCGACGTGGCCGAGCGCGTCGACGCCGCGCTCGCGAACGAGGGCTAGCCCGCCCGCATCGCCACGGACCCCGGCGCTCCCCCGCCCGCGCGACGGGCGGGGGAGCGCCATCCATCGCATCGTGCGATGATCGCCGGGGCAAGGCGGGGCTATGCAGCAGGGGAAACGGGCCGGAGCGTTCGCAAGCGGGGCACGGCGGCTGGCCGCGCTCGCCGGGGCGCTGGCGCTGCTGCTGGCGGCGGCCTGCGGGGACGAGAACGCCAAGGATCCCATCGTCTTCGCCGACGCGAACTGGGAGTCCGCCGAAATCCAGACGCGCATCGTCGCCTACATCGTCGAGCACGGCTACGGCTACCCGACCGACCTGATCAGCGGCGAGACGGTCCTGCTCTTCCAGGGGCTGGAGCGCGGCGCCGCGCACATCTTCATGGAGGTGTGGCTGCCGTCCCTGCGGAACGCCTGGGAGGCGGCCCGGGAGAACGGCACGGTTTTCCGCGCGGGCCGGACGCTCAGGGACAACTGGCAGGGGCTCGCCATTCCCCAACACGTCAAGGACGATAACCCGGGGCTGGTGTCGATTCTGGACCTGCCGGACTACGCCCATCTGTTCACCGTCGAGGGATCGCACGGCAGGGCGCGCTTCCTTAATTGCATCGTGGGCTGGGCCTGCGAGGAAGTGAACGCGCGCAAGTTCGAGGGATACGGCCTGAGCGACATCGTGCAGCTGGTCGATCCGGGTTCGGAGGCGGCGGTGGCGATCGAGCTGCGGCGGGCCGCGGATCTGCGGCAGCCCTGGTTCGGCTACCTCTGGAGCCCCAGCATCGCCTCGGCCGAGGTCGAGGTCTACCTGCTGGAGGAACCGCCCTGGACGCAGGAGTGCTGGGAGACGGACATGGCCTGCGCCTACCCCAGCTCGACGATCACCATCGGCGCGCACGTGTCGCTGCGCGCGCGCGCCCCCGAGGTCGTGGGGTTCCTCAGCACGTGGGACTACGACACCGCCACCCACCACGATCTGGTGCGCTGGATGGAGGAGCACAACGCCTCCGTCGACGACGCCGCCATTCATTTCCTGCGCACGCAACGGGACGTGTGGAGCACATACATCCCCCGGGACATCGCCGAGCGCGTGGACGCGGCGCTGGCGGACGAGGGCTAGCCGGAAATGGCGAACGCCCCCGCCGGAGCGCAGCCCGTCCCGCTCCGCGCGAAGGCCCGCCAGGCGCTGATCGCGGCGGCGGCGCTGGCGCTGCTGGCGGCGGCCTGCGGCGGCGACGGCGACGAGCGGAAGGAGCGCATCGTCTTCGGCGCGCCCAACTGGGAATCCGCCCGCCTGCAGACGCGCATCGCGGAGTACATCGTGCGGCACGGCTACGGCTACCCGACCGACGTGATCAGCGGCGAGACGATTCCGCTCATCCAGGGGCTGGCGCAGCGGGACGTCGACGTCGTCATGGAGGTCTGGCTCCCGAACGCCTCGGGGCCCTGGGGCAAGGCCGGCGATACGGTCGCCGCCGTGGGGCAGAGCCTGCGGGAGAACTGGCAGGGATTCGCCATCCCGCGCTACGTCAGGGACGCCAACCCCGGGCTGGTCTCCGTCTTCGACCTTCCCGACTACGTCGATGCGTTCGCGACGGCGGAATCGCACGGCCGGATCCGGCTCCTGAACTGCATCGCGGGCTGGGCCTGCGAGGGCATCATCGCGCGCAAGATCGAGGCCTACGGCCTGGGCGACGTGATCGACCTGGTCACGCCGGGCTCGGAGGCGGCCGTGTTCGCCGACCTGGAGGGGGCCTACGCCCGGGGCGAGCCCTGGATCGGGTACGTGGGCCACCCCTCGCGCCCCACGGCCACGCTCGACCTGTACCTGCTGGAGGAACCGGCCTGGACGGAGGAGTGCTGGGCCACGGACCTGGCCTGCGGCTTCCCGGTGGTGGACATCCTCATCGGCGTCCACGAAACGCTGCCCGCACGCGCCCCCGAGATCGTCGAATTCCTGGGCGCGTGGGACTACTCCACGGAGGATCAGGTGTATCTTCAGCTGTGGCTGCTGGAGAACGACGCATCGTTCGAGGAGGGCGCCATTCACTACCTGCGCACGCGGCGCGAGCGCTGGAGCGCCTGGACGCCGGACGCCGTGGCCGCGAAGGTGGACGCGGCGCTGGCGGGCGAGGGGCAGCGGCGATGATGATGCCCGGGGGCCGCGGCGTGGAGACGCCGGGCGGCGACCTGCCGCCGGGCATGACGCTGCCCGCGCGGCGCAAGGCGCTGGTGCTGGCGGGGGTGCTCGCCACCATGTTCCTGGCGGCGCTCGACCAGACGATCGTGAACGTCTCGCTGCCGCGCATCGTGGAGAGCCTCGGCGATTTCGACCTGTACGTGTGGCCGTTCACCTCCTACATGCTCAGCTCGACGGCGCTGGTGCCGGTGGTGGGCAAGCTGTCGGACCTGTACGGGCGCAAGCCGTTCATGCTGGCGGGCATCGTCGTGTTCGTGGCGGGCTCGTGGCTGTGCGGGGCGGCGGGCGACATGATCCAGCTGATCGCCTTCCGCGCCGTCCAAGGGGTGGGCGCGGGGCTGATCATGACGACCGCCTTCACCTCCGTGGGCGACCTCTTCGCGCCGCGCGAGCGGGGGCGCTGGATGGGGCTCTTCGGGGGCGTGTTCGGGCTGGCCAGCATCATCGGGCCGCTGGTGGGCGGCGCGCTCACGGACAACCTCTCGTGGCGCTGGATCTTCTACATCAACATCCCCGTGGCCACGGTGGCGCTGGCGCTGGTGGCCTTCGGCATGCCCTGGTACCGCCAGCGCGGGAAGGCGATCGTGGACTGGACGGGGGCGGCGCTGATCGTGGGCGTGACCGTGCCCCTGCTGCTGGGGCTTTCATGGGGGGGCAACCAGTACGGCTGGGGCGAGGCGCCGGTGCTCGCCTCGCTGGGCGTGGCGGGGGCGCTCTTCCTCGCCTTCCTCGTGCAGACGCGGCGCGCGCGGGAGGCGGTGCTCCCCCTCGGCCTCTTCCGCAACCGCGTCTACGCGGTCTCCATCCTGGCCACGATGGTGCTGGGGGCGGCCCTCTTCGGCGCGCTCCAGTTCCTGCCCCTCTTCCTCGCGGGCGTGCAGGGCGTCTCCGCCACGAACACGGGCCTGATCGTGATGCCCATGATGGGCGGCATGGTGTTCGGCTCGGTGACCACGGGCCAGCTGCTCAGCCGGGGACGGGACCTGCGCGCGCTCGCCCTGGTCGGGGGCGCCGCCCTGATCACCGCCTTCTACCTGCTCTCCACGCTGAACGAGACGTCGCCCGCGTGGACGACGCGGGGCTACATGGTGCTGCTGGGGCTGGGCATCGGCTTCTGGATGCCGACGTTCCAGCTGGCCGTGCAGAACGCCCTGCCCCACCGCCTGCTGGGCACGGGTACGGCGTCGGTCAACTTCTTCCGCCAGGTCGGGGGCACCTTCTCGGTGGCCGTGCTGGGATCGCTGCTGACGAGCCGCTTCGCCGCCAACCTCGCCGACGCCGTGCCGCCGCGCTTCGGCCAGCTGCTCGACGACCCGCAGATCCTGCTGAACCCGGAGGCGGTGGCGCGGCTCACCGTGGCCATCGAGACGGCCAGCCCGGGCGCCTCCGGGGGCGTCATCGACTCGGCGCGCGTGGCGCTGGCGAACTCCATCACGGACATCTTCCTGATCGGCGTCGGCATCGTGGCCCTGGGGCTGGCGATCGGGCTGTTCATGCCACGCGTGCACATGCGCGGGCGCGAGGACCTGCTGGCGGAAGCGCGCGCCGGGGAGGCGGGCGCGGATGATGATGACACCGCCGCCGCCACGCCGGAGGACGCCTCCATGCCGGAGGCCGCCCCCGCGCCGGAAGGCGGCTTCACAGGCGAGCCGGACGAGGCCGCCGCGCCCGGCAAGTAGCGGGCGCTACCCGACGCCGCGCTCCAGCAGCGCGGGGAGGTCCGCGTCGTCCGTCTCGATGAGCGCGTCCACCCACTTGTGGAAGAGCTGCCCGCCGCCCTCGTTGCGCCCGAAGAGGGAGTACTCCTTGGCCCCCGTGGCGAGGGCCTTCTGCACATGGAAGCCGGTGTAGTAGTCCTCGTCACCGACGACCGTGCCCATGAACTTCATGTACTGGTCCAGCTCCTCCGTGTCCTGCTCGGCGGGCGGCTCGAAGCGGAGGAAGTTCTGGATGGTGAAGGACGTGTCCGGCGTGGGGCCGGGGAACATCTGCGAGACCATGTAGCCGGAGCCGGTGCTGCCGGCGATGGACATGTTGGGGAAGACGGTCCACACGCCCGCGGTCATGTCGTCGTAGCCCCACTCCGATTCGGGGGTGTCGGCCAGCTTCTCGTGGCCCTTCGGCGCCATCACGCGCACGTGCGGCCCCCAGGCGTAGTAGTCGGGCTGGAAGGGGCCGTCCGGGCCGAAGCTGTTCCGGTGCAGGATGGGCACGTGGTAGAAGTCGCGGTAGCCGTCGTAGGCGACCTTCCAGTTGGGGCCGTTGAGGTTCTGGCGGCCCACCACCCAGGCGTCGTCGAAGGCGAGGTCGTCGAGGAGCGAGTCGTAGCCCGCGAGGAAGGCGTCGATGTCGACGCCGGGGCCGGGCCTGAGCGTGACCCAGATCATGCCCCCGCGCTCGGCGGCGGGCAGCGTCGTGAGGCCGTGGCAGGAGCGGTCGAACTCGCCGAAGTTGCCCTCGTCGAACACGCCCGCGAGGTTGCCCTCGAGGTCGTAGGTCCAGGCGTGGTAGTTGCAGCGGAAGACGCGGGTGCTTCCCGTCTCCGGCTCCTCCACCACGTAGTTGCCGCGATGGCTGCACATGTTGACGAAGGCGCGGGCCACGCCGTCGTCGGCGCGCGTGATGAGCACGGGCACGCCCGCCACCTCCAGGGCGCGGTAGGCGCCCGGCTCGCGCAGCTCCGAGGAGAAGGCGAGGGCCAGCGGCAGCCGCCGGAAGATGCGGTCCATCTCAAGCTTCCAGCGGTCGGGGTCGTGGTAGTGGGCGGTGGGGATTTTGTGGATGCCGGGCGCGAGGTCGATGCGCTTGTTCTGCAGGTTCTCCACCTCGCGGCGGCTCATGGCCACCAGCTGCTCTCGCGTCATGCGTACACGCTCCCTCGGGCCGCGCCGGTCGCGCGCGACGGTTTCCCCGCAAGGGTACGCCCCGCGCGGCGCGCCCGCTAGCGGTCCGGCTCCTCGAACCAGCCCTGCACGATGAGCATGGCGGCGGCCCCGCCGGAGCGGGCGGCGTCGATGGCCAGGGTGGGGGCGATGGCCTCGCCCGCCGCCCAGAGGCGCTCGACGTTCGTCTGCTGCATGGGGTTGACCGCCACGAAGCCCTGCTCGTCGAGCGCCAGCCCGAGGCTCCCCGCCAGCCGTCCGGCGAGGGGCGCGGGGAGCGCCTTCGGCGTCCACAGGAGCGTCTCCACGGGCACGGTCTCGCCGCCCGCCAGCGCCACGCCCGTGACCTTGCCCGCCTCGTGCTCGACGGCGGCGATGGCGCCGCGGTGGACGGCGAGGCCGAACCCCTCCAGCCGCGCGACGAGCTCGTCGGGGATCTCCACGCCGTCGCCGAGGAAGAGCTTGATGCGGTCGGTCCAGTGGCGGGCCAGCAGGGGCGGGGTGGCGCTCACGCCCACGGCGGGCACGACCAGCCCCCAGACGCGATCGCGGTGCTCGAAGCCGTCGCAGTAGGGGCAGGAGATGATGGTATCGCCCCAGCATTCGGCGAAGCCGGGGACGTCGGGATGCTCGTCGCGGTGGCCGAAGGCGAGGATGACGTGGCGCGCCCCCAGGCGCTCGCCCCCGTCGGTCGTGAGCACGAACCCGCCATCGGCGGCGCGCTCGACGTTCGCCACCCCGGCGCGGCGGAAGGAGACGCCGCCGACCGCCTCGATCTGCGCGCGGGCGACGCGCGCGACCTCGGCGGGCTTCATGCCGTCGAGCCCGATGAAGTTGTGCACGCCGTGCGAGGCGGCGTTGCGGGCGGGCGCGGGCGCGTCACAGACGGCGACCGTCCTGCGCGCGCGCGCCAGCGTCAGCGCCGCCTGCAGGCCCGCGGGGCCACCGCCCACGATGGCCACGTCGACGCGCTCCGCGGCGGGCGCCACGGGAGCGGCGGACGGCGCGGCGGCGGGCGCGGACGGAGGCGCTCCCCCCGACGGCGGCGGGCCTCCGCCGATGGCGACCGCCGAGCCCGGGGCCGTGCGCGGCGGCGCGACGGACGGGTCCCCCCGCTGGACGGCGAGGAGGAAGCGCGCGAGGTCGGCGGGCGTGGTCACGCCGGAGAAGCCGTGCGCGCCCGCGACGATGGTGGCGGGAACCTCGCGCAGGCCGAGTCGGCCCACCAGTTCGGGAAAGGTGTCGAGCTCGACGACCGTGGCCTCCACCTTCGGCGAGTAGAGCGCGAGCTGCCAGGCGGCGGCCGCCGCGCCCGCCGCCGCCTGGTGGCGCATCGAGCCCGCGACCACGAGGGGCACGGGCTCGCCGAGGAGGTCGAGGCTGGCGGCGACCTCCGGCGGCGCGGCGGGCGTGCGCGCGACGGCGCCGATCGCCTCCACCAGAATCTGTAGGAAGTGGCCGCCGGGCATCCCCTCGAAGCGCAGCGGCGGGAAGCCGCGCCCGCGCCGCAGCAGGACGGCGGGCACGCGCTCGACGCCCCAGCGCTCCGCCAGCTGGGGTTCGGCGTGGAACTCGTGGAGCGCCAGCCGCAGCTTCGCGGAGACGCCCGTCAGCTCCTCCAGCGCGGCTTTGGCAGGAGCGCAGGCGGGGCAGGGGGCGCGTCGCCCGCCGCCGGGCACGACCAGCCCGCTGTCGCTCTGGTGGAAGTAGTCGATGGTGACGGGCGCGGGGAGCGCGTCGAAGCGCTGGCGCAGGGCGGCGAGCACGTTCGCGGGGATGGCGGCCACGCGGGGATTGTCCGCGACGGCGCGCGGGAACGCGAGCGCCGCGCCGCCATTGGGTACACTGGGCGCGCAGGAGGGCGGCATGGCCCAGGCCCCGATCCCGGTGGCGGTCACCTTCGCGCTCCCGTCGGAGGCGCGGACGGCGATCGAGGCGGCCTCGCCGCGCGTGCGCCTGCTCGACTATCCGGCGGAGCGCGTGCCGCCGGACGGCGCGCCCATGCCCGCGCTGGGCGCGGAGGCGCGGCGGGCGCTGGCCGAAGCGGAGGTCGTCTTCGGCACGCACCGCGACGCCATCGCGCTGTTCGACGCCGCCCCCAACCTGCGCTGGTTCCAGGCGCTCACCGCCGGGCTGGACGAGCTGATCGGGCAGGGCATCCTCGAGCGCGGCTTCACGGTGACGACCATGAGCGGCGTGGGCGCGGGCCCCATCGCCGAGTACTGCATGGGCGTGATGGTGATGCTGGAGAAGGGCCTGCACACGACCATGCGCGACCAGCTGGCCCGCCGCTGGGAGTTCCGCTTCACGGGCGAATTACGCGGCAAGACCTGCGGCATCGTGGGGCTGGGCGCCATCGGGCGCGAGCTGGCGCGGCGCGCGCGCGCCTTCGACATGCGCGTGGTGGCCACCCGCCGCGGCGCGGACGCCGCCGCCTCCGACCCCGACGCCGACGAGCTGCTGCCGGCGCGCGAACTCCCGCGCCTGCTCGCGCAGTCGGACTACGTCGTCATCTGCGTGCCCCTGACGGCCGAGACGGAGGGGCTGATCGGCGCGGACGAGATCGCGCTGATGAAGCCGGAGGCCGCGCTCGTGAACGTGGCGCGCGCAGCCGTGGTGGACGGGGCGGCGCTGCTGGCGGCGCTGCGCGAGGAGCGCATCGCGGGGGCCGCGCTGGACGTGCACGACCCCGAGCCGCTGCCGCCGGAGAGCCCCTTCTGGGAGCTGCCGAACGCGATCGTGACGCCGCACCGGTCGGGGGCCGTGCGCGGCTACTTCCCGCGCGCCGCCGCCTTCTTCGCGGAGAACCTCGGGCGCTACGCGCGGGGCGAGCCGCTCCTGAACGTGGCCGAGCGCGGGCGCGGCTACTAGACGGGCGCGGCTGCAGGGAGGCGCGGATGGCCGGGAAGACGGTGCTGATCGCGGGCGCGTCGGGGCTGGTGGGCCACGCCGCCGTGCGCCGCTTCGCCGCCGCGCCGGGCTGGCGGGCGGTGGGCGTTTCGCGCCGCCTGCCCCGGAACCTGCCGCCGGAGGCCGCGCTGCTCTCCGTCGATCTGCTCGACGAGGCGGCCTGCGAGCGCGCCTTCGGCGCCATGGGCGAGGTCACGCACCTCGTCTACGCCGCCCTGCAGGAGATCCCCGGCCTCATGCCCGGCTGGGTCGATCCGGAGGTCATCGAGCGGAACGCGCGCATGGTCCGCAACCTCTTCGAGCCGCTGTCGCGGGCGGCGGCGGGGCTCGAACACGTCTCCCTGCTGCAGGGCACGAAGGCCTACGGGCTGCACCACCCCGACGTCGGCGCGCGCGGCGTGAAGGTCCCCCTGCGGGAGCGCGAGCCGCGCGCCGAGCACCCCAACTTCTACTTCGAGCAGGAGGACTACCTGCGCGCGCGGCAGGCGGAGGGCGGCTGGGGGCTCACCATCTTCCGCCCCACCGTGATCTACGGCGACGCGCCCGGCAACCACATGAACGCCATCCCCGTGATCGGGGCCTGGGCGGCGCTGCTGAAGGAGGAGGGCCGCCCGCTGGATTTCCCCGGACGGCCGGGCGCGCCCACGCTGCGCGAGGCCGTGGACGCCGACCTGGTGGCGGAGGCGCTGGAATGGGCGGCGACGTCGCCCGCCGCCCGCGGCGAGACCTTCAACCTGACCAACGGCGACGTGTTCCTGTGGGAGAACGTGTGGCCCGCGATCGCGGAGACGCTGGGCATGGAGGCGGGCGAGCCGCGGCCCCTGTCGCTGGCGGAGGAGCTGCCGAAGCGGGCGGCGGACTGGGCGGCGCTGGTCGCGCGCCACGGGCTGACCGCGCCCGCCGACCTGCTCGAGTTCACGGGCCGCAACTCGCTCGTCTACGCGGACGTGGTGCTGGGCGCGCCGGACCGTCCGCCGCTGCCCATCCTGAACAGCACGATCAAGGCGCGGCAGGCGGGCTTCGGCGCGTGCATGGACACAGAGGACATGTTCCGCAAGTGGTTCCGCCGCCTGCGGGAGACGGGCGCGCTGCCGCCGCCCTGAGACGGCGGGCGACGACGCGACGACCGACCTACTTGAAGCGGTAGGTGATGCGTCCCTTGGAGAGGTCGTAGGGGGAAAGCTCGACGAGCACGCGGTCGCCCAGCAGCACCTTGATGCGGTAGCGCCGCACGCGCCCGCTCACGTGCGCGAGCACTTCGTGCCCGTTGGCGAGCTCGACGCGGAAGACGGCGTTGGGCAGGGCCTGCGTGACGAGCCCCTCGACTTCGATGGATTCCTGTTTGGCCACGCGCCCACGGTAGCAGACGCGGCCCGCTGGCGCTTCCTCAGACGGGAATCCAGTGGAGCAGGCCCTCGCGCTTCACCTTGGAGAGGCGGCCCTGCTCGAAGAGGTGCTCGAGGTGGGAGAGCGTCTCGCCCACGGCGGCGCGCTGCATGAAGGGCTCGAAATCGTCGAGCGCGCCCGTGGCCCAGCGCACGCGCCCGGCCACGTCCCAGGCGGTCGCGCCCGCATCGACGCAGGCCAGCATCTCGTCGAGCCGCTCGCGGTGGTGGACGCGAATCTCCTCGACGCGCCGCTTCAGCTCGCGGATGTCGAACTCGTGCGCGGGCAGCACGTGCTCCACGTCCAGCCCGGCCACCACGTCGAGGGAGCGCATGTAGTCGCCGAGGGGGTCGCCCGACGTCTGCGCGTGCATGGACACGTTGGGCGTGATCGTGGGCAGCACGTGGTCCCCGCTGAAGAGCAGCTTGCGGTTGGGCTCGTACAGGCAGATGTGGCCCGGCGCATGCCCCGGCGTCCACACCACCTCGAACTGGAAGTCCCCCGCGCGCAGCGTCTCCCCGCCATGCAGCTTGCGGTCGGCGGCGGCGGGCTGGACCTTGTCGAGCATGTCCATGGAGCCGCGCGACATCTCCGGGGCCCTGAGCGCGGGCACGCCATGCTGGGCCATGTACTGCTGCATCTCGTCCGTCAGCCCGCGCGGCGCGAAGTAGCGCGAGGCGATGAAGTCGGCCTCCCGCTCGTGCATCACCACCTCGCAGCTCGACACCTGCTTCAGCCGCCCCGACATGCCGTAGTGGTCGGGGTGCACGTGCGTGATGACGAGCTGCGTGATTTCGGAGGGATGCGTCCCGTGCTCGCGCATCCCCTCCTCGAGGGCGGCATAGGCGGCGTCCGTGTTCCAGCCGCAATCGACGAGCACGGTGTCGCCGCCGTGCCGGATCAGGTAGGGCAGCACGTAGGGCAGCCCCTTCGTGACGCGCGGCTTGCGCTCCAGTTCGCCGCGGAGCCGTTTCGCCTCCGCGAACTCGTACTGGGGAAAGGGCGTGAGCAGCTGGTAGACGCCTTCGAGAATCTGCACGCGGGCTCCGTGGGCTGGGCTGGCGATCGCCGCGCGGCGATCCTACGGGGGCGCCCGCGCGCGCGCCAACGGCGAACCGGGCGCGTTGTAAAGGCTGGTGCGGGGGCGCACACTGCGTATGGGAGCCGTCATGGCCGGACTGATGCGGGGGAAGCGTGCGCGCCTGGGGGCGCTGGCGGCGGCGTTGGCCGCGGCGCTGGCGCTGGCCGTGGCGCTCGGCGTGACGCAGCGCGGGGACGCGCCCGGCGCGACGGCGCAGACGGCTACGGCGACTGCCACGGCCACGGCTGCTCCGACCGCCACGGCCACGCCGACCACCACGACCGAAACGCCCGCCACCGCGCTGCCCGCCAACCCGCCGACGTGCACGGCCCGCACGCTGGGCGTCTCGCGCGCGTCCAATCCGGGGCTGACGGCGGACTGCGACACGCTGCTCGCGATCATGTCCACGCTGGGCGTCTCCGGCTGGATCGACTACGACACGCCGAGCTGGTGGGACCACTCCTCGCCGCTGAACTGGTCGGCGGGCAGCACGCTCAGGTACTGGCGGGCGGTGACGCTCGGGGGCACGCCGCTGCGCGTGACGGGGCTGGACTTCAGCGACGCGCGGGAGAGCACGAAGGTGTACAGCGCGCGCCAGCGGCGCTTCCTGGATGCGGAGCACTACACGCGGCAGTGGACGCTGCGCGGCGTGATCCCGACGCAGCTGGGGAACCTGACGGCGCTGACCACGCTGGACCTCGGCGGGAGCGAACTGACGGGGGCCATCCCGACGCAGCTGGGGAACCTGACGAAGCTGACGCGGCTGGACCTGTCAGACAACATGCTGACGGGGAGCATCCCGGCGGGGCTGCGGGAGCTGCCGCCCACGCTCACGACGCTCCGCCTCGCGGGCAACTCGTTCACGGGCTGCATCGACGAGCGGCTGCGGCTGGCGGAGACGAACGACCTCGCGACGCTCATGACGGCGCGCGGCCTCTCGTGGTGTCCCGTGGCGAAAATGCCAGGCAAGGCTGCCCTTAGCGTGGGGACATACCAGATCGATGGCAACGTAGTCATAGACATTCCGGAAGTGTCCACACAAGTGATGTGGAGTGCCATCGAAGGCTATGATGCTGATTCTGGTCTTGGGCTGCTCTACTGCCTATCCGATCTTGCCGAGTATGAAGAAATGTGCCTGGATGCACACAGCGGTGCAGAAGTAGGACGAGGAGCAATCGATAAATATCGACGCGGAGGCGGTGCCGCTGTAGCGGCAGCTGAGTCTGCCTCCGGTACGTCTGCAGAGGGAACACGCACACCTATCCCCGGACTACAAGAATTGTTTGACAAGATTTCAGCATCGGCGAGGCCAGCGCCATGAAGTGGGCGGCGCTTCTTCTCTGCGCTATGCTGGCTACGGCCACACCCGCGCCCGCGCCGACGCCCTCCCCCAGCCCCACGGCCACGCCGACGGGCACGCCCGAGCCGTAGCCACCGCCGTCGCGGGGCGCGGTAAGCTGGGGCCGTGGAAGCGCCGGACATCCCCGAACGCATGGAGGACGTGACGCCGGAGTGGCTGACGGCGGCGCTGCGCGCGGCGGGAGAGGTGGGGCCGTCGGTCGAGGCCGTGGCCATCGCGCGCGAGCGGCTGGGCGAGGGCGAGGGCTTCCTCGGCGACATCGCGCGGCTGCGCCCCAGCTGGACGGGCGGGGCGGGCCCGGAGACGCTGGTGGCCAAGCTGCCCAGGCCGGAGAACCGCGCGCTGGGCGAGCTGCTGGGGGCGTACGAGCGCGAGAGCTGCTTCTACGCGGAGCTGGCGGGGGAGCTGCCGCTGGCCACGCCGCGCCTCTACTACGGGGCCTTCGACCGCGACCCGGCGTCCGAGCGGCAGGAGGCGATCCTGGCGCTGGCGGACCGCACGCCGCGGCGCTTCTCCGCGCGCATGGCGCAGCTGGGGAAGTGGGTGGCGGGGCGCAAGAAGCGGCGGTACGCGCTGCTGCTGGAGGACCTGGGCGGGGCCGAGCCGGGCGACCAGGTGCGGGGCGCGCCGCCGGAACGCTGCGCGGCGCTGCTGGCCGCGGTGGCGCGCATGCACGCCGCCTACTGGGGGAGCGCCGCCGTGGAGGGGCGCTTCTGGCTGCTGCCGCTGGACATCGACGCGCGCATGCGCCACGGCCTCTTCCGCGAGTCGCTGCCCGCCTTCCGCGAGCGCTTCGGGGGACTCGTGGACGAGTCCTTCGCGCGCGCGCTGGCGTGGGCGGCGGAGCACGGCGCGGCGACGGCGACGCGGCTGCAGCGGAGCGCGCCCGCGACCCTGCTGCACTGCGACCTGCGGCTCGACAACGTGGTCTTCCGCGCGGGCGAGCCGGTGGTGTTCGACTGGCAGCTGGCGCGGCGCGGGCCCGCCGCCTACGACGTGGCCTACTTCCTCTCCGGCGCGAGCCCCGGCCTGACGCGCGCGGACGAGGCCGAGCTGCTGCACGGCTACCACGCGGCGCTGGCGGAGCACGGCGTGCGCGATTACCCCTTCGCCGCCTTCGAGCGGGACTACCGGCTGGGCCTGCTCACGGCCCTGCAGACGCTGGCCACGCAGGACCAGATCGACCTGGGGCGGGAGCGCGGGCCGGCGCTCATGGAGGCGTGGATGGGGCGGCTGCGCGACCGCCTCGCGGGCTTCGACCCCGACGGCCTCCGGCCCTAGCCCTCGCGCGCGACCACGGCCATCGAGCCGGGCACGTGGCCGCCGTTGATGGAGATCGTCTGGCCCGTCACCCACGAGCCCGCGCGGGAGGCGAAGTAGACGACGCCCGCGCCGATGTCGGCGGGTTCGCCCAGACGGCCCGTGGGCAGGGCCGCGCCGAAGCGGGCCAGCTGCTCGTCCGTCATGGGGAACGTCTCCATGAACATCTCCGTGACGATGGGGCCGGGGGCGATGGCGTTGACGCGGATGCGGCGGTCGGCGAGCTCGCGCGCGAGCGTCATGGTCATGTTCACCACGCCCGCCTTGCCCGCCCCGTAGGCGCCCGTGTGGGGGGCGGCGTTGAGGGCCGCGCCGGAGACGATGTTGACGATGCTCGCCCCCTCCGGCATATGGGGCACGGCGGCGCGCACGCCCTGGAAGGCGGAGGTGAGGTTGAAGCGGATCATCTCGTCCCACGCGTCGTCGGGCGTGTCCACGAGGTCGCGCACGGTGCGGTCCTGGTTGCCGCCCGCGTTGTTGACCCAGACGGTGATCTTGCCGAAGGCCTCGACGGCGGCGGCGGCGAGCCGCTCGATGGCGGCGGGATCGAGCACGTCGGTGGGCACGGCCAGCCCGCGGGCGCCGCGCTCCTCGATGCGCCCGACCACGGCGGCGAGGTCGGCCTCGCGGCGGGCGGCGACGACCACGTCCGCGCCCGCCTCCGCCAGGGCCAGGGCGATGCCCTCGCCGATGCCGCGCCCGCCGCCGGTCACCACGCCCACGTGTCCATCCAGCCGGAAATCTTCCATCACGCCCATGCGTCACCTCCGCGCACAGGGTAGGGCGCGGCGGCGGATGGCGCGATCCCCCTACGCTTCGCCGCGGGCGGCGCGCTGGGCGGCCTCGCGGTCGGCGATGGCCTCGGCGCTCATGCCGAAGAGGTCGGGCGGACGCCAGCCGCTGAGCCCGGCGCAGGCGTCGATCTGGGCGCGGTGATGGACCTCGTGCTCGATCAGCATCATGAGCACGCGCCAGCCCGCCACCTCGCCGTCGCCGTCGATGAGGGGCACGCGCCGCCGCAGCCATTCGTCGGGCGTTGCCCGCAGCCGCTCGCGCAGGTCGGCGGCGCTGGCCTCGAGCGCGGGGCCCCAGCGGTCGGGGGCGGCGGTGTCGGGGGCGGGCGGCATGATCCAGCCCTCGCCGCGATAGACGCCCGCGAAGAAGCCGCGCGAGCGGGCGAGGTGCCCCACCAGCTCGCCGATGTCCCAGGCGGGCTCGCCCGCGTCGGCGGGCGGGGACCAGGCCGCGGCCCCGGGCGGCAGCGCCGTCACGTCGCGCAGGGTGCGGCGGTGGACGCCGTCGAAGTAGCGCAGCCAGCCGTCGAGGGAGTCGATCATCGCGCGCCCGCGGCGGCGTCGAAGATGGTCGTGTGGCGGATGCGCGCGAGGTCGCGCCCGTCGGGGCCGCGCACGAGGCAGTCGAACTCGACGACGGGGCGGCCCTTGCGCTCGTACACGGAGGCGCAGCGCCCGCCGACGGCGACCGCGCCGCCCGCGATGGCCGGTCCGGTGAACCCGATTTCGCTGCGCGTGTGGATGGAGCTGGCGATGGCGAAGTTGTGGCGCATGAGCGCCTCCGCGCGCGCCGCCAGCCAGGCGGGATGGAGGCGGGGGCGTTCGCCCGCGAAGCGCGGATCGTCCGTGCGATGGCTGGCGCGGACGTAGGCGCGCAGCGTTTCCGGGGCGGCGTCCACGGCCATCGGCGTCCAGTCGCGGCCCGCCAGCGCGGGGTCGCGGCGCAACGGCGGGCGCGGGTCCGGCGCGGGCGCGGGGTCCATGCGCGCGGGCGCGCGGAACCCGGCGAGGGCGGCGTTCGCCCCCAGCCCGGCCTCCCCGACGACGCAGTCGACGCCGTCGCCGTTGGCCATGCGCAGGGCGTGGGCGCCGTCCGCCGCGGGCGAGAGGGCGATGCGCAGGGCGTCGCCGGGGTAGACGGGCTGGCGGAAGCGGAAGCGCGCCCAGCCGTGGTCGAGCCACGCCTCGCCGAGCGTTTCGAGGATGGCGGGCACGGCCCAGCCCCAGACGGTGACGCCGCCCACGAGCGGCCCCGCGAAGCCCAGCGCGCGGGCGAACTCCCCCGCGTGCACGGGGTTGGCGATGGCCGCCGGATCGTCCTCGTTGTCGAGGAAGGCGACCGTGCGCCATTCGCGCGTTTTCGTCGCCGTCATGCCGCCAGCCTAGCGGATGCGCCCGCGGGAAGCCCGTGCGGCGGGAACGCGGTAGAGTGAGGGGCGCATTGGACAGCCCCGCCCTTTCGGCCATCCAGCGCGGGAATCCCGCTTCGATGCGGGATGGGCGGGGCATCCCACCGCACACGGCCCCGGAGCCCGGGCCGCCGTCCGCCGGAACGCGCCGCTACCTGCCCGGCCTCGACGGGATGCGCGCGCTGGCCGTGATCGCGGTCGTGCTCTTCCACTCGCCGCTGATGGTCGCGACGGGCGGGTTCCTCGGCGTCGAGGTCTTCTTCACCATCAGCGGCTACATCATCACGCGGGCGCTGCTGACGGAGCGCGAGGCGCGCGGACGCATCGCCCTCGGGCGCTTCTGGCTGCGCCGCGCGCGACGGCTGCTGCCGGCGCTCTTCCTGCTGCTGGCGGGCGTGGCCGCCTGGAGCGCGCTCTTCGCGGAGGGCGAGCTGGCGGGCCTGCGCCGCGACATGGGCGCCGCCTTCTTCTACGTCACCAACTGGGACCTGATCGCGACGGGCGAAAGCTACTTCGATTCATGGGAGCGCCCCTCGCTGCTCCGCCACCTCTGGTCGCTGGCGGTGGAGGAGCAGTTCTACCTGATCTGGCCGCTGCTGCTGATCGGCGGGCTGGCGGTCCTGCGGAAGCGGCGGTTGCTGCTGGCGCTCATCCTGGCGGGCGCGGCCGTCTCCGCGGCGGCCATGGCGGCGCTCCACGAGCCCGGCGGCGGCGTCTCGCGCATCTACTACGGCACGGACACGCGCGCCTCGGGGCTGCTCATCGGGGCGGCGCTGGCGTTCGCGTGGAGCGCACCGCACGCCGTCGCCCGCGGACGCATCCGCGCGGCGGCGGAAGGGACGGGGCTGGCGCTGCTGGGCGCGGCCGGGCTGGGCGCGCTCACGGGCTTCGTGCTGCTGCTCGACGGCGGTTCGGCGTTCCTCTACCGGGGCGGCTTCGCGCTCACGGGCGTGGCCACGGCGGCGCTGATCGTGGCCGCCACGCACGGGCGCTCGCCCTTCACGCGGCTGCTGGGCGTCCGGCCCCTGCCCTGGCTGGGCCTGCGCTCCTACGGCATCTACCTGTGGCACTGGCCGGTGATGGCGCTGACCCGTCCGGGCGTGGACGTGCCCCTCGACGGGGCGGCGCTGTTCGCGCTGCAGGCGGCGATCACGCTGGCGCTGGCGGAGGCGTCGTACCGCTGGGTCGAGCTGCCCGTCCGCACGGGCGCGATCGGGCGGCTGCGCCAGCGGCTGCGGGACGCGCCGCGCCAACACAGGGGCGCGGTCGCGTTCGGAGGCGCGGCGGCGCTGGCCGGAGCGGGCGCGCTGGCGTTCGCGGTGACGGTGGCGCGCGCCCCGGAGCAGCCGCCCTACTTCGCGCTGGGGAGCGTGCGCCTCCAGAGCGCCCCCGTCCCCGTCCCCACACTGGCCCCGGAGCCCGCGACCGCGACCACAGCCGCCGAAGTTCCGCCGGAGCCATCACCGCAACCCATCCGCCGGGCGCGGCCCGACGGCGCGGCGGACGCCATCGCGGCGCTGGCCGAAGCCACGGCGCGCCCGCCCGCGCCCGCGACGCGCGAACGGGCCGCGTCGGTGGCGGCGCTGTCCGCGACGGACGTCGACGCGCTCGTGCGCGTGGCGGAGCCGCCCGCCGAAGGCGGCGCGCATGTTTCGGCGCAGGCGGAATCGCCTCCCGCGGGGGCCGCGGCGGCCACGGTGCGCGTCACGGCGGTGGGCGATTCCGTGATGCTGGGCGCGGCCCACCAGCTCGCCGCCGACGTGCCCGGCATCGACCTCGACGCCGCCGTCGGGCGGCAGGTGACGGAGGTGATCGCGCTGCTGCGGGAGCGGAAGGCGAGCGGCCTGCTGGGCGACGTGGTGCTGCTCCACATCGGCAACAACGGCAGGTTCACCGACGACCAGTTCGACCGCATCGTGGAGGTGGCGGGGCCGGACCGGCGCGTCGTCTTCCTCACCGTGAAGGTGGCGCGCGAGTGGGAGGAGGCGAACAACGCCGTCATCGCGCGCGGCGCCGAACGCCACCCGCGGGCGGCGGTGGTGGACTGGCGGTCGGTGGCGCTGGAGCGCCCCGACGCGCTCTGGACGGACGACACGCACCTGCGCCCGGAGGGGGCCCGTCTCTACGCCGCCCTGCTCGCGCCGTACGTGACCGCGCCCGCCGGGGCGGGGCCGTAGCGGCGTCAGGCCAGCTTCGCGCGGGCGGCGCGCAGGCGGGCGAGGGTCCGCTCGCGCCCCAGCAGCGCCGCCGAATCGAACAGGGGAATGCCGCGCGGCGCGCCCATGACGGCCACGTAGAGCACGGAGACGAACTTTCGCAGCTTCAGCCCGAGCGCGTCCTGCAGGGAGCGCAGGGCCGCCTCGACCGGCACGGGGCCCCACTCGCCGGGGGCGACGCCCTCGACCGCGGCGATGGCGGCGTCGAGCGCGCGCGCGGCCAGCGCGGCATCGCCCCCGATGCGCTCCGCGAGCAGCGCGGCGGGGTACTCCGGCGCCTCGCCGAAGAGGAAGCGCACGAGCCCGGGAAGCTCGTCGAGGCGCGCGACGCGCTCCTGCAGCAGGGGCGCGAGCGCGTCGAGGAGGGCGGAGTCGAGCGGGCGCGGAACGTCCGCGGGCAGGCCGCGTTCGATCCATTCGCCCGCGAGCTCGCGCCAGCGCCCGGGGGGCAGGGCGCGGATGTAGTGGCCGTTGAGCGCGTCCAGCCGCTCGACGTCGAAGGCGGCAGGGTTGGGCACGACGCGGTCGAGCGTGAAGACGCGCGCGAACTCCTCGCGCGTGATGTGCGAGGTCCTGTCGTCGAGCGACCAGCCGAGGAAGGCGAGGAAGTTGAGCATGGCCTCCGGCAGGTAGCCGCGGTCGCGGAAGGAGAGGACGCCCACGTCGCCCTCGCGCTTCGAGAGCTTGCGCCCGGCCCCGTCCACGATCAGGGGGATGTGCGCGAAGCGCGGCGCGGGCCAGCCCATGGCCTCGTAGAGCTGGAGGTGGCGGGGCGCGCTCGCCAGCCACTCCTCCGCGCGGATGACGTGCGTGATCTCCATCTCGTGGTCGTCCGCCAGCATGGCGAGGTGGTAGGTGGGGAAGCCGTCGGCCTTGAGCAGGACGAAATCGTCCTGGAGGGCGTTCTCGAACGCGACCCGCCCGCGCACGAGGTCGTCGAGCGTGGTCGTTCCGGCGCGGTCCATGCGGAAGCGCACGACGGACGGCTCCGTGCGGGCGCGGGCCTCCGCCCCGGCCTCGGGGATGGCGGCGCAGCGCCCGTCGTAGCCCCCCGGCTCGCCGCCCGCGCGCTGGTCCGCGCGCAGCCGCGCCAGCCGTTCGGGCGAGCAGAAGCAGCGGTAGGCGCGTCCGCGCGCGCGCAGTTCGGCGGCCACGGCGTGGTAGCGGTCGAGGCGTTCGGACTGCACGTAGGGGGCGTGGGGACCGCCCGCACCGGGGCCCTCGTCCCAGTCGACGCCGAGCCAGCGCAGCCCCTCGGCGATAACCTCGACGGCGCCTTCGACGTAGCGCTCGCGGTCGGTGTCCTCGATGCGCAGGACGAGCTGGCCGCCGTTCGCCCGCGCGAAGGCCCACTGGAAGAGGGCCGTGCGCAGCCCGCCGATGTGCAGGTCGCCGGTGGGGCTGGGGGCGAAGCGCGTGCGCACGGGAGCGGTCACGGGGCGGCCTCCGCGCGGACGGATTCGGCGGCCACGGCGAAGGGAGCGGCCTCCGCCGCGAAGCCCGCGTCCGCGATGGCCTTCAGCATATCCGGCGGCAGCGGGGCCGCCACCGTCAGCACGCCGCCACCGGGGTGGGGCACGGCCAGACGCCAGGCGTGGAGGAAATGCCGCGGGCCGGGGCCGTTCCCGTAGCGCTCGTCGCCGCTGACGGGCGCGCCGATGGCGGCCAGGTGCACGCGAACCTGGTGCGTGCGCCCCGTGAGCGGACGCACCAGCAGCAGCGAGCGCCCGTTCGCGGCAGCCAGCGTTTCGTACTCCGTGCGCGCCTCGCGCCCCGCGCCGGTGACGGCCATGCGGCGGCGGTCGGCGCGGCTGCGCCCGATGTCCGCGTCGATGAGCGCGCGTTCGCGGCGGGGCGCGCCGTCACAGAGCGCGACGTACTCCTTCCGCACGGCGCGGGCCTGGAAGGCGTGGCTGAGCGCGGCATGGGCGGCGGGGCGCTTCGCCAGCAGCAGCGCGCCGCTCGTCCACTTGTCGAGGCGGTGGACGATGCCCGGGCGCTCGACTCCGAAGGCGGCGGCCGCGTCGGGATGGCGCGCGGCGAACCAGCTGGCCACGCTGGGCGCGTCCGGCTCGCCGGGGGCCTCGTGCGCGAGCAGGCCCGCGGGCTTGTCGATGGCGAGCAGGTCGGCGTCCTCGTACAGCACCGGCGGCGACGGGCCGTCCGGCACGGCCACGGCGGCGGGCAGCTCCGGCAGCGTCACGGCGACGGTCGCGCCGCGCTCGACGCGCATGGACTTGCGCGCCGGACCGCCGTCCACGAGCACGCCGCCGCCCGCGATGAGCCGCTGCAGGCGCGCGCGGCTGAGGTCGGGGAAGGCGGCGGCCAGCACCGCGTCCAGCCTGCCCCCCTCCCTTACGAGGAGGCTCCGCCGTTCGCCGGGCCGGAGTGCGTCTGTCTCAGGAGCGCCCATGCGAGGATCACCACGCCGATGGTAATGGCGGAATCGGCCACGTTGAAGGCGGGCCATTCCGGGAACTTGATGAAATCGACCACCTCGCCGTCGCCCACGCGGTCGATGAGGTTGCCGACGGCCCCGCCCAGCATGAGCGAGAGGGCCACGCGCACGAGCGTACCGGCCATGCCCGGGTTGAAGAGGAAGGCGAGGATGAGGGCCGCGCCGACGACGCTGGTGACGACGAGCAGCGCGCCCGCCCCCTCGAGGATGCCGAAGGCGGCGCCGCTGTTGGTGAAGTGGACGATACGCACGTTCCAGTCGGGGTCGGGCCAGGCGTCGCCGCGCGCGAGCCCGTCGCGTATCGCCCACTTCGTCAGCACATCGCCCACGACCACGATCGCGGCCACGCCCAGGAACGCGAGGTCGCGGGAGCGCGGGCGGGGGAGGGGCATGGGGGCTAGCCGCCCGGCTGATGCTCACGAAAGCGCTCAGCCTCCAAACGCACCCAGCTATCGACTGCATCCCGTAGTTCCTGATCATCGTCATCTCGTCGAATTGCCCGTGGCTGTCCCTCAAACAATTGGACCCTTGCAATCTGAACCGGTCCCCCAAGCATCCACCGTGGCCCACTAACATGGATCGCATCCCTAATGACTCGGTAGCACAGCATTTCACATTGATAACACGTAAGGTCTTCACGGAGCTCGTGAAAGGTTGCCTCAGCATGATCAGCGAAAGGTTTACCCCATCCAGTGGAGGCAAAACCTTCAGACAAGTCTGTGACAAGACATTCTCCATCAATATGGAACAAATGTGGCTCTTCTTTACAGTACATACCGATTATCGCTTCTGCGATAGGAAGGTCTTCAACCTGCCCACCATGAACAGAACGAACCACGTTATACAGTGGAATCAAGGAGGTCATAGCAATATTCTGGAGTCTTTTCCGGACGATCGAAGGGGATCCACTCAATTCAGCAGAAATCAGGGCATCACTAAGACTCTGCATAGATGCTTCATCTCCAGAGAGGCCAAAAGCAAAATTGCCGTTGCTCGACAAATAGACTTTCTGCTCCGAACGCTGAGTAGCTCCCATCGACATCTGGCTATCCGAAGCAATCACCAAGCCATCATCAGCAATCAGCCCAATGACCAGCGTCATCCGAGCACATCCTTGGCAATGCTCCTCTGGGCAGACTCCGGATGAGCTTCGTACACTCTCTTGAGAAGCTGCCGAAAACTGAGATCACACACCTCGACACGCAATTTGTGCAGCTGCTCAACTGTTCCAGAGTCAAGGTCGCACGCGACAAGGTAGGCACACCCCTCAGCAGTCGCACGATACTCCCTTGCGTCCCGCGATGCAGCGATACTTCCCTGCCGTTCCAAGTCCTCGAGATCGTGATACACCTCAGGGGTGAAGGGGCCATAATCGTAGGGGCGAAACGAGTAGTCAACCTCGGTGGGGGCGTCACCTTCTTCCTGGAAGAGGAACATCCCCTTCATCACGCGGATGCGATCCACCCACGAGTCGTACCCTTCGGTCCCGGCGATGAAGCAAAGGAGCCAGTCCTGTCGCGTCGGCATGGATCCCTCCCTCTTGGCGAGGGGATATTACGCGCCCCGCTTGGTGCTGTCACCTTAGACTATCTGTTCTGTTCAGGCAAACCGCCCTCCCCCCCGCGCGTTGACAGCCCCCGCCCCGCCGCCCTACCCTGCCCGCGCCATGACGCGACGCCTCGACGGGAAGACGGCCATCGTGACCGGCGGCGCCGGGGGCATGGGCTCCTGGATCTGCCGCATCTTCGCCGAACAGGGCGCACGCGTCGTCGTCGCCGATACGGGCGCGGACGTGGAAGGCCGCATGGGCCTCGACCCGTCGCGCGTCAACGCCGTCGTGGACGCGATCGCGGCGGACGGCGGCGAGGCCATGGCCGCCATCGGCGACGTGTCCGAGATGGACGTGGCCGAGGGGCTGGTGCGCACGGCGCTGGAGCGCTGGGGCAAGCTCGACATCCTCGTCTGCGCCCACGGCATCCTGCGCGAGCGCATGATCTTCAACATGACCGAGGACGAGTGGGATGGTTCCGTGAAGTCGCACCTGAAGGGCTGCTTCGCGCCGACGAAGTTCGCCGCCATCCACTGGCGCGAGCGGCGCGACGGCGGACGCCTCATCTACTTCACCTCCGGCGCGGGCATCCGCGGGGCGGCGGGCCAGCCCAACTACTCGGCGGCGCAGCAGGGCAAGATCGGGCTGATGCTCTCCTGCGCGCAGGCGCTGGGGCGCTACGGCGTGACCGCGAACTGCATCTCGCCCGCGGCCTCCACGCGCATGACGGACCGCGGGCGCGGCGTGGACCGCGAGGGGCCCGCGCCCAGCCTCTCCGCGACGGGCACGGCCATGGACCCGCGCAACGTGGTCCCGCCCATCGTCTACCTGGCGTCGGACGAGGGGGCGGGCGTGACGGGCCGCGTGATCGGCGCGACCGGCCACGAGTTCACGCTCTGGCGGGAGCCGTTCCGCGACCAGACGATCTGGTCGCAGGCGCCGCGCTGGGACATCGACGAGCTGTTCGCGCAGATGCCGCGCACGCTGGCGCTGGGCGGGCTGACGCCGCCCGAACCGGCATTCCCGTAGGCGGAGGGACGATGCAGAAGCGGCTGGAGGGCAAGACGGCGATCGTGACCGGCGGCGCGGGCGGCATCGGCTCGTGGGTCGCGCGGCTCTACGCCGAGCACGGCGCGAAGGTGATCGTGGCGGACACGGGCGCGGACGTGGAGGGCCGCACGGGCCTCGATCCGAGCCGCGTCAACGCCGTCGTGGACGCGATCGCGGCGGACGGCGGCGAGGCCGTGGCCGCCATCGGCGACGTGTCGGAGATGGACGTGGCCGAGGGGCTGGTGCGTACCGCCATCGAGCGCTGGGGCAAGCTCGACATCCTCTGCTGCGCCCACGGCATCCTGCGCGAGCGCATGATCTTCAACATGACCGAGGACGAGTGGGACGGCTCCATCCGGTCCCACCTCAAGGGCTGCTTCGCGCCGACCAAGTTCGCCGCCATCCACTGGCGGCAGGAGCGGCAGGGCGGACGCCTCATCTACTTCACCTCGGACGCGGGCATCAGCGGCAGCAGCGGGCAGCCGAACTATTCGGCGGCGCACGCGGGCAAGCTGGGGCTGATGCGGGCCAACGCGCGCGGGCTGGCGCGCTACGGCGTGACCTGCAACTGCATCGCGCCCGGCGCCTCCACGCGCATGACGGACCGCGGGCGCGGCCTCGACCGCGAGGGGCCCCCGCCGAGCGAATCGGCGGCAGGCACGGCGCGCGACCCCAGGAACGTCGCGCCCATCGCCCTGTGGCTGGCCTCGGACGAGGGCGGGGCCGCCAACGGGCGCATCTTCGGCGCGCGCGGCCACTCCGTCACGCTCTACAGCGAGCCCGAGCGGGAGCGCACGCTGCGCTTCCCCGAGCCGTTCATCGACATCGACGAGCTGTTCGCGCTCTGGCCGCAGACGCTGGGGGCGGAGCCGCTGGAGCGGACGCAGGCGTGGACCTGAGCGCCGCGCAGCTCGCCGACCGCCAGCGCATCGTCGAGGTCATCGACCGCTACGCCTCGGCGCTCGACGACAAGGACTACGCGCGCTTCCGCACCTGCTTCAGCGACGACGCCGCCGTCCACTACGGCGAAACCGTGCTGCGCGGGCCGGACGCCGTGGCGGCCTACTGCGAGGCGAGCCTCGCGCGCTGGGGCGCGACGCAGCACCTGCTGGGGAACTACGAGATCGCGCTCGACGGCGACCGCGCCGCCGCGCGCACGGCCATGCACGCCAGCCACGTGGCCCCCGACGGCGGCGAGATATGGGTCGTGGGCGGCACGTACGTCGACCGGCTCGAACGGCGCGACGGCGGCTGGGTGATCGTGGAGCGCGCGCTTGAGGCGAAGTGGTCGGAACGGCGCGCCATCACGGCGTAGCATCAGCGCGAACGGAGGGAACGACCGTGGGCATGGAGATCGACCTTCAGGGCAAGGTGGCGCTCGTCACCGGCAGCGGCCAGGGCATCGGGCGGGGCATCGCCGGCGTGCTGGGCGCGTGCGGCGCGACCGTCGTCGTCTCGGACGTGAACGCGGAGACGACGGAGGCCACGGCGCGCGAGCTGGGCGCGGCCCTCGCGCTTCCGCTCGACGTGACCGACCGCGACGCCTTCAACGCCGCCATCGACCGCATCGCGGCGGAGCTGGGCGCGCTCGACATCCTCGTGAACAACGCGGGCGTCTACCGCGAGTACGGCGGCCCCGTGGAGACGATCACGCCGGAGATGTGGCGCACGCTGTGGGCGGTCAACGTGGACGGCGTCTTCCACGGCTGCCAGGCGGCGGCGCGCGTGATGCGGGCCGCGGGCAACGGCGGGCGCATCGTCAACATCGCCTCCACGCAGGCCGTCTCGCCCGGCGTGGGCGTCACCTACGACGCCTCCAAAGCGGCGGTCCTGCAGCTGACGCGCACGCTGGCGCTGGAGCTGGGCCCGCACGGCATCACCGCCAACGCCGTGGCCCCGGGCGCGACCTGGGTGAACCCCGGCGAGCCGCCGCCCATCGACGCGAGCGCTCCCATCCCGCGCTCCGGCCACCCGCTGGGCGACGCCGTGGCCAGCCGCATCGCGCGCATCCCCGCGGGGCGCTGGGCGCGGCCGGAGGAGATCGGCAACGCCGTGGCCTTCCTCTGCTCGCCGCTGGCGGACTACGTGAACGGCGTCTACCTGAACGTGGACGGGGGCTGGCTGGCGGAGTAGGGCCGCGCGCCTACAGCTGCACACATTGTAGGATGTGACCATGGACGGTATCACGATTGCCACGGTCGCCTCCTACTCTATCGCGCTCTTGATCCAGATTTATGCCCATATGATCACGATGTTCTTTGATTTTTACACCAAAAGGAACGATGATCTCGGAGACCACTACAATGAGCAACCTAGTGGTCTTGCTGGTATTATTATTCGTTCTATCTACCCGACGCTCAGTCTTGTTGGACTCCGTGTCAGAAAAGAGACTGTTGGAGGATTGGGAGAGGAATCTGGTCCCGATCCATACATGGGAGACTGGATGTACCCTCAATGGTACAAAGGCTTCTTCAACAAGATCTCGCTATTGATTCTAGCGGTCATCACAATCGTTCGCATTGCCTTTGGAGAGGCTGCAATTGTGATATTAGTTACTACTAACTGAGTCTCATCGTGGACAATCAGTTCCCACCTGCTACATCCTCTACCCGTTCGCGCCTACGGCAGGCGCAGCAGGTGGTTGCCGCCCTCCACGGGGATGACCTGCCCGGTGATGTCGCCGAACAGGTCGCTGGCCACCGCCAGCGCCACGTCCGCGCAGTCGTCCACGGTGGTGATGCGGCCCAGCGGCGTCTGCTCGATGAAGGCCCTGGCCGCGGGGGAATCGGCGGGCAGGTCGACGCGCGCCTCGTCGATGGGCGTACCGCCGCCGCCGTAGGCGTTCATGGCCGTGGGCACGAAGCCCGGCGCGACGGCGTTGACGCGCACCCGGTCGGGGCCGTATTCGCGCGCCGCGATCTTGGTGGCGAAGTTGATGGCCGCCTTGGCCGCCGAATAGGGCGTGAGGCCGACGGGCACGGAGATGGCCGTGCTCGAAGTTATGTTGATGAGCGAACCGCCGCCCGTGGCCGCCATGGCGTTCCCCATGTGCTTCATGAAGTAGATGAAGCCGAAGTACTGGATGTCCGCCACCTCGTGCAGCTCCGTCGGGGTGATGTCGCGGATGAGGTTGTGGCGCACGATGCCGGCGGAGTTGACGGCGACGTCGAGGGTGCCCCAGCGGTCGATGGCGGCGTCCGCGAGCGCCTTCAGGTCGTCGTACTCGCGCCCGTCGCAGCGCATGGGCGTCGCGCCCGTCTTCGCCGCCAGCCGCTCGAGGTTGTCGAGGCGGCGGGCGGCGACGATGAGCTCGGCGCCGTGTTCGGCGAAGCGCTCGGCGATGGCCCAGCCGATGCCGCTGGAGGCGCCGAGGACGACCGCCTTCCTGCCGTCGAGGAGTCCCATGGCGCGCGCCTCCGGGCCCGAGGGGGGCCGCGCGCAGTCTACCGCGCCACGCCCCGTGGGGCAGGGCGTTATCGTGGGCGGCGCGATGGAGCCCCTGCGCGAATACCGCGAGGCGCTGAAACGGGAACGCGCCAGCGGCCAGGCCACCGAGCACAGCTACCGCCCGGCGGTGAAGGCGCTGCTGGAGGCGCTGGGCGGCGACGGCGTGCGCGCCATCAACGAGCCCACGCATGAGGCCTACGGCGCGCCCGACTTCATCGTCGAGCGCAACGGCGTTCCCGTCGGGCATATCGAGTGCAAGAACATCGGCGCGGACCTCGAGGCCGAGGCGGAAAGTGAGCAGCTGCGGCGCTACCGCGACGCCCTGCCGAACCTGATCCTGACCGACCAGTGCCAGTTCCGCTGGTACGTCAACGGGGAACTGCGCGAGCACGAGCGGCTGGGCCGCTTCGACCGGGAGGGCCAGTTCGTGGGCCAGCGCGGCGGCGAGCGCATCGTGCGGGTCCTGCTGGAGTCGTTCTTCGCGGCCAGCACGCCCGCGACCGACGATCCCGCCGATCTGGCGCGGCGCATGGCGGGCAAGACGCGCCTGCTGCGGCACGCTATTGAGCGCATCCTCGACGCGGAGGCGGACAGCGGCTCGGACATGCTGCGCGACCTGCTCAGGAGTTACCGCCAGGTACTCTTCAGCAGGCTCGACGCGGACCAGTTCGCGGACATGCAGGCGCAGACGATCGCCTACGGGCTGTTCGCGGCGCGCTGCGTCCGCAAGGAGGGAGCGGACGGGTTCACGCGCGAAGCCGCCGTGTTCGCGCAGACCGCCCCCTTCCTGCGCGACGTCTTCGGGCGCATCGCGGGGCCTTCCGCCGACGCGCGCATCGCGTGGATCGTGGACGACTTCGCGCGCCTGCTCGCACGCGCCGACATGAGCGCCATCCTCGACGGCTTCGGGCAGCGCTCCCGCCGCCAGGACCCGGTGGTCCACTTCTACGAGGACTTTCTCGCCGCCTACGACCCCGGACAGAAGGAGCGGCGCGGCGTCTTCTACACGCCGGAACCCGTCGTCTCGTACATCGTGCGCAGCATCGACCAGCTGCTGCGCCGCGAGTTCGGCATCGCGGACGGCCTCGCGGACGCCGGCGAGCGCGTGCTCATCCTCGACCCGGCGGCGGGCACCGGCACCTTCCTGCGCGAAACCGTCGCCACCATCCGCGAGACGGTCGCGCGGAAGGGACGCGGCGGCGCGTGGCCGCAGTACGTCCGCCAGCACCTGCTGCCGCGCCTGTTCGGCTTCGAGTTGCTGATGGCGCCCTACGCCATCTGCCACCTGCGGCTCGCCTTCGAACTCGGCGGCGAGGCGCGTGAGTTCCAGATGCCCCTCGGCGAGCGGCTCAACGTCTTCCTCACCAACACGCTGGAGGAGGCGCACGAAGCCGCCCTCGGTCCGGCCTTCGCCGGCGAAATCGCCAAGGAGGCGCGGGAGGCCGAAGCCGTCAAGCGCGAGAAGCCCGTGATGGTCGTGCTCGGCAATCCGCCCTACTCCGGCCACTCCGCCAACAAGGGGGCCTGGATCGACGCGCTCATGCATGGGCGTGTCGAGGGATCGCCGGAGAGCTACTTCACGGTGGACGGCGGGCCGCTCGACGAGCGCAACACCAAGTGGGTCAACGACGACTACGTGAAGTTCATCCGCTTCGCGCAGTGGCGCATCGAGCAGACGGGCGAGGGCGTGCTCGGCTTCATCACCAACCACGGCTACCTCGATAACCCCACCTATTGCGGAATGCGCCAGTCGCTCATGGCCACCTTCGACGAGATCAGGCTGCTCGACCTTCACGGCAACGCCAAGAAGAAGGAGCGCGCGCCCGGCGGCGGCCCCGACCAGAACGTGTTCGACATCCAGCAGGGCGTCGCCATCGGCCTCTTCGTGAAACGCCGGGGCGGCAGCGGGCAGGCGCGCGTGTTCCACTACGACCTCTGGGGTCCCCGTGAGGTGGGCGCGGATGGCGGCAAGTACCGCTGGCTCGCCCGGCAAGACGTTGAGAGTACCGATTGGACCGAACTCACGCCCAGGACGCCCGACTATCTCTTCATTCCTCGCGACGAGGCGCTCATGGACGAGTACCGGGCTGGCTGGCGGCTGACGGACATCCTGCCCGTCAACTCGGTTGGCATCGTCACCGGCCGCGACCGACTCGTCATCCAGTGGACGGCGGATGACATGCGTCGCGTCGCCGAGGAGTTCATCACTCTCGGAGTCGAGGAAGCGCGGGAAGCCCATAGATTGGACAAGGATTCGAGCGATTGGCGTGTGGCAGATGCACAACAAGACATTCGCGACCACCAGAACGAGTCGCCCATCATCCCGATCCTATACAGGCCCTTCGATGAGCGTGCAACATACTACACCGGAAAGTCCGGCGGGATCATGGTGCGTCCACGACCACAGATCATGCCCCACCTGTTGGCCGGGCCAAATCTTGGACTGTGTGTTGGTCGGGCCGGGCAAGTGATTGGTTCCAATAGCTGGGAGGTTGTGTTCCCTACGAAGTTCCCTACCGACTTGAACCTCTTTCGGCGTGGGGGGAACTGCTTGTTTCCGCTTTATCTCTATTCGACTCAGGCGATTGGAAGCGGGCAGGGGCGCACGCCGAACCTCGCGCCGGAGTTCACGCAGGCGGTGGCGGAGGCGACGGGGCTGGCGTTCACGCCCGACGGCGCGGGCGACCTCGCCGCCACGTTCGGGCCGGAGGACGTGTTCCACTGGTGCTACGCCGTGCTCCACAGCCCGGAGTACCGCCGCCGCTACGCCGATTTCCTGAAGTCGGATTTCCCGCGCGTGCCCTTGCCCGCGAACCGCGCGCTGTTCGCGGAGATGGCGGCGCTGGGGGCGCGGCTCTCGGCCCTGCACCTGATGGAGGCGGAGGGCAGGGCGGAGGATGAGCCCGCCTTCGACGTGGGCGGCGGCAACCGCGTGGATCGCGTGCGCTACACGGAGCCCGTGGCGGGCGCGGGCGGGCGCGTCTTGATCAACAAGACGCAGTATTTCGAGGGCGTGGCGCCGGAGACGTGGGCGTTCACCATCGGCGGCTACCGGCCTGCGGAGAAGTGGCTGAAGGACCGCAAGGGGCGCACGCTCGCCTACGACGACATCGCGCGGTACCAGCGCATCTGCGCGGCGCTGGCGGAGACGCCGCGGCTGATGGCGCGCATCGACGGGGTGATCGACGCGCACGGGGGCTGGCCCATCGGGTAGACTGCGCGCGCATTCCCGAAGGGACGAGGTTTCGCGCCATGAAGATCGGACTCTGCCTGCCCCAGCTCAACCAGCACGCCGACCGCACGGCGGTCTCCGGATTCGCCAGGAACGCCGAGGCCGCGGGCTTCGATTCGCTCTGGGTGCAGGACCATTTCATGGTGCCGGAACAGCCGCAGGTGGGCTACGCGGGCGGGCCGACCGACCTGCCCATGCCCGACCCCTACCGCTGCATGCTCTCGCCCATCGAGACGCTGGCCTTCGTGGCGGCGATCACGGAGCGCGCGCAGATCGGCACGTCCATCCTCGTCACGGCCTACTACCGCCCGCTGCTGCTGGCGAAGCGGCTGGCGACGCTGGACATCCTCTCCGGCGGGCGCGTGGTGGCGGGGCTGGGGCTGGGCTGGAGCAAGGACGAGTACGACCAGATGGACACGCCCTTCGCGCGGCGCGGGGCGCGCATGACGGATTTCATCCGCGCGCTGAAGGCGTGCTGGCTGCCGGATCCGGTGGAGTACCACGGCGAGTTCTTCGAGGTGCCGCGCAGCGACAGCTCGCCCAAGCCACTGCAGCGCAACGCGGCGGGGGAGCCGCAGGTGGAGATCGCCATCGGGGGCGGGGGCAACGCGGCGGGGCAGCGGCGCATCGCCGAGCTGGGGGACGCCTGGAACCCGGCGGGCGCGCCGCCGGAGATGGTGGCGGCGGGCATGGCGGCGCTGAACGCGCTGGCGAAGGAGTACGGGCGCGGACCGCTGGGGAACTACATGCGCGTCTTCGCCAACCCGACCATGCCGGGCATCGAGCCCTGGCACGGGGGCTTCTTCGGGCCCATGTCCTGGAGCGGCACGGCGGAGGAGATGCGCCCCCGGGTGGAGGAGGCGCGCGACGCGGGCATCGAGCACGTGATCATCGAGACCGGCTTCTGGGAGCCGTGCCCGAGCCCGCAGAACTGGATCGACCAGGTGGAGTTCTTCGCGCCCCTGGTCGACGCGGCGCACGGGTAGGAGGCTGGCCGTGGACGCGCCCATGCTGACGAAGTTCGACGAGCAGCTGCTGCACCAGACGACGGATTCGTTCGCCGCCGTGATGGCGACGGACAAGCACTGGAACGACGGGCACTACATCTGCCTGTGCGACATGGACGGGCGCATCGCGCTGATCGGGCTGCTGCGGCTCTACACGAACAACGACGTGATCGACGGCTTCGTGTGCGTGCGCCACGAGGGCAAGCAGTACAACATCCGCCTCTCGCGGCGGCTGCGGCCGGACATCGACAGCTTCGCCGTCGGGCCGCTGCGGATCGACATCGTGGAGCCGATGGAGACGGTCCGGCTGGTGCTGGAGGAGAACGAGCACGGCATCGCCTGCGACCTGACCTGCCGCACGACCGCGGTTCCCTACGAGGATCTGCCGGTGCAGCGGCGCGAGAACGGGCGCTTCGTCTCCTCGCGCGCGGTCTACGAGGTGGTGGGCACGGTGGAGGGCACGGTCACGGTGGCGGGCGAGACGTTCACGGCCACGCCCGACCGCTGGCATTTCTTCCGCAACCACTCGTGGGGGTCGATGCCCGGACGGGGCGGCCCGCGCGAGCACGGCGCTCCCGCCGCGAACCCGCGTCGCCCGCGGGGGCTGCGCCAGTGGGTGCTCTTCCGCATGCCCGACCACGGCGGCTTCTACCAGACGTTCGACGGGCCCGACGGCGCGCGCCGCTCGCAGGAGGGGGCCATCCTGCTGCCCGGGTCGCACGTTCCCGTGACCGCGATCGAGCACGACCTGGAGTTCCACGAGGGCGGCCCGAAGCGGCTGAAGGCGGGGCGCTTCCGGCTCACCGAGGAGGGCGGCGGCCAGCGCGAGTACGAGCTGGAGGACCTGGGCTGGATCTACTGCCAGGGCGGCGGCTACTTCGGGGGCTTCAACGACGGGCTGGGGCAGGGCGTCTGGCGGGGCGAGTACCATGTCGAGGGCGAGGTGTGGGACGCCTCCCACCCGCAGAAAATCGTCGAGGCGGACGGCACCGAGCGAGAGTTCGACCACGCCTGGGCGGAGAGCTTCGTGCGGCTGCGGAGCGGCGACGCGACGGGCCTCGCGCACTTCGAGGCGGTCGTGTTCGAGTAGCGCCCGCGCGGCGCGCCAACGAAGGCATGGAGGGACGGCGATGAAGACGCTGGTGTTCGGGGGGTCCACGTTCGTGGGGCTGCGCACGGTGCGCGCGCTGGCCGCCCGCGGCCACGAGGTGGCGGTGCTGAACCGCGGCGTGACCTCGGTGGAGCTGCCGCCGGGCGTCGAGCGGCTCGTCGCCGACCGCACGGACAACGAGTCGATGCGGGCGGCGCTGGGCGGGCGCGAATGGGACGCCGTGTTCGACATCTCCGGCTTCGTCATGGTGGCGGGCAAGGCCGACCTCGATTTCCTCATCGGGCTGCTGGACGGGAACGTGGGGCACTACCTCTACTGCAGCTCGATCATGGCCTACCGGCCCTCGGGCAGGATGCCCTGGCCGGAGAGCAACGCCTTCACGGAAGAGCCGCGGGAGACCTACGGCGGCTTCAAGGCGCACACCGAGCGGCGCCTCTTCGAGCAGCACCGACGCACGGGCTTCCCCGTCACCACCATCCGGCCCGCGGCCATCTACGGCCCCGACAACAACATCTACGACATGGAGGCGCCCATGTTCCTGCGCCTCCTGCGCGGCCTGCCCGTGCTCGTGCCGCACGAGGGGCTGGTCGTCTGCTCCTACGGACACGTGGACGACCTGGCGCGCTTCCAGATCGACATCGCCGGCAACGACGCGGCCAAGGGGGAGGCCTTCAACCTCACGAACGAGGCGGTGACGACGCAGTACTACGTGGAGACGCTGGCCGAGATCGTGGGCAAGCCCGCGGACATCGTCTACGTTCCCGAGGACCAGGTGGGGAACTGGGGGTTCGACTGGCATCATCCCGAACGGCGCCCCGTCTTCGGCCACCTCTTCGGGCGCTTCCACCATTCGGCGCTGAGCATCCGCAAGGCGGAGCGCCTCTTCGGCTTCGAGAACGAGTACGACTTCCGCGGCGGGCACGCCCACACCTTCGAGTGGTTCATGCGCGAGGGGCGGGAGCGCATCGGCGAGGACCCCAGCGACCCGCTCTGGGGCGGCGGCTGGGACTTCGCGCGCGAGGCCGAGGCGGCGGCGGCCCTGCGCCCCGCCTGAGCGAAACGCCCATGCCGGAGGCGAAGCGGCCCACGGTCGACGAGGTGCTCGCCGGGGCGCTGCACACGATCGAGAACCAGCTGCTCCCCAACCTGGAGGACACGTGGGCGCGGGCGGCGGCGAGCCAGCTGATGGGCACGCTGGAGTACGCGCGCGCGCTCATCGCCGGCGAGGAGACGCTCGACGCGCGCATCGACGAGGTGGAGGCCGCCATCGCGGGCCTGCTGCGCGACCACCCCGGGCTGGAGGCGGCGCTGGCGGGGAGTGGCGGCGAGACGCGCGCCTTCGCCACGCTGGACCGCGCCAGCCGCCTGCTGCGCCACGCCGTGGCGGACGAGACGGCGGCGGGGGAGGCCATCCGGCGCACGCTGCGCCCCCTCATCGCGCGCCACGCCGACGAGGAGCTGGGCGAGACGATGCCCATGCTCATGCGTTTCGGGGGGACGCCGCGCCGTGCTGAACGTTGAGACCGCGCGCCCGCGCCTGGCCGCCTGGCTCTCCGCCCGCATCCCCTGCGATGAGGGCGTGGCCGCGGGGCCGCTGGAGCGCATCACCATCGGGCACTCGCGCGGCATGTTCCGCGTGGACGCCAGCTGGCGCCGCGGCGGCGAGGCCCATGCGCGGTCCTTCGCCCTGCGCGTCGAGCAGGCGGGCATGTTCGGCACGAACACGCTCGACGAGGTGCGCACCATGCGGGCCGTGCGCGCCGCCGGGTTCCCCGTCGCGCCCGTCCGCTGGGTCGAGCTGGACGCGAACGTGCTGGGCACGCCCTTCTTCGTCATGGACTGGGTGGAGGGCAGCAGCGGCCCGCCCGACGAGGCCGCCCTGCGCGACTACGTGACGAAGCTGCACGAGCTGCACCGGCTGGACTGGCGCAGGGCGGACATTCCCTTCGCGCGCGTCCCCGTCGTGCCCCTCGACGCCGTGCACCAGCAGGTGGACCGCTGGATGGAGGTGCACCGCTGGGGGCGCGTGCTGCCGGAGCCGCTGCTGGAAGAGGCGGCGGTCTGGCTGAAGCGGAACGCGCCCGACGGCCTCGCGCTCGGCGTCGTGCACGGCGACCCGGGGCCGCTCAACTTCATCCACGCGGACGGCCGGGTGCGGGCCTTCACGGACTGGGAGTTCTCGCACGTGGGCGACCCCAACGAGGACTGGCTGTTCCTCGGCGCGATGCGCGGGCGCGGCGTGATGGAGCCCGACGCCTGGCGCGGCTACATCGAGGAGGTCACCGGGCACGCCATCGACGAGGCGACCTGGGACTACTGGGACGTGTTCAACCATTTCAAGGGGGCCTGCGCCAACACCTCGGCGCTGCGCATCTTCGTGACGGGCGCGAACCCGGCCCCCAACATGGCCGCCATCGGCACGGCCCTCAAGCTTTCCATGATCCAGCGCCTCTCCGCTATCATCGGCGAGTCATACGCCCGGTAGGGGCGAGCAAGGAGACGAACCATGGCGGGACAGCGGGAGATCGATACGGCCATCGCCCTCTTCAAGGCGTGGAGCAGCGGCGACGCGGACGCGCCCGGGCCCTTCTTCGCCGAGGGCGGCGTGCTGCGCGACATCGTGGCGGGCGAGGACAAGGTCGGCTGGCCCGACATCCGCGAGTTCTTCGCCGGCGGCCTGCAGGCCTTCCCCGACCTCGAACTCGTGCCCGACATCTTCTGGACGAACGACGCGGGCGTGGCCTTCACCTGGCGCATGAGCGCCACCGTGGCCACCGACGCCATGGGCCCCGAGGCGAAGGGCAAGCGCTGGCACTCGGACGGCATGACCTACCTCGAATTTGACGGCGCGGGCAAGGTCACGCTGGAGGTGGACTACCACCACGGCGGGGCCGCCGCGCGCTCGCTGGGGCTGGACGGCTGACGCCCTAGACGAGGCCGCTGCCGCGCAGGCGCGGGTCGAGCACGTCGCGCAGGGAATCGCCGAAGAAGTTGAAGGCGAGCACGGCCAGCGCGAGGGCCGCGCCCGGGAACACCAGCAGCCACCAGGCCGAGCGGAAGTAGGTGCGGTTGTTGGGGCCGAGGTCCTGCGCCCACGAGGGCGTGCCCGGATCGAGGCCGAGGCCGAGGAAGGTGAGCCCCGCCTCCGCCAGCATGGCCGCCGGAATGGTGATGCTGGCGGCCACGATCACGAGCGGCAGCAGGTTCGGCAGGATGTGCCGGAACATGATGCGCGGGCCGGACGCGCCGATGACGCGCGCCGCCTCCACGTAGGCGATGGAGCGCTCCTGGATCACGTTGCCGCGGAAGATGCGGATGGCGATGGGCGTGAAGGTGAAGGCCACCCCGAAGATGAGCGTCTGCACGCTGCGATCGACGGCGGTGGTGAACATCAGCAGCCAGAGGATGGCGGGCACGGCGATGATGATCTCGATGGCGCGCGAGACGATGATGTCGACGATCCCGCCGAGAAAGCCCGCCGCCAGCGCGAGCACGATGCCCGCCGCCATGGTCACGGCCACCGCGCCGAAGCCGATGAGCAGCGTGGGGCGGCCGCCGTAGAGCACGCGCGACCACATGTCCCGCTTGCTGCGGTCCGTCCCGAAGAAGTGGTCGCCGCTGGGCGCGTCGAGCGTGGTCGCCTCGCGGATCGAGGTGCGGGGGTCCACCGTGTTCAGGAAGGGCGCGAAGATCGAGCCCGCGATCAGCAGCACGATGACGATCGCGCCCAGCGTGCCCAGCGGCTGCGTGCGCACGAAGCGGGCGAGCGGGCGGAGCACGCGCTCCGCCAACCCCCGCTCCATCCGGAGCTCGGCGAGGGCACTTTCCCCGGCTGCCGTCGCGGACCTTTCCATCGAAGCTCCCTAGTAGCGGATGCGCGGGTCGATCCACGCATAGGCGAGGTCGACGATCAGCGTGATGAGCAGGAACCAGGCGCCGAAGAAGACGACCACGCCCTGGATGACGATGAAATCGCGCTGGCCGACCGCCTCGACGACCCAGCGGCCCATGCCCGGGATGTTGAAAATCCACTCCATGTAGACGGAGCCGCCCAGCACCGTGCTGAACTGCAGGCCGACGAGCGTGAAGAGCGGGAGGACCGAGGTGCGGAAGACGTGACGCATAACGACGGTGTATTCGCGCAGCCCCTTGGCGCGCGCCGTGCGCACGTAGTCGCTGTGCAGCACCTCGAGCATAGAGGAGCGCACGATGCGCGCCAGCGTGGCGGCCCCGGCGAGGGCGAGGATGAAGGCGGGGATGAGGATGATCTGCAGGTGCGTCCAGGGCTCCTCCCAGCCCACCCAGTCCGGCGCCACGCGCGTGCCCCACCAGACCGCCGGGAAGATGACCACCAGCGTGGCGATCCAGAAGTTGGGCACGGAGAGGCCGAGCACGGCCAGGAAGCGCGTGACGTAGTCCACGGGCCGTCCGGCGCGGATGGCGGAGACGGCTCCCACGGGAATGCCGATGAGCAGCGTGAAGGCGATGGAGAACAGCCCCACCTGGGCCGTGTTCCAGACGCGCGGCCCGATCTCGTCGTTGATGTGCTTGCGCTGCAGGGGGGAGAAGCCGAAGTCGCCGCGCAGCACGATGTCGCTGATCCAGAGCAGGTACTGCTCGGGCTTGCTGCGGTTGAGGCCGAGCTCCTCGCGGATGGCCTCGAAGCACTGCTCGTCGAAGCTGCCCGCGGCCCCGCACTTGGCCACGGCGGCGTCGCCGGGAATGGCGCGCATGAAGATGAAGACGATGATGCTGATGATGAAGAGGGTGACGGGCACGAGCAGCAGCCGCCGGATGACGTAGCCGGTCACGTGATCCCCCTTCCGGGCTACGGGAGGTTCGGGCCGGTTCCGTCCAGACTTGGGCCCTTAATTCTTGAATAGTCGGTGCCCCACGACTAGTAGCCGTGACGCGCCATGCAGGCAGTAAACGCAGCCTGAGCAGTAGACCTCCCAGTGAGAGCAGCATTCAGGGATTCGACCGTGCAGGCATTCACTATTGCGGTGGGCGGCGTGCGAGTCGACGTGGGACTGGCCGTTGGCGACGGCGACGGCGACGGCGACGGGGACGGCGACGGGGACGGCGACGGCGCCCTAGGATCCGTCCACCCATGCTGGCGAAGGCAGGCAAGATACCCCGCAAGGCGAGCGTACGGCCTCTTGTTGCAGGAGTTCACCGCCGGGTGCGGGGTAGCCGTGGGACTGGCCGTGGCCGGGGACGGGGACGGCGACGGCGACGGGGACGGCGACGGCGACGGCGACGGGGACGGCGACGGGGACGGCGACGGGGACGGCGACGGCGACGGGGACGGGGACGGCGACGGGGACGGCGACGGCGACGGGGACGGCGACGGCGACGGCGACGGCGACGGGGACGGGGACGGCGACGGCGACGGCGCCCTAGGATCCGTCCACCCATGCTGGCGAAGGCAGGCAAGATACCCCGCAAGGCGAGCGTACGGCCTCTTGTTGCAGGAGTTCACCGCCGGGTGCGGGGTAGCCGTGGGACTGGCCGACGGCGACGGGGACGGCGACGGGGACGGCGACGGGGACGGCGGCGGCGACGGCGACGGGGACGGGGACGGCGACGGCGACGGCGACGGCGGCGTCGTCGTCGGCGGCCCACTTGGGGGTATCGCGGGCGTAGGCGTGGCCGTGGGAGACGCTGTCGGAGAAGGCGTGGCCGTCGGCGACCATCCGGGCTGGTAATTCACCCTGAGCTGCAGCTCGAACTGGCGAACGATTTCTCTCGCCAGCTTGTCCCGGCCGCCACCAGACCGATACCAGTGATACAATTCCCAGTCATACTGTGATTTACAAACCCACTCATCGGAGGGGGGCATAACACCACAGGTCGAACCTTTTTCCCAAACCCCTAGCCACGTTTGACGCGACCTGCAATCTAGCCCCCATGGGCTGATGTCCAAACACATCAATTCGTCGGGATCTAGCGCCGCCAGGATTGCATCCGCATCCACCGTGGGCGATGGCGTGGGCGATGGCGTGGGCGATGGCGTGGGCGATGGCGTGGGCGATGGCGTGGGCGATGGCGATAATGCATCGAACCCATCCGAAAACCGATCGACAACAAAACCGACAACAAATTTAACCCCTATGTAACCCCTTTCAGCCACTTTTATAGGATCTGTCAGTTCATCATGTAGAGCACAGCCTCCTTCTAGGGCATCTTGCGCCCGATCCAGATAGATCCCTTTCTCGTACCGATCCACAATATCCATCACATCACCCGGCACTCCATCCATTCCCCTGAGAGCCTCCTTCACTGTGAGTGTGATAGTTACACCAGCGCAAGTAAACGTTATGATGTCGTCGATCTTGGAGATCTTTCCGATCCCTCCACTGCTTTCCTCATCTCCCTTTTGTTCTTGTGACGTGGGCGTGGGCGTGGGCGTAGGCGTGAAGACAATGGCGGTAGGTGTGGGCAACGACGAGCAGGTAGAGAGACTGAGGCTCGATATGTCGTTCGTGGCGATGCTGGACAAGCCGCTCGGCACACAGCCCGTCAGGGAGTTCCCCGCCAACTTCAGTGTCCTCAGCGCCGTCAGGCTCCCCAGTTGCGTCGGGATGCTCCCGCTCAGCTGATTGTCATTGAGAAACAGCCGCGTCAGCGCCGTCAGATTCCCCAACTGCGTGGGAATGCTCCCACTCAGCTGATTGTTACCGAGATACAGATTCATCAGCGCCGTCAGACTTCCCAGCTGCGTCGGGATACTCCCCGTCAGCTCGTTGCGGTACAGCGCCAGATTGGTGAGCGACGTCAGGTTCCCCAGCTGCGTCGGGATACTCCCCGTCAGCTCGTTGCGGTACAGCCACAGTTCAGACAATGACGTCAGGCTCCCCAACTGCGTCGGAATGCTCCCGCTCAGCTGGTTCCTGTCCAGCGTGAGATTGGTGAGCGACGTCAGATTCCCCAGCTGCGTCGGAATCGCCCCGCTCAGACTGTTCCCATGGAGCGCGAGGATCATCAGGTTCGTGAGGGACCCCAACTGCGTCGGGATACTCCCGCTCAACTGGTTCCCGTCCAGCACAAGCTTCGTCAGCCCCGTCAGGTTCCCCAACTGCGTCGGGATACTCCCCGTCAGCTCGTTACGGTACAGCCACAGTTCAGACAATGACGTCAGGCTCCCCAACTGCGTCGGAATGCTCCCGCTCAGCTGGTTCCTGTCCAGCGTGAGCTTGGTGAGCGACGTCAGATTCCCCAGCTGCGTCGGAATCGCCCCGCTCAGACTGTTCCCCTGGAGCGCGAGGACCGTCAGGTTCGTGAGGGACCCCAACTGCGTGGGGATACTCCCGCTCAACTGATTGTCATTGAGCTCCAGCTTCGTCAGCGCCGTCAGGCTTCCCAGCTGCGTGGGAATGACCCCCGTCAGCTCGTTCCTGCCCAGAAGCAGATTGGTGAGCGCCGCCAGGTTCCCAATCTGCGTCGGGATCGCCCCCGTCAGCTGGTTCCCGTACAGCTCCAGCTTCGTCAGCCCCGTCAGGTTCCCCAGCTGCGTCGGAATCGCCCCGCTCAGACTGTTCGTGTGGAGCGCGAGGACCGTCAGGTTCGTGAGATTCCCCAGTTGCGTGGGGATGCTCCCGCTCAACTGGTTCCTGACCAGAATCAGCTGCGTCAGCGCCGTCAGGCTTCCCAGCTGCGTCGGGATACTTCCCGTCAGCTGGTTGCCGTGCAGCCACAGATCCTTCAACGCCGTCAGCCCACCCAGCTGCGTCGGGATGCTCCCCGTCAGCTGGTTGTTGTGCAAGAGCAACCGGGTGAGCGCCGTCAGGTTCCCCAGCTGCGTCGGAATCGCCCCACTCAGACTGTTCCCCTGGAGCGCGAGGACCGTCAGGTTCGTGAGGGATCCCAACTGCGTGGGGATGCTTCCGCTCAACTGATTGTCATCCAGCACGAGCTTCGTCAGCGCCGTCAGGTTCCCCAGCTGCGTGGGAATGACCCCCGTCAGCTCGTTCCTGACCAGAACCAGATCGGTGAGCGCCGCCAGTCTCCCCAGCTGCGTCGGGATCGCCCCCGTCAGCTGGTTCCCGTACAGCTCCAGCTTCGTCAGCGCCGTCAGACTCCCCAGCTGCGTCGGAATCGCCCCGCTCAGACTGTTCGTGTGGAGCGCGAGGACCGTCAGGTTCGTGAGATTCCCCAGTTGCGTGGGGATGCTCCCGCTCAACTGGTTCCTGACCAGAATCAGCTGCGTCAGCGCCGTCAGGCTTCCCAGCTGCGTCGGGATACTTCCCGTCAGCTGGTTGCCGTGCAGCCACAGATCCTTCAACGCCGTCAGCCCACCCAGCTGCGTCGGGATGCTCCCCGTCAGCTGGTTGTTGTGCAAGAGCAACCGGGTGAGCGCCGTCAGGTTCCCCAGCTGCGTCGGAATCGCCCCACTCAGACTGTTCCCCTGGAGCGCGAGGACCGTCAGGTTCGTGAGGGACCCCAACTGCGTGGGGATGCTTCCGCTCAACTGATTGTCATCCAGCACGAGCTTCGTCAGCGCCGTCAGGTTCCCCAGCTGCGTGGGAATGACCCCCGTCAGCTCGTTCCTGACCAGAACCAGATCGGTGAGCGCCGCCAGTCTCCCCAGCTGCGTCGGGATCGCCCCGCTCAACTGGTTCCCGAACAGCTCCAGCTTCGTCAGCGCCGTCAGACTTCCCAGCTGCGTGGGAATCGCCCCACTGAGACTGTTCGTGTGGAGCGCGAGGACCGTCAGGTTCGCGAGGGCCCCCAACTGCGTGGGGATGCTCCCGCTCAACTGGTTCCTGACCAGAATGAGCTTCGTCAGTTCCGTCAGGCTTCCCAGCTGCGTCGGGATACTCCCCGTCAGCTGGTTCCCGTGCAGCCACAGGTCCTTCAACGCCGTCAGCCCACCCAGCTGCGTCGGGATGCTCCCCGTCAGCTGGTTGTTGTGCAGGAGCAACCGGGTGAGCGCCGTCAGGTTCCCCAGCTGCGTCGGAATCGCCCCGCTCAGACTGTTCCCCGCCAGCGTCAGCTCCGTCAGCGCCGTCAGGCTCCCCAACTGCGTGGGAATGCTCCCACTCAGCTGATTGTCACTGAGCACCAGCTTGGTGAGCGCCGTCAGGTTCCCCAGCTGCGTGGGAATGACCCCCGTCAGCTCATTCCTGCCCAGAAGCAGATTGGTGAGCGCCGCCAGGTTCCCAATCTGCGTCGGGATCGCCCCCGTCAGCTGGTTCCCGTACAGCTCCAGCTTCGTCAGCGCCGTCAGACTTCCCAGCTGCGTGGGAATCGCCCCGCTCAGACTGTTCGTGTGGAGCGCGAGGACCGTCAGGTTCGTGAGATTCCCCAGTTGCGTGGGGATGCTCCCGCTCAACTGGTTCCTGACCAGAATCAGCTGCGTCAGCGCCGTCAGGCTTCCCAGCTGCGTCGGGATACTCCCCGTCAGCTGGTTCCCGTGCAGCCACAGGTCCTTCAACGCCGTCAGCCCACCCAGCTGCGTCGGGATGCTCCCCGTCAGCTGGTTGTTGTGCAGGAGCAACCGGGTGAGCGCCGTCAGCCCACCCAGCTGCGTCGGAATCGCCCCGCTCAGACTGTTCCCCTGGAGCGCGAGGACCGTCAGGTTCGTGAGGGATCCCAACTGCGTGGGGATGCTTCCGCTCAACTGATTGTCATCCAGCACGAGCTTCGTCAGCGCCGTCAGGTTCCCCAGCTGCGTCGGGATGCTTCCCGTGAACCCGTTGTCATACATGGTGACCTCGGTGAGGCCCGTCAGGCTCCCCAGCTGCGTCGGCAGCACACCCAACTGCTGCCCCCATATCTTCAGCTTCGTCACCCGCCCCGGCGCGCCCTCCACCGTCACCCCGTGCCAGTTCGCCAGCGGCCGCGTCACGCTCCACTCGCCGTAGCGCGGCTGCGTCCGCCAGAACACACTCTTGATCGCCAGCAGCGTGTCGCAGTCCGCCGCCAGCTGCGCGTTGTCCGCCCGCGAGCCGCCCAGCGTCGTCGCCGTACACGTCGGCGGGTTCGCCGGCAGCGTCGTCGCAACCGTGGCCGTGGTCGCCGCCGTGGCCGCGCTCGCCGCCGTGGCCGCGCTCGCCGCCGTGGCCGCGCTCGCCGCCGTGGCCGCACTCACAGTCGTGGCCGCGCTCGCCGCCGTGGCCGCACTCACGGTCGTGGCCGCGCTCGCCGCCGTGGCCGCACTCACAGTCGTGGCCGCGCTCGCCGCCGTGGCCGTAGTCGCGGCTGTGGCCGCACTCGCCGTCGTGGCCGCGCTCGCCGTCGTGGCCGCCGTCTCCGCCGTGGCCGCGCTCGCCGCCGTGGCCGCACTCACAGTCGTGGCCGCGCTCGCCGTCGTGGCCGCACTCACGGTCGTGGCCGCCGTCTCCGCCGTGGCCGCACTCACGGTCGTGGCCGCCGTCTCCGCCGTGACCGCACTCGCCGTCGTGGCCGTGGTGGCGGCACAGGTGGAGAGCCCCAACCGGGCGATGTCGTTCGTGGCGATGCTGGACAAGCCACTCGGCACACAGCCCGTCAGGGAGTTCCCCGCCAAATTCAGCGTCGTCAGCGCCGTCAGGCTCCCCAACTGCGTGGGAATGCCTCCGCTCAACTGATTGTCATTGAGCACCAGCTTCGTCAGCCCCGTCAGGTTCCCCAGCTGCGTCGGAATCACTCCCGTCAACTGGTTGCGGTGCAGCCATAGCTCAGTCAACGCCGTCAGGCTCCCCAACTGCGTCGGGATGCTCCCGCTCAGCTGGTTCCTGTCCAGCGTGAGCTTGGTGAGCGCCGTCAGATTCCCCAGCTGCGTCGGAATCGCCCCGCTCAGACTGTTCCCCTGGAGCGCGAGCACCGTCAGGTTCGTGAGACCCCCCAACTGCGTGGGGATGCCTCCGCTCAACTGATTGTCTTTGAGCTCCAGCTTCGTCAGCGCCGTCAGGCTTCCCAGCTGCGTGGGAATGACCCCCGTCAGCTCGTTCCAGCCCAGAAGCAGATTGGTGAGCGCCGCCAGGCTCCCCAGCTGCGTCGGAATCGCCCCGCTCAACTGGTTCCCGTACAGCTCCAGCTTCGTCAGCGCCGTCAGACTTCCCAGCTGCGTCGGAATCGCCCCGCTCAGACTGTTCCCATGGAGCGCGAGGACCGTCAGGTTCGTGAGATTCCCCAACTGCGTGGGGATGCTCCCGCTCAACTGGTTCCCGGCCAGAATGAGCGACGTCAACGCGGTCAGGTTCCCCAGCTGCGTCGGGATATTCCCCGTCAGCTGGTTCCCGTGCAGCCACAGATCCTTCAACGCCGTCAGCCCACCCAGCTGCGTCGGGATACTCCCCGTCAGCTGGTTCCCCTGCAGGAGCAACCGGGTGAGCGCTGTCAGGTTCCCCAGCTGCGTCGGAATGACCCCCGTCAGCTCGTTCGACTGGAGCACGAGGACCGTCAGGTTCGTGAGGGACCCCAGCTGCGTGGGGATGCTTCCGCTCAACTGGTTCCCATCCAGCACGAGCCTCGTCAGCCCCGTCAGGTTCCCCAGCTGCGTCGGAATCACTCCCGTCAACTGGTTGCTGTGCAGCCATAGCTCAGTCAACGCCGTCAGGCTCCCCAGCTGCGTCGGAATGCTGCCGCTCAGCTGGTTCCTGTCCAGCACGAGCTTCGTCAGCCCCGTCAGGTTCCCCAGCTGCGTCGGAATCGCCCCGCTCAGACTGTTCGCCTGGAGCGCCAGCTCGGTCAGCGCCGTCAGGCTCCCCAACTGCGTGGGAATGCCTCCGCTCAACTGATTGTCATTGAGCACCAGCTTCGTCAGCCCCGTCAGGTTCCCCAGCTGCGTCGGAATCACTCCCGTCAACTGGTTGCGGTGCAGCCATAGCTCAGTCAACGCCGTCAGGCTCCCCAACTGCGTCGGGATGCTCCCGCTCAGCTGGTTCCTGTCCAGCGTGAGCTTGGTGAGCGCCGTCAGATTCCCCAGCTGCGTCGGAATCGCCCCGCTCAGACTGTTCCCCTGGAGCGCGAGCACCGTCAGGTTCGTGAGACCCCCCAACTGCGTGGGGATGCCTCCGCTCAACTGATTGTCTTTGAGCTCCAGCTTCGTCAGCGCCGTCAGGCTTCCCAGCTGCGTGGGAATGACCCCCGTCAGCTCGTTCCAGCCCAGAAGCAGATTGGTGAGCGCCGCCAGGCTCCCCAGCTGCGTCGGAATCGCCCCGCTCAACTGGTTCCCGTACAGCTCCAGCTTCGTCAGCGCCGTCAGACTTCCCAGCTGCGTCGGAATCGCCCCGCTCAGACTGTTCCCATGGAGCGCGAGGACCGTCAGGTTCGTGAGATTCCCCAACTGCGTGGGGATGCTCCCGCTCAACTGGTTCCCGGCCAGAATGAGCGACGTCAACGCGGTCAGGTTCCCCAGCTGCGTCGGGATATTCCCCGTCAGCTGGTTCCCGTGCAGCCACAGATCCTTCAACGCCGTCAGCCCACCCAGCTGCGTCGGGATACTCCCCGTCAGCTGGTTCCCCTGCAGGAGCAACCGGGTGAGCGCTGTCAGGTTCCCCAGCTGCGTCGGAATGACCCCCGTCAGCTCGTTCGACTGGAGCACGAGGACCGTCAGGTTCGTGAGGGACCCCAGCTGCGTGGGGATGCTTCCGCTCAACTGGTTCCCATCCAGCACGAGCCTCGTCAGCCCCGTCAGGTTCCCCAGCTGCGTCGGAATCACTCCCGTCAACTGGTTGCTGTGCAGCCATAGCTCAGTCAACGCCGTCAGGCTCCCCAGCTGCGTCGGAATGCTGCCGCTCAGCTGGTTCCTGTCCAGCACGAGCTTCGTCAGCCCCGTCAGGTTCCCCAGCTGCGTCGGAATCGCCCCGCTCAGACTGTTCGCCTGGAGCGCCAGCTCGGTCAGCGCCGTCAGGCTCCCCAACTGCGTGGGAATGCCTCCGCTCAACTGATTGTCATTGAGCACCAGCTTCGTCAGCCCCGTCAGGTTCCCCAGCTGCGTCGGAATCACTCCCGTCAACTGGTTGCGGTGCAGCCATAGCTCAGTCAACGCCGTCAGGCTCCCCAACTGCGTCGGGATGCTCCCGCTCAGCTGGTTCCTGTCCAGCGTGAGCTTGGTGAGCGCCGTCAGATTCCCCAGCTGCGTCGGAATCGCCCCGCTCAGACTGTTCCCCTGGAGCGCGAGCACCGTCAGGTTCGTGAGACCCCCCAACTGCGTGGGGATGCCTCCGCTCAACTGATTGTCTTTGAGCTCCAGCTTCGTCAGCGCCGTCAGGCTTCCCAGCTGCGTGGGAATGACCCCCGTCAGCTCGTTCCAGCCCAGAAGCAGATTGGTGAGCGCCGCCAGGCTCCCCAGCTGCGTCGGAATCGCCCCGCTCAACTGGTTCCCGTACAGCTCCAGCTTCGTCAGCGCCGTCAGACTTCCCAGCTGCGTCGGAATCGCCCCGCTCAGACTGTTCCCATGGAGCGCGAGGACCGTCAGGTTCGTGAGATTCCCCAACTGCGTGGGGATGCTCCCGCTCAACTGGTTCCCGGCCAGAATGAGCGACGTCAACGCGGTCAGGTTCCCCAGCTGCGTCGGGATATTCCCCGTCAGCTGGTTCCCGTGCAGCCACAGATCCTTCAACGCCGTCAGCCCACCCAGCTGCGTCGGGATACTCCCCGTCAGCTGGTTCCCCTGCAGGAGCAACCGGGTGAGCGCTGTCAGGTTCCCCAGCTGCGTCGGAATGACCCCCGTCAGCTCGTTCGACTGGAGCACGAGGACCGTCAGGTTCGTGAGGGACCCCAGCTGCGTGGGGATGCTTCCGCTCAACTGGTTCCCATCCAGCACGAGCCTCGTCAGCCCCGTCAGGTTCCCCAGCTGCGTCGGAATCACTCCCGTCAACTGGTTGCTGTGCAGCCATAGCTCAGTCAACGCCGTCAGGCTCCCCAGCTGCGTCGGAATGCTGCCGCTCAGCTGGTTCCTGTCCAGCACGAGCTTCGTCAGCCCCGTCAGGTTCCCCAGCTGCGTCGGAATCGCCCCGCTCAGACTGTTCGCCTGGAGCGCCAGCTCGGTCAGCGCCGTCAGGCTCCCCAACTGCGTGGGAATGCCTCCGCTCAACTGATTGTCATTGAGCACCAGCTTCGTCAGCCCCGTCAGGTTCCCCAGCTGCGTCGGAATCACTCCCGTGAACCCGTTGTCATACATGGTGACCTCGGTGAGGCCCGTCAGGCTCCCCAGCTGCGTCGGCAGCACACCCAACTGCTGCCTCCATATCTTCAGCTTCGTCACCCGCCTCGGCGTGCCCTCCACCGTCACGCCGTGCCAGTTCGCCAGCGGCCGCGTCACGCTCCACTCGCCGTAGCGCGGCTGCGTCCGCCAGAACACACTCTTGATCGCCAGCAGCGTGTCGCAGTCCGCCGCCAGCTGCGCGTTGTCCGCCCGCGAGCCGCCGAGCGTCGTCGCCGTGCACGTCGGCGGGTTCGCCGGCAGCGTCGTCGCAACCGTGGCCGTGGTCGCCGCCGTGGCCGTGGTCGCCGCCGTGGCCGCGCTCGCCGCCGTGGCCGCGCTCGCCGCCGTGGCCGCGCTCGCCGCCGTGGCCGCGCTCGCCGCCGTGGCCGCACTCACAGTCGTGGCCGCCGTCTCCGCCGTGGCCGCGCTCGCCGCCGTGGCCGCACTCACAGTCGTGGCCGCCGTCTCCGCCGTGGCCGCACTCACAGTCGTGGCCGCCGTCTCCGCCGTGGCCGCGCTCGCCGCCGTGGCCGCACTCACAGTCGTGGCCGCCGTCTCCGCCGTGGCCGCGCTCGCCGCCGTGGCCGCACTCACAGTCGTGGCCGCCGTCTCCGCCGTGGCCGCGCTCGCCGCCGTGGCCGCACTCACGGTCGTGGCCGCCGTCTCCGCCGTGGCCGCCGTCTCCGCCGTGGCCGCCGTCTCCGTCGTGGCCGCCGTCTCCGCCGTGGCCGTGGCCGCCGTCTCCGCCGTGGCCGCCGTCTCCGCCGTGGCCGCCGTCTCCGTCGTGGCCGCCGTCTCCGCCGTGGCCGTGGCCGTGGCGGCACAGGTGGAGAGCCCCAACCGGGCGATGTCGTTGTTCGTGGCGATGCTGGACAAGCCGCTCAGCACACAGCCCGTGAACGAGTTCCCCGCCAGCTTCAGCGTCCTCAGCGCAGTCAGTCTCCCCAGTTGCGTCGGGATGCTCCCGCTCAGACTGTTGTTTTGAAGCTCCAGATTCGTCAGGTTCGTGAGGCTCCCCAGTTGCGTGGGAATCGACCCCGTTAGCTGGTTCCCGAGCAGATAGAGTTGCGTCAGTCTCGTCAGGCTTCCCAGCTGCGTCGGGATACTCCCCGTCAGCTGGTTGCCGTGCAGCAACAGGCCCTGCAACGCCGTCAGCCCACCCAACTGCGTCGGGATACTCCCCGTCAGCTGGTTGCCGTGCAGCCACAGATACCTCAACGCCGTCAGCCCACCCAACTGCGTCGGGATACTCCCCGTCAGCTGGTTGTTGTTCAGCCACAGGTTCTTCAACGCCGTCAGTCCACCCAGCTGCGTCGGGATACTCCCCGTCAGCTGGTTGCCGTGCAGCCACAGGTCCTTCAACGCCGTCAGTCCACCCAGCTGCGTCGGAATCGCCCCGCTCAGACTATTCCCCGCCAGCGTCAGCTCCGTCAGCGCCGTCAGGCTCCCCAGCTGCGTGGGAATGCTCCCACTCAGCTGGTTGCCGTGCAGGAGCAACCGGGTAAGTGCCGTCAGGTTCCCCAGCTGCGTCGGAATCGCCCCGCTCAGACTGTTCCCCTGGAGCGCGAGGACCGTCAGGTTCGTGAGGGACCCCAACTCCGCCGGAATGCTTCCGCTCAGGCTGTTGTCCTCCAGATCCAGCACCGTCAGCTCCGTCAGGCTCCCCAACTCCGCCGGAATGCTTCCGCTCAGACCGTCGCTCCTGCTCCCCAGACGCAGCACCGTCAGCTTCGTCAAGTTCCCCAGCTGCGCCGGTATCGCCCCCGTCAACATGTTCGAGTGCAGCTCCAGCCTGGTCAACTCCGTGAGACCCCCCAACTGCGTCGGGATGACTCCCGTCAGTTCGTTCCCCCCCAGGCACAGCGACGTCAACGCGGTCAGGTTCCCCAGCTGCGTCGGAATCGCCCCCCACAGCTGGTGCCATTCCAGACACAGCTCCGTCAGTGCCGTCAGCCTCCCCAGCTGCGTGGGAATGATCCCCGTCAGCCAATTTGGGTAATGCGAATCGAGGAGCGGCGCGGGGCTCAGCCCGTAGCCAACCCCCAGCGACCACTTCGTCTGCGCATCGTCGATCAGCCTCAGCCGTGTCACACGCTTCGGCGTCCCCCCAACCGTGATCCCATCCCAGGATGTCAGCGCCAGCGTGGGGGCCCAGTTCAGCGTGCCCGTCCCCGCCAGCGTGCTCTCAATCGCCAACAGCGTGTCGCAGTCCGCCGCGAGCTCCGCATTCGCCGCCCGCGTCCCCCCAAGCGTTGTCGCCGTGCAGGTCGGCGGGTTGGCGGGGAGGGCCGTCTCAGGCGTGGTGGGCGTGGACGACGGCGCGGCGCCCTGCGCCCCCGCTAGCTCACTCCCGCGAGACATGCCGATGGCCAGCGCCAGCCCCATGACGAGGACGGAGGCGGCGATAATGGACAGTCGCTTCATGACAAGCTCCCTTTGTGCGCTTTCTACGCCCTCCCGCCACGCGATGCAAGCGCCATGAAGAGGCAGGCACCGGCGTGGCGCGCGCAACACCCGCGGGCGGACGGATCAGGCGTCGGCGAGCCACATGTTCTGCGCGCGCCGGTAGCCCATGGCGGCGTTGCTGAAGAAGTCGGGGACCGGCGGCACCTCCCGCAGGCGGTCGCGGATGGCGAAGCGGTCCACCGATTCCACGGGCAGCGGCAGGGTGCAGCAGAACTGCGTGAAGAGGAGCCGTTGCAGCTGCTGGAGGTAGCCCGCGCGCGCCTCCGGGTCGAGCGTCGTGCCCTGCGCGTTATAGAGCTGCTGGACCGGCGCGCCGATGGGGTCCGTGACGTCGATGACCTCGGGCGGAATCTGCGAGGCCAGCGGGTGGTCGTGGGTGAAGAGGCCGAAGGCGTTCCCGCCATAGCCGTTGGGCACGTAGTGGGTGAGGGCGTTGTAGTCGGGGATGGTGGAGACGGAGTCCTCGAAGAGGACGAACCAGTGCCAGATCTTCGAGCCCGGCGGGGCGGTGGCGAGGGCGATGAAGTTGGCGAGGTCGGCGGGCTCGAGGCGCGTGGGCACGCCCAGGTTCTCCTCGATGCTCTGCGCGATGAACTGCTGGGCGATGCCGGTCGTGAAGGTGGGGATGACCGTCACGAAGCCGTCGGGGAAGACCTGGTCGCCGCCGCCCTGCTCCCACAGCTGGCGGGCGCGTTCGGGGTCGAAGCGCTGCAGCTGGCGGATCTCCTCCTGCGGGAGCACCTGCGGGAAGGCGGGGCCCACGGGCGCGCCGCGGATGCCCTCGCCGTTGAGCACGACGTCGATGTAGCCGTCCCAGTCGATGGAGAGGGAGAGGGCCTCGCGCAGCATGGGGAAGGGCGCCCACTTGAGCGCGTCGAGCGCCATGATGAGGTGCTTGTTCGTGGGCCCCTCAATGATGCGGACGCCGTCGCGGCCCGACAGCTCGTCGATCTTGATGGTGTCGAGGCCGCCGGTGACGCCTTCGAGCACGTCCACGTCGCCGGCGAGGAAGCGCGTCTCACGGTTCACCGGATCGGTGACGAGCGTGTCCTCCCAGCGGTCGATGTACGGCGGATCGGCGGTGAAGCGCCCGCGCGCGCCGGAGTGGCCGGCGTAGTTCGGGTTGCGGACGTAGACGTCGGTGCCGTCGGGATCGCTCGTCTCGAACATGTAGGCGCCGCCGCCCGCGTTCACGGTGTCGCGCAGGTCGCCGTTGGCCTCGACCATCTCGGGGGCGACGATGGCGAGCACGGTGGAGCCGAGCGTGGCGACGGCGGAGGCCCAGGGATAGGGCATGGTGATGCCGAAGGTGGAGGCGTCGGGCGTGTCGAAGCCCGCCATCCAGTTGTAGAGCAGCGGGTTGATGCGCGAGCCCAGCTCCGCCACGGCCCCGGGGAGGCGGGAGAAGCTGTAGGCGATGTCCTCGGACGTGATCGGGCGTCCGCCCGCGGCCTGGGGGTTGAAGCGCAGGTTCGGTTCGAGGCTGAAGACGAGCGTCAGCGGGTCGGGCTGCTCCCAGCTGCCGGCGGCGTCGCCCCAGGAGGCGTCCTCGACCAGCGAGTAGCCGAGGATGTGGTTGTAGGTGAGCGCGGACCAGCCGCGGCCCGTGACGGTCACGGTCGGGTCGTAGCCGGTGGACGCGAGGGCGTGCTGCATGCGGAAGGTCCCGCCCGCGCGGGGACCGGCGGCCTCGGTGGCGGCGGGCGTGGCCGTCGGAGCGGCGGTGGCGGTCGCGGCCTGCGTGGCGGCGCCGTCGTCGTCATCGTCGTCGCCGCAGCCGACGGCCACGAGCGCGGCGGCGCCCGCGGCGGTGGCGGCCCCTCCGGCCAGCACGCGCCTGCGCGAGACGCGCCCGCGCCAGTACCTGTCCCAGTACCCCTCGGCCATGTCACCCTCCTTCGGCGCGGCGGCCCGCGCACTGCGGCGCAGTCTACGCGCAAAACGCGGGGGCGCGAGCGGCTTCGGGCAAGGGCGCGTTATGATGGGGCCCGTTGCGAGCGGGGAGGCACGCGGGACGCCCGCGCCCGCCGACGAAAGAGGGCGGACATGGACTTTCGGGACAGCGAGGCGCAGGCGGCCTGGCGCGTGCGGGTGAAGGACTTCCTGGCGGAGTACCTGCCGGAGGAGATTCGCGGGAAGTTCCCGATGGACCGGCCCGCCGCGGAAAAGCCCATGTGGGAGTCGTGGCGCAAGGCGCTGGCCGAACGCGGCTGGATCGCGCCCGCCTGGCCCGCCGCGTACGGCGGCGCGGGCATGAAGCCGATGGACCAGTTCATCCTCAGCCAGGAGTTCGCCGAGGCGGGCGCGCCGCGGCTGGGCGGGCTGGGCCTGATGATGCTCGGCCCCACGCTCATCGAGCACGGCACGGAGGAGCAGAAGCAGCGGCACATCCCCGGCATCCTCAGCGGCGAGGTGGAGTGGTGCCAGGGCTACAGCGAGCCGGGCTCCGGCTCCGACCTGGCCTCCCTGCAGACGCGCGCCGTGCGCGACGGCGACGACTACGTGATCAACGGGCAGAAGATCTGGACCTCGCTGGCCCACCGCGCGCACTGGATGTTCATGCTGGCGCGCACCGATCCGGACGCGCCCAAGCACCGCGGCATCACCTATTTCCTGCTGGACATGAAGACGCCGGGCATCACCGTGCGCCCGCTCGTGAACATGACCGGCGGGCACGACTTCAACGAGGTTTTCTTCGAGGACGTGCGCGTGCCCGCGGAGAACGTGATGGGCGAGGTCAACCGCGGCTGGTACGTGGGCACGACCACGCTCGATTTCGAGCGCTCCTCGATCGGCACGCCCATCGGCCTGCGGCAGGGGGTGGAGCGCAACCTCGCGTGGCTGCGCGAACATCGGGACGGGCTTCCGCCCACAACCTACGCCGCCAGCCGCCACGACTGGGCGGAGCGCTTCATCGAGGTGCAGACGGCCACGATGCTGGCCTACCGCATCATCTCCATGCAGGACGCGGGCGAGATTCCGAACGCGGAATCGTCCATCGCCAAGCTCTTCACCACCGAGCTGAGCCAGCGCATCGCGCGCACGGCCTCGCACATGGTGGGCATGTGGGGCGACGTCTCCGACGCGAAGGCGCCGCTGCGGGGCATGCCCGGCTTCGGCTACGTGAACCAGGTGCGCGAGACGATCGCGGGAGGCACGAGCGAAATCCAGCGCAACATCATCGCCACCCGCGGCCTCGGCCTGCCGCGCGCCTGAGCGGGACGGAAGGAGCGCGGCCATGACGAGCGGAACGGCGACGAAGGACCTGACGGCGCGCGCGAAGGCGATCGCGCCCGTCGTGGCGGAGGACGCGGACGAGGCGGAACGCGAGCGGCGGCTGACCGACCGCACGGTCGAGGCCATGAAGGCGCAGGGCCTGATCGGCATCTGGGTGCCGGAGTCGCTGGGCGGGCTGGAGGCCTCGCCGGGCGAGGGCTTCCGCCTCTTCGAGGAGGTGGCCAAAACGCACGCCTCCGCCGCCTGGAACCTCTGGATCTGGTCGACCGTCGGGCAGTTCACGTCCACGCTGTCGGAGGAGGGCATCGCGGAGATGTTCGCGGACGGCCCCACGGGCGCGATCGGCGCGGGCGGACTCTTCCCCCTCGCCCCGGCCACGCCCGTGGAGGGCGGCTACCGCGTGACGGGGCGCTGGCCCTACTGCAGCGGATCGGGGCACGCGCAGTGGCTGGGCGGGGGCTGCATGGTGCTGGGCGAGGACGGCCAGCCGCGCATGATCATGCCCGGCGTCCCCGAAATCCGCTTCGTCACCTTCCGCCGCGCGGAGGTGGAGATCATCGACACCTGGCACGTGGTGGGGCTGCGCGCCACGGGCAGCAACGACGTGAGCGTGGAGAACGGCTTCGCGCCGGGGCACCTGACCTCCGCCTTCGGGCCGATGGCGCCGAAGGGGAAGCACTACCAGGGACCGCTCTACCGCTTCCCCGTGCTGGGGGCGCTGGCCGCGCCCATCGGCGCCATCGCGCTGGGCGTGGCGCGCCACGCGCTCGACGAGTTCATGAAGCTGGCGAAATTGAAGACGCCGAGCACCTCGCAGACGCAGCTCACCGAGCTGGGCGCGGTGCAGCACGAAGTGGCGGAGGCGCACGCGGCCATCGAGTCGGCGCGCGCGTGGCTCTACGGGACGGTCGAGGACGCCTGGCGGACGACGCTGGCGGGCCAGCCCGTGTCGATGGAGCAGCGGCGCGACCTGACGCTGGCGGCGGCGCACGCGACGCGCGCCGCCTCCCACGCGACGGGCATCGCGCACGTGAACGCGGGCGGCACGGCGGTCTACGAGACGAGCCCCATCGAGCGCTGCTTCCGCGACGTGCACGCGGCCACGCAGCACGCGGGCACCTCGCCGCGCACCTTCGCCAGCGCCGGACGGCTGCTGCTGGGGCTCGCACCCGACAACCCGCTCATCCTCGCCTGAGCGCCCGCCGGGCGCGGGTCAGGACGTGGCGGCGGCGCGCGCGGGCTCCTTGGCCCATTCGATGCCGCGGCGCAGCAGCTCGTAGTAGGCGGGCTGCGTCCACGCCCCCAGCTCGGGGACGGGCCATTCGGGCACGCTCAGGGGCGGGTCCTGCATGTCGTACTTCGAGCGGCGGTGGCCGGGCGTGAGGTAGAGCACCTCGCCCGCGCCCACGGGATGGAGGTACATGACCAGGCGCGGCTCGTCCTTCTCCCAGCTGTGCTCGAAGAAGCCGGCGCCGCTGTCGCCCGCGAAGCGCGTCTCCATGAGGGGCACGATCTCGCCGTGGTACTCGCACAGGTAGAGCTCGTCCTCGGCCTCCCAGGGATCGATGCCCGCCACCAGGGGATGGTCTTTCGCCGACTCGCTCACGGTGATGCGGTAGGGCTCGATGGCGGGGTGGGCGATGAACTGGCTGCCCAGCGTCTCCATGAGCATGGGGTAGTCGCGCGGGCAGTGCACGCCATCGGCCTGGAAGTCCATGACGGAGTTGGTGCCGTGCAGGGCGAACCAGCGCTTGCCGCCCGCCACGAAGTCGCGCACGGCCTGCTGCTGCTCGACCGTGGGGTGCACGTCGCAGGTGTAGCTGATGAGGAAGTCGGCGGCGGCGATGGCCCCGGTGTTGGCGTAGTCCTCGAACACGCGCACGCGCACGTCGTCGTCCTCGTGGAGCAGCTTGAGCAGCTCGAGGCGGGCGAAGTTGATGTCGTGCCACTTGCCGCCGGCGATGAGGCAGACGTCGATGCGGGGCATGGGGAACCCTCCTCCGTGATGCGCGCGGCGGAACGCTGGCGGGCGTCCCGCGCCGGGTTGGCGCGGGACGCCCTCGCGTTCGCGCCTAGAAGGCGACGCGGCGGGTGAAGCCGCCGTCCACGACCACGTTGACGCCGGTGGTGTGGCTGGAGGCGGGGCTGGCGAGGAAGGCGGCCACGTTGGCCACTTCCTGGCCCGTGCCCATCTGGCCCGCGAGCGTGTCCGGCTTGGCCTTGCTGCGCAGGGGGATGCCGTTGGCGATCATCTCGAAGAAGGGGGGCATGCCCTGCTCGATGCCGTGCCAGGGGCCGCCCTCGAAGTAGGTGGGGCCGGGCGAGACCACGTTCACGCGGATGCCCGCGGGGCCGTGCTGCTGGGCGGCGAAGGAGGCGTAGTTGAGCAGCGCCGCCTTCATCGCGCCGTAGGCGCCCGCCGAGGTCATGGGCGGGGGCGGGAAGGCCTCGACCGCCGCCGAGGTGCTGATGACGACGATGGCGCCCGCGTCCGACTCCTTGAGGAAGGGCAGGGCCGCCTCCACGCCGCGCACGGTGCCCATCATGTCGATGGCGTAGTGCTCGTCCCACTTGTCGCCGCCGCCGCCGGCGGAGGCGTTGCTGACGAAGATGTCGATGCCGCCGAGGTCGGCGGCGCTCTGCTCCACCCACGCCTTCAGGGCGGCGTGGTCGGAGACGTCGCAGGGCGCGCCGGAGACGTTGCCGCCGTGCGCCTTGAGGCCCTCGACGGCGGCGGCCACGCGGTCGGGCGTGCGCGCGCAGATGGCCACGTCCGCGCCCTCGGCGGCGAGCGTGTTGGCGATGAAGTTGCCGATGCCCTGGCTGGCGGCGGTGACGAGGGCCTTCTTGCCCCCCAGTCCGAGATCCATGATGCGGGAACCTCCACGGGTTTTGGGTCGGGCCGCGGCGGATCGGGCCGCGCCCGTTCGGATGGCGGGCGCGATTCTAGAGAGTCGCGCCCCGCCGCGAAAGGGCGCGCCGCGGGCCGCCCTGTTGTCTGGCGCGGGCGGTCCTGTACGATGCGCGGGCGCTCGGGCGCCGCAGGGCGTCCCCAGTCCAGCGCGCGCGAGGCGTACGTGGCCGGCAACCAGCACGAACCCAGCGAGGATGTCCTGCGCGACCTGCATCGACGCATGGTCCGCATCCGCCATTTCGAGGAGGAGGCGGGCAAGCTCATGGAGCAGGGCAAGTCGCCCGGCGCCCTCCATCTGTACATCGGCGAGGAGGCGGTGGCGGCGGGCGTGATGGTCCACCTGAGCGACGAGGACCAGATCACCAGCACGCACCGCGGCCACGGCCACCTGGTGGCGAAGGGCGGCGATTTCCGGCTCATGTACGCCGAGCTGTTCGGGCGCGAGACGGGCTACAACAAGGGCCGCGGCGGCAGCATGCACATCTCCAACGTGGACGCGGGCATGCTGGGCGCGAACGGCATCGTGGCGGCGGGCCCGCCCATCGCCGTGGGCGCGGCCTTCTCCAACCAGTACCGCGGCACGCGCAACGTGGCCGTGCCCTTCTTCGGCGACGGGGCCACCAACGAGGGGTCCTTCCACGAGGCCGCCAACATGGCCGCCCTCTACAAGCTGCCCGTCGTCTTCGTCTGCGAGAACAACGGCTACGGCGAGTTCACGCCGCAGGCCCAGCACCAGGCGATCACCGACATCGTCGACCGCGCGCCGGGCTACGGCATGCCGGGCGTGATCTGCGACGGCATGGACGCCATCGCCGTGTGGGAGACCGCGGGCGAGGCCATCGCGCGGGCGCGCGAGGGCGGCGGCCCCACGCTGGTGGAGTGCAAGACCTACCGCTACGTGGACCACGTGGGCCTGCGCGGCATCGGCCTGAATTACCGCTCCGACGAGGAGCTCGAGGAGTGGCTGAAGCGCGACCCCATCGCGCAGCACGAGGCGCGCCTGATCGAGCGGGGGGTCATGACGGAGGACGAGGCCAGGGCCGTGCACGACGAGGTGATGGCCGACATCGCACAGGCGATCGAATTCGCCGAGAACAGCCCGCTGCCCGATCCGGCGGACCTGCTGAACGACGTCTACACGCCCACGGCGGCGAGTTAGGAGCGAACCATGACCACGGCGGAAGCGCCCGCGGGGCGGCAGCTCGTCTACACCCTCGCGATCACGGAAGGGGTGCGCCAGGCGCTCCAGGAAGACCCGCTGGCCTTCATGGCCGGTGAGGACGTGGCCGAGGCGGGCAGCGTCTTCGGCATCTACCGCGGCCTGCTCGACGAGTTCGGGCCGACGCGCGTGATCGACACGCCCATCAGCGAGTCCGGCATCATCGGGCTGGCCGTGGGGGCGGGGGCCACCGGCCTGCGCCCCATCGTGGACATCATGTTCATGGACTTCATCGGCGAGTGCATGGATGAGATCGTCAACCAGCTGGCGAAGATGCGGTACATGTTCGGCGGCAAGGCCACGCTGCCGGTGACGGTGCTGACGATGTCGGGGGCGGGCATGAACCTCGCCGCGCAGCACTCCCAGAGCCTGGAGGCGTGGCTCTGCCACACGCCCGGGCTGAAGGTGGTGATGCCCGCCACGGCCTACGACGTGAAGGGCGCGATCATCACGGCGGCGCGCGAGCCCAATCCCGTGTTCGTGGTCATGTGCAAGGGCCTCATGGCCCTGCCCGGCGAGGTGCCCGAGGAGCCCTACGCCCTCCCCATCGGCAAGGCCAACGTGCTGCGCGAGGGCGACGGCATCACGATCGTGGCCCACGGGCGCATGATCCACGAGGCCCTGAAGGCGGCCGAGGCGCTGGAGGCCGACGGCATCAGCGCGGAGGTCATCGACCCGCTCTGGCTGCAGCCGCTGGACACGGACACGATCGTCAATTCGGTGGAGAAGACGCACAACGCGGTGGTGGTGCACGAGGCCGTGCGCTTCGGCGGCCTGGGCGCGGAGATCGCGGCCCAGATCGCGGAGCTGGCGTTCGACTCGCTGGACGCGCCCGTGGGCCGCGTGGCGGCGCCCTTCTCGCCCGTGCCCTTCAGCCCCGTGCTGGAGCGGAGCTACGTGCCCAACGCGGAGCGCATCGCGGACGAGGCGCGGCGCATTCTCGGGGCGGGGTAGCGCGGCCCTGCCCCGCGCGCGCCCCCTCGGCATCGCCGTCAACCCCGCCTCGGGGAAGGACATCCGCCGCCTGGTGGCACGCGCCTCCGTGTTCGACAACCAGGAGAAGCGCGCCATCGTGCGGCGCGCCATCGTGGGCGCGCTGGCGAGCGGCGTGCGCGAATTCCGCTACATGGCGGACACGCACGGCATCGCGGCGGCGGCCATCGACGAATTCGGGGACGCCGCCCGCTTCGTGGCCGTGGCCTCGACGCGCTCGGCCAGCACGCTCGACACCACGCGCGCGGCGGCGGCCCTGCGCGAGGCGGACTGCGGCGCGGTGGTCACGCTCGGCGGCGACGGCACCAACCGCGCCTTCACCCTGGGCTGGCGGAACGCGCCCCTGGCGGCCATTTCCACCGGCACCAACAACGTCTTCCCCACGCTCGTGGAGGCGACCGTGGCGGGGGCCGCCGCCGGGCTCGTGGCGGGCGGGCGGGTCCCGCTCGAGGCCGTGGCCGCGCGGGCCAAGGTCGTGCACGTCGCCATCGAGGGCGAGGCGGACGACCTGGCGCTGGTGGACGCGGCGCTGGCGGCGGACCGCTTCACGGGGGCGCGCGCCATCTGGGGCGGTGACCGCCTGCGCGAGGCCGTGCTCACGCGCGCCGAGCCCTCCGCCGTGGGCATCACCGCCATCGGGGGGCTGCTGGCCCCGCTCGACCCCGCCGAGGACGCGGCCCTGCGCCTCTCCCTCGGCCCGGGCGGAACGGTCGTACGCGCGCCCATCGCCCCCGGGCTCTACGAGCCGGTGGCCGTGCGCGCGTACGAGCGCATCGCGCTCGGCGCGGAGGTCGCGCTCACGGGGCCGGGCGTGCTCGCCTTCGACGGCGAACGCGAGCGCGTGTTGAAAACGGGGCAAGCCGCTACACTCCGCGTGGCGCGGGACGGCCCGTGGGTCATCGACGTAGCGGCGACGCTCGCCCATGCCGCCGCCGAGGGGCTCTACCGCGGGGAAGCGCCCGTGGCGGGGCGCGAACACGAACCGGACGGGGGTTGAGATGCCGACCGAGATCTACATGGTGAAACTCGGCATGACCATGACCGAGGGCACGGTCGCCGAGTGGCGCATCCCCGACGGGGGCGAGGTGAAGACCGGCGAGGACCTCTACCGCCTCGAAACGGAGAAGGTGGAGATGGAGGTGGAGGCGGAGGCCACGGGCACCGTGCGCCACCTCGTGCCCGACGAGGCGACGGTCGATCCGGGCGCCGTCGTGGGCTACATCTACGCGGCGGGCGAGGAGATTCCGGACGAGCTGCCGGTGGCGGGCGCGCCTCCGACGGCAGCGGCCAGCGCCCCCGCGGCGAGCGCCCCGTCCGCGCCCGCGCCCGTCGCCGAGGCCCCCGCGACGGTCTCCGGCGGGCGCGTGGCCGCCTCCCCGGCGGCGCGCAAGCTGGCGCGGGAGCTGGGCGTGGACCTCGCCTCCGTGACCGGCACGGGGCCGCGCGGGCGCGTGACCGAGGACGACGTGCGCGGCGCGCACGAGACCGCCGCCGCCGCGCCCGTGGCCGCGCCCGCCTCGCCGCTGGCGCGCAAGCGCGCGAAGGCGCTGGGCGTGGACCTCGCCTCCGTGACCGGCACGGGGCCGGGCGGACGCATCACCAAAGAGGACGTGGAGGCCGCGGCGAACGCTTCCCCGGCGGCCGCCGCGCCCGCGCCCGCGGAGGAGTCGGCGGCGGACCAGACGCTGCCCGTGCGCGGGATGCGCAAGGTCATCGCCGAGCGCATGTTCGCCAGCCTGCGGGACACGGCCCAGCTGACGATGGACATGGAAGCGGACATGGACGACTGCGTGCGCCTGCGCGCCCAGCTCATCGAGGAGTGGGCGGACGAGGGCGTGCGCCCGTCCTACACCGACATCGCCATGAAGGCGGCGGCCCGGGCGCTGTGCGATCACCCGCGCATGAACGCGCAGTTCGCGGGCGCGGAGATGACGCTGCGGGGCGAGGTGCACATCGGCATGGCCGTGGCCCTGGACGAGGGGCTGGTGGTGCCCGTCCTGCGCCACGTGGACCGCGCGGGCCTGAAGGAGATCGCCATCGAGTCCTCGCGGCTGGCGGCGGCGGCGCGCGAGGGCAAGCTCTCGCTCGACGACATGGCGGGCGGCACCTTCACCGTCTCCACGCTGGGCATGTTCGGCGTGGATTCCTTCACGCCCATCCTCAACCCGCCGGAGGTGGGCATCCTCGGCGTCAACCGCCTGCGCGAGGGGGTGCGCTGGGAGGGCGAGCGCCCCGTGCGGCAACGGACGATGACGCTCAGCCTGACGTGGGACCACCGCGCCCTCGACGGCGCGCCCGCGGCGCGGTTCCTGGCCTCGGTGCGCGACTACCTCGAAGCGCCCTTCCGGCTGCTGGTGTAGGGGGAGGCGGACGATGAGCGCGACGACCTTCGACGTGGCGGTGGTGGGCGGCGGGCCGGGGGGCTACGTGGCCGCCATCCGCGCCTCCCAGCTGGGCCTGCGGACGGCCCTCGTGGAGCGCGAGCGCCTCGGCGGCGTCTGCCTCAACTGGGGCTGCATCCCCACCAAGACGCTCCTGCACACCGCCGACCTCTACCGCGAGATGCGGCAGGCCGAGCGCTACGGGCTGTCGGCGGAGCCGTCCTTCGATCTGGCCAGGGTGGTGAGCCGCTCGCGGGCGGTCGCGGGCCAGCTCAACGGCGGCGTCAAATTCCTCATGCGGAAGCACGGGGTCGAGGTGATCGACGGCGCGGCGCGGCTCACGGGCGGCGGCGGGCTGGCCGTGGCGAAGGACGGCGAGGCCGTGGCCGAACTGGAGGCGGAGCACGTGATCCTGGCCACGGGCGCGCGCCCGCGCTCCCTGCCCGGGCTGGAGCCGGACGGCAGGCTCGTGTGGACCTACCGCGAGGCGATGGCGCCGGAGGCCATGCCGCGCTCGCTGCTGGTCATCGGCTCGGGGGCCATCGGCGTCGAGTTCGCCAGCTTCTACCACGCGCTCGGCGCGGAGGTGACGGTGGTGGAGGTGCTGCCCCGCATCCTGCCCGTCGAGGACGAGGAGATCTCGGCCTTCGCGCGCGACCAGTTCGAGCGGCAGGGCATCGCCATCCACACCGGCGCCACCGTGGAGTCGCTGACGAAGGGCGGGGACGGCGTGACGGCGGCCATCGCCACGGAGGACGGCACGGTGGAGGCCGCCTTCGACCGCGCCATCCTAGCCGTGGGAGTCACCGGCAACGTGGAGGGGCTGGGGCTGGAGACGACCGCCGCGCGCGTCGATCGCGGGGCCATCGCCGTGAACGAGTGGCTGGAGACGGACGAGCCCGGGCTGTACGCCGTCGGCGACGTGGCGGGGCCGCCGCTGCTGGCGCACAAGGCCATGCACGAGGGCGTGATCTGCGTGGAACGCATCGCGGGGCTGGAGACGGCCCGCCCCATGGACCGGCGGCGCATCCCCGGCTGCACCTACTGCCATCCCCAGATCGCCAGCGTGGGCCTGACCGAAGGGGCCGCGCGGGAGGCGGGCCGCGAGGTGCGCGTGGGGCGCTTCCCGCTGGCGGGCAACGGCAAGGCCATCGCCATCGGCGACACCGCGGGCATGGTGAAGACCGTGTTCGACGCGGAGACGGACGAGCTGCTGGGGGCGCATCTGGCCGGTCCCGACGTGACGGAGATGATCCAGGGGTTCGCCGTGGCCATGGGGCTGGAGACGACGGAGGCGGAGCTGATGGAGACCATCTTCCCGCACCCCACGGTGTCGGAGGCCATGCACGAATCCGTGCTGGACGCCTACGGGCGCGCGCTGCACGTCTGACGGCGGCGGCCCGCGCGCGGTACGGTAGCAGCGGCATGGGCGCGCTCATCGACCACCTGCAGTCCCTCGCCGCCGCGGGCGCGAGCATCGAGGCCGTGACCGCCGCCGCCGAGGCGGAGCTGGCGGGGGGCGCGCTGCTGGCCGCCGAACTGGCCGACCCGGAGGGCGCCATCGCGTGCGCGGACGCGGAGACGGAGGCGCTCAACCGCGAGATTCGGGGGGCCATGCAGCGCTTTCCCGCCAGCCAGAGCGCGGGCTTCCACCGCACCGACCTGGACCCGCGCGCCATGGCCGTGATCGCCACCATCGCCTACGCCCGCCGCGGGGGCGTCTACCTGCCCGACGACCTGCGCGAGATGGCGGAGGAGGGGCGCGTTTCGCGCGAATGGCGCGCGCGCGAGTCCGTGCGCATCCGCGTGCTGCTGACCGTGCTGCCCATGTTCCTCGCCGCCATCGAGCGGGGCGAACTGATCCCCGCCGCCTTCGCCACCGGCATCACCGAGACGGCGCGGCGGCTGGGGCGCGTGCGCATCCCCGCGGCGGAGGCGGCGCGGCGCGATTGCGAAGGCGCGCGCGGCGCGTGAGAATGCGCCCATGACGTGGCTCGAGGGCGCGCACGGCGAGCACCCCTTCGACGCGGCGCTGGGGCTGCGGCCCGACCTGCGCGACCTCTACCGCGCCTTCTACGGCAAGCTGTGGGACGACCATCTGGCGCCCGCCGCCCTGCTCGAACTCTGCCGCCTGCGCGTGGCCCAGCTGCACGACTGCGAGGCCGAGCTGGCGGTGCGGCACGCGGGCGCGGGCGTGAGCGAGGCGCGCGTCGCGGCGCTGGCGGACTGGGCCGCGAGCGACCGCTTCGACGAGGCCGAGCGGGCGGCGCTGGCCGTGGCCGAGAAGATGCCCTGGCGGCACCACGAGATCACCGACGCCGAGTACGCCGAGCTGCATGCGCGGCTGGGCGAGCGGGGCGTGGTCGCGCTCACGGTCGCGATCGCGCTGTTCGACGCCAACTGCCGCCTGCGCCTGGCGCTGGACACGGAGGCCGTCCCCGCGGAGGTGGCGGCCCCGGCCTCGGGCGCGGGCCCGATCCACTAGTCCGCGAGGAGGACGCGATGTCGACGAAACCGCGCGTGGGTTCCGCCGTTGCGGGGGAAGCGCCCAGCTTCGGCACGGCCCTCGCCCATCAGCCCGGGCTGGCGGGCGCTTTCGGGGCGCTCTACGGGACCTTCTGGAGCAAGGGGGCGCTCGACCACCGCACGAAGGAGGTCACGCGCATGCGCAACGCGCGCGTGACCGACTGCGGCTACTGACGGAACGTCCGCTTCGCCGTGGCGCGTGAGCAGGGACTTTCGGAAGCGCAGGTGGCCGAGATCGGGGACGGCTACGAGGAGTCGCGCCTTTCCGCGCGGGACAAGGCCGCGATCGCGTTGACGGACGCGATCATCGGCGACCCGCGGGGGGTGACGCCGGAGCTGCGGGCGCGGCTGCGCCGCCACTTCAGCGACCCCGAGATCGTGGAGATGGCGCTGGGCGTGGGGCTCTTCATGAGCCTCTCGAAGGTGCTCATCGCCCTCGGCATGGAGCCGGAGGAGATGGGCACGGAGATCGTGCCCACGCCGGGCGCGGGCTGACGGACGCGCCCGGCCTGGCGTAGGATTGGGCATCGCGGGCGCACGCCGCCCGTCGCCCGCCGGAACGCGGGAGCGCAGAAGGAGCGAAGACGATGGTCACCGAAACGCGCGTGAGCCAGACGCCCACGGAGAAGGCCCCGGAGCCCGCGCTGGGCACGGAGCTCATCCCCAAGGAGCGCTACACCTCCGAGGAGTTCATGGCGCTCGAGTGGGAGCGCATGTGGACGAAGGTCTGGAACATCGCCGGGCGCGTGTCCGACATCCCCGCCGTGGGCGACTACTTCACCACCGAGCTGGGCCCGGAGTCGTTCCTCATCGTGCGCGAGACGCCGGACAAGGTGCGCGCGTTCTACAACGTCTGCCCCCACCGCGGAAACCAGATCCGCAACGCGGGCATGGGCCACGCGGAGTCGTTCCAGTGCGCCTACCATTTCTTCGAGTTCAACCTCGACGGCTCCAAGAAGTTCGTGCCGGACGAGGACACCTTCACGCAGGGCGTGCCCCAGGGGACGGCGCTGGTGGAGGTGCCGTGCGACACGTGGGGCGGCTGGGTGTGGTTCAACATGAACCCCGAGGCCGAGCCCCTGCGCGACTTCCTCGGCGTGCTGCCCGGGCACCTCGACCCGTACCACTTCGAGGAGCAGTACATCGTCCAGGACAAGACGATCGAGTGGGACTGCAACTGGAAGGCCTCGGTGGACGCCTTCAACGAGGTCTACCACGTGCAGGGCATCCACCCGCAGCTGCTGGAGTCGCTGGACGACATCCACGTGCAGATCGACCTGTACGAGCGGCACAACCGCTACCTCGTGCCCTTCGGACTGCTGAGCCCGCGCTACCAGAACGGCGACGAGATCACGGACGCGCTGCAGGGGATGCTGCGCGGGGCGGGCATCGACCCGGACGGGTTCGACGGCACGGCGGACGACGTGCGCACGACCATGCAGGCGGCCCAGCGCGCGGGCACGGAGGCGCGCGGCATCGACGTCTCCGAGCTGAACGACGACCAGATGACGGACGACTACCACTACTACCTCTTCCCGAACATCACGCTGAACACGCATCACACGGGCGTGATGCTCTTCCGCCAGCGTCCGCATCCGACGGACCCGAACAAGATGTACTACGACCTGCAGAACTACATGCGCATCCCGGAGGGGGCGGAGCCGCCGCCGCGTCCGCCGCACACGCAGCACAAGCACGGCGATCTTTCGCTGGGGCTGGTGCTGGACCAGGATTCGTACAACCTGCCGCGCGTGCAGAAGGGGATGAATTCGCGGGCCTACAAGGGGCTGCTGATCAACTACCGCGAGCGCCGCATCCGCCACATGCACAAGACGATCGACGACTACCTCTTCGGGCCCGACCGCTAGGGCCGGGGCGAACGGTGAGCGAGCAGACGGACGGGGGCGAGGCGCCCTTCATCCCCGTGGGGCCGGCGGACATGCTGCGTCCGGGCGAGAGCGCGATCATCGAGCTGGAGGACGACTCCATCGTGCTCGTGCGCCTGATCGAGGGCTACTACGCCATCGAGAACCGCTGCTCGCACGACGACGGGCCGCTGGGGCAGGGCAGGCTCGTGGGCTACGAGATCGATTGCCCGCGCCACGGGGCCAAGTTCGACGTGCGCGACGGGGCGGCCAAGTCGCTGCCCGCCTTCCGCCCCGTGGCCTCCTTCCCCGTGCGCCACAACGAGGAGACGGACGAGATCGAGGTGCGCTACCAGAAGCCGGAGCCGCCCGGGTACGAGGACCCGCGCGGTTTCAACTTCAACTTCACCTAGCGGAGGCCCGCATGGCTTCGACGGCGGACTGGCGGGAGACGTACCGGGAGCGCCTGCGGAGCGTGGACGAGGCGATGGCGCTCATCCGCGAGGGCGACCTCGTGGGCATGGGCGTGCTCACGCCCGGGCAGCTCACCTCGGCGCTGGCCGGGCGCGCGGAACAGCTGGGCAGCCTGCACGTGCGCGCGCTCGCGCCCGCCGAGCCGCGCCTCTTCTCCCCCGGCCAGAACGGCGAGCGCGAGATCGAGCTGTTCATCGGCGATCCCCTGCGCGCGGCGCACGACGCGCACGTCGCCACCTACCTGCCCAACACCTTCATGCTGGGCATGAAGGCGTTCGACGCGGGGCGGGAGGAGGCGCGCCTGCCCGACGTGCAGATCACGTCCTGCAGCGAGCCGAACGAGGCGGGCTACGTGCAGTTCGGGCCGCACCTGTGGACGCGCAAGGCGTACGCCAAACGCTGCCGCACCGTGATCGGCATGATCGACCCGAACCTCGCGCCCGCGTACGGCGACACGTGGCTGCACGTCAGCCGCTTCGACGCCCTCATCGAGGGCGCCATCGCGCCCGTGGACCTGGAGGCGGTGGCGCAGCGGGTGGAGACGCTCTCCGCCGAGGGCGACCGCGCCGAGCTGCGCGAGCTGCTGTCGCTGGCCAGCCCCGATCAGGTGGCCCTCCTCGAGCAGGTCTTCCACGCCCTGCCGCCGAAGATCGTGCGGCAGGCGCTCGGCCTCTCCGTGGTCGACGCGGCGGCGCAGGCGATCGCGGACAACCTCGCGCCCCTGATCCGCGACGGCGACACCATCCAGGTGGGCGTGGGCACGCCCAGCTCGCTCATGTTCAAGGCGGGCGCCTTCGACCACGCGCATCATCTGGGCGTGCACACGGAGCTGGGCTCGCCCGGGCTGGCGCAGCTGTGGGAACGGGGCGTCATCGACAACTCGCGCAAGACGCTGCACCGGGACCGCTGCGTGGCGGCGGCGTGGACGGGCTGCGACGGCGCGGACCTGCGCATCATCCGCGACAACCCCGCCTTCGAGGTGTACGACCCCGACTACCTGCTGAACCCGGCGCTGATGAGCCGGAACCGCCAGATGACCTCCGTGAACAGCGCCGTGGCGGTGGACCTGCTGGGGCAGATCGCGAGCGAGGACCGCTTCGGCGGGCACATGATCAACGGCACCGGGGGGCAGCCGGACACGCACATCAGCGCCGCCCTCTGCCCCGACGGGCGCGCCGTCACGGTGCTGCGCTCGACGGCGCTGGAGGGGTCGCTCTCCAAGATCGTGGCGCAACACGAGGCGGGCACGCTCGTCACCATCCCGCGCTACCTGGCCGACACGATCGTGACGGAGCACGGCGTGGCGCGCCTGCTCGACAAGAACCACCGCCAGCGCGCGGCGGAGCTGATCTCCGTCGCGCACCCCGATTTCCGCGCCGATCTGCGCAGGCAGGCGGCGGAACTCTGGGGCGAGCTCGGCGCCTGACGGGCGCTCAGAGCCGTTCGAAGACGCGCTCGCGCAGGCGGCGGGCCTCCCGCTCCGCATCGAGGCGGCGGTCGACGCGCTCCGCCCGCCGTCCCTCGTGGCGCGCCCAGTCGCGCGCGATGAAGGCGAGGGCGACGAGGAAGACGAGGCTTCCCCCGACCCAGAGCACGAGGATGGCGAGCCGCTGGTCGGCCATGGCGGAGACGGACCAGGCGGGCGCGGCGGCGGCGAAGGCCTCGTGCACGGGCGTGTTGAGGCTGAGGAACATGCCGCCGAAGAGGCCCTTGTGCGTCATCTCCACGGCCACGTAGAGCAGGCGCAGGGGGTGGTTCATGCGCCAGGGCACGGGGTCGGCGCAGAGCGCGGGCCACCAGAAGAGGAGGGCCACGGCGAGCAGGCTGACCTGCTGCAGGTCGCGCGCGAAGACGTTGCGGGCCGCTTCCTCCGTGAGCGCCGTGAACTGCCAGGCGTAGGTGACGGCGGCGAAGAGCAGCCAGGAGACGACCGGCATGGCGGCCACGCGCATGGCGCGTCCGCGGTAGAAGCGGCGCAGGCGGGCGCGTCCGCGCGGGCCGCTGGCGCGGAAGGCGAGCGTGAGCGGCGAGCCCAGCAGCAGGAGCGGCGGCGCGACCATCGTCAGCAGCAGCATCCCCGCGAAGTCGGCCCAGAGCAGGCGGTTGCCGTAGTGCTCCAGCGGGGACTGCGTGGCCGCGAAGACGAGCGCCAGCCCCAGCAGGAAGGCGGCCGCGCGCCATCCGCCGCCGGACGCGCGCGGCCGCACGCGCCACAGCGCCGCCAGGTAGAGCACGGCGGCGGCCAGCAGGGCGGCGGCCCAGAGCGGATCGAGGGAGAAGCGCGCGGCGATGGCGGCGAGGTCGGGAGCGCGCTCAGTAGTCACCGGCGTCGTTCCAGCGCGCGCGGATGGCGTTGCGGGCGGCGAGGCGGGCGCGCTCCGCGAGCAGGTCGAGGATGGCGAGCGCCTCCTCCGCGCTGAGCGTCTCGCCCGCCTCCGCGCGCAGCTCGGCCACGCGCGCGTCGAGGGCGGCGAGTCGCGCCTCGAGCGCGGCGGGCGCGAGCCCCTCGCCACCACCCGCGTCCCCGCCGCCGCCGGATGCCGCGTCCGCGCCCGCGCCCGGCTGCGACTCGCCGGGGTCGGGCAGATCGCCGTCGGGCGGTTCACCCTCTCCCTCGGCGGGCACGGGCTCGGGCGGGGAGGGCGGCGCGGCCTGGAGCAGGCGGTAGACGACCTCGTAGTCGCGGCGCGCGACGTCGTCCTCCGGCGCGAGCAGCAGGGCCTCGCCGAACGCCGCCAGCGAGGCTTCGAGCGCGTCCAGGGCGAAGAGGTGGCGCCCCAGGCTGGCGTGGCCGACGGCGGCGATGGCGGCGTCCCGGTCGGCGGCGGCGATGCGGGCCACGCGCGCGCCCTCCTCATGGCGCTCCGCGCGGTGGAGGGCGGCGGCGAGGTTGAGGGCGATGCGTCCGTTCGCGGGCTCCTCCGCCCGCGCTTCGTACAGCAGCTCGACGGCGGCGTCGACGTCGCCCGCGGCGAGGGCTTCGCGCGCGCGTTCGTTCAGGTCGTGCGCCGCCGTGGCGCAGGCGGCGGCGGAGAGCGCGACGGCGAGGGCGGCGGCAAACGCCATCCCGCTCCGCCAGCGGGGCAGCGCGCGCCACTCGATGGCCGTGCCCAGCAAGGCCAGCGCCAGCGCGGCGGCGGCGAACCACTGGAAGCGCTCGACCGGCAGGGAGACGCTGGCGACGCCGCGCTCGCCCCCCTCGAGGGCGGCGAGCCGCGCGCGCACGGCCCCGGGCGCGCCCGCCAGGTCGGTCCCGAGGTAGCGCCCGCCTGCGGCTTCCGCGATGGCTTGCAGCCGGGCCTCGCCGAGGCGCGAGACGACGGGCGCGCCCCCGGCGTCGGTCAGCACGGAGCGCTCGCCGGAGACGGGGTCGAACACGGGCACGACGCCGCCCGCGGGCGTGCCCGCGCCCGCGACCAGCAGGGCGACGCCCGCATCCGCGAGCGCGGCGGCGCTGGCGACGGCATCGCCGGCGAGGTCGTCGCCGTCGGAGACGAGCAGCACGAGGCGTCCGGCGCGCTCGTCCTCGGCGTCGAACAGGCCGCGCGCGAGGTCGAGTCCGGCGGCGGCGCTGGTGCCGCGTTCGAGCAGGAGCGCGCCGCCCCCGGCGCTCTCGACCACGATGGCGGCGGCGGCCAGGTCGCGCGTGAGGGGGAAGCGCACGCGCGCGTCCCCGGCGAACACGACCAGCGCGGCGCGGTCGCCCGAGAGGCCGCGGAAGGCGTCCGCGATGGCGGTGCGCGCGGCGGCCAGGCGCGAGGGCGCGACGTCGGCGGCGCCCATGCTGCGGGACACATCGAGGACGGCCACGAGCTGCGCTCCGCCGGAGGGGATGGCGACGGCGCGCTCCCCCCAGCGCGGCTGGGCGGCGGCCACGGCGGCCAGCGCGACCGCCAGCGCGAGCGCGACGGTGGCGGCGCGGCGCGGTTCCGGCGGACGGCGCGTGAGGGCGCGCGCACGGCGGACGGACCGTTCCGCGAGCGCCAGCGCCACGGGGATCAGCGCCAGCGCCAGCGGCGCGAGGATCAGCCAGAGCGGGCGGCCAAAGCCGAAGTCGCTCATGCGGGCGTCCCCCGCAGCCACGTGCGGCCCAGCGCCAGCTCGACGAGCAGGAGCGCGGCCCCGGCGGCGAGCAGCCACGGCCCCAGTTCGCGGTGGCGCGCGAACGTTTCGCCGCCCACGCGGCTCGTCTCCAGCGAAGCGATCTCGTCGTAGACGCGCGCCAGGTCGTCCGGCGAGGCCGCCGCGAAGTACGCCGCGTCCGTGCGGTCGGCGATGGACTCCAGCAGCTCCACGTCCACGCCCGCGTCCGTGAGACCGCGCGCGCGCTCGCCCTCCACGATGCCGATGGTGTAGACGCGCACGCGGAGGGCGGCGGCCAGATCGGCGGCCTCGGCGGGGCCGATGGACTCGACGTTCTGGCGACCGTCCGTGAGCAGGATGACGATGCGGCTGGCGGCGCCCGACTCCTCCAGCAGGGAGAGCGCGGCGGCGATGCCCACGCCGATGCCGGTGCCGTCGGGCAGGAAGGTGGAGTCGAGCTCCGCGATGACGGCGTCGAGGGCGTCGTGGTCGAGGGTGAGGGGCGCGAGCGGGAGGGCGTCGCGCTGGAAGACGACGAGGCCGACGCGGTCGTGCTCGCGGCTCGCCACGAACTCGCGGATGACGTCCCGGGCGGCGTCGAGGCGCGTGCTCCCGCCGCCGAAGGGGCTGGCCGCCATGCTGCTCGAAAGGTCGACTGCGAGCGCGATGTCGACGCCCTCGGCGGGCGCGAGCGCCTCGGCCTCGCCCGCGCGGGGCCGCGCGACGCCCGCGACGAGCAGGAGGACGGCGATCAGGCGCAGCACCGGCAGCAGGCGTCGCGCGCGCACGCGCCAGCTGGCGGGCGCGACGGCAAGCCCGCCAGCGAAGGGGACGGCGATGGCGGGCGCAGGGCGCTTCCAGCGCGCGAGCGCGAGGGGCGCCGCCGCCAGCGCCAGCATCAGCAGCCACGGGTCGGCGAAGCGCATCAGGGGGCCCGCCCCACGAGTTCGCGGGCGACGGCGAGGTCGGCGCGGCGGCGTTCGGGCGCGGGCCGGTAGCCGGCGTAGACGACGGCGTCGCATTCACGCAGGAGCTCGCGCGCGAGCCGCGCCTCCCAGCCATCGACGCCCGCCGCCTCCATGCGCGGTTCGAGTTCGCCGGTGGTGAGCGAGCGGGCGGGAAAGGCGTAGCGCTCGCCGAGGTCGCGGCGCACGGCCCCGGCGATGGCGCGATAGGCCCCGGCGGCGTCCGCGGCGAGCAGCGCCTCCGCCGCGTCGAGGGCGGCGGCGGGAGCGGGCACGACCTCCGGAGCGGGTTCCCCGACGGCGCGCGGACGCCTTCGCCACCAGCGCAGGCCGAGCGCGGCGGCAGCGGCGACGAGCGCGACCGCGGCGAGCGCGACCGCTCCCACCGCGGGCCAGAGCAGGGGCGACTGCCCGCCGCCGATGCCCGCGAGCGGGGGCGGGGGCGAAATCGTGAGCGGTTCGCCGGGCGCGAGCGCGGAGGGCGCGTTCAGGCTCAGCGACGGCCCCCGGAGGGCGGCGGGCCCGGCGTCCGTGACGACGCGCAGGGCGGGGGCGAAGGCGAGCGCGCCCGGGGCGAAGGGCGCGACCAGCACCTCGATGCGGTGGCGCACGCCCCCGTCCACGGCGGCGGACTCCCACGCGCGCACGCGAAGGACGCGCACGTCTCCCCAGGATGGCGCGGACGGATCGAGCTCGACGGCGGCGTCCGCGGGGGCGATCAGCGTGAGCGTGAGGAGGACGGGCTCGCCGATGCGGGCGGCGGGGCGCGCGAGCGCGGCATCCACGGCATCGGGGGCCTGCGCGGCGGCGGCCAGCGGCGACGCCAGCAGCAGGGCCAGCGCCCCCGCCAGCGCGAGGCACCTCACGCGACGGCCCGCGTCCGCCGCCGGAAGAAGGCGAGCAGCGCACGCACGTAGTCCTCACCGGCGGCGATGCGGATCTCGTCGATGCCGAGCTCCCCGAAGAGCCGCTCGCGAGCGGCGTCGATGGCGCGCACGCGGGCGGCCCAGGCGGCGCGCGCCTCCTCGTCGTCGCTGTCCACCTCGTGCGCGGGGCCGCCCTCCGCGTCCACGAGGCGCACGACGCCCGCCGCCGGAAGCGTCTCGTCGAGCGGTTCGCGGATGCGCACGGCGATGATGTCGAAGCGCCGAGCCGCCGCCCGCAGGGCGCGCTCGTAGCCTTCCGTGAGGAAGTCGGAGACGACGAAGAGGGTGGCGCGGCGGCGCTGGACGCCCGTGAGGTACTCCAGCGCCGCGCCCAGGTCGGTGCCGCGCGTGGCGGGGCGGGCGGAGAGCGTTTCGCGCACGAGCCGCAGCACGTGCACGGCGCCGCCCGCGGGCCGCAGGTAGCGTTCGGGGGCGCTGGCGAAGAGCAGCAGCCCCGCGCGGTCGTTGGCGCGGATGGCGGCGAGCGCGAAGACCGCGCACAGCTCGGCGGCGAGATCGGCCCGCGAACGCTCCGTCGCGCCCGCCCGCAGGGAGGCGCTCACGTCGATGGCGAAGAGCACCGTGAGCTGGCGGTCCTCGCGGTAGCGGCGCACGAGCGGCTGGCCCGTGCGCGCGTACGACTTCCAGTCGATGGCCCGCACGTCGTCGCCGGGCACGTAGGGCCGGAGTTCGTCGAATTCGATGCCGCGCCCGCGGAAGACGGCGTGGTATTCCCCCAGGAACAGGTCGTCGACGACGCGGCGGGCGCGCAGCTCGATGGCGCGCACGCGGCGCAGCAGGTCGGGGACGGCCAGCGCGCCATCATCGTCGCTGTCGCCATGCGCCGCGCGCGCATCCCCGCGCTCCGCCCGCCAGCGCCGCCACGCCCACGCGCGCATGGCCGCCCTCAGGGCACCTCGACGGCTTCGAGCACGCGGTCGATGAGGTCGTCGGGCGTGATCTCCTCGGCGTCGGCCTCGTAGGTGGTGACGATGCGGTGGCGGAGCACGTCGTGCGCGAGCGCCTTCACGTCATCGGGCGTGGCGTAGGCGCGGCCTTGCAGGAGGGCGTGGGCGCGTGCCGTGCGCGCGAGGGCGATGGTGGCGCGCGGGGATGCCCCCCAGGCGATGAGCGTGCGCAGCTCGGGCAGGCGCCAGGCGGCGGGGCGGCGCGTGGCCTGCACGATCTGCACGCAGTAGTCCTTGAGGGCGTCGTCGAGCGCCACCCCGGCGAGCGCCTCGCGGGCGGCGATCAGCTCCGCCCGGTCGGCGACGGGGCGCACGGGCCGGGGAGCGCCGCCGTCGAGCCCCAGGTCGAGCACGCGCCGCTCCTCCTGCCGCGAGGGGTAGTCCACGCGCACCTTGAAGAGGAAGCGGTCCAGCTCCGCCTCGGGCAGGGGGTAGGTGCCCTCCTGCTCGATCGGGTTCTGCGTGGCCATGACGAAAAAGGGGTCGGGCATGGGGAAGGTCTGGCCGCCGATGCTCGCCTGGCGCTCCTGCATCGCCTCCAGCAGGGCCGCCTGCACCTTCGCGGGCGCGCGGTTGATCTCGTCGGCGAGAACCACGTTGGCGAAGACGGGGCCGCGCCGCACGGTGAATTCGCCCCCCGCGGGGTTGAGCACCTCCGTGCCGATCAGGTCCGCGGGCAGCAGGTCGGGGGTGAACTGGATGCGCACGCCGCTCACGTCCAGCGCGTCCGCCAGGCTCGTCACGGTCAGGCTCTTGGCGAGGCCGGGCACGCCTTCCACGAGCACGTGCCCGGAGACGAGCAGGCCGATGAGCAGGCGGTCGATGAGCGCGTCCTGTCCGACGACGGCGGCGTGAATCTCCCCGCGGACGCGCGCGAGGGCGTCGGCGGCGTCGCGCGCGGCGGGGGAGAGCGGCGGCTGGGCGGGCAACGCCATGCGCGCTCCATTGTAGCCGCCCGCGGAACGCCGCTTCAGTCGGGCCGCTGGCCGGGCGCGTTGACGGCGCGCGCGTAGGCGATGGCGTGGACGCGCCCGGCGCCGTGCGCGCGCAGGACGCGGGCGCACTCCTCGGCGGTCGCGCCGGTCGTGACCACGTCGTCGAGCACGGCCACGGCGGCGCCGTCGAGCGCGGGGCCGCGATAGCGGAAGGCCCCGGCCACGTTGCGGCGGCGGGCGCGCGCGTCCAGCCCGACCTGGCTGGCGGTCGCGCGGGTGCGTTCGAGCCGCCCCGGCGCGGGCCGCGTCCCCAGACGCCCGAGGATGACCTCGGACTGGTTGAAGCCGCGGCTGCGCCTGCGCCGCCAGTGCAGGGGGATGGCGAAGATGGCGGTCTCGGCGCCCAGCTCGCGCACGAGGGGCCAGAGGGCCTCGGCCATGGGCTCCGCCAGATCGCGCACGCCGCGGTACTTGAGGCCGTGCACGATGCGGCGTGCGGGGCCCTCCATCTCGAAGGCGGCGCTGGCCCCGTCGAGCGCCACCCAGCCCGCGCAGCCGCCGCACGCCGCCGACGGATCGCGGCGCGCGCCGCAGCGACCGCAGCGGTCGGGGCCGCGCGCGGGCGCGAGCCGCGCCGCGCAGCCGTCGCAGAGGGACGGGCCGAACGCGCCGCAGGAGACGCAGCGCGGGGGGTAGAGCAGATCGAGCGCGCGGGCGAGGAGCGCCTTCACGCCCGCAGGATACGCGGCGGCGCTACAATCGCGGCATGACCGTCACGGTGCTGCTCTTCGCCTCGCTGGCCGACTGCGTGGGCGCGCGCGAACTGGCGCTGCCGTACGAGCCCGGCGACACCGTGGCCAGCGTGCGCGACCGGCTCACGGCGGACCACCCGCGGGTGGCCGAGTTCGCGCCCACGCTGCTCTACGCCGTCGATGAGGAGTACGCCGAGGAGGACGCGCCCGTGCCCGCGGGCGCGACGCTGGCGCTGATTCCGCCGGTTTCGGGAGGCTAGGCCATGCTGATCCGCGTGACGCCCGAACGGCTCGACCCCGGGGCGGCCATTGAGGCCGTGCGGCGCGACGAGGCCGGGGCGATCGACCTCTTCCTCGGCGTCGTGCGCAACGAGAACAAGGGGCGGGCCGTGGACCACCTCGTCTACGACGCCTACCCCTCGATGGCGGAGAAGACGATGCGCGCGCTGGCGGAGGAGGCCGTGGGACGCTTCGGCCTGGGCGACGCCGCCGTGCTGCACCGCACGGGGCGGCTGGAGATCGGCGAGACCAGCCTGCTCGTGGCCGTGAGCGCGGGCCACCGCGAGGCCACGTTCGAGGCGGGCCGCTGGCTCGTGCACGAGATCAAGCGGCGCGCGCCCGTGTGGAAGAAGGAAGTGTGGGCGGACGGCGAGGAGTGGATCGAGGGGCCGGAGTCGCTCGGCATGGAGCGCGCCCCCGCCGCGATGCGCGGCTCGTGAACGCCCATCCGCACGCGGCCAGCCGCTTCTGCATGCACTGCGGCGGCAGGCTGGCGCGGCGCACGCCCCCCGGCGACGCGCTGGAGCGGCTCGTCTGCGAAGGCTGCGGCTTCGTCCACTACCTGAACCCGCGGCCCACGGCGGGCGTCATCCCCGAACGCGACGATGGCCGCCTGCTGCTCGTGCGGCGCGCGATCGCGCCGGGGTTCGGCGAATGGGCCTTCCCGGGCGGCTTCATGGACGTGGGCGAGACGGCGGAGGAGGCCGCCGCGCGGGAGACGCGCGAGGAGGCCAACCTGCGGGTCGAGGCGCTCTCCCTGCTGGGGGTGTACACGCGCGCGACGGCGGGCGTCGTCGTCATCGTCTACGAGGGGCGCGCGCTGGGCGAGGGATCGGCGGGCTCGGAGACGAGCGAGGTGGCCTGGTTCCGCCCCGACGCCATCCCCTGGGACGCGCTCGCCTTCGACACGACGCACCGCGCGCTGGAGGCGTGGCTGCGCCGCCGCGGGCTGGAGCGCTAGCGCCGCCGCGGCCGGTTGGGGGAACCCCTTTTATCCCGGCGAGCCATGTTGTAGGGACCGGCGAGGATGCCCACCTGCTGGCTCAGCTTCGGGTTGAACGCGCGCACGGCCACGCGCGGGTAGGTCGCCCACAGTTCGTCGACGGAAAGGGCGGAGGTGATGACCGTGGGCAGGCGGGCGGCCGCGCGGTAGTTCGCGATCTGGAACAGTTTCTGCATCGCCCAGTCCGAAGTCGCGTGGCCATCCAGATCGTCGAGCACGAGCAGTCCGGCGTTGCGAACCTCCGCGAACAGCTCGTCGTAGCTTTTCCCCGCGATGCCGGTGTCGTCGTGCGCCGCGTTGTCGCCGTCGCGATCAAGGGAGGCGCGCAGGCGGTCGAGCAGATCGGGCACGACGGCGAAGAACACGTCGCAGCGCGCGCGGGCGGCGATGGCGGCGGCGAGGTGCGTCTTGCCGCAGCCGTGCTCGCCGAGGATGAGCAGCCAGCCGTCGGGCGCATCGGCGAAGCGCTGCGCGCGATCACGGGCGCTCTGCAGCGACTCGTTCTCCTGCGTCTCGTAGAGGGCGAAGAACGTTTTGAAGTTCGGGAAACCGTATTCGTCCAGCCGTTCGCGCGTCATGCCCCCGATTTGGCGATAGCCCCCGCGCGGCGACGGGTCCCCCGCGAGTTCGAGCACGCCGCCCGAGGCCAGCCGCGTGGCGAGGCGCTCGTCGGCGGGGAGCGCGTGGCAGGTGAAGACAGTGGGAAGGGATGCGTTATAGCGCGCGTTCACGAGCTGGTAGAGCTTCTCCTGCGCCCAGTCGCCGAGCGCGACGGCGTCGATGTCATCAAGCACGAGGAAGGGCGTGGCGCGGACGTACTCGAAGAGCGCGTCGAAGCCGGGCTCCCCCTCGGCGGGGTCGTACGCGCCACGGAGCTTATCGAGAAGGTCGGGCACGACCGCGAAGTAGGCGGGCTCGTCGCGGTCGAGGCGCGCGTTGGCTATGGCGGCGGCGAGGTGCGTCTTGCCCGAACCGCTGGGCCCCCGGAACACGAGCCAGCCCTCGGGGCTTTCGGCACAGGCGCGGGCTTGCGCGACGACGTCGTCCAGCGACGGCATCCCCTCGCGCGGCTCGAAGGAGTCGAAGGTGAAGCGCGCGAGGGCGCCGAGGTTGCTGATGCGTTCAAGGCGCTCGCGGCGCACCTCGCCCGTTTCGGCGAGCGCGCAGGCGCAGGGTTCCGCGCGTCCGAAGCGCGGGTCGTCGAGCTTGCGTTCGCGGCGCACGAAGCCCGCCCCGCCGCAGCGGGGGCAGTCCCCGGCGGCGCCGGAGTCCTCAGCGGGCGGCGGACCCGGCGGCGCCGTCGCCGAGGAAGTAGCGGCGGCGGCGTTCAGCAGGGTCCTGTCCAGGCGCTTCATGGGCGTGGCCCTCCTCGGCCCAGCGTTCGAGGATGCGTTCGACGTACCGCCAGTTGCGGACGTTCCGTTCGGCGGCCTCGCGGAAGGCCGCCTCGATCAGGTGGGCGGGGAAGCGCTCGGCGGCGGCCAGCAGGCGTTCGCCCACCATGGGAGTGATCGTGCCCACGTGCTCCTCGTAGAGCAGGAAGATGTCGGGGGCGCGCTCGCGGGGCGCTTCGCGGGCGCGCGCGCCCGGGCGCAGCTCCAGTTCGCCCGCGCGGGCGCGCACGACGGCGCGGCGGGAGGCGGGGGTGTTCACGAAGTAGACGGTCTCGCGCTCGTCTTCGCCCGCGAGGTCGAGGGCGAGCAGCGCGCCCAGTGCAGCGCAGGCGGCGAGACCGCGTTCGAGCGAGGCGCGTCCGCCCGCGATGCGCTCGAAGGAGTCCGCCGCGCCGGGGGCGGCCCAGACCTGATCGGCGGTGACGAAGCGCGCCTCGCCGCGCTGCTCCTGCACGAGGCGGGCGGTCCAGAGGAAGGCGAGCAGGTCGCCCGGCTCGCGCATGGCGGGGAGCGCGCCAGCGAAGAAGGCGTTGGGGATGGCGGTGGCCCGCCCGATGCCCGCGAAGCCGCCGAAGGGGGCCGCTTCGCTCACGGGCCGATCCGCTCGGGCGGGAGGCTGCCGTCGTCGTCGGGCTGGAGCGCCCAGTCCTCGAACTTGGCGAGCCGCTGGCGGAAGCGCAGATCGATCGTGCCCGTGGGGCCGTTGCGGTGCTTGGCCACGATCACCTGCGCCACGCCCTGCGGGTAGGCGCTTTCCGGCAGGTCGGGGTGCTCGTTCATCCACTGCTCGCGGGTGGTGTACAGCTCCTCGCGGCTGAGGAAGATGACGACGTCGGCGTCCTGTTCGATGGAGCCGGAATCGCGCAGGTCGGAGAGCAGGGGCGTGCGCGGGTGGCGCGTCTCGATGGCGCGCGAGAGCTGGGCGAGGGCGATGACGGGCACGTTCAGTTCGCGCGCCAGCCCCTTGAGCGTGCGCGAGATGTAGCTGATCTCCTGCACGCGGTTCTCGCGCCCGCGCAGGCTGGCGTCGGACTGCATGAGCTGCAGATAGTCAACGATGACGAGGTCGACGCCCTGGGCTCCGGCGAGGCGGCGCACCTTGGAACGCAGCTCGGCCACGCTGAGCACGGGCGAGTCGTCGAACCAGATGTTGGCCCCGGCCAGCTCGCCCGTGGCGCGGATGATGCGGCGCTCCTCCAGCTCGGTCTGGCCGCCCAGGCGCAGGCGCGTGCCGTCCACGCCGGACTCCCCGGCGAGCAGGCGCACGGCCAGCTGTTCCGCCGACATTTCCAGCGAGAAGAAGGCCACGTTGGCCCCCTGGGCGAGGGCGGCGTTGCGGGCGATGCCGAGGGCGAAGCTGGATTTGCCCACGCTGGGGCGCGCGCCCACGATGATCAGGTCGGCGCGCTTGAGGCCGCCGAGCAGGTGGTCGAGGTCGTTGAAGCCGGCGTCGATGGAGGCGAGCTCGCGGCGCTCCGCCGCCTCCGCGTCCTCCTCCAGGTAGGCCTGCAGGATCTGGCCGATGTGGACGAAGTCGCGGAAGTTCTCGCCGCCGCGCAGGCGCTGGATCAGGTCCTCGGAGCGGGTGAAGACGGAGTCGATGTCGGCAGGCGCCTCGTAGGCGAGCTGAAGGATGCCGGTGGCGGCGTTGATCAGGCCGCGGTAGGTGCTGTCGCGCCTGACGATGCGGGCGTAGAACTCGACGCCCACGCTGGTGGGCAGCTGGCGGACGATGTCGCCGAGGAAGCTCTGGCCGCCCGCCTCCTCCAGGCGCTCCTTGCGGTCGAGCTCGTGGGCGATGGTGATCTGGTTGATCGACTCGTCGCGGTTCCAGAGGTCGACGGCGGCCTCGTAGATCCAGGCGTTCCGTTCGCGGAAGAAGTCGGACGCGCCGAGCACGGGCGTGACCTTGTAGATGGCCTCGGGATCGACGAGGAGGGCGGCGAGCACGGCCTCCTCCGCCTCGATGTCGTGCGGGGGCAGGCGTTCGAGCAGGGGGAGGGTCATGCGAACGGACGGGAACCGCGCCGCGGCGGGCGAAGGCGATCCCCGCGCTCCCCCTTCCCGCTAGTCCCCGGCGTCGCCGTCCGGGGCCGCCGCGGATTCGGCTTCCGCCTCGGCTTCGGCGCGGGCGGCGGCCTCGGCGGCGGCGGCCTCGGCAGCCTCCGCCTCACGCGCGCGGAGCTGTTCGACGATGGCCTTCGAGTCCTCGTCGGGCTCGACGACGACGGTGACGGCGACGCTCACGTTGCGCGTGAAGCGGATGGTGACGGCGCGTTCGCCCAGCTCGCGGATGGGGTCCGGCAGGAGGAGCGCGCGCGGGTCGATCTCGATGCCCGAGGTCTCCTCGATTTTGCGCGCGATGTCGCGGCCGGTGACGGAGCCGTAGAGGCGTCCGGTCTCGCCCACGCGGGCCTCGAACGTGACCGTGTAGCCCTCGAGCCGCTCGCGGTGCACCTCGGCCTGGGCGTCGAGCTTCGCCTGGCGGCGCGCTTCCTTCTCGGCGAGGGAGCCCGCGCGCTGCAGGTTGGGCGCGTTGGCGGGACCGGCGAGCCCGCGCGGCAGCAGGAAGTTGCGGGCGAAGCCGTTCTTCACGACCTTCACCTCGCCGACCTGCGCGGTCCCCTCGACGTCCTCGAAAAACACGACTTTCATGGCGACGGCCCCCGGCACGATAGTGAGGCCATGGTACGGGCTCAACGGATTAGGAGCCCCCGCGCGCATACCTTCACGCAGCCTTGATCGCGCCGCGCTGGTTATGCTGAGCGCCCATGCGGCCCCCACGCGCGCCTGCCCCATTGTCGAACATGAGTGCGCTTCGGTCAAGCGCGGACGGCCCGGCGCTGGTCCTGCTGCACGGCGGCGCGGGCGCGGGCGAGGCCGGGCGCATGGTGGCGCGCGCGCGGCTGGCGGCGGCGCGCCTGAACGCACGGGCCGCGCGCGATGGCGGCTTCGCGGACGTGATCCTGGCCACCGGCGACGCGAACGCGCCCGCCAGCCCCGACTGGACCATCGACCGCGATCCGCCGGACGCGCCCTTCGCCCCGCGCGAACGGCTGCTGGCCATCGCCGAAGGGCTGGGCGCGCGCGCGATGGCGGTCATGGGCGCGGGCGCGCTGCCGCTCCTGACCACCGCCGACTTCGCCGCCGTGCGCGAGGCGCTGGCCGAAGGCGAGGCCGCCGCCGTCACGAACAACCTCTTCTCCGCCGACCTGACGGCGTGGCGGCCCGCGACGGCGCTCGCGCGCACGGGGCCGTTCACGCGCGACAACGCCATCCCGCGGCGGCTGCGCGACGACGCCGGGCTGCCCGTGGCCGTGCTGCCGCGCTCGACGCGCACGGCCTTCGACCTCGATACGCCCGCCGAGCTGGCCGCGCTCGCGCTCGCCGAGGCCACGCCGCCCGCCCTGCGCGCGGCCCTGCCGCCGGACGAGGCGCTGCCCCTCGCCGTCTGGCGCGCCTTCATGCCCCTGCTCTGCGACGCCAACGCTGAGGTGCTGCTGGCGGGGCGCGTGGGGAGCGCCGCCTGGGCGCATCTCGAACGCGAGACCGCCTGCCGCGTGCGCGTGGTCAGCGAGGAGCGCGGGCTGGCCAGCGCCCCCGCCGGTCACGCGCCCCGCTCCATCACGGGCCGCCTGCTGGACGAGCTCGGCGCCGGGCGCTTCGCGGAGGAGCTGGCGTCGCTGGCGGACGGCGTGGCGCTGGATACGCGCGTGCCGCTCGCCCACGCCCGCTCGCGCGCCAGCCGCGAGGACCGCTTCCAGAGCGACCTGCTGCGGCCCGCGCGCGTCGCCGACCCGTGGCTGCGCGACCTCACGGCGGCGCTGGCGGCGGCGCGCGTGCCCGTGCTCACGGGCGGGCACACGCTGCTCAACGGCGGCATGATGGCGCTCGCCGATCAGGCGTGGCTGGAGAACGACCGGCGGCGCTGAGGGCGCGTCATCAGGTGCGTGCGCACCTCCCAGCGCCCGGCATGGAAGCGCAGGTGCCCGCGGATGGCGAGCCGCCGCTCGCGGGGCGCGCGCCACAGCTCGTCCGCGAGGATGCGGTCGTGCCGCCAGCTCGTCTCCACGATGCGGAAGCCGAGCGCGAAGTAGGCGCGGTGGGCGCGTTCGGAGAAGGCGGTGCTGGTGAGCACGAAGCCCGGGCCCGGATGTTCGCGCTCCAGCCAGCCCAGCAGCGCCGTCAGCATCCGCCGGCAGACGCCGCGCCCCTCGTGCTCCGGCGGCACGTGCACGGCCCACAGGTACAGCCCCGCGCGGTCGCGCAGGTTCACGGAGACGCGCCCCACCGCCGTGCCGCCCTCGCAGGCCACGAAGTGGCGGTGGGGGCCGTCGCCGCGCGCGCGGGCCAGCTCCGTGCGGGCGCGGACGGGGTCGCGCAGGAAGCCGAGGTCGAAGGCGTGGTAGGGGAAGCCGCGCTCGCTCCAGCCCGCCATCTGCGCCACCAGCCCCTCGTCCCACGGACGCAGCGCCAGCCCCTCGCCGTGGATGACCCCGGGCGCGGACGCGGGACGGCTGACGGGCAGGGCGCTCATGCGGCGCAAGGGTAGCGCGCCCGCGCGCCGCGCGCCCGCCTGCGGTAGACCATGTGCCGAGGGTAAGGTGGTGGTTCCGAAAGGAAGCATCTGGTACTATCGGAGGCGGTATGACTGAAGAGCGCTCGCCGGCCCAAGAAATCGCTGAGACGCTGCGCCGGATCGCCGATCTGGATATTGAAACCCAGCTGGTGCGTTCTCGCGACCTCGGCGCGCAGCTGGATTTCACTCCTTACCATAGCCTCTTCGAAAACGCAAAGGCGTTTGCGGCCAGAGCGGCTGAACTCCCTTGGATCACAACTTCGAGCGTGACCCAGAATGCCATAGTGGCACGGGTCAGAAGTTTCGATGCCTCTATCACCGAGGTACAGACGTTCTCTCCAAGAGATCTTCCCGGGCATGATCTCCAGAATGAGAAGGAAGAAAGAGCCGGTCAGGTCGAATCCACCTTTCAATCCTTCAAGCACCACGCAACTCCTGTTATGGGCTTTCTTTTCTGGGAGGGCGTTAATATCGAGAGGTATCAGCAAGAACTTTCTGATTTGACTGAGGACGCCCGAAAGAAAGCATCCGAAATAACTACAGATATGGAGTCTCAAAAAGTTGATGCAGAGAAGGTACTGGCAGCTATCCGCGAGGCTGCTGCTGAGCAAGGAGTCAGTCAAGAGTCTGAGACGTTCCACAATGCTGCGAAGCGATATGAGTTGAGCGCACAGCGATGGTTGAAAGTGGCGATTTTTTCTGGAATTTCGACTGCTATAGCAGCCATTCTGTCAGCCATCCTCTTTTCTTTTCTCTGGAGCATCGATGGACAAATTACTGATGCCACCGTCCTCCAAGTGATCCTCGCAAAAGCCGCGTTGTTGGCTATTTTTATCTACGCAACGGTTACGGCAGTGAGACTGTATCGGTCGAGCGCACACTTGGCAGCAGTCAATCGCCATCGTGATGATGCACTACGAACGTTCCAAACGTTCGTCGAGGGCACCGCTACTTCGGAGACTAAGGATCAAGTATTGCTAGCAGCTGCACGCGCTGCATTCGGACAAGTTTCGACCGGACTTGTTACAGACAAGGGCGACGGGGCAAGCGTACTCGAAGTGCTCGGTGGCATCAGCAGCTCCCTGACTCGCCGTTCTTAGTCGCGGCGCACCTCTAAACGTGGATTGCGGTGGCCACATCTCATGCGTGCCATGATTGCTTAGTGCCAGTTCGGAATATTCTGTGTTATCGGAATCTCCCGATTCGCTTCGATGCTCCCCTTCTAGGCATCTTGTTCCGCTGAGGTGAGGCGCAGGTAGAGGGCGTCGGGGCAGAGGTCGAGGCCATCGCCCCAGTCCACGGCCCCGGCGTCGTCGAGGCGCACGGCCTCGAAGCGGGCGCGGTCGTTCCAGGCCGTGAACACGCCGCGTCCGGCAAGGTGCGACAGGTCGACCTCGCCGGAGGCGCCGTCGGAGTAGCGCAGCCAGATGCGCCAGCCTGCGCGCGGCTCGACCTCGACCGGACGGATCATCGCCCCGCCAGCATACGCTCCACGGCATCCCGCCGGGGCAAAGCGGAGGGGCGGGTCCCCCCCGGAACCGCCCCTCCTGCTGGCGCTGGTGGCGCATCGCGCGCCGCTAGTGGATGGCGGCGGCCACCTCCGGCAGGCCCAGCGACTCCAGCTTCGAGGCCGAGGGCTTGCAGGTCTCGGCGTCCCAGTCGCAGGCGGTGAGGAAGTCCGTCTCGAGGCGGTCGGTGTCGAGCACGACGCCCTCGAGGGGACCGGCGTGGGTGCCCTCGTTCGTCTCGCCGGTGACGCGCGTGGGGACGGGGCGCTGGCGGGGGTTGCCGCCCTCGCGCACCTCGTAGGCCATGCGCAGGTTGGCGATGCGCTCGCCCACGCGCATGGCCTCGTCGATGTCCATGTCCCAGCCGGTGACGGCGTTGAACCAGTCGGGGATGTTGGCCGTGTTGGCGGTCATCATGATGAACTGGCACATGCCGCCCGCGTTGACCACGTGCATGTACTCGCTGGCGGCCTTGTGGTGCTCGCCGCGCCCGTCGTAGTCGCGCGCGTCCTTCGGCGCGGGCGGGATGGTGCCGACGCGGCGGTTGCCCTCGTACTGGGTGTGGCGGCCGGGCGTGGGGTCGAGGCGGTAGGTGGTGTGGAATTCGGGCTGGAGCTTGGGGTCGTGCATGGGCAGCTCCTGCCCCCCGATGTGCATGGCGAAGGCCTCGGCGCCGTTGCCGATGCGCTCGGCGGCGGCCTTCACGCCGTCGGCCAGCAGGTCGCCGATGCCGCGGCGCTCGCCCATCATCTTCGTGAGCTCGACGATGGCGTCGGCGTTGCCCCAGGTGAGTTCGAGGCCGTCGGTGTCCTCCTTCGTGAGGATGCCGGCCTCGTAGCACTCGATGGCGAAGGAGGCGGTCACGCCCGCGCTGATGACGTCGAAGCCGTACTCGTTGCAGAGGTGGTTGAGGTAGATGAGGGCGTCGGGGTCGTTCATCAGGTTCATCGTCCCGTAGGAGGCCATGGCCTCGTATTCGGGGCGGTGGGTGTGATGGGGGTAGGGGTAGGCGTCGTTGGTCGATTCGACGGATTCGGCGCCGCAGGCGATGGGGCAGTGCCAGCAGCCGTACTTCTTCTCCATCTTCGGGTTGATGGCGGAGCCGCCGTCGATCTGGCCGGCGACCTCCTGGGGGAAGTCGACGACGCCGACGCCGCCCCAGTTCTTGACCGGGGAATCGCCGTTGAGGGCGCTGCCGGCGGTGATGCCGGTGGTGCCGAAGGTGGAGAAGAAGTCCTTGAGGGGCTTGATCATGTCGTCGAGGTTGGCGCGGAGCATTTTGATGGTCTCCGGCGTCTGCGAGATGATCTTGCGGTCGGCCACGGCGACGACGGCCTTGAGGTTCTTGGAGCCCATGACGGCGCCGACGCCGGAGCGCGCGGCGAGGCGTCCGTGGTCGTTGCAGACGCCGCTGATGAGGGAGAGGGTCTCGCCCGCCTGGCCGATGTTGGCGACGCTGGCGCGCTTGCCGTGGCGGGCCTTGAGGGCCATTTCGCTCTCGATGGCGCCGGTGCCCCAGAGGTCGCCGGCGTCGCGCAGCTCGTAGCGGTCGTCCTCGATGAGGAGGTAGACGGGGCGCTCGGCCTTGCCGAAGAAGAGGACGCCGTCCCAGCCGGCGAGCTTGAGCACGCCGCCGAAGTCGCCGCCGCAGTTGGCGTCGCCCCAGCCGCCGGTGAGGGGGCTCTTGCAGACGACCTGCCAGCGCTGGCCGAAGAGGGGGGTGCCGGTGAGGAGGCCGGGCAACATGCCGAGCATGTTTTCGGGCGCGAGGGGATCGACGCCCGCGGGCACGCGGTCCCACAACATGCGCGCGCCGATGCCGTAGCCGCCGAGGTACTCGCGGTAGAGCGACTCTTCGGGGCGTTCCTCGGCGACGGTTCCGGCCGTCAGGTCGACGACCAGCATCCTGCCGTTGTATCCGTGTTCGACGGCCCCGTTGCCGTTGGAATCAGCCATGCGTGCGCCCCCGTGGTTCCGCGCCGGTGCGGGGCGCGGGATGGTGTGGGGGGCATGGTACGGGATGGGGGGCGCAACGCAATATGCCGCGAACGGCATAACGCCGCGCGCGACGGGACGGCTACTGGCTCGCGCCCGCGAGGGTACGGCGGTAGTCGCGCTCCAGGCGCAGCCAGAACCCGGCGGAGACGCCGAGGACGGCCTTGAGGTCGCGCGCCACCGCGGGAGTAATCTCCGCGCCACCCCGCACGATGTCCTCGACGAAGCGGAGCGTGCGCCCCATGCGCTGCGCGAGGTCGGGCTGCGTCATGCCGCGGGCCTCGATCTCCTCCGCCAGGAACTCCCCGGGCGGAATCGCGAGGTCGGACGCGTGGAGATTCGCGGCGCGGGCGAGATCGCGCGTGAGCTCGATGTGGCCCGCGTGCAGGGCGGTGTGTTCGAGGGCGTGCGCGAGGGGGCCCATGACCGTCACGGGGCCGTCCGGTCCGGTGGTGAAGTCGCGTTCGAGGTCGGCGGGGGCGACCGCGGCCATGGCCCGCCCGCCCCGCGCCAGCGCGCCGTCCAGCAGGGCGCAGAGCGCCTCCGCGTCGAGCCCGGCGACGGCGAAGGCGTCCTCACGCGTCCCGCCGACGGGCGCGCCGCCCACGACCTCGCCGATCCAGTAGCGCTCGCTCCAGGCGACGTGGGCGACGAGCCGGGCGATGGAATTGGCGTCCGGCGCGGGCGTCCAGTCGAGCCGATCGGGCGGCAGCTCGCGCACGATGGCCTTCATGCCGTCGTGCAGCCAGGCGAGGTTGGCGTGGAGGTCGCGGAGGGCGGGCAGCATGAACGCCTCCGGCGGCTCCGGCTCGCGCCCGCGGGGGGCGGCCTAGCGCTTGGTGTACTGGGGCGCCTTGCGGGCGCGCTTGAGGCCGGGCTTCTTGCGCTCCTTCACGCGGGCGTCGCGCGTGAGCAGGCTGGGGGCGCGCCGGAGCGGGCCCTTGAGCGCGGGATCGGCCTCCACGAGGGCGCGCGCGATGCCGAGGCGGATGGCCCCGGCCCAGCCGGAGACGCCGCCGCCCACGCACTTGACCTGCGCGCTGAAGCGGCCCTCCGCGCCCGCGCGCTTGAGCGGCATCTGGATCTCGTCGCGGTGGAAATCGCGGTCGAAGACTTCCTCGACGGGCTTGCCGTTGACGATGATGGCCCCGCCGCCGGGGTAGAGGCGCACGCGCGCGACGGAGGTCTTGCGGCGTCCGGTGCCGTAGTAGTACTGCTCGGCCATTAGCGTTCTTCCTCGGGCCCGGCGTCGGGCGCTTCGGCGGGCGTTTCGGCGGCGGCGTCATCGGGCGGCGGCGCGGGCTCCGGATCGGCGACGGCGGCTTCGGCGTCCCCTTCGGCGGCGGCGGACGCCTCGGCTTCGGCCTCGGCCTCGGCGACGGCCAGCGCGTCGGCCTCCGCCGTGGCGCGGGCCTCATCGAGTTCGGCGAGCCAGGCGGCCACCTTCTCGCGGCGCGTGGGCCGCGGGACGGGCACGGCGGGCACGGAGAGCGGACGCAGCAGCGGCGGCTTCGGCGGGCTGGCGATGCGCTCGCGGAGGGCTTCGGCCTCGCGTTCGGCGGCGGCTTCGCGCGCCCGCTGCGCGCCCGTCACCTGCGCCCGGTGGGGATGTTCGGGACCGGCGTAGACCTTGAGGTGGCGGCGCAGGCGCTTGCCCAGCGGCCCCTTGGGGAGCATCCCGCGCACGGCCCGTTCGAGCACCAGCTCGGGGCGGCGCGCCATCTGCTCGGCGAAGGTGCGCTGGCGCAGGTTGCCGGGGTAGCCGGAGTGGCGGAAGTAGACCTTCTGCTCGGCCTTGCGCCCGCTCAGCCGCACCTTGCCCGCGTTGACGATGACGACGAAATCGCCGTCGTCCAGGTGCGGCTCGTAGTCGGGCTTGTGCTTGCCGCGCAGGAGCACGGCGACCTCGCTGGCGACGCGCCCCAGGGGACGGCCGGCGGCGTCGACGACGTGCCAGTCCTTCCTGATCTCCGAAGCCTTGCGGCGCACGGTGGCGGTCATGCGGCATACCCCTCGTCGTACCAGACGCGCTGAAGGCAGAGCCCCCGCGGCGGCGCGGGCGGGCCCACGGCGGCGGGCTCGGCGGAGGCCACGGCCTCCCCGAACGCGCCCGCGCCAAGCGCGCCGCGCCCGACGCGCACGAGCCCCCCCACGATGCGCCGGACCATCTGCGGGAGGAAGGCGTCGGCCTCGATGTCGAAGGCGAGGATACAGCCCGCGCGGGAGAAGCGCGCGTCGGCGACCGTGCGCACGGGCGAGCGCCCCGCCTCGATGCGGCTGGCGCAGGCGCTGAAGTCGCGTCGGCCCACGAGCCCGCGGGCGGCTTCCTTCATGGCCGCGCAGTCGAGCGCGGAGGCGACGCGCCAGGCGGTGCGCCGCTGCAGCGGGAGGCGCGTCGCCGAGAGCAGCAGCGAGTAGCGGTACCAGCGGCGGCGGGCCCAGCGGCGCGGGTCGAAGGCGGCGGGCACGGCGCGCACGCGGCGCACGGCCACGTCCCCGGCAAGGCGGGCGTTCAGCGCGCGCTCGACCGCGTCCGGCGCGAGGGCGGTTTCGGCGGTGAAGGCGGCCACCTGCCCGATGGCGTGCACGCCCGCGTCCGTGCGCCCCGCCAGGTCCACGCGCACGGGCGCGCCGAAGAGGCGTTCGGCGGAGGCCTCGAGCTCGCCCTGCACGGTGCGGACGCGGGGCTGGCGCTGCGAACCGGCGAAGTCCTGGCCGTCGTAGCTCACGGTCGCGGCGAAACGGGTGGCCGCGGGCATCAGGCCTCCCCGCCGTCCGGCGCGGAGGAGCCGGATTCGGCCCGCTCATCCCCGGCGGAGGCCGCGGCGGCGGCTTCGGCCTCGCGGTAATCGACCGTCTCGATGACGGCCATCATGGCGCCGTCGCCCTTGCGCGGTTCGAGCCGCGTGATGCGCAGGTAGCCGCCGGGGCGGTCGGCCATGCGCGGCGCGATATCCTCGAACACCTTCTCCACCACGTAGCGGTCGTAGAGGTAGCCCAGCGCCTGGCGGCGGGCGTGGAGGTCGCCGCGGCGGCCGAGCGTGATCATCTTCTCGGCGATGGGGCGGATTTCGCGGGCCTTGGCGTCGGTGGTGGTGATGCGCTCGTGCCGGAGCAGCTCGGTCACGAGGTTGCGGTAGAGGGCGCGCCGGTGGGCGCCGTCGCGGCCCAGGTGGCGGCCCGCCTTGCGGTGTCGCATGGCGCGCTACTCCTCGTCGTCCGCGCCGAGCAGGTCGTCGTCGCCCACCTCGCGCAGGGCCTCGCGCAGGGCCTTGCCAAGCGCGCTCATCTCCTCCTCGTCGCCCTCGTCGAGGATGGCGGCGGGCGGCGGGACCGGAACGGAGGCCTCGCCGAAATCGGAGATGACGGTAAGGCCCTCGACCGACCCGTCGACGTAGTTCCGCTCAATCAGGCGGTCGCGCAGCTCGTCGTAGGACTTGCGCCCGAAGTTGCGGAGGTCGAGCAGCTCCTTCTCCGTGCGCTCCAGCACCTGGCCGATGGTCATGAGGCCGCTGCGGCGGAGGGAGTTGTAGGCGCGCTGGGAGAGGCCGAGCTCCTCAATGGGCGCGTGGTAGCGTTCCGGCAGGATGGGCAGGCTGGTCGCGGCCGCGGCGGCGGGCAGGATGAGGGGGGAGGCGCCGTCGCCGGCCATGGCGCTGAAGAGGGCGAACTGCTCGATGAGGATGTTCGCCGCCTTGCCCACGGCCTCGACCGGGGAGGCCGTGCCGTCGGTCCACACCTCCAGCACCATGCGGTCGAAGTTCGTGGCCTGTCCCACGCGCACCTTCTCCACGTGGAAGTTGACCTTGCGCACGGGGGAGAAAATGGCGTCCACGGGGATGACGCCGATGGGCATGCCCTCCACCTCGGTGGCGGGTTCGTAGCCGCGATTGAGCTGGGCATGGAACTCGGCGTTGAGGCGCGCCCCGGCCCCGTCGAGCGTGGCCAGGTGCAGGTCGGGGTTCACGAGCTCGAAGTCGGCGGGCACCTGCAGGTCGCCCGCGGTGATCTCGCCGGGGCCTTCGGCGTCGAGCGTGAGCGTGCCCGGGCGGCTGCTCACCGCCCGCAAGCGTATCTCCTTCACGTTCAGCAGGAATTCGGTGCAATCCTCCTGCATGCCCGCGATGGTGGAGAACTCGTGCTGCACCTGGTCGATGCGCACGGAGGTGATGGCGGCGCCCTCAAGGGAGCTGAGCAGGATGCGGCGCAGGGCGTTGCCGAGGGTGGTGCCGTAGCCCGGGTCGAGGGGCTCGGCGACGAGGCGGGCGTAGCCGTCGTCCTCGTTCTCGACGGTCAGCTCGGGCACGGCCTCCGGCGGGGGCGCGGGGGGCATGTCGAGCGGGTCGGGGAACGGTTCGAGAGGCGTGTCGAGGGTCATGGAAGCTGCTGTCCTGCCTAGCGCGAGTAGTACTCGATGACGACGTTCTCGTTGAAGCGGTGGGTCTCGCCGGGGACGACCTCGAGGGGGCCGGCCACGCGCGCGGTCATGGCCGCCCCGTCCACGACGAGCCAGGGCGGGGGCGTTTTGGAGGCGATCATCTCGCGCGCGACCTTGTGGCGCTCGCTGCGCTCGCCGCGCGCGGTGTAGCCCACGACGTCGCCGTCGCGGAGCTGGGCCGAGGGGATGTCGGTCTTGCGCCCGTTGAGGGAGACGAGACCGTGGCGCACGAGCTGGCGCGCCTGCGCGCGCGAATCGGCGAAACCCGCGCGGTAGACGGCGTTGTCGAGACGGCTTTCGAGGATGGTGACGAGGTTGATGCCGGAGACGCCGGGGCGGCGCACGGCCTCCTTGTAGTAGCGCACGAACTGGCGCTCGAGCACGCCGTAGGAGGCGCGCGCGCGCTGCTTCTCGCGCAGCTGCAGGCCGCGGTCGCTCACCTTGCGGCGGCGCGCGGGGCGCGGGCCCGGCGGGTTGGGGCGGCGCTCGAAGGCGCACTTGGGGGAGTAGCAGCGCTCGCCCTTCAGGTAGAGCTTGTCGCCGCGGCGGCGGCAGATGCGGCAGACGGGGCCGGTGTAGCGCGCCATCGGCTAGACCCGCCGCCGCTTGGGCGCGCGGCAGCCGTTGTGGGGGATGGGGGTCACGTCGCGGATGGCGGTCACGTCGAGGCCGGTGGCCTGCAGGGCGCGGATGGCGGCCTCGCGCCCGCTGCCGGCGCCGCGCACGAACACCTCGACGGTCTGCATGCCGTGCTCCTGGGCGCGGCGGGCGGCGGCCTCCCCCGCCAGCTGGGCGGCGAAGGGCGTGCTCTTGCGCGAGCCCTTGAAGCCCGTCTGCCCGGCGCTGGCCTGGGCCACCACGTTGCCGTTGGGATCGGTGAGCGTCACGATCGTGTTGTTGAACGAGCTCTTGACGTAGGCGCGCCCGCGGGGCACGGACTTGCGCTCGCGGCGGCGGGAACGGCGGGGGGCGGCGGGCATGGCGTTCCCCCTACTTCTTGGCCGCGGCGCGGCGGCGCCCGGCGACGGTCTTGCGCGCGCCGCGGCGCTGGCGCGCGTTGGTGCGCGTGCGCTGCCCGTGCACGGGCAGGTTGCGCCGGTGGCGCTGGCCGCGGTAGCAGTTGATCTCGATCAGGCGCTGGACGTTCTGGCGCATCTCGCGGCGCAGGTCGCCCTCCACGCGGAAGTTCTTCTCGATGAAGTCGCGGATGCGGAGCAGCTCCTCGTCGGTGAGGTCGCGCGTGCGCGTGCCGGGGTTCACGCGGGAGGCGTCCAGGATGGCCCGCGCCCGCGTGGGGCCGACGCCGTAGATGTAGCGCAGCGAAATCTCGACGCGCTTCTCGTTGGGGATGTCCACTCCGGAGATTCTCGCCATAGCGTCCCTAGCCCTGCCGCTGCTTGTGCTTCGGATTCTCGCAGATGACCATGATGCGGCCGTGACGGCGGATCACCTTGCATTTGTCGCAACGCCGCTTGACCGATGCCCGAACTTTCATGATCGCTCAGATGCTCCCCTGTGTCCAGCGGCACGCGCTCACGGCAGGGTGAGGACGTCGGGACGCCCCCCCTTGCGGATGGCGATGGTGTGCTCGAAGTGGCAGCACAGGCTACCGTCTTCCGTGGCCACGGTCCACCGGTCCTCCAGTTCGCGCGTGTGGCGCGAGCCCAGATTGACCATCGGCTCCAGCGCCAGCACGAGGCCGGGCTTGAGCGGCGGGCCGCGGAAGCGGCGGCGATAGTTGGGCACCTGCGGCTCCTCGTGCATGGCGCGCCCCACGCCGTGGCCGGTGTATTCGCGCACGATGGCGTAGCCGGAGGGGATGGCGTCCTCGATGGCGGCGCTCACGTCGTTCAGGTGCGTGCCCGTGCCCATGGCCTCGATGCCCGCCTGGAGCGCGCCCTCCGTCACCTCCAGCAGGCGGCGCGCCTCGTCGCCGACCTCGCCCACGGGCACGGTGATGGCGGAGTCGCCCACGAAGCCCTTGTAGGTGGCGCCCAGGTCGAAGGTGACGATGTCGCCGTCGCGCAGCAGGCGATCGCGGGGGATGCCGTGGACCAGCTCGTCGTTGACGCTGGCGCAGATGTTGGAGGGGTAGGGGGGCTTGCCCGCGGGGTCGTAGCCGCGGAAGGTCTCGACGGCGCCGCGCCGCCGGAACTCCTCCGTGACGAAGGCCTCGATCTCGAGCAGGTTGAGCCCCGGGCGCACCATCTCGCGGATGTGGGCGAGCGTCTGGCCCACGATGCGGCCCGCCTCCCGCATGACGTCCAGCTCGGCCTCGGACTTGAGCGTGATGGGCACGGCGGCTAGTCCAGCGCCTCGAGCAGGCCGTCGGTGACGGCGTCCAGGTCGCGCTCGCCGTCGACCTCGCGCAGCGCGCCCGCGTCGCGGTAGTGCCCGATGAGCGCCGCCGGGGGCTTCTGCCGCTCGATGCGGGTGCGCACGACCTCGGGGCGGTCGTCGTCGCGCTGGTAGATCTCGCCCGCGCACTGGTCGCAGCGGCCCGCTTCCTTCGGCGGATCGTTGCGCTCGTGGTAGACGGCGCCGCAGGCGCGGCAGAGCCAGCGTCCGCCGAGGCGGCCTTCCAGCTCCCCGTCGGAGACGGCGATGAGGAGGGCGCGGTCGATGGCCGCGCCGCGCCCGGCGAGGGCCTCGTCGAGCGCTTGCGCCTGCGCCACGTTGCGGGGGAAGCCGTCGAACATGGCCCCGTCGGCGGCGTCCGGACGGGCGATGCGCTCCAGCAGCATGGCGATGGTGACCTCGTCGGGGACCAGCTCGCCGCGGTCCATGTAGCCCTTGGCCAGCACGCCCAGCTCCGTGCCGTCGCGCACGTTCTCGCGGAACATGTCGCCGGTGGAGAGGTGCAGGAGGCCGGTGGCGCCGGTGAGGCGCCGGGCCTGGGTTCCCTTGCCCGCGCCGGGCGGTCCGAGCAGCACGACGAACATGGCTAGCGGATGAACCCCTCGTAGTTTCGCATGAGCAGCTGCGCCTCCAGCTGTTTCATGGTGTCGAGCACGACGGCGACGACGATGAGGAACCCGGCGCTGGAGATGGTGAGCGCCTGCACGTTGGTGATGAGGCCGATGAAGAAGGGGGCCACGGCCACGGCTCCGAGGAAGAGCGCGCCGCCCCAGGTGATGCGCGTGACCACGCGCAGCAGGTAGGCCTCGGTGGGCGGTCCCGGTCTGATGCCGGGGATGAAGGCCCCCTGCTGCTGCAGGTTCTTGGCGATGTTCTGCTGGTTGTACTGCACGATCGTATAGAAGAAGGCGAAGCCCACGACCAGCACGAAGAGCACGAGCCAGTAGACGCCCGTGCCGCTGCCGCCGCGCCCGCCCTGGAACTGGTCGACGAAGAAGTTGGCGACGGCCTCGACCCAGCCGCCCGCGCCCGAGAAGTAGCCCGCGACGACGGCGGGCAGGATGACGATGGAGAAGGCGAAGATGAGCGGGATCATGCCCGCCATGTTCACGCGCAGGGGGATGAAGCTCTGCCCCTGCTGGCGGTACATGCGCCCCCCGCGGAAGGATGAGCGCGCGTACTGCACGGGCACGCGCCGCTGCGCCTCCTGGAAGAAGACGATGAAGTAGATGAGGGCGAGGGCGAAGATCAGGATGGCGCCCACGGCGATGATGGAGCTGGTGGAGATGTTGGGGATGAGCCCCGGCAGGACCGCCACGATGCCGCCGAAGATGATGAGGGAGACGCCGTTGCCGATGCCGTGCTCGGTGATCAGCTCGCCCAGCCAGACGAGGAACATGGTGCCCGCGGCGAGCGTGAAGAGCGTGGCGATGGTGCCCACCACGTCGTTCTGGAAGCCGAAGTCGCGCACCACCTCGCCGCTCTGGTTGTTGATGAACACGATCTGCCCGTAGCCCTGCACGAAGGCGAGGGGCACGGCCAGCCAGTGCGTGTACACCTGGATGCGGCGGCGGCCCTGTTCGCCCTCCTCCTGCAGCCCGCGCAGGCGCGAGGAGAGGGGCGTCACGATCTGCATGATGATCGAGGCCGTGATGTAGGGGTAGACGCCGAGCGCGGCCACGCTCAGGTTCTGCAGCGCGCCGCCGGAGAAGATGCTGAGGAAGTCGAGCACGGCGTTCCCGTCGAACGCCTGCTGCAGGGCGTCGCGGTCGACGTTGGGGACGGGCACGTGGGCGACGAAGCGGAAGACGACCAGCATGCCGATCGTGAAGAGCAGCTTGCGACGCACGTCCTCCTGCCGGAAGGCGTCCACCATGGCCTGCAGCAGGCGCGGGCGACCGGTGCCCGGGACGGTGGTGGTTTCGCCCATGAAGGACACGGATCAGCGCTCCCCGTCCCCGGCGGAGGCCTCCGCGGGGGCGATCTCCGCGCCCTCGCGGTCGATGAGGACGGCGGCGCCGCCCGCGGCCTCGATGCGGGCGCGGGCGGCGCCGCTGAAGCCGTGGGCGCGCACGCGCAGGGCATGGGAGAGGTCGCCGCGCGCCAAGATCTTGACGGGCTCGCGCAGGTGGCGGAGCACGCCCGCCGCGCGCAGCGCCTCGGGCGTGACCTCGGCGCCGTCCTCGAAGCGCGCTTCCAGCGTGCCCGTGTTGACGGGCTGGAAGGGGACGCGCCAGCGGTTGTTGAAGCCGCGCAGGGCGGGCATGCGCCGCACGAGGGGCGTCTGGCCGCCCTCGAAGCCGGGGCGCACGCCCCCGCCGCTGCGCGATTTCTGGCCCTTCAGGCCCTTGCCCGCGTAGGTGCCGCCGCCCGCGCTGTTGCCGCGCCCGAGGCGCTTGCGCGCGCGCCGGGCCCCCGGCGGGGGGGCGAGGTCGTTGGCGTGGATGCTCACGACGGGTCTCCCCCCTCGCCATCGCGCACGTCCACCAGGTGCCCGACGCGCGCGATCATGCCGCGCAGGGCGGAGCTGTCGTCGTGCTCGACGGTCTGGTGCAGGCGGCGCAGGCCAAGCTTGCGGATGGTGTCCTTCTGGCGCTGGTTGTAGCCGATGGCGCTCTTGCGCCAGGTGATGGCGACCCTGCCCATGTTACGTCGCCTCCGCCGTGGTTCCCTCGAGGATTTCGAAGCGCCGGCGACGGGCGACGTCGGGATCGCGCAGGGCGGCCAGCCCCTTCACGGTGGCGCGCGCCACGTTCACGGGGTTGCGGCTGCCGAGGGACTTGGTGAGCACGTCGGTGACGCCCGCGGCCTCCATGATGGCGCGCACGGCGCCGCCCGCGATCACGCCCGTGCCGTGGCTGGCGGGCTTCATGAGCACCCTGGCCGCGCCGAAGCTGGCGAGGAGATCGTGGGGCAGCGTGCCGCCCTTGAGGGGCACGGCGAACATTTCGCGGCGCGCGATGGAGGCGCCCTTGCGGATGGCCTCCGGCACCTCGTTGGCGCGGCCCAGGCCGATGCCGACGCTGCCGCGCCCGTCGCCCACGACCATGAGGGCGGTGAAGCTGAAGCGGCGCCCGCCCTTGACCACCTTGGCCACGCGGTTGATGTAGATGACCTTCTCGTTGAGTTCGTCGCCCGACTGCTCGAAGTTGCCCATCAGAACCCCAATCCGGCCTCGCGCGCGGCCTCGGCGAGCGCCTTCACGCGGCCATGGTAGCGGTAGCCGCCGCGATCGAAGACCACCCGTTCGACGCCGTGGGCGCGCGTGCGCTCGGCGAGGGCGGCCCCCACGATGGCGGCGCGCTCGGTCTTCGGCCTGCCCGCCACGGCCCCCGCCAGGCTGGCGTCGAGGTCGCTGGCGGCGGCGATGGTGTGCCCGCGGTCGTCGTCGACGACCTGGGCGTAGATGTGGGCGGCGCTGCGGAACACGTTGAGCCGCGGCCGCCCGGCGGTGCCCGCGAGGCGCTTGCGCACGCGGCGGTGGCGGCGGTGGCGGGCGTGGTAGCGATTCGCGCGCGCCATCAGATGCCCACCTTCCCGGCCTTGCCCGCCTTGCGCCGCACGCGCTCGCCGAGGTAGCGGATTCCCTTGCCCTTGTAGGGCTCGGGCGGGCGCAGCTTGCGGATGTCGGCGGCCACCTGGCCCACCTGCTCCTTGTCGATGCCGCTCACGTTGATGCGCGGCCCCTCCACCGTGAAGGCGATGCCCTCGGGGGGATCGACGATCACGGGGTGGGAGAAGCCGAGGGCCAGCTGCAGGCGTTCGCCCTGGAGCTGGGCGCGGTAGCCGACGCCCTGCACCTCGAGCGTCTTCGTGAAGCCCTCGGTGACGCCCGCCACCATGTTGTGCAGGAGGGTGCGCGAGAGGCCGTGGAGGGCGCGGTGCGCGCCCGCGTCGCTGGCGCGGGTGACGACGATGCGATCATCCCCGGCGGCGAAGCGGACGCCGTTGGGGAAGGTGCGCCGCAGCTCGCCGCGGGGGCCCTTCACGACGATGTGGTTGTCCTCGCCGATGGCGACCTCGACGCCGTCGGCGAGGGGCACGGGCTGTTTGCCGACGCGGGACATGGCCGCTCCCTACCAGACGTAGCAGAGGACCTCGCCGCCAACCTGCTGGCGGCGGGCCTCCTGCCCGGTCATGACGCCGCGGGGCGTCGAGATGATGGCGATGCCGAGGCCGCCGTAGACGCGCGGAATCTCGCGGCGCTGCACGTAGACGCGCAGGCCGGGCTTGCTGACGCGCTGGAGGCCGTTGATGACGGGCTGCCGGCGCCCGCCGTAGCTGAGCTCGACCTTCATGTTGCCCTGGGGCTGGTCGGGCTCCTTGCGCACCTCGTAGCCGCGGATGAAGCCCTCGCGCTTGAGCACCTCGGCGATGGCCAGCTTCACCTTCGAGGACGGCATGGTGACCGCCTCGTGGCGGGAGCTGACGGCGTTGCGGATGCGGGTGAGCATGTCCGCGATGGGGTCGCTCATACTCATGGGGTCGTCGCCTCCGTGGGGCTACCAGCTGGACTTGGTGACGCCGGGCAGGAAGCCCTTGTGCGCCATTTCGCGGAAGGTGATGCGGGAAAGGCCGAACTTGCGGATGTAGGCGCGCGAGCGCCCGGTGACGGCGCAGCGGTTGTTGAGGCGCGTGGGGCTGCTGTTGGCGGGCAGGCGGGCCAGCTCGAACTGGATGCGGGCCAGCTCCTGCGGGTTGCCCTGGGCGGCGCGGCGCGCCGCCTTCAGCTCCTCGCGCCGGTGGCGGTGCTTCTGGTAGAGCGCGAGGCGCTTGCCGTCGCGCGCGATCTGGCTCTTCTTCGCCATCAGATCCTCCCCCGTTCGCGGGCGAAGGGCATGCCCAGCAGTTCCAGCAGGCGGCGGCCCTCGTCGTCGGTGCGGGCGGTGGTCACGATGGTGACCTGCAGCCCGCGCACCTTGTCCACGCGGTCGTAGTCGATTTCCGGAAAGACGAGCTGCTCGCGCAGCCCGATGCTGTAGTTGCCGCGCCCGTCGAAGGCGTCGGGGCTGAGGCCCTGGAAGTCGCGGATGGCGGGCAGGGCGGCGCTGATGAGGCGGTCGAGGAACTCGTACATGCGCGCGCCGCGCAGCGTGACGGAGACGCCGATGGGGTTGCCCTCGCGCAGGCGGAAGTTGGCGATGGAGCGGCGCGCGCGCTGGATGACGGGCTTCTGGCCGCTGATCGCGCGCAGGTCCTCGGCGGCGCGGTCGAGGCTGTTGGCGTCGGTCAGGGCCTCGCCCATGCCGATGTTGAGCACGGCCTTGACGAGGCGCGGGGCCTGCATGGGGTTGGCGTAGCCGTAGTGCTCGCGCAGGCGCGGCGCGGCTTCCTCCTCGTAGCGCGCGCGCAGGCGCGGGAGCACGGCGGGGGCGGTCATTCGATGGCCTCCCCGCTGCGCTTGCCCACGCGCACGAGAGCGCCGTCCTCGCGGCGGCGGAAGCCCACGCGCGTGGGCTCGTCCGTGGACGGGTCGAGCAGCATCACGTTGCTGATGTGGATGGGGCCCTCGCGCTCGACGATGGCCGACTGCTGCTGCACGGAGCGGGCGCGCTGGTGGCGCTTGATCATGTTCACGCCCTCGATGGTGACGCGCTGCTTCTTGCGGTCGACCTGGCGCACGACGCCGCGCGCGCCGCGGCTGCGCCCGCTGATCACGACCACGCGGTCGCCGCGCCGGATGCGGGACGGCATCTAGAGCACCTCCGGGGCGAGCGAGACGATCTTCATGAAGTTGCGGTCGCGCAGTTCGCGCGCCACGGGGCCGAAGATGCGCGTGCCGCGCGGGTTCTCGTTGTCGGTGGCGAGCAGCACGGCGGCGTTCTCGTCGAAGCGGATGTAGGAGCCGTCGGGGCGGCCGTACTCCTTGGCCGTGCGCACGACCACGGCGCGCACGACCTCGCCCTTGCGCACGGGCGAGTTGGGCTGCGCGGTCTTGACGGAGGCGACGATGATGTCGCCCGGGCGCGCGTAGCGGCGGCGGCTGCCGCCCAGCACGCGGATGCAGAGGATGGAGCGCGCGCCGGAGTTGTCGGCCACCTTGAGGCGGGACTCCTGCTGGATCACGGCGTTTCCCCCCCGGAGGTCTCACCGGCCACGGCGGGCTCAGCGGATTCGGCGGGCTCGTCGGCGGATTCGGCGCGGGGCGCGGCCTGCACCTCCGCCTCGAGGTCGCGTCCGATCAGGTCGGGGGCGACCTCGGCCACGTCGCCGCGCTGCAGGATCTCGATCACGCGCCAGCGCTTGCCGCGCGAGAGGGGGCGCGTTTCGAGGATGCGGACCACGTCGCCCACGTTGCAGGCGTTGGCGTCGTCGTGCGCCTTGAAGCGGCGGCTGCGGTTGATCACCTTGCGGTAGAGCGGGTGCTGCTTGCGGCGGGAGACGTCGACGACCACGGTCTTGTCCATGCGGTCGCTGACGACGACGCCCTGGAGCACGCGGGCGCTCACGGGGAGACCTCCGCCGCCGGGGCGACGGCCAGCTGGCGCTCGCGCTTGATCGTGCGCAGGCGCGCGATCTGGCGCTTGGCGTCGCGCAGGGCGCGGTAGTTCTGCAGCTGGCGCGTGGCCTGCTGGAAGCGCAGCGTGAAGAGCGCGCGGTAGGCGTCGTTGATCTCGCGGTCGAGGCGCTCGTCGTCCCAGTCGCGGAGGGCGGCGGCTTTCTGGTTCGGCATGGGCTACATCACCAACTCGTCACGCTGGACGACTTTCGTGGGAATGGGCAGCTTGTGGGCGGCCAGGCGCAGGGCCTCGCGCGCCACTTCCTCGGGCACGCCCGCGATCTCGAAGAGGACGCGGTTGGGCTTGACCACGGCCACCCATTTTTCGGGGTTGCCCTTGCCCGAGCCCATGCGCGTCTCCGCCGGCTTGGCCGTGACCGGCTTGTCGGGAAAGATGCGGATCCAGACCTTGCCGCCGCGGCGCATCTCGTGCGTCATGGCGCGGCGCGCGGCCTCGATCTGGCGCGCGTCGATCCAGGCCGGGGCGCGCGCCTGCAGCCCGTATTCGCCGAAGGACACGACGTTGCCGCTCGTGGCCGCGCCCTTCATGCGGCCGCGGTGCTGCTTGCGATGCCTGACGCGACGGGGCTGGAGCACGGTCAGGCGCCCTCCTGACTCTGTCGCGCGACGGTTTCCTGCTGCTCGACGGAGATGGCCGTGCGCTGGGGGCCGCGCGCCTCGTCGGCGACGGGGGCGGCCACGTCGGGGGCGTCGGCGCCGTCGGGCGCGCGCGCGGCCTCGACGGGCTCCTCGAACTCCTCCTCGGCCTCGGCGGGCAGGATGTCGCCCTTGTAGACCCAGGCCTTCACGCCGATGCGCCCGTAGGTGGTGTGCGCCTCGGCGAGGCCGTAGTCGATGTCGGCGCGCAGCGTGTGGCGGGGCACGCGGCCCGCCGTCTCGGTCTCGCGGCGCGACATCTCCGTGCCGCCCAGGCGGCCCGCCACGGAGATGCGGACGCCCCTGGCCCCGCGCTGCATGGTGCGCTGCACGGCCTGCTTGACGGCGCGGCGGAAGGCCACGCGCCGCTCCAGCTGGTCGGCCACGGAGCGGGCCAGCAGGTAGGCGTCGAGTTCGGGCGTGCGGATCTCCTGGATGTTGACGCGCACGCGCCCGCCCGTGAGCTGCTCCAGCGAGCCGCGCAGCTCCTCCACGCGCGCGCCACCGCGCCCGATGACGATGCCGGGCTTGGCCGTGTGCACGGTGACGGTGACCATGTTGGCGTTGCGGTCGATCTCGACGCGGCTGATGCCGGCGTCGGGCAGCAGGCCCCCGCGCCCGTCCGTGCCGCTGATGTGCTCGCGCAGCTCGTGGTCGAGGCGCACGCGCTCGGTGTAGCCGTCCTTCTCGGCGAACCACCTGGATTCCCAGGGATAGATGACGCCGAGGCGGAACCCGTGCGGATGGACCTTCTGTCCCATGCTGCCCTACCCCTCGCGCTCGTCGAGGACGACGGTGATGTGGCTGTGGCGGCGGAGGCGCGGGCTGGCGCGTCCGCGCGAGCGCGCCTTGTAGCGCTTGACGGTGACGCCCTCGTCCGCGAAGGCGCGCTTGACGTAGAGGTCGTCGACGTCGAGGGCGAGGTTGTTCTCGGCGTTGGCGGCGGCGCTGAGCACCACCTTGGAGACGTCGCGGGCGTGGGGCGAGGGCACGTAGCGCAGGAGAGCGAGCGCCTGGTCCACGGAGAGGCCGGGCAGGCGCGCGAGGATGAGCCGCGCCTTGCGGGCGGAGCCCTTCACGTTGCGCGCGCTGGCCCGCGTTTCCATGCTAGCGCACCCTCGTGCTGCGGTCGCTGCGGCCCACGTGGCCGCGGAAGGTGCGGGTGGGGGCGAATTCGCCCAGCTTGTGGCCCACCATGTTCTCGGTGACGAACACGGGCATGTGGCGGCGGCCGTTGTGGACGGCGATGGTGAGGCCGATCATCTCCGGCAGGATGGTGGAGGCGCGCGACCAGGTGCGGATGACCTCGCGCGTGCGGGCGTTGCGCGCGCGGATCACCTTCTTGTAGAGCGAGGGGTGCACGAACGGCCCCTTCTTCGTCGAACGCGACATGGCCGCCTACCTCCCCCGCCTGCGCACGATGAACTTGCCGGTGCGCTTGTTGCGGCGCGTGCGATGGCCCAGGGCGGGCTTGCCCCAGGGCGTCTTGGGGCCGGGCATGCCCACGGGCGCGCGGCCCTCGCCGCCGCCGTGGGGATGGTCGACCGGGTTCATGACGGCGCCGCGCACCTGCGGGCGGCGGCGACGGTGGCGGCTGCGGCCCGCCTTGCCCAGCTTCACGAGGGCGTGCTCGATGTTGCCCACCTGCCCGATGGTGGCCATGCATTCGATGCGCACGCGGCGCATCTCCGAGCTGGGCAGGCGCAGCAGGGCGTATTCGCCCTCCTTGGCCATGAGCTGCGCGGAGACGCCCGCCGTGCGCACCATCTGGCCCCCGCGGCCGGGCGTGAGCTCGATGTTGTGGATCTGCGTGCCCGTGGGCATGTTGGCGAGGGGCAGGGCGTTGCCCGTGCGCAGCTCGGCCCCCGGCCCGCTCATGAGCGCCATGCCCACGCGCAGGCCGATGGGCGCGAGGATGTAGCGCTTCTCGCCGTCGGCGTAGTGCAGCAGGGCGATGCGCGCCGTGCGGTTGGGGTCGTATTCGATGGAGGCGACGACGGCGGGCACGCCGTGCTTGTCGCGCTTCCAGTCGATGCGCCGGTAGAGGCGCTTGTGGCCGCCGCCGCGGTGGCGCACGCTCACGCGCCCCTGGTTGTTGCGCCCGGCGTTGCGCTTGCGCAGGGATTCCACCAGCGACTTCTCCGGGCGCTTGCGCGTGATCTCGGTGAAGGCGTGGCCGCTGGCGTTGCGCCGCCCCGGCGAGGTGGGGTTGAACTGCCTGACGGGCATCCCTACATCCCCTCGAACAGCTCGATGGAGTCGCCCGCCCGGAGCGTCACCACGGCCTTCTTCCAGTCGGGCTGTTTGGTCACGTTGCGCCCGAAGCGGCGGTTCTTGCCCTTCACCACCATGGTGTTCACGTCGCGCACGCGCACGTTGAAGGCGAGCTCGACGGCCTCGCGGATCTGGGGCTTGTTGGCGCGCAGATCGACGGCGAAGACGTACTTGTCCTGCGAGGCGAGGCCGGTGCTCTTCTCCGTGATGAGCGGGCGCAGGAGGACGGCGTAGGGGTGCAGCTCGCGGGGCATCAGACGGCCTCCCGCCACCCGCGCGCGGGCCTCAGGGCGTCGCCGCCCCAGAGCGCCTCCACGCGGCGCACGGCGTCCTCGGTCATGACCACGTGATGGGCGTCCACGAGGTCGACGACGTTGAGCTGGGCGGCGGGCAGGGCGCGCACGTTGGCGATGTTACGCGCGGCCCGCGCGAGGGCGGGGTCGTGCCCGCCGCTGACGACGAGCGCGCGCCGCTCGACGCCGAGGCCGTTGAGGGCGTCCGCCACCTCGCGCGTCTTCGGCGCGTCGGCGTCGGCGGTGAGGGCGGGCACCACCAGCAGCCCGCCGCCGGCGGCGTGGCTGCTGAGCGCGGAGCGGATGGCGAGGCGGCGCATGCGCTTCGGGAGCGACTTCGCGTGGCTGCGCGGCTTCGGCCCGAAGGCGATGCCCCCGCCGATGCGGATGGCGCTGCGGTTGGCGCCCTTGCGCGCGGTGCCGTGGCCCTTCTGGCGGCGCAGCTTGGCGGTGGAGCCGCGCACCTCGCCGCGGCTCTTCGTGGCGTGCGTGCCCGCGCGGGCGTTGGCGCGCTGGGCCACGTAGGCCTGATGCATGACGGCGCGGTTCGGCTCGATGCCGAAGACGTCGCCGTCCACTTCGATTTCGCGGCTCCTGTGGCCACGGCGGTCGACGACGGGGAGGTTCATCGCGCCGCCCTCGCCCGCGAAACGGCGCGCGCGCGGCGCACGCGCACGAGCCCGCCCGCGGGCCCGGGCACGGAGCCGCCCACGAAGATGACGCCACGCTCCTCGTTGCGCCCCAGCACCTCGAGGTTGCGCACGGTGGAGCGGCGGGCGCCCATGTGGCCCGCCATGCGCGTGCCCTTGAACACGCGCCCGGGCGTGGTGCCCGCGCCGATGGAGCCGGGCGCGCGGTGGCGGTCGCTCTGGCCATGCGTGCGCGGGCCGCCGCGGAAGTGGTGACGCCTGACGCCGCCCTGGAAGCCGCGCCCCTTGGAGGTGGCGGTCACGTCCACCAGCTGGCCCGGCTCGAAGATCTCGACGCCGATGCGGTCGCCGAGGGCGGCGTCGGCGTCGGGGCGGAACTCGGCCAGGTGGCGCAGGTTGGGCGCGCCCGAGGCGGCCAGGTGCCCGGCGGCGGGCTTCGTCAGCCGCTTCTTCCCGCCGTAGCCGAGCTGCACGGCCTCGTAGCCGTCCTTCTCGGCGGTGCGCAGCTGCGTCACCCAGCAGGGACCGGCCTCGATGGCGGTGGCGCCGCGCAGCCGCCCCTGGTCGTCGAAGACCTGGAGCGTTCCGAGCTTGCGGCCGAGGAGTCCTTCGATGGTCATGGCTACAGTTTGATCTCGATGTCGACGCCGCTCGCCAGCTGCAGCCGCATGAGCGTATCGACCGTCTTGGACGTCGGATCGAAGATATCGATCAGGCGCTTGTGCGTGCGTATCTCGAACTGTTCACGCGAGTCCTTGAAGACGTGCGGGCTGCGGATGACGGTGAACTTCTGGATGTCCGTGGGGAGCGGCACGGGGCCCGCCACGGCGGCGCCCGTGCGCTCGGCGGCCTCGACGATCTGGCGCGCGGAGTCGTCGATCAGGCGATGATCGTAGGCCTTCAGCTTGATGCGGATCTGCTGGCGCGCCATCGTTCCGTCTCCTACCCGATGACCTTCGTGACGACGCCCGCGCCCACCGTGCGCCCGCCCTCCCGAATGGCGAAGCGCAGACCCTCCTCCACCGCCACCGGCTGAATCAGCGCCACCTTCATCTGCACGTTGTCCCCGGGCATCACCATCTCCGTCCCCTCCTCCAGCTCGATCGACCCCGTCACGTCCGTCGTGCGAACGTAAAACTGCGGCCGGTACCCCTGGAAGAACGGCGTGTGGCGACCTCCCTCCTCCTTGCTCAGCACGTACACCTGCGCCTCGAACGTCGTGTGCGGGCTGATCGACCCCGGCAGCGCCAGCACCTGCCCACGCTGCACGTCGTCACGCTCCGTGCCACGCAGCAGGCACCCCACGTTGTCCCCCGCCTCCCCTTCGTCCAGCAGCTTCTTGAACATCTCCACGCCGGTCACCACCGTCTTGCGCGTCTCCTCCAGCCCCACCACCTCCACCTCCTGCCCCACGCGGATGCGCCCGCGCTCGATCCGTCCCGTCACCACCGTGCCACGACCCTTGATCCCGAACACGTCCTCGATCGGCATCAGGAACGGCCGCTCCAGCGCCCGCTGCGGCTGCGGAATGTACGCGTCCACCGCGTCCATCAACTCCCGGATCGACCCGTACTCCTCCGATTCCGGATCCTCCGATTCCGACTCCAGCGCCGCCAGCGCCGACCCCCGCACGATGGGAATGTCGTCCCCGGGGAACTCGTAGCTGCCCAGCAGCTCCCGCAACTCCAGCTCCACCAGCTCCAACAGCTCCTCGTCCTCCATCATGTCCACCTTGTTCAGGTACACCACGATCGCCGGCACCTCCACCTGCCTCGCCAGCAGAATGTGCTCCCGCGTCTGCGGCATCGGCCCGTCCGGCGCCGCCACCACCAGAATCGCCCCGTCCATCTGCGCCGCGCCCGTGATCATGTTCTTGATGTAGTCCGCGTGCCCCGGACAGTCCACGTGCGCGTAGTGCCGCTGCTCCGTCTCGTACTCCACGTGCGCGATCGCGATCGTGATCCCCCGCGCGCGCTCCTCCGGCGCGTTGTCGATCGAGTCGAACTCCCGGTACTCCGCCTCCCCACGAAGCCCCAGCACCTTCGTGATCGCCGCCGTCAACGTCGTCTTCCCGTGGTCCACGTGCCCGATCGTGCCCACGTTCACGTGCGGCTTCGTCCGCTCGAATCGCTCCTTCGCCATGGTTCCGGTCCCTTTCGTTCCTTCAGATCGCGCCGACCGCCGCGCGCTCGGTGAGGGCGGCGGAGACACTGTGCGGCACGGGCGCGTACCGGTCGAATTCCATGCTGTAGGTGGCGCGCCCCTGGGTGAGGGAGCGCAGGTCGGTGGAGTAGCCGAAGGTCTCGGCGAGGGGCACGGCGGCGGTCACCACCTGCAGGCGGCCCAGGGCGTCCTGGCTGACCACCTGGCCGCGGCGCCCGTTGAGGTCGCCGATGACGCCGCCGAAGTGGTCCTCGGGGACGCGCACCTCGATGCGCATGAGCGGTTCGAGGAGCACGGGGTCGGCGCGCCGCAGCGCCTCACGCACGCCGAGCGTGGCGGCGTTCCGGAAGGCCAGCTCGGAGGAGTCCACGGCGTGCGAGGCGCCATCGACGAGGGCCACGCGCACGTCGAGCACGGGGTAGCCCGCGACCGGTCCCGAATCGAGCGCCTGGGCGGCCCCGGCGCGCACGGCGGCCACGTATTCGGTGGGCACGGCGCCGCCGACCACGCGGTTCTCGAAGACGAAGCCCGCGCCCGCCTCGCCGGGCTCGATGCGGACCTCGACGACGCCGAACTGGCCGCGCCCGCCGGTCTGGCGCACAAAGCGCCCCTCGGCGGCGGCGGGGCGGCGGATGGCCTCGCGGTAGCTGACCTGGGGGCGGCCCACGTTGGCCTCCACGCGGTGCTCGCGCCTGAGACGGTCCACGATCACCTCGAGGTGGAGCTCGCCCATGCCCGAGATGATGGTCTGGCCGGCCTCGTCGTCGAAGCGCCAGTGGAAGGTGGGGTCCTCCTCGCTGAGGCGCGTGAGGGCCCCGGCCATGCGCTCCTGGTCGGGGCGGGAGCGCGGTTCGAGGGCCACGCTGATGACCGGTTCGGGGAAGGCGATGCCCTCCAGCAGGATGGGGTCGCCGGGATCGCAGAGGGTGTCGCCGGTGAAGGTCTGCTTGAGGCCCACGGCGGCGCCGATGCCGCCCGCGTAGAGGGCGTCGATTTCCTCGCGGTCGTTGGCGTGCATGCGCAGGAGGCGGCCCACGCGCTCGCGCGAGCCCCTGCCGCTGTTCCAGATGGCGCCGCCGGAGCGGAGCACGCCGCTGTAGACGCGAACGTAGACGAGGCGCCCCACGTAGGGGTCGGCCACGATCTTGAAGGCCATGGCGGTGAGGGGCTCGCCGTCGCGGGCCGCGCGCTCCACCTCGTGGCCGTCGCCCGCGTCGATCCCGCGCACGGCGGGAACGTCCACGGGCGCGGGCAGGTAGTCGATGACGGCGTCGAGCAGGGGCTGCATGCCCTTGTTCTTGAGGGCCGAGCCGCAGAGGACGGGGGTGACCTGGCTGGCGAGCGTGGCGCGGCGGATGGCGGCGCGCAGCTCGTGGCCGTTCACGTGGTGGCCCTCGAGGTAGCTGATGGCGATCTGGTCGTCGACGTTGCCGATGCGCTCGATCAGGTCCTCGCGGGCGGCCTCGGCCTCCTCGTGCATGTCGGGGGGAATCTCGCCGCGCACGGCGCTCTCGCCCTTCTCGCCGGCGAAGGTCCAGCAGACCATTTCGGTGAGGTCGATGACGCCGCGGAAGCGGTCCTCGACGCCCACGGGGATCTGGACGGCCACGGGGTTGGCGTCGAGGCGGTCGATCATCATCTGGCGGGTGCGGACGAAATCGGCGCCGACGCGGTCCATCTTGTTGACGAAGCAGATGCGGGGGACGGCGTAGCGGTCGGCCTGGCGCCACACGGTCTCGGACTGGGGTTCGACGCCCGCCACGGCATCGAAGACGACGACGCCGCCATCGAGCACGCGCAGGCCGCGCTCGACCTCGGCGGTGAAGTCGACGTGGCCGGGCGTGTCGATGATGTTGACGAGGTGGCCGTTCCACTCGGCGCTGGTGGCGGCGGCGGTGATGGTGATGCCGCGTTCGCGCTCCTGCTCCATCCAGTCCATGGTGGCGGTGCCCTCGTGCACCTCGCCGATCTTCCAGGTGATGCCGGTGTAGTAGAGGACGCGCTCGGTGACGGTGGTCTTGCCCGCGTCGATGTGGGCGATGATGCCGATGTTGCGCACGCGCTCGATTTCGAACGGACGGGCCATGTTGCGCTCCTGCCTTCCGTTCTCCGCGCGCCTACCAGCGGTAGTGGACGAAGGCGCGGTTGGCCTCGGCCATGCGGTGGGTGTCGTCGCGCCGCTTGATGGCGGAGCCGGCGTTGTTGGCGGCGTCGAGCAGCTCGCCCGCGAGGCGCTCGGACATGGTGCGTCCGCCGCGCCCGCGCGCACCCTGCAGCAGCCAGCGCATGGCCAGGGCGGTGCGCCGGTCGGGGCGGATTTCGACGGGCACCTGGTAGGTGGTGCCGCCCACGCGACGGGGCTTGACCTCCAGCACGGGCGTGGCGTTGCGCATGGCCTGGCGGAAGGTATCGACGGGATCGCGCCCGGTCGTCTCCTGCATGCGGTCGAAGGCGCCGTAGACGACGCGCTCGGCGGTGCTCTTCTTGCCACGCGTCATGACCTTGTTGATGAGCACCTGCACCTGCTGATCGCCGTAGCGGGGATCGGGGCGGATGACGCGGCGTTCGGGGCGATTGCGACGCGGCATGGCGGCTACCCGTTCCTGCGCGTCCCGTACTTGCTGCGGCCACGGCGGCGGTCGGCGACGCCGGTGGAGTCGGCGGCGCCGCGCACGATGTGGTAGCGCACGCCGGGCAGGTCGCGCACGCGCCCGCCGCGCACGAGCACGACGGAGTGCTCCTGCAGGGTGTGGCCCTCGCCAGGGATGTAGGCGGAGACCTCGATGCCGTTGGTGAGGCGCACGCGCGCCACCTTGCGCAGGGCGGAGTTCGGCTTCTTGGGGGTCTGCGTGCGCACCTGCGTGCAGACGCCGCGCTTCTGGGGCGCGCCGCGGCCCGCCACGCGCGAAAGCCGCCCGCGCTCGGAGTTGTAGTTGAAGAGCAGCGCGGGCGCGCCCGACTTCTTCGAGCGGGGCTTGCGGCCCCCGCGCACCAGCTGGTTGATCGTCGGCACTGCCGTTCGCTCCGAATCCCGGCCCGCTCGCGGCGGCCCGCTTCACGGCGCTTTCGCGCGCCGGGCATGGAAACAGGCCGGAAAGCCGGTTCCCGAACAGCGCCCCGCGTCCCCGCGGGACCGTTTTCAGCCCAGTGCCTTTCGACCTGCCGAATCGGCCAGTCACCAAGCGCCGAACGGGCAGACTAGCACAACTCGCCGAACGATCAACGCCGCAACCCCGAACCGCGGAACGTCACTCGGCGCGCGGCTGGAAAATCCAGGGGCGCTCGTCGGGCGGGAGGGAGACCGTGACGGTCTCGGCGTCCAGCGCCAGCTCGGCCACCACGCGGCCATCCCGCAGCACGGAGACGGAGCGGCCCAGCCACGACGGCGGCGGGCGGAAGCGCAGCGTCAGGGGCTGGTCGAAGCGCTCGTTGTCGAGCCCGTCGGAGAGGGTGACGCGCAGGCGGTCGGGCGCGGCGGCGTCCGGCCCGATGGGCTCGACCGTGACCACCGCCCGCTCGCGCTCGCGGATGTAGAGGACGACGGCGTTCATGGAGGCGACCCAGAAGTCGCGGGCGGCGATGGCGCGCATGTCCGCCTCGAAGGTCTCGCGGTCGTAGAAGCCGTAGCGGTCGTACACGCCCACGTTGTGATAGACGGGCACGATCCACGCGCCCTTCCGCAGGGCCGCGTCGAGAATGGGGATGAGCTCGTCGGTGTCGTTGATGCAGGCGCCGCACTGCTGGAAATCATGGCTCTCCATGTGCAGGCGGGGCAGGGCGAACCAGTTGTCCGGGGCCATGCGCCCGTCAGGGACGATGTAGTGCCCCGACTCCCGGCTGTCGGCGAAGTGGCCGGAGAGGAACCCGGCGTCGGCCAGCGCCCGCTGCGTCTCCGCCTCGCGGCCCGCCCCGCGCGGGTAGGCGTAGGCCACCGGCTTGAGGCCGTAGTCCAGCAGCCGTTCGAAGTGCTGGCGGAACGAGCGGTAGGCGGCGGCGTACGACAGCCGGTCGTGGTCGACGTGCAGGTGCCCGTGCCCGAAGTAGCCCAGGCCCCGCGGGACGACGCGCTCCAGGAAATACGCTTCCAGTGGGGGGAACCAGTCGAACTTCACCGTGACGACTTCGTAGTCGAGGGTCAGGCCGAGGCCCAGCGCCACGTCCTCGAGGGGACGGGTGTCGGCCAGCAGGCGGGAGCGCGCGGGCAGGCGCACGTCGAGGTAGACGAGCGAGCCGTCGGAGGCGGGACCGTCGTAGGTGATGGAGATGGCGGCGGCGTGGTCGTCGTACCACCTGGCCACGGTGAACATGGGGGGCGGACCGCCGCCGCAGGAGAGGGCGCACGCGGCCACGGCGACCGCCAGCCACGCCCACCGCCACGACACGCGCACCGCGTACCCCCGTTCCGCCGGATGCGCGAGTCTGGCGCGCCCATCGCCCGTCGATCAAGGCGGCTACACTCGCGCGGTGAGCGCAGATCCGCCCGATCCGTACTTCCGCAAGCTCGTGGGCCTCGAGCTGGACGGCGAACGGCTGGAGTTCGAGACGGCGCACACGCTCTTCTCCGCGCACGAGGTGGACGCGGGCACGCGGCTGCTGCTGCGCTGCATCGCGCCCGCGCGCCCGCCGCAACGGGCGCTGGACCTGGGCTGCGGCTACGGCGCGATCGGCATCGCGCTGGCGCGGCGCTTCCCGGAGGCGCGCGTGACGCTGGCCGACCGCGACCTGCTGGCCGTGCGCTACGCGCGCCGGAACGCGGCCCGCAACGGCGCGGCCAACGTCGAGGTCACGGGTGCGGTGGGCATGGAGGGCGCGCCCGCCGGGAGCTGGGACCTGATCGCCGCGAACGTGCCCGCCAAAATCGGCGCGGAGGCCATCGTGGCGGAGTTCCTGCGCGCGCCGCGGGAGCGGCTGGCGCCGGGCGGGGCCTGCTGGTTCGTGGTCGTGAGCGGCCTCAACCAGCAGCTGGCGCGCGCCGCCGCGCGGGAGTCGCTGCCCCTGCGGCGGGTGCGGAAGCGGGCGCGGCACACGGTCTACCGCATGGATGCGGCATCCTGAGCGGCGGGGGCATTGCCAGCGCGGGGCGATTCTGCGAGTATGGGGCCGCGTGGCGGCGGGCCTCGCAGGATCGGAGACGCCGTGAGCCTTCCTGCTGAACCGGAAACCGGAGAGGGCGCAAGCGCCTGCAGCTACCTCGGTCTCGTCGACGACGGCGACCTGCACGCCACCTACGCGACGGACGCGCACCGCTGCTACCGTCTCCCCAACGCCACGCGCATCGCCACGCAGCACCAGGAACGCTACTGCCTGACGGCGGAGCATCCCTCCTGCCCCGTCTACCGGGGCGAGGGCGTGGAGGCGACGACGCAGTCGTCCGCGGCCCCGGCCGGGAGCGCCGCGGCGGCGGCCGCCGCCAGCGCCGCCGCCGCGTCCGCGAGCGAGCCCGCGTCCACGCCGCCCGCGGCGACGGCGGGAACGGCGGGGGGCGCGCAGCCGCCGTCGCGTCCGCGCACGCCCTTCGCCACGCCCGGCACGCGCTGGCTGCCGCGGGGCCTGCGCCAGCCCCTGCGGGACGGCGAGCTGAGCATGCGCGTGGCCACCATCTCGCTCTTCGCGCTGGCCATCGTGGTGGTGGCCATCGCCTTCGTCGTCAACCGCCAGCTGAGCGACGATGGCGACACGGTCCCGGCGGCGCTCACGCCCACGCCCACGGTGGCGGCGGCCACGCCCACGGCGGCGGCGACCACGCCCGCCACGGCGGCGGCCACGCAGCCCCCCACGCCCACGGCCACGCCGACCCCGGCGCCCACGCCCACGGCCACGCCGACCCCGACCGCCAGCGTCCACGTGGTCGTGCCGGGCGATACCTGCGGCGGAATCGCGGCGGCCAACGACGTGACGCTGGATGAGTTCCTCGCGGCGAACGAGCTGACCGAGGACGACTGCCTCACGATCCAGCCCGGGCAGGAGCTGGTCATCCCCTAGGCCGGGGGCCGCGCCAGCCCCTCGCGCCGCGCGGCGGCGGCGAAGGCGCTCGCGGAGACGCGCTCCGGCATGGCCAGATCGCGGTGGTGCTCCGCCACCCATGCCCGGCGCGCGCGCCAGTGCGCCGCCTGCGTGCGGTAGCGCTCCCGCGCCTCGTTCGCCCAGCGCCAGTCGGACCAGCAGAGGATGGCCGTGTCCAGGTCGCGGCGGGCCAGCTCCCGCATGGCCGCCAGCGCGGGCGCGCGGCGGCGCTTGTTCGCCTCGATCTTGTCGGCGATGAGCAGGATCCGGGCGATCAGGCTCATGCGGTCGAGCCCCGCCGTGTGGTCGCGCACCGCCGCCAGCGCCTCCTCGTCCGTCACGCCGAAGCGTTCACGCAGGACGGCGGCGGCGACGGGGCCGTGGAGCAGGATGGGGAAGGCCGCGGCGTCGGCGTCGATGGCCACGCCCGTCTCGCGCGCCAGCCGCAGCTGCGCCTCCGCGGGCTCGGCGCGGAAGAGGTCGTGCCCCCAGACGGCCAGTTCCACGCGCGCCTCGTCGGCCTGCCACGCGCGGGCGAGGGGCGCGGCCTCGGCGAGCACGCGCTCGGCGTGGCGCACGAGCCCCGCCGGTCGCTCCAGCATGGCCGCGCGGACGGCGGCGATCTGGCCGGCGATCACCCTTCCGGGCCGAGCAGGCGTCCGCCGATCAGGTGCAGGTGCAGGTGGGAGACGGTCATGCCCGCGTCGTCGCCCACGTTGAAGGCCAGACGGTAGCCCGACTCCAGCACGCCCTCGCGGCGGGCCGTCTCGCCGGCGAGGGCGAACATGGCCGCCAGCGTGGCCGCGTGTTCGGCCTCGATCTCGCGCGCGTCGGCGATGTGGATGGTGGGGATGATGAGCGCGTGCACGGGCGCGCGCGGGTTGATGTCGCGGATGGCGAAGGCACGCTCGTTGGCGGCGATGCGCTCGGCGGGCACATCGCCCGAGGCCATGCCGCAGAAGAGACAGCCGGACACGCGCGGATTGTGGCGGGGATGCGCGCGCGCCGCAAGCGGCGGGGTAGACTGCGACGGCAACGGATCTGGCAGAAGGAGGACTGGCCATGCGCATCGGACTCACGAGCGTGATGGTGAACGACCAGGCGCGCGCGCTCGCCTTCTACACGGAGACGCTGGGCTTCGAGTTGAAGCGCGACGACCCCGCGGGCGAATTCCGCGCGATCACGCTGACGGCCCCGGGCGACGCGGACGGCGTGGAGCTGCTGCTGGAGCCCAACGCCCATGCGCCCTCGCGCGTCTGGCAGGCGGCGCTGTACGCCGACGGCCTCCCCGCCGCCCTCTTCTTCGTGGACGACCTGGCGCGCGAGCACGAGCGGCTGGAGGCGCTGGGCGTCGTCTTCCGCAGCCCGCCGACGCGCTCGGAATGGGGCTTCCAGGCCGTGCTGGAGGACACCTGCGGCAACCTCATCGCCCTGCACGAGGACGCGGGCTAGCGCGCCCATGCCCGAGCCGCGCAACCGCAGGATTTTCCTCGTCATCTTCGGGCTGCTGTTCGCCGTCGCGGCGGGCATGGTCGTCTGGCGCGGGCCGCGCGCGGGTACCGAAGGCTGGCTCGATCAGGTACTCTCCATGTGGGGAGACCTCGCCCCGCTGGCCGCCGTGGCCGTCGTGGGCGCGGCCCTCCTGACGGAGATCGTGAGGTGGATCATGGTGATCGCCGGCTGGCTCGAAGAGAAACTGGAGCGCACGCGCGAGGTCCGGCGCGCCGAGGGACGCGCCGAGGGACGCGCCGAAGGACGCGTCGAGGCGGACCGCGAGTGGGAGGAGTGGAACCAGCGCCGCGAAGCCGCCCTGGCGCGCGGCGAGACGTTCACCGAGCCCCCGCCCTCCCGCCTCCGCAACGGCGCGCGGCGCTAGAGGCGGCGGTTGGAGACGACCGGCTCGGAGGCCAGCAGCTCGCGCAGGGGGCGCAGGTCGGGCAGGCCGAGGATGCGCGCGCCCGCGCACGGCGTAGGCTGGGGGCATGGCCGGGGAGCGCGACGTGCTGTCGCTGTTCTGGGCGCCGCTGTGCGCGGTGGGCGCGCGCGGCCCGACGGGGCCCAACGCCCAGATCTGCGTGTCCGTGTTCGGGGCCTCCATCGTGCCGGAGCGCCCGCGCCTGCTGATTTCGCTCTCGAAGACGAACCACACGGAGGGGCTGGCGCGCGCCGACGGGCGGCTGACGGTGAGCGTGCTGGGCGCGGGGCAGGCGGGGCTGCTGGAACCGCTGGGGCTGCGCTCGGGGCGCGACGGCGACAAGCTGGCGGGGCTGGACCATGCGCTCACCGGCTGGGGCGCGCCCCTCTTCCCCGGCGGCGCGGGCACGCTGGAGTGCGAGACGCTGGAGACGTTCGACCTCGGCGACGCCACGGCCTTCCTCGCGGCGGTGCGCGAGCGGCGCACGGGCGCGGCGGAACCGCTGGCGTGGGCGGCGGCGCGCGAGGTCGTGGGCGAGGCGTTCCTGCGGCGCTGGGCGGAGAAGAGCGCGCGCGAACGGGAGGCGGCGCGCGCCGTCATGCGCTGGCGCGACTGAGCGCGGCGGCGGCGCGGGAGCGGTAGAATGGCCGTGCGTGGACGCGAACGAATTCGTCGACAAGTGGGATGGCTCCGCCGGACGCGAGAGCGCCGCCGCGCAGGAGCACTTCATCGACCTCTGCCGCCTCGTCGGCGAGCCCACGCCGAACGAGGACGATCCCGCGCAGACGCGCTACACCTTCGAGAAGCAGACCACCCGCTCCAGCGGCCCGCGCGGATGGGTCGACGTGTGGCTCAGCAACCGCTTCGCCTGGGAGTACAAGGGCAAGCTCAAGGACCTGCGCGCGGCCTACAAGCAGTGCCTCGACTACCACGAGGCGCTCGGCAACCCGCCCCTGCTCGTCGTCTGCGACCTGGAGCGCTTCGAGGTCCACACCAAGTTCACGAACCGCGAGTCGTGGACCTATTCCTTCAATCTGTCCGACCTGCGCTCGAACCGCATCGTCGCGGTGACGACCAGCGCGGGCGAGACGCCGCCCGATGCGCCGAACCTGCGCGTGATGGAGGTGCTGAAGGCGCTCTGGGCCAATCCGTCCAGGCTGGAGCCACGGCGCACGACGGAGGAGATCACCGCCGAGGCGGCGAGCATGTTCGAGGCCGTCGTCGCCGAGCTGCGGCGCTGGGGGACCACGGACGACCAGCGCATCGCCCGCTTCGTCTCGCGCATGGTGTTCTGCATGTTCGCCAGCGACATCGGCCTGCTGCCGCGCGGCGCCTTCTCCGAACTGCTGGCCGCGCAGGCCGCCAACGCCGGGGTCTTCCGCGAGGCGCTGGCCGAGCTCTTCCGCGCGATGGCGGCGGGCGGGCGCTTCGGGCCGCAGGCGATCCCCTGGGTCAACGGCGACCTCTTCACCGACGACGACGTGCCCGACGACCTCACCACCCAAGAGATACGCGCCCTCCAACGGCTGGACGCGCTCAACTGGGCTGAGGTCGAGCCCGCCATCTTCGGCACCCTCTTCGAGCGCATCCTCGACCAGAAATCGCGCGCCGCGCTGGGCGCGCACTACACCTCCCGCGCGGACATCCAGACGCTCGTCGAGCCCGTGCTCATGACCCCCCTGCGGCGCGAGTGGGAGGCCGTGCGGGAGGCGGCGGAGGAGGCCGTGAAGGCCGCGCGGACGCGGGGTGCGACGGAGGAGACGCTGCGGGAGCGCGTGCGCGAAAAGGTCGCGCCCTTCCTCGACCGGCTCGCGGACGTGACGGTGCTCGACCCCGCCTGCGGTTCGGGCAACTTCCTCTACGTGTCGCTGGCGCTGCTCAAGGGGCTGGAGAAGGAGGCCATCGCCTGGGCCGGGCTGCGGGGCGCGCGGTTCGAGCCGCGCGTCCATCCCCGCCAGCTGCGCGGCATCGAGAAGAACGAGTACGCCCACGAGCTGGCCTCGATGGTCGTCTGTATCGGCTACCTGCAATGGAAGCACCACAACGGCGTCCGGCTCGACAACGAGGAGCCCGTCCTTGAGAAGCTCGACGCGATCCGGTTGATGGACGCCATCGTGGATCGCTCGCATCCGCAGGGGCCGCGCGAACCAGCGTGGCCCGAAGCCGACGTCATCGTCGGCAACCCGCCCTTCCTCGGAGGCAAGCGGTTGCGGACGGAACTCCGGGATGACTACGTGGAAGCCCTCTTCCGTGTCTGGGACGGGCATGTCCAGCACTCCGCCGACCTGTGCTGCTACTGGCACGAGAAGGCGCGGCGGATGGTCCACGCGGGCCGGGCGGGGCGCGTGGGCCTGCTGGCCACGCAGGCGATTCGCGGGCCCGCGAGCCGCGGAACGCTGGAGCGGATCAAGCAGTCGGGCGACTTTTTCTTCGCCGAATCGAACCGCGCGTGGGTGCTCGACGGCGCCGCCGTGCGCACCGCCATGGTCGGCTTCGACGACGGCACGGAGACGGAGCGCATCCTCGACGGGCAGCCCGTGGATGGCATCAACGTGAACCTCACGAGCGGCCTTCCGCTGACGGAAGCGGCCATGCTCGCGGAGAATCGGGGCATCGCGTTCATGGGCGTGATCAGGATCGGACGCTTTGAGATCGATGGGCAGCTTGCGCGGGAGATGCTGGCGCACCCGAATCCCGACGGTCGCGATAACGCCGATGTCGTGCGCCCCTGGTGGATCGCCAACGACCTTGTCGACCGTCCCAGGGATATGTGGATCATCGACTTTCCGCCCGGAACCCCGCTGGAAGAGGCACAGCTCTATGAAGCACCGTTCAGGCACGTGGCCGAACACGTCCAGCCCTTCCGCGCGAACCACAAGCAAGACAATCTCCGTGACGAGTGGTGGATTCTGGGTGCCCCAAGACCCCCTATGCGGCGGGCGCTCCGTTCGCTGCCCCGTTTCATTGCGACAGGATTGGTTGCCAAGCACCGAACCTTCAGATGGGTTGGCGGAACCGTTCTGCCCGATGCACGCCTGATCGTGTTCGCGCGCGACGACGACTATTTCTTCGGCGTGCTCCACTCGCGCCTGCACGAACTGTGGGCGTTGCATCTGAGTTCGCGGCACGGCGTGGGAAACGATCCGACCTATAACAACACCACCTGCTTCCTCACCTTCCCGCTGCCCTGGCCGCCGGGGGAGGAGCCGTCGGACGGCCCGCTCGTGCGCGCCATCGCGGAGGCGGCGCGGCGGCTGAACGAGCTGCGCGAGGGCTGGCTCAACCCCGAGGGGCCGCTCGTGCCGGACCTGCGCCAGCGCACGCTCACGAACCTCTACAACGAGCGCCCGGCATGGCTCGCCAGCGCCCACCGGCGGCTGGACGAGGCCGTGTGCGCCGCCTACGGCTGGCCGCCCGACCTGTCCGACGGCGAGGCGCTGGCGCGGCTGCTGGCGCTCAACCTCGAACGCGCGCGGGGCTAGCCGTCGGCATCGGCGTCCGCGCCCGCGGCGTGCGCGCGGATGGCCTCGTAGACGCGCCAGAGTTCGCGGTCCTGCTCCAGCGGGTGGGCGGGGGGCGCGATGCGCACGCCGGGGAAGGCGTCCACCACCTCCTGATGGTCGTCGATCACGTAGTCGGGCGCGAAGGGCACGCCCAGCTCCGCCAGCCGCTCGTGGTGGCGGTAGAGCGGCTTCCAGAAGCAATCGAGGACGTGCTCGTGCAGGTCGAAGCGCCGCACGATCTCCCAGCGCCGCCCGTTGCCGCTCCACAGGTAGAGGTCGTGGCCGTCGGCGCGCAGGCGCGCGAACACTTCCTTCACGCCCGGACGCAGACGCACGTCCCACGTGATGATGGTGTCGTCCACGTCGAAGAAGACGCGCATCGTTTCCTCCCGCTAGGGCGCCGCCGCCAGCCGCCGCGAGGCGTCGAAGACATCGGCGAGGATCTTGGCGCGCACGGCGCCCTCCGCGAAGGTTGGCCGGTACATGTCCTCGATGACGTAGGGGACGAAGCGCAGGTTGGCCAGCCGCGGGCCCCAGAAGGTGGCCTCCAGCAGGTAGCCCTGCGTGTGCCCGGGCAGGCGCGTCTGATCGTAGATGAAGTTGCCCAGCGCGTAGGCGATGAAGGCGTCGGCGGCGGGCTCGACCGCCTGGGCGTGGTGGGCCTGGTTGCCGACGGCCAGCGTCGCGCCCGCGGCCACCGCCGCGCGCAGGGCCTTCACGCTGCGGGGGCTGGGGTCGTGCGTGTCCTCCATGCCGGTCTGCACCTGCACGATGACGACGTCGGCCTCTTCGGCGAGGGCGGCGATGCGCGCGCGGAAGCGTTCGAGGCCGAGTTCGGCGGCGGGGCGGAAGAAGGCGGGTTCGCCCGCGGCGTTCTCCTCGGCGTAGTCGTCGTCGAGCGGGGCCGTGCCGGGGCGGTCCGCGCCCGCTTCCAGTGCGTAGGCGGCCACGTCGTCGAAGCCGAGCACGCCGAAGGTGACGCCGCGGGCGGTGAGGATGGCGGGCGCGAGCGCCTCCTCGAGGTTGGCGCCGCCGCCCACGACGGCGATGCCCGCCGCGCGCAGCAGCTCGATGGTGCGGAGCAGCGCGCGCGCGCCGCAGGGCTCCGCGCCGCAGTCGAACACGTGGTTCGTGGCCACGGTCACCTCGTCGAAGCCGGAGAGGGTGAGCGCCTCGATCACCTGCGGCGGCGAGCTGAGGTTGACGTGCGCGAAGCAGCCCAGCGGCTCGGCAATGTCCTGGATGCTGCCGTCCACCGAGCCCAGCGTGAGGTCGGCGGAGGCGAGGTAGTCGCCCACGGGCCCGCGCAGGGCCGCGCCCCAGTCGCCCGTGGCGCGGATGGCGGCCAGCGAGCAGCGCGACTGCAGGATGTCGCCCGTGGCGATCACGGTAATCGGGTCGGGCAGGGGGGCCGCATGGGCCGCCGCCAGCGCTTCCGCCGCGGCCCGCCCGCGCTCGGTGAAGGCGGCCACGGTCGCAGCATCCACGTAGGGCCAGGCGCCGGGGTCGCCGCGCCCGCGCACGAGGTCCACGCCATCGACGGCGATGGCCGTGACCGCGGGCGTCACCTCCTCGAGGGGGATGAACGCCCACGCGCCCGAGTCGAGCGTGAGCGCCGCCAGCAGCTCGGCCCAGCTGGCGAAGGCGCGGTCGGGCGCGGCCGGGGCGAAGGCCGCCAGCGCCGCGTCCGCGGCTTCCGGCGCGAGGGCGAAGGCGCGCACCGGCCCGGGCACGCCGCCGACCTCGGCCCAGTCCGCGATTTCGCCCCGCGCCAGCGCCCCCAGCCGCGCCGCCGTGAGCACGTCCACGCCCGCGCCCATGGCCGCCACGGGCACGTAGTAGCGCCGCACGATGCGGAAGCGCGCGACGCCGTCGAGGAAGGCGAGGTCATTCGCTTCCGCGGCGGGCCGCAGCTCCGCGTTCGCCAGCTCCGGCGGCGGCTCGCCCAGGTAGGTGGTCGCGGGCGGCGGCGGCGTGGCGGTGGGCGCGGGCACGGGCGTCGCCGTGGGCGTGACGGTGGCGGTGGCAGTGATGGTGACCGCCGGAGCGGCGGGCGCGGCGTCGCCGTCGCCGGCGGCGTCCAGCAGCGCGTAGGCGAGCGCGCCGAGGCTCGCCGCCAGCAGCACGAGCAGGCCGGTGAGGGCGCGCGCGACGAGCCGCTGGCGCCGCTCGCGTCCACCGCCGGATCGCGCCGCCATTCCGCCGCATGATCGGCGCACGGCGCGGGCGCGGTCAACCGCGGGCGTTGCGCGAGCGGCGGCGCGCGTCCACGATGCGCCCATGGAGCGCCCCCGCCTCATCCTCGCCAGCGCCGATCCGGAGGAGCTGGCCGAGCTGCGCGAGCTGCTCGCGGACGCGCCCGTCGAGCTCGTCGATCCGGGGCCGGAACTGGCCGCCGCGCTCGAAGCGCCCGCCGGGGGCGACTACGCCGCGCGCGCGGGCCGGCGCGCACGCGCCTGCGCCGAGGCCGGCGGCGAACGCGCCCTCGCGCTCTGCGCCGGCATCGAGGTCTACGCCCTCGACCTGCAGCCGGGGGCGCTCACCGAGGCCTTTCAGGCCGGACGCCCCGCCGCCGAACGCTGCGGCGCGCTGCTCGACCGGCTCGCGGCCACGCCCCCGGGCCAGCGCATCGCCGTGGGGCGCGCCGCCGCCGCCCTGGCCGCGCCCGGCGAAAGCCCCGCCGTCTCCAGCTCCATCATCGAGTGCGAAATCCCGGCCGAGCCGCGCGGGGATGGCGGCCACTCCCTCGACGCCGTCACGCAGCTCGTTTCGGGGAGCACGCTGGCGGAGCTGCCGGACGCCGAGCGCCACCGCCTCGGCCATCGCGGCAAGGCCGTGCGCCCCCTCCTGCGCCGCCTCGGCTGAGCGCTAGGCCCCCGCCGCCGCGCGCCAGCGGGGAGGCGGCAGCGCGCCCGCGCGACGGGCGGCGAGCGTCTCCGCGAGGGCCTCGTCGATGGCCGCGAGGAAGGCCGCGCGCGGGCCGTCGTTGTGGAAGACGCGGTCGGCCAGGGGCGCGCGCTCGCGCCAGTCGCGCGCGGAGGCGAGGCGCTGCTCCGCCTCCTCCCGCGAGAGGCCGCGCGTCTGCGCCAGCCGCGCGATGGCCGTCTCCCGCTCCACCGCCACCAGCCAGGCGGCGTCCGCCTGCTTCATGTAGTCGTTCTCCAGCAGGTTCACGGCCTCCAGCACGGCGATGGCGTCGTCGGGGAGTTCGCGCCGCCAGCGGTCGAGCAGCGCGCGGAAGTGGGCGGGGATGTCGCCGATGGCGGCGCGCAGGGCCTCCATGCGGTCGGGCTTGCCGAACACCCTGCCGCCGAGCACGCGGCGGTCGACGGCGCCGTCCGCGCCCACGACGTCCTCGCCGAATTCGGCCACCACGCGCGCGAAGCCCGGCGTCCCCGGCGCGTACAGGGCGTGCGCCTCGCGGTCGGCGTCGAGGTGGATGGCGCCGTGGCGTTCGGCGAGGTGCGCGCCGAGCAGGCTCTTGCCCGCCGCGATGGAGCCGGTCACGCCAAGAATGAGGGGCACGCCGTATTCTGGCACACGTTCATGGACGCTTCCGACGCGGCCGCCGCCATCGGCCACGCCTTCCCCGAATTGGGGGAGGCGCCCGTGCGCGCGCTCGACCACGGCTGGTCGCACTGGGCCTTCGCGCACGGCGCGCGCGTCTTCCGCTTCCCGCGCACCGCCACGGACGCGCGCCTGCTGGAACGCGAGCTGCGCCTGCTGCCCGCGCTCGCGCCAGCGCTGCCCGCGCCCGTGCCCGCGCCGCGCTGGCGGGGCCGCTGGCGCGGACGGCCCTTCGCGGGCCATCCCCTGATCGCGGGCGAGGCGCTGCGGCGGCGCGCCCTCTTCGGGCCGCACGGGGGCGCGCTGGCGCGGGAGATCGGCGCGTTCCTCGCGGCCCTGCACGGCTTCCCGCCGGAGCGCGCGGGGGAGGCGCTGGGCGAACCCCCGCCGGAGCGCGCGCCCGATCCGCGCGACTGGCTGGAGGAGGTGCGGATGCGCGTCTTTCCGCGGCTCTCCGCCACCCTGCGCGTGGCCGTGGACGGCGGCTTCGCGCGCCACGCCCGCGCCCGCCACGAACCGCCCCCGCGCCTCGTGCACGGCGACCTCGGCTTCGTCCACCTGCTGGAACGGGGCGGGCGGCTGGCCGGGGTGATCGACTTCGGCGACGCGGGCTTCGGCGACCCCGCCGTCGATTTCGCGGGCATCCTCGCGGGCGGCGGCTGGCGCGCGGTGGACGACGTGGCGCGCTTCTACGACCGCCCCCTCGGCGCGGGCTTCCACGAGCGCGTCGAGTTCCGCTACTGGATCGCGCCCCTCTCCGACATCCTCTACGGGCTGGAGACGGGCGAGGAGCGCTACGTGGGGCTGGGCCGCTCGGCACTGATCGAGCGCCTGCGCGAGTGCGGCCTGCTGCCCGTCTGAGCGCCGCCGCGCGCTAGAATCACGGGCACGGGGGGCGGCCATGCGCGCACGCGACGCCTGGCGCGGGCAGGGGATGCTGCTGGCCATCGCCTGCGTCCTCATGCTGGCGGTGGGCCTCGCCGCCAGCACGGCCACGCCCGCCGCACCCGTCGCGATCGAATGGGACGAGGTGGTCGGGGAAGGCACCTACATGATTCCCTTTCGGGACCGGGACGGAACGGAGAAGGCTCTGGTCTTCACCGTGCCGGGAGGAATGCATATTGAATTCGCTGGAATGGGCATCGGGGGCTGCGCTACCGCGGAGCTGTGCACTCGTCTGCCTGCCTTTTTCAGCGTGGGAGAACTGGTCGGGTTCTGTCTGGACGTGGCCACGGCGGAGGAGTGCGGGCGCGCCTACGGGATCAATCGGGTTTGGGGGGAGCCCGTCGACGACTACGGAGCCCCCTCCGCTGCGGGGGCATTGATGGCTGTTACGCCAACGACACACGCGCCGAGAGGTATGGCCCGCTGATTGACCGGGTAGCCGCATCGGCGCGCATCATAACCATGCGGTGAGATGCGCGCTGGCGTAGGCTGGACGGGCCATGCCGGGGCTGCTGGACGACATCCGCGTGCTCGACCTGAGCGAGGGGCCCGTGGGCGGCCTCGCCACCATGACGCTGGCCGATTTCGGCGCGGACGTGATCAAGGTCGAGCGCCCGGGCGGCGACCCTTGGCGCGCGCTCGCCAACGCCCCCGTGTGGCTGCGGGGCAAGCGCAGCGTCGTGCTCGACCTGCGCGCGGAAGAGGGGCGCGAGGCGCTCGCGCGGCTGGCCGCGGACGCGGACGTGGCGGTGACGGCCATGCGCCCGGGCAAGGCCGCCGCCCTCGGCGCGGACCACGAGCGCCTGAGCGCGCGCAACCCCGGGCTCGTCAGCTGCGCCATCAGCGGCTTCGGCGCGAAGGGGCCGTTCGCGGGCTATGCGGGCTACGAGGCGGTGGTGGCGGCGAAGATGGGGCGGATGCTCACCTTCAGCGGCACGCCCCAACGGGAGGGCCCCGCCTACGCCGCCGTGCAGGCGGGCACGCACGCCTGCGCGCAGGCGGCCCTGCAGGGCATCCTCGCCGCCCTGCACGCGCGCGAGGCCACGGGCCGCGGCCAGCTGGTGGAGACGAGCCTGTTGCAGGCGCTCTTCGTGTACGACCTCGGCGGGCTCTACCGCGCGCAGCTGGGGGCGCGCTTCCCCGAACGTTTCGCGGGGCTGTCCATGCCCGCCATGCCCACGCTCAACTACCACGCCCTGCAGACGCGCGACGGGCGCTGGCTGCAGTTCGGCAACCTGCTGGCCCACCTCTTCGACAACTACCTCGTGGCGGCGGGCCTCGACGACGTGTTCGCCGATCCGGACTACGAGGGCTCGCCCACGCAGTGGCCGGAGGAGGCGCGCGAGCGGCTGCGCGACCGCATGTTCCGGCGCACGCTGGAGCGCACGGCGGACGAGTGGATGGAGACGTTCGTCGCGCACGGGGGCGTGGCCGTCACCCCCTTCCAGAGCACGCAGGCGGCGCTGGACGACCCCGACCTGACGCGCAACGGCCACGTGGTCGAGCGCGAGCACCCCACGCTGGGGACGGTGCGACAGCCGGGCCCGCTGGCGCGGCTGGCGGCCACGCCGGGGACGGCGGGCGAGGCCGCCCCCGAGCCCGGCGCGCACACGGAGGCGGTCCTGCGGGAAGCCCCGCGGGCGCGTCCGCGCGCGTCCGTTGCGCCCGCGTCCGCGCCCGCCGGTCCGCCGCTGGAGGGCGTGACGGTGCTGGAGTTCGCCACGGTCATCGCCGCGCCGCTGGGGGCCGCCGTGCTGGCCGATCTGGGCGCGCGCGTGATCAAGGTGGAGCCGGTGGGCGGCGATCCCTTCCGCGGCATGGGCGTGGCCTCGCTGGGCGCGGCGCGCGTGAACGCGGGCAAGGAGAGCATCGCCCTCGACCTGAAGCGCGCGGAGGGGCGCGAGGTGGTGCACGCCCTCGCGCGCACGGCCGACGCGCTCATCCACAACTACCGCCCGGGCGTGCCCGAGCGGCTGGGCATCGGCTACGCGGAGCTGCGCGCCATCCGCCCCGAACTCGTCTACGTGTCGGTCAACGGCTACGGGCGCGCGGGGCCGGGCGCGCACCGTCCCTCCACCCACCCCATCCCCGGCGCGGGGCTGGGCGGGGCGCTGCTGCAGGCGGGCGCGGGGGAGCCCCGCGCGTGCGCGACGCTGCCTGAACTGCGCGAGACGGCCCGCCGCCTCTTCCGCGCCAACGAACTCAACCCCGACCCCAACACCTCCATGGCGGTGGCCTCGGCGGCGCTGCTGGGGCTGCGCGCGCGGCAGCGACTCGGCGTGGGGCAGGAGGTGTTCGTGGACATGTTCGGCGCGAACGCCCACGCCAACGCCGACGATTTCGTGGACTACGCGGGCAAGCCGCCGCGCCCCGAACCAGACGCCGACCTCTTCGGGCTGAGCGCCGTCTGGCGCCTCTATCGCGCCGCCGCGGGCTGGGTCTTCCTCGGCCTCGCGCGGGGGCGGGAATGGGAGCGCTTCTGCGAGCTGACCGGTCGTCCCGACCTCGCCGCCGACCCGCGCTTCGCCACGCGCGCCGCCCGCGCCGAACACGACGGGGAGCTGGCGGACGCGCTCGCCGCCCTCTTCGCCACGCGCGCGGCGGACGACTGGGAGGCGTTGCTGGCGGGGGAGGGGCTGGGCTGCGTGCGCGCCGACGGCGCTTCCGTGGGCGCGTTCATCGCGGGGGACGCGCACGTGGCCGCCAACGGCTTCCGCGTGCCCGTGCGCAACACCGCCTACGGCGAGCACGAGCGCTACGGCCCCCTCACCGGCTTCAGCGAGAACCGCCCGCGGCTGGGCGGCTTCCCCCTCGCGGGCGAGCAGGCGGACGCCATCCTCGCCGAGCTGGGCTACGGCGCGGACGCCATCGCCGAACTGCGCGCGGCGGGCGTCGTCTGGTCCGAGCCGGTCGTCCCCTTCGGCGAGGAGTGACGCGGCCATGTCCGACGCGCTCGCGGGCCGCCTGCTCATCGCCACGCCCAACATCGAGGAGCCGAACTTCCGGCGGACCGCGGTGCTGCTCTGCGCGCACGACGGCGACGGGGCCTTCGGCCTCGTGCTCAACCGCCCCATCGCGGGGGAGGCGGTGGCCGCGCACCTGCCGGAGTGGGCGGGGCTCGCCGCCGGGCCGCCCGTGATCTTCCGCGGCGGGCCGGTCTCGCCCGCCGCCGTGTTCGTGCTCGCGGCCAGCGACGACGTCCCCGCCGGGGCCTGGGACCTGCGCGTCGCGCCCGGCCTCGGCCTCGTCAATCCGGGCGAGGGGCCGGAGCGCTTCGCGGGCCGTCTCGCGCGGGCGCGCGCGTTCGCGGGCTACGCGGGCTGGGGGGCGGGCCAGCTGGAGGGCGAGATCGACGGCCACGGCTGGTTCGTGGTGGACGCCCTGCCCGACGACCCCTTCGGCGACGAGCCGGACGGGCTGTGGCGCGAGGCGTTGCGGCGGCAGGGGGGCGAGCTGGCGCGCTTCGCCAGCCATCCCCTCCAGCCCGACGTCAACTGAGCGCCCTTGCCGCCCGCGCGCGCCACGCGCGGTTTCGCGTAGCATGGCCGCATTCACCACCGCCGAACGAGGAGGAACCGATGCCCGCCTACGTGCTCGCGCAGGGTCGCGTCGAGGATCAGGAGAAGGTCAACCGCTATCTGGCCGGAGCGGGGGGCACGCTCGCCCCGCACAACGCGAAGGTGCTCGTCTACACGGAGACGCCGGATGTGATCGAGGGCGAGCTGGCCCACAACCGCACGGTGCTCATCGAGTTCCCCGACATGGCCGCGGCGAAGGCGTGGTACGACTCGCCCGGCTACGCCGCCGTGCGCGGGCTGCGGCAGGAGGGCGCGCCGGGCACGCTCCTCATGCTGGAGGGCATGGGCTAGCGGCGCGCGCGGCTGCTACGCTAGCGCCATGAGCGAGGCGTCGCGGGCGCGCACGCGCGTGGTGGTCACGGGGCTGGGGGCGGCCACGCCCGCGGGCATGGGCGTGGCGGCCTACTGGGACAACCTGCTGGCGGGGCGCTCCGGCATCGACCGCATCACCTATTTCGACACGACCGATTTCCCCTGCAAGCTGGCGGGCGAGATTCCCGAGTTCGATCCCGCCGACTTCATGGACCGCAAGGCCGCGCGCCGCATGGGGCGCTTCTCGCAGCTGATGGTGGCCGCCGCGCGCGAGGCGCTGGACGACGCCGCCTTCGACCCGGAGAAGGCGGACCGCGACCGCGTGGGCGTGCTCATCGGCAACGGCGGGGGCGGCTATCCGGGCATCCAGGAGGCAGCGCGCACGCTCTTCGAGCGGGGCGGGATGCGCATCGACCCGCTCTTCTTCTCCAAGCAGCTGGGGAACATGGCGGCGGCGCAGGTGGCCATGCAGTTCGGGCTGCGCGGCTACAACGGCACCATCGTGACCGCCTGCGCGGCGGGCACGCAGGCCATCGGCGAGGCGGCCCTCATGATCCGCGCGGGGCGCGCCGACGCCTTCCTCTCCGGCGGCTGCGAGGCCGGCATCAGCGAACTGGGGCTGGCGGGCTTCTGCGTCATGCGCGCGGTCACCAGCTCCGACGGCGACCCCGTGAAGGCGAGCCGCCCCTTCGACGCCCACCGCGACGGCTTCGTGCCCTGCGAGGGCGCGGGCGCGCTGCTGCTGGAAAGCGAGGAGCACGCGCGGCGGCGGGGCGCGCGCATCCACGCCGAGCTGGCGGGCTTCGGCTGCACCGCCGACGCCTTCCACGTGGTGGCGCCGCCGGAGGACGGCGAGGGCGCCGCCCGCGCCATGCGCGAGGCGCTGGCCGACGCGGGCCTGCCCGCGGCGGCGATCGGCTACATCAACGCCCACGCCACCAGCACGCCCGCGGGCGACACGGCGGAGACGAACGCCATCAAGGCCGTCTTCGGCGAGCGCGCCCGCGACATCCCCATCAGCGCCACCAAGAGCCTCATCGGCCACGGGCTGGGCGCGAGCGGGGGCATGGAGACGGTGGCCGCCGTGAAGACGCTGGCCACGGGCGTGGCGCACCCCACCATCAACCTGGAGACGCCCGACCCCACCTGCGACCTCGACTACGTGCCGGAGGGCTCGCGGGCGGTGGACGCGCGCGCGGTGATGAAGAACAGCTTCGGCTTCGGCGGCCAGAACAGCTGCCTCGTGCTCGCCCGCTACGAGCCGTAGCGCGCCCGCGACGGAGGCCGCCTACTCCGCCGCGCCGTGACGGAGGAGGCGGCCCGGCGTGGCGCCGGTGCAGTCGCCGCCGTCGAAGGTGACCTCGCCGTTCACGAGCGTCCAGCGGTAGCCCTCGGCGCGGCGCACGCGCCGCCAGGCCCCGGCGGGGAAGTCCCACGCCTTCTCGACGGGGAGCATGCGCAGGCGGTCGTGGTCGTAGACGACGATGTCGGCGGGCGCGCCCTCGCGGATGCAGCCGCGGTCGCGGAAGCCGGCGGCCAGCGCGGGGTAGGCGGAGAGCCGCCAGTGCGCCTGCTCCAGGTCCATGATGCCGGCGTCGCGCACCCAGCGCGCGAGGAACTCGGTGGGGTAGGCGCCGAGCGTGATGAACTTGGTGTGCGCGCCGCCGTCGGAGACGCCCGGGATGGCGACGGAGGAGTTGGCCACCTCGGCCATGGCCTGCGGGTCGGTGGGGCGCGGGGGCGTGACGAAGGTGGCGTGCAGGCCGTCGGCGAGGGAGAGGTCGAGGAAGGCGTCGATGATGTGCTTGCCCTCGCTGGCGGCGATTTCCGCCAGCCCCAGCCCCTCGCGGGCCTTCAGGTCGGGGTTCTCGACCTCCTCGACGGTGAGCTGGGCGATGCCGGAGACGTTGGCGCCGCCGCCCGCGGCCTTCATCCCCGCTTCCGTGCCGCCGCCCGCGATGGGGCCGTGCCCGGCGTCGTACTCCTCGCGCAGGGCGCGACGGCGTTCGGGGTCGCGCATCTTGCGCATGCGCTCGTCGGGCGCGCCCACGGTGACCTCGCGCCAGACGGGGCTGGAGTCGAACAGGTTCCAGTCGTCCAGGCTGAACTCGAAGCCGACGTCGACGGTGAGGGCCTGGGCGAAGATGCGCAGGCCGCGGGCGTTCGCCTCCTCCAGCTTGCGGATCATGAGGCGGTGGGGCGGCGTGGCCTGGCCGTGCTGGTCGGTGGCGGGCGCGAGCAGGTTCCAGATGACGGGGCGTCCGCTCACCTCGGCCACCTTCTCGGCGGCCTCGAAGGGGCCCGAAATCTGGCTGAAGCCGCGGCCCGCGCGCGCCATGACGGCGGCGAAGGCGAGCAGGTCGTCCTCGGACATGCGGTCGGTGATCATGGGCGTGCCGTCGTAATCGCGCTGGACGCTGTCCTCGCCGCCCAGCTGCACGGAGAAGCCGCAGGCGCCCGCCTCGAGGGCCTCGGCGAAGAGGCGCTGCATGGCGGCGCGCTCGGCCTCGGTGGCGGGGCGGCTCTTGGCCGCCTCCAGGCCCATCACGTAGGACATGAGCGGGTTGAGGCCGACGTAGCTGAGCAGGTTCACGCCCTTGGGCGTGCGCGCGAGGCTGTCGAGGAATTCGGGGTAGGTCTCCCAGTCCCAGGCCATGCCCTCGCGCATGGCCTCGAGGGGCACGGCCTCGTTGCGCGCCATGGTCAGCATGGCGCGGTCCCGTTCGGCGGGGCGCACGGGCGCGAAGCCGAAGCCGCAGTTGCCGATGACGACGGAGGTGACGCCGTGCCAGCCGGAGATGCTGCACCAGGGATCCCAGTAGACCTGCGAGTCGTAGTGCGTGTGCAGGTCGACGAAGCCGGGGGCGACGATGAGGCCCTCGGCGTCGAGCACGCGCGCGCCCTCCGCGCGGTGGATGCGCCCGATGGAGGCGACGCGCCCGTCCCGGATGCCGACGTCGGCGCGGTAGCGCGGGGTACGCAGCCCGTCGATGACGGTGCCGCCGCGGATGATGGTGTCGAACATGCCGGATCGCCTCCGCTTGCTGGCATCCATCCTACGCCAGCGCCGCGGGCACGCGGGGGCGCGACGGGCCGTAGAATGGGGACAGGCGGTCAGCGACCAGGGCAGCGAGGGGCGACGGTGACCTACAGCGACGAGGAGATCGGGCGCCACTTGCGGTTGGGCGAGGACAGCGCCTGGGAGTTCAAGCGGGTCGAGTTCGCGGGAGACCAGCCGAAGAGCCCGCGCCGCGACGATTGGGCGAACGAGATCGCGGCCTTTGCCAACGCCAGCGGCGGCGTGCTGCTGTGCGGGGTCACGGACGCGGGGGCCGTGCAGGGCATGTCCCGCGCGCAGATGGACGGACTGGAGCGCCTGCTGATCGAGGTGGCGCGGGATTCCATCACCCCGCCGGTGACGGCCAACGCCTTCCGCAGGGAAACGGACGAAGGGAGCGCGTTCATCCTGCTCGAAGTGGAAACCGGCTATGCGCTGCACGAGAGCCGCGACGGTGCTTTCCAGCGCGTTGGCAGCTCGATACGGAAGATGGAAGGCGATGCCGCGTTGCGCCTCGCACAGCGGCGCGGACAGGCCCGGTTCCGCTGGTTCGACGAACAGACCGTGCCCCAGACGGGCTTCGGGACGCTGGCCCGGTCGCTGTGGGAGCCCCTGCTCAGCGCCGAGGGCGCCGCCGCTCCCGAATTGGCGCTGGAGAAGATGGGCCTGTTGGCCAGCGACGAGCACGGAACGACGCGGGCGACGGTGGCGGGCGTCCTCCTCTGCAGCGATACCCCAGACCAGTGGCTCGCGGGAGCCTGCATCGCGGCGACCCGCTACCGGGGGACGGACAAGGCATCCGGACAGATCGACGCGCAGGTCGTCAGCGGCCCGCTCGACCGGCAGATCGCGCAGGCGCTCGCGTTTGCGCGGCGCAACATGCGGGTGGCAGCGCTCAAGGATCCGGCACGCGCGGAGATGCCGCAATACAGCGTTCGGGCGCTCTTTGAGGCGCTGGTCAACGCCGTGGTCCACCGCGACTATTCGATCAGGGGAAGCAGAATCAGGCTCTCGATGTTCGAGGATCGGGTCGAGCTGTGTTCGCCGGGCTCCCTCCCCAACACCCTCTCCATTGAGAGCATGGGCGAGCGCCAGTCGACGCGCAACGAAGTACTCGCCTCGATGCTCGGCAGGATGCCCGTTCGGGGAATTGAGGGAAGCGGCGGGCGACGGTACTTCATCGAGCGACGCGGAGACGGAATTCCCATCATCAATCGCGAGACACGGGAGTTGTCGGGGGAACTGCCGAACTTCCGGCTGATCGACGACTCCGAACTCTGTCTCACGATTCCGGCGGCGGCGTGGCAACCGGCGCCAGCCTCCGCCGCGATTACGGTACGCCATGACGGCAGCCCGCTGGCCGACGTGGACATCCTGGCGCTCTTCCCGAATGGCACATGGAAACGCGCGACAACGGACGAGCATGGAGAGGCGCGCCTGGACCTGCATTCCGCGCATCTTCCGATGACGGTCTTCGCGGCCGCCGCGGGGTATGCGGCCCATCTGGAGCGCGACTGGCGGCCCACGGAGGGAGCGCTTGCCCTGCAACTGGCGTCGCTCCTCGCGGGCGGCTCCGTCATCTTTCCGGAAGAAACCGGCCACGTCCCGGGGCTGTCGGGACGGCTGAACCCCATCCGCGATACGCTGGACCGGACGTACCTGTACGCCTCCAACATCGCCATCAACGAAGGACGACGACAGCCCGTGGACTTCGCGCCGGGCCAGGATATGCGCCTCACCGACTCGGACGGACATGAAATGCTGGTCCGCATCGTGGCGATCGTGGGCCAGTCCGCACTCATCGAGTACCGGTCCGGATAACAATTCCCCATGACGACCGCCGACGGCGCCGCGGCCCACGCCGGGTACGTCTCGCCCTACCCCTACGCGCCCCGCCTGCAGGAACGCATGGACGAGCTGATCGACCGGCGCGCGCCGAACTCCGGCGTGTTCTGCGGCTTCTGCTTCGCGCGGCTGGCGGAGGGCGCCGAACGCTGCCCCTGGTGCGCCACGGAGACGGCGGCGCGGGCCACGGTGGGGGCCGTGCCCGCGGAGGTGCTCCGCATCTACCGCGCGAAGAAGCGCACGGAGGCGGCGTGGGTCTACGGGGGGGCGATGCTGGGGCTGCTGCTGGCGGCGGCGGCCTTCGTGGGGCTGGTGGTGTGGGCGCCGGGACCGCTGGGGTATCCGTTGGCCTTCCTCGTGCTCATCGGCGGGGGCTACCTGCTGGCGCAGCTGTTCGGGCCGCTGATCGGCGCGCAGATCGGCTACCGTCGCGGCTCGCGCGCGCGCGACCGGCGCTGGGCGGCGTTCCTCGCCGCGCGCGGCGACGCGGGCGTGGCGGAGGGCGAAGGCGACGGCCCCGCGCCGGAGGCGACGGCCCCGGCCCCGTAAGGCCCCGCCCCTGTAGGCTGGAGCGCAGGGCTCCACGCGGGAGCCCGGAGAGGCCGCCATGCCCGCTGTCGTGGTCGTTGGCGGCCAGTGGGGCGACGAGGGCAAGGGCCGCATCGTCGACCTGCTGGCCCGCAAGGCGCGCGTCGTCGCGCGCTATTCCGCCGGCAACAACGCCGGCCACACGATCGTGAACGAGCGCGGCGAGTTCAAGCTCCACCTCGTGCCCGCGGGCATCTTCTATCCCGACAAGACCTGCCTCATCGGCAACGGCGTGGCCGTCGACCCGGCGGTGCTGCTGGACGAGATCGCGCAGCTCGAATCGCGCGGCGTGGACGCCCACCGCCTGAAGGTGAGCGAGCGCGCGCAGGTGGTCATGCCCTGGCACCGCCTGATCGACCGGCTGGACGAGGAGCTGCGCGGCGCGGGCGCCATCGGCACCACGGGCAAGGGCATCGGCCCCTGCTTCACGGACAAGGTGGCGCGCCGCGGCATCCGCATCGCCGACCTGCTCGAGCCGGAGGATCTGGCCCCCCGCCTGCGCGCCGTGCTCGACTACCAGAACCGCCTCATCACGGGCGTCTACGGCGCGGAACCGCTTGAGTTCGACGCCTGCCTCGAGGAGCACCTGGCGCACGGACGGCGGCTGCGCCCCTTCGTCGCGGACACGCAGGCGATCGTGATCGACGCCCTGCGCGCGGGCGACTACGTGCTGCTGGAGGGGGCGCAGGGCTCGCTGCTCGACCTCGACCACGGCACCTACGAGTACGTGACCTCGAGCGTGCCCAGCAGCACCGCGGGCGGGGCCACGCTGGGCGTGGGCATCGGCCCCACGGACGTGCAGCGCGCCGTGGGCGTGTTCAAGAGCTACTGCACGCGCGTGGGCAACGGCCCCTTCCCCACCGAGCTCACGGGCGACGTCGGCGACCGCCTGCGCGACCACGGCAAGGAGTTCGGGCGCGGCGAATACGGCACCACCACGGGCCGCCCGCGCCGCATCGGCTGGCTGGACACGGTGGCGGCGCGCTATTCGGTGCGCTTCAACGGCCTCTCCGCGCTGGCCCTCACGCGGCTCGACGTGCTGGAGGGGCTGCCCTCCCTGAAGCTGTGCACGGCCTACGAGATCGACGGCCAGATCGTGAGCACGCTGCCGGCCAGCGCTTCCGCCCTGCGCCGCGCCAAGCCCGTCTACGAGGAGCTGCCGGGCTGGGACGCGCCGGTCTCCGGCGTGCGCGCCTTCGACGACCTGCCGCCCCAGGCGCAGCTGTACGTGCGCCGCGTGGAGCGCCTGCTGGGCGTGCCCGTGGACCTCATCTCCGTGGGCCCGGAGCGCGAGCAGGCGATCATCGTCAACCCCATCTTCTAGGCGGGCGCGGGCGGAGCGGTGTAGGCTGCGCGTCGTATGAATGGGTTCATGCGCACCTTCGACGCTGGCCGCGCGCAAGAGGCTGCCCAGCGCATGCTGGACCGCCATCACGGTTCCGCGTCCGAGGCCGATATTCGCGCTGCCGTCTGCGATTTTCTGGTGGAAACGGACCTCGTGGCGCGCGGCGACATGCGGCTGGAAGCGAACCGCATCGACATCCAGTCCGAAAACTTGGTGATCGAGGTGAAGCGGCAGACCGGTCCCGCCGGAAGGCCGCACTCCCGCTGGGTCGAGCAGCTGGACGGCTACCTGCGGGAGGCGCGCGAGCGCGGCGAACCGGACCGGCTCGGCATCCTCACCGACGGGCAGCGCTGGTATCTGCGCCTGCCCGGTGTGGAAGAGGTGCGAACGTATGCGCCCTACGCCTTCACCCTGTCGGGCGCTTCCCTCGGCTCCAGTCTGGCGGAGTGGCTGCGCGACGAGTCGCAGGCGATCGAACAGACCGGCCGTCCCCTACACGAGGAGGACATTCTGCGCTCGTTCGGCGAAGGGCCGCGCTTCGAGAGCGGCATCGCCCGGCTGGCGGCGCTCCACGATGCCCGCCGCGAAGACTCCACCATTGCCGTCAAGCGCGACCTCTGGCGGAGGCTCCTCACGGTCGCCCTCGGTGCCGCCGTTGAGGAGGAGCCGCAAATCGATCGTCTCTTCATCCGTCACACCTATCTCTCCATCGTGGTCGGCATGGCCGTCCAGTCCGCCTTCGGCATGGACATCCGCGAACAGGCGGAGCGCGACCCGCTCGAACTCCTCACCGGCGTGGCCTTCTTCCGCGAGGTCGGTGTGCGCGGCGTGGTCGAGTCCGACTTCTTCGCCTGGCCCGCCGAGGCGGAGGGGGCCAGCTGGCTTGCGGGGCTGGCCGCGCGCGTGGCCCGCTTCCGTTGGGCGGACGCTGAGTACGATGTCGCCCGCATCCTCTACCAGTCCGTCATCCCCGCTGGCGATCGCCGCCGCCTCGGCGAGTATTACACGCCCGACTGGCTGGCCGAGGCCATCGTGCAGGAGGTCGTCACCGATCCGCTGAACCAGCGCGTACTCGATCCCGCCTGCGGATCGGGCACCTTCCTGCGCGCCGCCGTCCGCGCCTTCATCGACGCCGCGCGGGCAAGCGGGCTCGACGCGGGCCAGACCGTGGACCAGCTGCGGCAGGCCATCACGGGCATCGACATCCATCCCGTCTCCGTGCGCTTGGCGCGGGCCACCTGGGTGCTGGCCGCGCGCGAGGTTATTGCCAACGCAGGGCGGGATGCCGCCTCCAGCCTCACCGTCCCCGTCTACCTCGGCGATTCCCTCCAGCTGCGCACCGACCCGTCCGGCCTTTTCAGCCGGGACACCGTGACGATCGAGGTTGAGCCCGCCGCCGAGACGCCCGACCGGCCGCGCCAGCTGCGCTTCCCCCGCGCCTTGGTCGAGCAGGGCGACTGGTTCGACGACGTCATGCTGCGCGTCGCCGAGGCCATCGAGAGGGACCGCCCACCGAGCGCGGCGCTCGACGAGAGCCGCATCAGCGACGGCCCCGACCGCGAGATGCTGAAGGCCACGGCGACTGAGATGCAGACCCTTCACAAGGAGGGGCGCAACCATATCTGGGCCTACTACGCCCGCAACCTCGTGCGTCCCGCTTGGCTCGCGCGCGAGGACGGCAAGGCCCACGCGATCGTGGGCAACCCCCCGTGGCTCACCTACAGCCGCTCCGCTGCCACCCTCCGCAGCGAACTGCGGAAGCTGAGCCAGAGCGGCGAGTACGGCATCTGGGCGGGCCGCCAGTACGCCACCCACCAGGACGTGGCCGGGCTCTTCTTCGCCCGCTGTGCCGACCTCTACCTGAAGGAGGACGGCGAGATGGGCATGGTGCTCCCCCACAGCGCCCTGCAGGCGGGCCAGTACCGCCTCTGGCGCGGGGGGCGCTGGGGGCCGACCGAGGTCGACCTCTCCGAGCGCCAGCCGTGGGATCTCGAACGCATCAAGCCCAACGATTTCTTCCCCGTGCCCTCCTGCGTGGCCTTCGCGCGCAAGCGGGGCGCGGGTGGTGCGCGTCCGCTGCCAGCCGCGGCGCGGCGCTGGCGCGGTCCGGTTGGCGGGCCGTTCACGTACGAGACCGTCCCGCTGGCCAGCGCGGACGGCTTCGCCTCGCCCTACGCGGAGCGCGCGCGACAGGGTGCCACCATCGTCCCGCGCGCCCTCTTCTTCGTCACCGTCGAGCCGCTGCCGTCCGCCATCGTCTCTGGCATCGTGCGCGCGCTCCCCGAACGCAGCCCGCAGGAGAAATCGCCCTGGAAGGATCTCGATCCGCCCGAACTCCACGGCCCCATTGAGGAGGAGCATGTCTGGCATGTGCACCTCGGCGAGACGACGGCCCCCTTCGTCCTGCTCGAACCGCGACGCGCGGTGCTCCCTGTGCGTGCGGACCGCGAACCGCCCGCCTCCCCACGCTCGGATGCGGAGACGGCCATCAACGGCGTCGAGGCGTCCCTGATGGGTCATCGCATGCGGGACCGCTGGAGCGCCGCCAACCGCCTCTGGAACGATCACAAGAACGCCAACAACAATCTCGACCTGCTGGGCCAGCTCGATTACATGAGCAAATTCAGCGCCCAGCTGGGAGGGGGGACCGGCTCGCGCCTGCTCTACACCACATCGGGAAGGCCCACGGCGGCGGTGCTGGACGATCCCGATCCGATCATCGACACCAAGCTCTACTGGCTGCGCTGCCATACGCGAGAAGAGGGCGACTATCTCGCCGCCGTCATCAACAGCAACGCCCTTCGGAATGCCGTCGCGCCCCTGATGCCGAAGGGGCAGTTCGGGGCGCGCGATGTCCACAAGCACCTGTGGCGGCTGGCGATTCCGGAGTACGACGGCGGGGAGGGCCTGCACCGTGAGCTGGCCGACGCGGGCGCGGAGGCCGCGCGCGAGGCGTCGGCGCGGCTGGACGCCCTGCGCCGGTCCCGCGAGGACGGCGTCGGCGTGGCGCGGGCGCGCCGCGAGCTGCGCGGCTGGCTGGAGGCGTCGCCGCTGGGCCAGCGCATCGAGGCGCTGGCGGCGCGCCTGCTGGCCCCGGGGTAGCGGCGCGGGCGGGAGCGCGGATGCGTCTTTGCCGTATCATCGCGGCGCAACGAGCACGAGGAGCAGGCAGATGGCGGATATCAGCGGCGCGACGGTGATCGCGCGGAGCCTGAAGCAGCAGGGCGTCGACTACATGTTCGGCGTGGTGGGATTCCCCGTTCAGGGCATCGCGGCGGCGGCCCAGCGCGAGGGCATCCGCTATTTCGGCTTCCACAACGAGCAGGCGGCCAGCTACGCGGCGGGGGCCATCGGCTACCTCACGGGGCGTCCGGGGGCGTGCCTCACGGTCTGCGGGCCGGGGATGATCCACGGCATCGCGGGCATGGCCAACGCCTGGTCCAACACCTGGCCCATGCTCCTCATCGGGGGCGCGCCCGATTCCTACCAGGACGGGCAGGGCTCCTTCCAGGAGGCCCCGCAGGTGGAGGCGGCGCGCCCCTTCGCGAAGATGTCGCGGCGGGCGGAGAGCATTGAGCGCGTGCCCTATTACGTCGAGCAGGCGGTGCGGACGAGCATGTACGGGCGCCCGGGGGCGGTGTACCTCGATTTCGCCAACGACGTGATCTCGGGGCGCGTGGACGAGACGGAGGTGGCCTTCCGCGAGCGCTGCCCGGACGCGCCGCGCATCCACGCCGATCCGGCCTCCGTGGACGGGGCCATCGAGGCGCTCAGGTCGGCGGAGCGTCCGCTCGCGATCGTGGGCAAGGGGGCGGCCTACGCGCGCGCGGAGGACGAGGTGCGGGCCTTCATCGAGGCCACGCAGCTGCCCTTCCTGGCCTCGCCCATGGGCAAGGGCGTGGTGCCCGACGACCATCCCCTGTCGGTGGCGCCCGCGCGCTCGCACGCGCTGCAGAACGCGGACCTCGTGTTCCTCATGGGGGCGCGCCTGAACTGGATCATGCATTTCGGGCTGCCGCCGCGCTTCAACGAGAACGTGCGCGTGGTGCAGATGGACATCAGCGCCGAGGAGATGGGCACGAACGTGCCCACCGAGGTGGCGCTGGTGGGCGACGCGAAGGCGGTGACGGGGCAGCTCAACGCCGCCCTCCAGCGGAACCCGTGGTCCTATCCGCAGGAGACGACGTGGTGGACGGGGCTGACGGCCAAGTCGGAGGAGAACCGTCGGGCGGTGGCGGCCATGGAGATGGACGATTCGGAGCCGATGGGCTACTACCGCGTGCTGCGGGCGGTGCGCGAGGCGATTCCGGCGGACGCCATCATCGCCAGCGAGGGGGCGAGCACGATGGACATCGGGCGCACGGTGCTGCCCAACGTGACGCCGCGCTCGCGGCTGGACGCGGGCACCTTCGGCACCATGGGCGTGGGCGTGGCGCAGGCCATCGCCGCCGCCGCCGTCCACCCCGACCGCAAGGTGGTGGCGGTGGAGGGCGACGCGGGCTTCGGCTTCAGCGCCATGGAGGTGGAGGTGGCCTGCCGCTACAACCTGCCCATCACCTTCATCGTGGTGAACAACAACGGCATCGGCGGCGGGCCCAACGAGCTCGATCCGGAGAACGTCCCGCCCGGCGCCTACATGCCCAACGCGCGCTACGAGAAGATCATCGAGGCCTTCGGGGGCAAGGGGCACTTCGTCACGCGGGTGGACGAGCTGGACGCGACGCTGCGGAAGGCGGTGGATGACCCGACGCCCTCGATCGTGAACATCATGATCGACCCGCAGGCGCAGCGGAAGCCGCAGCAGTTCTCCTGGCTCACGCGCTAGGCGGGGGGTTCGCCGGAACGAGCGCCATGCCGCACGTTCGCGCCATCCTCGCCGCTGGCGCGGCGCTCCTCGCGCTGGCCGCCATGCTGGCGCCCGCGGCCTCCGCGCAGGGGGAGGCCGCGGCGCAGCGGCAGGTGCGCGGCGTCGTGACCACCGGGCAGGGCAGCCCCGTCGGCGGGCACTGGATCACCGCCGTCGAGTTCCGCGAACAGCCGGAAGGGCACGAGCGCCTCAACCAGCGGCGGGTGCAGCGGCTGGTCGGGAACACGGGGGAGTTCACGCTCTCGCTCCCGGACGGGCGCTACCTCCTGCGCGTCTGGACGGACTGGGGCGCCACCTGCGCCGTCACGGGCTACGAGGCGGCGGTGAACCACCCGCGGACGATCACCGTGGCGGGCCGTCCCGTCGCCGGGATCGTGCTCGTGCTGGGCGGCCCGCGACCGGAACGCCGCGAGTGGATCTCGTGCCGGATCGCGGACGAGCTCGCCACGACCACGCTCCGGCCGGGCCTCAACCTCGCGGGCTGGACCGGGGCCGAGGCGAACGCGGCGGCGCTCTTCGCGGCGATCCCCCGGCTCGACATGGCCTACGCCTGGGACGCCGGCGCGCGGCGGTTCCGCTGGGCCGCCCGCGACGGCGCCGGCGACCTGACGACGCTCACGCCGGGCATGGCGCTCTGGCTCGCGCTCGGCGGCACGGAAGCGGCCCTGTGGACGCGCCCGGTGCGCGCCGCCAGCGGGCTCGTGCCGCTGCGCGAGGGCTGGAACTTCGTCGCCTAGGCCGGGCGCGACGGGGCCGCCGCCCGCGAGGCGTTCGCGGGGCTCGATGGCGTCCTGATCGAAGGCTGGGGCTGGAACGCGGCGGCGCAACGGCGGGAGTCGTACGCCCCCGCCGCCCCCGCCGCCGCCCTGCGCGCGCTCGACGCGGGCAGCGCGTACCGGGTGCATGTCTCGGCCCCGCGGGAATGGTGGCAGCTCGCGCCGCGGCTGGAGTTCCTGAGCGAGTTCACGCCCGCCAGACGGGCCGAACTCCGCACGGCGGTCGACGACACGGTGGCGTTCTTCGCCCGCCGCATCGGCCTCAGGGTCCCCGGCCTCACCGTGCAGGTCGACGCGGAGACGGCGGAGCGGCCGTGCGGGAGCTACGGCGACAAGGTGATCTACCTGCAGGAGCGCTGCTTCGCCGCCCACGCGCACGAGTACGTCCGCACGATCCAGGAGTACTACGCGACGATCGAGGAGAGCGGGCGCTGGGGCGACGTGCGGAGCCGCTACGGGGATGCGCGGAGCGGCCCCGCCTGGTTGTCCGAGGCCGTGGCGAACTACTGGTCGCACGTCCATGCCGCCGAGACCAGCGACCAGACGTACGACGACCGGCTCGCGGAAGACGCCGCGCGGGCGCGCGTCGCCAGCAGTCTGCGCGAGCTCGAACGCGACATGCTCGCGGGCGGGAACCAGTCCGCGAACGACTCCCTTTCCGCGCTCGCCGCCGACTGGCTCGTCGACCGCGCGGGCGAGGACTCGCTCATCGCCTTCTACCGCGAGCGTCCGGCGCACCCGGACTGGCGGGCCGCGTTCCGCGCCGTCTTCGGCATGACGGTTGACGACTTCTACGACGCCTTCGGGGCGCATCGCGCGGAGATCGCGCCGCCGCCAGCGCGCATATGGGGAACCGCCGTCGATACGGACGGCGAGCCCGTGCGCGGGCTGTGGGTGGCGGCGCTCAGGCTGCGGGGAGGCGAACGGTACTTCGGGGATAACACCGACAGCGACGGCGCGTTCAGCTTCCGCCCGGAGAGCGGCGCGTACCGGATACACGTCCACTCGGAGCAGGTGAGCGGATGCACCGTCTTCAGCTCCGTCGAGGTGGGCGATCCCGCAAGCCCAGTCATCAGCGTCGCGGACAACGACTCCATCGGCATGCGCGTCGTCGTGCGGCGGGAGGTCCTGCCCGAGGCCCAATGGTTCCCCTGCAGCTGGGGCGGGCTGGACGCGCCGATCAGGGACACCGGCGAATAAGGTGGGGGCCATGCCGCCCGTTCGTTCCGTCCTCATCGCTGGCATGGCGCTCCTCGCGCTGGCCGTCGGGCTGGCGACGGCGGCGCCGACGGCCTCCGCGCAGGGCGGTACCACGGTGTCGTGGCAGGTGCGCGGCATCGTGATGGATGAGAGCGGCAACCCCAGCAGCGGACACAGGATCACAGCCCTCGAGACCGGACCACAGCCGGAAGGACACGAGCGCCTCAAGCAGCGACGGGTCCAGCAGTGGGTCGAGGACACGGGGGAGTTCACCCTCTCGCTCCCGGATGGTTTCTACCACCTGCACATCTGGACGGACCGTGGCGACGACTGCGCCATAACCGGTTACGAAGAGGCGCCGAACAGGCCGAGGGCGATCATCGTCGCGGGACGCCCCATCGTCGGGATCGTCGTCGTCGTGAGCGGTTCCCTACAGGAGGATGCACAGTGGATCCCGTGCAGGATCGCGGACGAGTTCGCCACGACCACGCTCCAGCCCGGCCGCAACCTCGCGGGCTGGACTGGGGCCGAGGCGAACGTGACGGCGCTCTTCGAGGCGATCCCCCGGCTCGACATGGCCACGGCCTGGGATACCGACGCACAGGTGTTCCGCCGGGCCGCCGCGGACGGCTCCGGCGACCTGCGGACGCTCACGCCGGGCATGGGCCTCCAGCTCGAGCTCGGCGGCACGGAGCCAGCCGTGTGGACACGCCCCGTGCTGTCACCGGGCGGGATCGGACTCGTATCGCTACGCGAGGGCTGGAACTTCGTGGCTTGGGTCGGGCGCGACGGCATCGCCGCCAGAGAGGCGTTTCGCGGGCTCGACGGCGTCCTGCTTGAGGCTTGGGGCTGGAACGCAGCAGCGCAGCAGCGGGAAACGTACGCCCTGAACGCCAGCGCCAACACCCTGCGCACGTTGGACAAGGGGGACGCATACTGGGTCCGGGTTTCCGGGGCGAAGCGCTGGTGGCAGCTCGCACCGCAGGTGGCGTTCCTGAGCGCATTCACGCCCGCCAAACAGGCTGAACTCCGGGCGGCAGTCGATAGCGTGGTAGAGTTCTTCGCCCGACATATCGGTATCAGAGTCCCCGGCCTCACGTTCCAGTTCGACGACGTCACACCGGGCAAGCCACGTGGCAGCTATGGCAACGAAGTGATCTATCTGCAAGATCCTTTCACTGCTCGCGCGCATGAGTACAGCCACGCGGTTCAGGAATACTACGCAACGATCGAGGAGAACGGACGCTGGGGCCATGTGGAAGTACGGTACAGAGACATCCAGGTCTCTCCCCGATGGTTGACGGAGGGCGTGGCGAACTACTGGTCGCACAGGTACCACGACGAGACATCCGAGCAAACGTACGATGGCCGCATTCGGGCGGACATTGCCGCGGTACGGCGCACCTCCGCCCGTCTCCGGGACCTTGAACGCGACCTGGGCATCGGCGGGGATGTGTCCGCGAACTACTCCCTCGGAACGCTTGCGGTCGACTGGCTCGTCACTCGCGCGGGAGAAGCCTCGATCACCAACTTCCGCCGCCAGCGTCCATCGCATCCTGATTGGCAGGCCGCGTTCCGCGCCGCTTTCGCCATATCGGTCAATGACTTCTATGATGCCTTCGAGGCGTATCGCACGGATATCGCTCCGCGTTGGTTGACGGAGGGCGTGTCGAACTACTGGTCGCACAGGTACCACGACGAGACGTCCGAGCAAACGTACGATGGCCGCATTCGGGCAGACATCATCGCGGTTCGTCGCACTCCCGCCCGTCTTCGGGACCTTGAACGCGACTTGGGCATCGGCGGGGATGTGTCCGCGAACTACTCCCTCGGAACGCTTGCGGTCGACTGGCTCGTCGACCGCACGGGAGAAGCCTCAATCACCGACTTCTACCGCCAGCGTCCATCGCATCCTGATTGGCAGGCCGCGTTCCGCGCCGTTTTCGGCATATCGGTCGATGACTTTTACGACGCCTTCGAAGTGTACCACGCGGAAATCGCGCCTCCGTTCACAGTACGCGCCACGGCCACGACCACGCTCCGGCCGGGCCTCAATCTCGCGGGCTGGACCGGGAATGAGGCCAGCGTCGCGACGCTCTTCGAAGCGATTCCCCGCCTCGACATGGCCTACGCCTGGGATGCTGGCGCGCAAGTGTTCCGCTGGGCCGCCCGCGACGGTTCCGGCGACCTGACGACGCTCACGCCGGGCATGGGGCTCTGGCTCGCGCTCGGCGGCACGGAACCAGTCGTATGGACGCGCCCTGTGCTGCCACCGGGCAAGATCGGACTCGTACCGTTGCGCGAGGGCTGGAACTTCGTGGCCTGGGCCGGGCGCGACGGCGTCGCTCCCGACGAGGCGTTTCGCGGGCTCGACGGCGTGACCGAGGCGTGGGGCTGGGACGCGGCGGCGCAACGGCGCGAGACGTACACCCCGAGCGCCCGCGCCAACACGCTGCGCACGCTCGACAAGGGGGACGCATACTGGGTCCGGGTTTCCGGGGCGAAGCGCTGGTGGCAGCTCGCACCGCAGGTGGAGTTCCTGAGCGCGTTCACGCCCGCCAAACAGGCTGAACTCCGGGCGGCAGTCGATAGCGTGGTAGAGTTCTTCGCCCGACATACCGGCATCAAAGTCCCCGGCCTCACGTTCCAGTTCGACGACGTCACCCCGGGCAAGCCGCGTGGCATCTATGGCAACGAAGTGATCTATCTGCAAGATCCTTTCACTGCCCGCGCGCATGAGTACAGCCAGGCGGTTCAGGAATACTACGCAACGATCGAGGAAAACGGACGCTGGGGCCATGTGGAAGTCCGGTACGGAGACATCCAGGTCTCTCCCCGCTGGTTGACGGAGGGCGTGGCGAACTACTGGTCGCACAGGTATCACGACGAGACGTCCGAGCAAACGTACGATGGCCGCATTCAGGCAGACATCATCGCGGTTCGTCGCACTCCCGCCCGTCTCCGGGACCTTGAGCACGACCTAGGCATCGGCGGGGATCTGCGCGCGAACTACTCCCTCGGAACGCTTGCGGTCGACTGGCTCATCGACCGCGCGGGAGAAGCCTCGATCACCATCTTTTATCGCCAGCGCCCATCGCACCCGGACTGGCGGGCCGCGTTCCGCGCCGTTTTCGGCATATCGGTCGATGACTTCTACGATGCCTTTGCGGCATACCGCGCGGAGATCGCGCCTCCGTTCACGGCACGCCTGCATGGAACTGTCGTTGGCATGGACGGCGAGCCGGTGAGCAGACTGTGGGTGGCGGCTCTCAGACATCCGAGAAACGAAGGGTGGGGCAAAGGGTACTTCGCAGCATGGACGGATGCAGAAGGGGCATTCAGCTTTGGTCTGGATGCTGATGTCTACCGGATGCATGTTCTTTCAGATCAGGTGAGCGGGTGCACCGTCTTCAGCTCCATCGAGCGCGAGCCCTCTGACGCCATTTTCGACATTCCGCGCGACGCTGAGGTCGGCATGCGCATCGTCGTCCGGCGGGAAGCGCTGCCCGAGACCCGCTGGTCCCCCTGCGGCTGGGGCGGGCTGGACGCAGGGCTGGCGCAGGGCGCAGAGTAGCGCCGTGGCCGACGTCGATGCGGGGCTGCCGGATTTCGCGGCGATGACGCCGTCGGGCGTGGACGCCGCCTGCGACCGCGCCATCGCCGCCTGCGACGACGCCGTGAACGCCATCGTGGCCGCGCCCGACGGCCAGCGCACCTTCGCCAATACGCCGGGCGCGCTCGAGGACGCCACCGACCAGGTGGCGCAGGCCGCCGGGCAGTACGCCTTCATGGCCTACGTCGCCGACGACGCCGCCCTGCGCGAGGCCGCCCGCCGCCAGGAGGAGCGCATCGAGCGGTACTTCGTCGGGCTCTCCTTCCGCGAGGACCTGTACGCCGCCATGAGGGCGTACGCGGCGCGGGGGGAGGCGCTGGCGCCGGAGGAGGCGCGCCTGCTCGACCACCAGCTGCGCGACTACCGCCGCAACGGCTTCGGGCTGCCCGCGGGCGAACGCGGGCGCGTGCGGGCGCTCAGCGACGAACTCGTCTCGCTGGGCGTCGAGTTCCAGAAGAACATCAACGAGTGGGACGATGGCATCGCCGTGCCGCGCGAGGCGCTGGACGGCCTGCCCGAGGCCTTCATCCAGTCGCTGCGCGCGGAGGAGACGGACGGCGGGACGCGCTACCGCGTCTCCCTCGACTACCCGGAGTACTTCCCCTTCATGGGCAAGGCGCGCTCGGCGGAGCTGCGGCGGGAGCTGTTCGGGAAGGAGCAGGTGAAGGGCGGCGCGGCCAACGTGGCCGTGCTCGAACGGGCGCTGGCGGCGCGCCGCGAGATGGCCGCCCTGCTCGGCTACGACTCCTGGGCGTCGTACGCGCTCGAGGTGTGCATGGCGGGCGGGCGCGAGCGCGTGGCGGACTTCCTCGCCGACCTGCGCGGGAAGGTGGCGGTGAAGGCGGAGGCCGACCTCGCCCTCATGGCCGGGGTGAACGGCGGCCCCGTCCACATCTGGGACTGGCGCTACTGCCACGACCAGCTGCTGCAGACGCGCCACGCCGTGGACGAGTTCGAGGTGGCCCGCTACTTCCCGCTGGACGCCTGTCTCGACGGCCTGTTCGAAGTCTGCCGCCGGCTGCTGGGCGTGCGCTTCGAGCCGCGCCCGGACGCGCCCGCGTGGCACGGGGACGTGCGCGCCTTCGACGTGGTCGAGGCGGCGGGCGGCGAGCCCTTCGCGCGCTTCTACATGGACCTGTTCCCGCGGCCCGGCACCTACGGCCACGCCGCCGCCTTCACGCTGCGGAGCGGGCGGCGACTGCCCGACGGCTCCTACCAGATGCCGGTGAGCGCCATCGTGGCGAACTTCACGAAGCCCTCGGCGGAGGCGCCGTCCCTGCTGCGCCATTCGGAGGTGGAGACGCTCTTCCACGAGTTCGGCCACGTCCTCCACCAGACGCTGACGCGGGCGGCGCACGCGCGCTTCAGCGGCACGGGCACGGAGCGCGATTTCGTGGAAGCGCCCTCGCAGATGCTGGAGCACTGGGTGTGGGACCGCGAGGTGCTGGCGGGCTTCACGCGCCACCACCGCACGGGCGAGCCCCTGCCGGACGCGCTGCTCGATGCGATGCTGGCGGCGAAGACGCTCAGCTCGGGCGTGACCACGCTGCGGCAGCTCTACTTCGCGCGGCTCGACCAGGCCTTCCACGCCCCCGGGTTCGCGGGCGACAGCACCGTCCTCACGCGCGAGCTGCACGAGATCACCTCCTTCCCCTACACGCCCGGCACGCACTTCCAGTCGGGTTGGGGGCATCTCTTCGGCTACGACGCGCGCTACTACGGCTACCTCTGGTCCCATGTCTTCGGCGACGACATGTTCACGCGCTTCGAGCGGGCGGGGCTGATGAACGCGGAGCTGGGCGCGGAGTACCGCCGCACGGTGCTGGAACGCGGCGGCTCCGTGGACGGCGACCGGCTCGTGCGCGACTTCCTCGGCCGCGAACCGAACGCGGACGCCTTCCTGCGCGGCCTCGGGCTGGAGGCGTAGCGCCCCGCTAGTTGCCGCCGGGCGCGGGCAGTTCGACCAACGCGCCGCCGTCGAGCCGGAACCGGCGGATGACCGCCACCGTCGGCTCTTCCGCGAACGACGCCGTCTCGGTGCGGTCGAAGAGGGCGACCACGATGACGCCGTCGCGGATGGCGACGGACTCCACGCGCACGCGATCACCGAGGAAGGCGAAGCCCTCGTCGCGCAGCGCGCCCGACTCGTTCCGCAGGGCGTGGACGTAGGAGAAGGCGCCGCTCCCGCCGGGCCGCTCGCTGGTGATGGCCGCCGCGTCCTCCGTGCCGTCCCCGTCGAGGTCGCCGGGGGACCAGTGGTCCAGCCGGATCACGGCCTCGGCGGAGGAGCCTTCCGCGACCGGATAGCGGAATTCGCCGCCGTCGAGCGTGGCCTCGCCCGCGTCGGGGCCTTCGGCCAGGTAGGTGGCGCTCTCGAGGTCGTCCGCCGAGAGCCGGTCGGCGTCGCCGCCGCAGGCGACGATGAGCAGGGAGAGGATGAACGCCAGCGAAAGGATCGAAGCCCGGAGCGGCATGACGCGCCTCCTGCGGCGGGATCGATGGTACGCCTTTCGCGGGCCGCGCGCCGCGCGCCCTGCTACACTCGCGCGCCACGGGAAGGGGGCAACCATGCGCGAACTGAACGGCAAGGTGGCGGTCGTGACGGGCGGGGGGAGCGGCATCGGACGCGCCCTCGCCCTCGCCTTCGCGGACGAGGGCATGGACGTGGCCATCGGCGACATCGAGACGGAACCGGCGGAGCGCGTGGCGGACGAGGTGCGCGCGAAGGGGCGGCGGGCCGTGGCCGTGGCCTGCGACGTGACCAGCGCCGCCTCCGTGCGCGCCCTCGCGGCGGCCACGCGGGAAGCGCTCGGCGGGGCGCACGTGGTGTGCAACAACGCGGGCGTGGTGGCGGGCAAGCCCTCCGCCGAACTGAGCGACGCGGACTGGGGGTGGGTGCTGGACGTCGACCTGCACGGCGTCGTGAACGGCCTGCAGGCGTTCCTGCCCGCGCTGGTGGCGCAGGGCGAGGGGCACGTCGTCAACACCGGGTCCATCGCCGGGCTGGTGCCGCTGGCCGCGCCCAACGTGATCGCCTACACGGCGGCCAAGTACGGCGTGGTGGGCATCACGGAGACGCTGCACGAGGAGCTGCGGCCCCACGGCGTGGGCGCGTCCGTGCTCTGTCCGGGCGTGGTGAACACGCGCATCGGGGAATCGGCGCGCAACCGGCCCGCGGCGGCGGGCGGCCCCCCCACGACGGCCGAGCCGCCCATCCAGCCGCCCGCCTCGGGCGAGATGCCGCGCATCATCGGCGCGAACGTGCAGGAGCCGGACGTCATCGCGCGGCACGTGGTGGCGGCGGTGCGGAACAACGACCTGTACGTCGTGACGCACCCGGAGACGCGCGAGGCGGTGGAGGCGCGCTTCGCCGCCATTCTCGCCGCCTACGACCGGCTCGACGCAGGCGGCTGAGGCGCGGCGTGGGCGCCGAACCGACGCTGGAGACGCTGTCCGACCGCGCGCGGGCGCTGCTGCGGGGCGCCATCGACATCCACGTGCACGCCGACCCGGACCCCTACGCGGCGCGCAAGCTCGACTTCCGCGCGACGGTGGCGCGGGCGCGCGAGGCGGGGATGGCGGGGCTGGTGCTGAAGAGCCACGAGTACCCCACGCAGCCGCTCGCCTGGGCGCTGGACCGCGAGTTCGACGGCATCGCCGTGCACGGCGGCGTGGCGCTCGACTGGGGCGTGGGCGGGCTCAACCCCGACGCCGTCGAGATCGCGCTCCGCATCGGCGGGCGCGTGGTGTGGATGCCCACCTTCGACGCGCGCCACTGGCGCGGCTGGCGGCCCGGCGGCTGGAACAGCGCGCGCGCGGGCATCTCCGTGCTGGACGCGGACGGCGCGCTGGACCCCGCGTGCCACGACATCCTCGACCTGATCGCGGCGCACGACGCGGCGCTCGCCAGCGGCCACCTCTCGCCGGAGGAGACCGCCGCCCTGCTCGGCGCGGCGCTGGACCGCGGCATCCGCTGCGTGATCACGCACGCCTCCTTCTGGACGCCGCTGGAGCTGCAGCGCGACATCGCGGCGCGGGGCGGCTTCATCGAGCAGTGCGCCATCGCCGTCGCGGGCGGGGACGAAGAGGCGGCGTGGCCCGAACTCCTGCGGCAGGTGCGGGAGGTGGGGGCCGGGCGCGTCATCCTCTCCTCCGACCACGGGCAGGCGGCCAACCCCGAACCGGCGGCGGCGCTGGCCCGCTTCGGCGAGCGCTTCCTCGACGCGGGCCTCGGCGAGGCGGAAGTGGGGCGGATGCTGCGGGGGAATCCCGCGGCCCTGCTCGGCGATCAGTCGTCGTCGGCGGGCAGCGGCTCGACGGGGTCGCCGGAGGCGAGCTCGCCGCCCGCGAGCACGCGCGCGTAGACGCGGCTCCAGCCGGGGTGGCGCTGCTGGCTGATGCGGGCGGAGTCGCCGTCCGCGAAGCTGGCCGCGATCTTGTGGCAGGGCGTCGTGTAGCGCGTGATCTCGATGCGCACGTCCGCCCCCAGCCGCAGGCGCGCGCCGGGAACCACGCCGTCCCAGTCCAGCCCGGCCACGGTCACGTTCTCGCCCGCGTCGCCCGGGCCGATGGGGTGGCCCTCCGCGCGCAGCGCCTCGATGCGTTCGAGGGAGTAGAGGCAGAGGGCGCGTTCGGGGCCGCCGTGCGACTCCGTATTGGCCTGGCGGTCGCCCGCGACGCCGAGGAGGCCGACCGCGGCGCGCGCCACGGGGCGCTTGGGCACGCCCCCGTCGGAGACGTTGATGAGGGCCACGCGCGGCCCGCCGGCGGTCATGCGAGCGCCCGCGCGCGCCCGCCGTCGCGGGCGATGTCGAGCACGATGGGCCGCCCCGGATTGGGCGAGCCGTCCGTCTCGCCGAGCAGGCGCACCTCGGCGCGGATGCGGTCGCGCTCGATGTCGAGCACGGCGGCGGTGCCGAGGCGGTACTCCTTGTGGTGGGGCAGGGAGGGGCTGCCGGGGTTCACGAAGAGCACGTCCTCGCGGAATTCGAGGCGCTCCACGTGCGTGTCCCCGCCCACCAGCACGTCCACGCGCTCGCCGCCCAGGCAGTCGTCGAGCAGCACGCCGATGGGGCGCGATTCGGGGCGCAGCTCGTGCGTCATGCCCAGCCGCCAGCCCTCAAGGTCCAGCAGCTGGCGTTCGGCCATGCGCGCGTCCTCGAAGAGGTCGTTGTTGCCGCGCGCGACGAGCACGGGCGCGAACGCCTCGCACCAGTCGAGCACGTCCGGCGCGGTCACGTCTCCGGCGTGTAGAATGAGGTCCGCGGACGCGAGCAGTTCGCCCGGCTCCGGCCCAAGCTCGTCCAGCTGACGGATGAGGGCGGGCAGGTGGGTATCGGCGATCACCGCGATGCGCACGCGCGCACGGTACGCGACGCGCGGGCTCCGGCGCAACGCCGGGCCGAAGGGGGAGCGATGGCATCGGAGCGAACGGCGGCGATCGTCGGGATTCACGAGTACCCCTTGCGGGTGGCGCCCGGCGTTTCGGCCATGAACATCAAGGTCGATTCCATCCGCGCGGCGCTGCGGGACGCGGGCCTGGGGTGGGGCGACGTGGACGCCATCTACGACGCGCAGGACGGCGAGGCGGGCGGGGGGCTGCAGCTGGCCGCCTACCTCGGCATCCGCCCCACGGTGATCGACACCACGCAGGTGGGCGGCTCGTCGTACCAGTTCCACGCGGCCCACGCCATGCGCGACATCGCCGCGGGCAAGTGCCGCGTGGCCGTGCTCAGCTACGGCTCCACCTCGGCCTCCAACCGCGTGGCCATCGGCACGGGGGGGCTGGGCCGCGGCGGCCCGGCCAACTGGCAGCAGAACATGGAGGCCCCCTACGGGGCCACGCTCATCGCCAACTACGCCCTCGTGAAGCGGCGCCACCAGTACGAGTACGGCTCCACCGACGAGCAGTTCGCGGGCATCTCCGTGGCCACCCGCCACCACGCCATGCGCAATCCCGAGGCCGTGAAGGCCATGACCGACCTGCAGTTCGTGGGCGTGGACGAGATCACCCCGCAGGACGTGCTCGACTCGCGCATCGTGGCCGACCCCCTGCACCTGCTGGAGTGCTGCATGATCAGCGACGGCGGCGGGGCCGTGGTCATCGCCTCGGCGGACGTGGCGCGCGACTGCCGCAAGCCGCCGGTGTGGCTCATCGGCGCGGGCGAGGCCACGAAGTACCGCGAGAACGGCGGCGACATCACCACCAGCGCCGCCGCCCAGAGCGGCCCCATCGCCTTCGCCGAGGCGGGCGTGACGGCGGACGAGATCGACATCGCCATGATCTACGACTCGTTCACCATCACCGTGGCCGTCTGCCTCGAGGACCTCGGCTTCTGCGGCAAGGGCGAGGTGGGGGCCTACGTGGAAAACGCGCGGCTGGCCTTCGACAGCGGCGAGGGCCCGGCGCTCAACACCGACGGGGGCGGCCTCTCCTCCAACCATCCGGGCATGCGCGGCATCTTCCTGCTGCTCGAGGCGGCGCGGCAGCTGCGCGGCGAATCGACCTCGCAGGTTCCCGACGCCCGCCTCGCCGTGGCCCACGGCAACGGCGGCCTGCTCGGCGGCACGCACACGGGCGGCACCGTGATTCTGGCGAAGGACTAGCGCGATGGCGAAGCGACCCCAGCCCCGTTTCCCCGAACCCCACACCGAGCCCTTCTGGGAGGGCGCCAAACAGGGCGAACTGCGCTACCAGCGCTGCGCCGCCTGCGAGGGCGTGGTCTTTTACCCGCGCCAGCACTGCCCCGCCTGCGGCGCGGACGAGCTGGAGTGGCTCGTCTCGAAGGGCGAGGGCACGGTCTACACCTTCTCCGTGGTGCGCCAGAACCGCATGCCCGGCTTCATCGACCTGGGCGCGTACTCGGTGGCCTACGTCGACCTCGACGAGGGCTTCCGCATGATGAGCGGCGTCATCGGCGTGGAGAACCCGACGACCGACATCGCCATCGGCCAGCGCGTGCGCGTGGAGTTCGAAGAGCAGGAGGAAGGCGAGTACCCCATCCCCCTCTTCCGCCCCATCGGGTAGCGCGCGGGGGACGCCAGCGTGGAGGGCGCCCGCCCGGCGCTTGCGGCAGGCGCGGGAATTGGCAGAATGGGGCGCATGCGCGCTTGGGCGTCCCGCCTCTTCCTCGCGTGCCTGGGCCTGCTGGCTGGCGCGCTGGCCATCGCCTGCCAGGCATCCCCCCCACCGACGCCGGGCGCGCCGACGCTGGACACGCTCACGGCGGAGGGCGAGGGGCGGGCGATGTACCCGCCGTTCGACCCCGAGACGTATCATTACGCCGTGGGCTGTGGCGATTCGGGGACACTGACGCTCACCCTTTCCGCCCACGCCGCGGACACGCGCGTGACGGTCAACGACGTCGTGCACCCGAACGGCGACGCCGTCCAACTGAGGGTGTCCGGGGACAGCGACACCGTCGTCGCGCTCGAGAACGCCGCGGGCAGCGCCACCTATACCGTCCATTGCCTGCCGCCTGACTTTCCGACCGTCACCGTGCGGAAGTCAGCGGGGGCCTCGGACATCCTGATCTCGGCAAGGATGGGGCCATTCATCGGGATTCTCGACACCAATGGCGTCCCGCGCTTCCATCGTAAGCCACCAAATTTTCGCAAGAACTTCCAATACCACCCGGAGGGGCTCTATCCGTACTCGTACACGCGCAAGGAGGGCATTATCCCTACTTCCAGCGAAGAAAGACCAGAACTCATCAATTTCCAGGTCGTAGTGCTCGACTGGGACCTGAGCATCGTGGACGTCGTGCAGGTCGTCCCGCCGCTCACGCACACCGATAATCACGATTTCGATATCAAGGCGAACGGGAATTACGTCCTGATGGCCTACGAGCCCACCCGGCGCGATTTCAGCTCACGTCGCGACCCGGACGGCAACCCGTACAGCACGACCGAGGGAACGGCTGATTCCGTCATCCAGGAAATCACCCCACAGCGCGAGCAGGTTTTCTTGTGGAATTCCTGGGATCACATGGCCGTAATGGATGACTGTTTACAACATCACTTCCCGTGGGGCTATGCACACCTTAACTCGGTGAATATCGTCGATGGGGACTTCATCGCTTCGTTCCGGGGGTGCGCGCAAGTGCTGCGTATCGACGGAACGACCGGAGACGTGATCTGGCGCCTGGGCAAGAGCCACCGCAGCGACGCGGACTGGATCGCCAGCGGATCGCCAGCCCCCCTGAAGATCGTGGGGGACCCGTACGGCGAATTCTGCGGGCAGCACGCCGCGCACCTGCGGCCGAACGGCAACCTCGTCCTCTATGACAACGGCGTGCACTGCTCCATCGATCCGGAGACCGGAACCAGCGCGCGCACAGGCGGCATCTTCAGCCGGGCGGTGGAATACGCGATCGATACCGCATCCGGGCAAGCGGTGTTCCAGCGTCACCATGCGTTGCATGGAACCTTTGACAGAGCGGGGTACGCGGAAGGGCATGTCGCATTGCTGGACAACGGAAACTGGCTGGTCAGCTGGGGGCGGGGCTCCCCCCATCCCGACGAATCGATCACCGAGGTGGACCCGCTGACGGGCCGGGAGCTGCTCTCGATCGTCATCACCGACGGGGAACAGAATGTGTTGGCAACCCGTGCCTACCCCCTGCCGCCGGACGCGCTCGAGTGGCGGCCCGTCAACTCTCTTCTGCACCTCGAGCCGGGGTGGAACCGCATCGTCTGGCGGGGGCGCGACGGCATCCCCGTCGAGGAAGCGCTCCACCAGTTCCCGATCGCAGCCATCGAGACGTGGGACGCGCCCTCCCTGCTCAGATTCTCCCCCGATGCGCCGCCCGGCGTGAACACGCTCACCGTCCTCACCGCGGGCCAGCGCTACCGGGTCGACGCCCGTTAGCTCCGCGGCCACCCCTGGCGCTTGCGGCAATCGCGGGAAGCGGCAGAATGAAGCGCGTGAGCGCCTCGCCGTTCCGTCTCTTCCTCGCGGGCCTGAGCCTGCTGGCTGGCGCGCTGGCCATCGCCTGCAGCCAGAGCCCCTCCCCGCCGCCGGACGCGCCAGCGCTGGACACGCTCACGGCGGAGGGCGAGGGGCGGGCGATGTACCCGCCGTTCGACCCCGAGACGTATCACTACGCCGTGGGCTGTGGCGATTCGGGAATCCTGACGCTCACACTTTCCGCCCACGACGCGGACACGCAGATGACGGTCAACGACGTTGTACACTCGAACGGCGACGCCGTCCAACTGAGGGTGTCCGGGGACAGCGACACCGTCGTCGCGCTCGAGAACGCCGCGGGCAGCGCCACCTATACCGTCCATTGCCTGCCGCCTGACTTTCCGACCATCACCGTGCGGAAGTTGGCGGAAGCCTCGGACATCCTGATCTCGGCAAGGATAGGGCCATTCTTCGGGATTCTCGACACCAATGGCGTCCCGCGCTTCCATCGTAAGCCATCATTTGGCAAGGACTTCCAGTACCATCCAGAGGGGTTCTATCCGTACTCGTACACGCGCAGGGCGGGCACTATCCCTGCTTTCAGCGAAGAACTCCCAGAACTCACCAATTTCCAGATCGTAGTGCTCGACTGGGATCTGAGTATAGTGGATGTCGTGCAGGTCGTCCCGCCGCTCACGCACACCGATCATCACGATTTCGCTATCAAGTCGAACGGGAATTACGTCCTGATGGGCTACGAGCCCACCCGGCGCGATTTCAGCTCACGCAGCGACCCGGACGGCAACCCGTACAGCACAACCGAGGGAACGGAGGATTCCGTCATCCAGGAGATCACCCCACAGCGGGAGCAGGTTTTCTTGTGGAACTCCTGGGATCACATGGCTGTGATGGATGACTGTTTACAACACCGCTTCCCGTGGGACTATGCACACCTTAACTCGGTGGTGGTCGTCGATGGGGACTTCATCGCTTCGTTCCGGGGGTGCGCGCAAGTGCTGCGTATCGACGGAACGACCGGGGACGTGGTCTGGCGCGTGGGCAAGAGCAACCGCAGCGACGCGGACTGGATCGCCAGCGGATCGCCAGCCCCCCTGAAGATCGTGGGGGACCCATACGGCGAATTCTGCGGGCAGCACGCCGCACACCTGAGGCCGAACGGCAACCTCGTCCTGTATGACAACGGCGTGGCCTGCTCCATCGATCCGGAGACCGGAACCACCGCGCGCACAAACGATGTCTTCAGCCGAGCGGTGGAATACGCGATCGACATCGAATCCGGGCAAGCGGTGTTCCAGCGCCACCATGCGTTGCATGGAACCTTTGACAAGGTTGGATGGGCGGCAGGACGTGTTGCATTGCTGGACAATGGAAACTGGCTGATCAGTTGGGGGCGGGGCATCCCTGAGCGCAGCCCCCCTCCCGACGAATCGATCACCGAAGTGGATCCGCTGACGGGCCGGGAGCTGCTCTCGATCGTCATCACCGACGAAGAACAGAATGTGTTGCCAACCCGCGCCTACCCCCTGCCGCCGGACGCGCTCGAGTGGCGGCCCGTCAACTCTCTTCTGGACCTCGAACCGGGATGGAACAGTATCGTCTGGCGAGGGCGCGACGGCATCCCCGTCGAGGAAGCGCTCCGCCATTTCCCGATCGCAGCCGTCGAGACGTGGGACGCGGCATCGCCCTCCCGGCTCAGCTTCTCCCCCGATGCGCCACCCGGCGTGAACACGCTCACCGTCCTCACCGCGGGTCAGCGTTACCGGGTCGACGCCCGTTAGCCCAGTGGCCGGAGCGATGCGCTTCCCGCCCTCAAGGCGCTCCCCCGCGGGGAGGGGTACACCCAATGTCAGCAGCGCTCGAGCGCGCCTTCGACCGCGCCGCGCAGCGCCTGCAGGTCGCCGTCGCGCACGCGCGCGCGGTTGGCCTCGACCGCGGAGGCGGCGAGCGGGGCGCTTTCGGCGGGCTCGTCGCGCGCGAGCAGGCAGTGGCGCGTGGCCATCACGCGCACGCCCGCCACGGCCACGGCGGGGGCGCGGCAGAGCGCCTCCGCGAGCTCACGCGCCAGCCGCTCCCGCCACGTGAGCCGCCGCGCGAGGGCGTCCACGACGCGGGCCACGGCGTCCCCGTCGAGGGCGGGGCCAGCGAGGGCGCAGACCACGTCGACGCGCCCGGGGAAGGGCTGCAGGTGGCGCTCGCAGGTGGCGTGGAAGGGGATGCCCGCGATGACGGCCAGGGGCGCGTCGGGACCGGCCACGCCGCCGCCGTCGGGAGCGTCTCCGGCGGCGAGCAGGGCGTCGATGGCGGCGGCGGTGACGCCGTAGCCCGCGAACTGGTCGCGCCAGCCAGCGACGACGCGCGCGGGCGTGTCGCGCAGGCCGTCGCGGGCGGCGTCGTCGCCCACCAGCTCGATCATGCGCGTGACCACCGCCTCCGCGTCCGCGCCATAGCCGCCGGTGGCGGCCTCCCAGGGGAAGACCACCCAGGAGTACTCCCCGGCGGGGATGGCGTGGCGGTCGAGCAGGGCGAAGGTGCGGAGGCCGTGCTCGCGCTCCACGCGCGCGGCGGTGGCGCCGCTGTCGATGATGTCGTCGATGGCGAGGGCGGCGTCTTCGGGCTCGCCCACGAGCGTGAGGCCGCGCGGGGCCAGCAGGGCGGCCACGAACACGCCGCCGCGCGGGATGGGCCAGAGGGGCGGGTCGGCGCGCCCCCATTCGCGCCGGATGCGCGCCACGAGATCGTCCGCCAGACGGTCCACGTCGGCCCAGGTGAGCGTGCGCGGCGGGGGCGGCGACATCGGCGCGCACTCTACCACCATCGCCGCCGCGCTAGAATGGCGCCCGCATGGCGCACGGCATCCTCGACGGCTACGAGACCTACGGCACGCCCGACGAGATGTTCGACGAGCGGGGGGAGCTGCGGCCCGCCTACCGCGAGCTGGCGGCGGCCCTGCGGGGCTGGTCCGCCGAGGGCTACGGGGAGCGGCAGGAGCGCGCCGACCTGGCGCTCCTGAGCGCGGGCATCACCTTCAACGTCTACTCCGAGGAGCAGGGCGCGGAGCGCATCTTCCCCTTCTCCCTCATCCCCCGCATCGTGAGCGGCGCGGAGTGGCGCACGATCGACGCGGGGCTGCGGCAGCGGCTCACGGCGCTCAACCTCTTCCTGCTCGACCTGTACGGCGAGCAGCGCATCCTGCGCGAGCGCATCATCCCCGCCGAGGTGGCGCTGGGCTCCCCCGGCTACAAGCCGGAGATGGCGGGCTTCAGGCCGCCGCTGGGCGTCTACGCGCACGTGGCGGGCTGCGACCTCGTGCGCGGCGAGCGCGGCGGCATGATGGTGCTGGAGGACAACCTGCGCACGCCCTCGGGCGTGTCCTACGTGCTGGAGAACCGCACGGTCATGTTGCGCGTGGCCCCCGACCTCTTCCCGCGGCGGCGCGTGCGCGCGGTGGACGACTACCCGAACCAGCTGCTGGCCACGCTGCTCGCGGCGCGGCCGGCGGCCTGCACGGGCGAGCCGCGCGCCGTGCTGCTCACGCCCGGCGTCTACAACTCCGCCTACTTCGAGCACTCCTTCCTGAGCAAGCGCACGGGGCTCACGCTGGTGGAGGGCTCCGATCTGCTCGTGGACAGCGACGACACCGTCTACCTGCGCTCGACCAGCGGGCTGGAGCGGGTGGACGTGATCTACCGCCGCATCGACGACGATTTCCTCGACCCGCTGGTCTACCGTCCGGACTCGCTGCTGGGCGTGCCCGGGTTGATGCGCGCCTGTCTGGCGGGCACGGTGACGCTCGCCAACGCCCCCGGCGCGGGCGTGGCCGACGACAAGGTGGTCTACCGCTGGGCGCCGGAGATCATCCGCTTCTATCTGGGCGAGGAGGCCATCCTGCCGAACGTGGAGACCTTCGCGGCGATCATCCCGGCGGAGCTGGACCACATCCGCGCCCACGCGCGCGAGCTGGTGCTGAAGCCCGCCAACGCCTCCGGCGGCTACGGCGTGCTCATCGGGCCGCAGGCGTCGGAGGCCGAGCTGGCGGCCACGCTCGCGCGCGTCGAGGCCGAGCCGCGCGACTGGATCGCGCAGCCGCTCGTGGAGTTCAGCTCCATCCCCACCTTCGCGGGCGGGGGGCTGAAGCCGCGGCGCGCGGACCTGCGCCCCTTCGTGCTCTCCGCCGACGAGCCCTGGGTGATCCCCGGCGGGCTCACGCGCGTGGCCCTGCGCGAGGGCTCCTACGTGGTCAACTCCTCGCAGGGCGGCGGCAGCAAGGACACCTGGGTGCTCGGCGGGGAGACGGACTGATGCTCAGCCGCGTGGCCGAGAACCTGTACTGGCTGGGGCGCTACGTGGAGCGCACGGAGAACATCGCGCGCATGGCCGTGGTCGAACACGACGCCTCGCTGGAGGGCGCCGGGGCGGGGGGCATCTGGGACAGCCTCATCCACGCCACCGACTCGAACGAGGCCTTCGCGGCGGCGCGGGCCGAATCGCCCGAGCTGACCGAGTCCGAATTCCTGCTGCTCTCCATGCTCAATCCGGGGTCGCTGCGGGCCATCTTCGTGCGCGCGCGCGAGCTGGCGCGCGGGCTGCGCGAGTACATCTCGCGCGAGGTCTGGGAGGAGGTGAACGGGCTCTACCTGTTCCTCGCCTACCGCAAGCAGTTCGTGGCCAGCGACGTGCACGAGCTCTGCACGGAGACGCAGCGGCGCACGGCCACCATCCTCGGGCTGTTCGACAACACGGTGCTGCGCGACGAGGGGCGCGAGTGGTTCCGCTGCGGCGTGTACCTCGAACGGGCGGACATGACGAGCCGCATCGTCGACGCCAAGTACCACATCCTGCTGCCCCCGGCGGACGCCGTGGGGGGCTCCTTCGACCGCTTCCAGTGGATCGCGGTGCTGCGTTCGGCCTCGGCGCGCGAGGCCTACCAGCGCACGGGCCGGGGGGAGGTGGAGGGGCCGCTGGTGGCGGAGCTGCTGATCTTCTCGCGCGATTTTCCGCGCAGCCTGGCCTTCTGCCTGCAGGCCCTGCAGCGGCACTACCAGCAGGCCGCCGCGGAGACGCCGAAGCGCCGCCGCGCACGGGCCGCGCGCCGCGTCGGCATCCTCAACCTGGACCTGGACGCGGGCGACATCGAGCAGGTGGTGGACGACGGCCTGCACGAATTCCTCGACGACTTCCAGGCGCGCCTGATCGACGTTGACCGCGCCATCACGGAGGATATCTTCCGCGCGGCCCCGTTCCACCCGGAGCGGGGCGGGGCGGCGGAGGGCGGCCAATGACGTTCTGTCTGGGCATGAAGTGCGAGAGCGGCCTCGTGGCCATCGCCGACACGCGCATCACGGAGGGCTCGGAGGTGTCCACGGCCAAGAAGATCGCCGTGCACCAGGGCGATCGCCACGCGCTCTTCGTGCTCACCAGCGGCCTGCGCTCGGTGCGCGACAAGGCCATCACCTATTTCGGGGAGCGCCTGCGGCACAACGGGGCGGACTTCGGGCGCGCCTTCCTCGCCGTCAACGCCCTCGCCGAGGAGATGCGCCGCGTGCACGAGGAGGACAACGAGTGGCTCAGGCGCGCGGGCCTCTGGTTCGACCTGCACTGCATCGTGGGCGGCCAGCTGGACGACGACGCGGAGCCCCACCTCTACCACCTCTACCCCCAGGGCAACTGGGTGGAGGTGTCGCACGGCACGCCCTACGTCAGCATCGGCGACACCACCTACGGCAAGCCCATCCTCGACCGCACGCTGCGCCACGACGCCACGCTGGAGAAGGCGCTGCGCGCGGGCCTGCTCTCCTTCAACTCGACCAAAACGAGCTCGTCCAGCGTGGGCCCGCCCGTGGACGCGGTGTTCTACGAGCGCGATTCCTTCGTCATGAAGGAGCGGCGCTTCAACGCGGAGGAGCTGGCGCCGCTGGGGCGCTTCTGGCAGCGCTCCATCGAGGAAGCGGTGGAGCGCGCCGCCGACCCGGTGGCGCCGCTGGCCGCCGCCCTCGGCATCGACCGCGGCTGAGGCGCGCTACCAGGCGTCGACGTTCCGGCGCTTCTTGCCCTCGCGCCGCGGCGGGGGCGGCACGGAGCGCATGGCGGCGCTGATCCAGGCGCGCGAGTCCATGGGGTCGATCACGTCGTCCAGCCCGAAGGCCACGCCCTGGTTGAGGGCCTTGCCGCGCTCGTAGGCGCGCGCCACCAGCTCCTCGTAGCGCGCCAGGCGCTCCCCCGCGTCCCCGATGGCGGCGAGCTCGTTGCGGTAGCCCAGCTTCACCTGCCCCTCCAGCCCCATGCCGCCGAACTCCCCCGTCGGCCAGCTGACGGCGAAGAAGGGCTCCTTCGTGTTGCCGCCGGCCATGGCCTGCGCGCCCAGGCCGTAGCCCTTTCGCAGGAAGATGGTGAAGTGGGGCACGGTGAGGTTCGCGCCGGTCACGAAGAGCCGCGCCGAGTGGCGCGCCAGCGCGGTCTTCTCCACTTCCGGGCCGACCATCATGCCGGGCGTGTCCGCGAGCACGAGGATGGGCAGGTCGAAGGCGTCGCAGAGCTGCATGAAGCGCGCCGCCTTGTCCGCGCCGTCGCTGTCCACGGCCCCGCCGAGGTGGGTGGCGTTGTTGGCGATGAGGCCCAGGGGGCGGCCCTCCACGCGGATCAGGGCCGTCACCATGCCGATGCCGAAGCGGGGGCGCAGCTCGAGCACGGCGCCGTCGTCGGCCAGCGTGCGGATGACGGCGCGCACGTCGTAGGCGCGCAGGCGGTTCTCCGGCACGAGCGTGCGCAGCAGGCGCTGGTCGGCGCATTCCCAGTCGGCCACCGCGCCCTGGAAGTAGGAGAGGTACCGGCGCGCCGCGTCCACGGCCTCTTCCTCGTCGGCCACGGCGATGTCCACGACGCCGTTGGGGACCTGCACGGACATGGGGCCGACTTCCTCGGGCGTGAACACGCCGAGGCCGCCGCCCTCGATCATGGCGGGCCCGCCGAGGCCGATGTTGGAGTTGGCCGTGGCGATGATGACGTCGCAGCAGCCGAGCAGCACGGCGTTGCCCGCGAAGCAGCGCCCGGAGGTGACGCCCACGAGGGGCACCAGCCCGCTGAGCTTGGCCATGGTGGCGAAGGTGGGCGTGTCCAGCGGGCGGTAGGCCCCGACCTGCGCCTCGGCGGCGGCCTGGCCGCCCTCGCGCCGCCCGCCCGTACCCGCGCGCCCGCCGCCGCCCTCGGCGAAGAGCACGACCGGACGGCGCCATTTGGCCGCCAGCTCCAGCATGCGGTCCGTCTTGGGGTGGTTGACCGCGCCCTGCGTGCCCGCGAGCACGGTGTAGTCGTAGGCGAGCACGACGCAGCGCGCGGCCTCGTCGTCGAAGAGCTCGCCGTTGATGGCGCCGACGCCGGTGATCATGCCGTCCGTGGGGAAGCGCCGCACCACCTCCTCCACGGGCAGCCCCGTGCCGGGCGTGAGCGCGAGCGAGCCGTGCTCCACGAAGCTGCCGGGGTCGCAGAGGTCGTCCACGTTCTCGCGGGCGGTGCGCTGGTGCGTGCGGCGACGGCGCGCCACGGCGTCGGGGCGGGCGGCGTCGAGCGTGGCCGCGTGCCGCCCGCGCACCTCCGCCAGGTCGGGCCGGATGCGGTCGAGGTCGATCGCCTCCGCGGCGTCCTCGCCCCCTTCCCCGACGGCGCCCTCGTCGAGGAAGAGGAGGGGATGGCCCTCGTAGATGGTGTCGCCCGCCGCCACCGTGATCTCGCGCACCGTCCCGCCCGCCTCCGCGCGCACCTCGTGCTCCATCTTCATGGCGCTCATCACCAGCAGCAGGCCGCCCGCGCGCACGGCCTCGCCCGGGGCCACCTCGATGGCGACGACCGTGCCCTGCAGGGGGGCGCGCACGGCGGCGACGCCCTCGGGCACGGGCGCTTCGGAGGGCGCGGGGGAGGCGGCCGCGGTCTCGCCCCGCCTGCCGTGGTCGAGCACCGCCAGCGGGTCGCCCGCGTCCACGGTCACGCCCGCCTGGCCGCTGGCGGGGGCGGAGGGGGCCTCCGCGCGCGTGAAGAAGCGCGGCGCCGTCTCCGCGGCGGGAGCGGCGAGGGCGGCGGCGTGCTCGTCCACGAAGCGCGTGTGGACGCGCCCCGCCGCCAGATCGGGGTGGGCGAGGATGGCGCGCAGGAAGGCGGCATTCGTGGCCACGCCCTCGATGCGGAAATCGGCGAGCGCGCGGGAGGCGCGCGCCAGCGCGTGCGCGGGGTCGGGCGAGGGCGAGGAGGCGACGACCTTCGCCAGCAGCGAATCGAAGGCGGGGTTCGCGCGATAGCCCGCGTAGCCGTGGGAGTCCGTGCGCACGCCCGGCCCGGAGGGCGGCTCGAAGGCGGCGAGGGCCCCGCCGGAGGGGCGCGCGCTGCCGTCCGCCGCCATCGTCTCCATGTTCACGCGCGCCTGCACGGCGAAGCCGCGGGGCTGCGGCGCCTGCGGGGCGAGGCCCAGCGCGGCCAGCCGTTCGCCCCCCGCCAGCCGCAGCTGCAGCTGCACGAGGTCGACGCCGGTCGCCTCCTCCGTGACGGTGTGCTCCACCTGCAGGCGGGCGTTCGCCTCGATGAACCAGAACGCGCCGCCGTCGCCCTCGTCGGGGCGCACCAGGAACTCGAAGGTGCCGAGGTTGCGGTAGCCGCTGGCGCGGGCGAGGCGCAGGGCGGCCTCGACGAGGCGCTCCCGCAGCTCCGGCGCGAGCGCGGGGGCGGGGGCGATCTCGATGAGCTTCTGGTGGCGACGCTGGATGCTGCAGTCGCGCTCGCCGAAGTGGACCGTCTCGCCGCCGTCGTCGCCCGCGATCTGCACCTCGACGTGGCGGGCGCGCGGCACGAGGCGCTCGACGTAGACGTCGGGAGCGCCGAAGGCCTGCATGGCCTCGGAGCGGCAGCGCTCCCAGGCGGCTTCGACGTCGGCGGCCTCCGCGACGGCGCGCATGCCCCGCCCGCCGCCGCCCGCGACCGCCTTGATCACCATGCCCGCGCCCGGCGGGAGCGCGGCCAGGAAGGCGCGCGCCTCCTCCGCGCTCACCGCGCGCGAGATCCCCTCCGCGACGGGCACGCCGCATTCTTCCGCCAGCTCGCGGGCGCGCACCTTCGACCCGAACAGGTCGAGCGTTTCGGGGCGGGGTCCGACGAACGTGAGCCCGGCATCCTCGCAGGCGCGGGCGAAACCCGCGCGCTCGGAGAGGAAGCCGTAGCCCGGATGGACGGCGTCGCAGCCGGACTCGCGGGCGGCCTCGACGAGCTGGGCGGCGTCGAGGTAGGGGGCCGCGCCGCGCCCGCGCAGGGGACGCACGGCGTCCGCGCGGCGCGTGTGCAGGCAGCTGGCGTCGTCCCCGGCGTGGACGGCGACGGCGCGGATGCCGAGCTCCGCCGCCGCGCGCATGACGCGGATGGCGATCTCGCCGCGATTGGCCACCAGCACGCCGCGCACGGACACGGGCCGATCCTACACGCCCCGGCGGGCGCGTCGGGCGCCCCGGCGGTGGGCCGCCCCGCGCGCGGGTATGCTGCGCGGGCGGAGGACCATGCAGATGCTTTCGCGGCCCCTGAGTCTGGAAACGCGCGCCCGCGTCCAGCGCATGACGCGCTCCCACTCCTTCGAATACTTCATCGTCGCCCTCATCGTCGCCAACGCCATCCTGCTGGGGCTGGAAACGTCCTCCATGCTGACGGAGCGGTACGGGGCATGGCTGGACTTCGGCCAGTGGGTCATCCTGGGCGTGTTCATCGCGGAGGCGGCGCTCAAGCTGTTCGCCGTCGCGCCCCGCATCGACAGCTATTTCCGCGACCCCTGGAACGACTTCGACTTCCTCATCATCGTGCTGTCGCTGGTCCCGGCGGTGGGGGCGCTGGCGATGGTGGCGCGCATGGCGCGGCTGCTGCGCGTGCTGCGGCTGGTGTCCGTCATCCCCGAACTGCGGCTGCTGGTGACCACGCTGGTGCGCTCGCTGCCGGGCATGCTGCACATTCTCATGCTCACGGGCGCCCTCATGTACATCTACAGCGTCATCGGCTACCAGCTCTTCAGCGAGCACGACCCGACGCACTGGCGCAGCCTGGGCGTCTCCCTGCTCTCCCTCTTCCGCGTGATCACGCTGGAGGACTGGACGGACATCATGTACACGGCCATGGAGGCGCACCCGCTGGCGTGGCTCTACTTCACCAGCTTCGTGGTGCTGGCCACCTTCATCGTCATCAACCTGTTCACCGCCCTGATCGTCAACAACCTCGACACCATGAAGCAGGCGCGGCCGCGCGAAGTCGCGCAGGAGACGCGCGAGTCCATGCTGCAGGAGCTGCGCACCGCGCGCGACTCCCTCCAGCGGCTGGAGGAGCAGGTGGAGCGCCTGTCCGCGGAGCGGGACCGCGAGGGCTGACGGCGCGCGAAGGGAAGCCGGCGCGCCCGCGCGAAGGCCCGCGCTATCCTGTGGCCATCACGGCGCGGCGGGGCCGCCGTCCGCAGAACGCGGGCGCGGCCCCGCCGGTACGGCCTGGAGGACGCATGGAGACGCAGACGCAGCGCCACGGGGGCGCGCGGGGGGTGGCCTACCGGTTCACCTATTCCCGGCGCTTCGAGTACTTCATCGTCGCGCTCATCCTCTTCAACGGCGCCCTGCTGGGGCTGGAGACCTCCCCCGGGATGGTGGAGCGGCTCGGACCGTGGCTGGACGCCGGGCAGTGGGCGGTGCTGGGCGTGTTCATCGTCGAGGCGGCGCTCAAGCTGTACGCCGTCTGGCCCCGCATCGACAGCTACTTCCGCGACCCCTGGAACGACTTCGATTTCCTCATCATCGTGCTGTCGCTGGTCCCGGCGGTGGGGGTGCTGGCGCTGGTGGCGCGCACGGCGCGGCTGCTGCGCGTGCTGCGGCTGGTGTCCGTCATCCCCGAACTGCGGCTGCTGGTGACCACGCTGGTGCGCTCGCTGCCGGGCATGTTGCACATCGTGGTCCTGACGAGCCTGCTCACCTACATCTACGCCATCGTCGGCTACCAGCTCTTCAGCGAGCACGACCCGATGCACTGGCACAACCTCGGCACGTCCCTGCTCTCCCTCTTCCGCGTGGTCACGCTGGAGGACTGGACGGACATCATGTACACGGCCATGGAGGCGCACCCGCTGGCGTGGCTCTACTTCACCAGCTTCGTGGTGCTGGCCACCTTCATCGTCATCAACCTGTTCACCGCCCTGATCGTCAACAACCTCGACACCATGAAGCAGGCGAGGCCGCGCGAAGTCGCGCAGGAGACGCGCGAGTCCATGCTGCAGGAGCTGCGCACCGCGCGCGATTCCCTCCAGCGGCTGGAGGAGCAGATGGAGCGGCTCTCCGCGGAGCGGGACCGCGAGGGCTGACGGCGCGCGAAGGGAAGCCGGCGCGCCCGCGCGGTATGCTCGCGCGGCAGGAGGGGACGGCCATGCCGGGGGCGCTCTCGCATCTGCGAATCTGCGACTTCACGGGGCAGCTGGCGGGGGCCGGGGCCACGCGCTTCCTCGCCGCCCTCGGCGCGCAGGTCATCCGCATCGAGGACCCCGTCGCGCAGGGGCGCTGGGACATCCTGCGGGGGATGCCGCCCTTCGTGGACGAGCGCCGCGGCGTCGAGTTCGGCGGCCCCTTCAACAACCACAACGTGGAGAAGCTGGGCGTCACCCTGAACCTGCGCACGGAGCGCGGCAGGGAGCTGCTGCGCGCGCTGGTGGCCATCTCCGACGTGGTGGCGGAGAACTTCTCGGCGGGCGTGATGGAGCGCCTCGGCTTCGGCTACGAGGCCCTGCGCGCCATCCGCGGGGACATCGTCTACGTCTCCAACTGCGGCTTCGGCCACGAGGGCCCCTACCGCGACTTCAAGACGTGGGGGCCGATCGTGCAGGCCGTCTCGGGGCTCACCTTCAGCTCGGGGCTGCCCGGCCAGCCGCCCGCGGGCTGGGGCTACTCCTACATGGACCACACGGGCGGCTACTACATGGCCATCGCCATCCTCATGGCCCTGCGTCACCGCAACCGCACGGGCGAGGGCCAGTGGGTGGACCTTTCCTGCACGGACGCGGGCGCGAGCCTGAGCGGCCCGGCCCTGCTCGACGCCGCCGTGAACGGGCGCGCGACGCCGGACGCGGGCGCCGTGCACAGCAACCGCAGCCGCCAGCCGCCCATGGCCCCGCACGGCGTCTACCCCTCGCGCGGGGAGGACGACTGGGTCGCCATCGCCTGCCGCGACGACCGCGACTGGGCCGCGCTGGGCGAGGCCGCGGGCGCGGACTGGGCGCGGGACGCGCGCTTCGCCGCGCTGGACGGGCGGCTGGCGGCGGAGGACGAACTCGACGCGCTCGTGGCGGGCTGGACGCGGACGCGGGACAAATTCGCGGCGGCGGCGGCGCTGCAGGCCGCGGGCGTTCCCGCCGCCGCCGTGCAGCGCCCGCAGGAGCGCATCGACCGCGACCCCAACACCGCCGCCTGGGGCCTCTGGCCCACGGTGACGCACCGCGAGATGGGCGAGGTGCGCGTGGACGGCCTGCCCGTGCATTTCTCCGAAACGGACTGGCGCATGGAGCGCGGCGGCCCCTGCCTCGGCGAGCACAACGAGGAGGTGTTCGGGGGGCTGCTGGGGCTGAACGCGGACGAGATCGCGGCCCTGCGCGCGGAGGGCGTGCTGTGACGGAGGGCGCGCTGGAGGGGCTGCGCGTGGTCGAACTGTGCGACGAGCTGGGCATGCTGGCGGGCAAGCTGCTGGCCGACATGGGCGCGGACGTGGTCAAGGTGGAGCCGCCCGAGGGCGACCCCGTGCGCGCCTGGCCCCCCTTCCTCGACGACGAGCCCGGAGCGGAGCGCAGCCTCGCCTTCTGGCACTACAACACGAGCAAGGCCGGGGTCACGCTGGACCTGGCGCGGGAGGGCGATCGCGGGCGGCTGCGCGCCCTGATCGCGCGCGCCGACCTCTACCTGGAGAGCGGCGCGCCGCCGGGGCTGGCGGCGGCGGGCTTCGACGCGGAGACGCTGCGGGCGGCGAACGCGGGGCTGATCGTGGTCACGATCAGCCCCTTCGGGCGGAACATGCCGCGCGCGGGCGAGGCCGCCACCGACCTCACCATCCTCGCCGCGGGCGGCCCCGTGTGGAACTGCGGCTACGACGACCACGCGCTGCCGCCCGTGCGCGGCGGCGGCAATCAGGGCTACCACACGGCCAGCCACTTCGCCGTCATGGCGGCGCTGGCGGCGCTGTTGTATCGCGACGAAACGGGGCGCGGCCAGCACGTCGACGTGAACGCCCACGCCGCCGCCAACGTGACTACCGAGGCGGGCACCTACAGCTGGCTGGTGGCGCGCCAGACGGTGGAGCGCCAGACCGGGCGGCACGCGGCCGTGAACCCCTCCATGCCCACGCAGGTGCGCTGCGCGGACGGGCGCCACGCCAACACCGGCGTCCCGCCGCGGGGGCCCGCCGCCTTCGCGGCGCTGTGCGAGTGGCTGGAGACGCTGGGGCTGGCGGACGAGTTCGCGGAGACGCCGCTGCTGGAGGAGGGGACGCGCCGCGAGCGCTTCGACCTGGCCGCGCTGGCGGGCGACGAGGAGCTGCGGGCCATCTTCGGCGCGGGCCGCGCGGCCATGAACTTCCTCGCCTCGCGGCTGAACGCCTACGATTTCTTCACGGGCGGGCAGCGGCGCGGCTTCCAGGTGGGCATCGTCAATGCCCCCGGGGAGGCGCTGGCGGACCCGCATTTCATCGCGCGCGGCTTTCCCGTGGAGGTCGGACACCCGGAGCTGGGGCGCTCGTTCACCTATGCGGGCGCGCCCTACCGCTTCCAGCGTTCGCCCTGGCGCATTCGGCGGCACGCGCCGCTGCTGGGCGAGGACAACGAGCGCGTGTTCGCCGAACTGGAGGGCTAGGGGCCCTGGGGCGTGCGCGCCGCCAGCGTCTCCGCGGTCACGCGGTCGGGCAGCCAGTAGCGCCGGAAGACGGCGTAGCCCGCCAGCGCCAGCGCGCCCGCCACCGGCCCCACCAGACGGATGCCGAGCGGGTCGTCGGCGGTCGAGCCGACCAGCAGCAGGAGCACGAGCAGGCCGGGCGCCGCCGCCCCCGCGATCTTCTGCAGCGTCTCGTGCGTGGCGTAGAAGGTGGCCTCGCGCCGCTGCCCCGTGAGCGTCGTGTCGTAGTCGGTGATGTCGGCGAGGAGCGCGTTGGGGAAGGTCTGCACGGGCGCGATGGCCACCCCGGCGATGAGCGCGTAGACGATCCCCTGCGCCAGCGGATGGACGCCCGGCACGAAGCCCGCGAAGGCGAAGAGCGGGAACCAGAGGCCCGCGAAGATCATCCCCCAGCCGTAGACGAGACGCTTGGAGCGGCGGCGCGCGAGCGTGACCGCGACGGGCAGCACGAGCGCGACGCCGACGAGCGCCGCCCCGGCGAGGGCGGCCACCGTGAGCGTGTCGTCCCGCCCGACCACGGCGTCGGCGTAGAAGGGCAGCACGCCGACGATCATGAGGATGCCCGCGTTGTAGAGGATGAAGGAGGGCAGGAAGACGAGGAACTGCCCGTTCCGCAGGCAGGTGAGGATGGCCGTGCGCATGGGCACGCGTGCCCCCTGCGGCTCCGCGGCGAGCTCGCGCGAGACCGCGATGGAGCGCTTCCACGCGCCCGAAAGCGCCACGTAGCGCGAGACGAGGGCGATGGCGGCGATGATCATGGCCATGCCCGCGAAGCCCACCCACTCGATCAGCACGCCGCTGAGCACGAAGCCGATGGCGGTGCCGGCGAGGCCGAAGGCGACCTGCCAGCCCACGATGCTGAGGCGGTCGTCCTCGCGCCGCGCGATCTCCGGCAGGAGCGACTCGAAGGGGCCGCCGGAGAGCGTCGAGAAGAGGTTGAAGAGCCACAGCATCCCGAAGAGGAAGATGACGTTGGCCCAGGTTTCGCCCGGATCGGGGGGAATCCAGGCGAGCGTGAAGAAGATGGCGAGGAAGGGCGTGGCGCTCAGCACGAAGGGGATGCGGCGGCCCAGGCGGGAGCGCGTGTGGTCGCTCCAGTAACCGATGATGGGGTCGTCGAAGGCCTCGATCAGGCGCACCGCGACGATGGCCGCGCCGATGGCGATGGCCGCGCCCCGCCGCGCCGGGTCGCCGTCGTCGAGGTCGCCCAGGTAGAAGGCGAGGAGCCAGAGGTCGCGGGCGCGCGACAGGGCGTTGCCGCCCAGCGAACCGGAGGCGTAGAGCAGCCGCTCGCGCGCGGACAGGCGACTTTCCATGCGCCTCCCTTCGCGCGCGACGATACGCGACGATACCGGAACGGCGCGCGGGCTACGGCAGGGCCAGCATCCGTTCGAGGGCGACCAGCGCCCACTCGCGCGTCTCCGCGTCCACCGCCACGCGGTTCGCCACGCGCCCCGCGACCAGCTCCTCCAGCGTCCACGCGAGGTAGGCCGGATGGATGCGGTACATGGTGCTGCAGGGGCAGACGACGGGGTCGAGGCAGAAGACGGTCTTGTCGGGGTGCTGGCTGGCCAGCCGGTTGACGAGATTGATCTCGGTGCCCACGCCCCAGACGGAGCCCGCGGGCGCCGCGTCGATGGCCTGGATGATGCGCTCCGTGGAGCCGCTGGCGTCCGCCGCCGCCACCACCTCGCGCGAGCATTCGGGATGGACGATCACGTTGACGCCGGGGCGCTCCGCGCGCGCGCGCTCGATCTGCGCCACGGAGAAGCGCTGGTGCGTGCTGCAGTGCCCCTTCCAGAGGATGACGCGGGCGCGCGCGAGCTCCTCGGGCGCGTTGCCGCCGAGGGGCCGCCGCCAGTCCCACACGACCATCTCGTCGAGGGGGATGCCCATGTCGTGGCCGGTGTTGCGGCCCAGGTGCTGGTCGGGGAAGAAGAGCACCTTCTCGCCGCGCGCGAAGGCGTAGTCGAACGTGCGCGGCGCGTTGCCGGAGGTGCAGACGATGCCGTCGCGCCTGCCCACGAACGCCTTGAGGCTGGCGGCGCTGTTCATGTAGGTGACGGGGATGATGCGCTCGCCGGGGAGCGCCGCCGTCATCTCGTCCCAGGCGGCGAAGACGTCGGCGGGATCGGCCATGTCCGCCATGGAGCAGCCGGCGGCCATGTTGGGCAGGATCACGGCCACTTCGGGCGGCGTGAGGATGTCGGCGGATTCGGCCATGAAGTGCACGCCGCAGAAGAGGACGTATTCGATGTCCTGCTGGGCGGCGGCGTGGCGCGCGAGCTTGAAGCTGTCGCCCGTGTAGTCGGCGTAGCGGATGACCTCGTCGCGCTGGTAGTGGTGGCCGAGCACGACCAGCCGCGGGCCGAGGACGGCGCGCGCCTCGCGGATGCGGCGGTCCAGCTCCTCCGTGGGCAGGCCGAGGTAGGAGCGGGGGATCTCCTGCTGCCAGCTGACGAAGGCGGGCTCCTCCACGAGGGGCAGCGGTTCGAGCCGGTCGGTGGGGCAGGTGTCGGGGTCGGAGTAGCGCTCCAGCAGGGCAACGCCCTCGCTCGCGGTCATGGCCATCCCTCCCTGGCCGACTTAGTGTACGGAATACACTAAGTCCGTCCGCCTAACTGTGCCAGAGGGCGCGGGGCCCGTCAATCGCCGCCCGGCGCGCGCCAGCGCACGGTGGGGACGCGCGTGCGTTCGAGCCGCTCGGCGGCGCTGGCGGAGAGCAGCGCGACGGCATCGCCCGCGCGCAGGCTGCCCCCTTCCAGCACGCGCGCGTAGACGCGGCTGAAGCCCGGGCGCGTCTCCTGATCGATGGCGCGGATGTCGCCGTCGAGGAACCAGCGCGCGTTCTTCCAGCAGGGCGCGGCGTAGCCGGTGACCTCGACGAGCGCGCGCTCGCCCAGCCGCAGCCGCGCGCCGGGCGTCACGCGGCCCCAGTCGATGCCCTCGGTGGTGACGTTCTCGCCCGCGAGCCCGGGGGCGATGGCGTGGCCCTCGGCGGACAGCGCCGCGATGCGTTCGAGCGCGAACAGGCAGAGGGCGCGGGCGGGGCCGCCGTGGGCGCGGAGGTCCGCCTGCCGGTCGCCCGCGAGGCCATCGCGCCCGACCTCGGCCCCGGCCACCGCGCGCTTGGGCACGCCGCCGCTGGAGACGCTGAGCTGGACGATGCGCCCGCGCTCCCCCGCGCTCACGGGCCGTCGCCCCCGGCGAAGCGCTCGATGACGCCCTCGACGTGGAGCAGGCGCAGGGTTTCGGCGACGTGCGCGGGGAGCCGCCCGCGCGATTCCGGCGGGACGCGCGCGGACAGCGCCCCGCGGAGCGCGGCGACCGTGCGCCGCCCGTCGATGAGGGCCACGACGCGGGCGACGAAGTCGCTCACGGGCGCGCCCTCGGGGCGGTCGGGCGTGACGACGGTGCTGCTCCAGACGTACTCGCCCTCGCCCACGACCGGGGCCCGCTCGATGCGCGCGTCCGCGGCGAGCACGGGCGCGATGGCGGACAGCGCGTCGGGGTCGCCGCCGAAGCGCGCGTCGAAGGCGGCGGCGCGTTCGCGGCGGCGGCGCTCGACCGCGCCCACGGCCTCGCTGAAGCCGCGGGGCGTCTCGCCGTGGGCGAGCACGGCGCGCTCGTATCCGGCGGGGGGCTGCCCCGCCACGGCGCGCACGAAGGCGAGCCGCGCGGGCGTCTCCGCGTCCCCGCCGGTGAGGCGGCGCGCCTCCCAGAAGTAGGAATCGACCGTGCGGTTGCCCGCGTAGAAAAGGCGCGCCAGCTCGCGGAAGTGCCGGTACTGGCGGCGGTACTGCGAGGCGTAGGCGACGGCGGCGGCGCGCCCCAGCTCCGCGTCCCCGAGCGCGGACGTGGCCAGGGCGGCGGCGAGCACGCCCGAGGAGAGCGCCAGGTGCACGCCCGAGGAGAAGAGGGGATCGACGAAGCAGGCGGCGTCGCCCGCCAGCGCGAAGCCCTCGCCCGCCAGCTCGCGCGAGGCGTAGGACCAGTCGCGCACGACGGCGGGCGCGCCCGTGAGCCTCGCGCCGTCGAGCAGCGCGGCGGTATGCCGTCCGCCCGCCACCTGCTCGCGCAGGAAGCGCTCCGGGGCGAGCGCGCGCAGGCGTTCGCGCCCGAAGGCGGCGTCCACCACCGCGCCCGCGCTGACGACGCCGGTGTGCAGGGGAATGGCCCAGAGCCAGCCGTCCGCGGTCGATTCGATGAGGATGTCGTTGGCGCGCGGTTCGGGCAGGCGCCGGCCGCCCGCGTAGTAGCCGTGCACGGCGAGGTTGCGGAAGAAGGGATCGGGCTCGCGCAGGCCGCGGGCGCGCCCCAGCAGCCCCGCCTGGCCGCTGGCGTCGATGACGAAGCGGGCGCGCAGCGCGCGTTCCCCTCCGCCGTCGGCGACGCGCAGCAGGGCGCCATCGGGACCGGCCTCCGCCGCCAGCACGCGGGCGCCCTCGCGCACCTCGACGCCCGCGGCGGCGGCGTTGCGGAGCAGGATTTCGTCGAAGCGGGCGCGCACGACCTGGAAGGCGTGCGGGTAGCGGGGGCTCGATTCGCGGAAGGACCAGCTCCAGGGGTCGGGATCGCGGCCCCAGACCATGGTGGCCCCGTACTTGGGCAGAAAGCCCTCGGCCTCGATGGCGGGCAGCACGCCGAGCTCGGCGAGCACGGGCATGGAGGCGGGCAGCAGCGATTCGCCCACGTGCTCGCGGGGGAAGCGCTCGCGCTCGTGCAGGCGCACGCGCCAGCCCTTGCGCGCGAGCATGGTGGCGGCGGCGGACCCGGCCGGCCCGCCCCCCACCACAGCCACGTCGACGTCGAAGCCGCTCACGCCCCGATCGTCGCACACCGCGGCGGCGGGGGCGCGCGCGACGAGGGGGCCCGGCGATCGCGGCCCAGGGGCGCGGAGCGGCGGGCTAGCCCGCGGGGGCCGCCACGGCCTCTTCCGCGACCGCATCGTTCGTCATCGTATCGACCTCGAAGGGGCTCTTCAGATCGAGCTCCTTCGCGATCTCGCGCGTGGCGGGGATGACCTCCTCGCCCATCAGGCGCAGGCTGCGCATGGCGTCGTCGTGGTCCATGGCGCCGTCGCCGTCCCAGAAGAAGATGCTGCCGGGGCGCAGATATTCGAGCACGTGGCGGACCTTGGGGATGACCGTCTTGGGCGTGCCCGTGATGATGGTCATGCGCTCCTTCTGGTTCTCGTAGGTGCCGAACTGGTCGGCGGCCTCGACCTTCCCCTCGGCCTCGGCGGTGGCCTGCTCGTGCTCCGCCAGGCGCCCGCGCGCGCGCGCCTGCGTGAAGCTGGTGACGGTGGGCAGCAGGTTGGTGCGCGAGGTCATGCCCGGCAGGTTCTGCAGGTAGGGGCGCACGATGCCCTGGTTGCCCTCGAGGAAGGGGTTGCTCGGCCCTTCCACGTACTTGCGGGCGGCCTGGTCGGCGAGTTCCTCCGTCTCGTCCACGTGCACCTTGAAGAGGTAGCCGCGGTGCTGCGTGCCGGCCTCGTAGCCGCTCTCCCGGGCCACCTCGTCGTAGTAGTCGTAGGAGCCCTTCGTGGGCTCGAGGTCGGTGGCCAGCATGACGTAGGGGTAGCGGTGCTCGGCGGCCCACTTGACCGTGTTGCGGCTCATGACGCCGGGGATCCAGATCTGGGGGTGGGGCTGCTGGTAGGGCTTGGCCCACGGGTTCACGTAGCGGTAGTTGTAGTGCTCGCCTTCCCAGCGGAAGGGGCCGGAGCGGGTCCAGGCGGCGAGCACGAGGTCGTGGGCCTCCTGGAAGCGATCCCAGTTGAAGGGCGACTGGGCGTTGTGGGCCACGCTCTCGCGGCCCGTGCCGCGCACCCAGCCCGTCACCAGGCGACCGCGCGAGATCATGTCGATCTCGGCCAGCTCCTCGGCCAGCCAGAGGGGGTCGTCCCAGATGGGCAGCACGTTGCCGAGGATGACGATGCGGGCGCGCTTCGTGATGCGCGCGAGGATGGCCGCCTCCACGTTCACCACGCCGCCCATGCAGAAGGGCGTGCTGTGGTGCTCGTTCAGCATGAGCCCGTCGAAGCCCATCTCCTCGGCGTAGACCTTCTCGTCGAGGTAGCGGTTGTAGAGATCGGAGCCGAGGCGCGGGTCGTACTCGCGGTTGCTGATGCCGAGGTCCGCGATGTCGCGCCCCGCCGCGCCGAAGTAGCCGGACTTCTGATCCTGGTAGGGCCGCTCGGTGAAGTAGCCGATGAACATGGGCCTGCTCCCCGCGCCTCGCGTTCCCGCGCGGCGCGCTTCAGTTGCCGCGCATCATACCGCCTGCGCGCGGGGCCGTGGGAAGGGGCGCGGACGGCGTCAGGCGCCGGCGTGGCGCGCGATGAGGGCGGCCAGCGCCTGCGGCTCCTCGTAGTCCACGAAGTGGCCCGCGCCCTCCACGATCTCGAGCGCGGAATTGGGCAGCAAGGTGGCGTACTGGCGCGCGCAGGCGAGGGGCACGACCCGGTCCGCGCCGCCCGCGACCACGAGCGTCGGGGTTCGCACCTCCGGCAACAGGTGGGGCAGGCGGCGGTTGAACATGTACGGCTTCCAGCTGAGGCGGGCCGTCATCTCGCGGCTGAAGTCCCAGAGCTCGCGCACCTCCTTGGCCACCTCCTCCCCGAAGAATTCGCGGTAGCGGGCGTCGTCGCGGAAGCCCGCCGCCATGTATTCGGGGAAGTCGATGAGCATCTGGTCGAGCAGTTCGCCCTCCTCGGGCTGGAGGCCGGCGGCGCCCACGAGGGCGAGCGCGCCCAGCCGCTCCTGGTGCATGGTGGCCAGCTCGGCGGCGATGAAGCCCCCGAAGCCGAGGCCCACGAGCACGGCGCCCTCGGGGGCGACGCGCGCGAGGAAGCGGTCCATGAGGATGGCGACGTCGCGCGCGTCGCGCGCCCACGCGGGCCGCTGCGACTGGCCGTAGCCGGGGAGGTCGGGCACGGTCACGCGGAAGCTCCGCGCCAGCTCCTCGTAGAAGGGAATCCAGCCGAGGTTGCCCGAGGAGTGGTGGAGCACGACGGCGGCGGGGCCGCTCCCCCCCTGCAGGGAGCGGACGCCGAGGCCCGCGACCTCGGTGGTGGATTCGGTCCAGGTCTGTTCGGCCGTCGTCATGAAGGGCGCTCCTTTGGCCAGTGGATGGGGCCAGCGCGCCGCATCATACGCGAAGCGCGCCGCCGCTGGCCCGCGCGCGCCCGCGGCGGTAGGCTTTCGCCCATGACCGAACCGTGGCTCGCCGTGCACGTCGACAAACGCCCGAACGCTTCCTTCGACATCGAACAGCGCATCGTCGAGGCGGGGGGCGGACGCTTCGCCGCCATCAGCGCGGCCAGCGAGGACGAGCTGATCGGGCACGTGCGCGAGGCGGACGCCATCATCGTTTCCTCCGCGCGCATCACGCGGCGCGTGGTCGAGGGCATGCCGCGCTGCAAGCTCATCGTGCGCACGGGCGTGGGGCTGGACACGCTCGACATTCCGGCGGCCACGGACCACGGCATCGTGGTCGCGCACTTCCCCGACTTCTGCCAGCCGGAAGTGGCCAACCAGACGATGCTGCTGCTGCTCGCCTGCGCGAAGAAGCTGCACGCGCTCGACCGGGCCGTGCGCGACGGGCGCTGGCGGCCCGGGCCGCTGGGGCCGATGGGGGCCATCGGCGGGCAGACGCTGGGGCTGGTGGCGCTGGGCAACATCGCGCGCGCGGTGGTCCCGCGGGCGCGCGCGTTCGACCTGAACGTGATCGCCCACGACCCGTACCTCGGCGAGGGCGTCTTCCGCGCCCACGGCGTCGAGCGCGTGGAGACGCTGCGCGAGCTGCTGGAGCGCTCCGACTACGTCTCCCTGCACACGCCGCTCACGCCGGAGACGCGCCACCTGATCGGCGAGGCCGAGCTGGCGGCCATGAAGCCCACGGCCTTCCTCATCAACACCTCGCGCGGGCCCGTAGTGGACGAGCGGGCGCTGATCGCGGCGCTGGACGCGGGCGGCATCGCGGGCGCGGGGCTGGACGTGTTCGAGCGCGAGCCGCTCGAGGCAGGGTCGCCGCTGGCGCGCATGGAGAACGTCGCGCTCATGCCGCATTCGGCCTCCTATTCGGACCAGTCGTTCGAGAGCATGCGGCGGCGCATCGGCGAGACCATCGTGGGGCTGCTGGAGGGGCGCTGGCCGCAATTCGTGGCCAACCCGCGCGTGCGTCCCCGCGCCGCGCTCCCCCCGCGCGACTGAGCGTACCCGCCAGCACGGCATCCCTTCGCCGCGCGGCTCAGGACTCCTCGCGCGGGCGCGTGAAGCCGCCGCGGAAGCGCTCCAGCAGCCCCTCGCGCGTGAACTCCGGCGACTGCGCGTAGTCGATGATGACGCGCTCGCGGTCCTCCACCAGCTGCGCGGCGGCGGGCACCTCCGCGGCGATGGCGTGGGGGATGGCGATGCAGCCGTGCAGGTCGGCGTGCAGCAGGTCGCCCGGGCGCACGGTGAGGCCGCCGACCGTGACGGGCACGCCCACCTCGACCTGATGCACGAAGGCGTGGGAGACGAGCACCTCCTTGGCGAGGAACTGGAAGCCGAGCGCGCGCACCTCCTCCATGTCGCGCACGCCGCCGTCGGTGACGACGCCCGCGCAGCCGAAGGCGCGGTGGACGTTGGCGTTCACCTCCCCCCAGAAGGAGCCGACGGGCGGCTGGTCGAGGTCCTTCACGACGACGATGCGGGGCGCGGGCACGGACTCGATGTGCGCGTACCAGTCGCCGCGCGCGACGTTCGCCTCGAGGTCCTGATCGGGCGGCGCGCTGGCGCGGATGGTGCAGGTGACGGCGTAGCCGACGATGGGCCGCATTTCGGGGAAATGGCAGCGGATGTCGGGGCTCATGACGCCCGCGTTGCGGGCGCGCACGCCGAAGGTCTCGATGGCGTTGGAGATGGCGGGCGAGGGCCAGTCGCGCAGCGCTTCCAGCTGTTCGTCGGTGAGTCGTTCCATGGCGCGGCTCCGATCGGGGGCTGGGCGCGATCCTACGGGGCGGCGCGCGGCGCGGCTAGCGCAGGCCGCTGGCGCTCGGCTGCCAGGCGCTTGCGAGCGTGGCGGTATCGAAACCGTGCGGCGTCTGGCCCATGGCGTAGTCGTAGAGCGCGGCGCGGAAGATGCCCTCAAGGGCGGCGACCATGCCGATCGCCAACGCGACCAGCGGGACGCCGACGCCGATGCCAAGCACCGGGTGCACGAGGAAGAGCAGCACGGCGAGCAGCGCGGCGCCGCCACCGGCGATGAGCACCATGATGCTGAACCCGAAACTGGCGGCCACCTGCCGCCCCCAGGTCCGGCGCAGGAGCGAGGCCGAGCGCCGAATCGCCTCGATGGGCCCCACTCCCTCCGCGACCAGCACGGGGATGACGAGGAACGTCGCGAAGTCCCAGGCCATGCCGCCGATGGCCGAGGCGATCGCGCCGCCGATGCCGCCGCGTTCCCGCAGCGCCCGCAGGATCACGGTGACCACCGCCGTGATCAGCGCCCACGCCAGAATCTGCGGCAGGCGTTCGGTCGCCGCCCGCAGCCCGGAGACGACGTTGGGGTCGCCCCCGCGCAACCGTTCCATCGCCGCCGCGACGAGCGCCGCGTTGAAGAAGACGACGATGGTTGAGGAGCAGAAGGCGAGCGCCACGGCGACCGCCAGATCACGCCCGCCCAGCTGCTCCCGCTCGTTCGCCACGGCGTCGACCGAGCCGCTGAGGACGCCGAGAACGGCCATCAGGACAAGCATCGCGCCAGCCATCAGCGGGAACAGGATGAGTTCGCGGTCCAGCATGAGCACGCGCCAGCTCATTTTCATCAGGTCGAAGGTGTGCCCGATCGTGTTAAACATGCCTGCGCCCTTCGCGGGCGACGTGCTGGCGCAGTTCGAAGCCGTTGCCGTCGGGGTCCGCCGCCTCGGCCACGCGCACGGGGACGCCTCCGCCCGCCTCGTGCACGGCGCGCACCTCGCCGCCGCCGTCCCGCAGCTCGGCCAGCGCCGCGTCGAGGTCGTCGACCTGCAGGTTGAGCCCGGCGTGGGGGAGCGGCCCCTCGGCGGATTCCCCCGCGGGGAGGATGTGGAGCGCGACGATGAGCCCGTCGCAGCGGAACGTATGCCAGCCCGGCGATCCCGACCCCGGCGTGGGTTCGTCCGCCAGCCCCAGCGTCCCGGCGTAGAAGGCGCGGGCGCGCGCCATGTCGCGCACGTAGTGGATGATCATGGGGTTGCGGACGCGCACCGGCTCAGTCGCGCTCGAACCAGGTGCGCCGCACGAACAGGGCCTCGCTCACGACCGTCGCGCGGGACGGCGCGGCGCGGGCGCGACGGGCGAGCGCGCCCCCGGCGGGGTGGGCGGAGCGCCGCGCGAGCAGCCTGCCCGCGATCCCCGCGCCGATGCGGAGGGCGGTCCCCACGGCCACGGCGGCGGCGGCGCGCTTCACGGGCGCGGGCACGGCGGACAGGGAGGGACGCAGCGGGGCGATGGCGGCGGAGCGCCGCGCCACGGGCAGCCGCTCGCCGGCGAGGTCCACGCCGCAGCGGCGGCAGAAGTTGTCGCCAGCGTCACGGACGGCGGCGCAGTAGGGGCAGACGAGCGTGAGGGACGCGGGACCGGCCATGCCGCGCGATTATAGGGCACGCGCGGCGAGGGCCGCCTCCACCTCGCCCGTGAGGTCCAGCGGACGGTCCGGGGGCACGGCCAGACGGCCCGACTGGATGGCGCGCAGGGTCTCCACCAGGAAGGGGCGTTCGCGGGCGACGCCGAGGGCGCGGATTTCGGCGTAGCGCGGCAGCGCCTCCAGCTCCGCGCGCCCCGCGTCCGGCGCAACGCGCACGGCGGGACCGGCGGGAATGGCGTAACGGCAGTAGCTGAGCGCGGGGCCGCGGTCGAGGTCGCCGGTGACGAGGTGGTACATGCAGCCCGACTCATGCGCCCCCGCGGCGATGAGATCGGCGATCACCCGCTGGTACGCGCCGGTGGGGCCGTCGGGCAGGGCGGGGTGGTCGTTGACGATGGGGAAGCGCCCGTGGAGCGCCTCCGTGGCGATGAGCATGTAGCCGAACATGACGGCGAGGTCGAAGCGGTGGGCGGCGAGGCGCGCGGCGGCGGCCTCGTCGAAGGCGCGCCGCCAGGCGGGCAGGGGCGCGCCGGGACGGGAACGCTCGCCCCCGCGCGCCTTGCGGAAGCGCACGGAGGAGAGCGTCTCCACCGGTACGCCGCGCCCGTCGAGCAGGTCGAGCAGGCGGTCGGTGGCCGCGAATTCGCCCCGCTCGCGGTTGCAGAAGGCGACCGCGAGCTCGACCGGCAGGCCGCCGTCGATGGCCGCGACGAGCGCCTCCAGCGCGCCGAGGGAGCCGGGCCCGCGGCCCGTGGTGAGCCAAGCGATGCGCAGCGGCGGACGCATGGCGGCGCTCAGGCGGGGCCGCCGTCGTCGCCGGGCCCGGCGGGGATGGCGAGCTCGTCGTAGGGCTCCGGCTCCTCGCGGAAGGACGAGCCCTCGGCGAACGCGCCCCGCAGGCGCTGCACGCGCAGCTCGGCGGCGTCCAGCATCTCGCGCAGCTGCTCGACGAGGGCGGCGCCCTCCTCGTAGACGGCGATGGCGCGGTCGAGGGGGATGTTGCCCGCCTCAAGCGTGCGCGCGCGCTCCTCGAGCCGCTCGACCAGCTCCTCGAAGGAGGGCTCCGCCATCAGCTCACCTCCGCCCAGAAGGCGCCATCGCTGACGGAGACGGCGAGCCGCGCGCCGCTCCCGGCGTCGCCCACGCGGCGCACGACGCGGCGTCCGCGGTCGATGCGCTCCACGACGGCGTAGCCGCGCGCCAGCGTGGTGGCCGGATCGAGCGTGGCCACGCGCACGGCCACATGGTCGAGCGCGGCGCGCTCCGCCACGAGGCGCGCGGCCAGGGCGTTCCGCACGCGCTCGCCCGCGGCGGCGGCCCGTTCGGCGGCGCGGGCGGGGCTGGGGGCGGCGTGGCGCAGCTCCGCCGACAGGTTCCGCAGCAGCGCCGCGCCCTCGCGGATGCGCCCGCGCGCGCGCAACGCCATCGTGCGCTGCATGGCCGCCAGGCGATCCGCCACCTCGGCGGCATCGGGCGCGGCGCGCTCGGCGGCGGCGCTGGGCGTGGGCGCGCGCACGTCGGCGGCGAAATCGGCGAGCGTCGTGTCCGTCTCGTGCCCGATGCCGGTGACGACCGGCGCGGGGAAGCCGAAGACGGCGCGCACCACTCCCTCGTCGTTGAAGGCGGCGAGGTCGCCGGCGGCGCCCCCGCCGCGCACCACCAGCGCCAGATCGAGCGTCTCGTCGGCGGCCAGCGCGCGCAGGGCGGCGACGATGCTGGCCGGGGCCTGTTCGCCCTGCACGAGGGCGGGCGCGACCACCAGCTCAGCCAGCGGCCAGCGGCGCGCGAGCACATCGCGCACATCGCGGATGGCGGCCCCGCTGGTGGAGGTGACGACGCCGATGCGGCGGGGGTAGGCGGGCAGGGGGCGCTTGCGCGAGGGCTCGAACAGCCCCTCGCGCTCGAGCCGCTCGCGCAGCTGCTCGAGGCGCGCGGCCTCGATGCCCACGCCCTCGGGGCGGATGAAGTCGCAGACGAACTGCAGCTCGCCGCGCCGCGGGTACACGCTCACGCGCCCGTGCGCGAGGACGCGCTCGCCGTTGGGGACCTCGGCCTCGGGCATGTCGTCGCGGAAGAGCACGGCGCGCAGCATCCCCTCGCCGTCGCGCAGCGAGAAGTAGCGGTGGCCGGGGCGCGAGCGCACGGAGTCCGCCGCCTCGCCCGAGACCCACAGGTCGGAGAGCAGCTCGCTCCCCTCCAGCATGTCGCGGAGCAGGTAGACGAGCTGGGAGACGCGGATGGGCTCCACTAGCCGGCCCGCTCGATGTACTCGCCGGTCTCGGTGTTGACGCGGATGATCTCGCCCTCGCCGATGAAGAGGGGCACGTTCACGACGAGGCCGGTTTCGAGGGTGGCGGGCTTGGCCCCGCCCTGCGCGGTGTCGCCCTTCACCCCCGGGTCGGTGGCGGTCACGGCGAGGGCCACGGAGCCGGGCATCTCCACGGCGATCACCTCCTCGCCGTAGAGGGCCAGCTCGCAGACGCCGTTCTCCTTCAGGTAGCGGACGGCGTCGCCCATTTTGGCGGCGTCCACCGGGATCTGGTCGTAGGTCTCGGTGTTCATGAAGTGGTAGATGTCGCCGTCGGCGTAGAGGTACTGCATCTCGCGGCGCTCGATGCGGGCGCGGTCGAAGCGCGTCCCCGCCTGCACCGTGTGCTCGATGATGGCGCCGCTGCGCGCGTCGCGCAGCTTGAGGCGCACCAAGGCGGAGCCGCGGCCCATCTTCACGTGCTCGTAGCTGAGCACCGCGTAGAGCTTGCCGTGCAGCTCGATGGTGGCGCCGCGGCGGAGTTCGCCGGTGGAAATCTGGCTCACGTCACGCTCCCTCGGGAAGGGTGGATTCAAGGCGGCTGAGCTGGCGCGCGCGCCCGCCCTCCAGCGTCACGATGTCCTCGATGCGCACGCCGCCCCAGCCGGGCAGGTAGACGCCGGGCTCGATGGTGAAGACCATGCCGTCCTCCAGCACGTCCGTGGAGGAGGGGCCGAGGTAGGGCGGGTAGTCGTGCACGTCGAGGCCCACGCCGTGGCCGAGGCCGTGGGTGAAGGCGTCGCCGAAGCCGCGCGCCTCGAGCGCGTCGGCGGCGAGGGCGTGGGCGTCCGCGCCGCTCATGCCCGCCTCCACGCGCTCGATGGCGGCGCGCTGGGCCTCGCGCACGGCCTCGTGGACCTCGCGGAAGCGCGGCGGCTCCCGCTCCAGCCAGAAGGTGCGCGTGAGGTCGCTGCAGTAGCCGTCCAGCTCGGCCCCCCAGTCCACGACCACGGGTTCGCCGGGCGCGAAGGGGCGGTCGGAGAGGTCGGCGTGGGGCATGGCCCCGCGCTCGCCCGCGGCCACGATGGGCTCGAAGGAGAGGCCGCGCGCGCCGCCGCGTTTGACGGCGGCGTCGAGGGCGGCGGCGAATTCGCGCTCCGTGACGCCCGGCGCGGCGGCGGCGCGCACGGCGCGGAAGGCCCGCTCGGCGATGGCCACGGCCTCCTCGATGAGCGCGAGTTCCGCCGCGTCCTTGCGCGAACGCAGGCGCTCGACGAGCGGCGGCGCGGGCGCCAGCTCGGGGCGGTCGGCGGCGGGCATGGCCTCCACCGCCTCCCGCAGGGCGAGGAAATCGCCGTAGCTGAAGTCGGCCCGCGACAGGCCCAGGCGCTTGCCCGCGACCCCCGCCGCCGCCGCGAACGCGGGGAACCAGGCGGCCAGCGGCCCCTTCACGTCGAGCACGGTGAAGCCGCGCGGTTCGGCCTCGCGGCGCGCCTGCGCGGCGTAGCGCGCGTCCACGGCGAGCACGGCGGCCGTGGCGGAAACGGCGGCGTGGCCGGCGGATCCGGTGAAGCCGGTGAGGTAGCGGCGGTTGGCGGAGTGGCGGTGGTTGACGTCGTCCACGGGGCTGGCGACGCAGAGGCCGTCCAGTCCCGCCTCGTCGAGGGCCTCGCGCACGCGCGCGAGCCGTTCCGCGGAGTGCGCCGCGCCGTTCACGGGGCCAGTGTAGCGCCCGACGCGCGCGCGGGGGGCGCGCCCAGACGGTCCAGCAGCAGGTTGGCGGCGACGGCGTAGCCCGCGCGCCCCAGCCCCGCCACCTGCCCGGCGCAGACGGCGGCGATGAGCGAGCGGCGGCGGAAGGATTCGCGCGCGTGCACGTTGGAGAGGTGCACCTCGACCACGGGCGGGGCGATCGCCTCGATGGCGTCGCGCAGGGCCACGGAGGTGTGCGTGAGCGCGCCCGCGTTGAGGAGGACGCCGGCGGCGCGGCGGCGGTGCTCGTGCAGGAAATCGACGAGCGCGCCCTCGTGGTTGCTCTGGAAGCCGAGCACGGTCGCGCCGCGCGCGTTGGCGGCGGCGGCCACGTCCGCCTCGATGGCGGGCAGGCCATCGCGCCCGTAGACGTCGGGGCGGCGCTCGCCGAGCAGGTTCAGGTTGGGGCCGTGGACGAGCAGCACGAGGGGGGCGGCGCTCACGAGGCGCGACGGCCCGCGCGGGCGCGCTTCAGCGCCTTCGCGCCCAGCCCGGCCCAGGCGTCCTTCGACGCCTCCGCCTGCCGCGCGCGGCTCACGTGCGTGTAAATCTGCGTGGTGGCGGCGGAGGAGTGGCCGAGCAGGTCCTGCACGATGCGGATGTCCGCCCCCCCGTCCAGCAGGTGGGTGGCGAAGGTGTGGCGCAGCAGGTGCGGGTGCACCTCCCGCGGGATGCCCGCCGCGAGGGCGTGGCGGCGCACCAGCATCTGCACGGCGCGGTCGGACATGCGCACGCCTCCGCTGCGGCTGAGGAAGAGGGCCGCCCCCGGGCGTTTGGTCATCGCCGGACGCCCCGTTTCCAGCCAGGCTTCGAGGGCGCGCACGGCGGGCTCGCCGAAAAGGACGGCGCGCTCCCTGTCGCCCTTGCCGCGCACGATGGCCTGCCCCTCGATCAGGTCCACGTCGCCCACGTCGAGGCCGGTGAGCTCGGAGATGCGCACGCCCGCGCCGTAGAGCAGCTCGAGGATGGCGCGGTCGCGCACGCCCTGCGGCGTGGATGCGTCCGGCGTCTCGATGAGCGCCCGCAGGTGGGGCGGCTCGACCACCTTCGGCAGCCGCTTCGGCTTCTTCGGCAGGGCCACGCCGTAGAGCAGATCCCGCTCCGTCGCGCCCTCGCGCCGCAGGAAGCGGTAGAAGCCGTGGATGGTGGTGGTGCGGCGGGCGACGGAGGCGGGGGCGGCGCCTGCCTCGCGCAGCTCGCCCAGATAGGCGCGGAAGCGCGCGCGGTCGATGGCCAGCGGATCGGTCCCGTCCTCCGCGCAGGCGCGCAGGAAGTGGCGCACGTCCGTGCGGTAGTTGCGGATGGTGTAGGCCGAACGCCCGCCCGCCCGCAGCTCGCGCAGCCAAGCGTCGAGGAAGGCATCGGCGGTCCTGTGCGCGGGCGGAGCGGCGACGGCGACCATGAGCCGAGGATAGCAGCGCGCGGGGTCAGGGGCGATTGCGGACGGTCCGGCGCTAGCTGGCGCGGCGGCCCCGGCGCGTCCCGCCGGTCCGGCGCGCGCCACGCCCGCGGACGGGCCGCGCCGCCGCTTTCGCCGCGGCCTCGGCGCGCTCCTCGTCGCTGCGCGCGGGCGTCATCGCATCGGGCTCGATGCTGTTCGTGGTGTAGGTGCAGTCGGGGTAGTTCCAGCAGCCGTAGAAGACGCCGCGCCCGCGTCCGCGCATGCGCTTGGCCACCAGCTGGCCGTTCGGCTCCTCCGGGCAGGCCACGCCCACGGGCGCGCTCGAGCGGAATTCGCACGCCTTCGCGTCGCGCTTCACGCAGTCGAGGTACTCGCCGTAGGGGCCGTGCTTCAGCTCGGTGGCGGCCCCGCAGCGGGGGCAGGGCCACTCCGAGGGGCGCGGCGCGGGCAGCGGCTGCGGCTCGCCCTCCGCCGTGAGGGGCATGGAGTTGCGGCACTCGGGGAAGCGCGAGCAGCCGAGGAACTTGCCGGTGCGGCTCCAGCGCACGAGCATCTTCCCCTCCTCGCACTTGGGGCAGACGATGTCGGTCTCCTCGACCTGCTTGCCGGCCCGTTCCCGGGCCGTGGACAGGGCCTCGTCGAACGGTCCCCAGAAGCCGCGCACGACGGCGTCGTAGCGCTGCCCGCCGCCCGCGATGGCGTCCAGCTCCCCCTCGATCTCGCTCGTGAAGGGCACGGCCACGTAGCGGTCCATGTGCTCGACGAGGAGGTCGTTGACGATGAAGCCGAGCTCGCGGGGCACGAGCTGGCGTCCCTCGCGCTCCACGTAGGCGCGGTTGAGCACCTTCTGCACGATCGAGGCGTAGGTGCTGGGCCGCCCGATGCCCTCTTCCTCCAGCGCCTTCACGAGCGTGGCCTCGGTGAAGCGCGGGGGCGGCTCCGTGAAGTGCTGCGCGCCATCGACGGCGCGGCGCTCGAGGGCGTCGCCCGCGGCCACGTTCGGGATGGTCCCGGCGGTCTCGCCGTCACCGTCCGCGGCGCCCTCCTCGCCGGGGTGGATGCCGTGGGCGGCGAGGTGGCCCGCGAAGACGAGCCGCCGGGCGCTGGCGCGGAAGCCGCCGCGCGGCTGGCCGTCCTCGCGCGCCTCGATCTCGACGGCGGTGGTGGCGTAGCGGGCGTCGGCCATCTGGCTGGCCATGAAGCGCTCCCAGATGAGCGCGTAAGCGCGCAGCTGGTCGCGGTTGAGCGCGTTCCGCAGCGTCTCCGGCGCGCGCGCGGGGGAGGTGGGGCGGATGGCCTCGTGCGCCTCCTGCGCGCCGCGCGCCCGCGAGCGGTAGAGGCGCTCCTTCCCGGGCACGAACTCCGCGCCCCAGCGTTGGGCCGCCCAGGCGCGCGCCTCGCGACGGGCCACGGGGGAGACGCTAAGCGAGTCCGTGCGCATGTAGGTGATGAGGCCGGTCGGACCCTCGCCCGGGAGGGTCACGCCCTCGTAGAGCTGCTGCGCGAGCGCCATCGCCCGCTGCGCGCCCATGCCCAGCCGGTTGTTGGCCGCCTGCTGGTAGCTGCTGGTGGTGAAGGGCGGCGCGGGACGGCGTTTGCGCTCGCCCGTCTTCACCGACTCCACGGCGAAGGCGGAGCGGCGCAGCGCGGCGAGCAGGGCATTGGCCGCGGCCTCGTCGGGGATGTCGCGCTTCTCGTCCAGCTTCTTCACGCCGGGCAGGGAGACGAGCCGCGCCTCGAACTCGTCGCCGTCTTTCGCCACGCGCGCGGCGATGGTCCAGTACTCGCGCGGCTCGAACGCCTGGATCTCGCGCTCGCGCTCGACGATGAGGCGCAGGGCCACGCTCTGCACGCGGCCCGCGCTGGCGTGGCGCGCCACCTTGCCGCCCACGAACCAGGTGAGCGGGTAGCCGATCAGGCGGTCGAGCACGCGGCGCGTCTCCTGCGCCTCGATCAGGCCGCGGTTGAGCTCGCCCGGCTTGCGGAAGGCGGCCTCGATGGCGGGCTTCGTGATCTCGTGGAACACGACGCGGTGCGTCTTCGCCTCGGGGATGTCCGCCGCCTCCACGATGTGCCAGGCGATGGCCTCGCCCTCACGGTCCGCGTCCGTCGAAAGGTAGACGCGCTCGGCGGCTTCGGCGGCGGACCTGATCTGGCGCACCACGTCCTTCTTGTCGTCAAGCACCACGTAGGTGGGCGCGAAGGAGCCGCCCTTCACGTCCACGCCGTAGCCGCGCTGGGGCAGGTCGCGCACGTGGCCCACGGAGGCGATGACGCGGTAGCCCGCGCCGAGGATGCCCTCGATGGTGCGCGCCTTGGCGGGCGACTCCACGATCACGAGGTTGGGGGCGCCGCCGTTCGCGGACGAGGCCGTGGCCGCCCGTTTCGCCATTGACGCGCTCCCTCCGGCGGCCCATCGCGGGGACGCCGCTCCACCGGTGAGCGTGAAAGGCGAACGGCGGTAGTGTCAAGGCGGCCCCCGCGCGGGGCCTTCCGCTACTGCCCCGAGGGGCCGGTCGGTGTGGGGGTCGCGGACGGCGTGGGCGTTGCGGTGGCGGGCGTGGGGGTCGCAGTGGGCGTGGGGGTCGCGGTTGGCGTGGGAGTCGCAGTGGGCGTGGGCGTGCTCCCGTCTGTCTCGTCCAGCCCCCGGGGGAGCGACGAGCGCCGGATGAAGGTAGCCGTGACGGTCACATTCTTCGTTGGCACGATGTATCCCGCGCCCGTCTGCGGGCAGATGGTGAAGTAGATCGACTGGCCCGTCGCGCCTGGCGGCGGTATGAAACCGTTGACACACCAGCCCGGGTCAGCCTGCGATGTGTAAGAGGCGCGCCCCACGCCACACTGCACGGTGCCTCCGCCGCTGGCGGTTCCGCCCTCGGCAGCCACCACCGTTACCGTGCAATAGACCGGGGTCGGGATCACTGGAGGTGGCACCACCGTCGCGACATTAACTTCCACGATCGTGGATGCGGCCTCGGCCAGATCGCCCGTGAGCGCGCTGGTCCGCGAAACCACCCGATAACTCTTCCAGCCGGAACCCTGGCCGGTCAGTGTGACCGACCGGGTGTTCGCGGCGACTGTTCTCGCGCTCGTCCAGCTGGCGCTCGTGGCGTCGCAGGCGGTCTTCCTGCCCGTGCACCGCCGTATCTCGAAGTCCTTCTCGACATGAACGTGCGTCGCGGTCCACGTCAGGTCGACTCGCCCAGCGCGCGGCGAGCTGGCTGTCAAGCCCGTGACTACCGCAGGACTGTAGATGGCCTCGTAGTACTCCTTATCTGCAGCCGTTGGCGTTCGCTCATCACAACCCCAACCGTTCATGATGCTTGGATCACTTGGAGAGGAGAGTCCGCTATCATTTTGACACACCCATTCCTTCGTCAACCAAATTTTCAGATCCTTCAGTCCAAAAATATGACCAAGTTCATGAGCAATGAGGTATTTCTGTGTCGATTTGGGCCAAATCACATTAGTCGTGTGGTGACGAATTAGTGTCCCATCACGAAATTTAAGTTCGCCATTTTCATAATACTCATTGCCTTCCCGGAATCGAATTTCGGCTTGCCCGGTATATGTATAGGCTGGATCGCCTTTGACGTTAGCGTGTACAGCACAGGCAAGTCCTTCCGATGACGTACACTTCACAGCAGTATTTCCCAAAATTCCATCCCGATTCTTTGTTTCGGAGATTATGACGCTCGATATTTTGTTCGCAGAATCAGCATTACAATTTTGAGGGGTGCCAAGAAAATCAAATATATCGACACCTAGTGCACTCTCCCAGAGGGAGATGGCGTCTTCGACTAACGAAGATTCTGTTTCGTAATCCATATTGTTGAAGTCATCGATACATACACCGATCTTCTCGCCACCAACAAGGTTTCGGGCAATGGCAGGGATACAGTCATCAAGCGGAGCAAGCCTACCGAAAGGAACTCCCTCAACAGGCTCGAGGTAGCAGAGGATTTTCGTATCGTCATCGTGCTCGGCACTCACGATCATAATGCTCCAAATCAGGACATTGATAATCACGAACGAAATCGAAAGAAACGTCTTCATGGACGAAGAACTTTCTGAATTGATGCCGCGAGCTGATCAAAAAGCCTGCTCGTCTCTGTCTCACTGCCGCCACCAGGCGAAGACCCGGTAGCACCACTACTCGGTCGCTCCAATATTTCCCCTGTTGTCGCATCAAAAATCATCCACGATCCGGAACTAACCTCTTTGATGCTGCCGATAATTCTCCCATTTTCTATGGCACCACCACCCATTATGAGGCGCATGGTTGCGGGGATAGTAACGACATAGTGAGTACCACCCAAGCGGTACCTTCCCCCTCCCTTGTACGTCATTGCGGTGTCCATAAACGGGATACCGTCGGATCCTACCTCGGGCGTTGCGCCATACGTTTCATCGGAAACGTAGGACACAGCACCAGAGCCAATACCCTGCCCGCGCACTTGGATCATGTAGGCCCGATGATCGGCAAGGTTGCGGAGACGGTAGGCGCGCGTCGTTGCGTCGCTGCCGGGGATGGTTATCCATGCCCCCGCAGCTTTGGGAAAGATCCCGTTGCTGTATGGCCCACGCAGGCGGTACTGCCAACTCGTAACGCCTGCGGCTGTCGCCGTCCACTCCAGAATCAGTTCGCGGGCCGTACCATCCGAGAGCGCGATGAGCTTCAAACAGTAGGGGAGACCAAGCCGCGCCAGATCGTTCGTTGCCGCACGGCGCAGTGCCTCGGGCACGCAGCCTGTGAGGGAGTTGCCCGCCAGATTCAGCCTCGTCAGCGCCGTCAGGCTCCCCAGTTCCGCAGGGATGCTCCCGCTCAGCCGGTTGCGCTGGAGCTCCAGCCTCGTCAGCGCCGTCAGGCTCCCCAGCTCCGCAGGGATGCTCCCGGTCAGCCGGTTGTATTGCAGCTCCAGCCTCGCCAGCGCCGTCAGGCTCCCCAGCTCCGCCGGAATGCCCCCGCTCAGGCTGTTCCCCGCCAGCGCCAGCTCCGTCAGCTTCGTCAATCCCCCCAGCTGCGTCGGGATCTCCCCGCTCAGGCTCGCCCCGTTGAAGGACAACACCAGCAGCTTCGTCAGGCTCCCCAGCTGCGTCGGCAGCGGCCCGCTCAGGCGCGTCTTCCACAGCCACAGGTACTCCAGTTGCGTCAGCTTCTCCAGCTGCGTGGGCACGGCCCCCGTCAGCCCGTTGTCCGCCAGGTCGATGTACGTCAGCGCCGTCAGCTTCCCCAGCTGCGTGGGGATGCTCCCCGTCAGGCTGTGATCGTTCAGGTCCAGCCGCCTCAGCCCCGTCAGGTTCCCCAACTGCGTCGGCAGCGTCCCGTTCAGCTTGCTCGCGCGCTTGCCACCCTGGATTGCGAAGTGCGTCACCCGCTTCGGCATCCCCCCGACCGTGATCCCCTCCCACGACGCCAGCGCCAGCGTGGGGGCCCAGTTCAGCGCGTCCGTCCCCGCCAGCGTGCTCTCGATGGCCAGCAGCGTGTCGCAGTCCGCCGCCAGCTGCGCGTTCGCCGTGCGCGTGCCCCCCAGCGTCGTGGCCGTGCAGGTCGGCGGGTTCGCGGGGAGGGCCGTCGCGGGCGTCTCCGGCGTTTCCGGCGTCTGCCGGATCGCGGTCGCCACGGGCGCGGTCGTCGGCGTCGTGCGCCCCAGATGCGAATCGTCCGAGATCTCCGGCGTGGACGCGGTGGACGGCGTTGCGGCGGGCGCGGGCGTTGGCGTTGGCGTGGCCAGCGCGACGCCAGCCCCGCCGCCCAGGTCGGGCGCGTCGCCCAGCGGCAACGTGGGCGACGCCACGGCGCCCTGCGCGCCCGCGCCGGGGGCATCCCCGCGCGACATGCCCGCGGCCAGCGCCAGCCCCACCACGCCCAGCGCCAAGCCCAGCATCAGCCCGAACCGCAGCCAGCGTGCGCGCATGTGCCGCACCTCTCCCGCAAGGCTAAGCCCGCCGTATCGCGCCCGTCAACGGGAGCGGCGGGCGCGCGGGCGGGTTCCGCCTCTAGGCGCGGCCGTCGCGGGCGGGGACGCGCGCGGCGATGTCGCGCAGGTGGGCGAGCATGTCGGTGCGCACGGCCTCGGCGGCGGCGCGGATGCCCCCCAGGATGGCGCGCGCGTCGGAGCGCCCGTGGGCCACGAAGACGACGCCCTCCACGCCGAGCAGCTGGGCCCCGCCGTATTCGGCGTAATCGAGGCGGCGCTGGGACTTGCGCAGCTCGGAGCGCAGCACGAGCCCGGCGGCCAGGTTCCACGGGGTCATGCGCACGGCGCGCCGCAGTTCGCCGAAGAAGAGCTCGGAGACGCCCTCCACGGTCTTGATGATGATGTTGCCGGTGAAGCCGTCCATGACGGCCACGTCGGCGGCGTAGCGGGGCAGCTGGCCGGCCTCGACGTTGCCGATGAAGTTGAGGTCGCTGGCGCGCAGGGCGCGGTTCACCTCGATGGTCAGCTGGTTGCCCTTGGAATCCTCCTCGCCGATGGAGACGAGGCCCACGCGGGGCGAGGCGATGCCGTGCATGCGCTCCATGACGGCGGCCCCCATGTGCGCGTACTGCACGAGGTGGGCGGGCCGGGAATCGGCGTTCGCGCCCATGTCGAGCAGCAGCGTGAGGCTCTCCTCGCCGGTGGCCACGACCATGCCCAAGGCGGGGCGGGCGATGCCGGGGATGCGGCCCAGCCGCAGGAGGGCGGCGGTGAGCGTGGCCCCCGTGTTGCCGGCCGTGACGAAGGCGTCGGCCTCGCCGTTCCGCAGCAGCCCCATGCCCGCGTTGATGGAGGCGTCGGGCTTGGCCTTGACCGCCTCGATGGGGTCGTCCATGGCGATCACGTCGGGGGCGTGGACGATGCGGAGGGCGGGGGCGCCTTCGGCGAGGGCGGCGCGCGCGTCCGCCTCGCGCCCCACGAGCAGGACCTCCACGTCGAGGTCGCGGGCGGCCATGACGCAGCCCTCAATGACCTCGGCGGGGCCGTGGTCGCCCCCCATCACGTCGACGGCGATTCTCGGCTTCATGCGCGCGCTCCGCCCTCCCCGGCGCGTTCGGCGATAACGATCATGCGCTCGCTGGCGTTCGTCAATGGCGCGAGCGCGTAGCCGCCCCAGGCGTCGAGCGCGCGCAGCCCGGCGGCGGCGAGCAGCAGGTCGAGCTCCGGGCGCGCGACGTAGCGCAGGCGGTGGCGGCTGACGGCGCGGCGCGCGAGGCCGTCCGCGCCGGTGCGCTCGTAGAGCACGCGCAGGACGCGCGTCTGCGCCACGAGGTCGTCCTCGCGCACGTGCCAGACGAGGAGCGCGTCGCCGTCGATGCGGCCCTCGAAGGCGAGGACGGGTTCGCCGTTGCGCGCCGGATCGAGCCAGTGGCCGGGGCCGGGCAGGTCCAGCGCCACCTGCCCGCGCGGGGCGAGCGCCGCCGCCGCCTCGCCCAGGGCCGCGACCTGTTCGGCGGCGTCCGCGCAGGCGAGGAAGACGTCGGCGGGAAAGAGGACGGCGGCGAAGGCGTCGCGCGGGAGCCCCGCCCCCGGCAGGCGTCCCTCGACGAAGGCGACGTCGAGCCCCGTGGCGGCGGCCTTTGCGCGGGCGATGGCGAGCATGGCGGGCGAGGGGTCGAGGGCGGTGAGGGCGTGGCCCTCGCGCGCCAGCGGCAGGGTGAGGCGGCCCGTGCCCGCGCCCACCTCGAGCAGGGGGCCGTCCCGCTCGCGCGCGAAGGGCGCCCAGAACTGCAGGTCCTCGCCCCCTTCGCCGTGCACGGCGTCGTAGAAGGCGGCATCGACGGCGTACGGGTCGTCGGGCGCGCGCACGGCGCGAGCCTACTACGCCCGGCGGCGCTCCGGCGGAACGGGGCGCGCGCACTGCAGGCAGCGCCACTCGCGGTCCTCGCGGGCGTCGAACCAGGCGTCGCCGCCGCAACGCGGGCAGGCGCGCGGGCGCACGCGGACGGGGGATCGGCGCGGCATCATCGCCACCTCCGCGCGCATCCTGACGCGGGCGCGGGGCGATCTCCGACGCGCGCATGGCGCCGCCTTCAGCGGGACGGGGGATCGAGCGCGTCGGCGGCGATGAAGGCCAGCTGGCGGTCGGTCATGCGCTCCACGGTGAAGATGCGGAGGACGACGCGGGCGATGGCGAGCAGCGGGCGCGGGCCGGTGAACGTCTCCTCGCTCACGAGGAGCGCGCCGGAGCCACGAGGCGCGACATCCCAGGCGTGGACGGCGTCCACCCAGAGGTAGCGCGCCTGCCAGGCGACGCGGCGGCCCTCCTCCACCTCGACGACGGTGAGGGCGAAGACCGGGCGGAAGGGGCCGCGCCGCACCTGCTCGCGGTAACGCCGGCCCACGGACCACCAGGGAGCGCCCTCGGGCGGGGGCGCGCCGACGGGGCGCACCCACTGGATGTAGCGGTCGCGCACGGGCCAGCGGGGCAGGTCGACGAGCGCCTCCCAGACGGCGCGCGGGGCGGCGGCCACGGGCAGCTTGCGGCGCACCACGAGGCGGGCGGGCGGGCGGCGGGGCGGCATGGCGCGGGCAGCTTACCGCAGCGGCGGCGCGGCGGGATTCAGTGGATGAGGCGGCGGCGCATCAGCTTCACGGCCAGCACGTAGAAGAACGCGGTGGCCACCGCCAGCCAGGCCAGGCTGATGAGCATCGACCACTCCAGGTTCCCCGTGACCAGGCCGCGGTAGATGTCGACCACGTGCTTGAGGGGGACGAACCAGCCCACCACCTGCACCCAGCCGGGCAGGTCGTCGAAGGGGAAGAAGGCGCCGCCGAACCAGAACATGGGGTTGATGACGAGCGTGAAGAAGTAGGCGAAGTGGCTCATGGCGCGGGCGATGGAGGCGAAGGCGATGGAGATGGAGCTGAAGAGGATGCCGGGCAGCACGCCCACGGGGATGGCGAGCAGGGCCCAGGGGGAGTCGATCATGTGCAGCCACGGGTTGAGGATGAAGGCCACCAGCAGGATGTAGCTTCCGTTCACCAGCGAGCGCGTGGTGCCCCACAGGATCTCGCCCGTGATCACGTCGTCCACGCTGACGGGGGTGGCGGTGATGGATTCGTAGGTGCCCTGCATTTCGAGGCGCACGTAGCTGCCCCAGGCGCATTCAAAGGTGGCCGCGAACATGGGGAAGAGGGCCATCAGCCCGGGCGCGAGGAACTGCACGTACTCCTCGCCGCTGCTCAGCTCGACGAAGCGCCCCAGCGCCAGGCCGAGGGCGAGGATGATGGCGAACGGCTCGATGGCGACGCCGAGGAACTCGGTGAGCCAGTTGCGCAGCGTGGCGTCGCGGTTGCGCTGCCACACGCGGAACGCGCCGCGGGAGACGTCGGGGGCGAGCGCGACGGCGATCAATCGAGCAGCCCCCGTCCCGTGAGCAGCAGGAACACGTCCTCCATGTTCCCGGGGCGCAGGTGGGCGCGGTGGGGATCGCCCACGCGCGCGGCGGCCAGTTCGGAGGCGCGGCCGCCCCCGAAGACGTAGGTGAGGTCCTCCACCTGCTCGACGGAGACGCCGTCGTGCTGGGGGAACTCGGTGAGCAGGGCGTCGCGCTCGGCGGGGGGCAGGCGCAGCTCCAGCACCTGCGGCCCGGCCACCTCGGCGATGAGGTCGTGGGGCCGCCCCTCCCGCAGGATGCGCCCGCGGTGCATGATCACGAGGCGGTCGCAGAGGTGGGTCGCCTCCTCCATGTAGTGCGTGGTGAGCAGCATGGTGACGCCGCGGGCCTTGAGCAGCCGCAGCTGCTGCCAGACGAGGTGGCGGGCCTGCGGGTCGAGGCCCGTGGTGGGCTCGTCGAGGATGAGCACGCGGGGGTCGTTCACCAGCGCGCGCGCGATCGTGAGCCGCCGCTTCATGCCGCCGGAGAGGTCGTCCACGTTGGATTTGGCGCGGTCGTCGAGCTGGAACAGTTCGAGCGCCTCGTCGATGCGCTGACGCACGGTCTCGCGGTGCAGCCCGAAGTAGCGGGCGTAGACCTCGAGGTTCTGGCGCACGAGCAGGTCGGGGTCGAGGTTGTCGTCCTGGGGCACGACGCCGAGCAGGGCCTTCACCTTGCGCGGCGCTTCGGCCACGCTCAGGCCCGCCACGCGCAGCTCGCCGCGCGTCACGGGCGATCCCGCCGTGATCATGCGGATGGTGGTGGTCTTGCCCGCGCCGTTGGGGCCGAGCACGCCGAAGCACTCCCCCTCGCGGATGGCGAAGGTGATGCCATCGACGGCGACGAAATCGCCGTAGTGCTTGACGAGGCCGCTCGCCTCGATGAGGGCGGGTGTCACGTCGGCGTCCTCTCTGGCCCCCCGCGCCGCCGGGCCGTGCGCCGGATCGTCGGGGCGAAACGGGCGACGGCTCGCGCCGCGCCCGCCTCCATCGTGGGAAGCGGCGGCGCTATGTTCAATCGGCGCGCGCCGCCGTGCGCACGGAGAGCTCGGTGCCGCCGCGCAGGGGCAGCGTGGTGGAGACGAAGCCGTTGGCGGGATCGCGCACCCAGTCGACGTAGGGGCCCATTTCGCGCGGGAAGGAGCCCACGTTGTCGGCCAGCGCGATTCCGCCCGCGCACAGGCGGGGCGCGAGCAGTTGCAGCATGGTCAGGTTCAGGTGGGGGAAGCCGTCGATGAGCACGAGGTCGAGCGTCCCGCCGGGGTCGGCCAGCGTCTCGCGCGCGTCGCCGACGCGCACCTCGGCGAAGGCGTCCAGTCCCGCCGCGACGAGGTTGGCGCGCGCCACGGCGGCCTTGGACGGCTCGATCTCGCTGCCGATGGCCAGCCCGCCGCCGTTGTCGCGCATGGCGGCGGCGAGGTAGATGGTGGAGACGCCGAAGGAGGTGCCGAATTCGGCCGCGCGCCGCGCCCCCAGCGCCCGCGCCAGCAGGTAGAGCAGCTCGCCCTGCTCCCGTTCGAGGGAGATGTATTTGTCGCGGTAGAGATCGCGCGCCGCGTCGGGGTCGAAGGGCGCGGGGGCGTCGCCTTCGCGCCGCGCGCGCAGCCGCCGCCGCAGCCCGGCCAGCGGCCCGCGACGCGGCGCGAAGGCGCGCATCTCGGCCTCGGCCCCGGCGTGCAGCCGGTCCAGCACGGCGCGCACGGCGGCGTCCGCGATGGGGCCGCGGGGGTCAGTCGAGGTCGCCATCATCGCCGCCCGGGGGGACCGCCGGTTCGCCGTCGATGCGCGTTTCCGACCAGCCTGCCTCGGCCAGGCGGCCCGCGGCGAAGGCCCTCTCCTCCTCCTCGGCGCCGTCCTCGTCGCTGAGGTCCTCGAGGTCCTCGCGCAGGAAGTTGCGGCGGGTGTAGGCGCGCACGCCGCCGGCGCTGGATTTGGGGAAGCTCACCTTGCCCGCCTGGGAGAGGTGCTGGAAGGTTTCGCGCACGACGACGCGGGGCGGGTCGCCGGCGCTCACGAGCGCGGCGGAGTAGCGGTTGCCGCCCGCCATGAGGCGCGCCAGACGCAGGCCCGTGCGCGGCTCGATCATGCCCAGGTAGGCGCCGTCGGGCGCGAGCGCGTTGACGGCGCCGCCGCGCGCCTCCAGCTGGATGGGGTCGCCCGCGTCGAGCGCCTTGAGGGCCGCCGTGCGTTCCGCCTCCAGGCGCACGATGGCGGCCTTGCCGCCCTCCTCGATGAAGAGGCCGCTGTCCACCTGCGCGGCGGGCGGAGGGGCGTCCGCGCCCTTGGCCCCGGCCAGCCGGTCGAGGTTGCGCCGCGCGATGGCGTTGGCGGGCTCCAGCGCGAGCGCCTTGCGGTAGGTGGTGCGGGCCTCGCGCACCTTGCCCAGTTCGGTGAGCGCCTTGCCGAGGCGGTTGTAGATCTCGGCGTCCTCGCCGAAGCGGGCGATCAGTTCGCGGTTGAGGGCGACGGCCTCGCGCCAGCGTCCGGCCACGGCCAGCTTCACGGCGCGCTCGCCCGCGGCGCGCCTGGCCTGCGCGCCGTCGCCCGGGGGACGGGGCGGGTTCCCGCTCATGACGGGAGAATAGGGCCGCGCGCCGTGAAGCCGCAACGCCCCGCGCGGCGTAGGATGGCCGCATGGACGCCGTCCCCATCGTCATCTCCGGCAGCGGGGCCATGGGACGCGAGGTGGCGCGCGCCGCCGCCGCCGATCCGGCCGTCGAGCCGCTGGCCTTCATCGACGCCCTCGCCGGGGGGGACCAGTGCGAGGGGCTGCCCCGCTACCGCGAGGCGGAGGCCTGCCTCGACGCCCACCGGCCCGCGGTGATCGTCGATTTCTCGAACGCGGCGTGGACGCCCATGCTGGCGCGCGCGGCGCTCGCGCGGGGCGTGCGGCTGGTGATCGGCACGACCGGCCTGCCCGACGAATTCATCGCGGAGCTGCGGCGGGAGACGGAGGCGCGGGCGCTGGCCGCCGTGGTCGCGCCCAACTTCGCCATCGGCGCGGTGCTGCTCATGCATTTCGCCCGCCAGGCGGCGCGCTTCTTCGACCACGCGGAGATCATCGAGCTGCACCACGCGGGCAAGGTGGACGCCCCCAGCGGCACCGCCAAGACCACCGCCGAACGGATGGTGGAGGCGCGCGGCGAGCCCTTCCGCCACGTGGGCGCGGAGCTGCGGACCGTGGCCGGCACGCGCGGCGGCGAGCTGGGGGGCGTGGCCATCCACTCCGTGCGCCTGCCCGGCCTGGTCGCGCACCAGGAGGTGCTGCTGGGGGGCCTCGGGCAGACGCTCTCGCTGCGCCACGACAGCACGGGGCGCGAGTCGTTCATGCCGGGCGTGCTGGCGGCGGTGAAGGCGGTGCTGACGGCGGAGGGCCTCTCGCTGGGGCTGGACGAGCTGTTCGGGCTGGCCTGAGCGTTAGGCGGGGCCGCCGATGACGGGGCCATCGCCGTTCGCGTCGAAGGACAGCTGGCCCTGCGGCCCCGGCGGCGTTTCCGGCTCGGGAGGAGCGATCGCCTCGGGTTCCGGCTCGACCGTCCCGGCTTCAGGCTCAGGCACCGCCTCCGCTTCGAGCGCGAGAGACGCTTCGGGGCCCGGCTCCGCCTCGGCCACGGCTTCCGGTTCGGGGTTCGGCACGACCGCCCCGGCTTCGGGTTCCCCGTCCGGCTCGGCCACGGCTTCGACATCCGGCTCGGCCACGGCTTCGGCATCCGGCCCGGACCCGGCGTCCGACTCCACGGCTTCGGCGTCCGCGTCCGGCTCCGGCAGCGGAGCCGCCGCATCCGCGGCGCGGCGGCGCGGCCCGCCGCCGTTGCCGTCGCCGGGATCGAAGTTGGCGATGCTGGCCACGCGGTCGTTTTCGCCCACCTTCATCACCGTCACGCCCTGCGTGTTGCGCCCCAGCAGACTGATGGTGTCCACGCGCGTGCGGATGAGGATGCCGTCCTCGGTGACGAGCATCAGCTCCTGTCCGGGGGCCACCAGCCGCACCGCCGCCACGTTGCCGGTTTTTTCGGTGATGTTGAGCGTGCGCACGCCCTGCCCGCCGCGCCCCTTGCGCGCGTAGTGCCTGACCTCCGTGCGCTTGCCGAAGCCGCGCTCCGTGATGGCGAGCATCTGCTGGGCGCCGGTTTCGATGGCCTCCGCGCCCACCACCCAGGCGCCGTCGTGGAGGCGGATGCCGCGCACGCCGCCGCTGACGCGGCTGGCGCTGCGCAGTTCGCGCACGGCGAAGCGGATGGCCTGGCCGTCGCTGGAGACGAGCGCGAGGTCGTCGCCCTCGCGCGCCAGCCGCGCGCCGATGAGCTCGTCGCCGTCGTCCAGGCGCATGGCGATCTTGCCGTTGCGGCGCACTTCCGCGAACTCCCTGAGGGGCGTCTTCTTGGCCTGTCCGAGGCGCGTGGCGAGCACGAGGAAATCGTGTTCGTAGTCCTTCACCACGACGATCGTGGTGACGCGCTCGCGCTGGTCGATCTCGATGAGGTTGGTGATGAAGGCGCCGCGCGCCTGCTTCCGGGAATCGGGGATGTCGTAGCCGCGCAGGTGGTAGACCTTCCCGCGATCCGTGAAGAAGAGCACGTTGTCGTGCGTGTCGCAGACGGCCAGCTTGAGCACGGCGTCCTCGTCGCGCACGGCGGCGCCGCGGCTGCCGCGCCCGCCGCGGCGCTGCGTGCGGAACTCGTGCAGGGGCGTGCGCTTCACGTAGTTGCGGCGGCTGAGGGTGACGGCGCACTCCTCGTGCGCCACCAGGTCCTCCTCGCGGAAGCTCTCGGGGTCGCCCTCCACGATCTCCGTGCGGCGCCCGTTGCCGTAGCGCGCGCGCAGCTCCGTGAGGTCGTCGCGGATGAGGAAGTCGATCTTGCGCGGGTTGGCCAGCAGGTCCTCAAGGTAGGCGATGCGCTCCAGCAGTTCCTCGCGCTCGTTCTGCAGCTCCTGGCGTTCGAGCGCGGCCAGCCGCCGCAGCTGCATGTCGAGGATGGCGCGGGCCTGCGCCTCGGAGAATTCGAAGGGCTCGGCCTGCAGCAGGCCCAGCGCCGCCGCCGCCGATTCGGCCCCGCGGATGGCGGCGATCACCTGGTCCAGCATGTCGATGGCGCGCAGCAGGCCGGTGAGGATGTGCTCGCGATCGCGCGCCTTTTCGAGCTGGAATTCGCTGCGGCGGCGGATGACCACGCGGCGGTGATCGAGGTAGATGTCGAGGGCGCGCCTGAGGCCGACGCGGCGCGGCGCGCCCTCCACGATGGCCATCATGTTGATGGCGAAGGTGGAGCGCATGGCGGTGTGCTTGGAGAGCAGATTCTTGATCTGCACGGCCGAGCCCTCGCGCTTCAGCTCGATGACCACGCGCATGCCGTTGCGGTCGCTCTCGTCGCGCAGGTCGGCGATGCCCTCGATCTTCTTCTCGCGCACGAGGTTGGCGATCTTCTCGATGAGCGAGGCCTTGTTCACCTGATAGGGCAGTTCCGTGATGATCAGCTGCGTGCGGCCGCGCGCGCCCTCCTCCACCGCCGTGCGCGCGTGCACGGTGATGCGCCCGTGGCCCTCGCCGTAGGCGTGGCGGATCTGCTCGCGGTCCCGGCCCACGAGCGCGATGCCCGCCGTGGGGAAGTCCGGCCCCTTCACGATCTGGAGCAGGTCGTCCAGCGTGGCGTCGGGCCGCTCGATGAGCAGCATGGCCGCGTCGAGAATCTCCTCGAGGTTGTGCGGCGGGATGTTGGTGGCCATGCCCACGGCGATGCCGGAGGAGCCGTTGAGCAGCAGGTTGGGCAGGCGCGAGGGCAGGATGGAGGGCTGCGCGTAGCGCCCGTCGTAGTTCGGCTCGAACTCGACGGTGTTCTGGTCGATGTCGGCGACCAGCTCCTCGGCGATGGGGGCGAGGCGCGCCTCGGTGTAGCGCATGGCGGCGGGCGGATCGCCGTCCACGCTGCCGAAGTTGCCCTGCCCGTCCACCAGCGGGTAGCGCATGGAGAAGTCCTGCGCCATGCGCACCATGGCCTCGTAGACGGGGCTGTCGCCGTGGGGGTGGTAGCGCCCCATGACGTCGCCGACGATGCCGGCGGACTTGCGGTAGGCGGTGCCCGCGCGCGCGCCGCCGTCGAACATGCCCCAGACGATGCGGCGCTGGACGGGCTTGAGGCCGTCGCGGGCGTCGGGCAGGGCGCGCGCCACGATCACGCTCATGGCGTAGTCGAGGTAGCTTTCGCGCATCTCCTGTTCGAGGTTGACGGGGCGGATCAGGTCCGTCGTCTCATCCATCGACATGCGCGCGTCCACTCCAGCGGCGACGTCCCGAAACCGCTATGGCGATTGTACCATTCCCGCGCCGCAGGGGCGCGCGGACGGCGTCGCGGGCGCCGCGCCCATGCCCTATCATGGGCGCGAACGGAGGCCGCATGTCCCTTCGCAAGCAGCTCCCCGACCTGACGGGGGAACCGCCCTCCCGCAAGCCGCCGACGCTGGCCGAGCTCGAACGGCTGGCCGAGCAGCACCGCCGTTTCATGCGCGGCCTGGAGCAGCGCGGACGTTCCTCGTTCGCCGGAAGCTTCCTGCGGGGTATGTTTCCGCTCCGCCGCCGCAGGCCGCTCAAGCCGATGTTCATTCGCGACGACGCCACGGCGCTCGCCTTCGATCTGTACATGGTGGGGCAGGATATGTGGTCGGCTGTGGGCCAGTTCGAGAACAGCGTCGAATACAAGCAGGCGGTGGAGCGGCGCTCGCGTGGGGAGTCGTAGTGCCCATCGGGGACGCGGCCAGGGTTCACCGGTACTGTCGCGGGGATGTCGCCATCGCCCGCGAGGACGGCGAGACGCAGGTGCGGTTCCGCGTCGGCGACATCCGCAACGGCTTGGGCATGGACCACTACGACGATGCCATCACCATCTGCCAAGTGCTCGACACCCAGAAGTTCCGGGAGCAAGCCCGGGTGGAGTTCCTGGGCAAGAGCGGACCGCAGCAGGGCTGGGATACGGTCTACCGCTTCCGCGTTCTCTAGCACTACCCCGCTCCAGCGGCGGCGTCCCGAAACCGCTAGGGCGATTGCACCATTCCCGCGCCACAGGGGCGAACCGCTACAGATTGGCCAGCACGTTGGCGGCGGGCATCCTCAGGATCGGATCCTCTGCCAGCACGGTCAGGCTCAGTCGCCCGCGCGTCATCGCGACATACATTTCCTTTGGGGTGGTGAGCTTGTCCGCATCCACGATCGCATGATCAAACTCTAGCCCCTTCACCAAGAGAGTCCTAGAAACGATGCGATTCTCCAGTCGACGTCCACGGATTCTGGCGCGATCCCGGACACGCCATGCGACGTCCTTCAGGTTCGTATCTTCATCTTGATAGGAGCTCAACGTGGCTTTCATTTCACTCCAAAGTTCACGACGGTAGAGATGGACATCAGGAGTGTGATCAAAAGCATGCGCTACGGCAATAAGTGTGTCCACCGCAGGGCTCTCTGCAAGTTGATTAAGTGCTTCGATCACATCTTGGTCCACACCCACTTCATTATTGCTCGGAATATTTCCGGAATCATAGTATGCTATAAATTCCTTCATCCTAGTCTGGAGGTTTGTGAAGCAGGAGAAAGCAAAGCGTAGCATCAAGGAAGCCCACCGATAACCGGAATCATTACTGTCCAGATTCTTAGCGAAATTCATTAGGTCGTTACATTCCAATTCTTCCATTGAACTGAATATTCCGTGCAGAAGACTCGCAAGATTGTGACACTCCTTGGGCCATTTTCCGATCACAACAATACTTCCATTTTTGCGACTCGCACTCTCCAATATAGCATTCTGTGGATCTGAGGAAATCCACTCACACGGAGATTCACGAAGATCCACTGCCTCACCTCTGTCCAATCTGATACGTATTTCAGTTATCCACTGACCAAGATCATCATTCACATCTTTCCATCGATGCGGAATGCTGAGGGCTGGTAGTCGTTTGAAATTCGTAGGGATATCTCGTTCCCAATCAACAGTTTTTTGTCCCGCGAAGTCGAAAATTCCTTGCATGGGATCTCCAAGAATCTTACACGGAAGAATATTGGCAATTCTCATCACGATATCATGCTGATCAGTACGGCAATCCTGATATTCATCCACATACACGTCCGTATAGGAATTCCGAAGGATAGTATCGAAGATACGATGCCGAGACAAGGAAATAGCATCCCTATAGACCTGATTCCATTCGCCTTTCACAGGAGAGGTGTTGATGAGGCCAGACAAATACGGGAAAGACCTAGCATATTTGAGTGCAAATCCAGCGATGGTGTCGATCTGATATTTATGCCGGGGAACGCCTTGCCGACGCATGCGATTTCTCAGGGCATTCACGCCCGAATGCGTATGGGTGAGGACGAGGCTTCGACCTTCAGTCAAGTTAACAGCATGGGCAATCAACTCCGTCTTCCCACAGCCTGCCGGGGCGATCACGAAGGCTCGATCCTCCGACGCAAGCATTTCGGCACTAGTCTCCATAGGCAAGTTCTCGCAGCTTCCTGATCTTTTGTGCAAGATCGGTAGTTTCAAACATCTCCAAATCTTCAGTGATTGCCCTTCCAATATCCCTCGCGACAGTGATGTTTTTGTACCATTTCTTCTTGTGTGCAGCATCTCCTAACGATTTGCGCAACTGTTCCAAGGAATAATTTTCACACCACTCTTTCCACGATTTTGGCTGACCACTCTGGTCAATTCCCAGTTCATTGGCCAAGTGTGCCGAAACTGCATCCTCTCCTCTTTCTGAAGCGGCTATTCTCCAAAGTTTTTCTAGAATTTTCTCACTAACATCTTGCATAAGGCGCTGCTCTGTATTCATTTCTCCATCCCACACAATAGTATCGATACCTTTCGACTCAAGATCATCTATAGACGGATTGATTTGAACGTCGCTATCTCCCCAGTAGATGCAGGTGAATCCTAATTTCTTGAGATGCACTGCCCTACCAGGAGCCGACGATCCTCCACCATCGACCAAAATAGTGCCATGCATGGCCAAGGGAGATTCCTCCAGCTCATCCCAATGTTCGACGAGACCCCGCGCAATCCCGTATTCGGTCTTTCCTTCGCACACTATGATCTTCCGACCGAGGAGTGCTTCTGGCATAGAACGGACGGTGCCCTGCAGGATTTTATCAGGATGGTGTATTTCGACTATTCCATCACTGCATTTCTGAACCACTGCAAGCCCTTCAACACCGATTTCAGCAACCGTAATGGTCGAATGAGTAGTACAGATGGCTTGGTGTTGTAATTTTTGAAGTCGATTCACCATGTGTCGGAGACGATGAGGTTCAAGTCCATTTTCAATTTCATCAACCAGTGTGACCAGTGATTCTTCACTGACTTGGCGTTGGATAGCAAGGGCAAGAAGGCGACGGCTTCCCATTCCAAGATTTTCCGCCGCTATTCCCCCTGCCTGCTTCAGGTGTAGGTCTCCGGCACCGATATTGACATCGAGGCCAACATTCAACGGCAAGTCAGCATACGATCCGTAGATATTTCCCCATTCGCCGACCTGTTCTGCGATATTTTGTAGCTCATCAAACTCCATTGCTGCAATTGCTTTCTTCGCAATTCTCTGAGCATTGTTCAGAACTCCATCCATATCTTCAATTCCGGAAAATCTTCGCAGAGAGGAGCTTCGCCTCCAAGACAACTGCAGTGCTGTATTCTCATTCAATCGTACCACTCCGATAGTGGCACGATCAGCAGCACTGATCATTCTGCCCTCGGGATTTCGGTTGTTAATCACATGCCAAGCAGGATCAAGCGACTCATCGATCCGCAGGCGAACTGTCAGGACTGGCGTGTCGTTATTCTCTGGTTCATCCCGGAGCTGGTCATCGGGGGACCACCCACGGAGCTCCAAACCGTACTTCCTCTCGGAAAGCAGGCTAGGAGGAAGATCGGCCACGGTGACTTCGATTTCGATCAGGCTCTCAGTGACTCCACGATAAAAGTCGGAGTCAGAAATCTGGAACCAGTTCCGGGGGAACAGGGCAAGCGTGATGGCGTCCAAGATGGTGGTCTTGCCAGAGTCACCCGCCCCGATCAGACAGACCAGCCCAAGGGGCGGATCCCACTTCAAGGAGCGGATACCCCTGAAATTTTGGATCGAGAGGCGAACAATCCTCATCCTGAGCGCTACCCCGCCAGCTCGCGCAGGAGGGCCTCGGCGCGGTCCAGCCGCTCGAGGATGCCCCACTGGCCGTGGATGTTGAGCGTCATGTTGGCGGCGTTGCCGCGCACGCCCGCCACGCGTCCGCCCGTGCGCACCTCGCGCTCGTAGCGCGCCAGCACGCCCGATTCGGCCCCGAAGGCGGCGGCCAGCACCTCGCCCGTGCGCGCGTCCCACTGGTCGTATTCGAAGGGGTTGGGGCCCGTGCCCCGCAGGCGCGGGATGAGCGCCAGCTGCGCGCGGATGCGGTCGCGGTCGGCGGCGGTGACGGCCATGGCGCGATTCTACGCGCTCCGCGCGCGCCCGCCACTTTGACACGAGCGCGCGCGTCCGTTCCCCTTGGGCGGATGCGCGCACTCGTGCTCGCCAACGGCGATCCCCCGTCCGCCGCGCTCTTCGCGGAGTTGCGCGCGGGCGCGGACCTGCTCGTGGCCGCCGACGGGGGGGCGCGGGCGGCGCTCGCGCTCGGCGCCATGCCGGACGCGGTGGTGGGCGACCTCGATTCGCTCGGCGCGGCCCGCGACGCCATCCCCCCCGAGCGCCTGCGCCCCGACCCCGATCCGGAGGCGACCGACCTCGAGAAGGCGGTGGCCTGGTGCATCGCGGCGGGCTGCGACGCCATCGACGTCGCGGGGGCGGGCGGGGGGCGCGCCGACCACGCCTTCGCCAACCCCGGCGCGCTCGTGCGCTTCGGGCGGCGCGCGCGCGTGCGCATGGTCGACGAGCGCTTCGCGGTCGAGCTGGTCGACAGCGAGGCCGTGGTGGAGGGTCCGCCGGGCACGGTCGTCTCGCTCGTGGCGGCCGGGCGCTGCGAGGGCGTGACCACGAGCGGCCTGCGCTGGGAGCTGCGGGATGCGGCGCTCGCGTTCGGCGCTCGCGGGGTGCACAACGAGATCGCGCGCTCGCCCGCCCGCGTCTCCGTGCGCTCCGGCGACCTGCTGCTCTTCCGCGGGCGCTGGGTGGAGCGCCACGCCTGACTGCTTCCGCGTAGACTGCGCTCCGCCCCCACCGGGGCCGCGAGGGAACGCCCATGGACGCGGACGCGATCACGCTGGCCGTCGCCGACAATCCCGCGCTCGGCGAGGGGATCAACGACATCCGCCGGCGCACGGCCGCCATCGTCACGGGGGAGATCATCCCCAACGAGGACGCGCTGCGGCGCGACGACGACGATGCGGAGGCGCTGCGCGCGCGCATCCGCGAGCGGACCAGGGCCGAGGGCCTGTGGGCACCCCACCTGCCGCGCGAGTACGGGGGCATGGGCGCGGGCTTCCTCAACCACGCCTACATGAACGAGGTGCTCGCCTGGAGCCCCCTCTCCAACCCCCTCTTCGGGGTGGTCGCGCCCGATTCGGGGAACCAGACCATCCTCGTGAAGTACGGCACGGAGGAGCAGAAGCGGCGCTGGCTGGAGCCGTCCGTGCGCGGCGAGATCCGCTCCTGCTACTCCATGACCGAGCCGGACCAGCCGGGCTCCGACCCGTATTCCATCCAGACGCGGGCCGTGCGCGACGGCGACGAGTGGGTCATCAACGGGCGCAAGTGGTTCACCTCCGGGGCGCGCCGCGCGGCCTTTGCCATCGTCATGTGCCGCACGCAGGAGGAGGACGGAGAGGGCGGCGCGCGCGACCGCATGACGCAGATCATCGTGCCCACGGACGCGCCCGGCTTCACCATCGTGCGCAGCGTGCCCGTGTGGGGCCACGACGGCGACCATTGCGAGATCGTCTACGACAACGTGCGCGTGCCCGTCACCAACCAGCTGGGGCGCACGGGTTCCGGCCACCAGGCGGCGCAGGACCGGCTGGGCGCGGGGCGCGTGTTCCACTGCATGAACTCCATCGGCCAGATGTGGCGCGCCTTCGACCTCATGCTGAAGCGCGTGATGACGCGCGACGTGCACGGCGGGCCGATGCGCGACAAGCAGTTCGTGCAGGGCTTCATCGCCGATTCCTACATCGACATCCAGGCGGCGCGGCTGATGACCATCCACTGCGCGGAGCGCATCGACGCGGGCGTGGACGCGCGCGCCGACATCTCGGCCATCAAGGTCGCGGTGCCCGCCGCCTTCGAGCGCGTGGTGGACCGCGCCATCCAGGTGTACGGGGCGAAGGGCGTGTCGGGGGACACGCCGCTGGAGGCGATGTACCGTGGGGCGCGCACGCTGCGCATCCTGGACGGTCCGGACGAGGTGCACCGCATCGTCATCGCCAAGCGGGTGCTGGCGCGCTACCGCGACGGCATGTCCTGGGACTTCGGGGCCTGAGGGCTACGGCTACGACTGATCCGGCGGGCTGACGGTGCGGTAGCGCTGGTGCGGGTGACTCGGCTCCATGTGGATTTGCCTCAGCTTCCCGCCTGCGACGAGAGTGCGGACCGTGGTTCGGGCGGTCTCCAGGCTGCGCTCCAACAGGGTGGCAATCTCGCGGGTTGACAGGGGAGTCACTGCACAGAGTCGCAACACAACTGCGTCGCGCTCAGGCGTGGGAACCCTCGCTCGCCCTAGGAGTGGATAGATAATCTCCGTAAACTGGGGGGTGAACCCCCTAAGGCGGGAAGGCAAATTACCTAGGCTCGGCTCGGAATCACCTAGGCTCGGCTCGGAATCACCTAACCTCGCTCCAGAATCACCTAACCTCGACTCGGAATCACCTAACCTCGGCTCGGAATCACCCAGGCCCGGATCGTAGATCAGAGCAAGTGCCTTGTCGCTCAGCCTGTATCGTGCCCCGCGACGCCTACCCTCCATGGTCAAGCCCCCGGCATCCCTAAGTCCCACAAGCACCTTGGTCGCATCCGCCGGGTGCAGGCCCGCCAAACCACGCAGCCGTTCGTTGTCAATGGTCTCCTCGTGACGGGCCATAACCAAGGCGAGCTGCTCGGACTCGCTCCACCCGCCTCCCAACGCCTCCAGCCAGTTCCGGTCAGCCTCGGAGATCATATGGATGTAACGCAAGGTTAGTGTGAACTCATAGCGCTCCGTGAGCGACTGGAACTCCGGAAATCGGTACCCAAGTTCACGCCACGCCCTGAGGATGGCGGGAATCCCCGTTCCTGCCTCCTCGGCGAGTCCGATCAGGCGGAACATTCGCACGAGGGTCTGATTTCGCGGATCTGATCGATTCTCCCTGTATAGATCGGAGGGATGGACTCGGGAACTTCCAGGATTCCGGAAGAGACATTCAGATGGAGATTGAAGCACTAGTGAGGCAACGGGTTCGGAATAGTCCGCATGAACCAACAGGTTGGCAAGCGCTTCACGCATGGCAGCATGCACCGGAGTTGATTCTTGGCGTGTCGCACCGGACAACTGGAAAGGAACGTCGATGTCTTCGGTCAGCCTAGCCAGCAGCATGTCCCATGCACCAAGAAGATTCCCTTCCCAAACGATGCGGTGGAGCCAGCGTTCTTCCGTACCGTCCTCACCACGAAGCTGATAATCGATCAAGTGACGGCCCCGCCATTCACGGATAGCCTCGCTAGTCCCCAGAAGGAGTAACCCGGCGACCGTCAATCCCTCTGTGCCTTGCTCGCGATCATGGCGCCATCCCCCAACGGAGCGCAGAAAGTTAACGTCGCCATGCCCCAAGAGCGGAGAGGTGGGGTTCTGAGTCTGATAACGTCTCCGATAGCTGGATAGCGACGCTTCATCGAGGTCCGAAAGGCCGAGGTATGGCAGCACCGTTGAATCAGCAGCGACATCCGAGGCTTCACGCATCATGCGGTCAACTTCCGGCTTCGTACAGCGATAGTCGCTCTCTCCACGCCGCACGAACGTGCCATCATACGGATTTCCACCGATATACACAGGACGATCACTTCGTGCTGCCGCCGGAACCCGAATCACAACAAGAGTATTTCCGTCCATATGCCTGATCTCAATATCGTTCGCACCGCACACCGGGAAACTGATCTTCGAGCGGTTGCGAAGCAGGTCAAGAAATTGCTTCGAGCGCTCCTCGCCGTCCCCAACACCGACCAACTCGCGGTCATCGGACACGCCCAAGACCAGCCAGCCGCCGTTCGTGTTTGCGAACGCGCTCACAGTATCCCAGATCGACTTGCCAATGCCGCCTCGCGCGGACTTGAACTCAAGGTCGAGAGCTTCTTTGTCATGGAGCCGGTCAACCAGACGATCAAGCAGCGGCGAGGCGACGGAGCGAGTCATCGTGTTGCTAACCCCTACCCCGCCAGCGTTTCCGCGAAGGCCGCCAGCTCGCGCGCGAACGGCTCCGGGTCCAGCAGCATCTGCACGTGGCTCGAGCGCAGCTCGCGCACCGGCCAGCCACGCGCGCGCGCCTCCGCCGCCGCCCCGTCGTAGGTCGGCGAGAGGTGGAGGTAGCCCGCGGGCGCCTCGGGCCAGTCGGCGGGCACGGGCAGGGGCTCCTCCAGCACGCCGATGGGCGTGGGGCGCTTGCCCGCGAAGACCGTGGACTGCACGTCCGCCATGTTGTCGGGCGTCTTCGCGAGCGCCTCGCGCAGCAGGTCGAGGGGCCATTCGCGCACGGTCCCGTCGGCGGGTTCGATGCCGGGCTGGGGGGCCAGCCTGCCGCGCGGGGAGGAGGGTTCGACCGCCGCCCGCCGGAATTCCTCGACGTGCGCCTCGTTGGCGAAGAGGTCGAAGCGGCTGGCGCCGTCGCGGGGGAGGTCGGAGTCGACCAGCAGGTAGGCGGCGGGGCCGCGTTCCAGCCGCCGGCCCAGCTGGGGCAGGAGCGGTCCGGCGCCGCCGTGGCCGACCAGCACGGCGCGATCGAGGTCGAGGGTGACGCCGGCGAATTCGAGGGCGAACTCCTTGCAGTGGTGCTCCCAGTAGGTTCCCTCGCGCGCGGCGGGGGCGGTGAGGGCGGGCACCACCGCCACGGCCCCCAGCTTGCGCAGTTCGGCGGCGACGTGGATCCAGGTGAAGGGGCCGATCAGCGGCCCGTGCATGAGGATGAACGGCCTCATCGAAACAACCTCCGACGCCGGGGCGGCGCGTCCGGCGATTCTAGCGGGATTCGCCCCGGCGGCGCGAGCGCCAGCGCGCGGGGAGCAGCTCCAGGGCGGCGACGGCGGCGCCCGCGCCCACGAGGAACCAGCCGATGGAGGCCAGCCAGCAGTCCGTCATGCCTGCGCCTCCCTCGCCGCCTCGTGGGCGGCGCGCGTCTCGCGCACGGACCACCAGTGCTCCGCGCTTTCGAGGCTCGTGATTTCGTCCCAGCGCGCCTCCACGTCGTCCGCGGTGGCGTCGGCGATGGGCACGCGCTCGTTCTGCACGATGGCGGCGCGCCCGAAGGCCCCGCCGCCGGAGTTGATGATCATGCCGCTCGACTGGCAGGAGTCGCTGCAGAGGTAGGTGACGGCGGGGGCCACGAGCTCGGGACGCATGGCCGCTTCCCGCTCCGGCGTCATGGCGCTCACGGCGGTGGTCATGCGCGTGGCGGCGCCCGGGTTGAGGCAGTTCACCATCACGTTGTATTTCTCGCCCTCGAGCTTGGCCACGTTCATGAGGCCGATGAGGCCCGCCTTGGCGGCGGCGTAGTTGGACTGCCCGAAGTTGCCGAGGAAGCCGGAGTTGGAGGTGGTCAGCACCACGCGCCCGTAGTGCTGCTGGCGGAAGGCGGGCCAGGCGTGGTGGAGCAGGTTGTAGCCGCCGGTGAGGTGCACGGCCAGCACCGCCGCCCAGTCCGCTTCGGGCAGGTTGTGCAGGGCGCGGTCGCGCAGGATGCCCGCGTTGGAGACGACGATGTCGAGCCGCCCCCAGAGGTCGATGGCCTGCCGCACCATGGCGTAGGCGTCCTCGGAGTCGGTGACGTCGCCGGTGTTGGCCGCGGCCACGCCGCCCGCCGCCTCGATCTCGCGCGCGACCGATTCCGCCACGGAGAGGTCCGCGCCCTCGCCGTCGAGCGTACCGCCCAGGTCGTTGACGACGACTTTGGCGCCGTGGCGGGCGAGGTCGAGGGCGATGCCGCGGCCCACGCCACGGCCCGCGCCCGTGACGAGGGCGGTGCGTTCGAGCAGGGAGACGGGCACGGTACACTCCGGCGGATGGATTCCGCCGGGCAAGGGTGACGCCATCGCGCGCATCCGTCCAGCGCGAGGGAGGGACGCCATGCCGGGAAGGGTCGCGGGCAAGGTCGCCATCGTCGTGGGCGCGGGGCAGACGCCGGGGGCGGCCATCGGCAACGGGCGCGCCACCGCCATCCTGCTCGCGCGCGAGGGCGCCGCCGTGGTGGCCGCCGACCGCGACCTCGCCTCCGCGGAGGAGACGGTCGCCCTGATCGCGGAGGAGGGCGGCCAGGCCTCGGCCTTCGCGGTGGACGCCACGGACGAGCGCGCCCTCGCCGCGCTCGTGGCGGACACGGTGGCGCGCCACGGCGGCCTCGACATCCTGCACAACAACGTGGGCGCGAGCGTGGGCGCGGGGGACGCGCCGCCGCTGGAGCTGAGCGAAGAGGGCTTCGACCGCATCGTGGCGCTCAACCTGAAGAGCGCGTGGCTGGCCTCGCGCCAGGCCATCCCCGCGATGCGCGCGGCGGGCGGCGGCTCCATCGTCAACATCTCCTCGATGGCCGCGCGGCACGCCTACCCCTTCCTCGGCTACAAGGCCACGAAGACGGCGCTGCTGGCGCTCACGGAGCAGCTGGCGGCGCAGCACGCGCGCGACGACATCCGCGTGAACGCGATCCTGCCGGGCGCGATGAACACGCCCATGGCCATCGAGCCGCGCGTGGCGGCGGGCGCGGACCGCGACGAGCTGGTGGCCAGGCGCAACAGCCGCATCCCCCTGGGCGGCAGGATGGGCACGGGCTGGGACACGGGCTACGCGGCGCTGTTCCTGCATTCGGACGAGGCGCGCTTCATCTCGGGCGTCGCGCTGCACGTGGACGGCGCGGAGCACGTGAGCGACGCGGTCGCGGGCCAGTAGGCGCACGCGCGGGTGTAGAGTAGAGGCGATGCCGTCGTCCTCCGCCCGCTCGGCCATGCGCTTCCGCCGACTGCGCCTTCAGAACTGGCGCAACTTCGTCGAGATCGACGTGGAACTGCAGGGGCGCGCCTTCCTGGTGGGCGCGAACGCCTCGGGCAAGTCGAATCTGCTCGATGTCTTCCGCTTCCTGCGCGACGTGGCGTCCTCCCGCGGCGGCTTCGAGCACGCGGTGTGGTCCCGCGGCGGCGTCTCCCGCATCCGCAGCCTCGCGGCCAGCCGCAAACCGTCCGTCGAGATTTTTATCGCCGTTGGAGACGATGAAAACGAGTGGGAGTACCTCCTCCGTTTCGGGCAGGACGGCAAGGAGAATCCGGTCGTGGAGGCGGAGCAGGTCCGGCGCCAGGGGAAGCTGATCCTGAATCGCCCCAACGCCGCAGACAAGGGCGACGGGGAGCTTCTGACCCAGACCCACCTGGAGCAGATCGCCGCCAACGGCAAATTTCGGGATCTGGCTGAATTTCTCTCCTCGGTGAGCTACCTGCATGTCGTCCCCCAGTCCATTCGGGAGACGGGCATCCTGCCGATGCGCGCGAATGATCACTACGGCTCCGATTTGATCGAGCGAATCGCCAGCACGCATGCACAGACGCGGAAAGCACGACTAAGCCGCATCCGCGAGGCGCTGAAGGTGGCGGTCCCGCAGTTGGCCGGCCTTGAGCTGGACACGGACACGGGGGGCGTACCTCACCTATGGGGGAAGTACGAGAACTGGCGCGCCCGGGGCGTTTGGCAAAACGAGCAGGATTTCTCGGACGGCACGCTGCGGCTGCTTGGTCTGCTGTGGTCGCTCCTCGAGCCGGGCGGGCCACTGCTGCTCGAAGAGCCGGAGATATCGCTCCATCCCGGCATCATTGAGCACGTTCCCCAGATGCTCGCCCAAATGCAGTTGCGATCGGGACGGCAGACGCTCATCAGCACGCACTCGCCCGAACTCCTGCGCGACGAGGGGATTGGGCTGGACGAAGTGCTGGTGCTGGAGCCAGGGGAAAAGGGTACTGGTGTTCGCATGGCGGCCGATATCCCCGAAATTTCCGTGCTGGTCGAAGGCGGCATCCCGCTGGGCGATGTGGTGCTGCCCGAGACGCGGCCCGCCAACGCCAGTCAACTCCCCTTCTATGCGAGGAGCCGTTGACCTCCCCTGCGGTGGAAGTGCGATGCGCGGTGGAGGGAAACCTTGACGAGGCCGTCGTTCAGCGCCTGATTGCATTCTGCGGCGGCCAACCCGGAAAGGTGTACGGGAAGCGGGGCCGTATCGATGTGCTGAAACACATCGGCGGCTACAACAGGGCCGCTCGGTATGGCTGGATCTGGTTCGTGCTCGTCGATCTCGACCGGACCGGGTGCGCGCCCGAACTGATCGCAGAGAGGCTGCCCGATCCCGCCGACAGCATGTGCTTCCGCGTCGCCGTGCGCGAGGTCGAGGCGTGGCTGCTCGCCGACCGGACAGGCTTCGCCAAGTGGGCGGGCGTCCGCACAAGCCTCATTCCCGACGATGTGGAGGCCACTGAGCAGCCGAAGGAGCAGCTCGTCGATATCGTGCGGAAGTCGCGCTGGCGCGAGCGGCGGGAGACGATCGTGCCGCGCAAGGGCAGCGGAAAGACCGAGGGCCCCGCCTACACGAGCGCGCTCACCGAGTTCGTCGCCACGGACTGGGATGTTGAGGCCGCCGCCAGCACCGCGCCCAGCCTCGCCAGCGCCATCCGCTGCCTGCGCGCGAAAATCGGGACCCCGCGCCCCCAAGCCTGACGCTTACTCCCGCGCGCCGGAGATGGCCTCGTGCGGGGGCTTGCGCGGGCCCAGCTCCACCGGCTCACCCACCCAGGCGCCGACGTTCTCGCCCGTGCGGCCTTCGGGGCCCTCGCGCAGGAGGTCCAGCAGCTGGCCCGCGATCTGCTCCGGGCGCATCCACGCGGCGACCGCCTCGGCGGGCGGCTCGCCCTCATAGAGGCCGCGCAGCATGGGCGCGTCCGTGGCCCCCATGCAGAGGGCGTTGACGCGCACGCCGTGTTCGGCCAGCGCCAGCGACCACGCCTGCGTGAGGCCGTTCAGGGCCCACTTGGAGGCGGCGTAGAGGTCGGTACCGGGCGGGTTCGTACCCGCGCTCTTGGCGGGCAGCACGTAGTAGGTGCTGACGTTGACGATGTTGCCGCCGCCGCGCGCGATGAGGTGGGGGACGCAGGCGCGCCCGAGCATGAGCGCGCCCCTGAAGTTCGTGTCCATGATGAAGTCCCAGTCGGAGAGGGCCTTCTCCCAGCCGTCGGTGACGGGGCTGCGCGTCCAGCGCCCGGCGTTGTTGACCAGCAGGTCGAGCCCGCCGCCCGCGTCCACCGCCGCCGCGACGGCGCGCTCCACGGCGGCGCGGTCGGAGACGTCGGCGACGAGCGCGAGGGCGGCGCCGCCGTCCGCGCGGATGGCGGCGGCCGTGTCCTCGACGGCGGGCAGCACGTCGCAGAGCGTGACGGTCGCGCCCTCCGCGGCCAGCGCCCGCGCGAAGGCCGCGCCCAGCCCCCGCGCCGCGCCCGTCACCAGCGCGGACTGGCCATCGAGGAAGCCCGTGCCCGCGCTCACGACGACGCCTCCGCGAAGATGTAGGGGGAGCCGGGCGGCGGCAGATCGATGCGATGGCCCACGGCGACGTTGATGTTCTGGCCCGTGCGCCCCTGCGGCCCCTCGGCCAGCAGCGCGATCATGAGCGCGGCCACATCTTCGGCGCGCATGGTGTGGGGCGGGAGGGGGCCGTCGCCGTGGAAGCCTCGCAGCATGTGCGAGTCGGTGGCCCCCATGCAGAGGGCGTTGACGCGCACGCCGTGCTCCGCGAGCGCCTTCGACCAGGGGATGGTGAGGCCGTTGATGCCCCACTTGGCCGCGTCGTAGAGGTCCATGGCCGGGCCTCCGCCGGGCGGACGCGGGGGCCCGCCCGTCCACGGGCAGTCGGGGGCGTTCTCGTGGGGGCGCAGCGCGGGCGTGCCGCAGGTGCAGACGTGGTCCGTGCTGATGTTCACGATGTGGCCGCCGCCGCCCGCGATGAGGTGGGGGATGGCCGCGCGACCGAAGAGGAAGACGCCCTTGAGGTTCACGCCGACCACGGCCTCGTAGTCGTCCAGCGTCTTGTCCAGATCGTCGGTGGCGGTGGTGGCGCGCCAGACGCCCGCGTTGCTGACGAGCACGTCGAGCCCACCGAAGCGCGCGACGTGGCCGTCCACCACGCGCCGCACGTCGTCCGGCGCGCGCACGTCGGCCACGAAGGCGAGCGCGGCCACGCCCTCCGTTTCGAGCGCGTGCACGTCCTCGCGCACGTCGCAGACGGTGACGGCGGCGCCTTCCGCCGCCAGGGCGCGGGCGAAGGCGTTGCCGATCCCGACCGCCGCGCCGGTCACGATCGCCGATTTGCCGTCGAGGAGCGGGGGCATGGTTCCCTCCGTGCGCGCGTCCGCGCGTGGCGCATGATAGCGCCCGCACGGGGGCGGGGGGAGACAGGGGAGGAGATCATCTCCCTCCCCCACTCCTACCGGCAGTTACCATTGGCCTCCTTCGAGCGGCACTCGTTGTCGAGTTCGCCCGTCGTCGGCTTGCTCTGCCGCACCTTGTAATCGCTGGTGGGCCAGTTGCTGCAGTTCCGGCAGAAGTGCCACGTGTCGGAGTTGTTCCTCCGGCGATATTCCATCTCGCTTCTCCTTGAAGCATCAGAAGGACAAGTTTTGCCACTGGCGGCTTCGCCCTCTTGTATCTACCGCTACGGCCAAGCATCATGCGCACGGCTACGCTTCCGGGGACGCCCAGTTGTTTGCGCTCTCTGAGGCTAGCCTCCTCCTACTGGCGGTGGGGGCCCTGTCGAACGGAGCAGATCCCCCCACCGCTGGCACTCCCTACAGGGGAAGAGCGCCATGTTAGCACTCTCCTGCGGGGAGTGCGAGCGATCTGGGAACCCATGTGAGCAATTACTGGTTGGCCGGTTATCCCTACCGTCGGCGTGGGCGTGAAAGGGCTAGGGATCCAGGAATGCCCTAATCCGGCGAGCCAGTGCTTCCCGCTCCTTGGTCTCGCACTCCCAAATCACCAGGATGCGCCAGCCCATCTCCGCGAGGCGTCCCGCGTGCTCCGCGTCGCGCTCCCTGTTGCGCCGCAGCTTGGGGCCCCAGTATTCCTGCCGGGAACCAGGGATGCGTCCTCCGCGCGGGCAGTCATGCATGTGCCAGAAACAGCCGTGCACGAAGATGACACGGCGTCGGGAGGCAAAGGCCATATCGGGTTTGCCGGGGAGCCGTCGATCATGCAGCCGATACCGGTAGCCCATGCCGTGGGTGAGCCGTCGGACGACCATTTCCGGTCCCGTATCCCGACCCCGGATCGCGCGCATGTTCTCACTCCGATCCATACGCGGAGGCTAATTGGCCATGCACCCGCTGGCAATCCCCACGCCTCCAAGATTGCGAACATCGGGAATCACTTCTATGCTGTCCCCATGCATGTGGGTTTCAGGACCTCGGGGGGCCGTGGCGAGTATGAGATGGTCGGAGAGCACGGAGGCATTCATGCGTCCGACACTCCGGGCTGGACCCTGTACTGGAACATCCCGCACATCGGCAGGCTGAAAACCAACCTGTGGATCGACCCGGGGCTGAGCGGAAAGCCCCGGCTCAGGGCGCTCGTCAGGAACTGGCCCCAGATCGGGCGGCAGATTGCGGGGATCCTTCTGATGCCGAGCCCCGTGCGGACGAGGGCCAGCACCTTGGCGGGCGGCACTCCCGTCCTTGCCGAAAAGGGTTACTGGCTTCACAAGATCGGCTTTCGGATTGATAGTAAGTTTAATATGGATAATCGGGAAATTGAGATAAATCCTGCATATGTCGAAGTCCGCAATAGTTCGGAATCTGAAATCATTGGCTTCGCAAAGCGGTGGGATCGTATACAGACAGTGCATCGAATGTATGCGAACCTCCCTGATGAACTTGCAGAAGCAGTTGCTTCTCATATCCGGAACATTCATCACGAATCTGTTGGTGATGCAACTATCAAGGCAACCGAGAATCTATACTCCATCGTCCGGAGTAATCGAGGAAATAGTGCTCGCGATGCGCTGGACGTGCTGGAATCGTATCTTGACATTCCTCCGAGTGTGCAACTTGATCTTCCTGCCGTCGAAGAAATTGAAGAAGACGATGTGGAAATCCGTCTTCGTTCGGCTTCGGATCTTCGTCTATCTATGGCAAGAGGGCATAGTGCTAGAATATTTTCCCAAGAAGTGCGGAAATTGTATAACCATACTTGTGCCTTCTGTGGGCTGCGGCTCCCGGCAGAATCCAATATCCTCTCCGGTGTCGATGCTGCTCACATTCTCGCTTGGTCAAACTATGATTTGGATGTCGTGAATAATGGTATCTGCTTGTGCAAGAATCATCATTGGGCATTTGACCAGGCTGTCCTTGCTGTTCGATACCGTCATCCTGTGTACTTTATTGAAGAGACTCCTCGAACCAGTTTGTATAATCAGTACACTCAGCAAGAAATTCGCCGAGTGATTGGAGAAATTCCTGATTCCAATCTCCCCGCCAGCAGGAGTCACCGGCCGTCACCACATTATCTCCAAAAACTCTATGACGACATTGCTTTCTCTCGATTTTCCTGACAGGAGAGAAGCCAAGCGCCACAGTTCATAGCCAAGCGTCGAGCGATCCATTCGGCCACGGGGACGGTGACGGCATTTCCACAAGCATGGTACCTTGCACTATCAAGTTTCTCAATGTCAATTGCCGCCGCATTCCGTGGAAGCGTCCAATCGTCAGGAAACCCTTGAAGCCGCTCCGTTTCCAGCGGAGTCAGCCGACGGACCCTTCCGTCAGGATACGAAACATAGTTTCGAGACCAATCAGTGCCTGTATGACGAGCAGACTCTGCATACAGGCAATGAGCGATCTTCTTCACGAATCCTTGCTTAGGATTTCCAACGCTGATCGCAAAGGGGGAAACAGCTTTCTGCCCATTCTGTCTGCTCTTCTCAGAATTCCGATCGCCGCATTCGCGCTCAAAAAGTACCGATCCGGCACTGGCTGCTCCTCCAGCAGATCCGACAATGAAGACTCGGTTGCGGCTTTGGGGGACGCCGAAGTATCGACTGTCAAGTACTCGCCACGCGACATCATACCCGAAGTCGGCCAGCGTCCGTAGGACGAGCGCGAAATCTCTTCCTTCGTGGGAAGAGAGAAGAGCCGCAACGTTTTCGAGGACGACAACAGGGGGGCGACGCGCATCAATGAGGTCAGCAAACGGAAAAAAGAGCCCAGATTCTCGACCTCGAAGCCCGCTGCGAGGGCCCATTCGGGCAAGGCTGACGTCTTGGCACGGGAACCCGCCCGCCCAGACTTCGGCTTCCGGGATGCCATCAGAGTCCACCTCCCTGATATCGGACGCCCGCATCACACGGGGCCAGTGCTGCTCCAGAATCTCCCGACAGAAAGGGTTGACCTCGCATTGCCAGACAGTCTCCAAGCCCGCCCGCTCGAAGCCCAGATCGAATCCGCCGATGCCAGCGAAGAAGCTGGCGAGACGAATCCTCTGGCGCCCACGACGCGTGTCCCGAAGAACCACGCCCGCACTATACCGCAACGCGCCTAAGGTGGGGGGCGGGTGATCGCCAGCCGCTTCACCGGTTCGATGGCCTCGCGGATGAGCGCGGCGTCTTCGGCGGGGATGCCGTCCAGCGAGATGCCGCGATCAACGAACAGGAACTCGTAGGCGCAGACGTTGCCGGCGTGGTCGTAATGGCGATGCCGCCACTCGTCGATGCTTTCGCCTCCGCGCTCGCCGCCCACGGGCTTTCGGATTTGAACGAAGACCGCGTCAACTTCGGAGTCGTAGGTGATGAACGCCATCGTCTCCCCCTTCGCGCACAGGCTACGCGCGCGCCGCGTCAGGGGCAGGCGAGGAGGTCGCGGAAGACGTCGGCGGCGGGCGGCTCGCCGGTCAGCTGCGGGGCGAACCCGGCGACGCCGCGCGTGACGGACGCGATGACGCGGCCCCCGGCGTCGCGGAAGGCGACGGTGATGGCGTGGCCGCGCGTGCCCGCGAGGGGCAGGGCGCGCGCGCCGTCCTCGCTCACGAGGGGCAGCTGGAAGCAGGCGTCGCCGCGGTAGTCGTCGGTGCGTCCGCCGGACCAGCGGGCGAGCACGCCGCCCTCGTGCGCGAGCCAGAGGTCCATGCTGGCGCCGGGTTCGCTTTCGATGTCGAGGAGGACGGCGAGGGCGGGCGTGAAGTCCTCGAGTTCGCCGAAGCGGGCGAGGTCGACGGAGAGGGACCAGCCCGCGGGGGCGGAGGCGGGGGCGGGCGGCTCGCCCGGCGGGGCGAAGGCGAGCAGGGCGGGCGCGGTCACGCCGAGGAGGGCTTTGGCGGAGGGCGAGGTGAGCCGCGAGCGATCACGCGTGCAGGCGGCCAGCAGGCCCAGCGCGAGGAGCGCGAGCAGGACGGCGGCGAGGGCGCGCCGCCGCCCCGCGGCGTTCCGCCCGCTAGAGATGGACGGGGTCTCCGGCGACGGCGCCCTTGCCGCGCGCGCGGATGGCGAGCATGCGGTTGAGCGCGGCCATGTAGGCGCGGGCGCTGGCGACGATGATGTCGGTGTCGGCGGAGCGGCCCGTGTAGGTCTGCCCCTCGTCCTCGATGCGGATGGTGACGTTGCCCTGCGCGTCGATGCCCTCGGTGACGGCGTTGACGCTGAATTCGGTGAGGGCGGGGGAGAGGCCGGTGATGCGGTTGATGGCGCGATAGACGGCGTCCACGGGGCCGGTGCCGGTGGCGGCGTCGGTGAGTTCGTCGCCGTCGGGCGAGCCCAGGCGCACGGTGGCGGTGGGGGTGGCGTGGTCGCCGCTGGAGACCTGCACGTGTTCGAGCCGCCAGAGATCCCCGGCGGGGGACAGCAGGTTGTCGCTGACGATGGCCTCCAGGTCGCGGTCCTCCACCTCGATCTTGCGGTCGGCGAGCTCCTTGTAGGCCGTGAAGGCGCGGTTGAGCTCGTCCTCGGCGAGTTCGTAGCCGAGGTTCTCCATGTGCTGCTTGAAGTAGTGGCGGCCGGAGAGCTTGCCCAGCACCAGCTGGGTGCCCTGGGGGATGCCGATCTGGACGGGGTCCATGATTTCCCAGGTCTCGCGCAGCTTGAGGATGCCGTCCTGGTGGATGCCGGAGCCGTGGCGGAAGGCATTCTTGCCGACGACGGCCTTGTTCCACTGCACGGACATGCCGGAGAGGCGCTCGACGAGCTTGCTGGAGCGGTAGATCTCGCGCGTGTCGATGGCGCAGTCGACGTCGCCGAGGTAGTCGGCGCGCGTCTTGATGGCCATGACCACCTCCTCGAGGGAGGTGTTGCCCGCGCGCTCGCCGATGCCGTTGATGGTGACCTCGACCTGGCGCGCGCCGTGCTCGATGGCGGTGAGCGTGTTGGCCGTGCACAGGCCGAGGTCGTTCTGGCCGTGGAAGCTGAGGCGGGCCTTGTGGATGTTGGGCACGTTCTCGCGGATGAGGTCGAAGAGCGCGCCCAGCTCGGAGGGGATGGCGTAGCCCACGGAGTCGGGGATGTTGATGACGGTGGCGCCCGCCTCGATGCAGCGCTCGACGATGGCGTAGATGAACTGCGGGTCGGAGCGGGTGGCGTCCATGGGGCTGAATTCGACGTTGCCGGTGTAGCCCGCGGCGCGCTTCACCATGGCCTCGGCCTGCGTGAGCACCTGCTCGCGGTCCTTGTGCAGCTGGTGGGCCATCTGGATGTCGCTGCTGTTGATGAAGACGTGGATGCGCGGGTCGGCGGCCTCGCGGATGGCCTCCCAGGCGGTGTCGACGTCGCCGGGGACGGCGCGGGCGAGGGCGCAGACGGTGGCGCCGCGCACCTCGCGCGCGACGGTCCGCACGGCTTCCAGGTCGCCCGGCGTGGAGCAGGGGAAGCCCGCCTCGATCACGTCGACGCCGAGGCGTTCGAGCTGGCGCGCGATCTCCAGCTTCTCCTCGGGCGTGAAGGCGATGCCGGCGGACTGCTCGCCGTCGCGCAGGGTGGTATCGAAGATGTGGATCTTCTCGGCCATGGGATCGTTCCTCCGGGATGGGCGGGCCGCGCACGCGGGCGGGACCGGCGGATGGGGCCGCGGGGCGGGGGAATCGCGGGCCGGCGGCGCGGGGCCGCGGCCATCCGGGCTACGCGAGGCCGCGCCCCGGCGGAACCGGGGCGTGCGCGCACTCCATTCGCATCGCGGTTCGGGCGAACATGGCGACCCAGTGTCGCGCGCGGCGGGCGCAGCCGCAAGCGCGGGGCGCGTAGGCTGCGCGCGATGGGCCCGCGCATCGACGAGCAGAAGGCCGCCTGGGCGAGCGTGGCCGCGCGCCACGCGGGCCACCGGCTGGCGCTGCCGGGCGACGCGGGCTTCATCTGCCAGCCGCGTTCCTGCGGGGCGCACTGCTGCCGCGCCTTCCACGTGGCCGTGAACGGCGCGGAGGCGGCGCGGCTGGCGGCGGCGGGCGCGGGACCGGCCAGCCGCTTCCTCGAAAGCGAGGACGGCGAGCCGCTGGCGCTGCCGCTGGCGCGCCCCTTCGTGCTCGCGCGGCGCGGAGACGGCTGCGTGTTCCTCGACGCGGACCTCGCCTGCGAGCGCTACGCGGCGCGGCCCGCCGCCTGCCGCCTCTACCCGCACCAGGTGATCTTCGCGGACCGCGCGCGCGGGCGCACGGCGCGCCTGACGGCGGCGGCGGAGCGGCGCGCGATCGAGGACGCCATCGCGGGGCGCGCGGGGCTGGAGGCGACGCCGCTGCTGCTGCGCCACGGCGAATGCCCGGGGTTCACGGGGCCGCCGCTTTCGGCGGAGGACTGGGCGGACCTGCTGCGGGAAACGCACGCGCTGTCGCTGGAAGCGGACGGGCGGGAGGGGTAGGCTCGCCGCCCATGAGCGGTCGAGCGGAGCCGCCGCCCGTGCGGGGCGAGGTCGAACGCATCGCGGACGCGGCAATCGCGACGCGGCGCGACCTGCACCGCCATCCCGAACTCTCCTGGCGGGAGGAGCGCACGCAGCGCGTCATCCTCGAGCGGCTGCGCGCGCTGGGGCTGGAGGACGTGCGCCCGCTGGCGCGCACGGGGGCGACGGCGCTGGCGCGGGGGGCGCGCGAGGGGCCGTGCGTGCTCTGGCGCGCGGACATCGACGCCCTGCCCGTGCCGGAGAAGACGGGGCTGCCCTTCGCCTCCGAACGCGAGGGCGTGATGCACGCCTGCGGGCACGACGCGCACGCGGCCATCGCGCTGGGGCTGGCGGAGCTGGCGGCGAATGCGCGCGACTCGCTGGCGGGCGCCGTGCGCTTCGTCTTCCAGCCCGCCGAGGAGGCGTCGGGCGGGGCCGCGCTGTGCATCGAGGAGGGCATTCTCGAGGAGCCGCGCGTGGAGCGCTGCCTGGGGCTGCACATCAGCGCGGACGTGCCCGTGGGGGCGATCAACGCGGCGGCGGGGCCGTTCTTCGCCTCGCCCACCAGCCTGCGCATCGTCATCGCGGGGCGGGGCGGGCACGCGGCCTCGCCCCACCAGTCGGTGGACGCGGTGGTGGTGGCGGCGCACGCGATCACGGCGCTGCAGACGGTGGTCAGCCGCTCGCTGCCGCCGCTGGAGAGCGGCGTGCTCACCATCGGCAAGCTGGAGGCGGGCTTCCGCGGCAACGTGATCGCCGAGTCGGCGGAGCTGCGGGGCACGCTGCGGACCTACCGCGAGAGCGTGCGCGACCGCATGGTGGCGCGCGTCGAGGAGGTGTGCGCGGGCGTGTGCGCGGCCTTCGGCGCGACCGCCACGGTGGAGCACCGCACCAGCTGCCCGCCGCTCGTGAACGACGAGGGCGTGACGGCGTTCGTGCGGGCCGAGGCCGAGCGCTTCTTCGGGTCCGCGCCGCGGGCCACGCCGGGCATGGGCGCGGAGGACATGGCCTACTTCCTGCGCGAGCGGCCCGGCTGCTACTTCTGGCTGGGGGCGCGGCGGGAGGGGGAGGGCGGCCCGGGGCGGCACCACGACCCGGGGTTCGTCATCGACGAGCGCGCCATTCCCCTGGGGCTGGAGTTCGGGATGCGGCTGATCGAGGGCTCGCTGGCGGAGCTGGCGCGGGGCGCGTAACGGCGCGCCATTCGCCACGTCCGCCTTCGACGGTCAGGGGGCGCGGCGCTCCGCGAGGGCGAGGACGTTGCCGTCGGGGTCGCGGAAGAAGGCCATCCACTCCTCCACGCCCGGCTCGCCGAAGTCGCCCGCCTCGTCGCGGTGGACGAGCTCCGGCCCCTGCTCCATCTCCACGCCCCGCCCGCGCAGCGCCGCCACCGCCGCCGCCACGTCGTCCACGCGGAAGTAGAGCGGCGAGCCCGCATGGTCGATCGCGCCCGGGATGGCGTCGAGCATGAGGCGCGCGCCGCCGAGGTCGAAGAAGGCCAGCCCGGGCGGGTCGAAGGTGGCCACGTGGCGCAGCCCGAGGGCGTCGCGGTAGAAGGCCGTCGAACGCGCCAGGTCGCGGCTCGGCTGGGCCACCTGCGCCAGCCCCGCCAGTTCCGGAGCGCTCACCGCCGCCGCGTCTCCGGCAGGCGCAGCAGGTGGTTGCCCCCGTCCACGGGGATGACCTGCCCGGTGATGTCGCCGAAGAGGTCGCTGGCCACCGCCAGCGTCACGTCGGCGCAGTCGTCCACGGTGGTGACGCGGCCCAGCGGCGTCTGCTCGATGAAGCCCTGCGCCGTGGGGTTGTCGGGCGCCAGCTCGACGCGCGCGTCGTCGATGGGCGTGCCCCCGCCGTAGTTGTTCATGGCCGTGGGCACGAAGGTGGGGGCCACGGCGTTCACGCGCACCTGGTCGGGGCCGTACTCGCGCGCCGCGATCTTGGTGGCGAAGTTGATGGCCGCCTTGGCCGCCGAATAGGGCGTCAGCCCGGTCGGCACGGAGATGGCGGTGGTCGAGGTGATGTTGATGAGCGAGCCGCCCCCGCTCGCCGCCAGCGCGTTCCCCATGTGCTTCATGAAGTAGATGAAGCCGAAGTACTGGATGTCGGCGACGGCGCGCAGGTCTTCGGGCGTGATGTCGCGGATGAGCGCCCCGCGCACCACGCCCGCCGAGTTGACCGCCACGTCGAGCGTGCCCCATTTGGCGAGGGCCGCGTCCGCCAGCGCCTTCAGGTCGTCGTGATCGCGCCCGTCGCAGCGCATGGCCGTGCCGCCGATGGCGTCCGCCAGCCGCTCCAGGTTCCCGACGCGGCGTGCGGCCACGATCACGTCCGCGCCGTGCTCGGCGAAGCGCTCGGCGATGGCCCAGCCGATGCCGCTGGACGCGCCCAGCACGATCGCCTTTTTTCCCTCGAGCAGCTTCATCGCATCTCCCCGCGCCCCCGCGCGTCGCGGATGGCGCTATACTGCGCAGGATACGCGAAGGCCCGGCCAGAGGCGCGGGCCGAAGGAGCAGGCGATGCCGCGCGTCAGCGAAGTCGGAGGCATGGAGGGGTTCGGCGGGGTGTACATGCACCGCCCCGACCTCTTCAAGGGCTTCATGTTCAACTATGGCCTGCTGTGGTCCCACAGCACCCTCGACCCGGTGCTCAAGGAGCTCATCCGGCTCTACTCCTCGAACACCAACGGCTGCCGTTACTGAATCCCGGCCCGCTCTGCTGCGGCGCAGCAGGAAGGCATGGACGAGGAGATGATCAAGCAGGCGCTTGATTTCCGGAACTCCGATCTCCCCGAGCGCACGAAGGTCGCCCTCGAGCTGGCCGAGGACTTCATCCTCAACCACGCCAACAACGTGGACGACGCCTTCATGGACCGCCTCCGGGAGCACTTCAGCGAGGAGCAGGTCGTCGAGCTGACCATCGGCATCGGCATCTGGGACTCGGTGCACAAGTTCAACAACGTCTTCGACGTGCCCCCGCCCGTTTCGGAGGGCCTCTTCATCGTGGGCCTGCCCGACGTGCCCGCGGACATGCGCCACCTCGTCACGCACGGGACGGCGCAGGCGGAGACGGAGGCCGCGGGCGGCGGCTAGCCTTCCCCCGCCCCTGACGCCCCGGCCAGACGAGCGCGAACAACGCTGGCCGGGGCGTCGCATTCCGCGGCGCGGCTAGCGCTTGCGGCGCTTCGACCAGGCCGCAAGCGCCACGCCCGCGAGGATGCCGGCGGCGAAGGTGACCAGCAGCGTCTCGATCACGCGAGCGCCTCGGGGGGCGTGCGCGGCTCGCGGCCCGTGAAGCGCCGGGGCAGGCGCACGGTCATGGCGGCGCCGCGGCCCGCCTCGTTGCGCGCCGCCACCGTGCCCCCATGCGCCTGCACGAGGTGCTTGACGATGGCCAGCCCCAGGCCCGCGCCCCCGCCCGCGCGCGAATGCTCCGCCTTGTAGAAGCGCTCGAACACGCGCTCCAGGTCCTGCTCGGCGATGCCCGGGCCGTCGTCGCACACCTCCACCGCCACGAGCGCGTCCTCGTCCCGCACGTCCACCGTGATGGCGCTGCCCGCGGGGCTGAACTTGAGGGCGTTGTCGAGCAGGTTGGTGACGATGCGGACGGTGGCCGAGCGGTCCGCCTCCAGCCCGGGCACGTCGTCGCCGGGGCCCTCGACGCGCACGCCGCGCTCCTCCAGCTGGGGCGCCAGCCCGGCCATCGCCTCCGCCACCGCCGCGCGCAGGTCCACCCGTTCCGGGGACAGGTGAATGGCCCCCGACTCGATGCGCGAGAGGTCGAGCAGCTCGACCGTGAGCGCGGCCATGCGCTCGACCTGTTCGCGGATGCGGCGCAGGAAGGCCGCCTGCTCGCGCCGGTCCAGGTCGCCCAGCTCCAGCGTCTCCACCAGCGCGCCGATGGCGGCGATGGGCGTGCGCAACTCGTGCGAGACGTTGCTGATGAAGTCGCGCCGCACGTGGTCCACGCGGTGCACGGGGGAGAGGTCGACCAGCACCAGCAGCGCGGCCCACGCGCCCCCTTCGGGCACGGGCGTGGCCAGCGCGCGCAGGGGCGTGCGTTCGCGCCCGAAGGGGATGACCTGCGCGGGCGGGGCCTCTCCCGCCGCCGCCAGCCGCGCCAGCGCGTCCAGCTCGTAGTCGCGCACGCTCTCGATGAGCGTGCGGCCCGTCACGCCGGCGGCCTCCACGTCCAGCAGGGCCAGCGCCGCCGGGTTGGCGTACTGCACGACGGTCTCGCCGTCCACCGCCATGATGGCGTCGGCGGCGGCCGCCATGGCCGCTTCCAGGCGGGCGCGCTCCGCCGCGATCAGCCCCGACGACTCCTCGATGGCCTCCGCCATGGCGTTGAATTCGTGCGTCAGCTCCGCCGTGGGGCCGGTCGTGCGGACGGCGCGCACGGAGAGGCTGGCCCCGCGCAGGGCGCGCGCCGCGGCGGACGTCTCGCGCAGGGATTGCGCCGTGCCGCGCAGGGGCAGGAAGGCCGCAAGCGCGCCCGCGCCGCCGGCGGCCAGCACCGCAAGCGCGATCCAGGGCGCGCCGCCGCCCGCCGCCGCCACGATCGCGGCCAGCGCGGCGCCCGCCAGCGCCCCGATGGCGCCCCCGAGCGCCGCGCGACGGTCGAGCCCGCTCACGGCGTCCGCCTAGCCCTCGAAGAGGTAGCCGCTCCCGCGCACCGTGCGGATGCGCTCGGGGCTGGCCGCGTTCGCCTCGATTTTCTGGCGCAGCCAGCGCACGTGCACGTCGACCGTTCGCGCGTCACCGTGGAAATCATGCTCCCAGACCGACTCCAGGATGTGCTCGCGGGAGAGCACCTGGCCGGGGTTTCGCAGCAAGAATAGCAGCAGCTCGAACTCGCGGGGCTTCATGCGCACCAGCGCGCCGCCGCGCCGCACCTCGCGCCGCGCCGCGTTCACCTCCAGATCGCCGGAGCGCAGCATGTCCTCCGCGGGCGGTTCCGCCGTGCGCGCGGGGGCGCGCCGCAACAGCGCGCGCACGCGGGCCAGCAGCTCGCGCATGCCGAAGGGCTTGGGCAGGTAGTCGTCCGCGCCGGCGTCCAGCCCGACGATGCGGTCCCCCTCGCCGCCCAGCGCGGTGACCATGATGATGGGCACGCGCGAATCGCGGCGCAGCGCGCGGCAGACGCCCATGCCGTCCACGCCCGGCAGCATCAGGTCCAGCACGATGGCGTCGGGTTCGCGTTCGCGCGCCAGCCGCAGGCCGTCGTCCCCGCGCGCCGCCGTGAGCACCCCGTAGCCCTCGCGGCGCAGGTGGTGGGCCATGGCGAGGAGCAGCGCTTCCTCGTCCTCGATGATGAGGATGGTTGCCGTGGTGGCGGGGGCCGCGGTCATCTCCGTCGCCCACCCTTCCGGTTGCATGTGAACGCCCCGTGATCGTCGCACATTGTCCACGCTCGCGGGCGGCGTTGCGTTCGACGCCTTTGTCCGTGCTATCCTGTCCCCGTTCGGGCGACTGGCGCACGCGGAGCACCGCGGGGGAGCCCGGACGAATCCAACGCATGGCCGCTCGCCTGGGCCGTCCGCTTCCCGCGCGGAAGCACGGAGGCCCCATGCGCGCCCTGCTCGGCGTCCACGACAAGACCGGCATCGAGGAGCTCGCCCGCGGGCTGCACGAGCTCGGCTGGGAGCTCGTCTCCACCGGCGGCACGCGCCGCGCCATCGAGGCTGCGGGCGTCCCCGCCACCGGCGTCGAGGAGATCACGGGCCTGCCGGAGATGCTCGACGGGCGCGTGAAGACGCTCCATCCCGCCGTGCACGCGGGCATCCTCGCGCGGCGCGACCTGGCCGCCCACGGCGCGGCCCTCGACCACCACGGGTTCGCCCCCATCGACCTCGTGGCCTGCAACCTCTACCCCTTCCGCGCCGCCGTCACGCGCGCGGGCGCGACCTTCGCCGAGGGCGTGGAGAACATCGACATCGGCGGGCCGACCATGCTCCGCGCCGCCGCCAAGAACCACGAGCACGTGGTCGCCCTCTGCGATCCGGCCGACTACGCGGAGGCGCTCGCCGCCCTGCGCGCGGGCGGTCCCGACCCCGCCGCCCGCCGCCGCCTCGCCTGGAAGGCGTTCCAGCACGTGGCCGCGTACGACGCCGTCGTGGCCGAGTGGCTGTGGGCGGAGGATGCCCCGCCGCCCGCCCTCACCCTCCCGCTGGAGCGCCTCGCGGGGCTGCGCTACGGCGAGAACCCGCACCAGTCCGCCGCCCTTTACGGCGACGCCGCCCTCGCCGCCGCGGACGCCGGGGGCGTCGCCGCCGCCGTCCAGCACCACGGCAGGGAGCTCTCCTACAACAACTACCTCGACGCCGACGCCGCCTGGAGCGCGGTCAACGATTTCCCCGGGCCGGCCTGCGTGATCGTGAAGCACGCCAACCCCTGCGGCGCGGCCACGCGCGACGACCCGTGCGAGGCCTACCGGCTGGCCGTGGCGGGCGACCCCGTGAGCGCCTTCGGCGGCATCGTGGCCTTCAACCGCCCGCTCGACGAGGCCCTCGCGCGCGAGCTGCGCGAATTCCGCAACCCCGCGGACGGCGAGACGCGCATGTTCTACGAAATCGTCATCGCCCCCGGCTACACGGACGACGGCCTGCGCGTGCTGCGGGGCAAATCGAAGGACCTGCGCATCCTTGAGGCGCGCCCGCCCAACCGCGGCGGACGCGCCCTGCGCCAGATCGGCGGCGGCTGGCTGCTGCAGGACGCCGACGCGCTCGACGCCGACGCCATCGACCTGCGCGTGGTCTCGCAGCGCGCGCCCACGCCCGCCGAACTCGCCGACCTGCGCTTCGCCTGGCGCTGCGTGAAGCACGTCCGGAGCAACGCCATCACGGTCGTGCGCGAGGGGCGCCTGCTGGGCATGGGCGCGGGCCAGCCCAACCGCGTGAAGAGCGTGGAGCTGGCGCTGGAGAAGGCGGGCGGCGACCTGCGCGGGGCCGTGCTCGCCAGCGACGCCTTCTTCCCCTTCGCGTGGGACGACGCCGTGGAGCGGGCCTGCCGCGCGGGCGTGGCGGCCATCGCGCAGCCGGGCGGCGCGCGCCGCGACCAGGACTGCATCGACTGCTGCGACCAGTACGGCGCGGCCCTCGTCTTCACGGGCGTCCGCCACTTCCGCCACTAGGGGGCTGGCGGAGAGGGCGCTACGTTTGCGTGTTCGGCAAGTGTTTTCCACACCACCCAATCATGCATCGGGGAGGATCATCAGGGAATTCGAACTCAAAGTGGACTCGCACTTGGTTCTGAGTGTTATGCCCACCACCAAATTTGAGATGCTTCGGCATGAGGATACCACCGAAGGTATGGTCATCTTCTCGCTGAGTTGCAGTGGTATCACTGAGGTGATGCGCATAATCAAAGGACACGTCCGAAACACGCTCCTTAATCCAATCATTCACGCTTTTCCCAAGCCCCGTGCGATACTCGATTGCCAAACGGTTGAGTGCCTTAAGAACCTTGTAGACATCGGGACCACGATTGGATTGCGATTCCTCAGCAGAATCCAATGCGCTGTCACAGAACACCAGATTGGGAAGATCTAGTGCATACTGGACTGCTTCAAGGACACTCGTGATTTCAGGATCAATATCCACAATCTCTTTCTGGGGAATCGATGCTGCCGCAAGGGCAATCCTGAGTTGATCGTTTTCTTTTTGAGTATCATTTAGCTCACGTTCGATTTTCTTCAATCGATTCTCATTGATAGACAACTGACTCTCAGTAGTAGCTGCCATCTTCAGAGCTTCGTCTCGATCTGCTTCTACATCTTTCTTGCCTGCTTCGACTAATGTGAGCAATTTTTCAGCCATTTCCTTGTCAACACCCAAGCGCATAAGCTGCTGACGGGATTCTTCGTCCTGCTGTTCTTGAATCTTGCGATGGACCTCATTCCAGATAGGAGACTCTTCTAGTGCTCGCCCAACTCTCATGCAAAGATGTTCAAAGAGATTGTGAATGAAGATCCGGGGACTTTGCCGCATAATATGATCTGGAACCCAGAGCCTGTGGTCAAATGGGTTGTCTCGTTTGGTATTGAGATTTGGCCAATAGATTCTGACAGCCCCGTTAAAACAAGAGAATATTTTCCCAATCTGCTTCGTGAGTTCCCAAGATGCTTCTCCATCACGCAGCGAAACGACTTCAGCTAACCCCGCCAACCGTCCAGCCAGTCTGTGAGCGTCGATCAGCGCTCGACCTGTTTCTTGCTCAACACTGACCATCACGATAGGTAGCCGTCGACCAAAGTACTCGAGGCGCTCAGTCACAAATGCCCCAACATGCGGGCCGGTGAGGTCTCTGGGGGTTCCATACACAGGTTCGTTCATGCAGGTTGCGCTCAGCCCCGGCTTTTCAACCAACTGCGGTACGATACCAGGTGGCTCGACAGTCGCATCCACATCCATCACAACGCCAGCATGAGCACTAATCCGAATGCGCAGGCGACACTCAACTTCATCACCACGAGTTGCCAGCTGCACTGCAGTGAACCAGTCAATTTGCCGCTCCCGAGGGTCCGGCTGCCTCCAAGCCATGCGCCACCACTCGCTGGGCGTGGCAATCGCGCCATCGACCTGAAAGTTCCCGCGGGTAGGCATCTGCCAATCCCCGTAGTAGGGAAAGGCATCGTTCACAACGAATTCGCCACGCTGAGCCCAATTCAGGATATCCGAGGCGATCTCGGCAAGGAGATCGCGCCCACGCACATCCTCAGATCGGAACGAAAGCTGGACGGTGTAGGTCTCCGGCACGGCCTCTACCTTATCACGATTCCGGCGACGGGGAGCAAGGCTGGCGGAGAGGGCGGGATTCGAACCCGCGAGGGACGGGTGCCCCTACACGCTTTCCAGGCGTGCCTGTTCAGCCACTCCAGCACCTCTCCGCGCGAAGGGCCGTCCCCAGCGTAGCAGCGCGGGCGCGACGGGCTAGCGGGAGCGCCGCTCCTTCGTGAGGGCGCGGTAGCGGGCCCACAGCTCCGACTCCTTCTCGCGCGCGCCTTCGCGGCCCCGCTCCAGCGTCTCGCGCGCGAGGGAGCGCGCCCCGCTCACGGCCCGCGCGGACCGCTCGCCGCCGCGCGCGCGTCCCAGCGCGTCCGCGGCAAATGCCCGCGCCCGCGCGAGGAGCGCCGCGGGGCCGTCGCCGCCGTCCGCGCGTTCGCCGCCGATCTCCGGCTCGCCGCTCACCGCCGGCCCCGGAAGCGCCTGCCCGCGGCGCCCGCGGCCCCCATCCCCCGGCGCACACCGCTGAGGATGGAGTGGACGCGGATGATGGGGCCGACCGCCGATTCGCCCACGAACTCGGCGGTGCCGCGCGCCTCGTCGATCAGCGTGCGCGCCGAGTCGAGCGTGGCGGCCACGTTCTCGCGCAGCAGCCGTCGCGCCGTCAGCGCCAGCCCCGTGAGCGCGACCAGCAGGGCGCAGGCCGCGACCGCAGCCACGGCCAGCAGGAGTCCCGCCGCCACCACCACGATGGCCTGCCACTCGCTCCAGCTGTCGGGGGCGGCCCAGCTGTCGGGGACCGCGCCGTCGGGGTAGATGTCGCCGCCGAAGTAGCCGTCCACCAGCGCGCTCAGCACGAGGTAGAGCACGGCCAGCAGCAGGGCCGCCAGCAGGACGGTGAGGACGAAGCGACCGGTTCCGCGCATGGCCGCCATGATAGGCCATCGCGCCCCGTCGCGCGCGGGGGCGGCCTCGGCCATGATGGCGGCATGGGCGCGGACGCCGTCTGGATCGAGCGCAAGCGCAAGCCCGACGGGAGCGAGCGGCGCTACCGCTGCGCCCTGGTCCACGCCTCCCCCGCGCTGGTGGTGCTGCGCTTCGCCATGCCGGAGGGGGGCGGGGCCTTCGCCACGCCCGTCGCCATCCCGCCCGGCGCCGTCTCCCACGGCTACTTCTGGCGCGCCCGCCCCTACACCGTCTACCGCATGAGCGCGGGCGGGCGCATCGTGGCCCACCGCTTCGACGCCGTCGCGGGCGTGCGCTTCGGGGAGGGCGAGGTGGCCTACCGCGACCTGGCGCTCGACTGGTGGCTCACGCCCGCGGGCGAGCTGATCGAGGAGGACCGCGCGGAGTTCGAGGCCCTGCGCGCGGACGGCGCCTTCAGCCCCGCCGAGCTGCGCGCCGTGGCCCGCGCCGAACGCGCCATCGCCCGCGCATCCGGACGCCTGCTGCCCGAGCTCGCCCGCCTTGAGCGCCGCCTCGGCCTCGCGTGCTAGACTGCGGACATGCCCGACAGGGAGAGGATCGTCCGCGTCTGGCGTCGCGTCACGCCCTTCGTCGTCGGCTTCGCGGTGGGCGCGATCAGCGCGTGGTACATGCTCATCGAGGCCTTCCTGCAGAACATGCGGGACGTGAACGACTGGCTCATCACGCTGGCCTCGGCGGCGTTCGGCGGCATCGTCTTCCAGGTCGCCGACCACCTCTACGAGACCTACTGGGTCCCCTTCCAGGCGCGGCGGGAGGCCAAGGCAGCCGGGTCCGCGGACGCCGTCGCGCCCGAGCCGGACGAGCCCGCCCCCGTCGGGGACGCCGCGCCCGAGAGATGATTGAGCAGCAGGAGTTCGACGCACTTCTTGCCGACCCGACCAAGCACATTGCCGGCGACCTGATCTGGAGGCAATCGGAGAGCAACTGGCCAGCAGCAAGCTTTCGAGTGCCTGTGCTTTCGGAGCCGGGCTGGTCGCTTTCGTTGACGCCTGGTGGAACCCCCGGTCGCAGAAACTCAGCTATGCGCTGATTCATCGCAGGACTGGTCGGATTCTCAGCCTCGACCTGGGCAGGGAGCACCGCAATCCGTCCGGCGATCTGCTGCGTGATGTGCATAAGCACCAGTGGTCCGAACGGTTCAAGGACAGGGACGCCTATGCCCCACCGGACATCACTGCATCCTGGGATCGCCCCGTGGAGGTCTGGCGGCAGTTCTGCGTGGAGGCCACAATCATGCACACGGGCGTGATGTATCCGCCAGCATGGCAGGAGGAGATGCCGCTATGAAGCCCCACGATCTGTCTGAGTTGCTGCGCGACGGCCTTCCGTCGCTCTTCAAATGCGCGGATGCAGCCCAGGGGGCTGTGCGTGTGCGGACGCCCCTGCTCTATCCCGACGGGGATCTCATCGACCTCTTCGTCCTTGAACAGGATGGCACCTACTTGCTGACCGACTATGGGGACACGCTGGGCTGGCTCCGCATGCAATCCGTCAGCGGTGAGCTGACTGAGAACCAGCGTGCCTTGGTCGATGATGTCTGCCTGACTCTGGATATCAGGCGGGATCGGGGGCAACTGATACTCCGCGTCAGCGAACGCACAGAGATCGCGGATGCGCTGCACCGCCTTGGGCAGGCCGCTCTCCGCATCGCGGATGTCCAGTTCACATTCCAGCCACACGCGACGCGGTCGATCGCAGACGAAGTGGACGGCTGGCTCAGGGAACAGGCGTTCAGCATTCGCAGGGGCGTGAAACGCAGCGGCGGATCGGGGATTGCCTGGACGGTGGACTACGAAGTCTCGGCGGACGACAGGACCTCGCTCATGTTCCTGCTCGCTGGCGATACTCCCTCCGCAGCGCGACGGCGAAGCGTGCAGGTTTTTGCCAGCTGCTCCGACCTGAGCGCCCCAGCGCGTGGACCGTTGCCTGCTGAGATGGTCTCGCTGTTCGACGACACCAGTGGCGTCTGGCGGGAGGAGAACCTCAATCTGGTCAAGAAAGTCTCTCATGTTGTGAAATGGTCGGAGCGCGAGAAATTGGCTCGCCTGCTCGCCAACAGGATGATGCCGATGACCCGGTGACCGTTCCCACCATCCCCTCCGTGGTGGAGGCGCTGGCGCGCATGCACGGCGGCGAGCGCTGGCACTGGGACGAAGGCGCCGATCCCTTCGAGGTGGCGCTGGGCGCCATCCTCGTGCAGCGCACGGCGTGGGCCAACGCGGAACGCGCCATCGAGCGCCTGCGCGGGGCCCGCGTCCTCGATCCCGAACGGCTGGCGGCGCTCTCCGACGCGGACATCGAGGCGCTCATCCGGCCCGCCGGGCAGTACCGCACGAAGACGCGCAAGCTGCGCGCCTTCCTCGACCTCATCGCCCGCGAGGGATCGCTGGCGGCGCTGCTCGCGCTGCCGCCCGACGCGCAGCGCGAGCGCCTGCTCGCCACCTGGGGCATCGGCGAGGAGACCGCCGACGCCATCCTCCTCTACGCCGCGCACAAGCCCGCCGTCGTCGTGGACGCCTACGCGCGCCGCCTCTTCTCGCGTCTGGGGCACGGTCCCGCGTCGGACGCGGACTGGCGCGGCTGGCTCGCGGAGCGGCTGCCGTCGGACAGGCCCGCGCTCGCCCGCTTCCACGCCCTCGTGGTGCTCCACGGCAAGCGCCTCTGCCACGCTCGCCGCCCGCGCTGCGGCCAGTGCGAACTGGCCCCGCGCTGCCGTGCCGCGCTCGCGCCCGACGAAGCGGGCGCGTAGGTTCGGGCCATGCGCGCCGGCATCATCGGCCTGCCCCGTTCGGGCAAGACCACCATCTTCAACGCCGTCTCCCGCGGGGACGCCCCCGTCGGCGGCTTCGGCGGAGGCGACGCCAAACCCGCCATCCGCTCCGTGCCCGTGCCCGACGCGCGCGTGGACCGCCTGTCCGCGCTCTACCGCCCGAAACGCACGACCAACGCGACGATCGAGTACGTCGACTTCCCCGTCGCGGGCGAGCGCTTCGGGTCGGGGGAGGGCATCGGCGGGCGCTTCCTCAACGACCTCGCCGCCGTGGACGCCCTCATCCACGTCGTGCGCGCCTTCGAGGACGGCGCCGTGCCCCATCCCGACGGCTCGGTGGATCCTTCGCGCGACATCGCCTCCATGGACCTCGAACTGGCCTTCGCCGACCTCGCCCTCATCGAGCGGCGGCTGGAGCGCATCGACGTCGAAATGCGCTCGCTCAAGGCGGGCGAGCGCGCCGCCCCGCAGGCCGTGCGCGACCTGCTCGAACGCATGAAGGGCGGCCTCGAGGAAGAGACGCCCATCCGCGCGCAGGGCCTCTCCGCCGAGGACCGCCGCCTGCTCGGGGGCGCCCGTTTCCTCACGGAGAAGCCGCTGCTCGACCTCGTGAACGTGGGCGAGGACGACCTGCTCCGGCGGGAGGCCATCGAGGAGGGGCTGCGCGCCGCCCATTCCGGGCCCGCGCGCGACCTCGCGGTCATGGGCGGACGCTTCGAGATGGAGCTGAACGAGCTCGACGACGACGAGGCCGAGGAGTTCCGGCGCGAGGCGGGCGGCGGGCGCAGCGGCATGGCCGAGGCCGTGCGCCGCAGCTACGCCCTGCTCGGCCTCATCAGCTTCCTCACCGTCGGGCCCGACGAATGCCGTGCCTGGACCATCGCCGGGGGCGCCACCGCCCCCGAGGCCGCGGGCCGCATCCACTCCGACCTGCAGCGCGGCTTCATCCGCGCCGAGGTCATCCGCTACGAGGACCTGATCGCCTGCGGCGCCGAGGCGGAGGCGCGCAAGCGCGGCCTGCTCCGCACGGAGGGCAAGGAGTACGTCGTGCGCGACGGCGACGTCCTCAACATCCTCTTCAACGTGTGAGCGGCTCAATTCACGACGGGGTACGGTGGCGAACCCCAATCGACTTTCGGGTTGGCTTCCATGAGGTCGAGGAACAAGGGCACGAGGAAGGCCATGATTCGCGCTCCGTCCTCGACCTGCCGCCGATTCACCGATCCGTTCCAGGTGGCGCCACCGTGCAGGAGTTGGTTCCGAAGAACGTAGAGGCGGTCAAACAGCATGGCCAGAATGGCTTCAGTTTCTCTGATTTCCTTGAATAGAAACGCATTATTCGCGCGACTTCGTTCGCTATTAAATCGAGATTCCCAGTCGGAGAATCCCTTCATTCCATTCCAATGGAACCAGAAGGGAGCGTAGACATACTGGTTTTCCAGCAGAAAGCTGATGGACCCGGGAAACTCTTCCCAGACCGCATTCTGAATCGCATGGTTGGAATCCAGGTCGAGGATTTTCCTGAAGTACTCCCTGAACCTGTCGCGCTCCGTGCTCGCCTCAGTGAAGACCTTGTGCTTCTCCACATAGGCCGCGTTGAAGGCGATCCACGAGAAGATGAATGTGGCATCGGCGTCATCTGCCACCAATCGGGCCCGCTCGATCCAGCTGCGCGCACGGTGGAGCCGAAGCCCCAGGTTCCCTTCGATCCAGTTATCCGGCATGGCCGTCTCCCTGTTCGTCCGGCTCGCCCGCGTCTTCCCCGTCCGCGGGCTTGTCCGCGCGGGGGTGGCGACCGCGTCCGATGAGGCGCGCCGCCAGCGCGTTGCGCAGGGCGCGGTAGGCGTCGGCGGTCTCGTCCGCGCTCGTGCGCTCCAGGTCGGGCGGGCCGTAGCGCGCCTCCTCGAAGGCCGCGCTCAGGGCCTCGGCCTCATCGGGGCGGCCCAGCGCCTCACCCAGGCGCTCGCCCCAGCGGCGCGCGCTCTCCGAGTCGGCGGCGCGCAGCCCGGCCCAGCCCGCCAGGCGCTCGACGCCGCCCCACTGCCGCGGCATCCCGCGCAGGCCGCGCAGGCCCCACGCCCAGAGCAGCCGCCCGCCCAGCAGCGCCGCCGCCAGCGCCGCCAGCGCGCCGCCGATGCCCCAGAACAGCGCCCGCGGCGGCCCCGCGGCGCCGGACGGGAAGGGCGTGAGCAGCTCGTCCAGCGTGAGTTCGGCGTCCTCCCCCGTGAGCGTTTCCAGCGGCAGGACGTCGAGCGGCAGCTCGATGAACTCGCCGCTGGCCTCGCCCGTCAGCAGGCCGGGGCCCTCGCCCAGCACGACCAGCGCCTCGCCGGGCAGGAATTCCACCCAGCCGTAGGTGGGGAAGAACGCCTCCACCCACGAGTAGGCGTCGTCCTTGCGCACGGAGAAGGAGCCGTCCGCCGCGAAATCCTCCGGGTCCAGCAGGTAGCCCACGGCGATGCGCGCGGGCACGCCCTGCGTGCGCAGCATGACCGTCATGGCCGTGGCGAAGTAGTCGAAGTAGCCGCGCTGCAGGTCGAACAGCAGGTAGTCCACCGCGTCCCGCCGGGAGGGGGCGGAGGGCACGCCGAAGTCGGTCTCGAACTCGCGCAGCAGGGCCTGGATGGCGAGGGTCCGATCGTAGGGGTTGGCCGCGCCCGCCTCTTCGGCCGCCGCCGTCGCCGCCGCCGTCACGCGCTCGGGCAGGTCGTCGGGCAGCTGCAGGTAGCGCTCGCGCACCCACGCCGGGTAGGCGGCGGAGTCGGCGCGCAGCTGGTCGGGCGTGGCGAGGCTCACGGAGCCGAGCACGCGGTAGCGGTCGCCGTTGGAGAAGCCGTCGCGGGCGCGCAGACGCTCGATGTCGCCCGCGAAGGAGCGCGGCAGGTCGGCGCGGGCGTCGATGTTCGCGCCGAGGGGCGTGCCCGTGGAGAAGAGCGCCTCCTCGTCGTCGAACACGGTCACGTCCAGCTCGGTGACGGCGCGTTCGCGGTAGGCGCGGCCCTCGACGCCCGCGGTGATGGCCTCGCCCGCGTTCGTCTCCGTCTCCGCGCGGTCCGTGGCCTTCCAGCCCGCGCCCGTGTAGCGGTCGTAGCTGGTGCCACGCACGAGGCCGGTGAAGTCGCCGCGCACCTCGAACAGCACGCGCGAGCCCAGCGCCACGTCGCCGCGGATGGCCAGCGTGGTCCCGAACTTGTGGAAGTTGCCGCCGCCGCCGCCCGCGAGGTTCGCGAAGAGCCGCTCGACGGGGTCGGCCAGCCGCTGGAAGGGGGAGGCGACGGCGGACAGGGCGCGTTCCGTGGCCGCCGCCTGCCGCCCGATGGGCAGCTGCCAGGCGATCACCACCATGACCACGGTCAACGCCACGGCCAGCTGCGCGGCCTGCGCGCTCAGCCATTCGGGGCGGTCCACGCGCTCGCGGTCCCAGCCCGCCAGCGAGCGCTGCAGGTGGAGCCGCGCGACGAGCAGCAGGGCGCCGATGGAGAACATGAGGAAGGCCCCGCTGGGGCGCCCCGCGGTGGTGGCGATGATGGCCAGCAGGCCCGCGCCCGCGGGGACGACGGCCAGCCACGCGTTGCGCCAGCGGAAGATCGCCCACGCCGCCGTATAGGTGACGATCGCGCCCAGTCCGTGCACCAGCAGCACGAAGGGGAGGTTGTCGGTGCTCACGTCGCCGTCGCGCACCACGGACACCCACTCGCGCATGCGCGCCACGAGGTCGGCCACGCGGTCGGTGAAGGCATCGCCCGCCCCGTAGGGCTGGACCGTGGTCATCACCAGCGCGAGGCCGAGCAGGAGGGCGGCGGGCTGCACCAGCCACTGGGCGGCCCGCGTGCGCGCCGCCGCCAGCCCCACGACCATGCCCCCGATCACGACCGGCGCGAGCGAGGGGAAGTCGCGCACCCAGTCCGCCTGCTGGACGGCCACGGCGAGGGCCACGTAGGTGATGAGCGCGGGGGCCAGCGTGAACCAGTCCTCCCAGCTCATGAGCAGGCGCGGCGCGCCCAGCGCGAAGCGCCGCAGGCGCGTTCCGCGGCCCGCCGCCGCCGTCAGCCCTGCCATGCGTCCGCCCCCACCGCGCTCGTGCTGAGCGCCAGCGACAGGTCGTCGCCGCGCGCCACCGTGTAGGTGAGGACGTCGCTCGCCGCCAGCTCGCCGTAGAGCGCGAGGGGCGACTCCCCCTTGCCGAAGGTACCCGCGTCGACGAGCACCGCCGCCACGCGCACGCCCCGCTGCGACAGCGCCCGCACCGTCGTCAGCCAGCGCCCCTCCGTCGAGGGCGTCACCAGCACGAGCGTGGTGTGGCGCCCGAAGCGGCGCTGCTCCTCGAGCAGCAGGTTCTCGAGCGGGACCTCGCCCGTGGCCGCGGCCACGGCCAGCGCCTCGAGGATGCGCGAGAGCTGCTGCTGGCCGCGCTCGGCCTCCACCACGCGGTACTCGCGCCCGAACGAGATCAGGCCCACGGAGCGGTTGGCGGCGATGTAGCGCTGGGCCACGCTGGCCGCGATGGTGACGGCGTACTCCTCCGTGCTCTCGTCGCCCTCCCCCGCCTGCAGCCGCCCCTCCAGATCGACGATCACCCAGATGTCGCTCGTCGGGTCCAGCTCGAACGTCTTCACCATGAGCTGGCCGGTGTGCGCGGTGGAGCGCCAGTGGATGCGGCTGAGCGGATCGCCGGGGGCGTACTCGCGCGTGCCGCTGGCGTTGGGCGTGATGTAGTGCGTGCGCCGCCGGAAACGCCCCTCGCCGGGCAGGCTCGCGGGCGGCGTCTGGAAGCGCGGCAGGTCCACCACGCGCGGGTAGACGAGGATGTGCTGCGCGGTCCCGTAGTCGCGCGTGGCCTGGAAGATGCCGAAGGGGTCGCCCCCGCGCACGCGCAGCGGCCCCCACTCGTAGAGCCCGCGGCGGCGCAGGGGCGTCTCCACCACCCAACTGCGGAGGCCGCGCCCGGGGATGGCCAGCGCCCGCCGCGAGCGGTGGCCGGGCAGCCCGCTGGGGTCCTCCACCTCCACCCACAGCTTGGGCAGGATGCCGCGGTTGCGCACCTCGATCAGCTCCTCCGCCTCCTGCCCCACCTGCGCGCGGGGCGTGCGACGCTCCACGCGCGCCTCCAGCCCGCGCGTGTTCAGCCACGCCAGCAGCAGCGCGAGGGGCACGCCGAGGGCCAGCAGGTAGGCCATGCGGTAGAGCAGCCAGAAGCCCGTGCCGGTGGCGATGAAGAAGGCCGCCGCCAACAGCAGCACGAGCGCCGTGACCGTGCGCCGCCGCCGCGAGAAGGGCCACGCCAGCGCGCGCCGCACGGGGCGTTCCCCCTCAGGCCCGCGCGCGCGCGCCGGGCACGGGCACGCGCGCCAGGCAGTCGGCCACCACGTCCGCCTCCGTGGCGCCCTTCACGCGCGCGCCCGGATTGACGATCACGCGGTGCCCCAGCGTCACGAACGCCAGCTCCTTCACGTCGTCGGGCACCACGTAATCGCGCCCCTCCAGCAGGGCGCGCGCCTGGGCCGTGCGGAAGAGCGCGATGGAGCCGCGCGGGCTCGCGCCCAGGTACACGTCCTCGTGCTGCCGCGTGGCCCCCGACAGCCCCACGATGTACTGCTTGATCAAGGGATCGATGTAGACCTCGCGCACGGCCCGCTGCAGCTGCCGGATCTCGCCCGCGTCCGTCACGCCCGCCAGCTGGTCGATGGGGTGCGCCACCTGCTGCTCGTCGAGCACCGTGACCTCGTCCTGCGCGCTCGGGTAGCCGAGGTTGACGCGGATGAGGAAGCGGTCCAGCTGCGCTTCCGGCAGGGGGAAGGTGCCCTCGTACTCGATGGGGTTTTGCGTGGCCATGACCATGAACGGGGAGGGCATGGGGTACGTGGCCCCATCCACCGTCATCTGCCGCTCCTCCATGGCCTCCAGCAGCGACGACTGCGTCTTGGGGGTGGCGCGGTTGATCTCGTCGGCCAGCACGATCTGGGCCATGATCGGGCCCGCGCGGAACTCGAAGTCGCCCGACTTCTGGTTGTAGATGGAGACGCCGGTGACGTCGCTGGGCAGGAGGTCGGGCGTGAACTGGATGCGCTTGAAGCTGCAGCCGGTGGAGACCGCCAGCGCGCGCGCCAGCATCGTCTTGCCCACGCCCGGCACGTCCTCCACGAGCAGGTGGCCGCCGCACAGCAGGGCGGTGATCGCCAGCCGCAGCTCGCGGTCCTTGCCGATGATGACCTTCTCGACGTTCTCGATGATGCGCCGGGCGACGATCTGCGGCTCTTCCACGGGCTGCGCTCCCTCCGCGCCGTCTGCGCGGCGCGGCGCAGTATACAAGCGCCCGCCCGCCGCCGCGCGAGCCGCTAGACTGCGGCCATGGCCGAACCGGACTGGCTCGCGCGGGCCGCCGCCCTCGCCGCGCGCTTCGCCGAACGCGCCCCCGCCCACGACCGCGCGGGCGACTTCCCCCACCGCAACTTCGCCGACCTGCGCGAGGCGGGGTTCCTCGCGCTCACCGTCCCCCGCTCGCATGGCGGCGCGGAGCTTTCGCTCTCGCGCTTCCTGCGCGTGCAGGAGAGGCTCGCGGCGGGCGACGGCGCCACCGCGCTGGCCCTCAACATGCACCTCATCCGCATCGGCGCGGAGCGCGAAACGCCCACCTACCCCGACGCCTAGTTCAACGAGATCTGCCGCGGGGCCGTGGAAGCGGGCCGCCTCGTCAACACCGCCGCCACGGAGGAGGGGCTGGGGAGCCCGGCGGGCGGCGGCCTGCCCGAAACCGCCGCCGTGCCCGTGGAGGGCGGCTGGCTGCTGAACGGGCGCAAGACGTTCGTCACGCTCGCCCCCGCGCTCTGGTACTTCGTCGTGCTCGCGCGCGTCGAGCCGCCCGGCGGGGGGCCGCCCGAGGCCGTCGATTTCATGGTGCTGCGCGACGACCCCGGCCTGCGCGTGGACGAGACCTGGGACGCGCTGGGCATGCGCGCCAGCGGCAGCCACGACCTCGTGCTGGAGAACGTGCGCCTGCCCGCCGACCGCCTGCTGGCGCGCCGCGGCGAGCGCAAGGCGGGGCACGCGGGCGGCGTCTGGTTCGCCCTCGGCGTGGCCGCCACCACCATCGGCGTGGCCACGGCCGCGCGCGACTACGCCGTCGCCTTCGCCCGCGAACGCAGCCCGGGCGGCAGGGGGGCCATCGCCGCCATCCCCGGCGTGCGCCGCCGCGTGGCCCGCATCGACCTGCTGCTGCAGCGCAGCCGCGCACTCGTGGCCGACGCCGCCCGCGCCTGGGAGGCCCGCGGCGACGCCGGCGCGCACGCGGGCATGGCCCCCGCCGATCGCGTGGCCGCGGCCAAGGTCGACGCCCTCGACAACTGCATCGAGGCCGTCGACCTGGCCATGCGCGTGGTGGGGGGCGTGAGCCTGCAGAAGCGCCGCCCCATCGAGCGTTACTACCGCGATGTGCGCGCGGGGCTGCACAACCCGCCGCTGGAGGACCGCGCCCTTGAACAGCTGGCCGCCAGCGCCCTCGACGGCCCCTGAGCGCGCGGCGTTCCGTGTCTGCTATATTCCGCGACCAACAGGGGGGCGTCATGCGGATCTGGAACGTGCGAATCGGGCTGGGGGCGGCGTTCGTCCTCTCCCTTGCGCTGGTCATCGGGGCGGCGTCCGGGGACGCCCCCGTGTCCGCCCAGAGCGGGACCATGACCACGCCCACCACCGCCACCACGCCCACCACTGCCACTACTCCCGCCACGGCCACCACTCCCGTCACCGCCACCACGCCCATCACCGCCACTACTCCCATCACCGCCACCACGCCCATCACCGCCACCACGCCCACCACCGCCACCACGCCCATCACCGCCACTACCCCCGTCACCGCCACTACCCCCGTCACCGCCACTACCCCCATCACCGCCACTACCCCCATTACCGCCACCACGGCGACCACCGCCACTACCCCTGATACGACGCTTCCGGGCGCTCCCCCTTCCTGCATCTCGAGCACGCTTGGGGGACCGATTGCGGACAACGCCCTCCTGGCGGGGGACTGCAACACGCTCCTGGCGATCAAGTCCACGCTAGCGGGCACGGCGACGCTCAACTGGAGCCCGGCGCTGCCGCTCACGTCATGGGACGGCGTCACCGTCTCCGGCACGCCGAAGCGCGTGACCGGGCTGAACCTGAACGGGAAGCAGCTGACGGGGAGCATCCCCACGCAACTGGGCGGCCTCTCGGCGCTGACGCAGCTCGTGCTCCACACGAACCAACTGACCGGGCCGATCCCCACGCAACTGGGCAATCTGACGAATCTCACCGTCCTCGACCTGGGGAACACCAGGGGCCTGACGGGAAGCATCCCCACGCAACTGGGCGGCCTCTCGGCGCTGACGAAACTGGCGCTTCACAAGAATCAGTTGACGGGAAGCATCCCCACGCAACTGGGGAGCCTCGCGGCGCTCACCCAACTGTATCTCCATAGGAACAGCCTGACGGGGCCAATCCCCACGCAGCTGGGCGGCCTCTCGGGCCTGACGCAGTTCGTGCTCCATACGAATCAGCTGACGGGGCCGATCCCCACGCAGCTAGGAACACTGACGAATCTCACCAGTATCGACTTGGGGAGCAACCAGTTGAGCGGGAGCATCCCTACACAGCTGGGTGGCATCTCGGGACTGAAGCACCTGGCGCTTCACAAGAACCAGCTGACCGGCAGCATTCCGACGCAATTGGGAGAACTAACCGCGCTCGGCGGGCTTGGCCTTGCCGACAACCAGCTGACGGGAACGATTCCGACGCAACTGGGGAAACTGACTGCGCTCACTTGGCTTAGCCTCGACGTCAACCAGTTGACCGGGACAATTCCGACGCAGCTGGGGGAACTTACCGCGCTCACTTCGCTTCGCCTTGGCGGCAACAAGCTGACCGGAACGATCCCGACACAATTGGGGAAACTGACTACGCTCACTTCGCTTAGGCTCGACGGCAACCAGTTGACAGGGACAATTCCGACGCAGTTAGGGAAACTAATTGCACTCACTTGGCTTAGCCTCGACGTCAACCAGTTGACCGGGGCGATTCCGACGCAGCTGGGGGAATTGACCGCACTCACCTGGCTTAGCCTCAACGACAACCAGTTGACGGGGAGTATCCCAACACAGCTGGGGAAACTGACTGCGCTCACCTGGCTTCACCTTGGCGGCAACCAGCTAACCGGGACGATCCCAACACAGCTGGGGAAATTGACCATGCTCACCCGGCTTGCCCTTCACCACAATCAGTTAACTGGCATTATTCCGACGCAGCTGGGGAAACTGACTGCGCTTGGCGGGCTTAGCCTCGACGCCAACCAGTTGACCGGGGAGATTCCGACGCAGCTGGGAGAATTGACCGCACTCGCCTGGCTTAGCCTCAACGACAACCAGTTGACGGGGACAATTCCGACGCAACTGGAGAAACTTACCGCGCTCACCTGGCTTAACCTTGGCGGCAATCAGTTAACGGGGACAATTCCAACGCAACTGGGGAAACTGACCGCGCTCACGACTCTTGCTCTTGGCACCAACCAGTTAAGCGGGAACATTCCGACACAGCTGGGGAAACTGACCGCGCTCACTTCGCTCAGCTTGGACAGCAACCAGTTGACGGGGACAATTCCAACACAGCTGGGGAAACTGACCACGCTCACTTGGCTTAACCTTGTCAACAATCAATTGACGGGGACAATTCCAACGCAACTGGGGAAACTTACCGCGCTCAAGGATCTCTATCTGGCGGTCAACAATTTGACGGGGGACATTCCGACGCAACTGGGGGACATAACCGAGCTCAGCCATCTCTATTTGTGGGGCAACGAGTTGAACGGGAGCATCCCCACGCAACTGGGGAACCTCGCCAACCTCACGAGGCTCAACATTGGCGCTAACCCATACACGGGAAGCATTCCGACGCAGCTGGGGGAGCTGACGAACCTCGTCTTCATCAAACTTTCCTGGACTACCTTGAGCGGGAGCATTCCGACGCAGATGGGGAACCTGACCAACCTCACGCACCTCGAATTGAGGGGGGCGTGGAGAGCCGGAACGCTGAGCGGGAGCATCCCGACGCAATTGGGGAACCTGACGAACCTCACCTACCTCTCCCTGTCGAACAACCAGTTGACGGGGCCGATCCCGACGCAACTGGGGAACCTCACCGCGCTCACCTTCCTCTCTCTGGATAACAACCAGTTGACGGGGAGCATCCCCACGCAGCTGGAGAACCTCACCGCGATCCCTTCCCTCTCTCTGGCGAACAACCAGCTGACGGGGAGCATCCCCACGCAGCTGGGGAACCTGAGCACGATCACAAGTCTCAACCTGAACGGCAATCAGTTGACGGGAAGCATTCCCACGCAGTTGAGAAACCTGACAGTCACTGTTCTAGATCTTGGCGGCAACCAGTTGAGCGGGAGCATCCCCACGCAACTGGGCGACCTGAGTACACTCACCAGTCTCAGACTGGGAGGCAACCAGTTAAGCGGGAGCATCCCCACGCAGCTGGGGAACCTGACCAGTCTCGTCGTCCTCCATCTCGGCGGCAACGGGTTGACGGGAAGCATCCCCACGCAGCTGGGGAACCTGACCGCGCTCACCAGGTTCATGCTTGGCAACAACCGGTTGACTGGGAGCATTCCCGCGCAGCTAGGGAGTCTGACCGCGCTCACCAAGCTCCGGCTGGATCGGAATCAGTTGACCGGGACGATTCCGGCGGAGCTGGGGAACCTGACCAGGCTCGATATCCTGACGATGCGGGGGCTCCCGCTCACGGGCTGCGTTCCGGGCGCGCTGTCCCGCGTGCGGGATAACGATATCGCGCAGCTGGGTCTGCCCGACTGCCGGACGCCCGCCACGGTGCTGGACATGACCCCGCCCGCCTGCACGGCGACCACGCTGGGCGAAGCGCGCACGGCGACTGCCGCCATGACCGTCACGGAGCTGGCGAAGGACTGCGACACGCTCCTCGCCATCAAGTCGAAGCTGGACCCGACGGGCCAGCTCAACTGGGCCGCGGACAGGCCGCTCGCGGGCGCGCCGGGGACGGACGGCTGGGACGGCGTGACCGTCTCCTCGGTCACGCCGAAGCGCATCACCAGCCTGGACCTCACGCGCAGGGGCCTCACGGGCGTCATTCCCACGCAGCTGGGGCGCTGGCCGGGCGTCTCCGGCGGGCCGGGCGCGCCGGGGCTGTCCGGCCTGACGTCGCTGAAGCTGGGCTTCAACCAGCTCACGGGGGCCATCCCCACGCAGCTGGGAAGCCTGACGGCGCTCACGCACCTGGACCTGCGGCGCAACCGGCTGGAGGGAGCGCTCCCCACGCAGCTGGGGAACCTGACGGCGCTCACGCAGCTGCGCCTGACCGCCAACCTGCTGGGCGGGCTGATCCCGACACAAATCGGGAGCCTGACGGCATTGACGGAGCTGGACGCCTCCTGGAACCGGCTGACGCGCATGACGGGGGACCTGGGGCGCCTGCGCGCGCTGCGAACGCTGCGGCTGGCCGGGAACGACCTCGGCGGGAGCATCCCCGCGGAACTGGGCAACCTGCCGGCGCTCACGGAGGTGAGGCTGGCGAACAACCCCTTCACGGGCTGCGTCCCGGCGGCGCTGACGCGAGCGACGCTGCGGAGCGATGTGGCATCGAGCGGCCTTGCCACCTGCGCTACGGCGATGCCGTAGCGCGCTGCGGCGGCCTCAGCCCATGCCCAGCTCGTGCAGGCGCTCGTCGTCGATGCCGAAGTAGTGGCCGAGCTCGTGCAGCACCGTCGTGCGCACCTGCTCCCGCACGTCCGCCTCGTTCGCGCAGATGGACTCGATGGGCTCCTGGTAGATGCTGATCGTGTCCGGGGGCACGAGGTTGTAGTTCTCGCCGCGGTCGGGCAGGGGCACGCCGTGGTAGAGGCCCAGCAGCGTGCCGCCCCCCTCCAGCCCGGCCTGCTTGCGGTCGTGCGCGGTAGGCCGCCGCTCGACGAGGATCTCCACGTTCCGCACCCGCGCCAGCAGCCCCGGGGGCAGCGAGGCCAGGGCTTCGCGCACCAGCTCGCGGAAGCGCGTCCGCTCCATGGCCGCGAGTCTACGGCCCCCGCGCGGGGCGCGCCCTTTCCCCATGCGGCGATCGGCTGTACCGTGGGCGGTGGATTCGCGCCTGCGTGCACGAGGAGAGCCGATGCCACCGCCGCCGGGCCGAATGTTCATGCCCCGGGCCCTCTGAGGAGGGCCGCCCTCGCCGTCTCCGCCCCCCGCGCCGGAGCGCCCCCGTGCGGGCCGCGCCCGCCGCGCACCCGATGAACGAGAGAGAGGCATGAGCTACGCACGAAACCTGCGCTGCCGCGAGTGCGGCCGCGACTACCCCCTCGCCGCCCTCCACGTCTGCGAGTACTGCTTCGGCCCGCTCGAGGCGGTCTACGACGACGAGGCCATCCGCGCCGCCGTCTCGCGCGAGGCCATCGCCGCGCGCCCGGCCACGCTCTGGCGCTACCGCGAGTTCCTGCCCTGCGAGGCGGACTCGGCGGTGGACATCGGCGCGGGCTTCACCCCCCTCCTCCACGCCAGGAACCTGGGCAAGGCGCTGGGCCTGCCCCGGCTCTACCTGAAGAACGACACGGCCAATCCCACGTGGTCGTTCAAGGACCGCGTGGTGGCCGTGGCCAGCTCGCGCGCGCGCGAATTGGGCTTCGAGAAGCTGGCCTGCGCCAGCACGGGCAACCTCGCCAACAGCGTCAGCGCCCACGCCGCCGCCGCGGGCATGGAGGCGGTGGTGGTCATCCCCCACGACCTCGAGGCGGGCAAGGTGCTCGGCTCCAGCATCTACAACCCCACGCTGGTGAAGGTGCGCGGCAACTACGACGCCGTGAACCGCCTCTGCGCCGAGCTGGCCGGTTCGCGCAACTGGGCCTTCGTCAACGTGAACGTGCGCCCCTACTACGCGGAGGGGTCGAAGACGCTGGGCTTCGAGGTGGCCGAGCAGCTCGGCTGGCGCGCGCCCGACCACTGCGTCGCGCCCATCGCCAGCGGCTCGCTCTTCGTGAAAATCCGCAAGGGGCTGGACGAGTTCGCCCGCGCGGGGCTGATCGATGCGCCGCGCACGCGCATGAGCGGCGCGCAGGCCGCGGGCTGCTCGCCGGTGGCCACGGCCTGGGCCGAGGGCTCCATGAATTTCCGCCCGCAGCGGCCGGACACCATCGCCAAGTCGCTCGCCATCGGCAACCCCGCCGACGGCTTCTACAGCCTCGTGCAACTGCGCGACACGGACGGCGCCTGCGCCTCCGTGACGGACGAGGAGATCGTGGCCGGCATGAGGCTGCTGGCCGAAACCGAGGGCGTCTTCGCGGAGACGGCGGGGGGCGTCACCGTGGCGGGCGTCAAACAGCTCGCCGAGCGCGGTAGAATCGACCCCGACGAGCTGGTGGTGGCCTTCATCACCGGCGCCGGCTTCAAGACCGCCGAGGCCGTCGCCGGGGGGCTCGCCCCCGCGCTCGAAATCGATGCGACCGTGGACAGCTTCGAGGCCGCCTACGGCCCGCCCGCGGAGGAGGTTCCCGCCTGATGGCCGTTCGCAGGCTGCGCTTCACCTTCCCCCAGGACCTCATCAAAGAGCCCGTCATCTACCTCATCGGGCGGCAATTCGAACTCGTCACCAACATCCGCATGGCCGACGTCGACGAACGCACCGGCTGGGTCGTGCTCGAACTCGAGGGCGAACCGGACGAGATCGCCCGCGGCGTCGCCTGGGCCGAGAGCCGCGGCGTGCGCGTCGATCCCGTCACCGGCGACGTCGTCGAGGGCTGAGCGCCCGCCGTCAATCCACCGCAAGGGAGAGACCGCCTTGTCCGTGACCGTCCTCATCCCCCAGCCCCTGCGCGCCCTCACCGATGGCCAGCCCTCGGTGGAGGGCGCGTCCGGCTCGCTCGCCGCCTGCCTCGCCGACCTCGAGGCGCGCTTCCCCGGCATGGGGGAGCGCCTGCTCGACGAGGGGGGCGAGCTGCGCCGCTTCGTCAACGTCTACATCAACGGCGAGGACGTGCGTTTCGCCGAGGGTCTCGCCACCGCCGTGGGCGAGAACGACGAGGTCAGCATCGTCCCCGCCGTGGCGGGGGGCTAGCCGAGCGGCCCGCGCGAAGCCCCCGTCCTGCGACGGGGGCTTCGTCATGCGCCCGGGCGAGCGGACGCTAGAAGACGTTGCGCGAGCCGGAGCCGTCGCCGCTGGCCGGTTCCGTGGGCGGAGGGGCCGCCGGGGGCGCGGCCTGCGGCGGAGGCGGCGCCTGCGTCTGGGCGGCGGGCGGCGGAGGCGGGGCCTGCGTTTGCGCCTGCGCGGTCGTGGCGGCCTCGCCCTCTTCCTCCTTCTCCTCCTTCACGCCGCGGCGGAACTCCCGGATGGACGAACCGAGCTCGCGCCCGAGCCCGCTGATGCGGCCCACCCCGAAGAGCAGCACGATGATCCCGGCGATGATGGCGATTTCCAGCGGCCCCAGATTCGGCACGGCGGCCCTCCTGCTCCCCGTCCGCGGGGAGAACGGTGCGGACATGGTACATGATACCGTTGAAGGGCGCTGAAGGAGGACGCGATGCATTCCTTTACCGTGCTGCCGCAGGGCGGCCTCAGGAAAGGCGCTCGACGAGCACGTCCATGACGCCGCCGCAGATCTTGTCCTCGCCGTCCACCGGTTCCGTCAGGTCCACGGTGACGATGCGGGCGACGCCGTCCTCCAGCGTCTCCATGGCCTCCTGCCACACCTCGGCCTCGCCGCAGCCGCCGCCGATGGTGCCGAGGAAGGAGCCGTCGCGGCGCACCACCATCTTCGCGCCCGTCTTGCGGGGCGTGGAGCCGCGCGTGCGCGCCACCGTGGCCAGCGCCACGGCCTCCTCGCGCTCCAGCGCGCGTTCGATCTCGCGGTAAATCTCCTCGCTCATGCTTCGATCCTGCCGCCCGCGCGCGTTCGCCGCAAGCCTCAGCCCGCCGCCAGCCGTTCGCCGAGGAAGGCGTGGACGCGCGCCGTGGCCTCGCGCGCGATGGCGATGGGCGCGGCGTCGAAGCCGTGCGGGCCGCCCGCGTAGGCCGCCAGCTCCGACTCGTTCCCCGCCGCCAGCCAGCGCGCGTGCATGAAGAGCGAATCGTCGAGCAGCGGATCGAGCGTGCCCACCGTGAAGAGCGCGGGCGGCATTCCGCGCAGGTCCGCGTTGAGCGGCGACACGTCCGGATCGGCCGCGTCCACGCCGGGGGGGATGAACATGGCCCCGAAGGCCTCGATGTCGGCGCGCGTGAGCCCGCCCGCCGAGTCCGTGGCCCGCCGCTGGCTCGGCGTCATGGTCATGTCGTACGGGCCGTAGAGCAGGTTGGCCCCGGCGAAGCCGGTGAAGCCGTGGCGGTCGCGCAGGCGCAGCAGGGTCACGACCGCCAGGTGCGCGCCCGCCGATCCGCCGCCGATGAGCAGCCGTTCGGTCCCGAATTCGGCGGCGGCGTTCTCCGTCAGCCAGACCGCCGCCGTCTCGCAGTCGTCCGGCCCGGCCGGATGCGGGTGCTCGGGGGCGAGGCGGTAGTCCACGCTCACCGTGGCCACGCCCAGCTTTTCGACTAGGGCGAGGTTGGCGCGGTCGCTCATGCGCGCCGTGCCCACGGCCCAGCCGCCCCCGTGGATGTCGAGGTAGACGCCCGCCGGATCGCGGCCCTCGGGGCGGATGAGGCGCACGCGCGCCTCGCCGTGCGGCCCCGCGACGGCGCGGTCCTCGGCGCGATCCACGGGCGGCGCGGGGGCGAACGGCCCGCCGCCCTCCTCCATGAGCGCGCGCAGCATGGGGATGGTGGACTCGGAGAGGGGCGGCATGCCCGCGCGCATGGCCGCCGCGCCCTCCACGTAGGCGCGCGTCTCCGCGCTCACCGCCTCCTCGCGGAAGGCGCCCGCGTCGAAGCTCACAGCGTCCCCTCCGGCTTCAGCCCGAACGAATGGATCAGCCGCCCGAAGCCCAGGTAGCTGACGACGGCCCAGCCCAGCTCCACGATCTGCTCCTCCGTGTAGAAGCGGCGCAGCTCGTCGAACAGCGCCCCGTCGATGTTGGCGTGGTCCACGACCAGCCGCTCGGCGTAGTGGAAGGCGGCCTTCTCGGCCTCGGTGAAGTCCGCGTCGCCCCAGCGCGCGATTTTGGCGACGGTGGCCTCCTCCAGCGTCTCTCCTTCCCCTGACAGGGGAAGCCGCGCGGCCTGTCAGAACTCGCAGGCGTTGAGCTGCGCCACGCGCAGCCGCACCAGCTCCTTGAGGCGCGCGGACACGGCCCCGTCGCGGATGAGGGGGCGGTACCACTCGTTCCACGCCCGCAGCAGGCGGGCGTTGTGCCCGAACACGCGCGTCACGGCATCCGTGCGCGCGCGCAGCGGTTCGGGCAGTTCGTCGTCGCGCGCGAGGCGCAGGAGGGGCGCGGTCTCGTCGCTCATGCGGACATTCTAGCGGATGGAAGCCCCCGCGGCCCGGTCCCTACCCCAGGTAGGCCGAGCCGGAGCGGCTGCCCTTCGGGTCCGTGATCACGTTCAGGAGGGCCACCGTGTCCGCCGCCAGCGCCTCGCGCAGGGCGGGGGCGATGTCCGCCGGATCCTCGACGCGGCGCGCCCAGCCCCCGACCATCTCCACCGCCTTCTCGTAGGCCGCGGGCAGCAGCGCCGCGATGGGGGGCGCATCGGGCGCGAACAGGCGGTCCTGGATGGAGTGCCCCGCGATGCCCGCGTTGTTGGAGACGACGATGACCACGTTGGCGCCGACGCGCGCCGCCGTCTCCACCTCCATGGCCGCCGCCCCGAAGGCGTAGTCGCCGAGCACGGCCACGGCCTGCCGGTCGGGGCGCGCCAGCTTGGCCCCGATGGCATAGGGCAGACCCGTGCCCATGCAGCCGGTGGTGCCGGAGTTGAAGCGCAGGCGCGCGCCGAAGCTGGGCAGGGCCGCCCGCGCCACGCCCATCGTCAGCTCCGCGTCCACGGCCACGGCGGCGTCGCGGTCGAGCTGGTCGCGCACCTCGCGCAGCAGGCGGAAGTGGTTGATCGGCACCTCGTCGGAGGCCATGGCCTCCGCCGTGCGCGCCTCGTTGCGGGCGCGCGCCTCCGCCAGCGTCTCCGTCCAGCCGCCGGAGGCCGAGCGCAGCGCGCGCGCCACCAGCAGGCCGTCGAGCTGGTCCACCGCCACGGCGCAATCGGCCACGATGCCGATCTCCACGTCCGCGCCGCTCCAGAACTCCTCCGCCACCACGTCGATCTGGGCGATGCGGACGTCCGGGGCGAAGCGCGGCGGCTGGCCGAACTGGAAGACCCAGTTGAAGCGCCCGCCGACCATGAGCACGGCGTCGGCCCCGCCCAGCGCCGCCGAGCGCGCCGCGTTCATGAAGAGCGGGTGGTCGTCGGGGATGGCCCCGCGGCCCATGGGCGAGGCCACGAAGGGGATGCCGCGGTTCACCAGCCGTTCGAGCGCGCCGGAGGCCTCCGCCCAGCCCGCGCCCTTGCCCAGGATGACGAGCGGGCGCTCCGCTTCCGCCAGCATGTCCGCCACCGCCTCCAGCGCCGCCGGATCGGGATGCGCGCGCGCGACGTCGGGCGAACGCTGGCGCCAGCGCACCTCCGCCTCGTCGAAGGGCGCGCGGATCAGCTCCGCGGGGAAATCGAGGTAGACCGCGCCGGGCCGCCCGCCCAGCGCGCGCCCCAGCGCCAGGTGCACGTACTCGGCGATGCGCGCCTGCCCGTCCACCTGCGCCGTCCACTTGCAGGCGGGCGCGGCGAAGGCCGTCTGGTCGGCCTCCTGGAAGGCCCCGAGCCCGCGCTGGGCGCCCGGCGAGGAGCCGCCCAGCACGACCAGCGGCATGGCGCTCTCCGTGGCCACGTACATGGGCGTGACCGCGTTCGTGAGGGCGGGGCCGGAGCCCGTCACCAGCACGCCCGGCTTGCCCGTGGTCCAGCCCCAGGCGGAGGCCGCGAAGCCCGCAGACACTTCGTGGCGGCAGTTCACCACCGTGATGCCCTCGCGCTCCATGGCCGCCATGACCTCGATCATCGGCCCGGCCACCACGCCGAAGGCCGTGTCGATGCCCGCCGCCTTCAGCTGGCGCGCGATGATCTGGCCGCCGTTCAGCTCCGTCATGCCCGCGCCTCCCGTTCCGCGCGCGTGGCCGCCCCCGCCGCCTCGATCGACCCCTCCTCGTAATCGATGACGCTGTAGCGCTCGGCGATGCGCTGCAGGATCGCCCCCGGCGGCGCGTGGTCGGGCGAGGCCATGTACTCGTCCAGATCGGCGCGCGTGGCGAAGGCGCAGGAGATGGCGATCTCGCAGGGCGCCCCGATGGTCTGGAAGTTCCAGCCGCAGCGGTAGTCGATCGCCAGCGGGTGGCGGCTGATCGGCCCCAGCTCCGCGAAGAAGGCCTCGATGTCGGCGGCGGGCGCGTCCTCCCGCAGGGTGATGGCGACGATGTGGCGGATCATGCGCGTCCCTCCTTGCGCCGCGCCCCGCGGCGGCGGGTAGAATGGCAGGGCGCGAGCGGCGGCGCCAGCGCCCATCGCGCGGGGGGACGCCATGCGCGAAGCGCTCGTCGAACAGCTGAAGCGGGAGATCCTCTACGAGTTCTCGCGCGAGGGGCCGCCGGAGGGCTTTCCCAAGTTCCCCGACATCCCCGCCGGACGCTACCGCAGCCGGGAGTTCTTCGACCTGGAGATGGAGCACCTCTGGGCGCGCGCGTGGCTCTACGCGACGCGCGAGGAGGAGCTGCCGGAGCCCGGCTGCTACCAGATGTGGGACCACGTGGGCGTCTCCGTCGTGCTCGTGCGCGGCGAGGACGGGGCCATCCACGCCTTCCGCAACGCCTGCGTCCACGGCTCCCCCCTGCTCGACGCGCCCGACGACGGCGACCTCTTTCACTGGAAGGAGTTCGACTCCGCCGGCGCCAACCTCCAGTACCAGCAGGAGTTCCCGCGCCGCAAGCTGCCCGGCGGCGTGCTGCGCTGCCCCGAGGAGGGCCACCTCTACGACTTCACCACGGGGCGCTTCGTGGGCGACAAGGCGGGCGTCCCCGACGAGCTGCGCGCCATCGAAGAGCTGCGCTGCGAGAGCTGGGACGGCTGGGTCTTCATCAACCGCGACCCCGACGCGGAGCCGCTGCTCGACTGGCTCCACCCCCTGCCCGAGCAGATGGCCATGTTCCAGGGGGCCACGCTGCGCATGGTCGACAAGCGCTGGACCATCATCCCCTGCAACTGGAAGGTCACGGTCGAGGCCTTCCAGGAGGTCTACCACTTCAAGCACATCCATCAGAAGGCGGGCGTCTCCGGGCTCGACCAGCGGGGGGCGACGATGGGCGTGCTGCCCAACGGCCACTCGCGCATGATCACGCCCCTGTCCAAGCGCGCCGCGCAGATGACGGGCATGGAGCACCAGCTCGACTGGCGGCAGGACCTCGACCGCAAGTCCTTCGGCGCGCCCCAGTCGGGCATGGTCGAAATCCCCACCGTGAACGGCATGACGCGCTGCACGAGCACGGCCTTCAGCGCCTTCCCCAACCTGATCACGCCCGTGAGCGCCACGGGCATGCCCTTCCTCCTCGCCTGGCCGCTGGACGTGGGGACCACGCGCTTCGAGTGGATCACCTTCGCCGTCGATTGGGGCGACGGCCCCTCCCCCGCCCTTTCCGGCCCCTCCGCGGAGGTGTGGAAGATGCGCCTCGACGGCTTCGACATGGTCATGGAGGAGGACACGCGCAACATGGCCCCCATGCAGAAGTCGCTCAACTCCCCCGGGCTGACGGGCATGCCCGTGAGCTATCAGGAGCGCCGCATCTGGAACTGCGCGGAGCAGACGGACCGCATGATCGGCCCCGAACGCATCCCCGCGGAGCTGCGCGTGCCCCAGCTGCTCGGCCCCTACGTCGAGCGCTAGCCCGCGGGAGGCGTCCGTGCCCGAACCCGCCCGCGTCGTCGTCCTCGAGGGCGACTACGGCGTCTGCGCCATCCAGGAGCTGGAGCTGCCCGATCCGGGCCCGCGGCAGGCGCTCGTCGAGCTGTACGCCGCGGGCGTCGGGCACGCCCAGCTCCACCAGATCGAGGAGCCCCAGCCCGTCCCCGTCATCCCCGGACGGGAGGGCACGGCGCAGGTGCTCGCCGTCGGCGGGGGCGTGACGCGCGTGGCCCCCGGCGACGCCGTGCTCGTGACCCCGTGGCCCGCCGCCGGGGGCGATCCGCAGCTGCCCGCCATCGAATTCGACGACGGCACGGTGGCGGAGGCGCCGCCCACGGGCACGTGGGCCACGAACGCCGTCGTGGACGAGCGCTTCCTCGTGCCCATCCCCGACCTGCCCGACAAGGAGGCCGCCGCCGTGCTCGGCGACACGGTCATGCTCGCGCTGGCCGCCGTGCGCGCGGTGGGCGTGGCCGCGGGCGAAAGCGTGGCCGTCTTCGGATGCGCGGGCATGGGCCTCGCCGCCATCGCCGCCGCCGTCGCCGCGGGCGCGGACCCCGTCATCGCCGTCGATCGCGACCCCGCCCGCCTCGCCGCCGCCCGCGCCCTGGGAGCGGCGCACGCGCTCGACCTCGGCCCCGCCGCCGCCGTCGCGCGCATCGCCGAACTCGCCCCCGGCGGCGTGGACCGCCTGCTCGACTGTCTCCACGAGTACGAGGCGGACGCGCGCCCGGGGCGCGGACCCGTGCGCGAGGGCGGGAGCGCCGTCGCCCTCGCCAGCCCCGGCACGGAGGCGCGCCGCGCGGAACTGGCCGCCATCGCCGCCGCCAGCGGCTACGCCCTGCCCGACGCGCCCGACCCCGACGCGGACGCCGCCACGCTGCTCGCGTGGCTGGAGGACGGGCGGCTGCCCCTCCAGACCATCGTCGCCTACCGCTGCACCATCGAGCAGGTGAACGAGGTCACGCAGATGCTGGAGAACGGCGAGATCGCGGGCCAGGCGGTGATGGTCATCGAGCCCCTGCGCTGACATGGCCGCCCGCGCCCCCGCGGCCATCGGGAAGCTCCGCCGCCTGCTGCGGGAGCCGCGCGGCTTGCTCAAGGCGTACCACCTCATCGGCATGCGTCTGGCCAAGCGGCTGCGCTGGCGCTCCATGCCCTTCCTGCCCGTCAGGCTCGACGTCGAGCCCATCGACGCCTGCAACTTCGCCTGCGACCACTGCCAGGTGACGCACTGGTCGAGGAAGGCCACGACGCTGGACCCCGCGCGCTTCCGCGGGCTGCTGGACGCGCTCCCGATGCTGCGCGAAATCAAATTGCAGGGCATGGGCGAACCCCTGCTGCATCGGGACCTGCCGGCCATGCTGGAGGAGGGGGAGCGCCGCGGCATCGCCATGTCGTTCACCACCAACGGCTCGATCTCCACGGACGCCATCGCCTCCCGCCTCGCCTCCCTCGGGAACACGAGGGTCGCCTTCAGCGTCGACGGGGCCACGCCGGAGACCTTCGAGGCGATTCGCGTCAACGGGAATTTCGCGAAGGTCGTCGCCAACATCGCCGACCTCGTGCGGCGGCGCGGCGACGCGGAGCAGCCGCGCATCGAGCTGCGGACCGTCGCCACCTCCCGCAACGCCCACGAAGTCCCCGACATCATCCGGCTGGCGGACGAACTCGGCGTCGACCGGGTGACCGTCACCACCGCGCTGACCGACTGGGGCAAGGAGGACATGGCGAACGTCGTGGCGCCGCTCGCCCTGCGGGGGGAGCAGCCGCTGGAGACGGGGGAAATCGCGCGCGCCGCGAAGCGCGTGGCCGTCGACGTCGAGACCGGGCCCGTGTACTCGTCCGAACGGCCCTGCCCCTGGCCCTGGAACCGCTCCTACGTGGCCGCCAACGGCGACGTCGTGCCCTGCTGCGTCATCGCCGACTCCAGCGTCGTGAAGATGGGCAACGTCTTCGAGGAACCCTTCGCCAACATCTGGAACAACGAGCGCTACCGCGAGCTGCGGCGGGCCATCGCCGAGGACGACGTTCCCGACTACTGCCGCACCTGCTACGGGCGGAAGGCCCCCGCCTGATGCGGGCGCTCGAGAAACAGGTCGGAGCCGAGCGGGGCCAGCGCCTCCCGCAGCGGGGCGTCGGCCCCCCGCAGGAGCGCGGCGTAGTGCAGCGATTCCGCCAGCGGGGCGCCGGACTCCGCCGCCCGCGCCTCGTCCCCCCCATCGGCCAGCGACAGCCCGGGGATGCCGTAGGTGAGACAGGTGCCCTCCACGTCCTGCGTATCGTGCGTGCCCAGCACCAGCGTGGCCAGCTCGTTCACGTCGGGGCTGCGCCAGGCCGACTGCGGGCCGAAGCGCTCCCACGTGCGCCGGTTGAGGAAGGTCATGGAGAAGGTCAGCCACGTCTCGCGGTCGGGGGCGGCCACCAGGTTCCAGCCGCCCTTCGCCCGCAGCAGCGACAGGGGCGTCTCCGCCGCGAGGTCCGCAAAGGCGTCGATGGCGGGCGGCGCGACGACCGGCGGCGGCGTCATGGCGGCCAGCCAGCCGCCGTCCACGCGGCGCAGCCGTCCAGTCAGGATCGCCCGGGCCACGGCCAGCGCCGCCGTCGCGTCCGCGCCCGCGCCGTCCCCCGTCTCCATGCGCACGGCGAGGTCGTACGCGCCCAGCGTCGTGACGACCTCCGCCAGGGGCGTCGCGCCCGTCCCGGCGGGGAGGGGCGTGGCGGTGGCGGACGCGACGGAAGCGCGCACGGCCTCGCGCGCCTCCGGCCAGAAGCGGTAGAGCGCGATCATGCCGTCCCGTCGGGGACGCGGCGGGCCTCAGTCGCGCGCCCGCGTCGCGTCCCAGCGCTCCCAGCCGGTCACGTCCTCGACGGGCTTGCGGTTGGTCGGGCCGAAGTTCGCGTCGGGGAAGCCCATGGGGATGATGGCCGCGGGCGTGGCCTCCGCGGGGATGCCGCAACGCTCGCGCAGCACGCCGTCCACTGCGCCCTGGAAGGTCGTCATCACCGTGCCCAGCCCCAGCCCCCGCGCCGCCAGCATCATGTTCTGCACGGCCTGGTAGATGGAGCTGCCCGCCAGCAGCGTGGCCGGGTCCTGCGTGGGCGACTGCAGCCCGTACAGGCAGGGCACGATCAGCACCGGCGCGCTGGCGAGGTTCTCGAAGAGCCCTTTCGCCCCGGCCATCATCAGCCGCTCGCCCCTGGGGCCGGACTTGATGGCGTTGTCGATCATCTGGCGCAGGCCGGGGTTCTCCAGCCCCTGGCGCAGCTCGGCGGCGATGGCCTCGCGCGTCTCCGCGTCGCGGATGACGACGAAGCGCCAAGGCTGCAGGTTGCTCCCGGAGGGCGCCTTCGTGCCCGCCTCGATCACCTTCCAGATGAGGGCATCGGGCACGGGCTCGTCCCGCCAGCGGCGGATGGCGCGCTGCGTGTAGATCGCCTCCCAGAGGTCGTTGGTGCCGGAGCGGGCGTCCGTCATCGCGCGCCTCCTAGCCCGCCGCCACGGGGACTTTGGCGGGGCGGACGTTCACGGGGATGGCGCTCTGGCGGGCCATGCCCGTGATCGGGTCGTACGCCTCCTCGTTGTTCACGAGGCGGTTGGTGCTGCCGCCGATGCTGCGCACCTCCGCGTCGAGCGCGGGCACGTCGCCCCACGAGTGCGCCATGGAGATGACGCCCGAGGGCACGTCGTCGCTGAAGGCGGCCACGCCGAGGATGGTGGCGCGGCTCGACTCGATCTCGACGACGGCGCCGTCCTCGATGCCGTGCTCGGCCCCGTCGCGCGGGTTCATGAAGGCCGGGTTGGTGCCGCCGTCGCGCGCCGTCAGCCCGGCGATGTCGCGCCCGGAGGAGTTGTAGAACTCGCGCATGCGGCGGCTGATGAGGCGGTGCGTGAACTCCTCGCCGGGGAGGTAGCCCGCGCCTTCCACCAGCGGCTCCGCGCGCACCTCGCGCAGCTCCTCGGCCAGGTCCGGCGGGGCCGCGTCCAGGCGCGCGTCCACGCCCGCCGCCTTGGGGCCGACGCGCACGGCTTCGCCGTCGTCGAAGACGCCGCCACCGTCCGCCGCGCGCACGCGGTCCAGCGGGATGCGGGACTTCGCCGCCACCACGTCCAGCACCTGCTCAGTGGTCGGCTTCGCGTCCATGGGCAGCGGCCCGCCGGGCAGGTTGATCTCCGTGTTCATGCGGTGGGCGATGCCCCAGAAGAACTCCCACTCCTCGATCACGTCGTCCTCGGCCTCCACCATGGCGGGCGTGTGGTGGGCGTAGGGGACGGGATACCACGAGTCCGTGAGCACGGTCAGGTCGGGGCGCTCCAGCGAGAGCTTGGGCGCGATCACGTAGTCGGCCAGCTTGGCCGTCTGCGACATCTTGATGTCGATGCTGACGTTGAGGTCGAGGTGCTTCATGGCCTCGATCGTCTTCAGCTGGTCGGGCCAGGCGCCCACGGGGTTGCCGCCCACGCTGATGAGGGCGCGCACGCGGCCCTCGCCGGGCGTGATGATCTCGTCGCTGAGCGCCGCCGTGGGCATCTCCCCGAAGATCTCGCCCAGCCCGCGCACGCGGCTCGGCTCGCCCTTGCCCCAGGCCGGGTTGGGCGGATTGGCCTGCGCCAGGAAGGGGCGCGCGGGGCCGATCACGCCCGGATTGGGCACCGTCTCGCCCTCGCGCAGGTAGCGCCCGCAAAGCGTGTTCAGCGTGTGCACGAGGTGCTCCGTGAGGTTGGGATGGGGCGACATGTTCGCGCCCGTGCCGCTGGAGGCGACGCCGCGCGGGCCCTCCGCGAACATGCGCGCGGCGCGCTCCACCAGCGCCGCGGGCACGCCCGTGCGCTCCTCCACGTAGTCCAGCGTGAAGGCGTCCACGGCCTGCCGCAGCTCTTCCACATGGGCCACGTTGCCGGCCACGAAATCGCCGTCCACCAGCCCTTCCTCGAAGAGCACGCGCACGATGCCGGCCAGCAGGGTGGGGTCCTCGCCCGGGCGCACCTGCAGGTGCAGGTCGGCGCGCCGGGCCACGTCGGAGACGCGCGGGTCGATCACGACCAGCTTCAGCCCGCGCGCCTGCGCCTCGCGCAGCCGCTTCCAGGGGTTGAAGGGGGGGATGCCGCCGAACATGGAGACCACGGGGTTGTTGCCGATGAGCATGGCCACGTCCGCGCTCTCGAAGCCGTGCGAGCCGCCCAGCCAGGAGCCGTGGCGCGAGGGCGCGATCGCCTTCGCGGGCTGGTCGATGGTGACGCTGGTGTAGTACGACGGCGACTTCACGCCCGCGTGCCAGGCGCGCGTCACCGACAGCGTGATGGCGTTGCAGAAGGCGTAGGTGCCGTTGTAGCTGGCCACCGCGCGCGGGCCGTGCTCGGCGATGATGGCGCTCAGGCGCTCCGCGATCTCGTCCATCGCCTGCTCGCTCGAAATGGGCTGGAAGGAGCCGTCCGGCATCCGCTTGAGCGAGCTGCGCAGCCGCTCCGGATGGTTGTGCTGCTCCGGCAGGTGGCGGCCCTTGATGCAGGTGTAGCCCCCGTAGATCGGGTCGCTCGTGTCGCCCCGCACCTCGATCACCTTGTTGTCCTCGACGTCGACCTCGATGGCGCAGAAGGCGTGGCAGAAGCGGCAGAAGGATTTCTTCGTCTCGATCATGGGACTCCCCCGACAGGTTGGTGCGCGCGGAGTCTAGCACGCCCGCGCGGCGCCGTGGGGCGCGCGGAGTCTGGCACGCCCGCGCGGCGCCGTGGGGCGCGCGGAGTCTGGCACGCCCGCGCGGCGCCGTGGGGCGCGCGGAGTCTGGCACGCCCGCGCGGCGCCGTGGGGCGCGCGGAGTCTGGCACGCCCGCGCGGCGCCCGTGGGGCGCGCGGAGTCTGGCACGCCCGCGCGGCGCCGTGGGGCGCGCGGAGTCTGGCACGCCCGCGCGGCGCCCGTGGGGCGCGCGGAGTCTGGCACGCCCGCGCGGCGCCGTGGGGCGCGCGGAGTCTGGCACGCCCGCGCGGCGCCCGTGGGGCGCGCGGAGTCTGGCACGCCCGCGCGGCGCCGTGGGGCGCGCGGAGTCTGGCACGCCCGCGCGGCGCCGTGGGGCGCGCGGAGTCTGGCACGCCCGCGCGGCGCCGTGGGGCGCGCGGAGTCTGGCACGCCCGCGCGGCGCCGTGGGGCGCGCGGAGTCTGGCACGCCCGCGCGGCGCCGTGGGGCGCGCGGAGTCTGGCACGCCCGCGCGGCGCCGTGGGGCGCGCGGAGTCTGGCACGCCCGCGCGGCGCCGTGGGGCGCGCGGAGTCTGGCACGCCCGCGCGGCGCCCGTGGGGCGCGCGGAGTCTGGCACGCCCGCGCGGCGCCGTGGGGCGCGCGGAGTCTGGCACGCCCGCGCGGCGCCGTGGGGCGCCGGAGTCTGGCACGCGCACGCGGGGGCCGTGGGGCGCGCGACGGCGGATGCGAAAGGCAACGAGCCGGGAGCGCCGCCCAAAATCCTGGTCGACGGTCCGGTCGACGTGCGGATGTTCGGCGAATCCGAAGTGGACGAGGCCGAATTCCCCCGCTGATGGCCGCCCCCATCAGCTAGAGAGGCTCCGTAGCGTGAACACGCCCTACGCCAGGCCCTCGATGTAGGCGGCGATGGCGTCGGCGGCGCGACGGCCGTCGGCGAGGGCCGTGACCACGAGGTCCGCGCCGTTCACGTTGTCGCCGCCCGCGAAGACGCCCCTGCGCGAGGTGCGCCCGCCCTCGTCGATGGCGATGAGGGCGCCCCAGCTGGTGCTCAGGCCGCTGGTGGTTTCGGGGAGGACGGGGTCGGCGCCGTAGCCGATGGCGATGGGGATGGTGTCGGCCTCGATGACGAATTCGCTGCCCGCGACGGGGACGGGGCGGCGGCGTCCGGAGTCGTCCGGTTCGCCCAGTTCCATGCGGATGCATTCGACGCCGACGGCCTTGCCGCTTTCGTCGCCGAGGATGCGCAGGGGGGCGGTGAGCATTTCGAAGTTGACGCCCTCCTCGCGGGCGTTGATGCGCTCCTCACCGCGGCCCAGCATCTCGGCCTCGGTGCGGCGGTAGACGCAGGTGACGGATTCGGCGCCCATGCGCACGGCGGTGCGCACGCAGTCCATGGAGGTGTCGCCGCCGCCGATGACGGCGACCCTGCGGGGCGGGGGCAGGGGGTCACGCAGGTGGGGGGGCAGCTGGTCGGGGCGCAGGTTGCCGCGCACGAGGTAGTCGGTGGCGCGGTGGACGCCCGCGAGGTTCTCGCCCTCGATGCCGAGTTCGTTGCCGACGCCCGCGCCGGTGCCGAGGAAGACGGCGTCGTAGTCGCCGTCGAGCATCTCGTCGACGGTGATGTCGCGCCCGACGTAGGTGTTGCAGCGGAATTCGATGCCGAGGGCTTCGAGGTGGGTGATGTAGTCGTCCACGATCTGCTTTCGCATCTTGAAGTTGGGGATGCCGTAGACGAGCACGCCGCCGGGTTCGGGCCAGTATTCGAAGACGGTGGAGGCGTGGCCGCGGTAGGCGAGCATCTCGGCGACGGCGAGCCCGGCGGGGCCCGCGCCGATGACGGCGACCTTGCGCCCGCTGGGGGGCGGCGGGTATTTCGGGCGGGGGTAGCCGTCCAGCTCGCGGCGCTGGTAGTCGGTGACGAAGGCTTCGAGCTTGCCGATGGTGACGGGGGGTTCGGCGCGCCCGTCGGGGCGGATGGCGAAGCCGACGACGCAGGCGCCCTCGCAGAGGCTCTCCTGGGGGCAGAGGCGCCCGCACATTTCGGGCAGGTTGCTGGTCTCGCGGAACTTGTCGGCGGCGCCGAGGATGTCGCCCTCCTCGACGAGGGCGAAGGCGCCGGGGATGTCGTTGCTGACGGGGCAGGCCTCCTGGCAGGGAGCGGAGGGGCACTGGATGCAGCGCTGGGCCTCGATGCGCGCGGAGTTGATGTCGAAGCCCAGGTAGGTCTCGTCCCAGTTGCGGACGCGCTCCCCGGCGTCCTGCTTGGGGACCTTCTGGACGGCGATGTCGAGCTTGCGGTGGACGAGGTGCGTTTCGGGCATGGCCAGTCGCGGATGATCGTACCGCGTTGGCGGCGGCGATGCGAGCGCTCAGCGCGGCTCGTAGCGCGGGGGCTCGATCCACTGCTCGTCGGGCGGGTTCTCCTGGGCGCGCACGGCGGCGCGGCTGGCGGCGGCTTCAAGGCGGCGGGCGCGGCGGATGACGCGCTGGCGTTCGCGTTCGCGGGCCTCGGCGCGGGCGCGCGCGCCGGGGGCGGGCGGGCGGCGGGGACGGCCCGCGTGGACGCGCACGCGGCCCTCCGCCTCGAGCTGGCGCAGGTGGGCGCGCACGTTGCCATCGGCGGCGCGGCGCAGGCGGACGTCGACGTCGGGATAGAGGGCGAGCATGATCTCCCAGCTGGTGCGGGGACGGTCCCGTTCGAGCGCGGCCAGAATCTGCGTCTCGCGCGCGTCGCGGTGGTCGATGTAGGACTGGAGGCGCTCGCGCGGGTCCATGACGAGGGGGCCGTGGCCGGGGCAGATGACGCGCAGGTTGGGCAGCTCGACGAGGCGGCGCAGGGTGGCGCGGTAGGCGGCGAGGTCGTCCACGGTGGTGGTGGTCGAGCCGAGCATGGTGTCGCCCGTGAAGAGCACGCCCTCCTCCTCGAGGTAGAAGCAGAGGGAATCGACGGAGTGGCCGGGCGCGGCGAGCACGCGCAGGCGCACGCCGCCGTCGAGCTCGACGGTCTCGCCATCGGCCAGCGGGCGCACGCCGCGGGCGGGCAGGCGGCCCCTGAGCAGGCGGCGTCCGTTGGCGGGGATGGCCACGTCCGCGCCGAAGACCTCGCGCGCCCACCTGAGGTTGCCGGAGTGGTCGGCGTGGTGGTGGGTGACGGCGGCGACGGCGATCTCGGCGCGCTCGACGGCGGCGAGGTAGCCGCGCAGCATCCAGCGGTACCGGTCGAGCGCCTCGCCGGAGTCGACAGTGAGCGTCTGGCCGCGGCCCACGAGGTAGACGTTGGTGGACTGCGGGCGCATGGGGCTCTCGTCGGGGACCTGGACGGCGCGGACGCTGGGGGAGACCTGCATGGTTCGCTCCGGAGGCCGCCGCGGAGGGGCGGCGGGGCGGGGATCATGCCCCCGGCAGGAGTCGAACCTGCGGCCGGGCGTTTAGAAGACGCCTGCTCTCGTCCGCTGAGCTACGGGGGCCCGTCGGCCTCCATTCTAGCGGCGGGGGCGGGTAGCGCGGGCGGGGGCGCGCTGGTACGGTGGAGTACTGCGTTGCGGCCCGACGGCCCGGGCGCGGCCTTTGGGCGGACGACGCGCGCTCACTGAACCAACGGAATCGGAGCGACGAACCGTGAGCATCAACGTGGCCATCATCGGCGTGGGCAACTGCGCCTCCTCGCTCGTGCAGGGGCTGGAGTTCTACCGGCACATGGAGGAGGGGGACGAGGCGCCGGGCATCATGCACCCCGTGGCGGGGGGCTACCACATCAACGACATCAACGTGGCGGTGGCCATCGACATCGACGCGGAGAAGGTGGGGAAGGACCTGTCGGAGGCGGTGTTCGCGGGGCGCAACAACACGCTGCGCTTCGCGGAGGTGCCGCACCAGGGGGTGAAGGTGGAGCGGGGCATGACGCACGACGGGCTGGGGCAGTATCTGGAGGGCGTGATCGAGAAGGCGCCCGGGGGCACGGCGGACATCGCGCGGCTGCTGCGCGAGCACGAGGTGGACGTGGTGGTGAACTACCTGCCGGTGGGCTCGGAGGAGGCGACGAAGTGGTACGTGGAGCAGACGCTGGCGGCGGGCTGCGCCTTCATCAACTGCATTCCGGTGTTCATCGCGCGGGACGAGAACGGCTACTGGCCGCGGCGCTTCGAGGAGGCGGGGCTGCCGATCGTGGGGGACGACATCAAGAGCCAGGTGGGGGCCACCATCGTGCACCGCACGCTGGCGCGGCTGTTCGCCGACCGCGGGGTGCGGCTGGACCGCACCTACCAGCTGAATTTCGGCGGGAACACGGATTTCTACAACATGCTGGAGCGGGCGCGGCTGGAATCGAAGAAGATCTCGAAGACGTCGGCGGTGACCAGCCAGATCGACTACGAGCTGCCGGCGGACGACGTGCACGTGGGGCCGAGCGACTACGTGCCGTGGCTGGAGGACCGCAAGTGGTGCCACATCCGCATGGAGGGCACGACCTTCGGGAACGCGCCGCTGAACGTGGACCTGAAGCTGGAGGTGTGGGACAGCCCGAACAGCGCGGGGGTGGTGATCGACGCCATCCGCTGCGCCAAACTGGGGCTGGACCGGGGGCTGAAGGGGCCGCTGCTGGCGCCCAGCGCCTGGTTCATGAAGTCGCCGCCGGTGCAGTACCACGACGACGAGGCGCGCGACATGGTCGAGTCGTTCATGGCGGCGGACTAGGCTCCGCCGAAGGGGGCCGCCACGCTCTCCTGGCTGGGCTGGCGCACGATTCTGGCGCTCGCGCGCGTGGTTCCGCCGCGCCCGCTGGGGTGGGCGGCGGGGCTGGCCGGGAGCGTCTGGTACTACCTGTGGCCGGAGGGGCGGCGGGTGATGGCGCGCAACTACGAGCGCGTGCTGCCGCGGGCCACGGCGGCGGAGCGGCGGCGGGTGGCGCGGCGCTCGCTGGCCAACTATTTCCGCTACGTGATGGAGTTCGCGGGCACGGGGCGGCTCACGCCCGCCGAACGGCTGGCGGTGGGGGCGGAGGCGCCGGGCTTCGCCGAGCTGGAGCGGGCGCTGGCGCGGGGGCGGGGGGCGCTGGTGGCGCCGATGCATTTCGGCAACTGGGACCTGGGCGCGATCAGCGCCACGGCGCGCGGCTACCCGCTCACGGTGGTGGGCGAGACGTTCGCGGACCCGCGGCTGGACGCGCTCATCGTGGGCGGGCGCGAGGCGCTGGGCGTGCGCCTCGTGAAGATGGAGCGCGCGGGCCCCTCGCTGCTGCGCGCGCTGCGCCGCAACGAGCTGGTGGCGATCCTGATCGACCGGCCCCTGCGCGAGGGCGGCGTGCGCGTGCGCTTCTTCGGGGAGGAGACGGAGGTGCCCGCGGGGCCCGCGCGGCTGGCCCTGCGCACGGGCGCGGCGGCGGCGGCGGCGGCCTTCCCGCGGCGCGGCGACGGGCGCGTCGACGTGCTCGCGCGCTTCGCCTTCGATTTCGAGCCCGGCGGCGACGCCGAACGCGACGTGCGCGACCTCACGCAGGCGATCATGAGCGCGCACGAGGAGTTCATCCGCCAGTACCCCGACCAGTGGTACATGTTCCGGGAGTTCTGGCCGTCGTGAGCCGGAGCGGGGCCGTGCGCGGGGCGCTGACGCTGGCGGGGCTGCGGCTGGGGGCGCCGCTGGCGGGGCGCTTCCCGCGGCCCGCCTACGCGCTGGCGTGGGGCGCTGGCTGGCTGGCGTGGGCGCTGCGCCCGGCGGCGCGGGAGCGCGTGATCGGGAACCTGACGCCCGCCTGCGGGGGCGACCGCGAACGGGCGCGGGCGCTGGCGCCGCGCGTGTTCCAGTCCGCCGCCAGCTACTACGTGGACCTGGCGTCGCTCCCCCACCGCGACCGCGCGGGCTACGAGCGGAAGCACCTGCGCGTGATGGGCGAGGAGCGCGTGCCCGTCCTCCTCGAGCCGCGCGCGACCATCATCGCCAGCGCGCACGCGGGCAGCCCCGAGCTGGCGCTGATCGCGGTCGCGCAGCGGGGGCGGAGCTGGGTGGAGCTGGTGGAGCCGCTGGCCTCGCCCGCGCTGGCGCGCCAGCTGGCGAAGCTGCGGACGGCGGGCGGCGGGCGCGTGGCCGAGGCCGACGCAGGCGGCTTCCGGCAGGCGCTGCGCGAGCTGCGCGCGGGGGGGCTGGTGGCGCTGGTGGTGGACCGCGACCTCGCCGGCAACGGCGTCTGCGCGGAGCTGCTGGGCCGGCGCGTGCTGCTGCCGCGCGGACCCTGGGAGCTGGCGCGGCGCACGGGCGCGACCGTGATCCCCATGTTCGCCACGCGCCGCGCCAACGACGACCAGACGGTGTGGCTGGAGGAGCCCTTCACGGTGCCCGCCGACGGCGACCGCGAGGAGGCGGTGCGCGCGGCGGCGCAGCGCTGGGCCGACTGCTTCGGGGAGCATCTGCGGCGCGACCCGGCGCAGTGGACGGTGCTCGAGGCGTTCTGGGAGGCGCACGCCTGTGGGTAGGGCGGACCTGCACATCCACACGCGCATCTCGGACGGGATGGCCACGGTGGCGGACGCGCTCACCTACGTGGAGGAGCGCACGACGCTGGACGTGATCGCCGTGACCGACCACGAGGACGCGCGCGGCGGGCTGGAGGCGCGGGAGCTGGCGGCCAAACGCGGGCTGCGCGTGGAGGTGATCCCCGGCGCGGAGGTGACGACCCGCCAGGGGCACCTGCTGGCGCTGTTCGTCGAGCGCACGCCGCCCGTCTTCCGCTCCGTGGAGGCGACGCTGGAGGCGATCCACGCGCAGGGGGGACTGGCCGTGGCGGCCCACCCCATGAGCTGGCTGACGCGCTCGCTGAGCGCGCGCACCATCGACCGCGTGACGGCGCGGAACGAGGCGGGGGTGACGTTCGACGCCATCGAGGCCAACTTCAGCCCCGCCGGGCGGGTGTCGGCGGGGCGCGTGGCGCGGCGCAACGCGGAACGCTGGCGGCTGCCCGTGTGCGGCGGCAGCGACGGCCACCACCTGCCCCAGATGGGGACGGGCTGGACCGAGTTCGCGGGCGCGACGGCGGCGGAGCTGCGCGCGGCGCTGGAGGCGGGAGCGGTGAGGGAGGGGCACTCGCAGCCGCCCACGCTGCGCCAGATCGGGCTGGGACGGGCGGCGCTGGGGCTGGCGTGGGGATTCTCGGCCACGCCCCGTAAGATGGCGCGGCGGAGCACCTGGAGGGGGGCCGGATGAGGATCGCGCTCGTGTCGCCCTACGACTGGTCCGTGCCCAGCGGCGTGAACCGGCACATCGGCCAGCTGGCGACGCAGTTTCGCCGCTGGGGGCACGAGGCCACGATCCTCGCGCCCGCCTCCGACCCGGAGGGGGCGGAGGGCGAGTGCGTGGTCATGGGGCGTCCGCGCACGGTGCCCACGAGCGGCTCGAAGGCGCGCATCAGCTTCACCTGGAAGGGGCGGGCCATCGAGAGCCTGCTGGAGGACGGGGGCTTCGAGATCGTGCACCTGCACGAGCCGCTCATGCCGCTGCTGACCTACCAGGTGCTGCGCCATTCGAACGCGGCCAACGTGGGCACCTTCCACGCGGCCAAGGAGGGTGGCAACCGCATCTACGGCTACACGCGGCCGCTGACGCGGCGCTGGTTCCGCAAGCTGGACGGCAAGATCGCGGTCTCGCCGGCGGCGGCGCGGCTGGTGGGGCGCTACTTCCCGGGCTATTTCAACCTGATCCCGAACGGCATCGATTTCGCCCATTTCGCGGAGAAGGCGGCGCCCTTCCCCGAGTTCGACGACGGCTGCTTCAACATCCTGTTCGTGGGGCGTCCGGAGAAGCGGAAGGGGCTGAAGTACGCGCTGCGGGCCTTCCGGCGCATCCGCGAGGCGGAGCCGCGCAGCCGCCTGATCGTGGTGGGCGCGGGCAGCTTCCGGCGCTACGAGCGGCTCATGCGCGAGGACGAGCGCGTGCTCTTCCGCTCGAACGTGCCCTACGACGAGCTGCCGCGCTACCACCACAGCGCGCACGCCTTCTGGTCGCCCGCCACGGGCAACGAGAGCCAGGGCATCGCCCTGCTGGAGGCGATGGCGGCGGGGCTGCCGGTGGCGGCGAGCAACATCGAGGGGTTCGCGGGGGTGATCACGGACGAGGTGGACGGGCTGCTCGTGCCGCCCAAGGACGACGAAGCGCTGGCGCGGGCGGTGCTGCGGCTGCGCGACGACCCCGCCCTGCGCGCGCGGCTGGGGACGCAGGGGCAGGCCCAGGCGGTGCGCTACAGCTGGGAGAACGTGGCGCGGCGCGTGCTGGCCTACTACGAGCGCCTGCTCTACGAGCGGCGGCAGGTGGCGGCGGCGCGCTCGCCGCGGCGGGAACCGGCGCGGACGTGAGCCCCCGGCGGCCGCGGCTCCTGCCGGAACGCATCCCCGCGCGGGCGAGCGACGCCATCGGGCGGCGCGTGGGGGCGCTCGGCCTCACGCCCAACATGATCACGCTGGCGGGCGTGGGGGGGAGCGCGACGGCGGCCTGGCTGATCGTGGAGGAGCGCCTGCTCATCGCGGGCGCGGTCTTCCTCGCCTTCAGCGCCCTCGATTTCGTGGACGGCGCGGTGGCGCGGGCGACGGACCGGGCGACGCCCTTCGGGGCCGTGCTCGACGCCGTCATGGACCGCGTGGGCGAGGCGCTCGTGCTGGGCGCCTGCGTCTGGTACTTCGCCGAACGGGGGGAGACGGTGCAGGCCGGGTTCGCCTACGCCGCGCTCTTCGGCGGCATCGCCGTCAGCTACGCGCGGGCGCGGGGGGAGGCGCAGGGCGCGCCCACGCGCGAGGGCCTCTTCCGCCGCCAGGAGCGCGTGGTGCTGCTGGGCGTCGGGCTGCTGGCGAACGGGCTCACGATCACGGTCCCCATCCTGGCCGTGCTGGCGAACGCGACGGCGCTGCAACGCTGGATCATCGTGGGGCGCGGGCTGCGCGCGCTGGACCGCGCGGACGCTCAGGGCGGGGGCGGGCCCCATTCGCCGGGGTCGAACTCCGGCTCCGGTTCCGGCGGCGGGGACGGAGCGGGCGGCGGCGGGGAAGCGGCGGGCGCGGATGCGGACGCGGCCCCGCGCGCGCGGTTGTCGAGCATCAGCGAGAACAGGTAGGCCAGCACGGCCAGCAGGGCCAGCACCACGCCGCCCCCGATGGCGCCGATGGAGACGGCGCCGATGGCGAAACCGTCGTCGCCGGAAGAGGAGGCGGCGGGCGCGGACGGCTGCGGCGTGGCCGTTGGCGTGGTCTCCGCGGGCGGCGGCTCCGTGGCGGCGGGTTCGGCGGGCGGTTCCGTGGCCGCTTCGGCGGGTGGCGGCTCCGCGGTGGGTTCGGCGGGCGGCTCCGTGGCGGCTTCGACGGGCGCGGGCGGCTCGCGCGGGGGCAGGCCGTGGGCCTCGCGGAAGGCCGTCTCGAAGCCCGCGAAATCGAAGCCGTAGACCATCTCGATGGCGGCGTCGTAGCGGTTGCCCTGCTTGATGGTGGCGAAGAGGCGGGCGAAGCCCTCCTCGCCGCCGCGGTCGAGCAGGAAGCGCACCATCTCGTACGACTGGCCGTAGAAGAGGCCGACCTCGTTCGGGTCGCGGTTGCCCGTGGCCATCTGCGAGAAGGGGATGAGGCGGTCGCGGGCGACGGCCGTGGCGAAGGGGTTGACGAAGCCCGCGCCGGGCTCGGTCTGCGCGAGGACGGCCGTCCCCTCGTCGAGCCAGGAGGGGATTTTGCCGAGGGCGCTCTCGCCCGCGGCCTTGGTGAGGATGTGCGCGAACTCGTGGCGCAGGGTGTCGGCGCTGTCGCGCGTGCCGCAGGAGCGGTCGATGACGAAGAGCACGTTGTCGGCCACCTGCGAGCCGCAGAGGATGGTGGCGGCGTCGTAGGTCGGGCTGCGGGTGGGCTGCGCCTCCTCGATGCCGGCCTCGGAGGCGAAGAGCACGGTGTTGACGGGCACGATCTCCAGCTCCGTGCGCAACAGGGCGCCCATGCGCGCGTAGGTGCGTCCGGCGGCTTCGAGGAAGTCGCGGGCCACGTCCCCGAAGCCCGGCTGGTAGTGGATGTGCATGAATTCGTTTTCGACGCGCAGCCACTCCTTGTCCGGCGGCAGGTAGAAGAAGGTCCCGGGTTCGCTCTCCAGCACGGTCCCGTCGTCGAGCGTGAGCTCCCAGAAGTAGACGAACTCGCTGCCCACGGGGATGAAGCCGCGCACGCCCGTGGGCACGCTCGCCTCGACGCTGATTTCGACGCCGGGCTCGATCGACTCGGGCCTGGCGAAGGCGCGGGAGCCCGAGCCCGTGACGGCGTAGCGCAGGGAGACCTCGACGATCTCGCGGGGGGCGCTGGCCTCGAGGCGGAAGCGCAGGAACTGGGGGAACTCGTTGACCACTTCGGTGCGGAATTCGGGCGACTGGGCGGCGGCGGGCGCGGCGGCCCCGGTCGCGAGGAGCGCGAACAGCGTCAGCGCCGCCAGCGCCGCCCTCACGCCTCGCTCCCCATGCGCGCGCGCAGCCATGCGCCCATCAGTCCGTCCAGTTCGCCGTCCAGCACCGCGGCGGCGTCGCTCGTCTCGAAGTTGGTGCGGTGGTCCTTGACCATCTTATAGGGATGGAGCACGTAGCTGCGGATCTGGTTGCCCCAGCCCATGTCCACGTGCTCGCCCTTGAGGCGCGCCTTCTCGGCCTCGCGGGCGAGCAGCTCGCGTTCGAGCAGGCGCGCTTCCAGCACCTTCATGGCGCTGGCGCGGTTGCGGTGCTGGGAGCGCTCGTTCTGGCAGGTGACGACGATGCCCGTGGGCAGGTGGGTGATGCGGATGGCGGTCGAGTTCTTCTGCACGTTCTGGCCGCCGTGGCCGCTGGCGCGGAAGACGTCGACGCGGACGTCGTCGGGGGCGATGGCGACCTCGCTGGCGGAGGCCACCTCGGGCATGACCTCGACCTTGGCGAAGCTGGTGTGGCGGGCGTGGGCGGCGTCGAAGGGGGAGAGGCGCACGAGGCGGTGCACGCCGCGCTCGCTGGCGAGGTAGCCGTAGGCGAGGGGGCCGCGCACCTCGATGGTGGCGCTCTTGAGCCCGGCCTCCTCGCCCTCGGCGGAATCGAGCACCTCGGCGTCGAAGGCGCGGTCCTCGGCCCAGCGCAGGTACATGCGCAGGAGCATCTCCACCCAGTCCTGCGACTCGGTGCCGCCCGCGCCCGCGTGCACGGCGAGGATGGCGTCGCGCTGGTCGTAGTCGCCGGAGAGCTGCATCTCGAATTCGAGGCGTTCGAGGCGCGCCTCGAGGGCGTCCAGCTCCCCGGCGGCGGCATCGGCGAGGGAGCCGTCGTCCTCGGCCACGGCCAGTTCGAGCAGCTCGACCTGTTCGGCGGCAAGGCGCTCGACCTCGCGCCAGGTTTCGGCGCGGGCGCGCAGGGAGGCGATTTCGCGCATGACGGCGCGGGCGTCCCCGGCGTCGTTCCAGAAGGCGGCGCCGGCGGAGCGCTCCTCCAGCTCGGCGAGGCGCGCCTCCGTCAGGGGCAGGTCGAGCCGCGCCAGCGTGTCGGAGACGCGGGAGAGGAGGGCGCGCGCGCGGCCCAGCAGCTGGTGCATGGCCCCAGTGTGGCAGCGATCCGGCTTGGGGGCAGCGCGGCGCGCTCAGGGGGCAAGGCGGGCGGCGCGCACGGTGTTGGCGAGCAGCATGGCGATGGTCATGGGGCCGACGCCGCCCGGCACCTTCGTGATGCGCCCCGCCACCTCCGACACGCCCGCGTAGTCCACGTCGCCCACGAGCCGCCAGCCGCGCTTGCGCGTGGGGTCGTCGATGCGGTTCACGCCCACGTCGATGACGGTCGCGCCGGGCTTCACCATGTCCGCCGTGACCGTGCGGGGGCGTCCGGCGGCGACGACGAGGATGTCGGCGCGGCGCGCGTGGGCGGCGAGATCGGCGGTGCCGGTGTGGCAGAGGGTGACGGTGGCGTTCGCGCCCGCGGCCTTGCCGCCGAGCAGCACGGCGAGGGGCTTCCCCACGAGCAGGGAGCGCCCCACGACGACGGCGTGTTTGCCCGCCGGATCGACGCCGGAGCGGGCGAGCAGCTCCATGACGCCGCGGGGGGTGCAGGGCGCGGGGCCGCCGGGGTCGCCGCGCAGGAGGCGTCCGAGGTTGGCGGGATGGAGGCCGTCGGCGTCCTTGTCGGGGCGGATGGCGTCGAGCACGGCGCGCTCGTCGAGGTGGGCGGGCAGGGGCAGCTGCTGGAGGATGGCGTGGAAGCGCGCGTCGGCGTTGAGGGCGGCGATGCGTTCGAGGAGCGCGTGCTGCGTGGTTTCGGCGGGCAGGCGCACGGTTTCGGCGAAGACGCCGATTTCGGCGCAGGCCTCGGCCTTGGCGGAGACGTAGCTGAGGGAGGCGGGATCGTCGCCCACGAGCACGGCGGCGAGGCCCGGGCGCACGCCGAGCGCGGCCAGGGCGGCGACCTCCCGGGCGAGTTCGGCGCGCACGGCGGCGGCGATGGCGCGCCCGTCGATGACGGCGGCGGTCATGGGCGCAAGCCTACGGGGCGGGCGCGGGGCTGGGCGAGCGGCTACGATGGGGGCGTGGCCCGCACGTTCGCCCACGGCATCGACATCATCGAGATCGCGCGCGTGCGGGCGGTGCTGGAACGGCACGGGGAGCGCTTCCTGCGGCGCGTCTACACGGAGAACGAGGTGCGCCACTGCCGCGGGCGCGCGCCGGAGCTGGCGGCGCGCTTCGCGGCCAAGGAGGCGGTGATGAAGGCGCTGGGCACGGGGGCGCGGGGGGTGGGCTGGCGCGACATCGAGATCCTGCCGAACCGGCGGGGCAAGCCGCTGGTGTTCCTGCACGGGCGGGGGGCGCGGCGCGGGGAGCGCATCGAGCTGCGCGGGCTGGACGTGAGCCTCACGCATTCGCGCGAGTTCGCCATGGCCTCGGCGGTGGGCGAACGCGCCTTCAGCGAGACGGAGGACGCGCCGCGCCCGCCGCGCGGGGAGGGGGCGCGGTGAAGCTGGTCACGGCGGCGGAGATGCGCGCCCTGGAGCGGGCCGCCATCGAGGCCGGATCGAGCGAGGCGCAGCTGATGGAGGAGGCCGGGCTGGCGGCGGCGCAGGAGGCGTGGATGCTGTTGGGCACGCTGGAGGGGCGGCGCATCGTGGTGCTGGCCGGGCCCGGGAACAACGGCGGCGACGGGCTCGTGGCCGCGCGCCACCTGCACGACTGGGGCGCGGAGACGGCCGTGATCGCGCCGCGCGGGCGCGGGGCCGACGACAACCTGCGCGAACTGGAGGCGCGCGGCGTGTCCGTGACGCAGGGCGCGGAGGCGGTGGCGGGGCTGCGCGCGGAGGCGGCGGACCTCGTGGTCGACGCGCTGCTGGGGACGGGCCGCGCGCGCCCGCTGGCGGCGGAGGAGCCCATCGGGACGGCGCTGGCGGCGCTGGCCGAACTGCGCGCGCGCCCGCGCCCGCCGAAGCTGCTCGCGCTCGACCTGCCCAGCGGCCTCGACGCCGACGGCGGCGGCGCGGACCCGCTGACGGTGGCGGCGGACGCGACCGTGACCTTCGGGCTGCCGAAGGCGGGCATGTATCAGGCCGGGGGGAGCGCCGCCGCGGGGCGCGTGCAGGTGGTGGACATCGGCATCCCCGCGGAGGCGCTGGAGACGGCCACGCTGGAGCTGATCACCTCGCGCTGGGCGCGGGAGACGCTGCCGCCGCGTCCCGAGGACGGGCACAAGGGCACGTTCGGGAGCGTGCTGGTGGTGGGGGGGAGCGCGCGCTACCGGGGGGCGCCCGCGCTGGCCGCGCTGGGGGCCATGCGCGCGGGCGCGGGGCTGGCCGCCATCGCCTGCCCGGAGCCTATCATCCCCTCCATCGCGCCCGCGCTGGCGGAGGCCGTCTGGCTGCCGCAGGCGGCGGGCGCGGACGGCGGCCTGACGGGCGCGGCGGCGCTCGCCCTGCGGCGCGAATGGGCCGCCTTCGACGCGGCCGCGGTGGGGCCCGGGCTGGGGCGCACGGGCGAGACGCGCGCGCTCGTGTGGGCGCTGCTGGCGGACGTGGCGGAGGATATGGCGGGGCGCGTCGCGCTCGACGCCGACGCCCTCAACGCGCTGGCGGACATGGACGACGGCCCCGCGCGCACGCCCGCGGGCGCGGTGCTGACGCCCCATCCGGGGGAGATGGCGCGGCTGCTGGGGACGAGCGCGGCGGAGGTGGGGGCGAACCGCGTGGCGGCGGCGCGCGAGGCCGCCGCGCGCTTCGGCTGCGCGGTGGCGCTCAAGGGGGCGCACACGGTGGTGGCCGAGCCCGGCGGGCGGGCGCGCGTCTCGCCCTTCGCCAACCCGCTGCTGGCCGCGGCGGGGAGCGGCGACGTGCTGGCGGGCGTGATCGCGGCCCTGCTGGCGCGGGGGCTGCCCGCCTTCGACGCCGCCAGCCTGGGCGTCTACCTGCACGCGGCCACGGGCGAGGCCCTGCGCGCGGAGTACGGCGAGGGCGGCCTGCGCGCGGGCGAGATCGCGGAGCGCCTGCCCGCCGTCGCGCGCCAAATCGCGGAGCCCGCGGGGAGCGCCGTTGTATAGTCGCGCCCCAGCCATGAGCAGACGCGTCGTCGTCACGGGACTGGGGATGGTCACGCCGATCGGGCTGGACGCGCGGGCCACCTGGGAGGGGCTGCTGGCGGGGCGCTCGGGGGTGCGGCGCATCGAGCATTTCACCGACGAGCGCTTCGGGGGGACGGTGGCCGCCGAGGTGCGCGGCTTCGATCCGGCGGCCCACATGGAGCGCAAGGAGGCGCGGCGCGCGGACCGCTTCACGCAGTTCGCGGTGGCGGCGGCGGAGGAGGCGCGGCGGCAGGCGGGCTACGAGACGCCGGAGGGCGGCGACGCGCGCATGGCCGTGCTCATCGGCACGGCCATCGGGGGCGTGCTCACGCTGGAGCGCGAGTACGAGGTGCTGCGGAAACGCGGCCCCGGGCGCGTGAGCCCCTTCCTGCTGACGCAGATGCTGCCGGACATGGCGGGCGGCCAGCTGAGCATCCGCCTGGGGGCGAAGGGCGCGAACTTCGCGGTGGCCAGCGCCTGCGCCAGCGGGGCGGACGCGATCGGCGTGGCGGCGGGCATGATCCGCCGCGGCGAGGCGGACGCGGCCATGGCGGGCGGGGCCGAGGCGGCCGTCACGCCGCTGGTGGTGGCGGGCTTCGCGGCGGCGCGCGCGCTCACCGAATCGACCGACCCGGCCACGGCCTCGCGCCCCTTCGACGCCAACCGCGACGGCTTCGTCATCGGCGAGGGCGCGGGCGTGCTCCTGCTGGAGGCGGAGGAGCACGCGCTGGCGCGCGGGGCCGAGCCCCTCGCCGAGCTGGCCGGCTACGGGGCCACCAGCGACGCCTTCCACGTGACCCAGCCCGCCGAGAACGCGGAGGGCGCGGCCCTCGCCATGGAGGCGGCGCTGGCGGACGCGGGCATCGCCCCCGACGACATCGACTACCTGAACGCGCACGGCACCTCCACGCAGATGAACGACCGCTTCGAGACGCTGGCCGTGAAGCGCGTCTTCGGGGAGTACGCGCGCACGCTGCCGGTGAGTTCGACCAAGTCCATGACCGGGCACCTGCTGGGAGCGGCGGGGGCGGTGGAGGCGGGCATCGCCGTGCTGGCCCTGCGCCACGGGGCCATTCCCCCCACCATCAACTACGAGACGCCGGACCCCGACTGCGACCTCGACTACGTGCCCAACGCCGCGCGTTCGGCGCCGCTGCGCACGGTCATGACCAACGCCTTCGGCTTCGGCGGCCACAACAGCTCGCTCGTCTTCCGCCAGCACGCGCGCCCGTCGTGACGGAGGCGGCGCGCTGGCGCTGGCGCCGCGCCGGGGCCGCGCAGGAGCGGCTGGCGGGGCTGCCGCCGGTGACGGGCACGGCGCTGGCGGCGCGCGGCATCGCCACGCGCGAGGCGGCGGAGCGCTTCTACAAGCCCCACCTGGCGGAGCGCCACGACCCGCTGCTGCTGCCGGGCATGGCGGAGGCGCTCGCGCGCACGCGGCGCGCCATCGCCGACGGCGAGACGATCGCGCTCTTCGGCGACTTCGACGTGGACGGCGTGACCTCCATCGCGCTGCTGAAGCTGGCGCTGGAGCGGCTGGGCGCGGCCACCGCGCCCTACCTGCCGGACCGCTTCCGCGAGGGCTACGGGCTGAACGCGGGCGCGGTCGCGGAGCTGCGCGCGGCGGGCGCGGGGCTGCTCATCACGGCGGACTGCGGCACCAGCTCGGTGTCCGAGATCGCCCTCGCCAACCGCCTCGGCGCGGACGTGATCGTGCTCGACCACCACTCCGTGCCGCCGGAGCTGCCCGCCGCCCTGGCGGTGGTCAACCCCAAGCGCGAGGACTCGCCCTATCCCTTCACCGAGCTGGCCGCCGTGGGCGTCTCGTGGCGTTTCCTGCAGGCGCTCTTCGAGTCGCTGGGGCGGGAACTGCCGGCGGCGGAGTTCCTCGACCTCGTGGCGCTGGGCACGGTGGTGGACGTGGCCCCGCTGGCGGATGAGAACCGCGCCATCGTGACGGAGGGGCTGGCGCACATGCGCGCCTCGCCGCGGCCCGGCGTGGAGGCGCTGGCGGCGGTCGCGGGCGGCCCGCCCGAACGCATCGGCGCGGAGACGCTGGGCTTCGGCCTGGGGCCGCGCCTCAACGCCGCCGGACGCCTCACGCACGCGCGCACGGCGCTCGACCTGCTGCTGGCGGAGACGCCCGCCGAGGCGCAACGGCTGGCCGCGGAGCTGGACGCGCTCAACACGCAGCGCCGCGAGGAGTGCGAGCGCGGCCAGGCGGAGGCGGAGGCGCTGCTGGGCGCGGAGGACGAGCCGCTCACGCTGGTGGGCAGCGGCAAGCTGCACGCGGGCATCATCGGCATCGTGGCGGGGCGGCTGGCGGAGTCGCGCCGCCGCCCGGCCATCGTCTACGAGCGGGGGCCGGAGTTCAGCCGCGCCAGCGCGCGCACGCGGGGCCGCTTCGACATCGTGCGCGCCATCCGCCGGGAGCGCGATCTGCTGGAGCGCCACGGCGGCCATCGCGCGGCGGCGGGCTTCACCATCCGCAACGAGCGCCTGCCGGAGTTCCGCGAGCGCATCATGAACACGGCGGCGGAGCAGCTGGGGCCGGACGACCGCCGCGCGACCTTCACGATCGACGCGGAGGCCCCGCTGGCGGCGCTGAACGGGCTGGAGATCAAGGGGCTGACGCGCTTCGAGCCGTGCGGGCAGGGCAATCGCCGCCCGGTGCTGCTGAGCCGCGGCGTGGAGCTGCGCGACAGCCGCCGCGTGGGCGCGGACGAGCGCCACCTGCGCCTGAAGGTGCGGGACGGCGCGGCCACCTGGCCGGGCATCGCCTTCCGCCGCGGCGATGAGCAGGCGGAGCTGGCGCAGGAGCTGGACATCGTCTACACGCTGAGCCGGGAGTGGCGTGGGGAGCGCATGGAGCTGGAGGTGCTGGATTTCGCGCCCAGCGCGGAGCGCCGGGGGGTGGAGGTCTGACGACTGTGAACTTGTTTGCGGAATAGCGGGGATGGTGAGGTCTTGGATCATGGCGCGTTTTCATACGGGGGTTGCGCCAGCGGTCATCTCGTGGCCTGTGGCGGTGTCGTGGCCTGCGGCGGTGGTGGCGAATCGCACACCACGGGCATCCAGCTGAGAGTGTCATCAACGGTGGGCTCGTGAAGCCGTAGGCCCCATACCCATGTGTCGATGGTGCTAAACACCGGGCTATGCCCGTGCCCGTTATAATATTCGAGCCTTTTGTGCTTGATGGCCATTGCACGCACTGTGTCACCGTGCTGTTCCCATCTTCCTGCCCAGCCTTCAATTGGCCAGCCACGAGATCGGTCGACCTCTGTCCACTCACCTGGTTCTCCCGGTTTAAGTGTTTCGTCAAACCATTGGAAGAAAATGCTGATACGCGGAGTGATGTCATCCAGCATGATGTCGTCCAGCATGACGGGGGCGCTATCACTGGAGATGATGATGTATACGTGGTTCACGTAAACACCATCCGTGCGCGATCCACGTGCTATCTCTGCCCTCACGCGGTAAATGTGGCCGCCCAGCTGTAACTCACTGAAGAGCTCGACAGAATAGGAGATATTGGAGTACGGGTCTGCATGATTTCGTTCTTGCCCATAGCGTATGTACCAAGAGTTCTTGTCTGTTAGCTGCAGTATGGATGCGGCAGGCTGACACTTGAGCGTGAGCGTGGCGGTGGGCGTAGCCGTGGGCGTGGGCGTGGCGGTGGGCGTAGCCGTGGGCGTGGGCGTGGCGGTGGGCGTAGCCGTGGGCGTGGGCGTGGCCGTAGGCGTGGGCGTGGGCGTGGCGGTAGGCGTGGGCGTGGGCGTGGCCGTGGCGGTAGGCGTGGGCGTGGGCGTGGCCGTGGCGGTAGGCGTGGGCGTGGCGGTGGCCGTGGCCGTGGCCGTGGCCGTGGCCGTAGGCGTGGCGGTGGGCGTAGCCGTCGGAGACTCCACCCCGCTGCCGCTACACGCGGAGAGCAGCAAGGGGGCAACGACCAGCGCCGCCACCATCCTGACAATGATATTCCTCATGGGTGCTTCCTTTCGAGCACACCCCTATGCTCGCCCAGCCGAGCGCGAGGAGGTCCGCCAGCGAGTACCACCAGCAGGGTGTCCGCGGCGTTTCGAGTTACGGTGAGGGTCTCGTCCACGTGAGTCCGGTACCAGGAAGCGTACTACCATAACCCAAGAACTTCCGCTGCCCATCGCTGGACTGCCACCACCCTTGAGTCGGCGTACGATCTCCAGAAAACAGCCGGGGGTCATCCGAATGCCGCAGGCAGTCATAGTGAGCCTGCTCTTCAGAATCACGGCTCGGACCATCCCAGCTGCAGAACCAGCAATGGCCATGCCACGCGCTGGGGTTCCAGTCAGTCTCGTCCTCGGGGACCGCCTCGACGTCACTGACAGGCGAAACGTGGGCGATGCGATGAGAGTTGAGGAGACCATTGACACGATCCCACTCAATGATAACTCCGTAATCACAACGCACAGCTCCCACAGCGTCCTCAGCACACTCTTCAACGCACTGGTCCCAAGCTCCACCGACAAACAGGCGCCCCTGCCAGTCATAACCACAGTGGAAGCTGTCGATGTTTTCAGGGACGTCACCAACGCGGTAGTACTTTCCGATGTCCATTGCCTTCCTGTCTCTCCTTCCTGTCTCTCAAGTAAGGCTACGCCAAGAGCCTGCGTTTCGCAAGGAACGCATCGACGCTTCACACGCCACTGCGGTCCCGCGAGGCCAGCCACCACGCAGCCCCCTGTTCCGGGTCCGGTCGTCGTTGGAGCGTAGTCTACCGCGTGGGCGCGGGCGGGGCTACGGGGCCGCGGGGAGGGCGGCGAGCTGGCGCAGGAGGGACTGGCCGCCGCCCGCGGTGAAGGCCGGGGCCGTGACGGCCTCCACGGCGGCTTCCGCCTGACCGATGAGCCGCCTCGCGCGCACCTGCGTAAAGCGGGCAAGGTGACTGTAGTCAGCGGCCATCCGCCGGGCGTGCAGGCGCAGAATCGCCCGCGCAACTATTCGCACCTGCCCGTCGGCGCTCTCCCGCGCCTCCTCGGCGGCATCGCGAAGATGCCAGTGCCTGAACCGTCGGATTCGCCGGTACGGTTCGAGGGGATCATCGGTGGACGACAGGACGGGAGCGGCGAGCAGCGTAACGGCGTGGTACAGCGCATAGTAGGCGTCGGAGACGGCGCGCCGGTAGTCGGTCTCCTCCGCGTCCGGCGCATTGATGCGCCGACGCGCATGGCGGAGCAGGGCATACGGGTCGATGGGCGAGAGGTATTCGGGTTCGCCGTCCGGCCGCACCTAGCGCGCGACCGCTTCGCTGGCGACATGGGGGAACCGCATCCCCATCTTCTTCGCCTCGGTGCGCCCGAACAGGTCCACCTCGACTGGCCAGGCATCGTCGAGCGCGTCCGGCACGCCGAGCGCGTTCGCGCGTTCGCGCGCGGCCTCTTCCAGCGCATCCATGTCCGCGAACGGCCAGCATCCCTGCTGCGCCCACTCGCGGATGGGGCGCGCGGCGCGCTCCTCCTCGCTCAGGTCGAGCCACTGCGGCGAGGGGGACGGGGGGTCGTTCACGAGCAGATCGATGACGATGTGCGGGGGGATTTCGTGAGGACACTCCTCGTACGACTCCCACAAGTGGTAGCGGAAGGCGAGGGGGGTGATGGCGCCAAAGCGTTGCGCGAGCAGCCACTCGCCGATGGCGAGGGCGAAATCGCGCACGGGGGGCGTCTGTTCGAGGCGCGCGTCCATGCGCCCATCGTACAGGGCGGGGCTACGGGGCGGCGGGGAGGGCGGCGAGCTGGCGCAGGAGGGACTGGCCACCATCGCCCGCGGTGAAGGCGGGGTCCGCAAGAGTGGCAACGGCGGCAGTGGCGGCGCCAATGGCATCGTGTGCACGGCGTTGCGTGAAGCGCTCCCGGTGGTTGTAGTCGGCATGTTCCCGCTCGGTCTGAAGAAACCGCAGGACGCGGGCAACACGTTCCACCTGCCCATCGCCCGCAGCACTGCCGTCAATCACCGCGCGGGCAACCCTCCTGAGATGCCAGTGCCTGAAGCGGCGAACCGCGTCGTACCGCCCGGATGGATCGCCGAGCGCGACCGCGCGGAGGGTGAGCGCGTGGTAGAGGGCGTAGTAGGCGGCGGAGACGGCGCGCCGGTAGTCGGTGTCGGTTCGCCCGGGCAGGACATCGGTAACGACCGCCGCATGGCGGAGCAGGTCATGGGGATCGATGGGAAAGAGCCCATCGGGATCGTTGTCCGGCCCGGACGGATCAGTCATTGACCGCCGGGAACCCGCATTCCCCCGCATCCGAACAGCCGACGAGGTTCACATGGACCGGCCAAGTCCGGTCGATCCCGCCCGGCACGCCAACCCCGGCGGCGTACGCCTCGGTCGCCTCGCGCACGGCGTCCATGTCGGCGCGCGGCCAGATCTGGCCCTGCGCCCATTCCCCGATTTCGGCGAGGCTCATGTCCTTCTTCTTCATGTCCTTCAGACGATGCCACTCCGGCGGAGGGGGCGGCGGGTCGTTCACGAGGAGGTCGATGACGACATGCGGGAGCTCACCGGGGCAGGGATCGCGCGACTCCCACAGGCGGTAGCGGAAGGCGAGGGGGGTGATGGCGCCGAAGCGTTGCGCGAGCAGCCACTCGCCGATGGCGAGGGCGAAGTCGCGCACGGGGGGCGTCTGTTCGAGGCGCGCGTCCATGCGCCCATCGTACAGGCGGGGCTACCAGGCACGGTAGCGGTTGGCGATGGGCAGGCGGCGGTCGCGCCCGAAGGCGCGCGGCGTGATCTTGACGCCCGGCGGGGCCTGGCGGCGCTTGTACTCGTTGCGGTCCACCAGCGCGAGGACGCGGCGCACGGTGGCCTCGTCGTGGCCGAGAGCGACGATTTCGGGGCCGCCGAGGTCGTGCTCCACGTAGGCCTCGAGGATGGGGTCGAGCGTCTCGTAGGGGGGCAGGGAGTCGGCGTCGAACTGGTCGGGGCGCAGCTCGGCGCTGGGGGGCTTGGCGATGACGGATTCGGGGATGAGGGCGCGTCCGGCGGCGGCGTTGCGCCAGCGGGCGAGGGCCTGAACGAGCGTCTTGGGCACGTCCTTGAGCACGGCGAAGCCGCCCGCCATGTCGCCGTAGAGGGTGGCGTAGCCGGTGGCCATCTCGCTCTTGTTGCCGGTGGTGAGGACGAGCGCGCCGAACTTGTTGGCGAGGCTCATGAGCACGTTGCCGCGCTGGCGGGACTGCAGGTTCTCCTCGGCGAGGCCGGGCTCCGTGCCCGCGAACGGTTCGGCCAGCATCTCCAGCATGGCCGCGTGCGCGGGCTCGATGGGGACATCCAGCAGCTCGACGCCGAGGTTGGCGGCGAGGGCGCGGGCGTCGGCGCGGCTGTGGTCGCTGGAGTAGCGGCTGGGCATGGAGACGCCGGTGACGTTGGCGGGGCCGAGGGCGTCGGCGGCGACGGCGGCCACGACGCTGGAGTCGATGCCGCCGGAGAGGCCCACGAAGGCGCGCGTGAAGCCGGTCTTGGCGAGGTAGTCGCGCGTGCCCAGCGTGAGCGCCTCCCACACCTCGGCTTCGGGGGCGAGGGGGGCGGCGCGGGGGCGCAGGGGCGCGGGCGGCGGGCGCAGGTCGGGCGCGACGCCGAGGTCCACGCGCTCCACTTCGGCGAGGGCGCCCTCCTCGCGCAGCTCGGCGCGGCGGCGCGGATCGTGCAGGCGGCGGCGCGCGGCCTCGTCGAGGTCGATGTCCACGACGACCAGCTCCTCGCGAAATTGGGGGCCGCCGGCGATCACCTCGCCGCGCGCATCGAGCGCCATCGAGCCGCCGTCGAACACGAGCTCGTCCTGGCCACCGACGGCGTTCACGTAGGCGATGGCGATGCGGTTGTCGATGGCGCGCGTGGCCAGCATGCGGGCGCGGTCGGCGGCGCGTCCGCGGTGGTAGGGCGAGGCGTTGACGTGGACGCAGAGCTCGGCCCCGCCGAGGGCCATGCCGGTGAGGGGCTGGCCGGGGTACCAGAGGTCCTCGCAGATGGCCACGCCGAAGGCGAGGTCGCCCGCGCGGTAGACGGGCACGGAGCGCCCGGCGGCGAAGTAGCGCTCCTCGTCGAAGACGCCGTAGTTGGGCAGGCGGCGCTTGTGGCAGGAGTGGCGCCACTGGCCGCCCGCGAGCACGGCGGCGGCGTTGCGGGGGTCGCCGTCGCGCCAGTCGACGAAGCCGACGACGGCGATGACGCCCTCGGCGGCGGGGGCGAGGGCGGCGACGGCGGCGCGCGAATCCTCGCAGAAGGCGCGGCGCAGGAGCAGGTCCTCGGGCGGGTAGCCGGTGACGGCCAGTTCGGGGAAGGCGACGATGGCGCAGCCAGCCTCGCGGGCGGCGGCGATGGCCTCGCGGATGCGCGCGCAGTTGCCGTCGATGTCGCCGACGGCGGCGTTCATCTGGGCGAGGGCGACGCGGCACGAGCGCATGGCCCCAGCATAGCCGCTCGCGGCGCGGGGGCTACGACGAGGACCGGGTGATGGTCACCAGCCGCACGCCTCAAACACCGGCTCAACACGGAGCTCGATGCCCGTGAGGTTGAAGGATGCCGTGCCATAAACGGAACGGTCAAATTGATAAAAGCGGATCACGAACTCATCTTCGGAATTGGCACGAAACTTCGACACAAAGTGTGCTCGAGACTGACGAGGGACAACCACAGCATCATTACTGGTGGACTGATTCCACGCGCCTTCTGCGGCATCTGTTCGATTGAATGAGTACTCCACCTTGATTACATCGGTGTAGATATCGGCAGAAATATAACCACCAACAAAGACCGCAATCTGGAGCCCTGCCTTAGAAGAGCATCCAATAGCAAGTGTGGGTTCATCATCGGCAAGCCAATCAGGTGTTCCTATCCACTTACCGCCAAGCACAGCGTATTTTATCGTCACGCTGCTGTCTACAACATCACGATCACTCCTGGTCACCCACCTGCCTCGCTGAAATCTTTTTCCACAGTTCGCGAACACGGCTGTTTCCAAGGACGTATCATCGGGATCAAACGTGTATGCATTCCCTGCATTTCTGTAATCTTCCGGGCATACGCCCTCAATCGGGGAAAGCGTCCCACAGTGATCAGAAATGGCATCAAGACGAGATTTTTCGGCAGGGTAATAGGAAAACTCATCTCCGGCAAGATCCCAATCGTCTGGGCAGATGGCGACGACAGGCGTCGGCGCAGGAGTCGGCGTAGGCGTTGCGGTTGGCACGGACGTGACGGCCATCGTGGGCGTAGCAGTTTCCGTGGCGGTGGGAGCGGCGGGGGCGGCATCGCCGGACTCCTCGTCCTCAGCGAAGATGACGACGAGGACCATGAGGGCGATGATGACGGCGAAGATACCGGCGAACCACTTCACCCAGCGGGGAGTGCGGTGGCGCGGCGCGTTCTCGGTCACGAGAGGGGCAGTCTAAGGGCAGCCCGCGCGGGCACGCCACGGGCGCTCGCGGGCGGGGGCTAGAATGCGGGCATGAACAACGTGCTCGCGCTCATCCTCGCGGGCGGGCAGGGCGACCGCCTGTCCGTGCTCTCCGAGCAGCGGGCGAAACCGGCGGTGGTGTTCGGCGGGCAGTACCGCATCGTCGATTTCGCGCTGAGCAACTGCGCCGCCAGCGACATTCCGCGCGTGGCCGTGCTCACGCAGTACCGCCCGCGCTCGCTCGTGAACCACATCGCCTCGGGGCGCGCGTGGGGGCTGGACACGCCCGACCGGCGCGTCGAAATCCTGCAGCCCTACCTGGGGCGGGCGGACATGGACTGGTACCAGGGCACGGCGGACGCGGTGTACCAGAACCTCTACCTGATCGCGCAGTCGCGGGCGCAGGAGGTGCTGATCCTGTCGGCGGACCACGTCTACCTGATGTCGTACCGCAACCTCGTGGCCTACCACCGCCAGCAGCAGGCGGACGTGACCATCGGCGTGTACGCGGTGCCGCCGGAGGAGGCGAGCCGCTTCGGCGTGCTGGAGCTGGACGCGGGCGGGCGCGTGGTCGACTTTCAGGAGAAGCCGGAGCGGCCGCGCTCGCCGTGGGCCTCGATGGGCATCTACTGCTTCAACCGCGAGGCGCTGATCGAGGCGCTGCAGGAGGACGCGGGACTGGGCGAGGCGAGCGCGCGGGATTTCGGCGGGGACGTGGTGCCGCGCATCTTCGCGAACCGCCGCGTGTTCGGCTACCAGTACCTGGACTACTGGCGCGACGTGGGCACGATCGAGGCCTACTGGCAGGCGAACATGGACCTGACCGGCCCGCATCCGCCGCTGAGCCTGGCCAACCACGACCCGCCCCTGCGAACCTCGGGGCCGGTGCTGGCGCCCGCGCGTTTCGGGGCGGACGCGGCCCCGCGCACGGCCCTGATCTCGCCGGGGGCGCGCATCGAGGGGACCGTGGAGCGCTCCGTGATCTCGCCGGGCGTGGTGGTGGAGGCGGGGGCGGCGGTGCGCGACTCGATCGTCTGCCACGACGGCGTGATCCGCGCGGGGGCGGTGGTCGACCGCGCCATCCTCGACAAGGAGGTGACGGTGGGGAGCGGGGCCGTGGTGGGCGCGGGGGCGGAGGCGCCGCCCAACCGCGAGCGCCCCGACATCGTCAACCGCGGCATCTCCATCGTGGGCAAGCGCGCCGCCATTCCGGCGGGCATGACGGTGGGGCGCAACGTGGTGGTCGGCCCGGGGGTGGCGGGGGAGCTGGCGGGGCGGGACGCGATCGCCTCGGGGGAGACGGTGCAGCCCGACGAGATGCCGCTGCACCTGTTCGTCTGAGGGCGCGCGTGCGGCTCTACGAGGTGGAGGAGGCGCGCGCGCTGCTGCCGCGCCTGCGGCCCGTGCTGGAGCGGCTGCGCGAGGCCTTCGCGGCGCTGCGCGGGGCGCGCGCGCTGGAGGCGGCGCAACGGCGCGCGGCGCTCACGGACGGCCACCCCATCGCGGCCCCGCACGACGCGGCGGCGGACGGGGAGCGGGCGGCGCACGAGGCGACCCTGCGCGAGTGCCTGCGGCGGCTCGAGGAGTGGGGCGTGGAGCTGAAGGATCCGGCGCGCGGGCTGGTCGATTTCCACCACCAGCGCGGGGGCGAGACGGTGTTCCTCTGCTACGAGCTGGGGGAGGCGGACATCGCCTGGTGGCATACGATGGCGGCGGGCTACGCGGGGCGGCGTCCGCTGTAGCGGGGCCGGACGCGCGCGCTTCCGTTCCGTAGAATCGGGGGGACGCGAAACGCGGCGCGGCCACGGGCCGGGGCCGGAAGGAGAGCGCGATGAGTTCGTTCGGGGTGCGGGACATCTTCGTGGAGGCGAACGGGCTGCGGCAGCACCTGATCGCGCGCGGGCCGGCCACGGGGCCGAGCGTGCTGCTGCTCCACAACCTGGTGGGGCAGGCGCGCATGTTCGACCGCGCGGCGGCGGCGCTGGCGGAACGGCGGCCGGTGTTCGCGCTGGATTTCCGCGGGCGCGGGGAGTCGGCCTGGGGCCCGCCCGACGAATACACGCAGGACCACTACGTCGCCGACGTGGAGGCGGTGCGCGAGGCGCTGGGGCTGCAGCGCCTCACGCTCGTGGGCACGGCCATGGGCGGGGGCGTGGCCATGGCCTACGCGGCCCTGCACCCGCGGCGCGTGGCGGCGCTGGTGATGAACGACATCGGGCCGGACGTGGGCGGCGGCGGCCTCAGCCGCATCAGCGAGCGCACGGACGCGACGCCCACGGCCTTCCCCGACATGAAGGCGGTGGTGGCCTACTACAACGAGCACTTCCCGGCGGCGGCGCGGCTGCCCGACGACCGCGTGGCCGAGTACGCGCGCTGGAACGTGCGCCGCAGCGACAGCGGGCTGTACGTGTGGAAGATGGACCCGGCGGCGCGGCACGTGGGCGGGGGCGCGCCCGCGGCGGAGGAGCTGTGGCGGCGCTACCTCGCGATCGAGTGCCCCATCCTCGTGCTGCGCGGGGAGCACAGCGACATCCTCACGCGCGACACGGCGGCGAAGATGGCGGAGCACCCCACCGCGCGCGTGACGGAGGTGGTGGGCGCGGCCCATCCGCCCCTGCTGTCGGAGCCGGACGCGCTGGCGGCGCTGGAGGCGTTCCTGCCGCGGGATTGACCGTGGGGAACGCGCCCCCTACGCTTAATCGCGGAAGCGACGATCGGGGAGAGTAGCCGCGCGGACGGCCCCCGCAGCGAGCCGGAGACGGTGGAAGTCCGGCGGGGCGTACGCGGCGAATGGTCCCGGGAGCTCTCCCGCCGAAGCCGGAAGCGGTGCGTAGGCGGGGGCGGCGGGGGCGCCGTTAGCGGCCCGGAGCGTTCCGTCATGGCGGGCCGCTCGCCGAGCGCTCCGGCGAAGGCCGGGGAACGAAGGTGGCACCGCGGGGGTTCCCCCGTCCTTCACAGGGACGGGGCTTTTTTTCGGCAAATCGCGATGCGGAGGGCGCAATGACGGCGACGATGAAGACGGAGACGGAGACGGAGACGGCGTCCGCGCTGGAGCGGGGCCTGCGCGCGGCGATCGCGGAGCGCTCGCTGCTCGACCATCCCTTCTACCGGGCGTGGAGCGAGGGCGCGCTGGAGCTGGAGCGGCTGCGGGACTACGCGCGGCAGTACTACCACTTCGAGCGGGCCTTCCCGCGCTTCCTGAGCGCCATCCACGCGCGCACGGAGTCGCCCGCCATCCGCCAGCTGCTGCTGGACAACCTGTGGGACGAGGAGCACGGCGAGCGCAACCATCCCGCCCTGTGGCTGGAGTTCGCGGCGGCGCTGGGGCTTTCGCGCGCGGAGGTGGAGGAATCCGAGCCGCATCCGCAGACGCGGGCGCTGGTGGAGCATTACGCGGAGGCGGCGGCGAACGCGCCCGTGGCGGAGGCGCTGGCGGCGCTGTTCGCCTACGAATCGCAGGTGCCCGCCGTGGCCTGGGAGAAGATCAAGGGGCTGAACGAGCGCTACGGCCTGCGGCCCGACCAGTTCGAGTTCTTCTCCGTGCACCTCGTGTCGGACGTGGCCCATTCGGGCGCGGAGCTGGCGGCCATCGGGGAGCTGTGCGAGGACGGCGAGGGCGTGACGCTGGCGGCGGCGCGGGCCGCGGACCGGCTGCTGGCCTTCCTCGACGGCTGCCATGGGCGGGCGGCCTGAGCGCGCCATGGGCGGGGGCGAGCGCGAGCGCATCCTCACCGGCATCCGCCCCACGGGGCCGCTGCACCTGGGCCACTACGCGGGCGCGCTGGAGAACTGGCTGCGGCTGCAGCGCGAGTACGACTGCCACTTCCTCATCGCCGACTACCAGGTGTCGGACTACGCCGACGATTTCGCGCGCGTGCGCGAGTCCGTGTGGGAGGTGGCGCTGGACTGGCTGGCGGTGGGGCTGGACCCGGAGGAGAGCTGCTTCGTGATCGAGAGCCTCGTGCCGGAGCACGCCGAGCTGGGGGCGTGGCTGAGCTGGTTCCTGCCGCTGGGGATGCTGCAGCGCAACCCCACGCTGAAGGCGGAGCTGGCGGAGTTCGGCAAGCGCTCCGCGCCCGTGGCCTTCTTCACCTACCCGGTGATGCAGGCGGTGAACATCCTCATGCCGCGCGCGCACCTGGTGCCCGTGGGGGAGGATCAGATGCCCCACATCGAGATGACGCGCGAGCTGGCGCGGCGCTTCAACCGCCAGTTCCGCGAGGTCTTCCCGGAGCCGCGGGGGCTGGTGGGGCGCGTGCCGCGGCTGGTGGGGCTGGACGGGCGCGCGAAGATGAGCAAGTCGCTCGGCAACGCCATCGACCTCGGGGACGACGCGGACACGGTGGCGCGGAAGGTGCGCGGCATGTTCACCGACCCCACGCGCCTGCGCGCCACGGACCCGGGGCATGTGGAGGGCAACCCCGTGTTCCTCTACCACGACGCCTTCAACCCGGACGCGGACGAGGTGGCCGACCTGAAGGAGCGCTACGCGAAGGGGCGCGTGGGCGACGTGGAGGTGAAGGAGAAGCTGACGCGCGCGCTGAACGCGCTGCTCGACCCCATGCGCGAGCGGCGCGCCCACCACGAGGCGCACATGGACGGCGTGCGCGACGCGCTGGAGGCGGGCACGGCGCGGGCGCGGGCGCGGGCGCGCGAGACCATGGCGCTCGTGCGCGAGGCGCTGGAGGTGGACTACCTGGCGGGGCCGCCCCCCGCGCGCGGACGCGCGTGAGCCACCAGCCCACGCTGGAGGAGGCGCGCGCGCTGGCGGGGGCCGGGCGCGGCAACCTGCTGCCCGTGTCGCGCGAGCTGGCGGCGGACCTGGAGACGCCCGTGTCCGCCTACCTGAAGGTGCGCGAGGGCGGCCATTCCTTCCTGCTGGAGTCGGTGGAGGGCGGCGAGCGGCTGGCGCGCTACTCCTTCATCGGGGCGAACCCGCGGCGCGTCATCCGCACCGGGCCGGGGGAGGAGCACGAGGGCGATCCGCTGATCCCGCTGGAGGCGGCGCTGGCGGGGCTGCAAGTGGTGGAGCTGCCCGGCCTGCCGCGGCTCACGGGCGGGGCCGTGGGCTACGTGGCCTACGAGGCCGTGCGCCACTTCGAGCCGCGCGTGCCCGCCAACGAGGCCGATCCGGTGGGCATTCCCGAGGCCATGTTCCTGCTGTGCGACTCGCTGGTGGTGTTCGACCACCTGCGCCACACCATCCGCGTGCTGGCGCACTGCCGCCTGGACGGCGACGTGGAGGCCGAGTACCGGCGCGCGGCGGAGACCATCGACGCCATCGCCGCGCGGCTGGAGCGGCCCCTGGCGGCGCCCGCGCAGGACGCGGCGGCGCTGGCGCGGGCGGGCGCGGGGGGGGCGGCGGGCGTCTCCAACGTGGGGCGCGAGGGCTACGAGCTGATGGTGGAGCGCATCCGCGCGGACGTGATCGCGGGGGAGATCATCCAGGCCGTGCCCTCGCAGCGCATCCGGCGGCCCGTGACGGCGCATCCCTTCGCCATCTACCGGCAGCTGCGCACGGTGAACCCGTCGCCCTACATGTTCTACCTCGATCTGGGGGGCTTCCAGATCGTGGGGGCCTCGCCGGAGATGCTGGTGCGCGTGGAGGACGGCGTGGTGACGACGCATCCCATCGCGGGCACGCGCCCGCGGGGGGCCACGGCGGAGGAGGACGAGGCGCTGGCGGCGGAGCTGCTGGCGGACGAGAAGGAGCGCGCCGAGCACATCATGCTGGTGGACCTGGGGCGCAACGACGTGGGCCGCGTGGCGGAGGCGGGCAGCGTGCGCGTGGACCAGCTCATGGGCATCGAGCGCTATTCGCACGTGATGCACCTCGTCTCGCGCGTGTCCGGGCGGCTGCGCGCCGACCGCACGCCCTTCGACGCCTTCCGCGCCGTCTTTCCGGCGGGCACGGTGTCGGGCGCGCCCAAGGTGCGGGCCATGGAGATCATCGCCGCGCTGGAGCGCGAGCGGCGCGGCGTCTACGCGGGCGCGGTGGGCTACGCCAGCTTCGCGGGGGCGCTCGACACCTGCATCGCCATCCGCACCATGGTGGTGAAGGACGGGCAGGCGTGGCTGCAGGCCGGCGGCGGCATCGTCTACGACTCGGAGCCGGCGGCGGAGTACCGCGAGAGCGTGAACAAGATGCTGGCGCTGGAGCGGGCCATCGACCGCGCCGAGCTGGCGGCGGCGGCGCGGGCGCGCTGAGGGAACGGCGCGCGGGCTTGTGGCGCGATGCCCGTTCCCCTGCTAGCATCCCGCGCGAACGACGACGTCCGCGCGGGGCCGAAGACGCCCAGGGCCGCACGCCCCGCCGCGACCGCCACATTATGGAAACAAGCCGCTGAAACGACGGAGCGTCCCCATGAAGCGCCTGCTCATCGCCTTGCTCGCCGCCATCGTCCTGCTGACGCCCGCCGCGCTCCAGCGCGAAGGCGGGGTGGGGGCGCAGACCGGCGACCCCCCCGCGTTCGCGGAGGAGGCCGTCACCTACTACCTGCCGGCGGGCTCGGACGGCTCCTCGACGGCGGTGGCGGTGGGCACGCCGTCCTTCACGGCGGGCACCGTGAGCGGCGGCACGGACGCCTGCGCCATCGCCAACCAGCTCCCCACCGGCGACATCGACACGTTCGTGACGACGGGCACGGAGGCGACGCTCTTCTCCATCGACGCCGGCACCTGCGCCATCACGTACACGGGCGCGGCCTCGGCCTCGGCGCGCGTGGCGGGCACGCTGGAGGGCTGGTCGCTCAGGGTCACGCTGAGCGACGGCCAGGGCACGGGCACGGACGACACCATCAACGTGACCGTGAAGCTGGTGAACCTGGACACGGACCGGGAGGCGCTGGAGGCGCTCTACGACGCCACCGGCGGCGCCAGCTGGACCACCAGCACGACCTGGAAGATGCCCACCACCATCAAGACGTTCCAGCTGACCGCGGGAACCTCCGCGGGGGGCTCCATCGGCTACGGCGGGACCATAGGGTCGGTGCGCGCGGGCACGGCCACGTTCACGCTGGGAGGCACGACCTACACCCTCAACCAGCTCACCCGGGCGCCCTCCACCAACAACGTCACGCTGAGGGTGAGCCCGCAGGGGACGGCCTCCCACTTCGACGACCTCGCCCTCACCATCGGGTCGGCCACGCTGAACCTCGAGGACGCGACCGAGACGACGCCCAGCGGGTCTCGCCAATTCGCGTGGTCGGCGCAGTCGACGGTGACGTTCGCCGCCGGCAACTTCGACCCGGTGCTGGCCAGCCTGGACTTCCGCCCGGGCGACTGGCACGGGGTGACGGTGAGCGGCGGGCGCGTGACGGGGCTGGCGCTGCCGGACAACAACCTGGTCGGGGCGCTGCCGGCGGCGATGGGCGATCTGACGGCGCTGACCACGCTGGACCTGAGCGGCAACGCGGGGCTGACGGACGGCCCCCTGCCCGCCGCGTGGACGTCGATGACGGCCCTGACCGCGCTGAACCTGGGGACCACGGGCGCGTGCGCGGACACCGTGCACAGCACCTGGGTGGCCGCCATCACCTCGGCCACGGTGCGCACCTGCGGGGGGGCGGAGCCCGCGTTCGCGGAGGAGGCCGTCACCTACTACCTGCAGGCGGGCTCGGACGGCTCCTCGACGGCCATCGCCATCGGCACGCCGTCCTTCACGGCGGGCGCCGGGGACACCTGCGCCATCGCCAACCAGCTCCCCGCCGGCGACATCGACACGTTCGCGACGACGGGCACGGAGGCGACGCTCTTCTCCATCAACGCCACCACCTGCGCCATCACGTACACGGGCGCGGCGGGGGACTCGGCGCGCACGGCGGGCACGCTGGAGGGCTGGTCGCTCAGGGTCACGCTGAGCGACGGCGCGGGCACGGGCGCGGACGACACCATCGACGTGACCGTGAAGCTGGTGAACCTGGACACGGACAAGGCCGCGCTGGAGGCGCTCTACGACGCCACCGGCGGCGCCAGCTGGACCACCAGCACGACCTGGAAGCAGAACTTCAGGGTCGTCCACACCTGGACCCTCACGTCGGGGACGGACTCCGACGGCAACGTGGGCTACGAGCAGGGCGTCGACCAGGGCACGTGGTCCGGCGGCACCTGGGACAGCCCGACCACGGGGCACAGCTGCGCCCGTGTCCTGGAGGAACCCCGGACTTTCGAGAGGACCCCCGGCGGCACGATTCGGTTCTACGCGAGGTGGCAGGCCGGCTGCAACGGGGCGAACTGGGCCGGCTTTGGCGTGCGCGCGTTCAACGGGCTCCTCGAGGGCACGCCCTCCGGCATTAACTTCATAACCGCCAACCCGCCCAATCCCGAGACCCTGATCCCCGCCAGCGGGACGTTCACCATCGACGTCGTCGAGTACAACGTCAACACGGTCAGCGACTGGCACGGGGTGACGGTGACGAGCGGGCGCGTGACGGGGCTGGCGCTGGCGAGCAACAACCTGGTCGGGGCGCTGCCGGCGGCGATGGGCGATCTGACGGCGCTGACCACGCTGAACCTGAGCGGCAACGTGGGGCTGGCGGACGCCGCCCTGCCCGCCTCGTGGACGTCGATGACGGCCCTGACCACGCTGAACCTGGGGACCACGGGCGCGTGCGTGCTCCCCGTGCACGGCGTCTGGGTGGCCGCCATCACCTCGGCCACGGTGAACACCTGCGGGGGAGCGGGGCCCGCGTTCGCGGAGGAGACCGTCGCCTACTACCTGCAGGCGGACTCGGACGGCTCCACGACGGCCATCGCCGTGGGCGCGCCGTCCTTCACGGCGGGCACCGTGAGCGGCGGCACGGACGCCTGCTCGGTCAGCGCGGCGGCGGAGAACGCCAGCACCGATCCCGCCGACCACGCCACCACGGGGACGGCGGTCACGGGCTTCACCGCGACCGTCTCGGGGACGACCTGCGCCATCGCCTACGCGGGCACGGGGATCACGCGCACGGCGGGCACGCTGGAGGCGGTCTCGCTCACCGTGGCCGTGAACGACGACCAGGGCTCGGACCCGGACACCATCCTCGTGACCGTGAAGCTGGTGAACCTGGACACGGACGCGGCCGCGCTGGAAGCGCTCTACGACGCCACCGGCGGCGCCAGCTGGACCACCAGCACGAACTGGAAGGCGGACTTCAGGATCGTCCACACCTGGACCGTGACGGTGGCGTCGTTCGGCAGCTGGGTGGGCTACCGCGACGGCGACCACGGCTCGGTGTCCGGCGGCGACTGGGACACCCCGCACAGTTGCGGCGCCGCCGTCGTCGACAGACTCGACCGGTTCCGCAGGCACACCGGCGACGGCCGGATTGAAATCCGAACGAAGAACGGGAACGGCTGCAACGGGGCGCTCTGGACGGGTTATGGCCTGTACGCGTTCAACGGGCTCATCAAGACCATGGGCGGGCCCGGCAACGGTATCTCCTTCAACCTGGCCAATCCCGCGACCCTGTTCCCGGCGAGCGGGACGGTCCAGCTGCACGTCATCCAGTACGACCCGCCGCCCAGCGTCTGGCACGGGGTGACGGTGACCGGCGGGCGCGTGACGGGGCTGGCGCTGGCGAACAACAACCTGGTCGGGGCGCTGCCGGCGGCGATGGGCGATCTGACGGCGCTGACCACGCTGAACCTGAGCGGCAACTCGGGGCTGACGGACGCCCCCCTGCCCGCCTCGTGGACGTCGATGACGGCGCTGACCACGCTGAACCTGGGGACCACGGGCGCGTGCGTGCTCCCCGTGCACGGCGTCTGGGTGGCCGCCATCACCTCGGCCACGGTGGACACCTGCGCGGCGCCCGCGTTCGCGGCGACGTCCGCCTCCTACCGGCTGGACGCGGGCGCGACCTCCGCGGCCATCGGCGCGCCCGCCTTCAGCGCGGGAACTTTGGGCGGCACGGACGCCTGCTCGGTCAGCGCGGCGGCGGAGAACGCCAGCGCCGATCCCGCCAACCACGCCACCACGGGGACGGCGGTCACGGGCTTCACCGCGACCGTCTCGGGGACGACCTGCGCCATCGCCTACGCGGGCACGGGATTCACGCGCACGGCGGGCACGCTGGAGGCGATCTCGCTCACCGTGACCGTGAGCGACGGCGTGGGCACGGACCCGGACGACACCATCGCCGTGACCGTGAAGCTGCTGGACCTGGACACGGACACGGCCGCGCTGGAGGCGATCTACGACGCCACCGGCGGCGCCAGCTGGACCACCAGCACGACCTGGAAGCAGAACTTCAGGGTCGTCCACACCTGGACCTTCACGTCGGGGACGGCCTCCGACGGCGACGTGGGCTACAGCCGGGGCGAGCACGGCTCGGTGTCCGGCGGCACCTGGGACAGCCCGACCACGGGGCACGGCTGCACCGCCATCGTGGACGAACCCCGGAATTTCGAGAGGACCTCCGGCGGCACGATTCGGTTCTTCGCGAGGCAGCAGGCCGCCTGCGGCGGGGCGAACTGGGCCGGCTTTGGCGTGCGCGCGTTCAACGGGCTCTTCGAGGGCAGGCCCTCCGGCTTTAGCTTCCTGACCGCCAACCCGGCCAATCCCGCGACCCTGATCCCCGCCAGCGGGACGTTCACCCTCGACGTCATCCAGTACGTCAACACGGTCAGCGACTGGCACGGGGTGACGGTGACCAACGGGCGCGTGACGGGGCTGGCGCTGCCGGACAACAACCTGGTCGGGAACCTGCACTGGCGGCTGGGCGACCTGAGCAAGCTCACGAGCCTCGACCTGAGCGGCAACGCGGGGCTGAGTGCGGCGTCGGTGTCGGCGCTGTCCACGTGGACGCCGGGCCTGACCACGCTGAACGTGGAAGGCACGAGCATCTGCATCAGCCCGGGGACCACGGTGGTGGACGAGTGGCTGATGGCCATCCGCGCGCGGCCCGGGGGCTCGGTGACGACGGACGACTGCTCGCCGCGCTTCGCGGCGGCGACCGCCTCCGGCAACCTCGATGCGGACACGGACGGCTCCAGCACGGCCATCACCATCATCGCGCCCGCGTTCGCGGCGAGCCGCGTCAGCGGGGGCACGGACGCCTGCGCGATCGGCACGGCCATCGCGAACGCCAGCGCCGACCCGTCCGATTTCCTCACGACGGGCACGGCGGTCACGGGCTTCACGGCCACCGCCAGCTCGGGAACCTGCGTGCTCGCCTACACGGGCACGGGGCTCACGGCCTCGGCCACGCAGGCGGCCGTCTCCGTGGCGGTCACGCTCAGCGACGGCGCGGACGCCGATGGCTTCGCCGACACCAGCGTGGACGACACCGTCAACGTGACGGTGCGGCTGGTGAGCGGGACCACGGACAAGGCCGCGCTGGAGGCGTTCCACGACGGGACCGGCGGAACCAGCTGGACCACGCGCACGGACTGGAAGCAGGACGCCAGGGTCGTCCACACCTGGAACTTCACGTCGGGGGCCTACACGTCGGGCGGAGCAGCCCGTGTGGGCTACAGCCGGTCGCCGTTAGTCGGCTCGCGCGACGGGGTCCTCTGGAGCAGCCCGACCACGGGGCACGCCTGCCCCCCTCCCGGCAACAGGGAAGAACCCGATAATTTCGACAGGCACACCGGCACCGGCGAGATTCGGCTCCGCATGAAGTTGCAGAGTGCCTGCAGCGGGGCGCTCTGGACCGGCTTTGGCGTGCGCGCGTTCAACGGGCTGCTCGAGGGCGTGCCCCTCAACAGCACCGGCTACCTGACCTTCAACCTGGCCAATCCCGAGACCCTGATCCCGGCGGCGGGCGGGACGTTCAGCCTGAACGTCATCCAGTACCTCACGGCGGGCGCCTGGCACGGCGTGACGGAGACGAGCGGGCGCGTGACGGGGCTGGCGCTGACGGACAACAACCTGCGGGGGACGAGCCTGCCCGCGGGCCTGGGCGACCTGAGCCAGCTGACGAACCTCGACCTGAGCGACAACCCGCACTTGCGGGGGACGATCCCGGCGTCGTGGACGGCGCTGGGGAACCTGCTGACGCTGGACCTGAGCGGCACGGGCGTGTGCGTGGACGCCACGGACACCGCCGTGAACGCATGGCTGGCCGCCATCCGCGCGAAGACGGGCGGCGAGGCGCTGGTGTCGGTGTGCGGGCCCGTGTTCGCGGAGGACGCCGCCACGCTCTACCTCGACGCGGGCGCAAGCGGCCCCGTCGCGGTGGGGACGCCCGCCTTCCGCGAGGGCCTGCTCGCGGGGGCCACGGACACCTGCGCCATCAGCGCGCAGGCGGAGAACGCCAGCGCCGTGCCCGCCATGCACGCCACCACGGGCACGGCGGTCACGCTCTTCACCATCAACTCCGCCACCTGCGCCATCACCTACACGGGCGCGGGGGCGACGCGCACGGCGGGGGCGCTGGAGGCGTACTCGCTGACGATCACGGTGAGCGACGGGCGGGGAGCGCCCGCGACGCCGGACGACTCCATCGACGTGACCGTGAAGCTGGTGAACGCGGCCACGGACGAGGCGGCGCTGAACGCGTTCTACACGGCCACCACGGGGGCCAGCTGGACCGCGAACACGGGCTGGGGCGTGACGCTGCTGAGCGGCTGGCACGGCGTGACGGTGGACGCGGACGGGCGCGTGACGGGGCTGGCGCTGCCGTCGAACAACCTGGCGGGGGCGTTCCCGGCCTCGATGGCGGATCTGAACAGGCTCACGAGCCTCGACCTGTCCGGCAACGCGGGGCTGACCTTCCCCGACGCGGGGGCCATCGGGCTGACGCGGCTGACGCGCCTCACGAGCCTCGACCTGGCGGGCGCGGGCATCTGCGAGCATGAGGACGGCACGGCCACGGACATGGCCGTGCGCGTCTGGCTGGGCGGCCTGCGCACGGCGGGCGCGACGGTGGACATCCTCGGCTGCGGGGAGGGCGGTCCGGCCTTCGCGCTCGAGGAGATCACCTACGTGCTGGACGCGGGCGCGAACGGCTCGACCACGGCCGTCGCCATCGGGGCGCCCGGCTTCACGGCGGGCATCGCCCCCGGCGGCACGGACGCCTGCGCGATCGCCAACCAGCTCCCCACCGGCGACGCGGACACGTTCGCGACGACGGGCACGGACGCGACGCTCTTCTCCATCGACGCCAGCACCTGCGCCATCACCTACACGGGCGCGGCCTCGGCCTCGGCGCGCGTGGCGGGCACGCTGGAGGGCTGGTCGCTCACGGTCACGGCGAGCGACGCCGTGGACGGGGCCGGACAGGCCGACGCCAGCGTGGACAGCACCATCAAGGTGACCGTGAAGCTGGTGAACGGGGACACGGACGCAGAGACGCTGAACGCGTTCTACGACGCCACCGGCGGAACCAGCTGGACCACGGACACGAGCTGGAAGACGACCAGCGCCACCACCATCAAGACGTTCCAGCTGACCTCGGGGTCCGGAGCGGGCAAATTCGGCTACAGAATCGCCGCGCTGGGGATGCTGGGGGCGGTGCGCGCGGGCACGAACTCGGCCACGGTGAGCGGCACGAGCTACTCCTTCGTCACGATCCTCCGGGATGTCAACGACAACACCGTCACGGTGCGGGTGACCCCGGCGGGGACTTCCTCCGACTTCAACGGCCACGCCATGGTCATCGGGTCGGTCACGCTGAACTTCGAGGACGCGACCGAGACGACGCCCACCGGGGCCCGCGAATGGACGTGGTCGGGCCAGACGGGCGTGACGTTCGGCGGCGGCAACTTCGACCCGGTGCTGGCCCGCCTGGACTTCCGCCCGGGCACCTGGCACGGGGTGACGGCGAGCGGCGGGCGCGTGACGGGGCTGGCGCTGGCGGACAACAACCTGACGGGCGCGCTGCCGGTCTCGCTGAACGAGCTGAACAAGCTCACGAGCCTCGACCTGTCCGGCAACGCCGGGCTGACGGGGAGCATCCATCCGGCGATCGCCTCGCTGACGGCGCTCACGAACCTCGACCTCGGCGGCAACGCGCTGTCCGGGGCCATTCCCGCCGAGCTCACCGGGCTGACGGCGCTCACGGGCCTCGACCTGGGCGGCAACGCGCTGTCCGGGGCCATCCCCACGGGCATCGGCTCGCTCACGGCGCTCACGGGCCTCGACCTGGGGGACAACGCGCTGACGGGGGACATCCCCACGGGCATCGGCGCGCTCACGGCGCTCACGAGCCTCGACCTGGGCGGCAACGCCGGGCTGACGGGGGGCATCCCCGTGCAGCTGAGCACGCTCACGGCGCTCACGAGCCTCGACCTGGGCGGGAGCAGCGGGCTGGCGGGGAGCATCCCCCTGCAGCTGGGCCTGCTCACGGCGCTCACCAGCCTCGACCTCTCCCGCACGGGGGCGACGGGGGCCATCCCCGAGGAGCTGGGCGCGCTGACGGCGCTCACCAGCCTCGACCTGAGCGGGAACAGCGGGCTGTCGGGGAGCATCCCCGCCGAGCTGGCGGCGCTGGTCAACCTCGTCAGCCTCGACCTGAGCGACACGGGGCTGTCGGGGGACATTCCCCCGGAGCTGGACGCGCTGACGGAGGTGACCGCGCTGGACCTGCGGAACGCCCTCATCTGCGTGGAGCCAACGGCGGAGACGCGCGTGCACGCGTGGCTGACGGCGCGGCGGATGGCGACGGGGACCACGATCAACGTGCCCGCCTGCTCGAACACGGGCGCCAACGAGCGCGGCCCCGCCTTCACGGAGGCGGCCACCACCTACGTGCTGGATTCGGGGGCGGACGGCTCGGGCACGGCCATCGCCATCGGCGCGCCCGCCGTGCGGGCGGGGAGCACGGGCCACAGCGCGGACGCGTGCAAGATCACGGCGCAGGTCGCCAACGCGGACGACGACGCCGCCATGCACACCGTGACGGGCACGGCGGTCACGCTCTTCACCATCGATTCCGCCACCTGCGCCATCACGTACACGGGCGCGGCGTCGGCCTCGACGCGCGCGGCGGGCACGCTGGAGGCGTACTCCCTCACGATCACGGTCACGGACGGGGTGAACGACGCGGGCCAGCTGGACAAGCGCGCGGACGGCACCATCAAGGTGACGGTGAAGCTGGTGAACGGGGACACGGACCGGGAGACGCTGGCGGCGCTCTACGACGCCACCGGCGGGGCCAGCTGGACGACGGGCACGAACTGGAAGGCTTCGGGCGCCACCTTCCCCGCCGCCGTCAAGGAGTTCCAGCTGACCTCGGGGAGCGGTTCGAACCAGGTCGGCTACTCCCAGAGCATCGGGTCGGTGCGCGCGGGCACGCGCACGTTCACGCTGGGAGGCACGACCTACACCCTCAGCCGGATCATTCGGTGGCCCTCCAACAACAACGTCTCGCTGATTGTGACCCCGGCGGGGACGGCCTCCCACTTCGACGGCGCCGCCCTCACCATCGGGTCGGTCACGCTGAACCTCGACGACGCAGCCGAGTCGACGTCCAGCTCGGGCCGCATTTTCCTGTGGAGCGCGCGGACGGACGTGACGTTCGGCTCGAGCGGCAACCTGGACGTGGCGCTGGTCAGCGGGCCGTGGCACGGGGCGACGGCGACGGGCGGGCGCGTGACGGGGCTGGCGCTGGCGGACAACAACCTGGTCGGCACGCTGCTGGCGGAGCTGGGCGAGCTGAACAAGCTCACGAGTCTCGACCTGGGCGGCAACGCCGGGCTGACGGGGAGCATCCCCGCGGCGCTGGGGCGGCTCACGGGCCTCACCAGCCTCGACCTGTCCGGCGGCGGATGGACGGGGAGCATCCCCGCGGCGCTGGGCGACCTCACGGCGCTCACCAGCCTCGACCTGGGCGGCAACGCCGGGCTGCGGGGGCCCATCCCCGCGGCGCTGGGCGACCTCGCGGCGCTCACCAGCCTCGACCTGTCCGGCGCCACCGGGCTGACGGGGAGCATCCCCGCGGCGATCACGTCGCTCACGACGCTCACGAGCCTCGACCTGTCCGACGGCGGCTGGACGGGGAGCATCCCCGCGGCGCTGGGCGACCTCACGGCGCTCACGACCCTTGACCTGTCCGGCAACGCCGGGCTGCGGGGGGCCATCCCCGCGGAGCTGGGCGCGCTGACGGCGCTCACCAGCCTCGACCTGGGCGGCAACGCGCACACGGGGGCCATCCCCGCGCAGCTGAGCGCGCTGACGGCGCTCGTCAGCCTCGACCTGCGGGACAACGCCGGGCTGACGGGGAGCATCCCGCCGGAGCTGGACGCGCTGACGGCGGTGACCACGCTGCGGCTGGACGGCACGGGCGTGTGCGTGAATCCGTCGCAGGAGGCGCGCGCGGAGGCGTGGCTGGCCGCCATCCGGAGCGGCAGCGGCGAGCTGCGCGTGAACACCTGCAACGGGCGGGCCCCGGCCTTCCGGGAGGCTGCCGCCACCCGCAACCTCGACGCGGGCGCGGACGGCTCGACCACGGCCATCGCCATCGGCTCGTTCGCCGCCACGCCGGCCACGCTCAGCGGGGCCGCGCCGGTCTGCGTCCTCTTCGCGTACGCGAACGCCAGCGACGACCCCGCGGACTTCAGCACCGGCGGGACCGCGACGACCGACTTCACCGTCTCCAGCGCCCTCAGCGCTGCGGGCACGGTCTGCACCGTCACCTACACGGGCTCGGGGGCCACGCGCACGGACGGCACGCTGGAGGCCTACTCCCTCGATCTCTCCATCAGGGACGGCGTGGACGCCACCGGGGCCGCGGACGCGGCGGGCATCGACGACACCATCAACGTGACCGTGAAGCTGGTGGACGGGACCACGGACAGGACGGCGCTGGAGGCGTTCTACGACGCCGCCGGCGGGGCCAGCTGGACGACGGGCACGAACTGGAAGACGGGCAACATCTTCAACCCCAGGACGCTCCAGCTGACCTCGGGGAGCGGTTCGAACATCCGCGGCTACAGCGTGCCGCACTCGCTGGGCTCGGTGCGCACGGGCACGGCCACGTTCACGCTGGAAGACACGACCTACACCCTCACCGTGCTCATACGGCAGCCCACCAGCAGCAACGTCACGCTGCGGGTGACCCCGGCGGGGACGGCCTCCCACTTCGACGGCCTCGCCCTGGTCATCGGGTCGGCCACGCTGAACTTCGGCGACGCGACCGAGACGTCGACCAGCGGGTATCGCCAATTCGTGTGGCACACGCGGACGGACGTGACGTTCAACACGGGCAACCTGGACGCGACGCTGCGCACCGCGTGGCACGGGGTGACGGCGACCTCCGGGCGCGCGACGGCGCTGTCCCTGCCGGACAACGGGCTGCGGGGGAGCATCCCCGCGGCGCTGGGCGACCTGAGCGGCCTCACGAGCCTCGACCTGAGCGACAACGCCGGGCTGTCTGGGGGCATTCCCGCGGCGCTGACGCGGCTGACGAACCTGCTCACGCTGAACCTGGAGGACACGCGCGTCTGCGCGCGCTCCATCGGCGACGCGCGCGTCAACGCGTGGCTGGACGGCATCCGCGCGAAGGCGGGCGGCTCGGTCACGCTGGGGACCTGCCCGACGAGCGCGAGCGCGCCGGCGGTGGCCGCCGTGACCGTCACGGTGGCCACGGAAGGGGACGCGCCGCCGAACGCGCGCTACGGCCTGCGGCTGGTCTGCGGGGGGTCCGAGTACTCGATCTCGCTGGCGGCGGGCGGGAGCTACTCCGCGCCGGTGTCCCCCGGCTCCGTCTGCTCGCTGAGCGTGACGAACCGGCGGGGGGCGCTGGAGGCGCGGGGCGAGTTCACGGGCCGCGCCGCGGGCGGCGGCATCAGCGCCACCGTGACGCTGGTGCACGAGGCCGATCCGGACGACGCGGAGCCGAACGCGCAGCTGGAGCGGGCGCTGACGCCGGGGGCCGCATTCGTGCGCTGGCAGGGCGGGACGACGCCCGTGGGCGAGGCCGTGGCCGCGCTCACGCTGCACGTCGGCGCCGTGCACTACTGGGACGCGGGGGCGCAGGGCTGGCTCTCCTGGTTCCCGGACAGCAGCGAGGCGCTGGGCGTGAACACGCTGGCCACGCTCGAGGAGGGCGGCATCTACATGTTCTTCGCGGAGGGCACGCCCGCGCCGGACAACGGCGCCGCGCCCGCCGTGGCCACGATGAGCGCGGCGGCGGCGACGGCGCAGCTGGAGCGCACGCTGACGGCGGGCGGGGCCTTCGCGCGCTGGCAGGGCGGGACGACGCCGGTGGCGCGCGCCGTGGGCGGACTCACGCTGGGCGTGACCGCCGTGCACCTGTGGGACGCGGGCGCGCAGGGCTGGCGCACGTGGTTCCCGGGCGCGGAGGCGCTGGGCGTGAACACGCTCACCACGCTCGAGGCGGGCGGCATCTACTTCGTCTTCTCCGAGGAACGGGAGGCCGCGCCCGCCGAGGAGGCCACGGACGCGGAGGCGCGGGGGGGCGGAAGCGGGTAGCGCCGCGTTCGTCCCCCGTGCCGCCTTCGGGGGGCGCGCGGTATGCTGGAACGCGGTTCCCCATGGCGCAGCGCATCCACCTGGCGGCGATACTGGAGCGGGAGGGCAAACTCCTGCTGCGGCGCGAGCGCGGGGCGTCGCGCTGGGCGCTGCCGGGGGGCGACCTGGCGCCGGAGCACGCGGACGTGGACGCGGGCATGGCGGCCATCCTCGCGGAGCTGGGCGTGGCCGTGGACGGGATCGCCGGGGCCTTCCGCGAGACGCTGCTGCCGCCCGCCGGAGCGGGGCCGGAGGGCGCGGTCCGCAACCTCTACGCCACGAGCGCGTGGACGGGCGAGCCGCGGGCGGCGGACGGCGCGGAGCTGAGCTGGCGCGCGCCCGCCGAGCTGGCGGGGCTGGACATGGACGGGCGCGTGCGCGAGGCCGTGCTCGCGGCCTTCGGGCTGGCGCCGCCGCGCGACGACGGCCCCGCCATCCTCGCGGCGCTGCGGCGCGAAACGGACGCGGACGGCCCCTTCGCCTCGCGGCGGGAGGCGGGGCGCGACGTGCTGCGCACGCTTTCGGGCGGGGGCGACGCGGACGCGCGGCACGCGGACCTGCGCGCGCGTGCGCCCGAACTGGCGGACGACGTCGTCGATTTCGCGCTGGGCGAGGTGTGGGGGAACGGGCGGCTGGACCGGCGCACGCGCAGCCTGCAGGTGGTGGCCATGCTGGCGGCGCTCACGGGGCGTCCGGCGCAGCTGCGCTCGCACCTGAACGGGGCGCTCAACCACGGGGCCGCGCCCGAAGAGGTGGTGGAGACGCTGCGCATGGTGGCGGTCTACGCGGGCTTTCCGGCGGCGCTGGCGGCTTGGCCCGTGATGGAGGAGGTGTTCGCCGAGCGGGGCGTGCCGCGGCCGGGAGGGGGGCCGTGAGGGCCGTGTTCTGGGACCTGGACGACACCCTGCTGGAGACGGCGCCCTGGCGCATGGAGGCGCTCGCGCACGCCCACGAGCGCTGCCTGGGGACGCGCGCGGACGCGTTCGCGCTCTGGCGCGAACACAACGGCCATACGCTGGAGTCGCTGGCGCGGGGGCTGCTGGGCGACGGCTGGATGCGCTTCGTGGAGGCGTACCGCGAGCGCTACTACGAGCGGGAAGCGCCCATCGCGCCCTTCCCCGGCGTGACGGAGGCGCTCGACGCCCTGCGCGCGGGCGGCCTGCAGCTGGCGGTCGTGACCTCGAAGGTGTCGTGGGGGGCGACGGCGGAGCTGGCGCGCACGGGGCTGCTGGACCGCTTCGCGGCGGTGGTGGGCGCGGACGATTGCGAGCGGCACAAGCCGGAGCCGGAGCCGCTCTTCACGGCCATGGAGCGGCTGGCGCTCGACGAGCCGCGCGAGATCGCCTACGTGGGGGACTCGCCCGCGGACGTGGAGGCGGCGCGGGCGGCGGGCTGCCACGCCATCGGCGCGGCGTGGGGAACGCTGGACGCGGAACGGCTGCGCGCGGCGGGCCCCGACCTGCTGGCCGGGCGTCCGGCGGACGCGCTCGCGCACGTCCGGGCCCTCGCGGAGGCCGCGCCGTGAGGGGCGCGGCGCTGGCCAAGGAGGTCTCGCACGTGGCCGCGCGCTTCTACCGCGCGGACGGCATCGACCTAGCGCTCGTGCCGCTGCTGCGGGAAACGGCGGCCTACGCGCGGGGCGCGGGCGACGGCTACTTCCTGGTGACGCTGCTGGGGGAGCCGGGCACGGCCTACCCGCTCGACCTGCGCGCGCCGGGCGCGTTCGACGCGGCCTACCTGGCCGCCAAGTTCCGGCTGGACCGGCGGGGCTACGGCTGCACGCCGGAGGAGCTGGCGGCGGTGCTGCGCGAGGTGGCGGCGGACCTCGCCGCGGAAGGGACGCTGGACCGGTGACGACGCTGCTCATCGACAACTACGACAGCTTCACCTGGAACCTCTACCAGTACCTGGCGGAGCTGGGGGAGGAGGTGGAGGTGCGGCGCAACGACCAGACGACGGTGGCGGCGTGCGAGGCGCTGGCCCCGGAGCGGGTGGTGATCTCGCCGGGGCCGGGGAGGCCGTCGGGGGCGGGGCTTTCGACGGAGCTGGCGCGGCGCTTCGCGGGGCGCGCGCCGGTGCTGGGCGTGTGCCTCGGCCACCAGTGCATCTGCGAGGCGTTCGGGGGGCGCGTGGAGGGCGCGGGCGAGATCAAGCACGGCAAGACTTCGTCCATCAGCCACGACGGCCGGGGCGTGTTCGCGGGGCTGCCCGATCCCTTCACGGCGGTGCGCTACCACTCGCTGGCGGCGGACGCGGCCAGCCTGCCCGCCGAGCTGACGGTGTCGGCGCGCTCGGAGAGCGGCGTGGTGATGGGCGTGCGGCACGCGCGCCACACGGTCGAGGGCGTGCAGTTCCACCCCGAATCGATCGCCACCGAGCACGGCAAGCTGCTGCTGCGGAACTTCCTCGGCCTGCGCGGCGGGAGCTGGCGGTGACGGCCATGCGCGCGGCCATCGCGGCGCTGCTGGACGGCGGCGGCATCGAGCCCGCGCTGGCGGCGGCGGCGCTCGAGGAGATCATGGCGGGCGAGGCCACGGAGGCGCAGATCGGGGCCTTCCTCGCGGGCATGCGCGCGCACGGCGAGACGCCCGCCGTGGTGGCCGCCTGCTGGGAGGCGCTGGAACGCCACGCCGAGCCCGTGGCGGTGGAGGGCGCGGTCGACCTGTGCGGCACGGGCGGGGACGGGGCGGACACCTTCAACGTTTCGACGGCGGCGGCGTTCGTGACGGCGGGGGCGGGGGCGCGCGTGGCCAAGCACGGCAACCGCGCGGCCTCCTCGCGCTGCGGCTCGGCGGACCTGCTGGAGGCGCTGGGGGCGCGCATCGACCTCGGCGGCGAGGCGGTGGCGCGCATCGTCGAGGCCTGCGGCTTCGGCTTCCTCTTCGCCCAGCGCCTGCACCCGGCCATGCGCCACGCGGCGGCGGCGCGGCGGGAGCTGGGAACGCGCACCATCTTCAACGTGCTGGGGCCGATCTCGAACCCGGCCAGACCGCGCGCGCAGCTCACGGGCGTGGGCGCGGCGCGGCTGGGGCCGCTCTTCGCGGAGGCGTTCCGGCTGCGCGGGCTGGAGCGCGCGGTGGTGGTGCATTCGGCGGACGGGCTGGACGAAATCAGCCCCGCCGCGCCCACCGCCGCCTGGATTCTCGAACACGGCGCGGTGCGCGAGGAGGAGCTGACGCCCGCCGCCTTCGGGCTGGAGGGCTGCGCGCTCGACGAGGTGGCGGGCGGCTCGCCGGAGGAGAACGCGGAGACGCTGCGCGCCGTGCTGGCGGGCGCGGGGGGAGCGGCGGCGGCGTTCACGACGCTGAACGCGGCGGCGGGGTGCTGGGCGGCGGGGCTGGCGGAAAGCTTCGCGGAGGGCGCGACGCTCGCGCGGGAGGCGATCGCCTCCGGGCGCGCGCGCGCGGTCATGGAGCATTACGTGCGGTTGACGCGGGAGGCGGCGTGAGCGGGCCGGGCATTCTCGGCGAGATCGTGGCGAAACGCCGCGAGGACGTGGCCGCGGCGAAGGCGGCGCGCCCCGCGGGCGAGCTGCTGCGCGCCGCCAACCGCGCGCCCGCGCCCATCAATTTCGCGGCGCGGCTGGCGCACGACCCGCCCGCCGTCATCGCCGAAATCAAGCGCGCCTCGCCCAGCAAGGGCGACATCGCGCCGGACGCCGACGCCGCCGAACAGGCACTGCGCTACGCGCGCGGCGGCGCGGCGGGCGTCTCCGTGCTCACGGAGCCGGTCTGGTTCAAGGGCTCGCTGGACGACCTGCGCGAGGCGCGCGCGGCGGTGGACGGGCTGGGGACGGCGCGCCCGGGGCTCCTGCGGAAGGACTTCCTCATCGACGAGTACCAGCTGCTGGAGGCGCGCGCGCACGGGGCGGACGCGGTCCTGCTGATCGCGGCCTGCCTCGACGGCGGGGCGCTGGGGCGGCTGCTGGCGTGCGCGCGCGAGCTCGGCATGGAGGCGCTGGTGGAGGTGAACGCCGCCGCCGAGATGGCGTGCGCGGCGGCGGCGGGGGCGCGCCTGATCGGCATCAACAACCGCGACCTGCGCAGCTTCGAGGTGGACCTGTCGACGACCGACCGGCTGGCGGGGGGCGCGCCCGCGGGGGCGCTGCTGGCGGCGCTGAGCGGCATCGCGGGGCGCGACGACGTGGCGCGCTTCGAGGCTGCGGGGGCGACCGCCGTGCTCGTCGGCGAGGCGCTCATGCGCGCGCCCGATCCGGCGGCCATGATCGCGGAGCTGCGGGGCGTGGCGCGATGACGCGCGTCAAGATCTGCGGCGTGCGCGAGGCCGCCACGGCGCGCGCGGCGGCGGCGGCGGGGGCCGACTTCATCGGCATCATCTTCGCCCGCTCGCGGCGGCGGGCGTCGCCCGCCGGGGGGCGCGACATCGCGGGGGCCGCGCGCGGCGGCGCGGCGGCGGTCCGCATCGAGGGGCCGGAGCGCGGCGCGGACTGGTTCGCGGACTGGAACGCGGCCATCGACGGCGCGCTCGGGCGCGGGCGTCCGCTGGTCGTGGGCGTGTTCGCCGACCAGGGCGCGGACGAGGTGAACGCCATCGCGGAGGCGGCGGACCTCGACCTGATCCAGCTGTCGGGCGGCGAGGACGAGGCCTTCGCGGGGCTCATGCGCCGCCCCGTGCTGCGCACGGTGCACGTGGGCCCGCAGACGGCGGCGGCGGACGTGCTGGCGGCGGCGGTTCCGGGCGCGGCGGCGGGCATCCATCTGGACACGGACGCGGGCGCGGCGCGCGGCGGCACGGGCCTCGCCTTCGACTGGAGCGTGGCGGCGGAGGCGGGGCGGCTGCTGCCGATCATGCTGGCGGGCGGGCTCACGCCGGACAACGTGGCCGGCGCCATCGCCACGGCGCGGCCCTGGGCGGTGGACGTCTCCAGCGGCGTGGAGACGGACGGCGCGCAGGACGCGGACAAGGTGCGCGCGTTCATCCGCGCGGCGAAAGGAGCGGCGCGATGAGCGATGCGGCGGCGCGTTTCGGCGAATTCGGCGGGCGCTACGTGCCCGAGGTGCTGGTGGCGGCGCACGAGGAGCTGGAGGAGGCGTACGCGGCGGCGCGGCGCGACCCCGCCTTCGCCGCCGAACTGGAGGAGCTGGGGCGGCACTACGCGGGCCGCCCCACGCCGCTCTCCTTCGCGCGGCGGCTGACGGAGGAGACGGGCGGGGCGCGCCTCTGGCTGAAGCGCGAGGACCTGGCGCATACGGGCGCGCACAAGATCAACAACGCGCTGGGGCAGGCGCTGCTGGCGAAGCGGCTGGGCAAGCCGCGCGTCATCGCGGAGACGGGCGCGGGCCAGCACGGCGTGGCCACGGCCACCGTGTGCGCCATGCTGGGGCTGGAGTGCGCGGTCTACATGGGTACCGAGGACATCCGGCGGCAGTCGCTCAACGTGTTCCGCATGAAGATGCTGGGCGCGGAGGTGATGCCCGTGGACACGGGCGCGCGCACGCTCAAGGACGCCATCAACGAGGCCATGCGCGACTGGGTGACGAACGTGCGCGACACGCATTACCTGATCGGCTCGGCCATCGGCCCGCATCCCTTCCCCACGATGGTGCGCGACTTCCAGTCCGTCATCGGGCGCGAGGCGCGGGCGCAGATGCTGGAGCGGGCGGGGCGGCTGCCGGACGCGGCGGTGGCCTGCGTGGGCGGGGGCAGCAACGCCATCGGCCTCTTCCACCCGCTGCTCGACGACCCCGTGCGGCTGGTGGGGGTGGAGGCCGCGGGCGAGGGGCTGGACGCGCCCGGGCGCAACGCGGCCACGCTGGCGGCGGGCCGCCCGGGCGTGCTGCACGGCGCGCGCACCTACCTGCTGCAGGACGGCGCGGGGCAGATTCTGGACACGCACAGCATCTCCGCCGGGCTCGACTATCCGGGCGTGGGGCCGGAGCATTCGTGGCTGAAGGCGAGCGGGCGGGCGGAGTACGTGGCCGTGGACGACGCGGCGGCGCTCGAGGGGTTCCAGCGGCTGACGCGGAGCGAGGGCATCATCCCCGCGCTGGAGCCCGCGCACGCCATCCCCGTGGCGCTGCGGCTGGCGCGCGAGATCGGCGCGGGCGGCGACGTGCTCATCGGGCTGAGCGGGCGCGGCGACAAGGACATGCACACGGTCGCCGACGCGCTGGGCGTCACGCTCTGAGCGCGCCCGCCGCCCCCGCCTGGCCGCTCCCCTGGGGGCCGCGGCGCGCCGCGGTCGGGCTGCTGGCGGCGGCGACCCTGCTGCTGCTCACGATCGTCGCGCTGGTCGCGACGGCGGCGGCCACGGGGCTGGACGCGGAGGAGGACGGCCGGTCGACGGCGGCGCTCAGCCTCGGCCTGGGCGTCACCATCGCCTTCAACGTGGCGCTGCTGGGGCTGGTGGCGCTGCTCACGCGGCGGGGGCCGGGGCGGCTGGCGGCGACGCTGGGGCTGACCCGCTTCCGCGCGCGCGCGCTCTGGCGTCCGCTGGCGGCGCTGGTGGGTTGCTACGCCATGCTCGCGGCCTACGGGGCCGTGGTGGAGGCGCTCGACCTCTCCGCGCTCGAACCGCGCAGCACGCTTCCCGAGGAGGTGGCGCTCGCGCCCGCGACGCTGGCGCTGGCGGGGGTGTCGGCGGTGGCGCTGGCCCCGCTGGCGGAGGAGGTGTTCTACCGCGGGTTCCTGTTCGGCGGGCTGGCGCAGCGGGGCTTCTGGCCGGCGGCCATCCTGTCGGGGGCGATCTTCAGCGCCGCGCATTTCGACGTGGGCAGCCTCATTCCGTTCTTTATCATCGGGGTGGCGCTGGCGTGGCTGTTCTGGCGGCGCGGCGACCTCTGGGAGAGCGTGGCCTTTCACGTGCTGTTCAACGCGATCGGGTTCTCGATCCTGCTGGCGACGGAGGCGTAGCCGTGTCCGAGCGCTTGCGGGCCAGTTTCGCGGCGGCGCGGGCGGAGGGACGGGCGGCCTTCGTGGCCTACCTCATGGCCGGGCACCCCGCGCCCGGGCGCACCGTGCCCCTGCTGCTGGCGCTGGAGGAGGGCGGGGCGGACGTGATCGAGCTGGGCGTGCCCTTCACCGACCCGCTGGCGGACGGCGCCACCATCCAGCGCGCGAACGAGACGGCGGTGGCCGCGGGCGTGACCTTCGCGGACTGCCTGGGGTTCGCGCGCGAGGCGCGGGCGCGCGGGCTGGCGGCCCCGCTCGTGTTCATGGGCTACGACAACCCCCTGCTGGCCTACGGCGAGGAGCGGGCGGCGGCGGACGCGGCGGCGGCGGGCGCGGACGGCTTCATCGTGGTGGACCTGCCGCCGGAGGAGGGCGGGGCCTTCCGCGCGGCCTGCGCGCGCCACGGCGTCGGCTACGTGCCCCTGGTCGCGCCCACCACGGCGGCGGCGCGGCTGGCGCAAGTGGCGGCGGCGGCGGACTCCTTCATCTACTGCGTGAGCGTGACGGGCACGACCGGCCAGCGGGCAGAGCTGTCGCCCGATATCGGCGGCCTCGTGGCGGCCATCCGGCGGCACACCGGCCTGCCCGTGGTGGTGGGCTTCGGCGTTTCCACGCCCGCACAGGCGGCGGCGGCGGGGCGCATGGCGGATGGCGTGGCGGTGGGCTCTGCTATCATCGCGGCCATCGACGGGGGCAGCGCGGAGGACTGCGTGGCGCGCGCGCGAGCGTGCGTGGCGCGCATGACCGGCCGCGACGGAGCGCGCATGAGGAGCGGGGCATGACCGTTCGCGGCATCCGCGGGGCGATCACCGTGAGCGCGAACGAGCGCGAGGCGATCCTCGAGGGAACGCGCGAGCTGCTTGAGGCGATGGTGGCGGCCAACGGCGTGCGCGCCGACGACGTCGCCTCCGCGCACTTCACCACCACGCCGGACCTGAACGCGGAGTTCCCGGCGGAGGCGACGCGGCGGCTGGAGGGCTGGAAGCACGTGCCCCTGCTCTGCGGGCACGAGATGAACGTGCCCGGCAGTCTGGCGAAGTGCGTGCGCATCCTGCTGCACGTGAACACGGAGACGGGGCCGCGCGAGATCCGCCACGTCTACCTGCGCGAGGCGCGGAAGCTGCGCGCCGACCTGGCGCCGCCGGACGAGGCGGACGAGACGGCATGAGCGGCGCCTCCACCGTGATCGAGGACGCGGCGCCCGCGGCGGGGGAGTCGCGCGGCGGCGCGCAGGAGGCCCTGCCCGCCATCCGCCTGCCCGTGTTCGAGGGGCCGCTCGACCTGCTGCTCCAGCTGATCCAGCGGCGCGACCTCGACATCACCGCCGTCTCGCTCGCGGCGGTGGCCGACCAGTATCTGGCGGCGGTGCACGCGGACGAGGGGCTGGGCGCGCCCGCGCTGGCGGAGTTCGTCTTCATCGGGGCGAAGCTGCTGGAGCTGAAGTCGCGCGCGCTGCTGCCGGAGCGGGAGCCCACGGGCGGGGAGGGCCAGCCGCAGGACGACCCCGGCGACGAGCTGGTGACGATGCTGCGGGAGTACCAGCGCTTCCGCGAGGCCGCGGAGCGGCTGGGGGAGCGCGCGGCGGCGGGGCTGCGCAGCTGGCCGCGGGGAGCAACGCCGCCCGCGGGGCCGCCGGGCGACGCCCTCGGCGGGGTCACGCTGGACGCGCTCCACGCGGTCATGCTGGAGGTGCTGGCGCGCCTGCCGGAGGAACCGCCGGGCGTGGTGGAGCGGACGGAGGTGAGCCTGGCGGCGCGCGTGGCGGCGCTGGAGGCGCTGCTGGCGGGGAAGGCGCGATCCTTCTCCTTCCGGCGCGCCATCTCCGAATGCCGCACGCGGCTGGAGGCGGTGGTCACCTTCATCGCCCTGCTGGAGCTGCTCAAGCGCGGGGCCTGCGAGGTGGAGCAGGCGGAGGCCTGGGGCGACATCCGCGTGCGCGCGGCGGGCGGGCGCTGACGCCATGCCCCTGCCATCGCTGACGCTCGCGCAGCTGGCCGCCGCCGCGCCCGCGGGCGGAACGGCGCTCACGGTCGGCGTGCTCGACGGCGTGCACCGCGGGCATCAGGCGCTGCTGGCGCGGCTGCGGGAGGAGGCGCGGGCGCGCGGACTGTCGCCGGGCGTGGTCACGCTGCATCCGCATCCGCTCACGGTGCTGCGGCCCGACGCGCCCTCCAGCTACCTGACCTCGCTGGAGGACCGCCTGCGGCTGCTGCGCGAGGCGGGCGCGGACTGGGTGGCGCCCCTCACCTTCACCTCCGAACTTTCGGAGACGACGGCGGAGGAGCTGGCGGAGGCCTTTCACGGCATCCTCAACATGCGCCTGCTGACGCTGGGGCCGGACGCCGCCTTCGGGCGGGGCGCGCCCGCCGACACCGCCGAACGCATGGAGCGCGCGGGCGCGGAGCTGGGCTTCGCGGTCGCACGCGTGGCGCCGCTGCGGACGGAGGGGGGCGAGCGCTGCAGCTCGACGCTGGTGCGGGCGGCGCTGGCGGCGGGCGACATGGGCGCGGCGGCGGCGCTGCTGGGGCGGCCGTACACGCTGGCCGGGCCGGTGGTGCGCGGCTTCGAGCGGGGGCGCGCGATCGGCTTCCCCACGGCCAACATCTCCGTGGCGGCGGACCGCGCCCTGCCCGCGCTGGGCGTCTACGCCACGGTGGCGACGGCGGCGGGGCGGCGGCTGCCGGGGGCGACGAACATCGGGCGGCGGCCCACCTTCGACGCCGGGCATGTCTCCATCGAGACGCACCTGCTCGATTTCGAGGGCGACCTTTACGATGAGCGCATGGAGATCGCCATCGTGGAGCGCGTGCGCCCGGAGCGCGCCTTTGCCGGGCCGGAGGCGCTACGCGAACAGATCGCGGCGGACGTGCGCCGCGTGCGGGAGCTGCTGGCGTGAGCCGCGTCATGGCCCCCGTGGACGAGCAGCTCTTCACGCTCATGAGCGGCGTGGAGTACGGCGACGGGGAGCTGCGGCGGGCGTTCGCGGCGGAGCTGCGCGCGCTGCTGGCGGAGGACCGCCCCCTGCGCGTCTACCTGGGCGTGGACCCCACGGCGAGCGCGCTCACGCTGGGCCACGCCGTGCCCCTTCGCAAGCTGCGCCAGTTCCAGCGGTTCGGCCACGAGACGGTCTTCCTCATCGGGGACACGACGGCGCTGATCGGCGATCCCTCCGACAAGAACCGGCTGCGCCCGCTGCTGACGCGCGAGGAGGCGGCGGCGAACGAGCGCACCTATCTGGCGCAGGCGTCCAAAATCCTGGACCCGGCGCGGACGGAGGTGCGGCGCAATTCGGAGTGGCTGGGGAAGCTCGCGCTGCCCGACCTCATCGCCCTCATGTCGCGCTTCACGGTGACCGAGATGCTGGCGCGGGACAACTTCCGCGAGCGGCGGGAGCGGGGCGACGCCATCTACCTGCACGAGTTCCTCTACGCCCTGCTGCAGGGCTACGACGCGCGCGCGCTGGCCTGCGACGTGCAGGTGGGGGGCACGGAGCAGCTGTTCAACCTGATGGCCGGGCGCAAGCTGCAGGAGGCGGCGGGGCAGCGCAAGCACGTGCCCGTGACCATGCCCATCCTCGTGGGCACGGACGGCGTCGCGCGCATGTCGAAATCGGCGGGCAACTTCATCGGGCTGGACGAGGCCCCGGAGGAGCAGTACGGCAAGGCCATGTCCATCCCCGACGGCGCGCTGGCGAGCTGGTTCGAGCTGGCCACCAACCTCGACCGCGCGGAGGTGGCGGCGACGGCGCGGGGGCTGGCGGGCGGCGAGCGCGACCCGCTGGCGGAGAAGAAGCGGCTGGCGCGCACGATCGTGGCGGAGCTGCACGGCGAGGCGGCGGCGGCGCGCGCCGAGACCCATTTCGAGCGCACGGTGCAGCACGGGCAGGCGCCGGACGACGCGCCGGACGCGCCCGCGCGCGCGGGGCAGGCGCTCATCGACGTGATCGTGGCGGCGGGCGCGGCCCCCTCGCGGCGGGAGGCGCGGCGGCTCTTCGGCCAGGGCGCGGTGAGCGTGGACGGCGAGCCCGTGACGGACGAGCGCGCGCCCGCGCGTCCGGGCGCGCGCGTGCGCGTGGGCAGGCGGCGCTGGCTGCGGATCACGGGCGCGGGGGAATGAGGCCGCGCCGCCCGAATCTTCACACGGGCCGCGCCCGCGCCGTAGCCCGTCCGCGCCGCGACGGCTAGGATCGGCGCGCTCCCACGCGACGGCGCGCCGCCAATTCCCGATGGGGAGGGACCAGGGGATGGATTCTCGGATCGCGGAGTTTCTCGACTTCCTGCAGGTCGAGAAGAACGCCTCCGGCAACACGATCGCGGCCTACAAGAGCGACCTCGGGCAGCTGGAGCGGAGCACGGCCCTGCGCCCCGTCGCCGTGGATGGCCGCGCCGCGTGGGAGTCGGTCTCGCGCGGGATGCTGGTGGCCTTCGTCGAGGAGCTGCGCGGGCGGGGCTACGCGGACGCCACGGTGGCGCGCAAGGCGGCGGCGGTGAAGTCGTTCTTCGGCTTCCTCGCCTCGGAGGGGGGGCTGGAGCACGACCCGGCGAAGGAGCTGCGTTCGCCCACGACGGGGAAGTCGCTGCCGCGCGCGCTCACGATCGAGGAGGTGGACGCGCTGCTGGAGCAGCCCGCGCGCTCCAACGCGGCCACGGCGCAGCGGGACAAGGCCATGCTGGAGCTGGCCTACGCCACGGGCATGCGCGTGACGGAGCTGGTCTCGCTGGACGCGGCCCAGGTCTCCCTGGAGAGCGTGCCCGTGACCGTGCGGGGCGTGGGCAAGGGCGACCAGGAGCGGTCGATGCCGCTCGAGCAGCGGGTGGTGGACGAGCTGCGGCGCTACATCTTCAACGTGCGCCCGAAGATGGCGGCGGGGCCGGAGGAGCCGGCGCTGTTCGTGAACCGCCACGGGGGGCGGCTCACGCGGCAGGGCTTCTGGCTCATCCTGAAGCGGTACGCGCGCGAGGCGGGGCTGGGCAAGGTCACGCCGCACATGCTGCGCCACACCTACGCCACGCACATGCTGTCGGGGGGAATGCCCCTGCGGAACGTGCAGGAGGCGCTGGGCCACGCCAGCATCTCCACCACGCAGGTCTACACGCAGCTGACGGACCAGCAGCGGCGCGAGCAGTACGACAAGGCGCATCCGCGGGCGTGACGCCGCCCGCGGCGCTGCTCCATGCGCTGGCCTCGCCGGAGGCCGGGGCGCGGCTGCGCGCGCTCGACGCCGCGGGCGCGCTCACGGAGCTGCTGCCGGAGCTGGAGGAGGGGCGCGGCTTCGCGCAGCCCGCGCTCCACCACTACGACGTGCTCGACCACAACCTCGCGGCGGTGGATGCGCTCGACCGCGCGCTGGGGGAGGGCGTGGAGGGGCTGCGGCTGCCCGATCCCGCGCCGGAGCTGCGCGTGGGCGAGTGGCTGGCGCGGGAGATCGACGGGGCGCCCATCCTCCACCTGCTGCGGCTGGCCTGCCTCACGCACGACGTGGCCAAGCCGCGCACGGCGGTGGAGCGGGACGGACGGCTGCGCTTCCCGCGGCACGGCCCGGCGGGGGCGGAGCTGCTGGAGGGGCGGCTGGAGACGCTCGGCTTCGCGCCCGCGGGCGTCGCCTTCGTGACGGCCATGGTGCGCCAGCACCTGCGCCCGGGGGAGTTCGCGCGCGCGTGGCCGCCGAGCGACCGCGCCCTGCGCCGCTTCGCGCGGGACGTGGCGGGCCAGACGCTGCCGCTCATGCTGCTGCAGCTGGCGGACGGGATGGCGACGCGCGGCCCGGCCTACGGGCGCGAGCACTTCGAGCGGCACGTGGCCTTCCTCGGCCACATCGTGCGGCGCACGGCGGAGGCCACGGCGGCGACGGACGCGGCGCCCGCGGGCTGAGGCCGCGCCGCTTCGGCTGGACCGCTCGCGGGGGCTGGCCTACCATCGCCGGGCCGGGGGACAGCAGCCATGGCCGTGATGCTCAGCGTCATCTTCTACACGGTGCTCGCCGTGGCCGCGTTCTACTTCATCCTGCTCCAGCCCGTGCTGAAGCAGCAGCGGCAGCGCAAGCGGGCCGTGCGCGAGCTGCGCGTGGGGGACGAGGTGGTGACGACGGGCGGCATCATCGGCGAGGTGAAGGACGTGCTCGCGCCGCCGGACGGTCCCACGGAGCTGGTGCTGGAGATCGCGCCGGGCATCCGCGTGCGCGCGCTCACGGAGGCGATCGAGCGGCGGCTGACGACGCTGGAGAGCGCGCCCGGGGAAGCGCCGTCCGCGGCGGCCATCGCGAGTTCGGGCGCGGGCGAGACCGCCGAGCCGCATGCCTAGGGCGTCCACCGGCGGGGTGTTCCTGGCGATTCTGGCGGCCAGCGTCTTCTGCCTGATCGTGGTCTGGCCGAGTGCGCCGAGCCGCTACCTGCCGGGCGATTTCTGGCCCGCGGGCCGGGGCCTGAGCATCGGCGGCTTCGAGCGCACGGCCATGCGCCTGGGGCTCGACCTGCAGGGCGGCGCGCACCTCGTGCTGCAGGCGGAGCCGCCCGCCGACTTCGAGGGCGACCTGACGGAGTCGCTGGAGGTGGCGCGCGAGGTGATCGAGCGGCGCGTGGACGCCTTCGGCGTGGTGGAGCCGCAGATCCAGATCGCCAGCGGCAACCGCCTCGACGTGCAGGTGCCGGGCATGAGCCTGCCGGACGCCGAGCGGCTCATCGGGCGCACGGCCTCGCTCAGATACTTCGTGTACGACGAGAACGGCCTGGAAGTCCCGGCCACGGGCGTGGTGGACGGGCGCACCGTGCAGATGTCGGGCCAGCACCTGCAGAACAACACCGAGCCCGAACGGCGGGGCGTGACCTTCGCCGTGAACTTCCAGACGACGGACGAAGGGGCCGACATCGTCGAGCAGATCACCTCGCGCGCGCTCGGCTACGCCCAGGACGACCCGCGGCGGCGCATCCTCATCTACCTCGACGACGAGCGCATTTCGGACGCCGTGGTGCAGGGCGTGATCTCGGACGTGGGCACGATCACGGGGCTGGACAGCTTCACGGAGGCGGCGGACCTCTCGCGGCAGCTGAACGCGGGCGCGCTGCCGGTGCCCCTGAGCACGATCCAGGCGAACGAGGTGAGCGCCTCGCTGGGGGACGACTCCGTGCGCGCCTCCGTGAACGCCGCCGAGATCGGGCTGCTGGCGGTGCTCGCCTTCATGATCCTGTACTACCGCTTCCCCGGGCTGCTGGCGGCCTTCGCCCTCGTCGTCTACGCGCTCATCACGCTGACCGTGTTCAAGCTGTGGCCGGTGACGCTCACGCTGTCGGGCATCGCCGCCTTCATCCTCTCGGTGGGCATGGCGGTGGACGCCAACATCCTCATCTTCGAACGCACGAAGGAGGAGCTACGCCGCGGGCGTCCGCTGGCGGCGGCGGCGGAGACGGGTTTCCGGCGGGCGTGGCCCTCGATCCGCGATTCCAACGTCGCCACCTTCATCACCTGCGCCATCCTCTTCTGGTTCGGCGACCAGTTCGGGGCGTCGTTCGTGCGCGGCTTCGCCATCACGCTGGCCATCGGCGTGGCCGTGAGCATGTTCTCGGCGATCGTGGTGACGCGCACCTTCCTGCGGCTGTTCACGGGCACGCGCCTGGCGCGCTCGGCGTGGCTGTTCAACGCCGCGCCCCCGGCAGCGGGCGACGCCGCGGGCGCAGCGGAGGGCGCGGCGCGTCCGAGCTTCATCTCCTTCGCGCAGCGGCGCTGGATTCCGCTGGGCCTCTCGCTGGCGGTGTTCACGGCGGCGGTGGTGACGCTGGCGGTGCCGCCCTCGCTGCGCGCGGGCATCGAGTTCACGGGCGGCTCCACCTTCACGCTGGCCTTCGAGCCCGGGGCGGTGGACGGCGACGGGCTGCGCGAGGCGCTGGGGGAGCTGGGGCACGAGGAGGCGCGCGTGCAGGGCGCGGGCGCGGACGCCTTCCTCATACGCACGGTGGAACTGGAGGGCGCGCCGCCCCTGACGGCGGCGGCGGGACCGGCGGCCCCCGGCGAAATCGACGACATCATCGCCGCGCTGGAGGCGGAGTTCGGGCCCGTCGAGCGCCGCGACTTCGCCACCGTGTCGGGGACGGTGTCCACGGAGATCGCGCGGGACGCGACGCTGGCGGTGGGGGCGGCGGCGGCGGCCATCCTCATCTACGTGGCCTTCGCCTTCCGCCGCCAGCCCAGCCCCTGGCGCTACGGACTCTGCGCCGTGCTGGCGCTCATCCACGACTCCGTGATCGTGCTGGGCCTCTTCTCGCTGCTGGCCAAGTTCGCGGGCACGGAGGTGGACACGGCCTTCATCGTGGCCATCCTGACGGTCATCGGCTTCTCCGTGCACGACACCATCGTGGTGTTCGACCGCGTGCGGGAGGTGACCTCGCGCGACGCCTACGTGCCCTTCACGGAGGCGGTCAACGTGAGCCTCACGGAGACGCTCGTGCGCTCCATCAACACCTCCTTCGTGACGGTGCTGACGATCATCGCCATGTTCCTGATCGGGGGCGTGACCATCCAGAACTTCCTGCTGGTGCTGCTGGTGGGCGTGATCGCGGGCACCTACAGCAGCATCTTCGTGGCGGCGCAGCTGCTGGTGGCGTGGGAGCGCGGCGACGTGGGGCGCTTCCTGCGGCGGCTGCGCCCGCGCGCGGGGGCCGCGCCCGAAACCGCGTCGGGCTAGTCCTCCGCGGCGGGGCCGCCGAAGAGGGCGCCCGCGGGGCTCTTCGCTTCCTTTTCGGGCAGGCCCAGGCGGCGGCGCAGGGAGTCGCGCGCGGAGGGGGCGTTGCCCGCCTCGGGCGTGCGCACGACCACGGGCATGGGGATGGCGTGGCCGAAGACGAGCGCCTGGCGGTTGCTTTCGAGGGCGGCCACGACCTGGCGCAGGCCGCTCCGTCCGGCGGCCCCGCCCACCAGCGCTTCCACGTCGCCGTCGCTGTCCAGCTGCAGGCAGAATTTGGTGCCGATCTGCGAGAGCACCTCGGGGTCGATGCGGCTGGGGCGCTGGTCGATGACCAGCAGGGTGACGTTGTACTTGCGCAGCTCGCGCGCGATCTGGCCGAAGATGCTCTGCCCGGCCACGGAGCGGTCCACGAACTTGTGCGCCTCCTCAATGACGATGACGAGGCGGTTGGGGGCGGCGGCGCGTCCGCGGGCACGCTCGATGCCGTCGCGGTAGCTCGCCCAGATGCGGCGCGAGAGCATGTTGGCCACGAGCATGTAGCTCACGAGGTCGGAGCCATGCCGCCCGAACTGCACGACCACGCTCTTGCCGCCCTGCAGGGAGCGCACGATGTGCTCGATCACGTCGCCGAACTGGGCCTCGCCCGACTTCACGAAGTCCTTGCGGGCGAGGTTGCGGAGGCCGCGGCGCAGGTTTTCGAGCGAGCCCGGATAGCCGATGCGGGCGCCGACCTGCGGCCAGGTGACCTGCTCGTCGGGAGCGTCGCGCCAGAGTTTGGCCACGAGCGCGGGGGTGGGGTCGCTGGCGAGCATCTCGTCGATCCAGCCGGGGCCGAAGCGCCCGCGGCAATCGCGCGCGGCCTCGACGGCGTGGTCGGTGAGGTTGAGCGTCTCGCGCAGCACCTCGAGGTCGTCGGGCTGGATGTCGCGCGTGCCCACGAGCACCCGCCCGTCCGAGCGGGGGGCGTCCGCCTCGAGCGAGTATAGCTCGACGTCGGTCGGGTGGCGGTCCTTGAGGGAGCGCAGCTCGCTCACGCCCGCACCCTGGAACTTCATGCCCCAGCCGTAGTCGTCGTGCATGTCGAAGACGAGGGCCACGGTGCGTTCGCCGTTGGCGCGGGCGGCGGCGGAGCGCATGAGCATGGCGTCGAGCATCTGCAGGACGAGCACGCTCTTGCCCGTGCCGCTCTTGCCGAACACGCCCGCGGAGCGCTCGAAGAGGCGCTCGAAGTCGATGGCCACGTCGAGGCGCTCCATGCCCAGGGGCGCGCCGAGGGGGATGGCCGCGCGCCCCTCCGTGGAGAAGGCGCGGTCGAGCGCGGGCTGGTCGGCGGCGTGGACCGGGGCGAAGTGGCCCGGCAGGCGGCGCGCGCGGGAGGGTTCGCCCCCGGCGTCGGGGAGTTCGAGGTAGGGGTCGACGGCGACGGCGGTGTAGACGCCCGTATCGCGCAGCACCTCGCCCAGCAGGGAGGAGTCGCCGTCGCCCGGCGGCCACACGGTGGGCCCGGCGTCCACGGACTTGAGCACGACGTCGGTGACCATGCCGAGCAGGCGCGCGCCGCCGTCGATGCGCGTCATGGCGTACTGGCCCAGCTGCGCCGTGCGGCCCGCGTCGAGGCGCACCTCCAGCCCCTTCGCGAGGGAGCCGCCGACCACCGCGCCGAGGGGGCCGCCGCCGTCGGGGGCGCGCGGCGATTCGCTCACGGCCCCGGCTCCACGGCGCGCAGGATGCTGGTCAGACGCGAGGGCTCGGCCTTGAGCAGGCGCGCCAGCTCCTTGCCCGCGCGGACGGTGAAGGCGCGCGCGTCGGGACCGGAGGCGCGGGCCACGTCGCGGATGGCGGCGGCCACCACGGCGTCGTCCACGGCGGGGTTGGCGAGCAGGGGCACGAGGAAGCCGCCGCCCGCGGCGACGCGCACCTTCTCCTCGTCGGTGGCGGCGTGCACCTCGGCCAGCAGCGGCGGCGGGCGCGGGGGCGGGAAGGGGCGCGCCACCTCGCGCTCGACGTGGCCGCAGACGGCGGCGGCGAGCGTGGTTCGCAGCAGCAGCGGGATTTCGGGGTTCCCGGCCAGCACCTCGGCGGCGCTCTGGCCGGGCTCGCCGCGGGGGAGGATGGGGCGGGCGGGGTCCTCGGGGCCGCTCTCGCTGTCCGCCACCACGCCGAAGGTGAAGCACGGCCCCTCGCGCACGGCGAGCATCTGCCCCAGCGCGAAGGGCTCGCTCGTGTAGCGCGCGTAGGCGCAATCGAAGGCGCGCACGCCCGCGCGGACGACGCGGCAGGTCCCGCTCACAGCGCGCGCACGCGCTTGCTGCGCTGCTTGCCCGCGTGGCGGCGGGGCGCGCCGCGCTCCCCCTCCAACCGCTCGAGCAGGCGCTCGAACCAGGCGCGGTCGCGCGCGGAGATGACGGCCTGTTCGTGCGCCTCCTGCAGGGCGCGGGGGTAGCCCTCGCAGCGGCGGCACTGGTCGACGAGGGCGGCGTGGAGGCGCTGCGCCCGCTCCGCGGAGGCGGCCCAGACGGGCAGCTCGACGCGCGCCACGTCGTCGCCCGCGCGCAGGTAGAAGAAGGCGACCTCGTGGCCGGGCAGGAGCTCCTCGACGCGCCCGCGCAGGCTGCTGCGGGAGCGGAAGAGGGCGCTGCGCTGGCCGTCGGCGAGGAGCCCGCGGAACACGTCGCCATCGGTCACGGGCGGGGCGCCGGAGGGCGGGGGCGCGAGCGCCTCGAGGCTGACCGCCACCTCGCGCGCGGCGGACGCGGAGACGTAGGCGCCGACGGCGAGCGCCTCGCCGCACCCGCGCAGCCGGTCGAGCGCCGCGAGGGTGCGCGCGCGGTACGGCTCGAGGGCGGCGTCCGAGGCCTGGCGGGCGTGCAGGTCCCAGGGGAGCAGCGTGCCGTCGATGAGGAGCACGGCGTCGCCGCGCGCGCAGACGGGTTCGGCCAGCTCGGTGCCGCGCTCCAGCTCGCGCACGTCGCGCAGCAGGTTCACGATCAGCCCGCGCGGGGCGCGCCGCAGCTCGCCGCCGCCGTCCGCGGCGAAGAGGTCGCGGTCGAGCCCCAGCTCGGGATCGGAGCCGAGGGCCGTTTCGACGGATCCGTCGTAGGAGAGGCAGGCGTAGCCGGTGTTGATCACGAAGCAGGGGGCGGCGGCAAAGCGGTCGGGCGCGATGGAGGAGCCGTCCACGGCCACGACCGTGAGCGGGGGGAAGGCGGGGGCGGGGAAGACGGCGGCGGGATCGCCCCCCGCCTCGTCGAGCGGGAGCGCGTGGGGGACGGCGCGGCCCCGCAGCGCCGCCTCGATGCGGGCGCGGGCGGCGTCGGGATCGTCGCTCCAGCGGCGCAGGGCCGCGCGCGCCCCGGCGATGGCCGCGCCCGCCGCCAGGCGCGTCTCCCCGTGCCGCTCCAGCAGCGCGGGCAGGGCGGCGGCCACGGCCTCCATGCGCAGGGTCACCGGCGGGCCTCCGCGGGGGAGCGCAGCACGCGCACGTCGCCGGTGCGGCGCGTGACGTGCGTGGCGTCGAGGTGTTCGAGCAGCGCCTGCGCGTACTTGCGGCTCGCGCCGAGCAGGTCGCGCGTTTCGGCGAGGCTGATGGAGCCGTGCTCGCGGATGCGCTCGCGGATGCGCTCCACGATGGCGGCGTGCACGCCCGCCTCGAAGACGACGCCCGCGCCCGTGGCCACCACCAGCCCCTCGTCCACGAGCCAGCCGAGCAGGTCGGGCGGGGGCGGGTCGTCGGTGGGGGGGCTGGCGCCGCCGGCCTTCAGCGCGGCCACGAAGGCGTCGGCGCGCTCCCGCGCGGCGTCGGCGAGGCGGACGGCGTAGCCGGGCGGGTGCAGGCCGCCGCCCGCGTCCGCGGCCAGCGCGCCGCTCGCGCACGCCTCGGCGACGGCGATCTCGAAGCGCGCCGGTTCGAGGCCGAGGCCGCTCCGCAGCGGCTCGCGCGGGGCGGCGCGGCGCAGGGGATGCGCGGCCAGCCAGTCGCGCGCGGCGGCGGCCAGCGCGGCCACGGCGGCGTCGAGCCAGGGGCGGCCCGCGAGCAGCGGTCCGCGCTCCACCGCGCGCGCGGCGGCGGTCAGTTCGCGCACGGCGGCGGCGGCTCCGGCGGCGTCCAGCGCGAGCGCCGCGCCGATGCCCTCCAGCGGCAGGGGGCCGTCCGCGAGGGCGTCGGCGAGCCGTTCGGCGGGGGGCGCCTCCAGCTGGCGCGCCAGCGCGGCCAGCACGGGGGCGTGGCGGCGGCGGTGGCGGCGCGCGTTGACGGCGGCGATGGGGCCGCCCGCCACCGTCTCGTTGGGCGTGCGCACCACGCAGCTGTCGCGCGGCAGTACGGCCACCGGCGTTTCCAGCGCCAGCTGGGCCCAGGCGGTCTCGCCCGGGCCCAGCTCGTCGCAATCGAGGAAGCGCACGCGGGCCTCGGATTCGGCGGTGGCGGAGAGCACCGTGACGCCCGCGTCGTGCGCGAGCGGATGGCGCAGCAGGCCGGTCGCGCGCAGGCGCACGTCGAGCGAGCGCACGGGGCGGAGCACGCCACGCGCGGCCAGCGCCATGCCGCGCCGCAGCTCCCCGGCGCGGACGCCGCTGAGGTTCACGGCGGCGCGCGTGCCGGGGGCGAGGCGCTCGACCCGCTCGCCGTGGCGCTGCAGCCCGCGCACGCGCCCGCGCAGCCCACCGGGCTGGATTTCCACCTCCTGCCCCGTCTGCAGCGCGCCGTCGAGCAGCGTGCCCGTCACCACCGCGCCGAAGCCTCGGATGGTGAAGGCGCGGTCGATGGGCAGGCGCGGGCGGCCCAGGTCGCGCTTCGGGGGGATGGCGTCGAGGGCGGCGTCGAGGACGGCCAGCAGCGCGGGCAGCCCCGCGCCGTCGCGGGCGGAGGTGCGCGCGACGGGCGCGCCCGCCAGCCGCGAACCGGCCAGCGTCTCCTCGATCTCGGCCTCGACCAGATCGACGTAGTCGTCCTCCGCGAGGTCGCACTTGGTGATGGCGACGACGGCGGCGGGCACGTCGAGCAGGTCGAGGATGGCCAGGTGCTCGCGCGTCTGGGGCATGGGCCCCTCGTCGGCGGCCACCACGAGCAGGGCCAGATCGACGCCGCCCGCGCCCGCCAGCATGTTCTTGATGAAGCGCTCGTGGCCGGGCACGTCGACGATGCTGATCTCGCGCCCGGAGGGGAGCGTGAGCCAGGCGAAGCCGAGGTCGATGGTGAGGCCGCGCTCCTTCTCCTCGCGGAGGCGATCGGGGTCGATGCCGGTGAGGGCCTGCACGAGGGCGCTCTTGCCGTGGTCCACGTGACCGGCGGTACCGACGACGTACATCTGCCTGCCCGCGATTATGCCACGCCCGCGCGCCCGCGGAGGTGGTCGAGCGCGCGCACGGCGACCTCGTTGTGCAGGAGGCGTCCGCGGCGCGTGAGGCGCAGCCTGCCGCCTGCCTCCTCCAGCAGCCCGGCCTCGCGGCAGGCGTCGAAGGGCGGACCGGCGGCGGCGGCGAGGGACACGCCGAAGCGGTCGGCGAACGCGGCGGGCGCGAACCCCTCCACGAGGCGCAGGCGGAGCGCGATCCAGTCGGACATGGCGGTGGCGGCGTCGGGCCGTTCGACGCGGGCGAGGGCGCGTCCGTCGCGCGCCACCGCCTGCAGGTAGGCGCGCGGATGGGCCACGTTCTCGAAGCGCTCGCCGTCGAGGAAGCCGTGCGCGCCCGCGCCCACGCCGAGGTAGTCGCCGTACGTCCAGTAGACGCGGTTGTGGCGGCTCTCGTGGCCGGGGCGTGCCCAGTTAGACAGCTCGTAGGCGCGGTAGCCCGCGGCCTCGAGGCGCTCGCCCGCGGCCTCGTACAGGTCCGCCACGCGGTCGGGGTCGGCGGGCGCGACCTCGCCCCGCTCCACGCGCGCGGCCAGGGGCGTGCCCGGCTCGACCGTGAGGGCGTAGAGCGAGAGGTGGTCGGGCGCGAGCCGCAGGGCGTGGTCGAGCGTGGCCTCCCAGGCCGCGGGCGATTGCCCGGGCAGGCCGTACATGAGGTCGAGGTTGACGCTGGCGACCCCGGCGTCGCGGGCCAGCGCCAGCGCGGCGGCGGTGGCCTCGGGCGTGTGGATGCGGTCGAGGAAGGCCAGCTCGGCGGCGGCGAAGCTCTGCGCGCCGAAGGAGACGCGGTTCACGCCCGCGCGCACGAGCTCCCGCAGGGCCGCGCCGGAGGTGGTGCCGGGGTTGGCCTCGATGCCGATCTCGGCGTCGGGCGCGAGGGGCGCGGCGGCACGCACGGCCCCGATGATGGCGGCGAGCGACTCCGGGGGCATCTCGCCGGGGGTGCCGCCGCCGAAGGCGATGGAGGCGACGGCGCGCCCGGCGATGCGCGGCCTCCAGCCCTCGATTTCGGCCACGACGGCATCGGCGTAGGCGCGCTTCAGCCCGTCCATGCCCGCGTGCGCGTTGAAGTCGCAGTAGCCGCAGACGCGCAGGCAGAAGGGGACGTGCGCGTAAACGGCGAGCGGGGCGCTCATGCGAGGGCGGCGCGCATGGCGGCGGCGCGGTTGGCGGTGATGGCGTCCACGCCCCAGCGGGCCAGCGCGCGCGCGCGGTCCGCGTCGTCCACGGTCCACGCGACGACCGCCAGGCCGTCCGCGTGGAAGCGGGCGACGGCGCGTTCGGAGAGCAGCGAATGGCGGCAGGAGACGCCCGCGGGCAGGGGATCGCGCTCCGCCACGGAGCGGAAGAGGTCGAACTGCGCGGGCGTATCGACGGAGTAGTAGAGGTCGATGTCGGGGCATGCGGCCTTGACCCCGCGCAGCAGCGGCCAGTTCTGGGAGGAGGCGGCCACGCGCGCGCCGCGTCCGCCCGGCCCGGCCAGCGCGCGGCGCACGAGCGCGGGCGCGACGTCCGCCCCGTTCTTGAGGTCGAGGAAGACGCCCGCGCGTCCGTGGCAGGCGGGCAGCAGGTGCTCGAGCCGGTAGATCGGGCGCGGCGCGGCGCGCAGGTACCAGCGTTCGTAGAGGACGGGCAGGGGGCCGGGCAGATGGCGCTCGTGGCGGGCCTCGAAACGCCCGCAGCGCACCCACAGGTCGACCTCGAGGAAATCGGCGCCATCGGCCAGCGCGCGGCGCGCGAGCGCAGGGTCGTTGCCGCCGCCGTGGGCGATGAGCGCGGGCGGCCCGCCGGGGGCGCGCAGCGGGAGAACGTCCGCGCCGGAGCGGCTCAAGGCGCGGCCGCGCTCGGCTCCCGGACGGGATGGCGGGGCGAGACGGCGATGTCCCCGCTGGAGATGGCGCGCAGCGTCTCCTCGTCCGCGAGCCGGTAGCCCCCCGCCGCGGGCGCGATGGCCCCGAGCGCGACGAAGCGGCTGAGCAGGGCGGTGACGGTCTCGCGGCTCGTGCCGATGGTCTGGGCCAGCTCCTCGTGCGTCAGGCCGAGGCGGATCTCGCGGTCGCGCACGCGATCCAGCAGCGCGTCGGCGAGACGGCCCGACACGGGCTTGGCCACGAGGTTCATGAAGGTGCGCTGCATGCCCGCGAGGCGGGCGGCCATGAGCTCGGCCACGGCGAAGGCCAGCCTGGGCGAACGCTGCATCACGTGGAAGAAGTCCTCGCGCGAGATGCTGACGGCGGCGGTTTCCTCGAGGGCGCGGGCGCAGGTGGCACGCTCCGGGCCCTCGACGATGGCCATGTCCCCCACGAGGTCGCCCTTGCCCGCGATGTCGAGGATGACCTCCTTGCCGTTGTCCGCCACGTGGTAAAGCTTCACGCGGCCCTTGAGCAGCAGGAAGACGCGCTCCGGGGGCTCGCCCGCGGAGAAGAGGAACTGGCGGGGCGCGAAACGACGCTCGCTGAGGTGGGGGATGAGATGCGCCAGCTCCTCGTCCGTGAGCACGTTCATGACGCGCGAGAGCTGGCGCAGGTACCAGGCGACGGGGCGACGCAGGGGATCGCGCCTGCGCACGGCGGGGGGTTCGCTGGCGGCTGGACCGGTCACCGCGACTCCCTTTCCCGCCCGCGCCGCGCGCGGAGTTCGTCGAGGATGCGCGACACCCGCGGATCGGGCGTCGCGCCGCCGCTTTCAACATACCGTTCGAGATCGGACAGGGCAAGCGCGTCCGCGCCGCGCCGGTGATGGAGCAGGCCACGCTCCAGATGGAGGGCGGCGTTCCAGGATTCGAGGCGCAGGCGCAGGCCGAGGGCGGCGATCCAGCGCGCGGCGTCATCCTCGCCGCGGTAGGCGATGCAGAGGTTGACCAGCATGCGCTGCAGGATCTGGCGGCGCGTGACGGCGGCGAGGAGGGCGTCGGGGCTGGCGGTCGCGCCCGGGGAGTCGCGCAGGCGCTCCAGCAGGCCCTCGCGCGTGGGGCGCTCGCCCGCGTTGAAGGGATCGACGAAGAAGCCGCCGGCGCCCCCGCAGCGCACGAGGAAGTGGCCGGGAAAGCCGACGCCGTCGCATTCGAGCCCGACGCGCCCGGCGATTTCGAGGTAGACGAGGGAGAGGGTGATGGGGATGCCGAGGCGGCGCTCGACGACGCGGTCGAGGTAGCTGTTGGCGGGGTCGCCGTAGCGCTCGCGGTTGCCGCGGAAGCCGCGGGCGACGAACAGCTCGGCGGCCATGGCGTCGGCCAGCGCCTCCGGCCCCGCGCCCTCCCCGGCGCGCGCGAGCACGGCCTCGGCCATGAGGTCGAGCTCGCGCGCGAGGGCGTGGGCGTCGACGCCGTCGCGGCCCAGGCGGGCGATGGCGACGGCCCCGCCGAAGAGGTCGACCTCGTGGTCGCGCCCGGCGATGGCGAGCGCGAATGCCTGAGCGGGCGTCTCCGGCGGCATTCCGCCAGCGTAGCCACGCGCGGCGGGCGGGGCCAGCGGGCGGGATGGCGCGGGACGGGCGCGCGGCTAGCATTCACCGATGCGTTCGTGGCTGGCATGGGTGCGGGGAGCGCCCCACGCGCTGGGGCTGAGCGTCTTCTGCGCGCAGGTGGCGCTGGGGGTCGTGCTGTTCGCCGTCTTCCAGGAGTTCGCGCCGAACGGCCTCGGCGCGGGCGACGCCTTCGGCGGCTACCTGCTGGCCCTCTACGGGGGGGCGCGCTTCCTCGCGGAGACGCCCGCGGGGGCGATCAGCGACCGCATTCCGCGCAGGCGGGCGCTGCTGATCGGCTTCGCGCTCATGATCCCGGCGCTGGCGCTCATGGCCGCCGTGCGCGAGGAGCGCGCCTATCTGGCCTTCGCCGCCCTGCTGGGCGTGTCCACGGCCTTCATCTGGCCCGCCACCTACGCCCTCGGCGCGGACCGCTACGCGCCCGCGGAGCGGGGCAAGGTGGTCGGCTTCCTCAACGTGGGGCAGCTGTTCGGCTTCGGGCTGGGCGCGCTGATCGGGGCCCTGCTGGTGCGAACGTCGCCGGACGCGCTCTTCGGGCTGGCCGTGGCGGCGGTGGCGGCGGCGCTGCTGACGACGCGGGCGTGGGTGCGCGACGTCGCGCGCGGGGAGCGGGAGGACGCGCCGTCGCGGCACGCGCCGCTGCGGGGGGCGCTCTCCGCGCGGCTGTTCTTCCTGAGCGCGCTCATCCTCGCGGCCACGGTGGGCGTGAGTTCGCTCGTGCCCGCCATCCGGCCCTACGGCGACGACGTGCTGGGCGTTTCCTTCGCGCGGCTCACGATCCTGCTGCTGCCGGCGGTGGCGGTGGGCGGGGCGCTCTACGTGCCCGCCGGGCACCTCTCGGACCGCATCGGGCGGACGCGCCCGCTGCTGCTGGCGCAGGCGCTGATCGTGGCGGGCGCGCTGACGGTCGCGGGCACGTCCAGCATCCCGCTGGCGATGGCGGCGGCGGCGGTGATCTTCGGCGGGCAGGTGCTGCAGGTGCCCGCGCTCAACGCCTCCGTCATGGACCTCGCGCCCGCGGCGCACCGGGGGGCGCTGATCGGCTGGTCGGTGGCGCTGAGCGGGCTGGGGCTGGCCATCGGCCCGGCCATCGGGGGCTTCGTGACGGAGGCGGTGGACGCGCCCGCGGCGTTCCGCGCGACGGCGGCGCTGGCGGCGGGCACGGCCCTGCTCACGCTCGTCTACGGGCGCGTCCACGGCCACGCGCCCCCGGCGGAGGACGGCGTCAGTCCGCGGACTCGGCGATGACCACGGCGGTGATGGCGACGGGTTCGGCGGGGCGGTCGTTGGGGCCGGTTTCGGCGGCGGCGATGGCGTCCACCACCTCCTCGCCGTCGCTCAGCTTGCCGAAGATGGTGTAGCTGGGCGGCAGCGGGTAATCGGCGTGCATGACGAAGAACTGGCTGCCGTTGGTGTTGGGCCCGGCGTTGGCCATGGCCAGCGTGCCGCGCGCGTAGGGGCGCGTCACGGGTTCGTCGTCGAAGCGGTAGCCGGGGCCGCCGCGGCCCGTGCCCGTGGGGTCGCCGCCCTGGATCATGAAGCCGCTGATCACGCGGTGGAAGATGACGCCGTCGTAGAAGCCCTCGCGGGCGAGGAAGACGAAGTTGTTGACCGTGGCGGGGGCCTCGTCGGCGAACAGGTCGGCGACCATGGACCCGGCGGAGGTCTCGATGGTGGCGGTGTAGCGCCGCGCGGCGTCGATGGCGAGGGCGGGGGGCGCCTGGTACTGCTTCACGGGTGCTCCGATGGCGGGGATGGCCCCAGCATACAGGCCGTCCCCCTGCGCGCCCGCGTCAGGGGTTCTCCGAGATCCAGCGGTCGGCGTCGCGGGTCCAGGCGATGAGCTCGGCGGGGGCGAAGAAGAGGGCGGTCTCGCGCTCGCCGCTTTCGGGGCCGTCGCTGGCGTGCACGAGGTTGCGGCCCGTTTCCAGCCCGAAATCGCCGCGGATGGTGCCCGCCGCCGCCTTCGCCGGGTTGGTGGCCCCCACGCTCGCGCGCACGGCGGCGACGGCGTCCGCGCCCTCGAAGACGGCGGCCACGACGGGGCTGCTGGTGATGTAGGCGACGAGGTCGGCGAAGAAGGGCTTGCCCTCGTGCTCGGCGTAGTGGCGGCGCGCGAGGGGCTCGTCGATGCGCGTCAGCTTGAGGCCGACGAGGCGCAGGCCGCGGCCTTCGAGCCGCTGCAGGATGGTTCCGGCGAGGCCGCGCTGCATGGCATCGGGCTTGACGAGGACGAGGGTGCGTTCGGCGGTCATGCCCCTATCGTGCTGGCGCGGAACGCTGCGCGCCAGCGGGACCGAAGGGACGGCGCGGCGGCGTGACGGCGGGTTCGCGCGCGTAGATCGCGGTCAGGCCCGCCACGGGCGCGAGCGCCCCCGCGCGGTAGCGGGCGAGGGCGGCGCGCGCGCGCTCCAGCGGGGCGACCTCGACGCCGCCCAGCTCGCCCGCGCCCTCGCCCGCCAGCGGCGCTTCGTCCGCCAGCTCGTCGGGGGCGGCGAGGCGCATGGGGCCGTCGGGATTGGGACCGCGGAAGCGCTGGACGGCGAACTGCCCCCGTCCGGCGGGATGGATGGCGGTGAGCGCGGGGGAGGGATGGGCGGCGGCCACGGCCTCCAGCGTGGAAAGGCCCGCGAGCGCGCAGCCCCGCGCGAGGGCGAGGCCCTGGGCGGCGGCGAGGCCCGCGCGCAATCCCGAATAGGCGCCCGGCCCGCACACGGCCACGACCGCCTCGAGGGGGGCGCCGCGCAGGCGTTCGCCGATGGCCGCGAGCAGGGCGGCGTGGCCGAACGGCTCGGCGGCGACCGCGGCGAACGGCTCGGCCACATCCTCGCGGGCCAGCGCCAGGGCGAAGCGGGGCGAGGCCGTGTCGATGGCGAGGACGGCGCTCACGCCAGCCCCAGCGCGGCGATGATCCCGCGCCCGCGCCCGTCCCCGGCGCGCAGCCGCAGCAGGCGACCGCATTCGTCCACGGGCGCGAGCTCGACGGTGAGCGTGGCGGCGGGCAGCAGGCCAGCGGCGCGTTCGGGCCATTCCACCACGAGCACGCCCCGCTCGGCCTCTTCGCGCAGGCCCAGTTCGTCCAGCTCGGCGGCTTCGGCGATGCGGTAGAGGTCGGCGTGGTAGAGGCGCTCGCGCCCGCGGTGTTCGTTGACGAGCACGAAGGTGGGGCTGGCGATGGGGCCGGGGCAGCCGAGGCCGCGCCCGATGCCCTGCGCGAGGCGCGTCTTGCCGCTGCCCAGCTCGCCGCGCAGGAGCACGACGTCGCCCGCGCGCAGGAGCGCGCCGAGCCGCTCGCCGAGGGCGCGCGTGGCCTCTTCGCCATCGCTGGCGACGGTCGCCTCGTCCGCGACGGTCATGCGTCCAGTATAGGCGGGTGGCGCGGGCGCGAAATTGACAGGGGCGGCGGCGGTTCGTACCTTCCCCCCGCCGTCCCGTCCGCGCCGCGACGCCTGGCGGGCGCGGGAGGGAAGCGTGCCGCGCCGCCTTTACGATCCCGCCGACGCCCGCAGGCTGCTGAATCCGGGGCCGGTGAGCATCGTCACGACGAGCTGGCGGGGGGAAGCCAACGCCGCGCCCGCGGCGTGGACGGCGCCGCTGTCGATGGGGCCGCCGATGGTGGGCGTGGTGTTGCATCCGGGGCGGCACACGGCGGACATGATCCGCTTCAGCGAGGAGTTCGCGCTCAACATTCCGGGGCCGGAGCTGCTGCGCGAGACGGCCTTCTTCGGCAGCCGCACCGGCGCGGATGAGAACAAGATCGAGGGGAGCAGGCTGGAGACGTTCGCGGCGCTGCGCGTGGACGCGCCCCTGCTCGACGGCTGCCTGGCGTGGATCGAGTGCGGCCTGCGCGACGTGATCCCCACGGGCGACCACGTGCTGTTCGCGGGCGAGGTGGTGAGCGTGCAGGCGCTGGAGGAGGCCTACGCGGAGCGCTGGCTGCTGGAGGAGCGCGTCTTCAGCCCGCTCACGTTCCTGGGGGGAAGCTGGTACGCGCAGGCGCTGGACGCGCGCGAGGCGGCGTTCGCGGTGGACGCGCAGGGCGGGCTCCTGGGCGAGAGCGCCGCCGAGCGCGAGGAACGGGAGGAAGGCGAGGCGCGCGCAGCCGACCTGCGCGAACGCGAGGGCGACGAGGGCCTCGCGGAGCTCAGCGAGGGGTAGAGGCCTCCCCCTGGCCGCGGGCCTCGATGGGCTCGTAGGCGCGCGACTTCTCCCCGGCGTAGACGGCGTTCGGGCGGATGAGGCGGTTGTCGGCGTACTGCTCCAGCAGGTGGGCGCTCCAGCCGGCGATGCGGGCGACGGCGAAGATGGGGGTGTAGAGGTCGTTGGGGATGCCCAGCATGCGGTAGACGGAGGCGCTGAAGAAGTCGACGTTGGGGTAGAGGGGGCGGCCCGCGAGGCGCTCGGCGAGATAGTCGCGCACCTGGCGGGAGAGGTCGAAGTAGTGGCGGTCGGGGGAGATTTCGGCGAGCCGTTCGCCGAGCTGTTCGAGGATGATGGCGCGCGGGTCGGTGGTCTTGTAGACGCGGTGGCCGATGCCCATGACGCGCTCGCCGCGGGCGAGCATGGCCTCGATGTGGGGCTCGACGTTGGCGGGCTCGCCGATCTCGTCGAGCATCTGGAAGACGCGGTCGTTGGCGCCGCCGTGGAGGGGGCCCTTGAGCGTGCCGATGGCGGAGGCGATGGCCGAGTACATGTCGCTCATGGTGGAGGCGGTGACGAGGGCGGAGAAGGTGGATGCGTTCATCTCGTGCTCGGCGTGGAGCGTCATGGCCACGTCGAAGACGTGCGCCTCCAGCTCGCCGGGCTCCTCGCCGCGCAGCATCCAGAGGAAGTTGGCGGCGTGGCCGAGGTCGTCGCGCGGAGGCAGGATGTCGAGGCCCTGGCGCTGGCGGTGGAAGGCGGAGACGACGGTGGGCATGCGCGCCGTCAGCCGCGCCGCCGTCCAGCGCAGCTGGGCGGGGGAGAAGTCGTTCGAATAGGGGTCGAGCGCGCCGAGCGCGGTGATGCAGATCTCAAGGGAACGCATGGGGCGGGCGTGGCCGGCCAGCTCGGGGATGAGGGCGCCGTTCAGGTCGGAGAGGGGCCGTTCGGCGATGAGCAGGGCCTTGAGGTCGGCGAGTTCGCGGGCGTTCGGGAGGCGCAGGTTCCAGAGCAGGAAGGCGGTCTCCTCGAAGGTGGCGTTGGCGGCGAGGTCATAGATGTCGTAGCCGGCGTAGATGAGTTCGCCCGCCCTGCCGTCGATGCTGCAGAGTTTGGTGGCGGCCACGTTGACGCCTTCAAGGCCGCGCTGGATTTCGGGGCCGGTCATGAGGAGCCTCGCTCTCACGCGGGCGCGGGACGCCCGACGGGTTGGTGTGTGGGGTCCATCCTACCAATCTCGCGGACGCGCGTGGGGCGGCACGCTCACGCGGACAGGCGTTCAGCGACGAGCGTGCCCATGCGCGCGGTATCGACGACGGCGGCGCCCTCGGCCTCGATGTCGGCGGTGCGGTAGCCGTCGGCGAGCACGGCGTCCACGGCGGCCTCGACGGCGGCAGCCTCGGCCTCGAGGGCGAGGGAGTGGCGCAGCATGAGGGCGACGCTGAGGATCATGGCGATGGGGTTGGCCCTGCCCTGCCCGGCGATGTCGGGGGCGGTGCCGTGGATGGGTTCGTACATGCCCATGCCCGCGCCGCCGCGCCCCCGCGCGCCGAGGCTGGCGGAGGGCAACATGCCCATGGACCCGGCGAGGACGGAGGCCTCGTCGGTAAGGATGTCGCCGAACATGTTCTCGGTGACGATGACGTCGAAGTCGGCGGGATGGGTGACGAGGTGCATGGCGCAGGCGTCCACGAGCAGGTGGTCGAGCGCGACGTCGGGGTATTCGCGCGCGAGTTCGACGGCGATCTCGCGCCAGAGGCGGCTGGTGTCGAGGACGTTGGCCTTGTCCACGCTGGTGAGCTTGCGGCGGCGGCCGCGGGCGAGCTCGAAGCCGGTGCGCAGGATGCGCGCGATCTCGCGCTCGCTGTAGCGCACGGTGTCGACGGCCTGGCGTCCGCGGCTGTTGGTCCAGCGCTTGCGGGGCTTGCCGAAGTAGACGCCGCCGGTGAGTTCGCGCACGACGATCATGTCGACGCCGCGCAGGACCTCGGGCTTGATGGCGGCGTCCTCGATGAGGAGGGGGTTGACGCGCACGGGGCGCAGGTTGGCGTAGAGGCCCAGCCCCTTGCGCAGGCCGAGGATGGCCTGTTCGGGGCGCACGGCGGCGCCGGGGTCGTCCCATTTGGGGCCGCCCACGGCGCCGAAGAGGAGGGCGCGCGAGCGGCGAGCGGCCTCGATCGTTTCGTCGCGCAGGGCGGTGCCGTGGCGGTCGATGGCGGCGCCGCCGACGACGGCGCGCTCGTACTGGAACTCGTGGCCGAAGCGGCGTTCGACGGCGGCCAGCGCCTTGAGCGCCTCTTCGAGCACTTCGGGGCCGATGCCGTCGCCGGGGGCGAGGAGGATGGGGAAGGCGGTCATGGGCGCAGTCTAGCGGTTCGGCGCGAACGCGGGGCGATCCGCGGCGAGGGCGGCGGCCAGCAGGCGGAGGTAGCGGTCGCGCGAGACGGTCTCCGCGCCGAGGGCGGCGAGGTGGGGCGCGGGCAGCTGCGCGTCGATGAGGGAGACGCCGCTGGCGAGGGCGTGGCGGCAGAGGGCGAGCAGGGCCACCTTGGAGGCGTCGGCGGCGCGGTGGAACATGGACTCGGCCTGGAAGAGGCCGCCCGCGCGCAGGCCGTAGAGGCCGCCGACGAGCGCGCCGCCCTCGTCGCGCACCTCGAAGCTGTGGGCCCGGCCGAGGGCGTGCAGGCGCAGCCAGGCGCGCAGCAGCGCGGGCGTGATCCAGGTGCCCCCGGGGCGGGCGGCGCAGCCCGCGATGACGCGCGCGAAGTCGGCGTCGAGGGAGACGCGGAAGCGGCCCTGGCGCACGCGCCGCGCGAGGCGGCGGGGGACGTGCAGGCGTTCGGGCCGCAGGATGGCGCGCGGGTCGGGGGACCACCAGAGCGCGTCCACGCCGCCGTGGGGCCAGGCGAAGAGCCCGGCGCGCGCCGCCGCCACGATCGTCTCGGGGGCGAGGTCGCCGCCGCGCGCGACGAGGCCCCCGGCCGGGGCCTCGCGCGGATCGGGGAAGACGTAGCGGCAGGGGGGCAGGGGCAGGGGCGGGCGTTCGCCCCCGCCGACGGCGACGAAGGGCAGGGCGGAGGCGGGGGGCTCAGGGGGCCGCGTCACCGGATCCGTCCGCACCGGACGGCGGGGGGGCCGCTCAGCAGCCGGGCTGGCCGTAGTCCCCGCAGCAACCGGCGCGCGCGCGCAGCTTGCGCCAGTTGTTGCGCAGGGCGAGGCGCAGGCGGGGGCCGAAGGGCAGGGGCGAACGCCGCCAGTTGGCGCGCGCGGCGGCGAGGTCGGGGCGGGGCGCGCCGCCGCTCACGCGGACTCCTCCGCGGCGGGGACGGTGGAGGGGTAGTGGTCGTCGGCGCGCCGCTCCTCGAAGGCGGCGATGTCGTCCTCGCGCTCGAGCGTGAGGCCGATGGCGTCGAGCCCCTCCAGCAGGTTGCGGCGCACGGCGGGGTCGATCTCGAAGGAGCGCCGGAAGGCGCCGTCGGCGGTGGCCACCGTCTGCGTTTCGAGGTCCACCACGATGGCGGCGTCGGGCAGCTCCTCCGCGCGGGCCATGAGGAACTCGACGTCGGCCTGCGCGAGGGTGACGGTGAGGAGGCCGATCTTGGCGCAGTTGTTGCGGAAGATGTCGGCGAAGGAGGGGGCGATGAGGGCGCGGAAGCCGTGGTCCTCCAGCGCCCAGGGGGCGTGCTCGCGGGAGGAGCCGCAGCCGAAGTTCGCGCCCGCGAGGAGCACGGGCGCGCCCGCGAAGGCGGGATCGTTGAGGACGAATTCGGGGTCCTTGCGCCAGTCGTCGAAGAGGAACTCGCCGAAGCCGCTGCGCTCGATGCGCTTGAGGTACTTGGCGGGGATGATCTGGTCGGTATCGACGTCGGCGCGGTTGAGGGGGAGCGCGCCGCCGCGGACGGTTTCGAACCTGCGCATCAGTCCATCTCCCAGTCGCGCACGTCGACGAAGTGGCCGGCGATGGCGGCGGCGGCGGCCATCTGCGGGCTGACGAGGTGGGTGCGCCCGCCGGGCCCCTGGCGGCCCTCGAAGTTGCGGTTGGAGGTGGAGGCGCAGCGCTCGCCGGGGAGCAGGATGTCGGGGTTCATGCCGAGGCACATGGAGCAGCCCGCGTCGCGCCACTCGAAGCCGGCGGCGCGGAAGACCTCGTCCAGCCCCTCGGCCTCGGCGGCGGCCTTCACGAGGCCGGAGCCGGGCACCACCATGGCGCGCACGCGGTTGGCCACGCGCCGTCCGCGCACGCAGGCGGCGGCGGCGCGCAGGTCCTCGAGGCGGGAGTTCGTGCAGGAGCCGATGAAGACGCGGTCGAGGGGGATGTCGGCGAGGGCCGCGCCCGGTTCGAGGTCCATGTAGCGGAGGGCGCGCGCGGTCTGCTCGCGGGCGGCCTCGCCGGAGGCGTCGGCGGGGTCGGGCACGCGCCCCGTGACGGGCGCGCTCTGGGCGGGGTTCGTGCCCCAGGTGACGCACGGTTCGAGCGCGGCCCCGTCGAGTTCGACGACGGCGTCGAATGCGGCGTCCTCGTCGCTGGCGAGGGCGCGCCAGCGGTCGAGGGCGCGTTCCCAGGCGGCCCCGGCGGGGCTGGCGGGCCGCCCCTCGAGCCAGGCGAAGGCGACGTCGTCGGGCGCGACCAGGCCCGCGCGCGCGCCCGCCTCGATGCTCATGTTGCAGACGGTCATGCGGCCCTCCATGGAGAGCGCGCGCACCACGTCGCCGCGGTACTCGACGACGTGGCCGGTGCCGCCGCCGACGCCGATGGCGTTGATCACGTTGAGGATCACGTCCTTGGCGGTGACGCCGCGGGCGAGCTCGCCGTTCACCTCCACGGCCATGGTGCGCGGGGGGGCCTGGGGCAGGGTCTGCGTGGCGAGCACGTGCTCGACCTCGGAGGTGCCGATGCCGAAGGCGAGGGCGCCGAGCGCGCCGTGGGTGGAGGTGTGGCTGTCGCCGCAGACGATGGTCATGCCCGGCTGGCTGAAGCCCTGCTCGGGGCCGACGACGTGCACGATGCCCTGGCGGGGGTCGGCGATGTCGAAGAAGGGCACGCCGAATTCGGCGCAGTTGGCGCGCAGCGTCTCCACCTGCCGGATGGAGAGGGGGTCGTCCCAGGGCAGGTCGCGGCCCGTGGTGGGCACGTTGTGGTCGACGGTGGCGAGGGTGCGGTCGGGGCGGCGCACGCGCCGCCCGGCGAGGCGCAGGCTCTCGAAGGCCTGCGGGGAGGTGACCTCGTGGACGAGGTGGAGGTCGATGTAGAGCAGGTCGGGGAGGCCCGCCTCGCGGCGCACGAGGTGCTGCTCCCAGATCTTGGCGGCGATGGTCTTCATGCGCTCCCCTCTCGCGGCGGCGGCGCGGGCCGGTTGGCCGCCGCCGCTATTCTCCCCCCTCGCGCGCGATCCCGCACGCGCGCGGCGGCGGCGCGGAGAGGGGGCAGGCGCCGCAGCCGCCGCGGGCGCAGTGGCGATCGTGCAGGCGCAGGCCGCCCTGCAGGGCGGCGGCGCGGGCGAAGGGGTCGCGCCCGCCCCCGCCGAGCCAGCCCGCGAGGGGGCGCAGCTGGCCGTAGGCGGCGGGCGCGGGCAGGGCGCGGAAGCGGGCGATGGCCTCGTCCGCGGGCCAGAGGCGCGCGCCGAGGGCGGCGGGCAGGACGGCGTTGACGGTCAGTTCGAGGGCCGCGGCGGCGCCGATGCCGGGGACGCGCAGGGCGCGGGGCGCGGCGGCGGGATCGGCCAGCGCCTCCGGCCAGACGGGGCGCGCATCCGGCCAGAGGCGGGCGCAGAGGGCGGCCAGCGCCTCCAGGCGGCGTTCGGGGAAAGCCGCGGGACGCAGGCCGCGGCGCGACAGGGGCAGCCCCCGCGCGGCCTCGCGCAGGGCGGCGGCGAGGGCTTCCGTGCGCCCCTCCGCGGGAGCGGCGGGGGCGCGTTCGAGGAGGGCGGGCAGGGGCAGGCGGCGGGCGATGGCGGCGAAGGCCTCGCGGTTGCGCCGTCCGCCCAGCGTCTCCAGGGCGAGCGCGTGGAGCACGGGCGCGGGGCCGCGCGCCGCCGCCCAGTGCCGCGCCCGCGAGGCCTTCTCCCGCAGGCGTTCGAGGCCCAGCCGTTCGAGCGCGGCGTCGGGCGGGGCGAGGCGGGCGCAGGCCGCGCAGGGCGGCTCGAAGGCGGGCGGCGGGACGGCGGGGCGGGGCGCGACCGCGAGGGCGATGGCGCGTCCGCCGTCGTGGAGGGTGGCGAGGGCGCCGCCGTCGTTCTCCTCGACCACGTGCAGGACGACGCGGGCGTAGGCGGGATCGCGGTGGTGGCCGTGGGCGCGCCAGCCGCTGGCGCGCAGGTGGAACTCGACGTCGCCGCGCAGCTCGGCGCCGTCCAGCTCGACCACGGCGTCGCGCGCGTCGGGGCCGTGGCCGGGGGCGGGCACGCCGGGGAAGCGCACGCGCAGGGAGCGTCCGTCCTCCACGCGCGCGGGGGCGCGCAGCCCCGCGAACCAGCGCGCGGCGAGGGCGGCCTCGCCGCGCGGGGCGGCGTCCCACGGCGCGGGTTCGTCGGCGAGGGACGGCCACGCGGGCGCGGGCGCGAGGGCGGCGGCGGCGCTCACGGCGTCTCCTCCCGCTGCGGCGGCGAGGCGTCCCAGGGCTCGACCTCCTCCTCGAACATGCGCAGCACGGTGAGGCTGGCGCCGCGCGGGGCGTAGCGGCCCCGTTCCCATTCGCTCACCGTCTGCTGGCGCACGCCGAGGCGGCGGGCGAGGGCGGCCTGGCTCAGCCCCGCGCGGCGGCGCAGGCGGCGCACGCGCGCGCCGGGGTCGCGCTCGCCCGCGGAAGGCGTCATGCGCCCATGGTACACGGTAGCGCGTAGGCCGCCAGCGAAGGGGGCGGCGAATACACGCGCCGGGCGCTAGCCGCTGACCGCCGCCCCCGCAACGGCGCCGCGGCGGGACAGCTCGGCGCGCAGGTCGAGCAGGGCCGTGTAGGTGACGAGCACGTCGACGGGGCCGTCGCGGGCGGGCGCGGCGGCGACGGCGTCGAGGAAGGCGGCGGGCGAGCGCGTCACGCTGGCGGGCGCGGGCCAGCCCGCGTAGCGCAGGCGCAGGGCGGCGTCGGCGGCGCGGTCGCCCCCCGCGCGGCAGCGGCGCACGTTGCCCGCCAGCCGCTCGAAGCCGGCGTCCCAGATCCAGCTCACGTCGCGTCCGTCGGCGAAGCGGTCGTTGAGCAGGAAGGCGACCTCGGCGGCGCCGTCCTCGGCGAGCAGGCGCAGGGCCTCGGTGGCGCCCGCCGGGTTCTTGCAGAGGAGCAGGCGCAGGCGGCGGCCCCCAAACTCAACCGTTTCGCCGCGCCCGAAGGCGGGACGGGCGGCGGCGAGGCCCGCGCGGATGGCGTCCGGCGGCAGGCCGAGGACGCGCGCGAGGGCGACGGCGGCGAGGGCGTTGCCCGCGTTGTAGAGGCCGCGCAGGGGCAGGAGCGTCTCGCCCAGGCCGGAGACGTCGAGGCGCAGGCCGTCGGGCGCGCGCTCGACCGCGAGGGCGGCGGTGTCGGGGACGGGGCGGGCGCGTCCACAGCCGTCGCAGCGCCAGTCGCCGAGGTGGGCGGCGTAGCGCGCGGCGTAGCGGTAGGCGGCCCCGCAGGCGCGGCACCAGCGCGCGTCGGCGGGGCCGGGATCGCCCGTGCCGGCGCGCGCGCCCGCGAGGGAGTGCCAGTGCACGGGGCCGCGCCAGTCGAGCGCCAGCTCGGCCACGGCGGGGTCGTCGGCGTTGAGCGCGAGCGTGGCGTCGGGCGGCAGCAGGGCGAGCGCCTCGCGCCAGCGCGCGGCCACGGTCTCGACCTCGCCGTAGCGGTCGAGCTGGTCGCGGAAGAGGTTGGTGAAGGCGGCGGCGCGGGGGCGCAGGGCGCGCACGGCGGCGGGCAGGGCGGCCTCGTCCGTCTCCATGAGGGCGATGGCGCGGGCGTCGCGGGGGCGTCCGCGCCAGTCTGCGGCGGCGGCGAGGGCGGAGACGATGCCGCGCGTGAGGTTCGAGCCCTCGCGGTTGTGCACGACGGGCCGTCCGGCGGCGGTCAGCATGCCCGCCAGCAGGCGGGCGGTGGTGGTCTTGCCGTTCGTGCCCGTGACGAGCACGGCGCCGCCCGCGAGGGGACGGGCGAGGGCGGAGGCGGCGTCGGGGGCGATGCGTTCGGCGAGGAGGCCGGGGAGGGCGGTGCCGCCGCCCCGTCCCAGGCGGCGGCCGAGCGCGGCGGCGGCGCGCGCCGCCCCGAGGGCGAGCGGGATGCGCGCGTTCACGCCGCCGCGGGCCGGGGCGTCAGCCGCCGGAGGCGCGGCTCACGGGCAGGGGCTGGGCGGGGACGAGGCCCGCGAGCGCCCGTTCGAGCGCCATCGTGTGGCTGCAGATCGACCATTCCGCGAAGAAGCCGCAGGTGCAGGACCAGTCGTCGCCGGAGAGCGCCACCTGGTGCTCGCCGTTGTCGCCGCGCACGGTGGCGCTGACGCCGTCGAGGCGAATGCGATCGGGCTCGGCGGCGTAGCGCCGGGCCTTCTCGATCTTGCCGATGATGCTCGACTGCATGGCGGTCGGGAACCCTCCCGCGCGGGCGCGCCGGACGCGAAACGGCGCCGCCCTACGGCGACGCCGGAAACACGCGAGGGGCCGTCCGCGCATCCATCGTGGCTTCCATGCTACGGGCGCGGGCGCGCCTGTCAACCGGGGGCGGGAAAGGCCACGACGGCGGCGGCGGGCGCGCCCACGACCACGCGATCGCCGCGCGCGGGCGCGGGCGCGTCGGGGGGGAAGACGGCGGCCACGCGCTCCCCGCCGACGCGGCCCGCCACCTCGACGCCGGAGAGGAGGTCGACGACCTCCTCCACGCGCAGGGCGAGGGTGAAATCGCCCGGGCCGGGGCGCAGGGCGCCGGGGGCGACGGCGGCGAGGCCGCCATCGGCGGGCACGAGGGCGTAGCCGAGGAAGGCCGCCGTCTCCGGGTCGGGGGGCGCGGCGAAGACGGCGCGCCGCTCCCCGGCGGCGCACACGCGCCCTTCGCGCAGGATGACGACGTCGGCGGCCAGCCGCAGCGCCTCCTCGCGGTCGTGCGTGACGAGCACGACGGTGGCGGCGAAGCGGCGCAGGAGGTCTGGCAGCTCGGCGAGCAGGCGCGCGCGCCCGCGTTCGTCGAAGCCCGCGAGGGGCTCATCGAGCAGCGTGAGGGGGGCGCGCAGGGAGAGGGCGCGGGCGAGGTTGGCGCGCTGCGCCTCGCCGCCGGAGAGGCGCGCGGCGGGACGGTCCAGCAGGCGGGCCACGCCGCAGGCGGCGGCGGCCTCCTGCAGGCGCGCGCGGCGGGCGGCGGCGGGCAGGCCGCGCAGGCGCAGGGCGAGGTCGAGGTTGGCGCGCAGCGTCCCGGAGAGGAAGACCGCCTCCTGGAAGGCGTAGGCGACGGCGGCGCGGGCGGCGGGCGCGGGGCGTCCGTCCAGCAGCACGCGCCCGCGGCGGGGGCGTTCGAGCCCGGCCAGCAGCCGCAGCAGCGTCGATTTGCCCGACCCGTTGGGGCCGAGCAGGGCGGTCACGCGCCCCGCGGCGAAGCGCAGGTCGCCCGTTTCCAAAGCGGGGCGGTCGCCGTAGGAGAAGGCGACGCCTTCGAGCCGCGCCTCCATCAGCGCGCGCCGCGCTGCTGCACGACGGTGAGCACGATCACCACGGCGAAGGCCATGGCCAGCAGCACGAGGCCGTAGGCGATGGCGCGCTCGTTGGCGGCGCGGCTGGTCTCGGTGACGATGGCGGTGGTGAGCACGCGCGTGTCGCCCGCGAGGTTGCCGCCCACGGCCATGGAGGCGCCGACCTCGGAGACGACGGCCCCGAAGCCCGCGATGACGGCGGCCAGCAGGCCCAGGCGCGCCTCCCGCGCGAGCAGCCAGAAGGCGCGCGCGCGGCCCGCGCCGAGCACGGTCAGCAGGTCGGGCAGGCGCGGGGGCAGGGCCTGGATGGCGGCGGCGGTGAAGGCCGTGACGAGGGGCAGGGCGATGACGAACTGGGCGACGATCATGGCCTGCTTCGTGTAGATCAGGTCGAGGCCGCCGAAGGGGCCGCTGCGCACGAGCAGCAGCCAGATGACGAGGCCCGCGACCACCGGGGGCAGGCCCATGCCCGTGCCCGCGGCGGCGAGGATGAGCGTGCGCGCGGGGAAGCGGGCGCGTCCGAGCAGGTAGCCGAGGGGCGTCCCCACGAGCATGGCGAGGGCGGTGGCCGTGCCGGAGACGAGGAGCGTGCGCCCGGCGATGGCGAAGAGCTCGGCGTCGCCGCGCACGACGAGGCGCAGCGCCTCCAGCAGGCCCTCGCCGATGGCGCTCATCCCCCGCCCCCGGCCGCGGCGGCGGGCGAGAAGAGGGAGCGCCCGAATTCGGCGGCGCGGAAGCGGCCGATGAGCGCCTGCGTGGCGGGGGCCACGAGGAAGGCGGCGAAGGCCTCCGCGCGGGCGGCCTCGACGCCGTCGTGGCGTTCGGGGTTGACCACGTGCACGCGGTAGACGTTGCGGAGGTCCACGCCGCCCTCGACGAGCACGGCGAGGTCGAGCGCGTCGCGCAAGGCGAGCCAGGTGCCGCGGTCGGCGAGGGTGTAGGCGCGGCGTTCGCTGGCGATGGCGAGGGTGGCGCCCATGCCCTGGCCGGTCTCCTCGCGGGCCACGGCGCGGGGGTCGACGCCGGCGGCCCGCCAGAGGGCGAGCTCGCGCTGGTGCGTGCCGGAGTCGTCGCCGCGCGAGACGAAGCGCCCATGCGCCGCGATGGCGGCGACGGCGGCGCGCAGGTCGGGCGCGGCGGCGGCGCGGGCGGGGTCGGCGGGCGGGCCCACGATGACGAATTCGTTGGCCATGACGAGGCGTCCGCCGACGAGGTCGCCGCTGGCCACGTAGGCGGCCTCGGCCTCGGGGGCGTGCACGAGCACGGCGTCGGCGTTGCCTTCGCCCGCCATGCGCAGGGCCGCGCCCGTGCCCACGGCGATGACCTTCACGCGGATGCCGGTCTCGCGCTCGAAGCGGGGCACGAGCTCGTCGAGCAGGCCGCTGTCGCGCGTGGAGGTGGTGGTGGCGAGGATGATGGCGCCGCCGTCCCCGTCCCCGGAACCGCCGCAGGCGGCGGCGAGCACGGCGAGGGCGCAGGCGGCGGCGAGCAGGCGGCGGACGGGCACGGCGCGCTCCGGCGGCGATATGCCGCGCGCAGCATAGCGGGCAGGGCCGCAGGCGGCTAGCGGGGCGGGCCGCGGCGGATGCGCTGGCGCAGGGGCTCGGGGTCGTCGGGGTGGTTCCACATCTCCCACCAGGCGTCGTCGAGCCACCAGGTGGCGCCCGCTTCCTCCCAGCGCGCGGCGGCGGCGCGCTTCGCTTCGGCGTCGAGCGGGGCGAGCTCGCGCTCGATCACGACATCGAAGGGGCCGCCGTCGGGGCGCTCGCGCTCGACCCAGTCGCGCATGGCGCGCAGGTCGGCCAGCGCCTCCGCTTCGGAGGCGTCGAAGACGGGCGCGCCGTCGCGGTCGAAGACGTTGGGGAGCAGGCCGTCGTAGCGGATGGCGCGGCGCATGGACTTGCGCCGGGGCCAGCTGGCGGGGTCGCGCGGCCAGGCGCCGACCACCCACACGGGGACGCGGGGGCGCTGCACGGGCGTCGGCGTGAAGGCGACCTCGCGCAGGGAGAAGTGGTCGCCCGCGAAGGCGAAGGGCTGGCCGCTCCAGAGGCCGTCGAGGATGGCGAGGGCCTCGTCGAGCATGGCCGCGCGCGTGCGCCGGTCTGGCTCGTCGCCGCCGAACCAGGGGCCCTCGTCGGGCGGCGCGCCCAGCCCCGCGGCGAGCGTGAAGCGCCCGCCGGAGAGGCGGTCGAGCGTGGCCGCCTGCCGCGCGATGAGCCAGGGGCGGTGCCAGGCGAGGGGCGTGAGCATGGTGCCGAGGCGCACGCGCTCCGTGCGCACGGCGATGGCGGCGAGCAGCGCCCAGGCGTCGGCGAAGGACGGGGGCGGCTCGTCGGGGGCGGCGGCGTAGGGCGTGTCCCAGAGGAAGACGCCGTCCCAGCCCGCGCGCTCGGCCTCGACGGCGAGCGCGATCAGCGTTTCGGGCTCGCCGCCGTAGCCCGCGTTGGGGAGCGTGACGCCGAAGCGCATGGGGGGCAGTGTAGCGGGGCGGGGCGGGCGGCGGTTACGCTTGGTCCCGATGCAGCAGTTCGCGTGGTTCGTGGACGCCGGCTACCTGTACGCGACGGGCGGCGAGCTGTGCCTGAACGTGAGGCACCGGGGGCACATCGAGATCGACTTCGGCGAGATCACGCGGATGCTCGCCGAGCTGGGCGCGGAGGCGGAGCCGTCCGAGCGCCACCTCCGCACGTACTGGTACGACGGCGCGCCCGGGGGCACGCCTTCCCCGTCGCAGAACGCCGTCGCGCACCAGCCGGGCGTGAAGGTGCGGCTGGGCAACACGGTGGCGCGAGGCGAGGGGTTCGTGCAGAAGGGCGTCGATTCGCTGATCGTGCGCGACCTCATCCGCCTTTCGCAGAATCGGGCGATCAGCACGGCCTACCTGCTGGGCGGCGACGAGGACCTGCGCCAGGGCGTGGTGGAGGCGCAGGACATGGGGGTGCGCGTGGTACTGGTGGGGATCGGGCTGGTGGGCGAGCAGACCGTGGCGACGACGCTCATGCGCGAGGCGGACGACGTGATCGCGCTCGACCGCGAGCGGCTCGCGCCCAGCTTCCGGCTGCGCGAATTCGAGGAGACGCCCGCGGACGCTTCCGAGCGCGCAGCGTACGACGCCGGCGTCGATTTCGGGCAGACGTGGCGCACGGACGCGGGCGCCGAGGATGTGGATGCGCTCCGCCACAGCAGCAGGCTGCCGGGCAGCCGCAGGATTCCGCCCCACATCGACCGTGAACTCCTGCGCCATGCGAACGCGGCCATCGGCTACGAGATCAGCGAGCGGGACAAGATCGACCTGCGGCAGGGGTTCCTCCACGGCGCGCTCGGCAACGGGATGGAGACGGAGGGGACCTAGCGGCGCGGCGCTACCACCAGATCATCTCGTCGACGTCCCCGGGGAGGTCGCTCCAGTCGGTGGTCCAGAGGCCGGAGCTGAGGTACTTCCAGCCGCCGTCGGCGAGCAGGCAGACGATGTGCTGCTCGCCCTCCAGGCGCTCGGCGGCCTTGAGCGCGGCGCGCACGACGGAGCCGCTGCTGACGCCCGCGAAGACGCCTTCCTTCTCCAGGAGCTCGCGCGTGCAGGCGAAGCTGGTGCGGCTGTCCACGACGACCTTGCCGTCGAGCACGGACTCGTCGAGCACCTCGGGGATGAAGCCCTCCTCGAGGGCGCGCAGGCCCTGCACGTTGTCGCCGGGATGGGGGGCGGCGGCGATGACGCGGATGGCGGGGTCGTGCGCCTTCAGGCCGCGGCCCGTGCCCGTGAGCGTGCCGCCCGTGCCCAGCCCGGCGACGAAGGCCGTGATCTCGGGCAGGTCGCGCAGGATTTCGCGGGCGGTGCCGCGCTCGTGGGCGGCGGGGTTGGCCTCGTTGCCGTACTGGTAGGGGAAGTGGTAGCGGCCCGGGTTGGCGGCCACGATCTCCTTCGCCCTGGCGATGGCCCCGTTGGAGCCGAGCTCGCCCGGGGAGTAGACGATTTCGGCGCCGAGCGAGCGGAGCAGGAGGGAGCGCTCCTCGCTGACGTTGGCGGGCATGACGCAGACGACGCGGTAGCCGCGCAGCTTGCCGATGAGGGCGAGGCCGATGCCGGTGTTGCCGGAGGTGGGCTCGAGGATGGCGTCGCCCGGCTTGAGCTCGCCGCGCGCCTCGGCGGCCTCGATCATGGCCCTGGCGATGCGGTCCTTGACGGAGCCGGTGGGGTTCTGGCCCTCCAGCTTGGCGTAGAGATGGACGCCGGGGCGGGGCGCGAAGGAGCGCAGCTCGACGAGGGGGGTGTCGCCGATGAGGTCGAGGATGGAGCGATGGCGGGCCACGGCGGCGGCGCTAGCCCCCGGCGAGGGCGGGCAGGATGTCGAGCACGTCGCCCTCGGCGAGGGCGGTGGCGACGCCGCCGGTGTAGCGGATGTCCTCGTCGTTGAGGTAGACGTTGACGAAGCGCTGGAGCTGGCCGTCCTCGCCGTAGAGCTGGCCCTTGAAGCCGGGATGGCGCGCCTCGAGGTCGTCCACGACCGCGGCCACGGTGGCGCCGCTGGCCTCGATCTCCTTCTGCCCGCCGGTGAGCTTCTGCAGGACGGAGGTGACGCGGATGCGGACGGTGGGCGCGGGCGCGGCGGAAGGGGTCACGATCTGCTCCTGGCGGGGATCAGGCGGGCGCGTCGGCGTCCCCCGGGTGGGGGAAGGGCGAGCCGCAGAAGGCCTCGTAGTCGATCAGTTCGGTGATGGTCGGATGGTCGCCGCAGAGGGGGCACTCGGGGTCGCGGCGGATGCGGACGGTGCGGAATTCGAGGGAGAGGGCGTCGTAGAGCAGCAGGCGGTTGACGAGGGGCTGGCCCTGGCCGAGCACCAGCTTGAGCACCTCCGTGGCCTGGATGCTGCCGATGGTGGCGCACATGGCGCCGAGCACGCCCGCCTCGGCGCAGCTGGGCACCATGCCTGGCGGCGGCGGCGCGGGATAGAGGCAGCGGTAGCAGCCCTGGCCGGGCAGGTAGGTCGTGGCCTGCCCGTCGAACATGAGGATGGAGCCGTCCACCAGCTTCTTCTCCAGCAGGTAGCAGGCGTCGTTCACGAGGTAGCGCGTGGCGAAGTTGTCGGCGCCGTTCACGACGATGTCGTACTGGCCGATGACCTCGAAGGCGTTGTCGCTGGTGAGGGGGGCCTCGTGCAGGACGACGTCGACGTTGGGGTTGTGCGCGAGCAGGGTTTCGCGCGCGGATTCGACCTTGGGGCGGTCGATGTCGGCCGTCTGGTGCAGGATCTGGCGCTGCAGGTTGGAGCGGTCGACCACGTCGAAGTCGATCAGGCCGATGGTGCCGACGCCGGCGAGGGCGAGGTAGAGGGCGACGGGGGAGCCGAGGCCGCCCGCGCCCACGACGAGCACGCGCGCGGCGATGATCCCGCGCTGCCCCACGCTGCCGACCTGGGGCATGATCAGGTGGCGGCTGTAGCGCTCGACCATTTCGGGGGTGAGCGCGACGCCGGCGCCGCCGGCGAGGGCGGGGATGAAGGCGACCTCGTCGCCGACGGCGAGGGCGGTGGCCTCGCCGTCGAGCGCCTCCACCTCGATCTGGTTCACGTAGACGCCGATGTGGGTGGCGATTTCGCCGCTGCCGTCACGCACCTGGGCGGCGAAGCCGGGGAACTGGACGTCGAGGTCGTCCATCACCTCGCGCAGGTTCCCCCCGGCGGCGCGCACGCGCACGCGGTTGCCGACGAGGTGGCGGAAGGGGGTGGGAACGTAGACGTTGACGGTCACGGGCTCTGCCTCGCTCTGGCCGGGGGCGTGGGGGCGGCGCGAGCCGCCACGGGACGGACTAGAGGTCGACACTGAGGTAACGCTCCCCGGTGTCGCAGAGGATGGTGACGATACGGGCATCCGCGCCCAGACGCGCGGCCACGGCCAGCGAGGCGACCACGTTGGCGGCGGCGGAGATGCCCACGAGCAGCCCCTCCTCGCGCGCGAGGCGGGCGGTCATGGCGAAGGCGTCCTTGTCCTCGACGCGGATGATCTCGTCGTAGACCCCGCGGTCGAGCACGCCGGGCACGAAGCTGGCGCCGATGCCCTGGATGCCGCTGAGGCCCGGACGCCCGCCGCTGAGCACGGGCGAGCGGGCGGGTTCGACGGCGACGATGAGGACGCCATCGCCGAGCTCCGCGCGCAGCGCCTGACCCACGCCGGTGATGGTGCCGCCCGTGCCCACGGCGGCCACGAAGGCGTCGAGCGCGCCGCCGGTGGCGGCCAGGATCTCGCGCGCGGTCGTGCGGCGGTGGACCTCGGGGTTGGCGGGGTTCTCGAACTGCTGGGGCACGAAGGCGTCGGGCTCGCTCTCGGCGATCTGGCTGGCGGCGAAGACGGCGCCGGTCATGCCCTCGATGGCGGGCGTGAGGCGCACCTCCGCGCCGAAGCGCTCGAAGAGGCGGCGGCGCTCGACGGACATGTCCTCGGGCATGGTGAGGATGAGGCGGTAGCCCTTGACGGCGGCGACCATGGCGAGGCCGATGCCGGTGTTGCCCGAGGTGGGCTCGACGATGGTGGCGCCCGGGCGCAGGCGGCCGTCGCGCTCGGCCTCCTCGACCATGGCGAGGGCGATGCGGTCCTTCACGGAGCCCGCGGGGTTCATGCTTTCGAGCTTGCCGTAGATGGCGGCGGAGCCTTCGGGCACGACGCGGTTGAGGCGCACGAGGGGCGTGCCCCCGACGAGGTCGAGCACGGACGCGGCCAGGGCGGGGCGCACGGGGGCGGTGACGTCGGGCGCGCTCATATGCGGTACCGGCCCGCGACCGCCTTCGGCTCCTTCGCGAGGAGGTCGGCGATGGTGTAGGAGGCGAGGATGGCGCTGGTGGCGTCGCGGATGCGCTCCCAGATTTCGCGCTGGCCGCACTGGTGGGGGTGGTCGGTGCGGTCGGGGGGTTCGTCGAGCCAGGCGACGGGGGAGAGGCTGCCCTCGAGGGCGACGATGGCGTCCAGCACGGGGATGTCGGCGGGGTCGCGGGCGAGCTCGTGGCCGCCGCCGGGGCCGCGCAGGGAGCGCACGAAGCCGGCCTTGCGCAGGGTGGTGAGCAGCTGGTCGAGATACTGTTCGGGCACGTGGCGGCGCAGGGCGATCTCGGAGCACTGGAGCGGACCGCGGCCGCGATGGCCGGCCAGTTCGATGAGGGCGCGAAGCCCGTAGTCGCCGCGTGTCGAACCGCGCATGTCGCTGGTCCCGCGACGGGCGCGCCCGCCGCCGGAATCGCCTCCCGCGAAAAGTCGAGTAATCGCGTCAACAAATGGTAGGGCGCGAAGGCGCGGACGCGCAAGCGCCCTCAGGCGGTGAAGTAGCGCGCCTGCGGATGGTGAACCACGATGGCGCTCGTCGTCTGCTCCGGATGCCACTGGAACGTCTCGCCCAGCGCGACGCCGATGCGCTCCGGGCGCAGCAGGGCGGCGATGCCCGTCTGCTGCTCCAGGTCGGGGCAGGCGGGGTAGCCGAAGGAGTAGCGCGAGCCCTGGTAGCCCTGTTTGAACAGCTCCCGTTTCTCCGTAGCGTCGCGGCCCGCGATGCCCAGCTCCGCGCGCACGCGCGCGTGCCACAGCTCGGCCAGCGCCTCCGCGCTCTCCACGCCGAAGCCGTGGAAGTGCAGGTACTCGCGGTACTCGTCGGCCTCGAACAGCTCCGCCGCCAGTTCGCTCGCGCGCGGCCCCACCGTGGCCACGGTGAAGGCGACGGCGTCGTACTCGCCGCTGGCCGCGTCGCGGAAGAAATCGGCGATGCACAGCCGCCGTCCCCCGGCCTGGCGCGGGAAGGAGAAGCGCACGGGTTCGCCCGCGGGGCGCGCGTCCGCGCCCTCGACCTCCGGCCAGACGAGCAGGTCGTCGCCCTCGGCGCGGCAGCGGAAGTAGCCGTAGACCACCTGCGGCGTGAGCAGGCCCCCGGCGATGGCGCGCTCCTGCCAGCGGCGGAAGACGGGGCGCACCTCGGCGTCGAGGAAGGCCTCGTAGGCCCCGGCGTCGCGGTCGCCGCGCTGGTAGCCCCACTGGGCGCGGAAGAGGGCGGTCTCGTTCACGAAGGCGAAGACGTCGGGCAGGGGCACGCCGCGCACGACGCGGCTGCCCCAGAAGGGCGGGCGCGGCACGGGAACGTCGCGCGCCACCGCGGAGCGCTCCGGGCCGCCGTCGCCGACGGGCGCGGGGGGCGGCGCTTCCGGCGCGGACGGGGGGGCGCTCGGTGCGCGGGGCGCGGGGGCCAGGCCCTCGCCCGCGACCACGCGTCCCAGCGTGGCCAGCCCCTCGAAGGCGTCGCGGCAGTAGTGGACCTCGCCCTCGTAGACGGCGCGCAGGTCCTCCTCCACGTAGCGGCGGTTGAGGGCCGCGCCGCCGAGCAGCACGGGGAAGCGGGAGAGGCCGCGCGCGTTCAGCTCCTCCAGGTCCTCGCGCATGACGACGGTGCTCTTCACCAGCAGGCCGCTGAGGCCGATGGCGTGGGCGTCCACCTCCAGCGCCTTTTCGACGATGGCCGCGATGGGCTGCTTGATGCCGAGGTTGTGCACGGCGTAGCCGTTGTTGGAGAGGATGATGTCGACCAGGTTCTTGCCGATGTCGTGCACGTCGCCGCGCACGGTGGCGAGCACGATGCGGCCCTTGTCCGCGCCCGCGGCGCGCTCCATGTGCGGCTCCAGATGGCGCACCGCGGCCTTCATGGTCTCCGCGCTCTGCAGCACGAAGGGGAGCTGCATGCGGCCCGCGCCGAAGAGCTCGCCCACCTCCCGCATCCCCTCGAGCAGGTGCTCGTTGATGATGGCGAGGGCGTCGAGCGCGGCGAGCGCCTCGTCGAGGTCGGCCTCGAGGCCGCGCCGATCGCCGTCCACGATGCGCCGCCGCAGGCGCTCCTCCACGGGCGCCGCCGCGCGCTCCTCCGCCGTCCGCGCCGCCGCGCCCGCGTCCGCCTCGTCGAAGAGCGAGAGGAAGTGGAGGAGCGGGTCGCGCCCTTCCCGCCAGCGGTCGTGGATGAGGTCGCGCGCCGCCGCGATGCGGTCGTCGGGGATGCGGTTGAGGGGCAGGATCTGGCTGGCGTTGACGATGGCCGCGTCCAGCCCCGCCTCCGTCGCTTCCGCGAGGAAGACGGAGTTCAGCACCCGCCGCGCCGCCGGTTTCAGGCCGAAGGAGACGTTGGAGACGCCGAGGATGGTGTGCACGCCGGGCAGCTCCGCCTTCACGCGGCGGATGGCCTCCAGCGTCTCGCGGGCGTCGCCGCGCAGGTCCTCCTGCCCGCCGCCGAGGGGGAAGGTGAGCATGTCGAAGAGCAGGTCGCCCGGCTCCATGCCGTGGCGCGCGACGGCGATTTCGTGGATGCGGCGGGCCACGCGCAGCTTCCATTCGACGGTGCGCGCCTGCCCCTCCTCGTCGATGACGAGCGCCACCGCCGCCGCGCCGAAGCGCTTGATGAGGGGCAGCAAGCGCGTGATCTTGCGCTCGCCGTCCTCGAGGTTGATGGAGTTCACGATGGCCTTGCCGCCGTAGAGCGCGAGGGCCGTTTCCACCACCTCCGCCTCGGTGGAGTCGAACATCAGCGGGGCCGTGGCCCGCGTGCGCAGCGCGCCCGCGAATTGCGCCATGTCCGGCGCGCCCGTGCGGCCCACGTAGTCGACCATGAGGTCGAGCGCGTGCGCCCCGCGCTCCGTCTGTTCGCGCGCCAGCGCCACCGCGCCCTCCTCGTCCCCCGCCAGCAGCAGCTCGCGGAAGGCGCGCGAGCCGGTGGCGTTCAGGCGCTCGCCCACCAGCAGCACGGAGGCGTCCTGCTCGAAGGGCACGCTCGTGTAGAGCGAGCTGCAGGCCGCTTCCGTCGTGGACGGGCGCGAGGGCGGGCGGGGACGCCCCACGGCCTCGATGGCCCGCGCGAAGTGCTCCGGCGTGGTCCCGCAGCAGCCCGCGGCGACGCTCGCCCCCAGCTCCTCCACGAAGATGCGGTGGTGGCGCGCGAACGCCTCCGGGGACAGCGGGTAGACGGTCTCGCCGCCGCGCAGTTCGGGGATGCCCGCGTTCGGCCCGATGAACACGGGGCGGCGCGAATGGCGCGTGAGGTGGCGCGCGTGCTCCACCATCTGCTCCGGCCCGGTGGCGCAGTTGACGCCGATCACGTCCACGGCGTCCAGCGCCTCCAGCGTGGTGAGGGCGCAGGCGATGTCGGAGCCGAGCAGCATCGCGCCCGTGGTCTCGATGGTGACGCTGGCGATGACGGGCAGGCGCGCGCCCGTCTCCGCGAAGGCGTCCTCGATGGCCCCCAGCGCCGCCTTCGCCTGCAGCAGGTCCTGGCAGGTTTCGACCTTGAGCACGTCGATGCCGCCCTCGATCAGCCCCAGCGCCTGCTCGCGGTAGCTCTCCACCAGCTCGGCGTACGTGACGTGGCCGAGCGAGGGCAGCTTCGTGCCCGGGCCCATGGTGCCGAAGGCGTAGCGCGGCCAGTCGGGCGTGGCGAATTCGTCGCGCACGCGCCCGATGCGTTCGGCGGCCAGGCGGTTGATCTCGCGCACGCGGTCGGCGATGCCGTATTCGGCGAAGACCACGCGGTTGGCCCCGAAGGTGGCGGCGTCGACGGCGTCGCAGCCCGCCGCGTAGAAGCCGCGCTGGATGTCGTCGATCAGTTCCGGCCTGGAGATGGTGAGGTACTCGTTGCAGCCGTCGAGCCCGTCGTAGTCGTCGGGCGTGGGGCGTCGCGCGAGGATGGACGAGCCGATGGGGCCCGCCGCGAACAGCACCTGTTCGCGCAGCCGGTTGAGGAACGGAAGGTCGCGCGCGACGTACGGGAACGGTCCAACCCCCGGGCGGTGTCGGAGCACAGGGTAGCAGGCGGGGCGCGTTCGCCGCGCGGGCGGTTAGAGTGGCCCACTGTGTCCGTGCGTTCCAGAGTCGTTCGCTGGCTACGGGCCGCCCATGCGCGCCTGCCGCTTCGTCCGAGGCGGGAGCGGCCCGCACTACGCACCATCGTCGATGCATTTCAGGATCGAAGCTATGAAATCACCGAGCACGCCGTGATCCAGTCGTTCAACCGCGCCATCAAGCTTGAAGACATGGCCGAGGGGATACGAAGAGGCGCGCCAGAGATCATCGAGGACTATCCCACCGACCCGAGGGGGCCGTCGTGTCTTATGCTCTGCCGGGGGCCGAGCGGCATCGTGTACCATGTCGTGGTGACGCATGCTCCCGACGTTCGCCTGATCACCGTCTACAGGCCCGATGCGGGGCGGTGGTCCGGCGACCTGCGGAGGAGGATCCAGTGAAGCGGTGCCGTGAGTGCTCGGTTGATCTGATCCCCGAGGACTTCGTTTTCGAGCGGGCGACCGGTGACGGCCGCATCCTGCGGGAAGATGTCTCCGGCTATCGCTGCCCGTCGTGTGGCGAGCAGGTGCTCATGGGACGCGACGCCGAACGAATCTCGCGCCGCTGGTACGCTCTGCTGGATTCCGCCGGGGACGCGGAGAGCGCTGCGGAAACGTCCGCGCCCGCCCCTGTTCGGTCGACGCCGCGCTGAGTGCGCCCATCTCCGAGGAGGAGCCACCATCGTGTACCTGCCCGCCCCCCAGCCGTTCCGGCTGGAAGCCGACTGGCTCAACTCGCAGGCCTTCCGCTGGACCGAGCGGGACGGCTGGTTCTACGGCATCGTCGGCGGCCACTTGATCAGGGTCCGCAACGCCGACGACGGCATTGAGTTCGAGGGCGGCGCGCCCGCTGACGACGTCACGCACTACTTCCGGCTCGATCAGGACATCGGGGCCGTCCACAAGGCCATGCGCGCTGCGGACCCCGAACACATGCCCGGGCTGATCGAGAAGTACGGCCACATCCGCGTGCTGCGGCAGGATCCGTGGGAGTGTCTCGTCGCCTACATCTGCTCGCCCAGGGCCAAGGTCGAGCGCATCGCTGACATGGTCGAGAAGCTGGCGGACAAGTATGGAGAGCCGCTGACCCTTGATGGCGAGAAGCGCAATGCGTTCCCTGCGGCGGACCGTCTGGCAAAGGTGCCCAAGGCTGATCGGCAGAATTGGGGATTTGGCCTGAGCAAGGCGGACATCATCCATCAGGTTGCCCGGGATGTCGCCGCCCGCAAGCTGAAGCTGGATACGCTGCGTTCGTCGCATGCGGAAGCGAGGGAGCGGCTGAAGAAATACCCCGGCATCGGCTACAAGATCGCCGATTGCGTCTGCCTCTTCTCCCTGGGCCACGATGGGGCGTTCCCCGTGGATGCGAACATCGGGGCCGCTCTGGAGAGGTACTACGGGAAGAAGTACACCCCCGGCGCGAAGAACGTGCGGCTGCTGGAGTGGGTCCGCGAGACGTTCGGCGACCACGCCGGGTACGCGGGGCAGATGCTCTTCCTCGACCAGCGCTCGCCGCTCAGATGATCGCACCGCCCGCTAGAGGGCGGCGAGGCGGCGGGCGGCTTCGGACAGCGTGGCGTCGGACTTGGAGAAGGTGAAGCGCACGAAACGCGCGCCCGCCTCCGCGTCGCGGTAGAAGCTGGAGCCGGGCACGGGGGCCACGCCCGCGCGCTCGATGAGGTGCAGGGCGAAGGCAGTGTCGTCGCCGTCGAAGCCGAGGCCGTCGAAGGCGGCCATGACGTAGTAGGCGCCCGCGGGCTTGTGGCAGGCGAAGCCGGCCTCGCGCAGGGCCACGAGCAGGCGGTCGCGCTTGCCCTCGTACATGGCGCGCAGCTCGGGGTAGTAGCCGTCGCCGCGCTCGATGGCGACGGCGGCGGCCCGCTGGAGGGGGGCGGGCGCGCCCACGGTGAGGAAGTCGTGCACCTTGCGCACGGCCTCGCTGAGGGGCGGGGGCGCGAGCACGTAGCCGATCCGCCAGCCCGTGACGCTGAAGGTCTTGGAGAGGCCGCCGATGGCGACGGTGCGCTCCTCCATGCCCGGCAGCGTGGCCATGGGCACGTGCGCGCGCCCGTCGAAGAGGATGTGCTCGTAGATCTCGTCGGTGAAGCAGAGGCAGTCGAACTCCTGGCAGAGGGCGGCGATTTGCCGCAGCTCGGCGCGGTCGAACACCTTGCCGCTGGGGTTGTTGGGGGAGTTGACGATGATGGCCTTCGTGCGGGGGCCGAAGGCGGCGCGCAGCTCGTCGGGGTCGAAGGCGAAGTCGGGGCCACGCAGGGTGACGAAGCGCAGGACGGCCCCGCTCATGGCGGCGTCGGGCACGTAGTTCTCGTAGAAGGGCTCGAACACGACCACCTCGTCGCCGGGTTCGACGAAGGCGAGCATGGCGGCCATCATGGCCTCGGTGGCGCCGCAGGTGACGGTCACCTCGCGTTCGGGGTCGAGCTCGAGGCCGTAGTGGCGGCGGGACTTGGCGGCGATGGCGGCGCGCAGGCGGGGATCGCCCCAGGTGATGGCGTACTGGTTCACGTCGGCCTCGATGGCCTCGACGGCGGCGCGCTTGACGAAGTCGGGGGCGGGGAAGTCGGGGAAGCCCTGGGCGAGGTTGATGGCGCCGTGCTGGAAGGCGAGGCGCGTCATCTCGCGGATGACGGACTCGGAGAAGACGGACGTGCGCGAGGCGACGGGGGAGCGGCGGGGCATGGCCGCGATTGTACGGGCGGCGCGGGCACGGGCCAGCGCGGGGCGCGGGAATCGGGTCAGGAACCGAGCAGGCGGGCCTTCTGGGCGTCGAACTCTTTCTGGGTGATGCCTTGGCCAGAGTGGCTAAGGCATATACGCATCCCGCAGAACGGGATAGCGCTGAAGCAACTCGCGAGCCAACGACGTGCTGACCTTGAGGCTTTTACCCGCCGCATTCTTATCAGGCTTTGTGGGAACAGGCATTGCGATCACACGCGTGGGATCGCTCTCCAGCAGAGATAGTCCGCCGGGACGCAGCACAAGCTGATCACCTTTCGGATTCAGAAAACTGCCGATTCCTGGAACGTCCGCGTCTCCGTAGACGATACCCGTATCTCTGATGACAAACAGTGTGGCATCTTTCCATCGTTCCGGCTTGGTGTTGCCTCTAGTGTTGATGAGACCAATGCCTTGACGATTACGCGTGAACTGACTCTTGACACTTAGACCTTTGCCATGCGGCAGCATCAGATCGTAGCCATGATCCTCGTCTGCCATGAAAGTGACGTTCAGACCAGTAGCCTTGAGCAGCGCACACACCAGATGCTCCACGACGCCGCCCACGGTAAAGCGATTCTCGGGAATGGTGGTATTGTACTGAAGCACGATCTGTTTGAGTGCGTCAAGAAACTCGGTGCGCGCATCATCCGGCATGTTCTCGCGCAGGTATTCGAACGCACGCCGCTCGACATTGAATCGCGAATTCATCGAACAGCCACCTTCCTCACCGCCGGAATGAGTTGATTCTTGCGAGGCGTAGGCGGATGAATCACCATCTCGCGTGCGATGTCAATGTACGTCTGCTCGATGTCGTAGCCGATGCCGTATCGATCCTCGCGAACGGCCACGCTGACAGTCGTACCACTTCCCACGAATGGATCAAGCACCGTGTCGCCCTCGTCGCTGTAGAGCCGCACGAGACGGCGAACCAGCTCACTGGGAAACGGACACGGATGCTCGATCTGCTTCGGCGGCACAGGCGCGATGTGCCAGATGTTATTGGCGATATCGCGCGTGAACACGTCATCGATGGGAAGTGCGATAGCCGATCCGCGTCGCTTCTCGCCCTCGCGACGAAACACCAGAATGCTTTCGGTCATGATGTTCGGATAGTAGTAGCCCGCGCGCGGGTGCTGAATGAACGATCCCGCGCGTCCCACTCCCCCGGTCACCTTGTTCCAGACGATCTCCTCCTGAAACTCCCAGCCGATATCACACATCCGAACGGTCAGATACTGCGGCAACGGCAGCCGTCTGCCTTCCTTGAGAATACTGCCCATAACGACGGCGCAGAAGCCACCGGGGGCAGTCACGCGCAGGGTCTCGGCGAAGACGCGCTCCATGGTAGTCAACCAGTCATCGAAGTCGTTGCCAGCCCTATTGTACGCTCCGTTGCGATGCCACGCCGTTCGATCACTGACGTGAACGTCGTAGTCGATAGCGCTCCAGTAAGGCGGGCTCGTAACAGTGAGATGAACGGATGCATCGGGAATATGCGACATGTTCTCGCTGCTCTCGCAGTAGAAAATGGCACGCTGAAGATCGCCGATGTACTCGCCATGCTGCTCCGTAAGCGCGAGTTCACTGGTGTCAGGAGAAAGCGTGGTGACCATTCGATTCATCTCCCTTCTCAGTACATCTAGTCTGGCAGACAGAGGCGATACCGCCGTCCAGTTCCTAGAGCACCGAGTAAATCTCCGAAGTCTCGCCGTCGGTCACAGGCTCCTCCGGAAAAGTTGGGCTGAGCCTAGGGCAATGGCCGTTCGCCCGCAACCAGAGGCCAGGCTCAGGCGGGGCGCTGGCGCGCGAGCGCGAGCCGGTACTCCTGCTCCAGCCCCAGCCAGACGTGCGCGGGCGTCTCCAGCGCGCGCTCCAGCCGGAGCGCGGTCTGGGCGGTGATGGCCTTCTTCCCGCACGCGATCTCGTTGACGACCTGGCGCGGGCGTCCGATACGGCGCGCGAGCTCGGTCTGGCTCATGCCGAGGTCGTCGAGGTGCTCGCGCAGGAACTCCCCCGGGGGGATGGCGGCGTCGGAGTGAAGGGGCGGCATGGGATCGAGTCTACGCCAGCAGGCGCTTCATGGTGGCGCCGATTTCGGCGGGGGAGTCGGAGACGACGGCCCCGGCCGCGCGCAGGGCCGCCTTCTTGTTCTCCGCCTTGCCGTCCTCGCCGGAGATGATGGCGCCGGCGTGGCCCATGCGGCGCCCGGGCGGGGCGGTGGCGCCCGCGATGAAGGCGACGACGGGCTTGCGCACGTGGTCGCGGATGTAGGCGGCGGCGTCCTGCTCGGCGGAGCCGCCGATCTCGCCCACCATGACGATGGCGTCGGTGTCGGGATCCTCGTTGAGGAGGCGGACGGCCTCGCGCTGGGGGGTGCCGATGACGGGGTCGCCGCCGACGCCGATGCAGGTGCTCTGGCCAAGGCCCTCGGCGGTGAGCTGGGCCACCACCTCGTAGACGAGGGTGCCGGAGCGGCTGACGACGCCCACGCGGCCGGGGAGGAAGACGTCGCCGGGCATGATGCCGGCGCGCGCCTTCGCGCCGGGGGTGATGACGCCCGGGCAGTTGGGGCCGATGAGCATGGTGGGGCCGCCGGTGAGCGCCTTGCCGGCGCGCACCATGTCCATCACGGGGATGCCCTCGGTGATGCAGACGGCGAGGGGCAGGGCGGAGGCGGCGGCCTCGAGCACGGCGTCGGCGGCGAAGGGGGCGGGCACGAAGATGATGCTCACGTTCGCGCCGGTCTCGCGCACGGCGGCGTCGACGGTGGGGAAGATGGGGACGCCGTCCTGCTCTTCGCCGCCGCGGCGGGGGTGGACGGCGGCGACCACGCTGGTGCCGTAGGCGATGGAGCGGCGCATGTGGTTGGCGCCCTCGGTGCCGATGCCCTGGACCATGAGCCGGGTGTTTTCGTCGAGAAGGACGCTCATCGAAGCTCCCGCGCGCGCCGCGCCACGTTGATGGCCCCGCCGGAGGGGGCGCGCCATTCTCGCGCGCACGGCGGGCCCGCGCCAGCGCGCTAGAATGGCGGCGGCCACGCGCCACGGAGGAGCCCGCCATGCCCATGGCCCTCGACGGCATCACCGTCCTCGACCTCTCCCGCCTCGCGCCGGGGCCCTACTGCTCGATGCTGCTGGCCGATTTCGGGGCCGACGTGCTGCTGGTGGAGGCCGCGCCGGGCGTTTCCGGCAAGCTGGGCGCGGGGCACGCCGACGCGGAGGCGGCCAGACGCGCTGCCGCCCACAACGCCCTCGGGCGGGGGAAGCGCTCGATCGCGCTGAACCTGAAGCACGAGGAGGGACGCGCCGTCTTCCACGAGCTGGCGAAGGGCGCAGACGTGGTGCTGGAGGGGTTCCGGCCGGGGGTGGTGAAGCGGCTGGGGGTGGACTACGAGACGGTCGCGGCCATCAACCCGCGCGTCGTCTACTGCTCGCTGTCGGGCTTCGGGCAGACGGGGCCGTACCGCGACCTCGTGGGCCACGACATCAACTACATCGCCATCGGCGGGGCGCTGGGCGTGATCGGGCGTCCGGGGACGCCGCCGGCCATCCCCGTGAACCTGCTGGCGGACTTCGCGGGCGGGGGGCTGATGGCGGCCTTCGCCATCTGCACGGCCCTGCTCGCGCGGGAGCGCACGGGACGGGGGCAGGAGGTGGACGTGGCCATGAGCGACGGCGTGCTCTCGCTGATGACGAGCGCGATGACCGGATTCTTCGCGGGTGGGCCGCCGCTGCGCCCGGGCGAGGGCTTCCTCACGGGCGCGCGCCCCTGGTACGACACCTACCGCTGCGCCGACGGGCGCTGGTTCTCCATCGGCAGCATCGAGCCGCATTTCTACGGGGCGCTCTGCCGCGCGCTGGGGACGGAGGAGTTCCTGGAGCGGCAGCACGACGCGGAGGCGTGGCCCGCCATGCGCGCGCGCTTCGAGGCCGCGTTCGCCACGCGCACGGCGGACGAGTGGATGGAGGAGCTGTCGCGGCATGACATCTGCGCCGCGCCCGTGCTGGAGCAGGAGAACATCGCGGCGGACCCGCACAACCGCGCGCGCGGCATGGTCGTGGAGGTGGACACGCCCATCGGGCCGGTGCGGCAGGTGGGCATCGCGCCCAAGCTGGGCGAAACGCCCGGGAGCGTGCGCGGGGGCGCGCCGCTGACGGGCGAGCACACGGACGAGGTGCTGGCGTCCATCGGCTGCGACGCGGAGCGCATCGCGGCGCTGCGGGCGTCGGGCGCGGCCTACCAGCACCCCGCAACGGAGGCGTAGGGGCATGGAGTACCGCACGGTGGCGGAAGGCATCGAGTTCGCGGAGGGGCCGCTGGAGCTGCCCGGCGGCGACATCCTCTTCACGGAGATTCGCGGGGGGAGGCTCACGCGCGTCTCGCCGGACGGGTCGCGGCGCGAGACGTTCGCGGAGACGGGGGGCGGGCCCAACGGCGCGGCCATCGGCCCCGACGGCGCCATCTACGTGACGCAGAACGGCGGCTTCGAGTGGTCGGAGGGCAGAACCTCCGGCGGGGAGCGCACGATCCTGCCCGGTCCCCGCCCGACGGGGTACATCGGCGGCCAGATCCAGCGCGTGAGCGCGGACGGCGCGGAGGTGACGACGGTCTACCGCGAGTGCGAGGGCGAGCCGCTGAAGGGCCCGAACGACCTCGTCTTCGACCGCGAGGGGAACTTCTACTTCACCGACCACGGGAAGCGGCACGGGCGCACGCAGGACATCACGGGCGTGTTCTACGCCTCGCCGTCGGGGGATTTCATCCGCGAGATCATCTTCCCGCTGGAGCGCCCGAACGGCATCGGGCTGAGCCCGGACGAGCGCACGCTGTACGTGGCGGAGACGCCCACGGGGCGGCTGTGGGCGTTCGATATCGAAGCGCCCGGGCAGGTCGGGGGGCGGCGCGTGGTGGCCACCGCGCCGGTCGCGCCGCCGCACCAGTTCGCCATGTGGGACTCGCTCTGCGTGGACGCGGAGGGGAACGTGATCGTGGCCACGATCATCAACGGCGGCGTCACCTCGATTTCGCCGGACGGGGCGCGCGTCGAGCATTATCCCCTGCCCGACCGCATCACCACGAACGCCTGCTTCGCGGGCCCCGGGCTGCGCACGCTCTACGTGACGCTGGGGAGCATGGGCAAGCTGGTGGCCTTCGACGGCTGGCCCACGGCGGGGCTGCGGCTGAACTTCCAGGCCGGGGAGGGCTAGCGTGCTGGCGGCGGCCAGCGTCGCCCTCGGCGTCTGCCTCGCCGGGATGGCGCTGCTGCGGCTGACCACGGCGGCGCCGCAACGCTGCCCCGAGCTCTCGCCAGCGGGGCTGGAGGCGGCGGCGGCGGGAGCGGCGGGCTGGATCGAGGCCGCCCAGCACCCCGACGGCTCGTACGTCTACGAGTACGACGCGGAGGCGGACGCCATCCCGGACGACTACAACGCCGTGCGCCACGCGGGCGTGACGATGTCGCTCTACCAGGCGGTGGCGCTGGGCGACATCGACTTGCTGCCCGCCGCCGACCGGGGCATGGCCTGGATGGAGGCGAACCTCATCCGGCACGGGGACTGGGCGGCGCTGCGGACGCCGCGCACGGGGCGGGTCAAGCTGGGCGCGAGCTCGCTCATGCTGGCGGGGCTGACGCAGCGGCGGCTGGCCACGGGCGAGACGGAGCGCGACGGGCTGATGCGCGAGCTGGCGCGCTTCCTCGTCGTCATGCAGCGCGCCGACGGGGCCATGCTCAACTACTGGCTGGAGTCCACGGGCGCGCCCGACCCGTCCGTGACCTCGCGCTACGCCACGGGCGAGGCGTTCTGGGCGCTGGCGCAGATGCACCGGCATTTCCCGGAGGATGGCTGGGACGAGCCCGCGCTGCTCATCGCGGACTACCTGGCGCTGGAACGGGACGAGGCGGAGGGGATCGACTTCCCGCCGTGGGCGGACCAGTGGGCGGCCTACGGGCTGGCGGAGATGGCGGACTGGCCGCTGGCGGAGCATCACGCGGCCTACGCGCGGTCGCTGGCCGAGCGCTTCGGCTTCCTCGTGCGGGTGGAATCGCAGCGCACGGGCGGGGAGCTGAACGCGCGCCTCCATGGCGTGCGCTCGCGCGCGGCGGGGCTGGGCACGTGGGTGGAGGGGCTGACCTCGCTCTGGCGGCTGGCGCGCGCCGACGAGCGGCTGGCCGACCTCGAACCCAAAATCGCGGAGCGCGCCATCTGCGGGGCGGCGCTGCTCGCCGACCGCCAGACGACGGACGCCGGAGCGGGCGGCGCGGCGCGGGCCGAGCTGGTTCGGGGCGCGTGGTTCCGCGACGGCGTCACGCGCATGGACGACCAGCAGCACGCGCTCTCGGGGCTGGCGCTGACGCGGGCGATTCTGGCCAGCCGCGGGGCCGCGCCGTGAGCGGGAAGCATGTTTCGACAAACATATTCCCAAATAGATTAATCAGCTGATTTTGCGGACTAGTTTATCTTATCATCTTCCGCGATGATTTTGGCGAACATATTCCTGTGAATGGTCTATGACTGGTTTACAGGACCAAGTTTGTCTTATCATCTCCGCATGGTTCCCGCCCGCCACGACCTCGCCGAACTCCCCGATCGCCTCACGGACGATGAGTTCTGGGCGCGGTTCGGCCGGATCGAGCACGAGGCGCTCGACTTCAAGCGCGGGGTCTCCCGGGAGATCCTCGACACGATCCCGGCCATGGCGATGACCGACGGGGGCTTGATCGTCCACGGGGTCGATCGGGACCTCAACATCGTCGGCTGCCCGTTCTCGCAGAGAACCCTCGACCGGATCACGCGCTTCGCCAACGAGTGCCACGTCGAGGTGCAGGTTCGCGCCATCCACGTGGGCGACGCCGAGCTGACCGTGACCGCAGTTCCCGAAGTGCGCGGGCGGATCGTGACCGCTCCCGACGGCAGGCTCCTGCGGCGCGTGGGCGGCGACTGCCAACCGCTACGCGGCGACATGCTCGCGCGCTTCGTGCGCGAGCGGGAAGAGCGCTCCGGCGAGGACGAGCCGGTCGGGTACGGGCCCGAGACCCTCGATCTGTCGCGCGTGAACGAGGCGCTCGCCGCCAGCGGCAGGCCAGCGGTGCGGCGCGCCCGCATCCCGCGCGCGCTCGTCGACCTCGGCGTCGCGCTCACGGCCGAGCCTCCCTTCCGCGCGCTGAGGGCGGCGGTGCTGCTCTTCGCCGCGGACCCGCGGCAATCGGTGCGGGGCGCCGCCGTGCAGCTCGTGCGGAGGGAGGGCATCGGCCCGGGCCCGGGGGCCTCCCTCGACCGCGAGGAGTGCTCCGGCCCGCTGCTGGACGTCCTCGCGTGCTGCCTGCGGTTCATCGAACGCCACACGAAGCGGTACGAGGTCGTGGCCGGGGCGCGGCGCGAGGCGCTGCCGGAATACCCGGACGCCGTCATCCGGGAAGCCGTGCTCAATGCGCTCGCGCACCGGGACTACGGGCTGACGGGAGCGACCACGGACATCACGATCTGGGATGATCGCCTGGAGATCCGCAGCCCGGGGCCGCTGCCGGGCCACATCACGGTGGAGAACATGCGCGAGGAGCACTACAGCCGCAACCGCAGGCTGATGGGCGTGCTCAAGACGCTGGGCCTGGTGGAGGAGTACGGCGAGGGCGTGGACCGCATGTTCCGCGAGATGGACGCGCGCCTCATGACCCCGCCGGACATCAGCGCCACCGACAGCTCGGTGACCGTGACCCTGTACAACCGCATCCTCGTGAGCATCGACGATCAGGCGTGGATCGCCCTGCTCGCCGACTTCCCGATGAGCAGGGAGGAGCGCCTCGCGCTCGTGGAAACGCGGCAGCGGGGAGCGATTACGCGGCGGCGGCTGCGGGAGCTGCTGCCCGGGGCCGACCCCGGCGACATCCTCGCGGGGGCCGTGGCGAAGGGCCTGCTCGTGCGAACGGGACGCGGGGGCGGGACGCGCTACGTGCTGTCCCACGAGGTCGTGCTCCGCGCCGGCAGCGAGGGCATGGAGGCGCAGCGACGCCGGAGGCAGGCGCTCCTCAACGAAATCGACCAGCGCGGAAGCATCTCGACCGCCGAGGGCGCGCGGCTGCTTGGCGAGGACCGGACGGCCATCCGCACGCTGCTGAACGAACTCGTCGCCGCCGGGCTCGTTCGCGCCGTGGGCAAGACGCGCGCCCGCCGTTACCATCCGGCAGCCGCCAGCGGCGCGGCGGGACGCGAGGGGGGACCGTGAGCGGCTTCTGGCTGACGCTCCTGCTGCTGGCCGCGGCGGTGAACCCGGCGGCGGCCTTCGCCGCCATGACGGCGGCCCCCGACCGCGGGCGCGCGCGGGCGCTGGCGGCGGCGATCGGCTTCCTCGCCGCCGCCGCGCCGCTGCTGGCCGTCGCCTTCGGCGCGGACGCGATCCTGTCGGCGCTGGAGTTGGAGGCGGAGACGTTCCGCGTCTCCGCCGGGATCGTGCTGGCGGCGACGGGCGCGGCGACGATCGTCTTCGGGCCGTTCGCGTGGCCGGCGGAGGGCGGCTGGCGCGGGGCGCTCTTCCCGCTGGCCTTCCCGCTGCTGGCCGGGCCCGCGGCGCTGGCCGCCGCCATCTCCCGCGGCGGCGACGGGGACGAGGCGGGCGCGGCAGTGGCGGCGCTGATCGCGATCGCGGTCGCGGCGGGCGCGACGGCGCTGGCGGCGGGACGGAGCCGGCCCGTGGCGGACGCGCTGGCGCGGCTCACGGGGGCGCTGGCGGTGGCGCTGGCGGCGGGCCTGATCGTGGAGGGCGTGCGCGCCGTCTGAGCCGACGGCGCGGCGATGGCGTAGCATCGCGGGCGATGCCGCGCCGCATCCTCATCAGCAACGACGACGGCCACGATTCGCCCGGCCTGTGGGCGCTGGCGCGGGCCTGCGCGTCCCTCGACTGCGAGGTGACGGTGGTGGCGCCGAGCGAGAACCAGAGCGCCGTGGGGGGCAGCCTGACGCTGCGGCGGGAGCTGACGTGGACGCGCATCGAATCGCCGGTGGCCGGGGTGGACGCCTGGCGCGTGAACGGATCGCCCGCCTCGGCGGTCATCGTGGGGCTGCACGGGGTGCTGGACGAGCCGCCCGACCTGCTCATCTCGGGCATCAACCAGGGCGCGAACATGGGCAACGATCTGACCGCCAGCGGCACCGTGGGGGCGGCCCTGCAGGGGCACTTCCGGGGCATCACCTCGCTGGCCGTGTCCTACGGCATGACGCCGCGCACGGAGGTGGACTGGGACGCGGCGGAGCGCGTGGCGGCCATCGTCTGCCGCGAGGAGATCGAGGGCCGCCTGCCGCCGTCCGTCTTCCTCAACGTGAACATCCCGCTGGTACCGTTCGAGGATATCCGGGGGATGCTGGTGACGCGCGTGGCGCGGCGCGGCTACTTCCACCTGGAGCGGATGGGGGAGACGAGCGGGGAGCTGCGGCGGCGCGCCTTCGAGCCCACCGCGCTGGACCCGCCGCCGGGCACGGACATCTGGGCGCTGCTGCACAGGTACGTGAGCGTGAGCCCGCTGCAGGCGAATTTCACCGATCACCACGTCATCGACGAGCTCGGCGCGCGGCTGAACGCCGCCTGGGGCGAGTAGGCGCGGCCCGGCGGCGGGCCGCGCTACACTGGACGCGAACGCCGACGGAACGGGAGCGCCCATGTCCGGCCACTCGAAATGGTCGACCATCAAGCGGAAGAAGGCCGCCGCCGACTCGAAGCGGGGCGCGCTCTTCACGAAGCTGGCCCGCGAGCTGCAGCTGGCGACGCGGGCGGGCGGCGCCGATCCGGACATGAACGTGAAGCTGCGCCTGGCGGTGCAGCGGGCGAAGACGGCGAACATGCCCAACGACAACATCGCGCGCGCCATCGCCAGGGCCGCCGGCGGGGCGGACGGCGAGCAGCTGCTGGAGGTCAGCTACGAGGGCTACGGGCCGGGCGGGGCGGCCATCCTCGTGACCGCCGTGACGGACAACCGCAACCGCACGGTGGCCGCCGTGCGCCACGAGTTCGCGAAGGCGGGCGGCAGCCTCGGCGAGAACGGCTCCGTGGCCTGGCAGTTCGAGCCGCGCGGGGCCATCTCCGTGGCCGTGGGGGAGCGCGACGCGGACGAGATCGCGCTGGCCGCCATCGAGGCCGGGGCCGAGGACGTGGAGACCGCGGAGGACGCGGTGGAGGTGCAGACGGCGCCGGGCGAACTGGAGGACGTGCGGCGGGCGCTGGCGGAGGCGGGCTACGCGATCGACCTCGCCGACCTCGTGATGACGCCCACGGCCACGATCGCGCTGGAGCGGGACGCCGCCGCGCAGACGCTGCGCCTGCTGGACGGGCTGGAGGATCTGGAGGACGTGCAGCGCGTCTATTCGAACGCCGATTTCGACGAGGAGCTGCTGGAGCGGTACGCGGGATAGCGACCGCGGGGGCTTCGCGCTCGCGCCCGCGCCCCCGTAGCGTGCGGACCATGCGCATCGCGGGCATCGATCCGGGGCTGAACGCGACGGGCTACGGCATCGTCGAGATCGCGGACGACCAGTGCCGCCACGTGGCGCACGGGGTGGTGCGCACGCGCGCCGCCGACGGGCTCGCGCGGCGGCTGGTGGCCATCCGCGACGGCGTGCGCGAGGCGCTGGCCCCGTGGTCGCCGGACGCGGCGGCGGTGGAGGCTTCGTTCGTGGGCGTGAACGCGCGCTCGGCGCTGGCGCTGGGGCACGCGCGCGCCGCGGCCATCCTGGCGCTGGCGGCGGCGGGGCTGGAGGCGCACGAGTACGCGCCCGCGCTCGTGAAGCAGACGGTGGCGGGCTACGGGCGCGGGGAGAAGGCGCAGATCGCGGAGATGGTGCGGCTGCAGCTGGGCATGAGCGCGACGCCGCGCCCCGCCGACGCCGCCGACGCGCTGGCCGTGGCCATCACGCACTGGGCGCACGCGCGGCTGGAGCGCTAGTAGCGCCCGCCCAGCCTGGTGTGGTCCCAGCTGTAGACGCGGTCGGGGCGGATGCGCACGGTCACGCGCTTGGCGGCGGCGGGCAGGGCCGCCTCCGGCGTCTCCGCGGGCACGGGCATGCCGCGGTACTTGTTGGCCACGAGCGACATGATGGCGGCGGTGGCGCGCACGTCCTCGTCGAGTTCGGCCTCGCCGCGGATGACGAGCCCGCGCAATTCCGCATAGGCGCGGCCCGTCTCCAGCATGGCCGTGATGCGCGGGTCGCGGCGCACGTTCACGATCTTCTGGCTCTTGGTGAAGGTGGTGAAGTGGATGAGGCCGTCCCGCATCACGTACCACATGGCGGCGAGGTGGGGGAAGCCGCCGGGGCCGTTGGTGGCCAGCTGGAGCGTCCAGCCCTCCTCGAGGAAGCGCTCGCGCTCCTCGTCGGTCATCGCGATCTGCGCTCGGCGGCTGGGCATGGCGCGCCTCCTGACGGGTCAAGCCTACGCCCCGGCGGCGGCGTGCGCGCGGGTCAGCGCTGGCGGAAGCGGCGACGACGGTCGCGCCCGCCCGCCTGGCTGCGGCCATAGCGGACGGGGCCGCTCCGGCCCGCGGCCTCGGCGAAGGCGCGCAGCTCGTCCTCGCCGGAACCGGCCAGTTCGCGGCGCAGCTCGACGATGCGGTCGCGCAGGGCCGCCGCCTTCTCGAATTCGAGGTTCTTCGCCGCCGCCTTCATCTCCCGCTCCAGCTCGCGCACCATGCGCAGCAGCTCGTCGGGGGGCGCGTCGGCGGGAACGGCGGCGGCGTACGGTTCCGCGTCCTCGGCCACCTGGCGCACGTGGTCGGTGATGTCGCGGATGGCCTTGGTGATGGTGGCGGCCTCGACGCCGTGCTCGCGGTTCCAGGCGTCCTGGATGCCGCGGCGGCGCTCCGTCTCGTCGATGGCGGTCCGCATGCTGGCGGTGACGTGGTCGGCGTACATGACGACGCGGCCCTCGACGTGGCGGGCGGCGCGCCCGATCGTCTGGATGAGCGAGCGGTTGGAGCGCAGGTAGCCTTCCTTGTCGGCGTCGAGGATGGCCACGAGCGAGACCTCGGGCAGGTCCAGCCCCTCGCGCAGCAGGTTGATGCCGACGACCACGTCGTACACGCCGAGGCGCAGGTCGCGCAGAATCTCGACGCGGTCGAGCGTCTCCACCTCGGAGTGGAGGTAGTGGGTGCGCACGCCCATCTCGGTGAGGTAGTCGGCCAGGTCCTCCGCCATCTTCTTGGTGAGCGTGGTGACGAGCACGCGCTGGCCCTTGGCCGCGGTGGCGCGGATTTCGGCCAGCAGGTCGTCGATCTGGCCGTCGGTGGGGCGCACCTCGACGACGGGGTCGAGCACGCCCGTGGGGCGGATCACCTGCTCGGCCACCTGCCTGGACAGCTCCAGCTCGTAGTCGGCGGGGGTGGCGCTCACGAAGACGGCCTGGCGGATGTGGCGGTCGAACTCCTCGAAGGTGAGGGGACGGTTGTCGAGCGCGCTGGGCAGGCGGAAGCCGAACTCGACGAGCGTCTCCTTGCGCGAGCGGTCGCCGAAGTACTGGCCGCGCACCTGGGGCAGGGTGATGTGCGACTCGTCCACGACGAGGAGCCAGTCGTCGGGGAAGTAGTCGAGCAGGCACCAGGGCGTGGAGCCCGGGGGGCGCGTCTGCAGGTGGCGGGAGTAGTTCTCGATGCCGGCGCAGTAGCCGGTCTCGCGCAGCGTTTCGAGGTCGTAGTGGGTGCGTTCCTCAAGGCGCGCGGCTTCGAGGATTCTGCCCTGCTCGCGCAGGAAGCGCAGCTGTTCGCCCAGCTCGCGCTCGATGGCGGCGAGGGCGGCGTCGAGGTTGTCGCGGCTGGTGACGAAGTGCTTGGCCGGGAAGATCTCGATTTCGCGGCGCTCGGCCACGATCTCGCCGGTGAGGGGGTCGAGCTCGCTGATGCGCTCGACCTCGTCGTCCCAGAAATCGATGCGGATGGCCAGTTCCTCGTAGCTGGGCAGGATGGTGAGGGAGTCGCCCCGCATGCGGAAGCGCCCGCGCACGACGTTCTGGTCGTTGCGCTCGTACTGCATGGCGATCATGCGGCGGAGGGCGTCGCGACGGTCGAGGCGCTCGCCCACGCGCACGCCGAGGATGAACGACTGGTAGTCGGCGGGCTCGCCCAGGCCGTAGATGCAGCTGACGCTGGCCACGATGATGACGTCGCGGCGGGTGAAGAGGGAGCGCGTAGCGGCGTGGCGCAGCTTGTCGATCTCTTCGTTGATGTCGGCGTCCTTGGCGATGTAGGTGTCGCTGCGGGGGATGTAGGCCTCGGGCTGGTAGTAGTCGTAGTAGCTGACGAAGTACTCGACGGCGTTTTCGGGGAAGAACTCCTTGAGCTCGGCGCAGAGCTGGGCGGCCAGCGTCTTGTTGTGCGCCAGCACGAGGGTGGGGCGGTTCACGCGCGCCACCACGTTGGCGATGGTGAAGGTCTTGCCGGAGCCGGTGGCGCCGAGGAGCGTCTGGTGGCGGTCGCCGCGCTCCAGCCCCTCCGTGAGCATGTCGATGGCCCGGGGCTGGTCGCCGGTGGGCCGGAACGCGGCCTCCAGCCTGAAGGCGCCCGGGGCGGGGGAGACGGCGGCGACGGACATGACGGGGGCAGTGTAGCAGCGCGCCCGCCGCGATCAGCCCAGCTCGACGTTGTCGATGAGGCGCACGGGGCCGAAGCGCGCGGCCAGGGAGAGGAGCGCGGGGCCATCCGCCTCGCCCGCGATCTCGGCGAGGGAGGCGGAGTCGGCGAGGGAGACGTAGTCGATGGCGGCGCGCGGCTCCGCCTCCAGCGTTGCGCGCGCCGCCGCCCGCAGCGCGTCGGAGGAGCGCTCGCCCGCGGCGAAACGCGCCGCCGCCGCCGCCAGGGCGCGGGAGAGGACGGGCGCGGCGGCGCGGTCCGGCGGCGAGAGGTAGGCGTTGCGGCTGCTCATGGCCAGCCCGTCGGGCTCGCGCACGGTGTCGCAGGCGACGACGTCGACGGGCAGGTCGAGGTCGCGCGCGAGCCGCCGCACGACGCGCAGCTGTTGGGCGTCCTTGCGCCCGAAGTAGGCGCGGTCGGGGCGCACGGCGTTGAGCAGCTTCGTCACCACCGTGGCGACGCCGCGGAAGTGGGCGGGGCGGGAGGCGCCCTCCAGCCGCCGCGCGAGGCCATCCACGGTCACCCAGGTCTCGTAGCCGTCGGGGTACATGGCGGCGGGGGAGGGCAGGTAGACGGCGTCCACGCCGAGCTCGCGCAGGAGGCGCAGGTCGCGTTCCCCGTCGCGGGGGTAGCGCTCGAAGTCCTCGCCGGGGCCGAACTGCGCGGGGTTGACGAAGATGCTGGCGACGGTGGCGGCGTTTTCCGCGAGGGAGCGGCGCACGAGGGAGAGGTGGCCCTCATGCAGGGCGCCCATGGTGGGGACGAGGCCGAGGCCGCCGGGGCGGGCCCCGCGCCAGGCGCGCATCTCCGCGGGCGTGGCCAGCGCGTCCACGGGGCGGCTCAGGCGCGGGCGGACTGGCGCAGCTCGCCCAGCGTCTCCTCCTCCATGGGGAAGCTCTCGGCCTCGGTGGGGAATTCGCCCGCGACCACCTCGTCGACGTAGGCGCGCACGGCCCCGCGCACGGCCTCGCCGAGCACGGCGTAGCGCTTCGCGTGGCGGAACTGGCGCTGGTCGTCGTAGAGGCCGAGCAGGTCGTGCAGGACCTGCACCTGGGCATCGCAGTCGGGCCCCGCGCCGATGCCGATGGCGGGCACGTCGATGCGCTCGGCGACCATGCGGGCGAGGGGCGCGGGCACGGTTTCCAGCACGATGGCGAAGGCCCCCGCCTCCTCCAGCGCGCGCGCGTCGCCGATGATGCGGGCGGCGGCGGCGGGCGTGCGGCCCTGCACCTTGTGGCCGCCGAACTGGTTGACGGACTGGGGCGTGAGGCCGAGGTGACCCATGACGGGGATGCCCGCCGAGACCATGCGGCGCACGAGCGGGGCCACGGCGCTCCCGCCCTCCAGCTTCACCGCCGTGGCCCCCGCGCGCAGCAGGGCGCCGGCGTTGGCCATGGCCTCGTCCGCGCCCGCCTGGTAGCTCATGAAGGGCATGTCGGCCACCACGATGCAGCGCTCGGTGGCGCGGGCCACGGCGCGCGTGTGGTGGAGCATGTCCTCCATGGTGACGGGCACGGTGGAGTCGTAGCCGAGCATGACGGGGCCGAGGGAATCGCCCACGAGCACGACGGGCACGCCCGCCTGCTCGACGAGGCGGGCCAGCGCGTGGTCGTAGGCGGTGAGCATGGCGAAGCGGCGGCCCTCGCGCTTCCAGCGGGCCAGCGTGTGGATGGACAGGCGCGCCATGACAAACCTCCTCAGCGGGCGCGGGCGGTCTCGCCGCCGCGCTGGCGGGCGCCCTCGCCGCGCGCGCGCCGCACGATGGCGTTGCCCTCGCCCAGATAGACGATGCGGGGCGCGAAGTCGCGCGCGTCCGCCTCCTCCATCTGGCGGTAGGAGAGGACGATCACGCGGTCGCCCTCGTCGACGAGATGGGCGGCGGCCCCGTTGATGCAGACCTCGCCGGAGCCCTCGATCCCGCGGATGGCGTAGGTCTCGAGGCGCGCGCCGTTGGTGATGTCGAGCACGTGCACGTGCTCGTAGGGGATGAGGCCGGTGGCCTCCATGAGCGCGGGATCGAGCGTGATGGAGCCCTCGTAGTCGAGGTTGGCCTCGGTGACGGTGGCCCCGTGAATCTTGGCGGCGAGCATCGTGCGCATGGCGGCTCCCCTCCGGAACGGCCAGCCGCCTGGCTGCGGGGCGGGGGCGGAGGGATGGAGCCGGTCGGGGCGCGGGCGCCGAACGCGGCTCGCCATCCGTACCGGCCACGCGGGGTCCGGGCGGACTGGAGCGTGCGTGAGTTCCGTTCTCCCAGGCTCGCCGTCCGCGCGCGGATCGGCGGCACGCGGGATCGTCCGCGCCGCGCGCGGGCTTGTCAAGCGCCCCACCGGCTGACTTTAGAGCGGACGACCTTTTTCCTCGCCCACACGGCAACGCCCTCACCCTTGCGGGGTGGCGCGCCCCCCTGTAAGACACTAAGATCAGAACCGAAGCAACATGTCCCTGATCGCCAGCGAACTCGAAGAAGTGTGGAGGGCCCTGCGCGCGAGCAGTCCCCAGCGTGATGATGCCCTGCTGGAAGTCCGCGTCAAAAACTTCCGTGGTATCCGGGATCTGCGCGTGCCGTTCAACTACCCGGTCTGCGTGCTGGCTGGCCCGAACGGCTGCGGAAAGTCCACGGTGCTGTTCGCCTGCGCCTGCGCCTACCGCGTGCCCGGCAGGGGACCGCGCGAATTCGTCCCCAGCACGCTCTTCCCCAACTTCACGGATCAGCGAGAGGGGGGCAGTCTTTCCGACGATACCGCGCAAACGGAATTGGCGTTCCACTATTTGCACGAGAATGAGCGAATTTCGATGTATTGGAGGAGAGGAAATCGCTGGAAGCGTAGGGGGAACACGCAACCCGAACGCCATCTTTACCTCCGCACGCTCTCGAATCTCTCCAATCCTTCGGAAGTGCGTAGTATTTTGCAGATCGCGCGGAAGGATTACACTACAGATCCCATGACACCCAACCTTCTTGTCTTCGCCCATCGCATTCTGCGCCAACGCTACCGCAATCTCTCGGTCATCAGTACTCAAAACCGTGACCTTCTTTTTGCCGAAGTGGATTCGGAGAATGACACGCGGTATTCGGAGTTCCACATGTCGTCCGGAGAACGGGCCATCATTCGTATGTCCAGAGACATCTCTCAACTGCATAACGCATTGATTCTGATCGATGAGGTCGATACTGGGCTACATCCGTACACACAGCAACAGGTTATGCTGGAGCTTCAACGCATTGCTCTGCGTCAGCAACTGCAAATCATCGTCGCCTCACACAGCCCCGTGATACTGGACAGCGTTCCCCAGGATGCGCGGATCTTTTTGGAACGAGACGACAAGACAGCGGATGTCCTGATGATGCCCGCCTATCGCGACATCTTCCAGCGATCTCTTTATGGCCAATCACGGGACCGGATCTCGATTCTATGCGAAGACGCAGTCGCAGAAGGAGTAGTCCGTGGCGTCTTGGACGTGTTGAATACGAGAATGGGCCTTCGTCATGAGGATTTTAGCATCGGCAGGAACGCGGGAAAGAACGAATTCCCTGCCCATGTGCGGACACTGGGCAAGTTCAACAAACTGAACAGCTTTCTCTTCGTGCTGGATGGTGATGCACGGGAGATGGAATCCAGCATCAAGAGCGCGGCCAGCGAATCTGGAGGCAATGTTCAGCCGTTGTTCCTTCCCGGGAATAATTCTCCGGAATGCTGGATTTGGGAGACGCTCAGGATTCGATACGAGGAGTACGGGACATCCTTGGGAATGAATTCCGAGGACATACGCCGACGGATGAGTGACATCGAACAGATGTTGGGAGAGGATGTTCAGCAGCGTGATGTTGCCAAGACCAGACTAGATGCGCTCGCTTCCGAAGTGAACCGAGCTCCTGCCGAGATCGCCAGAATCGTCGGGCAGATGGAAACGGAGAATCGCGATAGAGAAATCGCCGAATTTCTGATCCCATTCCAGGAGCAGATCACCAACTGGCGACAGCTAAGCGCATCCTAGCCGCTGAATTCTCTGGAATAGTAGACGACCAGCGCCATGATCAAGCCAGTCTTCAGCGTCGCTGGCTCGTTGCGACCCGCTGGAGGGCTGGATCGCGGACCCGTCCCTCGTCCGCTAGGCGCCGAAGGTCTCCTCGCGGGGGAGGCGGGCCTCGCGGGGCTGGTCGAAGACGATGCGGCGGAAGGCCTCGGCGTACTCGAAGGGCTGGCCCTCGGCTTGGCCGCGCGCCATCTGCAGGGCGAACCCGGCCACCTCCTCCCCCAGCTGGCTGGGATGGGCCAGCAGCGCGCGCTTCTTCAGCTCGACGGTCTCGCCGATGTCCACCCACACGTTGGCGTTGACGCCCGCGGCGGCGCCCATCCACAGCTGCTGCACCTTGTGCGGTTCCAGCCCGTCGCTGAGCAGCTCGGGGAAGGTGAGGCGGTCGCGGGCGCTGGGGAAGATGGCGTCCACGGTGGCGTCGCCGGCGGCGCGGTGGTCGGGGTGGTTGGCGTAGGCGTCGTACATGAAGCGCGCGGTGGGGTCGAAGGTGACGACCACGTCGGGGCGGTAGCGGCGGATGAGGCGGGTGATGTCGCGGCGCAGGTCGAGCGTGTGCACGAGGTAGCCGTCCTCGTAGCCGAGGAACTCGAAGTTGCGGACGCCGAGGATGCGCCCGGCGGCGCGCTGTTCGGCCTCGCGGATTTCGGCGAGGCGCGTGGGCGTCATCTCCGGGTCCTCGCTGCCCTTGTTGCCGTTGGTGATGACGGCGTAGGTCACCTCGGCGCCGCGCGCGGCCCATTTGGCCGCGGTGCCCGCCACCATGAACTCGGCGTCGTCGGGGTGGGCGACGACGACCATCGCCCGTTCGGGCAGGAATTCGCCGCCGTTCTCTTCGGGCATGGTCAGCTCTCCTCCCCGCAGCCGAGCTCGAGGGCGAGCCCGGCGTCCGCGGCGGCCCGTTCGAGGGCGTCGCAGGCGGCGGCGAACTCCGCGGGCCGCCCGAACGATTCGGGCAGGGACTCGAGGATGTCGTTCACCTCGTCGATGTCGCCCGCGTTGTCGATGCGCCAGGCGGTCTCGCCGAATTGGCTGGCGAGGTTCCCCAGCTCGGCGAGGAAGACGTCGTGGGCGGCGCGCACGGCGGCGGGGGGCGGGAGGGCGCCGCCCTGCTGCGCGGCGGCGTCCATGACGAGGGCGCTCTCGCGGAAGTAGGCGGCGATGGCCGCGGTCAGATCCCCCGCCGAGCGGGCCGCCTCCTGCGCCTCCGCGTAGGCGATCGCCAGGGCCTCGATGTCCTCGTTCGTGACGTCGGCGATGGCCTGTAGCGCCTCGAAGTAGGCGGCGGCGGGGTCCGCAACGGTGAAGGCGTCCTCGGGGATCAGGTCGAGGGCGCACTGCATGTCGAGCGGCTGCCCGGCATCGGCGGCGGCGCGCTCCAGCCCCTCGCAGGCGGCGAGGAACTCCGCGTCGAGGCCGAACGACGGATCGAGCGGGGCGAGGACGGCGTTCAGATCGTCGAAGCTCGCGGCGTCGGCGAGGCGATCGGAGAGGTCGCGGAAAGCGGCGGCGAGGTCGATGGTCTGCGCGGCGAAGGCGGCGTGGGCGTCCTCCACGCCGTCGGGCGAGTCCGAGAGGTCGGCGAGGTCGGTGTTGGCGGCGTCGAGGGCATCGGCGAGCGTGACGAAGAACGCCCGCACCGCCTCCACGAGGGAGGCCTCGCTGGCGGCGGGGTCCGCGCCCGCGGCGGCGAGCCGGTCCGCGCCCGCGCCGACGGTCCCGTTGACGTCGTCGGCGATGGCCTGCACGCGGGGGAAGTACTCCTCCGGCGAGAGGCGGTCGTCGCCGCAGGCGAGCAGGAGCAGGGCGGCGAGCGCTCCCCCGATCGCGAGCATGGCGCGCTTCGGCATAATCCCGTCCCTTCCCGATCTGGCTGCGCCCATCGTAGGGGCGCGGGCGGCGAGTGGCGAATCAGAAGAGGGCGATGGGGTTGACGGGGGAGCCGGTGCCGCCGCGCACATGCAGGGGCGCGACGGTGAGCATGAACTCCCAGCGGCCCTCCTCCGCGCAGGCCTCGGCGAGCGGGTCGAGGAAGGCGTTGTCGAGCAGGGGCAGGCCGAGGCGGACGATGGCGAGCACGTGCACGGGGCCGCCGGGGGCGGGCGGATCCTCGAACATGGGGTAGGGCGTGGGGCGCGCGTCGAGCATGTCCCAGCCGAGGATGGCGGCGTCGCGGCGGCGCAGCACGGGCACGCAGTCGGCGTGCAGGCCGGGCACGGGGGGCACGCCGGGCGCGGCGTCGGGGTTGGCGGCCAGCCAGGCGGGGCGTCCGCCGCGCACGAGCACGGCGTCGCCGGGGCGCAGCTCCACGCCCTCGGCCTCGGCGGCGGCCTCCAGCTCGTGGCCGCGCACGGGGGCGTCCACGGTCACGTGGTCCACGCCGCGCAGGCGGGGGACGTCGAGCAGCACGCCGCGCGTGACGATGCCGTCCTTCCAGGCGGCCACGTCGCCGGAGCGCGCGCCCGCGGAGGTGACCGTTTCGGCGGCGGGCCTGCCGTTCCAGCTTTTGCCCTCCCAGAAGATGTGGCAGAGGGCGTCCACGTGCGTGGTGGCGTAGCCGTGGAAGACGAGGCCGATGTAGTCGGCGGAGGCGCGGTGGTCGAAGCGCAGGAAGTGCTGGGCGGGGTTGCGGTTGCCGGGCCCGCCCACCGTGTCGAGGGGGTAGGCGAGGGAGACGGCGCGCCCGCTGTGCACGAGGGCGGCCCCCTCGCGGCGCTTCTGCGGCGTGATCAGGTTGACCGTGCCGGCGTTGTCGTCGGGGCCCCAGCGGCCCCAGTTGCTGCAGCTCTCGAAGTAGCCGCGGACCTCGTCCTCGGTGGGTTCGGGATGGGCGTCGGCGGGCATGGGTTCCTCCCGGTCAGGATTGGGCGCGGGGGGCGCGCAGGGGGAAGGTGGCGAGGATGTCGTGGCGCGGGCCGGTGGGCTGGAGACGGCTGCGGACGAGCGCGATGGCGTCGGTGACCCACTCGCTGGCGGGCACCTCGACCTTGCCCGCGGCCACCTCGATTTCGGCGCGCTGGCGCGTGGGCACGTGGTCGCGCACGCGGCCCAGCGTGAGGTGCGGGCGGAAGGGGCGAGTCTCCGGCGGGAAGCCGACCACGGCGAGAGCGCGGTTCACGTCGCGGGCGAGCGCCTCCAGCCGGAGCACGTCGCCAGCCACGGCGGCCCACAGCACGCGCAGCCCCTCGCGCCCGCCGAACATGCCGATGCCGTCCAGCTCGAGGGTGAAGGGGGAGTGGCGCACGACCGCCTCCTGCAGGGCGACCTTGACGGCGGGGATGCTGCGTTCGGGGGCCTCGCCGAGGAACTTGAGGGTGACGTGCAGGCTGCGCGGATCGACCCAGCGCACGGCCCCCTCGCTCTGGCCGCGCAGGGTCTCGACCAGCCCGCCGACGGTCGCGCGCACGTCCCCGGAGAGTTCGCAGGCGACGAACAGGCGGTGGCTCTTCTCCGGCGGAGCGGTCACCGGCGGTCTCGAAGCAGGAGGGCGCGGGCGTTCCCGCCGGAGACGGCGGCGGCGGCTTCGGCATCGAGTCCGGCGAGCGCGCGCCGCAGCTCCGCGCCGGGCCGCCGCAGGGGGAAGTCGGAGCCGAAGAGGACGCGGTCGCGGCCCGCCGCCTCCACCAGGCGGGCGACACTCGCGGGTTCGTAGAGCAGGCTGGCGGCGGCGGTGTCGAAGAGGAGGTTGGGGACGGCTCCGCGCACTTCGGGCATGGCGAGGTAGAAGGAGGCGCCCGCGCCCAGGTGCGCGCCCACCATGGCGACGGCGGGGGCGGCGGCGGCGACCTCGATCAGCTGCGTCGGGGAGAGGCCGCCCGCCTTGCCCGGGTAGGCGTGGCCCACGGGCTCGCTCGCGTGCCAGAGGAGGGCGGCCCCGGCATCCCCGGCGAGGGCGGCGAGGCGGCGTCCCTCCGCGCCGAGCGGGTCCCAGCCCTGGTCGCCGGGGCGCAGCTCGCCGAAGCCGCGCGCCCCGGCGGCGAGCGCGCGGCGGGCCTCGCGCTCCCAGCCGCGCAGGGCGGGATTGACCGTGGCGAAGGGCGCGATGGCGGCGGGGGCCTCGGCGGCGGCGGCCAGCAGGTACTCGTTCTGTTCGGCGAGGTCGCGCGCGGCGGCGAAGGCGAAGCCGAGGGCGACGGCCAGGTCCACGCCGTCCGCGCGCAGGGCCGCGAGCAGCTCGGGCGCGCCCGCCATGTCCGCGCGGGGGCTGGCGTAGATCGCGGCGAAGCCCGCGTCGCGCGCGGCGATGGCCTCGCGGGCGCGCGCCTGCGCGGGCGGGAAGAGATGCGCGTGGGCGTCGACGATCATGGCGCGATGGTAGCAGACGGGAGGGGGCCCTAGCGGCTGGCGAGGCGCCGCAGCCAAGCGACGTGCGCGCTCTCCTCGAGCGCGGTGATCCAGTGGAGGGCGTCCCACAGGGAGGCGGCGCGGGCGTAGGCGCCGTGGCCGCGCAGGATGGCCACGCGGGCCTCGCGCAGGGCCTCGGCGAGCTGCTGCTCCTGCAGCGGGCCGGGCGCGACCACGGGGACCTCGCGCAGGTGGATGCGGCCCTCGGCGTCCTCCGGCGTGAAGCGGTCGCGCTCGAAGGAGAGAGCGACGGCGTGGCGGGGGTGGGCGTGGGCCACGGCCCCCGCGTCCGTGGTGGCGTAGATGGTCCAGTGGAGGACGGTGTCGCTGGAGGGCGGGGGCGGATCGTGGGCGCCGTCGGGGAGGGCGCGGCTGACGTCGCGCGCGCCCAGGTAGCCGAGCATGGCGCCCGTGCCCGTGATCCAGAGGGCGTGGCCGTCGCGCACGCTGAGGTTGCCGCCGCGGCTGCTGACGAGGCCGAGGCGGTAGAGGTCGCGCCCGACCTCGCGCAGGTCGCGCAGGGTGGCGTCGGGAATCTCCACGGGACGTCAGACCTCGCGGAATTCGCCCTCGACGGTGCCCTCGCCCGCGCCCGCGCCGGGGTCGCCGCCGGGCGGGGGCGGGGCGTCGTCGGGGCCGGGGGCCTGCGCGCCCGCCTGTCCGTAGACGGCTTCGCCCACGCGCTGGAGGGCCTGGGTGAGGGCGTCGAGGGCGGCCTGGATGCGGGCCGCGTCCGCGTCCGGGTCGTCGAGGGCCTCGCGCACGGCCTTCACCTTCTCCTCGACCTCGGCCTTGAGCGCGTCGTCGATCTTGTCCGCGTTGTCGGCGAGGGTCTTCTCGGCCTGCCAGGCGGCGCCGTCGGCGAGGTTGCGCAGATCGACCAGCTCGCGGCGGGCGCGGTCCTCCCCGGCGTGCAGCTCGGCGTCGCGCTGCATGCGCTGGATCTCCTCCTCGTTCAGGCCGCTGGAGGCCTGGATGGTGATCTTCTGCTCGCGCCCGGTGCCCTTGTCCACGGCGCCGACGTTGACGATGCCGTTGGCGTCGATGTCGAAGGTGACCTCGATCTGGGGGAGGCCGCGGGGGGCGGGGAGGATGCCGTCGAGGTTGAACTTGCCCAGCGACTTGTTGTCGGGGGCCATGGGGCGTTCGCCCTGGAGCACGTGGATTTCGACGCTGGGCTGGTTGTCGGCGGCGGTGCTGAACACCTGGCTGCGGGCGGTGGGGATGGTGGTGTTGCGCGGGATGATGGTGGTCATCACGCCGCCGAGCGTCTCGATGCCGAGCGTGAGGGGGGTGACGTCGAGCAGCAGCACGTCGTGCACGTCGCCCTTGAGCACGCCCGCCTGGATGGCGGCGCCGACGGCCACGACCTCGTCGGGGTTGACGCCCTTGTGCGGTTCCTTGCCGAAGAATTCGCCCACCAGCCGCTGCACGGCGGGCATGCGCGTCTGGCCGCCCACGAGCACGACCTCGTCGATGTCGGCGGCGGCCTTGCCGGCATCGTCGAGAGCCTTCTTCACGGGATCGAGGGTGCCGCGCAGGAGCTCGCCCACGAGCTGTTCGAGGCGCGCGCGCGTGAGCGACAGGTTGAGGTGCTTGGGGCCGCTGGCGTCGGCGGTGATGAAGGGCAGGTTGATCTCGGTCTGGCTGGCGCTGGAGAGCTCGATCTTGGCCTTTTCGGCCTCGGCCTTGAGGCGCTGGAGGGCCTGGCGGTCCTGGCGCAGGTCGATGCCCTCGGCCTGGCGGAACTCGTCGATGAGCCAGTCGATGACGCGGTCGTCGAAGTCGTCGCCGCCGAGGTGGGTGTTGCCGTTGGTGCTGAGCACCTGGAAGGCGCCGTCGCCGATTTCGAGGATGGAGATGTCGAAGGTGCCGCCGCCGAGGTCGTAGACGGCGATGACCTCGTCGGCCTTGCGGTCGAGGCCGTAGGCGAGGGAGGCGGCGGTGGGCTCGTTGATGATGCGCAGCACGTCGAGCCCGGCGATGCGGCCCGCGTCCTTGGTGGCCTGGCGCTGGGCGTCGTTGAAGTAGGCGGGCACGGTGATGACGGCCTCGGAGACGGGTTCGCCGAGGTAGGCCTCCGCGTCGGCCTTCAGCTTCTGCAGGATCATGGCGCTGATTTCGGGGGGGCTGTGGCGGCCCTCGCCCATGGTCACGCGCACGTCGCCGTTGGGGGCGGCGTCGGTGGCGTAGGGCATGGAGGCGACGGCGCGCCGCACCTCCGCGTCGGCGTGCTTGCGGCCCATGAAGCGCTTGATGCTGTAGACGGTGTGCTCCGGGTTGGTGATGGCCTGGCGTTTGGCCACCTGCCCCACGAGGCGCTCGCCGGTTTTGGTGATGGCGACGACGGAGGGGGTGGTGCGCGCGCCCTCGGCGTTGGGCACGACGGCGGGCTCGGCGCCTTCCATCACGGCCATGGCGCTGTTCGTGGTTCCGAGGTCGATTCCGAGGACTTTGGGCATGGTTCGCGTTCTCCTTGCGGCGATGTGCGGGTCAGGCGTCGGCGTCGGCGGGGGCATCGGGCGCCTCGCCGTCGCCGACGACGACGAGGGCGGGGCGGATGAGGCCGCCGTCGAGGCTGTAGCCCCGCTGGGCGACGTCGAGGCAGACGTTGTCGGGGCCGGGCGCGCGGGCCACGGCCTCATGGCGGGAAGGGTCGAAGGGTTCGCCGGCGGCGGGGATTTCCTCCACGCCCATGCTTTCGAGCAGGGCCGCCAGCTTGCGCTGGATGGCGAGCACGCCCCGCACCCAGCCGTTCCCGGCGAGGGCGTCGTCGAGCGTCTCGGCGGCGCGCGCGAAGTCGTCGTGCACGGGCAGGATGCCGAGCACGAGGGCGGCGCGGGCGAGGCGCTGCTGTTCGGCGCGCTCCCGCTCGACGCGGCGGCGGTAGTTGGCGAGGTCGGCGGCGGCGCGCTTCCAGCTGGCCTCGAAGCGTTCGGCGCGGGCCAGCGCTTCGGCCAGTTCGTCGGGCGCGGAGGGCTCCGCGGCGGCGTCTTCGGGCACGGCGACGGCGGGCGCGGGCGCGTCTTCGGGCGCGGCGTCTTCGGCGGCGGCCATGCGCGCGGCGGCGCGGCGGTCGACGGGCCGCGGGCGTTCGTCGCTCATCGGTCCTCCCCGGACGCGGGCGCGCCCGTCTCGCCGTAGAAGCGGCGCGTGAGTTCGGTGAGCACGTCGCGCACGTAGCGCACGTGGGCGACGGCCTCGGGGTAGTGGAGGCGGGTGGGGCCGAGCAGGCCGACGACGCCGCCCACGCCGCCGGGCGGGCCGTAGCGGGCGAGCACGAAGCTCATGTCGCGGTAGGGGCCGTCGGCGTTTTCGTCGCCGATGACGACGGCCACGTCCTCCGCGCCGAGGGGGCGGTCGGGGATGGCGCGGCGCAGGCGGGAACGCTCCACGGCCTCGAGGGCGTCGAGCAGGCGGTCGCTGTCGCCCTCGTATTCGGGCTGGCGCAGCAGTTCGCGCACGCCCTCAATGACGGGCGGCTCGGCGGCGGCGGCGGACTCGTCGCGCACCAGTTCGGCCACGCACCGGAGCACGAGCGCCTCGAGGGCGGCGTGGGGGCCCGGCGCCGGGGCGAGGGCGGCGATCTCCTCCGCCGCGCGCCCCGCCAGACGCTCGTTGAGGCGGCCCGCGAGGCGCGTGAGCCGCTCCTGCGTGACGCCCTCGGCGTATTCGAAGGACTGCTGGCGCACGGCGGCGTCGTTCATGACGGCGATGAGGAGGACGCGCTCGCCGGTGAGTTCGACCAGCTGGAGCTGGCGCAGGCGCGCCTCGGCGGGGCGGGGCAGGGTGGCGATGGCGGCGTTGCGCATGGCGTTGGCGAGCACGCTGGCGGAGAGCGCCACCCAGCGTTCGAGGTCGGCCACGCTCTGGTGGAACTGGTGGAGGATGGTCAGCTCCTCCTCGCTGGTGAGGGGGCGCTCGTTCATGAGCGAGCCGACGTAGGTGCGGTAGCCGCGGTCGCTGGGCACGCGCCCGGCGGAGGTGTGGGGGTGGGTGATGAGGCCGTCGTCCTCGAGCGCGGCCATCTCGCTGCGCACGGTGGCGCTGGAGAGGTCGAGGTCGTGGCGCGCCACCAGCGTGGCCGAGCCGATCGGCTGGGCGCTGTCCACGTAGTCTTCGACGATAAGGGCGAGGATTCTGGCTCGCCGCTCTGATAACGCCATGCTGGACCTCTCGCGGACATGTTAGCACTCTCCGCGCGCGAGTGCTAATCCCCATGCGCGCCGTCCCCGCGCCCGCGCGCGAGCGCCTCGCGCACCGACGGATGGCGCATGTACTCCAGCAGCTTCGTCTGGCGCAGGCTCTGGCTGACGCCGTCGAGCACGAGCCCGGCGAGGAAGGCGCTACAGGCGACCACCCCCAGCCCGACGCACAGGATGGCCGTGGGGAAGCGCGGCACCAGGCCGCTCTCCAGCCAGGTGAGGAAGAGGGGAATCGCCAGCCCCAGCGCCGCCAGCGCGAAGGCCGCGCCGATGATCGAGAAGAAGCGGATGGGATACACGTCGCGCACCAGCAGGGCGATGGCGAGGAGCGCGCGCCGCCCGTCGCGCATCGTGCCCAGCTTGCTCTCGCCCCCCGGCGGGCGCTCGACGTAGCGGGTGGGCATTTCGGCGCAGGGCAGCCGCAGGTGCGCGCAGTGGACCGTCAATTCGGGCTCGATCTCGAATTGCCGCGAGGTGATGGGAATGGACTTGACCAGACGGCGCGACAGCACGCGGTAGCCCGAGCTGACGTCGGTGAAGCCGCCGCCGAACTGCGCGCGCACGAGCCAGCCCAGCAGGGCGTTGCCGGGGCCGTGCCCGCGGCGCCGGGCGCGCTGGCCCGCGGCGTCCACGCGCGTCCCCACCACCATGTCCAGATTCCCGGCGACGAGCCGCTCGACCATGCGCGGGGCGGCGGCGGCCTCGTAGGTGCCGTCGCCGTCGGCGAGGACGTAGGCGTCGGCCTCGACGTCCATGAACATGCGGCGCACGACGTTGCCCTTGCCCGCGACGGGCTCGGAGCGCACCTCTGCGCCGGCGGCGGCGGCGGCCTCGGCGGTGCCGTCCGTGGATGCGTTGTCGTAGACGTAGCAGCGGGCGTCGGGCAGCGCCGCGCGGAACGCCCCGACCACGCCGGTGATCGTCTCCGCTTCGTTGCGGCAGGGCAGGAGCACGGCCACGTCCAAGCCGGCGGCGGAATCGGGCGTCATGCCGGTTCCGCCCGGCGGACGGCGGGGAAGCGCGGCCCGGACCAGTTCCACCATTCGCGCGCGCGTTCGAGCGCCCACGCGGTTACCAGCACGACGCACAGCGCCATCAGCGGCCACATGGCGTGAGCATAGCGCGGCGTGGCCACGCCGGTAAGGCCGATCAGCAGGAAGTGACCGTGCACCGCCAGGCCGGCGAGGGCGGCGACGGCCAGCCGTGCGTCCGCGCCGCGCGTTCCGCGCCGGAGGCGCTGCCACGGGGCGAGCATGATCGCCAGCGCCGAGGCCAGCAGTCCCGCTCCCTGTTTCCAGCGCGTGGTGTTCACGGTGGGGAGCCAGTCGAGGCTCTCCACCCCGGGCAGGAAGCGCGCGAGACGTTCCCAGGGTGGCCAGGATGCCGACTCGACGAGCGGGTCGAACACGCGCGCCTCGCGGAAGAGCGGGCTGTCGTCCAGCCCCGCCGTGTACGCTTCGTAGCGCGCGATGGAATCCGCGTCGAAGAGCCAGTACGCGCTCCAGAGCCCGCGGTAGTGGGTGAGCGCGTTCGCGAGCCAGTCGCCCGGCGCGCCGAACATGGCCGCCCAGCCCACGTCGCCCTGGAGTTCGTTCCCGGTGACGCCGCGCCGCCGGGCGATCGCCCGCAGCTCCTCGCCGGACACGCGGGAGTCGGTCGGGTATTGGGCCGCGACCTCGAACTGGCGCAGCAACAGCGTCCGCGCCCGCCAGTCGGGAGCTCCGGCGATGAGCGCGCGCGCGGGCGCCATCTCCGTCCGGCCCGCGTCCACCGCAAGCGCCAGGGCGGCGGCGTCCACGACCGGCTCCGGCCCCAGCACCAGCGCCTTGGCGAACACGTGCCGGTTGGCGAGGAGCGGGCGGTCTCCGAGCCCGGCATCGTGCTTCAGATGCCAGACCGCGTTCTCGGCGAGGAAGCAGAGCAGCAGGGGGACGACGACCGCCGCCAGCAGGCGCGTCCGTTGCCCGGCGCCCTTGCCCCAGACGAACCACAGCGCAAGCGGCCAGATCGGCAGAAGGCTGAGCGCGGCGGGCCGCACCATGATGGCCAGGCCGCAGGCGAACGCGGAGACAGCGGCCAGCTGCCAGCGCGGCCGTCCCGCCAGCAGCGCCAGACCGCCGGCCATCACGCACAGCAGCGAGACGAACGTCGATTCCGTCCCGATGGTGGCGTGAAGCCCCGCCAGGGTGTTGTGGTCGAAGAGCAGGAGGACGAGGATCACGGCGAGGATGGCGCCGCCGAAGGCGCGGTGGACGCTCCATCCCAGGAACGCGAATGACAGCGCCGCCAGACCGAGCTGCACCTTCGGCACCGCGTCAACCGTGCCGAATACGGCAAGCACCGCGTCGAGAAACAGCGGATAGCCCGCCGTCCTGCCTCCGGAAAACTCCAGATAGCCCCTGCTGTCCGGGGTGATCCCGACCGGATTCGACCAGTAGTACGCGGCGTACCCCGCCGCCAGCGCCAGCCACACGAGCGGCCAGCCATACCGCGGAGGAGGCGCCCATCGTTTCAGCAGCGCGACGGCGGCGGGCATCCGCGCGCTCCTCGTGGGTGACATCGCGCGGCCAGTATCCCGGCTAGACTGCGGCCATGCCAGCGGGGCTGCTGGGGGGCTCGTTCGACCCGCCCCATCTGGGGCACCTGGCGCTGGGCGAGGCCGCGCGCCGCCAGCTGGGGCTGGCGCGCGTCCGCCTGCTGCCCGCGGGCGACCCCTGGCGCAAGGCCGCGCGCGGCGTGACCCCGGCGGCGGAGCGGCTGGCGATGACGCGGCGGGCGGCGGCGGGCAATCCCGCCTTCGAGGTGGACGCGCGCGAGGTCGGACGCGCGGGGCCCAGCTACACGGTGGACACGCTGCGCGAACTGCGCGACGAGGGCGAGACGGACCTCGTGCTCATCCTCGGGAGCGACGCGCTGGCGGACCTGCCCGCCTGGCGCGAGCCGGAGGCCATCGTGGCGCTGGCGCGGCTGGCCGTGGCGGCGCGCGCGGGCGAACCCGTGGAAGCCCCGGCGGGCGCGCGCGTGACGGTCGTGACGATGCCGCCGCTGGCGATCAGCTCGACGCTCGTGCGGGAGCGCGTGCGCGCGGGCGAGCCCGTGGACGACCTGCTGCCCGCGGCGGTGGCGGCCCACGTCCGCGAGCGCGGGCTCTACCGTTGAGGGGCGCGTTCGCGCAGGCGCGCCTCCAGCGCGGCGGGGGCGATGGGCGCGCGCGCGATCTCGACGCCGTCGAGCGCGACCACGGGCACGGCCTCGCCGTAGCGCGCGCGCAGGGAGTCGCTGGCGTCCACGTCGACGAGGTCGAGGGGCAGGCCGAGGGGCGCGCGCAGCCGTTCGAGCAGGGCGCGCGCCCGTTCGCAGAGGCCGCAGTCCGCACGCGTGTAGAGGGTGAGGCGGGGCGGGGCGCTCACGGGCGCGCGGGGGCGTCGGCGTCGGCGCTGGCGGCGGGGGGCGGGCCGAGCACGCGGTCCTCCCACTCCGGCGTGATGGGGCCGGGCCAGCGGCGCAGCACGCCCATGAGGATGAGGGCCAGCCCGAGGATGACCGCCGCCACCAGCTGGGGCACGGGCGCACCGCCGAGCGTCTGCTCGTCCACGCGCAGCTCGGAGAGGCCGAAGCGCATGACCGAGTAGAGGGCCATGTAGAGGCAGAAGGTCCAGCCCGGCACCCTGATGAAGCGCCGCCCGACGAACAGCAGGATGGCGAGGATGAGGAAGTCGCCGAGCAGCTCGTAGCCGCCCGCCGTGGGGTGCACGGAGGCGCCCAGCTCGCCCAGCGTGTCGGGGTGCGCGTAGACGAAGGCCCAGGGCAGGTCGCTGGCGGTGGCCAGGTGCTCGCCGTTGATGAGGTCGCCGATGCGGCCCACGCCCTGGCCGAGGATCATGCCGGGGGCGGCGGCGTCGAGCGTGATGGCGATGGGCAGCCGCCGGATGAGGCCGTAGACGAGCCCGCCGAGCACGCCGCCGATGAGGCCGCCGTAGAGCGTGATGCCGCCCTCCGTGATGTCGAGCACGATGCCCGCGAGGTCGTTCCCGAACTGGTCCCAGTGCTCGAACACGTAGAAGAGGCGCGCGCCCACGATGGCGGAGACGACGGCCACGAGGGCGACCTCCTGCGCGGTTTCGGAGGGGACGCCGTCGGCGCGCGCGAGGCGCACGGCGAGGAGCACGCCGGCGATGATGCCGGCGGCGGTGAAGAGGCCGTGCCAGGTGAGCGTGAGGCCGAAAATCCCGCCGATGTCGGGATCGATGTTGATCGTGATGGCGAGCACGGCGTCCATGCGCGGCCCATTCTACGCCGCAGCCCCGTTAGCGGGCGTTGCCGCCACGGGGGCGCGCCCGTAGGCTTGGCGCATGGCGGGAGCGGCCGGTTCGCTGGACGGCAAGACGGCGCTCGTCTGCGGCGTGTCCAACGAGCGCTCCATCTCGTGGGGGATCGCGAAGGCGATGCACGAGGCGGGGGCGCGCGTGGGGCTCTCCTACGGGCCGGGCATGGAGAAGCGCGTGCGGCCCCTGGCGGAGCGCATCGGCTGCGACTTCGTGGAGCCCTGCGACGCCACCAGCGACGCCGAAATCGCGGCCCTCTTCGCGAAGGCGGGGGAGCGCTTCGGGGGCATCGACGCGCTCGCGCACGGGGTGGTGGGGGCGAAGCGCGAGGATCTGGGCAACCCCTTCATCGAGACGAGCCGCGAGGGCTTCCTGCTGGCCCTCGAAATCTCCGTCTACTCGCTGGTGGCGATGACGCGCGCGGCGGCCCCCCTCATGACGGAGGGCGGCAGCGTGACCACGCTCACCTACCACGGCTCGCAGAAGATGATGCCGAGCTACAACGTGATGGGCGTGGCCAAGGCGGCGCTGGAATCGGCGGTGCGCTACCTGGCCTCGGATGTGGGGCCGGGGGGCGTGCGCGTGAACGCCGTCAGCGCGGGGCCGGTGCGCACGCTCTCGGCGGCGGGCGTGGGCGAGTTCCGCAACCTCTACAAGGTGTTCCCGCGCGTGACGCCCCTGCGCCGCCACATCTCCATCGAGGACGTGGGCGGCGCCGCCGTCTTCCTCGCCAGCGACGCGGGCGCGAACGTGAGCGGCCAGGTGCTCTACGTGGACGGCGGCTTCCACACGCTGGGCATGGCCATGCCCGACGCGGACGCGGACGCGCCCGACGCCTGACGGGGAGGCGGCGTGAAGGCGATCGTCATCGAGGGCGGCGAGCTCGTCTGGCGCGAGGTGCCGGAGCCGCTGGCGGGCCCCGACGACCTGCTGGTGGCGGTGCGCGCCTGCGCCCTCAACCGCGCCGACCTGCTGCAGCGGCGGGGGGCCTACCCGCAGCCCGGGCCGAAGCCGGAGCACGAGATTCCGGGGCTGGAGTTCGCCGGGGAGGTGCTGGAGGCGGGGGCGCGCGCCGGGGACTTCGCGGCGGGCGACCGCGTGATGGGGCTGCTGGCGGGCGGGGGCTACGCCGAGCGCGTGAGCGTGAACTGGCGGCTGGCCGTGCGCGTGCCCGAGGCCCTCGGCTGGCGCGAGGCGGGGGCCGTGCCGGAGGTGTTCATCACCGCCCACGACGCGCTCCGCCAGTGCGAACTGCGCGCGGGCGAGCGCGTGCTCGTGCACGCCGCCGGATCGGGCGTGGGCGTGGCCGCCATCCAGATCGCGAAGGTCATGGGGGCCTCCTTCGTCATGGGCACGGCGGGCTCGGCGGAGAAGCTGGAGCGGGCCGCCGCCCTCGGGCTCGACCTCGGCGTGAACTACCGCGAGGCCGATTTCGCGGAGGCGGCGCTGGCGGCCACGGACGGCGCGGGCGTGGACGCGATCCTGGACGTGATCGGCGCGGCCTACTGGGAGCGCAACCTGCGCGCCCTCGCGCGGCAGGGGCGCATGACGCTGGTGGGGCTGATGGGCGGGGCGGTGGCGGAGGGGGCGAGCCTCGGCCCGCTGCTGACGAAGCGGCTGCAGGTGCGCGGCACCACCCTGCGCGCGCGCCCGCCGGAGCAGAAGGCGCTGGCCACGCGCGCCTTCGAGACGAGCGTGCTGCCGCATCTGGCGTCGGGGCGCATCGTCGTGCCCGTGGACGGCGTGTGGCCGCTGCGGGAGGCGGCGGCGGCGCAGGCGCACATGGAGTCGAACGCCAACTTCGGCAAGATCGTGCTCGAGCCGTAGGCGCGCGCCTACTCGACGTCGTAGCCCGCGCCGAAGAGCAGGTCGCCGCGGCGCACGATCCAGGTGCGGCGGGGCGCGCCCTCCGCGGAGAGGTGGCTGACCCAGCCGCCCGCCTTCGTGGCCTCGCGGAAGGCCGCGCCGTAGTCGAAGCCGCTGGCATCGACCCAGCCGCCCGCCGTGCCCACGCGCCCGGGGCGGGCGGCGTCGGCGACGGTGTAAAGGGCGTCGGGGCCCCGGTCCTCGAGCACGAAGGCGTAGCGCCCGTCCTCGACGCTTTCGGGGGAGTTGTAGTAGGTGAGCGTGGCGTCGAGGCCCTGGTCGTCGTAGCGGGTGAGGGCGCGCGCCACGAGCAGACGGGCGTAGCCGGGCGGGTCGGCCACGGGGTCGGGCGCGGGCTCGTACCAGCCGGTGGCGAAGACGATGCCGTCGTGGAGGACGGCGTGGTAGTGCTTCACCTCCTCGGCGGCGTGGAAGGGGTTGAGCTCGTCGCGCGTGGGGGAGCTGATGACGCCGCGCACGAAGACGCCCGCGGGCGTGGCGCGCGACAGGAGGGGGGCGTAGTGGAAGCCGCTGTCGTCGTAGCCCTCGTCGCCCGCGGCGAAGTCGTAGCCGACGAAGGCGGCGGCGGGGTGGGCGATCACGGTTCCGGCGGCGGGGTCCACGAAGAAGACGTACCAGCGCCCGTCGTTGTTGGACGGATCGCCGTGGAAGGCGATGGCGGCCTCGCGGCCCACGGCGTCGTAGCGCGCGACGGCGAGCCGGAGGGTGGCGTGCGCGTAGGCCTCGGGCTCGCACTTGCCCGGCAGCAGGGGATGCACGGGCACGTCCTCCGCGTACCAGCCGGAGACGTAGACGACGCCGTCGCGGCTGACGGCCCAGGCGTGCTTGACGCCCACGTGGCAGGTGCGCGGGTTGCGATGGACGTAGTCCACCCAGACGCCCTCCGCGGTGGCGGCCAGCAGGCGCGGGCCGAAGCGGTCGCCGGTGGAATCGACGCCGAGCGGGCCGAGCAGGCTCTGGCCCACGTGGCCGGGGCTGGCGGCGTGCGCGAGCACGGTTCCGTCGCCCGCCTGGGCGATGAAGACGTACCAGTCGCCGTCGATGCTTTCGGGGCTGTTGTAGTAGTCGAGGGCGTGGGAGAAGCCGCGCGTTTCGACCAGCGCCAGCGCCTGCGCCACGAACGCGCGCGTGAAGGCGGCGGGCGAGCCCTTGCCGGGCGGGGCGGGCGTGGGCGCGGAGGTCGGCTCCGGCGCGGGCGTCGCGAAGGCGGCATGGTCGTACCAGCCGGAGCCGAAGAGGAGGCCGTCGCGGCGCACCACCCAGGCGTGCTTGCGCTGCGGTTCCCCGCTGCGGGGGCTGGCGAAGACGTAGGAGACCCAGCTGCCCCGTTCGTCCGCCGCCCGCAGGATCTCGCCGAAGCGGTAGCCGGTGACGTCGACGCCGAGGGGGCCGTCGAGGGGCTCGCCGACGACCTCCGGGTCGTAGTGGGCGAGGACGTCGCCGCTGGCGGCGTCGGCGATGAACACGTACCAGTCGCCATCGACGGCGGAGGGGGAGCGGTAGCGGGCGAGGGCGGCATCGAGGCCCTCGCGCTCGTAGTAGGCAAGGGCCTCCTCCACGAGCGCGACGGTGTAGGCGGCGGGCTCGGAGGGGGAGGGCGGGGGGAGGCGTCCGTCGTCGCGCGCAAGGGCGAGCACGACCACGGCGGCGACCAGCCCCACGCCCATGAGGGCGAGCGTCGCGGTCGCGATCACGCTCGGTCGGGGCATGGGCGCGGGCCTCCTCGCGGCGGTTGCGTTCGAGTGTAGCGGGAGCGCGGCTGCGGGCCAGGCTCAGGGCGCGGGGGCGGCGTCCAGGGCGGCGCGCAGCTCCGCCAGGTGGCCGATGCGCCGCCCGGGCCAGGCAGGCGGATCGTCGGGGAAGGGCAGGCGATCGCGGTGAATCCAGACGCCGTGGATGCCCGCGGCCTGCGCGCCGCCGATGTCGGCGTAGAGGTTGTCGCCCACCATCCAGGCGTCCGCGGGCGCGGCCCCCGTACCCGTGAGGGCGTGGGCGAAGACGGCGGGGTCGGGCTTGCCGCGCCCGAATTCGCCCTCCACGACGATGGCCTCGAAGCGCGCTTCCAGCCCCCAGCGCTCGATCTTGGCGCGCTGCGTGTCGGCGGAGCCGTTGGTCACGAGCGCCAGGCGGTAGCCCACGGCGCGCAGGGCGTCGAGCGTGTCGAGGGCGTCGGGGAAGGGGACGATGCGCTCGCGCAGTTCGGCCAGCGAATGGCGCGCGAGCGCATCGGCGGGGGCTTCGTCGAGGCCCTCGGCGCGCAGGGCGAGGCGCACGATCTCGCGGCGCGAAGCGAGGGGCCGCACGCGGTAGCCGGCGACCGCCGCCTCGTCGGCCCAGAAGCGCGCGCCCTCGCGCTGGATGGCGCGGCGCAGGGCGGCGGCGTCCGCGCCGAGGCGGGGGGCGGCCTCGGCGCAGACCGTCTCCCAGGAGACGTGCACGGCGGTCTGCCAGTCCAGCAGCGTGTCGTCGAGGTCGAAGAGGACGGCGCGCGGGCGGGGCGCGTCGCGGGCGGTCACGGCGAGGCCCGCCGCACGCCCGCGACGACCGTCTCGCCGTCGAGGGCGAATTCGGCGCGCACGGCGTCCTCCGGCGGCGGCTCCGCGAGCAGGTCCGCGGCCAGCGTCTCCTCGCGCACGTACGGGCCGTGGGCGGCGAGCACGCGCGCGACCGCGTCGCCGCCCGCGCACCAGGCGGTGATGCGATCGGCGAGGTCGAGCCCGGCCTCGCGGCGCAGGTCCTGCAGGCGGCGCACGATCTCGCGCATGTGGCCCTCGTCCACGAGCGCGGGCGTGAGGGCGGTGGCCACGGCGACGGTGTGGCCGCCCTCGCTGACGGCGGCGTAGCCCTCGCGCCCGCGCGTTTCGACGAGCAGGTCGGCGGGGGCCAGTTCGTGGCCGGCGACGGTCACGGGGCGTCCCGCGCGCACGGCGGCGGCCAGTTCGTCCGCGTCCATGCCGGCGAGGGCGGCGCGCACGGCCCCCAGCCCGCGCCCCAGGCGGGGGCCGAGCGCGGGCAGGTTGGGCTTCACCGCGAAGGCGGCGACGGCGGCTTCGTCCTCCAGCAGCGTGAGCGCCTTCACGTTCAGCTCCTCCAGCAGGAGAGCCTCGTTGCGGGCGAGGGCATCGGCCTCGGCGGGCGAGCGCGGCCTGACCAGCAGCGCGGCGAGGGGCTGGCGCACGCGCAGGCCCGCCTTCGCCCGCGCCGCGCGGCCCAGGGAGGCGACGCGCTTGAGCAGCTGCGTCTCGGCGTTCAGCGTTTCGTCCACGAAGACGCCGCCGCCCGGGTCGAGGGGCACGGGAGCGGGCCAGTCGGCCAGGTGCACGCTCTCCGGGGCGCCGCCGTCGAGGGAGCGCGCGAGGTTGCGCCAGAGCTCCTCGGCGAGGAAGGGCGTGAAGGGCGCGAGCAGGCGCGCCAGCGCGACGAGGGTTGTGTGCAACGTGAAGTAGGCGTGGCGCTTGTCCGCGTCGTCGCCCGCGAGGCCGCGCCAGAAGCGGCGGCGGGAGCGGCGCACGTACCAGTTGGAGAGGTCGTCCACGAACGCCTCGAGGGCGCGCGCGGCGGCGGTGGGGTCGTATTCGTCGAGGGCGGCGGTGACGCGCGCGATGAGGGCGTTGAGCTCGCTCAGCAGCCAGCGGTCCAGCTCGGGGGGCGGGCCGTCGGGGCGCTGGCGCGGGTCGAGGCCGTCCACGTTGGCGTAGCCGACGAGGAAGCTGTAGACGTTCCAGAGGGTGAGCTGGAAGCGGCGCAGGCCCTCGTTCACGAGGCGCGCGCTGAAGCGGCGCGAGGCCCCCACCGGCGCGGAGACGTAGATGTACCAGCGCACGGCGTCGGCCCCCAGCTCGTCGAGCAGGTCGAAGGGTTCGACGATGTTGCCGCGGCTCTTGGACATCTTGTCGCCGCGCTCGTCGAGGATGTGGCCGTGGCAGACGACGTTGCGGTAGCTGATGGTGTCGGGCACGGCCCCGGCGGCGCCCAGCAGGGAGGCCTCGGCGTGGAGCGTGTAGAACCAGCCGCGCGTCTGGTCGATGGCCTCGCAGATGAAATCGGCGGGGAACTGGCGGCGGAACTCGTCCTCACGCTCGAAGGGGTAGTGCCACTGGGCGTAGGGCATGGCCCCGCTGTCGAACCAGGCGTCGGCCACCTCGGGCACGCGGCGCATCTCGCCGCCGCAGCCGTCGCTCTTGCAGCGCAGGGCGATGGCGTCGATGAAGGGGCGGTGCAGGTCGTCGAGGGCCTCGGCGGCGGCGCGGTCCACGGCGCGCCCGGCCAGCTCCTCGCGCGAGCCCACGACGGTCACCGCGTTGCAGCGGCCGCACTCCCAGAAGGGCAGGGGCGTGCCCCAGTAGCGCTCGCGGCTGACGGCCCAGTCGATGTTGTGTTCGAGCCAGTTGCCGAAGCGCCCGCGCCGGATGTGGGCGGGCTGCCAGTTGATGCGCTCGTTGCCCGCCAGCAGGCCCTCACGCTCCTTCGTGGTGCGGATGTACCAGCTGGGCTTGGCGTAGTAGAGCAGGGGCGATTCGCAGCGCCAGCAGAAGGGGTAGGTGTGGCGCACCTCCTCCGCGCGCAGCAGCAGGCCGCGCTCGTCGAGGTCGCGCATGATGTCGGCGTCGGCGTCCTTGGCGAAGCGCCCCGCGCCGGGCAGGCCCGCCGCCACCTCGCCGCGCTCGTTGACGGAGCGGACGAAGAGCAGGCCCTCGCGCCTGCCGTCCTCGAAGTCCTCGCCGCCGAAGGCGGGGGCGATGTGGACGATGCCCGTGCCGTCGTCGAGGGAGACGTGGCCGGCGGCGATGACGCAGCGCGGATCCCCGACCTCGTCCGCTTTCAGGATGCGTCGCAGACGGCGGCCACCATCCTCAAAGCGCGCCACTTCGTCGACGGCTGACTTGCCGATAGAAGCGGACTCACCCTCGGATTGAGACCATTGCTCCGGAAACAGCAGGGCGCCTGCCACCATGTGCTCTTCCGGCTGGTAAAGCGGCTCGTAGACCAGCCGGACGAGTGCCGCGCCACGGAGCGTCCGCACGGGCGCGACGCCCTCGCCGAGCACCGCGCCCGCCAGCGCCTCCGCGACCACCAGCAGCTCGCCCTCGTGCTCGTACAGGCCGTAGACAGCGTCCTCCTTCACGGCGAGCGCCGTGTTGCCCGGAAGCGTCCACGGCGTGGTGGTCCAGGCCGTGATGCCCACGGGGCGCTGCTCGTCGCCCAACCCGATGCGGGCGCGCGCTTCCGGCGTGAGGCGGAACTTCACGAAGACGCTGGGGTCGGGGACGTCCTCGCGGTAGCCCTGCGAGAGTTCGTGGTCGCTGAGGCTGGTCTCGCAGCGCGGACAGTGAGGGGCGACGCGGTAGGACTTGAAGAGGTAGTCGCGTTCCCACAACCGTTTGAAGATCCACCAGCAGCTCTCGATGTAGTCATCGTGACAGGTGACGTAGGGGTCGTCCATGTCGGCCCAGAAGGCGATGCGCTCGGTGAGCTCCTCCCAGTCGCGCATGTAGCGCCCGACGCTTTCGCGGCATTTGGCGTTGAAGGCGGCGATGCCGTAGGTCTTGATGTCGGGCTTGGAGCGCAGGCCGAGCTCCTTCTCGACCTCGATCTCGACGGGCAGGCCGTGGGTGTCCCAGCCGGCCTTGCGGGGCACGCGGTAGCCGCGCATGGACTTGTAGCGGGCGAAGAGGTCCTTGAGCACGCGGGGCATGATGTGGTGGACGCCGGGGCGTCCGTTGGCCGTGGGCGGGCCCTCGTAGAAGACGAAGAGGTTGTCGGCGGGGCGCTGCTCGACGCTGCGGCGGAAGATGTCGCGTTCGCGCCAGAAGCGGAGGATGCCGGGTTCGAGGGCGGGGAAATCGACGGCGGGATCGACGGGGTCGAAGAGCTGGGGCACGGCGGCCTCCCGGGCGAGGATGCGGGAGGGCCGCGCGGCGTCCCGCCCCCACAGGGACGGGCGCGGGCCCGCGGTACCACCCTGCTTCCCGCCGCGAGGCGGGCGCTCGCGGAGCGCCATCACGCTCCCGCCCACGGTAACGGGGGGCGGCCCGCGCGCGCGGGCACGTTCCGTCCGGGTCTACTGACCGGCGGACCGGCGTTCGGCCGGAAGCTCGGGAGGGATGGTCGCGCCCCGCCGCAGCGCCCCCTTCCACCGTACGGGGCTCGCTGGGCGCGGTCCGGAACGCTCCGTGTCTCCGTCGCAGCCTCTGCGGCCAGTGAACCAGCGCGCCCCGAACGAGTCAATTCACGCGCCGCGTCAGTCCCCCGCGAGGAGGGCCGCGATTTGATCGGCGGACGGGCCCGCGCGGTCGATGGCGAGGACGGCGTAGGGCGAGCCGTCGCGCTCGAAGGCGAGCGCGCCCCGCTCCTCCAGCGCGCCCGCGAGGGCCCCGCCCGCGACGGCGAAGGCGGTCCCCGCCGTGCGCGCGTCGGGGTCGGGCACGCCGCCCTTGAGCGCGGGGCGGTCGGTACGGGCGAATTCGAGCAGGTAGCCCGCGCCGTCCGCGCCGTCGGGGAGGGCGAGGCGCAGGCGGTGGAGGGCGAGCCGTCCGAGCAGGCCGTCGATGAGGTCCGCGCCGGGGCGCAGGAGGCGCAGGCCGGGGCGGTCGCGGTCGACGCCGAGCAGGGCCTCCAGCGCGGCCACGGGCACGAGCTCGCCGCCCGCGTAGGCGTTGGGGACGGCGACGGCCTGGCCCGCGGCGAGGGGGCCGTCGCCGATGCGGTTGAGCGCGCGCAGCTCCGCGCCATCGACGCGGAGGGCGGCGGCGACGGCGTCGGGCGTCTCGCCGCCGCGCGCCTCGTAGAGGAAGAAGCCCGCGCCGCCCGCGAGCGTCCCGGCCACGGAAGGGGCGCTGGTCGGCGCGGGGGTGGGCGTGGGGGACGGGGTTGTGGTTGGCGTCGGGGACGGCGTGGCCGTGGGAGTGGCCGCGGGCGTCGGTTCCGGCGTGGGCGCGGGGGTGGAGGTGGCGGGGGCGGGCGTGACGGTCGGCGCGGGCGATGGTTCGCCGCCGCCGTTCCCGCCGCAGGCCGCGAGCAGGCCGAGCGCGAGGATGGCGGCGGCGAGCGGGGCGCGCACGGGTGCGCTCAGGGCCGCAGCGCGTACTCGGAGCCGAGGCCCGCGCCCAGGGCCATGATGACGAGCGTGAGCAGGAGGCCCGTGCCGCTCAGCGACATGGAGGCGATGCGCAGGCGGCGCAGGCGCAGGTCGGGCACCTCCCCGCCGCGGGCGCGCTCCTCGAGCGCGTCGATCTGGGCGGGGCCGATGACGAACATGTGCAGCCCCGTGAGCACGAGCATGACCATGAGGACGCTCATCTTGACGATGAAGATGGGGCCGTAGGCGATGTCGAGGAAGCCGGCGTCGTCGCCGATGATGTTGTCGTTGTAGGAGCGCCAGGTGGCGATGAGGTAGGCGCCGCCCACGAAGATGAGGCCCAGCCCGGCGGCCCCGATGTAGCCGAAGCGCGTGGTGATGACGCGCATGGCGGCCACGCGCGTGGGCAGGTCGTCGATGGCGCGGGAGGCGGGCAGCCAGGCGAGCACGAGGAAGAACTGCGGGCCCACGAAGAGGGCGATGCCGAGAACGTGGAGCCAGATGGCGATGACATGCAGGGCGTTTTCCACGGGGTCGCCTCCTCGGGTTCCGGCGCCCTACCGCGCCAGCGCGTCCTTGATCTCGGCGAGCGACTGCTCGATTCCGCCAAGCCGCTGCTCGACGTTGTCCAGCCGAGACTCGACGCCGTCGATCCGTTCGGTGAGCCGGGTCTCGACGCCGTTGATCCGTTCGGTGAGCCGAGCCTCGACGCCGCCGATCCGTTCGGTGAGCCGAGCCTCGACGCCGTCGATCCGTTCGGTGAGCCGAGCCTCGACGCCGTTGATCCGTTCGGTAAGCCGAGCCTCGACGCCGCCAAGCTCCGTCATGATGGCCTCCGCCATCATGTTGAGGTCGCCGAGCGTCGCAGGCGTGTCGGGCGTGGTCGGAGCGTTCGCTTCCGTCGTCATCGCATTCTCCATGCCGCGGCACCGCCGTCGCGCGCGCGGCCGCACCAGTATAGCGCCGCCCGCGCTCACGGCGCGAGCAGGCGTTCGCGGACCCAGCGGGCCACGCCGCGCGGGTGGGTGAAGATGAGCTCGTGCGTGGTCCCGCGGGCGACGCGCAGGGGCCAGCCGCGCGACCGCGCCAGCGCCGCGGCGGCGTGCGGCGGGGCCACGCCGTCGAAGTCCCCGTGGAGCAGGGCGACGGGCGCGTCCGTGGCCGCCGCCAGCGCGGGCGCGAGACCGGCGAAGACGATGGATTCGATGCCCCCGCGGTGGGCGGCGGCGCTGTGGTCGAAGGCGGCCAGCAGGACGGGCCGGAAGCGCGGTTCGAGGAAGAGGCTGGCGGGGGCCGCCCAGAAGCGGCGCGCGCGGCGCAGCCATTCGCAGCGGGCGTGACCGCTGGCGAGGTCGCGCAGGTAGCGGTCGCGCACGCGGCTGTTGGCGCCCACGTAGCGGCGGCCCTCGGCGAAGCCCGCGAACACGGGCAGGCCCGCGAGGCCCACGCGCCGGAAGCGTCCCGGATGGCGGCGGGCCAGCTCCAGCGCGAGGATGGCCCCCATGGAGTGGCCGAGCAGGTAGTCGGGGCGCGCCTCCGCCAGCGTCCCCTCGAGGGCGTCGGCGAGGCCCGCGAGCGTGTAGGCCGGGGGATCGGGGACGCCGCCGTAGCCGGGCAGGGCGGGCGCGAGGGTCTCGGCCTCGCCCGCCAGCGCGCGGCGCAGGGGGTCCCAGGCGGCGGGACCGGAGAGGTAGCCGTGGAGCAGCAGGAGCCGCGGGCGCGCCATCAGCCGCCGCCGCGGGGGCGGGCGAAGCGCTCCCGCGCCTGCTCGCGGGGGATGAGGACGAACTCCCCGCGGCTGGCGGCGCAGAGGCGATCGGAGGCGTCGCGCAGCTCGGCGGCGGCAGTCGCGCGCCCGTCCGCGCGCTCCTCGACCCAGGCGGCCACGGCGTGGCCCTCGCCCGCGCGCACGGCGCGCATGAACTCGAGCTCGGCGCGGCGCGTGAGGCCGAGCGCGTCCGTGAGCATGTTCACCGCCCAGGCCATGGCGTCGTCGAGCACGGCCCCGACGGCGCCGCCGTGGACGATGCCGGGGGCGCCCTCGTGTGCGGGCGCGGGCGTCCAGACGGCGGTGACGCGGCCCGCCTGCTCGTCGAGGAAGAAGGCCACGCCTAGGCCGCGCTCGTTGGCCGGGTCGCAGACGAAGCAGCAGGTCTCGAAGTCGAGGTCGTCGCGGCCGAGGCGGCGGGGCGTCATGGCGCGGCGCATTGTACGGGCCCGCCCGTCGCGGGAGCGCGGCGCGCGGGGGTAGCATGGGCGGCGATGGACGCGACCGGGCGGGAGCATCTGGGGCGCAAGGCGCGGGCCGACCGCGCGCTGGAGCGGGCGGCGGCGGAGCTGGAGCTGCTGCTGCGGGAGGCCTGCGCGGCCCTGCGCCCCTTCCCCTCCTTCCCCAACGCCTTCTTCACGAACGCCATCGAGTGCGACCCCGGCGCGGGCGGCGATCCCGAACGGGGCTGCGTGGTGGTGACCGAGGACGGGGAGCTGCGCGAGCTGGAGATCGGCGTGGACCACGAGGCCGTGGAGCTGACCGGCTCGTGGGATCCGGTGACGGCGCGCAAGGAGGAGACGCGCCCGCTCGCGCTCCATCCGCGCGACTACGTGCTCTACGCCTACGGCGGGCTGGTGGCCGTGACGGAGGCGCTGCTGGAGCGCGACGGCGGCGAGGAGGAGGAGGACGCGCCGTGAGCGGCCCGCTGCGCGCGCTGGCGGCGATGGCGGCGCTCTCGGCGCTGGCGTGGGCGTGGCGCGAGTTCGCGCGCGAACGGCGGGGACGCACGCCCGCACCGGACGCGGCGACGCCGTCGGAGCGGGCCGCACGGAGCGCCGAATCGTGGCTGGAGGAGGGCAACGTCTACTTCAACGTGGGGCAGTACGGGCTGGCCGCGGAGCGCTACGGGCGCGCCCTGGCGGAGGCCCCCGGGCTGGCGGCGGCATGGTACAACCGCGCTAACGCGCACACGCGGCTGGGCGACTACGGGGCGGCGCTGGCGGACTACGACCGCGCCCTCGATCTCACGCCCGACGACGCCGACGCGCTCAACAACCGCGGCATGGTGCGGCTCTACCGCTCCGAGCCCGCCGAGGCGCTGGCCGATTTCGAGCGCGCCCTGGCAATCGCGCCCGACGACGCGCTGGCGCTGGCGAACCGCGGACAGGCGCAGCTCGACGGGGACGCCCCCGCGGCGGCGCTGGCCAGTTTCGCGGAGGCCGCGCGGCTTGCGCCGGAGGACGCCGCCGCCCGCCACGGCGCGGCGCGCGCGGCGGCGGCGCTGGGCGAACGCGAGGCCGCGCTCGACCACCTGCGCGAGGCGCTACGGCTCGATCCCGCCCTCGCCGAAGAAGCCGCCGCCGACCCCCAGCTGGCCCCGCTCGACGGCGACGAGGCGTTCCTGTCGCTGTTGCGCGGGTCGGGCGCGCGATAGTGCGCGGCGGAAGCGCCGCTCTCCTCACCGCCCTGACGCTCGCGGCGAGCATCGCCTGCGCCTCGTCACCGGACGACCGCGGGATCGTGTGCGCCACGCCCGGAGCGCCCGCGAAGGTGCCTCTCAATCAGGCCATTGGTGAAGGTTCCTGGCGTCTCGAGGGGATCGTTTTCGACATACCAGCGGGGATACGACTGCTCTGGGACGGAGCGGCCCAGGCCACCGTGTACGATCCCGGCGGCGAAACCGATGTGTCGGTCATGTTGACGGAGGAAGCAAGCGGCTCCTGGCTTGGGCTGTTCACGGCGGGATCCGAATACGCGCCTCAAGGCAGTGAGCAATCTCGCGAAGTGCTGGCGACGGACCCTGACGAAATCACGCGGATCAATGCGGCCTTCGACTGTATCGTCGCATCCGCGAGGTGAGCGCGTGACGCACTGCGTCCTGTTCTACGAGTACGTCGAGGGCATCGTGGAGAAGCGCGCGCCCTTCCGCGCGGAGCACCTCGCCCACGCCGGGGCCGCGCGCGACCGTGGCGAGCTGCTGCTGGCGGGCGCGTGGGCCGATCCCGTGGACGGCGCGGCCTTCGTCTTCCGCGTGGACGACCCCGCGCGCGCGGAGGCGTTCGCGCGGGCCGATCCGTACGTGGCCAACGGCCTCGTGCGCGAGTGGCGCGTGCGCGAATGGACGGTCGTGATCGGCGGCGGCGCCTAGTCCGGCGGGAGCCCCGCGCTCACTCCCCGTCGGGGATGGCGAACTCCACCGCCCAGAGCTGACCCGTCCCGTCGTACTGACCCGTGCGGATGCTGGCGATGGGGTAGTCCGGCAGGCGCGCGACGGCGATGCAGTCCCCATCGACGCGCGCCCCGCTCCACCCCAGGGTGAAGTCGAGGTTCTCGAAGCCATGCACCCGTCGAGGCACGGGCAGGTCGTCGGCATCGACCGGCTCGACGTGGAGGAAGAAGCGCGCGATGGCGTCATCCGCGGAGCACCCCTCCCGCAGGTACGTGAGCGCGCGTCCGTCGCGGTAGACGCTGAAGACGGAGCGGACCAGCGGCTCGCCCGCCAGCGCCTCGCGCCGGGCGCGCGCGAGGTCGGTCGTCGAGGGGGTGATGATCCGCCAGTCGGACGTGAACTCCGCTTCCCAGTCGGCGCCAGCATCGGAGAACTGGCCCGTGTGGATGCTGGCGATGGGGTAGTCCGGCAGGCGCGCGGTGGCGATGCAGTTCCCGTCAATGCGGGCATCGAGGGAGAAATTCCGGTTGTCGAAGCCGTGCTCCGCGCGGCCGGGGGGCAGGTCGCTGGCGTCGACGGGCCAGACGTGCAGGAAGAAGCGCCTTTCGATGTCCTCCGCCGGGCAGCCGTCCCGGAGGTACGTCAGTTCGCTCCCGTCGCGATGGATGCGGTAGGTGGAGCGGACCAGCGGTTCGATGGCCAGCGCCGCCCGCCGGAAGCCGCCGAAATACGCCACCGGATCGACGAAGCAATCGAGCGTGGTGGCGTAGATGCGGCTGACGTAGGCGCCGTCCGGGAGGGGAGTGGGGCAGGGTTGGCCGTCGCGAAGCTCGTAGAAGTTGCGCTCCCCGGAACGGAAGTCGCGCGTGTAGGTGATCCGTGCGCGGTCATCCGCGTGGAGCAGCCAGCGGCTGTACACCGCCCGGTACGCAACAAACAGCGTCCCTGAATGGTCCCCGGCGATGGCGCCCAGAACGCTCCTGGCGGACTGGTCCCAGTACTTCATCGCGTAGCGGGAGTTCAGCCGCTCCGGGGTGGTCCGATCCACGAGGACGGTGAAGTAGTTGTCCTGGTACGGATGTATCCTCACCATGGAGACGACCGTCACGGCGACGGCCGCGCCCGCCAGCGTCCAGGTTCCCGCGCGCAGCCACCGACCGCGCGCGCCCGCCACCAGCTGGTGAAGCCCCGCGACCGCGAGCAGGAGCAGGGGCGCGTACAGAAAGTACAGCTGCCGCCAGCCTGCGTAGACGTTGTTCCCGAGAACGACGACGGCCACGACCGTGACCACGGGCAGGGCGATCAGCAGCAGGCCGAACCGCGACGGGCCGTTGCGGAGCACGTCGCGGGGGCGGCGCAGCCCGCGCCACGCCAGCGCCACGGCCCCCAGCGCGGCCAGCAGGAGCGTGGCGGGCGGCGTCGTGATCCCCACCCACACGGGGACGTACTCGAACGGAGGCCCGGCCACGGATGGCAGCCGTTCCCCCCGGAAGAGGTTCAACCACGCGTTTGGATGAGCACCGAGCGTCTCGACCAGCTCCACGAAGCGCCCGGGGTCGGGCCAGAGCACGGGCAAGGAGGCGTAGTACGTGAGCACGGCGGTCAGCGCGAACGCTCCCCCCGTCAGCAGGGCGCGCCCGCGCTCCTCCCGGCTGCGTGCGAACGCCACGTCCAGCCCCCGCAACGCCAGCACGGCGGCGAAGAGGATGATCCCCATGATGCGGAGGTTGACGAGAATGCCGATACCCGCGCCGCAGAGCAGAAAGGCCCCCAGTGCGTCCCGCCGGAAGGCCCGGTGGGTGAGGTAGAGCGCGATCATGAACATGGCCGCGAACGGCAGGTCCTTCGAGTTGAAGAACGAGTTCGCGTAGAGGCGCGGGTGCAGTACGAACAGCACCATCCCCGCGAGCGCAAGGACTCTGCTGTTGAATGTCCGATAGACCAAGAGGTAACAGAAGACTCCGCCGACGAGAAAGAACAGGTGCGTAAGCATGTGCCTGCTGAGCCAGACGTCCCGGCTGTCCTCCAGCCCGAGGATGCGCTCGACGAGCGCCAGCGGCGCCTCGAAGGCCGCGCCGTAGTAGCGGTCGTGGTCATAGCTCAACCGATCAAAGGCGCTCCCCCCCCCCCCCCCCCTCAACATAATCGAGCACCGCGTTCCCGATATTGCGCTGCTCCAGCCCGTCCACCGAGGTGCCGTATTCGTCGACCACGAGCGCGCCGACGAGCAGGAAGACGGCGCAGACGGCGAGGAAGGGCCAGTGGGCGGCGCCCAGCCGCCGGAGCGAAGACGCGGCGATCACGCGGGAATCCTATGCGCTGGAGCCATCCCGGGGCGGGGCGGCGCGCGGTTCGAGCGCGAAGGCTTCCGCCAGCAGCTCGTAGGAGCGCAGGCGCGCGGCGAAGTCGTGCGTGATGGTGACGATCACGAATTCGTCCACGCCGTGGCGTTCGCCCAGGGCCAGCAGGCGTTCGCGCACCTGCGCGGCGGTGCCGTGGATGGAGCGGCGCTTCAGCAGCTCCAGGTACTCGCGTTCGGGCTCGGTGTAGTCGAAGGCGAGCGCTTCCTCGGGGGAGGGGATGCCGCCGCCGCCCGCGCCGCCCATGAGGCGCCAGCCCCAGCGGCTCCAGGAGAGGCGCTCGGCCTCTTCGGCGGAGTCGGCGGCGAGGGCGTGCACGGCGATGGCGGGGCGCGGGGCGGGGGCCACGGGCGAGGGCGCGAAGAGCGTGCGGTAGGCGTCGAGGGAGGAGTCCGTGCGGCTGGCGTTGATGAAGTGGGCGTGGCAATAGGGCCAGCCCAGCTCGGCGGCGTAGCCCGCGCCCGCGTCGCTGGAGCCGAGCAGCCAGAGCTGGGGCATGGCGCGCGGGCGGGGCATGGCGGCGATGCCGTGGAACTCGTGGTCGGGCGGGAAGTCGTCGGCGAGGAAGCCGTACAAGTCGAGCAGCTGGTCGGGGAAGGCGTTGAGGTCCAGGGGCTGGCGCGTGGGGGCGAGGGCGCGGGCCGTGCGCGAATCGGAGCCGGGGGCGCGCCCCACGCCGAGGTCGATGCGCCCCGGATGGAGCGTCTCCAGCAGGCGGAAGGTCTCGGCCACCTTGAGGGCGCTGTAGTGGGGCAGCATGACGCCGCCGGAGCCGACGCGGATGGCGCTGGTGGCGGCGGCGATGCGGTCGATGAGCACCTCCGGCGCGGTGGAGGCGAGGGCGGGCGCGTTGTGGTGCTCGGCCACCCAGTAGCGGGCGTAGCCGAGGCGCTCGGCGGCGCGGGCGAGGGCCAGCGTCTCGGCCAGCGCCTGCGCCGCCGTGCCGCCGCGGCGCACGGGCGACTGGTCGAGCACGCCGAGGACGGTCACGGCGGGGGCGCGGGGGCGGCGCCCTCGGGCGGGGCGGGGCGCTCCGCGCGGTCGGCGGGGCGGGGGGCGATGGGCGTGCCTCGCGGCAGGGGGGCGCGGCGGACGCGGCCGCTGAGGCGGTCGGCCTCGGCGCGCGTGAGCTCGCCCGACGCCACCAGCGCCGCCGCGCGCACGGACGAAATGGCGGCGTCCTCCCTCACGTCGAGGCGCAGGTTGCGGAAGCGCGGCACGAGCGCGAAGGCGAGGACGATGACGGCGAGCATCCCGATCATGGAGACGACGACGACGGCGGGCGCGCCGAAGCGGTCGGCGGCGAAGGTGAGGGGCACGGTGCCGAGGGGCATGACGCCGAAGGACATGAGCATGATCGACATCACGCGCCCGCGCAGGTCCTCCGGCGTGATCGCCTGCACGGCGGTGTTGTTGGAGGACATGAAGAGCATCTGGCCGACGTTGCTGGCGGCCATGAAGAGCAGCCCCAGGGCGAACACGCCGGTGGAGCCGAAGGCGATGAGGAAGCCGCCCATGATGAGCGCGCCCACGAACATGATGCGGCCCTTGTGGGGGCGGCGGTCGAGGTTGGCGGAGATGATGGTGCCGATGAGCCCGCCAACGCCGCCCGCGCCCATGAGCAGGCCGAAGCCGCCGCCGCCGCGCACGCCGAACACGTCCTCCGCGAACACGGGCAGCATGACCTGCACGGGGAAGGCGAAGAAGGGCATGAGCATGCCCGCCACGAGCAGCATGGCGATGACGGGCGTGCGGGCGACGAAGCGGAAGCCGGAGGTGAGGCCCGTGCGGAAGTCCTCGGCCTCCTCGGGCTCCGTCTTCATGCCGTGCACGGGCAGGCGGAACTCGGAGGCGACGGCGACCACGAAGAGGACGCAGGTGAGCGCGTAGACCCAGCCGACGCCGCCGCCCGCGCCCGCGCCGATGGCGCCCAGGGGGGCGATGAGGAGGCCGCCGAGGGCGGGCGCGAGGATGCGCGTGAGGTTCATGCCGCTCATCTGCAGGGAGACGGCGTTGGTGAGCATGTGCTGGGGCACGAGCAGGGGCACGAGCGCCTGCCGCGCGGGCATGTTCAGGGAGAAGATGGCGCCCGCCGAGAAGGCCAGCAGGAAGAGGTGCCAGTAGGCGATCAGGCCCGTGAGGATGAGCAGCGTGGTGGCCAGGCTGACGAGCGCCGCCGCCGTCTGCGTCACGATCAGGAGCGTGCGCTTGTTCACGCGGTCGGCGATGAGCCCGCCCACGGGGGCGATGAAGATCATGGGGATGGAGGCCCCCGCCGTGACGATGCCCAGCGCGGAGGCCTGGCCGGTGAGGTCGTAGGCCAGCTGCGCGCGCAGCACGAACTGCATCTGCATGGCCATGAAGAAGGCCGCGTTGCCCGCGAAGTACCAGGCGAATTCGCGCTCGCGCAGGGAGGCGAAGGTGGACCCCGCGGGGTTCGGGGCGCGCGCCGTGCGTGGGCGAAGCGTCACCGGGCGGCGTTTCGGCGGAAGGGGCGCGCGGGCATGGGATTCAAGTGTACACGCGCGCCCCCAGCGGGCCATTCGCGTCAGGCCGTGACGGCGGTGAGGACGCCCTCGGCGGGGTCGCCGTCCTCGCCCGTGTCCACCAGCACGGCGCGCCCCGCGAGCAGCTCGGCGGGCGGGATGGCGCGGCTCACGGCCACGCCCGCCAGCTCCATGGAGGCGGAGCCGTCGAGCCGCACGACCGCGCGCCAGGCGGCCCCGTCGAAGCGCACGAGCCTGCCGCGCAGCACCGCCATCAGTCCATCGCCCCCAGGCCGAGGACGCTGTCGTAGCGCGGGCGGCGTCCGGGGCGGCGGACGTACTCCATGCCCGCCTCCACGACGCGGAAGGCGCGGGCGCGCAGGCCGAGGCGCGCGTCCGTGACGGCGACGGCGTCGAACAGCTCCAGCCCGGCGTGGAAGGGGGCCACGAGCAGGCCCGCGCGCTCCTCGCGGCGCGCTTGCGCGAGGGCGGCGGCGGCATGGGCGCGAGCGGGTGCCCCGGCGGCGGCGTGGGCGCGCACGAGGCGCAGGCGCGCGCCGTCGCGGGCGATGCCGGCGAAGTCGTGCGCGTCGGCGTCGCCGTCGGGGCCCCGCAGGCGCACCCAGTTGGCGGCGGGCGCGCCCGCGCGCAGGGCGAGGCTGGCGATGGGGTGGCCGCCCGCGCCGTAGCTCTCGACCGGCGCCGCGGCGGGCGCGGAGACGGCCAGCCCGTCGCCGTCGGAGACGACGGCCTCGTCGGTCACGGCCAGCAGGCGGCGGGCGGCGGCGAGGCCGGATTCGCCGGGGGCGAGGGCGAAGGCGGGGCGATCGCCGGACCAGCGCGGCCCGCCCCCGCCGCTGACGCGCACGCCCGCGCGCCCGCAGAGCCGCCGGAAGAGGGCTTCGCGCGTGCGCGCGCCCGCGGGCGACTGCCAGACCTGCGGGGCGCGCCAGGCGGCGAGGCGCTCCCAGTGGCCGGAGCATTCGAGCGTGAGGCGCGCGCCCGTCCCGTCCGTCTCGCGCAGGACGCGGTCGATGGCGGCGTGCAGGGCCGCGCCGTATTCGGGCGCGCCGCCCGCGCCGGAGCGGTAGCCGGGCGCGATCTCGACGGTGCCGCCGGGCGCGAGGGCGTCGAGGCCGCCGCCGGAGGCGGCGAGCGCGAGCCGCGCGCGGGCACCGAAGGGGGTCAGCCGCCAAGAGGCCTCGACCACGCGCGCGCTCACGTCGATCGCGCCCGCCAGCCGCGCGTGCCAGACGCCGCCGGGGGCGGCGGCCCAGACGTTGGCGGCGTCGGGCGCGGCCACGGCGAGGCCATGGGCGGAGGCGGCCTCGTGCGGCTCCGGCTCGGACCAGCCCGCGGGGTTGCCGCCCGTGAGCGCGGGGGGATGGCTCGTGAAGACGCGGGCGCGCCCGTCCGCCCCGGCGTCGCGCGCGGCGAAGCAGGCGCGCTGGTCGACGCCGCCCGGGCGGAAGATGCCCGGCCCCGCGAACTCGCGCGCGGAGGCGGCGTCCGATTCCGCGATCGCGTTGAGGCCGGACCAGCGGTCGGCGGGGAAGCCGCCATCGCCCATGAGGCACGACCACACGTGCTTCGTCGCGGGCGAGCGGGCGCGTCCGCACACGATCAGGCGGTAGTCCGCGCCGTCGTGGAGGGCGGCCACGCCGCCGATGGCGGAGACGCCGCCGCCGCGCGTCCAGGCCGTGCCCGCCGTTTCCCAGCGCCCGCCGGTGCGGCGCAGGCGCTTCAACGCGCCCCCGGCCAGCGCGTAGAAGGCGCAGGCGTCGCCGTCGGAGGCGCGCACGGCGATGGCCGTCCAGGCGATGGCCGCGGTTTCGCGCGCGAGCGTCGTCGCCGCCCCCCAGCTGGCCCCGCCGTCGGCGCTGCGGCGCAGCTGGAGGGCGCGCGCGTCGGGCGCGACGGAGAGGAGCAGGACCTCCGCGCCGCGCGCGGCCAGGGCCACGCCCGTACCGCTCGCCGCCGCGCCGAGCGCGCTCCAGACGCCCCACGCGGAGGCGGGGCCGGGGCTGGCCACGCGCGAGACGGCCAGCGCGCCGCCGTCGTTGCGCGCGCGCACGACCGCCCCGCCGGACACCGCCAGCGCGTGGGGGCAGTCGCGCTCAGCGCCGCGGTACAGCCGCCGCCAGGGCAGCAGGGGGACGCCCCAGCGTTCGGCCCGCGCGATGGCGCGCACGTGGGGCAGGCGGGCGGGGCCGCGCTGGTGGGCGCGCAGCGTGGCGGAGATGGCCTTCATGCGCGGGCGAGGCTGCGCGCAGGGTGGGCGCAGCGCCAAGCGGCCAATGTCGCGCGGGGGCGGCTGGCACAATCACATCAAGGTGATGGCCGTGCGGAGTTGGCGATGCGATCGAACAGATCGTTAGCACGAACGCCAGCATCACCTTGTGCCCGGATCCGACGAGCAAATTCCATACCATTATCTGCGTCCAAAAATAGACTGGATTCGCTCTCCACGTCCCGAATCACGACTACTGTGGAAGGGCAATATTCTCCTTGGTCTTCCGCACAAGTGGGGATTTCGATATAGGGGAGGACAATGCGTCCGCCAGACGGAACATCGAACGTGAGCCCTACGATGTTGTATGTACCGGAGCCCAACACCGAGTCACCTGTTCCCTTGGCCATGGGCAGAGTACAGTCCGGCAGCTCCACATCCGGCAGGTCCTTATCCGCCACGCTCCAGAGCGCGTTGGGGATGCAGCCCGTCAGCGCGTTGCCGGACAGTGCGAGGGCCGTCAACGCGGTCAGGCTCGCCAGTTGCGCGGGGATGGCGCCCGCCAGGCCGCGGGCGCGCAGGTCCAGCCCGGTCACGCGCGACGGCTCGCCGGAGACGGTCACGCCGTCCCACTCCGCGAGCGCCGTGTCCGTGCTCCAGTTCAGCGCCCCGGCTCCGGCCAGCGCGTCGCGCGACGCCAGCAGCGCATCGCAGTCCGCCGCCAGTTCCGCGTGCTCCGCGCGCGCGCCGCCCGTCGCGGACTCCGTACAGCCCGCCGCGCCGGGCGCATCCCCGCGCTGCGTCACGCCCAGCGTCACGCCCAGCGCCAGCATCGTGGCGAGCGCCGCCGCCAGCACCAGCAGGCCCGCGCGCTTCCCCCGCATCAGTGCGGCCATCGCGGCCTCCGTACGCAGTGTACGCCTTTGCCGCCGCACGCAGTGCCAAGCGGCCAATGTCGCGCGGGGACGGTGGGCATCATGGCGCGAGCACCACGGCGACGAAGGCACCCTGTTTCATGGCACGAGTCTCGCCGTTGCCGCGATTTTGTCGAACACTTCATCCAGACCAGCAGGAACAGAGGCGGTGCTCGTGTCAGGTACGCCGGGCCGTGTGGTAGTATTTGCTGGCCCGCGCACTCCTTCCTCTCCAGTGTGAGCCGAGAAACACACTTGCCTCTGTTCGTTAATATCAGACAGGCAGTGATAAATTCCGCCACCGCCGCCGCTAACACTGGCAATGATGATGGCAAACGCTTTCACCTGTGGACCATCCACTGGAATATCAATAATTAATTCATTGTCGATATGATAGGTGCCCGCGGCAAGCGGCTGCACCTTGGGCGCTGTTGCCACAGGGCACCAAACGAGGCTGCGCGCCGTCATGAGCGCCGCGAGGTCGTTCGTCTCCGCCAGCCGCAGTCGCTCGTCGATGCAGCCCGTGAACGAGTTGCCGGCGAGGTGGAGCGTCGCGAGCGTGGGCGGCAGCTCCCGCATCCCAGCCGGGATGCTCCCCGTGAGCGCGTTGTCCGACAGGTCGAGGGCCGTCAGCGCCGTCAGACTCCCCAGCTGTGTCGGGATGCTTCCCGTCAGGCCGCGGGCGCGCAGGTCCAGCCCGGTCACGCGCGACGGCTCACCGGAGACGGTCACGCCGTCCCACTCCGCGAGCGGCGCGCCAGCGCTCCAGTCCAGCGCCCCGGCTCCGGCCAGCGCATCGCGCGAGGCCAGCAGCGCGTCGCAGTCCGCCGCCAGTTCCGCGTGCTCCGCGCGCGCGCCGCCCAGCGCGGCCTCCGTACAGCCCGTCGTGGGCGCGTCCCCGCGCTGCGCCACGCCCAGCGTGACGCCCAGCGCCAGCATCGTGGCGAGCGCCGCCCCCAGCGCCAGCAGGCCCGCGCGCTTCCCCCGCATCAGTGCGGCCATGCCACCAGCCAGTATTTCATTTAGTCTACCCTGATCGTAAGACGAGCGGAGTTGGCAATATGGTCAAACAGGGAATTGACGGCTGAAACTTTGCTGCTGTTCTGTTCGCTAGCGCCAATCTGTGACTGGATGATACGATAATTTTCAGCCCCGGTCTTCGTGTCCAAAGCCATCCAGGACCCACTGCTTTCGTCATCGATGATGATCAAGGGGTTACATGGCGTTTCCTCCGGACAAAGCTGGGTCTCGATCCAGGGGATTGAGACGTGTGCGCCAACTGGAACGTTGAAGGTGACGCCTTCGATTCTGTACGTGCCAGGACCAAATGGTGCACCGTTCGGCGCGATGGACACAGGCGGATTGCAGTCCGCCAGCCCCACATCCGGCAGGTCCTTGTCCGCCACGCTCCAGAGCGCGTTGGGGATACAGCCCGTCAGCATGTTGCCGGAAAGGGCGAGGCTTTCCAGCGCCGTCAGGTCCGCCAGCTGCAGCGGGATGGCACCCGTCAGGCCGCGGGCGCGCAGGTCCAGCCCGATCACGCGCGGCGGCTCGCCGGAGACGGTCACGCCGTCCCACTCCGCGAGCGGCGCACCCGCGCTCCAGTTCAGCGCTCCGGCGCCGGCCAGCGCGGCCCGCGAGGCCAGCAGCGCGTCGCAGTCCGCCGCCAGTGCCGCGTGCTCCGCGCGCGCGCCGCCCAGCGCGGCCTCCGTACAGCCCGTCGCGGGCGCGGGCCCGGTCGCGCTGGCGGCGAACCCGACGGCGAGCATCAGGACGCAGGCGCTCCCCAGCAGCGCCCCCTGCCGGAGCCAGGCGTCGCGTGCGCGCATGGCGTCCCCCCGCGCCCAGTATGCGCCTTGCCACGGGGGTTGCCACGCGCCGGTTCGCCGTTGGCGCGCGCGGATAGTCGGGGGATGGAGCCTTCGGTCGGAGTCGAACCGACGACCTACGCATTACGAATGCGCCGCTCTGCCAGCTGAGCTACGAAGGCCCGCGCCCCCTATCCTAGCGCGTCGCGGGCCCCCGTTCGAGCGACGGACGCCTCCAGGGCCGCGAGGCGGCGCTCGAACCCGTCCAGCCGCGCCTCCACGCCGGCGGACGCCTCCAGCGCCTCGAAGCGGGCCACGCGCTCCAGGAAACGCTCCCAGCGCCCCGGCTCGGCGCGGATCAGCTCCGGGCAGTTCTTCCCCGTCCAGCGGTGGTGCTGGACGATGCCGGAGCGCCCGTGCCCGGCCGCGCGCAGGCGGGCCGCGAGCCAGGCCGCGTTGGCGTCGGCGCGGGCCGCGTCGATGCCCTCGTGCATGCAGATTTCGAGGCCGATGGCGCCGGTGTTGCCGGGCCCCTCGCGCCCGTCGCCCGCGTGCCAGCCCTGCTCGCTCCAGTCGAGCGACTGCCAGACCTCGCGGTCGTCGATGGTGGCGTGCCACGAATACGGGGCCGCGCGCGCCAGCCAGCGGGCGTGGGCATGGGCGTCGGCCCCGCGGCGGCGGTTGCCGGTCTGGTGGATGGTGAGGAAGGCGGCGAGCCCGCCCGCGAAGGGCCGGTTGGGGCGGTTGGCCGTGCGCGTGAGCAGCAGCTGGCGCACGGGCGGGGGCGTGAAGGATGCATCGGGAAGCGACATGGGCGGCAGAATGAGAATGCATGTTCGTATCAGCAAGATGCAGGTGGCGCGCGCCGTTGGCCCCCGCGCGAAGGCGCGCCTAGCATGAGGCGATGCTGCTGGCGCTGCGGCACGTGGGGCAGCTGGCGCAACACACGCTGCGCGAGTTCGCCGACGACAACTGCATGCAGATGGCCGCCGCCATCTCCTACTACGTGCTCTTCTCCCTCTTCCCGCTCGTCATCCTCGCCATCGCCGTGCTCGGGCTGGTGCTGCGCGACAGCGACATCCAGCGCGACCTCATCGCCGAGCTCACCGGCCTGCTGCCCGTGGACGCCGCCGGCGCGGGCAACGTGGAGAACGCGGTGCGCGAACTGACCGGCCCCTCCAGCGGCGCGCTGGGGCTGCTGGGCTTCGTGGGCATGGCCTGGACCGCGAGCGCCATGTTCGGCGTCATCCGCCGCTCCCTCGACATCGCCTTCGACCTCTCCGGCAAGCGCCCCTTCGTGCGTCAGAAGCTGGTCGACTTCGGGATGCTGGCCATGCTGGGCACGCTCTTCCTGCTCTCGCTGGGGGCCACGACGGCCCTGAGCGTGACGCGCTCGGCGGTCGAGGACGCGCCCGTGCTCGGGGAGATCGCGCGCCAGCTGGGGTTCGGCTGGGCCGTCGCCTCCTTCCTCGCCCCCGCCGCCATCTCCTGCGTCGCCTTCGCCCTCCTCTACTGGCTGGTGCCCGCCACGCACGTGCGCCTGCGCCACGTCTGGCCGGGCGCGCTGCTGGCCGCCCTCCTCTTTGAAACCGTGAAGCTGGCCTTCAGCTTCTACATCCAGTCCTTCACGCGCTACGACCTCGTGTTCGGCTCCCTCGGCGCGGTCGTGACCTTCCTCTTCCTCATGTTCGTGAGCGCCAACGTGCTCCTGCTGGGCGCGGAGCTGGCCGCCGAATACCCCCGCGTCATGCGCGGCGACTACGACGACCCGTCGCGCGAACCGGCGCGCCTGCGCGACGTGCTCCGGCGGCTGCTCCGCGGCCTCGTCCTCCACGACGACGAGGAGCCGCGCGAGCCGAAGCGCGGGGAGTGAGCGCGGCGCTTTCCCCTTTCTTGCCGCAACCGCGCCCCGTTCGCGGCGGGCGTGGCACGATGGGGCCGAACGATGGACGGAACGACGGGCGAACGGGCGCTCGCGCTGGCGCGACGGTACGGCGGCCATGCCGTGCTGGCGGCGGTGGCGGTGGGCGTGGCCGTCCTGGCCGCATGGCTCTTCACCGCGGGCGACGGCGACGACCCGACGCCCGCCTCTCCCGCCGTCAGCGAGCAGACCGCCACCGCCGTCGCGTCTCCCGACGCGGATGCCACGCCCGCCGCCACCGCCACCGCGTCCCCCGACGCGGACGCCACGCCCGTCGCCACGGAAGCGGCGGCGGACGAGCCCATCGGCGCGGCGGACCTCGCGACGGGCGTGATCGACCGCGACATCCGCCCCGAGGTGGGACGGCCCGCGCCCGACTTCGCGCTGGCCAACGCGCGCGCTCCCGACCGCGTCGTGCGCCTCTCCGACTTCCGCGGCAGGCCCGTGGTGCTCAACTGGTTCGCCACCTGGTGCGGCCCCTGCCGCGCCGAGATCCCCGACTTCCAGGCCGCCTACGAGGCGCTCGGCGGCGAGGTCGTCTTCCTCGGCGTCAACCTCGAGCAGTCCGCCGACGAGGCCATCGGGATGCTCGACGAGTTCGGCGCGACCTACCCCGCCCTGCTGGACGCGGAGGGCGCCATCGCGCTGCACTACCGCCTGCCGGGGATGCCGACCACGTTCTTCATCGACGCGGACGGCGTGGTGCGGGCCTGGGGCGCGGGCCTCATCGTGGAGGAGACGCTGGTGTCGGAGCTGGCCAAGCTCGGCGTGGACTACGCCCCCTGAGCGGAACAGGCGGCGGGCGGACGCGGCTTAGAGGGCGGCGGCGCGCGGCGCGATCTCGGCGGCCAGGTACTCCGGCAGCTCGTCGGAGTCGAAGTCGAGGTGCTGGAACACCATCTCCTCCAGCCCCATCTCCTCCAGCGCGCCCAGCTTCGCCACCACCTCGTCCGTGGTCCCGCTGAGGAGGCCGCGGCCCTCCATGCGCGAGCGGAAGACGCGCGGGTCGGCGTCCGCGTCGAGCCCGAAGTGCGCCATCGTTTTGGCCGTGACGGCGGCCAGCGCGCGCTCGTTGGGCGCGACCAGCGCGAAGACCATCATCGAGCGCGCGATGGCGGCGGGGTCGCGCCCGACGGCCTCGCAGTGGCGTTCAAGCGCGGCGACCTTGCGCGCGTAGCCCTCCGGCTCGGTCACGGTCACGCAGTTCCACTCGTCCGCATGTTCGGCGGCGATGCGCAGCGTGCGGCGCTCGCCCGCGCCCCCGATGAGCACGGGCGGGCGGCCCCGCGCGGGCTTCGGCAGCCCGTCCGCCCCGTCCAGCCGGTAGTGGCGCCCGGCGAAGTCGGCGGGCGATTCCGTCCACAGCGCGCGCATGAGCCGCACGGCCTCGTCGAGCCGGTCGAAGCGCTCCTTCAGCGGCGGGAAGGGGATGCCGTGGGCGCGGTGCTCGGCCTCGTTCCAGCCCGCGCCCAGTCCCATCACGAAGCGCCCGCCGCTGAGCAGGTCGACCTGCGCGGCCATGCGCGCGTCGTTCACGGGGCGGCGGAAGGTGATCGGCGTGACCAGCGCGCCGAAGCGGTAGCCGTGGGGTTCGCGCGCGATGGCCGCGAAGGTGAGCCACGGGTCGAGCGAGGCCATGCGCCGCTCGCCCGTGAAGTAGTGGTCGGAGCGGAAGAGCGAGTGGAAGCCGAGGCGGTCGGCGAGCGCGGCGACGTGGAGCCAGCGCTCCCAGCTGAGGCCGTTCTGCCCCTCGATCATCAGGCCGGTGCGCATCTACGAGTCCGGACTCAAGGTTTTGAAATCCTCTTCGGAAATATCGGTGAGCAATTTAGACAGTCTTTCTGTTTCCTTCTGCTTGCTCAGATAATCCCGATAAGCAGCTTGTGCATTATCAATCAGATGATCATACATGACAACGCGGGCATTTTGGCCATCAAGTGTATTGTCAGACCGTTCCCTTCCTCCAGGATTTGACCAGTCTTGCAGTTGTCGCCCTACCACACAAACAAACTCCACCCTTTCATTCTGACGGTCAGCTTCGGTTAGTACCTTAGAAACTTCACCGTGGTACTTGCTAATTTGAGAAATCAAATCTTCTGTCCGCAAGGCACGCCCAGCTCGCTTTAATTCAATAATCACATGCTTCCCACCGGTTGTCATATAGTAGATATCAAGACGGTAAAGTTCATCCTCGGTAAATGGCTTTGATGCTGCATCGAGCGCCGAACGAATGCGACGCTCCATTATCTCGGTAGAAGTTGCTCGCTCCCACGAAGGATCAAGCAGCCAGAGATGATTAAACAAATGCGTCTGAATCGCCTTCTCCTTTGCATTATCATCCACAAGGTTAATGAGTTTATTAATAACATCAAGCCTATCACGAATAATCTGGTAATAGGCACTTGCTTCAAGATCATCAAGTTGGGTAAAAACTCGACTCAGTGCAGTGAGGTCGTCATCGGCTATTTTTTCGATTTGCTCAGTAAGATGACGGAATCGGAGGCTCTCGAAAGCCAAAATATTCCCAATAAATAGCTGCCTTTTCTCAGTATCACTATCGACCGGTAGCTGATTGATTCTACCAAACAATCGCTGTGCAATCTTCCGGTGTTCTGGATTCAGCCCTTGCAGCCAATTCCTTATTGCCTGACTTTGCTCTGCGACTTTCATTCCCTCTTCATTTCGGATATCGGTCCAATGATTCCCAATATACCTAAGCTCACCCTGCAGCTTATTGTGCAAAGCTATATACCTCGGATCATCTTCGAAGATCTTCTGTCGGCTGGTGGTTGCAATATCATCTTGATCATCTTCGTCAAGGAAATCTGCATGAATTTCACCAAAGATGTACTTACTGTACACTCCTCCTTCCGAGAATTCTTCGAGGATATCCTCTTGAGCCAGCTTACCGCGGACCAAGATAACAATTCCATTCAAACTCTCCCCATTCTCTAGCTTTAGATCTCCTGCTTTCCGCGCAGTTCCTATCCATCCGCCAATATTGAAAGCCTGACCGTTGACAGTCAATCCCGGATAGCGCTCTTCATCACGGGCTAGATTCCTAGCGCTCTCGCGAATCTTGTTTCCACGCTCGTCGAACGTCCAGATATACTGAATCTTGTCTTGGTACCCTCGATCCTCCGGCAATATTTCCCTTTCATCCAAAAAAACACGGAACTGATGGTTTGGCCCAATAACGCTGAACCGCCGGGCAAGCCTTTGCCGCAGAGCCACACTCGAGCGATAAAGTTGACGCTTCACATCTGTGAGTATGATCCTGGTGCCTTTTCGTATCTGAATGTTACTGGGCGAGACCACTTTGGGGTGATACTGTTCTTCCTTTCCTTCTTTGATAATTTCCTTAATAGCATCGCTTTCCAAGATAAACCCGTGGAATTCTCCATCCTTGGCACTGTGAACTTCAATATTCTCGGCGATGGAAAACAGAGAAAGCTTCCCAATTCCTTTCCGCCCCATCACCTTCCGCTTGAACTTTGGGGTCTCACTGCGACCCTCGTGATTCCGCCTTTCATACCCAACCAACAAATACCTCTCGTTCGCATCTTCCACGCTCATTCCGTGCCCATCATCAGTAATAGTGATCTTCCCGGTAGTATCGATTTCGATTTCCACTTTTTCAGCATCGGCATCCCACGCATTGGCAACCACCTCCGAGAGCACAGCCGGAACATTGCTGTACAAGTTCAAGCCCAAGTGATTCAGCAGATTAAGACTCAGCGTCATTCGGTACGTGCGATCAGGATCAGTCATCGGACATTCCTAAGATGAGCCATAATCGATCGCCCAATCACTTCTCCGAGCCTGACGGGAACCGCATTGCCGATCATGCGCGCAATCGAGGAGACCGGGACGGACATACCTTCGGGAACGAAGGCGTAATCCTCCGGGAATGTCTGCAGGAGCGCACCCTCGCGCAGCGAGATGGCACGATGTTGTTCCGGATGGCCAAAGCGTCCGTTGCCGTAACCGTGGAACTGGGTAGTGATCGTTGGCGCTGGAGCATCCCACTCCATCCGGCCATAGACGCCCGGGTACGTTTGGCCGGATTGCTTGCGGTGACAGGGCGCACGAAGGTCCGGTTCCCAATCGCGCCACGTCCCTCCGGGCTTCGACCTTCGGATACGCTTCATGTTCTGGCTTGCCAACGTGCTAGCCTTGTGCACGGAATCATCCGGAGAAGATTCTCCCGCCTTGATCGGCGGCAGATATCCGATTGCGTCCCTGACAGTGACGGTGTTTGGTTTCTCCGGAGAAAGTAGTTCAATCACGCCAAGAGTAGAGGCCAGCAGCACGAGCCGTTCTCTCATCTGGGGAATACCGTACTGGATGCACCGAACTTTCTGGAAGCTACAACGGTACCCGGCATCCTCCAGCTTCCTGGTGTAGTCACTGAAGGACTGATGCCTCTCCAGTCTCGGCACATTTTCCATTGTCACGATTTCGGGCCTGATGTTGTCGACCAGCTCTCCGAATTTGGCGAGCAGTTCCCATTCGCCCTTCCGTGCCCCCTTGGTCCGCGTATAGGTCGAGAACGGCTGGCAGGGGGTACAGCCCGCGAGCACGCGGACGCCGTCCGCAGGAAACAGCGCCTCCACGGACTTCGCCGAGAGGCCGGTCACGTCTTCCTCAACGAAGGTGGCCCCGATGTTCGTTTCGTACGGATACCTGCAGGCGGGATCGACATCGATTCCCGCGACGACGCGCACGCCACCATCCTGGAGACCACGCGAGAGCCCACCCGCCCCGCAAAACAGATCGATGGCGACGACCGGCTGCTGCACGATCCCTCCTCTCGGCGCAATCATACCAGCCTCAGCCTCCAGCGCCAGCGTCCGCCCAGCGCCAGCCCACGACGCGCGACGGGCGCAGGCGCATGAGCGGGCGCGTTTCGAGCGCCATGGCGCGGTAGCGCGGATAGCGGCGGCGCAGGGCGGCGAGCGCGGCGGGCCACTCCGCGCCACGCGCCAGCGTCTCCGCCGCGCCCTCCAGCCGCACCCACGCGAGCCGCTCCCAGCGCTCCTCGTAGCGGTCCACGAGCAGGGCGAAACGCGGGTCGCGCGCCACGTTGCGCACGCGCGCCAGCGTCCCGCCCCGCTTCGGCTTCTCGTCGATGGCCACCGCCACGGCCCCCTCCGCCAGCGCGTAGCAGACGGGCACCAGCTGCGGCAGACCGTCGCGCGCGATGGTGGCCAGCGCCCCCGACCGCGCCTCCTCCAGCAGCCGCTCCTGCCACGGTTCCATGCGCGCAGCGTAGCGTAGAGTGCGGCCATGGCGCGCACCGTCATCGCGGGCGATTTCGGCGGCACCAACCTGCGCGCCGCGCTCGTGGCCGATAGCGGCGAGGTGCTCGCGCGCCGCGAGGTCCCCACCCCCGCCGCGGGCACGGCGGAGGAGGCGCTGGCCAGCGTGGACGCGCTGCTCGCCGACGTCCGCGCGGGCGCCGCCGCGGCCCCCGTCGCGGCCTGCATCGCCGCCGCCGGGCTGATCGACGCCGAACGCGGGCTGGTGCTCGTCTCGCCCAACGTCCCCTCCTTCCGCAACCTGCCCCTGGGCGCGGCCCTGGCCGGGCGCACGGGACTGCCCGCCGCCATCGAGAACGACGCCTCCGCCGCGGCCCTGGGCGAACACCGCTTCGGCGCGGCCCGCGGCGCGCGCCACGTGCTCCACGCCACGCTGGGCACCGGCATCGGCGGCGGCATCGTCATCGACGGGCGGCTCCACCGCGGCGCGGCGGGGCTGGCCGGGGAGATCGGCCACATCGTCATCGACGCCGCCGGGCCCGTCTGCGCCTGCGGATCACGCGGCTGCCTCGAGGCGCTGGCGGGCGGCGTGGCCTTCGCGCGCCGCGCCAGACGCCTGCTGGAAACCGGCGCCGCCCCCGTACTCGCCGCACTCTGCGCGGGCCGCGAGCCCGCAGCGGCGGACCTCGCGCGCGCCGCCGCCCGCGGCGAGACCGCGGCGCTGGCCGAGATTCGCAACGGCGGCCACCTGCTGGGCGTGGGCCTGGCGAGCCTCGTGAACGTGCTCAACCCCGACGTGGTGACGCTCTCCGGCGGCCTGCTGGGCATGGGCGAACCGCTGCTGGAGTCGTTGCGGGAGGCCATGGCCGCGAGCGCCTACGGCCCGGCCTCGGCCACGCCCGTGCGCGTGAGCGAGCTGGGGGAGGACGCGGGCCTGCTGGGCGCGGCCGCCGTCGCCCTCGCCCTAGCAGAGGGCTAGCGGCGCTTGCAATCCCCGAAACGGGGGCGCACACTGCCCGCAGGAGGCCGTATGGCCGGACCGATGCGGGGGAAGCGCGCGCGCCTGGGGGCGCTGGCGGCGGCGTTGGCCGCGGTGCTGGCGCTGGCCGTGGCGCTCGGCGTGACGCAGCGCGGGGACACGCCCGGCGCGACGGCGCAGACGACCACCACCACGGCCACGACCGAAACGCCCGCCACCGCGCTGCCGGCGAACCCGCCGACGTGCACGGCCCGCACGCTGGGCGTCTCACGCGCGTCCAACCCGGGGCTGGCGGCGGACTGCGACACGCTGCTGGCGATCATGTCCACGCTGCGCGTCTCCGGCTGGATCGACTACGACACGCCGAGCTGGTGGGACCGCGCCTCACCGCTGAACTGGTCGGCGGGCAGCACGCTCGGGTACTGGCATGCGGTGACGCTCGGGGGCACGCCCCTGCGCGTGACGGGGCTGGACTTCAGCGACACGCGGGAGAGCACGAAGGTGTACAGCGCGCGCCAGCAGCGCTTCCTGGATGCGGAGCACTACACGCGGCAGTGGACCCTGCGCGGCGTGATCCCGACGCAGCTGGGGAACCTGACGGCGCTGGAGACGCTGGACCTGGGCGGGAGCGAGCTGACGGGGGCCATCCCGACGCAGCTGGGGGCGCTGACGAAGCTGACGCGGCTGGACCTGGGCGACAACACGCTGACGGGGGCCATCCCCACGCAGCTGGGGGCGCTGACGAAGCTGACGGCGCTGGACCTGTCGGACAACTCGCTGAGCGGGGCCATCCCAACCCAGCTGGGGAACCTGACGGCGCTGACGGCGCTGGACCTGTCGGACAACACGCTGACGGGGGCCATCCCTACGCAGGCGGGGGCGCTCACGGCACTCACCGACCTTGCCCTGTCCAGCGGCAATGCGTTCACGGGCTGCATCCCCGGGCCGCTGTGGGTGGCGACGACGCACGACCTCACCGTCTTGGGGCTGACGACGTGTATTGCTGCCACAATCGGGGATGGGAACGACGGAATTGGTTTTTACGAGCCGATTTTGCCGGGCACTTACAAGGTCTCCCTCGCCGAGATGATCGGAGAGGACAAGGGTTTCGTTTTCACGGTGCCTTCCGGGTTGCGTATCGAGACGCGCAGCATAGGGGGAGGCGGGAGTCTGTGCGATACTCCCGAAGCGTGTCCAACGAGGCTGGGGATAATATTTAATGGGGCAGGTACAGGAGAGAACGATAACAGATTCTGGTTCTGTCTCGATCTGGAGACGGGCGTGGAGTGTGGGCGTGGCTACCCTGTCAAGAGAATTCACGGAGAGGCCATCGATGAGTATGGATATCCCATCCGCTGTGGAGGGCGAGAGGGCTGTTACGCCAACGATACTCGCGCCGCGAAGTACGGGCCGTTGATCGACCAGGTGGTCGCGTCCGCGCATGTCGAGATTGCGCGATGATGCGGATGGGGACGCGCACGCTGGTGCTCGCTGCCTTGGTCATCGGTGCTGTCGTCAGCCTGCAGCCCGCAAGCGCCGACCACTCCTCGTTCTTGGGGCGCATTGCGCGGAACCTGATCATCGGTGAAACGATTATGGTGTGCAGCCATTACCCGAGGGCCACTGATATCGCGATCAATATTATCAATACTGCACTGCACACGCAGGGATACACGAAAGTCAAGGTTTTTGAGCGCGATACTACAAATACTTGGGAAGCGTGTGTACTTCCCGATGATGAGGATGATATTCCTCAAGACAAGATTCACAGCATTATTATTCTTGCCGCTGGAGCAGATGGTGTGGACTACGACGGAGATATGTATAATTGTTTTGCCGGAGCCACAGCGTGTGCCCGAGTCACCGAGGAAAAATTTCACGGCTACGGTGCATGCACTGTTAAGGGAAGGGTTCCCATTCTCATTCAAGAAGAACACAGGCCTAGAGACGAGATAGGCAAGGATTTGACTGAATATCCAATGTCTGTTGACTTGCCATCTCATACTTCCCATGCAGCATTTTTCGAGGGCCTAGTCGCAACCATAGCCCATGAACTCGGGCATGTTCTAGGACTGGCGCACTACGGGGATACAGAAAATAGGCACGGAGACTGTAATCTCGGGCTGGAAAAAATAGCACCAGCTATTGAAACTTGCGCTGTCTCTGGCCCTTCACTGATGTTCCCTTACGCGGACCATGCCACTTGCAGTGTTTTGACGTACACCAGGTCTACAGATGCAAAAGAGACGATTACTGCGATTAAATATCGCACTTCTCTTGCCCGACTTCCAGAAAAGACTCTACCTGATGCGATCTTTTCAGACGCAGATATTTTTGCCTATGATCGTGCCTACAAACCGGACACTGTACTCGGTTCTACGGACCTCGCTGATGATGATGCACCCGACAACGTTCGCATCCCTCATAGTGCTGACAAGAGTATCGTCAAGAGCGCTTCCACTTCGGGGAATTCGGGCAATGTGGAGTTCGCATGGGAAGGTCCGCCTGACGGCATTCACGTGGAGAAGCGCTTTGGCGTCTTCCGCTACGACCTCAATTCGGTGACAGGGGAAGTGGTGTGGAGAGCGCTGAGAACCAGTCTCAACGAGGACGAGAGCAGCATCATGGTCAGCCAGGAGCCGAGTGGCTACCGAATCTACGCGGTCGTCTCGGAGACGGACGCCTACCAGACGACACCCCATCCGCACGGCCCCAGCATCCGGGCCACGGTCAATGTCGGTGGTGCGACGGCGCCGCCCGCATCCTGCACGCTCAATGTCATTCTGAACCCGCTCGCGGCGGTACCAGCAGCCAGCCGCAATGTAAGCAAGACAGGAACATGCGGCGGAGACCTGATGGTGAGCGCCCCACCGGCGAACAGCGGCTACGTCTTCACGGGCTGGGGCGCGCCCTGCGCGTTGATGGGCACGGGCCCCTGCCACGCCCTGGCCACGGCGAGCACCGTGAGCGTGACGGCCAACTACGCGCGCACCACCCACAAGCTGACGGCCAGCCCGGGAAGCGGTGGGAGCATCATCTGCCGGACCAGCGCGACCACCACGGTCAGCTGCACGGGCACGTTCGCCGCCGGTACCGCCATCTCGATCACCGCGACCGCCAGCAGCACGCACACCTTCAGCAGCTGGTCGGGCTGCGACTCCGTGAGCACCGACAACACCTGCAAGGTCACCATGAACGCCGCCAAGACCGTCACCGCCACCTTCACGCGCAAGGTCGCCCCACCGCCCACGCCCACACCCGTCCAGTACTGCACGGTGCGTGTCGTCGCGGGCTCCGGCGGAAGCGCGGGTGGCGGGGGCGTCGTACGCTGCGGGCACAGCGTGCGCTACTGGGCACGCGCCTCCAGCGGCTTCTGCTTCACCGGATTCAGCCCCTCCCTGGGCATAGTGGGGACATCCGAGGTCGAGGGGGAGCAGGGCTGCATCACCTACTCATCCAATTCCCGGATCGCCTCCACCGATCTGACGCTGACGGCCAACTTCATGAGCCGCCCCACGCCCACGCCGACGGCCACGCCCACACCAACCGCCACGCCCCGTCCCACCTACCGGCTGACGATCAGCGTCACCCGTTTGGCTGGGGCCGCTGGCTCCGTTTCGCCCGCTCCCAGGACCTACTGGCCGTGGGCGGGCACGAGCATCACGATCACGGCCTCCCCCTTCGACTCCAAGATCCGGTGGGGCGGCGACTGCGCCCACAGCGGCGCAAGTGCCTCCTGCACCGTCACCATGAACGGGCCTCGCAACGTCTCCGTCACCTTCTCCCCCCGCGTCGGCTTCGGGGAGGAGGAGGATGGCGCGGACGCAAGCGTCACGCCCACCCCCACCGCTGCCGCGACGCCCTCCTCCGCGGCCACGCCCACGCCCACGGCGACTCCCGCGCCCACGGCCACGCCGACGGGCGCGCCCGCGCCGTAGCCCCTTGCGGCGGCGGGGCGGCGGGCGTACGGTCCGCGCCATGCGTTACGAGGACGTGTTCCACATCGGCATCATCGTGCCCGACATCGAGCGGGACATGGACGAAATCGCCCGCCGCTTCGGCGTCACCTTCCCCGACCCGCCGGGCCATACGGAGGTGCGCGTGCGCACCGGCGCGGGCGAGGCCATGGCCACCATCCGCGGCGCCTACTCCGCCGAGGGGCCGCCCTGGCTGGAGGTGATCCAGGCCGTGCCCGGCACCCCGTGGGAGGCGGGCGACGGCTCCCGCATCCACCACCTCGGCGCCTTCGTGGACGACCTCGACGACGAGGTGGCGCGGCTCACGGCGGCGGGCGCGGAGGTGGAGGCGATGCTCGACGTGACCACCGGCAGGTTGCTCACCGCGGCCTACGTGAACAGCGCCCTCGGCGTGCGGCAGGAGCTGCTGCCCGCCAGCCTGCGCGAGGGGATGCTGGGGCGGCTGCAGGGGGCCGGAGGGGCATGATCGATTACGCGGACGTGTTCCACGTGGGCATCATCGTGCCCGACATCGAGCGGGGCATGGACGAGATCGCCCGCCGCTTCGGCGTCAGCTGGCCGCGTCCGCCGGGCGCCGCCAGCATCCGCGTGCGCACGGCGGCGGGCGTGGGGACGCTCTCCTCGCGCTACGCCTACACCGCCGAGGGGCCGCCCTACGTGGAGCTGATCGAGGCCGTGCCGGGCACCGTGTGGGAGGCGGGCGAGGGCTCGCGCATCCACCACCTGGGCGCGTTCGTGGACGACCTCGACGCGGAGGTCGAGCGGCTCACGGCGGAGGGCGCGGAGCTGGAGATGGAGACGGTCTCGGAGGACGGCTCGCGCGTGCTGGGCGTCTCCTACGTGAACAGCGCGCTGGGCGTGCGGCTGGAGCTGCTGCCCTCGGCCAGCCGCGAGGGCATCCTCTCCGTGACGAAGCCCGCCTGAGCCTCAGCGGTGGCCGATCCAGACGGTGATGCGCCAGCCGTCGTTCGTGCGCGCCACGACGTAGGAGGCGTCGAAGTTGACGTACTCCTCGCCCGCCGTGGTGTAGCGCCCGCAGTTCACGGTCACGAAGGCCGCGTCGGCGCCCGTGAAGGTCACGTCGACGGTATGGAGCACGCTGTGGTCGTAGTCGTCGGGGAGCCCGGCGTGGGCGGCGGCCCAGCGCGCGTCGGATTCGGCCTCGGTGGCGATGAGCCGCGCCGCGCCGCCGCCGATGGCGAGCGCGGGCACGTGGCAGTAGGGGCGCATGAGCGTGGGGTCGCCCGCGTGGAAGGCGTGCCCGAAGGCGTCGCTGTACTCGCGCACCCAGGCGGCGAGGGCGTTCCGTTCGGCATCGTCGGTCATGGTCCTGTCCCTCCGTTTGCGTTCGCTCCAGTGTCGCGCATCCACTGGAGCATTGCCTGGAGGTCGTGCGCCCAGAAGATCGTCAGCCCCTTGTCCTGCGCGGCCATAAGGTTTCGCAGCGCGTAGACGCCATCAAGCACTGCGGCGGTGACGACCTGTTCCGTTCCGAATTCGCGTCTCCACACCTCCGCTTTCACTGCGGCGTCGTTGTTGAGCCGCTTGATGGAGTTGGTCGAAGAGTTGGAGACCTTGCACTCGAGCGCCATCGTCCGCCCATCCGGAAGTCCGATGATGAAGTCCGCCTTACGCGACCCCAACATGGACTCCCGGCAGAAACGGCCGGGCTCCGGGGCGTCCCGCAGCGTGCCCACCTTCCGCGTTGCCACTTGCGTGAATCCCGACCGCCGTAGCTGCCCGGCGACCAGCTGCTCCTGCATGGCTGAACTCCGCGTGCGACGAAGCGTCTCGGTGCGACGCATCGCCAGCAGGGCCGCCGTCGCGAGCACGGCAGCGGCCCTTTCGGACTCGTCGGGCATGCGATTCTCAATCACCCAGGGGAACCGCCGCCGGTCGTGCCAGTCCCGAAGAAAGGCGAGCAGCCGGTCCCGCGCCTCCGCGTCGGATGCAATGCGCTTCGCCGCCACCGATTCCAGCTGCGCCAACACCTTGAGATCGTCGAGGGAGACGGGCGGCCCGGAGAAATAGCGGAGCGCCTCCTGCTTGCGGCGATCATCCAGCAGGTCGGGGAGCGCGTCGCGAACGAGAGTGAGGTCGACGGTTTGTTCGAGCACCTCTTCCACGATTCCCCGGTACTCGTCGAACAGGTCGAGGTAGATGTCCAGCGGTTCCGTATGGCGTCCCTGCCGGAAGTGCTCGCGGGCGCGCGCACTGGCTCCGTCGAGCTGATCACGGGACCAGATCGGCGGGGCGATCACGTGGCCATTTCCAGCAGCAGCGCCGGTTCGGGCACGGGGATGCGTTCCATTTCCCTGGGTTCGAATTTCGTCAGGCCGCCCGCGTAAACGCGCCCGCCCTCCGTCGATGCCGAGCGTCGCAGGTACGCCACCAGGGCGGCAAGCACACCGCTCGCCAGTTCCCCGCGGGGGTAGAGGCCATGGGCGATGTTCAGGTGACGTGCGCCAACCTTGTTCAGAACGAAGGCGGGAGGCCGTCGGGCCATGTAGGTCGCCAAAACCGGCGCGGGCGCGCGCAGCCGGACGGACCACCAGGCGCTCCGCTGCCGCGCCGTGTAACAGTCCCTGCCGCCCATCTGCTCGGCGAGCGCCAGGAACCGCTCGACCGTGGCGCGGGTTCTCTCGTCCAGACCGGAAAGATCATCCGGCAGATCGATGACCCTGCGAAGCGGGGCGGCGTCATCAAGGACGGGACCGGCCCGTATCAGTTCGCGCGCGCGCGTCACGGTGGGAACCAGCACGTCGTCGGGCAGTCCCGCACTGTGCTCCCCCGCGATCCAGACGCGGTTCGCGCCAGTGGATTGCCCGCGGTGCACCCTGCACAGTTCGCCCAGCTCGATATAGCCCCGGGGAATGTCGACGGGCGTGCGGCTGAAGTGCGACCACCGCCACGCGGTCCGCAGCCGCTCGCGTCCGACGGGGCGTCCGCCATCCAGCTTCCCGAGCCGGGAGAGTTCCCCGACCCGGGCGAAGCGCGCCGTCGACGGCGGCTCGTTAATCGTGAATGTCGTGATCGCGCCCGTCGTGGCAGCGCCGGGAAACGGTTGGGCCTCGGGTTCGATCATGTGAATGGCGCGCCCCCCCAGTCGGGCCAGAAACAGATCGCGCACCAGCTGCCCATAGTTCACGTCAAGCCATTCGGATGCGGTGACGAGAGCGCCATAGTCGCCCTCCCGCGCACGGCTGGCGATCGCGAGGAAGAAGTACACATGCAGCCCCGCGAGCGCGCTCGCACCGAGTCCCACCTCCCTCGCCCGCGTCTTCAGCCACGCCTTCCACTTCGCGGGGACCTGGTGATGGCGCACATACGGCGGATTGCCCACGAAGAGCGTCCGTCCCGCGAAGCCACCCAGTTCGGATGCGAGGAAATTCTCGACGCGCACCACGGCGCGATCCGCCATGCCCGAAACGGCCAGATTGGCGCGAACGGTGAGCGCGGCCAGCGGATCCCGCTCAATGGCCACCAGTCTGGCGCGCGGGAACATCCGGCCCGCTTCCAGCAGAAAGCGCCCCGAACCGGAGCCCGGATCGATCACGCGATCAGGCTCGCCCACGGACTCCGCCCAGGAGAGCATCGCCTTGACGATGGCCGAAGGCGTGTAGACGGCTCCATCCTGTCGACGCCGCATGGGCGAGCGGAGGGCGCAAAACGCCTCACCGAGCGGGTCCAGCCCGTTCTCAATCCCTTCGCGAGCGGCGGCCACGAGCTCCGGGGGGGCATCCCCACCCGCATCCGGCAGCAGCGCCCCGTCACGCGGCGAACAGGGAACGGTCGCGGCGCCCAGCGATCGAGCCAGCCCGGCCAGCATCGCCTCGTCGCGAACAACGCCGGCAGCCGTACTCATCCCCCTGACAGCCTCCGTCTCCAGCGACGCGAGACGAGCCTGTGCGCTCGCAACCATGACGCTCCCCCCAACTGGACGAGCACAGGATAGAACATTCGCTCCGTTCGCGCGCGCTCCGCCGCTATTCGGGGGAGAGGTAGCGCTCGACCTTGTGGGTGTGGTGCTCGGCCTCGATGGTGCGGATGGTGCGCGTGCGGCCGCGCATGACGAGGGAGTGCGTGCGCGCGCCCGAACGGGTGACCTCCACGCCGCGCAGCAGGTAGCCGGTGGTGATGCCCGTGAGCGCGAAGTAGCAGTCGTCGCCGGCGACGAGGTCGTCGAGGGTGAGCACGCGGTCGAGGTCGAGGCCGCGTTCGTCGGCGAGGGCGCGGTCCCCGTCGTGGCGCGGCCAGAGGCGGCACTGCATGTCGCCGTCGAGGGCCTTCATGGCGCAGGCGGCGGAGACGCCCTCGGGGGAGCCGCCGATGCCGAGCAGCACGTCCACGCCGGTGCCGTCCATGCCGGCCATCACGGCCCCGGCCACGTCGCCGTCGGTGATGGAGATGATGCGCGCGCCGGCGTCGCGGATTTCGGCCACGAGGGCGTCGTTGCGGGGGCGGTCGAGCAGGGTGACGGTGACCTCGGTGAGGGGGATGCCGCGCGCGCGCGCGACCTGTTCGAGGTTCCAGCGGACGGGCGCGGCGAGGTCGATCCGGCCCCGCGCCTCGGGGCCGACGGCGATTTTCTCCATGTAGAAGATGTCGCGCGGGTTGTACATGGCCCCGCGCGCGGCGGCGGCGATGACGCTGACGGCGTTGGCGCGGCCGAGGGAGAGGAGCGTGGTGCCGTCGATGGGGTCGACGGCGATGTCCACCTCGGGGCCCGCGCCGGAGCCGACGCGCTCGCCGTTGAAGAGCATGGGCGCCTCGTCCTTTTCGCCCTCGCCGATGACGACGACGCCGTCGATGTCGATGGTGTTGAGCATGGCGCGCATGGCGTCCACGGCGCCGCCGTCGGCCCCGTTCTTGTCGCCGCGCCCGGTCCAGGGGACGGCGCCGAGGGCGGCGGCCTCGGTGGCGCGCGCCAGCTCCATGGAGATGTTGCGCTCGATGGCGTCGCTCACGGGTTCACCCCCAGCTGCCCGGCCACGGGGGCGAGCGCCTCCGCCACGAAGAGGATGTGCTCGTCCAGATCGACGCCGAGGTCGGCGGCCCCGTTGCGCAGGTCGTCGCGGCTGACGCTGCGCGCGAAGGCCTTGTCCTTCATCTTCTTCTTCACGGAGGAGGGCTTGAGGGAGGCGAGCGACTTGTCGGGGCGCACGAGCGTGCAGGCGATGACGAAGCCCGCCATCTCGTCGGCGGCGTAGATGGCGCGGTCCATGTCCTGCGTGTAGGCGAGGCCGAGGAAGGGGGCGTGGCAGAGGATGGCGTAGCGGACGTCCTCGGGCACGCCGCGCGCGGCGAGCAGCTTCGAGCCTTCCTTCGGATGGAGCTCCTCGGTGGGGTGGATCTCCCAGTCGAAGTCGTGGAGGAGGCCGACGATGCCCCACTTCTCCTCGTCCTGGCCGTGCTTGCGCGCATAGGCCCGCATGACGGCCTCGACGGCGACGCCGTGCCGGCGGGTGCGTTCCTCCCGCGCGAATTCGCCGAGAATCTCCCAGGCGCGATCCCGCTGCATGGCGCTCCTCCTCCGCGGGCGCATCCTACCACCGCGGCGCGCGCGCGCGGGCGGCGTCAGACGGGATGGGCGGTGAGGAACTGGACGCCGCGGGCGAGCACCTCGCCGGTGAAGACGGCGCCCATGCAGATGTAGAGGAGGCCGGTGGCGCTCTGCATGGAGCGGATGCGGGCGGTGAGCAGGGCGAGAACGGCCAGCGTGAGGGCGAAGGCGATGCCCACGCCCACGCGGAACCAGAAGAGGGGGTTGCCCAGCAGGCCGCCCTCGACGGGGTTGGCGGGCATGGGCGTGACACGCTCGGGGACGGCGGCGTTGACGGCCAGCAGGAGGGCCTGCAGGAGGATGGCGGCAATCAGGATCCAGGCGAGCTCGCGCATGGGGCGGCCCGGCAGGGAGCCCTCCGTGAGGTACCAGTGGCCCCAGGTCATGGAGGTGGAGACGGCGCCCATGGCGAGGGTGCCGGCGAAGAGCGCCAGGAACGCGCCCGCGTAGCCCCAGACGGGCGGGGCCAGCATGGCCGCGAGGAAGGCCACGCCGAGGAGGCCCGCGACGGACCCGCCGATGGCGGCGATGCGCCCGACCGGATCCCAGCCCATGAACACCATGAGGGCGTAGGCGGCGGACGTGCCCAGCACCACGAGCAGGGCGCGGCGCATGGGCGCGAACCAGGCGGCGTCGAGCGGGTAGCCGTCCACGTCGGGGCCGAGGTCGATGGCCGTGGCGGCCCACCAGGCGAGGGCGGCGACGATGGCGGCGGCGAGGGCCATGGTGAGGACGAAGCCGCGCGTGACACCCCCGCGCAGGTCGGCAGCGAGCGTGACCCAGAGCGCGCCGACGGCCAGCTCGACGAGGATGACGAGCAGCGTGTAGGGGAGCGCCTCGGCGTTCATTCCGGCGAGTCTGGCGCCCCGCTGGCGGCGGGGTCGGCGATGACGCGGTAGATGCGCACCCCCTGGTGGCTGACGACGTAGAGCTCGCCGGCGGCGTCCTCGGCGAAGGAGACGACGGTGGTGGTGGGGACGCCCTCCCAGAGCAGGACGGGCTCCACGGCTTCGCCGGCGGCGGCGCGCCCGGCGGGGATGGCGCGGATGCGGCTGTGGCAGTAGTCGGTGAACACGTACCAGCCGCGCAGGTCGGGCATGGCCTCGCCGCGGTAGGCGTAGCCGCCGGTGATGGAGCAGCCGTCGGCATGGCCGTATTCGCTCACGGGCGGCGTGAGCCCGGCGCGGTCACAGCCCTCTTCCGGCGAGAAACAAAGCGTGCCCTCGGTCACGTTCCAGCCGTAGTTCGCGCCCGCGCGCACGACGTTGATCTCCTCCCGGTGGGACTCGCCGACGTCGCCCGCCCAGAGGAGGCCGGTGGCGCGGTCGAAGCTCATGCGCCAGGGGTTGCGAAGGCCGTAGGCCCAGACCTCGGGGCGCGCGTCCTCGCGGTCGAGGAAGGGGTTGTCGGGCGGGATGGCGTAGGGCGCGTCCTCCGTCGCGCCGCGCACGTCGATGCGGACGACGGCGCCGAGGAGCGTGCCGGGGTTCTGCCCGTGGCCGCGGGGATCGCCCTTGATGGCGGAGGCCGTCGGCTGCGGTCCGCCGATGGTGCCGCCGTCGCCGAGGCCGAGGTAGAGCATCCCGTCGGGGCCGAAGAGGAGCGCGCCGCCGTTGTGGTAGCCGTTGACCTGCCCGACCTCGAGGATGAGCATCTCGCTGGCGGCGTCGAAGGCGAACGCCGCGCCCTCGCCCGTGGTCCCGAAGCGCACAAGGCGGGAGGTGTAGGCGTCGGGCTCGGGATTGGCGCTGTAGTAGGCGTAGACGTAGCCGTTGCGGGCGAAATCGGGGTCGAGGGCGACGGCCAGCAGGCCCTCCTCGTAGTAGACCGTGCTGGTGCGCTGGCGCTGGTCGTGGACCGTGCGCGGGGCGTTCCAGGGGCCGCCGCGCGGGACGGCGAGCACGCGGCCCTCCTGCAGCACGATGAGGAACAGGTCGTGTTCGGGAACCTCGACCAGCGCCACCGGATTCTCCAGCCGGGGCAGCCCCGGGAAGGCGGGAACGAGGGCGATGGCGGGCGGCTCCGCGGCGACCGTGGCGGTGGCCGGGGGCGGCGTGGGGGCGGGCGTGACCGCGGGGCCGCCCGTTGGCGCGGTTGCGGTGGCCGTGGCGGTGGCCGTGGCGGCGGGGGTGGGCGCGGCGGGCGCGGGCGGCGCATCAAGCGGGGGCGTCGAGCCGCCGCAGGCGAGGATGAGCATGGCGGCGAGGAGGCTGGCGGGCGCGAGCGGACGCCAGCGGCGCGCGCTCACGGATTGAGGCCGCCGGAGGCGATGTCGAGGGCGGCCCCGGTGTCGGCGGCGAAGCCGTGCTCGCGCAGCAGGCCCCCGAGCGAGGCGAGGAAGTAGAGCACGTTGCCGGGGGTGGAGGATTCGCCCATGAGGCCGATGCGCCAGACGCGCCCGCGCAGGTCGCCGAGGCCGCCGCCGATCTCGATGCCGAAGCGTTCGAGCAGGGCGCCGCGCACGGGGGCGTCCTCCACGCCCTCGGGGATGCGCACGGTGGTGAGCACGGAGAGGCGGTGCGCGGCGTCGGCGTGGAGGGCGAGGCCCATGGCCTCCAGCCCGCGCTGCAGGGCGCGTCCGTGGCGTTCGTGGCGGCGCCAGCGCGCCTCCAGCCCCTCTTCCAGCACGAGCGCGAGGGCGCGGTGGAGGGCGTAGGTCATGGAGATGGGGGAGGTGTGGTGGTAGGCGCGACGGCTGTCCCAGTAGGCCTCCAGCAGGCCGAGGTCGAGGTACCAGCTGTTGGCCGGCGTCTCGCGCGCTTGCACGGCGCGCCAGGCGGCGGGGGAGAGGGTGAGGGGCGAGGCCCCGGGGGGCGCGGAGAGGCATTTCTGCGTGCCCGAGTAGGCGGCGTCCACGCCCCAGTCGTCGATGTCCACGGGCTCGCCGCCGAGGGAGGTGACGCAGTCGAGCAGGAGGAGCGCGCCCGCCTCCTTGGCCAGCCGCGCGACGGGTTCGACGGGCTGGCGCACGCCCGTGGAGGTTTCGGCGTGGACGATGGCGACGAGGCGGGCGGGGCCGTCGCGCAGGGCCCGCTCGATGTCCTCCGGGGCGATGGGGGAGCCCCAGGGGGCGGTCACGCGCGTCACCTCCGCGCCGGTGCGCGCGGCCATGGCGGCGATGCGCTCGCCGAAGTAGCCGCAGATGCCGACGATGGCGCGGTCGCCGGGCTGGAGCAGGTTCATGACGGCCGCTTCCATGCCGCTGGTGCCGGTGCCGGGGGTGGCGAGGGTGACGTCGTTGGCGGTGCGGAAGACGCGCCGCATCATCGTCTGGCACTCGTCCATGATGCGCATGAATTCGGGGTCGAGGTGGCCGAGGATGGGGAGGCCCATGGCGGCCAGCACGCTGGGGTCGGCACCGCTGGGGCCGGGGCCCATGAGCGTGCGGCGGGGCGGATCGAGCGCGGGAATGTCAGACATGCCGCCATGCTAACGGCTGGAGCGCCGTGGGCCAGCGAGGGGCGCGTCAGGGCGGCGCGACGCGGTAGATGCGCTTCCCGTCGAAGCTGACGGCGTAGAGTTCGCCGCGGGAGTCCTCGGCGAAGGCGGCGATGACGCCGGGGAGTTCGTATCCGCCCACGTCGAGGAGGGCCGCTTCGACGGACCGCCCGGATGCGGCGTCCGCGGCGTTCAGCGCCCAGATGAGACCGCTGCAGAAGTCGCTGAACAGGTACCAGCCGCGCAGGGCGGGGAAGGCTTCGCCGCGGTAGACATGGCCGCCGATGACGGCGCATCCCCAAGAGTGGCCGTATTCATGGACGGGCGCGATGAAGCGGTCGGGATTGCACGCCCCGGGCCGACGACAGTCCGGTCCTTCCAGGAGGGGCCAGCCGTGGTTTCCGCCCGCGCGCACGACGTTGATCTCTTCCCAGGAGTCCCAGCCGACGTCGCCCGTCCAGACGAGGCTGGTCTCGTGGTCAATGCTCATGCGCCAGGGATTGCGCAGTCCCCAGGCCCAGATCTCGGGGCGCACGTCCTCGCGGTCGAGGAAGGGATTGTCGGGCGGAATGCGGTAGGGGGACCCGGCGGTGGCGCCGCGCACGTCGATGCGCACGATGCTTCCCGGCAGCGTCGTCCGATCCTGTGCGTCCCATTCGGCGCCGCCGTCGCCAACGGAGAGCCAGAGCGTGCCGTCCGCGCCAAAGGCGAGGGCGCCGCCGTTATGATTCCTCTGGTGCCTGGCCACTTCGAGGATGAGGAGTTCGCTGGCGGGGTCGAAGGCGAACGAATCCCCTTTGCCGGTGGTCCCGAAGCGTACGAGCCGGTTCCGTTGTTCGGCGGAGCTGTAGTAGGCGTAGACGTAGCCGTTGCGGTCGAAATCGGGATCGAGCGCGATGGAGAGGAGCCCGCGTTCCCATCCCGTGACCGTTTTCGGGCGCTGGTCGTGCACCGTGCGCGGCTGATCCCAGGGACCGTCGCGGGGGATGGCGAGCAGGCGCCCATCCAGCAGGACGATGAGGAAGAGGTCGTGCGAGGGGACTTCGACGAGCCCGACGGGGCGCTCCAGAGAAGGGAGCCCGGGGAAGGCGGGCACGAGGTTGATGGAGGATGGGGGCGTCCCCCCTCCCCCGCACGTGAGCGAACATATGCTCGCCACGAGTGCGAGGGCGAACATGTGGATGGCACGAGGCGCGAGGCGGGGCAGGCGCGGAACCGCGAACACGGTCGCCATACTAGCGGCCGGCGGGGTCAGGGACCGGCGCTGACGACGATGAAGACGCTGCGCCCGGGCTCGCGGCGGACGCCCGCGGCGGGGGCCTGCTCGAAGACCGTGCCGCGCGGGTATTGCTCGTTGCGCTCGGTGACGACGTTGGCCTCGAAGCCCGCCTCGCGCACGGCCAGGCGAGCGACGTCCTCGGACTGGCCGACGACGTCGGGGACGATGCCGACCTCGGTTTCGAGGCCGCTGGACGCGGGCGCCGCGTCGGGGCCGGGCGCGGGCGTGGCGACGGGGGTGGCGGGGACGGCGGCGCCCTCGCCGCCGCCGAGGCTGGCGATGACGAAGGCGAGCAGGACGACGACGGCGGTGACGAAGATGGCGACGAGGGCGACGGTGGCGGCGCGCGCGCCGGGGAGCGGTCCGCGGCGCAGGAGCCCGCCGCCGCCCGCGAGGCCGATGTCAACGCCGATGGTGGGTTCGCGCGGGGGGAAGAGGCGCGCGGCGGGGTCGGCGGAGGCGCCGCCCGCGAGGGAGGCCGCGCCGGGGGCGGCGTCCCCGGGGGGGAAGCGGGCGAGGAGGGGGGCCGCCTCGAGGCCGAGGTACTGGGAGTAGGAGCGGAGGAAGCCGCGCGTGTAGACGGGGGCGGGGATGAGGTCGAAGCGCTCGTCCTCAAGGGCCTGCAGATAGCGTCGGGAGATGCGGGTGTCGCGCTCGGCGTCGTCGAGCGTGCGGCCGCGCGCCGTGCGGGCCCGGATCAGCGCTTCCCCGATGCCCAGGCCGCTCATCGTCGCACTCCAGGAGGGCTGACGGTATCACCCAGCCGCGGGGCTCGCCAAACGGCGCGGACGGGCGGCGGCGGCGCGATCAGGCGAGGTCGAGGGCGTCGAGGCGGTGGCGGCGCACCTCGGCCATGACGGCGGCGCCGGTGGCGGCGTCGGGTTCGACGACGGGCAGGCGCGGCTCGCCGATGTCCACGCCCAGCTGGCGCAGCACGTGGCGGATGGTGCCCGGGCTGCCGCCGCGGAAGCAGGCGTCGGTGAGGGGCACGAGGGCGCGGTGGATGGCGGCAGCGGGCGCCAGCCGGCCCGCGAGCACGTGCTCGAGCATGGCGCGCTGGCGTCCGGCGACGATGTGGGAGGTGACGCTGACGGCGCCCCACGCGCCCATGGACCAGAGGTGGAAGTTGTCGTTGTCGTTGCCGCTCCAGAGGCGGAAGGAGGGCGGGGCGGCATCGAGCAGGCGGGCGGCGGCGTGGAGGTCGCCGTTGGCCTCCTTGTCGCCGGCCACGTTGGGGATTTCGGCGAGCCGCAGGAGCGTTTCGAGGGAGAGGTTGACGCCGGTGCGCGCGGGCACGTTGTAGACGATGACGGGCAGGTTCACGCTTTCGGCGATGCGCCGGAAGTGTTCGACGATGCCGTCCTGCGGGGGGCGCAGGTAGTAGGGGGCGACGGCGAGGATGGCGTCGGCCCCGGCGGTCTCGGCGCGGCGGGCGAGGGCGACGGAGTGGCGCGTGTCGTTGGTGCCCGCGCCCGCGACGACGGTGGCGTCCGCGCCCAGCTCCTGCTTCGTCTCCTCCCAGAGGCGGACCTTCTCGTCGTCGCCGAGGAGGGGGGCCTCGCCGGTGGTGCCGGTGACGACGACGCCGTGGTTGCCGGCGCGCACGAGGGCGGCGGCGAGGCGGCGGGCGCGGGCGTAGTCCACCTCGCCCGCGGCATCGTAGGGGGTGACCATGGCGGTGAGCAGGCGGCCGATGTCGGGCATGGGGCCTCCGCGGCGAGCGCCAGTCTAGCGCGGCGGGGACGCGCTGGGAATGGCCCGCGGCGTAGCTGAATCAGAAGCGCAGGGGGAGCTGGCCCCAGGGGCGGAAGTGCTTGCTGAGGAAGCGCCACTGGCGGTCGCCCGCGTAGTGCGAGCCGGTGTCGCGCCCGTAGAGGCGGTCGGGGGGTTCGGCGAGGCGCTGGTAGCGCAGGCGGGCCACTTCCTGCCCGTCCTCCAGCATGAAGGGCACGTCGTGGGCGCGCACCTCGAGCACGGCGGGGAGGCCGTCGCCAACGGTTCCGCCGAAGCCGGGGTCGAAGAATCCGGCGTAGTGGGTGCGCAGCTCGCCGCTGGTGGGCTCGAAGGCGACCATCTCGGCGGCGAGGGCGGGAGGGATGGCGATGCGCTCGCGGGAGCGGAGCAGGTAGAACTCCTCCGGTTCGAGCACGAGCTGGCGGGCGGGCCAGACGGGTTCCCAGAAATCGCGGGGGACGTGGTCGGCGCGGGAGAGGTCGAGCAGGGCGCTGTTGTTGCGCCGGGCCTTGAAGCCGACGGGGGCGGGGCCGTTGGCGTCCGCCGGGGCGGGATCGCGCGAGGCGGGGCGCAGCTGGATGCGCACCGTGCCGGGGACGGCGGGGGCGGGGGGCGCGCCGTTCGCGTCGCCGGATGGGGCGGGGGGATCATCGACGATGAGGCGCAGCTGGTTGAGCGCCATGCCCGCGTGCACCTTCACGAGGAAGGAGCGGGAGAAGACCTCCAGCCAGAGGCCGCCCTCGTAACCGGCGGCGATGTCGTCGAAGCGGTGGGAGCGGTCGGTGACGACGCGCGTGAAGACGTCGACGCGGCCGGTGGAGCTCTTGGGGTTGGCGAAGGCGCGCACGTTGGCGGGCAGGCGCAGGCCCTCCATGAGGGGGATGAGGTAGGGGCGGCGCGGTTCGAGGATGCCGCCGGAGCGGATGTCGATGCCCTTGTCCAGCCCCAGTTCGTCGAGGCGTTCGCGGACGGTGCGGTCGCCGGGGAGGAAGCTGGTGGCGATGCGGTGGGCGACGGGGCCGAGGAGCAGGTCGAGGCTGGCGGGCTGGAAGCTGTCGTCGGGGATTTCGTAGGCGCTGGTGGTGACGATGCCCAAGCGCCCGGCCTCGCGCAGACGCTGGCCGGGCAGAACCCCCGGGGGAACGTCCCAGCGCTCCGGCCAGACGGGGGCGGGGGACGGCGGGGGACGCCAGGGGGCGGCGGCCTGCTCCGCCAGGGCGGCGGTCCGTTCGCTCATGGGGCGCGCAGTCTACGGCCCCGCGCCCGCGCGGGGAGCGGGGCGGGCGAGCCGTGCGCGAATCTTTGCGTTCGGGGCGCGATCAGTCCCCGGCGGCGCGGGCGGCGCGGCGCTCGCGGGCGGCGATGGAGTAGGGCAGCTCGTTCATGTACTCCAGCTCCTCCTCCTCGAGGCAGTCGGGGAGGCCGACGGCCCACTCGCGGAATTCGGGATCCTCGCGGGCGAGGGCGAGGACGGAGCTGACGTGGTTGGCGTCGGGCATCTCCCAGAGGTCGTAGCACTTGTTGAGGCGGCCGATGCGGTTCTGGTAGGCGCCGTGGAGCCGCCAGCCCCGGTCCTCGAGGACGGGGACGAGGTGGGACATGATCTCCTGGAACTCCTCGGTCTTGCCGTACCGGCACTGCAGGCGGACGAGCACGTAGGGCACGGAGGGCCTCCCTCGCGGTGGTTGCGGGGATTGTGGGGACGCCGCTGGCGCGCCGCAAGCGCCCGTCTCAGGCGAGGCGGGCGGCGATGGCTTCCTTCAGCTCCTGCAGTTCGGGGTAGCGCCCCTCGGCGTGCTTGGAGAAGACGAGGTCGCCGTCGACTTCCACCTCGAAGGCGCCGCCCGCGCCGGGCACGAGCGTGAGGGAGGCGGTCTGGTCGGCGAAGGCGTCCAGCAGTTCGTGGGCCGTCCACGCGGCCCGTGCGGTGTAGTTTCAGGGGACGCAGTAGGTGATGGAGATGGCGAGCCGCTGCCGGGCCATGGGGAGCTCCTCTCCGGCGCGAAACCGTTCGCGGGTGGGCATGGGGGCATGGTAGCACGGCGCGATGGCGAACGCGCGCGGCCTGTCGTACCATCCCGCCGGTATGCAAGCGGCACTGACGCGGTGGGGCCGCCGGCACGGCGCCCGCATCCTGACAATTGCGTTTTTTACCCCCGCCGCGCTGCTGTTCATCCCCGTTCTTCGGTATTCGCTGGATACCCCCTTTGCTCTGGTTGACGACTATGCGGACTGGAAATACAGCGTCATTTTCACCAGTCCCGCTCTTTTTCGGGACTGGATCGATTTCACGTTTCTGGGCACGGATGTCCTGCGGTACCGGCCATTCTGGGATTTCTATAATGCGGCGGCGTGGAGCGTTTTCGGAACCAACCCCTGGCTGCATCACCTGAGCAGATGGATATTCCATTTCGCGGCGATCTTCATGTTCGCGGCGGCCTTCCTCCAGTTTGCCAGTGCGAAAGGAGAGGGGGGAACCGACAGGACCTGGATGCTTCCGGCAATTCCGATGGCGTTTCTGGTTTACGTCTGGCTGTTTTTTCCCAACTCTCCCGCTTCCCGTCTGTCACCCCAGGAAGTTTACACGGTCTTTTTTCTCGGCATCTGCACGCTGGCGGTTGCCCTCACGCTGAAAGGCGGGGAAGTCAAGGGATGGATACGATCGGGCGGCATGAAGTACAGCCTGTTCCTGCTCGGTTACACCGGTCTCGTTCTCTCCAAGGAAGTCAATCTGGCGGTCGCATTTTGGATCATGCTTGCGTATATCGTGTATGTCTGCATCAGTACCGGCAGGAGAAGAAAGCTCATTGGGGCGATACCACTCGTTTTTCTCTTCGCCTTCACGTCCTTCAGGGTATACGTTGCTTCTGGAAATTACGATTCCGGGGTTTCTTCCGGATCGTTCACCAGCCATGCGGAGTTTGTTTTCCTAGGGTTATTTCAGGCAGAGACCTCTCTCCTAGTTACCGCTGTCTTTTTGCTTCTCACGGGGATGGCAGCAATGGCCGCCATTATCAGGTTCTTCAGGAGAAGGCGTGATGGAGAAACTCTTTTTCTCTTGTTTCTCATTGGACAGGTGGTGTCGATTTACTTCGTTACCATTTTCTCATTTTGGGATATAACTCTGCGCTACTGGTATCCCATACTGCCGGGTTTGGCACTGATGATGGCGTTTTCCGTGAAATACATCATAATCTATTCGCGGTGTTTTTCTCCGTGGATATCCAGAGCCGTATCCTCTGCGATCCTATCTTTCATTGTTTTTTTTCTTGCGATCAATTACTATAATTTTTCAAGTCAGACGCTGTTTCAACACAGTGCCCGGAGTGCCGACAGTGCCATTCTCGCGGAACTTTCCCGACTCCCCGAAGAAAGAAACTACGTATACAGCCACGGATTCACCAGCGATGTCGAACAGGAATACTCCCTGTTTCGATACTTCACGGAATATCAGCCTTTCTTTCGTGGAGATGATCGTGAAACCTTGACCTGGAAGGGCTGGCCCGATGTTCTTGCTATTTCTTTTTCTTCCTCTCCGGATGCACTTCATCGCTTTCCTCCCGATAATCCCGGGAAGCAATACTACTTCGTGAATTATGTCCGGGAAGATACCCTTCTCGATTTCCTGGATGTCCACCAGAGTATATCGGGAAGGGAAGATTATGCAATTCTGTCACATGCGCGCACGCTGGCGGGATTTCTTCAACAGGGAACGCCACACGTCTCCATTGACGACGGATCTCCCACCCCCGGCAGGTATCGCTGGGCGATCTATCGAGTGCCCTTTGGGGATCCCATGGATCGCGCCATCGATTCGTTACGCGCGACATACGAACGAGCCATCACCCGCGAGCCGGACGTCAGATCGAATTTCACCATCTACTCCAGTGAAGACCGGCTGGTCTACGTGCGGGAGCACTGCGCTCCCGAGGACACGGCTGGAATCTTCATTCTGCATCCGGTTCCGTTTGACCGGGACGACCTGCCCGATGAACGCCGACGGCATGGGTTCGACAACCTGGACTTTCGCTTCGGGGCGCGCGGGGCGAGATTCGACGGGAGATGCGTGGCCTCCGTGGGGCTCCCCGACTACGCCATCGCCAGCGTCCGCACGGGGCAGTACACGGACGACGGCATGGTCTGGAGCGTGGAGTTCGTGCCCGGCCTCGCCGGGTTCCTGCGCACGGCGTACGAGCAGGCCGTGGCCAGCGTCCCCGTCGCCCGCTCGACCTTCGACCTCTACGCCATCGAGAACCAGCTGGTCTACGTGCGGGAGCAGTGCGCTCCAGAAGACACGCGGGACTGGTTCTTCCTGCACCTGACGCCCGTTGACACGGGCGATCTGCCCAGCGAGCGCCGGCGGCACGGGTTCGACAATCTGGACTTCCGCTTCACGCTGCGTGGCATGCGCTTCGACGGGCGGTGTGTGGCGGCCATGCCCCTCCCCGACTACGCCATCGCCGGCGTCCGCACGGGGCAGTACGGCGACGGCGGCGAACTCTGGAGCGTGGAGTTCGCGCCGGAGCGGTAGCGCGCGCGGCGGCGCTATACTGGGCGGGCGGCGCGATTGCCGCGGGAGGCGTCCCATGACGACGATTCTGGACCCCACGGACGAGCGCAGGCCGGTGCGCCGGTCGCTGGCGCGCAGGCCGGAGGCGATTCGGGGGACGGTGGCGCTGCTGGACATCTCGAAGCCGCGCGGGGACGTGCTGCTGGACCGGCTGGAGACGCGCCTGCGCGAGCGCCTGCCGGAGGTGGAGGTGCGGCGCTACGCCAAGCCCACGTTCACGAAGCCGGCCCCGGAGGGGCTGCGGCGCGAGGTGGCGCAGGAGGCGGACTTCGTGGTGGAGGGGTTGGCCGACTGAGGGTCGTGCACGACGTGCAGTGTGCACGACGCGACCTGGTTCGAGATCAACGGCACGCCCTCGGTGTTCATCGCGTCGGACGGGTTCGTGGACGCGGCGGCGGCGCAGGCGGAGACGCTGGGGCTGCCGGAGGTGCGCCGCCTCTTCGTGCCCCACCCCATCCAGGACGCGACGGACGCGGAGATGCGGGAGAAGGCGGACGCGATCGTGGACGAAGTGATCGCGGCGCTCGTCGATTAGCGGCGGTTTGACGGCGCGAGGAGGGACGGACATGGGCGCACCGGTGGTGCATTTCGAGATCAACGGCACGGACGCGGCGGCCACGCGCGCGTTCTACGGCGAGCTGTTCGGCTGGAGCATCGACGCCGACAACCCGATGGGCTACGGCATGGTCGATACGGGCGGGGGGACGGGCATCGCGGGCGGCATCGCCGCCGCGCAGGGCCCGCCCATGGCCACCTTCTACATCGAGGTGGAGGACCCGCAGGCGAAGCTGGACGAGATCGAGGCGCGGGGCGGGAGCGTGATCGTGCCCGTCACGGAGGTGCCCGGCGCGGTCACCTTCGCGCTCTTCGCGGACCCGGACGGCAACTGCATCGGGCTGGTGAAGGCGGAGTAGCCCGCGCGAGCGGCGGCGGCGCGCTACACTGGGGGCATGCCCAGGCTTGGCTTCATCGGTCGCGTGGTGGGCGGCTCGAACGAGCGCGAGGTGAAACGCCTGGCCGCCGCGGTCGAGGCCGTGGAGGCGCTGGCGGAGGGATTCGCGGCGCGCACGGACGCGCAGCTGGCGTCGGTCACGGAGGGGTTCCGCGAGCGGCTGGCGCGGGGCGAGACGCTGGACGGCCTGATGCCGGAGGCGTTCGCCGCCGTGCGCGAGACGGCCTGGCGGCGGGTGGGCCAGCGCCCCTATGCGGTGCAGCTGATGGGGAGCCTGGCGCTGCACCAGGGGAAGATCGCGGAGATGAAGACGGGCGAGGGCAAGACGCTCACCGCCATCGCGCCGCTCTATCTGAACGCGCTGGCGGGGCGCGGGGCGCACCTGGTGACCGTGAACGACTACCTGGCGCGGCGCGACGCGGCCTGGTACGGCCCCGTGTTCACGGCGCTGGGGATGAGCGTGGGGGTCATCCAGAACAACCACGTGCAGTACCTGTACGAGCCGGGCTACCGGCCGGGGGAGGACGGCGAGGGGGGGCTGGCGGACCTGCGCCCCTGCGAACGGGCGGACGTGTACCGCACGGACGTGACGTACGGCACGAACAACGAGTTCGGGTTCGACTACCTGCGGGACCACATGGTGCGGGAGACGGAGCGGAAGACGCAGCGCCCGCTGGCCTACGCGATCGTGGACGAGGTGGACAACATTCTCATCGACGAGTCGCGCACGCCGCTCATCATCAGCGGGCAGGCGGAGGAGGCGAGCGGGACCTATCAGCAGTTCGCGCGGGCGGTGCGCGGGCTGCACGAGGAGCTGGACTACGCCATCGACCACAAGGCGAAGCACGTGGCGCCGACGGAGACGGGCATCGCCAAGATCGAGCGGGCGCTGAAGGTGGAGAACGTGTTCGGGGGGGATCCGCGGCTGGCGCGGCACCTGGAGGCAGCGCTGGACGCGGAGTACCTGAAGCGTCCGGACCGCGATTACGTGGTGCGCGACCGCGAGATCGTGATCGTGGACGAGTTCACGGGGCGCATGATGCCGGGGCGGCGCTGGAGCCACGGCATCCACCAGGCGGTGGAGGCGAAGGAGAACGTGCCCATCCAGCGGGAGTCGCTGACCTACGCGACCATCACCTTCCAGAACTACTTCCGGCTGTACGAGAAGCTGGCGGGGATGACGGGCACGGCGGAGACGGAGGCGGAGGAGTTCGCCAAGATCTACGGGCTGGACGTGGTGGCCATTCCCACCAACCGGCCCATGGTGCGGGAGGACCACGCGGACGTGGTCTACATCAACGAGAAGGCCAAGTTCGGGGCGGTGGTGGAGGAGATCGCGGAGATGCACGGGCAGGGCCGTCCGGTGCTGGTGGGCACGACCTCGATCGAGAAATCGGAGTATCTGGCGTCGCTGCTGCTGCGGCGGGGCATCGCGCACGAGGTGCTGAACGCCAAGCAGCACGAGCGCGAGGCGAACATCGTGGAGGGCGCGGGCGAGCGGGGGGCGGTGGTGATCGCCACGAACATGGCCGGGCGCGGCACGGACATCAAGCTGGAGGAGGGCGTGGCGGATGCGGGGGGGCTGCACGTGATCGGCACGGAGCGGCACGAGTCGCGGCGCATCGACAACCAGCTGCGGGGGCGCTCGGGGCGGCAGGGAGACCCCGGCTCGAGCCGCTTCTTCGTCTCCTTCGGCGACGACATCATGAAGCGCTTCGCCCCCGACTGGGTGCCGGGCATGATGGAGAAGATGGGGATGACGGAGGACATGCCGCTGGAGTCGCGCATGGTCACGCGCGCCATCGAGCAGGCGCAGCAGAAGGTGGAGGGGCACAACTTCGACATCCGCAAGCGGCTGGTGGAGTTCGACGACGTGATCAACGAGCAGCGGGCCGTGCTCTACGCCGAGCGCGACAAGGTGCTGGAGGGGGCGGACGTGCGCGAGAACGTGTTCGCCTTCGTGACGGCGGAGGTGGACGGCATCGTGGAGCGCAACCGCGGGGACGGCTTCGACGCGGGGCTGGTGCGCACGGAGCTGGGGGAGATCATGCCGCCGGACATCCTGCCCGCGATCGAGGAGATCGAGGCGGACCCGGCCGCCGCCGCCGACGTGGCCCTCGACCGCATCGAGGATCGCTACGAGGAGATCGAGGAGACGCTGGGCGCGGAGCTGGCGCGCGGGCTGGAGCAGTGGCTGCTGCTGGAGTCCATCGATTACCACTGGCGCGAGCACCTGACGGCGGTGGAGGACGTGCGCCAGAGCATCGGCCTGCAGGCCTACGCGCAGGTGGACCCGCTGGTGGCCTTCAAGCGCGAGGGCTACGACATGTACCAGCAGCTGCAGGAGAACATCCGGCGGCAGGTGGCGCAGACGGTGCTGAAGATGCGCGCGCGGGACCTGCCGCCGCCTCCCCCGCTTCCGACGGGCGCGGGCGCGGGATCCAACGGGGCCGCGGGGCGGCGAAGGGCGGGCGCGCCCGCGGCGGAACCGGCGCTGGCGGCGGCGGGCGGACGCGCCCGCGGCGGCCGGGGCGCGGCGCGCGCGGGCGGCGGGAAGATCGGACGCAACGAGCCCTGCCACTGCGGGAGCGGCATCAAGTACAAGAAGTGCCACGGCAGGATCGCCTAGCGGCGGCGGGGCCGGCGGTCCTCATCCCCGTCAACCGGCTGGACCGCGCGAAGGGGCGGCTGGCGGCGCTGCTCGCGCCGGAGGAGCGCGCCGGGCTGGTCCGCCGCACGCTCGCGACCGTGCTCGAGGCGACGGCGGGCGCGGGGCTGGAGGCGGTGGTGCTGAGCGCCGACGCGGGGCTGCGCGCGAGCCTGCCGGCGGGCACGCGCGCGCTGGCGGAGCGGCCCGACGCGGAGGGGCTGAGCGCGCAGCTGGAGCGGGCGGCGGCGGCGCTGGCGCGCGCGGAGCTGCTGATCCTGCACGCGGATTTGCCGCTGGCCACGGCGGGGGCGCTGCGCGATTTCGTCGGGCAGGCGCCGCCCGCGCCCTCGGCCACGCTCGCGCGCAGCGCCGACGGGGGCACGAACGCGCTGCTGCTGCGCCCGCCGGGGCGCTTCGCGCTGGCCTACGGGCCGGGCAGCGCGGACCGCCACGAGGCCGCCGCGCGCGCGTCCGGCATGGCCGTGCGCCACGCGGACGCTCCGGCGCTGGCGCTCGATCTGGACACGCCCGCGGACGCGCGCCGCCTGCTGGCCACGCCCGCGGGACGGGCCACGGCGGCGGGGCGCTACCTGGCGGTCATCGGCGTCGAGGGGCGCGACGCCTTCCGCGCGGGGGATTAGGGGAGCGCGCCGTCGTTGGCCAGCTGGGGGGCGCGCAGGCGCCAGGACAGGTCGACGGCGAAGGAGAGGTCGGCGCGGACGGCCCCGTCGCCGCCGAAGCGCGCCTCCTCCACAGCCATGCGCCCGCTGCGGGGCAGGTAGAAGCGGATGGCGTCGCCCGCCTGGCCGCAGCCGGGAATCTGGTAGAGGCCGTCGCCGCCGGAGCGCGCATCGACGGCGTAGACGGTGCGACCCGCGTCGGGGTCGGGGGCGCCGTCGCCGTCGTCGGCCTGCGCGAGGCGGGCGCTGGTCCAGCCGCAGGCGCGTCCGTTGACGAAGGCGACGAGGGGCTGGGCGGGGGGCTGGAGGTTCACCCCGTCGATGAGTGCGCGTCCGTAGACGGTGGTGAATTCGGGGAAGGCGGGGGGCTGGGCGCGCGAGGGGAGGGCGGCGACGGCGACGGCGGCGGCGGTCACGGCCAGCAGCGCGAGGAGCGGGAGACGCATGGGCGGGCCCTCGCGGTGAGCGTAGGCGGGCGACGGCGCGCCGGTCAAGGCTGGCGCGGGCGGTCGCGCGCGGGGGCGGGGCGGCGTAGGATGGCGGTATGCCGGTGGCGTTCGACACGCTCAAGGCGGCCAAACGGCTGCAGGACGAGGCGGGCTTCAGCGAGAAGCAGGCTGGCGTCCTCGTCTCCACGCTCGCGGAGGGCGTCGGGGAGAATCTGGCGACGAAGGCCGACATCGAAGCCGAATTCCGCGCCGTCCGCTCCGAGATGCAGGCATCCGACGAGCGCACGCAGGTCGGGTTCGCAACCATCCGCGCCGAGCTGCACGCCCTCGACGAGCGCACGCAGACCGAATTCCGCGCCGTCCGCTCCGAGATGCAGGCATCCGACGAGCGCACGCAGGTCGGGTTCGCGGCCATCCGCGCCGAGCTGCACGCCATCGACGAGCGCACGCAGGCCGAATTCCGCGCCGTCCGCTCCGAAATGCAGGCCATCGACGAGCGCACGCAGGCCGGGTTCGCGGCCATGCGGGCCGAGTTCCAGGCCATCCGCTCGGAGATGGGCGAGCGGGAACAGCGCCTGATGGTCCGCGTGGGCGGAATGATCGCCGGCGGACTCGCACTCGGCCTCGCCGCCCTGGGGATCGTCACGGCGATCGTTCTGGCGAGCTAGCGGCGGCGGCGGGCAAGCGCGGGGCGGGCCAACGCGGTATAACAGGGGCCCACCACCGGCACGGGCGGGGCGCATGGCCATCGAGGTCTCCCTTCTTTCGCATACCGAGGACCCGCTGCGGTCGCTCTACCTGGCCTACCGCACGTGCTACAGCGCGCTCACGCCCCAGCAGATCGCGGCGCGCATCGAGGACGAGCGCATCCCCCGCGAGACGATGCGGTCGTTCATCACGGAGCGGCTGAAGACGGGCCACGCCAGCCCGCTCGAGCAGGTGTGGTTCGAGTTCGCCATCTCCGGCGTGTCGCGCGCCTTCAGCCACCAGTTCGTGCGGCACCGCGTGGGCATCTCCTTCGAACAGCAGAGCCAGCGCTACGTGACCTACAAGGGCGGGGAGTTCCCCTACGCCATCCCGAAGAGCGTGGAGCGGGCGGACATGGGGGACGCGATGGCGGCGCACCTGGCGCAGACGGGGGCGCTCTACGAGGCCATGATCGAGGCGGGCGTGCCGGCGGAGGACGCGCGCTTCCTGCTGCCGAACGCGACGGGCACGAACTTCAAGGTGACCGTCAACTTCGCCAGCCTGCTCCACATCTGCGACCTGCGCCTGTGCACGCGCGCGCAGTGGGAGTTCCGGCGCGTGGCGGCGCTGCTGCGCGCCGAGGTGGCGCGCGTGGAGCCGGAGCTGGGACGCTACCTGCAGCCCAAGTGCGGGGAGCTGCGCACGGGCTACTGCGACGAGTCGGAGGCGGACTGGGAGGCGTGCCCCATCGGGCGCGTGCGGCCCCACAAGGACGCGCTCTTCCGCCTCTACGACCAGTACCGCAAGGGGGAGCTACAGCCGCTGCGGGCGGAGGACTGGGCCGCCATTGAGGGCGACGGCGCGGAGGCGGCGGGCGGCTGAGCGCGGGCGCGGGCGCATTCGGTACGCTTGGAGCCATGCCGTCCGCGCCTTCCCGCCGCCGCGTCGTGGTGCGCGACCTGGGGCTCACCGACTACGACGAGGTCCACGCGCTGCAGCGGCGGCTGCAGGCGGAGCGCGTCCGCGGCGAGGGCGCCGATACGCTGCTGCTCACGGAGCACCGGCCCGTGTTCACGCTGGGACGGAACCGCCCCGAGCCGAGCCTGCGCGCGCCGGTGGAGCAGGTGCGGGCGCGCGGCATCGCGCTGGCGCGCACGGAGCGCGGGGGCGACATCACCTACCACGGGCCCGGGCAGCTGGTGGCCTACGGCATCATCGACCTGCGCGCCTGGGGCGTGGGCGTGGTGGATTACGTGGCGGCGCTGGAGGAGACGATGATCGGGGCGCTGGCGGAGTGGGGGGTGGAAGGGGGGCGGCACGAGTGCGCGCGCGGCGTGTGGACGGGCGGGCGCAAGATCGGCTCCGTGGGGCTGCACGTGCGGCGCTTCGTCTCCATGCACGGGGCCGCCCTGAACGTGGCCCCGGACATGGGGCACATCGCGCTCATGAACCCCTGCGGGCTGGCGGACGCGGAGATGACGAGCCTGTCGGCGGAGGCGGGCCGGCCCGTGACGGTGGCGCAGGCGGCGGAGGCGTTCACGCGCCAGTTCGCGCGCGCGCTGGACTGCGAGACGGTCCCCGCTACGGGCGGGGCGGGGGGCTGACGGCCTCCAGCAGGCGGCGCGTCGTCCCGGCCACCTCCGCGACGGCCTGCTCGAAGGCGTCGGCGTTGCGGCGCGCGGGGGCACGGAAGCCGCTCACCTTGCGCACGTACTGGAGCGCGGCCTCGCGCACGGCGTCGTCCCCGGCGATGCCGTCGGGGCCGCGCAGGCGCTTGATGCTGCGGCACACGGCTACGCGGGCGGAGGCGCGGGGCGGCGCGTCTCCACCCAGGCCGCGGCCCCGAGGAAGGCGGCGATGGCGAGCGTCAGACAGACGGCGGCGGCGATGGAGAGGCCGTCACGCAGGCCGTCGGGGCCGCTCGTGAGGGCCGCGCGCCAGAGGTTGAAGCCGGTGAGGGCGACGGCGAGGCCGAGGAAGACGAGGCCCCCCGACGCCGCCATCCAGGCGCGGCGCAGTGCGAGCGAGGCGAGGGCGACGCCGCCGAGGGCGTAAAGGGGCACGGTCACGGGCACGACCCAATCGCGCGCCTCCGCCCAGCTGGCGCGCGACTGGAAGGCGAGCGCGAGCAGGGCCGCGCCGAGGAGCGCCCCCACGGCCACGAGCAGGAGCAGCCGCGCGACGCCATGGCGGTCGGCGGGGGCGGGCGGGCGCGTCCCGCGTTCGTGCACGGCGTCGCGCTTCGCGGGCTCGACGGGGGCGGCGGCGGCGAAGTCGGGCATGGCCGCGATCATGGCGGGCGCGGGGCGCGACGGCAAGCGCGGGCGCGTAGACTGGGCGCGCGATGGACCTCCCCTGGCGGCTCAGGTTCGGCATCTTCATGGCCCCCTACCACCCCGTGCGCGAGAGCATGGGGCTGACCATCCGGCGCGACGTGCGCACGCTGCAGTGGCTGGACGAGCTGGGCTACGACGAGGCCTTCATCGGCGAGCACCACTCGGCGGGCTGGGAGCCGATCTCCAGCCCGGAGCTGTTCATCGCGCACGTGGCGCGCGAGACGGAATCGATCCGGCTGGGCACGGGCGTGGTTTCGCTGCCCTACCACCATCCCTACATGCTGGCGGAGCGCATCCTGCTGCTGGACCAGCTGACGCGCGGGCGCGTGATGCTGGGCGTGGGGCCGGGGGCGACGCCGCCGGACACCGCGCAGCTGGGGCTGACGGCGACGCAGCTGCGCCCGCGGCTGGACGAGGGGCTGGGGGTGGTGCTGCGGCTGCTGCGGGGCGAGGAGGTGACGCACGAGAGCCCGGGCTGGTTCAAGCTCGTGAACGCCTCCTGCCAGCTGCAGCCCTGGCGCGAGGAAGGCGTGCCCGTCTACATCGCCACCACCTCCTCGCCCGCGGGCGCGACCATCGCGGGCAAGCACGGCACGGGCGTGCTCAGCGGCGCCAACTTCCGCCCGCTGGGCCCGGGGCTGAAGAGCACGTGGGGCACGGCGGAGGACGCCGCCGCCGCGCGCGGGGGGACGATGGACCGGCGCGAGTGGCGCGTGATGACGCGCATCCACGTGGCCGAGAGCCGCGCGCAGGCCTGCCGCGACGTCAACGACCTCCTGTTCGAGTTCGATTGCCACTACATCGGGGGGACGCTGGGGCGGCCCTTCGCCTACGAGGGCGCGCCGGAGGACTACGCGGAGTGGTGCGTGGAGCATGCGGGGGCGCTGTTCGGGTCGCCGGACGAGGTGGCCGCCGGCATCGGGCGGCTGTGGGAGCAGAGCGGGGGCGGCTTCGGGGGCATCCTGTTCATGGGCAACGAGTTCGCGCCGCCCGACCGCACGCGCGAGAGCCACGAGCTGCTGGCGCGCTACGTGATGCCGCGCTTCCGCGGCGAGCTGGAGCGCCCCATGCGTTCGCACGCGCGGGCGGTGGCGGCGCGCGAGGGGCTCAACCTGGGGGAGGCGGAGGCCATCGCGGAGGCGGTGCGCGCCGTCGGCGGCGAGGCGCCGGAGACGATTCTGGGCGCGCGCGTGCGCCCCCCGACGGGGTAGGCGGCGGCGGACCGATGCCCGGGCCGGTCGCGCTCACGGTGGGCCACAGCAATCTGGCGCTGGATGCGTTTCTCGATCTCGTCGCCGGGGCGGGCGTGCGAACGCTCGTCGATACCCGCTCGCATCCGTACAGCCGCTGGGTTCCCCACTTTTCGCGGGAATCGCTGCGGGAGGCGGCGGCGGGTCAGCCGTTCGGGTACCGCTTCATGGGCGACTCGCTTGGCGGCAAACCGGAACGGCGCGACCTCTACCACGCGGACGGCGCCGCCGACTACGAGGCGATCGCGCGGCAGCCGTTCTACCTCGACGGCATCGGGCTGCTGCTCGAAATCGCCGGGGAAGGGCTGGCGTGCCTGCTGTGCGCCGAGGAGGATCCCGTCCGGTGCCACCGCTGGCGGCTGCTCGCGGGAACGTTGCGGGAGCGCGGCGTCACGGTGCGCCACCTCCGGCGTGACGGTACCATCGAGTCGGAGGCGCAGGTGCGGACGCGATTCGAACGCGAGCGCCCCCAAATGCTGCAGGGACGGTTGGAGCTGGCATGACCGCGATCTACACGATTGGGTTCACGAAGAAGCCGGCGGAAGAGTTCTTCACCCTGCTGCGCGGGGCGGGCGTGCGGCATCTGATCGACATTCGCCTCAACAACCAGTCGCAGCTCGCGGGCTTCGCCAAGCGGAAGGACCTCGCGTTCTTCACCCGCGAGCTGGCGGGGGCGGATTACCTTTACCTGCCCGAACTCGCCCCCACGCGGGAGTTGCTCGACGCCTTCAAAAAGCACGGCGGTCCGTGGGAGGAGTACGAGGTCGGGTTCTCGCGGCTCATGGAGGAGCGCGCCGCCTACGCGCGCTTCGACCGGCGGCTGCTGGAGGAAGGGACCTGTTTCCTCTGCAGCGAGGCCACGCCCGAACGCTGCCACCGCAGGCTCGTGGCCGAGGGGCTGCGGGCGATGGCGCGGAACGGCCTCGTCATTGAGCACCTGTGATGGCGGAGTTTCTCTGTCTCGCGAACTCTCGCCGGGAAGGGGGGCGCTGCGTGGCCGGACTGGTTCCCGGCCGCGGCTGGGTGCGTCCCGTGCCCGACCGGTCCGGCAGCGCCGTGCCATTGCGGGGGGCGTGGCACTTCGGCCTGCTCGATCTGGTGGACGTTGATCTGGGATCTCCGGTTCCAATTCCGGGGCAGCGGGAGAACGTGCTCCTCGGTCCCGAGGGGTTCTCGAAGGTGCAAGCGCACGATCCGGCGCGGCTGCGCGAGGAGATGGAGGCGTTGATCGAGGAACGCCCCCCGCTTCTGGAACTGGGCGGCCCCACCCGCATTCCATTCGCCGAGGTGCAGTCCGGGGACATCGGGCAATCCCTTGCGCTCGTGGAGCCCGCAACAGTGCACTGGAGCGTGGAGACTGACAGGCGCGACCAGCCGCGTGTGCGGTGTCAATTCGATCTGGGCAGGCGGCACTTCGGGCTTCGGGTTACCGATCCCGAAATCGAGGAGCTGCTCCGGGACGCGGCATTGGGCACATACCACCGGAGCGCCGCTGGCATCCCCGATGACCACCGCCTGCTCCTGACCATCAGCCTGGGCGGGGCGTTTGAAGGGTACTGCTACAAGCTGGTCGCCGCCGCCATGCCCTGCCCCGCGCGGCGCACGGCTAGCCCGCGCCCGAGTGGATCGTTCGCCTATTCGAGCAGGAAGGGGCCGTCCGCGCTGCGGCCCCGCGCCGAGGTCAGCGCGACCACGACGGCCTTGCCGCGGCGGTCGGGGTCGCGCTGGCGCTCCAGCTCGTGCGAGTTGTCGTAGACGGCGCGGTCGACGTCGGGGTCGTCGTTGAGGCGCGCGCGGCCCGTGAACTGGTAGAAGCGATGCTCGGCCAGGTTGGAGTAGACCAGCGTGACGACGGGGTTGACCGCCAGCGAGGCCACGAGCGTGCTGCCCGCCGGGTCGCGCGACCAGAAGGCGATGGCGCCCTCGCCCAGCGTCTGCGCCGTGCCGCGGAAGCTGACGGTGGGCTCGCAGTCGGGCGTGACGCCCGCCACGATGATGGGGTGGTCCTCGGCGAAGGCGTTGTCCACGTCGCGGCGCACGGCCTCGGGCAGGGCGATGGCCACGGCGTTACTCCTCCGCCAGGCTGATGGCCTGCGCGGGGCTAGCCCGCGCCCGCCGCCTCGACGGCGTCCGCGTCCGGGGCGGCGATGAGGATGGCCTGACGCTCGCGGGCGAGGCGCTGGCAGCGTTCGGCGGCCGCGCCCCGCGTGACGCCCGCGAGCAGGATGCAGACGGCGTAGATGGTCATGTCCACCAGCTGCTCGCCCGCGAGGTCGCCCACGCCGTACTCGGTGTTCGCGTTGCGTTCGATGCCGGCGACGCGCGTCGCGAGCAGGTGGGGATCGACCCAGGGCTGCAGTTCGCCGTCCTCGCGCATTTCCTCCACCGCGCCCTCGAGGGCCTCGCGGACGGTGTTGTGCACGGCCTTGCCGAAGGGGCCGTGGGAGTGCGAGCGGATCGCGGTGAGCAGGGCCTGGCCGCGCTCCTGCTCGCGCAGGATGACCTTGGCCGTGACGGTGAGGATGGCGATGACGTGGTCGAGGCCGCGCACGCCCTCGGGGGTCGCGGCGCGGGCGAGGATGCGCCCGTAGACGTCCTGCACGGCCGCGGCCAGCAGTGCGTCCTTGCTGCCGAAGGCGTTGTAGAGGGTGGGCTTGGTGACGCCGCAGGCGTCGGCGAGGCGGTCCATCGTGAGGCCGTCGTAGCCCTCGCGCGTGAGCACCTCGCGCGTGTGCTGCAGGATGCTCGCGCGTCGCTGGGCCCGCCTTGCCTCACCGAGCGGCATGGGGAGAGTCTAGCACACGCGCCGCAAGGGCGTGGGGCGTAGCATGGCCGCGCGCAGGAGGAAAATTTACCATGGCGCTGGATCACGTCTTCCGCCCGATCACGGTGAACCGCACGGAGTTCCGCAACCGCGTGGTGCGCTCGGCGCACGGCACGGGGCTGGGGCGCGGGGAGGTGAGCGACGACCTCATCGCCTACCACGAGGCGCGCGCGCGGGGGGGCGTGGCCATGAGCATCCTGGAGGCCTCGTCGGTGCACCCCTCGTCGGGCACGGGGGGCGTGGCGGCGTACGCGGACGCCATGATTCCGGGCTACGCGCGGCTGGCGGCGGCGGCGCACGGCCACGGCATGGCGATGATGCAGCAGCTGATCCACATGGGGGCGCACGCGGGCGGGCTGGACGGGGGGCCTCCGTGGGCGCCGTCGGCCATTCCCAGCGTGCGCCACCTGCGCGCCTCCGAGGGGCAGGGGGACGTGCCCGTGGAGATGACGCAGGGGATGATCGACGAGGTGGTGGCGGCCTTCGCGGCGGCGGCGCGGCGGGCGCGCGAGGGCGGCCTCGACGGCGTGGAGATTCACTACGGCCACAGCTTCCTGATCATGCAGTTCCTCTCGCCAACCATGAACCGGCGCACGGACCGCTACGGGGGCAGCGCGGAGAACCGCCGCCGCTTCGGCAAGGAGGTGGCGGCGGCCATCCGCGAGGCCACGGATCCGGAGTTCATCATCGGCGTGCGGCTGAGCGGGCGGGAGGGGGTTCCCGGGGGGCTGGGGCCGGAGGATTGCCGCGAGATCGCGCTGGACCTGGAGGCCACGGGGCTGATCGATCTGTTCAGCATCTCGACGGCGGGCTACCTCGATTTCGACCGGCTCATCGGGGGCATGCACGAGGAGCACGGCTACGAGCTGCCCTGGAGCGCGCCCGCCAGCCGCGCCCTGTCCACGCCCAGCTTCGTGGTGGGGCGCATCCTCACGCTGGCGGAGGCGGACGCCATCATCGCGCGCGGCGACGCGGACATGGTCTCCATGATCCGCGCGACGCTGGCCGACCCCGACATCGTGCGCAAGACGCAGGAGGGCCGCGCGGAGGACGTGCGCCCCTGTCTTGGCTGCAACCAGGGCTGCATCGGCGGGAGCACGGGGCCGCTCATGCGCTTCGGCTGCGTGGTGAACGTGGGCGCGGGGCAGGAGCTGCGCTTCGGGGAGGACCGCATCGCCACGGCGGGGGAGAGCAGGCGCGTGCTGGTGGCGGGGGGCGGCCCCGCCGGGCTGGAGGCGGCGCGCGTGGCGGCGCTGCGCGGCCACCACGTGACGCTGTGCGAGGCGGGCGAGGCGCTCGGCGGGCAGGTGCGGCTCGCGCGCAAGGCCCCCACGCGCGACGAGTTCGGCAGGGACGTGGACTGGTGCGCGGCGCAGCTGCGGAAGCTGGAGGTCGAGGTTCGCCTCAATACGCGCGTGGACCGCGCGCTGGTGGAGGCCGAGGCGCCGGACGCGGTGATCGTGGCCACGGGCTCGGTCCCCCGCCGCGACGGCTTTCAGGCGGCGCGCCCGGCCAGCCCCGTGGAGGGCATCGACCGCGCCAACGTCTTCACCAGCTGGGAGGTGATGGGCGACGCGGCGGAGACGGGCGCGACGGCGCTGGTGTTCGACGACGTGGGGCACTACGAGGCCATCGCGGTGGCGGAGTACCTGCTGGAGGGGGGCGTGGCGGTGCTGTTCGCCACGCCGCACACGGGCATCGGGCCGCAGACGGTGGGGGCGCTCATGCGCGATCCGGCCCTGCGCCGCCTGACCGACCACCGCAGCGGCTTCACGCTCATCCCGCGCGCGCAGCTGCTGCGCGTGGGGGAGGGGAGCGTGACGCTGCGGAACCTCGATTCGGGGGTGGACCGCGACTGGGCGGCGGACAGCGCGGTGGTCGTCTCCGGCAACGCCGCCGATCGCGCCCTCGCGGAGGCGCTCGACGGCTACGGGGGCGAGGTGCTTGTGGTGGGGGACGCGCTCGCGCCGCGGCCCATGGAGCGCGCCGTCCACGACGGGCATTACGCGGCCCTGCGCGTGGGCGGCGGCGCGGAGGGGGCGCGCGCGACGGGGCGTCCGCCGTCGCCGCCCGCGAACGCGCTGTCGGGGGCCTAGGAGCGGGGCTTCGGGCCGCTGGCGCGCCAGCATCGGCCCCGATGCGTTGCGGCCTCCAGGCGCGGGGCGTAGGCTCTCCGCGATGCCCCCGAACCGGCTGTATTTCGGCGACTGCCTTGATGTGATGCGCGAGGATGTCCCCGACGGCTCCGTGGACCTCATCTACCTCGACCCGCCCTTCAACTCGAAGCGCCTCTACAACGCCTACATGGGCGGCGCGCAGTGGGTGGCGTTCGACGACACTTGGCGCTGGCACGAGGCCATCGACGATTTCGACGACGTCGCCGGGACCGTGGAGCTGGCGGGCATGATGGAGGGGATGCGGCGCATCCTCGGCGAGGGGCCGAACCTGGCCTACCTCTCCTATATGGCGAACCGGCTGCGGGAGTGCCGTCGCGTGCTGACGGAACGGGGCAGCATCTACCTGCATTGCGATCCGACGATGAGCCATTACCTGAAGGTGGTCATGGACGCAATTTTCGGGCGCAAGAACTTCCGGAACGAGATTGTGTGGTACTACAAGAATGCGAGCAGGGGAAAGAGGCAGCTGGCGAAGGCGCACGATATCATCTTCTGGTACTCGATGTCCGACGATTACCAATTTCACAGAGAGCGAATACTTGTCCCCTTCGAGAGTGGAATGACCGAGTGGCGCTATACGCGAGGAGGCCAACGGGGACAGCCCATGCCCACTGGCAAGACTCCCGATGACGTCGTTGAGATGCCGTCGCTGAATGCGATGGCAAAGGAACGCGTCGGCTATCCAACCCAGAAACCTCTGTCGCTCCTGGAACGCATCATCACGACATCCTCGAACGAGGGCGATAGCGTGATGGATCCCTTCTGCGGCTGCGGCACGACGCTGCATGCCGCCCAGGCGCTCGACCGTCAGTGGACCGGCATCGATATCTGCGTGAACGCCTGCAAGGTCATCGAAACCCGATTACGCTCGCACTTTGACATCATCTGGTCGGATGTGGAATTCATCGGGATGCCCAAGACCGCCGAAGATGCGCGCACGCTCGCCGAAATCGACTCGTTCCGTTTCGAACGCTGGGCCGCTTCCCTCGTGGACGGCATGGAGGCGAACCGGAAGCAGCGCGGCGACCGGGGCATCGACGGGCGCGGGCGCATCCCCGTCCGCAAGGGCGAGTTCGTCGACATCGTCTCGCAGGTGAAGGGCGGGCACACGGGTCCCGGCGATGTGCAGGCGTTCAACGGCGCGCGTCAGGAGGCGGGCGCGGACCTGGGCGTCTTCACCTGTTTCGCGGACCGCGTGACGCCGCGGATGCGGGACGCCGCCGCCAACGCGGGACGCTTCATGGACGTTCCCGTCATCCAGATTCACACGATCGAGGATTACTTCGAGGGACGCGCCCCCCGGATACCCCGCCCGCTCTAGCGCTTTCCAGCAGCGCGGCCCGCGCTAGTCGGCGTCGGGGGCGGGGTTGCGGGCTTCCCAGAGGCGCACGACCTCGGTGGTGCCGACGTCGCCGCCGAGCAGGGCCTCGGCCTCGCGCCAGAGGTCGCGGACGCGCGCCAGCAGGGGCGCATCCATCTCCAGCGTTTCGGCCATGTCCGCCGCCGTGGCCACGTCCTTGGCCATGAGGCCGACGGTGAAGCCGCCGCCGAAGCGGCGCGAGATCACTTCGCGGGCGACGCCCTCGGTGGCGGCGTTGCGCCCGGAGGAGGCGTTGACGACCTCGAGCAGGCGCTCCGGGTCGAGCCCGAAGCGCTGGCCCACGAGCAGGGCCTCGCAGGCCGCGGCCAGGCCCGTGGCGGAGAGGTAGTTGTTGAGCGCCTTGACGGCGTGTCCCGCGCCCACGCCGCCGACTTCGTAGATGACGCGGCCGAGGCGTTCCAGCAGGGGGCGGGCGCGGGCGACGTCGTCGGGGGCGCCGCCGGCCATGACGGAGAGCGAGCCGTCCCGCGCGCGGACCACGCCGCCGGAGACGGGGGCGTCCACGAGGGCGACGCCGTACGCGGCCAGTTCGTCCGCCAGCGCGCGCGTGCCCGCGGGGGCGGAGCTGCTCATGTCGATGAGGAGGCCGCCGGGCCCCAGCCCCTCGCCCAGCCCGCCGAGCGCGACCTCGCGCACGGCCCTGCCGTCGGGCAGCATGGTGATGGCCACGTCGCTGGCCACGCCCACCATGCGCGGGGCCACGGCGGCGGTCGCGCCGTGTTCCGCCGCGAAGGCATCGGCCACGTCCGCGCGGGCGTCGAGCACGGTGAGCGCGCAGTGGGGGGCGAGCAGGCTCGCCATGGGCCAGCCCATGCGGCCCAGGCCGACGAAGCCGACGCGGGCGGGGGCGTCCTCAGGCATCGGGGGCCGCCGTTTCGGGGCGCTGCGTCCAGCTGGCGAAGGGGTGGAGCGTGCGTTTGACGATGCGCCAGCCGTCCGCCGTGCGCGCGGCCTCGTCGACGTAGGTGAGGAGCACGACCAGCACGTCGCCCGAGGGGTTGAAGTGGGAGGCGTGCATGTAGGTGGACATGTCGGCGTGCGCCCCGTCCGCGCCGGGGACCACGTTGACCGTGCCGATGAGGTGCTGCGTGCGGACGTGGCCCGCCCCGCGGAAGGTTCCCTCGACGAAGGCGGCCCACTGCTCGGGACCAGTGCGGCGCGTGTCGGCGGCGCCCGCGATGGAGATGTCGGCGTCGGGGGTGAAGGTGCGGCGGTAGAGGGCGAGGCCGGTTTCGGGATCGTCGCGCCCAATGGCGTCCGTGCCGAGGGCGTAGTTCACGGCGAGCTGGCGGACGGCGCTTTCGACGGCGGGCCAGTCGGGGCGGTCGCCGCCTCCGGCGGTTCGCAGCGGGCGCGGCGTTTCCTCGGGCATGGCGGCGCAGTATACGGGGCGGGCGCGCGCCGGTCACACCTCGGAGAGGGGGACGCGGCGGCCCTCGAGGCGGCTGCGGTGGGCCGCCTCGATGACGCGCATGTAGTGCACGCCGTCGGCGAAGCTGGTGAGGGTCACGGGCGCGCCGCGGCGGATGGAGTCCACGAAGTCCCGCTCGACGCGCCATTCGCCCGCCGTGCCGGGGTCGGGGGGCAGCGGCGCGGGCGGTTCGCCGAGGGGCGCGAAGGCCAGGGCGTCGTCCGGGCGCCAGTGGAGCGTGCCCGCCGAGCCATAGACGGAGATGCCGTTGGTTCCGGCGGGGACGGCGTGGAGGAGGGCGCCGAGGCGGTAGACGGCGCGCCCGCCGCGTTCGAGTTCGGCGAAGACGCCGAGGCTGTCGGGCACGGCGATGGCGGCGCGCTCGCCGGTTTCGGCGTCCACGCGCTCGCGCACGAAGGTTTCGCCGTCGGCGAGCACGGCGCGCGTGGGGCCCAGCCAGCGCGAGACGATCTCGACGTAGATGCCGAACTGCATGACGTTCATGCCGGAGAGGTCGGTGCGTTCGCGCCAGTGCAGGGGCGCGTCGGGGTCGAGCGCGCCGCCGCCGAGGGCGGTGACGTGCACCTCGCGCACCTCGCCGATGGCGCCGTCGGCGAGCAGCCGCCGCACGGTGCGCCAGCTGGCGAGGTCGAAGGGGGCGGGCACGAGCTGGGCGACGAGGTCGGGATGGGCGCGGGCGGCGGCCAGCATGGCGCGGGCCCCGGCGGCGTCCAGGGCCATGCGCGCCTCGCAGAGCACGTGCTTGCCCGCCTCCAGCGCGGCCACGGTGAACTCGCGGTGGCGGTAGGGCCAGGTGCCGATGCAGACGGCGTCGACGTCGGGGTCGGCGAGCAGGGCGGCGGGGTTCGGCGCCACGCGGGGGATGCCGAATTCGTCCGCCACGCGCCGCGCGCTGGCCTCGCTGCGGTTGCACACGGCCACCAGCTCGACCTCGCCGGTGGCGCGGAAGCCGGGGATGTGGCGCAGCTTCATGTTGCCGCCAGCGCCGATGAGGCCGACGCGCAGGGGGGCTTCGTTCGCGGGCATGGGGCGCTCCTTCTCAGCGGCCCCGCCAATGGGGCTCGCGCTTTTCGGCGAAGGCGCGCGGGCCTTCCCTGGCGTCCTCGGAGTCGAGCACGGCGCGGCTCACCCATTCGCCGGTGCGGTAGGACTCGTCGATCTGCAGCTGCCGCCACTGCTGGGCGATGAACTTGCTGCCCTCGACGGAGAGGGGCGCGTTGGCGGCGATCATGGCGGCGATGGCCTCCGCGCGCGGCAGCAGGTCGTCGGGCGGCAGCACCTCGCGCACGAGGCCCATGCGAAGCGCCTCGGCGGCCTCCACGCGGTCGCCCGTGAGCAGCAGGTACATGGCGTCGCCGAAGGGCACGAGCCGCGCGAGGTGGTGGATGGCGTAGCCCGCGAGGATGCCGCGTTTGACCTCGAACAGGCCGAACCACGCTTCCGTGGAGCAGATGCGGATGTCGCAATCGAGGGCGCGTTCCAGCCCGCCCGCGACGCAGAGGCCGTTGACGGCGGCGATGAAGGGCTTGCGCGAGCGGGAGAAGGGCAGCATGGCGGCGGGGTCGAAGGCGCGGCGCGGGGCCGGGGCCTCGCCGCGGTCGGCGTTGCGCCGGTCCATCTCCCTCAGGTCGGCGCCGGCGCTGAAGGCGCGGCCCGCGCCCGTGAGGATGCCCGCGCGCATGGCCGGGTCGGCCTCGAAGTCGGCCAGCGCGGCGGCGAGGTCCGCCATCATGGTCCCGCCGAGGGCGTTGAGCCGTTCGGGGCGGTTCATGGTGAAGAGGGCGTGGCGCTCGCGTTTTTCGTAGAGCAGGTCGGGCATGGCTGGCCTCCAGCGCCTGGGGGCGTAGTCTCGCACGGACACGCACCGTTCGCAGGAGGACGCCATGCCGGAAGAGCCGGGCCTGTTCGAGGTCATGTACACCTGTCGCGCCATGCGGCGCATCAAGCCGGACCCCGTGCCGGAGGAGCTGCTGCTGAAGCTGGCGGACGCGGGCAACCACGGCCCCACCGGCTCGAACGTGCAGAACGTGCGCTGGGTGATCGTGCGCGACGCCGAGCGCAAGCGGCTGCTGGCCGAGCAGAACCGCAAGTACATCACCGCCTACATGGCGGCGGACCCGGTGGTGGAGCTGCCCCACCATCCGCAGGCGAAGCGCGACCGCATGCGCGAGGCGGTGGTCTGGCAGATGGAGCACATGCACGAGATTCCGGCGCTGATCATCGCCTGTCTCGAATTCGCGGAGCCGCAGGCCGACGCCGCGCGCGCGGGGGGCGGCGGCTACGCGTGGCCCGCGGTGCAGAACGTGCTGCTGGCGGCGCGCGCGCTGGGGCTGGGGGCGGCGCCCACGACGCTGGGGCTGCGCGACCGCGCGGCTGTGAAGGAGATTCTGGGCCTGCCGGAGACGGTGGAGGCCTACTGCCTGATGCCGGTGGGCTACCCGATGGGCAATTTCGGCCCGGTGACGCGCCTGCCCGTGAGGGACACGGTGCACTGGGACCGCTGGTAGGGCCTCACGCGACGGGCGCGGGCGGGCGCTGCGCCGAGGCTGGCGAGGTCACGGTGGGCGCTGAGCGCTACCCGCGCGTCCAGCTCTGGTCGATGCGGACTACTTCGAGGGCCGTCGCGCGCATCTGCCCGTGCTCACCGACCCGTACACGGGCAAGCCGGTCGAGCCCCGCATTCTCTAACGCCGCGAGGTGTGCTACCCTGTGCCCATGCGAATCTTCGACGATTTCGAGCGGACGTACGAAGGGCATGCGGAGAATGCCGAGGGCCACTTTCACTATCTCAACCGGTCCGCGCGTCCGGAGTGGGCCAAGGTGCGGACGTTGCTGGATGGCTGGTTTGCTGAATACCCTCTCGATCATCAGCGCGATCTTCTGGGACGTATCCGTGACGATGATACGCAGCATAACGCGGCTTACTTTGAACTCTTCCTTTACACGGTGTTTAGCCGGTTGGGTTTCGCCATCACGATTCATCCTAATCCTCCCATCGGGAAAGGGAACCCTGACTTCCTGTTGGAATCCAAAGAGACACTGCCTTTCTATGTCGAAGCTGCGGTTGTTCATGGTGAATCAAAAGAAGATAGGAATTTCCGGAAATTTGAAGCGGAAATCCAAGACTTCATTAATACCATTCATTCTCCAGACTTTGCCTTAAGTTTTCATACTATAAAAATTGGGCCTAACCCACCGAAGCTCCGAAAATTTAAAAGAAAAGTTGCTGAATTCTTGAAGAAAGCAAGCTGGGAGACAGTCAAGGAAATGCAGGATCTCCGTATCTTCCACAGAGATATGGAAGAAACGATCAGTTGTGAGGGGTGGATGATCACGGTTTCTCTTATCGCCAAAGGAGATACGCGCGGTAATAGTGGCATTAAAAACGTCGCTATAGTTGCACAAAAAGCTTGGAATGAGTCCGTGTTGAAAGAAAACGAGATTTCTTCTATTCGAAAAACTGTCAGGAAAAAGGTTCGCCAACACGGGAAGATACTTGCACCTTATGTTGTTGCTCTCAATATAATGTCTGATACCGCAGCAGCTTTTCCGTTGGACCGACTGATGAACTCTGCTCTATGGGAAGATGGAGGTGTACTGATGCAAGAGAATACAAGAGTGAGTGCGATCATCGCCTTTCTACATGCAAGCCCTTCGCATATTCCTGAACCAGATGAGGTCTATATTTGCTATAATCATCAGGCTATATCCCCCCTATCGAATCCTACCCTCCGCCTGTCGCAGCCACTCAAGGACATCCTCGGCGTCCCTGCGAACTGGCCTCGCGGTTAGTCGCGACGACCGCTAACGCACGGGGTTCCCTCGCGCGCGATCCCGTCGCGATCCCGTAAGGTTCGCGCATCCCCGCGCGGAGGCTCCGCCATGCAGCCCGAACCGTTCACCGTCGCCGTTCCCGACGAGGCCATCGCGGACCTGCACGCGCGCCTCGACCGCTCCCGCCTGCCCGCCGATTTCGCCAACGAGGACTGGCGCTTCGGCATGAACCGCGAGTACCTCGAGTCCTTCCTCCATTCGTGGCGCCACGAGTACGACTGGCGCGAGGCGGAGGCGCGCATCAACGCCTTCGCCAACTACAAGGTGGAGTTCGAGGGCGTGCCCGTGCATTTCATCCACGAGCGCGGCAAGGGGCCGAACCCCGTGCCCCTCGTGCTCTCGCACGGCTGGCCCTGGACCTTCTGGGACTACGGCGAGGTCATCGGCCCGCTGACGGACCCGGAGGCGCACGGGGGCGATGCCGCCGACGCCTTCGACGTGGTCGTGCCCTCCCTGCCGGGCTTCGGCTTCTCCACGCCGCTGCGCGTGGACGGCCTGCAGACGAGCGCGACGGTCGACCTGTGGGCGCGGCTGATGACGGACGTGCTGGGGTACGAGCGCTTCGCGGCGGGCGGCGGCGATTTCGGGGCGATGCTGTCGAGCGGGCTGGCGGCGCGCTACCCGCGGCGCGTGCGCGGCGTCTACCTGACGCTGCCGTCGCTGCCGGCCATGTCCGCGCCCGCGGAGGCGCCGGAGCCGGGGAGCACGCGGCAGCTGGTGGGGACGCTCAGCGGTCCCGCCGCGCGCACGCCGCGCGAGGCGTTCGCGCCCGACGAGCGTGACCGCTACGACCTCATGGAGCGGCGCTGGACGACGGCGCTGGCGCACATCGCGACGCACACGACGGACCCGCAGACGCTGGCCTTCGCGCTGCACGATTCGCCCGCGGGGCTGGCGGCGTGGCTGGTGGAGCGCCGCCGCAACTGGAGCGACAACGAGGGGGACGTGGAGCAGGCGTTTTCGCGCCGCTTCCTTTTGGACACGGTGAGCATCTACTGGTTCACGGAGAGTTTCGTGACGACGGCGCGCTGGTACTGGCACACGTTCCGCACGCCGCCGCCGCCCGCGCCGGACCCGGAGGCGGCGCGGCGCGTGCCCTTCGCGCTGCCGGTCTATCCGAAGGAGATGGTGTTCGTGCCGCGGGCGGCGGCGGAGGCGGCGGTGAACGTGGCGCACTGGACGGAGCATCCGCGGGGCGGGCATTTCGCGCCGTCGGAGGAGCCGGAGCTGTTCGTGGAGGACGTGCGCGCCTTCTTCCGCACGCTGCGCTGAGGGCTACAGGCGGAGGGCGCTCATGCCGCGTGCGCTCAGCCCAGGGCGGCGCGCTCCTCGCGCACGCGCGCCCACTCCGCCGCCGCGTCCTCCTCGCCCAGCCGCTCCGCCGCCGTGCGCCGCGAGCGGATGCCCGCCTCCACCAGCGCGCGCTCGTCCGCCACCTGGCGCGAGCGGTCGGCGGGCAGCACCGGGCCCCAGAGCGCCTCCGCGCGCAGCCCCTCGATGGCCAGCCCGGCGTGCCGCGCCAGCAGCCGCAGGGCCAGCGTGGCGCGGCGCTCGTAGGCGGGCGTGCGGATGAGCCGCTTGCGCGCCACCTTGCGCGCCACCGGGTCCAGCTCCACGTTCAGGGCCACGCCGCTCAGCCCCGCGGGGTTCTGCCCGAAGGCCGTGCGCGGCGATTCGCCGAGGTCGTGCAGCGTGCGGTAGACGAGGTCGATGTAGTCGCGGTGCAGGGCCGCGCCGCCCCCCTCCAGCAGGTCCAGCAGGTAGGCGCGGGCGCGCTCCGGCACCTCCCACACGGCCCCCGGCTCCACGGCGATGTCGCGCGCCCCGGCCACCCCCTCCAGCACCGCGATGGGGTTGCCCGACAGCTCCAGAATCTGGCTCAGCTGGCTGAAGGCGCGGTTCAGCTCGCGGTTCGATTCGGCGATGGCGGCGAGGTCGCTCGATCCCCACGGACGCTTCGGCTCGCTCAGGTTGGGGAAGACCACGAAGGGGATGAAGCCGTACGGGTTCGGCCCGCGCCGCGCCAGCTCGTTCCCGCGCCACAGCTCGAACGCGGCGTCGGTCCAGTATTCGGTCACGAGCGCGTCGGAGACGCCCGCGCGCGCCGCGTCCGGCGCTTCCCGCCCCACTTCGTACTGCGAGGCGAGGGCCGTGATGCGCGCCGCGTCGTCGGGGCGGCGCCACACGTGGATGCCCTGCACGTCGGGCGCGGAGACGCGCACGCAGCCCTCCTCCGCGTCCCACACGACCTTCCAGACGGCGTCGCCGAGCACGGCGCAGTCGATCTCCGTCTCGAAATCGAGCCGCGCGAGGCCGTTCGTCTCCTCCACCTCGCGCCAGGCGCGCTCCGCCACGCGCGCCCGTTCCGCCGCCGCCGCGTCCAGCGGGTCGCGCGGGCGCACGCGCAGGGCGCGCCCCTCGAACAGGTAGCTGGTGATCTTCTCGACGAAGGCGCGCGCGTAGTTGAGCACGAGGCGGCGCTCGCCACGGCGCGCCCGCCCCGTCCACTGCTCCCCCTCGTAGAAGGCGAGGTGGCGGCGGTAGCGGCGCTGGCGCTCCTGGTCGAGCGCGCGCAGGCGCAGGGGCAGGGGGGCGGTCGGGTCCACGGGGAGCACGGCGAACCTCCGGCGGCGGGCTGGCGCGACCCTGCCGCGGCGCGCCCGCGAGCGGCAAGGGGCCGCCGTCAGCGTCGGGCCGCCTTGCCCCGCGCCGCCGCCGCTCCTACAGTGCCCCCGTGGCCCCCACCGTCCGCCCCGGCGTCGCCGATCGCCCCGACGTGGAAGAGCGCGTCGAGCCGCCCTGCCACCTCGTGCTGCTCGACGACGACAGCCACACCTACCAGTACGTGATCCGCATGTTGGGCGACCTCTTCGGCTATTCGCGCGAGAAGGGCTTCGGCATCGCCTGCGTGGTGGACCGCGAGGGCCGCGGCATCGTCATGACGGGCCCGCGCGACGAGTGCCTTCGCAAGCAGGAGCAGATCCACGCCTACGGCCCCGACCCGCTCATGGAGCGCAGCCGCGGGGGCATGTCCGCCGTGGTCGAGCCGGCCGCCTGAGGGGCCGCCGCGCTCCCCTATAATCCGCCGCCATGCAGGCCGTCCTCGTCGTCAGCGCCCGCCCCGACCTGCTCGCGCTCGCGCCCGAGCTGGAGGAGGCCGGGCTGCGCGTGACGGTGGCCGGAGCGGCGCGCGACGCCATCCGGGACGAGCCCGCGGACGTGCTCCTGCTGGACCTGCGCGACCTCTCCGCCGCCGCCGTGCGCGCGCTGGAGGCGGCGCGCGACGGGCACGACCTGATCGTGCTGCACGCCTGCGGGCCGGAGCAGATCGGGCGCGTGCCGCCCGACGACGCCGCCGACGATTTCCTCGTGCTGCCCGCGCCGCCGGGCGAGCTGCGCCGCCGCGTGGAGCGCGCCCTCCACCGCCGCCGCGGCATCGACGACGAGCGCTTCGTGCGCCGCGGGGCGCTCACCATCGACCTCGCCAACTACCGCGTGACGGTGGCGGACGAGCCCGTGGCGCTCACCTACAAGGAGTACGAGCTGCTGCGCTACCTGGCCATGAACGCGGGCCGCGTCTCCAGCCGCGAACAGCTGCTCAACCGCGTCTGGGGCTACGACTACTTCGGGGGCGCGCGCACGGTCGACGTTCACATCCGCCGCATCCGCGCCAAGATCGAGACGCGCGGCCACACCTTCATCGAGACCGTGCGCAACGTGGGCTACCGGCTGGTCCCCGCCGCCTGAGGCGCGCGGGCGCAGTGTACGGGAGCGCCGTGCGTGGGACACGAGGGCTAGCGCAGCTCGATGCGGGGTTCGCCCCGCGTCACGCGCCCGATGGGCCAGAGGGGCTCGCCGGCGGCGGCGAAGGCCTCCTCCAGCGCCGCCGCCCTGCGCGCCGGGCAGGCCAGCAGCAGCCCGCCCGAGGTCTGCGGGTCGAAGGCGATGGCCGCCAGCTCGGCGGGCGCGTCCGCGTCCGCGGAGAAGCGATCGCCCACCCAATCGCGGTTGCGCCCCTCGCCGCCGGTGTGCGCGCCGTTGGCGGCGGCCTCGCGCGCGCCGGGCAGGAGCGGCAGCGCCGCGGCGTCGAGCCGAGCCGCCACGCCGGAGCGCTCGACCATCTCCCACAGGTGGCCCGCCAGCCCGAAGCCGGTCACGTCCGTGGCCGCGCGCAGGCGGTGGCTCACCGCCAGGTGGGCGGCGTGGCGGTTGAGCCGCAGCATCGAGTCCACCGCCCCCTCCAGCCAGGGGGAATCGCCGCCGCCGCCCGTGGCCGCGAGGATGACGCCCGTGCCCAGCGGCTTGGTCAGGTAGAGGCGGTCGCCCGCGCGCAGGGCGTCCTTCCGCAGCAGGCGCGCGGGGTGGGCGATGCCGAGCACGCTCAGGCCGTACTTGGGCTCGGCGTCCCAGATGGTGTGCCCCCCCGCCACCACGCCGCCCGCCTCCGCCACCTTCTCCGCGCCCCCGCGGATGATCTCCGCCGCCGTTTCGGGCGGCAGGTCCTCGGGGAAGGCGGCCACGTTCAGGGCCAGCGCCACCTCGCCCCCCATGGCGTAGACGTCGGACATGGCGTTGGCCGCGGCGATGGCCCCGTACCGCCACGGGTCGTCCACGAGCGGCGCGAAGAAATCGACCGTGGCGACCACCGCGGTGCGCGCGTTCAGGCGGTAGACGGCGGCGTCGTCCGGCGTCCCCAGCCCCGCGAGCAGTTGGGGATGGCGGGCCGGATCGAAGGAACGGACGAGCGGCGACAGCACCTGCGCCAGGGCCCCGGGCCCCGCCTTCGACGCTCAGCCGCCGCAGCTGGTCAGATCGGTGAGCCTGATCTCGCGCGCGGTCATGGGGGCATCGTAGCGGATGGACGGCCCCCGGGCGCGCGGCGGTAGGATGGCGGCATGGACGCCGAAACCGTCATGGCCGCGCTCGCTGGCCTCTACGGCGAGCCGCGCGCCCGTCCCCATGGCGACGCCGTGGCCGAACTGGTGCTCACCGTCCTCTCCCAGAACACCTCCGACCGCAACAGCGGGCGCGCCTTCGTCCAGCTCATGCGGCGCTACCCCGACTGGGCGGCGGTGGCCGACGCGCCCGCCGACGAGCTGATCGAGACCATCCGCGGCGGCGGGCTGGCGCAACAGAAGGGGCCGCGCATCCAGCGCATCCTCGAGGCCGTGCGCGCGCGCGCCCCCGACTGGCGCCTCTCCTTCCTCGCCGAGGAGCCGCTGGAGGAGGCGCGCGCCTGGCTGCGGGGGCTGCCCGGCGTGGGCCCCAAGACGGCGGCTTGCGTGCTGCTCTTCGCGCTGGGCCGCCCCGCCCTGCCCGTGGACACGCACGTCGAGCGCGTGGCCAAACGGCTGGGGCTGGTCCCCCCCGGAACCACGGCGGAGCGCGCGCACGAACGGCTGGAGGCGCTCGTGCCGCCGGAACGCTACTACCGCTTCCACATGCTGCTCATCAAACACGGGCGGCGGACCTGCGCGGCGCGCGCCCCGCGCTGCGGCGGCTGCCCGCTGGCGGCTGGCTGCCCCGCCGCGGAGACGGGCGTCTAGGCGCGCGGAGGGCGGACGCGGTCCCGCAGCGCGCGCCAGGGCGAGCGCTCCGACCGCGCATCGCCGCCGGGGAATTGGATGACGGGGCCGGGCACGGCGTCGAAGGGCACCGCCGGACCGCCCTCTTCGCGGAACATGGGCGCGTCGTCGTCGGGCCAGAGGCGCCCGGCGAGGAAGCCGAGCAGCCATCCCGCCGCCACGAGGGCCAGCCCCAGCGCGCCCGCGATCAGGAAGTTGCGCGCGGGCACGGCGAGCATGGCCTGCACCGCCGCCTGCAGGTCGGCCACGAAGGCGTCGTCGGAGGCGAAGCGGTCGAGCAGCCATGAAGCCCCGCGCGCGGCCAGGTAGCCGGGCGCGGCGGCCAGCAGCACCGCCCCTCCGAAGACGCGGAAGCGCGCGAAGCCGCGGTTGAGCGCCAGCGTGGCCGCCCCCAGCAGCGTGGCCGCCGCGAGCGCCCCCAGCGCCAGCCAGCGCGCGCGCGCGTGCGTGTCCCCCGTGAGGAAGCTGGCGAAGCCCCCCAGCACCGAATTGAGCGAGACCACGTCGGCGGACTGCTCCCCCGTGCGGTCGAGGCTCCCCAACCCCTGCTCGTAGATGGCCAGCGCCGCGCGCCGCGCGATGAGGGCGCGCAGCACGGGAACGTCGGCGGTGAGCGCGGCCTCGCGCGGGATGGCCGCGGGCAGGGGAAAGCCCGGCGGCTCGACCTCGTCCCCCTCGGCGGCGGCGGCCCGTTCGCGCAGCAGCGGCAGGTTCTCCGCCAGCGCCTGGTCCACGTCCGTGAGCGCGGCCACGCCCGCCGCGAGGATGGTGACGGCGCGGTCGGGGCGCGTGATCTCGTACACGCTGAACGAGGCCAGCAGCAGGAACAGGGCGATGGCGAACAGCCCCGGGGCGAGCGAGGCCCCGCCCCGTTCGGCGCTCGCGTAGGAGGGGGCGAAGCGGCGCGCGTAGCGGGCGGGCGGCATGGTCACGGGCGCGCCTCCCGCCATACCACGATCGTGTCCGCGAGGCGGTCGTGGAGGGCGCGCCGCTCCGCGTCGGCCACGGCCCACAGGAGCCCCGCCACGCAGCCGAGCAGCCCCAGCCCCAGCGTGAGCGCGGCCACGGCGGGCGTCCCCCGCAGGGTCCACGCGAGCGCCGCGCACGCGCCCGGCATGAGCGCGTAGGCGAGCATCCCGGCCACGCGCGCTAGCGCCCCCGCCGCGCCGAGCGGCTCGCCGTCCGGGCGCGTCACGATGATGCCCATGACCGCCCCGCCCGCGGTCTTCCCCCACATGGCGAGGCAGACGAAGAAGTAGAGCAGGCACACGGGCGCCGCCGCGCCGGTCAGCGCCCAGAACAGGGCGATGGCCCCGCCGGAGGCGTTGACGCGCTCGAAGTCGGAGGAGAGGAGCAGGTTGAGCGCCCCTGCCCCCATGAGCAGCGCCGCCGCCAGCAGGACGACGAGCGCGTCGATGGCCGCCGCCGCCACGCGCGCCTCGAAGGAGGCGAGGCGCGGGGGATCGGACGCCAGCGGCGCGTTCGCCGTCCGCGTGACCGCCGCCGCTCCCGCCGCCATGACGCGATTGTATCGCCCGCGCCGCAACGGGCGCGCGGGGGGCGGCGGGCTAGACTGGCCGCGTGAAGCGCCCGCGCCTCGCCGGAATCAACCCGCCGCCGCCGGAGCCGCGCCCCTGGCGTCCCCACTGGCTGGCGCTGGGCCTGATGGGCGCGATCGCGCTGGGCCTTGTGCTGGGCCTCGTCCCGGGCGTCCTCTGGAATCGCGGCGCGGACGACGGCTACTCGCTCTGGCGCTGGGAAGCCGGGCGCCTCGCCCCCGCCCTCCTCACGCTGCCGGGCGCGGGCGGCGGGCTCGACGCCGCCACCGAAGCCGGGCGCCTCGCCACGTACTTCCGCCTGACCAGCGCCATCCGCGCCGAACGCGCCTCGCCCGCGCCGGACGCGGCCCTCATCGAGGCGCTGGCCAGCGAGCGCGCCCTCCTCGAGAACGACGTGGAGCGCATCGTCGAGGGCTACGTGGCGGACGCGGCCAGAGCGGCCGGGCTGACCCGCCCCCTGCCCCTCTTCGCGGGCGTCGAGACGCTCTGGCCGCCCGTCCGCATCGAGCTCGCCAACCCGCCGCAACTGCTCGTGCGCTCGCCCCGCGACCGCATCGAGCGCGCGGGGGACACGCTGCTCCGCCCCGACCTCGGGCTGGACGCCATCGCGGCCATCGAGGCCCGCGCCGACGACGGGGACACCGTCTCCCTCGTGGTCGCCATCGGGGGGCTGGCCGCCTGGCCCGCCATCATCCGCGAGGACCGCTCCTACGATGGCATCCTGCGGCTGGCCGCCCACGAATGGATCCACCACTACCTCGCCTTCTACCCGCTGGGGCTGGCCTGGGGGCGCGGCGACGGGACCACGCTCAACGAGACCGTGGCGAACGTCGCCGGGCGCGAGCTGGCCCGCATCGCCCGCGCGCGCCACCCCGTCACGCTGCCGCCGCACGCGGACGGACGCGCCCCCCCGCGCGAGCGCACGCTCGACTTCCGCACCGAAATGCACGCCCTGCGGCTCGAGGTGGACGCCCTCCTCGCGGACGGGCGCGTGGCCGCAGCCGAGACGCTCATGGAGGAGCGCCGCCTCCACCTGGCCGACCACGGCATCGCCATCCGCAAGATCAACCAGGCCTACTTCGCCTTCTACGGCTCCTACGCCGACCTGCCCCAGTCGTCCGACCCCATCGGCCCCAGGGTCCAGCGCGTGTGGGAGGAGACCGGCGAGCTGGGCCGCTTCCTGGCCCTCATCCGCGAGGTGCGGAGCGTGCCCGACCTCGACGCCCTGCTCGCGCGGCTGGGCGTCGACCCCGCCGCCATCCCCGTCGAGTGAGCGCGCGCGACCGCCGCGGGGGCGGGAGGGGGAAATTGGCTGGGGACGGAGGAGTCGAACCCCCACATACGGATCCAGAATCCGCTGTCCTACCATTAGACGAGTCCCCAAACCGCCGCCATCAGCCTAGCACGGCGGCCCCCGCCCCGTCAGCGGCGGCGTACGATGGTGCGCGGGGGGGCGCCATGCGCGGACGCTTCGAGCGAATCGGCGGGCTGCTCACGGAGACCAGCGCCGACGGCCACGCCATCACCTACATGCGCGTGTCCTACGAGGGCGAGGGGCCGTTCCACGAAAGCGCGCGCCCCATCGCCCTGGGGCTGGACGACGGCTCCCCGCGGCCCCCCGGCCCCAGCCACGAGCAGGTGGCCGACCGCCTCGTGCGGCAGGCCAACGAGGGCCTGCGCCTGCTGCGCGAGGAGGAGGCGCCGCGGCGCGCCCGCGAATTCTTCTTCGCCGCCATCAACCGCCCCCTCATCCCGCGCGAATTCGCCATCCCCCTGCGCGTGCAGGACACGCTGGAGGCCCTGCTCGCGCTCGACGAGATCATGGCGCGCGGCCCGCGCTAGGTCGCCATCCCGCGCACCGTCGGCTTGAGCCACTCCGGCGGCGAAGCCAGCAGGATCCGCCGTCGCAGTTTGGGGTGGGGTGAGGACGTTATCCCACACCGCCTACGTGTTCGCGTTCTTCAGGTGGCGCCCCACGTGGCCGATGATCCACTCGCCCTCGTCCGCGTGCCACTTCATGTACACGCGCAGGCTGTGGTGCGGGTCGCGCCCGTTCCCGAACTTCAGGTGCTCCTCGAACACCGTGCGCTCGCCGTCCACGCGGAAGGTGTACTGCGAGCGGAACTTGGCCATCTCCTTGGCCTGCCCGAGGTGGCGCGCGTACTCCACGCCCGCCGCCTGCAGCCACTCCTCCACGGACATGCCCACGCTCCCCGTGAGCCGCAGGCTGGCCAGCTGCGAGAGCAGCACGAAGGCCCCGTACAGCTCGCCCGGGCGCTCGAAGGGCGACTCGTTGGCCGATTGCACGGCCTCCTGCAGGAAGCGCAGCCCGCGCAGCTTGCCCGCCTGCTCCACCGCCTCCCCCACGGAGCGGAACTCCTCGCCCGCCTCCCCGCCCGCGGCGTCCCCGCCCTCGGCGGTGGCGGCCTCGGCGGCGGCGGCCACCACGCGCAGCTGCTCGCGGATGTCCTCGTTCTCGCGCCGGAGCTGCTCTATCTCCCGCTGCGCCTCCGCGAGCTGACTCTGCAGCTCGCGCGCGTGCCCGCGCTCGTCGTCCCGTTCCCGTGTGGTCTGTTGCAGGCTTTCCCCGACGATGCGCTCCGCGACCTGCAGGAGCTCATCGCGCTGGGGCTTTGTTAAGGCTGATGCCGTTCTGCTCATTCCGTCACCTCCGCGGCCCGCGTCCGGCCGTTCGCCCGCATTCTAGCGCCCCGACGGCGCTTGGCAAGCGCGTTCCGCGCATCATCGTCGCTGGCGGGCCGCGCGTCGGTGAGCGCGATCACGTTCCGCTTTCGTCGCGCGGGGGCCGCGCAGCGCGTCCCGAAGGCGTAGGCTCGGCATCACCACGAACCCGGGAGGAACCCATGGGCGCACTCGACGGCAAGGTCTCCATCATCACCGGCGGCGGCTCCGGCATGGGCCGCTCCACCGCCCTGCGCTTCGCCGCCGAGGGAGCCGCCGTGGCCGTCGCCGACGTGAACGACGAGGGCGGGCGCGCCACCGTCGCCCTCGTCGAGGACCTCGGCGGGCGCGCCTCCTTCATCCACACCGACACCTCCGACGAGGCCGCCGTCGTCTCCCTCGTGGCCGAGACCGCGCGCGCCTACGGGCGCGTCGATTCGATGGTCGCCGCCGCCGGCATCTCCTTCGCCAACTACGTGGAGGGCGACCGCGAGACCGACCCCTTCCTCAACCCCGCCGCCGCGGGCATCCTCACCAAGCCCACGGAGCGCTGGCAGCGCGTGCTCGACGTGAACCTCACCGGCGTCATGCTCTGCGCGCGCGAGGCCGCCCGCCAGATGATCGCCGAGGAGCACGGCGGGACCATCGTCACCTTCTCCTCCATCGCCGCCTACGGCCCCTCGCCGGGCATCATGGACTACTGCGTCTCGAAGGTCGGCGTCATCATGCTGACGCGCTGCATGGCCGCCGAATTCGGCCCCCACGGCATCCGCGTCAACTCCGTCGCCCCCGGCCCCATCGACACCCCCATGACGCAGTCGCTGCGCGAAACGGGCGCGCTGCAGGCGCAGGGCGGCGCGCTGCCGCTGGGGCGCATGGCCAAACCGGAGGAGGTCTCGAACGCGGTCCTCTTCCTGACCAGCGACGAATCGAGCTACATCACGGGCAAGACGCTGGGCGTGGACGGCGGCACGAACACGGTCTGACGCGCGCCGCGCCCCTCTAGAACGGTTTGAAGACGGCCAGCCAGGCCATGAGCGGCACGCTCAGCGCCAGCGCCGTGCCGAAGACCAGCGGCACGCGGTCGGCCAGCAGCTCGCGCAGCTCGTCCGTGATCTCGTCGCGCTTGGCCGCCACGAGGGAGGCGTTGCGCGCGCGCCGCAGGCCGAAGCCCAGCAGCGGCAGGCAGAGCAGCCAGAAGAAGACGAACAGGCCCGCCAGCGCCGCCAGCCAGCCATCGCGCAGGAAATCGTGGTGCGCCGCGCCCCAGAAGAAGCCGGTGGCCCCGCTGAGCATGGCCCCGGGCAGGAGCACGCGCGTCTCGTTGCGGGCCGCCTCCGTGAGCGCGTACATCTGGAAGCGCACGTCCGTGGAGAGCCAGGCGCGCACGATCAGGGGGTAGGTCGCGCCCAGGCCCGCGCCCATCCAGATGAGGGCGAGCGTGTGGGCGATGCGCCAGCCGTCCACGGCTAGCGGGCGGCGGGCGCGGGGGCGGCGGCGGGGAGCGGTTCGCGGGAGCGTTCGAGGGCGGCCCCCACGAAGGCGCGGAAGAGGGGATGGGGGCGGTTGGGGCGGCTCTGCAGCTCGGGGTGGAACTGCACCCCGGCCATGAAGGGATGCCCGGCCACCTCCGCGATCTCGGCCAGCGCGCCGTCGGGCGAAAGCCCGGCGATGGTCAGCCCCGCCGCCTCCAGCCGTTCGCGGTAGCGGTTGTTCAGCTCCCAGCGGTGGCGGTGGCGTTCGTTCACGACGGCCGCGCCGTAGGCCTCGGCGGCGCGGCTGCCGGGGCGCAGGCGGCAGGGATACCAGCCCAGGCGCATGGTGCCGCCCTTCGCCTCCAGCCCTTCCTGCTCCTCCAGCAGGCTGACCACGGGCCAGGCGGTTTCGGGGTCGAACTCGGTGGAGTTGGCCCCCTCCCAGCCGCACACGTCGCGGGCGAACTCGACGATCATGGCCTGCAGGCCGAGGCAGAGGCCGAGGTAGGGCAGGCCGCGTTCGCGGGCGTGGCGGGCGGCGGCGATCTTGCCTTCCCAGCCGCGCTCGCCGAAGCCGCCGGGCACGACCACGCCGTCCACGCCCGCCAGCGCCTCGGCGGCGGGCCGCCGCTCCAGGTCCTCGGCGTGCACCCAGCGGATGGCCACCTCGGCGTCGCGCTCCACGCCCGCGTGCACGAGCGCTTCCTTCACGGAGAGGTAGGCGTCGGCCAGCTCCACGTACTTGCCCACCACGGCCACCTCCACCGTGCGGGCGGGATGGCGGTGGCGCTCGACCATGGCCGTCCACGCCTCCAGGCCGTGGGCGGCGGCGTCCAGCCCCAGCCGCTCCAGCAGGAAGTCGCCCAGCCCGCGCCGTTCGAGGATGAGAGGCACGGCGTAGATGGTGTCCACCGTTTCGAGGGGGATGACGGCGCGCGCGTCGACGTCGCAGAAATCGGCGATCTTGCGGCAGAGGCCGGCGGACACGGGGTGGTCGCTGCGCGCGATGATGACGTCCGGCTGGATGCCCATGGAACGCAGCTGGCTCACGGAGTGCTGCGTGGGCTTCGTCTTCAGTTCGCCCGTGGCCCCGATGTGGGGCAGGAAGGTGACGTGCACGCTGAGGAACTCGTCGCGGGGGGCGTCGTGGCGGATCTGGCGCATGGCCTCGATGAAGGTCTGCCCCTCGATGTCGCCCACCGTGCCGCCCACCTCGCAGATGATGGCGTCCGCCCCGCTGGCGTCCACGGCGGCGCGGATGCGCCCCTTGATCTCGTTCGTGAGGTGGGGCACGGCCTGAATGGTGCCGCCCAGGTAGTCGCCCCGCCGCTCGCGGTCCAGCACGGAGCGGTACACCTGCCCGCTGGTCACGGAGCAGGCGGCGGAGAGGTCCTGGTCGAGAAAGCGCTCGTAGTGGCCGAGGTCGAGGTCCGTCTCCGCCCCGTCGGCGGTGACGAACACCTCGCCGTGCTGGTAGGGGGACATGGTGCCGGGGTCGACGTTGAGGTAGGGGTCCAGCTTCTGGATGGTGACGGAGAGGCCGCGGGACTTGAGCAGGCGCCCGATGCTGGCGGTGGTGATGCCCTTGCCCACGGAACTCACCACGCCGCCGGTGACGAAGATGAATCTGGCCATGCCGCTCCCGACGGGGTCTCCGCGCCATGCTACGGGCGGCGGCGGCGGCGCGCAAACGGCGGCGGGTAACCTTTGGCCGCGGGGGGCGTTATGGGGAGTGTGTTGCGCATAGCCGCCCGCGCTCCCTATGCTCCCACCGTGTGGCGGATGCGCCCGCTCCCCGGCGGACGCGGAGGGAACGCGCGTGCAGACGAAGGTTCGCAGCGAACTGGCGCCCGAATTCGACGAGCGGCGTCTCGTCGAGCGCGCCCAGGGGGGAGACCGTGAGGCGCTCGGCGACCTCTACTCGTTCTACTTCCCCCGCGTCTACCGCTACGTGGCGGGGCGCGTGCGCTCCACCCAGGACGCCGAGGACGTGACGGAGGAGACGTTCCTGCGCATGGTCACGCATCTGCGGCGGTTCCAGTGGCGCGGCGCGCCCTTCGGGGCGTGGGTCTTCCGCATCGCCCGCAACGAGGTCATCTCGCACGTGCGGCGGCAGCGGCGGCGCGGCGCGCGGGCCCCGCTCCCGGAGGAGCTGGGCGACGCGCGCCAGGACCACGCCGCCGCCTTCGAACAGCACGACCTGCTGCGGCAGGTGCGGCTGGCCTCGGAGCGGCTGCCGGAGGCGCAGGCGGACGTGATCGCGCTGCGCTTCGGCGCGGGCCTCTCCGTGGCCGAAACCGCGCGCGCGCTGGCCAAGACGGAGAACAACGTGAAGGTGCTGCAGCACCGGGCGATCGCGAAACTGCGCGGGATGGTGCGGCGGGAGTGATGCGCCTGTCCGCGATCTTCCGCCGCGCGCCCGATCCGCGGGCCGGCCTGCTGGCCGAGGCGCTCGCCCTCTACGAGGACGGGCTGGAGATCGCCGCCATCCTCGCCCTCTACCCGGAGGAAGACCAGCGCTGGCTGCGGCCCCTGCTCTCCACCGGCCAGATCGTGTCCAACGCCCTCGGCGACGAGGAGTCCAGCTTCTACTTCGAGGGCTCGCTCAAGGCGAAGGTGCTGGAGGCGGGCGCGCCCGTCATCGGCGGGGGCGAGCCCGCGCCCGCGCCGCCGCTGGCTGCCCCGCGGCGTATGGGCGGGGCCCTCGCGGGCGTGTCCGCGCTGGCCGCCGCCGTCGCCATCGGCGTGGTCGGCTTCGGCTTCATCACCGCGGGCGACGCCGTGCCCGGCGAGTGGAACTACGGCTTCAAGCGCGCCACCGAGGGGGCGCAGGTCCGTTTCGCGCGCGGCGATGAGCGCATCAACGTGAACATCCGCCAGGCTCAGGCGCGCATCGACGAAATCCAGCGGCTGGCGGTGCGCGGCGACCTCAACCGCGGGCACATCAGCCGCTTCACCAGCGAGCTGGCCGACCTGCGCGAGCTGGCCGAGGAAGCGCCCTTCGATCCCCTGCAGCAGGCGCGCGTGCGCGGCCTCAGCGAGAGCGCCGTGGCCGTGCTGACGGAGACGGACGAGGAGCTGGCCCCCGCCGCCGAGGAGGCCATCGACCGCGCCCACGAGGTGGCGGCGGCGGTGAGCGGCGGCGTCGTCGAGCCGGTGCCCGAACCCACCGCCACGGCCACCGTCGCGCCCGAACCGACGGCCACGCCCACGCCGGAGCCGACGGCCACGCCCACGCCCGAACCCGCGGCCACGGAAACGCCCGAACCCGCGGCCACGGAAACGCCGGAGCCTTCGGCCACGCCCGTCCCCGACGGCGGCGCTGGCGCGATCGGGCTCGACACGGAGGGCTCGACGCAGCCGTTGCCCGCGCCGGAACCGACGCCCACGCCGGAGCCTTCGGCCACGCCCACGGCCACGCCGGAGCCGTCGCCCACGGCCGCGCCGGAGCTGCCGTCCGCCACGGCCGCGCCGGAGCCTTCGGCCACGCCCACGGTCAGGCCCGCCCCCGCCACGGCCACGCCGGAGCCCCCGGAACCCGCGGCCACGCCCGAATCCGAGGTCGAGGCCGCGGCCTTCGCGCCCTAATCCGGTTCCGGGTCCGCGCCCGCGCCGCCGTCCGCTTCGGCCCAGCGGCGGAACTCGGCCAGCGCCTCGTCGTCGAAGAGTTCGGCGGCGTGGCCCCACTCCTCGGGCGTGCGGGGCGGCACGCCGTGCATGAGCAGGCCGCGCAGGGCCACCTCGCGCAGGGCGCGCTCGCCCGCCTCCGAATCGGGGCCGAGCTGCTGCAGCGTGTGCATCATGCGGTTCACGGCGGAGGCCTCCGGCGGCGACACGCGCCCCGCCAGCGTCTGCTCGATGAGCCACCAGCCGAGGGCGCGCAGATCGCGCTCGCGCACGGCCCGCAGGGGCTCGGCGGGCGGCGCGGACGCGGGCGCGGGATCGCGTCCGGCGCGGCCTTCGCGGTGGCGCGCGTGCCCCTCGTGGGGGCAGCGCCCGGCGGGATAGCGGCAGGGCGCGCCGCCCCGCGTGGGCGCGCCGCAGGCGGGTTCGGGCATGGGGGCGAGCATGGGCGCGCGCCGCCCCAGCGCACAGCCGCGCCTGTCGCCCCCGCGGGCGGACGCGCGCCCGCTGCTGTAGGCTTAACCTTCCCCGCACCCGCGGGCACCACGCCAGGAGTACGCCATGTCCGACATCGCCAGCCGCGGCTACGCCAACCCCGACGTCCTCGTCAGCACCGAGTGGGTGGCGGCCCATCTGGACGACCCCGCCGTGCGCATCATCGAATCGAACGAGGATCAGCTGCTCTATCCCTCGGGCCACCTCCCCGGGGCCGTGCAGGTGGACTGGGCGGTGGACCTGAACGACCAGCTGCGCCGCGACTACCTGCGCCGCGACGGCTTTGAGGCGCTCATGGCGCGCATCGGCGTCACGCGCGAGACCGTCTGCGTCTTCTACGGCGACCGCAACAACTGGTGGGCCACCTACGCCTACTGGGTGTTCCAGCTCTTCGGCCACGACAATGCGAGGGTGATGGACGGGGGCCGCCAGAAGTGGGAGCAGGAGGGCCGCCCGCTCGTGCGCGAGGTTCCCTCGTACGCGGCCACGGCCTACGGCGCGCCGGAACGCGACGACGCCCCCGTGCGCGCCTTCCGCGACGACGTGCTCGCGCACCTCGAGGCGGGGGGCCAGCTGGTGGACGTGCGCAGCCCCCAGGAGTACTCCGGCGAACGCCTGCACATGCCCGATTTCCCCAACGAGGGGGCGCTGCGCGGGGGCCACATCCCGGGGGCCAGGAACATCCCCTGGGCGCGCGCCGCCGACCCCGCGGACGGCACCTTCCGCGACGCCGCCGAGCTGCGCGACATCTACCTGAACGAGCAGGGCCTCTCCCCCGACGCCGACACCATCGCCTACTGCCGCATCGGCGAGCGCAGCAGCCACACGTGGTTCGTGCTCACCCACCTGCTCGGCTTCGCCAACGTGCGCAACTACGACGGCTCCTGGACGGAATGGGGCAACCTCGTGAACGTGCCCATCGAGAAGTGAGCGCCGCCCCTCCCCCCGCGCTCGCGGAGCTGCTGGAGGAGATGGCCTTCCTCGACCGCGCGGAGCGCATCGAGTACCTGATCGAGTACGCCGACCGCTTCGTGAGCGTGCCCGAACGCATCGCCGCGCGCCCCTACCCGGAGGAGCGCCGCGTGAAACGCTGCGAGTCGCAGGCCTACGTGTGGGCGGAGGACGCCGGGCCGGACGCGCAGCGCTACCACTTCGCCGTGGAGAACCCGCAGGGCATCTCCGCCAAATCGTTCTGCGCCATCCTCGACGAGACGGTGTCGGGCGCGCCCCTGGCGCAGGTCGCGGCCATCCCCGGCGACGCCGTCTTCGCCATCTACGGGCGCGAACTGTCCATGGGCAAGGGCGAGGGCCTGCTCGGCATCCTCGAGGCGGTGCAGGGCTTCGCCCGCGAGGCCGCCGCGCGCGGACGCTGACCCGTGCCCGAAATCCCCGACCTGGAGGCCATCCGCGGCTTCCTCAACGAGCGCCTGCCCGGCCAGACCGTCGCCGCCGTTGAGGTCAAGGTCCCGCACGTGGTGCGCACGGGCGCGGCGGCGCTGGCCGAGTCGCTGCCGGGCGACGCCTTCGCGGAGACGGGGCGGCGCGGCAAGTTCCTGCTGTTCGCGCTCGCCTCCGCGCGCGTGCTGGCCGTCAACCCCATGCTCACGGGCCGCTTCCACTACGGCCCGGCGGGGGCGAAGGGCCGCGGGCGCACCTGCCTGCGCCTCGCCCTCTCCGGCGGCGCGGAGCTGCGCTACTCCGACCTGCGCCTCATGGGCCGCCTCTACCTGCTGCCCGCGGACGGCCTCGACGCCATCCCCAACTGGACGGCGGGCGGCCCCGACCTGCTCGATCCGGCGCTCACGGAGGAGGTCTGGCTGGAGCGCGTCCGCGCGTACCGCGGGCGCATCAAGAACGTGCTCACGAAGGCCGAATTCGTGCAGGGCGTGGGCAACGCCTACAGCGACGAGATCCTGTGGGAGGCGCGCATCAACCCCTTCACGCCGCGCACCGCGCTCGACGACGGCGACCTGCGCCGCCTCTTCGCCAGCGCGCGGGCGGTGATGGCGTGGGCCACGCCGCTGGCGCGCGAGCGCATGACGCGCGGCGAGACGCTCGACTACGCGGAGCGGCGCGATTTCTTCCGCGTGCACCGCCTCGGCGGCGAGGCGCGCTGCCCCCGCGACGGCGCGCGCATCACGGACATTGAGGCTGGCCGCCGCGTGACGAGCTTCTGCCGCGTCTGCCAGCCGGGCGGCCCCGCCTTCTCCTGAGCGCCGCGCGGGCTAGTCGGCGTACTGGTCGAGCACGGAGGGCGGGGCGGGTTCGGCGCGCACGTCGGCGCGCAGCTCGCGGCCCGCCAGCAGGTCGGCGTACGTTTCGGCCACGGGCTCGCCCTCGCGCAGCGGCAGGTATTCCCCCGCCAGCCCCCAGGCCGCCACCGCCAGCGCGGCCAGCAGGACGAGCATCGTCCCAACCACGGTACGGCGGCGCGGGCGGATGCGCGGGCTCACGGGGGCAGTATCGCGCGGGCGGCGGCAAGGGGCGATACTGGCCGGGCGTGTTCCGCTGGATGCTTCGCCACTGGCGCTGGGGCGCGATCCCCATCGCCGTCCTCCTCCTGTGCCTGCTCGCCGCGTGGCACGTGCGGAGCGCCGCTTCCGGCCTGCTGGACGCACGCGACGAGCTGCGCGCGCTGGAGGAGCGGCTGGCGGACGCCGACTGGCGGACGGTGACGGCGGAGGACCTGGCCTTCACGCGGGAGCGGCTGCTGGGCGCGCGCGAGGGGCTGGAGCGGACGCGCGTCCACCTGCGCCGCAACCCCCTGTTGCGGCTGGGGGCGCTCGCGCCGGGCGCGCCGGGCGACCAGCTGCGCGCCGCCTACGGCCTCCTGGACATGGGCGGGACGCTGCTGGAGGCGGGGCTGACGGCGGCGCCCGCGGCGGAGAAGGCGCTGCCCCTGCGCGACGACCCGCCCGACGGCGAGCGGCTGCCCGCCGCCATCGCCGCCCTGATCGCCTCCGTGACGCCGGAGAGCGAACGGCTGGCGGCGCTCGCGGGCGAGCTGACGGCGCAGCGCCTCGAGCTGGGGGACGCGCCCCTGCTGCCGCCGCTCGACGCCCTGCGCCGCCGCCTCGACGAGAGCCTGCCGCTGATCGCGGAGCGCGTGGAGACGCTCAACCAGTGGCGTCCGCTCATCCCCGGGCTGCTGGGGCTGGATGGCGAACGGCGCTACCTGCTGCTGCTGCTGAACGAGGGCGAGCTGATGCCCGGGGGCGGGCTGGTGACGGCCTCGGGCGAGCTCGTCCTGCGGGAGGGGGCGGTCTCCTTCGAGGGCATCACCGACACCGGCTGGTGGCGCGCCAGCTGGGACGAGCGCGACGGTTCGCACATCGAGCCGCCGCCGCCGCTGGCGCGGTACCTGCTGCGCGACTTTCCCTGGCACCTCGCGCTCTCCGGCTGGGATCCGCACTTCCCCGCCTGGGCGCGGCAGGCCCTCGAATTCGCGGAGCTGGGCTACGGCGAAGGGGACGTGGACGGCGTTCTCACCGTCGACTTCCGCGCGCTGGTGGACGTGCTCGCGCTCACGGGCCCCATCACCGTCGAGGTCTCGCGCCTGTTCGTCGAGGACTGGGCGAGGCCCCCGGTGGAGCGCACGGAGGAGGTCACGTTCACGGCGGAGAACGCCATCCTCGAGATTTCGCGGCTGGCGCGCCCCCTCGAGGGCGGCGTCATCCTGGGGCGCAAGTCCTTCCTCGGCGAGGTCGGCCCCGTGCTCGTGGAGCGCCTGCTGGCGCTGCCGCCGGAGCGCTGGGAGGAGGCGCTCGCCACCGTCCGCCGCCTCGGCGAGGGGCGGCACGTGCAGGTCCTCTCCCTCGACGAGCGCGAGCAGACGCTCCTGCGCGCCGTGCGCTGGGACGGACGGCTCGAAACGCCCAACGGCGGCGACTACCTCCATTTCAGCGAGGCCAGCGTGCGCAGCACCAAGCTCAACTTCGTGATCAGGCCGGAGGGGACCTGGTCCGTGGCGCTCGACCGCTTCGGCGGGGCCCGCCACGAGCTGATCCTGACCTACCGCAACGCGCTGCCGGAATGGAGCGCGGGCAAGGACCCGGCGCTGGTGCAGCAGATGATGCTGGGCGGGCGCTACGGGGGCTACCTGCGCGTGTTCGGGCCCGAACGGCTGATCACGCCGTCGGTCGCCATCGACGGCGCGCCCGCGGAGATCGAGGATCGCGGCGACGGGCGCGGCAAGCGCTGGTTCGGCGCGTTCCTGCCCGTGGAGGCGGGGGAACGGCGCACGGTGGCACTACGCTGGGCCGTGCCCCGCGCCGCCAGCGGGGACGGGCGGACCTACGACCTCTACCTGCAGAAGCAGGCGGGAACGGCGGGCATCTGCCTCGAGCTGGCCATCACGCGCGAGGGCGCGCCGCCCGCCAGCCTCGCCATCGAGGGCGGGCGCATGGACGAGGGGGGCCGCCTCTGCCTCGAATCCGACGCGCGCATCCGGGCGCGCTGGTAAAGGGGCGCGCTATGGCGAATGGCGCCGCCGGTGTAGGCTGAGGGGGCGAGCCGGAGCGCGCGTTCCGGCCCCGCAATCCTGAGACCGGAACCGCTTCCCGCACGATGTCCAACCGGCAGGCACGACGGCAACAGAGCCGCCAGGCGCGCAGGCAGGCTTCCCCGCAGCGGGGGCGCTCGTCCGGCGCTCCGCGCGCGGGCGGAGGCGGGGGCGGGCGCGGCTCGAACTTCCTCAGCTGGCCCTACCTCGTGGGCGTGGGCCTGTTCGCCGCCGCCCTCTTCGGCTTCGTCATCTTCCTCGCCCTGCGCGACGGGGGCGGCGACGGCGGGAACGGCGAGTCGCGCAACCCCGACGTGGCCGCCCTCGACCGCGCGCGCGCCGACCTCGCGGGCATTCCGCAGGCGGGGAACGTGCTGGGCGCGGCGGACGCCCCCGTGACGCTCGTCCAGTACGAGGACTTCCAGTGCCCCTCCTGCCTGCGCTACACGGTCGACCACGAGTCCTTCCTCATCGAGGAGTACGTGCGGCCCGGCCTCATGCGCATCGAGTTCCGCCACTTCCCGGTGGTGGGCACGGAGTCCGCGACCGCCGCGCGCGGGGCCGTGTGCGCGGGGGCGCAGGACCGCTTCTGGGAGTACGCCAACCGCCTCTTCGTCATCCAGGCGGGCGAGGACTTCCGCCCCGACCGCGGGATCTTCGACGAACCGGCGCTGACCGCGCTGGCGGGGGGGCTGGGGCTGGACGAGGCCGCCTTCGCCGCCTGTCTGGCCGATCCGGACACGCTCAGCACGGTCTCCGCCAACGACGCGGCGGCGCGCGCCATCGGCTTCCGCGGCACGCCCAGCTTCACGCTCAACGGCGCGCCCCTACAGGCCGCGCCGGGCACGGAGGACACCTGGCGCACGCTCATCGACGCCGCCCTTGCCGAGGCCGGCGTCGGGGGCGAGGCTGGCGATGCGGACGGCGACGGGGGCGAGGCCGGTGGCGCCGAGGCCGAAGCGGACGACGCCGGGGGCGAGGCTGGCGAAGCGGACGGCGGCAGCGGCGAAGACGCCGGGAACGGGGCGGAGGCGGACGCCAGCGGCGATGACGGCGGCTGATCCCGCGCCGTCGCATCGGGGCGCGCCGGGACCGCGCCTCTGGGCCCCCGCCATGGCCGCGCTTGCCGCCGCCGTGGTCGCGCTCACCGTCATCGCCATCACGCGCGACGGCGGGGACGAGCACGTCACGCTCGTCTGCGAACCGGGGACGCCCGGCTGCGAGCTGCGCCAGGAGGTGCACTGGCACGCCGACTTCGCCCTCTTCATCCGCGGCGAGCGCTACGACTTCGACGACGACCGCTTCTTCACCGGGGACGGGGACGAGCACGGCGAGAACGTGCACCTCCACCGGCCCTACGCGAACGTGGTGCACGTGCACCGCGAGGGCACGACCTGGCGGGAGTTCCTCGCCTCGCTCGGCTTCACGCTGGATGGCGAATGCCTGACGCCGCCGGAGGGGGAGCCGCTCTGCGCCTCGGAGACGGAGCGCCTCTCCTACATCCTCAACGGCGTGCGCGTCGATGCGCTCGCCTTCCAGGACATCACCGACATCGACCGCGCGCTCATCTCCTTCGGCGGCGAAAGCGCGGACGAGCTGTGGGGGCAGTACGGACAGGTGACGGACGAGGCCTGCATCCTCTCCCTGCTCTGCGTGGAGCGCGTGCCCGAGGGGGGCATCCCCGACGAGGGCTGCGCGGGCGGGGGAACCTGCAGCTAGCCGGTCGCGCCCGCGCCGTCGCCGTCCATCGCGCCCCCGCCGTCCGTGATGGCGAAGCCGTCCGCGAAGCCGCTGAGGAACTGGTCGAGCAGCTGGCCCGCCAGCAGGCCGCGGTCGCACTCGGACACCTCGGCGACGGCCTCGGAGAGGCGGTCCAGCGCCTCCTGCGGCGGGTCGGGGATTTCGGCCAGGGCGGTGAAGCCCGCGAACAGGCCGAACAGGGCGTCCATGCCCTCGCCCTCCGCGTCGCCGCCATCCGCGTCCGCTTCCCCGCCCGCATCGGCGAAGAGCGCGAGGAGTCCTTCCACGGCGTCGAGCGCGGCGGCGTGGAATTCGGCCATGTCGTCGGGCGGGGCGGCCTCGTGCAGGGCCGCGACCCAGTCGCGCAGGGGGTCGACGAACGAGGCGAGCGCGTCCGCGGGATCATCGGCGGGGGAGTCGCCGCCCTCCAGCGCGTTCCCGATCAGGCCGCCCAGCACGGCGCCCTCGAGGGCGCGGTTGGCGGTGCAGAGGTCGCGCAGGTAGGTCTCGTCGGTGGACGCGCCGTCGTCGCCGCTGCAGGCCAGCGCGACGAGCGCGAGCAGGGGCGTCAGCGCGAGCAGGAAGCGGCGGGCAAGCATGGTTCGCATGGCTTCAGCGTAGCAGGCGCGGGCCTAGAGCTTCGCCACCTGCAGGAAGTCGAGCTCCACGGGCGTTTCCCGCCCCAACATACTCACGAGCACGCGCACCTTGCCCTTCTCCGTGTTGATTTCGTCCACGGAGCCCACGAGGTCCTCAAAGGGGCCGGAGGCGATGCGCACGCTTTCGCCCACCTGGAAGCCGACGCGCACGCGCGGCTGCTCCATGCGCATGGCGCGCAGGATGTTGTTCACCTCGTCCTGGGTGAGGGGCACGGGGCGCGGCGTGTCGCCCATGTCGGGGGCGGCGCTGACGAAGCCGGTGACGCCGCTGGTGTTGCGGATGAGGTGCCAGAGGTCGTCCGATTCGGGGTCCCCCTCCTTCAGGGAGATGGTCTGGATGAGCACGTAGCCCGGGTAGAGCTTGCGCTTGACGGTGCGGCGCTGGCCCTCGCGGATCTCGATTTCGTCCTCGGTGGGCACGATCACGTGGAAGACGCGGTCGCCGGCGTCCAGGCGCTCGACGGTGGCGGCGATGGCGTGGCGCACCTTGTACTCGTGGCCGCTGTAGGTGTTGAGGAAGTACCAGGAGCGGCCCTCGGCGCCGATCTCCCCGTCGCTGATCTGGTCCTGCTCCTCGTGCTCCTCGCGGCGCGAGCGGCGGCGGGACGGGGCCACGCCCACCTCGCCGGGGCCCGCCTCGGGCAGCGATTCGTGGACGGCGCGTTCCTCAAGCTCCACGGGGTCCCCCTTCCCTAGAAGAAGAGCCGTTCGACGAGCCAGCCGAACAGCAGGTCGAAGAGGCCGAGCACGATGCCCACGGCCACGGCCACGATGGCCACCACGAAGGTGAGGTAGCGCGTCTCCGCGAAGGTGGGCCAGGTGACCTTGCGCAGCTCGGAGATGACGTCGGCGACGGCGCGGGGCTGCAGGCGGCGCAGGAATCCGAAGGGCCGCCAGCCGCGGCGCTCGCGCACGACGCGGGGCGCGGCCACGGCGACCGACGACGGGGCGCTCTCGGCGGACGCGCGCGGCAGCGACGGGGGGGCGGGCGCGCCGTCCTGGCGGCGTTCGCGGCCCCCGCGGCGTCCCCGCCGCCGCTGGCGCGCCATGGCCTACCTCGTCTCCCGATGCATGCGGTGGGAGCGGCAGCGGCGGCAGTACTTGCGCAGCTCCAGCCGCTCCGGATCGTTGCGCCGGTTCTTCTGGCTGGTGTAGGAGCGCTCGCGGCACTCCATGCAGCCGAGCGTGATCACCAGCCGGTCGCCCTTCGCCTTCGGCATGTTCCGTCTCCTACCCGATGACCTTGGTGACGACGCCCGCGCCCACCGTGCGCCCGCCCTCGCGGATGGCGAAGCGCAGACCCTCCTCCACCGCCACCGGCTGAATCAGCGCCACCTTCATCTGCACGTTGTCCCCGGGCATCACCATCTCCGTCCCCTCCTCCAGCTCGATCGACCCCGTCACGTCCGTCGTGCGAACGTAAAACTGCGGCCGGTACCCCTGGAAGAACGGCGTGTGTCGCCCTCCCTCCTCCTTGCTCAGCACGTACACCTGCGCCTCGAACGTCGTGTGCGGGCTGATCGACCCCGGCAGCGCCAGCACCTGCCCCCGCTGCACGTCGTCGCGCTCCGTGCCGCGCAGCAGGCACCCCACGTTGTCCCCCGCCTCACCCTCGTCCAGAAGCTTCTTGAACATCTCCACGCCGGTCACCACCGTCTTCCTCGTCTCCTCCAGCCCCACCACCTCCACCTCCTGCCCCACGCGGATGCGGCCCCGCTCGATCCGGCCCGTCACCACCGTGCCACGCCCCTTGATCCCGAACACGTCCTCGATCGGCATCAGGAACGGCCGCTCCAGCGCCCGCTGCGGCTGCGGAATGTACGCGTCCACCGCGTCCATCAACTCCCGAATCGACCCGTACTCCTCCGATTCCGCGTCCTCCGACTCCGACTCCAGCGCCGCCAGCGCCGACCCCCGCACGATGGGAATGTCGTCACCGGGGAACTCGTAGCTGCCCAGCAGCTCCCGCAACTCCAGCTCCACCAGCTCCAGCAGCTCCTCGTCCTCCATCATGTCCACCTTGTTCAGGTACACCACGATCGCCGGCACCTCCACCTGCCTCGCCAGCAGGATGTGCTCCCGCGTCTGCGGCATCGGCCCGTCCGGCGCCGCCACCACCAGAATCGCCCCGTCCATCTGCGCCGCGCCCGTGATCATGTTCTTGATGTAGTCCGCGTGCCCCGGACAGTCCACGTGCGCGTAGTGCCGCTGCTCCGTCTCGTACTCCACGTGCGCGATCGCGATCGTGATCCCGCGCGCGCGCTCCTCCGGCGCGTTGTCGATCGAGTCGAACTCCCGGTACTCCGCCTCCCCACGAAGCCCCAGCACCTTCGTGATCGCCGCCGTCAACGTCGTCTTCCCGTGGTCCACGTGCCCGATCGTGCCCACGTTCACGTGCGGCTTCGTCCGCTCGAATCGCTCCTTCGCCATGGTCAGCCTCCGCGCGGGCGGTGAGTGGATCGGCCAGAGGCCCTGGAGCCCTCATCCAGATTTGAACTGGAGACCTCGTTCTTACCAAGAACGCGCTCTGCCAACTGAGCTATGAGGGCGGCGCCCGCGTGTCTCCCCCAGATAGTAGCGGGTTTGCCGTTGTGGGGGAGTGGGGGGCTGGGGGCGCTATGCTGGTTCGGTGAGGCTGACCGCCCCCGCGCACATCCGCGAGCCGCGCGACCTGGCCTTCCTGGGCCGCGCCGCCCGCGCGCGGAAGCGGCTGGAGATCGACCTCGGCGGGGTCGAGTGGGTCTCCCCGGCGGGCGTGGTGGCGCTGCTCGCGGCCTGCCTCGGGGCCAGCGCCCGTCCCGCTCTTGAAGCCACCGTTCACCTTCCGGAGAGCCGCGAGGCACGCACGTACCTGGCGCAGATCGGCTTCCTCGCGGAGCTGGAGCGCAAAGGCTGGGCAGGCGACAGCGATCCCGATCTCGACCCGGACGCTGTCATCGGCCCGCACCTGCCCATCATGCCGGTCACGACTGAGCGTGAAGTGGACGACGCCTCGGACCGGCTGCTTGGGGCGCTCCGCGAAGCGAGGCTCGTCGGAGGGCTGTCCGACGACCTGATTGACGTTCTGGCCGAACTGGCGGGGAACGCGCACGAGCATGGTTCGGAGTGCTACGCCGTGGCCCAGATCTACACGGGAGGTCGGAGCGGCACGCCCGGTGTCTACCTCGCGGTGGCGGACTTCGGAGCGGGATTCGCGCGCACGCTGCGAAGGCGCTACGGCCCGATGACCGACAGCGAGGCCATCGTCCGTGCGTTCGAGGAACAGGTCAGCGGAACCGGACACCCCTACCGGGGCTTCGGCCTGAGTCAGATAGCCAGTTTCCTGGACAAGAAGGCGGGGAACGTCCTGCACATCGTCTCGTGGTCGGGGCATGTTGAGCGGAAGGCCGGGCGCTTCCGGACCACCGAACGCGAGTCCCCGCTGTTTCGGGGAACGCTCGCATCCGCCTACATCCCCGTCCCACCCGCTATACTCCGTCCGTGAAGGGAGGTTCCCGTGGAGAAGGTCGTCCTTTCCGATCACGGCTCTGTGTTCACGACCCGCTCGCTTGCCCGTACGGTGATCGGCACGTCGGCGAGCGTGGCGGGGGGCTCCTCCTTCGTGATCAATGCCAGCGACGTCTACATGAGCCCGTCCTTCATCGCCGAACTCCTCGTCACGCTGGTGGAGAAGCGCGGCTATGAGCGCGTGTGCGTGCGGGGGGCGCGGGAACACCCCGCGAAGGTGGCGCGGCATCTCGCCGACGCGTTCGGCTTCGGCGACCGCGTCGAGGTGGAACAGCCCGCCGTGCCCGCGGGCTAGCCGCGCTCCATGCCCGTCGAGGCGCTCTTCCGCGACGACCGTGGCGCGCTCGCCGTCCCCGAAACGGACACGCAGTGGGACGAGTGGGTGTCGGCGTCGCAGACGCGCAACCATGCGCTCGACCATCCGCTGCTCGACTGGCTCGACCGCCACGGCGAGGCGCACGGGTTCACGCCCGATCCGGTGGACGAACGCACCGACTTCGGCGCCTTCATCATGGACAAGGGGCGGAAGTTCGAGCGCGCCGTGGTCGACCACCTGCGCGGGCTGACGGACGTGCGGACCATCCTGCCGGAGGGCGCCAGCCGCGCGGAGCGCCGCGATCCCGCCGCCGCCGAGGCCACCTTCGCGGCCCTCGCCGAGGGCGTTCCCATCGTCTGCCAGGGCGTGCTGCGCGACGCCGAAACGCGCACCTGGGGCGCGCCCGACCTGCTCGTGCGAAGCGACGTGCTCGCCGACCTCTTCCCCGATTCCCTCTCCGCGGAGGATGCCGCCATCCCCGCGCCCGACCTCGGCATCGGCGCGCGCCACTACCGCGTGGTCGACGTCAAGTACTCCACGCTGGGGCTGGCGGCGGGCGGCGAACTCGGCAATTCCGGCTCCGCGCCCGCCTACAAGGTGCAGACGTACCTCTACAACCGCGCGCTCGGACGGCTCCAAGGCTACCTGCCCCCCGATGCTTTCCTGCTGGGCCGCGGCTGGATGCAGACGCGGCGGGGCAAGACCACGCGGAGCGGCAACGCGCTTGATCGCCTCGCCCCCGTCGCAAACGGCTACGCCTCCTACGTCGGAGGGCGGCTCGCCGATCAGGCCGCCGACGCCGTGGACTGGCTCCGCCGCATGCGCCGCGAGGGCCACGGCTGGCAGGCGCTGCCGGAGCCGTCCGTCGAGGAGCTGCGGCCCAACGGCAAGGCCGATCCCGGCGTCTGGAAGAGCGCCGTGCGCCGCATCCTGACCGAGGGCGAGGACCTGACGCAGCTGTGGAACGTGGGCGTGCGCAGACGGCGGGAGGCGAACGCGCAAGGGCTGGCGCGCTGGACGGACCCGCGCGTGACGCCCGAGGCGGTCGGCGTCGCGGGATCGGGGACGGCGCCGAAACTGCGCGCGCTGCTCGAGGTGAACCGCGACCGCGCGGACCCGCCCGTGCGCCCCGAGCGCATCGCCGCCGCGCGCGGGGAATGGATCGACGAGCCCCCGCTCGAGTTCTACGTGGACTTCGAGACCGTCGGCGACCTCGACGACGATTTCGCGCGCTTCCCCGAACGCGGCGGCCAGACTCTCATCTTCATGGTCGGCTGCGGCCACATGGAGGCGGGGAAATGGCGCTTCAAGTGCTTCATCGCCGACCGGCTCGACGAGCCGTCCGAGGCGCGCGCCATCGACGACTGGTTCGCGCACATGGCCGCCGTGCGCGCGCGGCTCGCGCCGGGCTCGAACGTGAAGGTCATCCACTGGTCGCCGCACGAGCGCTTCACGCTGGAGGACGCCTTCGACGCCGCCATGAAGCGCCATCCGGAGAAGGACTGGCGCCACCCCGACTGGTCGTGGTTCGACTTCCTCAAGCGCGTGGTGCGCGAGGAGCCGCTGGTCGTGCGGGGCGCGCACGGCTTCGGGCTGAAGGCGGTCGCCAATGCCATGTACGCCCTCGGGCTGGTGGAGACGCGCTGGGACGAGGGGCCGGGCGACGGCCTCGGCGCGATGGTGGGGGCCTGGCACTGCGAGCGCGAGGCCGCGCGCGCGGGCACGCGCCTCATCGACGTCGACCTCATGAAGGGCATCCGCAGTTACAACGAGGTCGATTGCAAGGCCATGATGGAGCTGGTCCGCTACCTCCGCCGCCATCATTGACGCCAATTCGCCGCTTCGGGGGAACGATCGGGCGCGCGGGCGCATAAGTACTCCATATGGCGGGAGTGGTTCGACCGCGGGCATGGCCGGAGCGCCTTCGGCCCGCCGCGCCCGCGACGGAGGAGGCGCGCATGACCGACGACGAGGCCGTGCGGCGCTGCCAGCACGGCGACCGCGACGCCTTCCGCCACCTCGTGGAGCGCTACCGGGACCCGCTCTACGGCACGGCCTTCCTCATGACGGGCGACCGCGCCCTCGCGGAGGAGCAGGTGCAGGAGGCGCTGCTGCTCGCGTGGCGGGGCATCGGGGGCTTCCGGCGGGGCCGTCCCGTGAAGCCCTGGCTGGTGCGCATCCTCGTCAACGCCGTGCTCGCGCAGCGGCGGCGGCGGGCGCTCGCCACCGTGCCGCTGGAGGGGACGCGCGCGCCGGAGGGCGAGGGCGACGCCCCCGCCGCGGACGAGCCGTCCCAGCTGGAAACGATCGAGGCGCGCGAGGAGCGGGCGGACGTGCGCCGCGCCCTCGCGCGCCTCACCGCCGAACACCGCCAGGTCGTCGTGCTGCGCTATTTCGCCGGGCTGACGGTCCCCCAGATCGCCCGTTCCGTCCGCGTGCGGGAGGGCACGGTCAAGTCGCGGCTCCATCGGGCGCTGCGCCAGCTGCGGGAGCTGCTGGAGGAATCCCGCGCGCGGGAGGTCGCGGAACATGGCGCGTAACGACTCCTTCGACACGGACATGGAACGCCTCCTGCGGGAGCACTTCGCGGCGGAGGGCGAGGGCCTTCGCGCCCCCGCCGATCTGTGGGAGCGGCTGGAGGGCCGCCTGGGCGAACAGGACGCGCCGTCGCGGCTGGCGGCGCTGCGCGGCGGCGCGGGGAGGGCCCTCGCGCGGGCGCGGACGCCCCTGGCCGCCGCCGCGGTGATCGCCGTCATTGGCATCGGCGTGGCCACGGCCATCTGGGCGACCTCCGGGCCGCGGACCGCCGGAGACGACAGCGACGCCATTCCCGCCTCCCATGAGTCGGGCGCGAGCGCCGCCAGCAGCATGGCCGGCGGCGAGGCTCCCGTGGCGGCGGCGACCGCCGCTGCCTACGCGGAGGATGCGAACGCGGGCGATGACGCCACCGCCAACGCCATGCCGGAAGCGCCCGACGACATGGCCGCCCCCGATGGCATGACCGGGGAGGACGCGGATGCCGTTGGGTCCGGGATGCTGCCGGACGCCGTGTCTCCCGCCGCCGTCGGCGCGGCCAGCAAGGGCGGCGGCGACATCTCCTTCGAGCGGGAGAACCCCGGCGCGCCCGCCGACACCACCTTCCGCGACTACGGGCGGCAGCCCTTCGTGGACGCCGCCAGCGATCCCGTCTCCACCTTCAGCCTCGACGTGGACCGCACCTCGTACCAGCTGGCGCTCACCTGGGTGCGGGCCGGGTACGTGGTGAACCCCGACTCGGTGCGCGCGGAGGAGTGGGTCAACGCCTTCGACTACGGCTACGCGCGGCCCGCCGGGGACGGCTTCGCCATCACGAGCGAGCTGACGGCGCATCCGCTGGACGCGGGCAAGCGGCTGGCGCGCATCGCCTTCCAGGCCCCGGACGCGCGCGACGACGCGCCCCTGAACGTGACGCTGGTGCTCGACGCCTCCGGCTCGATGGGGGAGGGGAACCGCGTGGCCATCGCGCGCGCCGCCGCCGAGGCCATCCGCGGCAGCCTCACGGAGCGCGACCGCATCGCCGTCGTCCATTTCACGACCGACGTCATTTACCACTACACGGTCGGGCACAGCCCGCCCTCGGACGAGGCGGTGCGGCGCTCCATCGCGCGGCTCGCGCCGCACGATTCCACCAACGTGCAGGCCGGGCTCGACCTCGGCGCGCAGCTGGCGGATCGCGCCCGCCGCGAGCGCCCCGACGCCCACAACTACGTCATCCTCATGTCGGACGGCGTGGCCAACGTGGACGCCACCGATCCCTTCGCCATCCTCGAGCGCATGGGCGGCGGCGAGCGCGGGAACCCCCTGCGGCTGATCGCCATCGGCGTGGGCATCCACAACTACAACGACTACCTGCTGGAGCAGCTGGCGCAGCACGGCGACGGCTGGTACCGCTACCTGAACGACGCCGGGCAGGCGGCGCGCACCTTCAGCCGCGCGAACTGGCTCGCCCTGTCCACGCCCTTCGCCGACCAGACGCGGGCGCAGGTGCGCTGGGACCCGGCCGTGGTGAAGGCGTGGCGCATCCTCGGCTACGAGAACCGCGTGACGCCCGACCACGCCTTCGAGCAGAACCGCCGGGAGTTCGCCGAGATTCCCGCGGGCACGGCCACCACCGTGTTCTACGAGCTGGAGCTGCGCGAGGGCGCGGGCGGCGGCGCAGGGACGCGGCTGGGCGAGGTGGAGCTGCGCTGGGTGGACCCCGGCGACGGCGGGTCGCGCGCCCAACTCGCGGACGTGACGGGCCGCGCGGACGCCGCCTTCGCGGAGGCCAACGCGCGCCTGCGGCTGGGGGCCATCGCGGCGCTGGCCGCGGACCGCTACGCCGGGCTCGCCGCGGGCGAGGGCGCGGGGCTGGAGCCCGCCGCCGTGCGCGACGGCCTCGCGCGCCTGCGCGACGAGCTGGCCGCGCTGGAACCCGCGCTCGGCGGGCTGGCGGCGTGGCGCGACCTGTCCTTCCTGCTGGGGTCGCTGGCGGACTCCGCCGCCGCGCTGGCGTCCCCGGGGGACTCCGGCTACAGCCGCTAGCGGCCCCGCGCCGCGCCGCGACGGACGCCTCCCGCCGTCGCGGCGCGGGCAAGTCCATAGCCCCGCGCGCGGTAGCATGATCGGGCCGATGCGGTACGCCGTCATGATCGCCATCGTCTGCGCCATCACGGCGGGGAGCGTGTACGCCGTGGAGCGACGGCTGGACCGCGCGGCCGAGTGCGACAACGGGCTGGCCGTGCCCGATCCCGACGCCAACCCGGGGCTCGTGGCCGACTGCGAGGCGCTGCTGGCGGCGCGGGACGCGCTCCGGGGCGGCGTGCGCCTCGACTGGGGCTACGACCGCTCGATCACGCACTGGCAGGGGGTGCTCCTCGACGGCGAGCCGAAGCGCGTCGTCGGCCTGCGGCTGGCCGCGCGCAACCTCAACGGCATCCTGCCGCCGGAGCTGGGGCGGCTCGAGCGCCTGCGCTACCTCAACCTCCGGTCGAACCTGCTGACGGGTTCGATTCCGCCGGAGCTGGGCCAGCTGGGCGAGCTGGAGAGCCTGCAGCTGCAGTGGAACCTGCTCGGCGGCCCGCTTCCGTCCGCGCTGGAGGGGCTCAAGCGCCTGCGCGTCCTCAACCTCAGGGCCAACGAGCTCAGCGGCCCGGTGCCGTCCACGCTGGGGCGGCTCACGGAGCTGCGGGAGCTGCGCCTGCATGAGAACCGGCTGGAGGGGCGGATTCCGCAGGCGCTGGGCGCCCTGCCGGCGCTGGCGCTGGTGCGGCTGCGGGAGAACGAATTCACCGGCTGCGTTCCGGCCGGGCTCGCCGGGGTGGACGACAACGACGTCGATCTGCTGGAACTGCCCGACTGCCCGCCGCGATGATCCGCCTGCCCCGCGCGCCGGGGCTCGCCGCCGCGCTCGCGCTCGCCTGCCTGGCGGCGGCCTGCGCCGCCCCGGCGGAGCGGGCCGCGCCGGAGCTGCGCACCGACCAGCGGCCCAACGTCGTGCTCGTCTTCGTGGACGACCTGGGCTACCGCGACGCCGGATTCACGGGCGGCACGGAGGCGGAGACGCCGAACCTCGACCGGCTGGCGGCGGAGGGCGTGGTCTTCGCCAACGGCTACGCGACGCATCCCTTCTGCGGCCCCTCGCGCGCGGGCCTGCTCACGGGGCGCTACGCGGCGCGCTTCGGCAACGACCAGAACTTCGCCTACGCGCCCGACGATCCCGAGCACGGGTTGCCCGTGGAGGAGACGACCTTCGCCGCCCGCCTGCAGGGTGCGGGCTACCGCACGGGGCTGGTGGGCAAGTGGCAGCTGGGCGCGGCCGAGCCCTTCCACCCCCGCAACCGCGGCTTCGACTCCTTCTACGGCTTCCTCGCGGGCGGGCACGACTACTACGAGAGCGGCGGGGACGCGGACGGCGATCCCTACCTCCTGCCCCTCGAGGAGAACGGCGAGGCGGTCGAGTTCGACGGCTACCTCACGGACGCGCTCACGGAGCGGGCGACGGCCTTCATCGGCGCGCGCGACGACGCCCCCTTCTTCCTCTACCTCGCCTACAACGCCCCGCACGAACCGCTGCAGGCGCCCGCCGCCCTGATCCGCAAGTACTCCCACGTCGAGGACGAGGAGCGGCGCGCCTACCTGGCCATGGTGGAGTCGCTGGATGAGAACGTGGGGCGCGTGCTGGCGGCGCTGGAGGCGGCGGGCAAGCGCGAGAACACGATCGTCTTCTTCCTCTCCGACAACGGCGGCGTGGCCCCGCTGCTGGGGGGGCGGGACTGGGCCGACAACGGCGCGCTGCGGGACGGCAAGACGAGCCTGCACGAGGGCGGCGTGCGCGTGCCCTTCATCGCCTCCTGGCCCGCGCGCTGGCCGCGGGGGCTGCGCTACGAGCCGCCCGTGATCAGCCTCGACATCGCCGCCACGGCGCTCGCGCAGGCGGGCGTCGCGCCCGACGCGGAGCGCCCCCCGGACGGCGTGGACCTCGACCCCTTCCTGCGCGGGCAGGCGGCGGGCGAACCGCACGAGGCGCTCTTCTGGCGGCAATGGAGCGCCGACGCGGAGGGGTACGCCTGGGCGGTGCGCGCGGGCCGCTGGAAGCTCGTGCGCGACGCCGCCTCGGGCGAGGGCGGCCTCTACGACCTGCACGCCGATCCGGGCGAGACGCGCGACCTGTCCGCCGCGGAGCCGGAGACGTCCGCGCGCCTCGTCCGCCTCTGGAACGACTGGAACTGGGAGAACCGCGCCGACCGCTACCCGTCCGACGGCTGGTACCAGCAGATCACGCCCGCGGAGCGCGCGCGGCTCATGGAGCGCCGCCTCCTGCGCGGCCCCTTCCAGATCGATCCGCACGGGGGCGCGCCGCCGCCGCGTTCGTGCGACAACGAGGTGACGGCCAACCCGCGCCGCGCCCCGGGGCTGGTCGAGGATTGCCGCATCCTGATGGAGGCGCGGGCCGTGCTGGGGGGCATCGTCACGCTCGACTGGGCCTTCGACCGCCCCCTGCGCGAGTGGGAGGGCGTGACGCTGGCGGGGTCGCCGCCGCGCGTCGCCGCCCTGCGCCTGCGCGACCGCGGGCTGGAGGGGAACGTGCCCGCCGCGCTGGGCCTGCTCCCGGAGCTGCGGACGCTCGACCTCGGCGGCAACCGCCTGCAGGGCGCCATCCCCCCGGAACTCTCCCTGGCGCCGGAATTGCGGGAGCTGCGGCTGGACGGCAACCGCCTCAGGGGGCCGGTCCCGCCCGAACTGGAGGCGCTGACGGGGCTGCGGACGCTGCGCCTCGCGGGGAACGCGCTCGACGGCTGCCTGCCGCCCGCCCTGGCGGCGCTCGCGGACGGCGACGGCGGCGCGCCGCCCCCCTGCGCGCCCCCGCCCCCGTCCCCCTGCGAGAACGGCGTGGCCGTGCCGAACCCCGCCTTCAACGCGGGCCTCGTGACCGACTGCGAGATCCTGCTGGCCGCGCGCGACGCGCTCACGGGCGGCGCGGACCAGCTCAACTGGGACGCCGACCTCGACATCCGGCGCTGGCTGGGCGTCGCGCTCGCGGGCGGCGTCGCGCGCGTCACGGCCCTGCGGCTGACCGAGCTCGGCCTCGCCGGGACCATCCCCCCGGAACTGGGCGGCCTGACGGCGTTGCGAACCCTGTACCTGGACTGGAACGTCCAGCTGGGCGGCCCCATCCCGCCGGAGCTGGGGCGGCTGCGGGAGCTGCGGGGGCTGCGGCTGGCGGGCAACCGGCTCACGGGCGCCATTCCGCCCGCACTGGCGGACCTGCCCGAGCTGCGGGAGTTGCTGCTGGCGGGGAATGCGCTCGAGGGCTGCGTGCCGCCGGCCCTGTTCGCGCTTCCGGAGCAGGACCTCGACTGGTTCGAGGATCTGCCCGCGTGCGCGCCCTGAGCGGGCGGGCGGCGGGAAAGGTTGGTGGAGGGGGCAGGATTCGAACCTGCGTACCGCTCTGCGGGGCAGATTTACAGTCTGCTGCCTTTAACCACTCGGCCACCCCTCCGGCGTTTGCGGAGCCCGGGAGGGGAATCGAACCCCCGCCCTGCTGATTACAAATCAGCCGCGCTTGCCATCTGCGCCACCCGGGCCGCGGTTCGACCCCGCTCGGCGAGGCGAATCGCCAACCCCTCAAGGGCCGCGACCTTTCCAGTATTGCCCGCGCGCGCGCCAGCCGCAAACCGCGCCAGCGGGGGTTTGGCGCTCGCCGCCGCGCCTCCCAGCCTGCCCCGCACACGCATTCCGCGGGAGGCAACGCATGGACGACGAATCCGTGATCGGCGGCGAGGCGCGCGAGGAGACGGTCATCGGCGGGGACGCCGCGGCGGAGGAAGATGCGCCCCCGCCCGACGCTGGCCGCGAGCTGGCGGAGCGGCTGCGCGAGGCGCTGCTGGCCGCCGACCCCGACCTGCGCGCGGACGAACTGGCGGGCGGGACCGCCGACGAGGTGCGCGAACGCTACGCCGCCGCCCGCGCGCGCCGCGCCACGGTGTCCGCGGGAGCGCCCGGCAGGCTGCCGCCCGCGCCGCTCGACGCCCTCGGCAAGATTCGCGCGGGGCTGGCGCGGCTCGACGGCTGAGCGGGCGCGTCTGGCGCGCGTCCGTACGCGCCGCTAGCATCCGCGCGTGAACGTCGCCATCCTCGGGCTTGGACGCTTCGGCTCGCAGCTCGCGCGCGAACTCGCCCGCCTGCGCGTCGACGTGCTGGCGGTGGACCGCGAGGGGACGCGCGTGAACGCGGTGGTGGAGACGGTGCTGCTGGCCGCGGAGGGCAACGTCGAGGACGTCGAGTTCCTCGAATCGCTCTCCCTGCACAACTACGACTCGGTGGTGGTGGCCATCGGCGGCGACGTGGCCACGAGCGTGCTGGTGGCGCTGACGCTCAAGCTGCGGCTGCGGCTGGGGCACGTGGTGGCGAAGGCCAGCACCGCCGAGCACGCGCGCGCGCTGGAGCTGGCGGGCGCGGACGCGGTGGTCAACCCCGAGCTGGAATCGGCGCAGCGCCTGGCGCACACGCTGGGCAGCAGCGAGATCAGCGACTACATGGCGCTCGGCGGGGCGCAGGGCATCGCGCGCGTGCGCGCGCCCCATTCGGCCACGGGCTGGGCCATCGGCGACCTCGACGTGGAGGGGCGCTACAACGTCTTCCTGCTGGCGCGCCTGCGCGAGGATTCGGTCAGCTTCAACCCGGCGCTCAACGAGATCGTGCAGACGGGCGATTTCTGGATCGTGGCGGGGCGCGACGACCACCTGCGCGAGATGCAGCGCTAGCCGCCGCCCGCGGTCGCGCAGAAAGCCGCCCGCTGGTCAGCGGGCGGCTTGTCCCCCCGGCGAAGGAGGCCACGCCGGGGGCGGCTGCGGAAGGATGGTCAGGCGGCCCGCGTCATGCGGTGCTCCTCGTTCGTGATGAAGTCGCTCTCGGCGAGCCAGTTGCGGAACTCGCGCGTGGCCCCGCACTCGCGGCAGAGGCCCTCGCTCACCGGGCCGTTGGGCTCGGCGATGCGCCAGCGGTGGAAGTGCCGCCCCTGCGGCTGGACGGTCGCGCGCTTGTTCATGATTCCACCTCCGCGGGGGTTGACCCGCCGGGGCCGGGGCCCCATGCTTCTGAAGGAGTACCTCCATTGCTACGAAATCCGTAGCGCTGGAGATAGTCTGGCACGAGCGCCGGAATGCGTCAAACCAGCGGCGCGCGGGCTTTCTCCGTCCTTTACCATCGGGCGCGGGGTTCCATGGCTCAAACCGCCTCCGGCTCACCTTCCCCTTCCCGCAAGTCCTACGGGCATCCCTGCCTGATCGCGCAATCGCTGGACGTGCTCGGGGACCGCTGGACGCTGCTCGTGCTGCGCGACCTGATGGCGGGGCTGCGGCGCTACAGCGAAATCCTGCGGAACTGCGCGGGCATGTCGCCGAACGTGCTCGCGGACCGCCTGCGGCTGCTGGAGCGGGAGGGCCTCGTGCGCCGCCGCTACGAGCGCGCCCTGCCCCCGCGCGTGGACTACTCGCTCACGGAGAAGGGCTGGGCCGTGCGCCCGGTGCTGCTTTCGCTCGTGGAATGGGGCATGGCCTACGCCAACCGCTTCAGCCGCCAATCCGTCGGAGACACCGTCCCGACGGATTTCGCCGTGCGCGTGATCCCCACCTTCGCCTTCCGCCCCGAATGCGCGCGGGACGTGCGCGCCACGCTCGTGCTCGAGCTGGACGACTGCGAGGGCTGCAGCGCCTGGACCTTCGCCATCGCGGACGGGCGCCTCACGCCCCGCCGCGAGGCCGCCGACGACGCCGATCTGCGCCTGCGCACCACCACCGAGGGCTTCTTCCGCTTCTTCCGCGGGGCCGACCCGTGCGACTGCGGCGAGCTGCGCGGCGACGAGGCGCTGGCGCGCGCCTTCCAGTCCTGCTTCTCCCTGTCCCCGCCCGCGCCCGCCGCCCACCCGTGAGCGCCCCCGGCGCGGCCACGCGCGACCGCTACCGGGGCGCGCTGCCGCCCGCCGCGTGAAGGCCCTCGAATTCCTGCTCGCCGTCCACGAGCCGCAGGATGAGCGCCGCATGGTCGCGCACCCAGCCGAACGGGATCGACCGGCGGAAACGCTGCGCGCGGTCCGCGTAGGGGCGAGCGGCCTCCCAGTCGTCGAAGAACGCGGCCAGCTCCGCACCGGCGCAATACCGCACCTCCACGAGCCGCAGCCCGTCGCGATGGGAGATGAAGAGGTGGCCCGCCATGCGGTCGGCGGCCAGCTTCTCCCGCCACGAGTTGCGATGGTACTGGTACTCGAAGCCGCCGCCGTGGAGGGCCGACTTCACTTCGTACCGTTCGAGGTCGAGGCCGCTCTGCGAGGGAACGCCGCGGTCGCGCACGAGGATCGAGGCGAACAGCTCCCAGTCCTCGGACATGGCCACGCGGGGCGAGACGCCGCGGGCCTCGTAGAGGCGCGTCTTTCCCCGCAGCGGCCCGTACATGTAGGCGTGGAAGAAGAGCAGCGCCTTCTCGATGTCGAGGTCGAGGGGGAGCGACATGGCGTCAGGGCCGGTGCAGTTCGACGCCGGGCGGGCGGAATCCGCGGAAGCGCCCGGCGGCGGCGCGCTCCACGAAGGCGCCGATGCGCGCGACGTCCTCGCGGATGGCGCGATCGGTGACGCGCACGACGGTCCAGCCCGCGGCCAGCAGCTCCATGTTGACGCGCACATCGCGCGCGGCGTTACGCTCGATCTTGCGCCGCCAGTAGGGGGACATCTCCGCCAGCCGCTCCGCGCCCAGCTTCTTCCCGTGCCAGAACTCGCCGTCCACGAAGACGGCCAGCCTGCGCCCGACGAGGGCGAGGTCGGGCCGTCCGGGCGCGCGCGCGTAGTCCACGCGGTAGCGCAGGCCGCGGCGCGTCAGCTCCCGCCGCAGGGCCAGCTCGGGGCCCGTGTCGGAGCGCCGGATGCGGCGCATCACCGCCGAGCGCCGTTCGGGCGTGAGGGGGTCGCGCCGCGTGGGGGCCTCAGTCGCTGGCGGCATACGCGGCCTCGCGATCATGCATCCGCGCCTGGGCGCCGGTGGCGGCGTTGGCGGACTCGCACAGGAGGAAGCCCAGCGCGCGGTCGACCAGCCAGCGCACGGCGGGCACGCACACGGCATCGCCGAAGCCCAGCCACGCCTGGCGCGTGCCCGTTTCGATGGGGAAGCGCGGCGCCCCCTGCAGGCGGGCGTACTCGCGCGCGCTCAGGGGCCGGATGCGCGCCGAGCCGTCGCGGCAGTCCACGAGGAACTGCACGCTGCTGCCGCCGTGGGGGGTTCGCAGGCAGCCCGCCAGCCGGTCGCCGCGCACCTCGCCCACGGTGCGGCCCGCGCGCACGCGGCGGAACATGGTGGCCACGCCGTCGCGCTCGCCCGCGAGCAGGGCGTCCACGCGCTCGCGGTGGGCGGGGGCCATGCCCGCGATCAGGGCCTCGACGCGCTCGCGCGGCCACCACGGGGCGCCGTCCGCGGGCGCGTCCTCCAGAATCGAGGCGAGCGTGGCGCGGCTTCCGCGCGGCGGCGGCGGCAGGGGCGTTTCGACCAGCGGCAGGTCCGCGTGCTCGCGCTGGAAGCGGCGCACGTTGGCCGGGCGCAGGGGCGTGACCTCGCCCGTCGGCGGGAACGCCCGCCCCGCCCCCTCCAGCAGCTCGCGCCGCACGGCGACGGCGAAGAGGCGCGGGCGGCTCTGGGGCGTGAACCAGCGCGCGTCCACCACCACCAGGTCCAGCAGGTAGCCGAGCGCGCCCGCCCGCTCGCAGATGGCGCGCAGGTCGCGGCCCCCCTCCGACGTGAGCAGGCCGGTCACGTTCTCCAGCAGCAGGGCGGCGGGCGCCGCGCGGGAGCGCCCCATTTCCCCGACCAGATCGAGGAACGGCCAGATCGCGCCCGAGTGCGGCCCGGCGAGGCCGTTGCGGTTGCCCGCCAGCGAGAGGTCGATGCACGGGAACGAGGCGGTCAGCAGGTCGAGCCCGTCGGGCAGGTCCGCCAGCGTCACGTCGTTGACGTCGCCGACGAGCAGGTGCTCCCGCCCGAAGCGGGCGGCGTACATCGCGGCCTTGGCGGGCGCGATGTCGTTGGCGAAGCGGCAGTTCCAGCCGAGCGGCTCAATGGCCTCCCGCACGAGACCGATGCCCGCGAAAAACTCGGCGAATCCCGGCACTTCGCCCCCCGCGCGCACGCGCGCGCTTCCGCCATGCTACGGCGCCCCGCGGGGGCGGGGGCTACACTGGCCGCATGGAAGCCATTTTCGGCGAGCTGGAGCGCTTCGGCTCCGAGGTCATCTACCCCTACCGCTGGCTCTTCCTCGCGCTCGCCGCGGTGGCCGTGGCGGCGGCGGGGGCGCTGGCCTGGCGCTTCCGCCTGCACCGCCTGCTCTGGCGGCGGCGGTACGTGACGGCGGCGGTGGCCATCCCCCTGCTGGCCGTGGCCCTGCCCGTGGGCTGGTACATGCTCTCGCCCCTGTGGGAGCGCAGCTTCCTTGAGGAGGCCGCCCCCGCATTCGAGCGCCCGGCGGTCGCGGCCACGGCCACGGCTGCCGCCACAACCGCCGCCACGCCGCCGCCGGAAGCCAGCGCCGCGGCCACGGCGGCTGCCACCGCCACGGCTGCCGCCACGGCTTCGCCCCAGCCGTCCGCGACGGCCGCGCCCGAAGCGACGGCACGGCTGGCCGCGATGGGCGAATGGCAGGGTTCGGACGACTTCCACTTCGCCCGCGGCCAGGCCCTGCTCATCGAGACCGAACCGGGCGTGTACATCCTGCGCGTGGAGAACTTTTCCGTGCGCAACGGCCCGGACCTGTTCGTCTACCTCTCCCGCAACCCCGACGGCTGGGAGGACGAGGCCGTGAACCTGGGCGACCTGAAGGCGACGGACGGGGCCTTCAACTACGAGATCCCGCCGGAGCTGGACGTGTCCGAGTTCCGCAGCGCCGTCGTCTGGTGCCGTCGCTTCGCCGTGCTCTTCGGCCACGCCACGCTCACGGTTCCGTGATCGAGAAGGCGTACGGCTTCGTGCTGCGCGGCGAGGGGGCGGCGCGCGAGCTGCTCGTGTTCGAGCACGCGGGCCTGCCCGACGCGGGCCTGCAGGCGCCCGGCGGCACGGTGGAGGCGGGCGAGACGCCGCTGGAGGCCGTGGCGCGCGAGGTGCTGGAGGAGAGCGGCCTGCCGCTGGAGGGCTGGCGCGCCCTCGCCGCCTTCGACGACGGCCCCCGCCGCTGGCATTGCTTCGCGGTCGCGCCCGCCATGCCCCTGCCCGATTCGTGGCGCTGCGAGCCGCGGGGACCGGAGCGGGCGCAGGGCCTGCGCTTCGAGTACCGCTGGATCGCGCTGACGGGCGGGGAGACGCTGGCGGGGACGCAGGAGCGCGCGCGCCGCCTGGTGGCCGCCGCCGTCGCCGCCGGCGGGTAAAGGGCCGGACGCGCCCGCCGCGCCGCCCGCCTATACTGGACGGACGCATCGACCAGGGAAGGGTTTCAAAAACGCCATGCACGGCACGAACGGCATCAAGACGGGCTTCCTGCTGGCCCTCCTCACGGGCCTGCTCCTGCTCATCGGCTACATCATCGGGGGCGTGGGCGGGCTGACGGCCTTCCTCGTGATCGCGGGCGTGATGAACTTCTCGGCCTTCTGGTTCAGCGACCGCTTCGCGCTGCGCATGGCGGGGGCGAGCGAGATCACGGAGGACGTCGATCCGCGGCTCTTCGCCATGGTGAACGAGGTGGCGAACCTGGCGGGCATGCCCATGCCGCGGCTCTACGTGATCGAGAATCCGGCGCCCAACGCCTTCGCCACGGGCCGCAGCCCGGCGCGCGCGGCGGTGGCCGTCACCACGGGCATCCGCCAGCTGCTGAGCGAGCGCGAGCTGCGCGCCGTGATCGGGCACGAGATCGCGCACGTGAAGAACCGCGACACGCTCACCAGCTCGATCGTGGCCACCATCGCGGGGGCCATCTCGATGATCTCCTTCATGCTCATCTTCTTCGGGGGGCAGCGGAACGCCTTCGCCGCCATCGCCATCATGATCCTCGCGCCCATCGCGGCCTCCATCATCCAGTTCGCCATCAGCCGCACGCGCGAGTTCGCCGCGGACGAGACGGGGGCGCGCATCGTGCACGACCCGGAGGCGCTGGCCGCGGCGCTGGAGAAGCTGCACCGCGGCGTGGCCATGCGCCCCATGGAGCCGACGCCCCAGCAGGAGGCGGTGGCCGCCCTCTACATCGTGCATCCCTTCCGCGGCGGCGGCATGGCCAAGCTGTTCAGCACGCATCCGCCGCTGGAGGAGCGCGTCGCCCGCCTGCGGCGCATGGCCTACGGGCGCTAGGCGGCGTGCGGCGGCTGCGACGGCTGCTGCGCCCCTTCCGCCTGCTGCTGCTGGCGGTGCTGACGGCCATGGCCATCGGCGCCATCCTCGGGCGCAACTGGGAGGTCTTCGCGCCCGCCGTCGTCTTCATCGTCCTGCTGCTCGCGCTGGAGGCGCTGGAGCGCGGCCTCATCGGCGGCGGCGGCGGCGGGCGCGGGGGCGGGGGCTGAGCCATGGCGGGCGCGGACGCGCTAGAATCGCGCCCACCGCCAGGGAGCCCGCCATGCCCGACCTGCAGGAACTCGCCGACCGCGCCGCCATCATGGACGTGATGATCCGCTACGGCACGTCCGTGGACGCGCGCGAGATGGACCGCTACCGCTCGTGCTTCACCGACGACGTGAGCGTGGTCGGCTACGGCCCCGGCGCGATGGAGGGCGCGGACGCCTACCTCGCCTACGTGATCGAGGCGCTGGAGAACTTCGCGGGCACGCAGCACCTCATGGGGAACCAGGTGGTGGACCTGCGCGGCGACGCCGCCACGGCGCGCACGGAGGTGCAGGCCACCCACTTCCTGAAGGACGAGCCGGACGCGATCATGACCCTCTGGGCCACCTACGTGGACGAGATGGCGCGCGGCGACGACGGCGAGTGGCGCATCCGCCGCCACGAACTGGTGCGCCGCGGCGCGCAGCGCACGGTGGACCAGCCGCCCGCCTGAGCGCGGATGCCGGCGTGGCCCGCGCGGCCCGACCGCCTGACGCTGCTGCTGGCGGCGCTTTCGCTGCTGGCGGCGGGCATCGCGCTGGCGCGGGAGGCGACGTGGGGCCCCGCCCTCCCCGGCGATCCCGTCAACTACGTGGCCGTGGCCCGCCACCTGCTGGCGGGCGAGGGCTTCACGGGCTACGCGGGGGGGCCCTACGCGCTCTGGCCCCCGCTCTGGCCGCTGCTGCTGGCCGGGACCAGCCTCTCCCTCGCCGATCCGCTGGACGTCGTGGGGCCGCTGAACGCCGCCATCCTCGCGCTCACCGTGTTCGTCGCCGGACGCTGGCTGCGCCGCCGCCTGCGCTCCGCCTTCCTCGTGGTCTGGGGCTGGCTGGCGCTGGCGCTCTCCGTCCCCCTCATCGAGGTCGGCTCGTCCGGCCTCTCCGAACCCTCCTTCATCCTGTTCGCCACGCTCGCCCTGACGCGGACGGACCGCTTCCTGGAGGAGGGGAAGCGGGCGATGCTGGTGCAGGCCGCGCTCTTCACCGCGCTCGCCTGCCTCACGCGCTACGTCGGGGGCGCGCTGATCGCGACCGTGGTTCTGCTCCTGCTCTTCCAGCGCGGCGCGGCCCTGCCCGAACGCGCGCGGCGGATCGCCCTCTTCGGCGCCATCGCCGCCATCCCCATCGGTTTCTGGGTGCTGCGGAATCTCCTGCTCGCGGACAAACTCACCGGCCAACGCGCCTACAGCACGAGCGCGCTCCCGGACGTCCTGGGGCCACTGCTCGCCGTGCCGCGGGGCTGGATCGCCCCCGTTGAGCGGCTGGACTTCGCCGATCCGCTGGGCTGGCTCCTGAGCGCCGCGACGCTGCTCCTGCTCGTCGCCGTCGGCGGCGCGCTCATGCTCGCGCGGCGGCGCGGCGGACCGCCCCACGGGAGCGCGCTCGCCCTCTGCGGCGCGTTCTCATTCGTCTACGCCGCCGCCGTCGTCGCCAGCTCGGCTAGCTCGCTGACGCACGAACTTCCGGGCGACCGCCACCTCTCCCCGCTCTACGTCCCCCTGCTCCTGCTCGTGCTGCTGGCGCTGGACGGGCTGCGATCCAGCGGGCGGAGCCGCCCCGCGCCCGCCTTCGTGAACGCGATCCCGCTCGCGCGCGCCGTCCTCCCCGACCGCTGGCGCTGGCCCACCGCGGCCGTGGGGGCGGCGCTCTGCCTCTGGGTCGCGCTCATGCTCCCGCTCACCGTGCGCGGGATCGTCCAGGCCAACGACGGCGGCTTCTACCTCGGCGCAACGGACTCGCGCTGGGTGAACTCGCCGACGCTGCGTTTCGCGCGCGACAGCGCGGACGGCGGCCCCGTGCTCAGCACCGACGCGGCCCTGCTCTACCTGCACGCGGACGTCGGCAAGGACGCCCTCGGCTTCCTTCCCGACGACGCGGACGAGCTGGAGGGGGCCATCGCGCGGGCCGCCCCCGGAACGCTCGTCGTCTGGATCGACATACCCTGGCGGGATCCGCCGCCGGACTACGGCCCCGCCGACCTGCGCGCCCTGCCCGCGCTGGAGGCGCTGGGCGAGTTCGCCGACGGCGCCGTCTTCCGCGTGATCGCCGCGCCCGCCCCCTAGCGGTCGGGCCCGAAGAGGTAGTCGTCGATCGTCTTGTTCATGTGGCGGATGCGGCGTTCGCGGTAGTTGATCAGCAGCCCCTTGTAGGCGCGCGAATTCATGCCCTTCTGCACGCGCGGCAGGTTGTAGGAGTCCTGATCCATGACCAGCCCCAGCGAGATGTCGCCGTGCCGGTGCTGCGTGTGCACGGGCCGCGGCGCCTCCGTGCCCGCGGGCAGGCGCGCGTAGCTCTGGATGTCGAAGTACATCTTGTTCGGGTCCGTCGCGTGCGGGCGCTGGCGGAAGAAGCCGAAGCTGAAGTGATGCGTGTTCAGGGTGATGTTGGGGAAGAGGTAGTAGTGGTAGTCGTCCGACATCTGGTCGTCGTTGAGGGCGGAGACGTCCATCCCCTGCTCTTCCGCGAGCTCGCGCGCGCGGCGCTGCAGGAAGGGGCGCACCTCGGCGCTGCGGCCCTCGAATTCGGCCGGGTCGACGCCCGCGTTGCGCAGCCGCCCCCGCAGCCCGTCCGTCACCTCTTCCGGGTTCTGGTAGCGCGGGCTGACGATGCCCATGGGCACGAGGTAGCGGTTGTGACGCTCGTACAGGTCGATCTGCACGTGGATGTCGTCCAGCCCCTCCAGCAGCTGCGGATGGATGCCCTGCACGTGGTAGACCTCGTTGAAGGCGTCCACCGAGGCCTTCCAGTTGCAGTCCCACTCGATCGTCTTGTCGGCCATGATCGAGAATTCCTCGAAGCGGTACGGTTCGAGGTGGCGCGCCACCGGCTCGAGGAACTCCAGCAGGGGTTCGGCGTCGGGGTTCATGTTGAACCACACGAACCCGCCCCACGTGTCGCAGGGCACCTCCACCAGCGCCGTCTCCTGCGGCACGCCCTGCGTGAAGGTGTCCTCGTCCGGCACGAACTTCTTGGAGCCGTCCAGGTTGAACTCGAAGAAGTGGTAGGCGCACTGGAACGACTCCGCGTGGCCCATGCCCGCGTTCCTGATCTGGTTCCCGCGGTGGGGGCACACGTTGTAGAACGCGCGCACGCGGTCCGGCGTCTCGCGCACGATGAGGAACGACTCCGGGCCCAGCTCGGTGGTGAAGTAGTCGCCCACGTTGGGGATGTCGGACTCGCGCCCGGCGATGTTCCAGACCTTCGTCCACATGCGCTCCCACTCGAGCTGCATGAACTCCTTCGAGGTGTAGCGCTCCTTGGGGATGAGCTCCGTGCCCAGCGCGGGCTCGTGGGCCTTCTCCGTGGGCGTGCGGGCGCCGATGCGTTCCTGAACCATGACCGTTCCTCCGTTCGTCCCGCCGATGCTACGCCTTCGCGCGCGCGATGCGCTACAGTGGGGGCATGGCGGATTTCGGCGGCGGCTTCACCCCTCCCCCCGGCCCCGAGCTGGAGATGCTGGCGCGGGCGCGGATGGATGAGATGGAGGCCCGCCGCGCGGCCCGCCGCCACCGCCCGCCGAAGCGTCCGCGGTTCGGGCTGCTGCGCCGCCTCGCGCGCGCCATCCGCGGCGGCGGGGACTAGCCTCATGGCGCGCGGGAACGCCGTCGCCGGAGCGGGGCGCGCGCTGGGCCGTCTCGCCCGCGGGGCGCACCTGGCGGCGCTCGACGCCCAGCCGGACGCGGAGCGCCTCGCGCGGCGCGCCGCCGTCGCCGCGCGGCCCGCCACCCTGCGCGCGGAGCGCTTCGCGCGCGAGCACGAGCCGGAGCTGCGCCAGGCGGGCGCGCTGGCGGGGCAGGCCGTCGCCTGGCGCTTCCTGCCGGGGCCGCTGCGGCCCCTCGCGGGCGTTCTCATGGGCGGGCTGCTGGGCCGCCGGAAGGACGGCCGGGGGCGGGAGTGACGGCGCGGGCTACGCGCTGGCGACGGCGCGCGCCACGGTGGGGGCATGACCACCCTCGCCGACGTCCGCACGCTGGTCCGCACCGACCTGCGCGATCTCGACGCCGGGGACGCCCGCTGGAGCGACGCGGAACTGGACCGCCACGTCGCGCGGGCGCTCGCCGAGCTGAGCCGCGCGCTGCCCCGCGAGGCCTCCGCCACGCTCGCCACGGCCAGCGGCTCGCGCGAGGTGGCGACGAGCGCGCTGCCCGGCTTCCTCGCGCTGGAGGCGGTGGAGACGCCCATCGACGCCTTCCCGCGCGCGACCGTGCCCTTCCGCGTGTGGGCGGGGACGATCACGCTGGAGACGCCGTCGCCGCCGCGGGGCGAGCGGGCGCGCTTCCGCTATCTGGCCGCGCACACGCTCGACGCCAGCGGCTCGACCGTGCCGGCGGAGCTGGAGGGGGCGCTGGCGGGCGGGGCCGCGGGGCACGCCGCCATCGCGCGCGCGGCCCACGCCATCGACCGGCTGGGCACGGGCGAGGACGCGGCGGGGCGCTTCCGCGCGTGGGGCGAGGGCCGCCTGCGCGCCTTCCGCGAGGCGCTGCGCGAGCGGCGGCGGGCGCGCCCGCTGGGGCTGGGCAGGCTGACGCCGCCGACCGCCTGAGCGGAAGCCGGGCGCGCGGAGTGGTAGGCTCACGGGCGTGAGCGACGCACCGTGAGCGACGCACCCCGAAGCGGCGAGGGCCCGACGGCGCCGGAACGCATCGCGCCCTCGGCCCTGGCCTACCGCGGATCGCTGGCGGCGCTGGTGCTGGGCTCCTTCGTGGCGCTCTTCCTCGTGCTGCGCCCGCCCGCGGAGGAGAGCCGCGCGGAGCCGGTGCGCTCCGCGCCCGCGCCCACGCCGACCGTCGCGCCCACCGCCACGCCGACGCCCGCGCCAACCCCGACCGCCGCGCCCACGCCAGCCCCGACGCCGACGCCCGCGCCGACCGCCACGGCGACGCCGGAACCCGCGCCCGGGGTCGTCGAGTACGCGATCGCGGCGGGGGACACGCTGTGGGACATCGCCGAGGCGCACGGCGTTTCCGTGGACGCCATCACGGCCCTGAACCCCGGACTCGACGCCGCCGCGCTCGCCATCGGCCAGGTCATCCTCATTCCCGCCGGAGGGGCCCCGTGAGCGCACCGCAGCCGGGCGACGAGCGCGCCCGCAGGCTGGCCGTGGCGCGCGCCGGGCTGCGGCGCACGGCCATGATCTGGACGCCGCTGTTCCTGGCCACGGCGGGGGGCGCGCTCTGGTACGTCTTCAGCGAGGTGGCGGGCGGAGGCGGGGGCGGCTGGGTGCTGCCCGTGATCCTGCTGGCCATGGCCTCGCTCTGCGGCTTCCAGGCGCTGCAGGCGCTGCGCGACCTGCGCGGCCAGCCCCGCCTGATCGGCGGAACCATCACGCGCCACTGGTCGCGCGGCGACCTGTTCGTGGCGCGCAGCCACTACCTGCGCCTCGACAACAGGCAGATCGTGCGCGTGGACAAGGTCCAGCACCAGCTGGTGAAGCGCGGCGACTACGTGGAGGTCGAGTATTTCTCCGGCTCCATGCTCGCCGTGACGGTGGAGAAGCGGGAGCGGCCGGACGGCGACGAGGGCCCCGGCGGGCCGCGCCAGCCGCCGCCGGAGCCGCCGCGGCCCGATCCGCTGCTCATCGAGCGCGAGGACTGAGCCGTGCCGGAGGGGGCGGCGGAGTACGGCGAGCCGGAGGAGGGCTCCGGCTACCGCACCATCCACGACCTGGCCGACGACGAGCGCCCCCGCGAGCGGCTGTTGCGCCACGGCCCGGGGGCGCTGGGCGACGCCGAGCTGATCGCCATCATCGCGGGGGCGGGCACGCGCGGCGAGAACGCGATCGACCTCGCGCGCGGGCTGCTGGAGCGCCACGGGGGGCTGGGCGGGCTGCTGCGCGCGGACGCGAAGGCGCTGCGGCAGGCGCGCGGGCTGGGACCGGCCAGGGCCGCGCGCCTGGCCGCCGCCGTCGAGATCGCCCGCCGCCTGCCGCGCGCGGGCCGCGAGGCCGACGCGCGCCCCCGCTTCCTCGGGCCGGAGGACGTGTTCACGCACCTGCGCTGGCACTTCCAGAACCGCGCGCGCGAGGAGCTGCACGTCTTCGCCCTGGATTCGGGCGCGCGCCTGCTGGGCGAGCCCGTGGTCCTGCGCGGCAGCATCCACTCCGTCGATTTCCGCCAGGCCGACGTCTTCCGCGACGCCATCCTGCTGGAGGCCACCTCCATCGTGGTGGCGCACAACCACCCCTCCGGGCGTCCCGACCCCAGCCGCCGCGACATCGCCATGTCGCGCGATCTGGCGGCCACGGGGAAGAAGCTGGACGTGGCCCTCAACGACCACGTGATCGTCGCGGGCGACGCCTTCACCAGCATGCGGCGCGCCGGCCTGCTGGACTGAGCGCGGCGCGACAGCGGGGGGCGCGTCCCGTACCATCGGGGCGGCATGGCGAACGGGAACGGGAGCGGCGTGGACGGGGCGCGCATCCGCGCCGCCGTGGTCGAGCTGCTGGAGGCGGTGGGCGACGACCCCGCGCGCGAGGGGCTGCTGGAGACGCCGCGGCGCATCGCCGGCATGTACGCCGAGATCTTCGAGGGGCTCGACCTCGACCCCGCCGAGTACCTGCGCGTGGGCTTCGAGGTCGCGCACGACGAGATGGTGATCCTGCGCAACATCCCCTTCTACAGCATGTGCGAGCACCACCTGCTGCCCTTCCACGGGGAGGCGCACGTGGGCTACCTGCCGGAGGGGCGCGTGGTGGGCATCAGCAAGCTGGCGCGCGTGGTGGAGGCCTACGCGCGCCGCCCGCAGCTGCAGGAGCGGCTCACCAGCCAGGTGGCGGAGACGGTCATGGACGCGCTGGCGGCGGACGGCGTGGCGGTGGTGGTGGAGGCGGAGCACCTGTGCATGACCATGCGCGGCGTGCGCAAGCCGGGCAGCCGCATGGTGACGAGCGCCATGCGCGGCCAGTTCAAGCGCTCGAGCGTGACGCGGGCGGAGTTCCTGGCGCTGGTGCACGGCTCCGCGCGCGGCGCCTAGCGCGCGTCAGACGGCGACGGCCTCGAGCCGCCCGTCCTTGCCGATGCGGTAGATGAAGGGCGCGGGGCCGCGGCAAGCGTCCTCGATGCGGTCCCACGCCTTCGCCAGGACGCGCAGCTGCTCCCACTGCGAGGCGTTCGCGCCCCAGAGATAGAACACGCCCACGCGATGCGCGCGGATGGCGTCCCGCTCCACGTCCACGAGGTGGTGGCGGTAGTCCCGTCCCATTGCGATCCAGCCACGCCGACCAACTTCGGCGAGCCACACATCGTCGTTGGTGTCCTGTTTGAAGTGATCGTCGTGGAGCTCGACTGTGGCGGGAAACCTCTTGAGGCACTTCAGCGCGCAGCCGATTCCCTGCCCCATGCTGCGGTCGAGGAACAGGATCACGCGGCGGCGTCCTCAAAGGCGAGGGCCGCGCGCACCTCGTCGGGCGCGAGGTCGAATTCGTCGACGATTTCGTCGATTGTCTCGCCCGCGTCCCTGCGCCCCCTGATGGCCCAGGTGGGCACGCCCCGCACCGTGGGCGCGCCGAAGGAGAGGCGCGGGTCGATCAGGACCGGGCAGTCCTTGCCGCGCACGAACCAGCGCGTGGCCAGACCATCCTCCCCGTAATCGAATTCGGGCAGGAACTCTTCCCACGCGCGCTGGCCCCACTGGCTGGCGACGATCGCGCCCCGCTCGCCCTCCGGCAGGATGTCCCGCACTTCCAGCAGCAGTTCCCGGCCCGCGCGCGCGAACTCCATCTCGGCGAAGGGGAACTCGCGCTCGAACTGCTGCGCGGCGTACTCCCGCGCCACGCGCACGGCCTGCAACGACACGCCCTTGCGGCGGAAGGCCGCCACCACCGCCACCTCGATGAGCTGCAGGTAGGAGAGCGCCTCCCGCGCCTTCCGCTCCGGCATCCCCGCCGCGCCCGCGCCGGACCCGTGGTGCCAGCGGGAGACGGTCTGTCGGGAGAGTTCGGCGTACCTGGCGGCGGCGGAAATCCGGTAGGCGGGCAGGTAGAGGCGCCGCCGCCACGGTTCGGGAAGCGTATCGCGCTGGCCGTCGTTCCCCATGAGGCGTCCCCCCGCCGTGCCAGTATGCCAGCCCGCGCGCGGGCCGCGTGGCGGCGTCAGCTTTCGAGCCAGAGCACGTCGCCGTGGAGGTCGGGGGCGTGGTCGCGCGCGGCGAAGACGGCGTACTCCGCCTTGCTCTCGCCGATGGTCGTGCGCTCGCCGTGGCCGGGCCAGACCACCGTCCCGTCGGGCAGCGCGTGCAGGCGCGTGACGATGGAGGCGATCTCCTGCTGCAGGGCCTCGTTGGAGCGCGAGTGTCCGGGGCCGCCGGGGAAGAGCGTGTCGCCCGCGAAGAGGTGCCCGCCGTGGAGGAAGGCGGTGCTGGCGGGCGTGTGCCCGGGGATGGCGATGACGGCGAAGGAGAGCCCGCCCACGCGCACGGTGTCGCCGTCGGCCACGGGCTCGTCCAACGCGCCCTCGGGGATCCAGGGCTCGGCCGGATCGGCATACACGCGGCAGCCGTAGCGCTCCTTCAGCGCGGCGATGCTGGCGGTGTGGTCGGCGTGGGAGTGGGTGAGCAGGATGGCGGAGGGGGCGACGCCGGCGAATTCGGCGGCGGCCACGCTCTTTTCGACCTCGTCGGGGGCGTCGATGAAGGCGGCGTCCCCGGAGGCTTCGTCGATGACGACGTAGATGTTGTTGCCGAAGCCCGCGGGGCCCGCGCGCACCAGCCCGAAGGTTCCGTCGACCAGCTTCTCCATGGCGTCCCTCCCCGTGTCCGTGGGGGACAGCCTACCCGCGCGGGCGCTCCGGCGCGCTCCCCGGACGCACGGGGGAACGCGCCGGAGCGGGCGCGGGGCGTCAGGCCTGGGCGCGGCCCGCGCCGGTGAGGCGGCCCGCGGCCAGGCCCACGAACACGCCCAGCACCGTCTCCGCGATGTGGGTGAGGGTGCCGCGCACGCCCGCGTCGCCGCCCACCGCGCCGAGGGCGATGAGCCCGGCGAGGGAGAGCAGCAGGACGAGGGCGAGCACGGTGAGGGCGTTGCCGAGGACGCGCCCGACGGGGACGGGGACGAGCTCGCCGCCGCCGCTCACGCGCGCGCCACCCGTCCCGTGGCCGTCTCGATGGCGCAGGCCGTGCGCGGGCGCAGCAGGCCGTGCAGGGCCAGCCCCGCCGCCGCGCGCAGCAGCACGCGCAGCGCCCTTCCGTGGTTCCGCAGGTGCGTTCGCATGTCGCATCCTCCTCCGTGGGATGGGCGAACCTTCCCGCGCCGGAGGGCGAGCGCGAAGGGGGAGATGGCAGGCGCGGCGTGCTACCCTCGGCGTGCGCGAGGGACCGCGGGGACGGCGCGCGGAGGGCGAACCGTGGAGCACCTGACCATCGGCATGCACATCCAGGCGCGCGACGCGGGCGCGCTCATCGACGGCGTGATCGCGGCCGAGCGGGCCGGGCTGGAGACGGCCTGGATGGTCAGCGGCGGGCCCTCGCCGGACCCCCTGGCGGTGTACGCCGCCGCCGCCGGGGAGACGGAGCGCATCGGCTTCGGCACCTCCATCATCCCCACCTTTCCGCGCCATCCGCTGGCGGTGGTGCAGGGGGCGGTGGTGGTCGATCAACTCGCGCCCGGGCGGCTGAAGCTGGGCGTGGGGCCGAGCCACAAGCCCGCGGTGGAGAACACCTACCGCTTCGAGTTCGTGCGCCCCCTGCAGCACCTGCGCGAGTACCTCACCATCCTCAACGCCGTGCTCAAGGGGGGCGCGGTCGAGTTCCACGGCGAGCGGCTGCACGCCGAGGCGCGGCTGCAGGCCCCCGTGGACGTGAAGGTGATGGCCTCGGCCCTGCGCGCCAACGCCTTCCGCCTGTGCGGCGAGATCGCCGACGGGGCCATCTCCTGGGTGAGCCCCCCGCCCTACCTGCGGCGCGTGGCCGTGCCCGCCCTGGAGGAGGGCGCGCGCGCCGCCGGACGGCCCCGCCCCGCGCTCGTGTCGCACGTGCCCGTGTCCGTCAGCGAGGACGCGGAGGCCGTGTGGGAGGCCTCGCGGGAGCAGCTCGGCTTCTACCCGCGCGCGCCCTACTACTCGGCCATGTGGGTGGACGCGGGCTTCCCCGAGGCGGCGGACGGAACCTTCTCGCGCGCCATGTCGGACGCGCTCGTCATCCGCGGGAACGAGGAGACGGTGGCGGAGCGCATCCGCGCCCTGCCGTCGTTCGGGGTGAGCGAGATGCTGGCGGGGGTGCTGCGGCTGGAGGGCGACCCCGCCGCCGAGGCGCGCACGGTCGAGCTGCTGGGGGCGCTCGCGCGCGAAGGCTAGCGCGGGGTTATGTACGGGCGGGCGGCGGGCCTGTATCCTCGCGCGCAACCCGCGCCGCGGGCAGGAGGCGTCCCCTGCGCACCCCCCTCCAGACCGCCCAGTTCGCCATCGTCAACCGCGAGCCCGTGGAGCGCGGCGCCTCCGTGGGCGTGGTGGAGGGGCGCGGCGCGGCGGGGGCGGATCGCGGCGACCTCTTCCTGCTGGCGGAGGGCGCGACGCCCGCGGGTAACGACCTCGCGGGGCACCTCGTGTCGAGCGCGGAGCGCGGCTGGAAGACGCTCGACCTGAGCCTCACGGGCGCGCTCCTGCGCCTCTTCGAAGACGCCCAGCGTTCGCTGCGGGAATGGAACGGGCGGAGCATCCCCCAGCACCGCGCGGAGCTGGGCCTGAGCTGCCTGGCCCTGCGCGGCGACCGCGCCGTGCTCGCCCTGCGCGGCCCCGCGCGCGTGCTGCACGCCTCCGGCGCGACCATCGCCAGCCACGAGCCGGAAGGGGAGGGGGCCGCGCCCATGGACGGGGCCGGACCAGCGCCGCCGCGGCTCGTCTCCCTGCCGGTGGCGCCGGGCGACCGCCTGCTGCTGGCAACGACGAACGTGGGCGAGACCCTGCCGGAGGGGGTGCTGGGGGCCATCCTCACGCTCCCGCTGCCCGAAATCCTGCCCGACCTCTACCGCCGCCTGACCCACCTGCGCGACGCCGCCGTGCTGCTCGTGGCCCTGCCCGCGGGGGACGAACCGGCGACGCCCGCGCCCGAATCAGCGCCGGAGGCGTTCGACGCGGCGGCGGCGGACGGGCCCGTCATCGGCGCGGGCGGGGCGGCGGCGGATTCGCCCGACGGCTTCCAGTCGAGCCTGTTCGTGGATCCCGGCGCGGGGAGCGCGTCGGTCGAGCTGGCGCGACGGCGGCTACAGGCGCTGGACGCGCGCTCGCGCGTGGAGGCCGCGCCCCCGCAGGACGCGGGCATCGGCGCGGCGGAAGCGCGTCTCTCCGTTCCCGAGTTCCCCGATTTTCCCGAGGCGAACGCGGCGGGCGGCAACGGCGACGCCTTCTTCCCCGCCCTCGCGCCATCGCGCCAGCCCCCCGCGCCGGAATCACACCGCACGGGCACGGCCCCCGTGAGCGAGCTGGCGGCGGGACGGCGCGGGCAGCTGGCGGCGGCCAACGGCTGGCGGCCGCCCGCGCCTCCCGGCCCCGCGCCGCCGGGGGCGGGAGGCGCGCCCCTCGTGCACGTGCGCGAGGCCATGGGCGGCGGCCCCTGGCGCGGGGGCGGAACGCTCACGGGCTCCGGGCGGCGCGCCTTCGCCCTCCCCTCCTGGCTGGTCGTGCTGGCGGGGCTGGCGCTGCTGGCGGGCATCGCCGTCTGGATCGTCGCGCCCCGCGCGCTCGAGCGCGACGCCGCCGGGGCCGCGGCCCTCGCCACGCTGCTCGACGAGGCGCAGGCGGCGATCGCCGCGGCCTCGGCCCTGGACGACGCGGGCGCGCGCCGCGAGGCGCTCACGCGGGCGCGCGTCCTGCTGCTGGAGGCGGAGGCGCTGGAGGGCGGCGGCGCGGCCATCGCGCCCCTCCTGCCGCGCGTCGAACGCGGCCTCGCCGAGCTGGATGCCGTGGTCGCGCCCGCCGCCATCGAGACCATCGCCGACCTGCGCGGCTTCGGCGAGGCCCCCATCGCCGTGGCGCGGCTGGCGGCGGGGGACACGCACGTGTGGCTGCTCGACGAGGCCGCGCGGCGCGTCATCGCCGTGTCCCTCGCCACGGGCGCGAAGGAGGTGGTCTTCGCCGCGGGCGAGGACGGCGCGGGCGCGCCTGCGGCCATCGCCTTCGCGGGCGATTCGCGGCCCGGCGGCCCCGCCCTGCTGATCGCGGACGCGAACGGCGCGCTCTGGGCGCGAACGGCGGAGACGCTGGAGCGGCTGGCCTTCGCGCGCCCCGAGGGCCTCGCCGTCACCGACCTGCGCTTCGCGGACGGCGCGCTCTACGTGCTCGACGCGCCCGCCGCCGCGGTGCACCGCTTCGCCGCCACGGCGGACGGCTTCGGCGCGGCCCCGACGGTCGCGCTGCGGGCCCCGGAGCTGGCGGACGCGCGCCGCCTGACGGTGGACGGCGACGACATCTTCACGGTGGCGGGCGACGGCGCGGCGCGGCGCTTCAGCGGGGAGTTGACGCTGGAGCTCTCGCAGGCGGGCATCGACCGGCCCCTGCGAGCGGCGGCGCGCCCCTGGACGGACGGTCCCGCGGGCGAGCTGGCCTTCCTCGACGCGAGCGCCGACCGCATCGTGGTGCTGGGGCGCGACGGGGCCTTCCGCCGCCAGTACCGGCACGAGGACCTGCGCGGCCTCACGGCCTTCGCCGCGCGCGCGGGCTACGGCTACGCGTTCAGCGGCGAGCAGCTGCGGCGCATCACGTTCTAGGTGAGATCAAGCTGGCTGGCGCTACCTTCAAGGGGGCGGGGCGGGCCAGCGGGCGCGCCAGAGGTAGGCGAGCGCTCCGCAGGCCACGGCCACGTTGAGCGATTCGGCGCGCGCGTCCATGGGCAGGGCCACGCGGAAGTCGCCGGCCTCGCGCAGCAGGCGGCTCACGCCGCGCTCCTCGCCGCCCAGCACGAGCGCCGTGCGGTCGGGCCAGTCGAAGGCGGTCGCGTCCGTCGCGCCCGCGCCCGGCGCGGCGGTCACGATCCAGTAGCCCGCCTCCTTCAGCTGCGCGACGGCGCGGGCGAGGTTGAGGGGCGCGGCCACGGGGGCGACGAGGCTGAGCCCGGCGCTGGCGCGGTGCGCGCCAGGGGTGAGCGTCGCGCCCCTGCGCGGCGGCAGCGCGACGACGGTCGCGCCCGCGGCCACGGCCACGCGCAGGCAGGCGCCCGTGTTCTGGGGGTCGGTGACGCCGTCGAGCACGAGCGCGAGGGAGGGGACGGGGGCCACGCGCGGGATGGAGACGGCGGGCAGCCGCCGCAGCCGCGCGAGCACGCCCTGGTGGACGCCGCCGCCGCAGAGCTCGTCGAGGCGCGCGGCGTCCACCGCCTCCACGGGCAGCCCCAGCGCGCGCGCCTCCTCCGCGAGGGCCAGCACGCGCGGGTTGCCGCCGCCCTCCAGATGGAGGAGCCGCCTGGCCAGCCCCTCGCGCAGGGCCACGGCGCAGGCCTGCACGCCGAAGGCGAGGTCCATGGGGGCGGCGCGCGGCTTGGGCCTGGGGCGTGCCATGCGCCCTCACCTTAGCCATCCGCGCGGCGCGGCGTTGCGCGCCCGGCGCAGCGCCGTTCGCTGCTATCATGCGGGGAATGCGCGGCGTCCGTGCGCCACGGAGGAGCCCCGTCATGCCCACGCCGCGGTCCGGAGCCTGAGCGGAGCGCGATGGGGGGGCGAGGGGTTCGCGCGCTCGCGCCGCTGGCCGTGCTGCTGGCGCTGACGGGGTTCGCCGCCGCGCGATCCGGCGGGGCCGTCGCGGACGACGGGGCCTCCCTGCCCGACCACTGGGTCTCCGCGCGCGTGTGGACGGGGCTGGCCGCGCCCGGGGCGGACGCCGCCGGGGAGCGCTCGCTGGAGGCGCTGGGCTACCGCCAGCTGCCGGTGCCGTCGGGCGTGACGCCGGAGGCCCACGCCGCCTGGCTGCGGGGGAGGCCCGGCATCCTCAGCGCCCACGCGGCGGCCCCCGTGCGCGCCGCGGCCATCCCCGACGACGCCTTCTACGCGAGCCGCCAGGCGGCCTACCTCGAATCGATCGGCGCGCCCGCGGGCTGGGACGTGATGACGGACGCGGGCGAGATCGTGGTGGCCGTGATCGACACGGGCATCGACCCGGAGCACGAGGACCTGCGCGACAACCTGTGGGTGAACGAGGGCGACCTCACGGCGAACGGCGTGGACGACGACGGCAACGGCTGCATCGACGACCGCCACGGCTGCCGCTTCATCGACCTCACGCGCGAGCGCTTCCGCAGCTGCGGCTACCGCACGGGCGACCCCGTGGGGGACGTGCGGGACGACCACGGCGACCGCATCGACGCGGGCTCGCACGGCACTTCCGTGGCGGGCATCATCGGCGCGCGCGGGAACAACGGCGCGGGCGTCACGGGCGTGGCCTGGAACGTGCGCATCATGACCCTGAAGACGCTGGACTGCGGCCCGCGCGGGAGCCCCACGGGCAACCTGCCGAACGTGGCGCGCGCCATCGACTACGCCCGCCGCATGGGCGCGGACGTGATCAACCTCAGCCTGGCGAGCGAGCCGGGCAACCCCGCCGACGACCTGCCCGTGGTGCGCGCGGCCATCGAGGCGGCCCTGCGCGAGGGCATCGTGATCGTGGCCGCGGCGGGCAACTACGGCGAGCGCGGCGTGGGCTATCCCGCCGCCTACGCGCAGTACCCCAACGTGGTCGGCGTGGGCGCCAGCGACGCCGCCATGGGCAACGCCTGGATGCGCGGCGCGGGCTGGGGCCCGGGCGTGGACCTGGCCGCGCCGGGCGTGGGCATCGTCAGCACCATCCGCTCCGATCTGGGCCTGCCCACCACCATCGGGCGGCAGCCCCCGGGCACGAGCCTGGCGGCGCCCTTCGTCTCCGGCCTCTTCGCGCTCATGATGGCGCGCAATCCGGGGCTGGAGCTGGAGGAGTACCTGGCCATCGCGCGGGAATCGGCCTCCCCCCCGCGGCCCGCCCCCCACGGCGGCAACTGGGCGGGCGCGGGCGTCATCGACATCGCCGCCGCGCTCGCGCGCGTGCCCATGACCGTGCGCGGGAGCGCGCTGCGCGACTGGATCGATCCGCCGCCGGGCACGCCCGTGCTGGCCCGCGTGGAGGGCGTGGACTGCGGCGCGGGCGAGACCGAGGGCGTGGCCGGGGGCGGCGCCGTCTACGCCGTGCGCGTGGCCGCCGACGGCGAGATCGCGGGCTGCGGGGCGGGCGGGCGGCGCGTCGAGCTGTCCCTGGGCGGGGCCCCCGCCGCGCCCTTCGCCTGGGGCGAACCCAACGAGTCGCTGCTGCGCGAGGGGCACGCGCTGGACGGGCGCTCGCCGCCGCCGGGGCCGGTGGTGGCGCAGCAGCTGGGCGAGGGCTGGAGCCTGGCCGCCTACCTCAGGGCCGACGCGCCCCTGCCGCGGGCCGCCGAGGGCCTGCCCGGGGAGTGGTCCGCCATCGCCGTCTGGGACGCGGCGGCGGGCGACGGCGCCATCCGCCACTTCCGCCGCGAGGCCCCCGCCTACGCGCGCACGCTGGAGGGGCTGAGCCGCTACGACGTGTTCTGGGTGCGGAGCGAGGGCGGCGTCTACGGCTCGCTCGCGCCGCCGCGGTCGCCGCCCCGCCAGATCGAGATGACGGCGGGCTGGAACCCCTTCGTCTACACGGGAGCGGCGCGCCCCGTGGCCGAGGCCCTCGCCAGCGTGCGCGGCGCCTACGACCAGGTGCTCAGCTACGACAACGCGACCGGCGCCTGGCGCTCGTGGCTGCCGGACGCGCCGCGCCAGTTCAACGGCTTCGGCGGGCTCTTCCCCTACCGCGTCTACTGGGTGCACCTGACGCGCCCCGCCATCCTGCTGCTGGACTGAGCGCGCGCGGTAGACTGCGGGCATGACGAGCGGGGAACACGCGGATGAGGGCGAGGCCCCCGATGGCGGGGAGCGCCCGGCGGAGCGCACGCTGCGCCCGCGGCGGCTGGCCGATTTCCCCGGCCAGGAGCGCATCAAGGACGTGCTGGGCATCGCCATCGAGGCGGCGGCGGCGCGCGGCGAGCCGCTCGACCACCACCTCTTCTACGGGCCGCCGGGGCTGGGCAAGACGACGCTGGCGCACATCCTCGCGGCCGAGCTGGAGGCCCCCATCCGCACCACCAGCGGCCCCGCCGTGGAGCGTCCGGGCGACCTCGCCGCCATCCTCACCAACCTCAAGGAAGGGGAGGTGCTGTTCGTCGACGAGGTGCACCGCCTGTCGCGCGCGGTGGAGGAGATCCTCTATCCGGCGATGGAGGATTTCGCCATCGACCTGGTCATCGGCAAGGGGCCGGGGGCGCGCTCCATCCGCCTCGCCCTGCCGCCCTTCACGCTCATCGGGGCGACTACGCGCTACGCCATGATCAGCGCGCCCCTGCGCGACCGCTTCGGCTCGATCTACCGGCTCGATTTCTACGAGGAGGAGGCGCTCACGGCGATCGTGCGGCGCTCGGCGACGCTGCTGGGCGTGGAGCTGGCGGCGGAGGCGGCGGTGGAGATCGCGCGCCGCTCGCGGGGCACGCCGCGCGTGGCCAACCGCATCCTGCGGCGCGTGCGCGACTACGCCGAGGTGCGCGCGGGCGGCCCCGCCACGCTCGCGGCCACGCGCGCCGCCATCGACCTGCTGGAGGTGGACGCGCTGGGGCTGGACGAGATCGACCGCCGCCTGCTGCGCTCCCTCGTGGGGCAGTTCGGGGGCGGCCCCGCGGGGCTGGAGACGATCGCCGCCGCCATCAGCGAGGAGCCCGACACGGTGGTCGACGTGTACGAGCCGTTCCTGCTCACGTGCGGGCTGCTGCGGCGCACGCCGCGCGGTCGCGTGGCCACGCCCGCCGCCTGGCGCCACCTGGGGCTGGAGCCGCCGCCCGGCGCGCAGGGCGACCTCTGGCGCGAGGCCGCGCCCACGCGCACGCCGCCCGAAGCGCTGGCCGCCGATGGCTGAGCCGCCGCCCGTGGATGGGGGAAGCGCGTCCGCCTTCGCGCGCACGGTGCTGCCCAACGGCCTGCGCGTGGTCACGAGCGCCATGCCGCAGACGCGCTCGGCCACGGTCAGCGTCTACGTGGGCGCGGGCAGCCGCCACGAGGCGGACGCCGAGGCGGGCCTTTCCCATTTCCTCGAGCACATGCTCTTCAAGGGGGCCTCGCGCAGGCCCACGGCGCGCGCCATCTCGGAGGCCATCGAGTCCACCGGCGGCCTGCACAACGCCGTCACCGACCGCGAGCTCACGGTCTTCTACGCGAAGACGCCGGACTGGGCGGCGGGCGAGGCCATCGACATCCTCGCCGACATGGTGAGCGCCCCCGTGCTGGACGGGGGCGAGCTGGAGAAGGAGCGCGCCGTCATCCTCGAGGAGCTGGCGGGCGTGGAGGACAGCCCGGGCGAGCTGGCCGCCATCCTCGCCGACGAGACGCTCTGGCCGGGCCAGCCGCTGGGGCGCAACATCGGGGGCACGGCGGAGACGGCGCGCCGCCTGCCGCGCGAGGCCGTGGCGCGCTACTTCCGCGACCGCTACGCGCCCGCCAACATGGCGCTGGCCGTGGCCGGCAACGTCGCCCACGAGGCCGTGGCCGAGGCCGCCGCGCGCTGGCTGGGCGACCTGCCCGCGGGCCATCCCGACGGCGGCGCGCCCGCGCGCGCGCGTGGCGACCACCCCCGCGTGGCCGTGCGCGCCAAGGACACGGAGCAGGCCCACCTCTGCCTGAGCTGGCCCGCGCCGCCCGCCGGGCACCCGGACCAGTACGCCGCGGCCCTGCTCAGCGCCCTGCTGGCGGAGGGCATGTCCAGCCGCCTCTTCCTCGAACTGCGCGAGGAGCGCGCGCTCGTCTACGACGTGCATTCGTGGGTGAGCGAGTACCGCGACGCGGGCTCGTTCACGGTCTACGCGGCCTGCGACCCGGCGCGCGCGCGGCTCACGCTGGAGGCCGCCCTCGAGGCCATCGCGCGCTTCCCCCGCGACGCCACGGACGGGGAGCTGGCGCGGGGCAGGCGGCTGACGGCGGGCCGCCTGCAGCTGCGCATGGAGGACACGCGCGCCGTCTCCGCCTGGATCGGCGGGCAGGAGCTGCTGCTCGACGAGGTGCTGGGCGTGGACGAGGTGACGGCGCGCATCGAGGCCGTCACGCTCGACGACCTGCGCCGCCTGGCCGCGGAGCTGCCGCGTCCCGAGGCGGCCATGCTGGCGGCGGTCGGCCCCTTCGACGGCCCCGCCCCCTTCGACGGCCTCCTGCGGTGACGAACGCGCCGCTCGTCACGGTGCACGCCGTGCCCGTGCACGCGGGCCGCGTGGTCGCCTTCGCGGCGGAGGTGCCCGACGACCCCGGCGCGGGCGGGCGCTGGCTGCCCTGGACGCCGCTGGCGCCCGGCGGCGAACCGTGGGAGACGGCGTCCGCGCTGGTGGACGAGTGGTGCGGCGAGGCGCGGGCGGCGGAGCTGCGGCTGCTGGACGCGCTGGCGGCGGGGCGGGGGCTGGCGCTCGTCTTCCGCGCGGAGCTGACGGCCATGCCCGACGCGCGCCGTGGCGTTCCCCACGCCTGCGCGCCCGCGGACCTCGACGCCATCCGCGGCTTCGCGCGCGCCGACCTCGAACGCTGGCTCGGAGCGCCGTCCGCGCGCCCGCTCGTCTTCTAGCTCCCCGCGCCCTCCGCCGTCCGGCCCGCGCGCAGCACGCGGAAGATGGTGCGGCGCGAAAGGCCGAAGCGCCGCGCCAGCTCGTCCGCGCCCAGCGACTGTTCGCGCGCGAGGCGCAGGATGGCGGCGTCCCGCCCCTCGCGCAGCATGGCGCGCGCCCCGCCGGGGTCGTCGTAGCGGCAGCGCGGCAGGCGGCAGCGCAGGCACGACGGATAGAGGTCGCACCCCTTGTCGCGGTAGCGCGTGTGCTCCGGCAGGGCGTCGATGCGCGGCTTGCGCGGCGGCTCCTCCACGGGCGCTCTCCTCGCTCCCCGAAGTGGGGGAGCGCACTATAGAACGGAGGTTCGCGGAGATCGCAGCGCTCGCTGGCGCGATCGGCGCGGCGCGATGCGCCATACTCGCGGCATGGAGCCCGTCGAGCGGCGCCTGCGCGCGAACGGCGTGGAACTGGCCTGCGTCGAGCGCGGCGGGCGCGAGCCGTCCGTGCTGCTGGCCCACGCCACCGGCTTCCACGCGCGCTGCTGGGACGCCGTGGCCGAGGCGCTGGACGAGCGCACGCTGGCCGTGGACCTGCGCGGCCACGGGCGCAGCGCCAAACCGCCCCCGCCCTACGCCTGGAGCGACGCGGCGGAGGACCTGGCGGCGCTGGCGGACGCGCTGGGGCTGCGCGGGGCCATCGGCGCGGGCCACTCCATGGGCGGGGCCTGCATCGCCGCCGCCGCGGCCCTGCGCCCGGGGGCCTTCCGCGCCCTCCTGCTCATCGACCCCGTGCTCTTCGCGCCCGACCGCTACGGGCGTCAGCCATCCTTCGAGGCCGAGCACTTCGCGGCGCGGCGGCGCAACCGCTGGGCCTCGCCCGCGGAGATGGAGGCGCGCTTCGCGGGGCGCGACCCCTTCCGCCGCTGGCATCCGCGCGTGCTGCGCGACTACTGCGAGCACGGCCTGCTGCCCGCGCCCGACGGCGACGGCTACGAGCTGGCCTGCCCGCCCGCCGTCGAGGCCGCCGTCTACCTGGGCAACCGCGCCTGGAACCCGTGGCCGCTGCTGCGCGAGCTGCGTCTGCCCGTGCGCGTGCTGCGCGCCGCGCCGCCGGATTCGCGGGAGCCCTGGAGCATGTCGGCCTCGCCCACCTGGCCCGGGCTGGCGGACGAGCTGGCCAACGCCGAGGACGTGTTCCTGCCGGAGCGCAGCCATTTCCTCCCCATGGAGGCACCGGAACTGGTGGCATCGCACCTGCGCGAGCTGGCCGCCGCCGCGCGCGGCTGAGCGCCGCCGTTTGCCCGCACACCGCATCGCACCTACGCTACGGAAAGACAGCCTCCCCGTTGAAGAGGTTTAGCCGTGCGCGTCGTGCGGAACACGCTGATCGTGGTTGCCACGCTCGTGGCTCTGTCCATCGCCGCCTTCATCGCGATTCAGGCGCTGGGATTCATCGTCAGCGGATAGCCCAACAGGAGAGGAGAGACCCGATGTCGCACCGGGCACGATTCTCGAGACCGATTTCATGGATGCACAGGAATACCGCGGCTACCGCGCGACCGTCGCCTTCGACGACGAGGCTGACCTCTTTCACGGGGAGGTCGCGGGCACGCGCGATATGATCACCTTCGAGGGGGAATCCGTCCACGATCTGAAGCGGTAGTTCGCGGCCTCCGTCGACAGCTACCTCGCCTTCTGCGGGGAGCGGGGCCGCTCCCCCGACAAGCCCTTCTCGGGGAACGTGCCGCTGCGCATGTCGCCGGAGCTCCATCGGGCGGCGGCGGACGCGGCGCGGGCGGCGGGCATGAGCCTGAACGCCTGGCTCACGGAGACGGTTGCCAGGGCGGTGGCGTAGCGCGCCGGAGCGGCTACGCCGAATCGCCCGCGCCGCCGCCGCCCCGTCCGCCCCGTCCGCGACGGCGGCGACACCTGCGACGGCGCGGCTGGCCCTCCGCCTTCGCGCCATCGCCAGCCGCCTTCGGCCCGCCGTCGCCGCCAGGGGGGCGGTCCCCCGGCGCGCCGCGCCGCCGGATTCGCGGGAGCACTGGAGCATGTCGGCCTCGCCCACCTGGCCCGGGCTGGCGGACGAGCTGGCCAACGCCGAGGATGTGTTCCTGCCGGAGCGCAGCCATTTCATCCCCATGGAAGCGCCGGAACTGGTGGTCTCGCACCTGCGCGAGCTGGCGGCTGATGCGCGCGGCTGAGGGTTAAGACGGAGGTTAAGACGCCTTGCCCGCACACCCGCGCCGCCCCTACGGTGACGGCATGACGGATGCAAAGGAGCACATGATGGATGCAATCGAACTGCTGGACGGCTGGCGTTACCTGACGCCGAAGGACGACAGGCCCAGGGCCTTCGGCCAGGTCCGCAACAATTCGGACCAGAAGCTTTCGCGCGTGGTTATCGAGGGTGTGTTCCGCGACCCCGAGGGCCTGCTCCTCGCGGTGGGGGACGACTTCCTCTTCGACGTCGCGCCGGGCACGATCAGGAACTTCAAGGTCGAATTCCTCGACGCGCCCGATGGCTCGAAGGGCTCGTGCGATCTCACGAACGTGCGCTGGGACGTCGAAGAAGCCCCGGACGACGACGAGGACGACTAACCGGAATCGCCCGCGCCGCCACCGCCTCGTCCGCGACGGCGACGACGCCTGCGACGGCGCGGCTGGCCCTCCGCCTTCGCGCCATCGCCAGCCGCCTTCGGCCCGCCGTCGCCGCCCCTGGCAGTACGACCGCAAGCGCTACCGCCGCCGCAACGAGGTGGAGCGCCTCATCCGGCGGCGGGCCCTAGGGGCGGGGCTCCTCCGGGACGTCCGTCTTGCCGTAGTTGCCGCCTCCCCAGCAGCGCACCCGGCCCAGTTCCGTGATGCCGCAGAAGTGGTTTTCGAGGCTGGCGCTCAGCGAGCGGAAGCGGAACCCCGCCAGGTCGTCAGCCGCTCCCGATTCGTCCCCCCAGCAGAGCACCGCTCCCGATTCGAGGATCCCGCATGTCGTGCGGTGGCCCGCGGCCACCGCACGGAAGCGGTATCCATCCGGGTCGTCGCCCGTCCTGGTCCACTCGCAGCGCTGCCCGACCTCCTGAGGCTCGCAGACCATCTCGTAGATTTCGGCGACAGGCACATCCAGCCGGCCGTCGCTGTCCCAGCCCCAGCACACCGCCTCGCCGGATTCACGGATGGCGCAGGTGTGGTAGTAGCCCGCACCGACGTCGCGAAAAACGCCTGCCGGTGCATTCGCCTGGCCGTACTCGTTCCACCCCCAGCAGGCCAGCTCGCCGGATGCGCGACCGGATTCGCGAATGGCGCAGGCGTGCCGGGCTCCCGCGCTCACGGTGCGGAAGCGGCCAGTCGGCGCATCCGTCTGGCCCTCCTCATAGTTCCCCCAACAGGTGAGCTCTCCCGATTCACGAATCGCACAGAAGTGGCTCGTGCCAGCGCTCAGCGAACGATAGCGCCCCGACGGCGGTTCACCCCCCGGCAAGGGCTTCATCTCATAGAAATCCCAGGGGCCCGTCCTGCCCCAGCAGGCGATCTCGCCCGATGCGCGGATGGCGCAGACACCGGACTGGATGGCGCCGATCGCGCGGAACTCCCCATCCGGCGGCTCGTGGATCCCGGTTGCCCGCACCTCCGCATCCCCACCCCAGCAAAGCGCCTCGCCCGATTCACGCAGCGCGCAGCTAAACGAATCGCCCGTGGTCACGGCGATGGCCCGCAGGGGCATCGGCGGAGGATCGGGGACGGCTGCCTCATCGGCGCTCCCCCAACACGCGATCTCGCCCGATTCGCGCACCGCGCAGGTGTGGGAGTATCCCATCGCGATCATGGGGCGGAACCTTCCGGCGGGCGCGTCCGCCTGCCCCTCGTCGTTCAGCCCCCAGCAGGCGAGTTCCCCGGATTCGCGCTGCGCGCAGGTGTGGAAGAGGCCAGCGGTCACGGAGCGGAAGGTTCCCGCTGGCGCATCCGTCTGGCCGTACCCGTCCGCTCCCCAACAGGCGAGTTCGCCCGATTCCCGCAGGGCGCAGGCATGCAGTGCGCCCGCGCTCACGGCGCGGAAGGTTCCGGAGGGCGAGTCCGTCCCGCCGTACTCGTTCGATCCCCAGCACTGCACCTCGCCCGTCTCGCGCAGACCGCAGCCGTACGCGCCGCCAACGCTCAGGGAGCGCCAGACGCCGGGGGGCGCGTCCCGCTGGGCAGAAGGGAGGCCGGCTCCCCAGCAGTCCACCGCCCCGGTCTCCCGCAGGCCGCACAGGGATGTACCAAGGCCGACGAGCGAACGGTACGGCGGCCGGTAGTTCCAGCCCGGCACAAAGGGGCCAGTCAAAATGCTCCAGCAGTCCAATTCGCCGGTTTCGCGCAGGGCGCAGACGGCATTCTGCCCGATCCAGCCCAGCGAGCGGTAGGCGGCCGACGGCTCCTCTCCATAGCGCCAGAAGTCGACCCCCCAGCAGACCAATTGTCCCGACTGGCGGATCGCGCAGGCTTCTCGTTCGCGCACACTCACCCAGCGGTACTCCCCCGGCGGCGGACCCAGGCCGGCAAAGGCCCGGCTTGCCCGGCTTCCCCAACAGCTGATCTCGCCCGATTCGTGGATGGCGCAGGTCTGGCCGCCGCCAGCGCTGAGGGCGATGGGGCCGTCCGGCTCCGGCGTCGCCACGGGCGTAGCGGTCGCGCGTGGCGGCGCCGTGGCCACGGGCGCGGGCGTCTTGGCCGGGCGCAGGTCCGGCGGCGCCTCGGCGACTGCATCAGCGTCCCCCCAGCACGCGATCCCGCCCGATTCCCGCACCGCGCAGGTGTGGAGCACGCCCGCGCTGACGGAGCGGAAGGCGCCGGCCGGTGCGTCCCGCAGGCCGTAGGCGTTCCTTCCCCAGCAGACGATCTCGCCGGACTCGCGGATGGCGCAGATGTGAAACCGGCCCGCGCTGAGGGAACGAAAGGTTCCGGCGGGCGCGTCCGTCTGGCCGTACTCGTTCGATCCCCAGCACTGCATCTCGCCGGACTCGCCGATGGCGCAGGTGTGAAACGGGCCCGCGCTCACGCCGCGGAACGCTCCGGTGGGCATGAATTCCTCGCGCTGCCCGTCGATACATTCCCGCGTGTTCAGCCCCGACATCCCGCAGCGCTCCACCGCCAACCGGTAGGCGATGTCTTCGCCCCAACAAACGGCTTCACCGGACTCGCCGATGGCGCAGGCATAGCCAAGGCCCGCGCTGACGGAGCGGAAGGTTCCGGCGGGCGCGTCCGTCTGCCCCGCGTCGTTGTTCCCCCAGCACTGCACCTCGCCGGACTCGCCGATGGCGCAGGTATGCGCGACGCCCGCGCTGATGGAACGGAAGGTTCCGGCGGGCGCGTCCGTCTGCCCCGCGTCGTTGTTCCCCCAGCAGACCGCCTCGCCGGATTCGCCGATGGCGCAGGTGTGCGCGCCGCCCGCGCTGATGGAACGGAAGGTTCCGGCGGGCGCGTCCGTCTCGCCGTACTCGTTGTTCCCCCAGCAGACCGCCTCGCCGGACTCGCCGATGGCGCAGGTATGCGCGACGCCCAGGCTCACGGCCACGGCATCAGCCAGGTCCACGGGCGTGGGCGCGAGCGTCGCGGTGGGCGTGGGCGGCGCGGTGGCGGTCGGCGTAACCGTCGCAGTGGCGGTCGGCGCGATGGGGGGCAGCTCCGGCTCGGGGTCGCGGGGGAGCGTCAGCACGACGGCGACGACGATGGCGGCCACGACCGCCGTCCCGCCCGCGATGCCGCCCGCCACCTTCAGGGGCATGGCCAGCGGCGCGAACAGCCAGCGCCACGGACGCCGCCGCTCGCGCGGAGGCTCGCGCCAGGCCGCCAGCTGCTGGCGGTCCGAGAGGCCCAGCTTCGAGAGCATGGTCGAGAGGTGGCTCTTGACCGTCTCCGCGCCGATGCCCAGGCGCGTGGCGATCTCGGCGTTGGTGCCGCCCTGGCGGAGTTCGGCGAGCACGCGCCGTTCGGCGGGCGTGAGGATGCCGGGATGGCGGGGCCTGCCGCGCCCTCTGCGCTCCATGCGCCCCATGCTAGGGGGACGGCGGGCGGATTTTCATCCCCCGACCGGTGCCAGTGTGCCGGACGCGGCGCGGGCGGCGGGCATGAGCCTGAACGCCTGGCTCACGGAGACGGTCGCCAGGGCGGTGGCGTAGCGCGCCGGAGGGGCTACGCCGAATCGCCCGCGCCGCCGCCCCGTCCGCGACGGCGGCGACGCCTGCGACGGCGAGGCTGGCCCTCCGCCTTCGCGCCATCGCCAGCCGCCTTCGGCCCGCCGTCGCCGCCAGCGGGGCGGTCCCCCGGCGGGCGGCGGCGGACGCGGCCCGTGGGCGCATTCGCAGAGCCTTCACCGCTACCGGCGCGAGGGCGTCCGCGACGCCGCGGGGAGCGCGCGCGCCCGCCCTCGCCGCCGAGCGAGATGGGCGCGGCCTCGGGCATGGCGGCGACGGCCTCGGCTGCGGGCTCGTCCGCCTCGATCAGCCCCTGCGCGAGGGCCTCCTCGCGGGTGATGGCGGGCGGCGGCGCGGCCCCGCGGCTGGAGGGATCCCAGCGCACGACCAGCCCCAGATCGCGCTCGCCCACCTCGACGCGCTGGCCGTCGACGTTGAGGGTGACGCGGCGGCGCAGGACGTTGAGGGCGACGACCTTGCCCTCGCCCGTGGGCGTGCTGCAGCGCTGGCCGAGGCGGGGCAGTGAGCGCCGCATCTCCCGGTAGCCCTCGTCCTCGTAGGAGAGGCAGCAGAGGAGGCGCCCGCAGAGGCCGCTGATCTTCTCGGGGTTGAGCGGGAGTTCCTGGTCCTTGGCCAGGCGGATGGAGACGGCGGGGAAGGCGGTGAGCCAGCTGGAGCAGCAGAGTTCGCGCCCGCAGATGCCGTAGCCGCCCGCGAGGCGGGCGCGTTCGCGCGCGCCCACGCGGCGCACGGCGGCGCGCGCGCCCCAGCGGCGTCCCGCGCGGCGCGTGAATTCGCGCTCCCCGGCGCCGCCCTCGCCGCCCGCGAGGAAGGTGAGGCGCCCGCCGTCGAGCGTGAACTCGGCGCGCTCGACGCGGCCCTCCAGCCCCGTCTCCTCCGCCAGCGCGCGCGCCTCCGGCAGCAGTTCGCGGGCGCGGTCGGCCAGCTCGTCCGCGCGGCGCAGGTCCTCCTCGGCGGCGAGCCGCAGGATGGGGCGCAGGCGCTCCTCGCCCAGCTCGTTCACGACCACCTGGTCGGGGGCGATGACGACGCGCGCCAGTTCGGGGCCGCGGCTGGTCTGCACGACGACGGATTCGCCCACCTCCAGCCTCATGCCGGCGGCGTGGAAGTACTCGATCGGCCCGGCGGCGCCGAAGCGCAGGCCGGCCACGTTCTGGCGCGGATCGGTCATGGCGCGGGCTCGCTCCCGTCGGCGGCGGGGTCATGGCCCTCCGCCGCGGCCAGTGTAACGGGGAAGCGCAGGAGCATGAGCTCGATGGCCAGGCGCGCCACCACCTGCGCCTCCAGATCGCGGCGCGCCGCGGCCACGGCGCGCAGGGCGGCGAGGGCCTCGCGCGCGCGTTCGCCGGGGGCTTCGGCGTCCTCGCGCAGGCGCGCCTCCCAGAACGTCTCCCAGCAGTCGATCTCGGCCAGCACGGGCTCGCGGTCGCGCCGCCAGCGCTCGGCGAGGTCGCCCGCGTAGGCCATGCGCCCGGCGGCGCTCCCCGACGCGATCACGGCACAGCGTTCCAGCAGGCGGCCGCGGTCGTCCATGAGGTCGGGCTGCTCGGCGAAGGCGAGGGCCTCGGCGGGGCGGCGGCGGCTCTCGACGGCGGCGCGCTCGGCCACCTCCGCGGGGAAGCCCCGCGCGCGCAGCCCCGCCGCGATGGTCTCGTCGGGCACGAGCGGAACGGGCAGCAGGCGGCAACGGCTGCGGATGGTTTCCAGCAGCGCCTCGGGGGCGGCGCTGACGAGCGCGAGCACGGTGGCGGGCGGCGGCTCCTCCAGCGTCTTCAGCAGCGTGTTCGCCGCCTCCAGCCCCATGCGCTCGGCGGGCTCGATGACGATCACGCGGCAGCGCCCCTCGAAGGGGTAGCGCGAGACGGACTCGATGAGGCCGCGCACCTGGCAGATGCGGATGTCGCGCGACCCCGGGTGGGGCTGATGGCCGCCGCCGCCGCGGCAGAAGGCGTCGCCCGGCGCCAGGTGGAGCACGTCGGGGTGGGCGCGCTCGCCGATGAGGCGGCAGGCGCGGCACTCGCCGCAGGGCCGCTCGTCGAGCGTCTCGCGCTCGCAGTTGAGCAGGCAGGCCAGTTCGAGCGCGAGCAGCGTGCGGCCCGTGCGCGCAGGACCGGCGAGCAGGAGCGCATGGGGCGGCTCGTCCATGGCGGCGAGGCCGCGCAGCGCCCGCCGCGCCCCCTCGTGCCCGATGATGGCGTCCATCGGGGCAGCATAGCAGCGCGGACGCTGGCGCATGGCGCGGCGAAGGCGTACATTCGTTTCGCGATGCGTGAGAAACCGTATGTCATCAGGCCGCAGGGTATCGAGATTCGCCCGGAGGCGGATGGGATTCACGTCGCGTTCCGAAGTGAGGCTCCGTACAGGCCTGAACTGGCTTGGCGGTTCGCGCAAGCGTTCAGCCATGCGTTCGACACCGAAGTCGAAATCGGGTTCATCGAGGGAGAACAGCGCTACGCTTCGATCAGGGGGCTGGACATGACCCATGAGAAACGGGTGCGTACCGTGATGAACGCTCTTCACATCGTCCACACGGACGATAGCGAAGAGTGTCCCGATATCTGCCTCGCGCTGGACTGGCATATGGATCCAAGGTCCGGCAGCCCGCCGGCCAACGCGACGAAGATCGGTCAGCTCAGGAATCTTGCCAAACAAGAGATTCCCGAACGTAATGCAGCTCTCGCTCTGGCGAATAATATGTACGATATGCTACAAGCACACAGTGAGATGAGTAGCATTAGCTACATCGCTTCTCCTCCTTCCAGTGTTGGATTTATAGCATGGATGGTTTATACTCTGGGATATTGGATGAATATTCCTGTTGTTACGACGGAAAATATCCGTGAGATTTCGAGCCAAAAGGATGCTTCTGAATCTGGTTTGCAATTCGAGGAACTGTGCGAGCGTAGGAGGAACAGTATTATTGTGCGAGCCGATTCCCTTTACGGCAGTGTGCTCATCGTCGACGACCTCTACGGCTCGGGTGGGACGATTCGCGATCTCACTCGCCAGTGTCGAGCGCTCGGCGCGGAGCGTATCCTTGCGCTGCCCGTGACGAAGAGCCTGAATCATCATCACCGAGCGTGAGGTACGCCATGAGCACGAGGCAGCAGCTTTCCTTCAGCGAGCCGCCGCGCACGCCCTACGACGCGGGCCTGCCGGAGACGCTTCCGGACGCCTTGCCCCGCACCGCGCGCGACTGGCGCGAGCTGCACGACACGCTCCCGCTGGCGGAACTGCGCGAGCTGAGCGCGCGCGCCCTGCCCCCGTCGCCCGACGGCGCCCTGCCCTTCGCGCCGCTGACCTTCAAGTCGCCCGACTACCCCTATGCGTTGCGCGCGCACAAGGCGTCTCCGCCGATCCTGTGGCATTGGGGGGACGCCAGCCTGCTCCGGCGGTGGGCCGTCGGACTCTGCGGTTCGCGGAACGCGAGCCCGCAGGGGCTGCGCGTGGCCACCGAAGTCGGAGAGCAGGCCGCCGGGGATGGCACGGTGCTCGTCACGGGGATGGCGCGCGGCGTCGACCGCGAGGCGACGCGGGCCGCGCTCGACGCCGGCGGCGCCGCCATCGGCGTCCTCGCCGAGGGCTGGGAGCGCTGGACGCTGAAAGGGCTGGCGCCGGCGGTCGCGGACGGGCGGCTCCTCGTGCTCTCGGAGTTCCGGCCCTCGGCGGGCTGGCGGGCCTGGCAGGCGATGCAGCGGAACGAGACGATCGTGCTCCTTTCCCAAGCGATGTCCCTGATCGAGGCGGGCGAGCGGGGCGGCACGCTGGACGCTGGACGACGCGCGCTGCGCCACGGGCGGCCCCTGTTCGTGCTCGAGACCGGAACGTGGACGGTCGGGAACGAGACGCTCGTGCGCGCGGGCGGCCAGCGCATGGACCACGCCGCCATGCCCACTCCGGCATAGGCGCGCTTCCGGGGGCGCGGACGTCTGTTATCATGGGCGAGTATGTCCGCGACCGAGAGCGTCGAGACGGAGATCCCGACAGCGGGCGACGGCGCCGACGGGGGCTTGGCCCGCGACGACGTGATCGCCCGCTTCCGCGAGGAGGTGCGCGGCGGCGCGCACTGGTTCGAGGCCCTGCTCGACGCCGTCGGGCGCTGGCGCGCGCCCTCCGAAACGCGCGACGGACGCACCTACGCCTACCTCATCGCGGGCGAGGCCTTCGACTGGCTGCTGCTGGCCGAGCGCCTGCTCGACGAGGCCCCCGGGCTGGCCCCCACGCACGAGGTGGAGGCGCTCCTCTTCGGCGGGCGCTGGCCGCTCGACCTCGCGGACGAGGAGTTCGCCGCCCGCCTGGGCGCGGCCAAGTACAGCGCCCACCTCAACTACGTCTACGGCGTGCTGGTGGAGCAGGCGCTGCAGCTGGGCGTGGAGGAGGAGATCCACAAGGAGAACCGCGCCAGCCCCTGGGGCGACGGCCCGAGCGCCCAGGACGCCATGTTCCGGCGCGTCTACGGGGCGGGCCGCGACGAGCTGCGCGCGGCCTACTACGAGCAGACGGGCGCGGCCCTGCGCGAGACGGCCACCCTCGGCGAGTGGGAGGCGTTCGTCTACTGGCTCTTCCGCCAGCGCCTGAAGCGGCAGGATAAGGCGCGCGTGGCCAGCGACACGCGCAAGGGGCTGGCGCAGCTCTCGCGCATGGAGCTGGCCGTGAGCGAGCGGCGACGCGGCGCGCGCCCCAGCGAGCGCGAATTCAGCGAGCGCTATGCCCCCCGCGGGGGCCGCTCGCGGCGGGCGGTTTGACGTTGCCCCGCCCGCTCCGTACCTTCGGGCGCGTCGTGCATGGACGCATCCGGACGCGCATCCCGCCCCTCGCGGGCCTGTTCCTGCTGACGGCGGCGCTCGCGCTGGCGGGGGCCGCCCCCACGCTGGCCGCGCACGCCCCGGCGGCGGGCAACGCCGCTCCCGGCCTGGCCTCGGAGACGGCCCCGCCCGCGCCCGTCGCGCCGAACGCGCAGGAGACGGACGAGCCGCAACAGTTCGCAACGCCGGAGGAGCGGAACGACGGCTCCTGGATCGTGATCGCCGTGGCGCTGCTGATCGCGTTGACGGCGCTGGGCGTGGGGCTGGCCGCCCTCGGCCTCGGCGGCGAATAGCCCGCCCGTGGGCGACGGCGGCGACCCGGGGCTGTTCGCCACCATCTATTCGATGCGCGCGCTGCGCCGCTTCCGCCCCGACCCCATCCCCGAGGAGACGCTGTTCCAGCTGTTCGACGCGGCCATCCGCGCGCCCTCCGGCCAGAACGCGCAGGACTGGCGCTTCGTGGTGGTGACGGAGGCGGCGGCGAAGGCGCGCCTGCAGGGCTGGGCGGAGGAGGGCTGGCGGCGCTACCAGCCGGAGCTGGCGGCCCATCCGGAGCGCATCGACGCCCTGCCGCGCCCGCAACGGCTGACGCTGCGGAGCGTCGCGCACCTCGTCGCGCACCTGCACGAGGCGCCCGCCGTGATCGCCGTGCTGGGGCTGAAGGGGCGGCATTCGACGCCGGGCGGCAGCACCTTCCCGGCGGTGCAGAACCTGCTGCTGGCGGCGCGCGCGCTGGGGCTGGGCGCGAGCGTCTTCAACCTGCCCATGCGCGGCGGGGACGAGCTGCGCGAGCTGCTGGCCATCCCCGACACGAACGATCTGTACTGCCTGATCCCGGTGGGCTGGCCGCTGGACCGCCCCGGCCCCGTGCGGCGCAAGCCGGTGAAGGCGGTGGTGTACCGCGAGCGTTTCGGCGAGCGCTGGCCCTTCGCGGAGTCGCAGCCGGACGAGGGCTGGGGCGCGCGCTGGCGGGCGTGAGGGCGACGCAGGGGGCCATCGCGCCGTTACACTGCGCGCATGACGCGGGGCTGGACGATGGCGGCGGGGTTCGCGGCGGCGCTGGCGGGCGTGATCGCGCTCGGCGCGGCCACGGCCAGCACGCCCCAAGTCGGCGCGACGGTGGAGGTGACGGTGTGGCGCGCGCTCGACGGCGACGGCGAGCTGTACGTGGGCGCGCGCGAGATGGACGGGCTGTGGCGGCGCGACGCGGCGGCGCTGGACCTGTCCGCCACGAGCGCGTCGGGGCGCTTCCGGCGCAGCGGGGCGGTGGCTCTCACGGTGCCGTTGGCGGGTGGAGAGGAGGCCACGGTCGAGGCCGTCGTCTGGCGCTCCGTGGCCGACCCCGCGCGGCTCTACCTGAGCGTGCGCCCCGAAGGCGGGCGCTGGCGCACGGTGAACGAGCCGCTGGCCATGCGCGCCTACGAGCGCTACGAGCGCGCGGACGCCGTGACCGTGGAGTTCTCGTTCCCGACGCGGCCATCGGTGAGCGTCGCGGGGCCGCTGGCCGTCTTCACCGCCGAATCGGGCGAGATATGGACGGACGCCGGGGGCTGGGGGCGGGCGCGGGACGTGTATGTGCTCGACACCACCACGGACAGATACTGGCATGCCTTCGAGCACCAGTCCGGCTGGCCGGGCGGCGTGCTGACGGCGGGCGAGCGCCTCATCGTCTGGGACGAACGGCAGGTGCGCCGCGTCTGGCTGGACGGGTGGAGCGGGGCGGTGCTGTACGAGGGCGAGGGCATTCGTGAGGTCGAGGTCTCGCCCGACGGCGCGAAGGTGGCGGTCATGGAGGAGGATGGCGCGCTCACCGTCCTGGACACGCCTACGGGCGAGGCGCTGCTGCGCGTCGATGGCCAGACGGAGCTGGCCGCGCTGCTGCCGGATGCATCCACGGGACTTCTCGCTGGCGGGCTGGAACGCCGCCAGCGACAGGCTCGCCATCGTCGGCAATGCGCCAACGGGGGAAAGCCGGACCGGCATCTTCACGCTGGACGGCGCACTCCACCTGCTCCCACCCAACGCGGGCAACCTCTCACCCGACTTCCGCTACGCCATTCTGCCCCGCGGAGAAGTATGCAGATGGGCATGGGCTACCTGGAGTGGGTTTGACGTGATCGAGACGGAGAGCGAGCGGTCCGTGCGGACGGTGGTGGCCCCGAAGGATAAGTCCATCGCGCTTCGCAACGATACTTACGGGCCCGGTTGGCAGTGGCTGGGCTGGTGGGCCGACCTTGGCCGGTACGCCTGGTATGAGGAGGCGTACAGCGACTGCGCGGCTCGGGCCGAACGCGCACCTGAGGAGGGCGCAGTGACCGCATCCACGACGTACTTCGCCATCCTTGACATCCCCATCAGCGCGATCCCGCTGTGGGAGGAGGACGCGGGAGATACGCTCGTGGAGGGGAGCCCCGCCATCCTCGACATCGCATCGGGGGAAACGGAGCGGCCCACCCCGGCTGCCTGGTACCGGTTGCGAATGAACGCGACGCGCCTGCTCGCGCGGGGGTGCGGCAGCGGCTCGGCGCAGTCCTGCAGTCTCGTCTACGAGGGCCGCCCCGTATGGAAGAACGGCGTGGTCGAGGCCGTCGGCGTCATCGAACTCGCCGAACCGCTGGCGCTGCGCGAGACCAGGCTTCTCGACTCGCCCCGGCCCTCCCCCAGCCCTCCGGATCCGCCCCCGCCCCCGGATCTGGCGGGACCGTTCCTGGCCTGGTCCGACGATGGCGGGTACGAGCTCGTGGTGGACGCGGACGACGGCAGCGAGCGCTTTCTCCCGATCCGGCGCGTCATGGTGTACGACGAGGGGACGGGGCGCAGCTGGCGAGCTTTCGACTACCGCTACCGCGACGAGGAGCCCGCGGTGTGGCCCGCACGTGGCGGCTTCGTCGTCCGCGTTGGCGGGACGGTCCGCTACGTCACGCCCGACGGGCAGTCCCGACTGTTGCTCGCCGAAGAAAGGGACGACTTGGGTATCCATGTCTCGCCCAGCGGCGGGAACGTCATCGTTTCGTTCAGAACCGCCCCGCCGATCGACGTCACGCTGGCGCTGTTCGCCCTTCCGTCGGGCGAGGAGATCCTGCGTGTCGACAGCAGCGAACCGCGTTTCGACGACCACCTTCGGGATCTGCGGCATTTCTGGAACACGTTCATCCATGCCGTCGGCCCGCCGGAAGTACTGCTGGCCTGGAATACGGACGAGACCGCCTTCAGCGTCGCCCTCGGCTATCAGGGCGAGCCCTGGGGAGTGTTCAATCTCAGCGGCGAGTTCACTCCGCTCCCTGCCGATGCGGAGTTCGTCCCGTCAGCTTACGCGCCCGAGACCGCGACTGGGCGCGCCAGCATCAGCTGCGGCGCCCGTCACCTCTGCGCCGTGCTGCTCGACGGCGAGGTCGTGGGGGAGGGGCGCTGGGCCGAGACCATCGGCTTCGTCGCGCTCGACTGACGCCAAGCCCGCCGCTCAGGCGAAGTCGACGGTGTGGCGCTCCGGGCCCAGGCCCAGCAGCACGGTGATGCGCCGCGGCGCGATGCGGTAGAGGTCGCCGATGCTGGTGAAGTAGGCGGAGAGCCAGTTCTTGGCCCGCCGCGAGCGCGTGCCCGCGGGCGTCCAGGGCTCCGTCGTGAGCCTGCGGTAGTAGTCCTCGTAGCGCGCGTCGGCGGGGTCGATGCGTTCGGCGCGGCCCTCCACGGTGACGCGGTCGAAGGCGGGCCAGTCGCGGCCCAGCACGTCGCGGTTGTCGATGAGGAAGGCGACTTCGGGGGTGGCCACGGTGTCGCGCGTGTGCTGCGATTCGGAGACGCTGCCGTAGATGACCTCGCCCGCCTCGGTGAGGTGGAAGAGGACGAAGGCGGGGTAGGGGGTGCCGTCGTCGGCGTGGATGGTGGCGAGGGTGCCGCCGAACTGGGAGCGGGCCACGCGCAGGGCCTCGCGCATGATCGCCTCGCGGGAGAGTTCGGGCATCGGCGCGATTCTCGCGCGCGGGGCGCGCGCGCGCCAGCCCTGACGCGCCTCCGCCCTATGGAGCGAGTTCGGCCACCAGATCGAGGATACGCTGCTCGAATTCCGCGATCGGGTGCAACTGCACGATGCGCTTCGTGAGCTTGAACGTCGCGGACGAGCCCTTGTCCATCGTGACCAGATGCCCGGCGGCGCCCGTCGCCACTTCCGCCTTCGACCATGCCCCAAACAGGATCGTGTCCGGCCCGACGCCAACGCACAGCAGCGCCTGATACTCCCGGTGATATCGAACATGGTTGAACTGGAAGTTCCGGTGGACGTCCTCGGTTGCCGTCTTGACTTCGAACGAAACGCCCTCGATCCTAATGTCCCACGGCGAAGTCGGCGACCGCTTTCCGCGAGCGCCCGTGGGGAATTCGATGGCGAACCCCATCTCAATACACAGATTCTCGACAAAATCCTGTCCAACAGACCCCACGAGGGTGTTGGAGATCCGCTTGATGTTCTCAAAGGGTGCACCGACCCACTTATCATCGTCAGTATAGCCTTCAAGGACATCGAGCAGTATGTCATACGCATCAGGCATCGATAAACCCGGCATCGGTAAGGACTTTTCGAATATGATACATACTGATATGCCTGCAATTATGAGCGGCAAGGTTGCTGTATTTTTTCCAGTCTGCCCTTTGCAGGACGTCGAGTACTTCTTCTCTGTCTTTTTTGATAACCATGCCGTACCCACAAACATAGCGGACCTCCGAAAAATTCCTGACCAGCGACGGCGGATCCTGGTAAAATGTACGCTGCAGAAAATAGTCTGCATCGCCCATTCGCTCCTGGCCACAGAGGCGCTCCTTGCGATTATCGACCGTGAACAGATCCAGCCACTGATCGCAGGTTGCGGCGTTCTTCGCGTTGTTGACGCCGCGCTGCCAAACCTGCCACAGGGCGTTGATCTTCCTGGGATTCCCCAGCACATCGACGAAAGAGGCCTGCGGCAGGTGCTCCGTGTGAACCAGCCGCAGGCCTTCGACCCTGTGCTTGGGGCTTCCCTTCCCATCGCTCTGGAAGGCCATCGGCAGGATGAGCCCCACGTAGTCCGCGAACGTGGCGGCGTGGTTGACGAATGCCAACGCCAGCCAGGCGCGGTAGCCGAAGGGCGGGTTGCCCACCACGGCCTGACGATAGCCGTCCTGCTGTGGGTGCCAGGCGAGGAAGTCCATCCGGTGGTACTCGTCGCGGAACGGCATGATGTCCACGCCAGTGCGGCGACCGAAGGGCAGCAGGTCATAGAAAGCGCCCATCCCGGCGGCGGGTTCGATGAACCGATAGTTGGCCTCGTTCGCCCCGTCGTGCTCCATCCAGTACAGGAGCGAGCGGTAGCACTCGCGCGCGATCTCGGGGCGCGTGAAGAACTGGTCCAACCCAACGTATTCCGGATTGACCCAGTCGGGGATGCGCCGGTCGGTGCGCCAACCCAGATTTCGCTGCCGGATGGCAAGGGCTTCGGTGATGACACGGGGATCGGCATTCATCCCGCCCGGAGCGTCCTCCCCAACGTCTCCGCGAGACGCAAGCGCAAGGGAGCCCCGGACGAATGCATCGTGCGAACCCGAACGATTGTCCATATCGTGCGCTATCTTGCCGCCCTCCGATCATGGAGTCAAACAAGGAACCGCTAGCCCGCGGCCTCCGCGCCGGGGATAAACTTGCCCCAGGCGCGCTCGCGGCGCGCGTGGTGCACGAAGCCGTGGTAGACGGAGACGCGCGGCTCGCGCGGGGCCGTGAGCAGGCTCATGCGCGCCTCCCTGGGCGTGCGCCCCGCCTTGCGGTGGTTGCAGGGCTTGCAGGCGCTCACGAGGTTCTCCCAGCTGTGCGCGCCGCCACGGTGGCGCGGGAGCACGTGGTCGAGCGTGAGCTCGCGCGCGGAGCGTCCGCAGTAGGCGCAGGCCCAGCCGTCGCGCGCGAATATCTCGCGGCGCGAGAGGCGCGGGCGCGGGCGCGGGCGGCGCACGTAGTAGACCATGCGGATGACGGAGGGCAGGGCGAAGTGGCGGTTGGCCGTGCGGATGGCGCCCCGCGCCGTTTCCACCACCTCGGCCTTGCCGCGCAGCACGAGCACGAGCGCGCGCCGCACGTTGCACACGTTCAGGGGCTCGTAGTTCTGGTTGAGCACGAGGGCGAGTGTGCCGTTCATGGCGGAATCCCCGGCGGGATGGTAGCAAACGGGGGCAACGCGCGCGCGCAGGTGGTAGGCTTGAAGGGCGCATCCCGCGGGCGGGCCGTCTCGCTCGCGGGTTCGCCAGCCCGCGGACCCCGCGGAATCAGCGTGCCGGCGCGGGCCGGCGAAGGAAGGATGACCCCGATGGCGGATCTCCCGGACGTGACGGACGCGACCTTCGAGGCGGACGTGATGAACAACGAGCTGCCCGTGCTGGTGGATTTCTGGGCGCCCTGGTGCGGCCCCTGCCGCATGGTGACGCCGATCGTGGAGGAGCTGGGCGAGGAGTACGCCGGGCGCGTCGGCTTCTACAAGATGAACACGGACGAGAACGCCGCCATCCCCACGCAGTACGGCATCCGCAGCATCCCCTCCCTGCTCATCTTCAAGGGCGGCGAGCTGAAGGGCACGATCGTGGGCTTCCGCCCCAAGAGCGACCTGCGCAAGCGCCTCGACGAGGCGCTCGTCTAGGGCGCGCCCCGTGGGCGCGGCGGCGGACGGCGTCTGCGACATCGCCGTCGTCGGCGGCGGCGGCGCGGGGCTGACGGCGGCCATCTACGGCGCGCGCGCCCGCCGCCGCACGATCGTTTTCGAGCGCCTCGTGACGGGCGGCCAGATCGCCACCACGGGGCTGGTGGAGAACTACCCGGGCTTCCCCGAGGGCGTGAACGGGACCGACTTCGTCATCGCCCTCGTGCGCCAGGCCGAGCGCTTCGGCGCGGAGCTGCGCTACGAGGAGGCGCGCGCCATCAGGCGCCTGCCCGACGGCGCCTTCCGCGTGGAGACGGACGAGGGGGTCGTGCGCGCCCACGCCGTCATCGCCACCGCCGGGGCCGCCTACGACAAGCTGGGGGTGCCCGGCGAGGCCGAGTTCACGGGCCGCGGCGTGAGCTACTGCGCCACCTGCGACGCGGCCTTCTTCCGCGACGAGGAGATGGTGGTGGTGGGCGGCGGCGACGCGGCCTTCGACGAGGCCCTCTTCTGCACCCGCTACGCCAGCCGCGTGACGCTCGTGCACCGCCGCGAGACGTTCCGCGCCAGCGCCCTCCTGCAGGAGCGCGCCTTCGCCAACCCGCGGATCGCGATCCGGCGCAACGCCGTGGTCGAACGCATCGCGGGCGGGGAGACGGTGGAGCGCGCGGAGCTGCGCGATACGGCCACGGGCGAGGCCTTCACCCTGCCCGCCGCCGCCGTCTTCATCTTCATCGGCCAGACGCCCAACAGCCACCTGCTGAAGGGGCTGGTGGAGCTGGACGAGGGCGGCCACGCGCGCGTGGACCTGCGCATGCGCACGGAAATGCCCGGCCTCTTCGTGGCGGGCGACCTGCGCATGGACGCCGCCCGCCAGCTGGTGAGCGCCTGCGGCGACGGCGCCACCGCCGCCCTCTCGGCGGAGGCCTGGCTCGCCGCGGCGGGCATCGGCGAAGGCTGAGGCGCGGCGACGGCGGTGCCGCTCTACGAGTTCGCCTGCGAGGCCTGCGGGGCGCGCGCGGAGGTGTTCCGGCAGCGGCGCGCCGCGCCCGACCTCGAGCCGCCCCCCTGTCCCGCCGCCCCCGACGCGGCGGGGCACCGCATGGCGCGCGTGATGAGCGGCTTCGCCCACCACCTGGGCTTCGCCACGCGGCTGGCGGAGGCGGAGGCCACCTGGGGGGCGGAGGTGGACGCGGCCATGGGCCCCGCGCCCGACGTGGGCCGCCACGCGCGCCGCTACGACCGCGCCTCCCGCGACCTGCCGCCGGGGGAGGGGTAGGGCCGTGGAGCTGGCGACGCGCGGCATCCTGAGGGCCGAGCTGAGGCGCGCGCTCCTGATCGTCGGGGGCGTCATCGTCAGCGCCAGCATCGGCATCGCGGCCCTGACGCTGGCCGCCATGAAGCTGTTCTTCTTCTAGCGGACGCCCGCGCCGGGCGGCGCGCTACACTGCGGCATGGGCAGGCTGCCGTTCACTGTCCCGGCCATCGCTGGCGCGATCATGCTGATCGTCGGCGTCGCGCTGCCCGCCCTCAGGGTCACCGCATATCCCCACCCCCACGATGATCCCCATCAGGGTGGTGTCATCGAGGGTTCCCAGTCCTTCCTCCAGGATCTGATCGGCACCGACTCCTGGTATCGCATTGAGGGCGGCGCGGTGGTTTGCGGGTTCGCCATCGCGGCGCTGGTGATCGCGGCGATCTACGCCGCCAGATACCACCGCGCCCTCGTTTTCGCGGTGGCCATGTTTGGCCTCGCCGCTTCCATCGCCGTTCTGGGGACGGAGACCCTCTCTCCCTACGATGAAGAGGGGTATACCGCCAGCGCCGGAGTGGGCGCCTGGGTGAGCATCGCCGGTGCGAATATCCTGTTCCTCGCGCCGGTCGCCGAGTTTCTGAAGCACCGCGACCGCTAGGCGCCGGCGAGGGAATCCCGGGCGGCGCGCGCGAACGCATCCTGGACCGCGAGCGTGAGCGCGATGGCGGCCAGCGCGGTCGCGCCCCCGGCGACGAGGAAGGCCGCGACGCCGCACGTGCAGGCCTCGGCCTCGCAGGCGCACACGCTCGCCCCGCGTTCGGCGAGCATCCGCGCGCGGGGCGACGGCGACGAGCCCTCGCAGCGCGCGCACGGGGCGCGATGCCGCGGACAGGCGGGCTGCGCCTTGAGGATGGCGGGCGCGATCACCGCTTCGGCGGCGCGTTCGGCGGCGGCATCGTCAAGCGGCATCACGGCTCCCTCCGCAGTCTACAGCCGCCCGCGCTTGTCTGCGGTGGCGCTGGCGCTATAGTCGGCGCATGGCGGACGAGCGCGACCGGGATGGCGGGTTGGCGGCGGTGGCCGAGACAGGGACCATGCCCAGCGTCAAACATCTGATCATCGCAACCCTCATCGCGGTGGCTGCCGTGTGGATGATCGCCTGCTCCAGCGAAACCCCGCCCATGACGACCGAGACCGTCACTACCAGCCCTACGGTCGTCCCGACAAGCACTGTGGCCCCGACCGAAACGGTTCCAGCTTGGGAATTCAGCGAGAGTACCGATCTATTCTCGGGACAGGATTCATCGACAATTTACCTTCCAGCTGACACCATTCAGGGATTTGAGCCGGATATCGATGCAGATCACCCCGCTATCATCATGGGATGTGACTCTTCTGATTCTTTCTTCGTCGGTCTCAATTTTGGGACTTATATCGGATTTAGTGGCGAATTATTGCAAGTTCGCTATCGCCGTGATCGTCAGGACACACCCGCACAGAGGCAGTGGCGCAGCATTGAGATCGGTGTACTCTCCGGTGATTATATTTTTGCACAGCTGCTGGCTACGTCAACTCATCTCCTTATTCAAGTGCAGAACTACAGAGAAGAATGGTACACGTTGGAGTTCAAGGATGTTCGAGGTATTACTGACGCACTCCCCCAGCTGACTTGCTACCCACTAAACTGATGCAGAACCGGTTCGTCGGCGACATCGGGGATTTCGGCAAATACGGCCTCCTGCGTGCGCTCACGGGTATCTACCCGGAAGAGGAGCCGCGCCTGTCGCTGGGCGTCGTGTGGTACGTGCCGGACGAAGAGACTATCCAGCGCACTCCTCAAAGCTATGGGAATAACATCGGCTATCTCAACAAACAGGACCAATTCCGTAGCCTTGATCCCAAACTCTACGACTGCCTTGCGGAGATCGTCCGCAGCGGCAGAAGGAGTCTGAAATCCGTCGAGCAGAGTGGCATCCTCGGAAATACTGCTTTCCATGAAGCAAGCACTACAAAAGGCGGTGAATCGCGTAAAAAATGGATGGATTATGCGATTAAACATACCACGGGAAAGAAAATCATCTTTCTTGATCCTGACACCGGCATCGCACCCCGATCCATGCCAATGGGACGGAAAGATTCTCCAAAGTATACCTATCCGAATGAGATTCATGAATTTCTAAACCACCAGCAGACGGTCGTAATCTATCAGCACTGCGCTCGCGACCAAAAAGGACGTGTTAATCAGATGAATCAGTGGAAATCTATCACCAAAAAAATCTACAGAATTCCGAGAATCCTTGCAACAAGCCAGCGTGCGTTCATCATCTTTCCCACACCCGACTATGCTCCCATCATCGACAAGCGCTTGCATGATCTCGAAAGGCGTTGGGGAAGCCGATTTTTCCAGCTCGTCCTCTAGTCAGTATGACCGCTCCCATTCAACGCATTCATTCCACGAGCGGAAGCTCGAACGGACACAGAAGCGTATCCGCTCGCATGTCTCGCCCAGCACCAGAGCATCACGATCCTCAGTCGATAGGATGCGGTAGGTCAATCGGGCTTCCTCTTCCCCCCCGCCCCGCGCCCCCGTGGTGGGGGCGCGGACGCGGGCGCGGGCTAGTCCAGGCGCTCGAAGATGGTGGCGATGCCCTGGCCGCCGCCGATGCAGAGGCTCACGAGGCCGTAGCGGCCGCCCGTGCGCTCCAGCTCATGCATCAGCTTCACGGTCAGGATCGCGCCCGTCGCGCCCACGGGATGGCCGAGGGCGATGGCGCCCCCGTTCGGGTTCGTCTTCGCCGGGTCCAGCGAGAGCTCGTTGGAACAGGCGCAGGCCACGCTGGCGAAGGCCTCGTTCAGCTCGATCACGTCCATCTGGTCGAGCGACATGTCCGCCTTCTCCAGCGCCTTGTGGACCGCGGGGATGGGGCCGCTGCCCATGATGGAGGGGTCGACGCCGGCCTCGGCGCGGGCCACGAGGCGCAGGCGCGGCTTCACGCCCAGCGCGTCCGCTTTGGCGGCGCTCATGACCACGGTGGCGGCGGCGCCGTCGTTGATGCCGCTGGCGTTGCCGGGCGTGACCATGCCGTCCTTCTTGAAGGCGGGGCGCAGTTTGGCCAGCTGGTCGGCGGTGCTGGCGCGGGGGAACTCGTCGGTGTCGAAGACGCGCTCCTCGCGCCGTTCGCGCACGGTGACGGGGACGATCTGCTCCCTGAAGCGGCCTTCCTCGATGGCGTGGAGGGCGCGGCGCTGGCTTTCGGCGGCGAACTCGTCCTGGGCGGCGCGGGTGATCTCGTACTCCTCGGCCAGCTTCTCGGCGGTGATGCCCATGTGGTGGTCCTCGAAGGGGTCGCTGAGGAGCTTGATGATGCCATCCTCGATCTCGTCGTGGCCGAGGCGGTAGCCGGAGCGAGCCTTGCGCAGGTAGAAGGGCAGGCGCGTCATGTTCTCGGCGCCGCCCGCGACGACCACCTCGGCGTCGCCCGTTTCCACGTAGCGGGCGGCGGTGTTGATGGCCTCGAGGCCGCTGCCGCAGAGGCGGTTGACGTTGACGGCGGGGACTTCGACGGGCAGCCCCGCGCGGATGGCGGAGACGCGGGAGAGGTAGGCGTCCTCGGCCACCTGGCCGACGATGCCCATGACCACCTGGTCGACGTCGCCGGGCTCGAGTCCGGCGCGGGCGACGGACTCGCCGATGACGGTGGAGCCGATCGCGGAGGCGGGCGTGTTGGCGAGCGAGCCGTTGAACGTGCCGATGGCGGTGCGAACGCCACTGGCGAGGACGACGTCTTCCATGGCGGAACCTTCCTTCGCGGGCGGCGCGGGGGCCGCCGGGGTGTGCGCCGCCATTGTAGACCCTCGCCCGCCGCCGCGCGGGGCGAGCCCGTACAATCGCGGGCGACGCCATGCCACTCGCAACAACGCCCGCCAGACCGGACGCGAGGCGCTTCGCCGTGCGCGCGGCGGGCGGCGACGACGCGCCCGCCATGGCCGCGCTGCTGGCGGAGGCCTTCGCCGCCTCCGACGCCTGCTACCCGGAGGCGGCGCCGCCCGACGCCGCGGGGCTGGCCCTGCGCCTGCAGACGGGCGAGGCGTTTCTGCTGGCCGAGCGCGACGGCGGCCTCGCCGGATGCGTGCGGCGGCGCGAGGCGGAGGAGGGCATCGGCGGCTTCGACCTGCTGGCCTCCGCGCGAGCGGGCGCGGGCCGCGCGCTCGTGCGCGCCGTGGAGGCGCGGGCGCAGGACGGCGGCCTGCGGCTCGTGCGCGCGCGCATCCCCGACGAACCGCGGCTGGCGGGCTACTTCGCGGCGCTCGGCTACCTGCCCGTGGGGCGCGCGCGCGAACCCTTCCGCGAGGGGACGCTGGCCGTGCTCACGGTCGAGCGCCGCCTGCCCCTGCTGACCGTGCGCGAGCAGCGGCGCGGCGACGCGGAGGCCATCGCGGCGCTCACGGGCGAGGACCCGTGGCCCTTCACGCAGGGGCCGCGTCCGGGCTGGTTCGTGGCCGCCGACGGGGAGCGCGTGGCGGGCGCCATCCACGCGCGCGTGGGGCGCGACGGGCGCGCCGCCATCCGCGAGCCCGCGCTGGCCCCGGGCTACGAGGGGCGCGGGCTGGACGCCTGGATGGTGGAGCGCGCCGCCCACCACGCGGGCACGCACGGCGCGCACGCCGCCGAGCTGCCGCTCACGGCGGGCACGCGCCCCCTGCGCGCGCGGCTCGAGGCGCGCGGCTGGGACGTCGACCGCGAGGGCGGGCGCTACGTGCGTCGGCTGGGCGACCTGCTGCTGGACGACGCCTTCGCGCAGTGACGGGCGGGATCAGGTGGCGAGCCAGTCGGGCGTTGCGTCCCAGGCGTCGAGGGCGGCCACCTCGGCGAGGGGCTTGCGGGCGAGCGGCCCGAAGCGCCCGCGCGGGTAGCCGAGCGGCACGCAGTAGACCACCTGCGCTTCGTCGGGGATGCCGAAGAGGGCGCGGACGCGCTCGTCCACCACGGCGTGGAGGGTGGTGATGGTGCCGCCGATGCCGAGGGCGCGCGCCGCCAGCAGGAGGTTCTGCACGGCGGGGATGACGGACTGGGCGGCGCCCGCGCCGCGCGCCGTGGCGCACACGAGCACGATGGCGGGGGCGCTCCCGATCTCGTCCGCCAGGCGCATGGCCGAGCGGCGCACGCTCTTGCCCGGCGGGATGTCCTGCGGCCCGGCGACGCCCTCGTCGCGGCGCTTGGCCCACCACGCCTCGCGGTAGAGCTCGCCCAGGCGAGCGCGCTTCGCGGCGTCCGTCACCAGCAGGAAGCGCCAAGGCTGGGCGTTGCCGCCGTTGGGGGCCTGACGGGCGGCGTCGAGGATATCGCGCAGGTCGGCCCGCGCCAGCGGGTCGGGGCGGAAGCGGCGGATGGCGCGCATCGAGTAGAGCGCGCGCCCCAGCGTCATGGCGAAGCGATCGGCCGCCGCCCCCATCCGCCGCCCCCTAGGCGTCGAAGTAGAGCGCGAACTCGTGCGGATGCGGGCGGATGCCCACCTCGGCCACCTCGTGCACGCGCTTGTAGTCGATCCAGGTGCGGATCAGGTCCTCGTCGAACACCCCGCCCCGCAGCAGGAACTCGTTGTCCTGCTCCAGCGCGTCCAGCACCTCCTCGAGCGAGCCGGGGATGACGGGGTAGCCGTGTTCGCGGGGGTCGATCTCGAAGAGGTCGACGTTGTCCACCGGGGCGCCCGGGTCGATGCGGTTGGCGATGCCGTCCAGCCCGGCCATGAGCAGGGCGGCGAAGGCGAGGTAGGGGTTGCAGGTGGGGTCGGGGGAGCGGAATTCGATGCGCTTGGAGCGCGGGCTCTTCGAGAGCATGGGGATGCGCACGCCCGCGCTGCGGTTGCGCGCGCTGTAGACGAGCACGTTGGGGGCCTCGTAACCGGGCACGAGGCGCTTGTAGGAGTTGGTGGTGGGCGCGCAGAAGGCCATGAGCGCGGGCCCGTGCCGGATCAGCCCGCCGATGTAGTAGCGCGCCATCTCCGAGATCAGGCCGTAGCCGTCGGCGTCGAAGAACAGGTTGGTCCCGTCCTTCCAGAGCGACTGGTGGACGTGCATGCCGTTGCCGTTGTCCTCGAACACGGGCTTGGGCATGAAGGTGGCGGCCTTGCCCGCGCGGCGCGCCACGTTGCGCACCACGTGCTTGTACCACTGCACGTTGTCGGCCATCTTCACGAGCGGACTGAAGCGCATGTCGATCTCGGACTGGCCGGCGGTGGCCACCTCGTGGTGGTGAATTTCCACCTCGATGCCGACCTTCTGCATCTCCAGCACCATCTCCGTGCGCAGGTCCTGCAGCGTGTCGCGCGGGGGCACGGGGAAGTAGCCTTCCTTGTGCTCCGTCTTGTAGCCCAGGTTGGGCTCGCCGGGGTCGCCCCTGCCCGTGTTCCAGGCCGCTTCCGCGGAGTCGATGTAGTAGTAGGAGGAGTCGCGCCCGGAGTCGTAGCGCACGCTGTCGAGCACGAAGAACTCGGGCTCCGGGCCCCAGAACGACTCGTCGGCCACGCCCGTGACCTTGAGGTACTGCTCGGCGCGGCGGGCCACGGAGCGCGCGTCCTTGGGGTAGCCCTCACCCGTGAGCGGGTCGTTGACCTCGGCCATGATGCTGAGCGTGGGGTGCTTCATGAAGGGGTCCATCACCGCCGTGTTCGGGTCGGGGATGAGGATCATGTCCGAACGCTCGATGCTCTGGAAGCCGCTGATGCTGGAGCCGTCGAAGCCCAGCCCCTCGTGGTACACGTCCTCGCTCCACTCGCTCGTCGTCACCGAGAAGTGCTGCCAGGCGCCGAGCAGGTCCGTGAACTTCACGTCGATCACGACGACGTCGTTCTCATCGATCATGCGCTGAACGTCTTCGGGGGTCATGCCTCGCTCCCTCTCCGCAGGTGGGCGCGCGCCGGGGACGGCGCGCCGCGTATGCATCCTATCATCGCCAGCGGGGCGGCGAAGGGGCAACGCCCGCCGCGCCCCCGCCGTGAAATTCGTGTTACGGCCCGCCTTCGCCCTCCCCCTGCGGCGGCGGAATGGGGGGCGGCGGAATGGGGGGCGGCTGGCGCGGCGGAGCGGCGGAGCGGGGCGCGGAGGGGCGCGGCGGCAGCGTCGGCACCGACGGGATGAGCGGCGCCACCGGCTGCACCAGGATGCCGCCGGGGAAGAGGGAGCCGGGATCCGCGTGGTCCTCCTCGCGGCGCACGTAGGCGCGCTCGCCGTGCTGGCTCAGGTCCAGCCCCATCTCCTCGTCCTCCGCCGAAAGGCGCACCCCGAAGGCCAGGTCCAGCCCCTTGAGGATGAGGAAGGTGGCCGTGAAGGAGTAGCCGCCCACCACCAGCACGCCGACGGTCTGGTCCCAGAGCAGCCGCCACTCGCCCGCGATGAGCCCCTCGCGGAACTCCGGCGCGCCCACGGCGGAGGTGGCGAAGAGGCCCGTGGCGATGGCCCCGCAGACGCCGGCCACGCCGTGCACGGCGATCACGTCCAGCGAATCGTCGAGCCCCGTGCGGGGGCGCAGGCGCACGGCGAAGTAGCAGATGGCGCCCGCGGCCAGCCCGATGGCGATGGCCTCCATGGGCTGCACGTAGCCGGAGGCGGGCGTGACCGCCACCAGCCCCGCGGTCACGCCCGAGGAGGCGCCGATGGCGCTGGGATGTCCCCCGCTCCGCCACAGCCGCCCCCACGCGCGGCGCCAGGGCGGCGCGTCCGCCGCCGTCGCGCGCGGCTTCCCCCCGTGCCACCAGCTGGCCAGCATCCAGGAGAGCGAACCCGCCCCCGCCGCCACGATGGCGCTGACGAAGGCGTAGATCGCCTGCTCGTCGGAGGCCACGGCGCTGCCGGCGATGAAGCCGAAGCAGCAGAACCACATCATGGAGGAGCCGAGGAAGATCTTGACCGTGCTGTGCGGCTCCATGGGCGTCACCCCGTAGCCCCGCCGCCGTCCGAAGACGAGCACCGCCGCCAGGGCCGCGAAGCCCGCGTTCACGTGCACCGCCAGCCCGCCCGCGAAATCGAGCCCGTTGATGCCCGTGTGCGCGTGCACGCCCGGCCCGGAGAAGACGTTGAGCCAGCCGTTCACGCCGAACACCCAGTGCAGCACGGGGGCGAAGACGATGAGCGACCAGAGGGCGACGAAGAGCAGGAAGGGGCCGAATTTCGCCCGTTCGGCGAAGGTTCCCGTGATGAGGACGGGCGTGATGATGGCGTAGGCCATGTAGAAGACCATGAAGAGCAGATCGGGCACGCCGTGGGCCAGCAGCTGGTCGGCCTCCAGTTGTTCGGGGCCGTGGATGGCGAAGCGGTCGACGCCGACGGCCACGTCGCGCAGGGCGAAGTGGTCGAACCCGCCGAGCAGCCCCAGCCCCACGTCGCGTCCGAAGGCCAGCGTGTAGCCCACCGTCACCCAGAGCACGGCCACCACGGCCATGGCCATGAACATCTGCATCATGGTGCCGGCGACGTTCTTGCCGCGCGTCATGCCGCCGTAGTAGAGCGCCACCCCGGGCGTCATGAAGAACACCAGCGCGGTGGCGAACAGCATCCAGGCGGTGTTGCCGCTATCGAGCTCGGACACGCGCTCCCCCCGCGCGGCTCAGGGCGGGCGGGCCGCGGCGGCGATCGCGCGCCCGCGGATGACCGCGGCGGGGCTTCAGAGGGCCACGTCGCCGCGCTCCCCCGTGCGGATGCGGACGGCATCCCCCACGGGCAGCACGAACACGCGCCCGTCGCCCACCTCTCCCGTGAAGCCGCTGGCGGCGATGGCGCGCACCACCAGCTCGGTGGCGCTGTCGGTGACGACCAGCTCGACCTTGAGGCGGGGGAGGATGTCGACCACGACCTCCTCCCCGCCGCGCCCCTGGTGGACCACGCCGCGCTGGGCGCCGCTGCCGCTCACGGGGACCACGTTCAGGCCGCGCAGGCCCAGCTCGTCCAGCGCCGCGCGCACGTGGCTCAGACGCTCGGGACGGATGATCGCCTCAATCTTCTTCATCATGCTTCTCCTGCTGCCCGCCCTGCGGCGGCGGAATGGTCGGCGGCTGAAGCGGCGGCGGCTGGAGCGTGGGCCGCTGCAGCGTGGGCGGCTGCACCGGCGGCGGCTGAAGCGTGGGCGCGGTGGCGACCGGCGGCGCCGACGAACCGGCCACGGGGGAGACGGTCCCCTGGACGGGGGCCACGATGCCGCCGGGGAAGACGACCCCGCCCTCGTCGTGGGCGTAGGCGCGCTCGCCGTGCTGGCTCAGATCCAGCCCCGTCTCCTCCTCGTCCCGGGAGACGCGCACGCCGAAGATCCAGTCCAGCCCCTTGAGGATGGCGAAGGTGAGGGTGAAGGACCAGGCGCAGACGGCCACGATGCCGACCGTCTGGTCCCAGAGCAGCCGCCATTCGCCGTGGATGAGGCCCTCGCGGAACTCGGGCGCGCCCACCACGGTGGAGGCGAAGATGCCCGTGGCGATGGCGCCCCAGAGGCCGCCCACGCCGTGCACGGCGACGACGTCGAGGGAATCGTCGAAGCGGACGCGCTGGCGCAGCAGCACCGCGAAGTAGCAGATGAGGCCCGCGCCCGCGCCCACGGCGATGGCCTCCATGGGCTGCACGTAGCCGGAGGCGGGCGTGATCGCCACCAGCCCCGCGACCGCGCCCGAGACGCCGCCCACCACGCTCGGCTTGCCGCCGCGGCGCACGATCCGGCCCAGCAGGCGTTCGCCCGGCGACGCGCCCTCGGGGGCGCCGCGCGGCCTGCCGCCGAACCACCAGCTCACCAGCGTCCAGGTGAGCGCCCCCGCGCCCGCCGCCACGGCGGTGGCCACGAAGGCGTAGACGGCCTGCCCGCTGGCGGCGAGGGCGCTGCCCGCGTTGAAGCCGAACCAGCCGAACCAGAGCATGGCCCCGCCCAGCACCACCATGGTGATGTCGTGCGGCTCCATGGGATCGACGCCGTAGCCCCGGCGCCGCCCGAACACGAGCACCGCGGCCAGGGCGGCCACGCCCGCGTTGATGTGGATGGCCAGCCCGCCCGCGAAGTCGAGCCCGTTGATGCCGATGTCGGGGGGCACGCCCTCGCCCGAGAAGGTGTTGAGCCAGCCGTTCTCGCCGAACACCCAGTGCGCCACGGGCGCGTAGACGATGACCGACCAGAGGGCGATGAAGAGCAGGAAGGGGCCAAACTTGGCGCGCTCCGCGAAGGCGCCCGTGATGAGTGCGGGCGTGATGATGGCGAACATCATCTGGAAGGCCATGAAGAGCAGCTCGGGCACGCCGTTGTCGCCTTCGGTCACGCCCACGCCCCGCAGGCCCACGTGGTCGAGGTTGCCGATGAGGCCCAGCCCCTGGTCCTCGCCGAAGGCGAGGGAGTAGCCGATCACCACCCAGAGCACGGCCACCACGCCGATGGTGATGAACGAGTGCATGATGGTGCCGACGACGTTCTTGTCGCGCGTGAGGCCGCCGTAGAAGAAGGCCAGCCCCGGCGTCATGAACAGCACCAGCCCGGCGGCGGCCAGCATCCAGGCCGTGTTGCCGGTGTCGATCTGGAAGTCGGACACGGACATCCCCCCGCAATCGAGGATTCGCCCGCATCCTACGCGCCATCCCGCGCGCGCGCAGCCCCCCCGCCGCGCACATGGCCGCGCAGGCGCGTACACTGCGCGCGGCGGGCGGCTCCAGCGGCCCACCGCGCGAGGGGGTATGGCGCAGGCTCCGCATTCGGCAGCCACCCGCGAACCGGGGCTCTCCTACCGGAGCGCCGGAGTCGCCTCCTCCGAGGAGATGCGCTCGTTCGGGCGCGCCATCGACCTCTTCCGCTCCACGCATGCCTTCGCGCGCCGCGGCCAGCCGCTGGAATTCCCCGGCGTGGCCGAGCCCTACGCCGCCGTGCTCGACCTCGGCGGGAACCTCGGCCTCGCCATCGCCACCGACGGCGTGGGCACCAAGCTGCTCGTGGCCGAGGCGCTGGGGAAGTACGACACGGTCGGCATCGACTGCGTGGCCATGAACGCCAATGACATCCTCTGCGTGGGCGCGGAGCCGGTGGCGATGGTCGACTACGTGGCCGTCAAGTCCACGGACGGCGACCAGCTGCTCGAGCTGGCGAAGGGGCTGGTCGAGGGCGCACGGCAGGCGGGCATCTCCATCCCCGGTGGCGAAACCGCGCAGGTCGCGGAGATGCTGGCGGGCGGCGCGGAGGCGTTCGACCTGGTGGGCACCTGCGTGGGCATGGTCCCGCTCGACGCGGTGATCACGGGGGAACGGGTCAAGCCCGGCGACGCGATCATCGGCTACGCCTCCACCGGCATTCACAGCAACGGCCTCACGCTGGCGCGGCGCGTGTTCGAGCGCGAGAGCTGGGGCCCCAACCGCTACGTGCCGGAGTTCGGGCACACGCTCGGCGAGGAGCTGCTGGCGGCGACGGCCATCTACGTCGACCTGGCGCTGGCCCTGCGCGCGGCGTTCGACGTGCACGCTTTCGCGCACATCACGAGCGACGGCTTCCTCAACCTCGCGCGTCTGCCCGCGACGGTGGGCATCAGGATCGAGGAGCTTCCGCCCGAGCCCGCCGTGTTCGCCCTCATCCGCGAGCTGGGCGGCATCCCCGACGAGGAGCTGTACCGTGTGTTCAACATGGGCGCGGGCTTCTGCGCGGTCGTGCCCGAGGCGGAGGCGGAACGCGCGCTGGCCATCGGCGCGGAGCACGGCATCGAATGCTGGCGGCTGGGGAGCGTGACGGCGGAGCATCGCGGCGAGGTCCGCATCGACGCCGGGAACGTGCGCCTCCGCAGCGCCGGCAAGCGCTTCGAGCCGCTCGGCTGAGCGGGCGTCACTCCCGCGCCGGACGCCGCGACCCGCAGGCGAGGCAATCGCAGGCGCGATGGTCGCGCACCAGATGGACCAGCCCGTGGAGCACGCCTTCCTCCTGATCGAACCCGCCCGCCAGGCGCGTGAGCACGGAATCGTCGCCCGCCTCGTACGCGCGATAGACCCAGTGCGCGACGAAGTCGGCGAGCTGGACCAGCCTGCTGGCCTTGCTGTCGACGAAGAGCGGCACCTCGGCGTAGGCGGAGAGCGGGCCGATGGCCGCGCCCGTGGACGCTCCGCGCTCGCGCCAGCCGAGCATCGCCGTCTGGATGGCGGATTCGAGCTTGAAGCGGCTCTGGTCGGCGATCACGACGCAGCGATGGCGGTCGCCCCGCGAGGCGAGCCTGCCGAGCATCCCGTTGCAGCGCGCGAAGAACTCCTCGTAGGCGCGTTCGTACGGATTCTGGCGCGGGAAGGAACGCTTGTGCAGACCGACCGCGAACAGCGCGGGATGACGCCGCGCCCCGGGCTGCCCCGCAAGCAGCAGGCGCGCGATGTCGTCGACCAACCGTTCCCGCCGCGCCTTCGCAATGCCCTGCCAACGCCCCGATCCCTGCCGGATCTGCTGCGCGTGGAGCTCTTCGAACCGACAGGCGGCGGGCAACTGCGCGAAGAGCGCATCCACCGCCCGCGCCAGGGGGTAGGCATCCTGCTCGTGGACGGCGATCCCGCCCAGCACGAAATGGCGCGAACTGGGCGAGCCGGATTCATCCGCATAGAGCAGGTACATGGACGCACCAGCAGGGGAAGAGGTCGGACGGCGGGCGAGTCGCCTGGCCACCGCAAAAGAAGGTCGGAAGCACTCGCCGCCCGCCCGACCATGATCGGGCTCGCGGGCGGGGTTGTCAACGCGGGGCGCGCGGGGGCGGCGGGCGGCGGATCGACCAGCGCCGGAAGCGCTCCTCCAGCCGCGCGTGGCCCTGCCGCGCGATCTGCTCGTCCCGCATCCGCAGGAAATCCGCGCGCGTGCGGCCCCCGATCTGGCTGGCGTGACAGAGCACCGCCTCCAGCCGCCGCTCCCAGTGCTCCGTCACGTCCACCGCGTAGTCCGGATCGTCGCTGCCCGCCAGCAGGATCTCGTTCACCTGATGCGAGGCCAGCCCGTCCTCCTCGTCGCGCGGATAGGCCAGACGGTCGCGCACGAGCGGGTAGACGGCGTCCGCCGTGAGGACGCCCACGTTGCGGTGGTCGCGGTGGTTGAAGCCACGGCGGAAGGCGTCCCAGGTGATGATGACCTCCGGGCGGTGGATGCGGATGAGGCGCACGATCAGCCCGCGCAGCTCCTCCTCGTCCACCGTGTGGCCGTCGGGATGGCCGAGGAGCACGCACTCCTTCACGCCCAGCGCGCGGCAGGCGGCCCGCTGCTCTTCCTCGCGGATGGCGGCCAGCTTCTCCGGGTGCATGGACTCGTCGTGCGTGCCCTTGTCGCCGCCGGTGACGACCACGTAGGTCACCTCGCAGCCTTCCGCGCACCACTTCGCCACCGTGCCCCCGCAGACGAATTCGGCGTCGTCGGGGTGGGCCATCACCACCATCGCGCGGGCGGGCGTGTCCAGCGGCGGGAGCTCCGGCGCGGGGGCCTTGCCGCCGAGCCAGCGCGGGCGCCTCACGCGACCGCTCCGGCGGCGCGCGCGGCGACCACGCCGTCGTAGAGGGCGGCCACGCGCCGCGCGATGCCGTCCCAGCGGAAGCGCGCGGCGGAGCGGCGGGCCGCGCGCGCGAAGTTGGCGCGCAGCTCGGGGTTGCGGATGAGCACCTCCAGCTTCTCCGCGAAGGGCTCGGGGCAGCGCCAGGGGATGAGGTAGCCGTTCACGCCGTCCGTCACGGTCTCGATCAGCCCGCCCACGCGCGAGGCCACCACGGGCGTGCCGCAGGCCATGGCCTCCACCGCCGCCAGCCCGAAGCTCTCGTAGTAGCTGGGGGCCACGCACACGTCGGCGGCGGCGTACCAGACGGGCAGCTCCTCGTGCGCGACCGCGCCCGCGAAGCGCACGTTGGCGGCGAGGCCCGCCGCGCGCGCGCGCTCCTCCAGCTCCGCGCGCAGCGCCCCCGCGCCCCCGTCGCCGCCCACCGCCAGCAGCAGGGGGTCCGCCTCCCGCAGCTGCGCCAGCGCGTCAATGAGGATGTCCACCCCCTTCAGCTTCTCCAGACGGCCCACCCAGAGCAGCGCCGGGCGCTCCCCCTCGATGCCGAGGGCGCGGCGGCAGGCCTCGCGGTCGTGCGGGCGGAAGCGCTCCGTGTCCACGCCGCAGGGGATGCTGGCCATGCGCGCGCGGTCGGCCCCGTAGTAGCGCTCCAGCAGGACGTGCTCGTGCGCGCTGGCGGTGAGGATGGCGTCCGCCGAGGCCGCCAGCTCGCGCTCCCGCCGGATGCGCGCCAGCGGCTCCCGCTCGGAGACGCGCGCGCGGTTCTTCACCTCGCCCAGCGTGTGGAACATGACCACGTGGGGCGCTCCGGCGGCCCGCGCGAAGGCCTCGCCCGCCGCCGCCCCCTGCCAGTAGTGGCCGTGCACCACGTCGGGGCGCGCGCCCGCCGCCGCGAAGCGCCCCATGGCCGCCGCGAATTCGGGGATGAAAGGCGCCGCCGCTTCCTTGTCCAGCGGCGCGGGCGGGCCCGCCGCCAGCCGCACCAGCCGCAGGCCGGGCGCGAGCATCTCCGTTTCCGGCGCGTCCGCGTCCTCGCGGCGCGTGAACACGTCGACCTCGTGGCCCTGCCGCGCCAGCTCGCGCGAGAGTTCGCGCACGTAGACGTTCATGCCGCCCGCCTGGCGTCCGCCGAGCGGGGCCAGCGGGCTCGTGTGGTAGCACACCTGCGCGATCCGCATCAGCGCCCCTGGCCCGCCGCCCTCCGGTCGCCCGCCCCCGCGAGCAGGCCCGCCACGCTGACGTCCTCGTCGAGCGCGTCCCAGTGGATGGCGCGTCCCTCGCCGCTCAGCTGCCAGCGCTCGCGTTCCGCCGGGGAAGCGCCCAGCAGCCTCGGAAAGAAGGCGAGGGGCACGGCCAGACGGCGCCCGTCGGCGAGCGCCACCCACAGCGACTCGTCGTCGCACCAGACGGTCCGCGCGCGCGCCTCACGCACCGCAGTGGTCATGCCAGCACCTCCGCCGCCCCCGTAGCCTAGCGCGAAATCGTCCCAGGGGATCACGCGGGCGCGGGGCCGTCCCGCTCCGCCGGTTCGATGAGCCACGCGACGGGCGTCCCGTAGAGGCGCGCGAAATCGATCAGCTCGAGCACGTCCACGCGCCGGTCGCCCGCCTCGCAACGGTTGACGTACTGCTGCGTCGTCCCCAGCGCGCGCCCGGCCTCCACCTGCGTCAGGCCAGCGCTCAGCCGCGCCTCCCGCAGCCTCCGCCGCAGGGGTGGGTAGCGGGGATCATAGGGCGAACTCACGCCGCCAGCGTCTACTCAGTTTGCGGGTACTCCAAAACCGTGTATCTTGCGTCTCGCCACTGACTGGGGAGGGAGAATGCCGGTGAGTGATCAGGAACGCGCGCCTGCGGGCCAGGAGGCGGCGGATGAGAGCGCGCCGCCGGACGGGATGGGCACGGAAGCGCCCGCGTCCGCCACCACTGAAGAAGCCTCCGCGAATTCGCCGACGGCTGAGGCCGTCCCTCCGTCGGGGCAGAGCCTGAACGTTGATGCTGGCGTCAATGTGGACGCGGGGGTCACGCAGACCGCCGGGCAAGGCTCCCCGAACGTGAACGTTCAGCAGACGGTGAACGTTCCGCCGCCGCCGTCCGTCAACGTCAATGTCCAGACCGCCGCGCCCGTGATCATGGTGGCGGATTCGGGTGAGACCAACATCGTCATCCGGGTGGTGTGGTTCCTTTTCATCGGCTGGTGGCTGTCCTTCCTGACGGTCACGCTGGCGGTTCTGCTCCAGTGGACGATCATTGGCATCCCCGCCGCCATCTGGCTCATCAACCGCATTCCCCAGATTGTGACGCTGAAGTCGTCTCAGAAGCTCCAGGTCACCATGAGTGAAGCGGGGATCACGATGGTGGCGCGCGACGACCGTCCACAGCACCGCTGGTACGTCCGAACCCTGTGGTACGTCGTGATCGGCTGGTGGGGCACGGCGCTCTGGCTCTACACGGCATGGCTCGCGAGCATCACGATCATCCTGCTGCCGCTCGGCTTCTGGATGTTCGGACAAACGGGGAAGGTGCAGACGCTCCGGCGGTAGTCCGCCGCTGCGTTGTTGAGCGGGGCGCTCATCTGTGACACGCGAAAGCGTGGAGCGCCCCGCTCAATACATGAAGGAGGCCGCCGTCACGCCGCCAGCGGGTGGCGCCAGCGCAGGCCGGGGAAGCGGGCGTAGTCGCGGTCCGTCGTGATCCACTCCGCGCCGCACTCGATGGCCAGCGCCGCCAGCCAGGCGTCGGGCACGAGGTTGCCGCGCGCGTTCGCGCCCTCGCAGAGCCGCGCGAAGATGCCCCAGTGGCGCTCCCCGGGCGCGACCGGCACGGCGTTGGGGAAGCTCCGCACGGCCCCGGCGAAGGCCAGCGCCGCGGCCAGCGGGCTGGGCCGCGCGAAGGCGCGCGGGTGCGTGACGATGCGGATGAAGCCGCTGAGCACGTGGTCGCTCACGCCGAAGGCGTCCGCCGCGCGCGCCCGTTCGGCGAGCCAGGCGGCGTACTCGGCGTGACGGTCCGCGTCCTCGCGGTGCGCGTAGACGAGGACGTTCACGTCGGTGAGGATCACCGGCCCTCCATGAGGTCGAGCAGGGCGGCGGAGTCGTCGAGGTCGACGCCGGGCAGGAGCCCGCCGCCGCCGAAGGTGGGCAGCGCGGGGAGCGGGCGCGCGGGGCGGCGGCCGGCCTCGGCGAGGGCGCGGCGCAGGGCGTCCTCGAAGAAGGCGGTGAGCGTGCGGCCCTCGCGCGCGGCGCGGGCCTTCGCTTCCCCCAGCAGGGCGTCGTCGAGCCTGACGGTGGTCCTCATGCATCAAAGCATCGTGCATTGACGCCAGTATGTCAAAGCGGCTCTGCTACCTTGCGCGGGATGGCCGGTCCGGGCGCGCCCGCCATGCTCCTCGCGACGGCCCTCGCGCTCGCCACCATGGCGATGGCCTGCGGCGCCGCCGCCGATCCCGCGCCCACCGCCACCGCCACGCCCACCGCCTCCGCCACGCCCGCCGCCGTCGCCACGCCCACCGCCTCCGCCACGCCCGCCGCCGTCGCCACGCCCACCGCCTCCGCCACGCCCACCGCCTCCGCCACACCCACCGCCACCGCCACGCCCACCGCCACCGCCACCGCCACGCCAACGCCCGCGCCCGCGCGCGTGCTGCTGGCCGCCGTCGGCGACGTGATGCTGGCGCGGAGCGTGGGCGCGCGGCTGGAGCGGGACGGCGCGGGCGCGGCCTTCGCCGCCGTGCGCGACATCCTCGCCGGGGCGGACATCGCCATCGCCAACATCGAGAGCCCGATCGGCGTGGGCGGCGCGCCCGCGCCCAAGGCCTACGCCTTCCGCGCCCCGCCGGTGGCGGCGGAGGCGCTGGCGCTCGCGGGCATCGACCTCGTCTCGCTCGCCAACAACCACGCCCTCGACTACGGACCGGCGGCGCTCGCGGAGACGCGCGCGCTGCTGGCCGAACGCGGCGTCCGGTACGTCGGCGCGGGGCCGAACCGCGCCGCCGCGCACGCCCCCGCCGCGATCGCGCGCGGCGGGCTGACGATCGCCTTCCTCGGCTACGTGACCGTGCCCGTCGAGGGCGGCGGCTTCGATCCACGCGCGTGGGCGGCCACGGGCGACGCGCCGGGCGTGGCCTGGCTCGACGTGGCGGCGATGACGGCGGAGGTGGGGGCCGCCGCCCGCGAGGCCGACCTCGTGGTGGTCATGCTCCACTTCGGCCTCGAATGGCAACCGGCGCCCAGCCCCGCGCAGCGCGAGCAGGCGCGCGCCGCCATCGACGCGGGCGCGGCCCTCGTGGTCGGCTCGCATCCGCACGTGCTGCAGGAGGTGGAGGAGTACGGCGGCGGGCTCATCGCCTACAGCCTCGGCAACTTCGCGTTCGACGGCTTCCCCGATCCGGCGAACGACTCCGCCATCCTGCTCGTCGCGCTCGGCGCGGGGGGCGTCGAGGGCCACGAGCTGATCCCCGTCCGCATCGTCGGCGGCATTCCCACGCTGGCTGGCGCGGAGGGGCGCTAATCCGCGCGCCACTCGCCGCTCGCGCCGCCGCGCTTCTCCAGCAAGCGCACGCCCTCGACGCGCATCCCGCGGTCCACCGCCTTGCACATGTCGTAGACGGCGAGGGCGGCCACGGAGACGGCCGTGAGCGCCTCCATCTCCACGCCCGTGCGGCCCTCCGTGCGCACGCGCGCCTCGATGCGCAGGCGCGATTCGCCCGCGGGCGCGAGCTCGACGGCGGCGGCGGCGATGGGCAGGGGGTGGCACATGGGCACCAGCTCGCTCGTGCGCTTGGCCGCCTGGATGCCCGCCACGCGCGCCACGGCCAGCACGTCGCCCTTGGGCAGGCCGCCCTCCTGGATGAGCGCCAGCGTCTCCGCGCGCATGGCCACGAAGCCCTCGGCCACGGCCTCGCGCGCGGTCACGGCCTTGCCCGAGACGTCGACCATGCGCGCCGCGCCGCGCTCGTCGAGATGGGAGAGCCCGCCCGCCATGCGCGCAGTATAGGGCGCGGCCCGGGCGCCCGCGGCCCCCTATACTGCGCGCGTGGACCTGCCCGACGACCTGCCCGTGCGCCACGTGCTGCCCCGCACGGCGTCCCTCTCCCCCGCCGGACGGCTGGCCGTGGGCGGCTGCGAGCTGCGCGCGCTGGCGGCGGCGCACGGCACGCCCCTGTACGTGTTCGACGAGGACGATTTCCGCGGGACCGCGCGCGAGTTCCGCCGCGAATTCGGCGCGCGCTGGCCCGACGCGTCCGTGCTCTACGCGGCCAAGGCCTGGCTCAGCCTGCCCCTCGCCGCCATCGTCGCCGAGGAGGGGCTGGGCATGGACGTGGTCAGCGGCGGCGAGCTGGCCGTGGCCCGCGCCGCCGCGTTCCCCGCCGACCGCCTCGCCTTCCACGGCAACAACAAGAGCGCCGCCGAACTGGCCGCCGCGCTCGACGGCGAGCCCGTGGGCCGCGTGGTGGTGGACAACTTCCACGAGCTGGCCCTGCTCGACCGGCTGGCGCGGGAACGCGGCGCGCGCCAGCCCGTGCTCCTGCGCCTGTCGCCCAGCGTCGATCCGCACACGCACGCCAAGACGACGACGGGCGTGCTCGATTCCAAGTTCGGCTTCGCCATCGCCACGGGCGACGCGGAGCGGGCGGTGGCGATGGCGCTGGCGGCGGACGGGCTCGACGCGCGCGGCCTGCACGTCCACCTGGGCTCGCCCATCTTCGAGCTCGAGCCGTACGAGACGGCCTGCGAGGTGGTCTGCGCCTTCGCCGCGGAGATGCGCGACCGCCACGGCTTCGCCTTCCGCGAATTCAGCCCGGGCGGCGGCTTCGCCCTCGCCTACACGCGCGACCAGCATCCGCCCGCCATCGCCGACTACGCCGAACGGCTGGCGCGCGCGCTCGACGCCGCCCTCGACGCGCACGGCCTCGAACGCCCCTCGCTCCACGTCGAGCCCGGGCGCTCGCTCGTCGGGCGCGCCATGGTGGCCGTCTACGAGGTGGGCGCGCGCAAGGAGATCCCGGGCGTGCGCACCTACGTCTCGCTGGACGGGGGCATGGCCGACAACATCCGCCCGGCCATGTACGGCTCGGCCTACGAGGCCCTTTCCGCCGACCGCCCGCTGGCCACGGCGGAGGAGACGGTGACGCTGGCGGGCAAGTACTGCGAGAGCGGCGACATCCTCGTGCGCGACGCCGCCGTGCCGCGGCTGGAGGCGGGCGAGCTGGTGGCCATCCCCGCGAGCGGGGCCTACAACCTGGCCATGGCCAGCGTCTACAACATGGCCCCGCGCCCGCCCGTGGTGGCCGTGCGCGACGGCGAATCGCGCCTGCTCCAGCGCCGCGAAACGGTGGCCGACCTGATCGCGCGGGACGTGGTTTAACCAGCCTCCATCGTGCCGAAGCGCGCCTCCAGCGCCGCGCGGCGGAAGGCGAAGATGGCGCGCACGCGCGGACGCACCGCCAGCCGCGCCACGACGTCCCCCAGCGGCCCGCAGGGCAGCGCGTAGTGGACCGTGTCGCGCACCTCCGTGCCGCCCCCGACGGCGCGGAAATCGTGCTGGTGGTGCCAGAGCGCGTAGGGGCCGAGGCGCTGGTCGTCCACGAAGCGCACGCCCTGTTCGACGTGCGTGATCTCCGTGGCCCAGGGCAGGGCCAGCCCCGCGAAGGGCCGCACCGTGTAGGTGATGAGCAGCCCCTCGACCATCTCCGCGGGCGGCGCCGAGGTCAGCTCCAGCCCCAGCCACGGGGGCGTGATGAGGGGCAGGTTGCGCGGGTTCGAGAAGAACGCCCACGCCTCCTCGATCGGCGCGGGCACCGTCTGCCGCGCGGCCAGCCGGTGGACGGCCACGGCCCGTTACCCGCGCAGCACGGCCGCCAGCGCGCCGTCGATGTCCGGGTGCGCGAAGGCGAAGCCGTCCGCCGCCAGCCGTTCGGGCGCGACCCGCTGGCTGGCGAAGAGCAGGGAGTCCGCCAGCTCGCCCAGCGCCAGCCGCAGGGCGAAGCGCGGCGCGGGCAGGAAGGCGGGACGGCGCAGCGCCCGCCCCAGCGCGCCCGCCACCTCGGCGTTGCGCGCGGACACGGGCGCGACCACGTTCACCGGCCCCGCCGTCCCGTTCCCCAGCAGGTGTTCGACGGCGGACACGGCGTCCGCGAGCGTCACCCACGGCATCCACTGCCGCCCGTCGCCGAGCCTGCCGCCCGCACCCAGGCGGAAGGGCAGGGCCATGCGCCGGAAGGCCGCCGCATCCCGGTCCAGCACCACGCCGAAGCGCGCCAGCGCCGTGGGGATGCCCGCCTCCGCCGCGCGCGCCGACTCCGCCTCCCAGTCCGCCGTGAGGTCCGCGAGGAAGCCCTCGCCGCGCGCCGACTCCTCCGTCAGGCGCTCCTCGCCGCGGTCGCCATAGACGCCGACGGCGGAGGCCGCCACCAGCCGCCGCGGCTTCGGCTCCAGCGCCGCCAGCGTCTCCACCAGCAGGCGCGTGGCGTCCACGCGGCTCTCGCGCAGCACGGCCTTGCGCGCGGGCGTCCAGCGGCCCTCGCCGACGGACGCGCCGGCGAGGTGGACGACGGCGTCGCAGCCCGCGAAGGCGTCCGCGCGCGCCCAGCCCTCGTGCGGGGCCCAGTCCACGCCTTCCGCGCGGGCGGGCCCGCGGCGGATGCGCGCGACCTCGTCGCCGCGCGCCTCGAGCGAGCGCGCCAGCGCCGCCCCGATCAGTCCCGTGCTTCCCGTGACGGCGACGCGCATGGCTTCCCTCCGGTGCGAGTGCGCCGCCCCACCCTACCCCCGCGGGCGCGGGGGCGGATGTGGGCGGGCGCACGCGCGCCTAGAGGCCGCAGCTGGCGAAGTTCGGCTGCGCGGGCGTCTCGAAGATGCCCGTCACGTCGTAGGTGTACTCGTTCACGCCGCCGTCCGGCGCCTCGATGCGCACGCTCAGCCGCGAGGCCCCGTCCAGCATGGACGCGATCACGCCCGGCGCGGCCGACACGGCGGCCCGGTGGCCGTCGATCACCAGCCACGTCTGCGCGATCGCCTCGCCGCCGTCCACCGCGAGGGAAACGGACGCCGTAGCGCCGGTGAACCCTTCCAGCCCATCGCCGTGGCCCAGCACGAAGACCGACAGCTCCCCGGAGCGGCAGCGCAGGTAGAACTCGGTGATGTGGGCCTCGTCCACGGCGTCCAGCGAGGTCACGTCGAGGATGGTGGAGAGCGTGCCGTCCGCCGCCTCGCGCGTGAGGTAGTGGACACCGCCGTCCGTCCGCCCCGTGCCGTGGAAGAGCCCGTCGTCGCGCCCGGCCTCGTCCGGCAGCGGCACCGTGAGCGAGACGGGGGCGCTCACGTCGAAGCGCCCGCTGTCGCTGCGCTGCGACAGGTCCAGGGGCGCGTCGCTCGTGCGCCACCCGCCCCCGTCCACGCGCGCGCTCGCGTACAGCGCGCCGTCGTCCACGCCGCGCCAGACGACCACCTCGACGGTGGCCGTGCGCATGGACTGCGCCACCACGGCCACCGCTCCGATGGCGAGCAGCGCCCCCACGACGCCCAGCACGGCGAGCCTGATGGTTTTCCGGGACATCGCATCCTCCGGCGCACAAGCGGCGCGCGGCGCGGATGCTACAGGCTCGCGGCCCCGCCGTCAGCGCGCGCCAGCGCCGCCCGATCAGCCCCGTGCTTCCCGTGACGGCGACGCGCATGGCTTCCCTCCGGGCGCGTGCGCCCGCCTCCACCCTGCCCCCGCGTCCGCGGGGGCGGATGTGGGCGGGCGCACGCGCGCCTAGAGGCCGCAGCTGGCGAAGTTCAGCTGCGCGGGCGTCTCGAAGATGCCCGTCACGTCGTAGGTGTACTCGTTCACGCCGCCGTCCGGCGCCTCGATGCGCACGCTCAGCCGCGAGGCCCCGTCCAGCATGGACGCGATCACGCCCGGCGCGGCCGACACGGCGACACGGTGGCCGTCGATCACCAGCCACGTCTGCACGATCGCCTCGCCGCCGTCCACCGCGAGGGAAACGGACGCCGTAGCGCCGGTGAACCCTTCCAGCCCATCGCCGTGGCCCAGCACGAAGACCGACAGCTCCCCGGAGCGGCAGCGCAGGTAGAACTCGGTGATGTGGGCCTCATCCACGGCGTCCAGCGAGGTCACGTCGAGGATGGTGGAGAGCGTGCCGTCCGCCGCCTCGCGCGTGTTGTAGTGGACGCCGGCGGCCGTCCGCCCCGTGCCGTGGAAGAGCCCGTCGTCGCGCGCGGCCTCGTCCGGCAGCGGCACCGTGAGCGAGACGGGCGCGCTCACGTCGAAGCGCCCGCTGTCGCTGCGCCGCGACAGGTCCAGGGGCGCGTCGCTCGTGCGCCACCCGCCCCCGTCCACGCGCGCGCTCGCGTACAGCGCGCCGTCGTCCACGCCGCGCCAGACGACCACCTCGACGGTGGCCGTGCGCATGGACTGCGCCACCACGGCCACCGCCCCGATGGCGAGCAGCGCCCCCACGACGCCCAGCACGGCGAGCCTGAGAGTTTTCCGGGACATCGCATCCTCCGGCGCGCAAGCGGCGCGCGGCGCGGATGCTACAGGCTCGCGGCCCCGCCGTCAGCGCGCGCGGGGCGTATCGTGCGCGCGAAGGGGACGGCACGGCATGAACGCATTCGAGGCGGCGTACCAGATTCTCAGTCAGGCTGGGGAACCGCTCCACTACCGCGAGCTCACGAAGCGCATGATCACGAGCGGGCTGTGGACGGAACACGGCGGCGGGCGCACGCCCGAGGCCACGGTGAACGCCACTATCAGCCGCGACATTCGCAACAACGACGCGGCCTCGCGCTTCCGTCGCGTCGGGCGTGGCGTGTTCGAGATCAACACGGCGGCGGGCGCGCCCATCCGGCAGACGCCGGAGATGGCCGCCCAGATCGAGCGGCACAACCAGCGTATGTGTCAGCGGCTGCTGAAGCGGGCACGCGAGGGCTCCCCCGCCGAGTTCGAGTGGCTCGTGGGTACACTGCTGGAACAGATGGGGTTTCACGAAGTCACGATCACGTCCCTCGGCGGTGATGGCGGCGTGGATGTGCGGGGTACCCTCGTGGTTGCGGAGGCGGTCCGCGTCCGCATGGCCGTCCAGGCGAAGCGCTGGCGCGGGAATGTGGGTCGCCCCGTGGTCCAGCAGCTGCGGGGCAGCCTGGGCGCGCACGAGCAAGGGGTCATCATCACGACCAGCGACTTCACGACCGGGGCGAAAGAGGAAGCGGAGCGTCCCGACGCCTCGCCCGTGTCGCTCATGAACGGCAGGCTGCTGGGCGAGCAGCTGGCCAAGCACGAGGTGGGAGTGAGGCACATTTCCTACGCGCTGTTCACGCCGGAGGATGGTGAGGAAGGCGACGCCGCCTAGCCCTCGCGCAGCTTGACGATCAGGGACAGGGCCGTGGTCGCACCATCCAGCCAGTGGTTGGCATCGATGTCGTCTTTGTCGCTGACCGCATCCTGCGCCAGGCGGGCCGCGATTGCCTCGGGCGTCAGCGCCCGTCCCGGAACGTCGGGCTCCAGAACATTGGGCAAGGCGTTCACCTTGTCCATATCGAGCCGGTACTCCGTTTCGTGGAAGAACTCCGACGCCAGCTCCTCGGTCCGCAGGATGGCGGCCACCGACACCGTGCCGTTCCCGTCGCGTTCCATCGTTCACCCTCCTTCGTGGTTCCGCAGTATGCAACGCAGAACCACAATCGCGCAAGGGGAACGGTTCGACCTACTCCGCCGCGCGCAGGAGGCGCTCGGAGACCGCGTCCAGCTCCTCCGCGCTGTAGGTCTCGATGGCGATGCGCGCGCCCCCGCCGCGGCCCGCCGTCACCGTCACGCGCGTGCCCAGGGCGCGGCGCAGGCCCGCCTCCAGCTCGCGCAGGGGCGTGGCCGGGCGCGAGGGTGCGGGGGCGTCGGGGCGCTCGGCGAGGGCGCGGCGCACGGCGGCCTCGGTCTCGCGCACGCTCAGGCGGCGGCGCGCCGCCTCGCGCCAGAGGTCCAGCCGCTGCTGGCCCGCGGGCAGGCCCAGCAGGGCGCGGGCGTGCCCCTCGCGGATTTCGCCGGCCACCAGCCCGCGCCGGATTTCGGGCTCCAGCTGGAGCAGGCGCACGGCGTTGGCCACGGCCGCGCGGCTGCGCCCCACGCGCCGCGCCGCCTCCTCCTGCGTGAGGCCGTACTCGTCGAGCAGGCGGCGGTAGGCGAGCGCCTCCTCGACGGGGTTGAGGTCGGCGCGCTGGATGTTTTCGACGAGGGCCAGCTCCAGCAGCTCCGCCCCGGCGGCCTCGCGCACGACCACGGGCACGGCGGCGAGGCCCGCCAGGCGCGCGGCCTGGAGGCGGCGTTCGCCCGCGATCAGGCGGTAGCCGCCCTCCGGCGCGACGCTGGCCACGAGCGGCTGGATGACGCCGTGCTCGCGGATGGAGGCGGCCAGTTCGCGCAGCTCCCCGGGGGGGAAGTTGGTGCGCGGCTGTTCGGGGTTGGGGGCGATCAGGTCGATGTCGACCTCGCGCGGGCCGTGGGGAGCGCCCGCCGCGCCCGCGCCCGGCAGCAGCGCCTCCAGCCCGCGCCCGAGGCCCGGCCCGGGCCCCGTCACGCGGGCGCTCCCGCGCGGGCGGTCAGCTCCTCCGCCAGCCTGCGGTAGGCGCTGGCGGCGCGGCTGTCGGGGCGGTGGCGGAAGATGGTGCGCCCGTGGCTGGGGGCCTCGGCCAGGCTCACGGCGCGGGGGATGACGGTGGCGAAGGTCTGGTCGGGGAAGTGGCGGTGGACGTCCGCGGCCACCTCGCGCGCCAGGCGCGTGCGCGAATCGAGCATGGTGAGCGCGAGGCCGAGCACGCGCAGGCGGGGGTTGAGCGTGGCGCGCACGAGGTCGAGCGTGCCCATCAGCTGCGTCAGCCCCTCCAGCGGCAGGTATTCGCACTGGACGGGCACGACCACGCCGCTGGCGGCGGTGAGGGCGTTGACGGTGAGGATGCCGAGCGAGGGGGGGCAATCGACGAAGAGCCAGTCGTAGCCCGCGGCGAGGGGGGCGCAGACGCCCTCGAGGCGGCGTTCGCGGGCGATGACGGGGGCCAGCTCCACCTCCGCGCCCGCCAGCGCGGCCGTGGCCGGCAGCAGGTCGAAGCCCTCGTCGGGCACGGGGCGCACGCAGGCGGCGGCCTCGGCCGCGCCCGTGAGCGCCTCGTAGAGGGAGGGGGGGCGCACGGCGCGCAGGCCCGCGGCGCTGGTGGCGTTGGCCTGCGGATCGAGGTCGACGAGGAGCACGCGCTCGCCCGCGCGGGCCAGCGCCGCTGCCAGCGAGAGCGCCGTGGTGGTCTTGCCCACGCCGCCCTTCTGGTTGACGACCGCGACCGTCTCGCGCGCCATCACGCCTCCCGCGGGCTGATCACGACCTTGCGGCTCTCGCCCTCGCCCGTGCTGTTCGTCTCCAGCTCGGGGTCGTCGGCGAGGGCGAGGTGGACGAGGCGGCGCTCGGCCGGGGGCATGGGTTCGAGCGTGATGGGGTCGCCGTGCTCGCGCACGAGGTCGGCCATGCGCTCGGCCAGCGCCAGCAGCTGATCCTCGCGCCGCCGCCGGTAGCCCTCCACGTCGATGGTCACGCCGCCGCGCCCCGGATGCCGCCGCGTCACCACCAGGTTGACCACGTACTGGAAGGCCATGAGGCTCTCGCCGCGCCGCCCGATGAGCATGCCCAGGTCGTCGCCGGAGATGTCGATGACGGCGCGCGCGCCGCCCAGCCCGTCGCCCGCCGTCACCGGCTCGCGGATGCTGATGCCCGCGTCGATGTCGAGGATCTGGAGGATGGCGTCCACCACCTCGGCGGCCAGCTCCACCTCCTCGGCGTTGATGTCGGGCTCGACCGGCTCCTCGTCGCGGCGGCGGCGCGGACGATCGGACTCGCGCCGTTCGCGGCGCTCGCGCGGCGGCGCGGCGGAGGAGGAGGTACGGCGCGGCGGCGGACCGGCGCGGCGCGGGGAAGGCGCGCGCGCGGGCGGGCCGCCCTCCCCGAAGAAGTCCTCCTCGCGCAGCTCCGGCGCGCGTTCGCCCGAGCGGTTGGGACGCGACGGGCGCTCCCCGGAGCGGCCACCGCCCCCGCCTCCGCCTCCGCCTCCGCGCGGGCGTCCGCCACGGGCGCGGCCACCGCGGGCGGCGCCGCTGCCCCGCGCGCGGGGGATGGAGGTGTCGGGCGGGGATTCGGGGGTGGGCTCGCGCGCGCCCCCGGCGCGGCGCTCGACGCGCACCAGCGCATCGCGCGCGCCGCGCCCGAAGAGCCCGCCGCGCTGGCCCTCGTCGAGCACGACGAGGTCGACCTCCTCGATGGTGGCCCCGAGCTGGCGCAGGGCCGCCCTAAGCGCGTCGTCGACGGTTTTTCCGCTTGCCTCGGCGTGTTCCATGTGCAGACGTCCTCAATTCGCGGACTGGCCGGGGGCGATCGCCGCCCGATGCGTCCGAATTTGCCGTGATGGCCGCCGCCGGGCGTGGCGCGGGGGGCGCCACCAGCGACGGAATGCGCAGGAGGGGGAAGCCGTAGGTGACCACGTTGAAGATCACGCCCACGAAGGAGGTGACCACCCAGTAGAGGCTCACCCCGCTGGGAAATCCGAAGGAGAAGAACATGAACATGACGGGCAGCAGCCACTGCATCATCTGCTGCTGCGTGCGCGCGCGATCGTCCGTGGCCACCGTCACCGTGGTCTTCGTCTGCGCCCACGTGGAGACGCCCACGAGCGCCACCATGAGGATGCTGGAGCCGGCCAGGTTCAGGCCGAGGAAGCTCTCCTCGAGGGGGATGGCGTTCTGGATGTAGCTCCATGAGTAGAGGTGGCCGGAGAGGTCGTCGAGCGCCTCGGGCGAGATCGCGAGCGTGCGGCGCACGGCGTAGAAGATGCCGATGAGGAAGGGCATCTGCAGCACCAGCGGACCCAGGCAGCCGAGGGGGTTGATCCCCGCCTCGCGGTAGGCCTTCATCATCTCTTCCTGCCGCCGCTTGGGGTCCGTGTACTTCTTCTGCAGCTCCTGCACGACGGGCTGCAGCGCCTGCATGGCGCGCGTCTGCTTCAGCTGCCGCAGCGTGAGGGGGAAGGTGAGCAGGCGCACGAGGATGGTGAAGGCGATGACCGCCAGCCCGAAGCTGCCCCAGAGCACGTTGTTGAGGATGACCAGCAGGTTGGTCATCGGGTCGATGAGGGCGACGTTGATGATCTCGCCGATCACGGCAGCCCCCGCAGGCCGATTTCGACCACCGTCAGCGTCTCCGGGTCGGCGCGGTAGAGCCGCCCCTTCGTGCCCAGCGCCCAGGCGAAGCCGTCGCGCGCCACGAACGCGGCGCGGAACTTGCCCACGTCGCCGTCCGTCCAGGGATTGGGGTTGCGGAGCGCGCCCGTGGCCGCGTCCAGGAAATGCACGTAGCCCTTCTCGTCGCCCACGATAAGCGTTTCGCCGATGCGCACGGGCCGCGCCTTCACCTTCGACCCCGTGTCGTAGGGCGTCGCCCAGCGCGCGCGCCCGCTGGCCAGATCGAGCGCGTGCACGCGCCCGGCGAAATCACCGAACCAGGCCACGCCGTCCGCCACCGCGGGCGTCGTCCACACCCAGTGGTCGGCCACGTAGGGCTCGTGCAGGGCGCGCCCGCTGGCGGGATCGACGAGCCACACGCGCTTGCCGAGCGTCGGCACGAACAGAAGTTCTTGATAACCTGCGCTGCTCCCGTCGATGAGGGCCAGCTCGGCGATCGCGCCCCCGGCGTCGAAGGGCGCCGCCCAGCGCCGCGCGCCGCTCTCCACGTCGAAGGCGTGGATCGTGCCGTCCATGGTGGCCACGAAGGCCGTGCCGCCGGAGACGGCGGGGCGCGCCCAGATCTCGCCGTCGAGGCGCAGGCCGTCCAGCGGCCAGTTCGGGACCGCCCCGCCGCCGTCGAGGGCGCGCGCGTAGAGGCGCCGTTCGGTGGTGCCGAAGAGGAGGCGGTCCCCGGCGAGCGCGGCCCCGCCGACGATGGCGCCGTTGATGTCGTCGCGCATCCAGGAGCCCTCGCCGAAGCGGCCCTCGCGCGAGATGGCCAGCAGCTGGCCCTCGAAGGTGGCCAGGATGATGCGGTCGGCGGTGACGAGCGGCGCTCCGTAGGCGGCACCGAGGTCGATGTCCTCCTGGGTGCTGATGTTGTCGTCGGGGAAGACCCAGTCCGTGTCCCAGACCGTGTCGCCGGACTGGCCGGGGCGCAGCGCCGCCAGCAGGTCGCGTTCGGGGAAGAGGTGGACGGTCGCGCCCTCGAAGACGGGCTCGGCCCAGCCGCTGGGCTGGGAGAACCCGCCCCCCGGCGCGCAGCCGACGGCGAGGAGAGCCGCCGCCGCGACGGCCAGCAGGAAGCTTCGCGTCCGGAACATCGCGCGCATCCTCGCAGACGTTCCCCTTACGGTCAGCCCGGACGCCTGTTTCACGTGAAACAGCTTCGGGGAGCGGGCGGAGTGTTTCACGTGAAACAGCCCCCCGCCGCGGGATGGCTCACCGTTCGGGCACCGGATCGTAGCCGAGGCCGCCGCCCGGGCGGCAGCGCGCCAGACGCCGCGCCATCAGCCAGACGCCGCGGAATGCCCCGTGACGCCGCAGCGCCTCCTCCGCGTAGCGCGAGCAGCTCGGCTCGAAGCGGCAGCTGTTGGGGAAGAGCCCCGCCAGCGTCACGCGGTAGAGCCGCACGGCCCCGATCAGCGCCCACCTCACGCCAGCAGCCGCGCCCGCGCGAAGGTTCCGCGCACGTCCGCCGCCAGCGCCTTGAAGGGGAGCGTGAGCGCCGGGGCCCGCGCCAGCGCCACCGCGTCGCAGCCCTCCGCCAGGGCCAGCGGGCGGATGGCCTCGCGCAGCCGCCGTCGCGCGCGGTTGCGCCGCACGGCGCGCTTGTCCAGCCGCTTGCCCGCCGTCACGCCCACGCGCGCCGCCCCGTCTTCCCCACGCATGCGGTAACGCACCACCACGGCACGCCCGTGGACGATCTTTCCCGATGCGAACACTCGTTCGAAGTCGCGCCGCCGCCGCAGCCGCTCCACCTAGTCGACCGCCAGCCGCCTCCGGCCCTTCAGCCGCCGCGCCTTCAGCACCGCGCGACCGCTCCGCGAGGCCATGCGACGGCGGAAGCCGTGGCGGCGAAGGCGCGGGCGGCGGTGCGGCTGGTAGGTCCGCTTGGGCGACATGCCCGCAGCCTACGACGCCCGCGCGCTAGCCGCCACCGCCGCCGTAGAGGGCGCGGTACCAGGCGTAGTGCTCCATCACCAGCTCCACGTAGCCGCGCGTCTCCGCGAAGGCCACGGCCTCCACGAAATCGGCGGGCGGCCAGGCGGCCAGCGCCGCCCAGCGGGCCGCGTTTTCGGGGCCGCCGTTGTAGGCCGCGAGCGCGTGATGCGCGACGCCGAAGCGCTCCAGCTGCGCGCCCAGGTAGAAGGCCCCGAAGCGGATGGCCGTGGCCGGGCGGAAGAGGTCGGCGGTCCCGAACCCATCCTCCCCCAGCGCCGCCGCGATGGCCGCCGCCGTGGGCGGGATCACCTGCGTCAGGCCCAGCGCCCCCGCCACGGAGACCGCCCCCGCGTCCCAGCGGCTCTCCTGGTGGATGAGCGCGGCCAGCAGCAGCGGATCGATCCCGCGCGCGCGCCCGTGCCGCTCCAGCAGGGCCGCGTGGGCCAGCGGATAGCGCAGCCGCGCGAGCTCCGGCGGCTCCTGCGCCTGCGCGCGCGGGCCGAGGCGCGCCAGCAGGCCCGTGGCGATGGCCGAGGCGCGCGCCGGCAGGCCCGCCTCCGAGGCCGCCAGCGCCAGCTCCAGCAGCTCCCGCGGCGAGGACGCGCGCGCCGCCGCCAGCGCCAGCGCCTCGTCCGCCAGCGCGGGCAGCCCCGCCAGCGCCAGCTCCAGCGCCTCCGCGGGCGCGGACGGCGGCGGACCGCCCGGCGCGACCGTCTCCAGCCACGCCTCCAGCGCGCCATCGGCGGCGGGGGGCGTGGGCGGCAGGGGCCGGTAGCGCCCGTCGAGGTCCACGCGCTGGCCCAGCGCGCGCCGCGCCTCGACGCCGTGGAAGGAGCGCGGGGACTCCACCGCCGCCAGCCGGTAGCGCGCGCGCGCGGCCGCCGTCTGGCCCAGCGCCTCGTGCGCGCGGGCCGTCCAGTAGCGCGCGCGGGCGCTCTCCGCCGCCAGCGCCTCCCAGACCGCGACGGCGCCCGCGGCGTCGCCCGCGCGCAGCCGCGCGAACCCGGCGCGGAAGGCGCTTTCCGCCGAGAATTGGCCGCCCTCGCCCGCCACCGCCTCGTGGCGCAGCGCCGCCGCCTCGTGTTCGCCCGCGCTCTCCAGCGCCCGCGCCGCCCAGTAGCGCGCGCGGTGGGCGAACACGCCCGCCGCGGGGTTCGCCGCCACCTCGTCGTAGAGCGGCACGGACTCCGCCGCGAAGCCCGCGTCGTCGTACGCGGCGGCCAGGAAGTAGGTGCGGAAGGCGCGCTCCGCCGCCGTCAGCCCCGGCTCCGTCAGGCCCGCCGCCAGCACCGCCCGCGCCTCCGCGTAGGCGCGATGGCGGTAAAGGACGTAGCCCTCCGCGCCCGCGTCCACGGCGAAGCCCGCGGCGCGCAGGTCGGCGATCGCCTGCAACGCCTCCTCGCTTCCGGGCCATTGCGTCACGATGGCCCGCAGCTGCTCCTCGAAGAGGGCGAGGTCGCCGAGGGTGAAGGCCGCCGCCGCCAGCTCGTGGCGCACCGCCGCCCCGCCCGTGAGCGCCGCCAGCTCGCCCAGCCAGCGCCGCCGCCCCGCGAGGTCGCCCGTCGCGCGGGCCTGATCGGCGCGCTGGCGCAGGACCGCGAGGCGCAGCGGTTCGCCCAGATCGGGCAGGGCCAGCAGCGCGTCCCACGCGCGCGCCGCGCCAGCCGCGTCGCCGCTTCCGGCCAGCGCGCGCGCGAACTCGGCGGCCACGTGCAGGGCCAGCGCGTGGCCGCCGCCGAGCACGGCGTGGGGGCGGAGCGCGTCCGCCGCCTCCGCGAAGAGGCCCGCCTCGTTCAGGCGCACGCCCAGCGCGAAGGCGGCGCGCGTCTCCTCGCGCGATCCCGCCGGGGCCGCCGACAGCGCCAGCCGCGCCAGCGCCAGCGAGCGTTCGCGCTCGCCCGCCTCGCGCGCCGCCGCCGATTCCCCCAGCCGCGCCGCCGACAGCAGGGCCGCGTCGTCCGCCGCCCGCGCCGCCGCGGCCACGGAGGCGAAGGCGTCCGCCGCCTCCGCGAAGAGGCCCGCCCGCAGCAGCGCGTGCGCGTCCGCCAGCGCGACGGGGGCCTCGGGCGTCGGAACGGGCGACGGCGACGGCGACGCGACCGTGGCGGAGGCCGTGGCGGACGCGGAAGCCGTCGCCACGGGCGACGCCGTCGGGGAGGCGGGGGCATCGGGCGCGGATCCGCCGCAGGAGGCCAGCGCCGCCGCCAGCAGGAACGCGCCCGCGGCCCGCCGCAGCCGTCCCCCGCTCGCGCCCATCGCGGCGGATGCTACGCTGGGCGCGCGGGCGGGCAAACCTCCCGCGCGGAGGAAGGCGCGTGCCCCGCCAGACGCTCGCCGCCGCCACCGCCGCCCGCAACGCCTGGATCGAGGTCGACCTCGACGCCCTCGACCACAACGCCCGCGCCCTGCGCGCGGCGCTCGGCGGCACGCAGATCATGGCCGTGGTCAAGGCCAACGCCTACGGGCACGGCGCGGCGCTGGTCGCCCCCGCCCTCGAGGCCGCCGGCGTTGATCGCTTCGCCGTCGCCACCGTGGCCGAGGGCGTCGCCCTGCGCGGGGCCGGGGTCACGCGCCCCGTGCTCGTGCTCGGCCACGCCTTCCCCGAGAACGCGCCCGCCGCCGTGGCCAGCCGCCTCGCCCTCACCGTCACGGACGACCGCCTCGCGGACGCCCTCGCCCTCGCCGCGCGCGCCGCCGGGGGGGAGCCCGCGCCCGTGCACGTGAAGGTGGACAGCGGCATGCACCGCTTCGGCCTGCCCCCGCGCGAGGCCGCCGCCCTCGCCGCGCGCGTGCGCGAACGCGCGGGCCTGCGCCTGGAGGCCATCTGGACGCACATGGCCAACGCCGACGAGGCCGACGACGCCTTCTCCGCCGCACAGGCCGCCGTCTTCGCCGGAGCGCTCGCGCTGGCCGGTCCCGCGCCCCTGATCCACGCCGCCAACACGGCCACCGCCCTGCGCCGCCCGGAGCTGCGCCATGACGCCGCGCGCATCGGGCTGGGCCTCTACGGCGCGCTGCCCGCCAACACGCCCGACCCCGGCCTGCGGCCCGCGCTCGCCCTCAAGGCGCGGCTCGCGCGCGTCCTCGACCTCGCCCCCGGCGAGGGCGTCAGCTACGGCCTCACCTGGCGCGCCGCGCGCCCCTCCCGCGCCGCGCTCGTGCCCGTGGGCTACGCGGACGGCTGGAAGCGCGCGCTGGGCAACCGCGGACACGCGCTCGTGGGCGGGCGGCGCGTCCCCATCGTCGGGCGCGTCTGCATGGACCAGTTCCTCGTCGACGTCACCGACGTCCCCGACGCCGCCGCGGGCGACGAGGCCGTGCTCATCGGCGCGCAGGGCGGCGAGGCCATCGCCGTGCGCGAGGTCGCCGAGGCGGCGGACACCATCAGCTGGGACGTGTTCGCCTCGCTGGGCGCGCGCCTCCCCCGCCTCGCCCACCGCCGGGGCATCGTCGCCGCCACGGCATAGGCGACAGGGGTCTTCAGGGGAAGGGTGAAGGCAAAGTTTGACGCTTGCCCGGCGGCGATCTATTCTTCACCCATCAGGTGAAGGACGCTGGCGTTGGACGTTGAATTCAGGAGCCGACCGCTCCAGCGCCGGTACGAGTCCGCGAAGGAGCGCCGCAAATATTCGCCCGAGGTGGGCGAACGCTACGTGCAGCGCGTGAACGCCCTGTACGACGCGGTGGACTGGAGCGCCATCGAGCGCTTCCGCACGTTCCACGCCCACCGGCTGAAAGGGGATCGGGAAGGTCAGTGGGCGCTCACGCTGACGGGGCGCTGGCGGCTGATCGTCACCGTGTCCGATGACGGCGGGACCGTCACGATTGAGGAGGTGTCGAACCACTATGGCGACTGACACGCGCGACCGCGTCTGGCCCGACATCGCGATTCCGCCCGGCAAACTCCTCGGCGAGGAGATCGAGGCGCGCGGCATGAGCCAGCAGGAGCTCGCCCGCCGCATGGGCCGCCCGCCGCAGATGATCAACGAACTCATCCGCGGCGGGAAGGCGCTCACGCCCGAAACCGCGCTCGGTCTCGAGCTGGCGCTGGGCATCCCCGCGAGCTTCTGGACCAACTCCGAGAGCAGCTACCGGCTCGCCAGGAGCCGCATCGAGGAGCGCGAACGGCTCGAACGGGAAGCGGGGGAGTGGCTCCCCCGCTTCCCCGTGGCCGAACTCGTGAAGCGCGGCCTGATCCCCGTCACGAGCCACGCCCGGCCGTGGGAGAAGGCGCGGGCGGTGCTGCAGTTCCTCGGCTTCAGCCAGTTCGATCAGTGGCAGGCGCAGTGGCGGACGGCGACCGCCGTCGGCCTGCGCGTGACCGACGCGACGCGGGCGTCGCCGGGCGCGCTCGCCGTCTGGCTGCGCGAGGGCGAACTCGACGGCGACGCCCGCGAGGCCGCGCCCTACGATGAGGCGCGTTTCCGCGAGGCATTGGCGGCGCTGCGGGCCTTCACCGCGAGCGACCCGCCCGTCTTCAGCGCCGAAATGCGAACGCGCTGCGCCGGGGCGGGCGTGGCCGTCTCCTTCATCAGGGAGTACCCGAAGGCGAACGCCACCGGCGCCGCCCGCTGGCTCCGGCGCGACAAGGGGCACATCCAGCTCAACCTGCGCCACAAGACCGCCGACGTGCTCTGGTTCAGCTTTTATCACGAAGCCGCGCATCTCCTGCGCGGGTGGTTCCGCGATGTTCGCATCGACGGCCCGCACGGCGTCGAACGGAACGCCGGGGAGGAGGACGCCTGCGACGCCTTCGCCCGCGACCTGCTGATTCCACCCACCGACTGGGCGGCGTTCATCACGGCGGAGAACTTCGCCGAGGCGTCCGTGCGCGCCTTCGCGAAGCGGCAGGGCATCGACCCCGGCATCGTGGCCGGACGCCTGCAACACGAGAAGCGCGTCCCGTACAACCGCCTGCAGAACCTCAAGATGCGGCTGCGGTGGGTGGACTGAGCGTCCCCGCCCCACCGCGCGCGGGTCGACGGCGGCGCGCCCGTGCCCCACGCTTGGGGCCATGCGGACGCAGGCGCGCGCGGGGCTGGCGCTGGCGCTGCTGGCGGCGCTGCTGCTGGCGGCCTGCGGCGGCGGCGCGGCGGACGCGCCCCGCGTGGAGGTGCGCGCGGTCACGCCCGCGCCCGTGGACACGCCGGCCCCCACCACCGCCACCGTCTCCGCGGCCGACCCGGACGAGCCGCCCGAGCTGATCGTCTCGGCGGACGTGGTGGCGCAGGGGAGCGCCATCCTCGTCTCCGTCACGGGCGGCGTGCGCGAGGGCGAGGCCGCGTTCCTGGGCCGCGTCCACCCCCTCGGACAGGGCGAATTCAGCAAGTACACGGTGATCGGCGTGGGCATGGAGGCCCCGCCCGGCGAACACCCGCTGGTGGTGCGCTTCACGCTCGCGAACGGCTCGGCGGGCGTCTTCGAGCGCCGCATCGACGTGCGCGAGACCGCCTGGGAGACCGCCCACATCGTCTACGAGGGCGAACCCGGCGCGATCCCCCTGGACGATGCCGAGCGCGCCCGCGAGGAGGCCCTGCTGGCCGAAACCTACGGGCTGGAGACGCCGGACAAGCTCTGGAGCGGCGGCTGGCGCGCGCCCGCGGGGGGGCCCGTCACCAGCCACTTCGGCGAGGTGCGCTCCTACAACGACGGCCCCTCCGGCGCGCGCCACGGGGGCGCGGATTTCGGCGCTCCCGAGGGCACGCCCGTGTACGCCGCCAACGGCGGGCGCGTGGCCCTCGCGCGCCAGCTGGCCGTGCGCGGCGGCATGGTCGTCATCGACCACGGCGGCGGCGTGCTCTCCGGCTACGCCCACCTCAGCGCCTTCGCCGTGGCCGAGGGCCAGACCGTGCGCCGGGGCCAGCTCATCGCGCAGGTGGGCAACACGGGCCTCTCCACCGCCGCCCACCTGCACTGGGAGATCTCCGTGCACGGCGTGCTCGTCGATCCCCTGCGCTTCACCGACGGGCGCAACGGCTTCTAGCCATGCGTCTGGCGGTCGAGATCGAGGGCGAGGGCGAGGCGGACGCGCTGCCCGGCGGCGGCGCGGCCCTCGTGGCCTTCATGTCCTTCGCCGAGGTGCGCGGCTTCGGCGCGCGCCACCCCCTCATCGCCCTCGCCGAACGCGCCGCCGCCCTCGGCGTGCGCCTGGGGCCGCTCGCCGCCTTCTACGAACGCGAGGCCGCGGACGCCGAGGACGAGGCCATGCTGGCGCGCGCCTGGCAGGACGCCGCCCCCCTCGCCGCCACTCTGACGGCCCTCGGCGAGGCCCTGCGCGGGGACGACTTCGCGCGCACTCTCACGCGACGCGCCGACGCCGAAACGCTGCCCGACGAGGCCGACGCCCTGCGCGCCCTCGCCGAACGCGCCGCGCGCGCCAACCGCCGCGTGCGCCTAACCTACGAGCTGTGATCCGCCGCCGTCGCGAGGCCATCCGCGCGCGCCGACGCCGCCTCGCACGGGCACGCGGCCTGCCCGCGCGCGCGCTCGATTCGCAGGCCGCCCGCGCCGCCCTCTTCCCCCGCCCCGACCGCATGATCGAGCTGCTGGCGCTCGACCGCGCCGAACGCTGGCTCGACGTGAGCCTCGGCGGCGGCGCCTTCGCCGCGCTGCTGGCCGCGCGCGCGGGCGCGAAGGCCATGCCCGTGCGGCTGGACGCGGCGGCGGGCGGCGCGCTCCCCCCCGACCTCGTCGCCTGGCCCGGGAGCCTGCCCTTCCGCGACGCCGCCTTCGACGCCGTCACCGCCCTGCACGTGCTGCGCGCGCTCGACGACGACGAGGTGCGCGCCCTCGCGCGGGAGATCGCGCGCGTGCTGGCCCCCGGCGGCGCGGCCCTGCTGGTCGAATTCGCGCCCGTGCGCTGGGCGCCGCTGGACGCGCTCCACCGGCGGCTGCTCGGCGCGCCCGCGGACCTGCGCGGCTGGGGACGGCTGGCGGCCCTGCTCACGGAGTGCGGCTTCGACGCCATCGACCTGGTGGAGCTGGGCCCGCACGCCATCCCGCCCATCCCGCGCGTCTCCGCGCTCGCGCGCAAGCGCCCCTGAGCGCCCCCGCGCTGGCGGACGCGCGCGCCATCCCTTAGAGTGCGCGCATCCGTTCGCGCGGAGGCCCCAGCCATGAGCCGCGAACCCTCCAAAGAGCCGTTGATCAACGGGGCGGTGGCGGATCAGTTCCGTCTCCTCGGTCTCACGGTCGAGCCTGAACAGACGCACGGCACCCGGCAGCACGACATCCGCGTCACGCTTGAAGACGGCCTCGTGATTCTCGAAGCCGAGATCAACTCCAGGAGCGGGGCCGTCAAGGACGCCGACCGGCGCTTGACCCAGAACGCGGCGGTGCTCGTGTTCGCCGTCTGCTACGAACCCGGCCAACGCTACGAGGATATGACGCCGGAGACGCCCCTGAGCTGGGTGCTGCGAACGCGCGACGCGACCAGCGGCAAGGCGCGCGAAGGCACGCCCGCTCCCAAAGACTGGACCAATGGCACCGTGCGCGAGCTGGCCGAGGCCGTGCGGATGGCCCCGCAGCACATCGACGACGCCGACATGGCCGCTGGTCAGCTGCTCGTCGCGCTGGACAAGGCCGCGAACGACATCCCGCTCGACACGCGCCGCGCACTGGCCGAGGCGCTTCGCCTTCCCGAACCGAAGGGGGAAAGGGCATCCGATCGTGATCACGACTACCTGAAGCGGGCGAAGCGCGCCGCGTTGGTGCTGGCTACGTCGATGCTCGTCCAGCACCGGCTGGACCACATCGAGGGCCAGGCCTCGCCCGAAGCCTGCGCGCAGGCGGACGACCCCATCGCCGCCTTCCGCGCCGTGTGGGGCGCGATCCTGCAGATCGACTACCAGCCGATCTTCGAGGCCGCGATGACGGCGCTGGGCGCGCTGCCCGCGACGATGGACGCGAACCGCATCATCCGCGCGCTGGCGCTCGACGTGGGCGGTGTCGCGCGGCGCACGACCGGCGTGCGGCACGATCTGCTGGGCCGCATCTTCCACCGCATCCTCGACACCGCGCGCTACGACGGCTCGTTCTACACGTCTTCCGCCGCCGCGACGCTGCTGGCCTCGCTGGCGCTGCCGGGCGGCGGGCGTACGTGGGACCACGACGCCATCGACTCCCTGCGCGTCTGCGATCCCGCCTGCGGCACGGGCACGCTGCTCATGGCCACGGTCGAGCGTCTGAACCAGCTGAAGCGCGGCGATACGGAGCACGATGCCGAGCTGGACGAGCTGCTGGCCGAGGCGCTGGTTGAGGACGTGATCTACGGCTATGACACGAATCTGACGGCAACGCACCTGACGGCGAGCACGCTGGCGATGATTCATCCGAAGGCGACGTTCGGGCAGATGCACGTCAATCAGACGCCGTTCGGCTTGTTTCCCGATCCCGATGACGAGCGCGATGTGCCGCTCGAGGCCAAGCGCAAGGTGGCGCGCATCGGCTCGCTGGAGTTTCTTTATGGAGAGGGGATGCTGCTGAATCCGTGGCCGTCGTCGCGGCGTGTGGGGCTGAGGAGTGGGGTCAGGAGACGCCTCCCCCGATGGATCTCGTGATTATGAATCCGCCCTTCACGCGGGATAGCCTGCGGCATGACCAGATGGGGCCCCAGGCCGAGCGCATGATGAAGGAACGGGAGTTTATCGCGCTTCAAGGGGATGGCAACCTGCGAGCTTCCAGCAACATGTTCGTGGTGCTCGGAACGCGGCTCCTGAGTGACAACGGAACGCTGGCCACCGTTCTTCCCACTTCCGCTATTGCCGGACCTGCCGGTTCTGCCATTCGCCAGTTCTGGGCTGCCGACATGCACATCGATACGGTGATCAGCTCGCACGATCCGCAGCGCATCTTCTTCTCCGAGAATACGAGCATCGGCGAAGTGCTGATCGTCTGCCGCCGCTGGAACCCGGATGCAGAGAAGCCGCCTACGCGGTTCGTCAATCTCGCGTACAACCCGCGCACGCCGTTCGAGGCCATCGCTCTCGCCAAGACGCTTGAGGAAGGTGGCAGCGGCGATTTCACGGAGCAATGGGTGGATGCGGAGCACATGGCATCCGGAGATTGGTATGCGGTCAACTTCCATGCGCCGTGGCTGGGAATCGCCTACCGCGAGATGGCTGCGAATCTCGTGCGGCTGGACAGCCTCGCTGAGATTCGCCCCGCTGGGCAGCGAATTCGTGATTCCTATCGCAAGTTCGATCAGCCAACGAATTCGGGAAGACGAGCGCTCTGGCATAACAGGCCAGATGTCACGATGTCCATGCGCGCCGAGACGGACGTCTACATCGAGCCAATCAAGGGCAAGGAACATCTGGCGGAGCGATATTGGGGGCAGCGCGGCCGTCTGCTGCTGTCGAACAGGATTCGGCTGAATACGAATCGTGTTGGGGCTGTTCTGGTGGACGAGCCAGCCGTCGGTTCGCGCTGGGTGCCGTGCCGCCCGCAGGATGACGAGACCGCCGCCGCCATCTGCGCCTGGTTCAACTCCTCGCCTGGTTTCCTCGCCACGCTTGCCGAGAGAGACAACGTGATTCCGTCCCGCCCTGCGTTCTCCCTTGCCACACAGAATGCGCTGCGCGTGCCCGACTTCCCCGCCAACCCGAAAGCGCGCGACGCGCTCGCCACCGCCTTCGAGGAGATGAAGAACCAGCAGCTCCTCCCGTTGCCGGAGATGGCGCGCGACCCCGTGCGGATGCGGCTGGACGACATCGTGGCCGACGCGCTGGGCTACGACCGCGAGCACGTGGCGCGCATCCGCAAGGCGCTGTCGGAAGAGCCGAGCATCACGAACCAGCCGCTGTACGCCGAGACCAGGCAGGGAGGGCTGCTGTAGAAGGCTGGTCGGGGTGCCCGGATTTGAACCGGGGACCTCTTCGTCCCGAACGAAGCACTCTGCCAGGCTGAGCTACACCCCGACCCGAACCCCCAGCATAGCGCCCCCGCGCCTCCCCGTCGCGCCCGCCCTACACTGGACGCGCGCAGCCGCGCCGGAGGTCACGCCATGAGCCAGCGCTTCGAGGGCAGGGTCGCCGTCGTCACCGGCGCCGCCGGGGGCATCGGACGCGCCGCCGCCGTGCGCCTCGCCGCCGAGGGCGCGCGCGTCGTCGCCGTCGACCTGCCCGCCAGCGACCTCGAGGGAACCGTGCGCGCCGTCGCCGGGGCGGGCGGCGAGGCCATCGCCGTCCCCGCCGACGTGACCCGTCGCGCCGACCACGAGCGCTACGCGCGCAAGGCCGTCGAGCGCTTCGGCGGCATCGACGCCTTCTTCAACAACGCCGGCATCGAGGGCGCGGTCGCGCCCCTCGCGGACTACCCCGAGGACGTGTTCGACCGCGTCATGGCGGTCAACGTGAAGGGCGTGTGGCTGGGGCTGCGGGCCGTGCACGGGGCCATGCGCGCGCGCGGCGGCGGGGCCATCGTCAACACCGCCTCCACGGCGGGGCTGGGGGGCACGCCCCACCTCGTGGCCTACGGCGCGAGCAAGCACGCCGTCATCGGCATCACGCGCACGGCGGCGCTGGAGTTCGCGCGCGACGGCGTGCGCGTGAACGCCATCTGCCCGGCCCCCATCGAGACGCGCATGATGCGCTCCATCGAGCGCGGCGGCGACCCCGACGATCCCGAATCGCGCCGCGCCGCCATCGCCGCGGGGTTGCCCCTGCGCCGCTACGGCGAGCCGCAGGAGGTGGCGGCGCTGGCGGCCTTCCTGCTGAGCGACGAGGCGTCCTTCATGACGGGCGCGGCCTACCCCATCGACGGCGGCGCGAAGGCCCGCTGAGCGCGTCACTCCGCGTCGAGGGTGATCTTCCAGATGGCACCGTACCCCGAGGCCAGGAGCGTTCCGTCGTCAAGGGGGAGAACCGCCGCGAACCCAATCGGATCGGTTCCGCGCCCACCGGCGATGAACGCGAGCGAGCCGTCCAGGGCAACCTTGGCGACGCGGTCGTAGCCCGGGTCCGCCACGTAGAGGGCGCCGTCAAGACCCACGGCGATCCCCTCGATGAACGGCAGGAGCCCCCCGCCGCGCCACGCGTACGGGGCCTCCAGCACCGTTGAAACCGTGCCGTCGCGCCCGAACTTGCGAATGGGAGAGCCTTGGTCCCGGGTCTGGGTGAAGAAGACATTCCCACTGTCGTCCACCGCCACTCCGCCCGTGCCGAAGCCGTCCGCGAGCGACGAGACCCACCCCGTCGGCGAGAGTTTCCGGATGAGGTTGTTGCCGCTGTCGGCGATGAGCAGGTTCCCCTCGCCATCGAAGGCGATCGCCTTCGGCTCCCGGAACCGCGCGCGATCAGCGGGCCCGTCGCGGAAGTCGCCGCGGTAGCCGCCGACCCGCGCGATCGGTCCGCCTCCGGCGACCGTCGTCACCGGTCCGTCGGGCGCGATGCGGCGGATGCGGTTCCCGCGCGAATCGGCGACGTAGATCGAGCCGTCGGGGTGCACGGCAACGCCCCAGGGGCCCGCGAACTGCGCGCGCTCTCGCGGCCCATCGCGGACGCCCTCGCCATTGCCTCCGGCGATCGTCGCCACCGTCCCGTCCGGCGAGATGCGACGGATGGCGTGGCCCGAGAAGTCGGCGACGATGACATGACCAGCGGCGTCGAGCGCCATCCCCCTCGGGCCGCTGACGCCGAACGGCGCCCCGCGCAGGGTGAAGCGTTCGACCCTCGCGGACAGCCACTCCGCCCGCGCCACCGCCGGAACCGTTGCGTCGCGCTGGTCCGTAGCCGGAACGACCCGGCGGATGAGTCCGTTGCCTTCGTCCGCGACCACGAGCGTCCCGTCGCCCGCTATCGTGATCGCGCCGGGCTTGTTGAACGTCGCCTCGTCGCGGTCGCCGTCGGCGCGCCCCGCGTCGCCGGTCCCGGCCACCCCGCGCAACTCGCCGTCGCGCAGTTCGAGTATCTGGTGGCGTCCCGTGTTCGCGACGTAGATGGTGCCGTCGTCCGCTACCGCCAGGCCAGACGGGATGGAGAGCACTCCGCCCGCGCCCGCGGGAGCGCCGCTGAAGATCGTCGACATGAAGCCCCGGACGTCGATCCTCCGGATGGCGACGGCGGCGGCGTGAGAGGTAGTGGTCAGGCTATCGATGACGTGGACGTTGCCCTCCGCGTCGATGTCAATCGCGCGCAGGGTACCGAACGACGCGTCCTCGATGGCCCCGTCCTGCTGGTCGTAGTGGTCGCTCTCGGCGAACGTGGAGACCCAGCCGTTGGGGGAGAGGCGCCTGATGCGGCGTTGTTCCTCGAGGATGAGCAGTCCGCCGTCCGGCGCGAACGCGATCCCGTGGGGGAAGTTGAGCAGGGCCCGCTTCGCCGGACCATCGCGGTGGCCTCCCCGCGAGTCGGGGTCGGCGAAGTTGGACCGGGTGAGCGCGGGTCCGCTGCCAGCGACGGTCGTCACCGTCCCGTCCACGATGCGGCGGATGCGGTGGTTGTCTGAGTCCGCGACGTAGATCGATCCGTCCGCGGCGATGGCCACGTCCATGGGTCTCGCGAACTGCGCGGCCGTGGCGGGGCCGTCGCGCAGGCCCGCTCCGTTGCCGCCCGCGATGGTCGTCACCATCCCATCCGGCGCGATGCGGCGGATGGCGTGGTTCCGGGCGTCCGCGACGATCACGTTGCCATCGCCGTCGATCGCCAGGCCCAGCCCCCGGCTCTGCTGGAACTGCTCTCCCGCGAGGCGCTCTCCGAACAGTGCTTCGCCAGCCAGGCCGTCGGCATAGCCGCGCTTGCCCGCGCGACCGGCCAGCGTCGTCACCTGCGGGCGGAGCGCGAGCGTGATGTCGCCGTAGCGGTAGCGCCCGCTCGAACTGAGCCCGTCGTCCGGCAGCAGCGAGCGCGTCCCCGGCCACGCCCCGCCTGCGGGGCGCGCGTTGACGAAGAAGCGCCATCCCTCATCCACGTCCTGCCAGATGCGGATGTCCACCGCATCCGGAGCGGGAAGCGCGATGTCGCCGTAACGGTAGCTCTCGCTGGCGGTGAGGCCGTCCAGCGTGAGCGGCGCCGTGCGCCACGAGCCGCCCGCCGGACGCGTGCTCACGTACAGGTCGCGGTCATCGTCCACGTTCTGCCAGACGCGCACCTCGACGCTGGCCGCGTCCGCGCCGCCCTGCGCCATCGCCGGTCCCGCGACGGCGACGGCCAGCAGCAGGGCCAGCCCCGCCACGGCTGCGGTTCGCACGCGCTTCACGCTCGCCATACACCCGACTATAGGCGCGCAGGGCGCCCACGCGCCCTATCATGCGCGCCATGGCCGTCGGCGAGCCGCTCGCGCCCGCGCCCCGCTGGCGGCGGGCCGCGCCCCTCGCAGCCGCCGCTCTGCTGCTCGCGGTCGTGGTCGGCGGGGGCATCGCCGCCTTCACCCTCTCGCGCCCGGCCACCAGCGACGCGCCCGCGCAGCCCGCGCCCTTCGCCGCGCCCCCGCCCGCCAGCCCCGCCACGCGCTTCGACGTGCGCGAGGCCTCCGGCGGCACGCTCACGCTCGCGCCCGCCAGCCATGAGGGCCAGCCGCTCACGGTCGCGCTCGCCCCCGACGCCGCCGTCGAGGCACTCGTGCCGCTCGGCCCCGACGCCATCGCCCCCGGTCACTGGCTCACGGTGCTCGGCGAGCCCGACCCCGTGCGCAACTTCGTCATCCGCCGCATCGTCCTCCTGCGCGCGCCGTCCGCCCCCGCGGCGGACGGCCTGGCGCGCTCCCCCGCGGGCTTCACGGGCGCGGAGCTGACCGCCAATCCCGCCTGGCGTCCGGTGCTGTGGGGGGCGGTCGACTCCGTCGCGCCCGACCCCGCCGCGGGCGAGGGCGCGGTGGTGGCAACGCTGGCCGGTCCCGACGGCCCCGTGACGCTCCTGCTGCTGCCGGGCGTGCCCCTGGTCGCGGTCGAGCCCTGGGCCGCGCCCGTGGCGGAGGGCGACCAGCTGGCCATCCGCGCGCCCGCGGGCGCGGACCCGGCGGACGCGCGCGCCATCCTCGTCGCCCCGCGCTAGGGGCGCGGGCGGCAGGACTACGTGGTGAGACCGCCGGACGCCTCGCGCAGAGCGTCGATGTGATCCTGCGCCTGCCACTTGCTCCGAATCGCGCGTTCGACCTCGGCGCCCACCGACCGAGCTTCTGATCGATCCCGGTGGATCGGGAGGACCAGTTCCCGCCATCTGTCGTCCAGGTTCGGGAGCGTGGTGTCGCTGAACACCCTGCACGGAATCTGGTCCTGCACGTATTGCGAGGAAAGCAGAAAGAGCAGGTAGAACGGCGTGATGCCGTACGGATTCTCGCCGACCACCCGAAGCGACAGGAGCTCCCGCGTCAACAGCACTTCCGAATCACGGGGCGAAGCCATCGCCACCGTTCCGATGCGGTAACTCCCACGACGCACGAACACGACATCCCCGGCTTCGGGACGGCGCTTCTTCCCGAGGATGCGCCGATAAGTTTCCTCGGGAATGCCGGAGACCGGATTGCGGTACAGTTCCCAATTGACGATGTCGGAGACGCGGATATAGGGGATCGGACCGTTCCCCTTCGCCGTCGCCGGCGGGGAGCCGTGCCCATCCCAGGCTTCGATGAAGCCGCCGTCGACAAGTTCTCCCAGCGTCACCCCAGTCCTTCCGTCGGGCAGGTCGGGGGCATTCAGCAATCCCTGATAGTAAGCCGGAACCAGAATATCCGGATTGATGGCGTCCGCATCGACGGTAAACAGGAAACCATGATCGTCGCTCGGCTCGGCGTCGATCTCTTCAAGGATTTTTTGCAGATCGTCCCAGACTTCTTCCGTCCCGGTCCGATAGATGGACTTTCCTTGGTGATCGTGGCCCATTTCGACGGGATTGGCCATGACAATCTGTTCTTGCTGAGTCTGACCTTTACGGAGAATAACGAGACAGGTTTTGGCATTATTATGAGGGCGAAAGGTGTTGTGCGGAAGACTAATGATCGCCGAAATACTATTCCCTTGGTACATAAACTGACGAAGATACCCCAAGCTCCGGGCATGGAAGGCAGTCTCGGGAAGCACGATGGCCAGCACTCCTTCCGACCGAAGCATATCGAGGCAACGCTCGACAAAAAGAACATAAGGATCCTTTCCTTTGCTCGGAATTTTGGCAGTTTGTTCCCAACGTCCGGAAGCACTCTTCTTCCACACATGACCAAGAGCGAAGGGTTTGCAGTCTTCAGGCAACACTTTCGTCTTGGTGCCGAACGGAGGGTTCGTTAGCACGAAGTCGAACTTACGGAAGTAATGTCCATCGACAAAATGCTGCTTGCCTGCAGTAGTGAATTTATCAGCAGTGTGCAGAGAATTGTCGTGGACGACATTGCTCCGGCCATCGCCGGATATGGCCATGTACGCCTTCGCAATCCGCACGAGGTCGGTTTCCTTGTCGATTCCATAGATGGTCTGGGTCGCCATCTCCCGCTTCCGGGCGTCGATATCGAGACTTCCCCGCCAGCGGGGGTGGCGTTCCATCGCATCCCAGATGTGCTTCATCGCATGAATCAGGAATCCGCCGGAACCGCAGGCGGGGTCGCAGATCGTCGCGAGCGGCTGGGGATCGGCAAGGCGCACGGCGATTTTGACCACTCCCCGCGGGGTGAAGAACTCCCCCTTCTCGCCCACGAGCTTGGACTCCGCGAAGACCTCGAAGGCGTCCCCGACGACATCGCTGTCGGTTTCGAGCAGGCTCCCCCGCTCCAGTTGCCCCACGACCCAGCGGACCGACGTGGCGTCGAGCGTGATCGTTTCGTGCTCGGCGAAGACGCCATCGTGCGTGAGCTGCTCGCGGACGCGCTCAAACAGTTCGTCGACACGCGCCTTCACCGCCTCCGGATCCTCGCCCGCCTCGGCCCTGAACGCTGGCGTGCGCTCACGGTACGCCCGCTCATCCTCGATTTTGCAGAAGATGAGTTTGATCATCTCGTTGCCGAGCTTCTCGCGACGGCTGATGGTGGTGTTGGCGTACAGGGTATTCAGGATTCGCCAGAACGCGGATTTCAGCTCCTGCCGCCGGAACGGGCGAAGATCGCCTTTCGACAGCCGCCCGACGTCCGCCGTGGACTGTCCCCGCTCCGGAATGTTGGTGAGGTAGTCGTCCAGGATGCGATTGTCCCGACGGCAGAGGTAGGCGATGTCCTCCCCATTCGTCCAAACGCCCCAATCCGCGGAGGTGGCCGTCATGTACGACTTGATCTGGGCGATGCCGTCGGAGCGTTCCGGGCGCTTGGTCTCGACGATGCCGAGGATGTCGCGCGCGGGGTCGCGCCCCGTGGCGGAGCGGTAGATGACGATATCGGCTTCGTCGTCGAACTGGCCCGTCCCGCGGGGGATGCGCACGCGGATATCGAGTTCATCCGTGGCATAGCCGTAGCTCTCGACGAGGATGCGCTCGAACTCCTGGCGCACCTGCTCTTCGGGCTGGGACAGCGCGACCGGCTTGCCGGTGGCAAAATCGCGTCCGCGCTTGGCCGGGCCGGGAACCATGGCCGCTCCCCAGGTCGCGTTACCGCTGACCAACGCATGGTCCGCCGCACTGGGTCCGCTTGCGCGAACGCCTGTGCGCCGAGCGGGTTAACCATACTCTCACGTGCGCGCGCGCGCACGTGCACAACACTGCCGCCCCGTCACTCCATGCGCAGGGCGGCGGCCTCGGAGCCGCGCGTGAGGGCGCGCGCCGCCGCCGCCAGCGCCAGCGCCAGCACCACCGCCACCGCGCCCGCCCCCACCGCCACGAAGCCCCACTCCGTCTGCAGCACGAAGCCCGGCTCCACGGGCAGCCCCAGCTCCGTCACGTCGAGGAAGGCCAACATGCGGCGTCCCACCACCAGCCCGGCGACGGCGCCCGCGACCACGCCCGCCGCGCCCACGGCGGCGTACTCCAGCGCCAGCGCGGCCAGCGCCTGCCGCCGCGTGAGGCCGATGGCGGCGAGCACGGCGAACTCCACGCGCCGCCGCCGCACCACCGTCCACAGGGAGACGAGCAGGGCCGCGGCCACCAGCGCCAGCGCCGCCGCGAAGGAGACGGCGAGCACGCCCGCGCCACTGGCCGCGATGAGGGGGTTGGACGCCGCCGCCGCCAGCGCCTCCGCGCGGTCCGTCACGCGGCGCAGGCCCCAGCCGTCGAGCGCCGCCAGCAGGGGCGCGCGGGGGGCGTCGGGGGCCAGGTCCAGCCACAGCTCGTTGGCGCGCGCGAGGTCGCCCGGCGCGGTCTCCACCAGCGCCGCCCAGCGCAGCAGCCGGTCGCGGTCGAGCACGAGCGAGGGGCCTTCCAGCGCGGGCAGCGTGGGGAAGCGCTCGTAGCGCCCGCGCACGACCGCGGGCACGACGATGCCGTCGATCTCGACGCGCGTCTCGTCGCCCACCCCGAGGCCGTTGGCGCGCAGGAAGGCGTCGCTCGCCAGCGCGGGCAGGGAGGCGTCGCGGCCCGCGGGGAAGAGGCCGCGTCGCTCGCCCGTGGTGCCGCGTCGGAAGGCCAGCCGCGCGCCGCGTTCGCCGGAGCGCGCCGCCCCCGCGTCCAGCCGCAGTTCGTCGGGGAAGGACTCCGCGCCGGGGATGGCGAGCCAGCGCGAGGCCCCCTCGAACCCGTCCAGCAGCGTGCGCGCGCCCGCCCCGTCCAGCGCCGCCAGGTCGTCGAGGTAGAGGGGCGCGTCGTCGGCGTTGAACTGGTTGGGAGGCTCCGTGAGGATGAGGCCGACGACCGAGACCGGCTCCACCAGGGGGCGGAAGCTGCGGCTCTCGATCACGGCCCGCAGCTCGCGCCAGCCGGTGAAGTCGATCTTGCCGAAATCGACCAGATCGTGCCGTCCGGCGGCGTCGCGCACCCGCGCCCAGAGCGTCACCGTGGGGCGCGCGCGTTCCGGGTTCACCCACACGGAGAGCTCACGCGAGCCCTCCGGCACGGGCAGGCCGGGCGGGGCGCCGCCCGCGGCGAGGCGGTCGAGCATGGCCTCCAGCGGCTCGTCCGCGAAGTCGTCGCGCCACCAGAGGAGGTCGCCCGCGGCGCGCGTCATGGCCAGCACGGAGACGGCCGGGCCGCGGCTGGCGGGCGTGGCCGTCTCGCCCTCGAGGCGCAGCACGGCGGCGGCCCCGGTCACGCCCCCCAGTTCGCGCGCGCCCGCTTCGAGGACGGCGGGATCGTCGGGCAGGTCGATGGCCCCGCCGGTGGCGCCCGCGCGCAGTTCGACGCCCGCGGCGAAGCGCGCGCGGTCGGCGTGGGAGCGCTCCGCCGTGGCCGCGTAGCTGGCGGCGAAGATGCCCGTCGCCACCGTCATCATGAGCAGCAGGCCCAGCTGCGTGGGGGGCCCCGGACGGCGCGCCAGCTGCCACAGGCCCATGGCCAGGGAGGCCCCCGACAGCCGCTCCGTCGCGCGCGCCGCCAGCCGCGGCAGGAGGGGCAGGACGCGCGCCAGCACCGCCGCCGCCGCGGCGATGACGATGGCGGGCGTGGCCAGCAGCAGGGGATCGCTCGACACCCCGCCCGTGGCCGAGGGCGTGAACACGGAGTCGCGCTCGTTCAGCTCCCAGAGGGCGAGCAGGGCCAGCCCGGCGAGGGCCGCGTCGAGGTAGTAGCGCTGGAAGAGGCCGGGGCCGGGGCGTTCCAGCGCGCGCCGCCCGCCGCTCGGTTCGCGCCGCGCCGCCAGCCACGCGGGCACGGCCAGCGCCAGCGCCGCGAGCAGCGCCCCCAGCGCCGCCAGGGGGAAGGCCAGCGGCTCGAACGTGACGGGCAGCGGCCCGCCGCCGGAGAGGTCGCTGAAGAGGGGCGTGAGCCCCAGCAGGGCGGTCGCGCCCCCCGCCAGGAAGGGCGCGGCCAGCACGGCGGGGGCGGCCAGCGCCAGCCCCTCCAGCGCGTGCAGGGCCGTCACCTGTGCCACGCTCGCGCCGCGCCCGCGCAGCAGCGCGATCTCCTCCGCGCGCCGCTCCACCGCCGCCGCCGAGACGAGCGCCACGTAGAAGAGGGCGATGGCCGCGATCTGGGCCAGCAGGATGACCAGCGGCGCGCGCTGGAACGCGGCGCTCCGCCCGAAGGCGTCCAGCGTCGCCGTCAGGGGGCTCACGGCGTAGCCGTCCAGCGCCCGCAGCTCGCGGTTGAGGGCGAGGATGTCGTCCCGCGCCCGCTCGTAGTTGCCCTGGTCGAGCCGGTCCACGTCGGCGAAGGCGTGCCAGCGCAGGTCCAGCCGCTGCCCGGGCCAGCGCTCCGCCAAGTCGCCGAGCAGGGCCTCGGGGTGCGCCAGCAGGGGGACCACCAGCCCCGAATCGACCAGCGGCGGCGCGGGCGAGACGTAGCGCGCGGCGGCGCCCGCCCAGAAGGGATCGTCGGCGTCCTCCACGGCCACGAGACCCGCCAGCCGCGCGGGGATGGCGTGGCGCGCCACCGCCGTCAGCTGGCAGGGGGGCTGCGGCTGCAGGCCCTGGGGGATGATGCGGTCGCAGGTGTCCAGCTCCTCGATGAGCAGGAACTCGTCGCCCGGCGCGAGCCGCGCCACCATGGCCGCGCGCTCGCCCATGACCACCTCCAGCCGCCCCTCGCGCAGGCCCGGGGCGGGCAGGCGGCCTTCCGTCACGCGCACCCGGCGCTCGAACCCCTCGAGCGCGTGGAGCCGCCCCAGGGCGGAGCCCGCGCGCCGCTCCTCGCCCGTGCGCCCGATGGTGAGGCGCGACGATTCCAGCGCCAGCGCGCGTTCCCGCTGGAACCAGCCGAGGCGCTCGTCGAGGCGTTGCGCGACGGCCTCGCGCAGGGCCACGGAGTCGGGCGCGCCCAGCTGCACGGCCGCCACGCCCACGCGCACGAGGGGATCGCCGCGCAGCTCCTCGCGCACCGTGAACTTGAGGCCGAGGTCGGCCATGGCGCGCGCGTAGATGGGGGCCGCCGCCAGCAGCGTGGAAGCCGCCAGCACGCCCAGCATGAGCACTCCCAGCATCGGCCAGCTGGCCGCGCCGTGCCAGGGAAGGAGCCGCCAGAGGCGCGCCGGGCCGCCCATGGGGGCGCAGCTTACGAGCCGCGCGCCCGCTCCGCTCGCGGGGCCGCCCGCGCGCGCGTACCGTACGGGCCGCATGGCGCGCCTCACGCCCCTCCTGCGCATCGCCGCCCGCCGCGGCCTGGCCAGCTGGCGGCTGCTGGCCACGGTGGCCTTCGGCGCGATCCTCGCCGCCGCCCTCATGTCCAGCGTCGTCCTCTACTCCGACGCCGTGCGCGACCTCGGCCTCCGCTTCACGCTGCGCCAGCAAGACCCCCTCAACCTCGACCTGAAGGTGGTGGCCAACAGCCAGCCGGGCGAGACCTCGCTGCACGCCGCGCGGCGCGAGACCACCGTCTCCCTGCTGCGCCATCACGCGGGGCCGCTGATCGAGGGCATGGGCTTCTACGGGCGCTCCTCCACCTTCTTCCTGACGCCGCCGGGCGAACCCGTGCGCCACGACGACGAGCTGCGCCCGCGCGCCCACTTCCTCTTCTTCTCCGGTTTCGCCGACCGCGTGACGCTCGTGGCGGGCGCGGAACCCGCGCTCCCGCCCCCGTACGCGGGCGGCGGCGCGCCCCGCCTCGAGGCGTGGATGGGCGCCGAAGCCGCCCGCGCGCTGGGCGCCCGCCCCGGCGACGTCTTCGAGCTGCACCCCTTCTGGCGCGACGACGCGGAACCCCTGACGGTCGTGATCACGGGCTTCGTGGAGCCGCACGACCCCGAGGCGCGCGCCTGGTTCGGCAACGCCCGACGGCTGACGGTGGCGAACACGCGCTGGCCCACCTGGCCGCTGGTCATCGACGAACGCGCCTTCGCGGAGACGATCGCGCCCTACCTGCCCTCCATCGACGGCTCCTTCGAGACCATCGCCTTCGTCGACCGCGAGCGCGTGACCAGCCGCAACGCCGAGGGCGTGGAGGGCTCCCTGCGCGCGTTCGAACGGGCCGTGGGCGCGCGCCTGGAGCTGAGCGCCGTGGAATCGAGCCTGGCGGACACGATCACGGACTACCGCGGGAAGCTGTTCTTCACGCGCCTGCCCCTGTTCGCGCTCATGCTGCTCATCGCCGGCATCGCCCTGTACTACCTCGTGCTGGTGTCGACCATGCTGGTGGAGCGGCGGGCGGGCGAGATCGCGCTGCTGAAGAGCCGCGGCGCGAGCTCCGGCCAGATACTGGCCATCTCCCTGATCGAGGGGCTGGCGCTGGCCATCCTGGCCACGGGCCTGGGGCCTCCGCTGGCGGCGGGCGCCATCCGCCTGCTCGGCCCCACGCCCCCCTTCAGCGCCCTCAGCCAGGGCGAGCTGCTGCGCGTCTCCCTCACGGCGGAGGCCTTCGGCATGGCCCTGCTGGGGGCGGCGCTGGCGCTGGCGGCCCTGCTCTGGCCCGCCTGGCGCGCCGCCCGATCCACCGTGGTGCACCACAAGCAAGGGCTGGCGCGGCCCCCCCGCCAGCCCCTCTTCCTGCGCTACTACCTCGACCTCGCGCTGGTGGGGGCGGGGGCCTTCCTCTTCTACCAGCTGCGCCAGCGCGGCTCGCTCGTCACCGAGCGGCTCTTCGGCGACCTCTCCGCCGATCCCCTGCTGCTGGTCTCGCCCGCCCTGTTCATGCTCATGATCGCGCTCCTCTTCCTGCGCCTCTTCCCGCTCGCGCTGCGGGCGGCCTCGTGGGCGCTGCGGGGGCTGGGCGGGGCCACCGCCGCGCTCGGCCTGTGGCGCATGGCGCGCAGCCCCCTGCACCACAGCCGCCTCATCCTGCTGCTGCTGCTGGCCACCTCCGTGGGCATGTTCGCGGCGGGCTTCCGCGCCACCCTCGACCGCAGCTTCGCGGACCGCGCCGCCTACGAGGCCGGGGCCGAGGGGCGCATCGCGGGCGTGCGCGAGCCCGCGCGCGCCTCGCCCGAGGGGCTGACGGCGGCCATCGAGGCCATCGACGGGCTGGACGGGGCCGTGGCGGTCGCCCGCATCGACGCCGCCTGGGTCCCCGAGGCGGGCCGCTCCATGCCCGCCGAGCTGCTGGGCGCGGGCGCGGGCTTCGCCGAAACCGCCTTCTGGCGCGACGACTTCGGCGGCGACCTGCCGGAGCTGCTGGCGCGCCTGCGCCCCGAAGCGGCGGAGCCGCCGCCCGCCGCCGCCCCCCTGCCCGCGGGGACGCGCGCCCTCGGCATCTGGGCGCGCATCTCCCTGCCCCCTGACGCCGCCCGCCCGGGCCTGCGCCTGCGCGACGGCCACGGCCTGCTCTACGAATACATCTTCCCGCCCGAGGCCGTCGAGGAGGACGCCGACGGCTGGCGCCTCTACGTGGTCGACCTGGCACGGCCCGTCTCCCCGCGCGAGCGCGTCCCCGACCTGGCCGGGGCGCTCGAGCTGGAGTCCGTCTTCCTCGGCGTGCGCCGCTTCGCCGCCGCGCCGGGGCGCGCCACGGCCCTGCTCGACGACGTGCTCGCCTGGCCCGCGGGCGCGGCGCGCGAGGACGCCGTGACCGTCGAGCCCTTCGAGTCGCTGGACCGCTACGAGTCCATCACGGGGGCGTCCGGCGCGGCGGAGACGGCCATCGCGCGCGACCGCGCGGGGCGCGACGGCGGCCACGCCGCGCGCATCGCCTTCAGCTACGACGGCTTCACCGCGGGCGCGGTGGGGCTGCGCCTGCGCCGTCCGGCGGCGCCCCTGGGCGTGCTGGCCAGCCGCTCCTTCCTCGAGGCCACGGGCCTGGGCGAGGGCGACGCCTTCCCCCTGCGCGTCAACCGGCAGGTGATCGCGGCGCGCGTGGCGGGCTCGTTCGCCCTCTTCCCCGGCTTCTGGCCGGGCGGGCGCGACCACCTGCTGGTGGCCGATCTGGAGGCCCTGCGCGAGGCCGCGCGCGGCATCCCCCGCCAGGCCGGGGGCGTCACCGCCAACGAGGTGTGGCTGGCGCGCGTGGAGGGCGTCCCCCTCGACGTCGAGTGGCTGGCCGAACGCGGCGTGCGCGCGCGCGCCACGTGGGACCGCGCCGCCATCCTCGCGCGCGAATCGAGCGACCCGCTGGTGGCCGCCAGCTGGGAGGGCATCCTCTTCCTCTCCTTCGGGGCGGTGCTGCTGCTCACGGCCCTGGGCTTCGCCGTCTTCTCCTGGCTGGCGGCGCAGACGCGCTCGCTGGAGTTCGCCATCCTGCGCACGATGGGCTTCTCCGGGCGGCAGGTGGCGGGCCTCGTGGCCTTCGAGCAGCTCTTCGTGATCGTGGCCGGCATGGCCGCCGGGGCCGCCCTCGGCTTCCCCCTGGGGCGGCTCATGATCGGCGCGCTGGCCCTCACCGAGGACGGCGCCGACGTGGTTCCCCCCCTGCTCTCGCAGGTAAGCTGGGAAGCAGTGCTCACCGTCTACGGCCTGCTCGCCCTCGTCTTCGCCCTCACCGCCGCCGCGCTCGTGCGCCTCTACGCGCGGCTGGCCCTGCACCGCGCCCTGCGCATCGGGGAGGCCTAGGCCATGACGAGCAGCGCCCCCGCCATCCCCGACCGCGACGGCGCGGACGCCCCCTACATCCTCTGCGAGGACCTCTTCAAGATTCACAAGAGCGACGAGCTGGAGGTGGTGGCCCTGCGCGGGCTGGACCTGAAGGTGCGCCCCGGCGAGCTCATGGCCATCGTGGGGGCCTCCGGCTCCGGCAAGAGCACCCTGCTCAACATTCTCGCCGGCCTCGACCAGCCCAGCGCCGGGCGCGCCTTCGTGGGCGGGCGCGACCTGCTCACCATGACCGAGGGCGAGCTGGTGCGCTACCGCCGCTCCGCCGTGGGCTTCATCTGGCAGCAGACGGGCCGCAACCTCATCCCCTACCTGAGCGCCGCCCGCAACGTCGAGCTGCCCCTCATGCTGGAAGGCGTGGAGGCCGCCGCCGCGCGCGACCGCGCCCGCGAGCTGCTCGATGCCGTCGGCCTGTCGCACCGCCGCGACCACCTGCCCGAACAGCTCTCCGGCGGCGAGCAGCAGCGCGTCTCCATCGCCGTGGCCCTCGCCAATCGCCCGCCCCTGCTGCTGGCCGACGAACCCACCGGCGAGCTCGACGCCATCGCCGCCGACGGCATCTACGAGGCCCTCGGCGAACTCAACGCCCAACAGGGCGTGACCGTCGTGATCGTCACGCACGACCCCGAAATCGCCTCCCGCGTGGACCGCGTGGTGGCCATCCGCGACGGGCGCACGAGCATGGAGATCTTCCGCCGCGCCGAACGCAGCGGCGGCGTCACGCGCGTCGTGCACGACGAATACGTGCTGGTCGATTCGGCGGGGCGGCTGCAGGTGCCGCGCGAATTCCTCGACCGCCTCAGCATCGGCGAGCGCGCCCGCCTCTTCCTCGGCGAGGGCCGCCTCGAGGTGCTGCCCGACTCCGTGCGCCGCGTCCCGCCGGAGGAGCGCCCGTGACGGGGGCCGCCGTCGAGCTGCGCGGCGTCTCCCGCCGCTTCCGCCTCGGCGCGGAGGAGGTGTGGGCCGTGCGCGACGTGAGCCTCTCCCTCGCGCCCGGCGAATTCCTGGCCCTCATCGGGCGCTCCGGCTCCGGCAAGACCACGCTGCTCAACACCATCGCCGGGCTGGACCGCCCCACCAGCGGCGAGGTGATCATCGACGGCGAGCGCGTGGACGCCATGCACGAGTCCGCCCTCGTGCGCCTGCGCCGCCACAAGCTGGGCTTCATCTTCCAGTCCTTCGGGCTGCTGCCCCTGCTCTCCGCGCAGGAGAACGTGGAGCTGCCCCTGCGCATCGCCGGCGTGCGCCGCGGACGCGCCGCCCGCGCCCGCGACGCGCTCGCCCTCGTGGGCCTCGAACGCCGCGCCCGCCACCGCCCCTACGAACTCTCCGGCGGCGAGCAGCAGCGCGTGGCCATCGCCCGCGCGCTGGTCACGGAGCCCGCCCTGCTGCTGGCCGACGAGCCCACGGGCGAGCTCGACTCGGCCACCGCCACCGCCGTCTTCACGCTCATCCGCGACGTCTGCCGCGAGCGCGGCGTCTCCATCATCGCCTGCACGCACGACCGCCTCGTCATGGAGCTGGCCGGGCGCGTGGAGGAGCTGGAGGACGGGCGGCTCGTCCCGGGGCGCGGCGGGGGCGTCTGGGGGCGCGTGCAATCGCGCGAGCGCAGCCCCTTCGCCGCCCCCGAGGGCGCGGACGCGGAGAGCCGCTCGCTGCCCTCCCTCATCGGCGCGGACCCGACCGCCTTCGGTCCGCGCCCCGAACCCACGGAGGCCCCCGCCGCGCCGGAACCGGCCCCCGACCTCCCCAACGAGCGCTGGTCCCGCCCCCAGTAGCGCGCTACTCCGCCGGGGCCACGCGCAGCAGGTGGTAGTACGCCGGTACGCCAGGCCGCTTGTAGTCGGAGGCGTAGCCGCTCGCAACCGGCAGGCCCGAGAGCGGATGAACGCGCCGTGCCGCGAGGTCGATCAGGACGATCGCGCCGGATGCATTCGCGACGATCAGCGACACGCCACGCGCGTTGGTGATGGCGCACGTGATGACACATCTCGTTCCGTCCGGAGCAGGCACGCGGTCGCCGCCAGCGGCCAGATGGACATCGTCGAAGCGCCAGACGGGGAGGTGGTCCTCGCTCCACCCCGCGAAGAGGCCCCCGCCGACGAATTCCGCCGGGGCGGCGGGAACCGCCAGCTCCTTCCCCGACGCAAACCACCGCACCAGCTCCTGACCGGATGTCGGCCTCTCCAGAAGAACAATATCGTCCGCTGTCACTCGCAGCAGCGACGCGCCCGTCGTCACCTCCCCCGCGTTCGTCCACGTGCCGCCGCCATCGTCCGAGGTCCAGAGGCGCTGCTCCGCATCCTCGCTCGGCAAGGCCTCGCCGGGCCCGCAGAATCCCACGGCGCACGCCATGACCGCCATCTCACGCCCGCTCTGGCTCACGGCGAAACCAAAAGCGTCGTCGCCCCGCTCTTCGAAGAAGGCCAGCAACCGCTCCTCGCGCAGCGTCCCGGCCTTCTCGTCGAATACCGCCCGGCGAACATCCCCGATGCGGCCGATGCCGCAGCCGTAGCAGGGAACTACCGCATAGATGAGCGCATACCCGGCCGGAAGGTCGCGCGGATTGGCGTGGTCCAGCCGCCTGAAGTCCGGGTCCCACTCGAGCAGGTCCCAGTCCCACTCGACCGGCGGGAGCGCCAGCGTGACCGGGGACGGCGTTGGCGCTCCCGAGGGCGCAGCGCCGGACGGCTCACCAGCCGCCCCCGCCGCCGGGCGCGCGAACAGGAACCCGTAGGACCGGCCCAGCGAGGCTGGCCCTTCGTCCATGGGCAGGGAAAGCCCCGCGATCGGGTGCGCGCGCAGCGTCGCCAGATCGAGCAGCTCCATTTCCGTCGCGGGCGGCTCGTCGGGGGATTCCTCCACCGGCGGCCGATACACCCCGCGCACGAGCAGGTTCTCCGCCACGAAGCTCATGCGATGGCCGGAAGAGGGCAGCCCGTAGACGCCCTGAAGCGACCCCAGCGCGTCAGCGACCGCGAGCAGCGAGTCATCGTCATCCTCGTACCACGCGCGCCAGGCGACCGCGCCATCGGGATGGGCATCCGCCATGCGCCACTCCAGGCCGCCGAGCGCTGGCGGAGCGGGCAGGTCCGGCTGGCCATCCTGCCAGCCCCTGTACGGATATACGGAGCCTTCATCCCCGGCGGTGAATTCCTCTCCTGAACCAAGCCACCGCAGGCGATACTGCCACGAGGTCGAGGGCGTGACGCCCAGCGGCGCGAGCGGCGCCAGAAATTCCGCCCATTCCCCGTCGTCCAGGTGATCCCACAGGCTTCGGTCGTACCACTCGTTTTTCTCCCAGACGAGCACGTCGTCCGCCGTCACCTCCAGGATGAAGGAACCGGGGAGGGCCACGCCCGCCGCCTCCCACGATCCCCCGCCATCGCGCGAGAACCAGACGTGCCTCTCGGCATCCGGCTCCGATCTCCCCATAGGCCATGCACAGGCGCCGACGCCGCAGACGGCAACCGCCATCTCCCGCCCGCTCCGGCTCACCGCGAAGTCTTGGGGCAGATGGTACGGGGTGCTATTGCTGGCGGGCTGGGGCAGCACCCCGTCGAGGGAGGCCAGCGGGCGATCCACGCGAAACGCGCGCGCCTCCGCATCGAACACGACCCGCAGAATGTCGACGTACCCGGCATCGCACCGCCAGCAGGGGGAGCGCCCGAAGAAAAGCGCCAGCCCGGCGGGCAGGGCGCGCGGCTCCCCCATCGCCAGCGGCAGGTAGTCGATAGCGGGCGGATCGGGCGACGGCGTGGGCGACGCGCTCGGCTCAGGCGGCACGGTGCGTGTAACGGAAGGCGAAGGAGGCGGCATCGCCTCGGCAGAGCGCACGGGCGACGCGTCCGGCGTGGGCGCGACCGTCGGCGTAGCCGTGGGCGGCGGCGTTGGCATGGGCCCGGACGGCTCGCCGCCGCATGCCGCCAGCAGCGCAACCAGCGCAACCAGACCGCTCCGCCACGGAATCACGCCCACCCGGCCAGCCTACTCCCCCGGGAAACCTTGCCCACGCCGCCAGCGCCACCAGCGTGGCGCTCTCCTCAGGTACACTGCCCTCATGCCCGTCTTCCCCTCCGTCGAATGGTTCCGGGAGGCCGCCGACCGCCTCAACCGCTCCGACAGCTTCGCGCGGCTCGGCAGCTGCGACGCCGTCATGGGCGTGCGCGTGGGCGAGCGCCGCTTCACCGTCACCTTCGCGGCCTTCGCCGTGACCGCCGTGGCCGAAGCGGCGGGCGACCCCGATTTCACGCTCACGCAGCCGCCCGCCGACTGGCGCGCCATGCTCGAAAACATCCGCGCCAACGGTCGCGCCGAGGCCCTCCATACGCTCAACTCGCTCGACCTGCGCGGCGACGAGGAGTTCGCCACGGGCGAGGACTACACGCGCCGCGACCTCTTCTACCGCTACAACCAGACCTTCCAGGACTACTTCGACATGAGCGCGGACATGGAGACCACGTTCGCATGACCGTCGCGCCGCCCTTCCTCACGCGCGTGTGCATCAGCAACTACAAGAGCATCGCGGCGTGCGACGTGAATCTGGGGAGCCTGGCCTTCCTCGTCGGGCCCAACGGCTCGGGCAAGAGCAATTTTCTGGATGCCATCCGCTTCGTCACCGACGCGCTGGACACCACGCTCGACCACGCCCTCCGCGACCGGGGGGGCATTGGCGAGGTGCGCCGCCGTTCGCGCAGCCATCCCCGCAATTTCGAGATTCGGCTCGAATTTCATATCCCGGACGGCCCGGATGGCCACTACAGCTTCAAGATCGAATCCGGCAGTGCTGGCGGTTTCTCTGTGAAGGACGAGGAGTGCATCGTTGCCGGACCGGAGCTCACTGATCACGCGAGTTTCCGTGTCTCTAATACCGCACAGGAAGTCGAAACATCTCTCAATGTGGCCATGCCTGCCGTGATGCACGACCGGCTTTATCTAGTTGCCATCAGCGCGAATGAGCCATTCTGGTCTGTCTACGACGCGCTGGTTCGGATGCGATTCTACAACCTTAACCCGGGCATCATCCGTGAGCCTCAGAAGCCGAATCCTGACAATTTTCTCAAGCATGAAGGCGGCAACCTTGCGAGCGTCCTCGCCAGCTTGCGGAAACAACACCCTAAAACAATGGAGCGCATCGAACAGTACCTCGGCTCCGTGGTTCCTGGTATTAACTCGGTCAAGCGAATTTCTCCCGGTGCACACGAAATGATCGAGTTCAACCAAACAGTCCCTGGACAAAAGAAGCCTTGGCGATTCCGCGCAACGAGCATGTCGGATGGCACGCTGCGGGTGCTGGGCATCCTCACAGCCCTCCTCCAGAACAATTCGACGCCCCCTACCTTCGTCGGCATCGAGGAACCAGAGATCGCGCTCCATCCCGCAGCACTAGCCGCCCTGATCGATGCCTTCCAAGACGCGAAGAGGCAGACCCAGGTAATCGTCACAACTCACTCGACCGACCTCCTGCACTTCGATGCAGTGCGTACGGACGAGTTGCTGGGTGTGTCGGCAGAGACCGGTGCCACGGTGATCGGCAGGGTCGATCAAGGTTCCCGCAAGGCGCTCCATGATCGTCTCTTCACAGCGGGAGACCTCCTGCGTCTCAACAAGCTCCCTCCAGACAAAACCACAGTGTCTAGCAGTCGCCAGATTAAGTTCTTCGATCTCTGATGCCTTCGATTGTTCCGATCAGCGAGGGACACGGCGAAATCAGTGCGCTGCCCATCCTTATCAACCGAATACTTGAGGCACAGGGGCTGGATGACGGCATTGACGTGGTGGATCCCATCAACGAACCCAAGGGGAAAGGCGATGTGGTGAAGCGCTTGGAGAGCTACGCTCAACTGGCTCTCGATAGCACGGCGGACGATGCACGAATTATTGTGCTCGTTGATCAAGACTACACGGACTGCGCCGGTATTCTTGGGCCCGCCCTTCAGAACCGGCTGGAAAGCGTGCCGGGGAATACGAAATGCGCTGCCGTCGTCGCAGTGCTTGAGTACGAGAACTGGCTCATTGCCGACACTTCCGCCCTTGAGCGAGATCCGAATTTTCGGAACAATATCACCCCTGTGGAGAAGCCAGAAGCCATGCCAAATGCCGAGGACTGGCTCAGCAGCCAGCGCAGCGACGGGTTTGACTACCGGCCCACACTCGACCAGGCCCGCCTCACCGAGCTCGTCGACGTCGAAACAATCCGCGAGCGCTGCCGCTCGTTCGACAAGCTTTGGCGCGAGGTCGCGCGGTTGGCGCGCTAGCGGCGGCGGGGGGCCACGGGAGGGGGCGCGCCGCCGCCCGCCACGATCAGCGGGTGCAGCGCCGCCATGGCCCGCGCCAGCTCCGCCGAGACCTCGCCCGCCAGCTCCGGCGTGAGCCGCGCGAAGGGGAAGGTGCGGTGCAGCCGCCGCCACGAGGCCGTCCACTCCTCCAGCTCCCAGGCCGGGCCCAGCTCGCCCAGCAGGTCGGCGGCGTGCGCGGCCAGCAGCTCCGCCCAGGCGGCGTTCGCGTCGGGCGGCCCCTCGAAGTGCAGGCCCGCCTCCACCACGCCGTACTTCATGCGCGGCTGCAGCTCGAAGTGCGTGCGCGCGTCGCCGAAGTGGAGCTGCAGCATGGTCCAGCGCACGCGGCGCTCGGGCGGGGGCAGCTCCGGCGGCAGCGCGGCCAGGATGCGGTCCTCGCAGAGGAAGGTGAATTCGCGCGCCTTCAGGCTGCCGTCGCGGTAGGGCACGGGCGCATGGTAGCGGAGCGCCGTTCCCGCGCGGCCCGGGTCATTCGCCGAGGATGAAGGCGAGCGTGGCCGCGCGCGCCCCCCGCGGCACCGCCAGCGTGAGGCGGTCGCCGGTGCGCAGCACGGTGTCGCCCGCGGGGGCGAAGGCGCGGCCCGCGCGCTCCACCGTGAGCACGCGCACGCCGGGGGGCAGCTCCGCCTCGGCCAGCGTGCGCCCGCGCGCGGGCGCGTCCGCCGCCACCGACAGCTCCAGCGTGCCCACCTCCTCGTCCACGGGCGAGAGGGGGCGCACCTGCTCACGCACGGCCCGCCGCCAGGCGCGCACCACCGCGCGCCCGTCGATGGCGCCCAGCAGCCGCCCGTCCGCCCCCTCCACCACCGGCAGCCAGCGGCGTTCGTGGCCGGCGAGCCGGTCGAGCGCCTCGTCGAGGGGCGTGTCCGCGGGGAGCGCGGCGTGCGGCCCTCCCGCCAGCGGCGTCACGGTCGCGCCCGCGTCGGGGGCCGCCCGCAGCGCCTCCACGCTCAGGTCGCCCACGAGGCGGCCCCCGGCGTCCACCACCGCGCCGCGCGCGCTGGAGGCGGCGTCGAGCGCGGCCAGCGCCTGCGCCACGGTGGCGCCGGCCGGCACGGCGGGCAGGGGTACGATCGCGCGCTGCGCGGGGAGCGCGTCCAGCAGGGGGAAGGCGAAGCGGTGGCGGTGGGCCGCCGATTCGGCGCGCGTGGCCACCTGGCTGCGGAAGATGGTGACGTTGCCGGTGAGCAGCGTGGCCACCGCCACGGTCACCATGGCCGGGGCCAGCAGGGAGAGGTTCCCCGTCATCTCGCCCACCATCAGCATCATGGCGAGGGGCGCGTGGGCGATGCTGCCGAAGACGGCGATCATGCCGATGACGACGAGCGGGCCGGGCTCGTCGGGGAAGCCGGGCAGGTCCTGGAAGAGGCGCCAGAAGAGCGCCCCCAGCATCCCCCCGGCCACCATGCCGGGGGCGAACACGCCGCCCGCCGCCCCCGACCCCACCGTCAGCGCCGCCGTGGCGATGCGCAGCACGGGCAGCGCCGCCAGCAGCCAGAAGGAGAAGTCCGTCACCTGCTCCGGTCTGAGCAGGCGCTGCACCCAGCCGTAGCCGATGTGGATGGCCTCGGGCGCGGCCATGCCCACGGCCCCCACCAGCAGGCCGCCGATGGCGGGCTTGGCCCAGGGCGGCAGCGTGACGCGGCGGAAGAAGGCCCGCACGCCCTCCAGGCCGTGCGCGTAGAGGATGCCAAGCAGCCCGCAGGCCACGCCCAGCGCCAGGTAGTAGGGCAGCTCGCCCGCGTTCGTGAAGGAGAAGCCCGCCGTGCCCCCGAAGATGGGGTCGTAGCCCGCCCACGCGCCGAAGACGGCGAAGGCCACGATGGAGGAGATGAGGGAGAGCACGACCGCGTCGGCCTCGAAATCGTGGCGGTAGAGCGACTCCACGGCCATCATGGCCCCGCCCAGGGGGGCGCGGAAGACGGCGCCCATGCCCGCGCCCATGCCCGCCACCAGCGCCCGCCGCCGGTCCGCGGCGCTCAGCCCCAGCCGCGCCGCGATGGTGGAGCCGAGGCCGCTGCCGATGCCCGCCGCGGGCCCCTCCGCGCCCGCCGCCCCGCCCGACCCGATGGTGAGCACGGAGCCGAGCAGCATGGCCGGGATACCGCGCCAGGGCAGCCGTCCGCCCTGGCGGTGGAAGGCGTCGATGGCCTCGTCCATGCCGTGCGTGCGGGCGGTGGGCACGAGCAGGAAGAACACGACGCCGGAGGCCAGCCCGCCCAGCCCCGCCACCAGCGGCAGCGCCCAGCGGCGCGTGGGGCCCTCGGCCTCGCCCCCGCCCTCGCCGAACGCCTCCGGCGGCGCGTAGCCCGTCAGCCCCGTGAGCAGATGGCGCGTGGAGAATTCGAGCAGCTCGAAGAAGAGGATGGCGACCGCGCCCGCGGCCAGCCCCACGATGGCGCCCAGCCACAGGGCGCGCACCAGCTCGAGCGCGGTGAATCCGGTGAGACGGCGGCGCAGGCGTCCGCGGGTTCGCCGCCGCCAGCGCGCGCTCCTCATGCCCACGCCCCGCATCGTACGCCCGCGCCCGCTACGGCTCGCGCCGGGCGCGGATGGGCGGGCCGATTGGCACTCTCGCGCGGAGAGTGCTAACATGCGCGGCACGCATTCGCGAACACAACGAATTCCGGAGGAACGACATGCCCGCGAAAACGGCGAGCAAGACCGAGATTCAGCCCCTGGGCGACCGCATCGTGGTGACCGCCCTCAAGCAGGAGGAAGAGACGGCCAGCGGCATCATCATCCCCGACACGGTGAAGGAGAAGCCGCAGCAGGGCGAAGTGGTGGCCGTGGGCCCCGGCAAGGTGGACGACGGCGGCAAGCGCGTGGCCATCGACCTCTCGCGCGGCGACCGCATCCTCTACGCCAAGTACGCGGGCACGGAGATCAAGCTCGACGGCACGGACTACATCGTGCTCAACGAGAAGGACATCCTCGCCAGGCTCGTCTCCTAGGGACGCGCGGAAGGGAAGGGAGAGCGCCATGGCGCCCAAGCATCTGCTCTTCGACGAGGCCGCCCGCCGCCAGCTGAAGGAGGGCGTGGACGCGCTCGCCGACGCCGTCAAGGTGACGCTGGGCCCGCGCGGCCGCAACGTCGTCATCGAGAAGAACTACGGCCCGCCCGTCATCACCAAGGACGGCGTCACCGTGGCCCGCGAGATCGAGCTGGCCGACGCCTTCGAGAACATGGGCACCCAGCTGGTGAAGCAGGTGGCCACCAAGACGAACGACGTCGCCGGGGACGGCACCACCACGGCCACCGTGCTGGCCCAGGCGCTGGTGCGCGGGGGCATCAAGGTGGTGGCCTCCGGCTCCCACCAGATGGCCATCCGCCACGGCATCGAGGAAGCCCTCGCCGTGGCCATCGAGCACCTGCGCGACCACGCCGAACCGGTGCTCGACAAGCAGCAGATCCAGCACGTGGCCTCCATCTCCGGCAACGACGCCGAGATCGGCGACATCATCGCCGACGTCATGGAGATGGTGGGCAAGGACGGCGTCATCACCGTCGAGGAGTCCCGCGGCATCAAGTTCGAGACCGAGTTCGTGGACGGCCTGCAGCTGGACCGCGGCTACCAGTCCCCCCAGTTCGTGACCAACGCCGACCGCATGGAAGCCGTGGTCGAGAACCCCTACATCCTCATCACCGACAAGAAGATCGGGGCCATGCAGGACCTGCTCCCCATCCTCGAGCAGGCCATGCAGATGACCAAGGACTTCGTGATCATCGCCGACGACATCGAGGGCGAGGCGCTGGCCACGCTGGTGGTGAACAAGCTGCGCGGCACCATGAACCTGCTGGCCCTGCGCGCGCCCAGCTTCGGCGACCGCCGCCTCGCCATCCTCGAGGACATCGCCATCCTCACCGGCGGCGAGCTGATCACCGAGAAGATGGGCCGCCAGCTGCAGGGCGCCACGCTCGCCGACCTCGGCCGCGCGCGGCGCGTGGTGGCGGGCAAGGACGCCGCCACCATCATTGAGGGCCAGGCCAGCGACGAGGCCATCCAGGCCCGCATCAAGCAGCTCAAGGCGCAGATCGAGGACGCCACCAGCGACTTCGACCGCGAGAAGCTGCAGGAGCGCCTGGCCAAGCTGGCCGGGGGCGTGGCCGTCATCAAGGTCGGCGCCGCCACCGAGGTCGAGCTCAAGGAGAAGAAGGCGCGCGTGGAGGACGCCCTCAGCGCCACCCGCGCCGCCGTCGAGGAAGGCGTGGTCGTGGGCGGCGGCGTCGCCCTCATCCGCGCCCAGCGGGCCGTGCGCGAGCACGCCGAAACGCTGGACGGCGACGAGCGCACGGGCGCCCTCCTGCTGGCCGATGCCATGGAGGAGCCCGCCTGGCTGATCGCCGACAACGCCGGCCTCGAGGGCGCCGTCATCGTCGAGCGCATCCGCCGCCGCGAAAACGAGAACGAAGGCTGGGACGCCGCCAGCGACCGCTGGGGCGACATGTTCGAGCTGGGCATCGTCGACCCCGTGAAGGTGGTGCGCTCCGCCCTCGAGAACGCCGCCAGCGTGAGCGCCATGGTGCTCACCACGGAGTCGCTCGTGGCGGAGATCCCCCAGCCCGCCACCGCCGCCCCGCCCATGCCCGAGGAGTACTAGCCCCGGGCGCACATCTCCGGCCACGACCGCGCGGCGCGGCCTCCATCGCGGGGGCCGCGCCGTCGCGTGTAGGGGAAGCGCCGCGGCGGGAGCGAACGGGCCTAGGGCCAGAACCTGGCCACGACGCTGGAGATGCCGAGGGCGAGCGTGAGCAGCGCGCCCCCGATGGTGACCAGACCCCAGACCTTCATGTTGGCGAGGTCTTCCTTGCTGGCCAGATGGCGCACCTCGTTCTCGAGTCTGGCGAGCCTGCTCTCGATGCCGATGCGGACGTTCACGGTGATGGGGTCGGCTTCCCCCTGCTGCTCGCCGGCGTCGTTCACGCCATCACCGCCTCGGCGCGGGCCAGCCAGTCCCAGACGGACTGGTGGATGCGCCCGCCGTAGGTGCCGTTCAGCCGGAACACCACGCCCACGGCGCCGTCGATGGCGTCGTCGCCGGCGAACCCGAGGGCGGCGGTAAGCCCTTCCACCAGCAGATCCCCGGACACCAGGTAAACGGTAGGGCTCAGCGACAGGTGGTTCGGTTCGGGGAACGTCTCCCGCAGCCGTGCGACCACCCGCTCGTTCGGTTCGTTGAGGATCACGGCGAACGTGGACATCAGGCGCCTCCTCCCGCTGTGTACGGGCAGGGTAGCAGGTTCCCGTCAGCGACTGGCCCGGCGGCGCGCCAATTTCACCTTCGCGTTAGGGTATGGTAGCCTCGGTCGCTCGAACGCACGGGAGAAACGGCATTGCGCATTCTGCTGCGCATCGGCGGTTACGCCGTCCCCTACTGGAAGATGCTCACCATCGGGCTGCTCTCGATGGCGGGGGCGGCCGTGTTCGGCATCGTCTGGCCGCGCTTCGTGGAGTTCGCCATCGATTCGGGCCTGCGCCCCGTGCGCGAGGAGGGCCGCATCGCCGGCTTCGACGGCAGCGAGCTGACGGTCATCCTCTTCTCCCTCGCCGTGGTGGCCTTCGCCGTGGGCCGCGGCCTCAGCGCCTTCGCCCAGACCTACATCTCCGAGAGCCTCGGCCAGCGAGTGGCCTACGACCTCCGCAACCGCATCTACGACACCGTGCAGCGGCTCAGCTACGCCTACCACGACAAGGTGCAGACGGGCCAGATCATGTCGCGCGCCACGCAGGACGTGGAGGCCGTGCGCCTCTTCCTCTCCATGGTCTCCCTGCGCCTGCTCATGATCGCCGTCATGATCGTGGTGGGCGTCGGCATGATGTTCTCCAGCCACTGGCAGCTGGCGCTCGTGAGCTGCGCCACGCTGCCGATCATCGCCTGGCGCTCGTGGGCCGTGCACCGCGTCATGCGCCCCCTGTGGGTGCACATCCAGGCGAGCGAGGCGCGCCTCACGGAGGTGGCCGACGAGGGCCTCGGCGGCATCCGCGTGGTCAAGGCCTTCAGCCGCGAGCCGGTGGAGGCCGCCAAGTTCGCCGCCGCCGCGCGCGAGCAGCGCGACCTGCAGCTGCGCCAGGCCACCATGATGGCGCGCCACGCCCCCCTGCTGCAGGGCCTCTCCGGCATCCAGCAGGCCGCCACCGTGGGCTTCGGCGCGTACGCCATCGTGAACGGCACCCTGACGGAGGGGACGCTGCTCTTCTTCGTGCTCGTGCTCGCCCTGCTGCAGATGCCGGTGCGCATGCTGGGCTTCATGATCACGGGCTTCTCGCGCGCCATCGCCGCGGGCCAGCGCGTGTTCGAGCTGCTGGACGCGCGCTCCGCCGTGCAGGAGCGCCCCGGCGCCGTGCCCGTGGAGAACGCGCGCGGCCACGTGCGCTTCCGCAACGTCTCCTTCGGCTACGACAACGTGAGCGCCGTGCTGCGCGACATCGAGATCGACGCGCCGCCGGGCAAGGTCATCGCCCTGCTGGGCCCCACCGGCAGCGGCAAGTCCACCATCGTCAACCTGCTGCCCCGCTTCTACGACGTGACCGAGGGCTCCATCTCCATCGACGGCACGGACATCCGCAACTACCAGCTCGACTCCCTGCGCGCCGCCATCGGGGCCGTGCAGCAGGACGTCTTCCTCTTCCTCGGCACCATCCGCGACAACATCGCCTACGGACGGCCCGACGCCACGCAGGAGGAGATCGAGGAGGCCGCGCGCGCCGCCCGCATCCACGACTTCATCATGAGCCTGCCCTACGGCTACGACGAATGGGTGGGCGAACGCGGCGTCACCCTCTCCGGCGGGCAGCGCCAGCGCGTCGCCATCGCGCGCACGCTGCTGCTCGACCCGCGCGTGCTCGTGTTCGACGACTCCACCGCCAGCGTGGACACGCAGACGGAGTTCCTCATCCAGCAGGCGCTGGCCACGCTCATGGAGGGGCGCACCACCTTCGTCATCGCCCAGCGCCTGCGCACGGTCATGCGCGCCGACGAGATCCTCGTGCTCGAGGACGGGCGCATCGCCCAGCGCGGACGCCACGAGGAGCTGCTGACGCAGGACGGGCTCTACCGCTCCATCTACGACCTCGAGCTGCGCGACCAGGAAGAGGCGCTCGGCCCGACCGCGGCGGCGGACGCGCCCGAGGCGGAGACGGCGCCCGCCGCCGGAGGGGGCGCCTAGCATGGGCATGTGGGGCGGCGGCGGGGCCGGGGGCTACAGCTCCGGCATCGGCGGCCAGCGCGGCATGATGCGCGGCGGCGACCGCGGCAGCGACGGCTGGGACGAGGAGTACCTCGGCAAGCCCTACGACGCCGAGGTCGTGCGCAAGATGATCCCCTACCTGCGCCACCGGCGGCGCGCCCTCCTGCTCGCCTTCGCCTGCATGCTGCTCGTCTCCCTCTCCGTCTACCTGCCCGCCGTCTTCATCGGGCGCGCCGTGGCCGACGCCTCCGCCGGCATGACCTCCCGCCTGCCCCTCTGGATCGGCCTGCTGGGGGGCATGGGCGTGCTGGCCCTGGTGGCGGGCATGGTGCAGCAGCTGGTCATGGCGCGCGTGGGCACGCAGCTCCTCTACGAGCTGCGCTCGAAGATGTACGAGCACATGCAGGGCCTCTCCCTCTCCTTCTACGACGAGATGGAGGTGGGCCGCATGATCAGCCGCCTCACCAGCGACGTGACCGTCATGCAGGAGCTGTTGAGCACGGGCTCGCTCACCTTCGCCGCCGACATCGTGGGCATCGCCATCGCCATCATCGTGCTCATGGAGGCGGACTGGACGCTGGCCCTCTACACGCTCGCGGTGGTGCCGCCGCTGGTGCTGGTGCTCACCTTCTGGGCGCGCCACGCGCGCGAAGCCTTCATCAACGTGCGCATCCGCATCAGCGAGCTCTACGGCAACCTCGGCGAAAGCCTCGCGGGCGTGCGCACCGTGCAGTCCCTCAACCGCGAGGACGAGAACGCGCGGCGCTTCGACGTGATGAACCAGCAGAACCGCAACGCCAACATCTGGGCGGGCACGCTGCAGGCCGTGATCGTGCCCCTCATCGAGCTGTGCATCGCCATCTCCACCGCCGCCGTGCTCATCGTGGTGGGCCTGCGCGCCCTCAGCGCCGACTCCCCCGACCCCGCCACCGTCGGCGCCACCTTCGGCCTCATCGCCATCTTCATCTCCCTCGTGCTGCGCTTCTTCGAGCCCATCCGCGACCTCGTCATGCAGTACACCATGCTGCAGCGGGCCATGGCCGGCGGCCAGCGCATCTTCGAGGTGCTGGAAACCGTGCCCCGCATCCGCGACCGCGACGACGCCGTCGAGCTGACCGCGGTCGAGGGCCGCGTCGACTTCGACAACGTCGACTTCCACTACGTCGAGGGCGTGCCCGTGCTGGAGAACTTCGACCTGCACGTGGAGCCCGGCGAGACCATCGCCCTGGTGGGCCACACGGGCTCCGGCAAGACCACCATCACCACGCTCGTGAGCCGCGGCTACGACGTCTCCAGCGGGGCCATCCGCATCGACGGCCACGACGTGCGCGACATCCAGCGGCGCTCGCTCACGCAGTACATGGGCGTGGTGCTGCAGTCGCCCTACCTCTTCAGCGGCACCATCCGCGAGAACATCGAGTACGGGAAGCCGGGGGCCACGGACGAGGAGATCGAGGCGGCCTCGCGGGCGGTGGGCGCGCACGACTTCATCGCGCGCCTGCCCGGCGGCTACGGCCACGTGCTGCACCAGCGCGGCCAGAACATCTCCGTGGGCCAGCGCCAGCTGCTCAGCTTCGCGCGGGCCGTGCTGGCCGCCCCCCGCATCCTCATCCTCGACGAGGCCACCGCCTACGTGGACACGCAGACGGAGGTCATCATCCAGCGCGCCCTTCGCAACCTGCTGCAGAACCGCACCTCCTTCGTCATCGCCCACCGCCTCTCCACCATCCGCGAGGCCAGCCGCATCGTGGTGCTGGAGAACGGGCGCATGGTCGAGATCGGCGCGCACGACGAGCTGCTGGCCGCGAACGGCGTCTACGCGCGCCTCTACCGCATGACCTACGAGCAGGAGCAGGATGCCTCCCTGGGCGAGGACGAGGCCGCCATCCGCCGCCGTCGCGGCGACCTCGGCGATCCCGCGCCCCAGCCCGCGGGCGGCGAATAGCCGTACGGCTTCCGTACGGAATCCCCGCCGGGTTCGCGCCGGAACGCACGGCCCGTCCGCCACGCGCTCCGATCCCGAACACGCCCCAACGGGCGGGCCACACGCCTTCCGTACAGCCCGCCATGCCCGTTTTGCCTTGCGCCCGCGGAGCTTTCCCCCGGAACCGAACGATCCCGTACGGCGTATCATCATCTTCTACACACCCCTCCGAACTAGCCAAGGTTGGAAGAACGATGTTCGACAGCGTCGGAATCACGGTCGAGGGCGGAAGCGGCGGGGACGGCGCGGCCACCTTCCACCGCGAGAAGTTCGTGCCCCTCGGCGGGCCCGACGGCGGCGACGGCGGGCGCGGGGGCTGCGTCCATCTGCGCGCCGTGGATGACGCCTACACGCTCGAACGCTACCGCGGCAGGCGCAGGTTCCGCGCGGGTGACGGCGGCGCGGGCGGTCCGAACCAGCGCGCCGGGCCCCGTGGCGCAGACCTGGCGCTCGACGTGCCCGCGGGCACCGCCGCCTTCGAGGCGGAATCGGGCGAGCCCGTGGCCGACCTGGCGGAGGCGGGGGCGACCGCGCTCGTGGCCTGGGGCGGGCGCGGCGGCTGGGGCAACAAGCGCTTCGCCACCAGCGTCAACCAGGCCCCGCGCTACGCCCAGCGCGGCCACGCGGGCGAGACCGCGGCCCTGCGCCTCGAACTGCGCCTGCTCGCCGACGTGGGCCTGCTGGGGCTGCCCAACGCGGGCAAGTCCACGCTGCTCGCCGCCGTCTCCCGCGCCAAACCGAAGATCGCCGCCTACCCCTTCACCACGCTCGAACCGATGCTGGGCGTCGTCGAGTCGGGCTACGAGCGCTTCACGCTGGCCGACCTGCCCGGCCTCGTGGAGGGCGCCAGCGAGGGCCACGGGCTCGGCTTCGAGTTCCTGAAGCACGTGCGCCGCTGCCGCGCCCTCCTGCACGTGGTGGACTGCGCCTCGCCCGACCCGGTGACGGACTACGAGCTCATCGAGTCCGAGCTGCGCGCCTACGATCCGGCGCTGGAAGGCGTGGCCCGCGTCGTGGCCGTCACCAAGTCGGACCTCGGCGCGGCGCTGGCGGAGGATGCGGCGGCGGCGCTGGCCGCGCACACGGGCGCTCCCGTGGCCGCCGTCTCGGCGCTGGCGGGCGCCGGCGTGGAGGCGCTGGCGGCGCGGCTGCTGGCGGTCGTGCGGGAGGAGCGCGAACGCGCCGCCGCCGCGCCGTCGCCCCTGCCGGTCGTGCGCCCCCGGCCCGAGGAGCGCTTCCGCATCGTGCGGCGCGGCCCCGGCCTCTTCGCGGTGGAGGGGCGGCGCGTGGTCGACTTCGTGGAGATGATGGACCTGGAGCAGGAGGGCGCGCGCGACGAGGTGGACCGCCGCCTCGAACGCTGGGGCGTGGCGCGCGCGCTGCGGCGCGAGGGCGCGGCGGAGGGCGACGCCGTGCGCTTCGGCGCGGTGGAGCTGGACTGGCGGGCGTAGGCGCGCCGCGCCAGAATGCGCCCCTGCCACCGCGGAAGGGAGCCCGGCCATGTCCGACACCGTGCGCTACGAGACCGACGGGGCCGTCGCCACCGTCACCCTGAACCGCCCCGACGCGCTCAACGCCATGAGCGGCGAGCTGCTGGAGGCGCTGCTGGCGCGCGTGCAGGAGGCTGCGGACGACGACGCCGTGCGCTGCGTGGTGCTGACGGGCGCGGGGCGCGCCTTCTGTTCCGGCGGCGACCTGCGCGGTATCGGCGCGGGCGACGCCCTCGATCCGCTCGCCAACGCCGCCCAGCTGCGGCGCTTCGAGGAGACCTCGCGCCTGCTGGCGGAGATGCCCAAGCCCGCCATCGCGGCGGTGAACGGGGCCGCCGCCGGGGCGGGCTTCTCCCTGGCGCTGGCCGCTGACCTGCGCCTCGCCGCCGAGGGCGCGCGCTTCGTCACGGCCTTCGCGCGCGTGGGGCTGACGGGCGACTTCGGCGGCAGCTGGCAGCTGGCGCGCATCGTGGGGCTGGCGCGCGCGAAGGAGCTCTACCTGCTGGGCAATCAGCTCGACGCGGCCACCGCCCAGCGCCTTGGCCTCGTCACGCGCGTCGTGCCCGCGGAGGCGCTGGCGGAGGAGGCGCTGGCGCTGGCGCGGCGACTGGCGGCGGGCCCCACGGCGGCCTACGCGCGCATGAAGCGCAACTTCGCCCACGGCGCGGAGCAGGGCTTCGCGGACGCGCTCACGTTCGAGGCGGAAGGCATGATCGCGGCCTCGCGGACGGAGGACTTCCGCAACGCCGCCGCCGCCTTCCTGGAGCGCCGCGAGCCGGAGTTCGCCGGGCGCTAGGCGTCGCGGGGCAGGACGATACGGAAGCGGTTCGTCGGGCTCCGCAGTTCGGCGAGCACCGCTTCCCGCTCATCGTCGGGCAGGCGCTGAACGGCGGCGCTGACCTGCCCGGCGCTCCAGCCCAGACGGAAGGTGCGACGGCGGACGAAGGCGATGGACGCCTCCCGGTCGATGCCGCCGTCGGCCACGCCGAGCGCGAACGCCTCGGCCTCGCCGGAGCCCGCGACCAGCACGGCGTCGTTCATGAGCAGGAACACGTCCATCGCCGTGAGGGCGAAGCGCTTGTTCCCGTCGGCGAACGGGTGGTTCTTGTTGAGGCTGTAGTGAAGCGCGCCCGCCTTCTCGGGAAGCGTGCGGTAATACGGCCAGTGCGGCTGGGCGATCGCGCTGAGCAGGGCGTTCCGCCCCTCCGGCCCGCGGACCTGGAACGCGGGCGCGTCGGGAAACATCCGCTCGGTCAGGCGGGTCACCAAAGCCTCGGCCACGGACTCCGTGATGTAGTAGAGCCGGGCCATGGCGTCAGCGCCTGGCGAGCTCCTCGAGCACTTCGCGCCGGCGCTCGATCACCTCGTCGGCGGCGGCCAACCAGCGCTCGCGCTCCCGGGGCGTGGGAGTGGCGCGGACCGCGGCGTCCACATCCCGCTCGTCGCGGGACTTCCTGGCGGTGGGGGCGGTCTGCGGCATCGTTCTTCTCCCTTTCGCCATAGCCTAGCGCATTCCGCGCGCATCCGCGAAAGACCGGCCTCCTTGCCGGAGGCCGCAAGCGGCGGGCTAGAGCGCGTCGAAGGCGGCGAGGATGGGGCCGAAGCGGCCCTCCACCATGGCCTTCTGCTCCTTGTGCGTGACCACGTAGGGCGCGTCCGCGCGGATGGCGGCGAGCACGCGCGCGGCCACCTCCGCGGGGTCGATGGGGGCGGGCGCCTGCGTGCCCGCGCGCACGGCGAAATCGCCCGGGCCGCCCAGGGCCGCGGGCCGGTTGCGGTCCGACTCCATGATGCGCGTGCGCACGCCCCCCGGGCAGAGCACGCTGGCGCTCACCTGCGTGTCCGCCAGGTCCAGCCGCAGCGACTCCGTGAGCGCCACCACGCCGAACTTGGAGACGTTGTAGGAGGCGATGCCCGGGTGGGAGACCAGCCCCGCGATGGAGGCCGTGTTCACGATGTGGCAGGGCTCGTCCTGCGCCACCATGCGCTTCAGGAAGGCCTGCACGCCGTGGAGCGCGCCCTGCAGGTTGACGCCCATCACCCAGTCCCAGTCGGCCTCGTCCAGCTCGTGGATGGGGGAGAAGGTGACGACGCCGGCGTTGTTGCAGAGGACGTGCACGCCGCCGAACTCGTCGAAGGCGCGGTCGGCGAGGCGGTGCACGGAGGCGCGGTCGGCCACGTCCGTCTCCACGGCGATGGCGCGCACGCCGAGGCCCTCGACCTCGCGGGCGGCGTCCTCCGCCGCGTCGCGCTCCACGTCGGCGATGGCGACGTTCATGCCCTCGCCCGCGAAGGCGAGGGCGAGGCCCCGCCCGATGCCGCTGCCGCCGCCCGTGACCACGGCCGTCCTGCCCCGAAACTCGCGCATGTCCGCCTCCCGATTCGTCGTGGCGGCAGTCTAGCGGATTGCGGCAGCGCCCACGCGGCGCGAGAATGGCGCCATGCGGACGGCGTGGCGTACCGGCGGCGCGTTCGTGGCGGCGCTCGTCTGCGCGCTGGCGCTGGCGGCGTGCGGCGACGATGGCGGCGGCGAGCCCGCGACGGCCACGCCCGCCGAGCCCGCGGCCACGCCCGACGCGCCCGCGCTGCATCTCGGCGCGGTGCTGCCGGAGACGGGCTCGCTGGCCTTCCTCGGCGTGCCCATGATCGCCGCCGTGCAGCTGGCGGTGGAGGACGTGAACGCGCAGGGCGGGGACGTGCGGCTGACGATGGCCGATTCCGGCACCGACCCGGCCACCGGCCTGGGGGCGGTGCAGCGGCTGCTGGGCGAGGGCGCGCACGCCATCGTGGGCGCGGGAGCCTCAGGCGTTTCGCAGGCGTTCGTGCAGACGCTCTCCGACGAGCGCACGCCGCAGTGCGCGGCCTCCAACACCTCGCCCGTCTTCAGCACGCAGGAGAACGCGGACTACTACTTCCGCACGATCTCGCCGGACACGGCCATGGCCCCCGTGATCGCCGACACGGTGGTGGAGCGGGGGGCGTCGCGCATCGCCGTCATCGGGCGCGCGGACGCCTGGGGGAACGCGCTCGCGGCCCTGCTGGAGGAGGAGTTCACACGGCTGGGCGCGGAGAGACTGATCGTGCTGTACGACCCGGAGGAGCCGTCCCGCAGCGCCGAGGTGAGCGCGGTCGTGAACTACGTCCCCGACATGGTGATCAACCTCGGCTTCAGCAGCGACGGGGCGGACACCGTGCGCCAGCTGCTGGAAGCGGGCGTGGGCCCCGAGCGCCAGTTCGCCGCCACCGGGCTCTACAGCCCCGACCTGTGGCAGGCGATCGACCCGAACGACCCGTCCGTGCTGGACGGGATGCTGGGCATCCAGCAGGGGGGCGACACCATCCCCGCCTTCCTGGAGCGGCTGGGCGCGGCCACCGGCGGGGACTACCTGGCCTACGGCGCGGAGGCCTACGACTGCGTCGTGCTGCTGGCCCTCGCCGCCCTCGTGGCGGGCGACCCCGGCGACGGCGAGGCGATGCTCGCGGCGGTGGGGGGTCTCACGCGCGGCGGCGTGGAGTGCGCGGACTACGGCGAGTGCGCGGCCCTGCTCGCGGAGGGGCGGGACATCGACTACACGGGCGTGAGCGGCCCGCTCAACCTCGACGCCGTGGGCGACCCCACCGTCGCCGCCTACACCCTCCGCAGCTGGGCGGACGGCGGGCAGGCGGTGGACCTGGGCGTGCAGGTGATCGACCTTGAGGCGCGCTAGCCCCTCCGGGGTCGCGGGACTGGCGGCCATGCGGGCGGCGTGGCGGAGCGGGGTCGCGCTCGCGGCGGCGCTCGTCTGCGCGCTGGCGCTGGCGGCGTGCGGCGACGATGGCGGCGGCGAGCCCGCGACGGCCACGCCCGCCGAGCCCGCGGCCACGCCCGCCGCGCCCGCGCTGCATCTCGGCGTGGTGCTGCCGGAGACGGGCTCGCTGGCCTTCATCGGGGTGCCCATGATCGCCGCCGCGCGGCTGGCGGTGGAGGACGTGAACGCGCAGGGCGGGGACGTGCGGCTGACGATGACCGACTCCGCCACCGACCCGGCCATCGGGCTGGGGGCGGTGCAGCGGCTGCTGGGCGAGGGCGCGCACGCCATCGTGGGCGCGGCCGCCTCGGCCGTTTCGCAGGCGTTCGTGCAGATGCTCTTCGACGAGCGCACGCCGCAGTGCTCGGCCTCCAACACCTCGCCCGTCTTCAGCACGCAGGAGAACGCGGCCTACTACTTCCGCACGATCGCGCCGGACACGGCCGTCGCCACGGTCATCGCCGACGCGGTGGTGGAGCGGGGGGCGTCGCGCATCGCCGTCATCGGGCGCGCGGACGCCTGGGGGAACGCGCTCGCGGTCCTGCTGGAGGAGGAGTTCGCGCTGCTGGGCGCGGAGAGCCTGACCGTGCTCTACGACCCGGAGGAGCCCTCGCGCAGCGCCGAGGTGAGCGTGGTGGTCAACTACGTTCCCGACATGGTGATCAACCTCGGCTTCAGCAGCGACGGGGCGGACACGGTGCGCCAGCTGCTGGAAGCGGGCGTGGGCCCCGAGCGCCAGTTCGCCGCCCACGGGCTCTACAGTCACGACCTGTGGGAGGCGATCGACCCGGACGACCCGTCCGTGCTGGACGGGATGCTGGGCATCGAGCAGGGGGGCGGCGCCGCCCCCGCCTTCCTGGAGCGGCTGGGCGAGGCCACCGGCGGGGATTACCTGCTCTACGGCGCGGAGGCCTACGACTGCGTCGTGCTGCTGGCCCTCGCCGCCCTCGTGGCGGGCGACCCCGCCGACGGCGATGCGATGCTGGCGGCGGTGGGGGGCCTCACGCGCGGCGGCGTGGAGTGCACGGACTACGGCGAGTGCGCGGCCCTGCTCGCGGAGGGGCGGGACATCGACTACACGGGCGTGAGCGGGCCCATCAACCTCGACGCCGTGGGCGACGCCACCGTCACCGCCTACACCATCCGCGTCTGGGCGGACGGCGGGCAGGTGGTGGACCTGGGCGCGCAGGTGATCGACCTCGAGGCCCGCTAGCCCGGCCCCGCTTCCGCCGTCTTTACCTTCAAGGGGCGCATGGCGCGCGCCGCCCCCATAATGGCGCCCATGGCTTCCGGACCGACGGCGCGCAGCGGCATCGCGGGCAGGGCCCTGCCCGGCGGGCGCGCGGGCGCGCTCTACGCCGCCTTCGCCCTGCTCGTGGCCGTGCCCGTGGCCGTCTTCGCCATCGCCGGGGTGGGCGGCGACGCCTTCAGCCTGCGGGGCGCGGGCGGGCCGTTCGTGGCCTTCTCGGCGGGGGTGCTCTCCTTCGTCTCGCCCTGCGTGCTGCCGCTCGTGCCCATCTACCTGACGAACCTGGCGGGCGCGTCCGTGGAGAACGGACGGGTGGTGGCGGACACGCGCAAGACGTTCTCGCACGCGCTGGCCTTCGTGCTGGGGCTGAGCGCGGTGTTCATCGCGCTGGGGGCGGGGGCGGGCCTCACGGGCGTGGCCCTGCAGGACTACCTGCCCCAGCTGGAGACGGCGGCGGGCGCGCTCCTGATCGTGCTGGGCTCGCTGCTCATCCCCTCCTTCGGGCGCAGGCCGCCGCTGGTGGCGGCGCTGGGGCTGGCGGCGGCGGCGGCGGTCTTCCTGGCCGTGGTGGAGTTCGCGGAGCTGCGCGACGACCGCGCGCGCATGGCGCTGCTGGGGCTGGCCTCGCTGGCGGCCTGGGCCAAGTTCGCGGGCTACCTGCAGTTCAACCTGCTGCAGCGCACCTTCAAGGCCGATTTCGGCGGCAAGCGCAAGGTGGGCTACACGCGCTCGGCCATGGTGGGCGGGGCCTTCGGCATCGGCTGGACGCCCTGCGTGGGGCCCATCCTGGGCGCCATCCTCACGCTCGCGGCCACCTCCGGCAGCGCCGCCACGGGCACCTACCTGCTGGCCTTCTACGCCGCCGGGCTGGGCGTGCCCTTCCTGCTGACGGGCCTCGCCCTGGGCGACGCCACGCGCGCGACGCGCAAGCTGGGGCGCTTCATGCCCGCCTTCGAGGTGGCCAGCGCGGTCATGATGATCGCCCTCGGCGCGCTGCTGCTGGCGGGCGCGCTCACCAACCTGAACGAGTACTTCGGCTTCGCCGAATTCAACCAGGGCCTCTAGCGCCTCTGCTCCCTGACTCCCGCGCGGGACGCCCTGACCAACGAGCCCGCGTCTCCCCGCTTCGCACTCAGCGCGGCGGCGCGCGCTCTTCTCGCTCCTCAGCCGCGCGCCAGCGCGGCGCTCTCCTCTATCTCTAGCGCCCCCCGACGGGCTCGGGCTGGCGGGCGCGCGCGAGACGGGCCGTGCCCTTGCTGGCCGCCAGCACCTTCTCGATGCTCCGCGCCAATTCCTCGCTGGCGGCGGCGCGCGTGAAATCGAAGGAATGGTCCAGCCCCTCCGTGTCGTGGATGACGAGGTGCACCTCGTCGTCGCCGGGGCGGTCGCGCAGGAGGGCGGCCACGCAGTCGAGCAGGGCCTTGTCGGTGACCTCGTCCTCGGTCTCGTAGACGGTGATGACGAGGCGCGCGCCCTCGCCGCCCACGGGGGAGCGCACGCCCGGGCCCTCGGCCTCGGTGGTGGCGGCGGGCGGCGCGGGCTCGGGCTGCGGCGCGGGCGCGCCCCCGTTCGACGCGGGCGGGGGCGCGACGGGCGGGGACGGCGCGGCGGGCGCGCTCCCGTTGCCGTTCGCGGGGCGCGCGGCGGCGGGCGCGCGGCGGCGGTTGTTGTTCCCGCGGCGCTCCTCCACCTGCCACAGTTCGGGCGTGAAGCCCACGAGGCGGCCCTCCTCGGCGTTCCAGGGCGCGGCGCGGCGCACGCTCAGGTTGAGGCGGTCGCCGCGCTCGCGGCACTCCACGGAGACGAGCGCGATCTGCCCCTCCGTCCACGTCTCCTCCGCGGAGGCCTCGATCACGTCGCTCCACACGGCCAGCTCGGCGCGGCCCGAGAGGTCCTCGAGCACGGCGAGGTAGTAGCGGCGGCCGTCGCGCGTCTGGCGCACGTTGATCTCGGCGATGAGGCCCGCCACGGTGACCGTTTCGCCCGCCAGTTCGAGGGAGAGGTCGGCCAGATGGTGGGAGACGTGGGGGGCCAGTTCGCGCGCGGCCTGGCGGAAGGGGTGCTCGCTCAGGTAGACGCCGAGCAGCTCCTTCTCCCAGCGCAGGCGCTCCTCGCGGGGGAGGGGGGCGTCCAGCAGTTCGAGGCCGGGCAGGGGCGTGTCCACCTCGCTGCCGAAGAGGTCGAACATGGTGGACTGGCCGCTGTCGCGCAGCTCGCGCTCGCGGCGCGCGAAGCTGGCGAGGCGGTCGCTGCTGGCGCGGATGGCGCCGCGCTCGCCGATGGCGTCGAGCGCCCCGGCGAGGGCCAGGTGCTCGATCGTGCGGCTGGTGGCGGCGGAGAGGTCGGCGCGCTTGCAGAAGTCCTCCACGCCCGTGTAGGGGCCGCCCTTCTCGCGCTCGCGGATGGCCCCCTCCATGGCGGCGGCGCCCACGTTCTTGATGTCGCCCAGCCCGAAGCGGATAGCCAGCTCGCCGTCGTCGCGCCGCTCCACGCGGAAGCGCGCGCCGCTGTGGTTGATGTCGGGCGGCAGCACCTCGATGCCGAGGCGCGCGCACTCCGCCACCGCCTGGGCGATGCGCGCGTGGGGGTCGGGGGCGGCCCCCGCCTGCTGCAGCACGGCGGTGAGGTACTCCGCCGGGTAGTTGCTCTTGAGGAAGGCCGTCTGGTAGGCGATGTGGCCGTAGCACCAGGCGTGGGCCTTGTTGAAGGCGTAGCCCGCGAAGGGCTCGATCAGCTCCCACACGGCGCGGGCGTCGCGCTCGGCGTAACCGTTGGCCGCGGCCCCCTCGATGAAGCGCGAGCGTTCGGCGGCCATCACCTCGGGCTGCTTCTTGCCCATGGCCTTGCGCATCACGTCGGCCTGGCCGAGCGTGTAGCCCGCGAAGCGCCGCGCGATCTGCAGCACCTGATCCTGGTAGACGATGACGCCGTGGGTATCGGCGAGGATGCCGGCGAGGTCGGGGTGGGGGTGCTGGATGGCCTCCTCGCCGTGGCTGGCGCGGATGTAGGTGGGGATGTGGGCCATCGGCCCCGGGCGGTAGAGCGCCACCATGGCGCAGATCTCGGCGATGCCGCGCGGCTTCAGCTCCTGCACGTAGCGGCGCATGCCCGCCGATTCCAGCTGGAAGACGCCGAAGGTCTCGCCCCGCCCCAGCGTCTCCAGCGTCTTCGCGTCGCCGTCGGGCAGCCGCTGCAGGTCGATCTCCTCGCCCCGCGTTTCGCGCACGAGGTCGACGGCGCGTCCGAGGATGGTGAGGTTGGAGAGGCCGAGGAAGTCGACCTTGAGCAGGCCGATGGCGTCCACCTGCTCCATGGCGAACTGGGTGGTGGGGATGGCGGACTCGTCGCCGCGCCCGGTGCGCTGCAGGGGCACGTAGCCGGCGAGCGGTTCGCGCGAGATGACGACCCCGGCGGCGTGCGTGCTGGCGTGGCGGGCCACGCCCTCCAGCTGGCGCGCGGTGTCCACGAGGCGGCGCACCTGGGGGTCCTCGTCGTGGGCCTGCTTCATCTCCAGCGACTGCGCGAGGGCCTCGTCGAGGGTGATGTGCAGGGCGTTGGGCACGCAGCGGGCCACGCGGTCCACGTCGGCGTAGGACATGCCCAGGGCGCGCCCCACGTCGCGGATGGCGGCCTTCGCCCCCAGCGTGCCGAAGGTGATGATCTGCGCCACCTTGTCCGCGCCGAAGCGCTCGTGGGCGAAGCGGATGACCTCGTCGCGGCGGTCGTCGGCGAAGTCGAAATCCACGTCCGGCATCTGCCGCCGCTCCACGTTGAGGAAGCGCTCGAAGACGAGGTCGCCGGCCACCGGGTCGATGTCGGTGACGCCCAGCGAGTAGAGCGCGAGGGAGGCGGCGGCGGAGCCGCGCATGCCCATGGGGATGCGCTCGCGGCGGGCGAAATCGGCGATCTCGCGGACCACGAAGAAGTAGTCCGTGAAGCCCGTCTCGCGCAGCACCTCCAGCTCGTAGTCGAGGCGCTCCTGCAGCGCGGGCGTGATCGCGCCGAGGCGCCGCTCCAGCCCCTCGCGGCAGAGGCGGGCGAGGTGCTCCGCGCTCGTGCTCCCCTCCGGCACGTCCGGTTCGGGCAGCAGGGCGCGGTCGAAGCGCAACTCCAGGTCGCAGGCGTCGGCGATGCCCTGCGTGGCGTCGATCACCTCCGGCGTTTCCGGGAAGAGGGCGCGCATCTCGTCCTCGCCGCGCAGGTGGTAGCCCTCGCCCTCGATGCGGAAGCGGTTCTCCTGATCGACGGTGGCGTTGGTGCCGATGCAGAGGAGCACATCGTGGGCGGCGGCCTCGGCGGCCTCGGTGAAGTGGCCGTCGTTGGTGGCCACCACGGGGATGCCGAGTTCGCGCCCGACGTCGAGGATGGGGCGGTTCTGGCGGCTGAAGCGCTCGACGCCGTGCTCCTGGATTTCGAGCGCGTAGTGGCCGTCGAACGTCTCGCGGTACCAGCGCGCCACCGTCAGCGCGCCCTCGCGGTCGCCCGCCTCCAGCCGCTCGAAGAATTCGCCCGAGGGGCAGCCGCTGAGGGCGGTGAGGCCGGCGGCGTGGGCCTCCAGCAGCTCGCGGTCGATGCGCGGCTTGTAGTAGAAGCCCTCGAGGTTGGAGCGGGTGACCAGCTGGAGCAGGTTGCGGTAGCCGGTGAGGTCGCGCGCCAGCAGGGTGAGGTGCCAGGGCGAGCTTTCGCGCGTGCGCTCGTGGCGGGAGCCGCGGGCCACGTAGGCCTCCAGCCCGATGATGGGCTTGATGCCGCGCGCCTTGGCCTCGCGGTAGAAATCGAGCGCCCCGTAGAGCGCGCCGTGGTCGGTCATGGCGATGGCGTCCATGCCCAGATCGCGGGCGCGGTCGAGCAGGCGGGGGATGCGCGACATGCCGTCCAGCAGGGAGTATTCGGTGTGCGTATGCAGGTGGGTGAACATGCGGCGCGTGCGGCCCCATCCTACGCGCCCCGCGCGCGAAGGGGAGCGCGCCGCGCTCAGTCCAGGGGCGGGCGGCGGAGGGCGGCGAGGCGCGCGACGCCGCCGTGGCCGTCCGCGCCGGGCCAGCGCGAGCGCGCCGCCGTCCAGCCCAGCGCCAGCAGGAAGAGGGCCGCCTGCAGGAGCACGATGGCGGCCCCCGAGGAGACGTCGGCGAACCACGAGAGGTAGACGCCGCCGAGGCCGCCGAGGCCGCCCAGCAGGGTCGCCAGCGCGAACAGGCGCGTGAAGGAATCGACCAGCAGGCGCGCCGTCACGGGGGGGATGACGAGGGCGGCGGCGATGAGGGTGACGCCCAGCACCTGCAGGGAGGCGATGACGGTGGCCGCCAGCACCAGCGAGAAGAGCGCCTCCACCCAGGGCACGGGCACGCCGTAGGCCCCCGCCACCTCCTGGTCGAAGGTGGTGAAGAGGATCGGCTTCCACCAGAAGAAGAGGACGGCGGCGGCGAGCGCGATGACGCCCGCGATGACGAACAGGTCGGCGTTGGTGATGCCGAGGATTTCGCCGAAGAGGGCGGCGTCGAAATCGCGCGAGAAGCGCCCCTGGCGGCTGATGAGGGCCACGCCCAGGGCGAAGGCGGAGGTGGTGACGATGCCCACGGCGGCATCGCCCCCGATCTGCCGCCGCCGCGCCGCGCCGTTGATGAGCAGCACGGAGAGCGCCCCCCACACGGTCGCGCCCGCGTAGAAGCTGACGCCGGCGACGAAGGAGACGACGGCCCCGCCGAAGATGCCGTGGGCGAGGCCGTGGCCGATGTAGGAGAGGCCGCGCAGGACCACGTAGACGCCCACGGCGGCGCAGAGCGCGCCCGCCAGCGCGGCGGCGGCCATGCCCCGCAGGAAGAAATCGAAGGCGAGGGGCTCGGCGAGGGCGCTCACGGAGGGGCCTCCGATTCGGCGGGATCGTCCACGCGCTCGACCACGTACAGGGCGCGCCCGCGGCGCATGACCAGCATCTCCGCCCCCCAGGCGCGGCGCAGCGTCTCCGGCGTGAGCACGTCGTCGGGGGGGCCGTCGGCGAGGATCGCGCCCTCGCTCACGCAGATGAGGCGGGAGAGGTGGGAGGCGACGGCGTTGAGGTCGTGGGTGGTGAGCAGGATGGCGGCGCCGCCGCGGTTGATCTCGCCCAGCAGGTGCATGATCTGGTGGCGCGCGCGGATGTCCACGCCGCTGGCCGGTTCGTCCAGCAGCAGCAGGTCGGGGTCGCCGATGAGGGCGCGCGCGAGGAAGGCGCGCTGCTGCTGGCCGCCGGAGAGGGCGCGGATCTGGCGCCCCGCGAGGTCCCCGATGCCGAGCCGCTCGAGCAGGCGCGCGGCGCGCGCGCGGTCCCCCCGCCGGGGCCAGGGCCGCCAGCCCGATTCGCGCCAGCGCCCCAGCAGCACGGCCTGCTCGACGGTGAGGGGGAAGTTCCAGTCGATGGTCTCCACCTGCGGCACGTAGCCGAGGCGCAGGGCGCGCTCGCCCGCGCGGGGATGGGGCGTCAGGGTTCCCGCGAAGCGCCGCGCCTGCCCCGTGAGGGCGCGCAGGAGGGTGGTCTTGCCGGAGCCGCTGGGGCCGACCACGCCCGCGAATTCGCCGCGCCGCAGGGTGAGCGTCACGTCGCGCAGCACGGGGGCGCGCTCGTAGCCCGCGGTGAGGGCGCGCAGCTCGACGAGGGGCGCGCCCGCGGGCGGGGGCGGCGGATGCCGGTGCTCCTCCGGCGGCGGCGCGGTTGGCGGCTCAGCCACCGGCGGGCGCGGGCGGGAAGGCGTCGAGCGCGGCCGCGTCGCCGCCGAGGGCGGTCACGATGGCGCGCGCGTTCTCCGCCATCATGGCGAGGTAGGTGTTCTCCGGGTCGCCCGGGTCGCCGGGCAGGTCGTCGTCGCGCAAGGCCGTCACCTGCACGGCCCCGGCCTCGCGCGCGATCGTTTCCAGCGTCTCCGAGGGGAAGACCTCGGAGCCGAAGACGGCGGGCGCGCCGGACTCGCGGATCTGGCGCACGAGCGCCGCCACCTCGCGCGGCGAGGGCTCGGAGAAATCGGACGGCTGGATCGCGCCGATGATGGTGAAGCCGTAGCGCGGCCCGAAGTAGGGGAAGGAGTCGTGGTAGGTGAGCAGCAGGCGGCGCTCCGGCGGCACGGTCGCCACCGCCGCGCGGATGGCCGCGTCCAGCTCCCGCAGGTCCGCGGCGAAGGCCTCGGCGTTGGCCGCGTAGACGGTGGCGCCGTCCGGATCGGCGCGCGTCAGCGCGTCGCGCGCCAGCCCGGCGTAGGCGATGGCGAGGATGGGGTCGGTCCACAGGTGGGGGTTGGGGTCGCCCCCCTCGCGCGGGAAGGTGAAGTCGTAGACGTACTCGTCGGGGTCGATGGCGCCCTCGGCGAGGCGCGCGATCTCGACGCCCTCGCGGCGGTTCGCCTCCGCCAGCTCGATGATGCGCCGTTCGAGGTTGAGGCCGTTGACGACGATGAGGTCGGCCCGCGCGATGGCGCGCACGGCGGAGGGGGGCGGCTCGAAGGTGTGCGAGTTCGTCCCCTCCGGCACGAGGCCGGTGACGCGCACGCGCTCCCCGCCCACGCGCTCGACGATGCTGCGCAGGGGCGAGACGGTGGTGACCACGCGCACGCGCCCGTCCGCGCCGCCGCCCCCCGCGCCGCAGGCGGCGGCGAGCAGGGCGGCGAGGGCCAGCGCGAGGGCGGCGGGCAGGGCGAGGCGGTTCACGGCGCGAGCGTACCGCCAGCGGGCCGCAGGTGCAATCAGCCGCATCTGCCGCCGCTGGCAATTCCTTGCGCGCCCCGTTCACGCCGCCGCCGTACCATCGGGCGATGGACGAACGGCCCGCGATGGACGAGCTCGTTCCCCGGCTGCGCGAGCTCGCGCGCGCGGACGGGGAGCACGGGGAGGCCGCGCTCCTCACGGCCCTCCACCCCGCCGACCTGGCCGCGGCGCTGCCGGCCCTCACCGAGGAGGAGCGGTTCGCGCTGCTGCGGCGCGTCCCCGCCGCCGCCGGCGGCCAGCTGCTCGAGTACCTGGACGAGGAGGGGCGCGCGGCGCTGGCCGCGGCGGTCGCGCCGGACGCCCTGCCCGCCCTGCTCGACGCCGCCCCCGCCGAGCGCGCCGCCAACGTGCTCCGCCTGCTGGACCCCGATCGGCGGCGGGAGACGCTGGCGGCGCTGGCGCGGCGCGACGAGGTGGCCCCCCTGCTCGCCTACCCCGACGAGTCGGCGGGCGGCATCATGCGCAGCGGCTTCGTCTCCCTGCGCGAGGAGCTGAGCGCGGAGGGCGCGCTGGCCGCCCTGCGCCGCCTCCGTCCCCGCGCCGACCGCGCCTACTACCTCTACACGGTGGACGGCGAGGGCCGCCTGCGCGGCGTGGTGAGCGTGCGCGACCTGATCGTGGCCGCCCCGGACGCACCCCTCGCGGGGCTGGCCGACCGCGACGTGCACGCCGTGGACGCGGACATGGACCGCGAGGACGTGGCCCGCACGCTGCGGCGCTACAACCTGCTGGCCATCCCCGTGGTGGACGGCGCGGGGCGGCTCGTGGGCGCCACCACCGCCGACGAGGTGATCGACGTGCTCGCCGAGGAGGCCACCGAGGACATGTACCGCATGGTGGGCATGGACGAGAGCGAGCGCGTCTTCGGCCCCGTGCGCTCCAGCGTGCGGCGGCGGCTGCCGTGGATGCTGGTCAACCTGCTCTGGGCCTTCCTCGCCGCCGCCGTCGTCAACCTCTTCGACGGCACGCTCGCGCGCTTCACGCTGCTGGCCGCGCTCATGCCCGTGGTGGCCGGGCAGGCGGGCAACGCGGGCGCGCAGACCGCCACCATCGCCGTGCGCGGCATGGCCCTCGGCGAGCTGGGCCCGCGCGACGCCCTGCGCGCCACGCGCAAGGAGACGGCGGTGGGCTTCGCCAACGGCCTCGCCGTGGGCGCCGTGGCGGGCGGCGCGCTCTACCTGTGGGAGGGCAACGCCGTCCTCTCCGCCGTGCTGGCGGGCGCGCTCGCGGGCGCCATCGCCCTCGCCACGCTCATCGGCGCGGTCATCCCCCTCGGCCTCAAGTGGCGCGGCGTGGACCCGGCGCTGGCCGCCAACATCTTCGTCACGGGCGCGACGGACATCCTCAGCTTCGCCCTCTTCCTCGGCTTGGCGGCGCTCCTCATCGGGCGCATCGTCTAGCGCTGCTGGGGTGGACGGAGGGATTTGAACCCTCGATCTTCAGGGCCACAACCTGACGCGTTAACCACTACGCTACGCCCACCGCGCGGCCCTGATCGTACCGAACGCCGCGCCCAACGGCGAACCGGGCGTTGTAAAGGCTGGTGCGGGGGGCGCACACTGCGTATGGGAGCCGTCATGGCCGGACTGATGCGGGGGAAGCGCGCGCGACTGGGGGCGCTGGCGGCGGCGTTCGTCGCGGTGCTGGCGCTGGCCGTGGCGCTCAGCGTGACGCAGCGCGGGGACGCGCCCGCGACGGCGCAGACCGCCACGGCCACGACTGCTCCGACCGCCACGGCCACGCCGACCGCGACCACCCCGGCGACGGCGCTGCTGGCGAACCCGCCGACGTGCACGGCCCGCACGCTGGGCGTCTCGCGCGCGTCGAATCCGGGGCTGGCGGTGGACTGCGACACGCTGCTGGCGATCATGTCCACGCTGCGCGTCTCCGGCTGGATCGACTACGACACGCCGAGCTGGTGGGACCACTCCTCGCCGCTGAACTGGTCGGCGGGCAGCACGCTCGGGTACTGGCATGCGGTGACGCTGGGGGGCACGCCGCAGCGCGTGACGGGGCTGGACTTCAGCGACACGCGGGAGAGCACGAAGGTATACAGCGCGCGCCAGCGGCGCTTCCTGGATGCGGAGCACTACACGCGGCAGTGGACCCTGCGCGGCGTGATCCCGACGCAGCTGGGGAACCTGACGGCGCTGACCACGCTGGACCTTGGCGGGAGCGAGCTGACGGGGGGCATCCCGACGCAGCTGGGGGCGCTGACGAAGCTGATGCAGCTGGACCTGTCGGACAACACGCTAACGGGGGCCATCCCAACCCAGCTGGGGAGCCTGACGGCGCTGATGGCACTGGACCTGTCGGACAACTTGCTGAGCGGGGGCCTTCCGACGTGGACCGCAAGCCTGACGAGACTGACGGCACTGGACGTTCGCAACAACTCGCTGGGCGGGAATCTCCCGGCGGGGCTGCGGGAGCTGCCGCCCACGCTTGCCACGCTCCGCCTCGCGGGCAACTCGTTCACGGGCTGCATCGACGAGCGGCTGCGGCTGGCGGAGACGAACGACCTCGCGACGCTCATGACGGCTCGGGGTCTCGACTGGTGCCCTGTGGGGAAAATCTTACCGTTACCGGATAGATGAAGGGGCTTCTGGAAAGGCAGATGCATCCAGCCTTCGTGTCGTGTTTGACAAGATAGAAGCGTCAGCACGGGCAAAGCCGTGAAGTACATTTCCTTGCCCCACCGCCCTTCCCAGAACAGCACCAGCACTGGCACGGGGCTTTTCAGCACAGCCTGCTCGAACGTCGCGTCCGTGACTTCGGGGATGTCAGACGCTGGTTAGCCGTCCGCTTCCGTGGCGGGTTCCCCCGGTTCCTCCACGACGGGGGCGTCCGACGCCTCCGCCGCCGCCGCTTCGCGGGCCGCGCTCTCCTCGCGGCTGAGGCGGTCCCACCAGCTGGCCGCGACCCCGGCGATGATCATCCCCAGCACGAGCGTGGGCAGGCCGGGCTGCGGGATCTCCTGCATGAGCAGGAAGATGCCGACGATGATGAACGCGAACCCGACGAGCACCGCGATCAGGAAGGAGCGGTTCGAGGGACGCCGTCGTTTCGCCATGTGGAGCCTCCGCCGTGGCCTCCGCAGTGTACCGGCTAGCCGCCGGACGCGGAACGCCGCCCGGCGGCCTCGCCGCAGCCGCGCGCCAGCAGGGAGACGGCCAGCTGGTTGAGGCTGACGCCCTGCCGCTCGGCCTCGGCGGCCAGCTCCCCGTGCAGGAAGGGCGGCATCCGCACGAGCACCTTGCCGCTGTGGGACGATTCCTCGCGCGGCTCGGGGACGGTTTCGCCGCATTCCAGCGCATCCCAGATCCACGCCTGCAGCGCGCGGTCGATGTTGGCGAACAGCTCGTCGGGCGTGCGGCCCTGGGCGATGCAGCCCGACAGTTCACGCACCTCGGCCACCCAGCCCGCGTCGCCGTCCTCGGTTTCGCTGTGCACGATCTCGATGTGCCAGGGAAGATCGCAAAGCTCCCTGAGCCGTTCCTCGCTCGCCGTGGTCGCCATGAACGAACGATAGCACCCACGCTACCACACTCGCCACTCAGCGCGGCATCGCCGCGCGCTCTCCTCGCCACTCAGCCGCGCGCCAGCGCGGCGCTCTTCTACCCCCGCGGCAGGCCGAGGCCGCGCTGCGCGATGATGTCGCGCTGAATCTCCGCCGCGCCCCCCGCGATCGGGCCCGACACCGCCAGCAGGTAGGCCGTCTCCACGCGCCCCCGCAGCTGCGCCCACTTCGACCCCGGCGCCAGCTGGCCGTAGGCCCCCATCAGGTTCACGCCCGCGTTCGCCACCTTGATGCCGTACATGGCCATCCACACCTTGCCCATGCTGGCCTCGTAGTTCGGCACCTCGCCGCGCGACTGCAGCCAGGCCGTGCGCCAGGCCACCAGCCGCCCGATCTCGCCCTCCGCGTGGAGGCCCGCCAGCGTGCCGCGCACGTGCGCGTCGTCCCAGGGGCGGCGCCCGCCGTGCTCCGCCCGCGCCCAGCCCACGAGGTCGGCCACCGTGCGCCGCGCCCCGCTGATGGCGGCGATGTTGGAGCGCTCGTAGTCGAGCACCGTCATGGCCACGCGCCAGCCGTTGTTCTCCCCGCCCAGCAGGTCGCGCGCGGGCACGCGCACGTCCTCGAAGAAGACCTGGTTGAAATCGTTGCGGTAGGCGATGTTGGGCACCGCCTGCACGGCCACGCCGGGGGCGCGCATGTCGAGGATGAAGGCGCTGATGCCGCGGTGCTTGCGCGCCTCCGGGTCCGTGCGCGCGAGCACGATCATCCTGTCCGCCAGGTGCGCGTTCGACGTCCAGATCTTCTGGCCGTTGAGCACGTAGTCGTCCCCGTCGCGCACCGCGCGCGTGGCCAGCGAGGCCAGGTCGCTGCCCGTCTCCGGCTCGCTGAAGCCCTGGCAGTACCAAGCCGCGCCGGAGGCCATCTCCGGCAGCAGGCGCGCCTTCTGCTCCTCCGTGCCGTGCGCCAGCACCGTGGGCCCGGTGATGCCGATGGTGAAGAGGCGCCCGCCGCTGGGCGCGCGGTGCCAGGCCAGCTCCTCGTTCAGGATCATCTGCTCCAGCGCGGTCGCGCCCATGCCGCCGTACTCGCGCGGCCAGGGGGGCGCGAGCCAGGCGCGCTCCCCCAGCTTCCGCAGGAAGGCGCGCGCGAAGGGGGCCTGTTCCTCGTCGTCGAAGAAATCGTCGTCGCCCTCGAAGCCGTCGGGCAGCTCCGCGCGCAGGAAGGCGCGCAGCTCGTCGCGCCAGCGGTCGGTCTCGTCGGGAAGGCGGAAGTCCATACCGCACAGTCTACCGCGCCCGCGCCCGGGGGCTACGGCGCGGGCGTGCCCGTTGGCCCCGGCTAGCCGCGCAGGGCGCGCAGGGCGCGGAGGGCCGCGCGCACGGCCTGGCCGCGGTGGCTGAGCGCGTCCTTCTCCGTGGCCGACAGCTCGGCGGCGGCGCGACCGTCCGGCGTGCGGAAGATGGGGTCGTAGCCGAAGCCGCCGGAGCCGCGCGGCCCGTGGCCGATGCTCCCCTCCCACACGCCCTCGAACGAGTCGAGGCGGCCACCGGGGCGGGCGACGGCGACGACGGCGCGGTAGCGCGCGCCACGCTGGCCGTCGGGCACGCCCGCCAGCTCGCGCAGCATGAGCGCCGTGCGCCCGGCATTGTCGAGGCCGGGGCCGCCGTAGCGGGCGGAACGCGGGCCGGGGCCGCCGCCCAGCGCGTCCACCTCGATGCCGGAGTCGTCGGCGAGGGCGGGCAGGCCCGAAGCTTCGGCGAAGGCGCGCGCCTTCAGGGCCGCGTTCTCCGCGTAGGTCGCGCCCGTTTCGGCCACGTCAAGGGTGAGGCCGAGGTCGGCGGGCGCGACGATGGCGAAGGGGGCGTCGGCGAGCAGGCGGCGCAGCTCGCGCACCTTGCCCGCGTTGTTCGTGGCCAGCAGCAGGCGCGCGACGGGGGGCGCGTCAGTGGCCGTGGCCGTCGCCCTCCGCGGGCGGCTCGGGGAAGTCGGACTCCCCGGCGGGCAGCTCGCTGCTGGGCATGACGCTGATGGGGGCGGTCCACGCGCCCGGGCGCGGGTCGAAGCCGCCCAGCTCGCGCTTGAGCAGGTAGAGCACGCCGAGCAGGGCGCAGAGGAGGGCCGCGCCCACCAGCCCCCAGATGAGCACCGGCGTCACGTCCACGCCCGTCCCGGCGTCGGTCTGCTGCTGGAGGGCGGCGGCGGGCGCGGGCGCGGGGGGCGCGTCGAGCGCGGCGAGGGGCGCGATCAGGGCCAGCGCGAGGACGGCGGCGGGCAGGAGCGGCAGCGCGCGCGCGAGGCGGGACATGGCGCGAGTGTACTACAGCCCCAGCGCGCGTTCGACGCCTTCGAGCGTGGCGGGGGCGGCGGCCATGTCGGGGGCGCAGTGCTCGCGCGCGGTTTCGGGGTCCTTCAGGCCGGAGCCGGTGAGCACGGCCACGACGCGCCCGCCGCGCAGGCCGCCCTCGCGCGCAAGCTTGCGCAGGCCCGCCACGCCGGCGGCGCTGGCCGGTTCCACGAAGAGGCCCTCGGCGCGGGCGAGCAGCCGCCAGGCGTCGAGGATCTCCTCGTCGCTCACGGCCTCGATGGCGCCGCCGCTCTCGTCGCGGGCGTCGGTCGCGCCCCGCCAGCTGGCGGGGTTGCCGATGCGGATGGCGGTGGCCACGGTGCGGGGCTCGGCCACGGGCGCGCCCCGCACGATGGGGGCCGCGCCCGCCGCCTGGAAGCCCAACATGCGCGGATGGCGGCTGGCGCGGTCCAGTTCGGCGCATTCGCGGAAGCCCTTCCAGTAGGCGGTGACGTTGCCCGCGTTGCCGACGGGGATGGCGAGGGCGTCGGGGGCGTCGCCCAGTTCCTCGCAGATTTCGAAGGCGGCGGTCTTCTGGCCCTCGATGCGGTCGGGGTTGACGGAGTTGACGAGGGCCACGGGGCGGTTGGCGGCGAGCTCGCGGGCGAGGCGCAGGGCGTCGTCGAAGCCGCCCTCGATCTCGACGATGCGCGCGCCGAAGGCGGCGGCCTGGGCGAGCTTGCCCGCGGCCACGCGCCCGCGCGGCACGAGGATGCCGGCGCGCAGGCCGCAGCGCGCGGCGTAGGCGGCGGCGCTGGCGCTGGTGTTGCCCGTGCTCGCGCAGAGCAGGGATTCGGCCCCGCGCTCGATGGCGCGCGCGGCGGCCACCACCATGCCGCGGTCCTTGAAGGAGCCCGTGGGGTTGCAGCTCTCCAGCTTGAACCAGAGCTCGTCCAGCCCCAGCTCGCGCTCGATGGCGGCGGAGCGCACGAGGGGCGTGTCGCCCTCGCCGAGGGTGATGCGCGGCGTGCGCGGCGTGAGGGGCAGGACGGCCTCCCAGCGCGCCAGCACGCCCCGCGGGCGGGGGGCGCCGCTCACCGCTCCGCGGGCGGGCGCGGGCCGTGGAACTTCATCTCGCGCAGCTCCTGTTCGAGCGTCTCGATCTGCTTGCGGCGGGACTGCTCCTGCATCTGGCCGAAGCGCGCGAACTCCTCGCGCACGTGGTCCACCATCTCCGAGATGTCGCGGCGGATGAGGCTCACGCGCTCGGTCAGGCCGGTCTGGCGGCCATCCACCAGCAGCGTGGCGGCGCGCGCCTCCTCGATCAGGCGGACGAGCCGCTCCAGCTCGCCCTCGGCGCGGCTGACGCGGCCCTCGACGCGCTCGTACTCGTCGCGGCGGCGGCCCAGCTCCTCCTCCACGTCGACGGCCAGGTGGCGCTCGGCGCGCAGCTCCTCGATGCGCTCCTCGGCGCGCTGGGCCATGCCCGCGAGGATCTGGAGGCGCTCGTGGATGGTTTCGAGGGGGCGCACCTGGCGCTCCACGGCGGCGGCCAGCACGCGGCCCTCGATCTCCTCCGCCAGCTCCGTGAGGCGCTGCAGGCGCAGGTCGAACTGCTCGTCGCGCGCCTCCGTCGCGCGCCGCCACTCGACGAAGGCGGCGAGGGCGTCGGACAGCTGCCGCAGCTGCGTCTCGCGCGTGGCGGCGGCGGCGGCCAGCAGGTCGAGGCGGGCGTCGAGGCCATCGATGCGGCCGATGGCCCCGGCCAGTTCGCGGCTGGCGGTGAGCGCCTCCGCGTCGCGCGTGCGCTCGACGACGTCGAGGGCGTTGCGCGTCTCCGTCACCTGCGTGCGCGTCTGCTCGGCGTCCCGCGCGAGTTCGGCGGCGCGCGCGGGCAGGCCGCGGTAGTTCGCCAGTTCGGGGCCGACGGCCCGCGCCGCGCGCTCCGTCTCGATGGACTGCTCGGCCAGCGACTCCACGCGGCGGCGGAGCTGGATCAGCTCGGCGCGCAGGTCCTCGCCGATGGCCTGCTGCGCGCGCAGCCGCGTCTCCAGCTCGACCAGCGCCTCGTCCGCGGGCTGCAGGGCGGGCCCGGCGCTCACGGCCCGTCCTCCACGCGCAGGACGGCGTTCACGGCGTGCGCCTCGGGCAGGAGGCGGAGGGCGGCGAGGGCGGCGTCCACGGCGCTTTCGCGGGCGCGGTGCGTCATGATGGCCAGCTCGGCGGTCCCGCGCTCGGGCTGCGTCTCGCGCTGCTCGACGGCGGCGATGCTGACGCGCGCCTCGCCCAGTTCGCGGGCGATGGCGGCGAGCACGCCGGGGCGGTCGGGCACGGCCATGCGCAGATAGTAGCGCGTCTCGATGGCCCCGGGGCCGGGGGACGCCGCCTCCCGCCAGGGGCCCGGATCCCACGGCGGCGGCGCGCCCGCGGCGAGGGCGGCGGCGATGGCCAGCGCGTCCGCCAGCACGGCGCTGGCGGTGGGGCCCGGGCCCGCGCCCGCCCCCTGGAAGGTGAGCGTGCCCGCCAGGTCGCCGCTCAGCTGCACGGCGTTCTGCACGCCGTCCACGCGCGCGAGGGGCTGGCGTTCGGGCAGCAGGGCGGGATGCACGCGCGCGAGCACGGCCTCGCCGTGGCGCTCGGCGGTGGCCAGCAGCTTGATGGCGTAGCCCAGCTCGCGCGCGTAGCGGAAATCCTGCGGGGCGAGGGCGCGGATGCCCTCCACGGCCACCGCCTCGGGCGGCACGCGCGCGCCGAAGGCGAGGCTGGCGAGGATGGCGATCTTGTAGGCCGCGTCGTGGCCGTCCACGTCGTTCGTGGGGTCGGACTCGGCGTAGCCCAGCGCCTGCGCCTCGGCGAGGGCGTCGGCGAAGGCCGCGCCGCGCTGGGCCATGGCCGTGAGGATGAAGTTGGTGGTGCCGTTGATGATGCCGCGCACGGCGGAGAGGCGGTTGGCGGGCAGGTCCCGCAGCAGGGGCGCGATCACGGGGATGCCCCCGCCCACGCTGGCCTCGAAGCGCAGCGCCGCCCCGTGCGCCCGCGCCAGCGCGAACAGCTCCGGCCCCGCCTTCGCGATCAGCTCCTTGTTGGCGGAGACCACGTGCTTGCCGCGCGCGAGGGCGTCGCGCACCAGCGCGCCCGCCGCGCCCTCGCCCCCGATCACCTCGATCACGAGGTCCACGGCGGGGTCGGCCACGACCGCCCCCGCGTCGCCCGTGAGCAGGCCGGGGGGAAGCGCCGCGTCGCGCGCCTTGCCGGGGTCACGCACGGCCACGCGGCGCAGCGCGAGGGGCGCGCCCGCCCGTTCCTCCAGCGCGGCGGCGCGTTCCAGCAGGGCCGTGGCCACGGCCCCGCCCACGTTGCCCAGGCCGAGCAGGCCGACGCCGATCGCGTCCGTCACGAGCCCGTCGCCTCGTCGATGGCCCAGCTGGCGTCGTCGGTGGTGAAATCGCGTTCGACGGGGATGCGGTCGCGGGCCGCGGCCAGCGCCTCCTCCAGGCGCAGGGCGGCGAGCTCGTCGATCTGCACCTCCGTGTAGGGCGCGTCCGCCTCGCGCCCGTCGAGGCGCGCCACCCAGAAGCGCCCGTCCGCCTCCAGCGGCCCGAGCAGTTCGCCCTCGGCGGCGGCGGCGAGCGCCTCGCGCAGGGGCGCGGCCAGCAGCGCGGGCGGCGAGCGCAGGATGCCGTCCACCTGGCGCGAGGCGTCGTCGGTCGATTCGACCTGCGCGATGGCGCCGATGTCCTCGCCCGCGGCCACGCGCTCGAGCACGGCGCGGGCGGCCTCCTCGCTCGCCAGCGCGACCACGCGCAGCCGCAGCAGCTCGCCCCGCGCGGGGGTTTCGGCGCGCACGGATTCGAGCAGCAGCCGCGCGGTCTCGCGCGCGGCTGCGCGGCGGCGGTAGTCGGCGTCCCCCATGCCGCTGTCGCGCAGCTCCTGGCGGTAGCGGGCGTCGAAGGGGCTGTCGCGTCCGGCGCTCCAGGCGACGCCGAGGGAGGCGGCGATGGCCTCCAGCACGTCCGCCTCCGCGGGCACGACGCCGCGTTCGGCGGCGAGGGCGGCGGCGAGGCCCTCGCGCTCCAGCTGGCCCAGCAGCTCCTGCGTGAGCAGCAGCCCGCTCGCGCCGCCCCCCGCGCGGGAGAAGCCGGGCAGGCGCGCGGCGTAGTAGGAGAGCGTGAACTCCTCGGCCCCCACGCGCAGCACCACCTTGCGCGGGCGCGCCACGGACTGGTCGAACCAGTTGAAGACGAGGAGGCCCGCCACCAGCAGGAGCGCGGCCACGGCCACGCCGACCACGGCGAAGCGGGCGGCGCGGCTGGCGAGGAAGCCCCCGTCGCTGGCGCGCGCGCGGCGGCGCAGGCCCCGCCGCGGCAGGGGCAGGCCGGTGGTGCGGTCACGGCGCGTCACGGGCTCGCGGGGCGCGCCTAGCCCCGCAGGGGGAAGATGCGCGTCTCGCGCACGTGCCGCAGCGTGTAGGGCAGCAGCCCCACGTGGCGCGCGCGCTTCACGGCGCGGGCCAGCGCGCGCTGGGCCAGCGCGCAGGTGGCCAGCTTGCGCCGCGGCTCGATCTTGCCGCGGTCGTTGATGAAATGGCGCAGTCGGTCCACGTCCTTGTAGTCGACCTTGTACTCGTCGCCCGGGGAGCAGCGCACCTTGTTGCAGAGGCGGCAGACGCGGCGCCTGCCGCCGAAGCGCCTGCCGCCGCCGCCGCGACGGCGGTCGCCGCCGGGGCCGCGGCGGTCGCCGGGCGGGCCGGAGCGCCGCTCGCCGCCGGGCGGGCCGGAACGGGGAGCGGCGGCGGGAGCGGGGGGCGCGGCGGGGGCCGCGGGCGGCTGGGGCTGGGTCATGGCGATTCCTCCGGTGCTTCGCGCGTCTATTCGAAAGGCAGGTCGTCGGCGTCGGAGACGCCGGAACCGCGTCCACGGCCTCCGCCGCCGCCGCTCCTGCCCCAGTCGTCGCCGCCGCGGCCGCCGCCACGGCTGCCGCCGCCACGGTTGCCGCCCCAGTCGCCATCGCCGCCGCCGTCCTGGCCGCGGCGGTCGAGGAACTCGACGTTGTTGGCGATCACTTCGGTGCGGTAGTGGCGCACGCCCTGGTCGTCGTCCCAGTTGCGGGTGCGAAGACGGCCCTCCACGTAGAGCTGCTTGCCCTTCGTGATGTACTGGCTGATGCGCTCGGCGCGGTCGCCGAAGAGCGTGACGTTGAACCACTCCGTCTCGTCCTCCCAGTCGCCGCTGGGGGAGCGCCGCCGCGAGTTCACGGCAATGCTGAAGTCGGAGAGGGCGGTGCCGTTGGCGGTGTAGCGCAGTTCGGCGTCGCGCCCCGTGTTGCCGATGATCATGACCTTGTTGAGGTTGCCCATCGCGGCTACTCCTGCGGGGGTTCGGCGGGCGCTTCCGGCGGGGGCGCGGGAGGCGGTTCGGCGGACGCTTCCGGCGCGGGCGCGGCGGCGGGCGGCTCCGCCACCGGCTCGACGGGCGTTTCCGCAGCCGGAGCGGCGGGCGCGGGCCGCGGCGCCTCGGGCGGGCGCGGGCCGCGCATTCCCGGCGGGGGCGTGGGCGGGCGAGGCGGCGGCAGCTCGTCCGCGCGCACCACGAGGTGCCGGTAGACGCGCTCCTCGATGCCGAAATCGGCGTTCAGCGGGGCCACCGCGGCGGGATCCAGCTCCACGCGCGTGACCACGAAATCCGCGTCCAGCTGGCCGTTGACGGGGTAGGCGAGGCGGCGGCGGCCCCAGTGGTCCACGCTGGCCACCGTGCCGCCGTTCCGCTCCACGAGGCCGGTGAGGTGTTCGACGCTGGCGTTCTGGCCGTGCTCCTCGGTGAAGGCGAGGTCGTAGACGGCCATGAGCTCGTATTCGCGCATGGCGCTCCGCGTGCCGAACGGTGGGTTTCCCCCGACCCACGGTCGGGGCGCCCGGCTGCGCGGGCAGGATAGCACACCGCCCGCCCTCGCGCTCAGGCGTCGGAGAGGCCGGGCACGGGCCACTGGCGCGCGAACGCGGCCACCTCGCGGCGCACGCCCTCGCGCACGCCCTCGCCGTCGGGGTCGCGCAGCACGCGCGCGATCCAGTCCGCCAGCCGCCCCATCTCCGCCTCGCCCATGCCGCGCGAGGTGAGCGCGGGCGTGCCGATGCGGAGCCCGCTGGTGACGAAGGGGGAGCGCTCGTCGTAGGGGATGGTGTTCTTGTTGGCGATGATGCCGGACCCCTGCAGCGCGTTCTGCGCCTTCAGCCCGCTGATGCCCAGCGCCCCGCAGTCGATGAGCGCGAGGTGCGTGTCCGTGCCGCCGGAGACGAGCCGCAGGCCGCGCTCCATGAGCGCCTCCGCGAGCGCGGCGGCGTTGGCCGTCACCCTGGCCGCGTAGTCGCGGAATTCGGGGCGCAGGGCCTCGCCGAAGGCCACCGCCTTGGCCGCGATGCTGTGCAGGTGGGGGCCGCCCTGCGTGCCCGGGAAGACGGCCTTGTCCAGCGCCGCCGCATGTTCCGCCGTGGTCATGGCGAAGGCCCCGCGCGGCCCGCGCAGCGTCTTGTGCGTGGTGCTCGTGACCACGTCCGCGTGGGGCACGGGCGAGGGGTGCGCGCCGCCCGCCACGAGGCCCGCGAAGTGCGACATGTCCACCAGCAGCAGCGCCCCGACGGCGCGCGCGATTTCGGCGAAGGCGGCGAAATCGAAGCGGCGCGGATAGGCGGTCGCGCCCGTGACGATGACGCGCGGCCTCGCCTCCGCCGCCAGCTCGGCCACGCGCGCCATGTCCACCACCTCCGTCTCGCGGTCCACGGAGTAGGGCACGAAATCGTAGAGCCGCCCGCTGAAGTTGACGGGCGAGCCGTGCGTGAGGTGCCCGCCCTGCGTCAGTTCGAGGCCGAGGATGGTGTCGCCGGGCTCGGCGAAGGCGAGGTAGGCGGCCATGTTCGCCTCCGCCCCGGAGGTGGGCTGCACGTTGGCGTGCTCCGCCCCGAAGAGCGCCTTCGCGCGGGCGATGGCCAGCGACTCCACGGCGTCGGCGTGCTCGTTGCCGGCGTAGTAGCGCCTGCCCGGGTAGCCCTCGGCGTACTTGTTGGTGAAAACCGAGCCGGTGGCCTCCAGCACGGCGGCGGAGGCGTAGTTCTCGCTGGCGATGATCTCCAGCGTCTCCGTCTGGCGCGCGCGCTCGGCGGCGACGATGGCGGCCACCTCGGGGTCGTTCCGCGCGAGCGCACTCGCGGCTTCGTCGGGCATGGCGCGATCGTAGCGCGCCCCGCGCCTGCGCGCCGTACACTGGCCCCGTGCGCGAGCATCTCCGGCGTCTCCTCGATGCCGCCCGCGGCGGCGATCCGGTGCTGCTGGCCACGGTGCTCGACCCCGGCCCCGACGGGCTGGAGCGGGGCGCGAAGCTGCTGGTCGCGCGCGACGGCGTGTGCGGCGGCTCGCTGGGCGACGCGCGCCTCGACGCGCTGGTGGCCGCACGCGCCCCCGACGCCTTCGCCCGCCACGCCGCCGAAACCGTCTACCTCCACCCCGACGGCCTCTCCGACCGCGCCCGCGCGGGGGCGGCGGGCCTCTACCTCGAGGTGGTGGAGTCGAAGCCCGCCTTCCTCGTGGTGGGCGCGGGCCACATCGGGCGCTCGCTGGCGCGGCTGGCCAGCTTCCTCGACTACCGCGTGGCCGTGCTCGACGACCGCGCCGATTTCGCCGACGCGGCCCTCCTGCCGGAGGCGGACGAGGTCATCTGCGAGGACTTCGCAACGGCGCTCGACCGCTTCCCCATCGGCCCCAACACCGCCGTGGTGATGGTCACGCGCGGGCACAAACAGGACGAGCTCTCGCTGCGGCGCTGCCTCGGACGGGGGGCGGGCTACCTCGGCATGATCGGCTCGAAGCGGCGCACCGCCGCCGTGCTCGACCACCTGCGCGCGGAGGGCTTCGCGGCGGACGAGCTGGCGCGCGTGCGCACGCCCATCGGCCTCGACATCGGCGCGGAGACGCCGGAGGAGATCGCCCTCAGCATCATGGCCGAGGCGGTGATGCTGCGGCGCGGCGGCGCGGGCGCCCCCCTCTACCACCGCCGGGGGCCCGCGCGCGCCGAATGAGCGACCGCCCCGCCGGCCGCCTCTACGCGGAGCTGCCCCTGCGCCGCTACGAGGTCATCTACGCCGACCCGCCGTGGGACTACAGGGGCCAGCTGCAGCACGCGGGGCCGGGCGCGGAGGACACGGGCGGGGCCGCGCGCCACTACGGCACGCTCACGCTCGCGCAGCTCAGGCGCCTGCCCGTGGCCTCCATCGCGGCGGACGACTGCCTGCTCTTCCTCTGGTCCACCAGCCCGCACCTGGATCAGGCGATCGCGCTGGGCAAGGCGTGGGGCTTCGCCTGGGCCACGGTGGCCTTCGTGTGGGACAAGGAGCGGGTCAATCCGGGCTTCTACACGCTCAGCCAGTGCGAGCTCTGTCTCGTCTTCAAGCGCGGGCGCATCCCCCGGCCGCGGGGCGCGCGCGACGTGCGCCAGCTGGTGCGCGACGAGCGCGGGCCGCATTCGGCCAAGCCGGAGGAGGTGCGGCGGCGCATCGAGGCCATGTTCCCGACACAGGCGCGCATCGAGCTGTTCGCGCGGCGCGCGGCCCCGGGCTGGGACGCCTGGGGCGCGGAAGCGCCCTGACGCGCACGCCCGCGCGCGCTACGATTGGGGCGTCCCCGCGCAGGAGCCGCCCGTGACCACTGCCAGCCCCGCCGCCGACGCCTTCGCCGCCCGCGCCCTCGAGGCCGACGCCGCCGACGCGCTCGCCGCCGAGGCCGCGCTCGCGCCCGCCGTGCTCGCGGGGCAGGACGGCTGCGCCCGTCACCGCGCCCCCTGCGCGCGCTGTCGCGCCGCCTCGCCGAGGGCGGAGCGGCTGGCCGCGCGGGGGCTGCGCGTGTGCGTCTGCGAGGCCGCGCCCTGCTCGTGCGGTCTGGCCATGCTCCTCGCCGCGGAGGGCGCCGCCGCCGTCCACGCCGTGCGCCTCGCCCTCGCCCTCCGCGACGCCCTCGCCACGGCCCACGCGGGCGCGTGAGCCGTACCGCAAGGAGAGGATCTGACAATGGAAGTGATCGCAAGCGGGGTTATTGCTGCTGTCGCGGTTCTGCTCTCCCAGTTGATTGCTGCTATTATGACGCCGAGGTGGAATGCCAAGACTGAAATTGAGAAATACGACAAGATTGAATCGAATCAGAGCCGCAGGAAAATCTATGAAGATTTCATAACTTCGATGTTTAATCAGATGAATGCAGTCAAGGAAAAAGGAAGCACCAAAGGAGTTGATAAAAACCTGCTCACGGTCTTTTCGAATTTTCGTAGTAAGCTACTGCTAGTCGGATCTGACGAAGTTATTCGGACATTCAATGATATTGATATCTATAACGAACAGGCCATGAGGGCAGACGATGGTACAGGACTACTCGCTGGTATTGCAGATCTTGTTATCGCAATTCGTCGAGATTTGGGCTACCCTCACACTAATATGAAGCGAATCGAGATTCTGGCCGTTTTTCTTAGCGATGCTGAGTCTATTGAGATGGCAATGGGGAGGTCCCGTAAACGGCGCTTTACACATACGATTTCCCGCTAGCCCCGTCCAGCGCGTTTGTGACCAACGGCTCGCGCGCCCCTAATGGCGGGAGGCGCTAGGATGGAGGCGTGGACGGCTTCGAGGTCTCGCCCGTCGAGGGGCTGCGCGATCCGGTCGCGGTGCTCGCCTTCACCGGCTGGAGCGACACCGGCACGGTCACGACCGACGCCGCCCGCCACCTCGTCGACGTCTGCGGCGGCGAGCGCTTCCTCACCGTCGACCCGGAGGAGTACTTCGTGTTCACGGAGACGCGCCCCGAGGTGCGCCTCGTGGAGGGCGACACGCGCGAGATCACGTGGCCCCCGAACGAGGGCTTCGCGGCGCGCGGCGGGGGAGGGCGGCGCGACCTCGTGGTGGTGGCGGGCACGGAGCCGAACCTGCGCTGGGGGCCCTTCAGCGAGCGCCTGGCGGGCGTGCTGGCGGAGCTGGCGCCCGCGCTCGTGTGCACGCTGGTGGCGCGCCCGGCGGCCACGCCCCACACGCGCCCCGTGCCCGTGAGCGGCTCGGCGGCGGACGCGGAGCTGGCGCGGCGCTTCGGCCTCGGCCCCTCGCGCTACCAGGGCCCCACCGGCATCGTGGGCGTGCTGCACGACGCCATGCGCCGCCACGGCCTGCCCCTCGTCAGCCTCGCCGCCTCCGTGCCCCACTACCTGAGCGTGGACGAGAACCCGCCCGCCACCCTCGCCCTGCTGCGGGCGCTGGAGCCGATGCTCGGCTTCGCGCCGCCGCCGGGCGACCTTGAGCGCGAGAGCGAGGCCTTCCTGCAGCGCGTGGAGGAGGCCTCCCGCGGCGACGAGCAGATCGCGCGCTACATCCGCGCCCTTGAGGAGCAGTACCGCGAGGGCGACGCGCCCATGCCCGCGCCCGCGCCCGACCTCGACGCCGGCGACGTGCTGCGCGACGTGGAGGACCTGCTGCGCGGCGACGGCGGCGGTTAGGCCTCGCCCGACAGCTCGAAGCGCGCCAGCCGCCGCGCGGCGATGGCCACGGCGATGGCCGAGACCACGGCCATGAGGATGAGGGAGAGCACGCCGCCGAGATCGGCGTCGATCACGCTGGCGGGCGCGCCCGAGGCGAGGTCGGCGATGCCGAGCGTGTACTCGCGGATGCTGGCGCGCTGCACGCCCGGCGCGAAGTTGGTGATGACCGATTCCCATATGAAGACGTAGGCGACGCCCGCGAGCAGGGCGCGCGAGGTGAGCAGGCTGAGCATGAGGAAGAGGGCGCCGTAGGCGAACGATCCGGCGAGCAGGGCCACGAGGTAGCCGCCGAGCACGTTCCAGCCGCCCTCGCCCGCCAGCACGACGGCCCCGGCGAGGGCCGCCCCGGCCAGCACGATGGCGGCGGTCGCGCCCCAGGCGGCCAGCAGCTTGCCCGCGAGGATGCGCCAGCGCGGGATCGGCTTGGACAGCAGGTAGACGGCGGTGCCGTCCTCGATCTCGCCGCCCAGCGCGGCGGTGGCGAGGAGCAGCGCCGTCAGCGGCAGCATGAACAGCGTCGTCCATTCGAGCACCGGGCTGGCGACGAGCTGGGCGGCGGATTGATCCGTCTCCACCGTGCGCACGATGACGGCCACGAGGACGGGCACGGCGTTCAGCAGGACGACGACGATGGTGCGCCGCTGGCCCAGCAGCTGGCGCGCGGTCATGGCCGCCACGAGCAGGATCGCGTTCATCGCCGCACCAGGTACTGGAAGACGCTTTCCAGCGACTCGTCGTCGGGGCGCAGCTCGAAGAGCGTGGCCCCCGCGCTTTGGGCGGCGCGCGGCGCGAGCGTGGTGAAGGCGGCCAGTTCGGTGGCGCGCACGCGCAGGGCGCCGTCCGCCAGGTCCACGCCCGTGACGCTCTCCTCGACCACGAGCGCGCGCGCGAGGGCGCGGTCGTCGCTGGAGCGGATGGTGAAGGAGTGGGGGCGGTCGGTCATCAGCTGGCGGATGGCGCGGTAGTCGCCGGAGGCCGCCAGCCGCCCCGCCACCACCACCAGCACGTTCTCCCCCAGCCGCTCCACCTCCTCGAGGATGTGGCTGGAGAAGAGCACCGTGCGGCCCTCGTCGGCCATGCGCCGCAGCATCTCCGTCATCTGCAGGCGCTGGCGCGGGTCGGCCCCGTTGAAGGGCTCGTCCAGCAGCAGCACGTCGGGCTCGTGCACCAGCCCCGCGGCGATCTTCACGCGCTGCTTCATGCCCTTCGAATAGCCCCCCGTGGCGCGCTCGGCGGCGTCCGTCATCTCCACCTCGCGCAGGGCGCGGTCGGCGGCGGCTCCGGGGTCGGGCAGGCCGTGCAGGCGGGCGCTGAGGAGCACGAAATCGCGGCCCGTGAGGAAGGGGTAGACGGCCTCGCGTTCGGGCACGAGGCCGATGCGGCGGTAGACGTCGGGCGAGCCGAAGGCGGGCTCGCCGAGCACGCGCACCTCGCCCGCCGAGGGGCGCAGGAAGCCCGCCATGAGGTGCAACAGCGTCGATTTGCCCGCGCCGTTCGGCCCCAGCAGGCTGGTCACGCCCGGCTCCAGCGCGAAGCTGACGCCGTTCACGGCCACCACGTCGCCGTACCAGCGCGAGACGTCGCGCACCTCGACGGCGGGGGCCGCCCCGTTCGCGCTCACAGGCTCTTGCGCCCGTAGCGCCGCACGACGAAGGCGCAGCCGAGGACGCTGAGGGCCAGCGCCCACAGGAAGTAGGACCCGCCCGCGAAGTCCGCCGTGGCCGCGAGCTCGCCGGGCTCCACGCCGAAGAGCCAGCGCGTGAAGCCGTCCACGACCGCGAAGGGGCTGAGGAACACGCCCAGCCGCCCCGCGAGGTTGTCGACGAAGTTCACCAGCAGCGGGGCCAGCGCGAAGGAGAGCACGATGAAGAGGCCGAGGATGCTGATGATGGCGTACATCGACCGCTGCACGGTCGCGGCCAGGGCCATGGCGGTGGCCGCGAAGAAGGCGGAGACGAGCACACCGCTGGCCACGATGGGGCCCACCTGGCGCCACTCGTCGCGGAAGTAGCCGCCGAAATCGTCCACCGCCAGCGCGTTGCCCACGAACAGCAGCGCCTGCGGCAGGAGCGTGAGCGCGAACATGGCCGTGACCATCGCCGCCAGCCGCGCGAGGGCGTAGTCGTGGCGGCTGAAGGCGCGCGAGAAATAGAGCGGCAGCGTGCGGTGGCGCTGGTCGCGGCCCAGCAGCTCGGGGGCGGCGACGGCGGCGAACACCGCCAGCGCCAGATTGATGTAGCCGTAGTAGTCCTCCGCGCGGAACACCTCGATGTCCTCCGAGGTGAGCGCCCCGAAGGCCACCTGCAGGAAGGCGGGGATGATGGCGAAGATGATGAGGCCGATGGGGAAGATCTTGGCGCGCGTGCGCCGCCCCAGCCCGAAGGCCGAGCGCAGGCCGTGCACGTAGAGCGAGACGATGGCGTGCCCCCGCCCCAGCCGCGCCCCCCCGTAGCGCCGGTAGCCGAGGTCGTAGATGGCGCCCGCGCGCGGCTCCGTCACGGCGCCGCCGCTTCCTCTTCGGCGTCCGCGCGGAAGAGGTCCTCCAGCGACTGGCGGCGCTGTTCCAGGCGCACGAGGCCCATGTCCAGCGCGACGATGGCGTCGCGGATGGCGTCGTAGGGCTCCGCGCCGTTGAGGGCCACGCGCGCGATGGCGCCCTCGCCGCGCGCCTCGAAGCCGAGGCCGCGCAGCCGTTCGGCGAGGGCGTCCGCCTCGCCGTCCACCTCCACCTCGAGGGAGCCGAGGCCGGTGGTGAATTCGGCGATGGCCCCGGCGCGCACCAGCCTGCCCCCGTCGATGACGACGAGGGAGTCGCAGACGCGCTCGATTTCGCCGAGCAGGTGGGAGGCCATGAGGATGGCGATGCCGAACTCGCGGCCCGTGCGCCGCACGAGGTCCAGCATCTCCTCGCGCCCGGCGGGGTCGAGGCCGTTGGTGGGCTCGTCGAGGAAGACGAGGCGCGGGTCGTGTACGAGCGCCTGCGCCAGCTTCACGCGCTGCTTCATGCCCGTGGAGTAGCCGCCCATCTCGCGGTAGCGCTCCTCGAAGAGGCCCACGTGGCGCAGCGTCTCCGCCGTGCGCTCGCGCGCGGCGGCGCGGGGCAGGCCGCTCACGCGCGCCAGGTGGGCCACGAACTCCGTGGCCGAGAGGTCGGGCGGCAGGCAGTCGTGTTCGGGCATGTAGCCCGTGAACTGGCGGATGGCCGCCCCCTCCGCCGCCACGTCGCGGTCCAGCACGCGCGCCCGCCCGGCGCTGGCGGGCAGCAGCCCCAGCAGGATCTTGATGAGCGTGCTCTTGCCCGCGCCGTTCGCGCCCACCAGCCCCACCACGCCCGGCTCGACGCTCACGTCGAGCGCGTCCAGCGCGGTCACGCCCGGGTAGCGCTTCGTGAGGCCGTCCGTCTCGATGAGGGGCATCGCCCCCAGTGTGGCGGACGCCGCGCGCCCACGCCAGACGGGCGCCTTATCGGGGCCTTATGCGCGCGCCGCGCGAGCGCCACGGGGCGGCGCGGGCGGTTTCCCGCCCCCGCGCGGGGCGGGTACGATGCGCGCGCGCCCGCCACGGGGCGCGGGAGCAGCGGCATGGAAGTTCCGATGACGGTCAACGATTTCCTCTTCCGCGCGGAGACGCTCTACGGCCCCAAGGTGGCCGTGGTGGACGGCGAACGGCGCTTCACCTACGCCGAATTCGCGGCCCGCTGCCACCGCCTCGCCCACGCCCTCGCGGGGCTGGGCATCGGCAAGGGCGACCGCGTCGGCATCCTCAGCCCCAACAGCCACCACTTCCTCGAATCGTTCTACGGGACCTCGCTCATCGGGGCCGTGCTCGTGCCCCTCAACTACCGCCTCGTCTCCGACGACTTCCGCTACGCCTTCGCGCATTCGGGGGCGAAGGCGCTGCTGGCTGATTCGGACCTGACGGGCGCGCTCGACGCCATCCGCGAGGGGCTGCCGGAGGTGGAGCACTGGATCGTGGCGCGTTACGGCGACGCCCCCGCGCCCGACGGCTGGCGCGACTGGGAGGAGCTGATTGCGGGCCAGCCGGAGACGCCCCCGCCCGACCCGGAACTGGACGAGAACGACCTCGTCAGCATCAACTACACCTCGGGCACGACGGCGCGGCCCAAGGGCGTGATGCTCACGCACCGCAACTTCTACGCCAACGCCTACCACTACATCATCCACATGGGCGCGAGCCACGACGACGCGGCCATGTGGACGCTGCCCATGTTCCACTGCAACGGCTGGGGCGGCGTCTACGCGCTCACGGCGGTGGGCGCGAAGCAGGTGATCGTGCGCACGCCCGAACCGGAGACGCTCTACCGCCTCATGCGCGACGAGGGCGTGACCTTCGCCTGCATGGCCCCGGCGGTGCTGGCGCGCATCCTCGATTTCGAGCGCGCGGACGAGTACGCCATCGCCACGAAGCCGCGTTTCGCGGTGGCGGGCGCTCCGCCGCCCCTCACCTTCGTGGAGCGGCTGGAGGAGGAGCGCGGCTGGACCTTCATGCAGCTCTACGGCCTCACGGAGACGGCGCCTATCCTCACCGTGGCCGAACCCCGGCCCCACATCGACGCCGAAGGCCGCGCCCGCTACCGCCTGAAGGCCCGCGCCGGGCATCCCTCCCTCGGCGTGCGCCTGCGCGTGGTGGGCGAGGGCGGGCGCGACGTGCCCCGCGACGACGCCTCCATCGGCGAGGTGGCCGCGCGCGGCAACATGGTCTTCAAGGGCTACTGGAACCAGCCCGCGGAGACCGCCAGCGTCGTGCGCGACGGCTACTTCTACACCGGCGACCTCGCCACCGTGGACGAGCACGGCTCCATCAATATCGTCGACCGCGCCAAGGACGTCATCATCTCCGGCGGCGAGAACGTCTCCTCCATCGAGGTGGAGGACACCCTCTACCGCCACCCCAAGGTGCTGGAGGCGGCGGTCGTGGGCGTCCCCGACGAACGCTGGGGGGAGACGCCCCTGGCGGTGGTCGTGCTGCAGGAGGGCGCCGAGGCCACGGCGGAGGAGATCATCGCCTTCTGCCGCGACCATCTGGCCCACTTCAAGGCCCCGCGGCGCGTGGAGTTCGTCCGCGAGCTGCCGCGCACGGCCACGGGCAAGCTCAAGAAGTTCGAGCTGCGCGAACCGTACTGGGCGGAGGGCGGGGGCCGCCGCGTCAACTGAGCGCGGCGCGGACGCACGGACGCGCGGCCCCGCCGTGGTAGCCTGCCACCGGCGGGAAACGCCCGGGGAGGAACGGCATGATCGTGATCGCGGGCAGCATCGACCTCGACCCCGACCAGCGCGAGGCCGCGCTGGAGGCGGGCAAGCCCTTCATCGACGGCGCGCTCACGCAGCGCGGCTGCCGCCACTACACGTGGACGCCCGACCCCTTCGACGCGGGCCGCATCTGGGTCTACGAGCTGTGGGACGACGAGGAGGCGCTGGCGGCCCACTTCCGCGACCGCCACTACGCTGACATGGGCGCGAACATCGGCCGCCACGGCATCCGCGGCTCCAGCATCAGCAAGTTCCGCGCGGACCTCGAGGAGCCCGTCTACGACGACACCGGCACGCCGCGCGCGGACTTCTTCACGGCCACGGAGTAGCCCCTTCCGGGGATGGCGCGGGCCTGGCTGGTCTACGACGGCGAATGCCCCTTCTGCTCGAACTACGCGCGCCTCCTCGACGTGCGCGAGGCCATCGGCGAGCTGATGCTGGTGGACGCGCGCGTGGGCGGCCCGCTGGCGGCGGAGGCGCGCCGCCTGGGCCACGACCCGGACGCGGGCATGGCGCTGAAGCTGGACGGGCGCTGGCGCTTCGGGAGCGAGGCCCTGCGCGAGCTGGCGCGCCATTCGGGGCGGCGCGGCTTCTTCGGCACGGCCAACCGCCTGCTCTTCGCACCGCCGGGCGCGGCGCGGCGCTGGTATCCGCTGCTGCGGCTGGCGCGCCGTCTGGCCCTGCGCGCGAAAGGCGTCGGCCCGCTGGCCTGACGGCCGGAGGCGTCGCGGTTCGCGGGGGGCACTGGTCGTGGGTGGGCGCGCGTCTGGCGGCGGACGCTCCGGATCGGTTCCCCGTCCGCGCGCGCCTAACCAGCTGCTGCCGCCTCCTCGCGCGCGGCGGCGGTGAAGGCGTAGGCGCCGTCGGCGTAGTCGACGGCGATGCGCTGGCCCTCGGCGAATTCGCCCTCCAGCAGGCGGCGCGCCAGCTCGTCGCCGATGCGCCGCTCGACGGTGCGGCGCAGGGGGCGCGCGCCGAAGGCGGGGTCGTGGCCCTCGTCCGCGAGCGCCTCGCGGGCGGCCTGCGTGAGCGTGATGGCGATGCCGCGTTCGGCCAGCCGCCGCCCCACCTCGTCCACGAGCAGGTCGACGATGCGGGCCAGCTCGGGGCGCGTGAGCGGCTCGAACACGATGGTCTCGTCGATGCGGTTGAGGAATTCGGGGCGGAAGCGCTCGCGCAGGGCGCGCTCCACGGAGTCGCGCAGGGCCGCGTGCTCGCCGCCGTCGGCGCTGCGCCGCGTGAAGCCGAGCGTGAGCCGCTCCTGCGCGCCCGTGCCGAGGTTGCTGGTCATGACGACGACGGTGTTGCGGAAGTCCACCGTGCGCCCGTGGCCGTCGGTGAGCCGCCCGTCGTCGAGAATCTGCAGGAGCGTGTTGAAGACGTCGGGGTGCGCCTTCTCGATCTCGTCGAGCAGGATGACGCGGTAGGGGCGGCGGCGCACGCGCTCGGTGAGGCCGCCGCCCTCGTCGTAGCCCACGTAGCCCGGCGGCGCGCCCGTCAGGCGGCTGACCGCGTGGCGCTCCTGATACTCGGACATGTCCAGCCGGATCATGGCGTCCTCGTCGTCGAAGAGGCACTGCGCGAGGGCCTTGGCCAGCTCCGTTTTGCCCACGCCCGTGGGGCCGAGGAAGATGAAGGAGCCGATGGGGCGGCCCGGGTCCTTGAGGCCCGCGCGGGCGCGGCGCACGGCCCCGGCGAGGGCGGCGATGGCGCGATCCTGCCCGACCACGCGCTCGTGCAGCTCCTCCTCGAGGCGCAGCAGGCGGTCGCTCTCGCGCTCCTCCAGACGGGCCACGGGGATGCCCGTCACCTGCCCCACGAGGGCGGCGATGTCCGCCGCGGCCACGCGCCCGCCGCCGTCCCCGTCGGCCTCCTGCCGGTCGATGACGCACTTGCTGGCGGCCTCGTCGATGAGGTCGATGGCCTTGTCGGGCAGGCGGCGCTCGGTCAGGTAGCGGGCGGAGAGGCGCACGGCGGCGTCGAGGGCGTCGTCGCCGATGGCGACCTCGTGGTGGGCCTCGTAGCGGGGGCGCAGGCCGCGCAGGATGGCGAGCGCGTCCTCCGCCGAGGGCTCCTCCACGTAGACGGGGGCGAAGCGGCGTTCGAGGGCCGGGTCCTTCTCGATGCGGCGGTACTCGTCGAGCGTGGTGGCCCCGATGGCGCGCAGCTCGCCGCGCGCGAGGGCGGGCTTCATGAGGTTGCCGGCGTCGATGGCGCCCTCCGCGCCGCCCGCGCCGATGACCGTGTGCAGCTCGTCGATGAAGAGGATGACGGCGCCCTCGCTGGCGCGCACCTCCTCCATCACGGTCTTGAGGCGTTCCTCGAATTCGCCGCGGAATTTGGCCCCGGCGAGCAGCGCCCCCATGTCGAGGGCGCGCAGCGAGCGGTCGCGCAGGCGCGGGGGGGCGTCGTCCGCGGCGATGCGCTGCGCGAGGCCCTCGACGATGGCGGTCTTGCCCACGCCCGCCTCGCCGATGACGACGGGGTTGTTCTTGGAGCGCCGGTTCAGGATCTGCATGAGGCGGCGCACCTCGGTTTCGCGCCCGATGACGGGGTCGAGCTTGCCCTCGCGGGCCAGGCGCGTGAGGTCGACGCTGTAGCGTTCGAGGCTCTGGTAGCTGCTTTCGGCGGTGGGGCTGGTGACGCGCGCGCTGCCGCGAATCTCGCGCAGGGCGCGGTAGAGGGCCTCCTTGTTCACGCCCAGCCCGGCCAGCAGGCGGGCGGCGCCGCTCTCCTCGTTGTCGGCGATGGCGATGAGCAGGTGCTCGACGCCCACGTACTCGTCGGTGAGGCGGTCGGCCTCGGCGTTGGCCGTCTCCAGCATCCGCACCGCCTCGGGCGTGGTGTAAATCTGCACGACCTCGTGGCTGAGGCGGGGCTGGCGGTCGAGCTCGGCCACGGCCAGATCGCGCAGGGCGGCGCTGGCCACGTGCAGGCGCTCCAGCACCTGCTGGGCGAGGCCGCCCTCCAGCTCGGCCAGGGCCAGCAGCACGTGGGCCACCGTCCACTGGCCGTGGCGGCGTTCGCGCACGGCCTCCTGGGAGGCGGCCAGCACCTGCCGCGCCTGCTCGGTGAAGCGGTCCTGTCGCATCATGGCCATGGGGGATTCCTCCGCCCCGCGGGCGCGGGGGCTTCGTGGGTGGCGGAACGGCGGGCGGGGGGCTAGCGCGCGGGCCGCCCCTCGCTGTCGACGGCGGGCGCGGGCAGGCGCGCGCGGCGCAGGAGCTCCAGCTCGGCGCGGGCCTCGTCCAGCTCGGCCCGCAGCTCGCGCAGCTGGTCGCTCATGCGCAGCACCACCTCCACGCCCGCCAGGTTCACGCCCAGCTCGTCGATGAGGCGCTGGGCCTGGCGGATGCGGCGGATGTCGGCGTTGGAGTACATGCGGATGTTGCCGCCCGTGCGGTGGGGGCGGATGAAGCCCGCGCGCTCGTAGTAGCGCAGCGTCTGCTGGTGGAGGCCCACGAGGCGCGCGGCGATGGAGATCACGTAGCAGGGATCGTCGTCGCGCGGCGGGCCCGCGGGGGGACGGCGGCGGGGCATGATGGCGGGGCTCCTTTCGCGGCTAGCCCGCGGCGGGCGCGGCGGAGGCGTCCGCGCCCTGGCGGCGCAACTCCGCGAGGAGCTCGCGCTCGCGCTCGTTCAGCCGCTCCGGCAGGCGCACGCTCACGCGCGCCACGAGGTCGCCGCGGCGGCCCGCGCGGCCCAGCACGGGCATGCCCTTGCCGCCGAGGCGGAAGCGCCGCCCGTTCTGGGTGAGCGGGGGGATGGTGAGCAGGACGCGCCCGTCGAGCGTGGGGGCCTCCACCTCGCCGCCGAGCAGGGCGTCGAGCCAGGGCACGGCCACCTCCGCGAGCAGGTCGTCGCCGTGGCGCTCGAAGCGGTCGTGGGGGCGCACCTCGACGAGCAGGTAGAGGTCCCCCGGCGGGCCGCCGCCACGGCCGGGGCGCCCCTCGCCCGCGATGCGCACGCGCGACCCCGTGCGCACGCCGGGCGGGGCCTTCACCTCCAGCCGGCGGGGCGCGGCGCTCTGGCCCTCGCCCCGGCAGGCGTGGCAGCGCGCCCCGCCCACGACGCCCTCGCCGCCGCAGGCCGCGCAGGGCGCCGCCCCTTGCAGCGTGATCGTGCGCGTGGCCCCGGCTGCGGCCTCCTCCAGCGCGATCACGAAGGGCGTCTCCACGTCCTGCCCGCGCCGGGGGCCGCGCGGCCCGCCGCCGAAGACGCCGCCGAACAGCCCGCCGAGGTCGAAGTCGGCGAGGTTGCCCTCGAAGGAGAAGCCGCCGGGGCCGCCGCCGCCGAAGCGCGCGCGCTGGCGCTCCATCTCCTCGATCTGTTCGGCCTGCTCCCAGCGCTCGCCGTATTTGTCGTAGCGCGCGCGCGTCTCCTCGTCGCCGAGCACGTCCCAGGCCTGCTGGATCTGCTTGAAGCGCGCCTCCGCGCCCGCGTCGTTGGGGTTGACGTCGGGGTGGTGCCGCCGTGCGAGGCGGCGGTAGGCGGCGCGCAGCTCCTTCGCCGGTGCGTCCCGCCTGACGCCGAGGGTTTCGTAGAAGTCGGTGGCCATTGCGCCATCCATGGTGCCGCATCGGGCGGCTTCCCGCAAGTGTGCGGGGAAGGAATCCTCACAATGGCATTGTCAGGGCTTGCGCGCGGGCCGATGGCCGCCGGGCGCGGACGGGAGGCGGCGGGGAGGGCGGTTCAGGCGCTGGCCATCTCGGCGCTGATGTCCGTGACCTCGATCTGGTTGCCCGCGCCCACGGTGATGCGCACGACCTTGCCGTCCTCCAGCAGGGCCTCGACGTTCTGCTGGTGCGAACGCCAGCCCCTGGGGAAGGCGTAGCCGTTCTGCTCGAGCGCCTCGAGAAAGAAGTAGCTCATCGTCATCGGAGCCAGGTAGAAGTCGGTGCTGTCCATGGCGTGCCGCCCCCTCGCGCGTGTTCCCGCGGGCGGCGTGGCCCCCCGCGTCGCGCCCATTATGGCGATCCGCGCGCGCGCCCGCCACACCCGCCCGCGCGGGGGCGCGCAAGGCGGCGCGCGGGTAGGCTCGCGCGAGTGCGCGCCGTCAACCGTCTGCTCGCCGCCGCCTCGCTGGCGCTGGGGGCGGCCCTCGTCCTTTTCCTGCTGCTGCAGGGCGCGGGCTGGGGCGCGGGCGCGTGGCTGGGCATGGCGCTGGCCTGCAACGGCCTCGTGCGGCTCTGGTTCGCGCGGCGCGACTGAGCGTGCGCGGGCGCGTTGTGCGCGATCCCGCGCGGCGGTATTCTCCCCGCGCCAGAAGAGGGGGCGCAGCGCATGGCGGGCTTCCGCTCCATCCTCGCGCCGGTGGCGCCCGGCGACGCCAGCCTCGACGCCGCCGCGCTCGGCGCGGCGCTCGCGCGCCAGGCCGGGGGCGCGCTCACGCTCCTGTACGTGATCGAGGTCGATCGCCGCCTGCCCGTGACGGCGGACATGGAGCTGGAGGGCCGCCGCGGCGAGGAGCTGCTGCGCCGCGCGCGCGCCCGCGCCGAGGCCGCCGGCGGCGGCGTGACCATCGAGGACGAGATGCTGCAGGCGCGCGCCGCGGGCCCCGCCATCGTGGAGGCGGCGGCCGCGCGCGAGGCCGACGCGATCGTGCTGGGCGTGGCCGCATCGCTCCTGCCGGGCCGCTTCGCCGTGGGCCGCACGGCGGAGCACGTGCTCGGACACGCGCCCTGCGCCGTGTGGATCGCGCGCGCGCCGCTGGAGCGCGCCGCCCCCGCCGCGGAACCGGCGGCGCGCCCGTGAACGTGCTCGTCATGGGCTGCGGGCGCACGGGCGCGGCCATCGCCGAACGGCTCGACCGCGAGGGCCACCGCGTGACCGTGATCGACCGCGACGCCTCCCGCTTCGGGCGGCTCGACGGCGGCTTCGGCGGACGCCTGGCGGCTGGCAACGGCATGGACATGGAGGCGCTGGAGCGCGCGGGCGTGCGCGAGGCGGACGCCTTCATCGCCGTCACGCAGGGGGACAACCGCAACTTCTTCGCCAGCCAGCTGGCGCGCGAGGTCTACGGCGTGGCGCGCGTCATCTGCCGCGTGAAGGATCCGCAGCGGGGCGAGATCTTCGGGCGCCTCGGCATCGACACCTACAGCCCCACGAGCGCGGGCGCGGACGCCATGATCGCCATGCTCGCGGGCGAGGCCCCGGCCTGAGCCGTGTACATCATCATCGCGGGCGGCGGCAAGGTCGGCTACTCCCTCGCGCGGGAGCTGCAGGGCGGCGACAACGAGCTGCTCGTGATCGAGCGCGACGGCGAGCGCGCGGCCGAGCTGGGCGAGCGGCTGGAGGGCGCGGCCCTGCGCGGCGACGCCTGCGAGGCGTCCGTGCTGGAGGGGGCGGGCGTGCGCCGCGCGGACCTCGTGGCCGCCGTCACGGGCGACGACGAGGACAACCTCGTGGTCTGCGAAATCGCGCGTCACCACGGCGTGGCGCGCGTGCTGGCGCGCGTGAACGACCCGCGCAACGCCCTCCTCTTCGGGAAGCGCGGCATCGAGACCACGGTCTCCGCCACGGACGCCATCCTCGCCCAGATCGAGCAGGAGCTGCCGGTCGTGGCGGTGGTGCCCGTGATGCATCTGCACGAGGGGCTGGAGCTGGTGGAAGTGCGCCTGCCGGAGACGTCGCCGGCGGTGGGGCGCACGCCGCGCGAGCTGCTGCTGCCGCCCGAATCGCTGGTCGCCCTGATCGTCGATTCCGGCGGCGTGCCCCGCATCCCCGCCCCGGACACGACGCTCACGGTGGGGGATGCGCTGGTGGTGGTGACGCGCGCGGAGAGCCGCGCCATGCTCGGCGAAGCGCTGATCGGGGGCGCCCATGGCTTCGACACCTGAGGGCCCGCTGGCCTACCTGGGGCCGCCCGGCACCTTCGGCGAGGAGGCGGCCCGCCGCCACGCGCCCGACGCCGCCCTGCTCCCCCTCCCCTCCCACGCCGAGGTGGCCCGCGCCGTGGAGGCGGGCGAGGCCGCCGCGGGCGTGCTCGCCATCGAGAACTCGCTCAACGGCTCCGTGGCGGAGACGCTCGACATCCTCATCCACGAAACCTCCCTGCCCATCCAGGCGGAGCTGATCGTGCCCGTGACGCACCACCTGGTGGCCGCGCCGGGCGTGGAGGCCGGGGCCATCGAGACGATCTACTCGCACACCCAGGCGCTGGGGCAGTGCCGCGCCTTCCTGCGCGAACGCCACCCGCGGGCGCGGCTGGAGGCGGCCCTCTCCACGGCCCACGCGGCGCAGCTGGCCATGGAGCGCGCGCACGAGGGGGCGGCGGCCATCGCCACCGCGCGCGCCGCCGGGCGCTGCGGCGCGCGCGTGCTGGCCGAGGGCATCCAGGACCGGCGCGACAACGCCACCCGCTTCGTGGTGGTGGGCGCGCGCCCCCCCGCGCCCACGGGCCGCGACCGCACCTCCATCGCCTTCCGCTTCGCCGACGACCGCGCCGGGCTGCTGGCGGCGGCGCTGGCCGAATTCGCCAGCCGCGGCATCAACTGCACCAAGATGGAGAGCCGCCCCACGCGCGCCAGCATGGGCGAGTACGTCTTCCTCATCGACTTCGAGGGGCACGCGCGCGACCCGCGCTGCGCCGAGGCCCTGGCCGCGCTGGAGGCCATGACCGCGCACCTCAAGGTGTTCGGCAGCTACCCCCGCGCCGGGGGGGGCTGAGCGTGGTCCGCGCGCTGGCGGCGGCGCTGGCCGCGCTGGCGCTGATCGCGGTCGCCTGCGGGGGAACGGACGCGCCGGTCGCCACGCCCACGGCCACGCCCTCCGCCACGGTCACGGCGACTGCCACTGTGGCCACGCCTTCGGCCACGCCCACGGCCACGGCATCGCCCACCGCCACCGCCACGGCGTCGCCCGGGGCGGAGGCGGAGTTCGAGATCGTCACGCTGCTGCCGCCGGACGCCATTCCCGCCATCGACGACCCCGCCATCGTCTCCGCCGCCGTCGCGGACGAACAGCTGCGCGCGAACGATCTCGTCATCGGCGTCTCCGTCGGCGGCGAACACCGCGCCTACGGGGCGGCCTTCCTCAGCGGCCACGAGATCGTGAACGACACGCTCGGCGGGCGCGCCATCGCCGTCACCTGGTGACCGCTCTGCTTCACGGGCATCGTGTATGCCCGCGACATCGGAGAGCGGCGTCTCGACTTCGGCGTCTCCGGCAAGCTCATCATGAACGCGCTCGTCATGTTCGACCGCCAGACGGAGACGCTCTGGAGCCAGTTCCTGGGGCGCGCCGTGGAAGGCCCGCTGGTGGGGACCGAGCTGACGCCGCTGCCCGCCGCGCTCATGCGCTGGAAGAGCTGGCGCGCGCTCCATCCCGACACCACCGCGCTCGACCAGGGCGGCGTCGTCATCGACGCCTACTCGAACTACTACCTGCGGCCCGACGCGGGCGTGATCGGCGAGCGCAACCGCGACGAACGCCTCTTCCCCAAGACGCTGGTGCTGGGGCTGGTGTTGCCCGAGGGGCGCAAGGCCTACGCCCACCACCGGCTCGCGGACGCGCCCGCGCTCAACGACCGCGTGGGCGGGCGCTCCGTCCTCATCGCCTGGGACGGCGAGGCGCGCGCGGCGGCGGCCTTCGCCCCGAGCGTCGAGGGCCGCGCGCTCACCTTCGAGGCCGCCGACCCCGCCGCGGACGGCGCGGCGCGGCTGCGCGACCGCGAGACGGGCACCATCTGGGCGGCGCTCACGGGCGAGGCGCTGGAGGGCGAGCTGGCGGGGCGGCGGCTGGAGCCACTGCCCGCCTTCGCCGTCTTCTGGTTCGCCTGGTCGGACTATTTCCCCGACACGCTCCTGTACGAGCCGTGAGCGTCGCCGCTTGCGCGCAAGGGGGGCGGGGGCGCAAGGTAGCGGGGATGCCCCCAGCCGTTCGCGTTTCCGGGCTGGCGCGCCGCTTCGGCGAGATCACCGCCGTGGACGGCGTCTCCTTCGACGTGGGCGAGGCCGAGATTTTCGGCTTCCTCGGCCCCAACGGCGCGGGCAAGACGACCACTATCTCCATGCTCTGCACGCTGCTGCGCCCCACCGCTGGCAGCGCCGCCATCGGCGGCTGCGACATCGTGTCCGACCCCGCCGGGGTGCGCCGCGAGATCGGCATCGTCTTCCAGGATTCGACCGTGGACGAGCGCCTCACGGCGCGCGAGAACCTCGTCTTCCACGGCGAGCTGTTCGGCATGGCCCGCGCCGACATCCGCCCCCGCGCGGACCAGCTGCTGGAGCGCGTGGGCCTGGCCGACCGCGCGGGCGACGCCGTCATCACCTTCTCCGGCGGCATGCGGCGGCGGCTGGAAGTGGCGCGCGGCCTCATGCACTGGCCCTCCGTGCTCTTCCTCGACGAGCCCACCGTGGGGCTGGACCCGCAGACGCGCCGCAGCCTCTGGGCCTACGCCCGCTCCATGCGCGACACGGAGGGCGTCACCATCTTCCTCACCACGCACTACATGGACGAGGCCGAGGCCTGCGACCGCGTGGCCGTCATGGACCACGGGCGCATCATCGCGCTCGACACGCCCGCGCGCCTGAAGGCGCGGCTGGGCGGCGACGTGGTCTCCATCGTCGGCCCCGACAACGCCGCCCTCGCGCGCGAGGTGCGCGAATCCTTCGAGATCGAGCCGCGCCTCGAAAACGAGGCCGTCGAATTCAACGTGGAGCACGGCGGCGACTTCGTGCCCGTGCTGCTCGCCCGCCTCGACGGCGAGGTGCGCTCCGTGGGCATCCGCGCGCCCACGCTGGAGGACGTGTTCGTCTCCCTCACGGGCCACCAGATCCGCGAGCAGGCCTTCAGCGAGGAGGACAAGATGCGCTCCATGCAGCGCCAGGGCTTCCGGAGGATGCGATGACGGTTTCGGCGGAAGCGGGCGCGGATGCGCGCGTGGCGGCGGGCGCGCCGCGGCGGGCCACCGGGCGCGCGGGCTTCCTGCAGGTCGTGCGCGTCATCTGGATGCGCGAGGTGCTCATCTACTTCCGCGACCGCGCGCGCATGATCTCCGCCTTCACCATGCCCGTGATCATGCTCGTCATGTTCGGCGAGGGGCTGGGCAACAGCATCGCCCAGCTGCCCGGCGACATCGGCTACCGCCAGTTCATCTTCCCGGGCATGGTGGCCATGATCGTGCTCATGAACTCCGTCTTCTCCGGCGTCTCCATCGTCACCGACCGGCAGTTCGGGTTCCTGCGCGAAATCCTCGTCGCCCCCGTGAGCCGCACCGCCATCTGCATCGGCAAGATCAGCGGCGGGGCCACGGTGGCGCTCGTGAACGGCGCCGTCATGTTCGCCATCGCGCCCCTGCTGGGCATCGACATCACGCTCGAGGTGGTGGCCAAGCTGCTGCCCCTGATCGCGCTCGTGTCCTTCATGCTCACCGGCCTGGGCGTGGCCCTGGGCAGCCGCCTGCGCTCCGTGGAGAGCTTCCAGATGCTGTCGCAGGTGGCCATCTTCCCGGCCATGTTCCTCTCCGGCATCTTCTTCCCCATCAACAACGTGCCCGCCTGGATGGACGTGCTGGTGAAGATCAACCCCGTCACCTACGCGGTCGCGCCCATCCGCGAGATCGCCCTTTCCGAGCAGCTGGCGGCGGTGCCGGCGGACGCGCCCTTCCAGATCACGCATGTGGAGTGGTTCGGCTATACGCTGAGCACGTGGGAGGAGATAGGGGTGGTGCTGGCCTTCGGCGCGCTCATGCTCACCATCGCCATCCGCGCCATCCGCACCACGGAGTAGGGCGGCGCGCTCAGCGGACGCGAATCTCCTCGACCCAGAACACGCCGTCCGCGTCCTCGCTGTACACGAGAATCAGTTTGGGAACGCCGCGCGCCGCGCCCGGCGTCTCAACGTTGCGGAGCCCGCCGGAGTTCGGGAGAAAGGGACGGGCCGCTCCGGCGTATCCGACCGTGCGAAGCAGACCGTCGATGGCCCCCCTGGCGCGCGGGTAGTTCGCGCAGATGGCGCGATACTGCTCATCCGCCAGGGGCCGCCAGCGAACCTCACTGAGCACGGGCAAGCAGGCCCAGACGCTCGGCGACCTCCTGGCCCGCGCGAATGGCCTCCTCGCTTGGCGGATCGGTGGAGACGAACGCCAGCTCGTAGGCGACCGGTGTGCCCTCGGGGACGATGCGGCAGACGGGATCAAGGTGCGGCAGGCTCGATTCGCCGCTCCCGTCCGCCTCGGGCAGCCCCGCCAGCACCCGCTCGACGATGGCCAGCTCCGCCCTGCTGAAGGGCGCGCCGCCGTCGTCTCCGGCCATGCCGTCCGACGCCTCGATGCGCGCCAGCTCCCCGTCGAGCCGCTCGGGGCGGGGCCCCCGGGGATCATTCAGGTAGGTCGCGCCCGTGATGGACGACTCAAGCTCGAGGTAGGCGAGGAAGTCGCAGTAGAAGAGGCGTCGCGCCAGCTTCGTCGCGTCAAGGGCCGCGCCCTGGTCGGAGCGCCCGGCGAGGTGGCGCGCCAGCCGCCGGAAGCGCTCGCCGTCGTAGGGCCTGCTTCCCGTGATGTCCCCAAGCGGGTCGATCTTCATGTCCATCTTCTCCTCTTCCCCAGTATGGCACGGGCGCGGGCCGTGGCGGGGCGGCGCGCGATCGGCCAGAATCGGCGCGAATGGAGGGAACCGCCATGCTGCTCGAAGGGAAGGCCGCCGTCGTCACCGGGAGCGCCGTCGGCATCGGACGCGCCATCGCCGTCGCGCTCGCCGAGGAGGGGGCCGCCGTCGCGGGCCTCGACATCGACGCCGTCGGCAACGCCGAAACCGCCCGCCTCGTGCGGGAGACGGGCCGCCAGGGCCTCGCCGTCGATTGCGACATGGCCGACCGCGCGCAGGTGCGCCGCGCCATGAACGGCGCCCTGCAGCGGCTGGGCCGCATCGACGTGCTCGTCAACAACGCCGCCATCTACGCCGACACCAGCCTCACCGGCGGCGACTACGAGTCGCAGACGCTCGCCTACGAGCGCTCCCTCGCCATCTGCGCGCTGGGCAGCTTCTACTGCGCGCGCGCCGCCGTGCCCGCCATGCTGGCCGCCGGCGGGGGCGACATCGTCAACGTCATCACCGAGCACATCAAGGAAGGCCACCTCATGACCGGCGGCGCCGCCAGCGGCTACGACGGGGCGAAGTGGGTGCAGTGGCGGCAGGTGGAGACCTGGGCGGCGGAGCTGGCCCCCCGCGGCATCCGCGTGAACGGCCTCTGCATGGGCGCCACCGACACGCCCATGCTGCGCGCCGTCTCCGTGGCCGCCGCGGAGGCGGGCATGCGCGCCGCGGACGTGGGCCGCGCGGTCGTCAACGTGCTCGCGCACGGCGCGGACGGCCCCACCGGCCAGTCCTGGCTCTTCGGGGCCTCGGGCACGCCCCGCGCGCGCAGCCTCGAGGAGATCGCCGCGCTGGCCCCCGCCTGAGCCCCCAACCCGCCGCCCGCGGGAGTAGGATGGCGGGGACGACGCCGGAGAACGCGGCGAGGAGCGTGTCATGGTCATCGAGTCCGCCATCCGCCAGACGCCCACGGAGAAGGCCCCCGAGCCCGCGCTGGGCACCGACCTCATCCCCAAGGAGCGCTACACCTCCGAGGAGTTCATGGCGCTCGAGTGGGAGCGCATGTGGACGAAGGTCTGGAACATCGCCGGGCGCGTGTCCGACATCCCCAACGTGGGCGACTACTTCACCACCGAGCTGGGGCCGGAGTCGTTCCTCATCGTGCGCGAGGCGCCGGACACGGTGCGGGCCTTCTACAACGTCTGCCCGCACCGCGGGAACCAGATCAGGAACGCGGGCATGGGCCATGCGGAATCGTTCCAGTGCGCCTACCACTTCTTCGAGTTCAACCTCGACGGCTCCAAGAAGTTCGTGCCGGACGAGGACACCTTCACGCAGGGCGTGCCGCAGGAGACGGCGCTGGTGGAGGTGCCCTGCGACACGTGGGGCGGCTGGGTGTGGTTCAACATGAACCCGGACGCCGAGCCCCTGCGCGACTTCCTCGGCGAGATTCCCGGCCACCTCGACCCCTACCGCTTCGAGGACCAGTACCTCGTGCAGGACCGCACCATCGAGTGGGACTGCAACTGGAAGACGTCGGTGGACGCCTTCAACGAGGTCTACCACGTGCAGGGCATCCACCCGCAGATCCTCGAATCGATCGACGACATCCACGTGCAGATCGACCTGTACGAGCGGCACAACCGCTACCTCGTGCCCTTCGCCCTGCTGAGCCCGCGCTACCAGAACCAGGGCGAGCTGACGCGCACGCTCAAGGAGATGCTGCGCGAGGCGGGCATCGACCCGGAGACGTTCGACGGCGGCCCCGCCGCGGTGCGCCCCGCCATCCAGGCGGCGGTGAAGGGTCACGCCGCCGCCCAGGGCATCGACCTCTCGTCCCTCAACGACGACCAGCTGACGGACGACTACCACTACTACCTCTTCCCCAACATCACGCTCAACACGCACCACTCGGGCGTGATGCTCTTCCGCCAGCGCCCGCACGCCACGGACCCGAACCGGATGTACTACGACCTGCAGAACCTGGTCCGCATCCCGGAGGGGTCGGAGCCGCCGCCGCGGCCCGTGCACACGCAGCACAAGCACGGCGAAATCTCGCTGGGCTTGGGGCTGGATCAGGACTCCTACAACCTGCCGCGCGTGCAGAAGGGCATGAACTCGCGCTCGTTCAAGGGCCTGCTCATCAACTACCGCGAGCGGCGCATCCGCCACATGCACAAGGTGCTCGACGACTACCTGGAGGGCCCCGACCGCTAGCGGCGCGCGGGCGTTCCCCCCGACAACCCGCGAGGAGGGCGCGATGCGGGAGTTCACGGGCAAGGTGGCCGTCGTCACCGGCGGCGCCAGCGGCATCGGCTTGGCCATGGCCAGGCGCTTCGCCGCCGAGGGCATGAAGATCGCCCTCGCCGACATCGAGGAGGGCGCGCTCGAGGCCGCCGCCGGGGGCCTGCGCGCGGACGGCGCGGAGGCCCTCGCCGTGCCCACCGACGCGGGCGACGCCGCCTCCATGGACGCCCTCGCCGAGCGCGTGCTCGACCACTTCGGGGACGTCCACGTCGTCTGCAACAACGCGGGCGTGGGCCTGCGCGGGCGCATGTGGGAACTGGGCGTGAACGACTGGGAGTTCGTGCTGCGCGTCAACCTCTGGGGCGTCATCCACGGCGTGCGCGTCTTCACCCCCCACCTCGTCGCGCGCGACGAGGGCCACATCGTCAACACCGCCTCCATGGCCGGGCTCGTCTCCGTGGCCGGCTCCGGCCCCTACAACGTGAGCAAGCACGGGGCCGTCACCCTCTCCGAGACGCTCTCCGCCGAGCTGCGCGACGCGGGCTCGAAGGTCCGCGTCTCCGTCCTCTGCCCGGGGGTGGTGGACACGAACCTGCGCGACTCCGAGCGCAACCGTCCCGCCGCCCTGCGCGGGCTGGACGCGGAGGGCGTGCGCGCGCGGGCGGAGCGCACGCCCGGCTTCAGCGCGCCGGGGGCGCTGCGCACCATCGCGCCCGAGCTGGCGGCGGAGCACGTGCTGGAGGCCATCCGCGAGGAGCGCTTCTACATCCTCACGCACGAGGACCACGAGGGCGCCATCGCGCGCCGCATGGACGCCATCCTCAACGACGGCCAGCCCGACATCGTGCGCTCGACGGTGTTCGCGGGCGAGGGCCGCCCCCCGCGCTAGCGGGCGGAGCGCCGCACCGAGCGCTCGCCCGTGTCCGTGAACTCCACCTTCGTGCGCTTGCCGCCGTGGATCTGCGGCTCGGCGGCGAGCTTGCGGCGCAGCGTGTCCAGCGGCCCGCCCGCCGCGCACAGCGACTCCGGCAGCCCCAGCACGTCCACCAGCAGCGCGCGGTCGAGCCGAGCCCGCGCCTCGTCCTCGTCGATCTGGTCGAAGGGCAGAAAGCGCTCGCTACGCAGCGCATCGAACGCCTCCCGCGCCCGCGCGTGCTGCTCGTCGGAGAGCGCGCGCACGTCGAGCGTGGGGATGTGCGGGATGCCCGTCACGGTCGTCCGACCACGCCCGGACTGCGTCTTGTTGGCGGTCCACCAGTGGAGCAGCAGGCCGAGCGTGGAGTTGGACCAGAGGGCGAAGGCGTACTCGTGCTCGCGGTTCCTGAAGATGACGGAGGGCCATGCGGTACCGCCGATGCAGGGCCGCTCGGTCATGGCCACGATCAGGGACTGCGAGTTGAACTGGAGGTCGCAGTTGTAGTGGGCGCGCGTGGCGGTGGACTGGATGCGCGCGGCCTTCTCGTTCACGGCCTGCTGGTCGAAGCGGGCGCCAACGGCTTTGATCTGCCCTTCGTAGTCAGGCTCGACGACGAGCCGGCGCTCCTTCTTCGCGTCGTGCGCCCAGAGCATGGGGTAGGTCGGCGCGCCGCTGGTGATCTTGCGCCGCTCGAAGGGTCCGCGAACGGTACCGTCGCGCTCGTCCCTGTCGATGTCCCGGTGAACCGGTCCGCGCTCCGCGATTTCGCCGACCGGGGCGACGGGAATCTCCGTGTGCGAGGTGGTCGCCTGCCCGATGCTGGCCAGCCGCCCATGCGCCAGGCGGTACGCGATCTGCGCCAGCTCGACGTCCGCGATGCCGACGAGCGGCCATGGGCCATCGTCCGGGAGCGGGCAGTCGATCAGATGGCCGCAGTACTCACGGCCGAGCATGATGGGCGTGGTCCCCAGCGGTCCATCGTCGAGGCGGCGGACGCCGTTCCCGATGGCGGTCTGGATGGCGGTGGCGATCAACTCTCCCCGCATGGTCGAGCCCGGCTGTTTGTTCAGGACGGCGAACACGCCGCGCGGGCCGTTGCGAACCCCGCGCGCCCGGAGGGCCACGACCAGGCACTCGGCGATGCCGGTGTCGTTCGAGAACGATGCCGCCCGGGATTTCCCGGCGGCGATGGTGACGGCGATGATGTCCCCGAATCCGGATCGCCATCTTGCCCGCGTGGCGTGCCACGACGATCCGCTGAGCGCGGACAGGGGCAGCACCTCGGCGATCGTCCCCTCGGGATGAACCTTCCGGTACGCCAGCTCCGTGAAGAAGGACGCAAGCCCCGCGTTCCCGTCGGCGGGCGATCCTCTGGCGAGCAGCTTCTCGCGCCCCGACATCAGCTCCTGCGTCCCGATGCTGGTTTCGAAGGCGGCGTAGGCGGGCATGGGCACGTTGGCGTGGGACGATTCATGGTTGGTGTTCCGCACGAAGGGCGGGTTCATGATCACGAGGTCGAACTTGCCGTGGCCCACATGGTTCACGAAGTCGGCCACGTACTGCTCGCCGCGCGCGCCGGACGTGCGCGCAACCGCCTGCGTGAACGCGGACTGAACTTCTTTCGCCAGCAATTCGAGCGATCCGATGGACACGCCGCCGCTCTTCTGCGCGCCGTAGGGCATGGTCAGCAGTCGCTCGCCGTCGAATGGGGCATCGGGGTGCGTGCCCGCCAGCATCGTCGCCGTCAGGTGGACGGCGCTGTTGAGCACGTCGAGGCCGAAGAGTCCGTTCTCCATCATCGGCCCGTGCAGCGCCCTGGGGTCGCCGCCGTGCAGCTCGTGGAGGAGGGAGAGGCGCGAATAGGCGGCGGAGAGGAGCGTGCCCGTGCCGCAGGCGAAGTCGCCGATCTGGACGCTTGTCAGCGTGTCCGCGTTGCTCCAGTCCGCGCCGCCGGGCGGGCGGTCGAGCGGCAGCGCCAGCCCCGCCAGCAGGGCCGCCGCTTCGGGCCGCGTGTAGTAGGTGGCGAGGAACTTGCGGTCGGCGATGAGGCGCTGGAAGACGGTGCCGGTGAGGTCGTGCGAGCGCGTCATGCCGCCCTGCACGAGGCGGTTGGCCGTGCGCCAGAGGCGGTAGGCGATCCTCGCCGCCGTCGCCGTGGGCATGATATCGGGAGTAAGCATCTTCCTCGCGGAGTCGAAGATGGGCCAGTAGTTGCGCTTGAGGATGGCGTCCCATTCGGCCAGAAGATCCGGCGCAGGAAGGTAGACCCGTCCCAGAACGTCTCGACGGACTGCACGACACGCCCGTCGTCATCGGGGACGCGGAAGTCTGCTTCCGCCAACGACTCATGAAAGACGAGCGCGTTGAGGATGATGGTCATGGCCATGCGCCGAGCCTGTTCGTTATCGGCCTTGGCGAGCATCCACTCCTTCCGTTCCTGGTCCTCTTCGCTATCAATGTCAGGGTTGAGCACACCCGCGAGTGCTCTGCCACGCTCACTCCCGTAGGGGGAGTCAAACAACCTGGCCGCCTGCTCCACGCCCTCCTGGAGCGCGTCGGCCAGCTCCTCGACGCGCGGCGCGGGCGTGGAGGCGCGATGGACGAGCATGGCGAGGTCGATGACGCTCCCGCGCAGCCAGCCCTTTACGGGCAGCCGTTCGCGCCCGCGCTCGTCGTCAGCCACGTGCGTGTACAGCGCGTATTCGAGCGCGTCCGTCGTGCGGATGGCATCCTGCAGCGCCGCGTGCTCCAGATGCCGGAACGACTCCGGATACACCAGCGCGATGGCCGTCTCGATCGGGTACGGGCTGTTCACCGGGTGCTTGCCCAGACGGTCCGTGGCGGCGTCCTCTGCCCAGGTGTGGCTGGGGTGGTGCTTGGCCTCGATGACCACCGGCCAGCCCGCCGCGTCCAGCACGAGCACGTCCGGCCAGCCGCCCTCCTTCAGCACCTTCCCGCGACGGTCGGCGATGACGGTCCAGCTCTCGCGCATCTTGTCCAGCACCTCGCCGAGGGCCACGTTCACCGTCTGTTCGTGGGTACTGGGGCTGGTCACGGGCGCAGTCTACCGCGCGCGCTACCCCCGCGCGGCTTCGCGGGCGAGGGCGGCGAGGGCGTCGGTGGCCAGCGCGTGCGCGCCCGCGGGCGCGGCCAGACGCGCGTTCGCGGGGATGGCGGCGGCGGCGCGGCCCACGTGCCAGCCCCCGGCGGCGAAGAAGGGCACGACCGTGGCGGCCCGCCCGTCCGCGAGGGCGGGGATGGCGTCCGCGCGCGGCGCCTGATCGGTGAAGACCGCCTCCACGCGCGCGAAGCGGCCCGTCGCGCGGATGCGCCCGACCTGCGCGCGCACGGCGCGGGCCGAGCGCGGATCGCGCGGGTGGCCGTGGCCGAGGACGAACACGGCGCCGTCCGCCGCGGCCCCGGCCTCCAGCGCGCGCGCCGCGACCGCCTCCGCCAGCAGGGGGTGCGCGCCCAGCGGGCGGGCGAGCCGCAGCATGCGCCCCCCGCGCCGCGTGAGCGGCCCGTCCAGCCCCAGCTCGGCGGGCACGACCTCGTTCACGAAGTAGCCTTCGGCCATGAACGCGGGGACGATGACGACGTCGTCCGCGCGGCAGCCGTCGAGGGCGCGCGCGAGGGCGGGCTCCTCCTTCCAGAAGCCGGTCAGCACCTCGTCGAAGGCGCCGCTGGCGGCCAGCCGCCGCGCGTGGGCGCGCACGGCCTCGCCGGAGCGGGCGTCCAGCTGGGAGCCGTGCCCGGCGAGGAGCAGGGCCCGGCGCGGGCCGCTCACGGCGCGCCGAGGGCCTCGACGACGGCGCGCGCGAGGCCGTCGAGCGTGGGCGCGGCGGCCTCGCGGTCGACGCGCCCGAAGCAGTCGCGCACGGCGGCGGAGGTGCGCGGGCCGATGCTGACGAGCGCGCCGCGCGGGGCGTGGGCGTGCGCGCCGAGGGCGAGGCGCAGGGCGCGCGCCGAGGAGCTGCTGGCGAAGACGACGGCCTCCGCCTCGCGCAGCTCGGCGAGGCGCGCGGGGTCGAGGGGCGCGGGGCGGTTCTCGTAGGCGGCCACGGCGCGCACCTCCAGCCCGCGCGCGGCCAGCGCCTCCGCGAGGTCGGGCTCGGCCAGCGCCGACTGGAAGAGGGCGACGGCCTCGCCCGGGGCGGCGGGCAGGCGCGCGAGGGCCCCGGCGGTGGCGTGGGCGGGCACGAAGTCGGCGCGCAGGCCGCGTTCGGCGAGGGCGGCGGCGGTGGCCTCGCCGATGGCGGCCAGGCGGCGTCCGGCGAGGGCGCGCGCGTCCAGCCCTTGCGCGGCCAGCGCCTCCATCGCCGCCGCCACGCCGTTGGCGCTGGTGAAGACCCACCAGGCGGCGGGCGCGTCCACGGCCTCGCGCAGGACGGCGGGGGGCGCGGGGCGCAGCTCGATGGCGGGGGCCTCGACCACGAGCGCGCCCGCCGCCTCCAGCCGCTCGGCGAGGGCGCTGGCCTGGACGCGCGCGCGCGTGACGGCCACGCGCCTGCCCGCGAGGGGGCCGGGTTCGAACCAGGCCAGCTCCGCGGCCAGCGCCGCCACCTCCCCCACCACCGTGACGAGGGGCGCGTCCAGCCCCTCGGCGGCCACGCGCGCGGCGATGTCGCCGAGCGTGCCGCGCACCGTGCGCTGGTCGGCGCGCGTGCCCCAGCGCACGGCGGCGGCGGGCGTTCCCGGGGCGCGGCCCTCCGCCAGCAGCCGCGCGGCGCAGTCGGCGAGCGTGGCCGCGCCCATGAGCAGCACGAGCGTGTCCACCGCCGCCGCCGCGCGCCAGTTGGCCCCGCCCGCGCGCGCGTCGCGCCCGTTCAGCACCATGAAGGCGCTGGCGGCCCCGCGGTGCGTGAGGGGGATGCCCGCGAAGGCGGGCGCGGCGAGGGCCGAGCTGACGCCGGGCACGACCGCGCAGGGCACGCCCGCGGCGCGGCAGGCGCGCAGCTCCTCGCCGCCGCGCCCGAAGACGAAGGGGTCGCCGCCCTTGAGGCGCACGACGCGCGCGCCCGCCCGCGCCCGCGCGATCAGGAGCGCCTCGATGTCGCGCTGGGACATGGCGTGCGCCCCCGCGCGCTTGCCCGCGTCGATCAGCTCGGCGGCGGGGGGCGCCTCGCGCAGGAGGGGGCGCGGCGCGAGCGCGTCGTGCACCACCACGTCCGCGCGGCGCAGGGCCGCGAGCCCCGCGCGCGTGATCAGGCCGGGGTCGCCCGGACCCGCTCCCACCAGCCAGACGCCGCCGTTCACCGCGTCTCGTATGGTAGGCCACGCGCGGGGCGCGCGCGGAGGGGCGCATGGCCGGTCCGGTCCGCTGGTTCCACGAATCGCAGCGCCTGCGGCTGGCGTGCTGGGCCTGGGGCGACGAGGCCGCGCCGCCGCTCCTGCTGCTGCACGGCGGGCGCGATCACGCCCGCAGCTGGGACCGCATCGCCGGGGCCTTCGCCGCCGACCACTACGTCGTGGCCCCCGACCTGCGCGGCCACGGCGACTCCGACTGGTCGCCCGGCGGCGACTACCCCGTCTCCGGCAACGCCATCGACCTGATCGCGCTCACGGAGCGGCTGCGCGGCCCCGCGCGCGTCATCTGCCACTCCTTCGGCGGGCAGGTCGCCTTCCTCGCGGCGGGGGCCTGGCCCGAACGCTTCGCCTCCATCGTGGCCGTGGAGGCGCGCGTGCCCGCGCCGGAGGAGACGCCCCCGCCGATGACGCCCGCGCGCTTCCGCGAGTACGCCGAAGGCCGCCGCGCGCTGGAACGGCGCGGGCCGCGCGTCTACCCCGACGTGGAGAGCGCCGCCCGCCGCATGGGGGAGGCGAACCCGCGCCTCTCGCCCGCGCAGGCGCGCCGCCTGGCCGCCCACGGCGTGCGCGAGGCGGACGGCGGCTACGTCTGGAAGTTCGACAACTGGGCGCGGCACGGGGCGCGGCGAGACGACTTCACCCACGACGAGATGCGCGCCTTCCTCGCCGCCGTCGCCTGCCCCGTGCTGCTCGTGGTGGGCGGCGAGGCCGGGGCGAAACGCGGCATGGCGCGGCTGGCGGACGGGTTCCCGCGGGCGCGCGCGACGGTGGTGGAAGGCGCGGGCCACTGGGTCCAGCACGACGCCCCCGACGAGCTCGTCGCCCTCGCCCGCGCGCACTTCGCGGGCTGAGGACGGATGCGGGACAACCCAGTGGACAATCTGCGGACAAGCATGGGGACAAGTGCGCGGTCATGTTCCCGGGAACCGGTATGAAAAACTCTGGTATCATAGGCAGGAGATGAATCCCGACCGGACGGGGAGCCGGACAATATGCGGGACAACTTCGCGGACAGCGGGAGCGCCATGCCAGCCTGGGACGTGACCTTCGACCGGCGCATCGCCCTCGACGACCTCGCGTTGATCCGCGCCGTCGCGGAGGCCGAGGCGGTGGCGAAGGTCATCCGCGGCGTGCCCCTGTCGCCGGCGGTTCAGGAGCGGCTCGACCGGCTCAACGTTGTGCGCGCCGTGCGGGGGACGACCGGCATCGAGGGCACGGAGCTGGCCGAGGAGGAGGTCGGGCGCATCCTCGCGACGCCCCCGGAGACGCCCGTGCTGCCCGCCTCCCGCGCCCGCGACGAGCGGGAGGCGCGCAACGCGGCGGCGGTCATGGATTTCATCACGCGAACCATTGACGCGGCCCCCGCGCGTCCGCTCACGGAGGAACTGATCCTCGAACTCCACCGCCTCACGACCGAGGGCATCGACTATCCCCACAACGAACCCGGCGTCTACCGCTCGCACCCCGTGCGCGTCGGAGACTACGTCCCGCCCCGCGACGGCGACGGCGTGCGGCGGCTCATGGCCGAATTCGTCGACTGGCTGAACACGCCGCCCGCCACAGCCTGGCTCCCGATCGTGCGCGCCGTCGCCGCCCACTTCTACTTCGTCAGCATCCATCCCTTCGGCGACGGCAACGGGCGCACGGCGCGCGCGGTGGAGAGCTACCTGCTCTACCAGACCGGCGTGAACGTGCTCGGCTTCTATTCGCTCGCCAACTTCTACTACCGCAACCGCCCCGAATACATCGCCCTGCTCGACCGTTGCCGTTTCAACCCGGACGGGGACCTCACGCCCTTCGTCCGCTTCGCCGCGTCGGGGCTGGTCGAGGAGATGGAGACGGTGCGCGGGGAAGTCCTGGCGGCGATCACGCGCATCGCCTTCCGCGACCATGCCCGCTCGACCATCATATCCGGCGGTGGCTTGGGCGCGGCCGTGCGCGGGCGGCTGGCGGCGTTCATGGACGGCCTCGCGGAGCCCGTGGGCGAGGCCGATCTGCTCGCGCGGCGCGGCCCGCTGGCGTACGTCTGGACGGGCGTGTCGCGCAAGACGCTGACGCGCGACCTCGCCCGCCTCGAGGCCCTCGGCCTGATCGTGCGCGAGGACGGCCTCGTGCGCCCGCGGCACGAGGCCATGTCGCAGTTCCGGCGTTAGCGCTCCCCGCGCGCTGCGCCACTCTGTCAGCCGTCCAGCTGGGCGATGCGGCGGGCGTGGCGGCCCCCGTCGAAGGGCGCGTCCAGCCACACGGCCACGATCTCGCGCGCGGTCCCGACGTCGACCAGGCGCTGGCCGATGGCGATGGCGTTGGCGTCGTTGTGGCGGCGCGCCAGCTCCGCCGTCTCGCGGTTCCAGCAGAGGGCGCAGCGCACGCCGCGCACGCGGTTGGCGGCCATGGCCTCGCCGTTGCCGGAGCCGCCCAGCACGATGGCGCGCTCGCAGTCGCCCGCGGCCACGGCCTCGGCGGCGGGGCGCACGAAGCGCGGGTAGTCGGCGGGCTCCTCCGAGTGCGCGCCGAAATCGACGGGCTCGTGGCCGCGCTCGCGCAGGAACGCCTTGAGCGCTTCCTTGTGGCGGTAGCCGGCGTGGTCGGAGGCGATGGCGATGCGCATCGTGGCGCGGAGTCTACCGGCGCGCGTTCCTCCGCCCAACGCAAAAAGACGGACCCCGGTCGCCCGGGGCCCGCCCTGGTCTGTGCGCGGCCCGCTAACGCGGGCCTTGCAGCTGCACGATGAGGACTCCATGCAGGAGGTGAGTCTTGACGTGGTACACGTGCGACCTCCCTTCCGGTGTGCTCGGAGCCACCTTACACCCGTGCGCGAGCGCCCCACAAGCCCCCGCTCCCGTATTCTTTCGCCAATGCGAACCGTGCAGAAATACGGCGGCACCTCCGTGGCCGACGCCGAACGCATCCGCCACGTGGCCGGGCGCGTGGCGCGGCGCGCGGGCGGCGGCGACGAGGTCGTCGTCGTCGTCTCCGCCATGGGCAACCGCACGGACGAGCTCATCGACCTCGCCCTCTCCGTCGCGCCCGACCCCGACGCGCGCGAGCTGGACCAGCTGCTGGCCACGGGCGAGCACATGTCGGCGGCGCTGCTGGCCATGGCCCTCAAGGCGATGGGGCGCGAGGCCGTGGGCCTCACGGGTTCGCAGGCGGGCATCCACGCGCGCGCCCTCCACGGCGCGGGCCGCATCGAGCGCATCGAGGCCGAACGCATCGAGGCCGAGCTGGAGGCGGGCCGCATCCCCATCGTGGCCGGCTTCCAGGGCGTCACCGAGGCCAGCGACTTCGTCACCCTCGGGCGCGGCGCCAGCGACCTCACCGCCGTGGCCCTGGGCGTGGCCCTCGGGGCGGACCGCTGCGAGACCTACAAGGACGTGGAGGGCGTCCATACCGCCGACCCGCGCGCCGTGCCCTCAGCCCGCCGCCTGGCCGACCTGCACTACGACGAGATGCTGGAGATGGCCACGCAGGGATCGCGCGTGATGCACAACCGCGCCGTCGAGCTGGCCGCCCACCACGACCTGCCCATCCTCGTCGCCTCGAGCATGGTCGAGGCCCCCGGCACCCTCATCCACGGAGGCCCCCGCATGGAAGAACGCAACCGCGTGCGCGGCGTGGTGGACGACCACGACATCGCCAAGGTGACGCTGCGGGCCGTGCCCGACGAACGGGGCGTCGCCGCCCGCATCTTCGAGCCGCTGGCGGAGGCGGGCGTGAGCGTGGACACGATCGTGCAGAACGCCAGCGCGCGCGAGCGCACGGACCTCACCTTCACGCTGGCGCGCGCGGACCTGCGCCGCGCGGAGGCGCTCATGGAGCGCATCAGCGCCAGCGTGGGGGCCTCCGGCTACGTGGCCGACACGGACCTGGGCAAGGTGAGCATCGTGGGCGCGGGCATCCAGTCCGCGCCGGGCTACGCCGCGCGCATGTTCCGCGCCCTCGCCGACGCGGGCGTGAACATCGAGCTCATCACCACCAGCGAGATCCGCATCACCTGCATCGTGCGCGACGACCGCGTGGGCGACGCCATGAACGCCCTGCACGCCGCCTTCGGCCTCGACCGCCCGGCCTGAGGCGGCGCGCGCGCCGGAGCTCGCGGCCTCGGCTGAACGCGAAGAGGACGCCCCCCGCGGGGCGTCCTCCGGTGCGCGCGGGCGGCGGGGGCGCGTCAGGGGCGCACGCTACGCCGACATGCTGGCGGAGGTGCGCGCGCTCGACGAACGCTGGCGCTTCGCCCGCCTCTGCGCCGACGCCACGGGCATGGGCGCGCCCCTCGCCGCGCAGCTGCGCCCGGCGCTGGGCGAGAGGCTCGACGAGGTGGTCTTTACGGCGGCCTCCAAGAGCGCCCTCGGCCACGCCCTGCTGGCGGCGGCGCGCACGGGACGCCTGCTCCTGCCGCGCGCGGACGCCAGCGCCGAAGCCGCCCGCCGCCGCGCCGAGCTGGCCGCCTGCGGGGCCTCCCTCGCGTCCGGCGGACGCCTCGTCTGGGGCAACGAGCGCGGCCACGACGACCATGTGGCCAGCCTCGCCCTCTGTCTGCGCGCGGCGGAGGCGGCGGGCCCGCCGCGCCTGGCCCGGGGCCGCCGCCGGTGAGCGCGCGCCTGCTCGTTCGCCTGATGCAAGGCTTCAGCAGCAGCCGTCAACGCCGCCTCCGCGGGGCGCTCGTGGGGCGCGCTGCGGTATCATCGCGGTGGTGAGACGGGAGCGGCGCATCGAACGGCTCCGCCGCTCGCAGACGGACGTCTCGCCGGAGGCGCTGCGGACGGCGCTGGAGTGGTTCGGCTTCGAGCTGGAGCGCACCACGGGGAGTCATTGGCAGTACTGGCATCCCGCTCTGGTCGAGAAGGTTGTCGTTCCCTACCGCAGGCCGGTCAAGCCGGTGTACGTTCGGAATGCGCTGAAGGCGATCGACGAGGTGATGCGCCATGACCACGGTTGAACAGGCGGCGCCCGCAACGGCGCAGCCGCACGATCCGCTCGACGATCCCGAAATCGCGGCGAAGGTCGCGGAATACCTGGAGAAGCCCTACACCATCACGATGGTGCGCGATGACTCGCCCGGCGGACCGCCCGCCTGGGTGGTGTGGGTGGAGGAGCTGCGTGGCTGCGTCAGTCAGGGGGACACGCCCGAAGAGGCGACGGCCATGATCCGCGAGGCGATGGAGCTCTGGATCGGGAGCGCCGTCGAGCACGGCGACCCGATCCCGCCGCCGAAGGAGCACTTTCCGGAGTACGACGGCAGGTTCCGCGTGCGTGTGCCCGCGGGGCTGCACGAGCGGCTGGCGCGCGAGGCGGAGGCGCAGGAGACCTCGCTCAACCAGCTGGTGACGGCCATCCTGGCGGAGGGCGTGGGCTGGCGTCCGGCGGGCGACCGCGACTGACCCGCCGCCCGCGGTATCATCGCGGTGGTGAGACGGGAGCGGCGCATCGAACGGCTCCGCCGCTCGCAGACGGACGTTTCGCCGGAGGCGTTGCGGACGGCGCTGGAATCGGCGGGCTTCACGCTGGTCCACGTGCGCGGGAGCCACTGGCGCTACCGTCATCCGCGCCGCGAGGACGCGGTGGTCGTTCCGTACCGCAGGCCGGTCAAACAGGTGTACGTTCGGGACGCGCTCAAGGCGATCGACGAGGTGATGCGTAATGACGACGGCTGAACAGGCGGTGCCCGCGACGACGCAGCCGCACGATCCGCTCGACGATCCCGAAATCGCGGCGCAGGTCGCGGAGTACCTGAGGCGGCCCTACACCGTGTGCATGTACTACGACGACTCCGAAGGCGATCCCGTGTGGATGGCCTACGTCGAGGAGTTCAGGGGCTGCATGAGTCATGGCGACACGCCCGAGGAGGCGACGGCCATGATCCGCGAGGCGATGGAGCTCTGGATCGGGGGCGCGCTCGAGGAGGGCTGGGAGATCCCGCCGCCGAAGGAGCACTTTCCGGAGTACGACGGCAGGTTCCGCGTGCGCGTGCCCGCGGGGCTGCACGAGCGGCTGGCGCGCGAGGCGGCGGCGCAGGAGACCTCGCTCAACCAGCTGGTGACGGCCATCCTGGCGGAGGGCGTGGGCTGGCGTCCCGTGCCCAAACGCGACTGAGGGCGCGCGCGGCCCGCGTTTCCCCTATGCTGGTCCCGTGTCCGAACAGTACGTGGCCACGGACAAGCGCACCGGCCTCGAGGTGGCGGTCACGGGCGAGTTCCCGCCGCACCACGACGACCGCATCCGCATCGCGCGCACCTGCACGCTCTTCACGCGCCTGCTGGCCACCATCCTCGCCAACGACAGCGAGAGCGACCGGCGCGAGCAGTTCGTCGCCATCGAGACGCAGCTGGAGCTGGCGGAGGCGCTCATCCGCGGCGACCTGATGGAGGTGCAGCGGCTGCTGCGCCAGACGATGGAGCGCATGGGCATGGGCCCGGAGCAGCTGGACGAGGTGGCGCGGCGCATCATCCGCGAGTTCGGCGAGGAGGGCCCGCCCGACCTTCGCAACCTCGGCGACTCCGGCCCGCTGCCCCCGCCGGACGACGAGCCGCCGCCGCCGGACGACGACGACGCGCCCCCGACGCCCGGCCCCAGGGGCTGACTAACCGCGCCCGATAACGCCCTCAATGATGCTGTTGGCGAGGAACGCGGCGGCGAGGATCGCGATGGCCGCCAGCGGAGCGCCCCGTCAGGCGCGCTCGATGGTGGCCGTGAGGCCGCGCGATTCGAGCGCGTCGCGGTAGTGCTCGGCGGTCTCTTTCGGGCACTCGACGACGGTCGCGCGGCCCTCCGTGTGCGCCTCCAGCATGATCGCCGCCGCCGCCTCCACCGTGAGCGAGGGCACGCAGCGCACGAGCGACTCGACCACGTGCTCCATGGTGTTGCGGTCGTCGTTGTGGAGCACCACGCGCCAGGGTGGCACCAGCGCCAGCAGCGCCTCCTCGTCGAGGTCCGTGCGCGGGGAAGCGGGCGCCTCGCTCACGGCGCGCGCTCCCGCGGGGCCAGCGCCCCCAGCGCGAAGGCCGCGCGCTCGACCGTGGGGAAGACGGCCAGCCCGGCCTCGACGAATTCGGCGCGCACGGAGTCGATGAGGGCGCGCTGCCAGGCCTCGGGCGCCTCCGTCGCGCCCAGCACGACGGCCACGGGCACGGGCGCGGCGTTGGCGGCCTCGCGCAGGCGCGCGCAGGCGCGGCGCAGGCGCTCCTCCGCCCGCGGGCGTCCGAGGAACCACTCCTCGCCCACGTTGGCGATGGCCAGGTCGTACGCCCCCGACGCGGCCATGTCCGCGAGCAGGCCGTTGGCGGAGAGGCCGCTGCCCGCGAGGATCGACTGGTCCACGGGGTTGCCCACCCAGTCGGCCAGCGCGGGGGCGCGTTCGGCCACGCGGGCGCGCACGGACGCGGGCAGCGGCGGCAGCGCCAGCCCCGCCTCCGCGCAGGCGTCGGCGGACTGCACGCCGCGGCCCCCGCCTCCGCCCGCCACGGCGGCGCGCCGTCCGCGGGGCCGCGCCAGCAGGGAGGCGGCCGTGAGCAGGTCCAGCAATTGCTCCTGCGTGCGCGCCTCGATGGCGCCCGCCTGCCGCAGCATTCCCGACCAGACGGCGGCCTCGCCCGCGAGCGCGGCGGTGTGGGAGGCCGCCGCCCGCGCCCCCGCCGCCGAGCGCCCCGCCTTGTACACGATGACGGGTTTGCGCGTGGCGGCCCGCCGCAGGCTCTCGAAGAAGGCGCGCCCGTCCGCCACGCCCTCCACGTAGGCCCCGATCGCCTCCGTGGCGGGGTCGTCCGCGAGGTGGGCGAGCAGCTCCGCGGGCGTGAGGTCGAGGCCGTTGCCGTAGCTGGCCACCTTGCCGAAGCGCAGGCCGCGCGCCGCCCCGCGCAGCACCGCCTCCACGGCGTTGTTGCCGCTCTGGCTGAGCAGGGCCAGGCCGCCCGCCGCGCGCGGCAGGTCGGGGCGGAAGGCGATGCGCGCGGCGGGGTGGTAGACGCCGAGCCCGTTGGGGCCGAGCAGGCGCACGCCGCTGGCCCGCGCGCGCCGCGCGATTTCGTCCTCCAGCGCCGCCGCCGCCGCCTCCCCCGTCTCGCTCAGCCGCCCCGTGAACAGGTGCAGGAAGGGCGCGCCGATGGCCCCGCAGGCGTCCACCACGGCGGGCGCCCCCTCCGCCGGGATGCAGCAGATGACGAGGTCCACGGGCGCGCCGATGGCCCGCAGATCGGGGCTGGCGCGGTAGCCCGCGATCTCGTCCGCCCTCGGGTTAACGGGATGCACCGCGCCCGTGAAGCCGAACTCGCGCAGGGCGCGCACGTAGTCGTGCCCCGCCGAATCGACGTTCGCCGAGGCCCCCACCACGGCCACGGCGCGCGGCGAGAAGAGCCGGTCGAGACTGGCGGCGGGCGTCATCCTGGGCCGCGCACGCTACGCCCCCGCGCGCGAACCCGCTACGCTGGGGGCATGACCGCGCCCGCCGCCCCCGACCGCAAGCCCGACTGGCTGCGCGTGCGCTTCCCCGCCGGGGAGGGCCACGAGCGCCTGCGCGGCCTCATGCGCGAGCAGGGCCTGCATACCGTTTGCGAGGAGGCCCGCTGCCCCAACATCGGCGACTGCTGGAGCCGCGGCACCGCCACCTTCATGATCCTCGGCGACGTCTGCACGCGCGCCTGCGGCTTCTGCGCCGTCACCACCGGACGCCCCGGCGCGCTCGACCGCGGCGAGCCGAAGCGCGTGGCCCTCGCCGTGCGCCGCATGGGCCTGCGTCACGCCGTCGTCACCAGCGTCAACCGCGACGACGAGCGCGACGGTGGCGCCTCCCTCTTCGCCGACACCGTGCGCTGGATCCGCCGCCTCTCCCCCGGGACCACGGTCGAGGTGCTCATCCCCGACTTCCTCGGCGACCATGACGCGCTGGCCGCGGTGCTCGACGCCGCCCCCGAAATCCTGAACCACAACACCGAAACCGTGCCCCGCCTCTACGCGCGCGTGCGCCCGAAGGCGCGCTACGAACGCTCGCTGGAGCTGCTGCGGCGGGCGAAGGAGGCGGCCCCCGCGCGGCTCGTCAAGAGCGGCCTCATGGCGGGCCTCGGCGAGACGCCGGACGAGCTGCTGGCCGTCTTCGCCGACCTGCGCGCGCACGGCGTGGATGTGCTCACGCTGGGCCAGTACCTGCGCCCCACGCCGAAGCACCTGCCCGTGGCGCGCTACTACCACCCCGACGAGTTCGCGCAGCTGGGGGAGGCGGCGCGTGCGATGGGCTTCGCGCACGTCGAATCGGGCCCGCTCGTGCGCAGCTCCTACCACGCGGAGGAGCAGGCGGCCCCCATCCTCCCGCGGGGCCCGGGCGTGGGGGACGAGCTCCTGCCGCTGGTGGAGTGAGGGATGGGGAAATTTCTCGTGCCTGTGGCGCTCGTGCTCATTGGTACCCTGTGGCTCGCTGGCCATCCGTTGTCGTTTGGAGTGTGAGCCCGTCGCGGTAGATGGCTGGGGCGTCGAAGCGCCTGGTTACTCCGGCAGCAGAATCTCGCCCTCGTGCAGGAGCAACTTGGGGTCGGGGCGTCCCGATGCGCCGATGCTGCCGTCTTGCCGGATGAACTGGTGGACCACGGCCACCGTCCGCCCCTCGGCGTCAAGGTAGGCGACAGCCTGGCTGCGGGTGCAGATCGGCTCGTCGGCCTTGGGCGGGGAGGGGTGCCTGTCCCGTTTCATCTGTATAGTGAGATCACCAGCCTCAACGGCCTCCATGAGATGGAGCCGGTTGAAGATCTTGCGCAGGTGGCTGGCCGGAACGCGGCGGGTCGGAGGTTCATCGGTCATGCGCGAATCTTACCCCTTGATTGCGGTGCGGACCCAGATCGGCCGGTACATCCTCGGCGAGATCAGCCTGGACCAACTTGAGGACTGGCTCTTCCCGTTGGTCTGGAAGGAAGAGGGCGAGCTGGATGCCGTCGGCCTCGCGTGGGATGCCCAGCTCCTGCTGATGGAAGCGTCGGGAGGGTACCACACCGAGGAAGAGCTGCGGGCGCAGCTGGTTCCGTTGGCCGCGATACACATGGGTGCCCTCAGCTTCCTTGAGTCGTTTGCCTCTTCGGTCACGATCACGGGGAAGGCTCTCCCAGTGCAACGTGTTGGTGCACCACGCGAAGTGGAATTCGCGTCATAAACTTCTCGTCAAGGCCGATATCAAACCAGTGCAGTCCTTCTTCCAGCCCGACTAGGTTGAGTCCGATGACCACGTTAACGCCACGGTCCTCTCCTTCGAAAAGCACGGAGAGACGAGTCTCCGGCTGACGAATCCCCGACGGCGCCTCTTGCTGGATAACGACATCGTGCCCGCCTCGCGCTTCTCCAGATTTGAAGCTGATGCAGGCGACCAAGTTAATCGTCGGCGACGAAAGTCCAGTTTCTCCTGCGGACCAGATAATCCTGTCGACGATTCTGATCAAGCTCAGAACGCCAGTCTTTTCCTCAAGAACCCGCTCGCACAAAACGGCGGTGGCCAAGTGGGGCCCCGGTCCCTTTTCCACAGATCACTCCCCCTTCGTTCGGCGGTTGGCTTGGGCAACTCCAGCCAGAGACGCCATCAACCAAACCCGTAGTATCCTACCATGCTCTGAGGGGTTGGTGCGGGTACGCCACGCAGGAGGACGCCATGACGCTCACGCTGGAGCAGCGCACGGTGGACGGCTGGCGCGTTCCGGTCGTCGCGTTCGCGGACGAGGAGCGCGGGCTGGAACTGCGCGTGTCGGGGACGATCGTGAACTCCATCACCGAGCGGAAGGACGCGCAGTTGGCCTGGAAGCGGCGTATCGCTTCGGAGGTTCGGGACGCGCGGGGCGGTGGGCGGTGGGATGCGGGCGAGCGGTACGCCATCAGCCTCGCCATGCGATTCTGGCCGGGCGCTCACGGCCATCGGTCGGACCTCGACGTGGAGAACTTCGTCAAGCCCGTGCTCGATGGGCTGGCCGCGGGCCTCTTCTGTCCGCCGGGGCAGGACCCGCGGCTGATCAAGCGGTTCAACTACGACGACTCGAACTTCTCGACGCTGTTCATCCACCGCCTGCCCGACGCGGCGCGGCGCGGGGACGAGGGCGTGGCCATCAGCGTCTCCGTGGCGGCGCGGTAGGCTCGGCCCTACAGGATGAGCGTCTGCGGTTCCCGCTCGACGAACCGGACATGCGCGCGCGCGCGGGGGATGCCGTGGCGGTCCAGTTCGCCAAGCAGTTCGTCGAGGCCGCTCGCCGCCAGCACGGCGTCCCGATGGACGGAGATCCACTGGTCCGGGTAGTCCTCGTGGAGGTTCGGATGGCGCGCGACGAAGTCGCGGACGGCGCGGTCGAAGGCGCGCGCCTCGCTGGCGGCCTCCCGCAGATCGCCGATGAGTTCGAGCGTGCTCGCCCCGGCGTTCGCCGTCATGCTCCCGATTGTAGGGTACTCCGGGCCAGTCGCGGCAGACCCGTCCCGTGGCTGGGCGGTAGGTGGGAGCGGGCAAGGGCGGGGCCGTTCCCCGCACGGCGCGTGTGCCGTAAGCTCGAACGCGATGACTCGCTGCGGGACTTGGGGATCGACCGAAGGGACTGGTGACGAATGCGGTACGCCTACCCCTGCATCCTGCATCCCGAAGCGGGCGGCGGGTTCCATGTGACCTTCCCCGACGTGCCCGGCGCGCTCACCGCCGGCGCGACCGAGGCGGAGGCCCTCGAACTGGCGGAGGACGCGCTGGTGGCGATTCTGGCGGCGCGCGCGCGCAGGGGCCTCGACATCCCCGTCCCGGGCGAGGCCACCGGCGAGCGCCGCCTCGTTCCCGTGCCGCCGGTCGTCGCCGCCAAGCTGGCGCTCCACGATGCGATGCGCGCGCAGGGGCTCACCGAGGCGGCGCTGGCGGGGCGGCTCGGTCTCGGCGCGGAGGCCGTCCGCGAGCTGCTCGACCCCGACCACCGCTCCCCGCCCAGCGAGGTCGCGCGCGCGGGCGACGCCGTCGGGCGGGGCCTGATCGCGGAGGATGCGCCCGCGTAGCCCATGTCCCCGTTCAGCGACGTCCGCGACGACATCCGCGCCACCATGGCGCGCGACCCGGCCGCCACCAGCGCGGTCGAGGTGGCGCTCTTCTACCCGGGCTTCCACGCGCGCCTCGCCCACCGTCTGGCGCACGCGCTGCACCGGCGCGGCCTGCCCCTCGCGCCGCGCGGCATCATGCACCTCGCGCGCTTCCTCACGGGCATCGAGATCCACCCCGGCGCCGTCATCGGCCCCCGCTTCGTCATCGACCATGGCATGGGCGTGGTGGTGGGCGAGACCGCGGAGATCGGCCCCGACGTGACGCTCTACCAGGGGGTCACGCTGGGGGGCACGAGCACGCGCCGCACGAAGCGCCACCCCACGCTGCGCGGCGGCAACGTGGTGGGCGCGGGCGCGAAGGTGATCGGGGCGGTGGAGGTCGGCGAGGGCGCGCGCATCGGGGCGGGCTCGGTGGTGATCACGAACGTGCCGCCCAACGCCACGGTGGTGGGCGTGCCCGGCCACATCGTGGCCTTCCACGACGACTCCAACGGCGTCCTGCAGCGTCTGCCCGACCCGGAGTGGGAGCGGCTCAACCAGCTGGACGAGCGCGTGGACGAGCTGCGCGACCTGATCGCCCACCTGGAGGAGCACGTGGGCGCCCTGCACGAGGACCAGCACGCCGCCGAACGCGAGACGCCGCGCGCCTGATGCTGCGGCTGCGCGACACCCTCAGCGGCGAGCAGCGCCCCTTCGCCCCCATCGGCGACGAGGTGCGCCTGTATGTCTGCGGCATCACGCCCTACAGCGAGGCCCACCTCGGCCACGCCCTCTTCTCCGTCGTCTTCGACGTGCTGCGGCGCTACCTCGAATGGCGCGGCCACCGTGTGCGCCACATCCAGAACTTCACCGACATCGACGACAAACTGATCGAGCGCGCGAACGCGACGGGCGCGAGCGTGGGGGAGCTGGCGGAGCGCCACTCGGAGGCCTACCTGGCGCAGCTCACGCGCCTGAACGTGCTGCCCGCCACCGCCTATCCGCGCGCCACGGAGGAGATGCCGCGCATCATCGCCTTCATCGAGGGGCTGGTGGCGCAGGGCGCGGCCTACCCCTCCGGCGGCGACGTCTACTTCCGCGTGCGCTCGCGCCCCGACTACGGCAAGCTCTCCGGGCGCGCCATTGAGGACCTGCGCAGCGGCGCGCGCGTGGACCCGGGCGAGCTGAAGGACGACCCCCTCGATTTCGCCCTCTGGAAGGGGGCCAAGCCGGGCGAGCCGAGCTGGGAGAGCCCCTGGGGGCCGGGCCGTCCGGGCTGGCACATCGAATGCTCGGCCATGGCCATGGGCACGCTGGGCGAGCAGATCGACATCCACGGCGGCGGCGCCGACCTCATCTTCCCCCACCACGAGAACGAGATCGCGCAAAGCGAGTCCCGCACGGGCAAAGAGCCCTTCGCCCGCTTCTGGCTGCACAACGCCCTCCTGCGGCTGGATGACGAGAAGATGTCGAAGTCCAGCGGCCACCTCGTGGGCATCGACGAGGCGCTCGACTGGTACGGGGCGGACGCGCTGCGCATGTTCATCCTCACGAGCCATTACCGCAGCCCCCTCACCTACGGCGCGGCCGCGCTGGAGGCCGCCCGCGTGGGGGCCGAGCGGCTGCGGCAGGCGGCCTTCGTCACGGGGGCGGGCGCGGGCGGGGCGCTCGATCCGTCCGCCTTCCGTGAGCGCTTCGTCGAGGCCATGGACGACGACCTGAACACGCCGCGCGCGCTGGCCGTCCTCTTCGACCTGGCCCGCGCCGTCAACCGCGCCCACGACGCGGACGGCGACGCGGGCCGCGCGCAGGCGGCGCTGCGCGAGCTGGCGGGCGTGCTCGGCTTCACCCTGCACGAACCCCCGCCACGCGCGCATCCGCCGGAGCCGTTCGTGGACCTGCTCGTCGGGCTGCGCGCGGATCTGCGCGAGGCCCGCCAGTGGGCGCTCGCCGACCGCGTGCGCGACGGGCTGGTCGGGCTCGGCGTGGAGCTGCGCGACGGCCCCGGGGGCACGGACTGGTCCTTCCGCTAGGCACTGCCCGCGCTCCATATTGAACTAAGAGGTTCGTATGGAGCGTCCGGTGCATCCAAACGCACGCTCAGGTGAATAAGGAAGCGCCGCGCCCTCCATGTTCATCTCTTAGATGAATATGGAATCTAGGCGAACAGGTCGGCGTACTCGGAGCAGCGGAAGACGCGGTTGCGCTGCTGGCCGGTCATCTCCGTGAGGATGCCCAACTCGGTGAGGCGGCGCACCAGCCGGTTCGCCCCCTGGAAGGTGAGGCCGAGGATCGCCCGCGCCTCGGGCACGTCGATGAGCGGGCGCCGGTAGAGGGCCTCGAGCAGGCGCAGGCCCGTGCCCGCGCCGCGGCCGAGGTGCGCGACGATGAGGCCGCGGTGGCGCTCGCGCAGGTCGACGATGCGCCGCGCCGTCTCGGTGGCGTCCCCGGCGGAGGCCGCCACGGCCCGCAGGAAGAACGCGGTCCACTCCTCCCATGCCCCGTCCTCGCGCACCGCCTGGAGGGCGGCGTAGTAGTCCCGGCGGTGCTCCCTGAGGAAGTGCGAGAGGTAGAGGACGGGCCGTTGCAGCGCCCCCTGCTCGCAGAGGAGGAGCGTGATCAGCAGCCGCCCCACGCGCCCGTTGCCGTCGAGGAAGGGGTGAATCGTCTCGAACTGGGCGTGCACCAGCCCGATGCGGATGAGCAGGGGCAGATCGCGCTCCTCGTGGATGAAGCGTTCGAGGTCGCCGAGGACGGCGGGCACGACCCGGTGTGGCGGCGGCACGTAGATGGCGTCGCCCAGCATGGCCCCCGCGGGGCCGATCCAGTTCTGGCTCTCGCGCAGCTGGCCGGGCTGGCGTTCGCCGCCGCGCGTGCCCGTGAGCAGGCGCTCGTGCACCTCGCGGATGAGGCGCACGGAGACGGGCAGCGTCTCCAGCCGCGCCAGCCCGTGGTCCATGGCGGCCACGTAGTTCAGCACCTCGCCCACGTCCTCCGGCTGGCGCGCGCGCAGCACGCGGGCCTCGGCCGCGAGCAGGTCGTCCAGCGAGCTCTGCGTGCCCTCGATCTGGCTGGAGAGCACGGCCTCCTTGCGCACGTACATGGCCACGAACAGGTCCTGGCTGGGCAGGATCTGCGTGGAGCCGTCGAGCCGCCCGAGCGCCTGCTCGGCGCGCGCCAGCAGGCCCGCCAGCTCCGGCGTCAGCTCGAACGGCGGCGACGGCGGCAGGGGCGCGGGGATGAAGGCGCGGTAGCCCTGGGGCTGGAGCTCATAGCGCCCCGACCGTCCCGTTCGCGTCTCGACCGCCATGTCGTCCCCCGCGTGAATACAGCCGCGGACCGGCTTCCATGTTCACCTAGTACTTTAGCATGGCGCGCATGTGGCGTCCAAGCGCACGCCCAGGTGAATAAGGAAGCGCCGAGCCTTCCATATTCACCTTATTAGTGAATATGGCAGTGACTCGCTCACGCATCCGTGGCAACGTTCGCCCGAGGCGAATGTCGCGCCTGTTTGAACAGGATGCCCTGGTACTTGCCGCTGCCACCATCGCCACCCTCGACGACCACGGGATCCAGGCCGAGATCCTCGGCGAAGCGCCGGAAGGCGGGGCTGCGCTCGACGGCGTCGGCGATGAAGGCGCCGCCCTCGCGCAGGGAACGCCAGATGGCCGCATAGCCGAACGCGCACCCCTCCGGCGACAGGTCCGAGGCGTAGTGCGCCAGATCGACGGGCGCCGCCGCCCGCAGCGCCCGCGGCAGCCCCTCCCGGTCCGCCATCATGAACACGGTCCACCGCTTCCGCAGGGCGTGCGGCACGGCCGCCCCGACCCAGCCGTCCCCGTCGCGCCATCTCCTGTCCGGGGTGTTGAAGCAGTGCGGGAGGTCGACGCTGAAGACATGGGCGCCGTCCCGTTCGCCAACCGCCAGCAGGAGCGCCAGCGTGCTCCAGCCGAAGGCCACGCCCGTCTCGACGATGCTGCGCGCGTCCACCGCCCGGGCCAGGGAGTACAGCAGGTCCAGGTTGGCGGCGCCGCCGTTCACGATCCCTCCGAACTCCTCCAATGGGCAGGCCGCGACGCGGGCGCGGGCTTCCCGGAAGGCGTCGGGGAAGGCCGCCTCCACATCGGCTGGCGCGAAGGGGACCGCCAGCCGTCGCGCCAGCTCGTCGGGCTGGATGACCCGTTCGCGGCACCACGCCAGTGCCTCGGCTCGCTCCGCTTCCATGCGTTCCCGCTGGCGGGCGCGCGTGCGCGCGCGTCTGGCTGGCAGGAAATGGAGGCCGAGCGCGTAGCGGACGGTCATGCGCCGCAGCTCCGGCCAGAGCGCCGGATTGCGCCAGCACTTCGCCGCGAGCCGCAGGAAGAGGATGGGGATGGCCATGCGCCGAAGATTCTACGGCGGGCCCCCGGCGCGGCGCGCGGGTGCTACACTCGCGGCGACTTCCCAGGAGCAGCCGCCATGCGCTTCACCCACGAGAGCGACGTCGAGGCCTTCCGCGCGGAGGTCCGCCAGTTCATCGCCGACGAGCTGCCCTCCGAGGAGGAGCGCCTGGAGCGCGCCCGCGGCGGCTTCCGCACGAACGAGGAAGAGTACGCCTACACCATGGGCTTCCAGCGCAAGCTCGCCGCGCGCGGCTGGCTGGCCATGGCCTGGCCCGAGGAGTACGGCGGCGGCGGCGCCTCCCACATGCGCCAGCTCGTCTACAACGAGGAGATGGCCTACGCGGGCGCGCCCGTGGGCAACATGGGCGTCGCCTGGGTCGGACCCTCGCTCATGCTCTACGGCACGGACGAGCAGAAGCGCCGCTACATCCCCCCCATCACCGCCGCCGACCAGTGGTGGTGCACGCTCTACAGCGAACCGGGCGCGGGCAGCGACCTCGCCTCCCTGCAGGCCAGCGCCGTGCGCGACGGCGACGACTACGTGATCAACGGCCAGAAGATCTGGACCTCCGGCGGCCACCTCGCCGACTGGGGCTGGCTGGCCGTGCGCACCGATCCGGACGCGCCCAAGCACAAGGGCATCTCCCTGCTCATGCTCGACATGAAATCCCCCGGCGTGACCGTGCGCCCGCTCATCAACCTCGGCGACCAGCACAGCTTCAACGAGGTCTTCTTCGAGGACGTGCGCGTGCCCGTCAGCCAGCGCGTGGGCGAGGAGAACCGCGGCTGGTACCACCTGGCGGTGGCGCTCGACTTCGAGCGCAGCGGCATCGGGGCCTACTCGGCGGGACGGCGCACGGTCGAGCGCTTCACCAGGGTCGCGCACGAGCATCCCGCGCTCCGGGAGCATCGCCGCACCATCCGCCACGAGCTGGCCGAGCGCGCGATCGAGGTGAACGTGGGCACGTTCCTCGCCTATCGCGTGGCCACCATGCAGGCCCGCGGCCTCGTGCCGAACCACGAGGCCAGCGCGAGCAAGCTCTTCGGCAGCGAACTCAACCAGCGCCTGCAGCTGACCGGCATGCACCTCCTCGGCATGGCCGGGCAGCTGCGCGGCTCCTCCTCGCGCGTGGGCTTCGACCAGGCGCAGTTCTTCCTGCGCTCGGCGGCGAACACGGTGGAGGCGGGCACGAGCGAGATCCAGCGCAACATCGTGGCCACGCGCGGCCTCGGCCTGCCGCGCGGCTAGGGGGCGCGCCCGAAGGCCGCCAGCTGGCGCAGCCGCACGACCGTCAGCCTGCCCTGCCACGCCACCTTCGCGCGCTCCCACGCCTCCGGGAACGCGCCCATCCAGCTCCAGTGCGGCGACCACGCGCCGTCCGCGCCCTGCGTTTCGACGAGGTAGTCCAGGTGCCGCTCCACGTGCTCGCGGAAGGGCGCGTGGAGCGGCGAGTCGGGCGCGTCGACCGCGTCCAGCGGCTGCAGGCCGTAGCCGCCCCACTGCGCGGGGTCCGTGGCCAGCGTCGCCTCCACGACCTCGGCGGCCCGCGCGAGCACCGGCTCGCGCGCCGCCGCGGGCACGGCGGGGGCGCACGCGAAACGCAGGTAGCACTCCGCCGCGTCCTTCGGCACGGCGGCGGGGTCGAGCTCGGCGGCGCGTCGCACGACCGCCTCCGTGACCTCCTCCAGAAAGCCCGCATCGACGGCCCCGGCGAAGGCGTGCAGGCTGGCGACCACCGCGGGGCGGGGATTGTCCGCGAAGAAGCCCCACGATTCCCCGAACCCCTCGCTCCAGCGCCACCAGGGCGCGTGCGGCCTGCCGTTGTCGTGCCGGGGAATGAGCGGCCAGGAGCGCCAGCCGGGCGCGTACGCGGCCATGAGGCTGGCGATGGCGCCGCCCGCCAGCGGGTGGCTCGCGGGAACCCCGAGGTCGGCCAGTATCTCCAGCGCCCTGAGCGTGTTCACGACCGACGAGGCGCCGCCGTCGTCGAAGTCGGCCTCCATGCCGTGAAAGCCGCCGTCGCCGGCCCGCAGCTCCGCCAGCGCGGCGAGCACGCCCGCGCGTTCGCCGTCCAGCAGCGCGCGGGCGAGCGGTTGCGCGTGCGCCCGCACGAACGCCCGCGCGCGATCGCGCCGTTCCGGCGTCAGCCGCTTCACGCCGTCCATGCCTAGCGCAGGGCGCGGCCGCCGTCGATGGCGATGACCGCGCCGGTCACGTAGGAGCTGGCGTCGCTGGCCAGATAGACGGCGGCGCCGGCCACGTCCGCCGGCGTGGCGAAGCGCCCCAGCGGGATGTCGCCCAGCAGCCGCTCGCCGTGGCGGCTGGCGAAGAGCCCGTCCGTCAGCTCGCTCTCCGTCCAGCCCGGCGCGATGGCGTTCACGCGCACGCCGCGGTCGGCCCACTCCAGCGCGCAGACCCGCGTCATCTGCAGCAGCCCCGCCTTCGTCACGGCGTAGGCCCCCTGCCGCTCGTCGGGGTGGACGCCGAGCATGGAGCTGACGTTGATGACGCTCCCCGGCAGCCCGGCCGCGAAGAGGCGCGTGGCCACCTCGATGCCGCAGCACCACGCGCCCCGCAGGTTCACGCCCGTGAGCAGGTCGAACTCCGCCGCCGTGGTCTGCTCGATGCGCTTGTAGAAGGGGCTGACGCCCGCGTTGTTGACCAGCACGTCGACGGGCCCCGTGGCGCTGGCCCGCTCCACGAGCGCGCGCACGGCCTCCGGGTCGGAGACGTCGCAGGGCATGGCCATGGCGTTCGGCCCCAGCCCCCGCGCCGCCGCGTCCAGCGCCTCCGCGCCGCGCGCGCTGAGGATGACGCGCGCGCCCGCCCCCACGAAGGCCGCGGCGATGGCGTGGCCGATGCCGCGCGAGCCGCCCGTGACGAGCGCCGTCTTTCCCTCCAGCGAGAACGAGGGGCCTTCCGCGGACACGCCCGCGAGTCTACCGCGCGGGTACGATGCGCGCGTGGCCGCGCCCGACGACGTCCGCGAGCTGGCCCTCGCGCTGCCGGAGACGCGCGAGCGCCCCTCCTACGGCACGCCGGGGTTCCGCGTGCGCGACCGCCTCTTCGCGCGGCTCCACCACGACGGCGAGTCGCTCGTGCTGCGCATGGACCGCGACGAGCGCGCCCTGCTGGCGCGGGCGGAGCCGCGGAAATTCTTCTGGACGCCGCACTACGAGCGCCACGACTGGGTGCAGGTGCGGCTCGCCGCCGTCGATCGCGCGGAGCTGGCGGGGCTGCTGCGGGAGGCATGGACGATGCGCGCGCCGCCCTCGCTCCTCGCGCGCCTGCCGGAGTGAGCCGTTCAACGCGGGCGCGCCACGATGTGGGCGACGCTGGTGGTCAGGTCCGCATCCGAAAGATTGCGGAAGCGCCCCGCCAGCTCACGCCGCGCGATGGCCGACGGCTCCGGTACCGTGATCTCGCTCGCCAGCGCGAAGCCGTGCCGCTCCAGCAGGCGTAGGTGGGTCGAGTGCGGCTCGCGGTTGATCAGGTACGGCCTGCGCCCGCGAATCGCCTTCCAGGCGAGATCGGAGTAGGTCCAGTGCGCGTTCCAGCGTGAGGCGAGGCTGTGGCAGCGGTAGTCGATGGTGTGGATCATGGCGCCGCCGGGACGCAGCCAGCCCCGCATCGCGCCGTACATCCCGTCCAGATCGTCGACGTGCTCAAGCGCCGCCTGGGAGAGGAGCAGGCTCACCATCCCCTGAATGTTCCCGGATGGAGTTCCCGGACGCGCGACGATGCGGATCATGCGGGGGTCGTCCGCCGCCGGATGGAGCAGGGAGTCCCGTATCGCGGGGAGGGCGGCGATCCCCGCATCGGGGTTGAGCACCCCTTCCTCCACCAGCCCGGCGGGAAAGGCGTAGCTCTCCAGTTGCGGCTGGATGTCCGGGAATTCGTCGTCGTCGGGAACCGGCGCGCGACGGGCGAGGAGTTCGGCCATCTCCTCAAGGATGGGGAGATTCTCCTCCGGCGACGTGTGCCGAACGGCATCGACGGCGACGCAGGACTCCGCGCCCGACAGCAGGGCCGCCAGCCCGACCCCGAGGGAACCGCCGGGGCCGATCTCCAGAACCGTTCCGATGTCGGGGACGACGCCGCTCCGGCGCGCGATCACCAGATGCCGGAGCCAGACCGAGTAGCAGTAGCGGGCGGAGCCCGGCCCGCCCGCGTTCCTTCCCCCCAGGCGGCGGCCGGGAAGGGCGGAGGCCAGCCCCGCCAGCGTCGCCCTGAGCCTGATGCGGCTGATCTCCACGCGCGGCTCCCGAGGCGCATCCTACGGTCGCGGGCGCGTAGGATGCGCGCGTGGCCGCCACCATCGACCCCGAACGCGCCGTCGCGCACCTGCGCCGCGCCGACCCCGTCATGGCGCGCGTCGTCGAGGCCGTGGGGCCGCTGTGCCTGCGCCCGCCGGAGGCCTCCCCCTTCCATTCGCTCGCCCGCTCCATCCTCTTCCAGCAGCTGAGTGGCAAGGCCGCGAGCGCCATCCTCGAACGCTTCGTCGCGCTCTTCGCCGAAGAGGGAGCGGCGGCCTTCCCCGAACCGGAGCGGGTGCTCGCCGCGGACGAGGAGTTGCTGCGCTCGGCGGGCGTCTCGCGCGCCAAGGCCGCCGCCATCCACGACCTCGCCGACCACTTCGCCAGCGGCGACCTCAGCCCCGACCGCTTCGACGAGTGGGACGACGAGGAGATCATCGCCCACCTCACGCGCGTGCGCGGCGTGGGGCGCTGGACGGCGCAGATGTTCCTCATGTTCCAGCTGCGGCGCCCCGACGTGCTGCCCACGGGCGACGCCGGGATGAATCGCGCCATGTCGCGCCTCTACGGCCTGCCCATGCCGCCCGCGCCCGCCGACGTGGAGCGCACGGGCGCACCCTGGCGGCCCTGGTCCACGGTCGCCTGCTGGTACCTCTGGCGCAGCGAGGACGTGATCCTGCCCATCGGCGCGGAGTGAGCTGGTACAGGGGCATCCGCATCGCCGGGACAGCGCGTGTAGCGAAGGTGCGGGTGTGCGCGGAGTAAGAAAGGCTAACGCTACGGCAGCCGCGACTGCTCGTCGTCTGCGGACGTCTCCGCCTCCGGATCGAACTCGCTGACCGTGTCCGCGCTGATGACCCCCTCGTTAATCCCGCGCAGGACGGCGTAGGGCCTGAGCAGGGGATTGGCGAACCGGTAGCGTTTTCGGCGGCTTTCCCCCGAGACCTGGAACACCTCGCCTCGCCGGAGGGAGACAAACTGCTTGAGGTGTCTGGCGAACTGCGGGTAGTCGTAGTCTTTGCCGGTGATGCGCTCCAGCGGCTTGCGGATGTCGGAGGGAGCGAAGTACCCCAGCTCATCGCTCCGCGCGAGCGCACATGCGAGAAGCACCCGGTCGAAAAGGGCGTCCTTGCGCGGGCTTGTCGTAGCCAGGCGGTACGACATGCGGATGCTCTCCTGCGTGTGGTCGATTGCCATTGCCACTGCCCGGTCGACATCCTGCTGATCGATGAGGATGCTCTCGCGTTCGACCGCTGCGAACCCCGCCTCCTGTCCCATGCGGTGCGCGTAGTGCGGCAAGCCCTGAGCGAGCCCGGCCATCAGGTCGTAGAGGTCGGGAGTGGTGGAAAGACCAATCTGGGCATAGGCGTTTTCGATGATGCTCCGCGATTCCACCTTCGACATCCTCGGCAGGGACACCTGGATCGTGGCGCGGTCGATTGAAGCATGGTCTTCGATGAGATCGTCCACGGTATCGGCCACGCCCACGAGGATCAGCGTCGAAGGTGCGAGATGGTCGGAGAGCGCCTTGATGAGGCTTGCGAACTGCTGGACCGTGTCCTCGTCGTCGACCTGATCGAATTCGTCGATCACGATGATGTTCGTCTCGTTCGTGAGATCGAGGAACCGGCGCACTGAGTGGGCGGATGCGGCCTCGTGGGTGATCTCCGCATGGAGATCGAGCCACGCCTCTCCGGCTGGCAGGGGCTGATTGCGCTTGGCGTACTCGTCCGTGAGCAGTTCGGCGATGTGCGCCCAGATCGTCCCGAAGGTATCCGAGGGCTCGCAGTTGTAGCGGAGCGGAATGATCCCGGCGGAGTCCCGCGCGAAGTCCAGCCAGAACTCATGCGTGAGGCTGGCGAGCGAGGTCTTCCCCACGCCCCGCTCGCCGAACAGGATCACGTGCTGCCCCGGCTGGCTCACGGCCGAGAGGACGCGGGCGATCTCTTCCACCCTGCCCTGCAGGAGTTCGCGGTGCCGCACCGGCCCGGACGGGTTGAAGACTTGCCCGAGATCAACCCGGGCGCGCACCGCGTCCGCCTGCGTCAACACATCGTTCGCCCGCTGTTCGCCCATCCGCAAGTGCTAGTATAGGGGCATCGACTGCCAGTGCAAGCGCAAACGCCCCCGCGAATCCCGCGTTCGCCCTACGTTCGCCCCGCCCTCACGGATTGGGCCATCGACTTTCGCCGCGAATGCCAGGAGGCGTCGGGCGGGACGCGGAAGATGCGGCCCCGCATAGCATTCCAGCCTGCGGACATGAGAAGTGCTAGTACAGGGGCGGCGACTGCCAGTACGGGTGCAAACGCCCCCGCGAATCCCGCATTCGCCCCGCGTTCGCCCCCACCCCATGCCCGTCGGCGACGCAGCCCTACTCCCCGGCGACCTCGCCCAGGCTGATCGCCTCCCCGTCCGCGTCGGCGTCGCCGTAGACGCCCGCGGGCACGCCCTTCCACACCGTCACCACGAAATCCTCGCGGTAGGGGTCCGCCGTCATGGCCAGCTGCTCGTCGATGGCGTCCATCAGCTCGCGGATGCGGTCGTCGTCCGCGTCCGGCGTCGTGCAGAGGGTGGCGTAGACGTTGGGGGCGCGGATGTGGAGGTCCACGCGCCCGACGATCTCGCCGTCCTCCAGCACGGTGTAGCTCTCGGAATGAGGCGTGCGCACCTCGCGCTCGAAGTTGATCATGCGTCCCTCCGCCCGCTCATGCGGGGCGCACCTGTCCGTCGCCGTGGATGGTCCACTTGTAGCTGGTGAGTTCCTCCAGGCCCATGGGCCCGCGGGCGTGCATCTTCTGCGTGGAGATGCCGATCTCCGCGCCCAGCCCGAACTGCGCGCCGTCCGTGAACTGCGTGCTGGCGTTCACGTAGACGCAGGCGGCGTCCACCTCGGCGGTGAAGCGCGCGGCGGCGGCCTCGTCGCCGGTGACGATGGCCTCGCTGTGGCCGCTGCCGTGGGCCGCGATGTGCGCCAGCGCCTCGTCGAGCGAGGCCACCACGCGCACGCCCGCGCGCAGGGCCAGATGCTCCCGGTCCCAGTCGCCCTCGCGCGCGGGCTCGACGGCGAGCGCGGGGGGCGTGTCCAGCCGCGCCAGCAGGTCGAGCGCGGGCCCGTCGCCCAGCAGCGTCACCTTCCCCGCCCAGCGCTCCGCCAGCATCGTCAGGAAGCGCGGCGCGACGGCCTCGTGCACGAGCAGCGTGTCCAGCGCGTTGCAGATGCTGTAGCGGCGCGTCTTGGCGTTGTCCGCCACCTCGAGGGCCATGGCCGGGTCGGCGGCGGCGTCCACGCAGGTGTGGGAGACGGCGGCGCCGTGGGCCACCACGGGCATGGTGGCGGTGGCCCGCACGTGGTCGATGAGGCCCGCGCCCCCGCGCGGGATCATGAGGTCGATGAGGTCGTGCATGCGCAGCAGCTCGTCGATGTGGGCGCGGTCCGGATCGCGCACGCTCTGCACGGCCCCGTCGGGCAGCGCCGAATCCGCCAGCGCCTCCGCCAGCAGGTCGGCGAGGGCGGCGTTGCTCCGCCGCGCCTCCGTGCCCCCGCGCAGGATGACCGCGTTCCCGCTCTTCAGGCAGAGGGCGGCCACGTCGATGGTCACGTTGGGGCGCGATTCGTAGATGCAGGCGATGACGCCGAGGGGCACGCGCCGCCGCGCCAGCCGCAGCCCGTTGGCCAGCGTGCGCTCGTCGAAGGTCGCGCCCACGGGGTCGGGCAGCGCGGCCACGTGGCGGACGTCGGCGGCCATGCCGCGGATGCGCGCCGGGGTGAGCGTGAGCCGTTCGAGGAAGAAGTCGGGCAGCCCCGCCGCGCGCCCGGCGGCGAGGTCCGCCTCGTTGGCCGCCAGAATCGCGTCCTCGCGCCGCGGCAGCAGCGCGGCGATGCGTTCGAGGGCCGCGTTCTTCTCCGCCGTGGAGGCGAGGGCGAGGCCGCGGGCGGCGGCGCGGGCGGACTCCGCCCGCTCGCGCAGGAGCGGCATGGTGGCGGTCATGCGTCCAGTCTACGGCCCGCGCCCGCTTTACGCGCGACCGCCCGCGCGCCTACGCTAGGGGCCGCCGCGCCATGCTGCTCGCGCTCGACATCGGCAACACTTCCATCCACATGGGCCTCTTCGCGGGGGAGGAGCTGGCCGCCACCTGGCGCGTGGGCGTGGAGGCCGAGCGCTCCGCCGACGAGTACGGCGTGCTCATGCTCAACCTGCTGGCCACCAGCGACCTCACGGCGGACGACGTCGGGGACTGCATCATCGGCTGCGGCGTGCCGCCCCTGCTGCCCGCCTTCCAGCGCGTGGCCGCGCGCTACTTCGGCGCGGAGCCGATGGTGGTCGGCCAGGGCGTGCGCTCCGGCATCCGCATCCTCTACGACAACCCCCGCCAGGTGGGGGCCGACCGCATCATCGACGCCGTGGCCGCCGTCGAGCTCTACGGCCCGCCCGCCATCGTCGTCGATTTCGGCACGGCCACCGTGTTCGACGCCGTCAACGCCGAGGGCGACTACCTCGGCGGGGCCATCGCGCCCGGCATCGGCATCGCCAGCGAGACGCTCTTCAGCCGCGCCGCCATGCTCTCGCGCGTGCAGATCGAGCGCCCCCCCGCCGCCATCGGGCGCAACACCACGCACGCCCTCCAGTCCGGCATCCTGCTCGGCTACGTGGGGCTGGTGGAGGGCATGGTGGCGCGCTTCCAGGAGGAGCTCGGCGGCGGCGCCACCGTCATCGGCACGGGCGGCTGGGCCAGCGAAATCGCGGCGGAGACGGACGTGATCGACGTGGTCGACCGCGACCTCACGCTCCAGGGCCTGCGCTTCATCCACGAGCGCAACCGTGCCTGAGCCGGTCGTCGCCGGCCCCTTCCGCGAGGCGCCCCTCGCGGGACGGCGGCTGGCCCTCGGCGTCACCGGCGGCGTCTCCGCCTACAAGGCCGCCGACCTCGCCAGCAAGCTGCGCCAGGCCGGGGCCGCCGTGGAGACGCTCATGACGGCGGCGGCCACGCGCTTCGTCGCGCCCCTCACCTTCCACTCGCTCACCGGCGTCGCGCCCCTCGTGGACATGTTCGCCGCGGACGAGGCCGAGGCGCACGTGGAGGTGGCGCGCCGCATCGACGCGCTCGTGATCGCCCCCGCCGGGGCCGATTGCCTCGCGCGCCTCGCCCACGGCGGCGCGGGCGACATGGTGGCCCTCACGGCGCTGGCCACCTCCGCCCCCCTCGTGCTCGCCCCCGCCATGGACGCGCAGATGTGGGCCAACGCCGCCGTGGCGGCCAACGTGGAGACGCTGCGCGCGCGCGGCGCCACGCTGGTGGGGCCGGAGGAGGGCCGTCTCGCCAGCGGACGCCACGGCCCCGGCCGTCTCGCCGAAACGCCCGCCATCGTGGGGGCCGTGCGCGCCGTGCTCGGCGCGCGCGACGGCGACCTGCGCGGGCGCGTCGTGGTCGTCACCGCCGGGGGCACGCGCGAGCCGCTCGACCCCGTGCGCTTCGTCGGCAACCGCTCCAGCGGGCGCATGGGCTTCGCCATCGCCGAGGCCGCCCGCGACCGCGGCGCGCGCGTCTCCCTCGTCACCGCCCCCTCGGCCCTGCCCACGCCCTGGGCCGTGGAGCGCGTCGAGGCCGCCACCGTGGCCGACATGCTGGCCGCCCTCGAACCGCTGACCGAGCGCTGCGACGCCCTGCTCATGGCCGCCGCCCCCGCCGACTTCCGTCCCCGCCACGCGGCGGACCGCAAGATCCGGAAGGCCGAGACCGGCGCGGAGGGGCTCACGCTGGCGCTGGAACCCGCGCCCGACATCATCGCCACGCTGCCCGGCGGGGGCGTGCGCGTGGCCTTCGCCGCCGAAACCGAGAACCTGCGCGCCAACGCCGTGGCCAAGCTCGCGGCCAAGCGCGCCGACCTGATCGTGGCCAACGACGTGACGGCGGAGGGCAGCGGCTTCGGCACGGAGACGAACGAGGTGGCCATCTTCCACCGCGAGGGCAAGGCCGAGCGGCTGCCCCTGCTGGGCAAGTACGCCGTGGCCCACGCCATCCTCGACCGCGTGGCCGCGCGCCTCCCCTGAGCGCGTCAGCGCCCGTCGATGATGGTGCAGAGGCGCTCCGCGCGTTCCAGCCACCCCGCGACCTCGGCGGCAGTGGGGGCAAGGTAGTCGTCGTCGTAATGGCAGGCGCGGGAGAGCGTGTTCCAGAGCTGCGTCGCGTCACCTGCCACAGGGGTGTCGCCGCCCATGAATTCGCTGAGGCACAACAGCTGGGCGCGCGTGTTTGCTCGTTGCAGGTCGGGGGAGCGCTGTTCCCAGAACCGCTCCACCGAGGCTTCGAGCGCTTGTCGGCTGAGCAGAACGGCGGCGCGCTCCCACAGCCCGGAGTCCGTCGTGGGCGGGTATTCCAGCAGACGCCGGGCTTCGGCGAGAGCACTTGAGGTCATTGCATCTTCCGCAGTTTGCCAGTGAGGGTCCTGGTCCTGTTGATCAAGGTATTCGGAGGCGTGGAAAGCGCTTCTCCGTGCGCGCCGCGATTGCAGTCCGTCACTGCGTCGGCCGCTGCCTTGCCGAACCTTTGGTTCACGGCATCCAAAGCGTCGCTGCCGCGCCCCGGCTCGTCGAAGAGAAGCAGCCCCAGTTTGTCGGTCAACATCGTGGCTTCACGGATGTCTTCTTCCGTTTGCGCGTGGTCGATACCCCCGCTCGCGCGCTTCTGCCAGATGCCTTCGATACACGCCGCCTCTAGCGACTGCCGGCAGAACACAGGGATCACGCGGGCTTTGGTCGACTCATGGACTTGCTCAGCCCTGAGGATGGCGCGAGCATCGTCAAGATTGCGCCTCACGGGGCCGTCCACCTGCTGGGCGGTGACGTGGGAGTTGAGGCTGCGCGTCACCTCGATGATCTGCGCGTCGATCTGCAATTGACGAACGGTGTTTCGCAGGCGTGTGTCATGGGTGAAGACGATGACCTGCCGTTCGAGTGCGACTTCTTCAAGAACGCTGGCGAGGCCGTCCACCTTGGCCGGGTCCATGGCCTGCACGGGGTCGTCGATGACGAGAAAGCGGAAGGGGCTTTCGGGCAGTGTGGCGCGGGCGAGGAAGAGGCTGAGCGAGAGCGTGTTCAGTTCGCCCTGGCTCATCACGCCGAGGGCGGCACCCCCTTCGCCATCGACCGTAACGGCAATGTCGAGGTGCTGTTGCTTCGCCGTGCCCACCAAGGCGATTTTCTTGAGGGAGACGCTGCTGCTCTGTCGCATCATTTCCCAGAAGCGCCGGGTCTGTTCAGCGACGGGCCGGAAGCGCTCGGCGCGCACATCCTCTTCTACGGCTTTCACCCAGTTCTCTGCGGTGCGGATGCCGGGGAGCTTCTCCATTGCCCTCCGTGTCTCGCGGCCCTGCGGGAGCCACTCCGCGAGCTGCTGCCGAAGGGGCTGCCAGAGAGCCTGTAGGCGGTCGAGTTCGTCGCGAGCGCTGGCGCGCAGGTTCGCAACCGCCTCTTGGAGCGCCGCTCCGCGTTCGGCCAGCCGCTCCGCCAGTTCGGGCAGGTCCGGCTCGCCATCGGGCGCTTCCGTCCAGTCGCGCCAAGCATGGATGGCGGTGGAGGCGTCAATGCCGACGCGCTCGGCTTGGCCAAGCGCGTCAGGCGTGGCCGTGCAGAGTTGTCGCGCGGCGTCGAGCGCATCCGCCCGCGCCTTTTGGGCCGCGCGGGCTTCACGCGCCTCCCGCCGAAGCCGCGCCTGACGTTCCCGGGCCTCGCCTGCCCAGGCGGCGTCGATAGTCCCCTCGCCACAGACGGGACAAGGCTGGTCGCCGTCGTGCTCGTGAAGGGCCAGCGCCTCCGTGAGCATCTTCAACAGGCGGTCGGCCCTCGCCGTATCGCTGCTGGCGATGGCGGTCATCCGTTCGTGCGCTTTGACAAGTTGTGCGCGCACCTCCTCGATCGTCCCAGAAGCGGGAGCATTGGCGGTGGCCAGCGCGTGCAGTATGGCGAGAGCCTGATCGCCTTCCCCACCGGTCGCGTCCGCGAGAACGCCTTCAATAGCCTCTAGGTCCCAAGGATCCCGCTCCAGCGCGTTCGCACAACGGCTGGCGCGATCATCGACCAACGCTGCCAAGTCAGAACGGAGTGCGTTGGCGGCCTTCCCCGCGTCCCGTCGCATACGCTCGGCTTGGAGACGCTTTTGGCGGAGACGCTCGCGCGTTTCACTGATCTCCTCAATGCCGAGACCAACGGCCATGGCGCTAAAAAGATCCGAGGGCTTTCCCTCCAGCCTCTTGCTCAGCTGGCTGTGGGAAAGGAGGGGGCGGTGGCTCGTGATCGCGTCCTCCCAACCAAGCGTGTCGAGACCCTCGCGCACAGGGTCGTCGAAGTCGGCATTCGGCCACCGCAGGGAGACCAGCGCCTCGCCCGCGACGCCATCGACGGCAAAGCGCGCCTCGACCGAGACTGGCCCCTCGTGATGGAGGTTGCGCCAGCCTTCCATCCAGGCGCTGGACATGTCATCCCAGCGCGAGTTGCGGCCCGTCAGAGCCATTTCGAGGCCCTCGGCGAAGCTGGACTTGCCTGTGCCGTTGCGTCCGACGACTAGTGTCAGGCCCGGCCCCGGCATGAGGGGCAGGTCGGCGCGAGGGCCAATGCCGCGAAAACCCGTGACTGCGATGTTGGCGAGGTGGGCTCCGGCGGGTTCGGCCTCCTGTGGCGGCGGCGCGTCGAAGGGCGACTCGACGGCCTCGTCCGCCAGTGCCGCATCGAGCTGGCCGACGAAGGCCGCGCGCACGAGGCGCGCAACGCCAGCATCCAATCCCGCATCGCCCGCGATGCGCTCCTCGACGATGGCTCGAATGCTGCGGATGCGGCTGGCGACCATGTGCCCAATCTATACGAGCGGACGCACCCCACGCAACTCACTCGCAGATGAGCCGCCCCGCCCGCCCTACGGCAGGCGCGCGAAGGCCGCGGCGCTCGCCTCGAAGAGGGCCGCCGCCGCCCCGTCCGTGGCCTCGAACACCGGCCCCGGATAGACGCCGATGAAGACCACGCCCAGCAGCAGCAGCCCCGCCATCGCGCCCAGCAGCGCCGGGGGCCTGATGCGCGTCTGTCCCTCCGGCGGGTCGAACAGGTACATGCGCCGCATCACCATCAGGTAGTAGTAGAGGCTGATGAAGCTGTTGGCCGCGCCCAGCCCCGCCAGCCACAGCAGCCCCGCGCCCGTGCCCGCCTGGAAGAGCAGCAGCTTGGTGGCGAAGCCCGCGAAGAAGGGCAGGCCCGCGAAGGAGAAGAGCGAGGCCGAGATCACGAGCGCGAGGAATGGCTGCGTGGCCGACAGCCCGCGCAGGCCCTCGATGCTTTCGTCGCCGGTGCGGTTGTAGTGCGCCACGAGGGCGGCGAAGAGCGCCATCGTGGAGAGGGTGTAGCCCGCGATGTGCAGCAGCAGCGCGCTCGAGGCGTTCTGCGCCGCCGCCGCGTCGCCGTAGCCGATGGCGGCCACCGCCACCAGCATGTAGCCCGCCTGCCCGATGGAGCTGTAGGCCAACAGCCGCTTCAGGTTCGTCTGCTGGATGGCGAGCAGGTTGCCGGCCGTCATGGTGATGGCCGCCAGCGCCGCGATGGCCGCGCGCCATTCGAGCGCGTCCACCGCCAGCGCCTCCGTGAAGAGGCGCAGGATGAGGGCGAAGCCCGCCGCCTTGGAGGCCGTGGCGAGGAAGGCCGTGACCGGCAGGGGCGCGCCCTGGTAGGCGTCGGGAGCCCACATGTGGAAGGGCGCCGCCGACACCTTGAAGCCCACGCCCGCCACGATCAGCATGATGGCGGCCAGCGCCGCCAGGTCCGTGCCCTCGCCGCGCGCCGCCAGCCCCTCGGCCACGCCCGCGTAGGTGGTGCTGCCCGTCAGCCCGTAGAGCAGGCTGATGCCGTAGAGCAGCATGGCGCTGGAGAAGGCCCCCAGCAGGATGTACTTGAGGCTGGCCTCGTTGGAGCGCGCGTCGCGCTTCAGGTAGCCCACGAGCACGTAGAGGGAGAAGCTCAGCAGCTCCAGCGCCACGTAGGCCGTGAGCAGCTCGCGCGCGGCGGACAGCAGGGTCATGCCCGCGCCCGCCATCAGCAGCAGGCCGTAGTACTCCCCGGCGGCGCGCGTGCGGTCGCGCAGGTAGCGGGCGGAGAGGAGGGCGACGGCCAGCACGGCGCCCGCGGCGAGGATGCGGAAGTAGGCGGTGAAGGCGTCCGTGCGCAGCAGCCCCTCGAAGTCCCCGGGCGCGTCGCCGACGTAGAACAGGGCCGCGATCAGCCAGGCCGCCGCCCCCGCCGCCGTGGCCCAGGCCAGCGCGTCCCGGCGCAGGCGGGGCAGGGCCAGCTCCAGCGCCAGCACGCCGATGGCCGCGCCCGCGGCGATGTACTCCGGGATGAAGAGCGTGAAGTCGCGCATCAGCCCGTCACCCCCGGCAGGCTCAGCACCGTCTGCGCGAGGCGGTCAGTGAAGGGCGCCCACCAGAGCCCCATGACCAGCATGGAGGCGATGAGCAGGACCGCCGCCGCGATCTCGATGGGCGAGAGGTCGCGCAGCTCGCGCCAGCGCGGGTTGAGCGGCCCGAAGAAGACGGTGGCGAACATGCGCAGCATGTAGGCGGCGGCGATGGCGGCGGCGAGGATGGCCAGCCCGCCGAAGATGGGATAGGTGCGGAAGGTGCCCACGAAGATGTGGAATTCGGCGGTGAAGCCGGAGAGGCCGGGCAGGCCCACGTTGGCGAGGCCCGCCACCACGTAGGCCACCACCCACAGGGGCATCACCCGCGCCACGCCCCCGAAGTCGCGCAGGTCGCGCGTGTGCGCCTGGTCGTAGAGCGCCCCGATGAGGAGGAAGACGAGGGCCGTCATGACGCCGTGGCTGAACATCTGCAGGGCCGCCCCGCTCACGCCGATCTCGTTGAGCGTGGCCAGCCCGATGAGCACGTAGCCCATGTGGCTCACCGAGCTGTAGCCGCTGATCAGCTTGAAGTCCCGCTGCGTGAGCGCCGCGATGGCCCCGTAGAGCGCCCCGATCGTGCCCAGCACCAGCAGCGCCGGCATCCAGAAGGCGGCCCCCTCCGGCAGGATCTGGATGCCCAGGCGGATGATGCCGAAGGCCCCCAGCTTCATGAGCACGCCCGCGTGCACCATCGACACCGAGGTGGGCGCCGACATGTGGCCGTCGGGCGACCATGTGTGCAGCGGCCAGAGGCCCGCCAGCACGCCGCAGCCCACGGCGAAGAAGGGGAAGATGGCCTTCTGGAAATCGGGGCTCAGGGCCCCGCTGCGGCCCGCCTCCCACAGCGCGGGCAGGTCGAAGGTGCCCAGCCCCGCTTCGTGCACCACCGCGAAGATGCCGATCCAGATGCCCACCGAGCCGCCCACCAGCATCAGCGTCAGCTTCATCGCGCCGTACTCCTTGCGCGTCGAGCCCCAGATGCCGATGAGCAGGTAGAGCGGCACCACCGCCAGTTCGTAGAAGAAGAAGAAGAAGAAGAGGTCGAGCGAGAAGAAGGTGCCGTAGACGCCCGCGATCAGCACCCAGAAGAGGATGAAGAAGTCCCGCGCGCGGTACTCCAGCTTCCAGGCGACGAGCGTGCCCGCGAAGGCCACCACGCCCGTGAGCAGCGTGAGCAGGGCGGAGATGCCGTCCACCCCCAGGCGCAGGGCGATGCCGTTCTCGCCGAGGAAGCCCACGTGCTCGATCCAGGGCCAGCGCAGCTGCATCTGCAGCACCTCGCCGCCCGCGCGGTAGGCGAGGAACACGTAGATGGAGAGGCCCAGCAGCACCGCCCCCGTCACCGCCGACAGGCGCCGCGCCGCCATGGGCCGATCGCCGGGCATGGCCAGCAGCGCCGCCGCCGCCAGCAGCGGCAGGGCCAGCGCCGTCAGCAGCACGTAGCCCTGCGCGTCCGTCTCCGCCATGCCCTAGCCCCCCGCCGCCAGCGCGACCAGGATGAGCGCGGCCACGCCCGCCGCGATGGCCAGCGCGTAGTTCGGCACGCGCCCCGTCTGCAGGTGCTTCAGCAGGAAGCCCGCGTAGCCCGTGAGCGTGGCCGAGCCGTCCACGCCCGTGTCGTTCACGGCGAAGCGGTCGAACCAGCTCACCACGTAGCTGAAGCCCAGCACCACGCGGTCGATGAGGAACTGGTAGAGGTCGTCGAAGTAGAACTTGCGCCGCGTCATCTCGTACAGCTTCGGCTGCCAGGCCGTCAGCGCGGCGGCGCGGTCCAGCCGCCCGCCCCGGTAGAGCCAGCCCGCGCCGAACACGCCGATCACGAAGAGGGCGGTGGAGACGCCCGCCAGGCCCCAGTCGATGTGGAAGGTCTCGGGGTGATGCAGGTAGACGAATTCGCCGAAGCCGCCGGGGAAGCCGAGGGCCTCGCCCACGCCGCCGTAGACGACGAAGCCCGCGAACACGGAGAGCACGGCGAGGAAGACGAGCGGCCCCGTCATGCTCGCGCCCGTCTCGCGCGCGTGGCCCGCCTCCGCGTCCCGCGGCTTGCCGAGGAAGGTGAGGATGAAGAGCCGCGTCGTGTAGAAGGCGGTCATGATCGAGGCCAGCGAGATGAGCGCGAAGACGAGCGCCCCGCGGTGGCCCTCCACGGCGTGCAGGATCTCGTCCTTGCTCCAGAACCCGGCCAGGGGGAAGAGCCCGGCCAGCGCCAGCGAGCCCACGAGGAAGGCGGCGGCGGTCACCGGCATGCGGCGCCAGAGCCCGCCCAGCTGGCCCACCTCCTGGCGGTGGTGCGCGCCGAGGATGACGGAGCCCGCGCCGAGGAAGAGCAGCGCCTTGAAGAAGGCGTGCGTGAACAGGTGGAACATGCCCGCGCTCACCACGCCCGCCCCCAGGGCCACGAACATGAACCCCAGCTGGCTCACGGTGGAGTAGGCCAGCACCTTCTTGATGTCCGTCTGCGCGAAGGCCACCACGCCGCTGAAGAGGGCCGTGATCAGGCCCACGGCGGTGACCACGAGGAGCGCGTCGCCGGCGGCCTCGAAGACGGGCAGCAGGCGCGCCACGAGGTAGACGCCCGCCACCACCATGGTGGCCGCGTGGATGAGGGCGCTCACCGGCGTGGGGCCCTCCATGGCGTCCGGCAGCCACACGTGGAAGGGCAGCTGCGCGCTCTTCCCCATGGCCCCGAGGAAGATGAACATGACGCTCACGAAGAGGCCCGTGCCGCCCACCTCGCCCGCCTCCACGGCGTGGATGATGTCGAGGATGTTGAAGGTGCCCGTGGCCTTCCACAGCAGGATGATGCCGATGAGCAGGCCCACGTCGCCCACGCGCGTGGTGATGAACGCCTTCTTCGCCGCCTCCACCGCCGAACGCCGCTCCCAGTAGTGCCCGATGAGCAGGAACGAGCTCAGCCCCACCAGCTCCCAGGCCACGTAGAGCAGCAGCAGGTTGTCGGCCAGCACCAGCAGCAGCATCGAGGCCACGAACAGCTGGAGCACGGCGAAGTACCACCAGTAGCGCGGCTCGCCCTTCATGTAGCCCACGGAGAAGACGTTGACCATGAAGGCGACGGTGGTGACGACGGCCAGCATGACGATCGTGATCTGGTCGACGGCGATGCCCATGTTCAGGCGGAAGTCGCCGATGGCCGTCCACTCGATGGCGTTGAGCACGGGCCAGGCGCCCTCGCCCCGCCCCAGGAAGCTGGCCAGCACGGCGAAGAAGAGGCCGAAGCCGGAGGCCGCGGCCAGCACCGCCAGGAAATCGCCCTGGCGCGGCAGGCGGCGTCCGAGGGCGGCCAGCGCGAGGAAGGCGATGGCGGGGACGGCGGCCAGGATCCAGGCGTGCTCAGCCACGCGGCCCCTCCCTCACCATCGCAGCGTGGCCGCCTCGTCCACGTTGGCGCTGGAGCGGTTGCGGAAGAGGCGGATGACGATGGCCAGCGCCAGCCCCACCTCCGCCGCCGCCACCGCGATCACGAACACGGCGAAGACGATGCCCGTGGCGCGGTCCGGATCGAGGTGCGCGGCGAAGGCCACGAAATTGAGGCTCACCGCGTTCAGCATCAGTTCCACGCTCATCAGCACCAGCACGGCGTTGCGCCGCGAGAGCACGCCGTAGACGCCGAGCGCGAAGAGGATGGCGCTGAGGACGAGGTAGTTCTCCAGCGGGACCACTAGTCGCCGTCCTCCTGCCTCGCGATCACGATCGCGCCCACGAAGGCCACCAGCAGCAGCGCCGCCATGATGATGAAGGGCGCGCCGTAGTTCTGGAAGAGGGCCGCCCCGATGCGCTCGATGGAGATGGCCGTGGGCGAGCCCCCCAGGTCCCCCGGCCAGGCCGTGGCCACGGCCACGCCGATGAGTGTGGCCATGAGCGCCGCCGCCACCAGCGCGCCGAAGGGGGCCTGCGCCCCCGTCAGCGGCTCGGGCCGCCCCGACGCGCCCATGCGCGTGAGCATCAGCGCCAGCAGGATCAGCACCGTCACCGCGCCGCCGTAGATGAGGAACTGCACGAGGGCGATGAACTCGACCGTGAGGAAGAGGTAGATGGCCCCCACCCCCGCGAGGCTAAGGATGAGGAAGATGGCGGCGTGCACCACCGAGCGCGAGAGCACCACGCCCGCCGAGGCCCCCACCACGCCCGCGGCCACGATCCACCAGAGGACCTCCGTGATCACGCGCCGCCCTCCCCCGCCCCGGGCACGGCCCCGCCCAGCTCGGCGATGGAGGCCGCGAGCTCGGCGGGCACGGCCTCGCCCCGCGCCAGATGCTCGCGCGCCGTGCGTTCGGCCTTCATGCGGCGCGCACGCAGCTTGCGCGGCGAGTTGGGGTCGCCCTGCCCCCCGGCGGCGGGCGCCGCGGGCGCGACGGCGGGAGCGGCGGCCCCCGCGGGCGCGGGATCGTTCCCCGTGATCTCCTTGTAGAGGGCGCTCTCCGTGTCGTTCAGCGCCTGCAGGACGTCCGCGGGCGTCTCCTCGCCCCGGGCGATGTGCTCGCGGGCGGCGCGTTCGGCCTTCATGCGGCGGGCGCGCACCTTGCGCGGCGAGTTGGGATCGCCCGCGTCGCCCGCGGGCGCGGCGGCGGGGGTGGCTCCCGCGGCGGGCGCGGGCGGCGGCGAGCCGGGGGCGGGCACGGGCTCGCCCGTGATCTCGGTGTAGAGCTCGCTGCCGTAGCGGCGCAGGGCGGCGATCGCCTCCGCGCTCACCTCGCCCGCCTCCCGTTCGGCGCGGGCCTCGCGCTCGGCCTTCATGCGGCGCGCGCGCAGCTTGCGCGGCGTGAGCGCGGCGGCCTCCTCGTCCTCCGCGCTGAGGGCGGCGGCGGCTCCGGCGGCCTCCTGGCGGACCTCCGGCTCGCGTTCCTGGATGGCCGCGCCCAGCCCCTGGGCGATGCGCTCGTCCTGGGCGGCGCGGGCCTCGGGGCGGGCCGCGGCGAAGCCCGGCGCGGGCGCCTCCCCGCCCTCCGCCAGCGCCGCGTTCGCCTCGATGCTGTCCAGCGGGCGGAAGGGGTTGGCCAGCTCCCCGCGCTTGCTCGCCGCCAGCAGGTCCTCGATGTCCTTGTGCAGGTCGCGCCGGTCGTAGGTCGAGTGTTCGTGCCCGGCCCACGTGTTGTCCATGGCGATGGCCTCGAAGGGGCAGACCTCGATGCAGATGTTGCAGCGCATGCAGCGCGCGTAGTCGATCCAGAACTTCTCGGCGATCTTGCGCCGCTCGCTCGTGCCCTCGGCGTACTTCGGGTTGTCGTGCATGACCGCCGTCATGCAGTCCACCGGGCAGTTGCGCACGCAGATGTTGCAGCCCGTGCAGAAGGGCTCGTCGTGGTCGAAGTCCCACGTGAGCACGGGGAAGCTGCGCTGCCGCTCCGGCAGCTCGTGCTTCTCCGTCGGGTACTGGATGGTGACGGGCCGCCGCGTGAAGGTGGAGAAGGTGGTGGCCAGCCCCTTGAGAATGCCGATCATGGCGGCGAAACCCCCGCGTGTTTGTAGGCGCCGACGAGGTTCTCGACGGCGGGCTTGCGGATGGCGCGCAGGTAGATGGCCCCGAGGAAGGCGGCGGCCCCCGCCCAGTTCACCACCGCGAGGATGATCTCCGACCAGCCGAAGTAGAGGAAGAGGCCGTTCACCAGCAGCAGGGCGAAGCTCACCTCGATGAGCGCCTTCCAGCAGAAGCTCATGAGCTGGTCCATGCGCAGGCGCGGCAGCGTGGCCCGCACCCAGAAGATGAGCAGGATCAGGAGCAGGCTCTTGACCAGCGTGAGGATGAGCTGCCACCACCAGCCCCAGTCGTCGCCGAAGGGGAACTGCCAGCCGCCGAGGAAGACGACCGCGCCGAAGATGCTGAAGGCCCAGAGGGCGGCGTATTCGGCCAGCTGGAACATGCTCCAGCGAATGCCCGAATACTCCACGAAGTAGCCGCCCACGATCTCCGATTCGGCCACGGGGATGTCGAAGGGCGCGCGGTGCAGCTCGGAGAGCACGGCGGTCAGGAAGATGACGAAGGCGAGGGGCTGCACGAGCACGAAGGGGCGCGACTCCTGCATGGCCGCGATGGCGTTCAGGTCGAGCGTGCCCGCCAGCATGGCCACCGCCAGCAGGGCCACCACCAGCGGAATCTCGTAGCTGATCATCTGCGCCGCCGCGCGCACGCCGCCGAGCAGGGCGTACTTGTTCCCCGAGCCCAGCCCGGCCATGAGCACGCCCACGATGTTGAGCCCCAGCACGGCGAACACGAAGAACATGCCCAGCGCTAGGTTGCGAACGCCCCAGTCGCGCGCGAAGGGCAGCGCCGCCAGCACGAGGAAGACGGGGATGAAGGTCAGGTAGGGCGCGAACTCGAACACCCAGCGGTCGGCGTTGCGCGGGCGCACGTCCTCCTTGCAGAGCAGCTTGAGCGCGTCGGCCACGCCCTGCAGCAGCCCCGCCGGGCCCGTGCGCGTCGGCCCCAGCCGCATCTGGAAGCGCGCGATCACCTTGCGCTCCCCGTAGGTCAGGTAGACCACCACCACCGTCATCAGCAGCACCACGATCACGATGCGGATGATCGCGTCCAGCCAGCTCATGCCGAAGAAGGCCTCGCCGAAGGTCACTTGTCCACCTCGCCCAGCACGATGTCGAGCGAGCCGAGGATGACGATGGCGTCGGCCACGTAGGTCCCCACCACCAGCTCCCGCAGGGCCGAGAGGTTGCAGAAGGAGGGCGAGCGCAGCTTGGCGCGGTAGGGTTGCGTCCCGCCGCGCGCCATCAGGTAGACGCCGTACTCGCCCTTCGTGCCCTCCGTGGGGAAGTAGAGTTCGCCTTCGTTGATGCGCAGCGTCTTGGGCAGTTTGGGGGCGAGCACGCGCCCGCCGGGCATGGCCTCGAGGCACTGCTCCACCATGCGCGCGCTCTGGTAGCACTCCGCCAGGCGCACGTGGAAGCGGTCGAACACGTCGCCCTGCCGTCCCGTGGGGATGTCGAAATCGAGCTTCGGGTAGACGCCGTAGGGCTCGGCCTTGCGGATGTCCCAGGCGAGGCCCGTGGCGCGCAGCATGGGGCCGGTGACGCCCCGCGCGATGGCCCATTCGGGCGTCACCGGCGTGAGCCCGCGGCAGCGCTCCACGAACACCTCGTTGCCCGTGAGCAGCCCGTCCAGGTCCTCCAGCCCCTGGCGGATGGAGGCCAGCACCTCGCGGCAGCGCCGCTCGAAGTTGGCGGGCAGGTCCATGGTCACGCCGCCGATGCGGAAGTAGGTGGGGAACATGCGGTCCCCGGCCACCTCCTCGAAGAGGTCGTAGATGCGCTCGCGCTCGCGCCAGGCGTAGGTGAAGCTCGTGCCGAAGGAGCCCACGTCCGCGCCGAAGGCCCCCAGGAACATGAAGTGGGAGTTGATGCGCGACAGCTCCATCATGAGGGCGCGGATGTACTCCGCCCGCTCCGGGGCCTCGATGCCCGCCAGCCGCTCCACGGCCATCACGTAGGCCCCCTCGCAGCACATGCCCGCGAGGTAGTCCGTGCGGTCCCACCAGCCCATGGCCTGGCGGTAGTCGGCGTTCTCCGTCAGCTTCTCCAGCCCGCGGTGCAGGTAGCCGATGTAGGGCTCGCAGCCCACCACGCGCTCGCCGTCCACCGTCAGCACCATGCGGAACACGCCGTGCGTGGCCGGGTGCTGCGGGCCCACGTTCACGGTCATGTCGACCGTGTCGAGGTCGCCCGCGGCGGCCGTCCGCTCCTCCGGCCAGATCGCCATCTAGCGGTCCACCCCGGGCGGGCCGTCCTCGATGCCCTGCAGGATTTCGGCCTGCTGCAGCGGGTGCGCCTTGCGCAGGGGATGGATGCGCAGGTCCTCCTCCAGCAGCAGGTTGCGCGGATCGGGGTGCCCCGAGAACACCAGCCCCACCATCTCCGCCGCCTCCCGCTCGTGCCAGTCCGCCGTCGGCCACAGCCCCGTGAGCGTGGGCAGCACGGGCGCGGCGAGGGGCGCGGCCACGCTCACCTGCAGGGCGTGGCTGTGGCGGAAGGAGTAGAGCTGGTAGCGCGCCGCCAGCCCCTCCTCCTCCATGTCCAGCGCCACCACGTTGCGCAGCAGGTCGAAGGCCAGGTCGGGGTCGTCGCGCAGCCCCGTCATCAGCTCCAGCAGGCGCGCGGGCGCGACGCGCAGGTCGGCGTACGTCTTCGTCTCCGAGGCCGTGAAGGGAACCTCCGGCAGCCGCTCCCGCACGAGCGCGGCGATGGCCGGCACCTCAGATGCGGCGCTCATCCGGTCGTCCCCTTCTCCTCCATGATCTTCTCCTGGAGGGCGATGAAGCCGTCGAGCAGCGATTCCGGGCGCGGCGGGCAGCCGGGCACGTACACGTCCACGGGGATGATCTTGTCCACTCCCTGCAGCACGCGGTCGTACTCCGTGTAGGGGCCGCCGTTGGTGGCGCAGGCGCCCATCGAGATCACGTACTTGGGGTTGGGCATCTGCTCGTAGAGCAGCTTGATGGCGGGGGCCATCTTCTTCGTCACCGTGCCGGACACGATCATCACGTCGCTCTGCCGCGGGCTGGGCCAGGGCACGATGCCGAAGCGGTCGAGGTCGTGGTTGCTCATGAAGGTGCCGATCATCTCGATGGCGCAGCAGGCCAGCCCGAAGGTCATGGGCCAGAGCGAACTCTTGCGGCTCACGGCGAGCACCGCGTCCACGCCCGTCTGCAGCACGCCCGGCATGACCACGCGGTAGGCCGCGCGCTGCTCCGGCAGGGCCACGGGCGTGAGGCGCTCGGCCTCGTTCCCGTAGTCCGGCGCGTAGGCGGGGGCGGCGGGGGTCTCGCCGTCGCTCATCGCCACTCCAGCACGCCCCGCCGCCAGGCGTAGAGCAGCCCCGCGCCCAGCACCGTGATGAACACGAACATGTACCAGAACACGAAGCCCGGCAGGTCGAGGAAGGTCACCGCCCAGGGGAAGATGAAGATCGTCTCCACGTCGAAGATGAGGAACATGATGGCGAACAGGTAGTAGCGCACGTGCACCTGGGACCAGTTGCGCCCCGTGGGCAGCATCCCGCACTCGTAGGAGACGCCCTTGCCCCGCTCGCGCGCGAAGGGCCCGAGCAGGCGCGCCCCCACCAGCGCCGTGAAGACGAGGATGAAGCCGGCGATGGAGGCGATGAGGATGGCGGCCCAGGTGTCGTAGAAGCTCATGCCCCTGCTTTGCGTTCGCGTGCGGACGCGCGCCCGCACGCGGGCCTCACTGCCGCGGGCCCGGTGATGTGCGCGCCAACGCTACACCGGAGGGGGAGGGGCGGCAAGCGCGGGGATGCGGATTTGCCGATTCGGGACCGCCGTGGTACAACCGTTCGCCCATGACTGCTACCTGGAAGATCCAACCGCACACCGTCGCCAAGCACGAGATCCTGCGCCGCTACCTCCAGGCGTACTACCCGAAGCTGGCGAGCACGCGAGGCCTCATCGTCTTCGTCGATGGCTTCGCCGGGCCGGGCACGTACGCCGACGGCGAGCCCGGCTCGCCCATCATCGCGCTCGACGTTCTCGCCCAGCACAAGCATTTGCCGAATATGAAGGGCTGCCGGTTCAAGTTCCTGTTTATCGAAGAGGACCAGGCGCACTTCGAGATGCTCAAGACCACGGTCGATAGTCGCCAGCATCCGCCGAACGCCGAGGTGATGGTTCGACAGGGAACTTTTGAGGAGCATATCGACGAAGTGTTCGGCGGTCTTGAAAAGGTTAGGAACTTTGGCCTGAGGCCGTCGAGGCCGTCCTTCGTCATGGTCGATCCCTTCGGCGTGAAGGGCCTGCCGCTCGACCTGCTGCGTCGCTTGGCCGACTTCCCCAAGACCGAGCTGCTCGTTTCCCTCATGTACGAACCGATCAGCCGGTTCCTTGAGCACCCCTCGTTCGAGTCGCCCCTCGACGATCTCTTCGGCACACGGAAGTGGAGGGATGCGGCGGGGCTTGCTGCTCAGGACAAGAAGAAGTTCCTCAGCGACCTCTACGCTCGTCAGCTCGAGGGCATCGGCATGAAATATGTCCGCCTGTTCGAGATGAGGGATGCGAGGAACCGGACGGAGTACTTCCTCGCCTTCGCCACCCACAGCCCGGAGGGGCTGCGAGTCATGAAGGATGCCATGTGGAAAGTCGATCAGGCAGGCGGCGTCACCTTCTCGGACTTCACCGCGCCGAGTCGGGGACAGGCCACGCTGTTTGGAGTCGAGCCGAACTACGCCCAGTTGCGCAGCCTGATGCTGCGTCACTTTGCTGGACGTGCGGATGTTCCCATCGGTGAGATTGACAACTTTGTCTTGATCGAGACCGCGTTCCGCGAGACGCACGGGAAGAAAGTGCTGCGCGATGCTGAGAGGGAGGGGTTGGTGATGGTCGAGCGCCCTCCTGAAAAAAAGATGAAGAAGACCTACTGGGGCACGGGTACGGATACGCGGGTCACGTTCCCCGCGTTCTGAATCGCCCCCGGCATCCCGTCCCAGCGCTGGCCGTCGAACTCGCGGCCCGCGCGCCCCTTGCCCACGCGACGCCCATCCGCGTCGTGCGCCCCCCACTGCTTGAAGAAGAACGGCACCGACGCAGCCTCGCAGGCACCCCGCAGCGCGCGCGCCCACTCCGGCTCCATGCGCCGCGCCCGCGGCCCCGACTCGCCCCCGCAGATGACCCAGCCGATGCCCGTCAGGTCGATCCCGGCCAGCGGCCCCAGCAGCGGCTCGCAGGAGGCGAAGCGCAGCGCGGCGGGAATCCCGCGCAGCGCGTCCAGCCGGTGCAGGAAGCGGCGGTTCTCCACGGACACGCCCAGCCACACGTTGTCCGGCCAGGGCAGCCCGCCCGCCAGCGCCAGCGCCCGTTCGGGGCGCTTCGTCAGCACCTGGAAGGTGTGCCAGTGCGCGCGCTCCATCGTCGCGAACGCGCGCGCGATGAAATCGTCGTCCACGCCCTCGTGGAAGAGGTCGCTCATGCTGTTCACGAAGATCATGCGCGGCTTCTTCCAGTCCAGCGGCAACTCCAGCCGCTCGGGACGCAGCTGGAGCTCGAAGCCCCGCTCGTAGGGATGGCCGGGCACGCCACGGAAGCGGTTGGCGAACGTCTCCGCGTAGCAGTGGGCGCAGCCGGGGCTGACCTTCGTGCAACCCGTCACCGGGTTCCAGGTCGCCTGCGTCCACTCAATGCTCGACGTGGCGCTCATGCATGGCCTCCGTTTTCCGCCGTCCCCAGTATAGAACTTTCGTTCATACGCGCCAATCCCGCCCGCATCCCGTATCCTAGCGCCCGCGCCACTGCGCGCGGGAGGCCTGGAACATGGACGTCGCCACCTTCGACGAGATCGCCGACGAGTTCGCGGCCCGCGTCAACCGCACCGTCTGGTGCTCCGTCGCCACCGTCGATCGCAAGGGACGCCCCCGCTCCCGCATCCTCCACCCCGTCTGGGAGGGCGCCACCGGCTGGATCGCCACCGGCCGCCATTCCCACAAGGAGAAGCACCTCGCCGCCGCCCCGTACGTCTCCCTCACCTATTTCCACCTGCCCCCCGATAACCCCCTCGCCCAGCAGCAGGTGTACGCCGAGTGCCGCGCCGACTGGGAGGACGACCCCGCCGAGAAGCGCCGCCTCTGGGACTTCATCAGGAACGCGCCCCCGCCCGTCGGCTACGACCCCGCCCTCTTCTTCCAGACCGTGGAGAACCCCGAGTTCGGCATGTTGCGCCTCACCCCCTGGCGCATCGAGCTCTCCGCCATCGGCGACATGATGACCGGCGCGGAGCCGCGCATCTGGCGTCAGGACGCCTGAGCGGAGGCGCCCCATGGACCCGCTCGTGCGCCCCGACATCGAGGAGTTCGCCCGCGCCTCCACCACGCCCGAGCCGGAGCTGCTGCGGGCCATCGCGGAGGAGACGCAACAGCTGGGCGCGCGCGCGGGCATGCTCACGGGCCGCCTCGAGGGCCGCCTGCTCAAGCTGCTCGTGGCCATCCTGCGCCCCCGCCGCGTGCTCGAAATCGGCTGCTTCACGGGCTACTCCGCCCTCTCCATGGCCGAGGCCCTGCCCCCCGGCGGGCGGCTCGTCACCTGCGAGATCAGCGAGGAGCACGCCGCCATCGCCCGCGCCAACTTCGCCCGCAGCCCCCTCGGCGACCGCATCGAGCTGCGCCACGGCCCCGCCCTCGACACCATCGCCGCCCTCGACGGCCCCTTCGGCTTCGTCTTCGTGGACGCCGACAAGGCCAACTACCCCGCCTACTACGACGCCGTCCTGCCCAAACTGGCGGACGGCGGCGTCATCGCCTTCGACAACATGCTCTGGGGCGGGCGCGTGCTCGACGCGGACGACGATACGGACGACACCGCCGCCATCCGCGCCCTCAACGCCCGCCTCGCCGCCGACGCGCGCGTCGAATGCGTGCTGCTCACCGTGCGCGACGGCCTCACGCTCGTGCGCCGCGCCGCCCCCTGAAAACGCCTAAGCTGAAACCACCCCCGCGGAGGAGCCGACCATGAGCGAGAACGGAGCGACCGAACGCGGCACCTGGACGGTGAAGACCGGCCTCGCGCAGATGCTCAAGGGCGGCGTCATCATGGACGTCGTCTCCCCCGAACACGCCCGCATCGCCGAGGAGGCCGGGGCCTGCGCCGTCATGGCCCTCGAGCGCGTGCCCGCCGACATCCGCCGCGACGGCGGCGTGGCCCGCATGAGCGACCCCGAAATCATCGTCCGCATCACCGAGGCCGTCTCCATCCCCGTCATGGCCAAGGCCCGCATCGGCCACTTCGTCGAGGCCGACATCCTGCAGGCCCTCGGCGTCGACTACATCGACGAGTCCGAGGTGCTCACCCCCGCCGACGAGGCCCACCACATCGACAAGCGCGCCTTCACCGTGCCCTTCGTCTGCGGCTGCCGCGACCTCGGCGAGGCCCTGCGCCGCATCGCCGAGGGCGCCGCCATGATCCGCACCAAGGGCGAGGCCGGCACCGGCGACATCGTCGAGGCCGTGCGCCACATGCGCGCCGTGCAGGGCGAAATCCGCCGCCTCTGCTCCCTCTCCCCCGACGAGCTCCCCGCCGCCGCCAGGGACCTGCGCGCCCCCCTCGAACTGGTCGAGCGCGTGCGCGCCGAGGGCCGCCTGCCCGTCGTCAACTTCGCCGCCGGGGGCGTGGCCACCCCCGCCGACGCCGCCCTCATGATGCGCCTCGGCGCCGACGGCGTGTTCGTCGGCTCCGGCATCTTCAAGGCCGAGAACCCCCCCGCCGTGGCCAGCGCCATCGTCGAGTCCGTCACGCACTACGGGGACGCGGAGCTGCTGGCGCGCGTCAGCCGCGGCCTGGGCCCGGCCATGCGCGGCCAGTCCGTCGCCAGCCTGCCCGAGGGCGAGGCCCTCGCCGCCCGCGGCTGGTAGGGCCGCTACGCCCCCATCGCGTCCGCGCGCTCCCACGCGCGGAAATCGTCCGGCAGCACCTTCAGCAGCGCGTCCGGCGCCATGCCGTACACGTCGTAGGTCAGCTCCAGCTGCGGCAAGGCGCGCTCGATCAGGTGCCACACGGTGCCGGGCCGGGGCCTGGTGGAAACGCCCTGCCGCGCCCGCACGCTGAACCCGCGCTTCGTCCGCTCGCCGTCCGTATACAGCTGGAGGATGAGCTGGATCACGCCCGCCGAGGTGAACACGCGGGGGTAGTCGAGCACCGCCTTGGCGATGTCGCCGGAGTCCGTCACCGGCTGGTCGAGGACGTAGCCCACGCTCTCGCCGTGCTGCTCGTAGAGCCGCCAGGCCGACCAGAGGTAGTGGCGGTAGCGCCGCTGCGCCGACCGTTCGCCCAGGAAGAGCGACGTCGTATCGGCATGGAGCAGCACCCGGCCATCCTTCACGCGCACGATCTCGGGGAAGTAGAACATGCCGAGCCACGACCACACGCCCGCGTCATCCGTGATGTGGTGGCGCACGGGCGCGAGCAACGGCGACAGATACTCCCCCGCCTCGCGCCGCGTGCGGAAGCCCCGCCGCTCGACGCGCACTTCCTCGCTGTAGGGGCGGCTGTAGCGCCGGTCGCCGAACAGCAGCGCGCGCGGCGGCTCGCGGTCCGCGTCGGGCTCTTCGCGCAGGCGCATCAGGAACGCCCGCGCCTCCACGATGCCCTCCGCCGTCAGCCGCCGCAGCGGAGTCCCCGCCCGCCCGCGCGCCGACGGCGTCGGCGTGTCCCGCGCGGGATCGCCGCCGTGCTCCGCCTGCCAGCGCAACCGCTCCTCCCACTGCGCCGCCGAGAGGCTGGCGCGCTCCTGCCGCGCCTCCTCGTCGTACTCCGGCCCGTAGTACCAGTCGTCCATCTGTTGCGCGGGAACCCGCGCGGAGACGGGCCAGTCCGCCGCTGGCCCCGCGTCCGCGTCCGCCACGGAGCGCTCGGCCAGCGTCCGCGCGACATCGTCCGTCTCGAGGCTGAACACGGCCCCTTCCATCCGCGACGAGCGCTCCCCCGTGCGGGGCAGATCGCGCGGCGAAGGCGCTTCGCTCTCCCTGGCGGATTCACCCGCGGGCTTCTCCCGGGCATCGGTCTCCGCCTCCAGCCGCGCGATCACCGCCTCGACCCAGCCGACCATCGTCGCGCGCTCCACGTCGTCGCCGGGCACGCGCCACGCCCGCACGAACGCCCGCCATGCCGCCGAGCCCTCCGGCGGACCAGAACCCGCATCGGCTGGCCATTCACGCACGAACGCCCGCCACGCCGCCGATCCCTCCGGCACGTAGTCGCGCAGGTTGACCGTCGCGGGCGCGTCGGGCCGCGTGAGCGCGTCGAGCGCCTCGCGCAGCCGCCAGACCGCCTCGCTCACGCCGTCCTCGCGTCCCAGCGGCGGAAGTCGTCGGGCAGCACATCCAGCAGCGCGTCCGGCGCCATGCCATACACGTCGTAGGTCAACGCCAGCTGCTCCAGCACAGCAGGCAGGCGGCGAATATTGCCAGGCTGCCCCTTCTTCGCACTAAAGCCGCGCTTCAGTTTGCCGCTGTGGGTATAGAGGCGCAGGGCCAGTGGAACGACCCCTGCGGAGTTGAAGATGCGGGCATATCCACCGACAGCTTCCAGCAAGTCCCCCCTCGCGGTCAGAGGCTGGTCGAGGAGAAAGGACACTTTCTCGCCATGCTGTTCGTAAATCCGCCAAGCCATCCAAAGGTAGTGCCGATAGCGACGTTGAGCAGCCCTCTCTCCCAGAAAAAGGCTTGCCTCGTCGGTGTGCAACTGCGCGCGCCCATCCCTCACGCGGACGGTATCCGTGAAGTAGAACATGCCAAGCCACGACCACACGCCTGCGTCGTCCGCGACGCGGTGCCGCACCGACTCGAGCAGCGGCGACAGATACGCCCCCGCCTCGCGCCGCGTCCCGAACGCGCGCGGCTCCACCGTGATGCCCGCGCCCGCGTCGAACGGGCGGCTGTAGCGGTCGCCGAAGAGCAGGTCGTCGGGCGGCGTGCGGTCCGCGTCGGGGTGCTCGCGCAGGCGCGCGAGGAACGCCTGCGCCTCCGCGATGCCCGCCGCCGTCAGCCGTCGCAGCGGCGTCCCCCTCGGGGAGGGCGATCCCGCGGAAGGCTCCATCCGCGACGAGCGTTCGCCCGTGCGGGGCAGATCGCGCGGCGAAGGCGCTTCCACGGGCTCATCCGCGGGCGTCTCCCCGGCGTCGCGCTCCGCCTCCAACTGGGCGATCACGTCGTCGAGCCAGCCGACGATCGTCGCGCGCCGCACGCTGTAGCCGGGCACGAGCGTGGAGCGCGCGGACTCGCTCCTGACGCGCACGAACGCCCGCCACGCCGCCGAACCCTCCGGCACGTAGTCGCGCAGGTTGACGCGCAGGGGCGCGCCGGGTCGCATGAGCGCCTCGCGCGCCTCGCGCAGCCGCTCGATCGCCTCGCTCACGCCAGCGCTTCCCGGTAGGAGTTGGCCGCGTCGAGCGGCTTCTTCGCCATCGCCCCCACGACCGCGTCGATCCACTCGCGGGCCTCATCGTCCCGGCCGGCGTCGTGCGGCCCCCCCAGGTACGGCGGCTCGCGGTCGGGCAGGTAGGCGTGCGCGATCCCGAACCAGTGCCCCCACGGCTCATCGTCCTCCGGGTTGGCGCGGTCGATCAGGACCATGCGCGTGAGGATCGTGCGGAACACCTCCGGCATGACGAGCGAGCGGAAGGCAGGATCGCGGCGCACGGACTCGCTGATGCCCGGGATGCCGGAGTTGACCTTCAGCACGGGGTCGCCGTTGTCGCCGTCGAACTCGACGCGCCAGACCTCCTCGCCGAGATCGTCGCTCTCCTCCAGCGGCAGCCGCGAATCAAGCGGCAGCACCGGCCGCAGGTTGGGCGCGTGGCCGAGCAGCTTGCCGGAGCCGTCCGCCGCCACCACGAACACGCGGAAGCTCGCGGCCCCGGGAACCTCCGTCAGGCGGCGCTCCTCGTCGGGGGGCGGCGTGCGGCGCCAGACCGTGCCGTAGTCCCAGCGCTGGGAGGCGTTGCCGCGCGCGGCCTCGACGCGCACGCGCGCCTCCGGCGGGAAGCCGTAGTCCTCCAGCCGCAGCGTGAGGTCGAAGATGGGCGCCTCGCCCCGCTCCGCCACGCGCAGGCTGAGGTCGACGTCGCGCCGCTGGATGCGCTTGCGCCCGGTGCGGTTGATGCGGCTGATCACGCGGCGTCCTCTTCCTCACGCTCATCCGCCGCCTTCTCCTCGCGCACCTCCACCTTCACGTCGCGTTCGTCGAAGCCGGAGACGCGCAGCCGGAAGGTCTCGTCCGTCACCTCGAAGCGCAGCGCGTTCGGGCCGACCACCTCGAACTCGCAGCCCGCCGTCCCGTCCAGCTCCAGCCCCTCGTCGAGCGAGAAATCGGGCGAGCCCTGCCGCACGCCCGCCTCGAACACGGTGAAGGGGTTGCCGCGCACGGTGTCGTAGGCGAAGCGCACGTTCCAGACCGTACCCGCGAGCGTCTCCTCGCCGCCCGTCGGCTTCCGCACCACGAATGCGCCCGCGGGCGAATCGACCTGCAGCGGGCTGGGCGCGCCTGTGGCGGTGCGGGTCGGGGGCGTCCTGGTTCCGGTCTTGCCGCTCGTTCCCTTCCCGATGCGCGAGGGATCGCCGGGGAAGAGGTCGGCGAGCGCGTCCATCTGCCGCTCCCGGGGCCGCTCGACGAGGCGTTGCAGCAGGTGCACGGCGGCGCGCCGCACGTCCTGCACGCGCTGATAGCCCCCGCTCCAGTTGTCCTTGAGACGCTGCGCGTGCGGATCCCACGACTCGTGCGCCGGGCCCTCGGCGTCGCGCAGCAGGTGGCCCAGCGGGGAGTCGCCATCGACGAGCACGAGCGCCCGCGCCTTCTGCCGTTCGATGTGGTCCATGTGCGGAATGCGAAGCGGCCCGCGCATGAAGTAGTCGTGCCCCTTGTCCAGCCGGTCGTCGCGTTCGAGGTAGAGGTGGAAGCCGGATTCGGTGGGGCGGGCGTCGCTCCGCGCTCGCGCGTTCGTCGTCAGCCGGAATGCGAGCCGGTCCCCGCGCTCGTAGCGCTCGCGGATGGCGTCGAGGTCGGCGTGCCCGCCGAGCGCGTCCGGCAGGTTCCGCGCCGGAAGCTCGGTGTGTGCGCGCTCGTTCCGCTCAAGCGCCCAGCGCGCGAGCTCGATGGCCCCGAGCAGCGACTCCGGCGACTCGTCGTCGCGCTCCGACTTCGCGATGCGCCCGACCTCTTCCTCAATGCTGGCGGCGTCGATGGTTCGCGTCTCCTCGTCCGGGTGGACGATCTCGACCATGAGATCGCCCCGCACGACGGGCAGGAAGTATTGCGTCAGCACCGCCCGCGCGATGGCCGTGGGGTTCAGCTCGGTCTTCGGGTAGGGCACGATCACGGAGAGGCCGGGATTCTCCAGCCGCTCCAGGTTGAAATCGCGCAGCGTCTCCTGAATGAAGTCGTCCGCGTCGTCGTCGGAATTGACGGGCAGCGGGAACCACTGCTCGTCGGTGGCGTCGCTGTGGGCGGCGAAGGAGCCGTAGTAGCGGTACTTCTCCCGTTCCTCTCCCTCGCCCAGGTGGTGCGTCTTGAGCAGCGCCATGCCCATCAGCAGCCAGTTCTCTTCGTCCTCGCGCTGCGTCATGCCCAGGTAGGCGTTGATGATGGAGGCGTCGGGGAACACCCACTTGCCCAGCCCCCACGAGCCCGCGTCGTTCTCGCCCTTCGGGGAGATGCCGATGCTGCGGAAGAAGCCCCAGAAGTGGTTGTTCTCTTCCAGCTCGGAGTTGGCGCGGATGTTGCCCTTGAGCCCCTTCGTGCCGAAGTCCTCGACGACGAGGTAGTCCATCGGCTTGTTGAAGCAGGCGAGCGCGTCGTAGGCGGCGCTCTCTTCCTCGTCGTCATCCTCGCCGGACGCGCCCGCCGTCATGCCGCCCGCCGCCACCACCGCCTCGACATGCTCCTCGAGGCCGTCGAGGTAGCGCGCGGCCCGATGCGGGGGCAGCACGTCGCGCTCGCCGCTGAAGACGAAGCGCACGCGCACGGGGTCGGCGCCGCGGCGCGCGTCGAGCGAATTCTGGATGGCCTCGCGCACGAGGCGTCCGGGCAGATCGGCCTCGCGGCTGAAGAACTCGCCCTGCACCGGATCCTGGTTGATCTCGGCGGGCGTCATGCGCGCGAAGCGCCAGCGCGGCTGCGTCATTGCTCCCTCCGGGCAGCGCCGGATTCTCCCGGTCGCCCCGGAGCGTGTCAACGTAACCCGATGGCCCCCGTCAGGCCGGGCGGCCCCGCAGCCGCTCCTTCTCCCCCGGCGTCGCCAACAGGAAGGCGATGATCCCGCGCCAGTGACGGCTCACGTAGTACTGCCCCGCCAGCGCCGCCGCCGTGCCCACCCCCACCACCGCCCACTCGCCCGCGTTGATCGCCGAGAAATTGAAGAAATCGCGCAGCCAGGGCGTGTACACCGTCAGCACCAGCGCCGCCCCCAGCGCCGCCGCCAGCAGCAGCGTCAGCACCGGCCGCGTGAGGTTGCGGAAGGACGCCCCCTCGAAGCCCAGCACCTCGACCACGAAGCCGATGCTGGTGAAGCCGATGACCAGCGACACCAGCGTGCGCGATTCCTCCACGCCCTGCCCGAAGAGCCATTCCACGCCGAACTGCACGATCATGGCCACGACCCCCAGGGCTATGCCCGCGGGCAGGGCGAAGCGCAGCACGCTGTGCAGGTAGTCCTTGCCCGCGCCCGGCGGGGGGATGCTGATGCTGATGAAGATGGCGGGGATGCCCAGCGCCAGCATGGCCGTGAGCGAGCCGTGGCGGGGCAGGAAGGGGAAATCCAGCCCCAGCAGGTCGGCGGCGAAGATGAGCAGGTAGGCGTAGATGCTCTTGGCCAGGAAGAGCTTGCTCAGGCGGGCGGAGTTGCCCAGCACGAAGGTGGCCTCGCGCGCGCCGCGGATGAGCGCGGCGAAGGAATCGCGCAGCAGCACGATGCCGGCCACGCCGCGCGCCGTGGAGGCGCCCGATTCCATGGCCACGGCGATGTCGGCGGCGCGCAGGGCGTGCACGTCGTTGGCCCCGTCGCCCACCATGGCCACGAAGCGCCCGCGCTCGCGCAGGGCCTCCACGATGGCCCGCTTCTGGTCCGGCGAGATGCGCCCGAAGACGCTGCGCGTGGCCGCCGCCTCGGCGAAATCGTCCTCCGTCAGCGTCTCCAGCTCCGCCCCGGCGATGACGCCGCCGCGCGTCTCGATGCCCAGCTGGCGCAGCAGGGCGGCCACCGTGCGCGGGTCGTCGCCGCTGATGATCTTGGGCTCGATGCCCAGCTCGTCCATGAGCGTGAAGGCCTCCTTCACCTCCGGGCGGAGCACGTCGGCGAGCGTGATGAGGGCCAGCGGGCGCGCCTCCCCGATGGGCGCGTCGCGCTCGGGCAGGGCCGCGGTCTCGGCGAAGATGACGCTCCGCAGGCCAGCCTCGCTGGCGGCGCGCGCGGCCTCCAGCAGCTCCGCGCCGGGGCCGTCGGGGCGCGCCAGCGTCTCCGGCGCGCCCAGCGCGAACACGCGCCGCTCGCCGCCCGCCCGCAGCCGCATGGCGCTCCAGCGCCGCGCCGAGCTGAAGGGCACGTTGCCGTCGGGGCGGGCCTCGCGGGCGGCGGGGGCGAAGCGCTCGGCGAGGGCGTCGGCGGTCTTGCTCTCGCCCGCGACGGCGGCGGCGAAGGCCCCCAGCCAGCCCATCGCCTCCGCGCCGCCCACGCCCTCCGCCCAGCGGACGTCGCGCACCGTGAGCCGGTTGGCCGTGAGCGTGCCCGTCTTGTCGAGGCACACCACGTCGGCGTAGTTGAGCGCCTCCACGGCCTGGATGTCCTGCACGATGGCCCCCGCGCGGGAGACGCGCACGGCCCCCACGGCGAAGGCCACGGTCATGCCCAGCAGCAGGCCCACGGGCACCACCGTGGTCACCGTGGCCGTGGTCGCGCGCAGCGACTCCGTGAGGCCGCGGTCGTTCACGCTGTAGGAGATGAGCAGGGCCGCGGTGAGCACGATCGTGGCCCCCACCAGCACGCGCAGGATGCGCTTCAGCTGCAGCTGCAGGGGCGTGGCGCGGCTCACCAGCTGGCGCGCGTCCGCCGTCAGCCGCAGCGCGTAGGCCTCCGCGCCCACGCGCTCCGCCGTGTAGTACAGGTCGCCCGCCACGCAGAAGGAGCCGGAGAGCAGGCGGTCGCCCGGGGCCTTGCGCACGGAGGCCGATTCGCCCGTGAGCAGCGATTCGTCCAGCTCGGCGGCGCGCCCCGCCACGGGGCCGTCGGCCACCACCTGGTCCCCCGGGCGCAGGTGCACGAGGTCGCCGCGCACGACCGCTTCGGCGGGAATCTCGCGCTCGCCGCCGCCGCGCACCACGCGCGCCCGCGGGGCCGTGAGCGCCACCAGCGAGCGCAGCGTGCGCACGGCCCGCAGCTCCTGCCAGGTGGAGACGGCCACGTTGGCGAAGACGACCGCGCCCACGAACAGCCCGTCGCGGATCTCGCCCGCCGCCAGCAGGGCCGCGATCATGAGGAAGAGGGTGACGTTGAAGAAGGTGAGGGCGTTGGCGCGGACCACGTCGCGGTCGCGGCGCTGGCGGGAGGCGTCGGCGTTGCCCTCGCCCGCGGTCAGGCGGCGCGCGGCCTCGGCCTCGTCCAGCCCGGGGCCTGGCGCCGCCGCCGTCGCGCTCGTCACGCCCCCAGCCTACGCGACGGGCGCGCTAGGAGGCCGCGCGGCCTTGTCAGTCTCGATCCCGCTGGGTACCTTCTTGGGGATGGGGGCGTATCCGGCTATCGCGAGCCTTGGCGGGCTCTCCAGGCGTGACTTCACGCGCGTGATGGTCTTCATTGACGGGGCCAACCTGTACCACTCGCTGGAGAAGGTGTGCGGGCGCACGGACCTTGACTATCGCAAGCTGTGTCTGGCGCTTAGCGATGGCAGGAACCTTCGGCGGACGTACTATTACAACGCACGGCTGGGCCAGTCCCACGATCCTGATCGCTACGCGATCCAGCAGCGGTTCTTCGATTACCTTCGGCGCGTGCCGAAACTCGAAGTCAAGCTTGGCAACCTGGTGTACTCCCCGGATTCCCGCCCCCGCCAGAAGGGCGTCGATGTCAGCCTGGCGACCGATATGCTCATGCACGCCTTCCGTGACCACTACGATACGGCAGTCCTCGTGAGCGGGGATGCCGACTTCGCCGATGCGGTGCAGGCGGTCAAGGATCTTGGGCCCAACGTCGAGATTGCGCTGTTCGGCCCCGGATCGGCGCGGGTGCTCAGGGATGTCGCAGATGAAGTGATTAACTTGACTCCGGAGTACTTTGAGAACCTCTGGCGTGAGGAGCAGGCTGGAGAATAGAGGAATGGGGAAGGGGTCGCCGTGCGACCCCTTCGTGGTAAGAACCGACGGTTGGCGTGCAACCGGCGGGAGTACAGTGAGGACAGGTTACGGGACCGCGCGCGAGCGCGCAAGCGTGATGCGCCAGCGCCCGCCTGCCCTATACTCTCCCCCCATGTGGAAGACCATCGGCATGCTCAGCGCGCTCTGCCTCGCCTTCATCGGCCTGCTCATCGGCCTCTCCCTCGGCGGGGCGTGAGCGCCGGACCCGCGCGCGCGCCCGCCGAGGGCCCCGTCTCCCGCCACCTCAACCGGCGCCTCAGCCGCCCCCTCGCCGCCGCCCTCGCGCGCACGCACGCCAGCCCCGCCGCCCTCACCCTCGCCGCCCTCGCCGTCTCCTTTGCCGCCGCCGCCCTCGTGGCCCTGGGCTGGTCCGTCGCGGGCGGCGTGGCCATCCAGCTGGCCAGCGTGGCCGACGGCGTGGACGGCGACCTCGCGCGCCGCACGGGCCGCGTCTCCCGCTTCGGGGCCGCGCTCGACGCCATCGCCGACCGCTACGCCGACGCGGCCATCCTCGGCGGCATGACCATCCACGCCGCCCGCTTCGAGTCCTTCCCCCAGCCCGAGGCCGTGGGCGCGCTGGCGCTGGCGGGCGCGCTCACCGTCAGCTACAGCCGCGCCCGCGCCGAGGCCTCCGGCCTCTGGCCCGCCATGGCCGCCGCGCGCGGGCCCCTCGCGCTCTCCTGGCTGGCCGGCCGCGACGTGCGCCTGCTCGCCGCCGCCGTCGGCACCGCCGTGGGGCAGTGCTACTGGACGCTGGCGGCGCTGGCCGCGGCGAGCGCCCTCACCGTGGCCGTGCGCCTGCTCGCGGCCCGCCGCGCGGACGCCCCCGCATGACCCGCGCCGCCGTCTACGTCGACGGCCTCAACCTCTACTACGGCCTCAGGAACAAGGGCTGGCGGCGCTACTACTGGCTCGACGTGCGCCGTCTGGCCGAGCGCCTGCTGGTGGGCGACCAGACGCTGGCGCGCGTGCGCTACTTCACCGCGCGCGTCTCCGCCCAGCCCAACGATCCCGACAAGCCGCGCCGCCAGAACGCGTACCTGGAGGCGCTGGCCACGCTCCCCGACCTGACCATCCACGAGGGCTACTTCATGTCGAAGGAGCGCCGCTGTCCCGAATGCGAGGCCGTGTGGCGGACCTACGAAGAGAAGATGACCGACGTGAACATCGCCGTCGAGATGCTCGGCGACGCCGCGGACGACGCCTTCGACACGGCCATCCTCATCTCCGCGGACAGCGATCTGGTTGGCCCCGTGCGGGCCGTGCGCGAGCGCCACGGCAAGCGCGTCGTCGCCGCCTTCCCGCCGAACCGGCAATCCTGGGATCTCCGCCGCACGGCGGACGTGGCGTTTGGCATTGGACATGGGGTCCTTCGCCACAGCCAACTGCCAGAGCAGCTTCTCGGGACGGATGGCAGCGTGCTGAACCGTCCGCAGCGTTGGCGGTGAACGTGAGAAACGCCCCCCGTGGGTGGAGCGTTGGCTGGCCTGCCGCGGCTCCGGGGGGCGTCGGCCCGGCGATACTCTCACCGGGGTGGTGCAGGCAGTTTCGGGGATGGTCAGCATGGTGTCAAGCATCCGCGCCGCAAAAAGAGGACGCCCCCCGTGATGGAGCGTTGGCTGGCCTGCCGCGACTCCGGGGGGCGTCGGCCCGGCGATGCTCTCGCCGGGGTGGTGATGGCAGTGTCGGGCATGGGCGGCATGGCGTCAAGGCCGTGGCCCGTTGCCAGCGCCCCGCGCGCTCCGCTACGGTATCCCCGTCATGGCCGGAAGCACGAAGGCCGAGCTCGAAAGCAAGTTCGGTGAGCTGAAGGCCGAAATCGCCGAGCTGCGCGGGCGCGTCACCACCCTCGTGTGGGTCGTCGGCGGGGGCTTCGCCGCCGTCATCGCCGCCAGCGCCGTGTTCCGCTACCTCGGCTAGCCCCCCCGCCGGTAACCTTTCCCCCCCTTTCGCGTTATTCCGCTTGTACCGGTGCGTCCGCGCGGCCCCACGGGGCGTGCGGCGCATGGCGGCGCGGTTGACCGTTCGCGGGGCGGGCGGTAGCGTTGCCGCCGATTATCACGCGCTCCGTGCGCCATGCATGGAGAAAGGAGGCCGCCTTCCCGCCGCCGCCGCGAGGCGCGCGCCCCCAGCGGGGCACGGACGCAGCGAGCGGAGGGGCCATCGCCAGCATCGACCGCACGGGGAACGGCCCGGATCCGCCATTCGCCAGCGCCAGGCGGCGGCGGCAGACGCGCGGGCGGCCCCATCAGACCGCGGCATCCACGCCGCCTCCGCCCGCACGTTCCGGGCGAGTCCGGAATCCGCCACCGGCCCCGCGCGGGCCCCCATCCCGCTCCGACCACTACTCGAACAGGGAGTATCACACCACATCATGATGAAAGAGCTGATTGGCTCCTTCGCGGGGAAGAGGCTCGCCGCCTTCGGCGCGCTGCTCGTCGCGATCGCGCTCCTCGCCGCCGGCGGGGCGCTCTCCACCCGCACCGCCGATGCCCAGACCATGAACGACGGCATCCCGAGCACGGAGGACGACGGCTACTCGACCGTCGGCCTGGACCACGTCAACACGGCCCTGACCGCCGGGGAGCAGTCCATTGAGTCCCTGACGATCACCCTGACCACGGGGTTCCGCCATGCGGTCTGCCTCGTGGATAACATCAACGGCCAGCAGTTCCGCGCGGACTCCGCCAACGCGGCCAGCGGCGGCGCGACCGCCGCACTGGACGCACTGCCGGTCTCCGGCGTCAGCCAGGGCGACGACCCCCTGGCGGCGAACTACAATCCGCTGAGCGACATCGACGACCTCGCCTGGGATGAGTCCTCTGCCGATGCCGACGGCATCAGCATCGCGCTTGGCGACGTCGGCGTCGACGTCGCCGCCGCAGACGACCACGTGCGGGGGCCGCGGAACGTCCTGACGGCCGCGCCCCGCGGCAATCCTCCCGCGATCGGCTGGAACTGGGTGATCGCGAAGAAGACGGGCTCGCAGGGCACGCCCAACGTGACGAACGCACAGCGCCGCTTCTCCAACGCCGGCGTTGGCGCCACCAACAACACCGACCAGGGCCAGGAGGCTTGCGTCTACTGGACCTCCACCGCGCCCGGCACGCAGGTCATCCAGCTCTACCGGGCCAACACCCTTGCCGCCACCGGCCGGAGCGTCCTGAACATCGGTCGGGGCGACAGCACGGCCGCGGTCATGGCGGACGCGACCCTGCAGCTCGAGGTGACGTGGGTCGACGCCGATCCCATCCTCAGGGTGAACACTGTCGCGACCGGTGCCCGCGTGACGGCGCCCATCGCCCAGCGCATGGTCTTCACCGGCGCCGGCCAGGCCGTTCGCGCGGCCGTCGCCGCCAGCGGCACCCCGGGTGAAGACGACTACGTGGCGGCGGTCTCGGCGCTTCGGGCCATTCCGGCCAACGCCTTCGAGCCCGCTGGCGGCACCGCGGACACCGATCCCGCCGGGGTCGCAGTCAGCGTCAACGCCTACGAGGACATCAACCGGAGCCTCAACCAGCTGACGGGCGCGAGCGTGTCCTTCGCGGTGACGGGCACCTGCGGCATGGTGACCGTGCCCGGCGCCATCGGTACGGGCGTCACGGACGGGGCTCTCACGCCGGGCAAGACCGGCGCCATCGGCAGCTGGAGCAACGCCGTCACCGCCACGTTCAGCAACACGGGCAAGGGCGCGGCGGCCTGCAAGCGGGCCAGCTCGACCACCACGCTCACCGTCACGTCCGGCGCTCTCAGCGAGACGGTCTCCGTCAACTGGAACTGGGACGGCTACGGCGACTACACCGTGGAGGACGTGAACGACACCACCAAGAAGGTGACGTTCCACACGGCCGTTCCGCGGACGTACACGCGCCTCGGCGCGGCCATCGGCTGGGCGTGCGACACCAACTCGCAGGCCCGCACGGTCCTGTTCGACCTCGACGGGCGCGCCAGCGTGTCCGGCTACGCGCGGCGCAACACGGTCGGCACCGACGGTCCGACGTTCGCCACGGTGCGGGCGGCCAGCGTCGGCTTTGCCACGCCCAGGCGCACGCTGGGCGCGGCGGACTCCGAGTGCCAGGTCTCCTGGACGGTGCGTTCGCCCTCCCGTGCGTCCGATGTCTACCTCGACATCACGTCGCTCGGCGTGGATTCGTTCTCGGATCTGCTGAGCTTCGCGCCGGAGACTCCCGCGGTGACGACCTTCGGCGACATCGAGCGTCCGCTGGACCCGGGCATCGACTACATCGTGTGGACGGGCGCGGACACGCCGGTCGGCGACGCCATCGGCGACTCCGGCGCGATCGCGGTCTACCAGTGGGTCTCGGCCACGCAGAGCTGGCTGACGTTCTTCCCCAACTCCGAGGAGCTGGGCGTGAACTCGCTCACGCGGCTCGTCACCGGCGGCATCTACGCCGTCTCGACTCCGCGCAACTAGCCCGCGTCCGCCCCCGGCCCCCGTCCCCGTTCGCGGGGACGGGGGCGGGGGCGCTGCGGGATTCGACCGCGAACCACACAAGGAGCACACCCGAATGACCAAACTCTGCAAGCGGCTCGGCATGGGGCTGGCGGCGGCGGCGCTGCTGCTCGGCTTCGCCGGGCTCCAGGGCGTGGGCGAGACCCAGGCCCAGACCAACCCGGACGGCGTCTTCACGGGGACCGTCATGATCGACGGCGAGGCGGCCGCGGACGGCACCACCGTCACGGCCATGGTGGGCGAGACCACCTGCGCCACCGGCCAGGTGGGCATGGATGGCCCGGCTTCGGGCCGCTACGTCCTGCGCGTGCCCCAGAGCTGCGCCGGCGACGGCGAGCTCTCCTTCATGGTCGGCGACATGATGGCCATGGAGACGGCCCCCTTCAGCAACTCCGGCCTCAACACGGTCAACCTGACCGCCATGACGCCGACGCCGGAACCGACGGCGGAACCGACGGCCATGCCGACGGAAGAGCCGACGGAAGAGCCGACGGAGCCGGAAGAGCCGACGGAAGAGCCGACGGCCATGGAGACGGAAGAGCCGACGGAAGAGCCGACGGCCATGCCGACGGAAGACGACACCGCCATGGGCGGCGGCGGCGAAACGCCGGGCGCGCCCAGCACGGGCACGGGCCTGGCCTCGGGCTCGACCACGACCACCACGCTCGCGGCGGCGCTCGGCGCGCTGGCGCTGGCGGTCACGCTCGGCGGCCTGGCGCTGGCCCGCCGCCGCGGCTAACCGATACGATCCAACAGCCTCGATGGGCCTCCCGCGCGGGAGGCCCATCGTTGAATCCCCGGAGGAACCCGGTATGATGCGGGACCGTGTAGCAGACTGGCGCAGGGGGCATCCAATGAACGAAGTGCACACTCTCGCGGGCTGGAAGGCGCTGGCCGTGCTGGCGCTCATGCTCGCCACGCTGGCCGTGGGGGGCCGCGCCCTCGCGCAGGCCCCCGCCGACGAAGCGCGCGCGGTCTACCCGTCCGCGGGCGGGCTGGACCACTTCAGCGCCAACGAACAGACCATCCTGCCGGGCGCTTCCGTCACGCTGGCGGTGGGCTACCGCCACCAGGTCTGCCTCGTGTCCGACTCGAGCGTGCGCCCCGCGAGCGTGGTGCAGTCGGCGGACGCGGCGGAGGGCCCGGCTTGGGTGATCGCCACGGAAGAGGGCAAGCCCGTGGTGGAGGGCACGGCGCTGGTGCACCCCAACGCGGCCACGGCCACCACCTTCGGGCGCGAGACCTGCGTCTACTGGACGTCGAGTGAGCCGGGCGTGCAGACGGTGCTGCTGCAGAACGGCGCGCGCGTGCTCGCCGACGACGGGCTGTACACGGAGGTGACGGCGGGGCTGGCCGCGCCCATGCCCCTGCGCGTGCGCTGGGTGGCGGCGCCCGCCATCAGCCTCACGAGCGGCGGGCAGGCCGTCACGGCCCCCATCGCGCAGCGGCTGCGCTTCTACGGCACGGACGCGCGCGGCGACCACTACCACACCCCCGACACGGTGACGGCCACCGTAGGCGTCACGGCCGGAGCGCTGGAGACGGACAACCTCGCGGGCCTGCCCGTGTCCTTCGCCGTCACCGGCGGCTGCGGCACGGTCACGGTGCCCGGGGCCATCGGCGTGGGCGTCGCGCGCGGCGTCATCGAGAGCGGCGAGACGGCCTCCGTGCAGTGGGGCGCGGCCCCCGTCGAGGTCGCCATCGCCAACCCCTTCTGCGCGACGCCGGAAGCGTCCACCACGCTCGCCGTCACGGCGGGCGAGGCCAGCGCCACGGTGCGCGTGGACTGGGCGTGGGACGGCTACGCGGGCGTCACCGTCGAGGACGCCGGCACGGATGGCACGGAGAAGCGCGTGACCTTCCACACGGCGGCCCCGGTCTACCGCGGGAACACCGTGCGCGGCTGGGTCTGCGACTCCGATCTGCAGTCGCGCGCCGTGAGCTTCTCCGTCAGCGGCGGCTCGGTCTTCGTGGCGGGCGGCGCGCAGCAGACGCTGCCCACGCTGGCGTCGTACACGGGCAGGCGCATCGCCGCCAACGCGGACGCGCCCGCGGCGCTGGCCAGCCGCTTCGCGGCCACGGACAGCGAGTGCCGCCAGTCGTGGACGGTGCGCTCCACCGCGCGCTCTTCCGACATCGACCTCGTCATCACCTCGGCGGGCTTCGCCTTCTCGCGCACGCTCGACTTCACCGAGCGCGAGCTGCAGACGCGGACGCTGGAGCGGCTCGACCAGGATCTGGTCGAGGGCGGGGCCACCATCATTGCCTGGACCTTCAAGGACACGCCCGTGGAGAACGTCGTCGTCGACCTCGACGTGACCGCGATCTACTACTGGGACGCGGCGGCGCAGGCGTGGCGCTCCTGGTTCCCCGGCGCGGAGGGCCTGGGCGTGAACACGCTCACGCAGATGGAGATGGACGCCATCTACGCCGTCTACCTCGACTAGCCGCATCCCCGCGGCGACCGGCCTCGAGGGGGTTCCCGTTCGCGGGGGCCCCCTCGTCGCGTGGGGGGCGCGTGCGGGCGCGCGCCGCGGCGGCTATGCTGGCGGCGTGGCATGAGCGGCGCGTACGGGCGGATGGGCGCGGCGCTGGCGGGGCTGGCGCTGCTGGCGGGGCTGGCGTTCACGCTCGTCGCGGGCGCGCAGCAGCGGGAAGCCGCGCGGTTCGCGGGCACGGCCACGCTGGGCGGGCGTGCGGCCCCCGCGGGCGCGGAGGTGGCGGCGAGCATGGGCAGCGTCGTCTGCGCCCGCGCCACGCTCACGGGCCTGGGCTCGCCCGGCGGCTATACCATCCACGTCCCGCGCTGCGGCTCGGGCGATGCCGTGGCCTTCACCGTGAACGGCAGGCCCGCGGTGGAGACGGTCGTCTGGTCCGCCGGGCGCCTCATCCGGCTGGACCTGAGCGCATCCGGCCCTCCCGCCACGCCCACGCCCACGCCCACGCCCACGCCCACGCCCACGCCCACGCCCACGCCCACGCCCAGCCCCACGCCCACGCCCACGCCCACGCCCACGCCCACGCCCAGCCCCACGCCCACGCCCAGCCCCACGCCCACCCCTACGCCCAGCCCCACGCCCAGCCCCACGCCCACGCCCACGCCCACCCCCACGCCCAGCCCCACGCCCACGCCCACGCCCACGCCCACGCCCACGCCGACGCGGACGGCGGAGGTGAGGCACACGATCGTGGAGGGGGACACGCCGTGGGGCTTGGCGGTGGCCTACGACGTGACGGTGAACGCGATCATGGAGCTGAACCCTGGGCTGGACGCGACGGGGCTGCAGATCGGGGACACCGTCCGTATCCCCGCCAGCGCCGCCGCCACCCCCACGCCTGTCCCGACGCCCACGCCGACGCCAACTCCTACCCCCACGCCGACGCCTGAGCCTACCCCCACGCGGACGGCGGAGGTGCGGCACACGATCGTGGAGGGGGACACGCCGTGGGGCTTGGCCGTGGCCTACGACGTGACGGTGAACGCGATCATGGAGCTGAACCCGGGGCTGGACCCGACGGGGCTGCAGATCGGGGACACCGTCCGCATCCCCGCCAGCGCCACCGCCACGCCTATCCCCACGCCTACGCCGACGCCGGAATCGACGCAGACGCTGGCGGACCTGGGGCTGGCGGCGGCGGGCTGGGACCTCATCGCCTGGCGCGGCGCGGAGACGGCGGCGGCGGACGCCATCGGCGAGGCGCGCGTGCGCGCCATCTACGCCTGGGACGCGCGCGCGCAGCGCTGGCTCAGCTACTTCCCCGAACTGGCGGGCTTCGGCGTGAACACGATCACGGCGCTCGTCCCGGGCGGCGTCTACTTCGTGTACGTGGCGGAGCCCGGGGAGGGCGCGCCGTGAGCCTCGACCTCATCCTCGCCAACCGGCCCGCGCGCTCCGGCGGCGGCGCGGTCGCCACGGGCGGGCTGGTGGAGGCCGTGCGCCCCGTGGCCGTGCCCTGGGACGGGACTCGCGGGACCACCTGGATCGGCGGCGCGCCCCTCGCGCCGGGCGAGTCCGCGGGCGCGGCGGATGCGGCCTTCGAGCTGGCGGAGACGGGCGCGGGGCCGCTGCGCCAGCGCCGCCTGCGCTTCGACGCGGCCACCTGGCGCGGCCACTACGCCGAGACCGCCAACGCCTTCCTCTGGCCGCTGCTCCACCTCTCGCACGAGCCGCTGCCCGAGCGCTGCCCCTGGTTCCCCGCGCCGGCGCCGCCCGCGGACGCGGCCTGGCGGGCCTGGCGCGCCGTCAATGCCGCCTTCGCCGACGCCGCCATCGCGCTCGGCGGGGAGTGCTGCTGGGTGCAGGACTACCAGCTGGGGCTGGTTCCGGCGCTGCTGCGCGCGGGCGGCTTCGCGGGGCGCACGGGCTTCTTCCTGCACACGCCCTTCCCCGATCTCGCCACCGCCGACCCCTTCCTGCCGCCGCCCGCGCGCGCGCGCTTCGCCGAATGGCTGGCGGGCCTGCTGGGGGCCGACCTCGCGGGCGTGCAGACGGAGGGCGACGCCGCGCGCCTGCGCGAGGCCGCGGAACGCCTGCTGGGCGCGCGCGCCGAAGGCGACGGCCTGCGCCTGCACGGACGGCTCGTGCGCGTGGCCGCCTTCCCCGCCGGCATCGACGCCGCGGCGCTGGCGGCGGAGGCATCGGACGCGCCCGCGCCCTCCGCGGAGCTGCGCGGCGACGGCTCGCTCCCGCTCGTGATCGGGCTGGAACGGGCCGATTACACCAAGGGCGTGCCCGAACGGCTGGCGGCCCTGCGGCGGGCGCTGGCGGACGGCGCGCGCTTCGCCTACGCGGGCTTCTCCGCGCCCACGCGCGAGGCCGTGCCCGCCTACGCCGCCCTGCGCGCCGAGTGCGAACGGCTGGCGGCGGACTGCGAACGGCTGGCGCGCGCGCGCGGCCTCCCCTTCCGGCAGGAAGCGCGCGCCCTGCCCCGCGCGCCGATGCTGGGCCTCCTGCGCGACGCCGACGTGGTCTTCACCTCCTCGCTGGCCGACGGCATGAACCTCGTGCCCCTGCAGGCCGCCATCGCCCAGTCCGCGCGCCCCGCCGCCGAACGGGGCGTGATCCTGGCGGGACGGCGCGCGGGCGTCTGCGCCGCCTGGGCGGACTTCGCCGCGGACGGCATCGCGCCCGTCGATCCGCTCGACGAGGGCGCGGCGGCGACGGCCCTGCGCGAGGCCCTCGCGGGCCGCCCCGGACGCATCGGCGACCGCCTCGCCGCCGCCGTGCGCGAACGGGACGCGCACGCCTGGGGCCGCGCCTTCCTCGCCGCCCTGGGGGAAGCGTGACGCTGGACCCCGCGCTGGCGGCGCGCCTGCGCGAGCTCGCGCGTCCGCCCGGGCCGCTGCTGGCGGCCATCGACCTCGACGGCACGCTCGCGCCCATCGCGCCCGCGCCGGAGCTGGCGCGCGTGCCGCCGGAGACGCTGGCCGTGCTGGAACGGCTGGCCGCGCGCGCGCACGCGGCCATCGTCACGGGCCGCGATCTGGCCGCCGCCCGCGCCCTCGTGCCGGTCGCCGGGCTGGAGTTCGCCGCCAGCCACGGGCTGGAGACCTCGTGGCCGTCCGCGCCCGCGCCCGACCGCGCGGCGGAGCTGGACGCGCTGGCGGACGCGGTCGCGGCGCGGCTGGCGAGCCCCGCCCTGCGCGTCGAGCGCAAGGCCCGCTCCGTGGCCTTCCACCATCGCGCCGCCCCCGCGCTGGCGGAACCGCTGCGGGCGGCGCTGGCGGAGCTGCTCCCCGCGGGCCTGCGCGTCCAGCCCGGCCGCCTCGTGCTGGAGGCGCTGCCCGAGGGCGGGGGCAAGGATGCGGCCCTGCTGGCGCTGGCGGCGCGATTCCGCCCCCGCGCCCTGCTCGCGCTCGGCGACGACCGCACCGACGCGCCCATGTTCCGCGCCCTGCGCGCGCTGCGGGCCGACGGCGCGCGCACGCTGGCGCTGGGCGTCTCCGGCGGCGCGGAGACGCCCCCCGAGGTGGTCGACGCCTGCGACGCGCTGCTGGAGCAGGCGGACGTGACGGCGGCGCTGGCCGCGCTTGCCGCCGCCCTCCGCTGAACCGCTATACTCGCGGCATGCAACTCCCGCCCGACCCCGGCCCCTCGCGCGACCAGGACGCCTTCGACTTCGGACAGGGCTCGTTCGACGGGGGTCGCGCGATGCTGGCGCGGATGATGGAGAACGCGCAGGGGCTGGGCGCGCTGGACGCGGAGCGGCGGCGGCATCTGGCCATCGCCGCGGGCGCCATCGGCGCGACCTGGCTCGCCCCCGTCCTCGCCCGCCGCCGTCTGAAGCGTCGTCGCGCCCGCCGCCGCGCGCGGGCGTGAGCGGGGCGGCGCTGGATGCGCTGAACCGCGAGATCGCCGGCTGCCGCGCCTGCCCGCGCCTGGTCGAATGGCGCGAAGAGGTGGCGCGGGAGAAGCGCGCCGCCTTCCGCGACTGGACCTACTGGGGGCGGCCCGTGCCCGGCTTCGGCGATCCCGACGCCGAGCTGTACGTGGTCGGGCTCGCGCCCGCCGCCCACGGCGGCAACCGCACGGGCCGCGCCTTCACCGGCGACCGCTCCGGCGACTGGGTCTACGGCGCGCTCCACCGCGCGGGCTACGCCAACCGCGCGGAGAGCGTGGCGCGCGACGACGGCCTGCGGCTCACGGGCGCCTGGATCGGCGCGGTCGTGCGCTGCGCTCCCCCGAACAACCGCCCCGAGCGCGGGGAGCGCGCCGCCTGCCTGCCCTTCCTGCGCCGCGAGCTGGCGCTGCTGCCGCGCGCGCGCGTAGTCGTGGCGCTCGGCGCCTACGCCCACGACGCCCTCTGCGACCTCGCCGGGCTGCGTCCGCGCCCGCGCTTCGGGCACCTGGCCGAGGCCGCCCTCGGGGACGGGCGCACGCTGCTCGATTCCTATCACCCCAGCCAGCGCAACACCTTCACGGGCAAGCTCACGCAGGACATGTTCGACGCCGTGTTCGCCCGCGCCCGCGAGCTCGCCGCCGCGGGCTAGCCGCGCGCGAGGAAGACCGTGGCCGCCACCGCCGCCGTCTCCGTGCGCAGCGTGTGCGGGCCGAGCGAGACGGTGATCGCGCCCGCCGCGCGCGCCTGCGCCGTCTCCCGCGCGCTGAAGCCGCCCTCGGGGCCGATGGCCACGGCCACCACGCCGCGTTTGGGCAGGAGCGCCTCCGCCTCCGACCAGGGCGCGCCCCGCGGGCTGGCCAGCAGGAGCGTTCCCTCGCGCCGCGCCGCCACGGCCTCGGCGAAGGGCGCGATGGGCGCGATGGCGGGCAGCCGCAGCCGCCCGCACTGCTCCGACGACTCCACGGCGATGCGCCGCCAGCGCTCCAGTCGCGCCTCCGAGAGGCTGGCACCCCGCGTTCCGCGCTCCGCGGCGATGGGGCGGAAGAGGTCCGCGCCCGCCTCCACGCACTTCTCGATGGCCCACTCCATGCGCGTCGCGCGCACGTTGGCGCACCACACCTCGATCACGCGCGTGGGCGGCGGCGCCTGCCGCGCCAGCTCCCCCACCGTGGCCGTCACGAGGTCGCGCGCGCTCTCCAGAATGCGCGCGCGGTACTCGCGCCCGTCGCCCGCGAAGGCCAGGAACTCGTCGCCGCGGCGCAGGCGCAGCGACCCCGCCAGATGCCGCGCCCGCGCCCCGCGCAGCGTGAGCGGCCCCGGACGCACGCCCTCCGGCAGGCACACGCGGGGCGGGACGGGCGGCGGCGCGGCGGTCACGCGCTCAGCCCCCCGCCGCCAGATCCAGCAGCGCCCAGCCGCGCTCCTCGCGCTCGCCCGTCAGCGTCAGGCCGCGCGCCTCGAAGGCGGCCAGCGCCTGCGCGCGGTCCCCGACGAGGAAGCCGCTCGCGATCAGCCGCCCGCCGGGCCGCAGCGCCGCGGCCAGCGCCTCCGCGAAGGCGATGTCGGCGCGCGCGCTCACGTTGACCACGGCCACGTCGGCGGGCGCGGCGACCTCGGCGGGGAAGGCCCCGCGCACCGTCACGCGCCCGTCCACGCCGTTGGCCGCGCAGGCCGCGCGCGCCGCCTCCGCCGCCACGGGGTCGATCTCGAAGGCCTCGACCGCCGCCGCCCCCAGCCTCGCCGCGGCGATGGAGAGGATGCCGGAGCCCGCGCCCACGTCGAGCGCGCGCATCCCCGGGCGCACGCGCTCCTGCAGCGCCGCCAGGCAGAGGCGCGTCGTCTCGTGGTGGCCCGTGCCGAAGGCCTGCCCCGGGTCGATCCGCACGACCAGCTGGCCCGCCGCGGGGGCGTACTCGATCCACGTGGGCACGATGGCGATGCGCCCCACCGTCACGGGGCCGAAGAACTCGCGCCAGCTCACCGCCCAGTCCCGTTCGCGCAGCGGTCGCGCGCGCAGCTCGATGTCGGGGAAGGCCGCCAGCGATTCGCGCAGCCGCTGCGCGAGCACGCCCCCCAGGTCGGTGGCGGGCAGCCACGCGCGCAGGGCCACCGGCTCGCCCGCGCGCACGGCGTAGCCCTCCTCCGGCCCCAGCGGCTCGACGGGCTCCTCCACGGCGATGCCGCCCGGCGCCGCCTCGCGCAGGAACGCCGCCGCCGTCTCCACGAGATGGGGAGGCGTCAGCGCCGTGAACTCGCACCAGCGGCCGCCCTCGTCCATCCGTCCCGCCCGGCCCTAGCCGGCCACGGCGTCGCGCAGGCGCTCCAGGAAGCTCTTGCGCCGGCGCGGCAGCGAGGGCGTGCCCAGCGTCTCCGCCAGCTGCTCCAGCAGCCCGCGCTGCGCCTCCGAAAGCGTTTCCGGCACGACCACGGCGGCGCGCACGATCATGTCGCCGCGGCGGTTGCCGTTGAGCACCTGCACGCCCTGCCCGCGCACCACGAACTCGTCGCCGCTCTGCGTGCCCGCCGGTATCTCGAACTCCATCTCCCCCTCCAGCGTGGGGATGGAGAGGCGCGCGCCCAGCGCCGCCTGCGCCACGTTCAGGGGCAGGTCGTAGAGCAGGTGGTCCTCGATGCGCTCGAACAGCTCGTGCGGCTCCACCGCCAGCAGCACGTAGAGGTTGCCCGGCTGGCCCCCGCGGTCGCCCGCCTCGCCCTCGCCCGTCAGCCGGATCTGCAGCCCGTCGTCCGCGCCCGCGGGGATGGCCACGCTGATCTGGCGCGTGCGCCGCACCGCCCCGCGTCCGCGGCAGGTTCCGCAGGGGTTGGAGACGACGCGCCCCTCGCCCGCGCAGCGCGGGCAGGCGGACACGTTCACGAACTGCCCGAAGACGCTCTGCTGGGCGCGCCGGATTTCGCCCGCGCCCTTGCACTCCGCGCACGTCTCCGGCTGGCTGCCGGGGGCCGCGCCGGAGCCGCCGCACTCCTCGCAGTGTTCGCGGCGCTCGTACTCCAGCTGCTTCTCCGCGCCGAAGGCCGCCTCCTCGAAGGTGAGGCGCACGCGCGCGCGCAGGTCGCCCCCGCGCGCCGGGCCGCGCCGCCGCCGTCCGCCGCCGCGGGCGCCGCCGAAGAAGGCGTCGAAGATGTCGCCGAAGCCCTCGAAGGCGAAGCCGTCGAAGCCCGCCGGTCCCCCCGTCGCGTCCACGCCCGCGTGGCCGAAGCGGTCGTAGGCCCCGCGCTTCTCCGCGTCGGAGAGCACCTCGTAGGCGCGGTTGATCTCCTTGAAGCGCTCCGCCGCGTCGGCCCCGCTGTTGCGGTCGGGGTGGTACTCCATGGCCAGCCGCCGGTAGGCCCGCTTCAGGTCCTCCGCGGAGGCGTTGCGCTCGACGCCGAGCACGTCGTAGAGGTCGCGTGGCGATGCGGGCATGAGCCCCGAAAGTGTAGCACCGCCGCCCCTTCCGCCGGATCGGCGGAGTCAGCGGTCGGCGCGGCGCTCTGGGGTGAGCGGCCTCAGTCTGACCGAAACGCGCCTTCGGGCGCGTCTGCTGAGAATGGCCGCTCAGCACCGACGAGGCAGGCCAGAGGAAGAGAACCATGCCGAAGAATCTCATCATCATCACGCTGGCGGTGCTGCTCGCCGCCTGTGCGGGCATCGCCATCATCGGCCGCGCAGGAGCAGCGCACTGCCGATGTGGAGCTGCGCGTCTGGCGCAGCGCCTCCGACCACACGCGCATTTTCTACTCGGCCCGGGCCGCTGGCGGGAGCTGGCGTGATCTCGGCGGTACGCAGCCCGTGGATTTCGATGGCGTCTCTACCTGTGGATGCTTCGAGTACATGGACATCGACGTGACCGTGCCCCTACCCGATTGGCGCTCGCCGCCATCGTCGCCGCCAGCGTGGCGTGTGGCGGGAGCGCGCCTACCGACCAGCCCATGACCAAGTTCGAGAGTCTGAAGATTTCCGAGTTCAACGCGCTCCCCGTGGACGAGCGCTGCGTCATCCTCGGTGAGCACTTCGGATTCGCCACCGTCTACCGCAACATCGCCGCCTGCCAACTCGCCTCCGGTCTCGCGCTCGGAGATGGCACGATGGCACTGCCAGGATCGCCCGCATGGTAGCAGGCTCGTAGGGTCTGACTATAGCAAGGTCACAGGAGGAAGAGACCATGACCAAGAATCTCATCATCGGGCTGCTGGCGGCTGTCATCGCCGTCGGCGGCGCTCTCGCGTTCGCGCAGAGCTCCCCCACGGCGAACATCGAGGTCCGCGTCTGGGAGGACGTGAACGACCCGGAGCGCAACTACATCAGCGCTCGCCCCGAAGGTGGGAGCTGGCGCACGCTGGGGACCATCCCCATCCCGCTGACGGATGGCGTGAGCAGCTCCGGGCGCTTCCGTTACGGCGACATCACGCTCGCGGTGCCGCTGGGTCCGACCACAAACACAGATGTCACCGCGTGCGATGGGGAAGTCGTGCGTACGATGACTGCGCTCGTGAAGTCCCGACTGATTACGCCATCCACGTTCCAATACTTGGAGTGGCGCTACTGGCCTCCTGTCGATGACGTTGCGCGCATCCGCTTCCACTCGCGCGCACAGAACCGCATAGGGGGATGGATCGACCATTCGACAGAAGCGAAGCTTCGCGTCAGCACTTGCGAAGTGTTCGATTTCGGAAGCACGCGCTAGCGCCCGCAGCGCTTCCTCGAACGCCTCGCGCTTGATCGTCTCGGCGGCCAGCAGCTTCTCGCCCGACGCCTCCAGCGTGAGCACTTCCCAATGGCCGCGCGCCAGCGCGAATCCCGCGTCCGTGCGCACGATCTCGGGGACGAGCCACACGATGTCGCCGTCGCCGACGCGCGCAGTCTACCGCCGCGCGCCTACACTGCGCCCGTGCCCCGCATCCCCGAACAGCACGCCGACGCCTTCGCCCGCTTCGCGCGCGGTCCCGCGCTCGTGCGCGCGGCCATCGACGGCGCCGACCCCGCCGCCTTCAACCGCCGTCCGTCCGGCGGCGACTGGTCCATGCGCGACATCGTCGTGCACCTCGCCGACGGCGAGCTGGTGCTGGCCGTGCGCCTGCGCATGGCGCTGGCGGGGGGCGAACCGCTGCTGCCCGCCTGGGACGGGGAGCTGTGGAAGCGCCGCCTGCTCTACGTCTTCCGCGACGCGGAGGCCGCGCTGGAGTGCTTCCGGCTGGCGCGCCACGGCAGCGCCGAGCTGCTGCGCGAGTGCGCCCCCGACGCCTGGGAGCGGCGCGCCCGCCATCCCGGGCTGGGCGCGATCACGGTCGGCGGGCTGGTGGCGCGCGGGGCCGACCACGCCGGGGAGCACGCCGCCCAGCTGCGCGCCCTGCGCGACGGCGACGGCTAGGCCCAGACCGCGTCGATGAGCGCCTCGTCGATGTCGAACACGGCGGGGCCGTCGGGCAGGGGCAGGGGCTCCTCCAGCAGCCAGCGCGGCAGGCGGTCGTCCTCGCGGTCGAAGCCCGCGCGACGGTTGAACTCGCGCTCCGTCTCGATGGCCTCGCGGGCCTCGGCCAGCAGGCGCTCCTCGCTCATCTCCGCGCCGAAGCGCTCGCGCACGAAGGCGGCCATGTCGGCGGGCAGGGCGTTGGTGAACTGGCAGAGCCCGGCGGAATCGAGCGCCATCATCGTCAGCTGCTCGCGGCGGCTCTGCTGCGCCAGCGTCTCCGGCGTGACCCCGCGCGCGGTCACCATGCCGGCGGTGTGGTCGGCCCCCTGCGGGCTGCTGCCGTAGGTGATGCCCATGCCCTTGAGCGTGCGCGGCTCCCAGGCGGGCAGCCCCTGCCCCTTCACCACGGGCACGCGGTCGATGCCCCAGGCGGCGGCCACGGAGGCCGTGCCGTTGCCCGCGATGCGGCCCAGGGGCGTGCCCGCGCGCACGTCCTCGTCGAGCAGGCGCCTCACGCCCTCCCAGTCGCCCCAGGCGAGCGCGCCCGCCTCCATGGCCACGCCGATGGCGTTCCCCATCTCGATCGTGTCCAGCCCCACGTCGTCGCAGAGGCGGTCCAGTTCGGCCACGGCATCGGCGGGGCCGATTTCGAGGTTGGAGCCGAGCAGCGCCAGCGTCTCGAACTCCAGCGCCGTGGTCACGTGCCCGCCGCCGGCGTCGTGGTAGAGGATGGCGCACTTGATGATGCAGCCGGCCATGCAGGGCAGCATTTTGCCGCCGCGCTCGCGGCCCAGCTCCTCGATCAGCTGGCCGCTGATCGTGTCCGCGCGCTCCCAGCTGCCGTGGCGGTGGTTGCGCGTGGGCATGGAGAGCACGTTCTCGCGGTTCACGAATTTGACCACGCCCGCCGTGCCGTAGCGGCTGGTGTTGTGCACGCGCGGGTCCTCCAGCACGGTCCTGCTGAATTGCACGACCTCGCGCTTGAAGGCGTCCGCGTTCTCGCCGGGCACGGTGCGCGCCCCGCCGGAGTCGTCCACGACGATGGCCTTCAGCCCCTTCGCGCCCATGACGGCGCCGGGCCCGCCGCGGGCGGCGTGGCGCGTGGGGCGGCCCTCCGGGTCGGTGACGGCGATGGAGGCGGCGGACAGGCGGTGCTCGCCCGCGGGGCCGATGGTGGCGGCGGCGCGCGTGCGGCGGGCCTCGCCCACCAGCTCGCGGTGGAGGTCGTAGTTGCCGCGCCCGGCGAGGTCGTCCGCCGCCGAGAGGCGCGCGCCCTCCGCGTCCATGTCGAGCCGCCGCCAGCCCCCGCGCGCCGCGCCCGAGACGACGATGGCCTTGATGCCGAGGCGGGCGAGGCGGTGGCCCAGCTGGCCGCCCGCGTTGGCCTCCTTCGTGCCCCCCGTGAGCGGGCTTTTGAAGCCGAAGCTCGTGCGCCCGCTGGTGGTGGCGGCGGTGCCCGCCAGCAGCCCGGGCGCGATGAACAGCTTCGCCTCCGCGCTCAGGGGGTGGATGCGGGCGTCCGTCTCCTCCAGCAACATGCGCGCGGTGAGGGCGCGCCCGCCCAGCAGGGCGTACCGCTCCGGCGCGCGCTCCTCGGTCACGGCGCCCGTGCTCATGTCCACGCGGATGATGCGGTCGATCGCCACGCTCGGCCTCGCTTCCGGCCGGGCCGCGAAGCCTGGCGGGGCCCTCATCCTACCGCAGCCCCGGACAAGGGGCCGCGCGACGCGTTCGCGACATGTCGATAACGCGAACATGTCCGGCCCGACGTGTTATCAAAATAGCGTTTTGCGAACATGTCCCCGCCCACCTGTCAACGAAATGGTGATTTCCCTGACATGTCATTTCCATATTGAACTGAAAAGTGAATATCGTCAGGCATGTGTTGCGAAAATAGCGTTTTGCGAACATGTCCCTGCCCACCTGTCCGGAAAATCGCGTTTTGCTACCATGTCGGGCGTGGAGCTGCGCCAGACCTACGAGCTGCCGCCCCTGCCGCCGCCCGCCGAATTCGAGACGGCCCCGGTCCTGCGCGCGCTGGTCGACGCCCACCGCCATCTGGCGGAGCTGAAGGGGCGCGCCGCCACCGTGCCCAACCCGTCGGTCCTGATCAGCACGCTCTCCCTGCAGGAGGCCATGGACAGCTCCGAAATCGAGAACATCGTCACCACCCGCGACGAGCTGTTCCAGGCCTCCCTCTTCGCGGAGGCGGCGAGCGATCCGGCGGCCAAGGAGGTCGCCCGCTACGGCGCGGCCCTGCAGCGCGGCTTCGACGGGATGACGGCGCGCGAGGGGCTCATCACGAACAACGTGCTCATCGGCGTCTACCGCGCGCTCATGCTCCGCACGGACGGCTTCCGCACGATCGCCGGCACCGCCCTCTACAACCAGGCCAGCGGCGCCGTCGTCTACGTGCCCCCGCAGGACGCCGCCGAAATCGTGCGCCACATGACGGCCCTCGAGCGCTTCGTCAACGACGACGCCCTCTGCGACCTCGATCCGCTCATCAAGATGGCCGTCGTCCACCACCAGTTCGAGAGCGTCCACCCCTTCTCCGACGGGAACGGGCGGGTGGGCCGCATCCTGAACGTGCTCTACCTCGTGCGGAGCGGCCTGCTCGACCTGCCCATCCTCTACCTCAGCCGCGCCATCAACCGCACCCGCGGCGAGTACTACCGCCTCCTGCAGGCCGTGCGCGAGGAGGGCGCCTGGGAAGAGTGGACGCTCTACCTGCTGCGCGCCGTCGCGCAAACCGCGCGCGAGACGCTGCGCCTCGTCGAGGGCGTCGGGGAGCTCATGCTGCGCACCAAGCGCGAGATGCGCGAGCGCCTGCCCCGCGTCTACTCCCAGGACCTGCTCAACAACCTCTTCCGCCACCCCTACACGAAGATCGACTTCGTCCAGCGCGACCTCCTCATCAGCCGCCAGACGGCGGCGCGCTACCTCGACCTGCTGGCCGGGGCGGGCTTCGTGGAGAAGCGCCGCGCTGGCCGCGCCAACTACTACGTCAATCCGCCGCTGGTGGAACTGCTCGCCGCCGATGACGCCTGACGCGCCCGCGCCCGCCGCCCTCACCGCGTGGCTGCGCGGCCTCGCGGGCTACGAACGCGCGGAGGCGCTGGCCCTGCGGCCCGTCGCGGGCGGCGCCTCCAACCTCACCTTCCGCGCGCCCCTCGTCCACGCCCCCCTGCCCGCCGTGGCCCTGCGCCTGCAGCGCGAACGCGGCATCTTCGAGCCCTACGACGTGCCCCGCGAGGCCGAGGTGCTGCGCCGCCTGGCCCCCTCCCCCGTGCCCGTGCCCCGCGTCGTCGGCGTGGAGCGCGACGACTCCGTCCCCGGCGCCCCCTTCGCCGTGCTGGAATGGGTCGACGCCCCCCACATGGGCGAGGCCGGGGCGGAGGCGCGCTTCGACGCCTACGCGGACATGGTGGCGCGCATCCATGCGCTCGACTGGCGCGCCCTCGGCCTCGACCGCGTGCTGGAAGTCCCCGACCCCGCCGACGCCGAGCGCCGCTGGCTCGAACGCACGGCGGCGCGCCTCGAGCGCTTCCCCGGCGCGGACGATCCCCTGCTGCGCCGCGCCCTCGCCCTCCTGCGCGAGCGCGACCCCGCCGCCGCTGAGCTGGCCCTCTGCCACGGCGATGTCAACGTCTTCAACTACCTCGTCCGCGGCGGCGAGGTCGTGGCCGTGGTGGACTGGGAGCAGGCGCGCATCGGCGACCCGCGCGCCGACGCCGCCCAGCTGCTGGCCCTCGCCCACCTCAAGGGCGCGCCCTTCGGACCGGCCCGCGACCACCCCTTCGTGCGCCTGTGGGAGCGTGCGCGGGGCGTGGGCGAGACACGCGGGCTGGCCTGGTTCCGCGCCCGCTGGCTCTTCGAGTTGGGCGTCATCCATCGCGGCTGGGTCGCCTTCAACGATGGCGAACCCTGGTACTCCCGCGCCCTGCTGGCGGAGCTGCTGGAGCGCGCGCTGGACGAGGTCGGGCACGCGCCCCCGCCCCGCTAGCCGGGATGGCGGAAGGGGGTGGCCTCCGAGACCGCTCCCTCTGCTGGAGTGCGCTGGCTGCATGCGGTCAGACAGTCGCCTGCCGGATGAGTTGGACCGCATCATCGAGATCGCCATCCAGAGGACGCAACCACGCTTCAGGAGACTGGGGATTTACTGCCAGCCAAGCAGTCTCCGCTGCGCCTGCGCCCCCGTGCTGTCCACGCCCATGCCCAATCACTCGCTCAAGCAGTAGCGCTTTGGACAGCACCCAGCAGTGCGCTTCGAATGGCGAGAGGCCGAGGCAGATCATCAGATCATAGTTTTGATTCCTGATCTGCTGGAACCGGTACGTTCCATTGGCCCAGAGCGTGGACGATTTCACTTCCACCCGATACCCATCGACAAGAATGTCAGCCTCGGAGTCTCCAGTGGAACCAATATCAAATCCTTCGGCCGTGAGCCAGCGTTCGACGAGCACTTCCGCAGCCTTTCCGCGTCGTCGCGACGAAGGAATTTTCTTGAGCCACTCGAAGGGGCTATTAGCCCATTCATCGGACTCGGTAGGTGCATACTCCGATTCCAGCGCACTCGCAGCCGCGACCAGCTTCGAAAAACTGTGTTCCGCCATCTCTGTCACCTATGATCATAGCAACGAGGTCTGCGCCCCGCCATCCCCAAATGCATCATCCGCCCGCGTGACCGAGCCATCGGCGGTGCGGAACTCCACGCCCGGCTCCCCCGCGAAGCGCGTCCGCATCACCGTGAACGCATCCTCCAAACGGTCGGCCAGCACGAAGCGGCGGCCCAGCGCCAGCGCCGCCGCGCCCGTCGTGCCGCTGCCCGCCACGAAATCCGCCACCAGCCCGCCGCGCGGCGAGGATGCGGCCACGATGCGCCGCAGCACGCCCAGCGGCTTCTGCGTCGGGTAGCCCAGCTTCTCCTTGCCGGTGGGGCTGACGATGGTGTGCCACCAGGTATCGGTGGGCAGCTTGCCGCGCGCCGCCTTCTCCGGCCCCGCCAGCCCGGGGGCCATGTAGGGGATGCGCTCGACCTCGTCCGCGTTGAAGAGGTGCCGACCGGGCTCCTTCGCGTAGAAGAGGATGGTGTCGTGCTTGGCGGGCCAGCGGTCGCGCGGACGCCCGCCGTAGTCGTAGGCCCACACGATCTCGTTGAGGAAGCAGTCGCGCCCGAACACGCCGTCCAGCAGCAGTTTCGCGTAGTGGACCTCGCGGTAGTCGAGGTGCAGGTAGAGGGAGCCGCTCGGCTTCAGCAGCCGCCGCGCCTCCGTGAGGAACGGTTCGAGGAAGGCCAGGTAGTCGTCGAAGGCGTCGTCGAAGGAGCGCACGCCGAGGCGCATGGTCTCGTAGCGCCTGCCGCCGAAGCCCGTGCGGTCGCCCGCGCCGACCGTCGCGCGCGTCGTACGCAGCCGCTCGCGACGCTGCCGCCTGCCCGTGTTGAAGGGCGGATCGAGGTAGACGAGATCGACCGATTCGTCCGCCAGCGCACGCGCCACCGTGACGCCGTCGGCGTAGTGCACGACGCCGCGCGCGGCCCCGCTCCCGCTACAGATCGTCGATGGCATGGGGCCATTCTAGCGAAGGACAGCGCCGTCCGCGCGCTCATCGGGCGGGCGCTCGGGCGCTGGGCGCGGCCCTGTTCGCCGTGTTAACTGGCCGTTAATCGCGCCGCCCCTACCGTCCCGCTCGCGGTGTCCGCCTCCCCTCAGCTTCCGTTCACGGTCCCGCCCCATGATCGCCCCGCGCCGGACGCGCATGTGCGCGCGCGGGCGGGGGGCTGAGCATGGCGCTGGCGGGCGAAGGCGCCGACCTCGCGCACGCGCTGCGCCGCCGCCCCCTGCGGCGCCCCGGCGAGAACCTCATCGTCGCCCTGCTCGCGCTCTGCGCGGCGGTCTCCATCGCCACCACCTTCGCCATCATCATCGTCCTCTTCCGCGACGCCATCGGCTTCTTCCGCGAGGTGCCCGTCGGCCAGTTCCTCAGCTGGGGGGCGGAGTGGCAGACGCTCTTCGAGCCGCGCAGCTTCGGCGTGTGGGAGCTGGTGGCGGGCACCGTCAACGTGACCCTCTGGTCGATGGTCATCGCCCTGCCCCTGGGGCTGGCCGCCGCCGTCTACCTGAGCGAGTACGCGCACGCGCGCACGCGGCGCTTCCTGAAGCCGCTGCTGGAGCTGCTGGCGGGCGTGCCCACCGTGGTCTACGCCTATTTCGCCCTCACCTTCATCTCCGACGACGTGCTGCTGCCCCTCTTCGGCCAGAACGTGTCGTTCTTCAACTCGCTCGCGGCCAGCGTCATGCTGGCGGTCATGATCCTGCCCATCATCGCCTCCGTCTCCGAGGACGCCATGGCGAGCGTACCGCGCGACCTGCGCGAGGCGGCCTACGGGCTGGGGGCCACGCGCCTCGAGGTGGCCTTCCGCGTCGTCTTCCCGGCGGCCATCTCCGGCATCATGGCGGCCATCCTGCTGGCCATCGCGCGCGTCGTGGGCGAGACCATGATCGTGGCCGTGGCCGCGGGCTCCACGCCCAACCTCACGCTCTCGCCGCTGGAGAGCATCCAGACCATGACCGGCTACATGCTGCAGGTGGCGCTGGGCGACGCCGCCCGCGGCACCACCGACTACACCTCGCTCTTCGCCGTGGGCGCGCTCCTCTTCCTGCTCACCTTCACGCTCAACGTGGGCGCGCAGCTGATCGTGCGCCGCTTCCGGGAGTCCTACGAATGAGCGCCGCGCGGCTGATCGTGCGCCGCGTCTGCGGGTCCTGCGAATGAGCGCCGCGCGGGGCGGCTTCCACCTGCGCGCGGAGGGGCGCGTGGCGCGGCGGCAGGCGTGGTCGCGCGCCTCCCGCTGGGCGCTGCTGGGGGCCACCCTGCTGGGCCTCGTCGTGCTCCTCATCCTCGGCATCGACAACGCCATCGCGGGCCTGCCCGCGCTCGACTGGGACTTCCTCACCAGCTACCCCTCGCGCTTCGCGGAGCGCGCGGGCATCCGCTCCTCCGTGCTCGGCTCCGTCTGGGTGCTCGTCTTCACCGTGCTCTTCGCCATCGCCCTGGCGGTGGGGTCGGCGGTGTGGATGGAGGAGTTCGCGCCCCGCAACGCCGTGCTCACCGTCGTGCGCCTCAACATCGCCAACCTCGCGGGCGTGCCCAGCATCATCTACGGCATCCTCGGGCTGGCCGTGTTCGTGCGCCTGCTGAGCCTGGGGCCCAGCATCCTCGCGGGGGCGCTCACGCTGGCCCTCATGATCCTGCCGATGACGGTGATCACCTCCGTGGAGGCCATCAACCAGGTGCCGCCCAGCATCCGCGAGGGCTCGCTGGCGCTCGGCGCCACGCGCTGGCAGACGGTCTGGCGGCACGTCCTGCCCGGCGCCATGCCCGGCATCATGACGGGCGTCATCCTCGCCGTGGCGCGCGCCGCCGGGGAAACCGCCGCGCTCATCATGATCGGGGCCTTCACCTTCATCGCCTTCGACCCCGACCTCAGCTTCGGGGGCCTGCTCGATTCGTTCACCACGCTGCCCATCCAGATCTACAACTGGACGATCCGCCCGCAGCCGGAGTTCCGCGCCAACGCCGCCGCGGGCATCATCGTCCTCATGATCGCCGTCATCGGCCTGAACGCGCTGGCGCTGGTCGTGCGCGACCGTCTGCGCCGAAACTGATACCGTTCCCGTTCGCGGGGGAAGACGAGGTTCCGCCATCGTGTCGATTCGCATGAAGACGCCGCCCCGCATGCCGCCGGACGCCGCCGACGCGGCCCGCGCCCTGCGCGCCCGCCCCGCCGGGGAAGGGCAGCCGTCCGCGGACGCCGTCGTCCGCCCCGATGGCGAGATCACCTTCGCCATCGACGCGCTCAACCTCTGGTACGGGGCCAAGCAGGCGCTCACGGGCGTGGGGCTGGAGATCGCGCGCCGCAAGGTGACGGCCCTCATCGGCCCCTCCGGCTGCGGCAAGAGCACCCTGATCCGCTGCCTCAACCGCATGAACGACCTCATCCCGGGCGTCACCATCACGGGCCGCGTCGATTACCGCGGCGTGGACATCTACGGCGCGGACGTGGATCCCGTGGAGGTGCGCCGCCGCATCGGCATGGTCTTCCAGAAGCCCAACCCCTTCCCCAAGTCGATCTACGAGAACGTGGCCTTCGGCGCGCGCGTCAACGGCTTCCGCGGCAACCTCGACGACCTCGTGGAGCGCTCGCTGCGGCGCGCCGCCCTCTGGGACGAGGTGCGCGGCGACCTGCGGAAATCGGGGCTGGCCCTCTCCGGCGGCCAGCAGCAGCGCCTCTGCATCGCGCGCGCGCTGGCCAACAACCCCGACGTGATCCTCATGGACGAGCCCTGCTCCGCCCTCGATCCGATCGCCACCCTCAAGATCGAGGACCTCATGCGCGAGCTGGCGGACGACTACACGATCGTGGTCGTCACCCACAACATGCAGCAGGCGGCGCGCGTCTCCGACTACACCGCCTTCATGCTCACGGACGAGGAAACCACGGGGCGCCTGATCGAGTATGCTCCCACCGAAACCATGTTCACGCAGCCCGCCGACCAGCGCACGGAGGACTACATCAGCGGGCGCTTCGGCTAGGAAGGGACGGGCGCCGTGACGCGCGAACTGTTCCAGAAGGAGCTCATCCAGCTCCAGGACGACGTCCTCATCCTCGGCTCCATGGCCGAGAAGGCCGTGGCCGAGAGCGTGGAGGCGCTGCGCTCCGCCGACCTCGCATGGGCGCAGCGCATCGTCGACGACGACCTCGCCATCAACACCAAGCGCTTCGACATCGAGGAGCGCGCCCTCTTCGTGATCGCCTCCCAGCAGCCGCTGGCCGGCGACCTGCGCGCCGTCATGAGCGCCCTCATGATCATCACCGACCTGGAGCGCATCGGCGACCACGCCGAGGGCATCGCCCGCATCAACCTGCGCCTCGGCGAGGCCGACGACGTGCCCCGCCGCATGGGCTACATCCCGGCCATGGCCGACCGCGCCCTCGCCATGCTGCGCGACAGCCTGCAGGCCTACGTGGAGCGCAACGTGGACGAGGCGCGCCGCGTCTGCGACGCCGACGACGAGGTGGACCGCCTGCAGGACGCCGTCTACGACGAAACCTTCCGCGGCATGATCGAGAACCCCGACGTCATCCAGCGCAACACCTACTACCTCTGGACCGCCCACAACCTGGAGCGCATCGCCGACCGCTGCACCAACATCTGCGAGCGCGTCATCTACCTCGTCACGGGGCGCATGGAGGAGATCAACGTCTCCAGGTACTAGCCCCCGTTGCCCGTGCGCGCGCGCGGCCCGATACTGGGCGCGCGCGCCCGCGCGAACGGGCGCCGCCGGAACGGACGTATGGCGAAGAAAGTGCGCGCGGTGCTCACGCTCCAGATCGAGGCGGGGAAGGCCAACCCGGCCCCGCCCATCGGCCCCGCCCTCGGCCAGCACGGGGCCAACATCATGGAGTTCTGCAAGGAGTACAACGCCCGCACGCAGGCGCGCGCGGGCGACGTCATCCCCGCCCAGCTCACCATCTACGAGGACCGCTCCTTCAGCTTCGTGCTGAAGACGCCCCCCGCCGCCGACCTCCTGCGCAAGGCCGCGGGCGTGGACAAGGGCGCCGGAGCCGCCAAGCTCGAAATGGCCGGCTCCGTCACCCCCGCCGACATCCGCCGCATCGCCGAAACCAAGCTGCCCGACCTGAACGCCACCGACATCGAGGGCGCCATGAAGATCATCGCCGGCACCGCCCGCAGCATGGGCATCGGCATCGAGGACTGAGGCACGGCATGAAACAGGGCAGGCGCTACCGCGAAGCCAGCAGCAAGGTCGACGCCGCGCGGGCCTACGCGCCCGACGAGGCCATCGACCTCGTGCGCGAGACGGCCACCGCCAAATTCGACGAGACGGTGGAGCTGCACCTCCTCACGGGCCTCGACCCGCGCCACGCGGAGCAGCAGATCCGCGGCAGCACCGTGCTCCCCCACGGGCTCGGCCGCGAGCTGCGCGTGGCCGTCTTCACCGAGGGCGAGCCCGCCCGCGAGGCCCGCGAGGCGGGCGCCGAAATCGTCGGCGGCGACGACCTCATCAAGCGCGTGGAGGACGGCTTCACCGATTTCGACATGGCCGTGGCCTCGCGCGAGATGATGGGCAAGGTGGGGCGGCTGGGGCGCATCCTCGGCCCCCGCGGCCTCATGCCCAACCCCCGCGCGGGCACCGTGGTGGCACCCGAGGACGTGGGCCGCACCGTGCGCGAGGCCCGGCGCGGGCGCGTCGAATTCCGCCTCGACCGCCTCGCCAACATCCACGTGCCCTTGGGCAAGGCCTCCTTCGCCACCGAGCAGCTGCGCGAGAACATGGCCGCCTTCATCGAGGCCGTGAACGAGGCGCGCCCCGACGTGAAGGGCTCCTTCATCCGCTCGGTCACGCTCACCAGCACCATGGGCCCGGCCGTCGCCGTGGACGTGAACCAGGCGATGGCGCTGAAGCCCGCCTGACCCGCCCCCGCGGGTACCTCGTTGCTACTCTAACAATTTTAGAGTAGCGACGAGGTTTCAGGGTTGGCGTTCAGGCCCGGGCTACCGGATGAGTCGCCAGTAGGCGGTCGGATCATAGGTGGAGCCGACGCGCTCAATCAGATCCGCGCGTTCGAGGTTCCGCAGATAGCGGAGCGTCGTCGGGCGGGAACGGCCGAACAGGTCGACGGCCTCGGTCGTGGTCACGCGCTCGCGCTGCGTCAGGTGCTCGGCGAAGCGTCCGGAGCCGGGCGGCAGGCGTTCGAGGATGCGCGCGCTCAGGGGATCGGCCCGCAGCGTGAGACGCACGGACGCGGGCCCCTGCTCGTAGAGGGGGGCGGGAAGTCCCGCGCGCTGCATCTCCTCGAACATGCGGTTCACGCCCTCGCCGAGCTCCCGCCCGTAGCCCAGATCGCCGAGCGCGCGGGCGATGCGGGGGTTCCTGGCGAAGCGCGTCCTGCGGATGTTCTCGATGCGCACCAGCCCGGGGAGCCGCCCCGGACTCTCCACCTCGACGCGGTCCCGGAAGAGGGAGACGCGGACGTGGTCGCCACCCAGCGAGTACGAGCGGTGCGTGACGGCGTTCACGAGCGCCTCGCTCCAGGCGTCGCGGGGGATGATCGTTTCGGGCCGGAAGCGCCCGCCCTCGCCGAGCCGGATCGCCCGCGGGAGCCACTCCCCGATGATCGCGCGGGCCTCATCGATCTGTCGCACGATGGGGCCTTCAAGGCGACGGTCCTCGACGACGTTCGCCCGCGCGCCCGTCTCGCGCCCGCGCCCCTCATGGAGCAGCACGCGCACGTAGGCCTCCGGGTAATACAGCTGCGGCCGCGAGCCCAGCAGCAGCAGGCCCGCGTTCGTCGCCCGCGGGGCCCCGTCGCGCTCGACCGCAAGCCCGCGGGCCGTGAGCGCCCCGGTCCGGCCGGATGCGCCGGTGGCGGCGACGTACCGCTCCGTGAGCGCATCGTCGAGCGCGTCGTCGCCAGCCTCGCTCACGCGGCCGTCGAAGGCGGCGTCCCCCTTGTCGTAGCGCAGCTCCTGGGCCTCGGCGGGGCCGAGCCTGTGGGTTGCGTCGCCGATGCGCAAAAAGGTCTCGCCTTTCGCGTTCGTGTGCGGGTGCTCGGCCGGTTCGATTTCGATGACGGCGATCTCGCTGTCCTCGCCGGCGTCGTTCGTACAGGGGAGCACCCGGAACACATGCCGCACGGTCGGGTCCGTGAACCGCTGCGCCGCTTGCCGCCACTCGTTGACCCTGGCGCCGTCGGCGATGCCCTCGATGCGCCCGTCGTCGGTCACGCCGAGCACAATCATGCCGCCCTCCGCGTTCGCGAAACCGACGAGCACATCGCCCAGATCGCGCGCGCTGAAGCGGCCGCTCTTGCGCTCGAACCACTGGTTCTCATCGCGCGCCGCCAGCTGCCGGCACTCGGCGGGCTGCCCGTTTCCGGCGTCGCTGGAAGGCATGACCTCTTCAGCCTAGCACATACTCTAACAATGTTAGAGTACCGCCGGAGTGACCGGGCGCAGGGCTCGGGCTGCGGGCCGCCCGTTTCCGGCGTCGCTGGAAGGCATGACCCCTACAGCCTGGCACATACTCTAACAATGTTAGAGTACCGCCGGAGTGACCGGGCGCAGGGCTCGGGCCTTGCGGGCCGCCCGTTTCCGGCGTCGCTGGAAGGCATACCCCTTCAGCCTGGTACATACTCTAAAAATGTTAGAGTATCGACAAGGTGTGAGGGGAGCAGTGGCGAACGCACCGGCGACCATTCCCGAGCTGCTGGCCGCGGGCGCGGACGAAGCGCCCGCGCTGAAGGGCGCGCATGGCGCGGCCTCCTTCGCGGAGCTGCGCGCGACGGTCGCGCGGCTGGCCGGACAGCTCCGCGCCGCCGGCGTCGGCCCCGGCGACCGCGTCGCGCTGGCGGCGCCCAACGGCCCCGCCATGGCCACCGCCTTCCTCGCCGCCGCCAGCGCCGCCGTGGCCGCGCCGCTCAACCCCCGCTACCGCGAGGGGGAACTGCGCCGCGCCTTCGCGGAGCTCGGCGTGCGCGCCGCGGTGGTCGCGCCCGACGCCGCGGACGTTCCCGACGCGCCCGGCGTCCGCCGTCTCGCCATCGCGGGCGAGGGCCTCGACCTCGACCTCACGGACGGCGGCGTTCCCCTCGCGCCCGTCCCCGTGGCCCCACCCACGCCCGACGCCGTGGCCCTCGTCCTGCAGACCTCCGGCACCACGGCGCGCCCCAAGACGGTGCCCCTCACGCACGCCAACCTCGCCGCCTCCGCCGCCTCCGTGGCCCGCTCCCTGGCCCTCGCGCCCGCCGATTGCGGCCTGCTGGCGATGCCGCTGTTCCACATCCACGGGCTCGTCGCCGGGCTGCTGGCACCGCTGGCGGCGGGCGGGGCCGTCGCCTGCCCGGGCGACTTCAACGCCTTCCGCTTCTTCGACTGGCTCGACGAGTTCCGCCCCACCTGGTACACCGCCGTGCCCACCATGCACCAGCTCATCCTCGCGCGCGCCGCGCGCCACGCCGAAGCCCTCGCGCGGGCGCGCCTGCGCTTCGTGCGCTCCTCCTCCGCGCCGCTGCCGCCGGTCGTGCTCGAACGCATCGAGGCCACCTTCCGCGCGCCCATGATCGAGGCCTACGGCATGACCGAGGCCTCCCACCAGATGACCGCCCAGCCCCTCCCGCCGGGCGTGCGCAAGGCCGGCTCCGTGGGACGCCCCGCGGGCGTCGAGCTCGCCGTCCTCGCCCCCGACGGCGCGGCGCGGCCCCCCGGCGAACGCGGCGAAATCGCCGTGCGCGGCCCCGGCGTCACCGCGGGCTACGAGGCCAACCCCGAGGCCAACGCCGCCGCCTTCACCGCCGACGGCTGGTTCCGCACGGGCGACGAGGGCTACCTCGACGCGGACGGCTGCCTTTTCCTCACGGGGCGGCTGAAGGAGCTGATCAACCGCGGCGGCGAGAAGGTCGCTCCGCGCGAGGTCGAGGAGGTCATCCTGCGCCACCCCGCCGTGCGCCAGGCCGTCTGCTTCGCGCTGCCCCACGCCACGCTCGGCGAGGAGGTGGCCGCCGCCGTCGTGCGCGCCGAAGGCCTGCGGGCGGACGCCCTCGACGAGGCCGCCGTGCGCGACCTCTGCGCCAGCCAGCTCGCGCCCTTCAAGGTGCCGCGCGCCGTCGTCTTCGTCGACGAGATCCCCGTCGGGCCCACGGGCAAGCTGCAGCGCCTCGGCCTCGCCGAGCGCCTCGGCCTCGCGTAGCGCGCCGTGTGCGGGCGCTGGATGTATCATCAGCAGGGGGATGAAACGGGTGAACGGTTCGGTTGGAACGCAGGGGCAGGTGGTAATGCCCCCCGATCATGGCGAATCGCTGAAGGGCAGTCTCGCCTCCCATACCACGGTCACGGTCTCCGGGGATGAGTGGCATGAGACGAAGGAACGCGCCTGGCGCGAGGCCGCCCGCGAGCGGGAGCGGTTCCCCGCGTGAGCGCCCAGCCCCCTCAGTAGGGCAGGCCGTCCTTGCCCAGCAGCGTGCGCGCGTACGAGGCCCGCCCCAGGTGCCCGTTGCCGTGCCCGATGAGCCCGTGCCCGATCGCCTCCATGCGCGGCACCTCCCCCCACGGGCGGATGAACACGATCCCCGCCAGGTACTCCCCGCTCATGCCCGCGATGCGCGGCACGATCGCCTCCCGCACCGCCCGCGCGTAGCGCGCCAGCTCCTCCGCCGCCGGGAAGCGCAGCGCGTACGCCTCCTCCGCCGTCATGTTCGTGCCCTGCTCCACGCGCGGCAGCCCCCACGCCTCGTCGTAGCCCCCCGTCAGCCACACCGGGCGCTCCCGCTCGAAGGCGAAGTGGATGATGTTGTCCGCCGTGCGCGCCACGTGCCACACGTCGAAGCCGATCGAGCTCGTGCGCCGCCCCTGCGTGTCGCACAGCTGCTCCACCGTCAGCCCCTCCACCACGCGCTCGCAGAAGGCCAGCACGCGCTCCACCAGCCGCGCCTGCTGCGCCGCCACCGTCGGCTCGGCGCCGAACCCCGGCATCGCCGCCGTCACGGCGTGCGCTCGCGCAGGAAGCGGCGAATCTCCGCGACCGTGTCCGCCAGGTTCGCCTCCTCGCGGCAGTCCACCGGCAGGCAGCGCGCGTCCGGCGCGTCGCGGCAGATGCGCTCGGCCACGCCCGTGGGATGGAACGGGTCGCTGCCCGGCAGGATGAGCAGCGGCGTCGCGCAGGCCCGCACGTCCGCCTCGTCCACGCTGAAGTAGGGCGCGCGGTCGGGCCAGAGGCCGTCCGCGAACGCCTCGATCAGGGCCGCGTAGCCCTCCGCGCCCAGCGCCTCCAGCTCCGCGCGGAAGGCCGCGTCGTCGTGCAGGCGTCGCGCGAACGGCCCCGCCGAGTTGTTGGCCATGAACACGGGATTGGCCAGCGCCGCCTCGATCACCGCGCCCACGCCGCCCTCCCGCGCCAGCGCCAGCGTGGGCCGGAACATCTCCATGAAGGTGGCCGTCGAATTCGTCTCGTCCAGCCCCACGGGGTCCTGCCCCACGCCCGCCGTGATGCGCCCCGGCGCTTCCCGCGCCAGCCGCAGGATGTAGGCCACGCCGATGCAGCCGCCGTAGGCGTGCGCCCGCTCGAGGCCGAGGTCGTCGAGCACCGCCAGCTGGTCGCCCGCCGTCTGCGCGTAGGAGAACGGCGCCGCCGGGGCCGGGCTGCGGCCGGCGTGTCGCTGGTCCATGCCGATCACGAGGAACTCGTCCGCCAGCTCGCGCAGGGGGTTGATGGCGCTCACCTGCCAGAACGCGATCTCGCTGTTCACGCCGCCGGGCGCGAGGCACAGGAGCGGGTAGCCCGCCCCGAACGTCTCGTAGTGGATGACGGCTCCGTCGGGCCGCTCGATATCGGGCATGGCGCGCCTCCGTCCGTGATTCTAGCGCGCGCGCGGGCGTGGCGCGCTGGCCCGTGAGCCCGTTAGGATAAGCAGAGGGCGATGCGCCGCTGGCGCGTCCCGGGGAGGAGACTCCGATGACCGTCGCCGAGCGCTCCGACCGCGCGAACGTGACCTTCACCGCCTACGTCCGGTGGGACAAGAGCGTCGGCCTCTTCGCCGGCACGGTCCCGGGCATCCCGGGCGCGCATACGCAGGCCGCGACCCTCGACGAGCTCCGCGACAACCTGCGCGAGGTGCTCGAACTGCTTGCCGAAGAAGACCTGATCGAGATGGACGAGGTTCCGGATTTCATCGGCCTCCAGCAGGTGGCCGTCGCCGTGTGAGCAGGCTCTCCCCCGCCTCCTTCCGTGAGCTGGATCGCCTGCTCCGCCGCCTGGGCTTCGAGTCCCGTCGCGGCAAGGGCAGCCATGTCGTCTACCGCCACCCCGACGGACGCACGACGGTCCTGTCCGACCATCGCGGCAAGCAGATCGGTACGGAGATTCTCCAGGACATCCTGCGCGACATCGGCCTCGCGCGCGACGACTACCTGCGCCTGCGCCGCGGGCGCTAGCGCCAACGTGCGTGGCGCGCATGGCCCGCCCGCCCGTTAGGAAGGTTACGGCACTCTTGGAGGCGATGCGCCACTGGCGCGTCCCGGGAGGAGACTCCGATGACCGTCGCCGAGCGCTCCGCCACCGCCGAACATCCCGACCGCAGGACGCTGACCGTCACCGCCTACGTCGAATGGGGCGAGGAGAGCCAGCACTACATCGGCATCATCCCGGGCATTCGTGGCGCGCACACCCAAGCCGCGACCCTCGACGAGCTCCGCGACAACCTGCGCGAGGTGCTGGAACTGCTTGTGGAGGTGGGCGAGATCGAAGCGGACGAGCTGCCGCGCTTCGTGGGACTGCAGCAGCTCGAAAATCGCCGTGTGAACGGTGAATCTCCCTGAGCCGCATTCCCCCTGCCACCTTCCGCGAGATCGACCGCATCCTACGCCAGTTGGGGTTCGCGGTGACTCCCGGTCGCGGCAAGGGCAGCCACGTCTACTATCGCCATCCGGAGGACGCGCGACGACCGTCCCCCATCACCGCGGCCGTACGATTGATCCCCGTCTCATCCTCGACATCCTGCGCGAAATCGGCCTCTCCCGCGACGACTACCTCGCCATGCGGTAGTGCTCACGCCCCTGCGCCTGCACGTGTGCGCGCGCTTCCTCAACGGCACGGACATCCCCTACGCCGATGAGGATGCGCTGCGCCGGGCGCTGCGCCGCATGCACCGCGTGGAAGCGGAGTTCACGAAGCGGCACGACATCGTGCGGGGCATGATCGAGCATGGCTGAACGCGGCGAATTCGAGAACCCGCGCAAGAGCGCCTGGAGCTTCGAGGTCTACGACAGCGCCCCCGAGCAGCGCATGATGGAGCGGCTGGAGGCCGACCCGTCCGTGCGCAAGTGGACGAAGAAGCACGGCGTCGCCATCGTCTGGCTCGACCGCCGCAACCAGCGCCACTCCTACCGCCCGGACTTCCTCGTCGAATACACCGACGGGGCGCTCAAGCTGATCGAGGTGAAGGGCGCGCACATGGCCGACTCGGAGGCGGTGGCGCGCAAGCGCGCGGCGGCCGAACTCTGGTGCGGGCGGCGCGGCATGACCTACGAGATCGCTGTCGCCTAGACCCCGACCGGCTCGACCTCGATCGTGCCCGCCCGCGTCGCGGGCTCGGGCACCGGATCGCCCGCCTCGCGCAGCCCCTCGATGTGGAAGGCGATGGCCTCGCGCATCAGCGCCTCCGTCTCGACCAGCGTCCCGCCCGTGGCGATGCAGCCGGGCAGATCGGGCGCGTAGGCGGAGTAGTTGTTCGGCGCCCGCTCGTAGATCACGAGGTACTTCACGATCCCCTCCGGTGCGTCAGGCCAGCCTGCTTCAGGATACTGTTCCATGTCCCCGGCTTCACGTCATCCCGCAAGTGGCCGGAGATCGTCACCGCGCCGGGTTTCATCGGGTGACGGAACTGGCGGTGGCTTCCGCGCGTTCGCGTCTGTCTCCAGCCGTCCCGTTCCACGATGCGGATTGCGTCTCTCACGCTCGGCACGATGCGCGCGCGGCGCTCAGCCGCCTTGGATGTTGACGCGCAGCTCCAGCGCGTCGCCGTCCGCGAGGGGCGCGTCCAGCGTCGACTGCGCCTCGTTCACCACCGCCAGCACCGCCTCCGAGTCGCGCTCGTTGAAGCCCTCCGCCGCCAGCACGGCGCGCGCCGTCAGCCCCTCGCGCCAGTCCAGCGCGAACGTCTCGCGCTTCGAGGCGGACAGGTTGCGGAGCGTGGGGAAGAGCGTGACCGTGATCGCCATGGGGCCTCCGCGCGCCATTCTAGCGCCGCCGTGGCCCTCCGCGGGGCGCGGCGGTACGATTCCCCCGCCATGCGCGTGCTCGCCATCGAATCCTCCTGCGACGAGACCGCCGCCGCCGTGGTCGAGGACGGGCGCGTGGCGCGCAGCTCGATCGTGGCCAGCCAGGTGGACCTGCACGCGAAGTACGGGGGCATCGTGCCGGAGGTGGCCAGCCGCGAGCACCTGCGCCGCATCGGCCCCGTCGTGCGCGAGGCGCTGGAGGCGGCGGGCTGCGGCCTCGAGGACATGGACGCCGTGTGCGCCACGCGCGGCCCCGGGCTGGCGGGGGCGCTGCTGGTGGGGCACGGCACGGGCAAGGCCATCGCCTTCGGGCGCGAGCTGCCCTTCCTCGGCGTCAACCACCTCGAGGGGCACGTCTACGCCAACTGGCTCATGGAGGGCCCGCCGCCTGCCTTCCCGGCCCTCTGCCTCGTCGTCTCCGGGGGGCACACGGACCTCATCCTCATGCGCGGGCACGGCCAGTACGAGCGCCTCGGCGGGACGCTCGACGACGCCGCGGGGGAGGCCTTCGACAAGTCGGGGCGGCTGCTGGGGCTGCCCTTCCCGGGCGGCCCCGCCATCGCGCGCGTGGCGGCGGCGGCGGGGGCGTCGGCCCTGCGCCTGCCGCGCGCCTGGCTGCGGGGAACGTTCGATTTCAGCTTCAGCGGGCTGAAGACGGCGGTGCTGCGGGCCGTGCGCGAGGAGCGGGCCGCGCCCGCCGAGATCGCGTGGGAGTTCCAGGAGGCGGTGGTGGACGTGCTCGCGGGCAAGGTCTCGCGCGCAGCCCGCGAGCTGGGCGCCGCCGAGGTGCTGCTGGCCGGGGGCGTGGCCGCCAACGCGCGCCTGCGCGAGGAGGTGCGCGCGCGCAGCCCCGCGCCCGTGCGCATCCCCCCGCCCGCCCTCTGCACGGACAACGCGGCCATGATCGGGGCCGCCGGGGGACACCGCCTCGCGCTCGGCCAGCGCAGCGCTCTCGGCGAGGACGTCTTCAGCGCCAACGACTGGTCGCGCGTCTAGGCGCGCGCCGCCCTACACTGGCGCGGGGCCGCCCACGCGCGCCCGGGGGGACAATCCATGTTCTGGTTCATCAGCGTCGCCTTCGCCATCATCATCTGCGGCGTCGTCTTTCTCATCGGGCGCGCCATGCGCCGCGAAGCCGAGCCCGGCAGCCCGGAGGCCGACCGCGGCATGATCGTGGCCGTGGCCGCGGTCATCGTGTTCGTGCTCTGGGTGGGCGCGCACACCGCCCTCACCGCGCTCAAGCCGATCGAGGCCGGCTCCGTCGGCGTCGTCTACCAGTTCGGCGAGATCGTCGGGCAGAAGGGCGAGGGCCTCCAGTTCATCGCCCCCTGGCAGGAGCTGCGCACGGAGAGCATCAAGGTGCAGCGCCAGCGCTTCGACAACATCAGCGGCTTCTCGCAGGAGACGCAGGACGTGATCGTCTCCGCCACGCTCAACTACCGCGTGGACCCCGGCGCCGTGCAGAACCTCTACCGCACGGTCGGGCCCAACTGGTTCGACACGCTGGTGGAGCCGCGCATCAACCAGTTCTTCAAGGCCGAGACGGTCAAGTACAACACCGTGGACATCGCCCCCAACCGCGAGCAGATCCGGCTCGCCGTGCAGGCCAAGCTGGACGAGGACCTGCGCCAGTTCTCCATCACCGTCGCGGACCTGCTCATCGACAACATCGACTTCACCACCGAGTTCAAACAGTCGATCGAGGAGAAGCAGATCGCCGCGCAGAACGCGCTCCGCGAGCAGGAGCGCATCAGCCAGCGGCAGGCTGAGGCGCAGCAGGGGGTTGAAAGCGCCAAGGGCGAGGCCGAGCAGGAGCGGGAGCGCGCCCGCGGTGCCGCCGACGCCATCCGCATCCGCGCCGAGGGCCAGGCCGAGGCCAACCGCCTGCTCGACGCGTCGCTCACGCCGCAGGTCATCCAGTACCTCGCCGTGGACAAGCTCGCCGACGACCTCGACATCGCCCTCCTGCCCAGTGGCCAGGGCATCATCATCGACCCCGCCACCCTCCTCACGCTGGGGAGCGACGAGGTTGACGATACGATGGAGGCGACGGCGGTGAACTAGCGCGGTTGGGCGGCTGCGCGCGCGGCCCTCAGCGGGGGAGCGTGCGCAGCCGCAGCAGGTGCGCGCTCACGCCCACGCCCACGGCGGCCAGCACGGCGTACACCCACGCGGGGTAGACCCACGCGGGCGGCCCCAGCAGCCACGCGGAGACGCCCAGCCCGATCCACAGCGCGGCGATGGTCACGGTCTTCGTGCGCGCCGTGGCCCCGCGCTCCTCGCGGTAGTTCCGCAGGTAGCGCCCGAAGAGGCGGTTCGTCATCAGCCAGCGGTGGGCCCGCTCCGAGCTGCCCGCGTAGCAGGAGGCCGCGAGCAGCAGGAAGACCGTGCCCGGCAGCAGGGGCAGGATGAGGCCGAGCACGCCCACGACGACGAAGAGGCTGCCCAGCGCCAGCAGGAGCGCGCGCAGGGCGGCGGGCCGCGCCGCGGGGGCCGCCTTCGCCGTATCCCGGGAACCCGCCAATTCCGCCAAATGGGGCCATCCCGTCCCGTCGTGGGAGTTTCGGCGGGAGTATAGCGCATCCCGCGCCGCCCCGATCCAGCACGTACGCGAACCTCAGTCGAGGAATCGCACGACCACGCCCGCAACGCCCGCGCCGATCATGGCGGCCGCGATGATGGCGGCCCACATTCGCTCAAGGGCCCAGGTCTTCGTTCGCTCGACCTGCGTCCTGACGTCCGCGATTTCTCCGCGGACGTTGGCGATCTCCGTTTGAAGGTTGGCGATGTCCACCTTCGTCGCCCGGTGTTCGAGCTCGGATTCGAAGCGGCCAACGCGGAGGCTGAGGTCGGCGTCGGAACCCGACTCCGTTGTCACGCCGTCGCCCTTGCCGCCTCGGCGCGGTCCAGCCACTCCCAGGCGTCCTTGTCGACGCGCCCCGCGTAGCTGCCATTGAGACTGAAGACGAAACCCGCCGCGTTCGCCACGGGGGTTTCCCCCGTGAACCCGATGACGTCGATGATCTCCTCAACGGACAGGTCGCCGGTCACCAGCCAGGAAACGGCGTTGACCTTGAGACATTCCCCGCAGGCCTGGATGCGCCGCTCCACTTCCGCGTTCGGTTCGTTGAGGATGATGGCGAACGTAGGCACGGGGCAATCCTCCCCCGCAACGATAGCACCCGCAACCCCGCCCGCGTGCTCAGCGCCGCCAGCGCGTCCAGTCGAACGGCGCCATGCCCGTTTCCGTGAGCTGCCAGATGGACGCCTCCGCGCGTCCGTCCGCGATGTCGAGGAAGCCGATCGTGCCCAGCTGCGTCTCCAGGTTGTGGGGGTAGGTGGGTGAGCCGGGGTTCACGCAGAGCACGCCCCCGATCTCGTCCACGGCCTCCACGTGCGTGTCGCCGTAGACCACCACGTCGAGGTCCGTGCGCCCGAAATAGCGGGACATGGCGCGCTCGACCGTGAGGCTGGGCGGCAGTTCGGGCACGGGCAGGTCGTGCACGAGGCCCACGGAGAGGCCCCCGAACTCCAGCGTCCAGGCCTCGCGCAGGCGCGGGTGGTCGGGCTGCACGGGCCGCCCGCCGGAGCCGTCCTCGCCGTTGCCGCGCGCCGCCCACACGGGGGCCGCCGCGGCCAGCTCGTCCAGCAGGCGCACGTCGTGGATGTCGCCCGCGTGCAGGATGGCGTCCACGCCCGCGAAGGCGTCGAACGCCTGCGGCCACAGCGCCGCCCGCGCCTCGGGGATGTGCGTGTCCGAGATCAGGCCGATGCGCATGGGCGCAGTCTACGCCGCTTGCCTTGCGAACGAGCGTTCTGCTACCATTCCCCCATGACCGCGCACGCCGTCCGCCAGCCCACCCTGCTCGGCCGCGAGGGTCCGGCCTTCGACGCCTCCCTCGCGGGCATGGGCCGCGTCCTGCTGGGGCGCGACGCCTGGATCGACCAGCTGCAGGGCTTCCTCGCCGGGCACCAGACGCTCTTCGCCGCCCTGCGCGACGACACGCGCTGGCACGGGCACCGGCGGCTCATGTACGACCGCATGGTGGAGGTGCCGCGCCTCACCGCCGGCATCCCCCGCGACGGCCCCGGGCACCCGGTCGTGCGCGCCATCGCCGACGCCCTCGGCGCGCGCTACGGGCGCACCTTCGACTCCGTCTCCCTCGCGCTCTACCGCGACGGGCGCGACAGCGTGGCCTGGCACCGCGACAAGGCCCGCCGCGAGCGCCGCCACTGCGCCCTCGTGGCCACCGTCTCGCTGGGGGAATCGCGGCGCTTCCTCGTGCGCCCCCACGGCGGCGGCCCCTCCCGCGCCTTCTCCGCGGGCTGGGGCGACCTGCTCGTCATGGGCGGGGCCTGCCAGCGCGACTGGGAGCATTGCGTGCCCAAGGCCGCCGCCGCCGGACCGCGCATCAGCCTGATGTTCCGCAGCACCGCGGACTTCGAGCGCTTCTAGAGCAGCTGCCCCCGCATCCCCTCCAGCCCCAGCAGCGCCGCCAGCTCGCCCTGGTGCGTGGTCACGTGCCACACGCCCAGCGTGCCGTGCATCCACAGCTTCGTGCGCGGCTGCGGGCCGAAGGAGACCTCCTCCAGCAGCGCTTCCGCCGGGGCATCCGCGAGGTAGCCGTCCACCGCCGCGCGCACGTCGGCGGCGTAGCCGCGCAGCCCCCCGGCGTCCACGCGCAGCGCCTCCGCCCACTCGCGCGTGACGACGGGGCTGTCGGGCAGCTCGAAGCCGGTCTTCCCGCGCCATCCGCCCGCGTGGTAGACGGGTTCGCGGCCCTGCAGCCAGCCCACCAGCAGCAGGTCCTGCGTGATCACGGCGTGCGCCCAAGTCGCGCCGAAGGGGTTGGTGAGGGACCCCTCGATCGTCTTCGCCAGCAGCTCCGGCGGGCACTTCGCCGCCGTGCCCTCGAGGTTGTCCTGCGCGAACGCATACTGGGCGCGAATCAGCTCCCGCCCGTCCAGTTCCGCCATCTCCGGCCTCCCGCGCCGCATGGGGCGCGGGGCCAGTCTACCCGCTCGCGCGCAGCTCGATGGCCAGCGCGTCGGGGCCGTGGATGCCGCGCACGATGCGCTTCTCGATGTCCGCCGTGCGGCTCGCGCCCGTGAGGATGAGGGCGTCGCCGTCCCCGCCGAGCGCGCCCGCCAGGTCGCGCGGGTAGGGCGCGATGTCCGCCGCCTCAAGCTCCACCACGATGCGGCGCGCGTCCATGAGCGCCCCGCGCTCCGCCGCCTCCCCCGTGAGCGCCACGCTGCCGGTGGCGGCCACGCCCGCCGAGCCGCGCACGCGCCGGTCGCCCGCGCGCGGCTCGATCCGCTCCGCCACCTCCGCGCCGTTGGCCTCCGCCCGCGCGCGGAAGAGCGCCGCGCCGTCCGCTGGCTCGTCCGCGGCTTCGGGGGGCGGCTCGACGGCCACGGCCTCGAGGGGGATGAGCATGGCCGGATCGCGGGCCGGACGGGCGGCGGGCAGCCGCCGTCCGCCGGTGCCGGGCAGGGGCGCCCGCGCCGCGCCGACGCGCAGCCCCATGCGCGCCAGCCCGCTGGCGATGCGCCCGCGCCCGCCCGCGAAGGCCGCCGCCCACGCCTTCCAGCCGAGCCGTTCGAGCGTGCCGCCCGCGCCCGCTTCGGCCAGGTCCGCGCGCAGGTCGAGCAACATGCGGTGGAGGGGAATGCCGACGGGGCACACCTCCGTGCAGCGCCCGCAGAGGCTGGAGGCCGAGGGCAGGTCGGCGTAGCGCCCGTCGCGCCAGAGCAGGGGCGAGAGCACGGCCCCGATCGGCCCCATGTAGGGCGACCCGTAGGCGAGGCCGCCCGCCGCCGCGTACACCGGGCAGGCGTTCATGCACGCCCCGCAGCGGATGCAGCGCAGGGCGTCGCGGTAGCGCTCGTCGGCGAGGATGGCCGAGCGGCCGTTGTCCACCACCACGAGGTGGCGCTCCCGGCCCGCGCCGGGGCCGCCGAGGAAATGGGTGTAGGCGGTGAGCGGCTGGGCCGTGGCGCTGGGCGCGAGCGTCTGCAGCACGGCCAGCGCCGCCGCCTCGTCCGCCACCACCTTCTCCAGCCCGGTGACGGCCACGTGCAGGCGCGGGCGGCTCACGCCGAGGGCCACGTTGCCCTCATTCTCCACGATCACCATGCGCCCGCTTTCGGCGATGACGGCGTTCGCGCCCGTGACGCCCGCGTCCACGTCCGTGAAGAAGGCGGCCACGGCGTCGCGCACGGCGCGCGAAAGGCGCACGGGATCGTCGTCGGGAACGTGCGCGCCCGCGCCCGCCAGCAGCTCGCGGATGCGGGCGCGGTTGAGGTGCAGCGCGGGCGCGGTGATGTGGCTCGGCCCGCGCCCCTCGATGTCCACGATGTACTCGCCGATGTCCGTCTCCAGCACCTCGCGCCCGTCCGCCCGCAGGGCCGCCGTGAGGCCGATCTCCTCCGCCACCATCGACTTCGACTTGGCGATGCGGCGCGCGTTCCCCAGCAGCCGCCGCGTGATGGCCACCGCCTCCTCCGCCGTGGCCGCGCGGTGGTAGCCGGTCCCCTGGCGGGCGCAGGCCGCGCGCAGGCGCTCGTGCAGCTCCTCCATATGGTCCACGGCGTAGGCGCGGGCCTCGCGCGCCCGCTCGCGCGCATCGGGCGGCATGATCGCGAGCCGCTCGCGGCTGTCCGCCGCCAGCTTGCGCAGGATGGGCGAGAGCGTGGCCGCGGGCGCCTCTTCGGCGATGGCCGTGCGCGCGCGCGCGCGGAAGCCGCTCACGGCGTCAGCGCCCGATCGAGCAGCTCCGCCAGCGTCCACGTCTCCAGCGTCCGCCCGCGTGCCCGCGCCGCCGTCTCCAGATGGGCCAGACAGGAGAGGTCGCCGGAGACGAGCACGCGCGCGCCCGTGGCGGCGGCGTCCGCCAGCTTCGCCCCGGCCATGGCCAGCGAGACCTCCGGCTCCTTGGCCGCGAAGGTTCCGCCGAAGCCGCAACACTCCTCCTCGTGCGCGAGGCGGCGCGTCTCCAGCCCCTCGATGCGCCCCAGCAGCGCCAGCGCGCCCTCCGTCAGCCCCAGCTCGCGGCGTCCGTGGCAGGCGTCGTGCCAGGCGACCGCGCCGTCGAGCCGCAACGTCAGCGCGCCCGCCCGCGGATGGGCCGCCACCCACGCGCCGAATTCGACGAAGCGCTCGCAGAAGCGGGCCACGCTGGCGCCGCGCGCCCCCGCCCAGAGCGTGGGCAGGAAATGCCGCGCCATGCTCGCGCACGAGCCGGAGGGCACGACCACCGCGTCGTGGCCGCGCGCCGCGCGCAGCAGCGCCCGCCCCACGCTGCGCGCCTCCGCGCGGTAGCCGCTGTTGTAGGCGGGCTGGCCGCAGCAGGGCCCGACGATCGGCGTCACCTCGTCGCCGAGGCGTTCGAGCACGCGCCGCGCATGGCCGGCGTCGTCGGGGCGCAGGGCGGCGAGGTAGCACGGCGTGAAGAGCGCGATCCCGCCCATGCGCCCACGCTACCGGCCCCGCCCGCGCCCCCGCAAGCGGCGGGGCGTGGCGCGCGCTCCCCGCGTGCCCTACCGTGGAAGCATGTCCGCGCGCGGCTTCCGCATCGCCTCCATCGGGGGCATCGCCATCGAGGTCCACCCCTCGTGGTTCCTCATCCTCGGCGTCGTCGCGTGGATGCTCGCTTCCGCCTTCTTTCCCCAGGCCTACGCGGGCTGGAGCACCGCCGCCTACTGGCTCACGGGCGTGGGCGCGGCCCTGCTCCTGTTCGTCACGGTGCTGCTGCACGAGCTGGCGCACGCGGTGGTGGCCATCCGCCGCGGGCTGGCGGTGCCGCGCATCACGCTCTTCATCTTCGGGGGCGTCTCCCACCTCTCGCGGCAGCCGCGCACGGCGGGCGAGGAGTTCGCCATCGCCGCCGCCGGTCCCGCCGCCAGCCTCGCGCTCGCCCTCGCCATCGGCGCGGCCTGGTTCGCCGTGCGCGGGGCCAACGAACAGGTCGGGGCCGTGTGCAGCTACCTCGCCGCCGTCAACCTGCTGCTCGCCATCTTCAACGTGCTGCCCGGCTTCCCGCTCGACGGCGGGCGCGTGCTGCGCTCCATCGCCTGGCGGCGCACGCGCAGCTTCGGCAAGGCCACGCGCATCGCCGCGGGCACGGGCGAGGTCGTCGCCTGGGGGCTCATTGCCGCGGGCCTCGCCTTCCTCTTCCTCGGGCAATGGCTCACGGGCATCTGGTTCGCCCTCATCGGCTGGTTCCTGCTCGGCGCGGCCCGCGGCGAGGCGGGCGCCGTGCACGCCGACGCCATCCTCGCCCGCCTGCGCGCGCGCGACCTCATGCGCACCGACTTCCCCAGCGTGGTCCCCGGCGCATCCGTGCGCGCCGTCGTCGACGAGCACATCGCGGGCGGCGGCGAGCGCGTGCTCGTGGTGGCCAACGCGGGGGCCGTGCTCGGCATCCTCACCGTGGCCGACCTGCGCCGCGCGCGCGTCTCCGACTGGGACTCCACCTCCGTGCAGCGCATCATGACGCCGCGCGCGGAGGTGGCCGCCATCGCCCACGACGCCCCCGCCAGCGACCTCGCGCCCCTCTTCGGCGAGCGCCATCTGGAGCACGTGCCCGTCATCGAGGACGGGCGCATGGTCGGGCTGATCACGCGCCGCGGGTTCCGCGACCGCCTGCGCGAGGCCGCCGGAGCCGGGCCGGAGGGCTAGCGGCGGGAGTGCATGGGAGTCGAACCCACCCCTCGCCGCGCTGGCGACGAGGCGACCGTTTTGAAGACGGCGAGGACCACCGGACCCTATCCACTCCCCCTCCGCCCATCCTACCCCGCGCGCGAGGAGAGCGCCGCGCTCCGCGCGGCTGAGGGGAGAGGAGAGCGCGCCGCGCTGAGGGGAGAGTGGCGTGCGGGCCGCTAGCGCAGGCTTTCGCAGGCGATGGCGTCGCCGTCCGGGTCGAGCGAGTGCGGGTCCGACGCCGGTCCGCCCGACTCCTCGTAGAACGCCTGCGCCTCTTCCCACGTGGCGAAATCGCCGCAGTCGCGGTCTCCCATCGGCTGCTCCGTGGCGGCGGCGGACCGCTCCGCGTCCCGCAGTCTTTCGCAGGCGACGGCGTCGCCGTCCGGATCGAGCGAATGCGGGTCCGACGCCGGACCGCCCGCTTCCTCGTAGAACGACTGCGCCTCCGCCCACGTGGCGAAATCGCCGCAGTCGCGGTCCTCGAACGGCGGCGCGACGGTTTCCCCGCCATCCGAGCCGAGGGCGAACGCGAGCGCGAGCGCCACGGCCACGCCCGCGATCAGCGCGCCCCCGCCGAGCGCCAGCCAGCGGCGGGGAATCCCCGAACGGGGCGGGCTCCCCGGCTCCTCTCGCGTGCGGCTCAGCGTCCAGCAGTGCTCCGACGCCTCCATATGGGCTTGTCGCCCGCTGAAAGGAGACCGCCACTGATTCCGATTACCGGCCTCGCGCCAGTAGTCCATGAGAGTCCGGTGCTCATGGAATAACGCCCGCTTTTGATCCAGTTGTCCACACAGATGGTGGGAGCGCTTGTCGGATGCCTTGCAAAGGTGGAGTCCTTGTTGATTGCACATCGTTATAATCGCGCGAGACATCTCCCCTTTGTGGAAGTACCATCCCAGGAAGTAGCGTTCGGAATCCGCACGAAAACCATCAGGTCCGTCGGCCAGAATCAGAACCGGATCCTCGCATCCCGATTTCTCGATCTTCTCGATGGCGGCGGCAAAATGCTTCTTGGGTTTCACCTCGACATAGATGCGCCGCTCGGTCCTCGATTCATCGTGGAACAGAAGCGTGAAATCGGGCATCCACTTCCCGAAGGCAGTAGGCGTCTCGTATTCCCAGTTCCAACCGAGCAGGTTGAAGAATGCCGCCCACGAAGCCTCCAGGCGGCTCCTGAAATTCGTGCCGTCGTAACTGGTGGGCAAGGGCTTCGGCTCCATCTCCGACATCCTACACGCGCCCCGCGGCGCTCTCCTCACACGTACGGGAGGACGCGCTCCGCGAAGAGGCGTGCGGGTTCGCGCGTGTCGCGCCCGAAGAACTCCATGACGAACAGCTCGCAGCCCAGCTCGCGGTTGCGCGCGATCTGGTCGCGGATGCGCTCGGGGCTGCCCGACAGCGCCAGCGGTCCCGTCGGGTCGCCGAGATGGCCGCCGAAGATGCGCTGCGCCCGCTCGATCATCGGCCCCGCCGAGGCTTCGTCCGGCGCGATCGTGACCAGGCACTGCTGGCTGATGGCCACCTCCGCGGGGTCGCGCCCCTCGTCGCGGCAGTGCCCGCGCAGCACGGCCACCTTGCGCGCGAGGTCCGCGTGGTGGCCCGCGAGGTTGTTCCAGATGTCCGCGTGGCGCGCCGCGATGCGCAGCGTGACGCGCTCGCCCGCGCCCCCGATGAGGAGGGGCGGACGGCGCGACGGCTTCGGCTCGCACACGAGGTTCTCCACGCGCACGTGCTCGCCCGCGAAGGTGACCGGCCCGTCCTCCTCCCACATGCGCCGCAGCAGCATCGCCGTCTCCTCCAGCTGGGCCAGCCGCTGGCGCACGGGCAGGAAGGGCATGCCGAAGTCGGTGAACTCGCGCTCCATCCAGCCCGCGCCCAGCCCGGGGACGACGCGCCCGCCCGCGATGGCGTCGGCGGTGGCGATGGCCTTGCCCAGGTGCGCGGGGTTTCGCATGCCCGCGGGCGTCACCAGCGTGCCGATTTCGACGCGCTCCGTGATGGCGGCCAGCGCGGCCACGGCGGTCCACGCCTCGAGGATGGGGATGGACGGCGACTGCGGGCCGTAGAGGTGGTCGTTCACCCAGATGGAATCGAAGCCGAGGGCCTCGAATTCGCGGGCGGCGGCGGCGGTTTCCGCCCACGCGCGCTTGATCTGGGGCACGTTCACGCCGAACCGGGGCTTCGTCATGCTTTTCAGCCTCCGCGCCGCATCCTACGCGCGGGGGCGCGGGGGCGCGGGAGCGGGTCAGGTGCGTGCGTTGTTCTGGCGGTGGTGATGGAAGAACCGGAAATTCACCCGGAAGTCAGGGAAAAGCTCGACCGCATCGCGGAAGCGTTCGGGCTGGACCGCCAGAGGAGTAGCCACCATGCCCGAACCGATTGCGATGTCAACGCGCTCTAACCGTCTGAGCTAACTGCCCGCGGAGGGCATGCCAGTGTGTCTTGCGGTCCCGCGAAACGCGCGCCATGCTCGCGCGGTGCGCGGACGGCGGCGCGGCTACTACGAGCCGGAGGACCTCGGCGAGGAGCAGGACGCGCGCGACGCCGCCGTGGCCGGGCGGCGCTACTACGTGTACGTGCTGGAGACGGACCGCGGGCACTACGTGGGGCATTCGGCGCGCGTGCGGGCGCGGGCGCGGGAGCACGCGGAGGGGCGCAGCGCGTCCACGGCGGGCGCGAACCCGGAACTGGCGTGGACCTCGTGGCCGCTGGAGACGCGCGCGGATGCGGCGCGCTTCGAGGCGGCCATGAAGGCGCTGCGCGACCGGCGCGCGGAGCGCTTCCGCGAAATCACGGGGCTGGCGCCGGAGCCGTTCGCGTACCCGCCGCGCCGCCGCCGCGAACCCGCCGCCGGCACGGGCGGTATCGCGCCGGTGCTGCGCTGGGCCATTCCGGCGGCGGCGGCGCTGGCGTTCCTCCTGTGGCTGCTGGAGCGGGCGTCGTGAGCGGGCGCGCTCGACCGCTGCGCGCGCTACGGGGGCAGCTCCAGCCTGAGGATGGGGCCGCCGGCGGTGAGTACGTACACCTCTCCGCCGGCGCCACGCCCGAAGCCGAGAATCTGACGGTCCGCGCGCGCGATCTCCCGCATCGACCAGCCCGACGCGCCGTCCTCCTCCAGCCTCCAGATGCGCCCGCTACAGTAGTCGCCGAAGAGGTACGCGCCGTTCGGGGGAGAGCCCACGCCGCCGATGATTGCGCAGCCCAGATCGCGGCCGTAGGTCGCCACCGGGGGCGTGGCGCCGAGCGCGTCGCACGCGCGCTGCTCGCCGCGACAGTAGGCGCCCTCGAGGAGAGGCCAGCCCAGGTTCGCGCCCGCCGTCACGAGGGAAACTTCTTCCTCCTGGCCGTGGCCAACGTCCGCGACCCACAGCCTTCCCTCCGCGTCGAAGTTCATGCGCCAGGGGTTGCGCAGGCCGAAGGCCCAGATTTCGGGGCGGGCCTCCGGCATCGCGAGCAGCGGGTTGTCGTCCGGTACCCGATACGGTCGCTCCGCCGAAGCCCCGCGCACGTCGATGCGGATGATCGCGCCTCGCAGGCTTTGCAGGTTCTGCGCATTCCGCCCCAGACCATTATCGCCAATCCCCAGGTAGAGCATCCCGTCGGGGGCGAAGCGAATCGCCCCTCCCTGGTGTATCCGGGATGACTGGCGGAGTTCCAGGATGATCAGCTCCTCCCCCCCCCCGATCACGCGGCCATCGACGACGGAAAAGCGGGAGAGCCGGGCCGTCGCATCGGACCCGTCTCCAGTCAGTGCGCTGTACCAGACGTAGAGGTAGGGGAATGCGTCGAATTCCGGATCGAGCGCGGCGCTAAGCAGGCCCCGCTCGCCGCCGGCGGCGGTGCGAGCGGTCAGATCGAGGACGAGGCGCGGCGGCGTTCCGGGGGCGTGGACGGCGATGGCGCCGCGGCGTTCCGCGACCGCCAGCCCGCCGCCCGGCCAGGGGAAGAGTTCGACGGGCTGGTCGAACGACCTGCCCTCGAGGGCTTGCGCCGGCGAGAGATTCAGAGTCAGGGGCTGGCCCCTCCCCCCGGTCATCTCCCAGCACACGGCGTCGCCGCCGGAGCGCAACCCGCAGATGCGATACCGGCCGGAAGAGAGCGCCGTGAACGGTCCGGCTGGCGGGGATCCCTTCCTGCCCCAGCAGACCAGCGCGCCCTCGTCAGTGAGCCCGCAGGAGTATTCCCGCGCGGTGACGACCTGTGCGAAGGACGCGTCGGGCGGTTGGGTCTGGCCGTAGTAGTTGTTCCCTTGGCAGAAGGCTGAGCCATCGGAGCGCAGGGCGCACAGATGCAACCAGCCGACCGACAATGCCGTGAACGGCCCATCCCGCCAGTCGGCCTGGCCGTGGTCGTTGTTCCCCCAACACTCCAGATCGCCTGCGAAGGTGAGGCCGCAGCCGTAGTTGCGGCCCACGCCGATGACGGTGTACCGCGGGCCCTCCGGCGGTGGGGCGATCGATCCCCAGCAGGCGGCGGCGCCATCGGCGTCCAGCGCACAGAGCGCGTAGCCCCTGGCGCTCACCATCGCCCAGGTTCCCGATTCGCCGACCGGCCAGTCCGCCGCGGCGCGCCCCCAACAGGCCAGCGTGCCCTCAAGGCGCAGGCCGCAGGAGAAGTAGCGGCCCGCCGTCAGCTGCCGGAAGCGCATGCCATCGGGGACGTCCAGCTGGCCTTCATCGTTGCGGCCCCAGCAGACGGCCACGCCATCCGCCTCGAGGCCGCAGACGTGATGCTCGCCGACCGCCAGCTGCGTGAAGACCACGCCCTCCGGCATGGGGACCACGGGCGAGGGCGCGGGCGCGGCGCCGGTGATGCAGGCGGCCAGCAGAAGCGTCGGAGCCAGCGCCAGGGCGATCCAGGGCGTTCGGTTCAACAGCCGCATCCCGCCGATCATACGCGCGGCCGGGCCGGGGCCTGCCATGGCGTGGGGGCGCTCGACCGGCGCGGACGCGGCGGCTATGCTCGGAGGGACAGTTGCAGAGTGATCGGCGACGACCGGGACGAGTAGCCGCCAGCCCCAGAGAGCCGCGCCACGGCTGCGAGCGCGGCGTCCGGCGGCGAACACCACCCGCGAGCCCGCGCCCGAAGCCTCGCGATAAGGGCGCGCGGTCGGCCCCGTTAGCGGCCGCGAAGGAGCCCGCGCGTTCGCCGCGCGGGGAATCGGGGTGGAACCACGGGCCGCGCGCCGTCCCCGAGGAGCGCGAGTACGCCGAGGGGGATTCCGCCCATGCCCGAACCGATCGAGGAGCGCGTCGAGCTGGAGGCCCTGCCGCGCGGGGAGCGGCTCGCGCGCATGCGCCACTCCGCCGCGCACGTGCTGGCCGAGGCCATGCTGGAGCTGATGCCGGAGGCCGAGCTCGGCATCGGGCCGCCCACGGACACCGGCTTCTACTACGATTTCCGCCTGCCGCGCCCGCTCACGCAGGAGGACCTGGCCTGGCTGCGGCGGCGCATGCGGAAGTCGATCGGGCGGCGGCTCCCCTTCCGCATGGAGGCGATCACGCGGGCGGAGGCGGAGGAACGCTGGCGCGATCAGCCCTTCAAGCTCGACCTGCTGGCGGGGCTGGAGGACGGTGCCATCACGCAGTGCACGCACGGCGGGTTCACGGACCTCTGCCGCGGCGGGCACGTGAACCACACGGGCGAGATCCCGGCCTTCAAGCTGATGAGCATCGCCGGGGCCTACTGGCGCGGCGACGAGGCCAATCCCCAGCTGCAGCGGGTCTACGGGGCGCTCTTCGAGACGCGCGAGGAGCTGGAGGAGCACGAGCGACGGCTGGAGGAGGCGCGCAAACGCGACCACCGCCGCGTGGGCCGCGAGCTGGGCCTCTTCGCCTTCTCCGACGACGTGGGGCCGGGCATCCCCCTCTTCCTGCCGAAGGGGGAGACGGTGCGCCACCTGATGGAGAGCTACGTGCGCGAGCTGCAGGAGCGGGCGGGCTACCAACACGTGTGGACGGCGCATCTGGTGAAGGGCGCGCTCTTCGAGCGGTCGGGGCACAAGGAGCACTACGCGAGCGCCATGTTCCCGCCCATGCGGGACGGCGAGACGGAGCTCTACCTGAAGCCGATGAACTGCCCCTCGCACATGGCGCTGTTCAACGCGGAGCAGCACAGCTACCGCGAGCTGCCGCTGCGCTACGCCGAGTTCGCCACGCTCTACCGCTACGAGAAGTCGGGCGAGCTGAGCGGGCTCACGCGCGTGCGCGCGCTGACGCAGGACGACGCGCACGTGTTCTGCGCGCCGGAGCAGATCGGGGACGAGTTCGCGCGCGCGCTGGCGCTCGTGCGGGAAGCGCTGGAGACCTACGGCTTCACGGAGTACCGCGTGGCCCTCTCGCTGCCGGACGCGGGCGGCGGGGGCAAGTTCGTGGACGACCCGGAGCGCTGGGAACGGGCGGTGGCGGCCCTGCGCGCGGCCATGGAGGCGTCGGGGCTGGCGTACGCGGAGGAGGAGGGCGAGGCCGCCTTCTACGGCCCCAAGGCGGACTTCATCACGAAGGACGTGCTGGGGCGGGAGTGGCAGCTCTCGACCATCCAGGTGGACTTCATCGGGCCCGGGCGCATGGGCTGCGCGTACACGGGGGAGGACGGGCGCGAGCATACGCCGGTGCTGCTGCACCGCGCCGTGACGGGCTCCACGGAGCGCTTCCTGGGGGTGCTGATCGAGCATTTCGGGGGGGCCTTCCCGCTCTGGCTGGCGCCCGTGCAGGCGGTGATCGTCCCCATCGCCGACCGCCACGCGCCCTACGCCGAAGCGGCGGCGACGACGCTGCGCGAGGCCGGATTCCGCGTGGAGGTGGACGCGCGCGCGGAGCGCATGAACGCCAAGATCCGCGCCGCGCAGCTGCAGAAGGTGCCCTACATGCTGGTGGCGGGCGACCGCGAGGCGGAGGCGGGCACGGTGTCGGTGCGCGTGCGCACGGGCGAGGACCTGGGGGCGATGCCGCTGGCCAACTTCCTCGCGCGCGTCGGGCGGGAGCGGGAGACGCGCGCGCTGGCCCCGTAGCGCTCAGGCGAGGGCGGCCTTCATGCGCTCCGCGGCCTCGTCGGCGGCGCGCCCGGCGTCGTCGAGGATGCCGTGCATGCCGAAGAAGGCGTGAATCTGGCCCGGGTAGCGCGTGAGCGTGACGGGCACGCCCGCCGCGCGCAGGCGTTCGGCGTAGGCCTCGCCCTCGTCGCGCAGGGGGTCGTACTCGGCGGTGACGACGTGCGCGGGGGGCAGGCCCGCGAGGCTCTCCGCGCGCAGGGGCGAGGCGTGGGGATGCGCGCCGTCGCCGTCGGGGCCGAGGTAGTGGTCCCAGAACCAGACCATGCCGTCGCGCGTGAGCAGGTAGCCGTCGGCGTTGTCGCGGTAGGAGGCGGTGCCGAAGTCGTGGTCGGTGACGGGGTAGACGAGCAGCTGGAAGCGGATGGGGGGGCCGCCCTCGTCGCGGGCGCGCAGGGAGACGACGGCGGCGAGGTTGCCGCCCGCGGAGTCGCCGCCGACGGCCAGTTTGCCCGCGTCCGCGCCCAGCCCGGCGGCGTGTTCGGCGGCCCAGATGGTGGCGGCGTAGCAGTCGTCGTGGGCGGCGGGGAAGCGGTGCTCGGGCGCGAGGCGGTAGTCCACGGAGACGAGCACGCATCCGGCGCGGGCGGCCAGTTCGCGGCAGGTCACGTCCGCCGAGTCGAGGTCGCCGATGACCCAGCCGCCGCCGTGGTACCAGACGAGCAGGGGCAGGCCGTCGGCTTCGACGGGGCGGTAGACGCGCACGGGGACGTCGCCCGCGGGGCCGGGGACGGCGCGGTCCTCGACGCTGGCCATGGCCGCGCCGGGGATGACGGGGGGCAGGCGGTTGGCCTCGCGCACGGCCTGCGGCTCCTGCATGTGGATGGGCGGAGCGCCCAGCGTGGCGAGCTGATCGAGCACCACCTGCGCCTGCGGGTTGATGGTCATGGGCGGGCCTCCTCGTGGGCGGGAACGGTAGGAGCGCGCGGGGGGCGCGTCAACCGTCGCGGGCGGAATCGAGGGCGCGCAGGAATTCGCGCGCGGCGACGAACTCGACGGCGCCGTGGCCGCGCATCCGCAGCACCTCGCGGTCGGCGGTGACGAGCCAGCGCGCGCCACCCGCGCGGGCGGCCTCGACGAGGCGGCGGTCGCCCGCGTCGCGCAGGGCGAGGCCGTCCAGCACGGGGGCCTCGACGAGCACGGAGCGCGCGCGCAGTTCGGCGAGGAGGGCGTCGCGCGCGTCGCGGCTCGCGATGCGTTCGACCCAGCGCGCGCCCGCCACCAGCTCGGCCTCGCGCAGGGTGGCGGCGGAGGCGACATGCTCGAAGCGGCCCGCGCGCCAGTGGTGGAGGGCGCGCGCCGCCGCGCCGGAGGGGCGGGCGAGGGCGGCCACGAGCAGGTTGGTATCGACGACGGCGCGCGGCTTCACGGGGTCACGGCTTCAGTGGGCGACGGCGTTGCCCCCGCACACGTTGATGGACTGGCCCGTGATCCAGGAGCCCTGGTCGCTGCAGAGGTAGACGGCGGCCCAGCCGATGTCCTCGCCGAGCCCGGCGCGTCCGATGGGGATGCGGGCGGCGCGCGCGTCGAATTCGGGGTCGTCGAAGACGTCGGCCATGCGCGAGGTATCGACGAGCCCGGGGCAGATGGCGTTGACGCGCACGCCGTGGCGGCCCACCTCCTGGGCCATGGAGGCGGTGAGCGCCTGCAGGCCCGCCTTGCTGGCGGCGTAGGCGGCGGTGTTGGGGGGAAGGAGCTTGCCGGCGATGGAGGAGATGTTGACGATGACGCCGCCCGCGCCCGCCTCCACCAGCCGCCCGCCGAAGACCTTCGACATGAGGAAGGCCCCGCGCAGATTCACGCGGAGGACCGTGTCCCAGGCGTCCACGGGCATGTCGACGACGGGCACGCGGTCGGGGCCGCGGGCGGCGCCGGCGTTGTTCACGACGAAATCGACGCGCCCGAATTCGGCGAGCGTGCGGTCGAGCAGGTCGCGCACGGAGCCCTCGTCGCCGGCGTCGCTGACGAGGGGCAGGGCGCGGCGGCCCGCGGCCTCGATCTCCTCGGCGACGGAGGCGATGTCCTTCCAGTCCGCGGCCTTCTCGTCGTCGGGGTAGCGCTCGGGGGGGCGGCCCGTGCCCGTGACGACGACGTCGGCCCCGGCGTTGGCGAGCTCGACGGCGATGGCGCGTCCGATGCTCTTCATGCGGCCCGCGCCGGTGACGACGGCCACCTTTCCTTCGATTCCGGTGAGGTTGAGTCCGGCCATGGCGTCTCCCGCCGGGCGCGACGGCCCCGGCGGCGCGACTATGCCGCGTCCGGGGCCCTTCCCGCAAGGCGGCGGCGGGCGCCGTTCGCTAGAGTGGCGCGCGTGCTGCGGGACGGGCGGCGGCGGAGCGCGATCGCGGCGGCGGCGGTTGCACTGGCGGGGGGCGTGGCCATCGCCGTCGCGCTGGCGCTGACGCTGGGGGAGGGGACGGAGGCGCCGCCGGAGCGCGCGGCCTCCGCCGTCACCGTCACGGTCACGCCCGCGCCCACCTCCACGCCGCGCGCGACTCCGACCGCCACGCCCACGCCCACGCCGACTCCAACGCCGACCGCCACCGCCGCGCCGGTGGAGACGCCGACGCCCGCTGCGGACGGCCGCAGCCCGCGCTGCGAGAGCGGGCCCGGGCGCGGAGCGGCGCTGGTCGCCGCCGTGGAGGACGTCATGGCGGGCTATCCGGGCGCCTGGGGGCTGGCGATCATCGACGTGGCCTGCGGTTCGGCGGTGGTGGTGCGGCCCGGCTACGCGCAGTACCCGGCCTCCGCAGGCAAGATCGTCATCCTGCTGGCGGCCCTGCGCGCGGTGCAGGAGGGGCTGATCGCGTTCGCGGAGGTGGAGGAGGACATGGAGCAGGTGCTCCGCCATTCGCTCGACCGGAACACGGACGCGGTGGCGGCGCGCGTGACGCCCGCGCAGGTGGCGGCGGTGCTGGAGCGGGCGGGCGTCTCCGCGAACTCGCGGCTGGAATGGAGCTGGCGGGAGGCGATCTTCACGCCGCACGACCTGGCGCGCGTGTGGGCCTCGATCCTGCGCGGGGAGCAGCTCGACGAACGCTGGACGGGCTGGCTGCTGGGGCGCGCCGCGCGGGCGGAGCTGCCGCACGGCTACGAGACCTTCCCCGCCGAATTCGGGCTGGAGGGCCACGAGTCGGGGCAGAAGGCGGGCTACTGGACGGGCGAGGGGCACCACGACCATTTCGCGGCGGCGGGCTACGTGCGCGCGGCGGGGAGCGGGGAGGGCGGCTTCGCCTTCGCCTTCCTGCTGCAGACGACGCTGGACGACCTGCTCGATCCGCAACGGCGGCTGGTGTTCCCGCTGGTGCGCGAGTTCGTGGCGGCGGAGGCGCGGCTCGACTGATTCCGGCGCGCGCCCGCGCGGCCCGCTAGCATCGGCGCATGGCGGCGACGGCATGGCGGGGCATGGGGGCGGCGGGGGCGCTGGCGGCGGTCTGCCTGCTGGCGCTGGCGTGCGGGTGGCCCACGCCGGGGGGCGCGCCGCCGTCCGCCACGGTCGCGCCGACGCCTTCCCCCACGGCAACGGTCCCGCCGTCCGCCACGCCAACCCCGTCCCCCACGCCAACGCCATCCCCCACGCCGACCCCGTCCCCCACGCCAACCCCGTCCGCCACGCCGACGCCATCCCCGTCCCCTACGCCATCCCCGTCCCCTACGCCAACCCCATCCGCTACGCCGACGCCATCCCCCACGCCAACCCCGTCCCCCACACCAACCCCATCTGCCACGACGACGCCATCCCCCACGCCGACTCCTTCCGCTACGCCGACCCCATCCGCCACGCCGACTCCGTCCGCCACGACGACGCCCGGGAGCCTGCTCGCGCGGGAGCGTCCGCGGCGATGCGAGGGGCTGGCGGCGCGGGGGGAGGCGCTGGCGGCGGCGGTCGAGGATGCGATGGCGGGATTCGCCGGCGGCTGGGGGCTGGCGCTCGTCGATCTGGACTGCGGGGCGTCCGTGGCGGCGCGTCCGGAGCACGCCCAGTACACGGCCTCGGCGGGTAAGATCATGATCGTCATCGCCGCCCTGCGCGCCGCCGAGGATGGGCTGCTGGACTTCGAGGCGATGCGGCCCCACATCGAGATCGTGCTGGAGCATTCCATCGACCTGAACGCGGACGCGATCAACGACATGGTGACGCCGGAGCAGGTGGCGGCGGTGCTGGCGCGGGCGGGCGTGTCGGACGCCTCGCGGCTGCCGCACAGCTGGCGCTACGCCCACTTCACGCCGCGCGACCTGGCGCGCGTGTGGGTCTCGCTGGTGCGCGGCGGACAGCTGGGGCCGGAGCGCACGGCGTGGCTGCTGGAGCTGGCGATGGCCAACGGGCTGCCCGCAACGTTCTGGCCGTTCCCGCCCGATTTCGGCGCGGAGGGCTACGAGTACGGGCAGAAGGCGGGCTACTGGACCTCGCCCGTGCCCATCGGCTACCGCGTCTCGGCGGGCTTCGCGCGCCCGGCGGACGGCTCGGCGGAGGGCTACGTGTTCGCCTTCCTCGCGGAGGCGTGGCCCGCCGACCTGGCGGGGAACTGGCGGCGTCCCGTCTTTCCGCTGGTGCGCGATTTCATCATGGGCGAGCTGGAGCGGGGGCGCTAGAGGCGGGCCTCGAACTGGGCGAGGGTGAGCGCGCCCGGGCCGCGCCCGGCGGCGGCCTACCAGACGATGCCCGTCATTCGTAGGGAACGGCCTCCGAACGACTGATTTCCTTCCGGTAGCTCAGGGTGTCCAGAGTGCAGCGGCGCGCCTCACCCTCAAAGTCGGAGAACCCGATGGTGACGACTGTCTCATCTTCAGGTGCAAGGCTGGGAACACCGGAGCTACTGTCGGAATCAACGTCGTCCCTGGATGCCCCGTACACTGATGCCTGCACATCAATGCCGGAGATTATCGCAGTGGAAGTGTTTTTGACCGTGAAGTAAACGGTCTCTTGGCCGCCATATCTTCTTTCACCGCAGAAGGAATCCCGCAGATGAATGTCGTCGAGTTCTTTACCTTCTGGATCTGCGATGGTCTTCTGATACGTCACTTTCCAGATTCGGCATTCATTGCCACGCTCAGTATAGAAGTTTATTTCGAAATTCCAGCCAGATCCCGGCACCAGGAGATCGTAATTGCTGTCTTGCCTTGTTGCGATACCTGTTTCGTTCTGAAACAGGGAAGCTTGGACGTTTATCCAAGAGAGAGGTGCGTCTGAAATGTTCCTGATTGTCCCGCGAATCGTCCGATTATAGTTGGAAAAGTACCGTCCGACGTTCTGGGCTTCGCAGCGAAGGTTCGTGATCTCGATGTCCGGCTGGGCCGTCTGGCTCGATGCCGACGGGGTTTGCCTTGCCGTTGCATCCGGCAGCGGCACTGCGAGGGTGATGTCCCCATAGCGGAAGCGCCCGCTGCTGCTGATGCCATCATCAAGGGGCAGGGCGATGGTGCCCAGCGTACGCCAGCTTCCGCCTTCAGGGCGGGCGCTGATGTAGTTCGACAAAGGGTCATTCACGTCTTCCCAAACGCGGACCTCGACGTTCGCCGTGCGGGAGGACTGGGCAATGGCCAGAGCGGCGATCATGAGCGTGAGCGCTCCGGCGAGCGCAACGACGATCCATTTCTTCATGATAGAGAAGCCCCCTTGCGACGTTGGGATGGGGTCGGTGTCGAATCCGGGCCACAAACCACCGTCGGTCCACAAGGGGGCACGAAGCCCCACCCCACGAGCCCAACGGTGGGAGTTGCGGTACCGGATTCGACGGGTACGAATCTAAGGAGACTTGCCCCCGCAGTCAATTCAGCACATGGCAGCGCCGCCCCAGTGTCGACGCGGGCGTGGGCGAGCTGGAGCGGGGGCGCTAGAGGCGGGCCTCGAACTGGGCGAGGGTGAGCGCGCCCGGGCCGCGCCCGGCGGCGGCCAGTTCGTCCGCGACGCGGCAGAAGAGGGCGTTCACGGGGGCGGGCACGCCGTGGAGCCTGCCGAGCAGCGCGATCTCGCCGTTCAGCCAGGCGGTCTCGATGGTGGGCGCGCCGCGCTCGAGGCTCTGCCAGGAGGAGTTGCCGGAGCGCGCGGCGGGGCTGCCGGAGCGGATGCGGCTGAGCGCCCGGAAGCGCTCGCCGAAGGCGTCGGGGCCGACGCTCTCGACGCCCGCGGCGGCGAAGCAGGCGAGGGCCTCGGCGCGGGCGCGCTCCGCCAGCGCCTCGGCCTCCTCGTCGGAGGCGAGCACGGCCTGGGCGGCGTTGGCGAGGTTCCGCAGCAGCTTGGCGTACTTCCAGGGCATGACGGCCTCGCGCGGCTCGGCGGCGAAGCCCGCGTCCGTGAGGTCGCGCGCGATGCGTTCGGCGACGGCGTCCACGCCGCGCGGGTAGCGGCCCAGGTCGAGCACGCCGTAGACGGGGCTGGCGCTGGCGATGACGGCCCCGGGCTCGAGGTGGGTGCCGGGCAGGATGACGAGCTGGCCGTAGACGTTGGCGAAGCGCCGCAGGGCCATGCGCTCGTTGGCCACGCCGTTCTGGGCGCAGACGACCGCAATCTGCGGCGGCGCGGCGGCGGCCAGCGCCTCCAGCGCGGCCGCCGTGTCCTGCGACTTCATGGCGAGGATGACGGCGTCGTCGGGCGTGAGGGCGAGCGCGGCGGGGGAGGCGGCGGCGGGGATGGGGAGCGTCTCCGTGCCTCCGGCGCTGGTGAAGGCGAGGCCGCGTTCGCGCAGGGCGGCGAGGTGGGGTCCGCGCGCGATCAGGGCCACCTCGTGGCCGGTCAGGTGGAGGCGCGCGCCGATGACGCCGCCGATGGCGCCCGCACCGTAGACGACGTAGCGCATCAGGCCGGCCCGCCATGGGCGGCGGCGAGGTGGCGCGCGAGCAGGTCCTCGCCGAAGTCGCCCTCGGGGTCGCGCCAGACGGCGTGGACGTGGTTGGCCTCGTTCTGGGCGCAGTCGTATTCGACGAGGAAGCGCGGGGCCTGCAGGCGGTAGTAGTGGGGCTCGCCCGGCTCGACGCCGCCCGCCCAGGCGAAGCGCATGGCCGCGAGGCCGCCGTCCGCGAGCAGCGCGCGCTGCTCCGCCGCCAGCTCGTCGGGGAGGCGGTCCACGTAGAGCGCAGCGAGGGCGGCGAGGCGTTCGCGCTGGCCCGCGTCGAGGGCGGCGGCGGCGACCCCCGCGGCGTCGCCGTAGCGCAGGGCGGCCTCCTGTGCGGGGCCGTAGCCGAGGCGCTCGCGTTCGGCGCGGGCGCGCTCGTCCCAGCGCGCGTCGCCGCGGATGCCCATGAGCGCGGGCGTGGGCAGGGGGAGCGCCCCCGCCTCCACGCGCGGGCGGTTGGACTGGACGATGTCGGGCGGGGCGGCGGCGGAGATGCGGGCGGCGGCGAGCCGTTCCGCGTCGAGGGAGCGCAGCAGCTCGCGCGCGAGGTCCTCCTCCCCCGCGAGGGGGCGCAGCAGCCCCACGCCGAGGGGCGAGGCCGCCGGGTTCGCGCCGAGAAAGACGGGCGTGGGCGCGATCGTTCCGCCGGAGACGGTGTGGTGGAGGGAGACGTGGTGGCCTTCGAAGCGCCAGCCCCAGGATTGGGCGTCGGGGTCGCCGAAGACGGTGATGAAGTAGAGCTGCGGGTCGCGCCAGCGGTCGGAGCCGGTGTCGACGCCGGGCGGGCCGTCGCTCCAGCCCTCGACGGCGTCGAGCGTGTTCTCGAGGCCCATGATGGTGGAGGCGGCCACGTAGCCGGAGCGGCTGAGGCCGCTGGCGGCGAGGCGGTGGGCGGCGCGCTGCTGGAGCGCGGTCATGGCCGACAGGGGCAGCCCCGCGCGCGCCATGGGGGCGTAGTTCCAGCGGCGGCGCTCGGCCTCGTCGTCGAGCGGGCGCAGGACGCGGGCGCGCTGGTGCGGTTCGAGCAGGGCGAGGAAGGCGCGCGCGGCTTCGGCCATGCGGGCGGCGGTTGCGGGCGCGTGCGCGGCGGGCATGGCGCGGGAAGGATACGCCGCCTGGCGCTACGGGGACGGCAGCTCCAGCCTGAGGATGGGACCGCCGACGGTCAGCAGGTACACCTCGCCCTCCGCGCCGTGTCCAAAGGCGAGCAGGCGACGGTCCACGCGCGCGATCTCCCGCATCGACCAGCCCGTTTCCCCGCCCTCCTCCAGCCTCCAGATGCGCCCGCTGCAGAAATCGCCGAAGAGGTACCCGCCGTTCGGGGGAGCGTGCACGCCGCCGATGATTGCGCAGCCCAGATCGCGGCCGTAGGTCGCCACCGGGGGCGTGGCGCCGAGCGCGTCGCACGCGCGCTGCTCACCGCGACATCTGGCGCCCTCGAGGAGAGGCCAGCCCAGGTTCGCGCCCGGCGTCACGAGGGAAACTTCTTCCTCGTGGCCGTGGCCAACGTCCGCGACCCACAGCCTTCCCTCCGCATCGAAGTTCATGCGCCAAGGGTTGCGCAGGCCGAAGGCCCAGATTTCGGGGCGGGCCTTCGGCGTGGCGAGCAGCGGGTTGTCGTCCGGTACCCGATACGGGGCCTCCGCCGTGGCGCCGCGCACGTCGATGCGGATGATCTTGCCGCGGAGGCTCTCCGGATCGGGCGCATCATGGCTCCGGAAGTCGTCTCCGATGCCCAGGTAGAGCATCCCGTCGGGGCCGAAGCGAATCGCCCCTCCCGAGTGAAATGCGGTCAGCTGCGGCAATTCCAGGATGCGCAGCTCCCTGTCGGGGATTGCGACGCCATCGGCGACGGGAATGCGGGAGAGCCGAACCGTCACTTCCGACCCGTCCCCGGGCTGTGTGTTGTACCAGACATAGAGGTAGGGGAATGCGTCGAATTCCGGATCAAGCGCCGCGCTGAGCAGGCCCTGCTCGCCGTCGAGGCTGGTGCGAGCGGTCAGATCGAGGACGAGGCGCGGCGGCGTTCCGGGGGCGTGGACGGTGATGGCGCCGCGGCGCTCCGTGATCGCCAGCCCGCCGCCCGGCCAGGGGAAGAGTTCGACGGGCTGGTCGAACGTTTTGCCCTCGAAGGCCGGGGCGGGTGCGACCTGCAGGCGCGGGGGACGCCCGATTATCTCCCAGCAGGCGGTCTCGCCGCCCGGCCTCAGCCCGCAGGTGCGTCTCCAGCCGGAGAACAGCGCCGTGAACGGTCCGTCCGGCGAGGTATCCTCGCCGCTCCAGCAGACCGGGCGCCCCGCGGCGGTGAGCCCGCAGGAGTGTTCGCTCCCGGCCGTGACCTGCGTGAAGGACGCGTCGGGGGGAGGAAGGAGCTGGCCGTAGTAGTCGATTCCCTGGCAGAAGGCCGAGCCGTCGGGGCGCAGGGCGCACAGGTGCTGGAAACCGACCGACAGCGCCGTGAACGGTCCATCCCGCCATATGGCCTGGCTGCGGTCATTACTCCCCCAGCAGTCCAGCTCGCCGTTGAAGGTGAGGCCGCAGCCCCAGCCCCGGCCGCCGCCCACGCCGATGACGGTGTAGCGGGGCCCCTCCGGCGGCGGGTCGATCGATCCCCAGCAGGCGGCGGCGCCTTCCGCGTCGAGCGCGCAGAGCTGGTCGCTCCCGGCGCTCACCATCGCCCAGGTTCCCGATTCGCCGCCCAGCCAGTCCGCCGCGTCGCGCCCCCAGCAGGCCAGCGTGCCCTCAAGGCGCAGGCCGCAGGAGAAGTGGCGGCCCGCCGTCAGCTGCCGGAAGCGCATGCCCTCGGGGACGTCCAGCTGGCCTTCGTCGTTGCGGCCCCAGCAGACGGCCGTGCCATCCGCCCTGAGGCCGCAGACGTGATCCTCGCCGACCGCCAGCTGCGTGAAGGCCCACGGCGAGGGCGCGGGGGCGGCCCCGGTGATGCAGGCGGCCAGCAGGAGCGTCGGAGCCAGCAGCACGGCGGCGATCCAGAGCGTTCGGGTCATGCGGGCATCCCCCTCCGATGATACGCAGTCCGCCTACAATGGCGGCGCGCGCGCAAGGAGGCCCGCCATGACCACGAGCGACCGCGAGGCCGCCATCGACGCCCTGATCGCCAAACAGGAGATCCGCGACGCGCTCATGCGCTACTCGCGCGGCATCGACCTGCTCGACCCGGAGCTGGTGAAGTCGGCCTACCACCCCGACGCCTACGACGACCACGGGACCTTCAAGGGGAACGCGCACGAGTTCGCCGAGCACGTGATGACGGGGCTTTCGCGCATGGAGTGCACGCAGCATTTCCTGGGCAACTCGCTCATCGAGCTGGAGGGGGACCGCGCGCATTCGGAGACGTACCACGTGGCCTATCACCGCATGCCCGCGGACGGGGACGGCCCGGCGCGCGATTTCACCTGGGGCGGGCGCTACGTGGACGTGTTCGAGAAGCGCGGGGACGGCCCCTGGCTGATCCTGCGGCGCACGGTGGTCCACTCCTGGAGCCGCATCGACCCGGTGGGCGAGGGGGCGGCCATGGCGGCGGCCTTCACGCAGGTGGCGCGGGGGGACCGCAGCGATCTGGTCTACCGCCTGCGCGAGGAGGCGGACGGGGGCTGAAAAGCGCGGGCGGAGGGCGTATGCTGCGCGCAGACGCGCCACGCGCGCGCGGGAGCGAACGCAATGACCGCCGAAGCCACGACCGACCGTCCCTTCTACCGGGATCCGTCGCCGGACGAGATCCGGCGCGATCCGCCGCACCGCTACCTGCCCGTGAGCGAGCGCCCGAACTGGCGCGAGCAGGGCATCGACATGCCCTCCATCCTGCTGCGCGATCCGGAGAAGCTGCCCGTGAAGGTGCTGCTGCATTCGATGTACGGCGGCGAGATCGGGGGCTCGGAGGCCTTCGGGCGGCGCTACGTGCAGGCCACGCGCGAGGGCGTGGACGAGCTGCCCTGGGAGCTGGCGCTGGTGAACGCGCGCCTCACCTGGGACGAGTGCCGCCACACCGAGATCGTGCTGGAGCAGATGGGGCGGCACGGCTGCACGCTGGGCGATTTCGCGGACGGCTACGTGGCGGGCGAGAGCCTGACCAGCTCGAGCGCCTCCGCCAGCGGCGAGGCGCGCCCGGGGGCCTCGCTGGACATGATCAACAGCATGGCCTCCGTGCACCGCGGCGGCGAGGGGCTGGCCATGAACCTGTTCACGGCGCTCATCGACATGGGCCGCAACATCGGCGACCCCGACTGGGAGCGCGCCTTCGACTTCAACCACGCCGACGAGGTGATGCACGTGGAGGTGGGCAACTACTGGGTGCCGCGCCTCACGGAGGGGAACGACGCCCGGCGGCGCGAGGCGATGAAGGCGCAGCAGGCCTTCGAGGAGCTGATCATGGCGCTCAACACGGGCGACGAGGTGGCCGCGCCGCGGGAGTTCGCGCTCTAGGGGGACGGACCGATGGCGAAGCGCTGGCGGCCCCCCTTCAACTTCAGGCGCTATTGCGGCGACTCGCGCGGCATGGTCATCCACGACCTCGTCTGCGAGAAGCCGGAGTGCGCCGTCTCCACCATCGAGGACGAGCGCATCACGATGTGGGAGACGGAGGAGGAGGTGGCCGCCGCCATCGCCGTGGGCGAGGGCTGGACGCGCCACGGGCCGTGCGAATCGGGGGCGCTCTACTTCACCCCCCGCGAAGAGCTGAAGTAGGCCCCGCGCGGGCCGCAACGGGAGGCGGGCATGGTCGAACTGTGGGTTCCGCAGCGGAAACTGGGCGGGGCGTTCTCCGTGGACGAGTGCGCGCGGCGGCTGACGCACTACCGCTACGCCGAGGTGGAGATGATGCGCGCGCTGCTGCAGTGGATCGCCACGCAGCCGCAGGTCCACCACAAGGTGGAGTTCGGGCCCATCGCCTACCACTGCGCGCAGCACGCGGACATGCTGGGCAAGCGGCTGCCGGAGCTGCGCGTGACGGAGGGCGCGGAAGGCCCCTACCCGCTCATGACCTCCCCCAAAATGGCGCCCCCCAACGACGACTTCCGCGCCTTCATGGAGGCCATCCAGGACCAGGACGATTCGGTGCTGCGCGTGACCGGCATCTTCGGCGTGCTCAAGCCCCATCTGGCCACGCACTACCTCTACCACCTGCGCGCCACCGACCAGGTGGTGGACGCGCCCACGGTGCGCATCCTGCGGCTCACGCTGCAGGACGAGGAGGAGCACATCCAGTGGGGGCGCGCGCAGATCGAGGAGCTGGCGGACACGCCCCCGAAGCGCCGCCGCGTGAACGAGTGGCGCATGCACCTGGAGGAGCTGCTCACGCGCGCGGGCGGCGTCATCGGCGCGCGCGGCGGCGACGACGGGGCGTGACCTACGTCATCGACGCCGCCCGGTGCATCAACTGCGGCTACTGCCGCCGCGTCTGCCCCACGGAGACCATCCACTACTTCGACACGGACGATTTCCAGCACGCCATCTGGCCGGAGGCGTGCATCGACTGCAACGCCTGCGCGCCCGTCTGTCCGGTGGACTGCATCGCGTACGACGCGGCGCACGTGCTGGAGGGGGAGGCGCTGGAGGGGGCGCTGGCGAAGGCGCGCGAGTGGGCGCGGGCGCGCAACCGCGACGAGCTGCTGAAGGAGCTGGCCCCGCGCGCGCGCTTCCGCCCGGCGTCGTCGAGCGCCCCGCGCGCCTGAGGGGGAACGCACGGGCGCGGGCGCTATACTGGCGGATGCGGACGGCGCGTTCGTCTAGAGGCCCAGGACGCCGCCCTTTCAAGGCGGAGATCGCGGGTTCGAATCCCGCACGCGCTACCAGCCATCCCCGGCGCTCAGCGGCCGCGGGCGAGGACGATGCGGCGATCGCCGAGGGGCTGGACGGGGCGGGCGTTGACGCCGCCGTGCAGCTCGCGCAGGCGGTCCACCTGCTCCGGCGAGACGGTGCGCCGCTCGCGCAGCACGTACCAGTCCACCGGCTCGACGCAGGGCGGGGTGGTGGTGGAGCCGTCGTAGCGGTAGTGGGCGGGGTCGGCGGGGACGAGGGCGGCGAGGTCGAAGGCGGGACCGGCGGCGGCCTCCGCGCCCCGCGGCGGGACGCCGTCGATGAAGGCCTGGACGACGGGGTCGGGCTCGCCCGATTCGAAGAGGACGCCCACGACGGTGTAGCCCCACAGGCCCGCGCCGGGGCCGTCCGGGTGCTGGTGGACGACGTGCAGCTCGACGGGGAAGGCGTCGCCGTCGACGAGGTGCTCGGAGGGCGTGTGCAGGTGGGCCTGCAGGACCTCGTTGACGACCTCGCCCGCGATGAACAGGTTGCCGGGGGCGTAGCGCACGTGCATGAAGAGGCCGTCGTAGTCGATGGCCTCGGGGGCGCCGCCGCCGTAGTCGAAGGCGAGGGCCTCGCCGGGGCCTTCCGCGTAGCCGGTGAGGTCGATGGGCGACTGATGCCGGCCCGCGCCGCAGTTGTAGAACTGGGGATCGAGCGAGGCCCACCTGGCGGGCGCGCCCGCGCCCTCATAGCCCCATGCGACCGGGCCCGCGCCTTCGGCCTCGTCGTCGCCGCCGCAGCCGGTGAGCGCGAGGCCGGCGGTTCCGGCGGCCAGGGCGGCGCCCGTGGCGAGCAGCCGCCTGCGCGAGACGGGCCGGTTCCGACGGGTTTCCGCCATGCGCTCCCTCCCGTGCGCCGCGCCGCGCCGCGGCGTTCGCGGAACGGTACGCCCGTGCGCGGGCTTCGGGCAACGGCGCGGGCGGGCGGAATTGCGACGGGGCCGGACGCGCCATGCGTCCGGCCCCGTCTGGCGGCGCGTTGCGGGGTCCGCCCGCTAGAGCGCCTCGTCGCCGCGCTCGCGGGTGCGGACGCGGATGGCGTCCTCCACGGGGGAGACGAAGATCTTGCCGTCGCCGATTTCGCCGGAGCTGGCGTGGTGGAGGACGGCCTCGATGACGGCCTCGGCCCTGTCGTCGGAGACGACGAGGGCGATCCAGACCTTGGAGAGGTACTCGACGCGGTACTCGCGCCCGCGCCACTGTTCGGTGAAGCCGCGCTGCTTGCCGTGGCCCTTCACTTCCCAGACGGTGATGCCGCCGGAGAAGCCGAGCTCGTCGAGCGCGTCCTTGACGGCCTCGAGGCGGCCGGGGCGGATGATGGCTTCGATCTTCTTCACGAGCGGGAGCTCCTTTCCGTCTCGACCTCGACCGGGCTGGTCGCCCCGAAGATGCCGGAGCCCGAGGGCCCGAAGTCGGGGTAGGCGTCGATGCCGTGCTCGATGAGGTCGAGCCCGCGCATCTCTTCCTGCTGGCTCACGCGCAGGCCCATGACGGCCTTGATGGCGAAGAAGAGGATGCCCGCCGTGACCGCCGTCCAGGCGACGATGGCCGCGATGCCGATGAGCTGCATGAGCAGCTGTTCGCCGCCGCCGCCGAGGAAGAGGCCGTAGTTGCCGGGGTTCACGTAGCCCGCGGCCTCCATGCCGGCCTTCGAGGAGAAGAGGCCGACGGCGATGACGCCCCAGATGCCCGCGAAGGCGTGCACGGAGACGGCGCCGACGGGATCGTCGATGCGGAAGACGGAGTCCAGCATCTGCACGCCGTAGTACATGACGAGCGCGCCGATGGCGCCGATGACGACCGCCGCCCAGGGGTCGACGGTGGCCGTGCCCGCGGTGATGGCCACGAGCCCGGCGAGGATGCCGTTGATGGTGAGGCCGGCGTCGTAGCGGCCCGTGCGGAAGCGCGACCAGAGCATGGCGGTGACGCCGCCCGCCCCCGCCGCCAGGGTGGTGGTGACGGCCACACTGGCGGCCAGCGCGGCCCCGCCGCCGGAGAGGGCGAGCGTGGAGCCCGGGTTGAACCCGTACCAGCCGAACCAGAGGATGAACATGCCGATGGTGGCGATGGAGATGTTGTGGCCGGGGATGGCCCGCACCTCGCCGTTAGGGCCGTACTTGCCGAGGCGCGCGCCCACGGCGATGGCCCCCATGAGCCCGGCGATGCCGCCCACGGTGTGGACGATGCCGGAACCGGCGAAGTCGACGTAGCCGTTGCCGAGCCAGGGCTCGCCGTCGGTGAAGGCCCCCATCCACGTGTTCGTGTCCCAGCCCCAGTGCACCACGACGGGGTAGATGAAGCCGGTGATGACGACGGTGTAGATGAGGTAGGCGGAGTACCTCGTGCGCCCGGCGAGGGCGCCCGCCACGATGGTGGCGGCGGCGGCGGCGAAGGCGAACTGGAAGAACCAGGTCGCGTAGTCGTCGAACTGGTTGAGGGCGAAGTTGCCGAGGCCGATGAACTGGTTGGAGGCGTCGCCCACGCCATAGGCGAAGGCGTAGCCCACGAGCCAGAACGAGAGGCCGCCGACGCAGGCGTCTATCACGTTCTTCATGAGGATGTTGGCCGTCTCGCGGGAGCGGACGAAGCCCGCCGTGAGCATGGCGAAACCGGCCTGCATGAAGAACACGAGGAAGCCCGCGATGAGCAGCCACGCGGTATCGACGGCGCCGATGATGTCGTCGAGCGCCGCCGGGTCGGCCTCCTGGGCGGAGACGGCGGAGACGATGCCAAGCGCGAGCAGGCCGCCAGCGAGCATGGCGGTCGGCCTGCGCAGGGCCGCCAGGGCACGTTTCATGCAATCCTCCTTGCACCGCCGCGGTCGCTCCGCGGGCGGGAAACGTTGGGCGGGACGGTAGGGGCGCGCGATTTCCCGCGTGTTGCCGCGCCGTTTCGGGCCGGTTACGAAACACACTCTCACATGGGAATGCGGGCATGGGGAAATTCCGCGAGCGGCGGGGGCGTGCTACGCTCCCCGCGCCATCCGAAGCGTAAGGAGCGCCCGCGCGTGAACATCGCCGTCTGCGTGAAGCAGATTCCCGATCCGGAGACGCCCACCTCGCAGTTCGCCGTGGACGAGGCGGCCCGGCGCGTGGTTCCCGCGCAGGGCGTCGCGCCCGTGGTCAACCCCTACGATCCGCAGGCCACGGAAGCCGCCCTGCGCCTGCGCGACGCCGCCGGGGAGGGAACCGTCACGGTCATCAGCCTGGGCGAGGATTCCGCCCGCGACGCCATCAAGCACGCGCTCGCCATGGGCGCGGACGAGGGCGTGCTGCTGAGCGACTCCGCCTTCGCCAACATCGACAACTTCCAGACGGCGCTGGCGCTGGCGAAAGCCATCGCGAAGCTGGACGACATCGACCTCGTGCTCATGGGGCGCGCGGCGGCGGACTGGGACATGGGCGTGGCCCCCATCGGCGTGGCCGAGCTGCTGGGCCTGCCCGTCGTCACCATCGCCCGCGCCATGAGCGCCGAGGGCTCGACGCTGACCGTGGAGCGCGTGCTGGACGACGGCTTCCAGACGGTGGAGGTGGACCTGCCCGCGGTGGTCTCCATCTCCAACGAGTTCGGCGAGCCGCGCTACCCCCAGCTGCGCCAGATCATGCTGGCGGCGCGCAAGACGGTGCAGGTGTGGTCGGCGGAGGACCTGGGGCTCGCGCCCGACGAGACGGGCGAGGAGAACCGCTGGCTGCCGCTGGAGGCGCTCTACGTGCCCGTCACCGAAAGCAACGTCGAGATCATCGAGGGCGACTCCCCCGAGGAGCAGGCCCGCACGCTCGCGCGCAAGCTGCGCGAGGCCCGGCTCATCTAGCCCGCGGAGGAACGCCCAATGCCCGGAACGCTGATCGTCGCGGAGACCTCCGGCGGGGAGGTCGCCCCCGTCTCCCTCGAGCTGCTGGCGGCGGCCAGCGCGCTGGCGGCGGAGGGCGCGGGACCCGTGAGCGCCGTCGTCGCGGGCGGCGAAGCGCTGGCGCGCACGCTCATCGAGCACGGCGCGGAGCACGTGTACGCCGCGCCCGAAGGCGCGCTCGACCCGGGCTGCGCGGAGCGCGGGGCGTCCGCCGTGCTGGCCGCGCGCGAGGCCGCGGGGGCGGACACCGTGCTCATGGGCCAGACCAGCCTCGGGCGCGACCTCGCCCCCCTGCTCGCCTTCCGCCTGCGCGCGGGCGCGGCCATGGACTGCGTGGCCCTGACGCTGGCGGACGGACGCCCGCGCGCCACGCGCAGCTGCTACGGCGGCAACGCCGTCGCCGAGGTGTCCTGGCGCGGCGACGTGCGCATCGCCACGCTGAAGGCGAAGGCCTGGGACGCGGCCGAGCCGGACGCCTCCCGCCAGGGGGAGACGTCGGCGGTGGAGGCGGACGCCGAACAGCGCGTGCGCGTCATCGCCACGGAGGCGGCGGAGGCGGAGGGCGTGCGGCTGGAGGACGCGGAGGTGGTGGTGTCGGGCGGGCGCGGGCTGGGCGATCCGTCGGCCTTCGCCATGCTGGAGGAGCTGGCGGGGCTGCTGGGCGGGGCCACGGGCGCGAGCCGCGCGGCCTGCGACCTGGGCTGGTATCCGCCCGCGCAGCAGGTGGGGCTGACGGGCAAGACGGTGACGCCCGCGCTCTATCTGGCGGTGGGCATCAGCGGCGCGAGCCAGCACATGGCGGGCATGGCCGGCTCGAAGAACATCGTGGCCATCAACCGCGACCCGGACGCGAACATGGTGCGGGCGGCGCGCTTCGCGGTGGTGGAGGACTACAAGAAGGTGGTGCCGGCCCTGATCGAGGCCGTCAAGGCGCTGGACTAGGGGCGATCCGGAACAGAGAGCAAGGAGCAACAATGCAGGTCTCGACGATCCTCGAACACATTGACAGTGGCCAGATGGCGCTGCCCACGTTCCAGCGTGGCTACGTCTGGAACCGCGACCAGGTGCGCGAGCTGATGGATTCCCTCTACCGGCGGCATCCGGTCGGGAGCCTGCTCGTGTGGGGCACGCTCTCGGACAACGTGAACTATCGGGGCAGCCAGGACCTCGCGCCCGGTGTGGTGCAGCTGCTGCTGGACGGACAGCAGCGGATCACCTCGCTCTACGGGATCATCAGGGGGAAGCCGCCTGCCTTTTTTGACGGCGATGTGAAGGCGTTCACGGGCCTCCACTTCCACCTGCAGAACGAAGAATTCCGTTTTCACCAGCCGCAGGTGATGGACGAAGATCCGCTCTGGATCGACGTCTCGCGGCTCTTGCAGCGGGGCTACGCAGGCTTGGGCGAACACCACGCGCGCCTGAAAGAGACGGATAGCCTTCAGGCCAACGTGGACGATCTCGTCGCGCGGATCGCCCAGCTCCTTGGGATCAGTGCCCTTGAGTTCCACGCGGATGCAATCACTGGCGACGATAAGACGATTGATGTAGTCGTCGACATTTTCAACCGTGTCAACAGCGGCGGCACGAAGCTGTCGCAGGGCGACCTGGCGCTCGCCAAGATTGGCGGCTCGTGGCCCGATGCGCGCAGGACCATGAAGGACAGGCTGGCGAAATGGAGCAGGAGCGGCTACGGCTTCTCCCTCGACTGGCTGCTGCGGAATCTCAACGCGATCGTGACGGGCGAGGCCCGCTTCGTTCACCTTCATGACAAGTCGACGCAAAGCATTCAGGATGGGCTGGATCGTGCTGAACACGCCATCGACTATGCCTTGAATCTCATCGCCGACCGTCTCGGGCTGGATCACAACCGCGTGCTCTTCGGGCGCAATGCGTTGCCGGTCATGTCCCGTTACATCGACCAGCGAGGCGGCAACATCGCCGATGGTGTTGAACGCGACCGCTTGCTCTACTGGTACTTCCAGAGCGCCATGTGGGGCCGCTTCTCGGGATCGACCGAGAGCGCGCTCGACCAAGATTTTGAAGCGATCAGGGAACTTGACGGCGGCCTCGACCGGCTCATCGAACAGTTGCACCTGTGGCACGGCGGTCTGCGGATTGAGCCCGCGCACTTCCGCGGATGGGGTATCGGGGCGCGCTTCTATCCGGTGCTGTATGCATTGACCCGTGTCGGCGAGGCACGGGATTGGTGCGACCCATGGCCTGTGCTGAAGAAGCACTTGCTGGGGAAGATGAGCACGCTTGAGGTCCACCATATCTTCCCGAAAAGCGGGCTGTATCAAGCCAGCTATACTCGGTCGGAAGTGAATGCCGTCGCCAATTTCTGTTTCCTCACGAAGGAAACGAACCTCAAGATCGGCGCGCGGCTGCCATCCGACTACTTCCGCGAGATCAGGGACAAGTGCCCGGGCGCGCTCGAATCCCAGTGGATTCCGATGGATGAAGAACTCTGGGAGATCGAGAACTATCCGCGATTCCTCGAGGCGAGGCGGAAACTGCTCGCCGATGCCGCAAACGCCCTGCTGGACAGCCTCCGTCACGACGCCACGGCGGCTGAGGCAGAGGCGGCCCCCATGAGCCAGCCCGTTGCGGATGCCCCGGCCGGGCTCGAGGACGCGGATGAAGAGGCGATCCTGGCGGAAGTGCGTGAGTGGGTCAGTGGGCACGGCCTCGCCGAAGGACAGGTCGGGTACGAACTCGCGCATCCGGAGACGGGCGATCCGCTGGCGGTCCTTGATCTCGCCTGGCCGGACGGATTGCAGGAAGAGCTCACCGAGCCGGTCGCGCTCCTTCTCGACGAGGAAGCGGCCACGCTCCAGATCGCGAACGACCACGGCTTCCGCCACTTCACGAGCGCCAACGCCTTCAAGCGCTACGTGGAGACCGATGTGCTCGCGCTGGACAAAACGTAGCCGACCCCGACCCCGCGCTAGCGCTCCAGCGCGGTCAGCGCGGCGATGACGAGGTCGCGCGCGAGGGGGGCGGCGAGCGGCTGGCCCGCGGTGCCGTCGTCGAAGACGACGGCGGCCACGGCGGCGGGCGCATCGCGCGGGGCGTAGGCGACGAAGAGGGCGTGCGCCTCGCCCCCGGCGTCCTCGGCGGTGCCCGATTTGCCCCCGAAGTCGCGGTGGCCCGCGCTGGCGAAGGCCCAGCCCGCCGTGCCCGACGCCTCCGTGACGAGTTCGAGGCCGCGGCGCAGGTGGGCGGCGTGTTCGGGGGCGAGGCCGAGCGGGCCGCGCGCCGCGGGCGAGGCCTCCGCCAGCACGACGGGCGCGCGCAGTTCGCCCGCGAGGAAGGCGGCGTAGGCGTTGGCCAGCTGGAGGGGCGTGACGAGCAGGTCGCCCTGCCCGATGCCGAGGTTCACGGCGTCGCCGGGGTACCAGGGTTCGCCGCGCTCGCGCCGCTTCCAGTCCGCGTCGGGCACGAGGCCGGGGGCGTCGTCGAGGCCCGCCGCGCCGCTCTCCGCGCCGAAGCCGAAGGCGCGCGCCATGGCGGCGAGGGCGGCGGGGTCGGCCTCGTGGAGCCTGAGCGCGATCTCGTAGAAGACGGGGTTGCAGGAGCGCATGAGCCCCTCGGCGATGGTGAGCGGCCCGCGCGCGCCCTCCCAGTTGCGGCGGGGCGGATCGACGCCGTACCAGACGGCGCCGCAGTCGATGCGGTCGGAGGGGGCGTAGCGGCCCGCGTCGAGGCCCGCCGCGCCCGTCACCAGCTTGAAGGTGGAGCCGGGCGGGTAGAGGCCGTGCGTGGCGCGGTTGGCGAGCGGATGGCGCTCGTCGGCGACGAGCGCGGCCAGCGCGTCGGCCTCGCCGCGCTCGAAGGCGTCGGGGTCGAAGGCGGGCGAGCTGGTGAGGGCGAGGATGGCGTTGTCGCGCGGGTCGATGACGACGGCCGCGCCGCGCAGGCCCGCGAGGCCCGCGTGGGCGGCGCGCAGGACGGAGGCGTCGAGCGTGGTGCGCACGTCGGCGGGGGGGACGAAGGGGCGCTCGTGGAGGACGGTCGGGCGCGCGCCGCCCACGACCTCGAGGCGCGCGCCCGCGCTCCCCGCGAGCACGGCGTCCAGCGTGGCTTCGAGGCCGGAGGCGCCGAGGCGGTCGCCCGCGCGCGGGAGTTCATCGGGGCGCGCGGCCAGCTCCGCGGCGGTGTACTCGCGCGTGTAGCCGACGGCGTGGGCGGCGGCGGGGCCGAGGGGATGGAGGCGGCGCTGCTCGAACCAGAGGATGGCGCCGGGCACGGCCTGCACGAAGCGCGCCGCCTCCTCCACGCGCTCGTCGGAGACGACGCCCACGGGCACGCGCTGGCGCGGCCCCAGGGGGCTGGCGAAGGCGGCGTCCACCGTCTCCGCCCCGAAGCCGAAGGAGACGAAGGCGCGGACGACCGCGGCGCGGTCGCGCACGAGGCCGCGGTCGAGGCCGATGACGCGCACGTCGCGGGTGACGGCGAGGGGCTCGCCGCGGCGGTCGAGGATGGCCCCCCGCCGCGGGCGGCGCACCGTGCCGCGCAGTTCGCCCCCGTGGGCGAGCGCGGGGTGCAGGGCGGCGGGCGTCCAGCCGACGCGCGGCGCGCCGTCGGGGCCGGGCGCGAGGGGCAGCGACACGGTGTAGTCGAGCGTCCCGAAGGAAGCGGTTTGCAGGCGCACGCGCAGGACGGCCTCGCGCGGATCGGCGCGTTCCACGGCGACCTCAATGCCCGTGGCGGCCGTCTCCGCGCGGAAGGCGGCGTAGGCCCCGGCGAGCGCGTCCGGAGGCGTGGCCGCGCGCGCCTCCGCGTCCAGGAGCGCGTACAGGGCGGCGGCGTCCCACGCTTCCCAGGCGGCGGCGAAGCGCCCGGCCAGCGCGCGGGGCGTCTCCACGCGGGGCGCGGGCGTGGGGGAGGACGGCGGCGGCGCGCCGTTAGCGTCATCGTCCCCGATAATGGAGCGCACGCCGACGGCGGCGACCCCCGCGAGGACGCCGGCCAGCGCCGAAACCAGGAGGAACCCGCGCAGGTTCATGCGACGCACGCGCCCGTTCCCCGCCCTTCTGATTGTAGCAGCGCTGGGCGCGGCGGCGCTGGCGGGCGCCTGCGGGGGCGGAGACGCGCCCGGGCTGGCGGGGCCGGAAGCGACGCGCGCGCCATCGCGGGGGGAACCGCGCGAATTGCGGCTGGGCTTCGGCGTGCGGCCCGCGGACCAGACGCGCGCGGCCTGGATCGCCGCCTTCGCGGAGGTCGCCCCCCACGCCGAGATCATCCGCATCGCGCGCGTGCCGCCCTGGGAGGAGTTCCTGCCGGGCGCGGAGGTGTCGGCGGAGACGCACGCCCTCACGCAGCTCGACCGCGCGCTCCTCGACCAGTACGGGCTGACGCTGCTGTTCGCCATCGATCCCACGGACGGGGCCGTGCAGCGCGCGCGCATCGCCGGGCTGCCGGACGCCGTGGACGACGGCGGGGGCTTCCTGCGCGCGGACGTGCGCGACGCGCTCGTGGCCTACGCCATCTACGTGGCCACCAACTACGAGCCCGAGTACCTGGCCGTGGGCGTGGAGATCAACATGCTGCGCGCGCGCGCGCCCGAGCAGTTCGCGGGCTTCCTTGAGGCCTACGAACGCATCTACGACGCGGTGAAGTCCGTGCGCCCGGCCACGAAGGTCTTCCCCACCTTCCAGCTGGAGGACATGGAGGGGGCGCTGGGGCGCGCGCATCCGCCGCAGTGGGAGGCGCTGGACGCCTTCGCGGGGGCGATGGACGCGCTCGCCGTCTCCACCTACCCCTTCCTCACCGGCATCCGCTCAGCGGAGGAGCTGGAGGCGGGCTACTACGCGCGGCTGCGGGAGCGGTTCGCGGGCGAGCTGCTGATCAGCGAGGCGGGCTACGCCTCCGCGCCCGTGGAGGGGCGCGCGCTGGCGGGCACGGAGCGGGACCAGCGCCTGTTCCTCGAACGGCTGCTGGCGGAGGCGGAGGCGAGCGGCTTCCGCGCGGTGGTGTGGGCCGCGCCGCGCGATCCGGCCACCCCGCGCGAGGGCGCGGCGGCGGTGCTCAACGCCACCGGCCTGCGGCGCGGCGACGGCGCGGACAAGCCCGCCTGGGCGGCGTGGGAGGAGTGGGCGCGCCGCCCCCTCGCGCGGGCCGCCGGGGAGTAGCTGGCCAAGGACGGTCCCCCGCTCCGCCATTGCAGGGCCCCGGCCCGGCCGCGCGTATGATCGGCGGGATGCGACTGTTGCCCCGAGCGCCCTGGATCGTCATGGCGTTGGCTCCGACGCTCCTGCTGGCCGCCTGCATCACCGGCGCCGCTCCCGCGCCCTCGCCCGTGGTCCCCATGCCGGAGGGCGTGGTCTTCACGCAGCTGGCGGTCGGCGGGGAGCACGTCTGCGGCCTCACGGCGGATGGCGTGGCCGTCTGCTGGGGCCGCAACGACGAAGGCCAGCTGGACGTCCCCGAGGGTATGCGCTTCCGCCAGCTGACGGCGGGCCGCTACTTCACCTGCGGCCTGCGTCCTGAGGGCACGCTGGCCTGTTGGGGGCGCGGCGCGGCGGACTGGCCGGGCCGCGAATCGGGAACCTGGGCGATGGTGAGCGCCAGGCGCCACGCGCTCTGTGCGCTGGACGCCGATGGCGCCGCCGCCTGCTGGGGATCGATCGCCCCACCGCCGGAGGGCCCGCGGTACACCGTCATCAGCGTGGGCCGCGACTACGGCTGCGGCCTCACCTTCGCGGGCGATCTGGAGTGTTGGGGGAATAACGACCACGGTCAGGCCGGCTGGCGGGATGGGCCGTTCACGGCATTGTCGGTCGGCTTTAGGCATCTGTGCGCCCTGCGCCCCGACGGCTCGGCCTTCTGCCAGGGGATCGACCACTACGGCCAGACCCGCCCGCCCGACGCGTCCTTCGCGCAGGTCATCGCCGGGCGGGAGTACTCCTGCGGGCTCACCGGCGCGGGCGCGCTGGTCTGCTGGGGCAGGAAGGGATCCCCGCCAGCCGGACCGTTCACGGCGCTCTCTTCCGGCCGGACACGCATCTGCGGGCTGCGCTCCGGCGGCGACGCCGTGTGCTGGGAGATGACCGGGGAGGGGGAGCAGTCCCGGACCCTGAATCTCTCGCCGGCGCAAGCCTTTGAGGGCAGGTCGTTCGACCAGCCCGTCGAACTCTTTCCCTGGCCGGGCGGCGGGCTGGCGGTCGCGGAACGCCGCGGCGCCATCACCGTTCACGTTCCGGGAACGCCGCCCCGCCTCGTCCTCGACCTGACCTCTCGTACCGCCCTGCGCGGTGAACGGGGCCTGCTCAGCGCGGCGCTTGATCCGGAATTCGACGCATTCCCGTATCTCTACGTCTGGTACAGCGCACGGACCGCGAACGAATCGGAGGTGATGACCCGGCTCTCCCGCATTCCCGTCGCCGACGGCCGCGCGGTCGGGGAGGAAGAGCTGATTATCCTGGAACTCCGGCAGTCATCCACGATTCACTTGGGAGGGGCGATTCGCTTCGCCCCCGACGGGATGCTCTACCTGGGGATTGGCGATAATGGTCTGGGGCGGAATGCGCAGAACCTGCAGAACCTGCGAGGCGCGATCATCCGCATCGACGTGCGCGGGGCTTCGGCGGAGCGGCCATATCGGGTACCGGACGACAACCCGCTGCTCGCCACGCCGGAGGCCCGCCCCGAGATATGGGCCTGGGGCCTGCGGAACCCCTGGCGCATGGACTTCGACGCGGCGGGAAGGCTGTGGGTCGCGGACGTTGGCAGCGACGTGGAGGAAGAGGTTTCCCTCGTGACGGCGGGCGCGAACCTGGGCTGGCCCCTGTTCGAGGGCACGCACTGTCGTGAGGACTCCTGCGCCGCGTTTGCCGATCCGGTGGCTCCCGTCGCCAGCTACGGCCGCGATCTGGGCTGCGCAATCATCGGCGGCGTGGGCTCTCCCCCGAACGGCGCGTACCTCTTCGGCGACTACTGCAGCGGGCGCATCTGGAGGCTGGAGGAGGACGGCGCGTCGGGCTGGTCGATGCGGGAGATCGCGCGCGCGAACCGTGGGATTCTCGGCTTCGGGCGTGGCGCTGGCGGAGAGGTGTACGTACTCACCGTCGGCGGTCCCATCCTCAGGCTGGAGTCGCCCCCGTAGCGCGCGCAGCGGTCGAGCGCGCCCGCTCACGACGCCCGCTCCAGCAGCCACAGGAGGAACGCCAGCGCCGCCGCCGCCGGAATGCCCCAGCGCAGCACCGGCGCGATACCGCCCGTGCCGGCGGCGGGCTCGCGGCGGCGGCGCGGCGGGTACGCGAACGGCTCCGGCGCCAGCCCCGTGATCTCGCGGAAGCGCTCCGCGCGCTGGTCGCGCAGCGCCTTCATGGCCGCCTCGAAGCGCGCCGCATCCGCGCGCGTCTCCAGCGGCCACGAGGTCCACGCCAGCTCCGGGTTCGCGCCCGCCGTGGATGCGCTGCGCCCCTCCGCGTGCTCGCGCGCCCGCGCCCGCACGCGCGCCGAATGCCCCACGTAGTGCCCGCGGTCCGTCTCCAGCACGTACACGTAGTAGCGCCGCCCGGCCACGGCGGCGTCGCGCGCGTCCTGCTCCTCGCCCAGGTCCTCCGGCTCGTAGTAGCCGCGCCGCCGTCCGCGCACCGCGCGAGCATGGCGCGCGTTTCGCGGGACCGCAAGACGCGCTAGCATGGCCCTCCGCGGGCGGTTAGCTCAGACGGTTAGAGCGCTGCGTTGACATCGCAGAGGCCACTGGTTCGAATCCAGTATCGCCCACCAGCCTTCCGCCGGAACGCGGGAAGGAGAACGCCATGACGCACGTGCTTCCCGCCGCGCCCATGCCGGAGCCGCGCCCGATCGGGTTGGGGAAGGGCCTCGCCGAAATCCCCGACGCGTTCTTCGATCCCCTTCCCGACGACCTCCTCGATCTGTTCGAGGGGAAGCGGACGGAGCCCGTCCCGTCCCCGTCCTGTGGTGACTGGCCGGAGGCGCGGCGGAGCCCGCCTTAATCCCCGCCCTCCCCCGTCGCGCCCCAGCGCTCTTCGTGCACCACCCGCTCCAGGGGCATGCGCTTCGGCTGCGAGAAGCGCCCCCGCACGGGGTAGCCCAGCGGCACGATGGCGCAGGCCGTCGCCCCCTCCGGCAGCTCCAGCATGCGGTCCAGCTCCGGGCCCGTGCCGAAGGTGGTGAGCGGCGCGCCGATGCCGTGCGCGCGCGCCGCCAGCGCCAGGTTCTGCACGGCCCCGAAGATGAAGCCCCCGTAGAGCAGCCCCAGCCGCGTCGATTCGTTCCCGCCCAGCACGCCCGTGAGCACGGGCGCCACGATCACGGGCACCTCCGCGAGGTGCTCCGCCAGGTAGGCCACGGAGCGCAGTCCGGCGGCGTCCAGCCCCGTGTCGGCCTCCACCACCTCGTCGAACGCGCCCAGCCGCACGCGCCCGCCCCGTTCCAGCCGCGCCGCGTCGGCGCGCCCGTAGGTGGCGTCGAAGGCCGCCTTCCACCACTCCGCGATGCGCGCCTTGCGGTCGGCGTCGCGCACGATCACCCAGCCCCAGATCTGCGAGTTGCCGCCCGTGGGCCCGCGGATGGCCGCGTCCAGCAGCTCCCGCAGCACGGCGTCGGGAATGGGCTCCGAGCCCAGGTAGCGGCGCGCGGGCGTCGAATGGATCGCCTCCAGCACGTCCAGGGGTTCGCGTTCGGGCATGGCCTCGCTCCTCCGCCGCCCGCGCTCAGGCGCGCCGCAGCTCCATGTAGTTGGCCGCGGGGTCGTGCCCCACGAAGGTCTTGCCGATCTCCTCGTAGTGCCGCCACGAGATGAGTGCGTGCGTGGCCGACTGCTGCGCGTCCCGCAGGAAGCGCTCCAGCGGGCTGTCCATGCGGCTGCCCGTCGTGCCCGCGGTGTTGTTGATCACGCCCACCACCTGGCGCGTCGACTGGGCGGCGTGCGCGCAGGCCAGGTAGGCGGGCCAGAAGACCTCCCACTCCGGCGCCAGCCGCCCGCCCTCCGACGGCTTCGGCCCGAGGTGCGCCTCCAGCGCGTCCTGCGTCTCCATCACGAAGGCGCGCGCCGCCAGCAGCGTGGCCTGCGTCTCGCCGATGCGGTACTGCGTCTGGGGCATGTCCTTCAGCGGCGAGCCCAGCCCCCACGGCGTCTTCTCCATGGCCAGATCGACGAACGCGTCGATGGCCCCGCGGCACACCCCCAGCGCCACCGCCGACTTGTTGTAGACGGCGTGCGTGGGGTTGCGGAACGTGGGGTTGTCCCACTGCTCGCTCGGCGCCAGCGGGCGCGCCGGCAGCAGGTGCTCCGGGGGCACGTACACGCCGTCCATGCGCACGTCGTGGCTGCCGCTGCCGCGCATCCCCGCCGTGTCCCACGTATCCACGATCTCGAACTCGCCGCGCGGCACCATGAAGGAGTTGGCCGCCCCCTCCTCCGTGGCCTCGTCGATCACGACCGGCGACATCACGAAGTTCCAGGTGGCGTTGTGGCAGCCGCTGGCGAACGATCCCTGATAGCGCAGCCGCCAGCCGTCGCCCTCGCGCCGCGCCGTGCGCCCCGGATTGGGCCCGTTTGGCGGCCCCAGCCCCGAGCACACGAGCGCGTCCCAGTCGTCGAAGATCTTGTCGCAGAGGGCGCGGTCCATGCGCCGCACCACCAGCCCGTTGATCTCGGAGTTGATGTGCGTGCACCAGCCCACCGAGCCGTCGATGGCGGAGACCGCCTCCACGTTCTCGATCTGCTCGCGCGCGGTCACGTCCTCGCCCCCCAGCTCGGCGGGCAGGGCGTAGCGGTAGAAGCCCTGCGCCGCCATCTCCTTCGCCGCCCAGGGGGGCAGGTGACGCAGCTCCTGCGCCTCGTCGCCCGCCTGCCGCAGCAGCTCGCGCATCCCCGCGATGCGCTCCAGCATGGGCGTCTGCTTGATCTCGTTCTGCCGTTCGATGATTTCCGCGCGCACCATCGGGTTCACCTCCGCCACGGCGTGCGGCGGCGATGATACCGGAGCGCGCCGCGCGATGGGGGACGCGCGGGCGCGCGCTGGTCCTCACCGGCGAATCCTGAAGAGCGCGCCGTCGTCCGCCTCGGCCACGAGGTCCAGGCCGGGCAGCGCCCGCAGGTCGTCGTCGTCGTAGTCGAAGCGCGGGTGAACGGGGGAATGGAACCAGACGAGATAGTCGCCTTCGTTCGCGATCTCCCCGACGAAGCGGGGCAGGTTGTCGTGATAGCCCGTCGCGATTTGCCCCTTCAGTTCACCGTACTCCCTGAACCCGGGGCGATGGATGTACAGGGCCGCCGGATAGTTGCTGTATATCCCGCGCTCCGGATCGGGAACGATGCTTTCCATGATCCCCGAGTTCCGCCATTGTCCGGATGCGTAGTTTCCCGGATCGCCCGGGCGGGCATTGGCCTCCCGTACGTCCTGAAGATTCGCCGCCAGCCCCGAGACCATCCAGAGGGAAAGCGCCGCCATCGGGACGTACTTCATGCGCGACGGGAAAAGGCCCGCTGACGAAACCCCGCCTTTCGCCTGATCCAGAACGGACAGCGCGACGAGGAGCAGGGGAATGTAGACGGGCAGCAGGTGACGTTCGTCCACGCCATGCCAGGTATTCCCGGACATCATCGCGACGAGGTGAAGGATGATGAAGGACAGCGAGAACCACCCGAGGGCCGGATTCAGCCGGATCGCGGCGACGGTCTTCCCGCTCCGGACGCCCATGACGGCGGCCCCCGCCGCCAGCACCGCGAGCGCCGCCGCCGGTCCCCACCAGCCGCTGTCGAGGGGGACCGCCCACTTCCCCGTCACGATGAGCAGATCGCCCAGCACCTCCGGCAGGGAGTAGTCGACGGGAATCCTGTTGCCCACCGGCTCCCCGAGGACCAGCACGTTCCGCACCAGCCACAGGGCGAGCGGAACGATGGAGAGGAACGCATAGGCGGCGATGGCGCGCCGCCGTTCGGCCGGGGACGGACCGTGCCAGTGAAAAAGCAGCAGCAGCACGACGGTGGCGAGCACCGCGACGCCCATGTAGCGCGTAAGGCAGGCGAGCGCCGTGAACACCGCCGCCTGGAGCAGCGCGGAGCGCTTGCCGCCGCGCAGATGCGCTTCGGCGCGGAGCAGCGCCAGCAGCGCGAAGAGGATGAACGGCGGCTCCGACATGGCCCACGCGGCGATTCCCGCCACGGGATGCGCCAGCATGAGCGCGAGGCAGCCCCAGGCGAGGAGGAAGCGCGAGCGTACCCACCGGCGCAGCCACCTTCCGGCGACGAAGACGATCAGGCCGAAGGCGATGGCGTTGAGCGGACCGGCCACGTCCAGCGGGTCGAGCGCGCCGAAGGTTCCCGCGGCCAGCAGCACGGGATAGAGCGGGGGCCAAAACCGGTAGGCGTCTTCGTCCCGGTGGGCGCCGCCCGTCTGGATGAACTCCAGCGGATGGTCCGCGAGGTTCCGGGCCGTGGCGACGTACTGCACGGAGTCCCAGCTCAGGGAGACGCCCCACGTGGCCTCGCGGGCCAGCACCAGCCCCGCGCCGAGCATCGCGATGGCGATGAGCAGGAGGGTGAAGCGGTCGGGGCGGCGGACGAGGCGCTCCGCTCCGGCGAGCCGCCCGGGGGAGGGCATACGGGCATTCTAGCCCGCCTTCCGCTTGCCGGAGTATGCTGGGGGCGCGGAGGCGGCGGGGCGCTGCCCGTCGCTGCCCGCCACGTTCAAGGAGGAGCGCCGTGCCCGACACCGATACCGAAACCGCCGCCATGCCCGCCTCCGCCTGTCCCGTGGCCGCCGAGATCGGCGCGGAGCTGTTCGAACCCGGCTCGCAGGAGCGCTGGTTCGAGTCCTACCGCGTGCTTCACGAACGCGCCCCCATCGCCCGCATCCCGGGCAAGGGCTGGCTGCCCGGCACGGACGCCTTCATCGTCTCCCGCTTCGAGGACATCGCCGCCATCACGCGCGATCCCCGCTTCTTCGACCTCATGCCCCCCGAGGCCTCCCCCGCGGCGGGCGGCTCCAGCGCCGTCGAAGCCGAGATCTTCCGCGAGGAGGGCTTCGGCGAAACCGTGGACGCGGCCAGCACCCTGCGCCCCACCGTCGAGCAGCACAAGCGCTACCGCATGCAGCTCTGGGACCCCTGGGTGGGGCCGGAAGGGGCCGAACGCCACCGCGACATGGTGACGGCCGCCGTCAACGGCCTCATCGATCGCTGGATCGCCGACGGGCGCGTCGAGTTCGTGCGCCAGTTCGCCGCCCCCCTGCCCCAGACCGTCATCACCACCATCCTCGGCTTCCCCCTCGAGGACATGCCCATGCTCAAGAAGATGGAGGAGGCGCAGGTGCGCCGCTTCGTCCACGGCGCCGGGCCCAAGAACGAACTGCCGGAGGAGGTGGACCGCGAGAACGCGGCGGTGCTCGTCGACTTCCACCGCTACATCCAGGACCAGATCGACGAGAAGCGGAAGCGCCCGAAGGAGGACATGATCTCCTTCCTCACGCAGACGGAGTACGAGGGGCGCCGGCTGAGCGACGGCGAGATCATCAGCATCGCCGTGCTCATGCACATCGGCGGCAACGAGACCACCCAGTACGCGCTCACCTCCGAGGCGCTGCTGCTGGCCGAACGCCCCGACGTCGTGGCCGAGCTGCGCGCCGACCGCGGCAAGATCCGCTTCTTCGTGGAAGAGGCGCTGCGCCTCCACGCCCCCACGCAGGGCGGCGCGGGCGGGCGCTTCGTGCCCGAGGACATGGAGGTCCACGGCGTCGAAATCCCGCGCGGCTCCCTCCTGCATCTGCGCTTCGGCGCGGGCAACCGCGACGCCGAGCTCTGCCCCGAACCGGCCGAGCTGCGGCTCGATCGCAAGAACCCCGGCCGCCACCTCACCTTCTCCATGGGGCCCCGCAACTGCCCCGGACAGGGCATCTCGCGGCTGGAGCAGAACATCGCCGTGGAAGCGCTCGTGGAGCGGCTCGACAACCTCCGCATCGCGCCCGGCCGCAACGACTTCCGCCACCAGCCCGGCATCATGCTCGGCCTCTACGAGCTCCACCTCGCCTTCGAGCAGCGTGTCTGAGCGCACGGCGGCGGATGCGGCCTGGACCGAGGTCGCGCCCTTCGGCGACTTGCCCGTGCGCGCGGCGGCGCGCTTCGGCGACCGCGACGCCGTCGTCTTCCCCGACCGCCGCCACGGCTTCGCCGCCCTGAGCGCGGCGTCCGTGCGCGCCGCGCGCTCGCTGGCGGGTCTCGGCGTGCGCGCGGGCGACCGCGTCGGCATCCTCATGCCCAACTGCATGGAGTTTGTGGAAGTCCTCTTCGGGGCGGCCATGCTGGGCGCCTGGGCGGTGCCCGTGAACGCCCGCTACAAGGAGCGCGAGCTCGCCCACGTGGTCCGCGACGCCGGCCTCAAGGTGCTGCTCACGAGCGACCTCATCGACGAGCACGTCGACTTCGCCCAACTGCTCCACCGCGCCCTGCCCGGGCTGGCCGGGGCCCCCGACCCCGCCAGCCTCGCGCTCGAGTCCGCGCCCCTGCTGCGCACGGTCGCGCTGCTGGGCGACTCCACGCCCGCGGGCATGATCGGGCGGGCGGCCTTCGAGGCCGCGGGCGAGGCCGTGGACGAGGCCGAAGTGCACCGCGCCCGCGCCCGCGTCCGCCTGCGCGACGTCGCCGTCATGATGTACACGTCGGGCACGACGGCGGACCCCAAGGGCTGTCCCCTCAGCCACGAGGCGCTGGTCCGCACCTCCGTGGCGGCCTGCCGCGATCGCCTCGAACTGACCGCCGCGGACCGCTTCTGGGACCCCCTGCCGCTCTTCCACATGAGCGCCATCCTGCCCCTCATCGGCTGCCTGGACGCGGGCGCGGCCTACCTCACGCTCACGCACTTCGAGCCCGGGGCCGCCCTCGCCCAGCTGCGCGACGAACGCGCCACCGTCTGCTTCTCCACCTTCCCGCCCATCACCACCGCCCTCCTGAACCACCCGGACCGCGACGCGGACGCCTTCGCGCGCATCCGCCTGATGAACAACGTGGCCCCGCCCGACGCCCTGCGGCGCATCCACGCGGCCCTGCCCGCCGTGAAGCACACGAACGCCTACGGGCTCACGGAGTGCGGGGGCGTGGCCGCCTTCAGCCATCCCGACGATCCGCCGGAGAAGCGCCCCGTCACCTCCGGACGCCCCCTGCCCGGCATCGAGCTGCAAATCCGCGACGCGGAGATGGGCGCGCCCATCGACGAACCGAACCGCCGCGGCCAGATCTGGATGCGTGGCTACTGCCTCTTCGAGGGCTACCACAACGCCCCCGCGAAGAACGCCGAATGCTTCGACGCCGACGGCTGGTTCAACACCGGCGACCTGGGCGCGCTCGACGAGGACGGGCGCGTCAGCTTCCTCGGGCGCGAGAAGGACATGCTCAAGGTGGGCGGCGAGAACGTGGCCGCCCTCGAAATCGAATCCTGGCTGCAGACCCACCCGGCGGTGACCATCGCGCAGGTGGTCGGCGTTCCCGACGAACGCTACGACGAGGTCCCCGCGGCCTTCGTGGAGCTGGCTCCCGGCGCGGAGGCCGCCCCCGACGAGCTGATCGGCTGGTGCCGCGGGCGTATCGCCAGCTTCAAGGTCCCGCGCCACGTGCGCTTCGTGGCCCCGGGCGAGTGGCCCATGTCGGCCACGAAGGTGCGCAAGTTCGAGCTGCGCGAGCGGCTGCTGGCCGAGCTTGAGGCGGTCGCGCCCGGCCAGCCGTGAGCGATGCGGTCGGGGATAGGGCGCCCGGCGCGCTGGCGCTCCGCCGTCTGCGCCGCCACTGGGCGCTGCTGGCCATGTGCGCCGCTTTCCTGCTGGCGGGCGCGCTCGTGTTCGACGACTACGGCGTCTCGGGGGACGGGCTGGGGCAGCGCAGGATGGGGAACGCGGCGCTCGATTATGTTCGGGGAGGGGGGGATCGCTCCCTCGATCAGTTGACATATGCCCCTAACCGCTACTACGGCGCGGTCTTTGAGGCGCCGCTGGCGCTCGTCGAACGCATCCTCGGTCTGGAGGACAGCCGGGACGTCTGGCTCAGCCGGCACTTCCTCACGCACCTGTGCTTCCTCGTCAGCGGAGTCTTCTGCTACCTGCTCGCCCTGCGTCTGTTCAACAACCGGGCGCTGGCGCTGATCGCTATGGTCCTGTTCCTGCTGCACCCGCGCCTCTACGGGCACTCCTTCTTCAACTCGAAGGACATCCCCTTCCTGGTCATGTTCATGGTCTCGCTCTACCTCACCCATCGGGCCTTCCGGCGGGACACGCTGGGGGCCTTCCTGCTGTGCGGGGCGGGCATCGGCATCCTCGTCAACCTCCGCATCATGGGGATAGCGCTCTTCGCCGCCGTGCTTGCCCTGCGCGCGCTGGACGCGGCGTTCGCACGCAGCCGGGAGGAGCGTGGGCGCGTCCTGCTGACGGGAGGAGCGTTCGCGCTGACCGCCATGCTCACGTACTACGCCTCGCTGCCCGTGCTCTGGACCGACCCCGTCGGGCGCTTCGCGGAGCTGGTCGAGACGCTCGGCGCTCACCCCTGGCCGGACAGCAACCTGTTCCGGGGCGAATGGCTGTACTCCCTGGACGGGCCGCCGTTCGACTACGTGCCCGTGTGGGTGGGGATCACGACGCCGCCCGCCACGCTCCTGCTGGCGCTGGCCGGGGCCGTGGCGCTGGCGTGGCGCGGGCTGCGCCGCCCCCGCGACGTGCTCCGCAACGGCCCGTCGCGCTTCGGCCTGCTGCTGATCGCCCTGCCCGTGGTCACGGTCGTGGCCGTCGTCGTACTGGAGAGCAACATCCACAGCGCCTGGCGGCACCTGTACTTCCTGTATGCGCCCCTGCTCCTGCTCGCGGTCGCGGGGCTTCAGTGGCTGGTGGGCGCGCGCGGACGATGGATGCGCGCGGGGGCGTATGCGCTGGCGGGCGCGGCCATCGCCGTGACGGTCGTCTCCATGGTCCGCATCCATCCGCAAGAGGACAGCTATTTCAACTTCCTCGTGGACCGGACCACCCCGGAGCGGCTGAACTCCCGCTACGAGATGAACTACTGGGACCAGTCCGCCGGGGGCGTTCTGGGCGCCATCTTCGGGGACCATTCCGGGACGCTGTTTGTTGCGCGCCGGGCGCTGCACAGCGGCTGGCTGCTCCACGCGGATGACCGCGCGCGGATCACCAAAACGCGCGACTTCCGTTCGGGGGAGCGCAACTTCTACGAGCTTCGCCGGGACCAGCCGTGTCCCGCTCCCGTCCCGGACGGCGCCTACGTCAGCCGCATCTACGCCACCACGCTCGATTGCTTCGTCGATCCGGTGGCGTATTTCGGCGGCCTCCGGCGGGCGGCGCTGGCCGGCGAACCCTTGGTCCGCTCCACCTACCGCATCCATCGCGACGGGAACGAGCTGACGTACCTCCGGGACGGCTGTCCGGCGGAGGACATCGAAAGGCGCTTCTTCCTGCACGTCTGGCCCGTCGACGCCAGCGACCTGCCCCCCGGCCGCGCCGTGCACGGCTTCGACAACCGGAATTTCTCCCTCGATGCCCGCATTGATGGGAACTGCGTGGCCACCGCGCGCCTGCCGGACTACCCCATCGCCAGCATCCACACGGGCCAGTTCGACGAGAGCGGCCAGCGCTGGGAAGTGGAGTTCACGTCCGACTGGCGGGTCATCGCCCCCGCGACGCCCGACCTTGCGCGGTCCGACCTTGCGCGCGCGCGGCGCGAGGCGCTGGCGAGCGAGCCGCTGGCCCGCTCCGTCTTCGACGTCTACCGCGACGGACGCGCGCTCACGTACGTCCGGGACGCGTGCTCCGCGGAGGAGGCCGCCGCACGCTTCTTCCTCCACGTCGAGCCACTCGATGCCGATGACCTGCCCGCCCATCGCCGGGTGCACGGCTTCGAGAACCTCGACTTCACGCTGGCGCGGAGCGGGGCGCGCATCAATGGGAACTGCGTGGCGGTCGCGCGCCTGCCCGACTACCCCATCGCCAGCGTGCGCACGGGCCAGTACGACGGGACTGGCGCCATCTGGGAGGCGGAGTTCGCCGTGCCCGACGGGGAGTGAGCGCGCAGCTCCCGCCACCACCACGCACGACTTCGCCGCCCGCCTGCGCTCCTACGAGCTGCTGGCGGAAGCCTTCGCGCTCGAACCGCGCGCCGCCCCGCCCCATGATGGCTCCAGCGCATAGGATTCCCGCGTGATCGCCGCGTCTTCGCTCCGGCGGCTGGGCGCCGCGCACTGGCCCTTCCTCGCCGTCTGCGCCGTCTTCCTGCTCGTCGGCGCGCTCGTGCTCGACGACTACGGCGTGGGGGAGGACGCGGGGCCCCAGCGGAGAATCGGGAACGCGGCGCTTGATTACGTTGGTGGTGGTGGGGAGCGCGCCTTCGACCAGGTGACCCCGCCCTTTGACCAGTATTTCGGTGCGGCCCTCAAGGCGCCGCTCGTCCTCCTCACCGAACGCATCCTCGGGCTGGAGGACAGCCGGGACATCCTTCTCGGCAGGCACTTCCTCACGTATTTGTTCTTCCTGGCGGGCGGCGTTTTCTGCTATCTGCTCGTCCTGCGCCTGTTCAACAGCAGGGCGCTGGCGCTGATCGCCATGGTGCTGTTCCTGCTGCATCCGCGCCTCTACGCGCACTCGTTCTTCAATTCGAAGGACGTTCCCTTCCTCGTCACGTTCATGATTGCGCTCTACCTCGTGCACCGCGCCTTCCGGCGGGACACGCTCGCCGCTTTCGCGCTCTGCGGAGCAGCGACCGGCCTGCTGGTCAATCTCCGCATCATGGGGATCGTCCTCTTCGCCGCGGTGCTGGTCCTGCGTGCGCTGGATCTGGCGTTTGCCAAAAGCGCGGACGGACGCAGGCGCGCGCTGCTGACGGGGGGAGCGTTCGCGCTGACCGCCGCGCTCACGTACTACGCCTCGCTGCCGGCGCTCTGGATCGATCCGATCGGGCAGTTCGCGGATCTGGTCGACGTGCTCCGCTCCCGTCCGCTGTATCTCACGAACCTCTTCCGGGGGGAACGGCTGCCATCCGTGGCCGGGCCTCCGTTCGCGTACGTCCCCGTGTGGGTGGGGATCACGACGCCACCCGCCGTGCTCCTGCTGGCCGCGATGGGCGCCGTCGCGCTGGCGTGGCGCGGACTGCGCCGCCCGCGCGACGTGCTGCGCAACGGCCCGCTGCGCTTCGGCCTGCTGCTGGCGGCGCTGCCCATCGCCACGGTGGTCGCGGTCGTTGTCCTCGAAACCAACATCCACAGCAACTGGCGGCACCTGTACTTCCTGTACGCGCCCCTGCCCCTGCTGGCGGTCGTGGGGCTTCAGTGGTTGGCGGCGGGCGCGCGCGGACGATGGATGCGCGCGGGGGCGTATGCGCTGGCGGGCGCGGCCATCGCCGTGACGGTCGTCTCCATGGTCCGCATCCACCCGCACGAGGACAGCTATTTCAACTTCCTCGTGGACAGAACCACGCCGGAGCGGCTGGCCTCCCGCTACGACGTGTACTACGGGCGCCAGTCCGCGGGGGGCGTTCTGGGCGCCATCGCCGGGGACCATTCCGGGACGCTGTTTGTCGCGCTCCGGCACGGGCAGAGCCGCTGGCTGCTCCACGCGGATGACCGCGAGCGGTTCATCAAAACGCTCGACTTCCGTTCCGGGGAGCGCAACTTCTACGAGCTTCGCGGCGGCCAGCCGTGCCCTGCTCCCCTCCCGGACGGCGCCTACGTCGGCCGCATTTATGCCACCACGCTCGATTGCTTCGTCGATCCGGTGGCGTATTTCGGCGGCCTCCGGCGGGCGGCGCTGGCCACCGAACCGCTGGTTCGCTCCACCTACCACATCCATCGCGACGGGAGCGCGCTGACGTACCTCCGGGACGGCTGCCCGGCGGAGGGCATCGGGAAGCGCTTCTTCCTGCACGTCCGGCCCGTCGACGCCAGCGACCTGCCCCCCGGTCGCGCGGAGCACGGCTTCGACAACCGGGACTTCCCCTTCGGGGCCCGCATCGACGGGAACTGCATCGCCATCGCGCGCCTGCCGGACTACCCCATCGCCAGCATCCGCACGGGCCAGTTCAGCGACGCCGGCGCCCACTGGGAGGTGGAGTTCACGGTCGCTCCCCCGACGACCGACCTTGCGCGCGCCCGTCGCGAGGCGCTGGCGAGCGAGCCGCTGGCCCGCTCCGTCTTCAGCGTCTACCGCGACGGACGCGCGCTCACGTACCTGCGGGAGGGGTGCTCCGCGGATGACGCCGTCGCGCGCTTCTTCCTCCACGTCGAGCCGGTCGATGTCGATGACCTGCCCGCCCATCGCCGGCAGTACGGCTTCGAGAACCTCGACTTCACGCTGGCGCGGAGCGGAGCCCGCATGGACGGGAACTGCATCGCCGTCGCGCGCCTCCCCGCCTACCCCATCGCCAGCGTGCGCACGGGCCAGTACGACGGGACGGGCCAGCTCTGGGAGGTGGAGTTCGCCGTGCCGGACGGGGAGTGAGCGCGGGGCTGGTACACTCGCGGGAACGCCAGACACGGGGGATTCCGCATGAGCGACGCGCCCGCGGACGCCCGGCTCGCATCCGCCTACGAGCCGGGCGAGGTCGAGGACCGCATCTATGCCTTCTGGGAACGGGGTGGCTGGTTCCGCGCCGAGCCCCGCCCGGGCCGCGAGCCCTACTGCATCATCATGCCCCCGCCGAACGTGACCGGGGAGCTGCACCTCGGCCACGGGCTGGAGGACGCCATCACGGACGCGCTCGTGCGCTGGCGGCGCATGCAGGGCCGCGACGCCCTCTGGCTGCCCGGCGAGGACCACGCCGGCATCGCCACCCAGAACGTGATGGAGCGCGAGCTGGCCAAGGAGGGCATCGACCGGCGCGACATCGGGCGCGAGGCCTTCGTGGAGCGCACCTGGCAGTGGGTGCGCCGCCTGCGCCCGCGCATCGCCGAGCAGCACCGCAAGCTGGGCGCGAGCGCCGACTGGAGCCGCGACGCCTTCACGCTCGACCCCGGCATCGTGCGCGCCGTGCGCGCCACCTTCGTGAACCTCCACCGCGACGGGCTCGTCTACCGCGGCCTGCGCATGAGCAACTGGTGCCCGCGCTGCGGCACCGCCCTGAGCGACCTCGAGGTGGACTACGTGGAGGAGGAGGCCGCCCTCTGGTACGTGCGCTACCCGGTGGTGGGCGAGGGCGGCATGGCCCTGCCCGAGGCCGTCACCGTGGCCACCGTGCGCCCCGAGACCATGGTGGCCGACACGGGCGTGGCCGTGCACCCCGACGACGAACGCTACGAGGACCGCATCGGGCGCACCGTGCTGCTGCCCGTGGTGGGCCGCGAGCTGCCCGTCGTGGCCGACGAGGCCATCCGCCCCGATTTCGGCACCGGCGCGCTCAAGGTCACGCCCGGCCACGACCCGCTCGACTGGGAGATCGGCCAGCGCCACGGCCTTGACGCCATCGTCGCCATCGGGCGCGACGGGCGCATGACCGAGGAGGCCGGTCCCTACGCGGGCATGACCGTGGAGGATGCGCGCGCCGCCATCGTGCGCGATCTCGCCGACGGCGGCTTCCTCGAACGCGAGGAGCCCTACACCCACAGCGTGGGCCGCTGCAGCCGCTGCGAGGCCGTGATCGAGCCCCTGCCCGGCGAGCAGTGGTGGGTGGCCGTGAACCGCGAGTACGCCCCCGGCCGCTCGCTCGCGGGCGACGCGGGCGCCGCCGTGCGCGAGGGGCGCATCCGCGTCGTGCCCCCGCGGCTGGCCCGCACCTTCCTCAACTGGACCGACTCCATGCGCGACTGGTGCATCAGCCGCCAGCTCTGGTGGGGCCACCAGATCCCCGTGTGGTACTGCGACTGCGGCGAAACCATCGTCGCGGTGGACGACCCCTCCGCCTGTCCCGCCTGTGGGAGCGCGGCCCTGCGCCAGGACGAGGACGTGCTCGACACCTGGTTCTCCTCCGCGCTGGCCCCCCACGCCGACCTCGGCTGGCCCGACGACGCCGGCGGCGACCTGCGCGCCTTCTACCCCACCACGGACATGCAGATGGGCTACGACATCATGTTCTTCTGGTGCGCGCGCATGATCATGTTCGGCCTCTACAACATGCGCGACCACGCGCCCGACGGCGACGTGCCCTTCCGCACGGTGCTCTTCCACGGCCTCATCCGCGACGCCAACGGCGAGAAGATGACGAAGTCGCGCGGCAACGTCGTCGATCCGCTCGTGGCCGCGGGCGCCTATGGCGCGGACGCCTTCCGCTTCGCCCTGCTCACCGCCTCCACGCTGGGCCAGGACATGAAGTACAGCGAGGAGCGCATGGCGTCGGCGCGCAACTTCGCCAACAAGGTCTGGAACACCGCGCGCTACGCCCTCCTGCGGCTGGAGGGACGCCGCGTCGCGCCCCCGCGTCCGGAGGACCGCGGCGCGCTGGCGCTGGAGGACCGCTGGCTGCTGTCGCGGCTGGAGGCGCTGGAGGGCGAGGTCGAGTCCCTGCTCGCCGCCTACCAGCTGGGCGAGGCCGCGCGCCGCGTCCACGACTTCCTCTGGAACGAGCTGGCCGACTGGTACGTGGAGATGAGCAAGCCGCGCCTGAACGCGGGCGACGAGCGCCCCCTGGCCACGCTCGCGTACGCGCTCGACCGCGGGCTGCGGCTGCTGCACCCGGTGATGCCCTTCGTGACCGAGGAGCTGTGGGGCAGGCTGCGCCCCCACCTCGACGACGGCGACGGCGCGGAGGCGCTCATCGTGGCCCCCTGGCCGCGGCCCGACGGGCGCTGGCGCGACGAGGCCGCGGAGGCGGCCATGGCGCACGTGATCGAGGTGAACCGCGCCATCCGCAACCTGCGCGCGGAGAAGGGCGTGCCCGCGGGCGAGCGCCCCGCCGTGCGCCTGCGCGCGGGCGACCACGCCGCCGCCCTGCGCGAAACGGCGGCGGCCACGGCCTTCACCTCCCGCGTCGAGCCGCTCGTGACCGGCGCGGACGAGCCCCTGCCCGCCGGCGACCACGCCTTCGCGCGCGTGGGCGGCACGGAGGTGGCGCTGGCCCTGCCGCGCGTGGACGAAACGGCGGAGCGCGAACGCCTCGCGCGCGAGCTGGCGGAGACGGTGGAGCGCATCGCGCGCCTCGAACGGCAGCTGGCCAACGAGCGCTTCCTCGAACGCGCCCCCGCCGAAGTCGTGCGCGGCGAGCGCGAGCGGCTGGCGGCGGCGGAAACGCGCGCGGAGGGGCTGCGCGAGCGCCTCGCGGCGCTGGGCTCCTAGAGCAGCACGGCCAGCGCCGCCTCCGTGTCGCCCAGGTCGGGCAGCGTGAACTCGGCCCCGCTCGCGCGCAGGGCGGCTTCGTCCCACGCCCCCGTGGCCACGCCCAGCGCGCGCGCCCCGGCGGCGTGCGCTCCGGCCACGTCGTGGGGCGTGTCGCCGATCACGATGGGCGCGGGCGCGGCCCCGTTCCCGTTCAGCCCGGCGGCCCGGCCCGCGGCATCGATGGCCGCGGCCACCACCTCCGCGCGGTCGGCGGTGACGTCCCCGAAGCCGCCCGCCGGGAAGTGCTCCCACAGGCCGTAGTGGCGCAGCTTGATCTCCGCGCCGCGCGCCGCGTTGCCCGTGGCCAGCCCCAGCGGGGCCCCGGCGCGGTCGAGCGCGTCCAGCAGCGCGGGCACGCCGGGGAGCACGCGCCCCCGCCCCCGCCGTTCGCGCAGCTTCTCCGGCAGGCGCGCGAGGTAGGCCTCCAGCAGCTCCGCCACGGCCTCGGGCGTGGCCGCGGCCCCCACGCCGGCGAGCGCCTCCTCCAGGATGGCGCGGTCCGTGCGCCCGTCGACGACCATGCCGTCGAGCGCCGCCCGCGCGCCGAGCACGTCCGCCAGGGCGGCGGCGATGGCGGCGCGTCCGGCCCCGCCGCTGTGGATGAGCGTGCGGTCGATGTCGAACAGGAGAAGGGGATGCACCGCCCTCAGCCTACCGCCGTCCGTCCTTGCGCGCACGGCGCGGATGCGGCGCGTGCGCTTCGGGGGGCGCGGGCGGGGCGCGGCGCGCGGCCAGCGCGATGCCCACGCCCGCGATGGCGAGCGCGCCCCCGATGAGGCCGCCGACCGTGGGCCGTTCCCCCAGCGTGAACGTGGAGAAGACGATGGCCAGCGGCGCCACGGCGAGGATGCCGGTGGCCACGGTGACGACGCGCAGGCGGCCCAGCGCCCAGTTGATGGCCACGTAGCCCAGCGCCACGGGCACCAGCGCCAGCAGGGCGAGGGCCATCCACGTTTCCCCCGCGAAGCCCCCCACGGCGGGGCGCGCGACGAGCACCGCCAGCCAGATCACGCCCGTGGCCACGGTGAAGACGATGGTCGTGAAGGCGAACGCGCCGGTGGTCCGCTCGGCCACGCGCCCGGTGGTCAGGTAGGCCCCGAAGAGCACGGCGGCCAGCAGCGCCAGCAGGTCGCCCCCGAGCCCCTCGAGGCCGTCGATCCCGATGTCGCCGCGCGTGATGAGGACGAGCCCGGCGAAGGCCACCGCCAGCCCCGCGTATTCGAGCCGCGCGGGCCGCTCGCGCAGGAAGAGGAAGGCGAACAGCCCCGCGAACAGCGGCTGCATGGTCAGGATGATCACGCTCGACCCCACGGAGGTGTGCTCGAAGGACGCGAACCAGGCCCAGGCGTAGGCCGTCTGGAGGAGGCCCGCGAGGACGCTCAGGAGCAGCCCCGTGCGGGACGGGACGCTGATGCGACCGCGCGCGAACAGCACGGCGGCCACGGGCAGTATCAGGGCCGCGGCGAAGAGGAAGCGCCAGGCCGTGATGGTGAGGGCGTGCACCTCCTGCTCGGCGATGCGGATGAAGATCGGCGCCCACGCGAAGGCCAGCACGCCGAGGCCCAGCACGGCGTAGGGCAGGCGGGGCGGGGACGCGGCCACGCCGCCATGCTAAACGCGGGGGCGGGGCCGGGATGCGGCGCTGGAACCGGCGGGGCGGCCTACCGTTGTTCGTCCTTGCGCGCGCGGCGCGGGTGCGGCAGGTGCGGATGGGGGACGTGCGGATGCGGGATGTGCGGTTCGGGGGGCGCGAGCAGGGTGCGCCGCGCGGCCAGCGCGATGCCCACGCCCGCGATGGCGAGCGCGCCCCCGATGAGGATGCCGGTCGTGGGCCGTTCCCCCAGCACGAACACGGAGAACACGATGGCCAGCGGCGCCTCCGCGAGGACGGCCGTGGCCACGGTGACGACGCGCAGGCGGCCCAGCGCCCAGTTGATGGCCGTGTAGCCCAGCGCCACCGGCACCAGCGCCAGCAGGGCGAAGGCCATCCACGTTTCGCCCGCGAAGCCCCCCACCGCCGGGCGCGTGATCAGCACCGCCAGCCACGTGACGCCCGCGGCCACGGCGAAGACGATGGTGGTGAAGGCGAACGCGTCCGTGGTCCGCTCGGCCACGCGCCCCACGGTCAGGTAGGCCCCGAAGAGCACGGCGGCCAGCAGCGCCAGCAGGTCCCCCCCGAGCCCCTCGAGGCCGCCGCTCCCGATGTCGCCCTGTGTGATGAGGACGAGCCCGGCGAAGGCCACGATCAGCCCCGCGTATTCGAGCCGCGCGGGCCGCTCGCGCAGGAAGAGGAAGGCGAACAGCCCCGCGAACAGCGGCTGCATGGCCAGGATGATGACGCTCGACCCCACCGAGGTGTGCTCGAAGGACGCGAACCAGGTCCAGACGTGGGCCGCCTGGAAGACGCCCGCGAGGACGCTCATGAGCAGCCCCGCGCGGGGCGGGATGCTGATGCGACCGCGCGCGAACAGCACGGCGGCCACGGGCAGCATCAGGGCCGTGGCGAACAGGAAGCGCCAGGACGCGATGGTGAGGGCGTGTACCTCCTGATCGGCGATGCGCACGAAGATTGGGGCCCAGGCGAAGGCCAGCACGCCGAAGCCCAGCACGGCGTAGGGCAGGCGGGGCAGGCGCATATCGCCGCCACGATACACGGGGGCGCGCGGGGACGGCGGCAGCGAACGGTGGCGCTAGAATCCCGTGCATGGATGAGGCGGCCGTCGCCGCGCGGCTGGAGGCGCTGGAGCGCTCGCCCGCGCCCGCCGCGGCGCGCTTCGACGCGCCCGATGCCCCGCGCGGACGCTGGGCGGTCCTGCCCTCCGCCTTCAATCCGCCCACGCTCGCCCACCTGCGCCTGCTCGAGCTGGCCCGCGAGGCGGCGGGCGCGGAGCGGGGCGCGGCCCTGCTCACCACGCGCAACGTGGACAAGCGCGTCGAAGGCGCGCCCCTCGCCGAGCGCGTCGGCATGTTGCTGGCCGCCCGCGCGAGCCGCCCCGCCCTCGCCGTGCTGGCCGCCAACCGCGCCCGCATCGCCGATCAGGCGGCGGCGCTGACGGCGGCCTTCCCCGAGGCCTCCTTCGATTTCGCGCTCGGCCACGACACCCTCGTGCGCCTCTTCGAGCCGCGCTACTACGCGGGCGGCGCGACGGGCATGGCGCGCGCGCTGGAGCGCTTCTTCGCCCGCCACCGCGTGATCGCGGCCAACCGCGGCGCCGCCGCGGCGGCGGAGGTGGCGGCGTGGGCGGCGCAAAACGCGGCCCCCTTCGCCGACCGCATCCTCGTGATCGCGCTCGACGAACGGCACGCGCGCGTCTCCTCCAGCGCCGCGCGCTCGCGCCTCGCGGACGGGGGCGCGGGCGGCGACCTGCCGGAGGAGGTGGCGGCCCGCATCCGCGCGCGCGGGCTCTACGCTCCCGGGTAAAGAAGCGGGGGCCGGGGGTAAAGAAAAACGGCCCCGGGGCGGTAAACCCAGGGTAAACCCTTGACCCGATTCACTGATTTGACCGTTGCGTAATCCTTTACCACAGTATGCTCCGCCTGGTCGGGCAGATTACCGATGCCCCCGCCCGATCACAGAGGATGCGATGCCCCGGTCGTTTCCCTCCCCCGCGCGGCCCGCCCGCCTTGTCGTGGCGCTCACGGCGATGGCGCTCGCGTTGCTCTGGGGCCTTGCCCTGCTGGCTGGCGGCGAGGCGCAGACGGGGCGCGTCACCATCTCCGTGACGAAGCAGGTCACGGGCAACGCCCCCGCCAACAAGAGCTACGGCTTCACCCTGCAGTGCAGCGAAAGCGACCAGGCCTTCCTCGGGCAGGTCTCCGTGACGGCGGGCGGCACGGCCTCCTTCAGCTCCGTGCCCTCCGGCGCCTCCTGCTCCCTCTCCGAGGACGACCTCGGCGACGACGAGCCGCTCTCCACCACGGGCGAATTCAGCGGACGCACCATCACCGCGAGCGAGACGGTGACGGTCACGAACAACTACCCCGTCGTCGTCAGCGTGCGCAAGGAAGTCACCGGCCCGGCCCCCGACGGCGCCATCTACAAGCTCAGCCTCACCTGCAACGGCGAGCTCCGCAACGTCAGCCTCACCGCGGGCAGTGAGGACATCCTCTTCTACCTCACCGAGGGCCAGACCTGCACGGAGCTCACCGAGCCCGTCAGCCATAGCCCCGTGAGCATCAGCGGGCTGTTCGGCAGCGCCCGCACGATCAACGCCGACACCACCTTCACGGTGACGAACCGCTTCGACGCGGACGTCTACGTGCGCAAGCAGGTCACGGGGAAGGCGCCGGCGGGCGTCTCCTACGCATTCCGCCTCACGTGCGCCATCCTCTCTCCCGGTAGCATCCCTCCGCCCGCCCAGTCCTGGACGGCGTCGGTGGCGGCGGGCGGGAGCGTGAAGATCGCGACCATCGTCCCGGCCGTGGGCACGCTCTGCTCCCTGGCGGAGACGAACAGCCACGGGGCGACGCGCACCGAGGGCCTGTTCCTCCTGCGGGGGATAACCAGCAGTTCGACCTTCACGGTGACGAACCATTTCGAGGGGGACAAGACCACCGTCACGGCAAAGCCGAAGACATCGCCCACCGCCACGGCCACGCCCGAGCCCACGGCCACGGTCACGCCCGAGCCGACGGTCACGGCCACCGTCACGGCCAAGCCCCCCGCCGCGCCCACGGCCACGGCCACGCCCGAGCCGACGGCCACGCCCGAGCCCACGGCCACGCCCACGCCCACCCCGATCACGGCCAGCCCGACGGCATCTCCGTGCCCGACGTCACAACCGTCCTGCCCGGCCACGCCCGAGCCGACGGCCACGGCCACGCCCGAGCCCACGGCCACCGCCACGGCGTCGCCCACCGCCACGGCCACGCCCACGCGGGCCGCCGTCTCCATCCGCAAGCTGGTCACGGGGGCCTCTCCGGGCGACATCTCCTACACCTTCGCGCTGGCCTGTGCGGAGGGCACGGACGTGACGCCCGAGAACCCGGTGACGGTGCTCGTGCCGGCGGGCGAGACGAAGCTGGTCATCCGCATCGGCACGCCCGCGCGCTGCACGCTGGCGGAGACGAACAGCCGCGGCGCGACGAGCATCAGCGGCCTGTTCAGTACGCCCCAGACGATCACGGGCGACGTGACCTTCACGGTGACCAACCACTTCGCCACGCCCACGGCCACGGCCAGCTCCACGCCGGAGCCCACGCCCGATCCCACGCCCGATCCCACGCCCGATCCCACGCCCGATCCCACGCCCGATCCCACGCCCGATCCCACGCCCGATCCCACGCCCAGCCCCACGCCCACGCCGACGCCGACGCCTACCCCGACGCCCACGCCCACGCCGACCCCCACGCCCACGCCGACGCCGACCCCCACGCCCACGCCGACGCCTACCCCCACGCCGACGCCTACCCCCATCACGATCATTCTGGCTCCCGATCCCACGGCCACGCCCACGCCTACCCCCACGCCCGAGCCGCCCCCGCCGACCGTGACGCCGACGCCCGCGCCGACGCAGGAGCCGACCCCCGAGACGCCCGTGCCCACTGCGACGCCGACGCCTCCCGCCCCCACTGGCACGCCCGAGCCCACGGCCACCACCACGCCGATCACCGTGGAGACCCCGGAGCCTCCCCGCGCGGAGGACCCGACCCCGATCACTCGGGATCCCGAGGACATACCCACGCCCGCTCCCACGGCCACGCCCACGCCGCCGCCCACGGCCACGCCCGAGCCCACGGCCACGCCCGAACCGCCGCCGCTCGTGGCCATCACGCTGGTGTCGCGGGCAACCCCCGTCGACGGCGAGGATCCGGGCGACCCCGCCGACGAGCCGGAGGATCCCTACCAGCTCGTCCTCAACTGCGAGGAGCCGGACGGCGGCGGCGGCACGGTCACGCTGCTGGAGCTGGCCGCGGGCGAGAGCCGCACCGTCACCGTGCCCGCGGGCAGCCTCTGCTCGCTCGCGGACCTGCGCGAGGACGGTGGCGGCGAGGTCGAGCTGTCGCCCTTCCTGATCGACCGCGTCATCACGCTGGAAGACCACTTCGCGGACGCCGGGGACACGCCCGGGCCGCCCGCGTCGGGCACGGGCGGAACCGCGGGCCTGGCCTCCGGACCGGGCGCGCTCGTCTGGCCGGTCGCGGCCATCGTGGCGCTGGCCGTGCTCGCGACCCTCGTCCGGCGGCGTCCCTGGCGCTGGTCGAACGGCGACGGCTGATCGTCGCGGCCCTCCGCCCCGCCCGGCTGTGGCATGATGAACCCCCGCCCCCGCCCTCTCCCCGCGGGCGTGCGAGGCTTGGCCGTGGACGGAGCGAACGGCAAGGGAGCATTCGCCCGCGCGACTGACCGAACCGGAGATCGCCCGCACCGATGCCGTCCCGCGCCTTCCGTTCGCCGGTTCCCTGGAGCCTCGCCGCGGTCGCCGCGGGGCTGGCCGCGCTCATCGCGGGCGGGAGCCTCGCGGCCTCGCCGCCGGTCGGGGAGGCGCAGTCGGCCACGGCCACGGCGTCGCCCACGGCCACGGCGTCGCCCACGGCCACGCCGTCGCCCACGGCCACGCCATCGCCCACCGCCACGGCCACGCCCACGACCGCGACGATCAGCGTCAGGAAGGTCACGACGGGCGGGCGCGCGGTGCCGAACGTGGCCACCACCGAGTACGAATTCCGCCTCACCTGCGACGACGGCACGGACGCGACGGCCACGGCCAGGTCGGGTGAGACCGCGGTCATCGCCACCGTCGCGCGGGGCGCCGTCTGCAGGCTCCGTGAGACCGAGGCCCGGGGCTCGCGCCGTCTCACCGTCTCGAGTTCCGACTCGGGCCATGCCGTCAGCGCGGACCGCACGTACACCGTGACCAACGGCTTCGGGTTCAACTTCTACATCACCGTGGTGACGAAGGGCGCGGGGCCCATCAGCCAGTCCTCCAACCCCGCGCTCCGGCAGATGCTGCTCAGGATCGACTGTACGGTGGGGTCGGGGGAGGCCACCAGCATGTTCACGCGCAACCTCGGGCTGCTCGTGGGCCACGCGAACGTGCCGCTCGCCGACACGCTCGCGGACGTGACGCGCTCGCGCGTGAACGTGGCGCGCGATTACCCGGACTACGCGACCTGCACGCTCACGCCGGGCGAGAACCGCGGGGCCACCTCCGTGGCGATCAGCCCCGCCGACGAGGACTCCGTCGTGCCCGGGCACCAGCTCTCCTTCGACGGCGCGCACCGGAACGTGACCATCACCTACGCCTACCCGAAGCCGAAGACGGCGTTCGTCTACGAGACCTCGACGGGCGCCCCGCCGTCCGGCGGCGCCACCTCGGTCCGGGTCGACATGCGCTGCGCCGACCTCCTCGACGCCAGCGATACGCCCATCCACGGCGGCTTCCGCCTGGGGAGCTGGCAGACGCTGTGGGCCGCGCCCGACCCCGACAGCCCGGGCGACACGCTGGCCGACCGCAGCACCATCGCCGCCCTCCCGCCGATAGCGCGGGCGGGGCAGAGTTGCACCTTCACGCAGAACCACAAGGGCGCCCCGCTGGTCGAGTACGGGACGGGGTCGTACGCGCTCACGACGTATTCGGCGGCCGAGGTCTACAAGGATCTGGCGGCCATCCGCGCGGGCGATTCGCAGGCGGCCGCCACCACCACGACGGGCGGGATCCCGACCAGCAGCGCGACGGTGACGCTGGCCGGCAACATGATCCTGGCGTTCGTGAACCGCTTCCCGGTGGCGCTGACGGTGACGAACGCGGTCAGCGGCCCGGCCCCGGCGGGCGCGCGGTACGCCTACTCGGTGAGCTGCGTGAAGGACGGGGTGACCACGACGGACACGCTCTCGATGGCGGCGGGGGCCTCGGCCACGACCACGACGCACTTCGCGCCGCGCAGCGCGTGCACGGTGGCGGCGACCTCGGACCACGCCACGGCCACGCTCTCCGAGGAGATCACCGGCGCGCCCGCGGCGGTGGTGGTCGTGGACAACATGGGCTGGACGATCACGCACGCCTTCACCCTCACGGAGACGCTGGACCCGACCGCCACGCCGTCGCCCACGCCTACCCCCACGCCCCCGCCGACGCCGGAACCGCCGCCGACGCCGGAACCGACGCCCCCGCCGACGCCGGAACCGACGCCGACGCCGGAACCGCCGCCGATGCCGGAACCGACGCCGACGCCGGAACCGTCCACCACGCCGGAACCCACGCCCACACCGGAGCCGTCCGCCACGCCGGAGCCGACGCCGACGCCGGAACCGTCCACCACGCCGGAGCCGTCCGCCACGCCGGAGCCGACGCCCGCGCTGGCCGCGCCGTCCGCGGGCACGGGCATCGCCACGAATCTGCTCGCGGAAGCGCGCTCGCTCGTCTGGCCGGGCGCCGTCTTTGCGGCGCTGGCCGTGGCCGCCGCCCTCATCCGGCGGGCCCGCAAGGCCGCATAGGGGCGCGCATGGCCACCATCGACGTCCTGCTGCCCGGCTTCTCCTTCTCCACGGACAGCGGGCGTCCGGCCTTCTGCGCGGTGACGCTGGTGGAATCGCAGGGGCGGCGCATCGTGGTGGACACGGGGCACGCGGGGCGGCGGCGGGAGCTGACGGCGGCGCTGGAACGGCGCGGCCTGCGCGAGGCCGACGTCGACGCCGTGGTGCTCACGCACGCGCACTGGGACCACGCCCAGAACTTCGACCGCTTCGTCAACGCGCCCGTCGTCCTCCATCCGCGCGAACTGCGCTACGCGCGCGCGCCCCACGCCAACGACTGGGCCACGCCGCCGTGGACGGGCGCGGCCCTGGCCACGCACCGCGTCGAGGAGGCGGTGGAGGGGGACGAGCTGGCCGCGGGCGTGCGCGTGATCGAGCTGCCCGGACACTCCGTGGGGAGCATCGGGCTGCTGGTGGAAACGGAGGCGGGCACGGCCTGCATCGCGGGCGACGCCGTGCATTCGGCGGCGTCGGCGCTGGCGGGCGAGCCCCCGCTCGTGTTCGGCTCCGCGCCGCTGGCCCGCGAGAGCGTGGCCCGCGCGCTGGCCGCGGCGGACGCGATCTACCCGGGACACGACCGCCCCTTCCGCCTGATCGGGGGTGAACCGCACTACCTCGAACCGTTCGCGCTCACCATCACGAACCTCGCGCCCGACCGCGAGGGCCTGCGCTTCGATCCATCCGCGCCCGCGCCCTGGACGATGCCCGGCGCGGAGCGCTAGGGGCCTCAGCCCAGGCGGCGCACGGGCTCGCTCCCGTCCCAGCCCTCGGCGGCGCTCGCCACCATGGCGTAGAAATCGACCAGCACGGGCTGGCCCTCGTAGACCTCGATCATGTGCCCGTGCGTGGCCACGGTGTCGACGAAGGCGAAATCGAGCCCGCTCGCCGTCACGCAGTGGTTGGCGACGGCGAAGCCGAGGGCCTCGTAGCGCGCGATCTCCTCCGCGAAGTCGGGCACGATCGTGGCCGCGTGGTGCAGCCCCTGCTCGCCCGGCCCGAACATGTCGCGGAAGGCCGACGGCCCCGGATCGTTCTGCTGCACCAGCTCGATCATGATCGGGCCCAGCTGGCCGTAGGCCGAGGAGTGGTCGAGCGCCGCGGGCCGCCCGCGATAGCGCACGCGCTCCACGGGGATGTGCTCGGCCACGAAGAACGGCCCCGCCCCGCGCTCCGCCGCCCAGCGTTCGGCGGCGTCGAACACGTCCGGCACGAAATAGGCCAGCTGCGCGAAGGGACGGTGGATCACGCGCCCATGCTGGCCCGTCGCGCGGGCATGGTCAACGGGCGGGCGCGCGGACGCCTGCGTGCTACGCTGCGCGCCGTGGACTGGCTCGACAACGCCTGGCTGGGGATCACCGTGCGGCAGGGCATCGGCCTCGGCGCCCTCGCCGTCGTCTCGGTGGTGGTCTGGCTCGCCGCCCTGCAGCTGCTGCGGCTCTACCTGCGCGTCCGCTTCGGCGAGGGCGGGCGCGAGTTCTGGGCGCGCGAACGCTCCCGCCTCAGCCGCGCCCTGCTGGCCCTCGCCGCCGCCGTCACCGTGCTCCTCGGCTTCCCCACGCTCGGCTTCGACGACGCCGTCGTGAGCGCCGTCGAGCGCATCGCCACGCTCTTCGGCGCGGGCGCGCTGGTGCTGCTCGGCTTCCGCCTCGCCGACATCGCCACGGACATGTTCGAGCGCCGCGCCGCCCTCACCGAAAGCCGCATCGACGACCAGCTGGCCCCCCTCCTGCGCACCGCCCTCAAGGGCGGCACCGCCCTCATCGGCGCGCTCTTCGTGCTCGGCAACCTGGGCGTCAACGTGACCTCGCTCATCGCCGGGCTGGGGCTGGGCGGGCTGGCCGTGGCGCTCGCCGCCCAGGACTCCATCCGCAACCTGCTCGGCGGCGTCACCATCTTCGCCGACCGCCCCTTCCAGGTCGGCGACTGGGTGCTCGTGAACGACATCGAGGGCACCGTCGAGCACGTGGGCTTCCGCAGCTCCCGCGTCCGCACCTTCTACGACTCCGTCGTCACCGTCCCCAACGCCCGCATCGTGGACACGCACGTGGACAACATGGGCCTGCGCCAGTGGCGCCGCTACATGACCACCCTCGGCCTCGCCTACCACACCGCCCCCGACCAGGTGCAGGCCTTCGTCGAAGGCGTGCGCGCCCTCATCCGCGCCAACCCCGACATGCGCCACGACTACTACATCGTCGAATTCCACGGCTACGGCCCCTCCAGCCTCGACATCCTCGTCTACTGCTTCATCCGCCCCACCGACTGGAAGGCCGAGCTGCGCACGCGCCACGTGCTCAACCTCGACATCATGCGGCTGGCGGCGGAGCTGGGCGTCGAATTCGCCTTCCCCACGCAAACCCTGCACGTCGCCTCCACCCCCGACCGGCCCGCCGAAGCCCCCGACGTCCCCTCCCGCGAGCGCCTCGGCGAGACCGTGGACGCCTTCGGACCGGCGGGCGCGCGGGGCCAGCGCGTGGACTCCCCCATCACCGGCGGCTACGACGACACGCTCGATTGACGCGATTTCCCCGCCGGGGGGCTTGCCAATGCGCCCGCCATCCGTACAATGGCGCGAATTCCCGCGGGAGCGAAGCGCTTCACGCGGCGGGCGCGGGAGCGCGCCACGACCCTGGGAGGGAACCGGCTTCATGCGCGACAACGAGAACTACTGGAAGAGGCTCCGGCGGCGTCCGGTCAGCCGTCGCGGCTTCCTCGTCGGCAGCGGCGTGGCGGCGGCGGGCGGCGCGGCCATCCTCGCGGGCTGCGGCGACGACGACGACGACGACACCCCCGCCACGCAGGCCCCGGCCACCGCCGCGGCCACCACCGCCGCCACGGCGGCGGCCACGCAGCCCGCCGGCGACGCGGCCACCGCCACCGCGGCCCCCACCGAGGCCCCGGCCGTCGAGGACCGCAGCCGCTACGGCGGCACGCTCAACTGGACGCAGCGCGGCTATCCCACGGGCTTCGACCCCTCCATCACCATCACCGACCCGTTTCTCATGGCGCAGACCTACAGCCAGCTGATGGCCTTCTCCATCGCCAACGACACCTTCTACCCCGACGCGGCCCAGAGCTGGGAGCAGATCGACGCGGTGACGTTCGTGGCGAACCTGCGCCCGGGCGTGCGCTTCAACCCCGATGCCGCTGGCGGCCGCGAGGTCACCTCCGAGGACTGGGCCTACAGCCTGGCCCGCTATCCGGACGCGCGCCAGAACCGCGGCTCGAACGTGAACGAGCTCTTCTTCTCCTTCATGGACGAGGGCCAGGGCGCGTCCTTCGACACGCCGGACACTCTCACCCTGCGCATCAACCAGAACAAGCCGTTCGCCTCGAACACGCGCGCCTTCGCGGCGGCCTCGCTCGTGGTGGTCGCGCGGGAGCGCGTGGCGGCGGAAGAGCAGGGCGACCTCGGCCAGGTGTCGGGCATCAACGCGGGCACCGGCCCCTACATGGTCGACTCGACCAGCGACACGGGCTTCTCGCTGAGGCGCAACCCCAACTACTACACCCATCCGGAGATGCTGCCGGGCACCCGCTTCAACGTGGACATGCCCTACATCGACACGCAGGAGTCGGTCATCATCACGGACGGGGCGGCGGCGGACGCGCGCTTCCTCGCGGGCGACGCCGACTACTACGGCCTGGTCGACACGATCAAGGCGGAAGAGTGGTCGGGCCAGCCCAACGTCCAGATCCTCGAAGGCGACAACATCCTCGACGGCTCCAGCATGATCCAGCTGGCGGCAGCCAAGTGGACGCCCTACCCCGAGCTCTCCCAGGCCCTCTCCATGGCCATGGACTGGGACGGTTACATCGACATCATCCACGGCGGACAGGGACGGCGCAGCGCTCCCGTGAGCCCCACGGCCTTCCCGCGCTATGCGCTCTCGCAGGAGGAGATCCGCAGCTACCAGGTCTACGACCCCCAGGGCGCGCGCACGCTCTGGGAGAACAACAACGGCCCGGACATCTTCCCCGAGCTGGACACCACCATCCCCTCCTGGACGCCGGCCACGACGGAAGTGCAGTTCATCGGCCAGAGTTTCGAGGACTCGCTCGGCGTGCAGGTGAACTACAACCCGCTGGAGCTGGCCACCTTCATCGCCTCCGCCAACGGCTACACCGGCACGAAGGACTGGCATTTCTTCGTGGCGGGCAACAACGCCATCGCCACCATGCCCGACTGGAACGCGCTCGTCGGCTACACCCCCGACGGCTACGGCGCCATCTGGGGCGGCAACTGGTACAAGGGCGTCAACATCTCCGACCCCTGGACGGACCCCGACCACCCGAACTACGCCGAGCTCGGCGGCGGGCCGCAGGGTGATACCGTGCGCGCGGCGCTGGAGATCACGCACCCCTACGCGCGTCAGCTGCAGGACTACGCGGACCGGCAGGCGGCCACCTTCGACGAGGAGGAGCGGGCCGAAATCCTGAAGGAGATGCAGCGGCTCATCTTCACCCGCTACTGCTGCACTTTCCCCCTGCCGGCGGGCTCCAAGGCCTACCTGGCGGTGGGTTCGCGCCTGAAGAACGTGCCCCCGCCGCCGGACGGCAACGAGACGGCCGCCTTCGGCCACTGGCGCGCCCACAACGTCTGGCTGGAGGGCTAGCCCCCGCGGCCTGAACGCGACGAGGGGGCTTCCGGACGGAATCGTCCGCCCGGAAGCCCCCTCCCCACCCCCAGTCCCGGGCAGGTGATTGATCGTGCGAGCCTACGTCATCCAGCGCCTGTTGCTGCTGCCCTTCACCCTGCTGGTGGTGACGGTGCTGGTGTTCCTGTTCATGCGCATCATCCCCGGCGACTCCGCGAATGTGCGCTGCGGGGCCTCGGGCATGGCCGATCAGACCTGCATCGAGGGGCTGCGCGAGCGGCTCGGACTCACCATCTGCGACGACGCGAACGGCTTCTTCGAGAACACCGGCTGTCGTGCCGAGCAGTACTGGAAGTGGGTCTCGGATATCTTCCAGGGGAACCTCGGAACCGAGACCACCACGCAGCGGCCCATCACCAATCAGCTCTGGTGGCGCTTGGGGAACACGCTGCAGCTGGGCATGTTGAGCATCTTCTTCAGCCTGGCCATCGGCATCCCCGTGGGGGTACTCTCAGCCATACGCGCGGGCAAGCTCTCGGACTACGCCGCGCGCTTCTTCGCTATCCTCGCCCTGAGCGTGCCCAACTTCTGGATCGGCACGCTGATCATCGCCCTGCCCGCCTTCTTCTGGCAGCAACGCTGGGTGCCCGACTGGACGGGCTGGGCGGAGCCGCTCACGCACATCCAGATCATGGGCATCGCGGCGGCGGTGCTGGGGCTCTCCAGCGCGGGCTACATCGCCCGCATCGCGCGCTCCTCCATGCTCGAGGTGCTGCGCAGCGACTACGTGCGCACGGCGCGCGCGAAGGGCCTGCGCGAGCTGCCCGTCATCATGCGGCACACCTTCCGCCCCTCCATGATCACCGTCTTCACCATCGCGGGCCTTCAGTTCGGGCTGATCCTCGGCGGATCGGTCATCATCGAGTCGCTCTTCTCCATCCAGGGGATCGGGTACTGGATCGTCAACAAGGTCGGCGAGCGCGACTTCCAGGTCATCCAGGCGGTGGTGCTGCTGATGGCCACCTGGTTCCTCGTCGTCAGGCTCGCCGTCGACGTCGGCTACGCCTACATCGACCCGAGAATCCGGTACTAGGCGGGGATACCGATATGGCCGTCGCCGCCACCGCCACGGAACAGGAATTCAGCCTCGAGCCCGAGGAGAGCCGCCTCGCGAAGGGGTGGCGGGCAATCTGGCGTTTCATGCGCCTGCAGCCGCTGGGCACGCTCAGCATTCTCTTCATCCTGATCGTCGTCGTCGCCGCCGCCTTCGCGCCCTGGCTCAATACCACCGGCGCGGGGAAGAGCCGCGTGGAGAAGCCGGAGGGCGTGACCAGGGTCTTCCTGCAGGAGCCCGGTCCCAACTGGTGGATGGGCACGAACCGCGGGGGCCTGGACATGTGGTCGCGCGTGCTCTACGGGGCGCGCCCGGCGCTCATGATCGGCATCGGCGCCGTCGGCATCTCCATCGTCGTGGCCACCGCCCTCTCGCTGGCGATGGGCTTCCTGAAAGGGTTCGTCGATACGTTCTTCTCACGCATGATCGAGATCATCATCGCCGTACCCGGTCTGCTCTGGCTCATCCTCTTCACGGCGGCGTTCGAACGAAGCGTCACGGTCATCATGTTCGCCCTCGCCTTCACCTTCTCACCCCTCACGACGCTCGTGTTGCGCGGCAACGTGATCCAGGAATCGGCCTCCACCTACGCGGAATCGGCGCGCGTCGTGGGCGCTTCGAGCGTCCGCATCATGTTCCGCCACATCCTGCCGAACCTGCTGCCGCTGGCCATCGTCAACGCCAGCATCATCATCCCCGCGGCCATCCTCGCCGAGGCGGGGCTGTCCTTCCTCGGGCTGGGGCTCGACCCCACGGAGCCCTCGTGGGGCGTGGACATCGGGCCGAACGCGCGCGAGTACCTCACCCGCGCCTGGTGGCTGCCGGTGTTCCCGGGCGCGGCGCTCGCGCTCACGGTGCTGGCCTTCAACTTCCTCGGCGACTCGATCCGCGACACGCTGGACCCGCGGCTGCGCGGCAGCGGGCTCATCTAGCACCGTGGGCAGGCTCGGCGAGACGCTCCGGCGGAAGCAGCGGAGCGAGGGCGGACGGCTCGGCTTCGGAACGCCCGCGCGCGAACGGCGTCGCGCGCTCCTGCTCGGCGCGCTCGGCGGCGGCGCGGAGGAAGCGGCCGCTGCGCTCGCCGCTGGCGCCGACTTCGCCATCGTCTCCGCCCCCGACGCGGAATCCGCGGTCGAGGCCGCGCGCGGCGTCGAGGGGCTGCTCGGCGCGGACGTGGCGTCGCTGGCCGCGGGCAGCGCCCCGGCCCTGCGCGAGGCGGGCCTCGATTTCGTCATCGCCGACCCGCAGGCCTCCGCCGCCGACGTCGCCGGGGGCGAGCCCGGGCTCGTGCTGGCGGCGGACGAGGCGTGGGAGGAGGCGCGGCTGCGTGCGCTGGCGACGCTCGGCCTGGACGCCGCGCTCGTGCGCGCGCCGGTCGGGGCGCTCACGCTGGCGCGGCGCATCTCGCTCACGCGCGTGGCCATGCTCTGCGGCGCGCCCCTGCTCGTGGCCGTCGAGCCGGACGCCGCCAGCGCGGACCTGACGGCGCTGCGCGACGGCGGCGCGGGCGGCGTGGTCGTCCCCGCGGGAACGTCCGCCGACGCGCTCGCGCGCCTGATCGAGCGCATCGAGACCGTCCCCCCGCGCAAGCGCGCGCGGCGGCGCGACGAGGACGGCATCGCGCTCGTGCCCGCGGCGCGCGGCGCGGACGGCGACGGGGAGCGCGACGACGACGACTGAGGCGGAGCGCCCCGCGCGCATGCGGCGGGCGCTGGGCCGCTGGCATCGCGCGCACGGGCGGCACGACCTCCCCTGGCGGCTGACGCGCGACCCCTACGCCGTGCTCGTCTCCGAGGTGATGCTGCAGCAGACGCAGGTCGCGCGCGTGCGTCCGCGCTACGAAGCCTGGCTGGCGCGCTGGCCGGACGCCGCCAGCCTGACGCGGGCCCCGCGCGCGGCGGTCATCCGCGCGTGGTCGGGCCTGGGCTACAACCGCCGCGCCGTGAACCTCTGGCGCGCGGCGGCGGAGTCGCTGGAGCGCTTCGGCGCCGTCCCCGCCGACGAACGGGAGCTGCGCGCGCTGCCCGGCGTGGGGCCCTACACCGCCGCCGCCGTGGCCTGCTTCGCGGGCGGGCGGCGCACGGCGGCGCTGGACACGAACGTGGCGCGCGTGACGGCGCGCGCGCTGCTGGGCGAGGCCGTCGCGCCCACGCTCCCGAACGCGCGCCTGCGGGCCGTCGCCACGGACTGGCTGCCCTCGCGCGGCGCGCGCGACCACCAGCTGGCCGTGATGGACCTGGGCGCGCTCGTCTGCCGCGCCTCCGCGCCCGCCTGTGGGGAGTGCCCGCTGGCGGGGGAGTGCGCCTGGCTGGCCGCGGGCCGTCCCGCGCCGCCGGAGCCGCCCGCGAAGGCCCCCGCCGCGCCGTTCCCGCTCACCGCCCGCTTCGCGCGGGGGCGGATCGTGGCCATGCTGGCGGAGGGCGCGCCCCTGCGGACGGAGGAGATCGTGGCGCGCCTGCCCGCGCGGCACCGCCCCCACTGCGAACGCTACCTCGACGCGCTCGCGCGCGACGGCCTCGCGGCCCCGCGGGAGGGGCGCTGGGAGCTGGCCGGGGAGGGCGCCGCTCAGGGAACCAGCAGCATGGCGTCGCCGAAGCTGTAGAAGCGGTAGCGCTCGCGCACGGCCTCCGCGTAGGCGTCGAGGATCAGCTCGCGCCCGGCGAAGGCGGCCACGAGCATGAGCAGCGTCGAGCGCGGCAGGTGGAAGTTCGTGAGCAGCGCGTCCACGGCGGCGAAGCGGTGGCCGGGCCGGATGAAGAGTGCGGTCTCGCCCTCCGTCTGCCCGCCGCCCGTCTCGCCGAGGGCGTGCTCCAGCGTGCGCGTCACGGTCGTGCCCACGGCCACCACGCGGCGACCCCCGGCGCGGGCGGCGCGGATGGCGGCGGCGGTTGCGGGCGGCAGGCGGTAGCGTTCGGGCGGCAGCTCGTGCCCGGCGGGGTCCTCGACGCGCACCGGGCGGAAGGTGCCCGCCCCCACCTCGAGCGTGAGGAAGGCGCGTTCGACGCCCGCCGCCGCCAGCCGCGCGAACAGGGCGGGCGTGAAGTGCAGCCCCGCCGTGGGGGCGGCGGCGCTGCGGGCCTCGCGCGCGAAGACGGTCTGGTAGCGCTCAGGGTCGCCGCGGAAGCCGCGCACGTAGGGCGGCAGGGGCACGCTTCCGGCGCTGGCCGGATCGATGGGCCGCTCGAAGGCCACGGCGGCGGTCTCGCCCGCGCGCTCGATCACGGTCGCGCCCAGGGGGCCGTCGCTGGCGTCCAGCCGGAAGCGCCGCCCCGGGCGCGCCGCGCGCAGCGGACGCACGAGCGCATCCCAGCCGCCGCCGTCGCGTTCGCGCAGGAGCAGCAGCTCGACGCGCCCGCCCGTGTCGGCGCGCGCCCCCGTGAGCCGCGCGGCCATCACGCGCGTGTCGTTCAGCACCAGCAGGTCGCCCGCCCGCAGCAGCGCGGGGAGGTCGCGCACGTGGTGGTGGGCGAAGGCGCGCGCCCTGCGGGAGACGACCATCAGGCGGGCGGCGTCGCGCGGCTCCAGCGGCTGCTGGGCGATCAGATCGGGCGGCAGCGCGTAGTCGAAATCGGCGGTCCGCACGCGCGCAGCATTGCCCTTCCCCGTGCCGCCGTCTAGCGTGGGTGCGCACATGACGCCGCCGGACCGGGTCACGATCGAGCGCGCGCGCGTGGACGAGGTGCGCGCCGGGACGGCGACGGTCGGGCAGTCGGCGGTGCTGCGCCTGGAGGCGGAGACGGTCGACGCCGGGCGCGCCGCCATCGGCGCGTTGCGGGCGCGGCGGGCGACCGTGCGGGGGAGCGCGGTGGCGGCCCTGGCGGCGCGGGACGCGGCCATCGACGGCGCGCGCGTGGGCGTGCTGGCCGCGCCCGTCGTGCGCGGCGACGTGCACGCCTGGATCGACCTGCGCGCGGCCTTCGCGCTGGGGCTGGGGCTGGCGCTGGGGAGCTTCGCGCTCAGCCTCGCGCGGCGGCTGTTCCGCTAGCCGCCCCCGCCTCCGCGTCCGTGCGCAGCTGGCCGCAGGCGGCGGCGATGTCCGCCCCCTTCTCGATGCGCACGGTGGCGTTCACGCCCGCCTCCGTGAGCGTGCGGCGGAATTCGCGCACGCGGCGGCGCGAGGGCGCGGCGAACGGCCCGGCGGTGGGGTTGAGGGGGATGAGGTTGACGTGCATGCCGCCCCCGCGCAGCAGGCCCGCGAGCGCCGCCGCCTGCCCGGGCGCGTCGTTGACGCTGCCGATGAGCGCGTACTCGATGGAGACGCGCCGCCCCGTGGCGCGGAAGTAGCGCCGGGCCGCGTCCAGCAGCTCGCGCACGGAGCGCGGCCCGGCGGTGGGCACCAGCCGTCGCCGCAGGGCGTCGTCGGGGGCGTGCAGGGAGATGGCGAGGCCGACCTGCAGGCGTTCCGCGGCGAGGCGGTCGATGGCGCGCGGAATGCCCACCGTGGACACGGTGACGGCGCGCTGGGCCAGCCCGAAGGCGCGCGCGTCGGTGAGCAGGCGGATGGCGCGCACCGTCTCCGCGTAGTTGGCCAGCGGCTCGCCCATGCCCATGAAAACGGCGTTCGTGACGCGCTCGCCGCCGCGGCGGAAGTGGAGCGCCTGCGCCACGATGTCCTCGGCGGGAAGGTTGCGCTCGAACCCCATTTGGCCGGTGGCGCAGAAGACGCAGCCCATGGCGCAGCCTGCCTGCGTGGAGAGGCAGACGGTGGCGCGGGGGGCGCGTCCCGCGCGCGGGGAGCGCATGAGCACGCTTTCCACGGTGGACCCGCCGGGAAGGGCCAGCAGCGCCTTCACGGTCTCGCCGTCCTCGCTCCGGCGTTCGGCGAGCACGGCGGGCGGGGCGAGCTCCAGCCCCGCCTCGCGCATCCGCCCGCGCAGGGCGGCGGGCAGCTGCGCGAGGTCGTCGAGCGTGGCCGCGCCGTGCGCGTGGATCGCGCGCAGCGTCTGGTCGGCGCGGTAGCGGGGCGCGCCCAGTTCGGCGAGCGCGCCCTCCATCTCCTCCGGCAGGAGACGCAGGAGGCTGGTCACGCGAGGCCCGCGGCGGCGGCCAGACGGCCCCGCTCGCCGTTCAGGAAGGCCTCGCCGGAGACGCGCCGTCCGCCCGCGCGCTGCACCTCGTCGAGCGCGAGCAGCCCCTCGCGGAAGGCGATGGCGGGCGCCGTCCCCGCGCGCGTGAGGGTGCCCGGCGCGAGCCCCCCGGCGCTGGCGGGTTCCACGTGCGCGCGCCAGACGGCCAGCCGTGCGCCCGCGTAGCGCACGAAGGCGCCCGGCCACGGGTCGCAGGCGCGCACGGCGCGTTCGGCCTCGACGGCGGTCATCGCCGCGCGCAGGTGGCCGTCGCTTTTCGCCAGCAGGCGGCAGACGGTGGCGCGGGACTCGTCCTGGGGCGCGGCCCGCGTTTCGCCCGCGAGCCAGCCGGGCAGGGTTTCCACGAGCAGGTCCGCGCCCGCCTCCGCCAGCCGCGCCTCCAGCGCGCCCGCGCTCTCCGCGGGCCCGATGGGGAACGCGCGCGCGGCCACGACCGGACCGGCGTCCATGCGCGCCGTCGGCTCCATGATGGAGACGCCCGTGCGCTCGTCGCCCGCGAGGATGGCGGTGGCCACGGGCGAGGGGCCCCGCCAGCGCGGCAGCAGCGAGGGATGCACGTTGAGGATGCCGCGGCGGGGCAGCGCCAGCACCGCGCGCGGCAGGATGCGCCCGTAGGCCGCCACCACGATGAGGTCCGGCTCGACGGCGGCGAGCGTCGCCACCGCGTCGGCGTCCGCGAACGACTCCGGCTGGAAGACGGGCGCGCCGAGGCGTTCGGCCTCCGCCTTGACCGCGGGCGCGCGCGCGCGTCCCCCGCGCCCGGCGGGACGGTCGGGACGCGCCACCACGAGGCGCACGTCGTGGCCCGCCTCCGCCAGCGCGCGCAGGGCGGGCACGGCGAACGGCGGCGTGCCCATGAAGACCGTGCGCGCGGCGGCGGCTTCGCTCATCGCGGCCTGAGGCGCACGCCGTCGCCGCGGCGCAGGCCCGTGCGGGCGGCGGCGGAGCCCTCGCGCTCGGCGATGGCGAGGAAGCCGCTGGAATCGACGTGGCAGGCGAGCGTTCCGCGGGGAACGTCGCCGAAGGTGCGGACCAGACGCCCGATGCGGTGGCCGCCCGCCTCCAGCGTGAAGGCGGGCGGTGCCTGCTCCGCGCGCACGGTCGTGACCAGGTTCCCGTAGCGGTCCACGTGCGCGACCGTTCCGCGTAGCCCGCCCGCGCCGTCGGGGACGCCCGCGAAGGGCGGCAGCAGCGTGAGCGCGTCGAGCGCGGGGCCGAGCCCCTCGATGCCCCCCTCGCGCGCGATGAGGGCGGCGGCGGGCGCGAACAGGTCGCGCCCGTGGAAGGTGGCGCTCACGGACGCGCGCCGCGCCCGCGGACTCTCGATGCGGCGCGCCTCGACGCCCGCGGGCAGGGGACGCGCGGCGGGGCGCTCGGGGCGCGCGTCGTCGGGCGCGAGCGCCGAGAGCAGGCCGTTGTCGGGGCCCACGAGATAGCGCGCCGCGCCCGCACCGTCGGGAACGCGCACGGCCACGGGCAGGCGCTCGCCGCCCACGCCCGGATCGACGACCGCCAGCGCCACCGACGGCGCGGGCAGGACGGGCAGGCAGGTTTCGAGCAGCCACGCGCCCTCCCCGATGGCGTACGGCTCCACCTCGTGCGTGAGGTCGAACACGGGCGCCCCCGGCGCGAGCGCGGCGAGCACGGCCCGCACCTGGCCCGCGTAGGCGTCGCGCGCGCCGAAGTCCGTGAGCAGGAAAACCGGCATCGGCGCGCTCATGCGATCCGCCACTGATGCACGTTGAGGAAGCGGTCGGCGGGGCTGAAGAGCACGCCGATGGCGGGCGCGCGCACCGTCTCCGCGCGCAGGTAGCGCAGGCGCGGATAGGCGAGGACGACGCTGGGAACCTCGCGCCGCCACAGCTCCTGGAACTGCGCGTAGGCGTCGCGCCGCACGAGCGGGTCCAGCGTGGTGCGCCCGCGCTCCAGCAGGGCGTCGATGACGATGCCGCCGTAGCTGGCCACGTTGCCGCCGGGGGGGCGCGCCTGCGAGCTGTGCCAGGCGAAGTAGGGGTCGGGATCGGGGCCCTGGTCCCAGCCCGTGAGGGCGGCGTCGTAGCCGCGCGCGTCGAGGAAGTCGCGGCGCAGCACGGTGAAGCTGGTGCTGGCCACGGCGGCGCGGATGCCGAGCGCCTCGAGCTGCCCGGCCACGGCCAGGGCGAGGGCCACGTGCAGCGGATCGTCGCCCGTGCGGATGGTGAAGCGGAACTCGGCCCCGTCGCGCACGAGCGCGCCCGTGGCGGGGCTGCGCTCCCAGCCCGCCTCGGCCAGCAGCGCGGCGGCCTCCGCGGGATCGCCGTGCCGCCCGTCGAGCGCGGGGTCGTGGGCCCACACGCCCGGCGCGATGGCCGACGCCGACGGCGTGGCCAGCCCCAGCAGGGGCGACTCCGCCAGCGCGTCGCGGTCGATGGCCCGCGAGATGGCCTCGCGCACGCGCGCGTCGCGGAACAGCTCGGCCTCGGCGTTGTTCAGGTAGAGCGTGAAGGCGGCGGAGCGCTGCAGGTCCATGCGCGCGTACCCCGCGATGCCGTCGAGGGCGGCGGCCTGCGCGGCCTCGGGCGCGCGGCGCAGCAGCACGCCGTCGATCGCGCCCGCCTCCAGCGCCTCGCGCGCCGCCGGGAAATCGGGCAGGAAGCGGAAGGCGATGGTCTCGATGCCCGGCCGTCCGAGGTGGTAGCGCGGCCACGCCCGCAGCGTGGCGTCGAGCGTCGTGAGCGATTCGAGGCGGTAGGGGCCGGTCCCCACTGGACGCGCGTTGAAGGGCGCGTCGTAGAGCGCCGCCCCGTCCAGCCCCTGCAGCAGGTGCTCGGGCAGGATGCCGATGGTGGCGTAGCGCGCGAGGAAGGGCGCGTTCGGCGCGGACAGGCGGAAGACGACCGTGCCCAGGTCCGGCGTCAGCACCTCCACGTCCGACCACGCCGCGGCCAGCTCCGGCGGGCCGCGGAAGTCCGGCGCCACGATGCGCGCCACCGTGAAGGCCACGTCGAGGGAGCGCAGCGGCGCGCCGTCGTGCCAGCGCAGGCCGGGGTGCAGGCGGAAGGTGTAGGTGAGGCCGTCGTCGCTGACCGCGGGCAGGGGGGCGAGGTCCGGCAGCAGCCGCCCGTCGTGGTCCACGCGCAACAGCCCCGCGAACACGAGCCGCGACAGATCCTCGTCGGCGGGGTTGCCCGCGGCGAAGAGGGGATTGACGCGCCGCCACGCCCCGATCACGCCCTCCACGTAGCGGCTGCCGGCGGCGGACGTGGCGGGCGGGGCGGCGGGCGCGACGCCGTCGCGGCCCAGCAGCAGCAGCGCGAGCGCGCCCACGGCAGCGGCCCCGGCCAGCAGCGCGGCGATGGGAAGCCAGGCGCGCCGCGTGTTCGCAACCGCCCGAGTCATGCGGCGCGGCCTAGCGTTGCGACTGAACGCTCAGGAAGGACACGAAGAGGAAGACGATGACCAGCACGATCGTCGCCTGGAAGAGGGTCTTTTCGAGGCCCCGCTTGGTGCGGTACACGGAGCCGCCGGAGAGGCCGCCGAGGGCCGCCCCGAAGCCCGAGCCCTTGACCTGCAGCAGCACCGCGGTCACGAGCAGGATGGAGACGATGATCTGGATCGCGTTCAGCATCAGCGTGCGGCCAGCACGGCCTCCTCGGCGGGCTCGTTCGCGGGCAGCGCCGCGGGCGCGGGCGCGCCGTTCTCCCGCCCATGGTACACGTCGAGCACGGTGGCGGCGAGCTTGGTGAAATCGTGGCGGTAGCGGTTCGCGTCCGCCACCACGTCCGCCTGCACCACGCGCAGGTCGCGGAAGACGCGCGCGTCGGGCTGGGCGAGGGCCACCGGATCGGAGCGCCACGCTTCCGGCAGGCTGGCGATGTTGTCGTTGGCCACCACCGCGTCGAGGATGCCCGGGGCCGTGTGCCGCAGCACCGCCTCGATGTGCTCGGCCACGCCGAACTCGTCCGTCTCGCCGTGCTCCGTGGCCACGTTGCACACGAACAGGCGCTGCGCGCTCGTGGCCAGCAGCGCCTGCCGCAGGTCCTCCACCAGCAGGTTCGGCAGCACGCTCGTGTAGAGGCTGCCCGGCCCGATCACCACGAGGTCCGCGTCGAGGATGGCGCGCACCGCGTCGGGGTGCGCCTCCGCGTGCGGCGGGTTCAGGTAGAGCTCGCGGATGCAGGCCCCCTGCTCCGTGATGGTGTGCTCCCCGTGCACCAGCTCGCCGTCCTGCGTGCGCGCCGAGAGCGTCACGTCCACCACCGTGGAGGGCAGGATGGCCCCGCGCACGTTGAGCACGCGCCCCACCTCGTGCACGGCGGTCTCGAAGCTGCCCGTGACGCTGGCCATGGCCACGATGAAGAGGTTGCCGAAGGAGTGCCCCTCGAGGCCGTCGCCGGTCTGGAAGCGGTACTGGAACAGGCGCGTCATGAGCGGCTCGGATTCGGCCAGCGCGGCGATGCACTGGCGGATGTCGCCGGGCGCGACCACGTTGAACTCCTGCCGCAGCCGCCCCGAGGAGCCGCCGTCGTCGGCCACCGTGACGATGGCCGTGAGGTTGCTGGAGTACTCCTTCAGCCCCCGCAGCAGCACGGACAGCCCCGTGCCCCCGCCCATCGCCACGATGCGCGGCCCGCGGCTCAGCACGCGCCGCGCGTAGAGCGAACGCGCCATGTCGCGCTTCTCGTCGGCGGGCCGCATGAAGGCGTAGAGCAGCGAGGCGTTCAGCTTCCAGAAGGCGAGGCAGACCGCCCCCAGCGCCGCCAGCACGAAGATGGCGCCGCGCCCCCAGCGCGGGATGAACTGCAGCGTGAGGTACCACGCCGCGCCCGGAAAATCGTAGGTCAGGTAGGCCTCGCGCAGCAGGTAGGCCACGCCCAGGCTGAGCAGGGACATGCCGATCACGAGGAGCAGCAGCCAGCGCTTGATGTGCATCCCCGGATACAACCAGGTGAGGAGACGGTGATTCCGCATCCGGCGCGGCATACGCTTCGGCAGTCTAGCGGCAAACGCCGCTGCGGTCACGCCCCCAATTCGCGCTCCAGCAGCTCGCGCGCCGTGTTCGGGTCGGCGCGCCCCCGCGTCTCGCGCATGACGCCCCCCAGCAGCCGCTTGATGGCGGCGGTCTTGCCCGCGCGGTAGTCGGCCGCGGCCTTCCCGTTTTCGGCCACGACGCGGCGCACCACGGCGGCCAGCTCGTCGCCCGCGTCCACCCGCGCGAGGCCCTCGCGCTCCACGATCCCGGCGGCGCTCCCGCCCTCCTCCACCATGCGCGCGAACACCCCCGCGGCGACCTGTCCGGTGATGGTCCCGTCCTCGGCCAGCGCGATCAGTTCGGCGAGGGCGGCGGGCGTCAGGGGGAAGCGGTCGAGGCGTTCGCCGTCGTGCTCGTTGCTCCAGCGCGCCGCCTCGCCCAGCGTCCAGTTGGCGGCCAGCTTGGCGGCGCGCGCGGGGGGGAAGGGCAGGGCCGCGGCCACGGCGTCGGCGAACTCCGAGCGGTCGCGCGCCTCCGCCAGCGTGGCGGCCTCGAAGGCGGAGAGGCCGAGCGCGCGGTAGCGGCGGCGGCGTGCCGCGGGCAGCTCCGGCAGGCCCGCGCGGATCTCCTCCACGAAGGCGCGCCCCGGCGCCAGCGGCGGCAGGTCCGGCTCGGGGAAGTAGCGGTAGTCGTCGGCCTCTTCCTTGGAGCGCTGGGCGGCGGTTTCGCGCCGCTGCTGGTCCCAGCCGCGCGTCTCCTGCCTGATCGTTCCGCCCCCCTCGAGGATGGCCGTCTGCCGCCCGATCTCGAAGCGCAGGGCCTCGTGCACGGCGCGGAAGCTGTTCATGTTCTTGATCTCCACCTTCACGCCCAGCGCCTCCGCGCCGCGCGGGCGCAGGCTCACGTTGGCGTCGCAGCGGAAGTTCCCCTCCTCCATGTTGGCGCGGCTGGCCTCGATGGTCCGCAGGATGGCGCGCAGCTCCACGAGGAAGGCGCGCGCCTGCTCGGGGGAGCGCAGGTCGGGTTCGCCCACGATCTCCATGAGCGGCGTGCCCGAGCGGTTCACGTCGATGAGGCTGTAGCCCTCGCCCGTGGCGGCGTCCGTGCGATGCAGCAGGCGGGCCGTGTCCTCCTCCATGTGCACGCGCGTGATGCCCGCGCGGAAGGGCTCGCCTTCCGCCTCCGCCTCCAGCCAGCCGCCGCTGCAGAGGGGCAGATCGTACTGGCTCACCTGGTAGCCCTTCATGAGGTCGGGGTAGGGGTAGTTCTTGCGGTCGAACTTGGAGAAGGCGGCGATCCCGCAGTTGAGGGCCAGCCCCGTGCGCACGATCAGGCGGATGGCCTCCTCGTTGACCACCGGCAGCACGCCGGGCAGCCCCAGGCAGACGGGGCAGACGTGCGTGTTGGGCTCGGCCCCGGCGTAGTCGGCGCTGCAGCCGCAGAACATCTTGGCGCGCGTGATGGGCTGCACGTGCACCTCAAGCCCGATGACGGGCTCAAGGGCGGTTTCGCTTTCGGCGGGCGCGGTCACGGGCGCAGTGTACGGACGTCAGGCGCGCGACAGGCGGGCCAGCGCCCCCGGCTCGTGGCCCAGCCAGGTGCTGCCCAGGTTGCGGTAGTGCCGCCAGCTGATGGCCGCGTGCGCCGCCGCCTGATGCGCGTCCCGCAGCCGCCGCTCCAGCGGGTGGTCCATGCGGCTGGCGGTCGTGCCCGCCGTGTTGTGCGCGACGTCCACCACGTGGCGGGTGGCCTGGGCGGCGTGCACGCAGGCGAGGAAGGCGCGGCGCAGCACGGGCCAGTCGGGGCGCGCGCGGCCCCCGTCGGCGGGCAGCGGGCCGAGGTTCGCCTCCAGTTCCGCCAGCGCCTCCAGCAGGAAGGCGCGGGCGGCGCGCAGCGTGGCCTCCGCCTCGCCCAGGCGGTACTGCAGCTCCGGCTGGTCCGCCAGCAGCGAGCCCGACGTCCACGGCGTCTTCGTGCGCGCCAGCTCCGCCAGGTCGTCGATGGCCCCGCGGCAGATGCCCATGGCCACGGCGGACTTGTTGTAGTGCGCCTGCAGGGGGTTGCGGAAGGTGGGGTTGGCGAACGTCTCGCACGGCCCGAACAGCTCCATCGGCAGCGTCGCCCGTTCGGGGATGAAGGCGCCGTCCACCTTCACGTCGTGGCTGCCGCTGCCGCGCAGCCCGGCCGCGTCCCACGTGTCCACGATCCCGAAATCGCCGCGCGGCAGCAGGAAGGCGCGCTCGGAGGAGCCGCCGCCCTCGGCGGGCACGCCCACGTGGTGCGTGTGCACGAGCGTCCACGTGGCGTTGTGGCAGCCGCTGCCGAAGGACCCCTGGCACCAGAGCCGCCAGCCGCCGTCCACGGGCCGCGCGCGCGCATCCTGCAGCCCGGGCCCCACGCCCGCGCAGGTGAGCACGCGCCAGTCGTCGTAGTACTCGTGCGCGAACTCCAGCGCCATGCGCCGCAGGATGAGGCTGTTGATCTCGGAATTGATGTGCAGGCACCAGCCCACCGAGCCGTCGATGGCGGAGGCCGCCTCCACGATCTCGATCTGGCCCTCGGCGCGCAGGTCCTCGCCCCCCAGCTCGCGCGGCAGGGCGAAGCGGTAGAGCCCCTGGTCGGCGATCTCGTCGGAGGCCCAGGCGGGCAGGTGGCGCAGCCGCTGGGCCTCGTCGCCCGCCGCCAGCAGCGCCTCGCGCAGGGCCCGCAGTCGCTCCAGCGGCGGCCCCTCGGCGGCCAGCCGTTCGCTGCGTTCGAGAATCTCGGTCCGCACCATGACGCGCCCAGTCTACCCCGATCGGTCGATGCGGCGCATGGCCTCGGCGGCGAAGGCGTGGCGCGGGTTCATCTTGAGCGCGAGGTCGTAGTCGATGCGCGCGTGGTAGAAGCGCCCCTGGGCCTCGTGCGCGCGCCCGCGCAGGGCGAAGGCGGCGGCCCCGATCTCCATCGGCTGCGGCTCGTCCGGCTCCGCCAGCTCCGTCTCCAGCGCGTGCATGGCCAGCCCGGGCTTGCCCTCGGCCAGCAGGCGGTGGGCGTGGAGGAGGGCCGCCACGCCGGGGTGGTCGAGCCCCTCGCTGAGGCCCAGTTCGCGGCGCAGGGCGGCGTCGTCCACGCGCGCGAGCGTACGCCCGCCCCCCGCGCCCCCGCAACGCTGAGCCCCGACGCCGCTCCGCGTTCCCCACGGTGACGCTGCGCCGCCCCATCCCTTAAGGTGGACACGGCATATCCGGAGGAGGCGCGCCGCTGGCCCGCCCGCGGGGGGAGACTCCGATGACCGTCGCCGAGCGTTCCGTCACCGCCGAACATCCCGACCGCAGGACGCTGACCGTCACCGCCTACATCGAGTGGGACGAGGAGTGCCGGCTCTACTTCGGCAGCGTGCCCGGCATCCCCGGCGCGCATACCCAGGCCGCGACGCTCGACGAAATGCGTGAGAACCTGCGGGACGTGCTCGAGCTGCTCGTGGAGTCGGGCGAGATCGAGCCCGACGAACTCGCCTGTTTCGTCGGCCTGCAGCAGCTCGAAATCACCGTGTGAACCGCCTGCCTGACATGTGATTCCAGCGAATCCTGGCCTCTCTGGAGTCTTTGTCATGGCCCGTATCCCGCCCGCCCGCTTCCGCGAGGTGGACCGCTTCCTCCGCCAGCAGGGATTCGCGCCGATCCCCGGTCGTGGCAAGGGTGGCCATGTCTTCTACAGCCATCCCGATGGGCGCACGACCACCATCCCCAACCATCCAGGCGATATCAACCCCAAAGTCATCCGCTCCATCCTCAAACAGATCGGCGTCTCCCGCGACGACTATCTCGCCATGCGCTAGCACGCCTCCCCCGCCGCGCGCGAGCGTACGGCCCGCCCCCCGCGCCCCCGCAACGCCAAGCCCCGATACCGCTCCGCGTTCCCCACGGTGACGCTGCGCCACCCCATCCCTTAAGGTGGACACGGCATATCCGGAGGAGGCGCGCCGCTGGCCCGCCCGCGGGGGGAGACTCCGATGACCGTCGCCGAGCGTTCCACCAGCAAGGAAGTGACCCTTACCGCCTACGTCGAGTGGGACGAGTGCGTGCGTTGCTACGTCGGGTCGGTGCCGGGCGTCCCCGGCGCGCACACCCAGGCCGCGACCCTCGACGAACTCCGCGAGAACCTGCGCGAGGTGATCGAGCTGCTTGCCGAGAACGGCATGATTGAGCAGGACGAGCTCCCGTGCTTCGTCGGGCTGCAGCAGATCAAGGTCACCGTGTGAGCCGGACGCATCCTCGCCCAGGCCGCGAGGCTTGACCCTAAGCGCGGCCCATCCGAGGATCGCGCAGGCTACCGATACAGATAGACGGCGCTCCAATCTTTTGACATCGAGGTGTCCTGTCATGAGCCGCATCCCGCCCACCACCTTCCGCAAGCTCGACCGCATCCTCCGCCAGCTGGGCTTTGAGGCGATCCCCGATCGGGGCAAGGGGAGCAATGTTGCCTACCGCCACCCGGACGGGCGCGGCACGAGCGTTCCCAACCATCCGCGTGACATCGGCCCCAACTTCATCACTAAGGTCCGGCGCGATATCGACCTCTCCCGCGACGACTACCTCGCCATGCGGTAGCACGCCTCCCCCTGCCGCTGGCGCGTCGCTCTGGCCGGATTCGTTCTCCCCGGCAGGCGATCCCGCCCGCCCCGCCACCGTCGCGGGCGTGATCAGCCGCGCGATCTTCGACATCGCCCCTCCGGCACCCAGCATACCGCCCCCACTCTCCCCTCAGCGGCGCGAAGCGGCGCGCGCTCCTCGCCCCTCAGCCGCGCCCCCGCGCGGCGCTCTCCTCACAGCCGCGGCAGCGGCGGGAAGGGGCGCGCCCGTTCGTACGCGCGGGAGGCGCGCAGCACCAGCGCGTCGCCGTGGCGCGGCCCCACGATCTGCAGCCCGCAGGGCAGCCCCGCGTCCGTCAGTCCCGCCGGAACCGAGGCCGCCGGATGCCCCGTGAAGTTGAACGGGTAGGTGAAGGCGATGCCGTTCACGCGCTCCCCCTCGACCTCGCTCGGGATGGGGCCCGACGCCGGAAAGGCGTCCGTCGGCAGCGTGGGCGTGAGCAGCAGGTCGTACTCCCCGAAGAGCCGCGCCGTCCACGCCACCAGCTGGCCGCGCCGCGTCAGGAACTCGCGGAAATCCTCCGGCCCCACGTCGAGCGCGCGGTCCAGCTGGCGCGCGTACCGCTCCGTGAATTCGTCGCGGCGGGCGAGGTAGTTGTCCCACTCCAGCCCCAGCGTCTGGAAGGCGGAGATGCGCGCCCACCAGCCGCCCATCTCGGGGATGGCGTCCGCGTTCTCCTCCACCTCGTGGCCCATGTCCGCGAAGGCCGCCGCCGCCGCGCGCGCCGCGCGCAGCACGTCGCCCCGCACGCGCGTCACGCCCAGCGTCTCGTTGAAGGCGATGCGAAGCCTCGGCAGCGGCTCCTCCAGCGTCTCCGCGAAGGAGCGGTCCGGCGGGGGCAGCGATTCCGGATCCCGCGCGTGCGGCCCCGCCGTCGCGTCGAGGTAGAGGGCGGCGTCGCGCACGCAGCGCGTGAGGGGGCCGTGGCAGCTCACGGCCAGCCAGGGCGGCAGGGGCCGCGGCGCGATGGGCACGCGCCCCTGCGACGGCTTCAGCCCGTACAGCCCCGTATGGCAGGCGGGGATGCGGATGGAGCCGCCCCCGTCCGTGGCCGTGGCCAGCGGCACCATGCCCGCCGCCAGCGCCGCCGACGAGCCGCCGCTCGAGCCGCCCGGCGTGCGTTCGCGGTTCCAGGGATTGCGCGACGGCCCGAAGAGGTCGTTGTCGGTGAAGGGGATGTGGCCGAACTCGGGCGTGTTCGTCTTGCCCGCCACGATCGCGCCCGCCGCCTTCAGCCGCGCCACCGCGCGTCGTCGAAGTCGACGCGGTTGTCGCGGTACAGCCGCGACCCCTTCGTGGTGACGAAGCCCGCCGCGTTCTCCAGGTCCTTCACGCCCAGCGGCAGCCCCGCCAGCGGCCCCGCCGTCTCGCCCCGCGCCAGCCGCGTCTCCAGCGCCCGCGCCTCGCGCAGCGCCGCCTCCGCGTCGATGGCCACGAAGGCGTTGAGCGCGGGGTTGAGCGCCGCGATGCGCGCCAGCGAGCGCTCCATGAGCGCCACGGGCGAGAGCTCGCGGGCGCGCACCAGCGCCGCCAGTTCGTGCGCGGGCGCGTAGTCGAGGCCGTCCGTCACCGCGCCAGTCTAGCGCGGCTGGCGCAGGGCGGGCCGCCCGCCCTACCGCAGCTCTGCCGGAACGCGGGCGGTGAGCGCGGGTTGGTACCACGTCCGCGCTCGGCCGTCGGCGACGGCATCGGCGTGGCAGTGGCGCGGATCGAGGCCGTGCGCACGACGTTAGGGCGCGACATAGGCGCGCTCCGTTGCTACATCAGCGTGTTATCCAAGAACTGTCGTAATCATCCAGACGGAGCAGAAATGAAAAAAAGTTCAGAGAATATCGATCATCGTATCCTCTTATCAGATAGGCCAAAGGGATGACATTTTTCTCCGAAATGCTTGCCACTTAGACACAAGAATCTCTTGTGCAAGATAGGGGGGAAATTCAAGATCTCCTCGTGCTCGACGTGCACGGAATTCACAGCGACACGTACTTTCGATTGTCTTCAAAATACTTTGTGCAAAAATATAGTCTTGCTGATGAAGTTCTGGCCACCATTCCTCAGACATAATATATTGGAGCATACGGTTAATCTGCATTCCGGCGATTCCCAAGCTGAAAGGAAAGACATTCTGGTTTCCCACCAATTGATTTTCTGGAACATTGGAGATGTACAGGGGATCTTCCAGAGATCCGTCCAATTCAGCACTGACCATACTCGTATCGTACTGAAGATTACAGCGCAAACACTGAGCATCTGGAGCTGCAATGTGGACACGCCAGTGAGCGTTATAGAATCGATTTTCGTGAATAGTAACCGAAATACCTCCATCAATAACAGGGATAAGATGGGCATGAGCGATATAACTCACCACGTCTCGCGCAACTGGTTTGTCAACACAGCTAAAGAGAATATCACAGTCCAATGCTGCTTTATATGCAGAAATATTGGCGATAGACAGAGGGATTGCATCCACCTTTAGGTTTTTTGCCGTCGAGTGATGCATAATTTCTCGCTTCGAAACCTCGACTTTCAATTTCCCAATATCCGACTTAGAAGCATGCAAACTCCGATCAAGGTTGACTTTTTTGATAACATCATTATCAATCAAGACTATCTGTTCGATCCCTAGTCGTGCCAGAGACTCTCCAACAATAGAGCCAACACTACCAAGACCAACAACACCAACTTTCATTCTGGTAATATTTTGTTGATTTTTGATACCAAGGGTTTCAAAAGTACGCTGCAATGTCTCTGCATGATCGGGAGGAGGAAAGATCTTATCATCAAAGTAGATCGACAATTTATTGGGTCCAACAACGCAAATTTTCTCACAAGGGGAATAATGCATACCATTACCCAGATTTTCCCAGAAACGAGCACTCCAGTAGCCGTCACTTCCAATGGTCATTCCGACCAGCGGGAGCCCAGTTGTCCCAGCGGGATAGGCCAAGATATCTCGTTCCGCCACTGTATCATCGGCACTAAGACCTTGCCACCCTTCTCCCGGATGACTATGAATGAACACGAGTCCACTTTTTTCCTGACAGGCCAAGTCAATGGATCGGGCCATATAGCTAGGCTGAAAACTTGCATTGCCATGCAACTCACGTTCTTCGGCTTCGGGCAAAATAATCCTGTCGATCAAACCAGTACGATTCCTTTGCCCAGTAGAAGGTCGCCACAGAGCGAAGCACAATTCCTCCTGATAATCACCCCTACTGAAGTGTTGCAGCAAGTGTCGTCTCGCCTGCTCTTCTGCCTGCGAGGTCAACGAAATCTTGAAACTCATTTGACGTGCATCCAGAATCTTCCGAGATGCATCTCGATGTAGTGTTTCATGTTTTTCTCAGGGAGTTGATCCCATATATCGGCAGGTGGGCGACTCATAGCGACCCACTGGCATCCATCATCAGTGAAGTACTCTTCCCCACCATGTTCGTCAGAAACCGGCGGACTCACATGGATCCAATGGGGAGGATACTCCGGATATCCGGGACTGTTCATGCTAATCCCCATTTTATAAGTTTCGCCTGCGTGTGGGCCAGTTTTGACTTGATAGTCGAAGTCGACCACCTGCCCTTGCTGATGTTGATGAGTCGAGACGACATAGCCCAGATCTTCAAGTTCTTGTCGGATCTTCTCGAGATCTTCAGACATTTTCCCTCCACGAAACGCGAGTAGGCCCCGTCGGAATGGTGGTGAACTGGTTGTCTTCACTGAGGTCGATAGTGTCGCTCTTTTTGTACTCCCTTTTCTGGCCCATGAGCGCCCACTCCGTATCCTTCACATCCGGGACCACTTCTTTGGCAATTTCCAGCAGCTCAGTAGCCGTAGGCTTGGGGTTGTCGGTCTTGAACTCTTTTCCGTTGACCTTGAATTCGGGCATTTCACTCTCTCACGGCTTGGGCGAAATTCGCGGGATGCCCAGCACTCCCACTGAGGCTAGCAGGGATGGGTGTGCCTGTCTACTCGGCCACCCCCTTCCCGCTGCGGGCGCGGCGGGCGTAGGATGCGCGCGCGGCCCCGCCGACGGGGCGCAGCAGGAGACCGCCCACATGCGCATCATCACCAGGCCGCCGGGGGGCGCGCGCGACGCTTCCGTCGAGGCGCTCGTCGCTCCCTTCCGCCAGCTCGAGGCCGACGGCTTCCCCTCCGGCTGGACCGGCAACCACCTCAACCACGACGCCATGACCGTCTGCGCGCTGGCCGGACAGGCCACCGGCACGCTCGAGCTGGGCACCGCCGTCGTGCCCACCTACCCGCGCCACCCCATGGTCATGGCGCAGCAGGCGCTCACCACCAACATGGCCTGCGGCGGGCGCTTCACGCTGGGCCTGGGCCTCAGCCACAAGTTCATCGTGGAAGGCTGGCAGGGGCTGCGCTGGGCCACGCCCGTGCGCCACCTGCGCGAATACCTGCAGGTGCTCAACGCCCTGCTCGACAGCGAGCTGGTGAACCACGACGGCGAGGAGTACCGCGTCCACCTCAACAACGCGCCCTTCACGCAGCTGGACGTGCCCGGCGGCGGGCGTCCGCAGGTGCTCATCGCGGCCCTCGGCCCGGGCATGTTGAAGGTGGCGGGCGAGCTCTCCGACGGCACGAGCATGTTCTGGTGCGGGCCGAACTACATCGAGCGCACCGCCGTGCCCGCCATCACGAAGGCGGCGGACGCGGCGGGACGGCCCGCGCCGCGCATCGTCGCCGGCATCCCCCTCTCCGTGACCGCCGACGAGGAGGCCGCGCGCGCCGCCTGCGCGAGGGTGTGGGAGGTCTACGGGCGCATCTACTCCTACCGCAAGGTGATCGAGGCGGAGGGCGCCAGCGGCGTGGCCGACATGGCCATCGTGGGCGACGAGGCGTCCGTGCGCGCCCAGCTGAAGCGGCTCGCGGAGATCGGCGTGACCGACTACAACGGCGCCATCCTGCCCGTGCCCGAGGACCCGGACGCGCCGCGCCGCACCTACGAGTTCCTGAAGGACGTGAACGCGAACGGCGTCTGACGCCGTCGCGTCGCGCGCGGACGAGCGCCGTGAAGATCGAGGGCGAGCGCTCCTTCGCGGGATCGCGGGAGCTCCTCTGGGAGCTGCTGCTCGACCCCGCCGTGCTGGCCGCCGCGCTGCCCGGCGTGGAGCGCTTCGAGGAGACCGCGCCCGATGCCTACGACGTGACCATGCGCGCGGGCATCGCCGCCGTGCGCGGCCTCTACGCGGGGCGCGTCGAGGTCTCCGATCGCGTCCCCGTCGAGTCCTACCGCCTTCGCATCGACGGGGCGGGCAAGCCCGGCGGGGCGCGCGCCGAGGCGCTCGTGACGCTGGAGGAAGCGGGCGCGGGGACAATCGTGCGCTACGCCGCCGAGGTGCGCGCGCGCGGCGCCATCGCGCGCCTGGGGGGACGGCTGCTGGGCGGCGTCGCGCGCCTGCTCATCGGCCAGTTCTTCCGCGCCATCGAGGAGCAGGTGAACGCCCGCGCCGCCTGAGGCCTATGCCGTCTCCTGTCGCGACATCTTCCGCCGCGACAGGTCGAGCGGCGCGGAATCGCGCGCGGGCGCGAGCTCGTGCCCGGGGCGCGACGGCTCGCGGAAGGTGACGGCCTCGTAGAAGTCGTCGAGCGCCACGAACACGCCGTTCTCCTCGGCCCAGCGACGCATGCGCCGGTTGCAGGAATGCGCCCACGACAGGATTTCGATGCGCCAGCCCTTGCGGTGCATCCGCTCCAGCGTCCGGTGGAAGCCCTCACCCTCAATGTAGCCCGCGCCATCACCCGTCAGGAGCACAGCGATACCCGGATCGCCATTGTAGTCGAGGGCGTCTTCCAGCATCCGCTTCTGAAGAATCTGATCGGGCACTTCCTGCTCGCCACGCTCCGCCCCGCCACGGTCGAACAGCTTGACCTCGACGCCACTGTTTTCCAGGCGGTTCCAGAGCTGGCGCATCTCCGGCGGCACGGAACCGGCGGCCACGGCATGACGCACGTCGCGCTCGGCGTGGGCGAGGGACAGGATGGCCTCGAAGTTGATGCGCACGAGGTAGCGCGCGCCGGGCGTGCCCTCGCGTTCCTCCGCGAGCCTCTGCGCCTCGTGGAAGATGTTCGAGGTGTCCCAATAGATGAAAACGCTGTCCATAGATCGAGTGTACCCCCTTGCCCGCTCACGCGCGCCGTCCGCGGTGGTACCATCGCGCGAGCGGGCCGCCCGCCGCGGCCCCGCGAACGGACGGGAGGCATGCCGATGTCCGAGACGGTCCCCATCACGGTTCGCGTCAACGGGCGCGAACGCACGGCGGCGGTGGCCCCGCGCCTGCTGCTCGTCCACTTCCTGCGCGAGTCCCTCAACCTCACGGGCACGCACGTGGGCTGCGACACCAGCCAGTGCGGCGCCTGCACCGTCCTGCTCGACGGACGCAGCGTCAAGTCCTGTACCGTCTTCGCCGTGCAGGCCGACGGCGAGGAGGTGCAGACCATCGAGGGGCTCGCCGCCGGCGACGACCTCCACCCCCTGCAGGACGGCTTCTGGGAGGAGCACGGCCTGCAGTGCGGCTACTGCACGCCGGGCATGATCATGTCCGCCCTCAACCTGCTGCGCGAGAACCCGTCGCCCGACGACGCCCGGATCCGCGAGGGCATCTCCGGCAACATCTGCCGCTGCACCGGCTACCAGCACATCGTCAACGCGATCCGCAACGCGGCGGAAAGGATGGCGCCCGCATGACCAGCGCGAACGCCCCCCTGCTGCCCAAGCTCATCGGCGAGCGCGTGAAGCGCCGCGAGGATCCGCGCCTCATCCGCGGGCTCGCCACCTACGTGGACGACCTCAAGCTGCCGGGGATGCTGCACCTGGCCTTCCGGCGCGCCGACATCGCCCACGGCGTCATCCGCCGCATCGACGTGAGCGCGGCGGCGGCCATGGAGGGCGTCGAGCTCGCGCTCACGGGCGCGGAGCTGGCCGAACACCTCGGCCCCATGCCCATCGGCACGCCCTTCCCCGCGCCCGACCACTACTCCGTGGCCGTCGACCGCGTGCGCTACGTGGGCGAGCCCGTGGCCGTGGTCGCCGCCGCCGACCGCTACCTCGCGCGCGACGCCGCCGACGCCATCGAGGTCGAGTACGACGAGCTGCCCGCCGTGGTCGACCCCGAGGCCGCCATGGCGGACGGCTCGGCCACGCTGCACGAGGGCTTCGCGCGCAACGTCGCCGTCGGCGGCTACCAGGGCGGCACCGGCGTCAACGCCGAAACCGCGCAGGCCGAGGATGACAGCGCCATGGATGCGGCCTTCGCCGAAGCCGACGTGGTCATCTCCCAGTGCATGCTGAACCAGCGCCTCGCGCCCAACGCCATGGAGCCGCGCGGCGTGGTCGCCCGCTACGAGGCGGGGAGCGACTACCTGACCATCTGGAGCGCCACGCAGAACCCGCACATCCTGCGCACGCTGGCGGCGGGCATGCTGGGGCTGGGCGAACACCAGGTGCGCGCCATCGCCCCCGAGGTGGGGGGCGGCTTCGGCTGCAAGATCAACATCTACGGCGAGGAGTACGCCGCCGCCGCCCTCTCCCGCCTCACGGGCGCGCCCGTGAAATGGATCGAGGACCGCACCGAGGCCTTCCTCGCCACCACGCACGGGCGCGACATCCTCGGCGACGTCGAGATCGCGGCCAAACGCGACGGTACCATCCTCGCCCTGCGCGCGCAGCTGCTGGCCGACATCGGGGCCTACGAGGTGCTGCTCACGGCGCTCATCCCCACGCTCACGGGCATGATGATGAACGGCGTCTACCGCATCCCCGTCGTGCGCCACGAGCTGACCGAGGTGTTCACCAACAAGACGCCCACGGACGCCTACCGCGGCGCGGGCCGCCCCGAGGGGCTCTACTTCGTGGAGCGCGCCGTGGACATGCTGGCGCGCGAGCTGGACATGGACCCCGCCGAACTCCGCCGCCGCAACTTCATCCCCGCCGCCGAATTCCCCTTCCCCACGCAGAGCGGGCTCGTCTACGACTCCGGCGACTACGAGGCCGCGCTGGACACGGCGCTGGCCGCGGCGGACTGGGAGAGCCTGAAGGCGGAGCGCGACGCCGCCCGCGCCGAGGGCCGCATCGTGGGCGTGGGCATGGCCTTCTACGTGGAGGTGTGCGGCCTCGGCCCCTCCTCCGTGGTGCCCACCGGCGGCTGGGAGCACTCCGGCGTGACCATCGAGCGCGGCGGCAAGGTGACCGCCACCACCGGCGCCTCGCCCCACGGCCAGGGCAACGAGACCACCTTCGCGCAGATGCTGGCCGACCACTTCTCCGTGCCCATCGGGGACATCGCCATCCTGCACGGCGACACGGGCGTGGTGAAGCAGGGCATCGGCACCTTCGGCAGCCGCTCGCAGGCCGTGGGCGGGGCCGCCCTCATGCTGGCCGCGGGCCGGGCGGGCGACAAGATGAAGCGCTTCGCCGCCGCCCTCATGGCCGACCACGAGGCCAGCCCCGACGACCTCGTCTTCGAGAGCGGCCGCATCCAGGTGGCGGGCGCGCCCGAGGTCAGCCGCTCCTTCGCCGAGGTGGCCGACTTCGCCTACGTGCCCGTGCCCCTGCCCGCGGGCCTCGAACCCGGCCTCTCCGAGGAAGCTTTCTTCGAGCCCGAAAACAACACCTACCCCTTCGGCTGCCACATCTCCATGGTCGAGATCGACCGCGACACGGGCGAGCCGCGCCTCCTCCGCCTCATCGCCGTGGACGACTGCGGCAACGTCATCAACCCCCTCATCGTCGAGGGCCAGGTGCACGGCGGGCTCGCCCAGGGCATCGGCCAGGCCATGTTCGAGGAAGTCGTCTACGACGAGGACGGCCAGCCCCTCACGGCCTCCTTCATGGACTACGTGATGCCGCGCGCGGCGGACCTGCCCGCCTTCGAGCTGGAGCGCACGGTCACGCCCACGCCCGTCAACCCGCTGGGGGCCAAGGGCGTGGGCGAGGCCGGCACCATCGGGTCCTCCCCCTGCGTGGTCAACGCCGCCGTGGACGCGCTCGCCCCCTTCGGCGTGCGCCACGTGGACATGCCCCTGCGCCCCGAGCGGCTCTGGCGCCTCATCCACGACCGCGACCAGAACGGAGGCCAGCCGTGATCCCCACCGCCTTCCGGTACCGCCGCGCGGGCAGCGTCGCCGAGGCCCTCGCCCTCCTGCGCGAGGGCGGCCCCGGCGCGAAGCTGCTCGCCGGCGGCCACAGCCTCATCCCCATGATGAAGCAGCGCCTGGCCGAGCCCGAGCTGCTCATCGACATCGGCGGCCTGCTCGAACTGTGCGGCGTCCACGCCGTCGGCGACGCCATCGAGGTCGGCGCGACCACCACGCACGCCGACCTCGCCGCCTCCGCCCTGCTGCGCGAGCGCGCGCCCATCCTCGCCGAGGCCGCCGCCGAAATCGGCGACGCTCAGGTCCGCAACCGCGGCACCATCGGCGGCTCCCTCGCCCACGCCGACCCCGGCGCGGACCTGCCCGCCGTGCTCATCGCCCTCGACGCCGCCATCTCCATCACGGGCGCCGACGGCAGCCGCACCGTGCCCGCCGCGGACTTCTTCCGCGACATCCTCACGGTCGATCTGGAGGACGGCGAAATCCTCACGGACGTGTCCTTCCGGCCCGTGCGCTCCGCCGCCTACGCCAAGCTGCCGCAGCGCGCCTCGCGCTTCGCCCTCGCGGGCGTGGCCGTCGCGCTGGAGATGGAGGACGGCGTCTGCCGCGCCGCGCGCGTGGCCGTCACGGGCGCGGCCAGCCACGCCCAGCGCCTGCCCGCCGTCGAGTCCGCGCTCGTTGGCGCGCGCCTGCCGGAGGGCGCGGCGGCGGCCTGCGAAGGCGCGGGCGACGCCCTCGACTTCGTGAACGCGGACCTGCACGGCAGCGAGGAGTACCGCCGCGCGATGGTGGCGGTCATGGCGCGCCGCGCCGTCGAGTCCGCCGCCGCGCGGGGCTAGGGGCGCGGCGGGGCCCAAGCCAGCCTGCGCGCCGCACCGCGCTACACTGGGGCCATGCCGGAGGCGTGGGAGGACTGGCTGCGGTTCGCGGACAACCATCTGCGCGAGGCTCGCGGCGCGCTCGACGCGGGCGCGTACGCGATGACCGCGTTCTTCTCCCACCAGATCGCCGAGGTCGCGTTCAAGGCGCTCTGGGCGCGCGAGGGCGACGGGCTGCCGCCGCATACCCACAACCTCGTCGAGCTGGCGCGGGGGCTCGCCGCACCCGAAGCGGTAATCGCCGCCAGCCGCCGCCTCAATCCCTGCTATACCATCAGCCGCTCCCCCGACGCGGCCAACGGCAACCCCGCCGACAACTACGACGCGGCCATCGCGGGCGAGGCGCTGGCGCGCGCGGAGGAGGTGCACGCATGGTGCTCCGCCCGCCTGCGGAACTGAGGCGCGAGGCGCTGGCCGAACACGAGGCCGCGCTCGCCGCCGCCCGCCGACTGGCCGAACGCGCCGTGGCCGAGCTCGGCGCCACGCGCGTGCTCCTCTTCGGCTCGCGGGCGCGCGGCGACTGGCGGCGCGGCAGCGACTGCGACGTCATCGCCGTCTCCGCGCGCTTCGCGGACATGGACCGCTTCGAGCGCTGGAACGCCCTCTACGACCGCTGGGACGGCCCCGTGGACATCGAGCCGGTGGCGCTCACGCCGGAAGAGTTCGCGCGCAGCGCGTCCCGGGCCGGCATCGTGGCCATGGCGCTCGAAGGCGGCGCGCTCGACCTCGCGCCCGCCGCTCCGAACGGATGAGGGCGGCGCAGCCCGCCGGAATCACCGCCGCCATCGCGCCGGTGGGAGCGTGAGCCGGGGCGCGAGCGCCTGCGTGGCCGCATCCGGATCGGCCTTCGGCGGCGGCTCCCGTCAGGCGTCGTCCGCGGCCGCCGCGCCGAAGGGGCGCGACTCGATGTGCGTGTAGTCGAGCGAGCGGCGGCGGATGCGCCAGCCCGCCTCCGTGCGCACGCACTCGTCGCGATAGGTGCCGTGGATGACGACGTTCACGCCCGCCGCCAGCGTGGGCGTGACGTCGGCGGCGTCCGGCGGCGTCTCCCCGTCCGCGGGCGGCGTCGTGTGCGTGGCCTGCAGGTAGCTGCGCAGCCGCGCGCGTCCGCCCGTGCGCGCCCCATTGCGCTCCACCGGCGGCTCGTCGATGAGCACGAGCGGCGGCGCGACGAGGTGCTGCGTGCCCCCGAAGGCCCCCAGCGCGTTCGCGCAGAACCCGGCCCAGCCGTCCGCCCCGCGCACGTTCACGGGGTCGGCGCTCAGGTTCTCGAACACGAAGTCCTCGGTGAAGGCGTCGCGCAGCAGGGCCTCGCCCTCCGCGCGCAGGGCGTCGTCGCCACGGTTGCGCGCCCGCCCGATCATGTCGAGCGCGTGCCCGTAGCGGATGGGCAGCTGCATCAGCTCCACGTAGTCGGAGTGGCGCACGGCGGCTGGGCGCGGGCGCGCGGGGCCGCGCAGCCGTGCGCGGATGCGGTCGAGGAGCGTCACCGGGGGCTGCCCATGGCGTCGTCGCGCGCCCCGAGGAAGTCGATGTAGTCGAGCTCGCCGGGCGAATGGCCCGCCGCCGTGAGCAGCGCCGCCGCTTCCGCGCGGTGCTGGGCCCCGTGCTGGATGACGTGCGTCACCATCTGCCACAGGGGGATGGCCTCCTGCCGCCCCATGGGCGTGTGCAGGGAGTAGAGGCGTTCCAGCGCGGCGTCGTCCAGATCCGCGAGGAAGGAGCGCGTGAGCGCCTGCAGCAGCGGCCAGCGCTCCGCCGAGGCGGTCACGGGCAGGCGTCCGAGGTCGCGCCAGTCGGGGCGCTCCTCCCCGCGCCAGCGCGCCAGCCAGAAGCGCTCGGCGGTGAGGATGTGCGCCAGCGCGTCGCGCGCGGGGCCATCCGTGCGCTCGGGCGGGAGCGCGGCGGCGCGCGCCAGCACCACGCCCGTGGCCCAGGCGTGGTGGTCGTACAGCTCGCGCAGCCCGGTCGCGTTCACGCCCGCCATCCTACGCCTTCGCGCGCGCCGCCGCTCCACGTCCGCCGGACGCGCTATGCTGCGCCCCCCGGAGGAGGCCGATGGCGCGAAACCTCGCCCTCGCGGTCCTGGCGGGTGTGATCGCCCTCGGCGCGGCCCTCGCGCACGTCGCCGCGCAGGGCGGCGTCGCGGCCACGGTGGAGGTGACGGTCTGGCGCTCCGTGGCGGACCCCGCGCGGCTGTACGTGAGCACGCGCGCGGCGGGCGGGCGCTGGCGCACGGAGAACGAGCCGCTGGACCTGTCCGCGCCGGGCGAATCGGGGCGCTTCCACCGGAGCAACGCCGTATCGGTGGCGGTCCCGCTGGCGGATGGCGGCATGGCGACGGTGGAGGTGACGGTCTGGCGCTCCGTGGCGGACCCCTCGCGGCTGCACGTGAGCACGCGCGCGGCGGGCGGGAACTGGCGCACGGAGGACGAGCCGCTGGACCTGTCCACGCTGAGCGAATCGGGGCGCTTCCACCGGAGCGCCGCCGTGGCCGTGCGCGTGCCGCTGCCGTTCATCGCGCCGCAGCCGGACCCGCGGCGGGCGGAGGCGTGCTCGAACGGCGTGGCCGTCCCCGATCCGGATGCCAACCCGGGCCTCATCAGCGACTGCGCCCTCCTGCTGGAGGCGCACGACATCATCGTCGGCGAAGGCGCGCCCCTGGGCTGGAGCGCGGACCGGCCCGTGGGCGGCTGGCGCGGCGTCACGGTCGAGGGGGCGCCGCCTCGCGTCACAAGGGTGTCGCCAGGGTACCGCCTCGATCTTCGCGGGCAGGTGCCATCCGCACTCGCTGGCCTCTCGCGCCTGCGGGAACTATCGATCCGGGGTGCGCTGACGGGGCCGATTCCTCCCGAACTCGGCCAGCTTGCAAACCTGCGGGACCTGTCGCTGCACGGTGACCTCACGGGCTCGATCCCACCGGAGCTCGGCTCGCTCTCGTCGCTGGAGGATCTCGAGCTGGGCGGCAACCAGTTGAGGGGAGACATCCCGCCGGAGCTCGGCGCACTGGCGAACCTGACCAATCTGCTGCTCGGTCACAACCGACTCACGGGCGCGATTCCGCCGGAACTCGGTTCGCTCGCGAACCTGTACTCGCTGGAGCTGGACGGCAACCAGCTCACGGGCGCCATTCCCCCGGAACTGGCGCGACTCCCCCGACTGCAGAGGCTGAAGCTCCGTGGGAACCAGCTCACGGGCGCGATACCACAGGAGTTCGCCTTCGCCGACCTGCGCGAGCTGGACCTCCGCGACAACCGGCTGACGGGCCAACTCCCCGCGCAGTTGAGCGCGTCTCCGCATTTCTGGGCGCTTTGGCTCGGCGGCAACGACTTCACGGGCTGCCTGCCGCTGGACCTGCGCGAAGTCCTCTACGACCGCCAGACACTCGGGCTCCGCTTCTGCCAGTGCCCGTCGTCGCTGCTGCCGGAGGAGCAGGGCTCGTCCACGCTCACCGTCGGGGCCGACGGCGTCCCCTTCCTGCCCGCTGGCTACGACGGCTACACCAGCATCGCGGGAACCTGGCGCGTCTCGTATTCGCTCGTCGTCGACCTGCCGGACGGGGGCCTGTACAAGCTGGGGCGGCGCTGGCGGACCGACGACGGGGACATCCGCACCCGCATTGTGGAGGAGGCCAGCCAGTCGTACCTCGAGATCGACCCGTTCACGGGCGAGGAGCACGGGCGCGTGGTCGTCGATGGGCCGGCGGACTGCGCGGGCAATCCCTCCGCGCTGCTCGACCGCATCGCCGCCTCCGCGCGCGCGCAGCCGCTCGCCATCCCCCCCGACCCGGACGGCGCGCGGCGCATGCCCTGGCTCGAACCGGTGACGGGAGACGGCGGATCGTGGCGCGTGCCCGTGGGCTTTGGCGACGGTCCCCAACACGGGACCAGCCTTGTCATCGACGTACCCGAGGGCATGCGCCTCACCCTTGATCGAATCTCCATCGTCATCAACGGTAACGCCACGATCCCCGTGGGCTTCCGCGACGAGACGAGCGGTTCGGTGCTTACCCTGTTCGGGTGGACCACCGACTACGCCGCGATCGGTGAGGAATGGCGGCGCATCGTCACCGAGGCGGGGGAGGCGCGTGGCGTGGACGCGCTGTTCGACCGCATCGCCGCCTCCGCGCGCGAGGGCCCGCCGCCATCCTGCGAAATGGCCGCCATCGCCCCCGATTGCGCCATCCTGCTGGGGGCGAAGGCCACGCTCGCGGGAGACGCCGCCCTCAACTGGAGCCGCGACGTCCCGCTGGAGGACTGGGACGGCGTCGTCGTGGACCGGCGCACGGTGCGGATCGCCTGGCTGGACCTGCCCGATGCGGGCCTCACGGGCCGCATTCCGCCGTCGTTGGGCGGCCTCTCGCGGCTGGAGGTGCTGGGCCTGAACGGCAACCGCCTCACCGGCCCCATCCCGCCGGAGATCGCTAACATCCCCGGCCTGCGCTCTCTCCACCTCGAACACAACCGGCTCACCGGCACCATCCCGCCGCAGCTGGCCGCCGTCCCCGACCTGTGGCTGGACCTCTCCGGCAACCGCCTCGAGGGCTGCATTCCCGCCGGGCTCACCAACATCGGGGACTACGGCGAGACCGACAGCAACCCCGGCCTGCGCCGCTGCGACGGGAGCGGCCCGCCGACCTGCGCGCGCCCCGAGACCGCGCCCGACTGCGCCGTCCTGCTGGAGGCGCGCGACACCCTCGCCGGAACCGCCACCCTCAACTGGAGCGCCACGGTCCCGCTCGCGGACTGGCAGGGTGTGACGGTGGACGCGGAGACGGGCCGCGTCGCGGAGCTGCACCTGGCGGACGCGGGCCTGACAGGCGAGATACCGCCAGCGCTCGGTCAGCTCGCGGGGCTAAGGCAGTTGTGGTTGTACGACAACCAGCTGGCGGGGGAAGTACCGCCCGCGCTCGGAACGCTCACGAATTTGCGGGAACTGTTTCTTACCAGTAATCAGATTACAGGAGAAATTCCACCAGTGCTTGGCCAGATTACAGCACTGGAAAGACTTTCGATCGGTGGCAATCGGTTGACTGGCACGATTCCTTCCGAGCTCGGTAGCCTCACGAATCTGCGTGGACTGTTGCTCTCCGACAATCAGTTGACGGGTGAGATCCCCCCGGAGCTGGGTCAGCTGATGGCGCTGGAGTACCTCTGGATCGACAGCAACAGGTTAACCGGCCTGATTCCCTCCGACCTCGGCAGCCTCACGAACTTGCGCAGCTTGCTACTCTCCGAGAATCAGTTGATGGGGGAGATTCCGCCGGTTCTGGGCCAACTCGTGGGGCTGGAGGACCTCTGGATCGGAGGCAACCGGTTAACTGGCACGATTCCTTCCGAGCTCGGCAGCCTCACGAACCTGCAACAACTGTCGCTCTTCGGCAACCAGCTGACGGGAAAGATTCCACCAATTCTGGGCCAGCTCGCGGCACTGAAGAGCCTCTGGCTGCAAGGCAACCGCCTGACAGGCCCGATCCCGTCAACGCTGCGCAAACTCACGGGGCTGGAGATTCTGGAGTTGCATGACAACCAGCTGGAGGGCGCGATTCCGGCTGAAATTGGGTCCCTCACGAATCTGCGGGACCTATACCTCTCCGGCAATCGATTCACAGGCCCGATCCCGCCCGGGCTAGCCTCGCTGCCGCATCTGGAAAGCTTGTGGCTCGATAATAATCGCCTTGAAGGATGTATCCCCGTCTGGCCGGAGAGACTCTACGTTCAACTGGATGGCAACCCCGGTCTGTATCGCTGCGACGGGAAATGACCATCCGGCCTGCGCCGCTGTGGCGCCGCGCGCTAGACTTGCGCCCGTGAACGTGCCCGTCGGGTTCGCCCTGCCGCAGGTGTCGCTGGAGACGCCCGTCGACGTCGCGGCCGTCGCCCGCGTGGCGCGCCGCGCCGAGGCCCTCGGCTTCGAGAGCCTGTGGACGCTCGACCAGGTGCTCGGCGGCAGCCGCAACCTCGAACCCGTCAGCCTCCTCTCCTGGGTGGCCGCCGTCACCGAGCGCGCGCGGCTGGGCACCGCCGTCTTCGTGCTGCCCCAGCGCAACCCCGTGCAGCTGGCGAAGGCGCTGGCCACGCTCGACGTGCTCAGCGGCGGGCGCGTCATCGCCGGCTTCGGCATCGGCAACGACGAGTCGCGCAACCCCGCCTTCGGCGTGCCCAAGGGGCGGCGCGTGCGGCGCTTCACGGAGTCGCTGGCCGTCATGCGCGCCCTCTGGGCCGAGCGCGAGGCCAGCTTCTCCGGCGAATTCTTCCGGCTGGAGGGCGAGCGCATGGAGCCGAAGCCCGTGCAGCGCCCGGGGCCGCCGGTGTGGTTCGGCGGGCGCGCGGAGGCCGCCCTGCGCCGCGCCGCCGCCTCGGCGACGGCTGGATGGGGGCGGGCTCCTCCAGCATCGCGGACTTCGGCGGGCACGTGGCCGTCCTGCGCCGCGCCCTCGAGGAGGCGGGCCGCGACCCCGCCGCCTTCACCGTCTCCAAGCGCCTCTACCTGGCCATCGACGACGACCGCGCCCGCGCCGAAGCGCGCCTGCGCCGCTGGTTCGGCCACGTCTACGGCGCGCCCGACATGGCCAGCGCCGTGGCCGTCTGGGGTCCGGAGGCGTACGTGCGCGAGCGCATCGCGGAGACGGTGGCGCTGGGCGCGGGGCACCTGCTCCTGCACCCGCCCTTCGACCACGACGAGCACCTGGAGGCGCTGGCGGACCTGGCGGTCGGGGACTGAGCGGTCGGGGGATGGAATAGTTAGTCGTCCATATCCTCGGCTTCGCTCGGGGTCACGTAGGTTTCTGTCTCGCTACTCCACCAAGCATAACTCCAGGCACCGGCCTCAGCGGAGGGTCCAACTTGTGCAGCCGGGACGAAGCGGCGGGTCTCGGGCTGCCCGGGTCTGCCGTAATGTTTCACTCGATACATGAGGGTATCATCCCGCATTGTAGGCTCGATCACTTCAACCTCTTCTCCACTGGAACCTCGCTGCCTCCAAACGACACGAGAACCTTCAGAAAAGACTCGCAATTCTCCTGTAGAACCCTCTGTCATCTCAGGTCCCTTGATCCCTCGTGCAGAAGAGAATTCCATATAGGATTGATGAATCCTGTCAAGGATCTCAGCCCATTCATCTTCTTCCCCGCGCGCAGAAGTACGAAGGCGCTCCAGCACATGCTCGAATTCGGTGAACAATTTTTCAGTCAGTCTCAGGCTTCCATAATTTTCGTCAAAGATCGCGATACAGCCTCCCCTCCAGACCTTGCCATCACCGCTATAGACAGCAATTTTAGTAGCGGAACTTCCGACATCGTTTGGGAGAATGCTATACTCGTGAAGAAAAATTTCTCGAATTCTGTCTGCGAAGCGAAGTTTCACGCTCGGTTCTCGAAACCACTCCTCGTCAAGGAAGAAGACAATCCCGGTCGTTCGGAAGTCTCTTGTCCTAGGCTTTTTGCTCGGATCACGCTTCCGAAGTTCTTGATACGAAAAAAACTTCCCGGAGGAGTCCTTATATCCGTCGACACGTTCGGTAATATGCATCCTACATTCCGCCAAGAACCCCTTACTGCTTTGAAGAAGATTCCCGTCGATAAGTTCCTCACGCTCTATCGCAGTATTGATCCATGTCGTGATCTGAGGGCGAGTTGCCCGCTTTTTCCTTTTTTTGATAATGATATACGAAGGAAAGGCGCTTGCATTCCAAGCAACAATCTCGTATGCCTGCATCTGGTGAAAGTAAGTCCCCCCAGGGTAGCATTCCCTAAGAGCTTGAGAATGGGTAACATATCCTATCCTGTCGCTATTCTCATGAAATTTGATGTCGAAACCGTTATCTCCGATATTGCGAAGCGGGTAGTTATAGTGAGGGTTATCTCGACCAATTTCCGCAATAGCATCGAATTCCGGAGCACGCTGTCCACCGGGTCGAGCAGCTTTGTAGTTATCGCCGAAATCTTTCGGCCAATTCATGTGGGGTGGCAGGCTCGGGGGTGCGCCAAGGGATTCACGTTCTTCAGCAAGACAGCGACCGTGGGCAAATTGCATGAAGCGATTATCGAGATAGAGATAAGACGGTTCCACAGACATGTCGTGATATTCACGAAAGGACATACCAAAGCGGCGGAAAGCATCCTCTGGACCGATCACGACAAAAGCCCCTTGAGCACGGCGGCCAACGCGACCAAGGCGTTGACGGTACGCTTTGCGCGAAGGAGGAACGCCGGCATTCAACCCCACGCGAAGGTGGGGAAAGTCAATGCCCAGCTCAAGCGCGGACGTTGAAACAACACCACGGCGTTTGCCCGTGCGCAGCTGGTTTTCAATGTTACGCCTGTCCTCCTGATCGAATCCTGATCGATACGCCACTACCGCCGGATTTTTGAACAGATCGGCCATATCGCTCTCTGTGGCGATTGCCAAGGTTTCCACGCCCTTCCTTGAGTCCACGAACGTGATAAATCCGCCATTCTTCCCTTCGGAGAGCAGACGGCGATGCACTTCCCTCAGAACAGAGAGTTCATCTCCTGCGGGGGAAGCGATGTGTGCGACCACACGGTCGTAATGCTCGGCTCCATCTTCTTCATGGTCCACAACCGAGAAGTCCGCTCCAGTGAGCAGCTTCATATGTTTCCCGGGGTCGGAAATTGTGGCCGTGGAAGCAACAACTTGCAGAATCCGATCTCTGGAATCCGAGCTGATGATATGATTTCTCGCAGCGATTAGTCTTCGCAAAAGAAAGGCAGAATTGCTCCCAAACACCCCTTCCATCGTGTGCGCTTCATCAATTACGAGCGTGGACAGGGATCGTACAAATTCTCTGAAAGCAGGCATGGCCAAGCGCGGCATGAGCCAAGCATGACAAACATCCGGAGTCATCACGAGAATCCTCGACCGTCGTAGCGTCTCCTCACGCTCGTCGACGGGAGTTGGCCCGTAGATCAAACCAACGGTGTCGTCAGGGAGGCCTGTCTCGACAGCCAGTTCTTTCCAGCTGCGAACCTGATCTTCCACCAACGCCCGGAGGGGGTAAAACACGATCACGCGGCCGGACGGATCTTCCAGGATTTTGTGCAGGGCCAAGGACTGAAAGACAAGGCTCTTCCCCGAAGCGGTCCCGGTCGACACAACCACATTCTCACCACGCCCCAGCATTTCCAGCGCCAGCGCCTGATGCGCCCACATGCCTGCCGTGCCCAGCCGCTTTTGGAGGGCAGGGCCAATCCCGGTTCCGAAGAGGAAAGCGGGGATCGGCGCGTGGCGGGCGGGCTGGGCCGGGATATGGAAGGACTCGACGACAGGGAACGCGCCTTCCCGAAGGATGCTCCTCATCGCTCCGTACATGCCCGCTACCACCTCGCCCTCAGTGTTAGACGCTGATGTGGCCCGATCCACGCGTTGGCTCTGCCTATCTGTGGATAATAGCACGACCTCTTTCGCTGCGCGCACCTCGGCGAGCCAGCCCACTACCCGTTCACCGCCGGGATGATGTCGCGGGCCAGCGCGTCGAGGCCCTCCAGCACCGCCTCCAGGCCCCCGCCCCGACGCCCCAGCCGCCGCGCCGACGCGATCACGTGCGTCAGCCCCGCTTCCTCGAACTCGCGCAGCTCTTCGACCACCTGCTCCAGCGTGCCCGTCACGCCCTGCGCGCGCTCGTGGTCCGCCAGCGTGGCGCGATGGTCGGGGTCGTCCGTCAGCTGGATGGCGTGGAGCATGGCGACGGGGGCGTCCGCGCCGTCGCGCCCGTGCGCCTCGAAGCGGCGCAGCAGCTCGGCGCGGCGCTCCGCCAGCCCCGACGGGCGCAGGCTGATGCCGAGCCAGCCGTCGGCCAGCGCCGCCGTGCGCTCCAGCGCGGCGTCCGTGTTGCCGCCCACGAGGATGGGCGGATGCGGGCGCTGGCGCGGCTTCGGCGTCACGCTCACCTCATGGAAGCGGTAGAAGCGCCCGTCGAAGGAGGCCGGGTCGTTGGCCCACACCTCCCGGAACACGGCCAGCTGCTCGTCCACGAGCGCGCCGCGGTGGTGGAAGGAATCGAGCTGCAGGTTCTCGAACTCGTCCTCCATCCAGCCCACGCCCACGCCGAATTGCACGCGCCCGCGCGAGAGCTGGTCGATGGTGGCGATGGTCTTGGCCGTGTGCACGGGGTGGCGGTAGGGGAGCACGATGACGCAGCTGCCGAGGCCCACCGTGCGCGTGCGCGCGGCGGCGTAGGCGAGCACGGAGAGGGCGTCCCACCAGGGGCCCTGTCCGGCCATCCATTCGCCCGTGAGGTTGTAGGGGTAGCGCGCGCCGATGCTGTAGGGCAGGAGGATGTGGTCGATCACCCAGACGGAGTCGAGCCCGACCGCCTCGGCCTTGTCGCAGACGGCGTCGATGGCGTCCGTGTCCGCGATGGAGCCGATCATGGGCAGGACGACGCCGAACTTCACGGGCGGGCCTCCCCGTGGCGGCGCGGCGCATTGGGCCATTCCTCGTCCTCAATGCCGTCGCCCACGGTCGTCTCCCAGAGCAGGTCGTCCTCGCTGCCTTCCCACTCTTCCCAGGCGGCGGCGTAGTCCTCGCCCAAGCGGCGGGAGCGCCAGCGGGCAAGCGCCTTCCGCGCGATGGTTCGCAGCATGGCGCGAATGCTACCAGAGGCGAACGCGGGCGCGGGGCGCGTCAGAGCGCCAGGTGGATGCGGATGGCGTCGTCGATGGCCGCCATCAGGTCGTCCGGCATACGCCCAATCGGCTCGGCGATGCGCTCGATGGAGAGCGCCCGAATCTGCTCCGCCTGCACCTTGGACAGCAGCGGCAGATCGGTCGCGCCTTCGGGGATGAGCACCTGGGAAGGGTAAAGCCGACCGATCCTGCTTGGAGCGGGACGACCGTAACGAGCCCTCGCCCGATCTCCGTCACGCGGGCGTTGAAGGTATCGTTGCTCACGACCACGGCGGGCCGCAGCTTCGCGGCCTCCGTTCCCAGCGCCGGGTCGAACTGGGTCCAGGCGATGTCACCGCGGCGCATTGGGCCACTCTTCGTCCTCAATGCCGTCGCCCACGGTCGTCTCCCAGAGCAGGTCGTCCTCCGTGCCCCACTCCTTGCAGAGCTCGCCATAGGCCTCGCGCAACTCCTCGGAGCGCAGCCGCTCGATGGCCTTGCGGATGACCGCCGAGCGGGACGGCTCGTCGTGATCCGCGAGGTGGCGGTCGATGTACGCGACATCCTTGTCCGGCAGCGAGATGCTCAGCTTCATGCCGCCATGCTACCACGCCGCCCTGGCGCTTCCCGGCGCGGGGCCGGGGCGGTAGGCTGCGCGCATGGCGGGACCGGATGCGGCGCGCTATCCCGATGCCGGGCCTTCGCGTAAAGTGACGGACGGGGCCAGCCGCCAGCCGCCAGCCGCGGCCCAGGTCTCCCGCGGCCTCCTCCACCACGGCGACTGCCTTGACGTGATGCGCGCCCTGGACGCCGCGTCCGTGCGCGTGGTCGTCACCTCGCCGCCCTACAACATCCGCAACAGCACCGGCAACGGCCTCAGGGACGGGCGCGGCGGCAAGTGGCCCAACGCCGCCCTGCAGGACGGCTACGACGGCCACGGCGACGCCATGCCCCACGACGAGTACGTCGCGTGGCAGCGCCAGTGTCTGGCGGAGATGACGCGCCTCGTCCATCCCGACGGCGCCGTCTTCTACAACCACAAGTGGCGCGTGCAGGGCGGCCTGCTGCAGCGCCTCGGCGACGAGATCACGGACGGCTTCGGCGTGCGCCAGATCATCGTCTGGCAGCGCGCTGGCGGCTTCAACCACAACCCCGGCTACTTCCTGCCCACCTACGAGGTCGTCTACTACATCCCCGGCAGCCGTGAGACGCGCCTGACGAGCGGGGCGCGCGGCCTCGGCGACGTCTGGAGGATTCCGCAGACGAGCGGCAACCCGCACCCCGCGCCCTTCCCCGTGGAACTGGCGGCGCGCTGCATCGAGGCCGTGGGCGCGGGCCCCGTGCTCGACCCCTTCCTCGGCAGCGGCACCACCGCCATCGCCGCCGAGCAGCTGGGCCTGGAGTGGATCGGCGTCGAGAAGTCGGCGGAGTACGTGGAGCTGGCGAAGGCGCGCATTGAGCAGACGCACAATGGTCGCCGCCAGATCTCGCTTGCGTTGGAGCCGTCCCGATGAAGGAGAGCCGGCTCGGTTTTCGCCCCATGCTGCTCGAGGTCGATGAGACCCCCAAGAAGTGGTTGGTGCGTGTCATCCCCGAGATGAACACCTACCACGTTGGCGATGCGATCCAATTCATGCGATCCCTCCCGAAAGGATCGGTTGACGGTATCGCGACTTCTCCCCCCTACAACAAGGCTTTCCGTAATCGTGGGGGGCACAAGTCGAACTGGCCGAATAGTAAACTGATGGCGGCAAATTATGCTGAATTTGACGATGACCTCCCTCCGGAGAAATACATTCGATGGCAAAGGCGTTTTTTGAGGGAGGCCCAGAGGTTGGTCGGAGAGGATGGCGTCATTCTGTACAATATTGGACGGAGCATCAAAAATCTCAATGAAGATCGACGCGAGAAAATCGTTAAAGATTTCCCTATCCGGCAGACGGTTATCTGGAATCGTGGATCTAGCAATAATCAAGGCGGAAAGCACCCTACTATACTCCCGCCTATTTATGAATTGATTTACATCATCGCGGGAAAGAAATGGAGGATTCCACAGCAGTATTTGTCGGAAATGAGAAAGTGGGGTGACGTTTGGCACATCAAATTTGAAACAGGTAACCCTCATCCTGCCCCGTTTCCTCTTGCGCTTGCAGAAAGAATGGTCAAATTGATCGATGGTGTGGTTCTGGATCCGTTCGCAGGTAGCGGAACTATTGGGATTGCAGCGGAGCGACTCGGATACTCTTACTATCTGAACGACAAAACTGAAGAATATAAGGGTATGTTCGAAAAACGTCTTGCCAACGAAAGGGGAATGAGGAATGGAATCCAGGATTAGCGAGATCACTAAGAAACATTCCTCTGGGTCGAAGTATCGCTCTATCCTTGAGATGGTCGAGAGGCAGATGACGCCTCATGAACTGGTCAAAAAATTCTGGGAAATCTATGAACAGACCACTAGGAGCAATAATTTGAATGGAAAAATGTTTGAATTCATCGTGTGTGAATGCTTGGTTCATTTCGGGGTTGGTCCGCTCTATTTCCAGTCTCGCTTCTACGGTTTGGAGCATGATACTTACGATTTGGCGTCCTGGACTGAAAGTGGTTCCCCGATTATTATTTCCTGTAAGACCAGTCTCCGCGAGCGATGGAAGCAAGCCGAGCTGGAAGGAAGGCTTCTGAAGTTGAAGTACCCTAAGGCGGAATCATACCTCATCACACTCCATGAGAAAGAAGCCAATCTTCGTCGTCGAGGAATCGACGATGGGACAGTTACTGGTATCGATGAAATCTATCTGGCAGATCGAGATGAATTTGATTCGTTCGTCGAGCGCATGAAAGGGGCGGGTCTGACTGCAGTGAAGCCGATTCTGCCGTTGACGGGAACGGAGTTCGGGACGGGGTAATGGCCCTGCTGCTCCCGTCGCGCGGCCCCATGCGCTTCCGACCCACGCGACGGCTGCTCGTCTCCGGCGGGCTCGCGCTGGCCGTGGCCGCCGCCGTGGCCGTCGTCGGCTTCCACGCCCACACGCACGCCCACGGCGACCTGCGCGTCACCGACGCCGCGGGCAACGTGCTCGCGCTCGGCGCGTGGCGGCTGGGCGCCTCCGCGGGCGGCGAACTGCCCGCCGTGGCCAGCGGCGAGCTGCGCTTCGAGCTCTCCAACGCCGACGGCGTGGCGCACGACTTCGTGCTGCTGCGCGCCCCCGACGGCGATGCCGCCGCGCCCGCCCTGCGGCGCGAGCTGGAGCGCGCGGGCGAGGTCGTGGGGAGCGTGGAGGCGGTCGCGCCGGGCGAGGCGGGCGCGCGCACCTTCCACCTGCCGCCGGGCCGCTACGTGCTCTACTGCGACATCGCGGGCCACTACGAGGGCGGCATGTACTACACGCTGGTGGTGGAGTGAGCGGCCTCGGGCTCGTAGCGCTCGACCGCGATCTCGTCCGCGCGCGCGCGCATCCGCACGGCGTCGTGCCAGGCCTGCATCCGCAGCATGATGTCCATGCCGAGGCCGAACGCCTTCTCCACGCGCAGCGCCATTTCGGGCGAGAGCGCGGCCCTGCCGTTCAGCAGGGCGGAGAGCGTCGCGCGCCGCACGCCCAGAATCTCCGCCGCGCGCGTCACGCTGATGCCCAGCTCCTCAAGCAGCTCCGTGCGGATGAAGTCGCCCGGATGGGGCGGCGTCATGTTCACTTTCACGGGGGCCAGGGTAGCCATCAGTGGTAGTCCTCCAGGTTGAGTTGGGCGACGCCGCTGTCCTCTTCCACAAACGTGATTCGCCAGTTCCCCGATACCGAAACACTCCATTCGCCTTGCCGCTCACCCACAAGCTGGTGAACGCGCCAGCCGGGCGAGGCCGCAGCGCGGAAGTCGTCCATTTCCTTCGCCAGAACGAGCGCCGCCACGATCTTCCGCACCCGGTCAACAAGGTCGGGCCGCAGGAACTGAGGGTTGTCATTCTCGATCAGGCGGCGCAGCCCGCGGTGGCGGATGGAGTAAACGTCCACGCGCTGGAGTGTACGGCCATACCGTTCGCAAGGCAAACCGCCCCCCAGCCGCTCGCTCTTCTACAATCGGCGCATGACGCCCGCGCGACAGGCGCTCGTCGATGCCTTCGACGGCGCCGGCCACGAGCTGTGGCTGGCGGGCGGCGAGCTGCGCGACCGCCTGCGCGGCGCAACCGCCCCCGCCAGCGCCGACGCAGACTTCGCCACCGACGCCGCGCCCGATGAGGTGGAGCGCATCGCGCGCGCGCTGGGCGCGACCGTGAACGCCGTGGGCCAGCGCTACGGCACCACGGGCGTGCGCCTCGCCGAGGGCTGGGCCGAGATCACGACCTTCCGCGGCGAGAGCTACGCGGCGGGCAGCCGCTGGCCGCAGGTGACCTTCGGGCGCTCCATCGACGAGGACCTCGCGCGGCGCGATTTCACCGTCAACGCCCTGGCCGAGCACACGGTCACGGGCGAGCTGCGCGATCCCTTCGGGGGGCGCGCCGACCTCGAACGCGGCATCCTGCGCGCCGTGGGCGACCCGCGCGCGCGCTTCGCCGAGGACCCCCTGCGCGTCCTGCGCGGCGTGCGCTTCGTGAGCCAGCTCGGCTTCGCCATCGAGGCGGACACGCGCGCGGCCATGGCGGACTCGGCGGACCTGCTGGGGACGCTCTCGCAGGAGCGCGTGACCGCCGAGCTCGACCGCCTGCTGGGCGGCGACCATCCCGCCGAGGGGCTGGAGGCGCTGCGCGAGACGGGCGCGCTCCCGCTCGTCCTGCCCGAGCTGGCCGCCATGCCCGGCTGCGCGCAGAACCGCTTCCACCGCTTCGACGTGTGGGGGCACACGACGGCCACGGTGGCGGCCATCGCCGCGGACGGCGCGGACGGGCGGCGCTCCTTCCGCCGCTGGGCCGCCCTGCTGCACGACCTGGGCAAGCCCGCCGTGCGCCACGTGAAGCCGAACGGCGAGTGGGGCTTCTACCGCCACGAGATCGTGGGGGCGGAGCTGGCCGCCGCCCTCACCGCGCGGCTGCGGCTGGGCGCGCGCGAGGGCGAGCTGCTGGCCCTGCTCGTGCGCCGCCACATGGACCGCCCCGACCCCGACGACGGCCGCCTCGTGCGCCGCTTCATGCGCCGCCTCGAGGGCCGCTGGCGCGACCTGCTCGCGCTCAAGCGCGCGGACAACGCCAGCCACACCTACGACGACCGCGCCTACCACGACCGCCTCGAGGCCGCCTGCGCGCGCGCGGAGGCGGAGGAGGCCGCGCTCCTGCGCGCGGAAAGCCCGCTCGACGGGCGCGAGCTCATGGCCCTGCTCGAACGCCCGCCGGGGCCCTGGATCGCGCGCGTCAAGGAGCGCCTGAGCACGCTCGTGCTCGACGGCGAGCTGGCCCCCGGGGACAAGGATGGCGCCGCCGCCGTGGCCCGCCGCATGGGCGGCGCGCGGCCATGAACGCCCCCGACGCGGAGCGCCCGGAGAAGGTGGGCGAGGGCTACGAGGCCGAAATCCTCGCCTGGGGCGAGGGCCGCGTGCTGCGCCTCTTCCGCGAGGGGCTGGAACGCGGCGTGGAGGCCGAGCACATCGCCATCGACGCCGCCATCGCCGCGGGCATCCCCGCCCCCCGCATGGGCGAGCCCCTGAACGCGTACGGGCGCGCGGGCGACCTCTTCGAGCGCATCGACGGCGAGAACCTGCTCGACCGCGTGGGGCGCCTGCCCTGGACGATGCCGCGCGAGGCCTGGGAGACGGGGCGGCTGCACGCCCGCCTGCACGCCATCCCCGCCCCCGCCGGGCTGGCGCCGCTGCACGAGCACGTGCGCGAGCGGCTGACGCAGGTGGAGACGCCGCCGCCCCTGCGCCCCGCCGTGGAGCGCGCGCTGGCCGAGCTGCCCGCGGGCGACCGCCTCTGCCACGGCGACTTCCACCCGGGGAACATCCTGCGGGAACGCGGCGGGCGGCGCGTGGTCATCGACTGGGGGCTGGCGTCGGCGGGCCCGATCGAGGGCGACGTGGCGCGCACCCTCTCCCTCATCCTGCTGGGCGAGCCCATCAACCCCCAGCCCGCACTGCGCGTCTTCACGCGCTTCTTCCGCCCGCTCGCCGCCGCCCTCTACCTGCGCGGCTACCGCAGCCTGCGCGCGCTGGACGAGGCCCGCCTCTGGCGCTGGACGGCGGTGCGCGCCTGCGACCACCTGATCGACCCCGACCCCAGCCCGAAGGACGAGGTGGAGCCGTTCGCGCGCAAGGCCTTCGCGCGCTCGCGCAGGGCGAGCCGCCAGCGCTAGAGGGCCGCGAGCCGCCGGATGATGGCCTCCACGCGCGCGGCCAGCAGGTCGATGTTGGCGGCGGCGTCCTCGGGGCCGACGGCCCAGCCGATCTGCCGGGGCGGATCCCCGGACGTCACGTTCCCCTTCTCGAAGGGGTCGGCCTCGAACTCCCTGAGGTAGTCGTCCAGCGCGGCAAGAACCTCGGCGGGGAAAGCGCGCGTCAGCGTCCTGGGGTACGAAGTCGAGCCGAACGAGAAGTCGCGCAGCCCGTCCCCGGTCAATCCGTGCGGCGGATAGAGCCAGGCGACGATCACCGACGACGGGCCAAGCGCACAGGGCGCGCGGATGCGCAGGCCTTCGCGCGCCCCGCCGTCAGTCCGATCAACCTTTGCGCCAGCCGCCACGGCGCGCTCCAGCAGGGTGCGCGCGGTTTCGCGGAATGCGCCCTCCGGCAGGGCGGCGAGCCATTCGTCGCGGCTCTTCACCGCCCCGGAACGGGGGGCGCGCGCCGCCTTGTCCCCGCGCCCGATGACGCGCGGAACGAGCGTGGCGGCGCCCTCGCCCTCAAAGCGCCGGAGGTCCACCGCCAGCACCTCCACCGTCGCCATCTGCGCGTTCAGGAACTCGACCACGCGCGCCAGCTCGTCGGGGATGCCGTCGGCGGCGAAGAGCAGGCGCAGGTTGGGGGCGCGGAGGTTGGCGTCGACGTTATCCCAGAATTTGTCCGCGTCGGGCTCCTCCTCATTGAGCAGGGCGGCGAGCGCGCCCTCGAAGCCGCCCTCGCGATCCGCGTGCGCCGCCTCGCAGCGCTCCCGCAGCATCTCCGCCGGCCAGTAGCGTTCGGCGTGGGCCACGTAGTCGAGCATCTGCCCCAGCACCTCGCGCCGCACCTCCGGGTTCGAGCCGCGCTTGACCTCGACGAGCGTGGGGCGGGCGTCCTGATCGATCAGCAGGATGTCGAGGGACCAGCGGGCGCCCCCGGCGCTGTCGGGCACGGGCACCTCGACGCCCACGAGCAGCCAGCGGCGCGGCGCATCGGGCGTCATGGCCTCGCCCGCCAGCACCTCGGGGTGGGCGGCGATGAGCCACTGGATGTCCGCCTCGCGGCGGAACGGGGTTTCCTCGAGGGGCTGCGGTTCGCCCCCGTCGAGTCGGTAGATGCGCTCGCTCACGGCGCGCTCCCTTCACGGTGGGCGCGCTCGATGACGCCGCCGCCCAGCACCTCGTCGCCACGATAGACGACGACGGCCTGGCCGGGCGCGAGGGCGCGCCAGGGACGCTCGAAGCGCATGACGGCGCGCTCTCCGGCGGCCTCCAGCAGGCGCGCGGGGGCGGCCTTCGCGCCGTAGCGGGCCTTCGCCTCGATGGCCGCGCCCGTCTCCGGCGGCGCGCCCGCCACCCAGGAGAATTCCGCCGCCTCGACCGTGTCCGCGAACAGGTCCTCCTCGTCGCCCACCACCACCACGTTGGCGGCGGCGTCGAGGGCGGTCACGTAGCGGCGCTCGCCGAGGGCCACGCCGAGGCCCTTGCGCTGGCCCACGGTGAAGCCGCTCACGCCCGCGTGGCGGCCCAGCGCGGTCCCGTCGCGGTCGCGCAGCTCGCCCGCGCGCGGCTCGACGCGCCCGGCCACGAAGGCGCGGTAGTCGCCGTCGGGCACGAAACAGAGGTCCACGCTGTCGCGCTTCTCCGCGAGGTCGAGGCCCGCGCGCCGCGCCGCCGCCCGCACCTCGTCCTTGCGCAGCCCGCCCACGGGCAGCAGCAGCCGCCCCAGCTGTTCCTGCCCCAGCATGTAGAGCACGTAGGACTGGTCCTTGGCGGGGTCCGCGCCGCGCAACAGGCGGTGGGGGGCGCCGTCCGCGCCGTGCTCCACGCGCGCGTAGTGGCCGGTGGCGAGGAAGCGGGCCCCGAAGGCGGGCAGGCGGTCGAGCAGGGCGCGGTACTTGATGTGCTCGTTGCAGCGGACGCAGGGGTTGGGCGTGCGCCCCGCCGCGTAGCCGGCCACGAAGGGATCGACCACGCGCTCGCGGAAGGCGTCCTCGAAGTTGAGCACGTAGTGGCGGATGCCGAGCTGGCCCGCGGCGCGGCGCGCGTCGTCCACGTCCTCCACGCCGCAGCAGCGCCGCTGGCCGCTGGGGGCGTCGGGCCGCTCGTCGGTCCAGAGGCGCATGGTGAGGCCCACCACCTCGTAACCGCGGTCGAGCAGCAGGGCGGCGGCGGCGGCGCTGTCGACGCCGCCGGACATGGCGCAGAGGACGCGCGTGGCGCGCATGGGCCGTGCTACCATCCCCGCGCGCCCGCGGACGGGCGGAACGGAGCGCGCGCGCTGGAACCGGAGCCCCTGGCCCACCGCATCATCGACCTGCTTTCCGAACTGCAGGCCGGGGACATCGCCCTGCTCGACATCGCCCGCGCCTCCGGTTTCGCCGACTATTTCGTGCTGGCCACGGCGCACTCGCCGCTCCAGTTCTCCGCCATCGTCGAACGGTTGGGGCTGGAACTCAAGCGCGCGGGCGCGCCCCCGCGCCGCCAGGAAGGCCGCCGCGAGAGCGGCTGGGTGCTGATCGACTGCGGCGACGTCATCGTTCACCTCTTTTCCCCGGAGCAGCGCGACCGTTACCGGCTTGAGGAGCTCTGGGGGCGGAGCGCGCCGGTGGTGCGCTTCAGCGGCTAGCGCTCCGCGTTCCAGCGCCGCGCGCGCTCCATGAACACGGACGGATCGTCCGCCCACTGCGCGAAGCCGATGCCGCGATCGTCCGTGAGCTCGTCGATGCGGGCGCTCAGGCAGCGCGCCAGCGCGGCGTCCCCGATGGCGAGGGCGAGGCCGCCGAGGGGGCGCTCCTCCTCGACCGCGACGACGGCCAGCTCCCCGCCGGAGTCGCGCGCGTAGCCGAGGCTGCTGACCTCGCTCATGGAGGCGAGGTCGATGTCGCCCACCAGCAGCAGCTCGACCAGCCGCTCCTCCGGCGTCCCCGTCGCGTCCGTGACGTAGACCACGCGCGGCGAGCCGCCGGGGGGCGGGAGCAGGCGCGTGCGCCCCGCGAATTCGGGCGAGGCGCCGCCCGCCGTGATGAACCAGCGGTCGGAGCCGTCGGCCTCGAATTCGCCCGCGGGCGTGACCACGCGCGCGCCCGCGACGAGCACGCCGTCGGCGTCCGCGAGGCCGATCAGCGGCAGCAGGCGCGTCTCGCCCGTGGCCCCCGCGAAGGCCCCGATGCGGTCCGCGCCGGTCACGGAGGCGTAGCCGTCGTAGCGCGCGGCGTCTCCCGCCCGCGCCAGCAGCGACTGGGGGAAGGCGATGTGGCCGCTCGTGAAGGTGACGACCTCGTTCCCGGAGGCGTCGCGGCGGCGCGAATCGAGGATGGTGATGCCGCCGCCGATGACGTCGTAGCCGTCGCCCGCCGCGCGCAGCCAGATGCCCTCCCACACGGGGATGCCGCGGCGCTCGAAGGCGATGCCCGCGCCCTCCATGGCCTCCAGCGCCGTCATCAGATCACCCTCGTAGCCGAGCTGCGTGTTGAAGGCGGGCGAGTCCGGGTCGGGGTCGGCGCTGGCGCTCACGGGCGGGAAGTGGGCGTAGAAGCCGAGCGTGAGCGGGCCATCCGCGCACGGCTCGACCGCATCCCCGCCGCCGGAGCAGGCGGCCAGCGCGGGCGCCGCCAGCAGCGCCGCGGCGAGCACGAGGGCGCGCACGGGCGTCAGCGCTCCGCGTTCCAGAGGCGCGCGCGCTGCAGGAACACGGTCGCGTCCGCCGACCACTCGGCGTAGCCGATGGCGCGATCGTTCGTGAGGAAGTCGATGCGGGCGTCGAGGCATTCGGCCAGCGCGGGCCGCTCGACGGAGACGGTGAAGCCGCCCCATTCGACGGCGGGGTCGAGGGCCGTGACGGCGAACTCCCCGCCGGAATCGCGGGCCGCGTCGCGGTTGCCGATTTCGCCCCGCGCGACGGCCTCGACGTCGCCCGCGGCCAGCGCCTCCAGCAGCTCCGCCTCGCCCGCGTCGTAGCCGAGGTAGATCACCCGCGGCAGGTCGTCGGAGGGCGGCGCGAGGCTCGTGCGCCCCTCGAATTCGGGCGAAAAGCCGGCGGCGGTGATGAACCAGCGGTCGGAGCCGTCGGCCTCGAATTCGCCCGCGGGCGTGACCACGCGCGCCCCCGCGACGAGCACGCCGTCCGCGTCGGTCAGCCCCGCCAGCTGCAGCAGGCGCGCCTCGCCGGTGGTGCCCGCCAGCGCCCCCACGCGGTCCGCGCTCGTGAGGTCGGCGTGCGCGCGCAGGCGTTCGGCGTCCTCCGCCCGCACCAGCAGCGACTGGCGGAAGGCGATGTGGCCCGAGGTGAAGCGCACCAGCTCCGTGCCGGCGGCATCGCGGCGGCGCGAATCGAGGATGGTGATGCCGCCGCCGACCATGTCGAACTCGCCCGCGGAGCGCAGCCAGATGCCCTCCCAGGGTTCGACGGGGGCGCGCGCGAAGGACAGGCCCGCGCCCTCCATGGCCTCCAGCGCCGTCAGCAGGTCGGCCTCGTAGCCGGTGTGCGTGGCGAAGGCGGGATCGTCGGGGCCCGCGCCCGCGCTGGCGCTCACCGGCTCGAAGTAGGCGTAGAAGCCGAACGACAGCTCGCCCTCCGCGCACGCGCCGGAGACGGCGGGCGCGGACGCGGGCGCGATCACGTCGGCGTAGCGGATGGTTCCCGCGCGGTTGATGCCGCTCATGTCGAGGCGCACGGTGCCGAAGTCGCGCCACGAGCCGCCCGTCGCGCGCGCGCTCAGGTAGACACGTCGCGCATCGTCGACCGCCTGCCAGACGCGCGCCTCCGTGCCCGCGAACTCCACGTCGGCGTAGCGATGGCGCCCCGATGCGCTCATGCCGCTCAGGTCCACCGGCGCCGCTTCGGTCCACGAGCCGCCCGCCGGGCGCGCGCTCACGGAGAGGGCGCGCAGGCGCTCCGCGCTGCCGACGCCCTGCCACACGCGCAGCGCGATGCCGCCCGCGCCGTCCCCGTGCGAGTCGGCGGCGGCGCTTCCGACGGCGGTCAGCGCGGGGACCGCCAGCAGGAGCGCGGCGGCGAGAACGGCGAAGGAACGGTGGACGGCGCGCATGGGCGGGCTCCCGGTCGGCGGATGGCCCCATGCTGCGCGCCGCGCGCGCCGGCGGCAAGCGCCCCCGCGGCGGCGGGCTGCTACACTGGGGGCGAGACCTTCGGGGAAGGAGCGTCCGGCCCGTGGCCTACGCCGACAAACAGATCGTCTGCCGCGATTGCAGCACCAGCTTCACCTTCACCTCGGGCGAGCAGGAGTTCTACGCCAACAAGGGGCTGTTGAACGAGCCCACGCGCTGCCCCTCCTGCCGCCAGGCGCGCCGTTCGAACCGCAGCTCCCTTGAGGAGATCGACGGCTACGTGCGCTACGGCAATTTCGCCAGCTTCGGGGGCAAGACCCCGCGCCAGATGCACCCCGCCGCCTGCGCCGATTGCGGCCAGATGACGGAGGTGCCCTTCCAGCCGCGCGGCGACCGCCCCGTCTACTGCAGCATCTGCTACAACAAGATCCGGCCGCCGCGGCAGGAAGCGCCCGCGCGCTAGCCGCCCGCGCGGCGGGAGCGGCCCGTGTCCGGCGACGCCATCCGCCTCACGCAGCTCCGCCGCATGTTGGGGGAGCCCTTCGCCGACCTGGCCGCGGCGGGCGGGGCCGTCGAACGCGCGCCGGAGCGCCTTGCCAGCGCGCTCGTGGCGGAGGCCGCCGCCAGCGACGACGTGGCCAGCGTGGAGGCGGCGCGCGCCTACGTGGACGAGCGGCTGGCCGTGCTCGCGCCGTCGCTCCCGCCGGGCACGGCGGAGCGCGTGCGCGCCGCCGCCGCCGCCGCCCTCGCCGCCTGGGCGTAGCGATCCGCTATCCTTCCCCGGGAGACGCCATGACCGAGTACTCGCCCGTCACCCCCGAGGTCGTCGCGTGGGCCATCGATGAGAGCGGCCTCTCGGTGGAGAAGATCGCCGACAAGCTGAATGTCGAGCCCGCCGCCGTCTCCGCGTGGGCCACGGGTCCGGAGCAGCCGACCAGGGGCCAGCTGACGAAGTTCGCGGAGACGCTCAAGCGCCCGCGCGCCATGTTCTTCCTGCCCGAGGCTCCCACTGAGGACTCCCTTTCCCCGGGGTTGCGCAGGCCCGCTGGTGAACCCGCGACGGCCCAGCGCGAGCTCACCTTCGATGAGCGCCTTCAGGTGCGTCGCGCGCGCTACCTGCAGGAGTTCCTTTCGACGCTCGTCGAGGACGCGCCCACGCTGCCCGTCGCCAACCCCCACGATGATGCAGGAGACGTTGCGGTCGGGCTTAAGCGCTGGACTGGCGTGAGCATCGATCGGCGGCGCAGCTGGAACGATGCCGCGCGGGCCTTCCGCGGCTGGCGCGAGGCCGTCGAGGCGAACGGCGTGGCCGTGCTCGCGCTCCCGCTGGGGAAGGGGGGCATCCGGGGCTTCGCGCTCCCCGACGAACGCGCCCCCGTGATCGCGGTCAACACGGCGGATATCGTCGAGGCGCGCAGCTTCACGCTGTTCCACGAACTCGCCCACCTCGCCCGCGCCGCCGACAGCGCCTGCGCCGCCCGAAACGGCGGCGGCACTGAACGCTGGTGCGACCTCGTCGCCAGCCACGTGCTCATCCCGCGCGCCGAGCTGCGCACGCTGGCCGCAGGCACGGCCCTTGACGGCCTCGACCTCGTGAAGCACGCCGCACGCCGCTTCGGAATCAGCCGTCGCGCCGCCGCCATCGCGCTGGAGGACATCGGGGCCGTCGAGAACGCCTACGCTCAGGTTGAGACGGAGTGGCCGCATATCGATCGGGAGAAGAAGGGCGGTGGCGGTGGCGCGGGCAGGACGTCTCCCCGGAAGCGCATCGACGAGTACGGCGAACTCGCGGTCGGGACCGTGCTGCGGGCGCTTGACGCCGAACGCATCAACGAGATCGACGCGAGTCGGCGCCTCCGGCTCGACCGCACGCTCTTGCCGGGCGCAAGTGAGTTGCTGCGCGCGTGACCCTGCCGGGCTTTGAGCGCGGTCCCCTGTGGGTGCTCGATTCCAGCGCCGCCATCAACTTCATCAAGATGCTCGTGCCTGAGGAGTTGCAGCCCGAATTCTGGAGCCGGCTTCTTGCTCTCGTGCGGCAAGGACAACTCGTGTTCCCGTCGCAGGTCTGGAGCGAGATCGGCGATGTCGAGAAACCTGATGCCCTTGCACGGTGGGCCAGAGACGCACGGACTGTGATGGGACACCTTCCCGCTCCAGATGATGCCACCGTGAGCATGGTCGTTCGAGGCCATCCGGACATCATGAAGAGCCCTTCCGGACGCGAACCAGCCGACCCCTACATCATCGCCCTCGCGCTTGAGCGCGCCAGCGACGGTTATGCCGTGTGCGTTGTTGCCGACGATGGCGGCGATCGAGCGACGCACGGCATTCGCAAGGCCTGCGAGGACTTTGGCATCCCGTGCGTGATGGCGGCTGAGTTCGTCCAGCGGGTATTCCCGCCTGGTAGCGCGTGACCGTATGGGGGCGGGCGGGGGATACTGCCCGCGCACATCCAACCGGGAGGCGTCCCCCATGCCCCGACACCCCAACGAGGCCCTCTTCGAGGGCGAGCCGCCCCTGCCCGTCATCCCCGCCTGCGAGCACTTCGCGGGCACGGAGTCGCGCATCCAGAAGGCCTTCGAGCGCCAGCAGGAGCTGGGCGGCGTCTTCGACATCACCATGGACCTCGAGGACGGCGCCCCCACCGGCGAGGAGCGCGCCCACGCGGAGATGACCGCGCGCATGCAGAACGACCCCGGCAACCGCTTCAACATGGCGGGCGTGCGCATCCACGACTACACGCACGACCACTGGCGCGCGGACGTCGACATCGTGGTGGGCGAGGCGGGCGACCGCGTGGCCTACCTCACCGTGCCCAAGTGCACGGACGCCCACCAGGGCGCGGAGATGATCGAGTACATCCGCGAACGCGCCCTGCGCGCGGGGGCGCGGCGCGAGATTCCCGTGCACATCCTCATCGAGACGCACGGGGCGCTGCGCCACGCCTGGGAGCTGGCGGCGCTGCCGACGGTGCAGGTGCTGGATTTCGGGCTGATGGACTTCGTCTCCGGCCACCACGGGGCCATTCCCGCCTCGGCCATGCGCTCGCCGGGGCAGTTCGACCACGCCCTCATCCGCCGCGCCAAGGCGGAGGTGGTGGCGGCGGCGCTGGCCCACGGCGTCGTGCCCGCCCACAACGTCACGCTCGAGCTGCGCGATCCGGAGGTCATCTACGGCGACGCCCGCCGCGCGCGCGAGGAGTTCGGCTTCGTGCGCCAGTGGTCCATCTATCCCGCCCAGATCGAGCCCATCACGCGCGCCATGTCGCCCGAGGCCCCGGAGGTGGAGCTGGGCGAGGCCATCATGCTCAAGGCGTTCGAGGCCGACTGGGGGCCCATCCAGCACGAGGGCGACCTGCACGACCGCGCCACCTACCGCTACTACTGGGAGGCGCTGCAGCGCGCCCGCCTCATGAACATCCCCCTCTCGGAGGAGGCGGAGCGCACCTTCTTCGGCGGGGACGCGGCTTCGGCGTGACGCTCCACCTCGTGCGCCACGGGCTGGCCGCCGCCGGGCTCGACGACCTCGACCCCGGCCTCGCGCCGCTGGGGCGGGAGCAGGCGCAGGCGGCGGCGCGGGCGCTCGCCCACCTGGCGCCCGCGCGCCTCGCGGTCTCGCCCCTGCGCCGCACGCGCGAGACGGCGGAGCCCTTCGCGCGCGCCTTCGGGCTGGAACCGGAGATCCGCGCGGAAGTGGCCGAGGTCTTCGACCCCGACCTGCCGCCCGCCGAGCGCAAGGCCATCATCGGGCCGTTCATGGAGGGTCGCTGGAGCGAGCAGTCCGCGGAGCTGCGCCGCTGGCGGGAGCGCACGCTGGCGGCCCTGCGCGAGCTGGGAAGCGGCGGCGACGCCGTCATCGTGAGCCACTACATCGCCATCTGCGCCGCCATCGGCGCGGCCATGGACGACGACCGCGTCGTGCCCGTGAAGCTGGCGAACGCCTCCGTGACGACGCTGGAGGCGCGGGCGGACGGGTTCGCGCTGACGGCGGCGGGGGCCATCGACCACCTCGCGCCGGAGCAGGTGACGGGCCTGGCCACGGCCCTGCCGGGCGGCCCCTGAGCGGGGCGCTTTCCCCTAAGCCCGCGCCGCCCCATACTGGCGCGGCAAGCGATTGCCGGAGACCGCAGGTTCCCATCGGGAAGAAGCCGCACGCGGCGCCTGCCGAGGCGATGCGCGAGACGGGCGCCAGCGCGCGCCGCTCGCTCTCCCTCCCTCCCCGTCGCGGATCGGAGTCCCGTTCGTGCCCGCCGCGAAAAAGGTGGCGCTCGTCGCCGAGATCAAGCAGGACATGGAACGCGCCGAGGTCGTCATCGGCACGGACCACAGCGGCCTCGACGTGGCCGCCTTCCAGGCGCTGCGGGGCGCCCTGCGTCCCGCCGACGCGCGCATGCGCGTGGTCAAGAACTCGCTCGCGCGGCGCGCCGCCGGGGACGCGGGCCGCCCCGAACTGGCCGAGCTGCTGCGGGGGCCGTCCACGCTCACCTTCGGCTTCGGCGATCCGGTCGCGCCCGCGCGCCTGCTGCTGGAGCACCTGCGCGCGGCGCGGCGCGAGCTGCCCATCCACGGCGGCTGGCTGGAGGGGCGCGTGCTCAGCGCCGCCGAGGTGGCGGAGCTCGCGCGGACGCCCCCGCGCGACGAACTCATCGCCCAGATCGCGGGCAAGCTGCAGTCGCCCGTGCGCAACCTCGCGGGCCTGCTGCGGGCCACGCTGCGCGAATTCAGCGGCCTCGTGGAGGCCCGCGCCAACCAGCTCGAAGGGCCGGACGCCGCCCCCGCGGCGCCCGTCCCGGACTAAACGCCCACACACACGCAGGGGGGAACCGCCATGGCCACCAAAATCGAGGAAGCGCTGGAGATCATCAAGGGCATGACCCTGCTCGAACTCCGCGACCTGAACAAGGCGATCGAGGAGGAGTTCGACATCACCGCCGCCGCGCCCATGATGATGGCCGCCGCCGCGCCCGCCGCCGACGCCGGGCCCGCCGAAGAGGAGCAGACCGAGTTCGCGGTCGTGCTCAAGGACTTCGGGCCCAAGAAGGTGAACGTCATCAAGGCCGTGCGCGAGGTCGTGAGCGGCCTCGGCCTGAAGGAGGCCAAGGAGCTGGTGGAGGGCATCCCCGCCCGCATCAAGGAAGGCGTGGCGAAGGACGAGGCCGAGGAGATCAAGGCCAAAATCGAGGAAGCGGGCGGCGCCATCGACATCGAGTAGCGCCGCGCGCGTGCGTCCCCTCGCCTTCCCGCAAGCGCTCGCCGTCGTGGGGCTGCTCGGCCTCACGCTCGCCCTGACGCTGGGCGCGGACGCCATCTTCGCCATCGCCTTCTTCCGGTCGGTCTTCCGGCCGCTGGATCCCCTCTCCCCGCCTCCCGCGACCGGGGCCGCCATCGCCTTGCTGGCGACGGCGGTCGCCATCCCGCTCGCGGTCCTCGCCGCCGCGTGGCGCATGCGGAAGCGCGACGACGCGATCGCCGTCCGCCCGCTCACCCGGAGCGAGCTGCTCGCCATCGTGGGGCTGCTGGGCCTCATCGTCGTCGCCGCCCGTTCGCCCGTGACGGCCCTCGTCGGCGCGGCCACGGACTGGGGCTCCACGTGGGCCTTCATGGCCGCGATGCAGGTAATCGCGTTCCTCATTCCGCTCGCGGTCCTGCTGCGGGCGCGCGGCGCGATCGTGCGCGAGCGCTGGTATCCGGACGGCGACCACGCCATCACCGCCGGGCGGCTGCTCACGGCTCTCGCGCTGCTGGCCCTCATGGTCGCCGCCGCCACCGCTCCGGCCCGCGCCGACGACATCGCCCTGGTCTGGACGGGCGCGCGCAACGTCGGGATGCTGCTCGCGCTGGCGGTCCCCTTCGCCGCCCCGCTCGCGGCCATCGCGTGGGCCCGCCGCATGGAGCGGTTCACGCCCGCGGAGTCCATGCGGCTGCTCGCCGTCGTCGCGCTCATTCTCCTGGCCGCCGCCGTCGCCGTCGTCACCAGCCCCGTCACGCTGCTGCTCGCCTTCGCCATCCCGCCCGCGCTCCTGCTTCCGGGCTGGCTCGGCCAGTGGCGGAACGCGGACGCCGCCCCCCACCGTCCCGCTGGCGGACTGCCCGCCGGTGTGGCGCTGCTGGGCGGCGTGTTCGCCGTCGCCGCCATCATTTCGTGGATGCCGTACATCGTCGCCCTGATTGCGGGCGACGCCACGGACGTCAGCAGACCATTCCCCGCCACGAGGCTCGCGTGGGTGGTCAACGAACGGTACTGGATCTACGCTGCCCTCCCGTCGTCCACGTATCTCTGGCCAGTCGCGACGCTGGGGCTGGCGGCGGTCCTGCCGTTCCTGCCCCTGGCCGCCGTCCGCAGGCGGCGCCAGCCATGAGGTCGTCCGTCACGTTCACGCAGGCGCTCGCCGTCGTCGGGCTGTTTGGCCTCACGTTCTTCACCTCCACGCAGGCGCCCCTGCTGGCGCTGCTGGCGCTGCTGGGGCCGCCTGACCGCATCGACGCTCCCTCGCCGGTGGCGCTGGCGCTTTTCTTCGCGATCACGCTGGCAACGCTCACCGCCGCCGCCCTGCGCTCGCGGACGCGCGCGAATGCGGACGATGGTCTCACGTTCTCCCGGCTGCTGTTCCTGACCGGGCTGCTCGGTCTGCTGAATGCCGCGCTGTTCGCCTCCGTGCTGACGACCCTGCATGCGCTCCTCGCATTCACGCGGGAGAGCGATGCGTCGATCACGGCGCCGGTGGTCCTGCAGGCGGTTGCCTTCGCCATCCCGCTCGCGGTGCTGGCGTTCGCCGTCGCGGGAATGCGACGTTCACGCCAGTCCGCCGACCCCGTCACCCCCGTCCGGCTGCTCATGTGCATGGCGCTGCTCACGGCCATGTTCTTCGTCGCCGCCGCTCCGGCCTCCGTGTACTCCATTCTCTGGTACGCCCCTGATGACAGCGTCGCCAGCGTCACCGGCTCGACCCTCTCCCTGTCCGTGGACCTCGCCGTCGCGTTCGCGCCCCTGCTCCTCGTGGGCTGGTGGAGCCGGACCGGCGCGGCCATCGGCCCGGGCAGGCTGATCGCCATCGGCGCGCTGTTCGCTCTCAATGCCCTGACCGGCGGCGGGCTGTCGATAATCACCGTCCTCGGCCCGAGCGGGCTGATCGCCATCGGCGCGCTGTTCGCTCTCACTGCCCTGACCGGCGGCGGGCTGTCGATAATCACCGTCGTGGGCGTGCTCGTGGTCCTCGGGCTGCTGTGGGCGGGGTTCGCCGGAAGCGGCGCGGGCGATGGCGTCCGCACCCTGAACGCCACGCATCTGCTGGCGGGCGTGGGGCTGATCGGCCTCGGTGTCGCCGGCCTCGTCACTCCGGGCGTGCTCCCGGCCGTCACCCCGGGCCTGCCCGCGGGCCTGATCGTCGGCTTTGGAGCGCTGCTGGCGTTCTTCTACGCCGTCCCGGTCGCCATCCTCGTCGCCACCGGACGCCGTCTGCGCCGCGCTCACACGCCCGCGTAGCTGTGCGGACCGCGGGGCCGTCAGTCGATCGCGACGACGCCGATGACCTCGGCCCACTGCCCCCGCCCCACCACTTCCCCGTCGAGCAGGACGGAGCACAGCCCGATCGGGTCGTCGTCGGTGCAGCTGGCGCTGGCGCGTTCGCCCGGGAAGCGCGCGAAGTACTCCTCGGGCGCGAGGCGCTCGATCTCACCGGTGCGAACATTCAACAGCTCGACGGGGTGGGCTTCCTCCGGTGGGCTGGCCGGGTCGTAGCGGTCGTACCCCGGAGACCAGGCGAATCGGTTGTTATCGACCCATTCCCGGTCCCCGTCAACGATGCCCCGGCCGTCGGTCCGTTCCCCCACTGGCACGCTCCGCACGATGCGCCCGGTCGCTGCGTCGACGATGTCGAGACTGAGCCAGTAGTACCCTTCATACTCGCCGGTATTGCCCCGCCCGCGGGCGATGTACCGGAAGTCCGGAGAGAGCGCCTGCTCGTCGTTCACATCCGGGGGTAACAGGCGAAACACGCCATCAAACGAAAGCAGCCCGGTGCGAGAGTACCCGATGCCGCCAGCCCAGTCAGAGAGGACGGCGACGACGCTGAACGCGGTCTCATCCGTGTTCCAGCGCGCAGGATCGAGACGAATCCAGCGAAGCCCGCCATCGCCCCGCCATTCATCCGGGAACCGGGCCAGCAGGTCGGAGAGAGCGACGCGCTGGTGCAGCCGCCCCGAAGGCAGATCGAAGATCAGGAGCGCGCCGTCCTCCATGCCATCCGGTCCAGTGCGGACGACGGCCCGTTCTCCACTGGGAGAAAGGAGGACGCCGCGAATGCCACGGTGTTCGACGAGCGTCGTTTCGCGCCCTTCCAGCGAGACGTAGCGGACCGTACCCGCGTTCCAGCCGTCCTCGACCCAGACGGTGAAGCCCGCGCGCGCCAGCTGCACCTGTGCGGCTGCATCGTTGTCCGCATAGCCCGGATGGAGGTCCACCACGTAGTCCGGAGGAGGATACCGGTAGTCGAAGGCGCGCCAGCTTCGCCCCGTGCCCGCGTCATGGACCATGACGCGCCGCAGCGCGTGGAATCGCTCGACGCCATCCTCCCCCGCTTCTGCTTCATAGCCGCCAGCCTCGGACCAGGCGAGGAGCGGCCCCGCCATCTCCTCGCGCGATGGCGGCGATTGAGAGGCGGACGGGCGCGGGGCGGGGTGAACGGCGACGCCTCGCGGCGTGAACGGCGCGTCGAGTTCGATGAGACCGACGACTTCCAGATCCGGCCCCGTCCAGATCGGACGCCCCTCGTACCAGAGGCTGCAGGCTGCTCCTCCCCGGCGGAGCCCGCAGAACCCCCGCGCGGACAGGCGCGGCGCGTCCGCCCGCATCCGGCGCCATTCGCTTTGGGTCGGCTTCCGGATTGCCCCCGATGCGACGTCGACGATGCGAGGCCCCACGACCACGCTCTCGCCCTCGAACCCCGCCTCCCACCAGGCGATGGCGCTGTACGCGATACTGACTGGTCCCGCGCACGAGTGCGCGGCGGTCACGGAGCCTGCTTCTCGCGGGCGCGATGTCAGATCGTAGGGGCACAGGCCGCCGCTGAGCCTGCGGCTTATCTCAAACCAGGAAAACCGGTCGGTGTCGAGCCACCAGTCCGGCCACGGGATGACGAACGTGTCCACGTCCGCTATCACCGTCCGGACCACCCTCCCGCGCTCCAGGTCCATCACCTCGAACCCGCTGGCCACGCCCGTGGTGTCGGTACGACGGAGCCGGATGGCGTGCCGGAAGTCGGGCGAGAGGTTCCCCCCTGTTGTGCGGGAGCGCCTGCACATTCCCGTCGAGCGTGAGGATGCCCGGGCGGCTCTTTCCCGTCTCCCTGTCGGTGGCGGTGATGGCGATCCCGTCGCCAGCGGTGCTCCAGCGATCAAGCGAGAAGATCGTTGCGGATGCATCCGGCAGCAGCGCCGTGAGTTCGTCGCGGTTGACGCGCAGCAGCCGCTCGCCGGATGCGACATCCAGGACCAGAATGCCGTCCGCGTCCGGGAACGCGACCTTCGAGCCGTCCGGGGAGACGCTGATCTTGTGAATGCCCTCGCCTTCGAACAGGGTGGTCTCATCCCGCCCGTCGGGAGCGAAGCGGCGCACGCGCTCTCCGTCCCCGAAGACGATGCTCCCGTCCGCGGTCAGGAGCCGCGCTGGCCATTCGCTCAGGTAGTCGAAGACGTGCCAGTACGTCCCCGCGGCGATGTCGAGGACGGACACCCGCCGCGTCCATTGCCGCCCCTCTTCCCTGTATGCCTCGCTCACCAGAGTCGAAAACACCGCCAGCGTCGCGGACGTTGCGGCCATGGGGGTGGCCGTTGCGGCTGGCGTGGGCAGGGGCGTTGGGCTGGGCGCGGCAGTTGCGGCGGGAGGAGGGGTTGGACTGCGCATCGTGGCGGTGGTCGGGGTGGGCGTTGCGGTCGCCACGGACATGGCCGTTGCCGTGGACGCGGGGCTGCCCGTCGGAGTGGGCGCCGAGGGATCTTCACCGCCACACGCCAAGCCCAGCGCGATCGCGCCAGCCAGGATCGCGATGGCGACGTTCCGCACCGGCGTCCCCCTGCCTCCGCAGTGTACCGCCGCGCTCACACGCCCGCGTAGCTGTGCAGGCCCGTGATCCAGAGGTTCACGCCGAAATAGGTGAACAGCATCAGCGCCCACATGGCCACCAGCCACCACATGGGGTCGGGCCGCCAGCCCCCGCGCAGCCGCCGCGGCACGAAGCGCCGGACGACGGGCGCGTTCGCCACCGTGCCCTCGCCCGCGCGCGCGTGGAAGTAGGCCGCCAGCGCCAGCAGCACCACCAGCGCGCTCGTCTCCTTCGGGTCCCAGCCCCAGTAGCGGCCCCAGGCGCTGTTGGCCCACCACGCCCCCAGGGCGATGCCCAGCGCCAGCAGGGGGAAGCCCACGAGCACGGCGCGATGGGCGAGGTCACCCGCCGCCGCGCCGCCGGGCAGGAAGGCGAACCGCCGTCCGCCCTCGCCCCCCTGCGCAAGGTAGACGGCGGCCCCCCCGAAGGCCACCGTGAGCACCGCGTAGGAGACGAGCATGACGCTCACGTGCAGCGTCAGCAGGGGGCCGTTCTGCAGGGCCGGGACGAGCGGCGTGACGGTGTCGGGGAAGCGCGTGGCCACGATCAGCGCCGCCGTCGCCAGGGGCAGCGCCACGAGCCCCAGGCGGCGCAGGCGGGAGGCGCGCTCGAAGGCCAGCCAGGCGGCCGTCACCGCCCAGGCGAGGGCCGTCGTGTACTCGTAGAGGTTGGAGAGGGGGGCGTGTCCGACGGCGGCCCAGCGCGCCGCCAGCGCCCCCGCCAGCGCCAGCGCGGCGAGCGCCGCCAATGCCGTCGCCAGCCGCCCTAGCCCGGCGTTGGGCGCGCCCGCCAGCGCGACCGCGCCAGCGCCCGCCCGTCGCGGCGCGAGCGCGGCGCTGGCGGCGTACGCGGCGTAGGCGACGGAGGCCAACGCCGCCAGCGCCAGCCCGCTCCAGAAGAAGTAGCTCGAAAGCGCGACCATCGGCCCCCATGCTGCCGCAGGCCGCGTTCGGGGGGAAGCGCGCCCCTCAGGCGGTGGCGTAGTCGACGGGATCGCGCACGGCCTCGTAATCCGCACGGCCCAGACGATGGCACCAGGTGGCGGGCTCCCACAACCGCAGCTCGCTGCGCCAGCCCTCGGACTGCCAAGCGGCGGTCTCGACGTGCTTGCGCGGGTAGCGCGTGGCCACGAACTCCAGCGCGGGCAGCAGGTCGGTATCGGTCGAGCAGACGATGCCGGTATCGTACTCGTCGTCGAAGGCTCCGGCGACGAAGTCGATGGCGAGCTGCACGTCGATCCCTTTCTCCTCAGCTCGTCGCTCGGGCCAGTCCCTCGGATAGCGAAGCGCGCGGGAGATCACAGTTGCCCCCGCGCGTTCCCACGCCGCGCACTGGCGCATGTGCGCCGCATAAGTCCGGGGAGCCTTCGAGGAATCGGGGCGACCCGTGTAGATGCGGACCTGCGTGAGCGTGCGCACGGTCGAAGAGGGCTGATACGAGTTCTTTCGGTCGCACAGGAGCCTGGCGAACCGCAGGGGGGAGAATTGACCGGCTTGGGGAGGTCCCTGCCTCATGGCAAAGCAATCCCGTGCGCCCCGGTAGACGTTCTGGGCATCCATGAAGACGGCGACGCGGTTCACCATGAAACTCAAGAAAAACCCCGCCAGTTCGCCACCGAGGTGGAGGACGACGGGGAGCATTGGCCTAATCGTGGGGGACACGATTCGCGGTGTCAAGCGCGGCGGCGCGGTTCACCATGAAACTCAAGAAAACCCCCGCCAGTGCGCCACCGAGGTGGAGGACGACGGGGAGGATTACCCCCGATATTGGGGGATGCGGTTCGCGCCGTCAAGCGCGGACGCCGCCGCGTAGGCTCGCCCCGATGCGCGCGCTCCTCTCGCTCGCCGCCGCCGTGCTCCTGCTCGCCGCCTGCTCCGGCGCGGACGAGGCCCCCGCCGAACCGTCCCTGCGCACCGTCGCGCTCACCGTCGCGGACGCCGACGGGCGCGCCGTCGCCTCCCTCACCGCCGAGGTGGCGGCCATGCCCGAAGAGCGTCAGCGCGGGCTCATGTTCCGCCAGTCGCTCGGCGAGGACGAGGCCATGCTCTTCGTCTTTCCCGCCGAGACCGGCGGCGCCTTCTGGATGAAGGACACGCCCATCCCCCTCACCATCGCCTTCCTGGCGGCGGACGGGCGCGTGCTCGACCTGCTCGACGGCGAGCCCTTCGACGAGACCCTGCTGTGGCCCGCCGCGCCCTACCGCTACGCCCTGGAGGTGAACGCGGGCTGGTTCGCGCGCCGCGGCCTGGCGGAGGGCGCCCGCATCGTCCTGCCCCCCGGCCTGCCGCCGGGGGAGTAGCGCTCACACGTCCAGGTTCTGCACGTTCTTCGCGTTCGTCTGGATGAAGCGGCGGCGGTGGCTCACGTCCTCGCCCATCAGCTCCGAGAAGATGCGGTCGGCGTCCGCCGCGTCCTGGATGTTCACCCGCATGAGGATGCGCGAATCGGGCTGCAGCGTCGTCTCCCACAGCTGGTCGGCGTTCATTTCGCCCAGCCCCTTGAAGCGCTGCACGTTGCCCTTCTGCTTCTTCCCCCGCTGGAACTCGCGCAGCTCCGCATCGGAGAAGAAGTAGTGCGTGTTGCGGCCCTGCTGCAGGCGGTAGAGGGGCGGCTGCGCGATGTAGAGGTTGCCGCGCTCGATCAGCTCGACCATGTTGCGGAAGAAGAAGGTGAGCAGCAGCGTGCGGATGTGCGCCCCGTCCACGTCCGCGTCCGTCATGATGATGACCTTGTGGTAGCGCAGCTTGGCGATGTCGAAGGTGTCGCGGATGCCCGTGCCCAGGGCGGAGATGATGAGGCGGATGGCCTCGTGGCCCAGCATCTTTTCGGGGAAAGCCTTTTCCACGTTCAGGATCTTGCCGCGCAGGGGCAGGATGGCCTGCGTGTGGCGGTCGCGCCCCTGCTTGGCGGAGCCGCCCGCGCTGTCGCCCTCCACGATGAAGATCTCGGAGTCCTCGGGGTTGCGGCTGGAGCAGTCGGCCAGCTTGCCCGGCAGGTTGCCGCTCTCCAGCGCGCTCTTGCGGTGCACGAGATCGCGCGCCTTGCGGGCCGCCTCGCGCGCGCGCGCCGCCGTCATCCCCTTCTCGATGATGCGGCGCGCGTCGGAGGGGTTCTCCTCGAGGTACTGCGTGAGCGCCTCGCCCAACGCGCTCTGCACGTGCGCGGCCACCTCGGCGTTGCCCAGGCGCGTCTTCGTCTGGCCCTCGAACTGGGGCTCCGGCAGCTTCACGGAGACGACCGCCACCAGCCCCTCGCGCACGTCCTCGCCGCTCAGGTTGGCCTCGCCGTCCTTCAGCACCCTGGCCTTGCGCGCGTAGTCGTTGAGCACGCGCGTGAGGGCGCTGCGGAAGCCCGTCAGGTGCGCCCCCCCGTCGATCGTGTTGATGCCGTTGGCGAAGGTGTGCACGGACTCGTTGAAGCCGTCGTTGTACTGGATGGCGCACTCGATCACGTTGCCCTCGACCTCGCGCTCCACGTAGACGGGATCGTGGTTCAGCACCGCGCGCTCGCGGTTCACGTGGCGCACGTAGCTCTGGATGCCGCCCTCGAAGTAGTAGTTCGCCTCGCGCCCGTCGCGCTCGTCGAACAGATGGAACCACGCCCCCTTCGTGAGGTAGGCGTACTGCCGCAGGCGGGCCGCCTCGACGGCGAAATCGAAAGCCGTGGAATCGAAGATGCCGGCGTCCGGCTTGAAGGAGACGGTCGTGCCGCTGCCGCGCCCGTTCGTCAGGGGCGTGGGCGCGAGCTTGGTGAGCGCCTCCCCGCGCGCGTAGTCCTGCCGGTAGAGCTTGCCCGCGTGGCGCTTGCCCTGCGCCCCCGCGTCGGGCACCACCTCCACGCGCATCTCCTCGGAGAGGGCGTTGACGACGCTGGCGCCGACGCCGTGCAGCCCGCCCGACACCTTGTAGCCGCCGCCGCCGAACTTGCCGCCCGCGTGCAGCACCGTCATCACCGTCTCCACCGCCGTCTTGCCCGTCTGCTTCTGCACGCCCACGGGGATGCCGCGCCCGTTGTCGCTCACCGTGCACCAGCCGTCCTTGCGGAAGACGACGTCGATGCGGTCGCAGTGCCCCGCCATGGCCTCGTCCACGGCGTTGTCCACCAGCTCCTTCACGAGGTGGTGGAGGCCGGAGCGGTCGGTGGTGCCGATGTACATGCCGGGCCGCCGCCGCACGGCCTCGAGCCCTTCGAGCACCTGGATGTTGGCGGCGGTGTAGCTGGAGGGGGACGCCTGCTCGATGGCCATGAAACCTCGCACGGTGGGGTGGAGCGGGAATTGTTAGGAATCATCAGCAATTTACCACAGGCGCCCCGCACGCGCCAGCGCCCACGGGCGCGGTAGACTGCCCGCGTGAGCAGCATCAGCGCCGTTGAGCCGCCGCCCCGCAAGCTGGACATCGCGCCGGGGATCCTGAAGGAGGCCCGCAAGCGGTTGGGCCTCAGCCGCGCCGAGGCATGGGAAAAAGTGAACGCCGCCCTGAAGGCGGCCAGCGATCCGCCGATGCCCCCCGACCACCTTGCCATCCTCGAGGCGGGAACGGACCGCCCGACGCTCGCGGAGGTGGAGGCGCTCGCCTCGGCGTACCTCATCCCCTTCACGGCCTTCTTCGGAACGCTCCCGGAGCGCCCCGTCCACGACTTTCGCCTGGCCGCCGACGCCGGGGAATCCACCCTCTCCTACGATACGTGGCGGCGTCTCTCGACCTTCGATACGTACTACGAGGTGGCGCGCGAACTGAGCGGCGCGCTTGGTGAATCCGAGAGGGAGACCTTGATCCCCAAGGCGACGCTCCCGCTTTCGACTTCGGCGGACGAGATCGAACCGCTTGGCGAACGGATGCGGGCCACGCTCGGCATTACCGACACGCTCCAGCAGTCCTGGCCCGACGAAGATGCGGCGCGGCTGGCCGTTCAGGAGCGCATTGAGAACACTGGCACCTTCGTGTTCAGCCTCTCGCTTCCGCTGGGGGAGTGCCGTGGCGCTTCCCGCTGGGACGAGGGCGGTCCGCCCGCGATCCTGCTCAACGCCGCCGATTCGTCCTCGGCCCGGCTGTTCACGCTCGCGCACGAGTACGCCCACCTCATGTTCGCGCCGCCGTCCCGCCCGACGGCCATCTGCGATCCCGCGCAACGGGCAGCGGACAGGCGGGAGGAGCACATCGCCAACCGCGTCGCCGCCGCCGCCCTCGTGCCCCGCAGCCTGCTCGCACTCGCCCTCCCCCCCACACCGCCGGAGGGGGCGTATCGCGAGTGGCCCCCGGCAATGAAGCGCGACATCAGGCAGACGTTCAAGGTGAGCCACGACGTCATCGGGATCCGCCTCCATCACCTCGGCATCGCCTCCGGGGTTCGGCTGACCAAGGGATTCTGGCGTCAGCCCGGTTCCGGGTTCGCGCGCGGCTCGGCGGGAACGCGCGCCGAGCGGTACCGGCGGGCCTTCGGGCACAAGGGCGCGGACATGGTCCGACGGGCTCTTGAAGCGGAGTTGGCCTCGCCGGTGGAGATCGCCGGACTGCTCGACACGAAGGTCGCTGATGTTGAGACCGCGTTTGGGCCTGGCCAGCCTCCGTGACGCTCCCACTCCAGCGTTATCTCTTTGATACCAGCGCTCTCATCAATCTGGTCAGAGGCGGGGTGCGGACGCAAAGGCTCTCCCGCCTGGTGGAATCCGGTGCACTACGCTTGCCCGGGCGCGTGGCGAAGGAGATTCGCCGCCGCGACGACCGACTCAAGGACTGGGTTGAACGGAACCGAGACACCATCATCCGCGAAACCACGGAGAACACCGCCGAGCTGGAGCGCATCGCCCGCGAATACAGCGGTATTCTTGGCCGCTCGCGCCGAGGCGCCGATCCCGTTCTCATTGCGATGGCCCTGTACTACGGTGAACAAGGGATACTGGTGACGGATGACGGCGGTATTCAGGCGGTCTGCTTCGAGGAAGGCATACCCTTTCTGACCTCTCCGGCCTTCCGGCGCAGGGAAGGGCTGTAGCCATGCGCCGCTTCCTCGACCGCTTCCGGCGCTTCGAGCGGCCCGCGCCCCCCGAACGGATCACGCTGGAGGCCATCGGCCATGTGCGGAACGGCGTCGCACGGCCCCGGCCGCGCGGCTGGGAGCGCGTCGTCAGCCGCATCGCGCTGCTCCCCGAACACGCCGCCCGCGCCCGCGGCCTCGACGCCTACAGCCACGTCATCGCCGTCTGCTACCTCGACCTCGCCGCCGCCGCGCCCGCGAAGCCGTCCGCGCTCGCCGTCGGGGGCGTGGAGACGGGCATCCTCGCCACGCGCAGCCAGCTGCGCCCCAACCACCTGGGCGTCTCCGCCGTGCCCCTGCTGGGCGTGGACGGCGCGGTCCTGCGCGTGCGCGGCCTCGACGCCATCGACGGCACGCCCGTGCTCGACCTCAAGCCCTACCTCCCGCGCTACGACGCCCACCCCCACGCCGCCATCCCCCACGACTGACGCGCGCCACATCCGCACGGGAGTGCTACCATGAGCGGCCATGCACGCGACGTACCAGTTCCGGGGATCCACCACGAAGGCGGGCTACGAACGGCTCGACGATGTGCTGCGGCTCTCCCGCTTCCTGTACAACGCCGCCCTGCAGGACCGGCGCGACGCCTTCCGCAGGCGCTCCGTGCCCCGCGAGGACTGGGACGCCCGCCAGCGCCGCCTCGAACTGGACGCCGAGCGGAAGACGGCGGCGGCGGACGCGGGCGAGGAATGGACGCCCCTGCGCGGCTGGGCGCGCGGTCGGCGCGACCTTCCCGACGAGTGCCTGCCGCCCGACGTCCCGTCCGTCCCCACGCGCTTCGACCAGATGAAGCAGTTCACGAACATCAGGAAGGACGATCCCGACTGGAGCGCGCTCTCCGTCGGCGTCGGGCGCGGCGTGCTGCGGCGGCTCGACCGCGCCTTCCAGAATTTCTTCCGCCGCGTGAAGGCGGGCGAGAAGCCCGGCTACCCGCGCTTCAAGTCCGCGCAGCGCTGGAGCACCATCGAAATCAATGAGCCCAGGCCGTCGATGATCCGGGACAACGGCAGGCACTACCTCATCCGCGTGAAGGGGCTGCCGCTGATCAGGATGCGGAAGCGCCGCGAGCTGCCCCTCGACCGGAAGCTGGTCAACCTCACCATCACCCATCGCGGGCGGCGGCTGATCTGCAACCTCACCTACGAAGTGGAGCAGGAGCCTCTGCCGCCCACGAACGCCGCCGCCGGGCTCGACGTGGGCGTCACCGACCGGGCGATGCTCTCGGACGGAACCGCCTTCCCGCGCCGCCCGCCGCGCGCCAAAGCCATCGAGAAGAAGCAGAAGCGCCTCAGCGCCTGCCGCAGCGGCAGCCGGGAGCGGCGGCGGCGCGCCCGCATCCTCGCCAACGCCCACTACCGCGAGCGCGTGCGCGCCCGCAACGAAACGCACCGCATCACCACGGAGATCGTGCGCCGCTTCGGCCTCGTCGCGATCGAGAACCTGAACGTCGGGGCCATGACGGCCAGCGCCGCCGGAACGATGGAGGAGCCGGGGACGAACGTCTCCGCCAAGTCCGGCCTGAACAGGAGCATCCTCGAACAGTCCTGGGGGATGATGCGGCAGCAGCTCGCGTACAAGGCAGCATGGGCCGGGCGCGAGCTGATCGCCGTGGACCCCGCCCACACCTCGCAGACGTGTTCGCGCTGCGGGGCCGTCGACAGGACCTATCGCTCCGGCAAGGAGTACCGCTGCGGCAGTTGCGGGCTGGCGATGGACGCCGACCTCAACGCCGCGCGGAACATCCTCGCCCGAGCGCTGGCGGGCGTTGAGAACCCGGAGCGGTTCGCCGATCCGGACCCGCCGCAGCCCGGCGAGGCTGCATGACTGATTGCGATGGGGCCCACCAATCCCTGAGTCCGCTGGCCTCAAGGTTGGGGAGGCCCGGAAATCGCGGTCAACTCAACCACGGAGAGCGATTTGCCCCGCGGGCCGTTGGGTTGGGGAGGCCCGGAAATCGCGGTCAACTCAACCGCAGACGCCCTGATGTCGCTCTCGCTGGCCGGTTGGGGAGGCCCGGAATCGCGGGCCGCTCGCTTCGGAGCCCCGGCCGTTCACGGCGCGATCACGCCGGCGTGCTACCGTGCCCCCCGTGACCACCGCGACGATTGAAGGCAGCCCCCGCATCGACGCCGACCGGACCCTCCGCTTCGAGACCGTCCACAACGCGCGCCACCTCGGCGGGCACCCCACCGCCAGCGGCCAGCCGACCATCGCCTCCGACCTCGTGCGCTCCGGCGGCCTGGCCGAACTCACGCCCGCGGGCATGGACGCGCTGTGCGCCCACGGCGTGCGCACCGTCGTCGATCTGCGCTCCTCCGTGGAGCACGCCGCGCACCCCACGCCCGACCTGGGCGGCCACGGCGTCACGGTCGTCGCCGCGCCCGTGTTCGAGGTCGACGCCTCGCCGGGCGCGCTCGCGCTGCGGGACCGCCGCCCCGACCACGCCGCCATCTACCGCCAGTTCCTCACGGAGGGCGGCGACGCCTACCGCACGCTCTTCGAGACCATCGCCGCCAGCGCGGGCGGCGTGCTCTTCCATTGCGCCGTGGGCAAGGACCGCACGGGCGTGGCCACGGCCCTGCTGCTGGAGCTGGCGGGGACGCCCGACGACCGCATCGTGGCCGATTACGCGCGCTCCGCGCGGGAGCTGGAACCCGTGGTGGAAGCGAGCGCGGAGCGCATGGAGCGGCGCGGCATCGACGCGGAGACGGCGCGCCTGATGCTGGGCGCCCCGCCGCAAGCGATGGAGGCCACGCTGGACTTCCTCCGCGGGCGCTGGGGTTCGGCGGCGGGCTACCTGGGCGCGCTCGGTCTGGGCGCGGGGGCCGTGGCCGCCGTGCGCGCGCGCCTGCTCGGCTAGCCGTCGCGCGGCGATTCGCGCCCCATCTCCGCCAGCCGCTCCTCGATGCGCTCCAGCTGCTCGTGCATCTCCGCGAACGCCGAGCGCTGGCGCTCCTGCGTGACCAGCGTCACCGCCATGGCGCCGATCACGGCGAAGTTGACGATGCCGTAGACGGTGATGATGCTGGCCACGACGCGTCCGCCCGTGGTGGCGGGGGAATGGTCGCCGTAGCCCACCGTGGTCATGGTGATGAAGGCCCACCAGAAGGCGTCCACGGGCGTCTCGATGAGGGCGTCGTGGCCGCTCACGTTGCGTTCCAGCAGCCACACCAGCGTGCCCCCGATGAACATGACGGCGACCAGCATGATGGCGAGGAAGGTGATGCCGCGCTGCCGGAAGAAGCGCGAGAAGAGGGAGACGTTGAGGCCCATGACCACGGCCACGCGCAGCAGCGGCAGGACGCGCAGGAGGGCCAGCGGGCGCAGCAGCGGCAGCGCCACGAACAGCACCTCGATGGGGTGCGCGCGCACGTAGGCCAGGCGGTTGGGCGCGACCGCCAGCTTCGCCAGCAGGACCGCCGCGAAGAGCGCCCAGATGATCCAGTTGCCGATGTCGAACCAGTCCGCCACGCCCTCGGACAGGTCCGTGAACTGGGGCGCCAGCAGCAGCGGCAGCATGGCCAGCGCCAGCAGCAGCAGCGGGATCTCGGTGTGGCGCTGCAGCCAGCGCAGGTGCTCCTCGCTGCGGACGGGCTTCATGCCCGGCGGGCCCTCGCGGGAGGCTGGCGGAGAGGGGGAGATTCGAACTCCCGGTGCATCGCTGCACACCGCTTTTCGAGAGCGGTACCATAAGCCACTCGGACACCTCTCCGCGGGCGAGTGTAGCAACCCGTCCCGCGCACGCGCACGCCGCGCCGCCGGAGGCCAGCATGGAACGCTTCACCGTCGCCTGTTGCCAGGCGCGCGCTTTCGACCTTGAGGACGCGGAGGAGAACCTCGCGGGGCTGTTGCGCGCGCTCGACGCGGCGGGCGCGGCGGGCGCGGACCTCGTGGCCCTGCCCGAATGCGCCTGGCCCGCCTACCACCTGCGCGACGCCGCCCCCTACGCCCGCCCCGGCGTGCGCCCCTTCGCGGAGGTGGCCGCGCTCTTCGCGGAGAAGGCCCGTCGCCACGGCTACTGGCTGGCCGCGGGCATGGCCGTGCCCCACGCCGACGGCGCGCTCACCAACAGCGGCGTCGTGTTCACGCCCGCGGGCGAGATCGCGGGGCGCTACGACAAGAGCTTCCTCTGGCACTTCGACAACGACTGGTTCCGGCGCGGCGACGCCTTCCCCGTGTTCGACGCCGGGTTCGCGCGCTTCGGCGTGCTCATCTGCGCCGACGGACGCCAGCCCGAGATCGCGCGCTCCCTCGCCGTGAACGGGGCCGAGGTCATCCTCGACCTCACCGCCTGGGTCTCCTGGGCGGGGACCGTGGAGCAGCTGACCACCACGCAGTGCGAGTACCTCATGCCCGTGCGCGCCTTCGAGAACGGCGCGTGGGTGGCGGCGGCGGACAAGTGGGGCGCGGAGGACGGCGCGCTCGTCTACGCGGGCCGCTCGCGCGTGATCGACCCGAACGGCGAGACGCGCGCCGCCGCGCCCGCGACCGGCGACGCCGTGGTCGCGTGGGAGATCGACCCGGCGGAGTCCTTCGCCCCGCCGCCCCCGCGCCGCCCCGCCCTCTACGGGCGCCTGACGCAGCCGTGGGAGGATGCGCCCGCGCGCGCCCTGCTGGAGGAGCCGCTCGTCCCCGCCCGCGAAAACCGCCGCGTGGCCGTCGTGCCCGGCGGCGCGGACGGGGCCTTCGACGCCGCCGCCGTGGTCGCCCGCCACGAGGCCATGCGCGCGCAGGAGTGCGACCTGACCGTGTTCGCGGGCATGACCGCGCCCGAGGGCTGGCAGGCCTCCCTGCCCGTCGTGGAGCGGGCCGTGCGCGCGCACGGCGGGGCCATCGCGCTGGCCGTCGCCAGCAACGGCTGCACCGCCGAACGGACCGCCGCGCTGGTCACGCCGGAGGGGACCGTGGAGCACCGCGCCACGCACGGACGCGGCATCGACCTGGGCGAGACGAACGCGCCGATCGTCCCCACCCCCGCCGGCAACGTGGCCATCCTCTGCGGCGACGAGGGGTACGCGCCGGAGGTGGCGCGCTGCCTCGCGCTGGAGGGGGCGGACCTGCTCGCCTGGCCGTGCTTCGAGGACCACCCCATGAACGAGCGCGTGCTGCGCGCGCGGGCCGACGAGAACCGCCTGTACGTGGCCGCCGCCTGGCCCGACGGGGGCGCCGTGGCCTCGCCCGCGGGCGCGCTGCTCACCGTCGCGCCGCGCGGCGCGGGCGCGGCCATGGGGGCGCAGGTGAACCGCGCCGCGGCCCGCTGGAAGGACATGGCCCCCGGCACGCACGCCCTCCGCGACCGCGTGCCCCACGCCTACGGGGCGCTCACGGCGGAAGGCGCGGGCGTCAGGTTCCGCGCGGCTTCAGCACCTCGACCGTGAGCTCGCCGGGCACGCTGGCGCGCGTCACGTTCAGGCGCGGCAGCGGCTCCGGGCTCGCCCCCGCCTCGCTCAGGAAGCGGTCGAGCGGCGCCAGCTCGGCCCGCTCCCGCTCCGTGCGGTAGTGCATGGGCGCGACGATGCGCGGGTCGATCGTGCGCATCAGCTCGGCGGCCACGGAGGCGGGCAGGGATTCGCCGCCGCCCACCGGCAGCAGCAGCACGTCCACGCCCTCGAAGCGGGCGAGCGCCTCGGCGGCGGGCGGCGCGTCGGGCAGGCCCAGGTGGGCCACGGTCACGCCGTCGACTTCGCAGACGAAAGCCATCGTGCGGCTCCCGTCCGCGCGCGGCAGGGGAATGCCGGTGACGAGGATGCCGCGCACCTCGTATTCGCCCGGCGCGTCGAACACCCTGGGGTCGCCGCGCACGCCCGCGACGTTGCTGAGGTCGGGGTCGTCGCGGCGGCTGAGGGTGACGATTTCGGCGCTCACGCGGCCCAGGGCGTGGCCCGTGGCGGCGCTCACGGGATCGGTGAGAACGGCCCCCTCGCGTCCGCGCAGGCGAAAGCAGGTGCGCCCGATCCAGCTAATCTCCACCGCGCGCATGGTAGCGCCCGCGCGGGAAAGGCGGAAGGCGCGCTAGCGCTGCAGCAGCACGCTGGCGTTGGTTCCGCCCATGCCAAGCGCGGTCACGAGCACGCAGTCGAGCCGTTCCGCGCGCGTCTCGCGCACGACGCCCAGCTCGGAGCGCTCCGGGGCCTCGCGGAAGCCCGCCGCCGGGGCCGCTTCCCGCCGCCGCATCGATTCCAGCGCGCAGACCAGCGCCAGCGGGCCGCTGGCCGCCAGCGTCTGCCCCAGCGCCCCCGCGGGCGCGCTCACGCTGGCGTAGTAGACGTGCCGCCCGAAGGTGCGCGCCAGCCCGGAGGCCTCGGCGGCGTCGCGATCGGCGCGCCCGTCGGCGCAGGAGACGACGTGGTCGACCTGATTCTGCAGGTAGCCCGCCGCCCCCAGCGCGGCCTGCACGGAGCGTCCCGCCTCCGCCGCGCCGCTGGGGTCGAGCGGTTCGGCGGCGGGGTCGAAGACGCGCGCCGCCCCGGCGATGCGCGCGTGCGCGGTGGCCCCGCGCGCGCGGGCGTGCTCCGCCGATTCCACCACGACGTACGCGGCCCCCTCGGCGGGGATGCAGCCGTCGGGGCGGGCGTCCAGCGGGTGGGCCGCGTCGGGCGCGATCAGCCCGCGTTCGGCGAAGTGGGCGAGCACCTGGGGCTGCAGCGCCTGGGCCGCGCCCGCCACGGCCACGTCGGCCTCGCCGCGGGCCACGATGGCGGCGGCCTCGACCACGGCGGCCAGCCCGCTCGCCTCCGCCCCGGCCAGCTCCGCCACCGCCCCGCGCACGCCCAGCGCGCGCGCCGCCAGCTGGCCGTAGGGGACGAAGAGGGTGGGCTGGCCGGGCGCGCGGAAGGCCAGCCCGTCGGCCACGGCGAAGCGCCGCGCGTCGCCCGCGCCCGCCTCCAGCCCCGCCGCGTCCACCGCCTGCAGGGCGGCGTCGAGCGCCATCAGCGCGCCTCGGTCGAGGAAGTGCGCGAGGTTGCGCGGGATGCGCGGATGCGCGCGGTACCCGTCCGGCAGGGGACCCGCGCGGAAGGGCGGCGCGTCTTCGGCGGGACGCCAGTCGCGCGCGGGCGAGCGCCCAGCGGCCAGCGCGCGCCAGAGCGCCTCGGGGCCGGCGCCGTGCGCGCTCACGGCCCCGTAGCCGGTCACGACCGGCTCCGCGGCGGCCTCCTGCGAACGGGGCGCGGCGCCCAGCTAGTCGAGGTCCTCGTCGAGGAAGTCGTCATCGTCGCCACGATTGCGCATCACGACGGTGACGGCCCCGGCGACGGCGAGCAGGACGAGAAGGGCGAGGATTCGCTTCATGCGGTGGCACCTCCAACGGGAGCGACAGGATAGCGGATCGCGCGGTTCCGCGCCCTACCAGCCGTCCGCGCCCGCGCGCATGTCGCCGAGGAAGGCGCCGAGCGCGGCCTCGAAGGCGCGCGGGGCGGTGAAGGGCGCGCCCGCGCCGCAGTCCGGCAGCGTCTCCAGGCGCGCCCGCGGCAGCGTCTCCGCCAGCAGCCGCGCCGCCGCCAGCAGGGGGTCGGATGCGCCCGCCAGCACCAGCGCGGGCGTCCCCAGCGACGCCAGCCGCGGCAGGGCGTCGCCGCGTTCGGCGCGCGCGCGGTGGGCGGCGGCGAAGGCGTCCGCGTCGAGCTGCCGGTAGCGCGCCCGCAGCGCCGCCCGCGCCTCCGCGCCGCCCAGCGTTTCGGCGGCGAGGGCGGCGGCGCGGCCCATGCCGAAGCGTCCCGCCAGCCGCCCCTCCTCCGCGCGCCGCCGCTCGTGCGCGCGCGCGGCCTCGTCGTAGGCGGGGTGGTCGGGCACGGGCGCGGCCCCGCTCAGCACGAGCAGGCGCGCCCGCTCCGGCTCGGCCAGCGCGAACTCCAGCGCCACCTCCGCGCCGAAGCCCGCGCCGATGAGGGCGCAGCGCGCGATGCCCTCGCCGTCGAGCAGGGCGGCCAGATCGGCGGCGTATTGGCGCATGGAGGGCGCGTCCCCGCGCGCGAGCGGGCCGCTTTCGCCGAAGCCGCGCAGGTCGGGCGCGATGGCGCGGAAGCCGCCGCTCATGGCCCCCGCCAGCGCCCGCCACACGCGCCGGTCGCCCGTGAGGTCGTGCAGCAGCAGGGCGGCGGGCGCGTCCGCCGGGCCGTCGTCGTCGCGGGCCAGCGGCGGGGCGGAACGCTCGGGTTCGGGCACGGGCGGCGAGGCTAGCAGCCCCGCGCGCCCGCCCGCAAGATCGCCGCGGGGGTGGTTGCCCCCGCCCGCCGAGGCGTTAGCATGGAGGGGCGATGGTTGAAAGCCCCGACGCGACCGCCCCCGGTTCCCTCCCGCCCCCGACCTTCGGCGCGGAGAACGAGGAGATGCTGCGCTGCGCCCGCTGCGAGCTGCGCTACCAGCCCTCCAAGTCCACGAGCGCCCTGCGGCTCACCTACTGCAGCTTCCTCTGCGAGCTGGGCGACCTCGGCTTCAGCATCTCCGGGCTGGAGCACATGGAGCCGCAGCCGAAGGCGCTGGAGGCGCCCGCCCCCGACGCGGAGGCGGAGCGCGAGGAGCAGGGCGAGCCCGCCGCCGTCGAGTAGCCCCGCGTCCGCGCTCCCATGCCCGCCATGAAACCGCGCGCCATCGCCGTCGTGGGCGGCGCGGGCATCGTCGCCCGCGAGTTCCTGCGGGCGCTCGACGAGCGCGGCGCGCCCGTCGCCCGCCTGCGCCTGCTCGCCACCAGCCGCTCGGCGGGGACGCGCGTGCCCTTCCGCGGCGGCGAGATCACGGTCGAGGAGACCTCGCCCGACTCCTTCGCGGGCGACGACGAGATCGTGTTCCTCTCCGCGTCGGGCGAGGCCTCCCGCCGCTACGCCCCCATCGCGCGCGACCGCGGCGCCTTCGTGATCGACGATTCCAGCGCCTTCCGCATGGACCCCGCGGTGCCGCTCGTCGTGCCCGAGGTGAACGCGGAGGCGCTGGAGGGGCACCGCGGCATCGTCAGCCAGCCCAACTGCACGACCACGCCCATGGTCATGGCGCTCTTCCCCATCCACCGCGCCAACCCCCTGCGCCGCGTCGTGGTCAGCACCTACCAGGCGGTGGCGGGCGCGGGCGCGGCGGCGGTGGCGGGGCTGCGCGCGGAGACGGCGGCGGCGCTGGCGGGGCGGCGCGAGCCCTCCGGCACGCAGGCGCGCGAGATCGCCTTCAACGCCGTGCCCCAGGTCGACGCCTTCGAGGCGGACGGGGCCACGCGCGAGGAGCTGAAGATGGCCAACGAGACGCGCAAAATCCTGAACGCCCCCGACGTGGCCGTGAGCGCCACCTGCGTGCGCGTGCCCGTGCTCTTCGGCCACGCCATGGCCGTCTGGGCCGAGTTCGAGCGCCCCGTCCATCCCGACGAGGCCCGCGCCGCCATGGCCGCCATGCCCGGCGTGCGCGTGGTCGACGAGCCCGCCGCCGGGCGCTACCCCACGCCCCTCGACGCCGCCGGCAACGACGACGTGCTCGTGGGGCGCGTGCGCGCCGACGCCTCCCGCCCGGGCGGCATCGCCTTCTGGGCCGTGACCGACAGCATCCGCAAGGGCGCGGCCACCAACGTGATCCAGATCATCGAGGAGGCGGAGCGCCGCGGTCTCGTGGACCGCAATCGGGCGCGCGCGTAGGCTGGCGCGTCATGCCCCACGTCCAGCTGCGCGACATCGTGGCCTGGCATGAGGAGGCGGGCGAGGGCCCCGCGCTCCTCCTGCTGGCGGGCCTCGGCGGCCACTCCGGCCTGTGGTCGCCCCACGTCCCCATCCTCGCGCGCGGACGCCGCGTCCTCGCCCCCGACAACCGCGGCGCGGGCCGCACGGGCGCGCCCGACAAGCCCTACTCCATCGCGGGCATGGCGGACGACGCGGCCCAGCTGCTCGACCGCCTCGGCGTGGAGCGCGCCGCCGTGGCCGGGCACGGCATGGGCGCGTCCATCGCCCTCGAACTGGCCGCCGCCCGCCCCGCGCTCGTCGAGAGCCTCGTCCTCATCGGCGCGGCGGCCTCCCCCGACGGACGCCAGCGCCTCGTCACGGAGGGCTGGACCGACGCGCGCCGCTCCAGCCTCAGCCGCGAGCAGGCCTTCGCCCTCACCGCGCCCTGGCTCTACACCGCCGCGCTGCTGGAGGACGGCGAGCGCCGCCGCCAGGCCATCGAAAGCGCCGCGCGCGACCCCCATCCCGCGCAGGACCACGCCTACGCCCGCCAGGCGCGCGCCTTCCTCGCGTACGACGCCAGCGACCGTCTCGCGTCCATCGAGCAGCCCGCGCTGGTGCTGGCGGGCGAGGAGGACATCCTCGTGCCGCCCGCGCGCTCGAAGGCGCTGGCGGAGGCGCTGGCGAACGGCGAGTTCCGCGAGCTTCCGGGGGGCCACGCGGGGCTGGTAGAGCACCCGCAGCCCTACGCCGCCGCCCTGCGCGAACGCCTCGTCGCGGGCTAGAACAGCGGTTCGCGGTCTGGTAGCATCTCCATCGTGCCCAAGCACCACAGCCGCTTCGACTACGACCATCCGGTCTATCGCGCCGCCCGCGCGCAGGCTTTCGCCCGTTCGGACGGGAAGTGCCAGTTCTGCGGCAAGCGCGATGCGGTCGAGGCCCACCACTGGGCCTGGCCGAACTACCCGGACGAAGCGGAGACGACGGCGGACGATCTGACCGCCCTGTGCGTCATCTGCCACGAGATGGCCACGGCGCTGAGACGGTACGAGGGCGACATCTGGGCTTTCAAGGCCACCTTCGGAAAGGCGATCGAGGAATGCTTTACGAGTGCGAAATCCGCGGAATCCGTCCGATCATCCACCACTCCGGGGCCGGGCTCGACCCCCGAACCCCTGCCAACCTCGAAAAGGCGGAAATCACCCGCAAGCGCGGAAGCAACCGCACCGAATCCGACGAGGCCCGCCTCCGCGAACTCGACTGCCTCACCGCCCTCTGGCTCGACGGGGACGAAACTCCCGCGATCCCGACGCCGGCGCTCCGCGCCTGCATCGAAACCGCCGCCCGCAAGCTGAAGCAGGGGCCGCAGGTGCGCGAGGGCCTCATCGTCACGAAGTCGAAGTTCGTCTACGACACCGAGCGCTACGGCACAACGATCGAGGAGCTGGGGCAGAAGGCGCAGTTCACGACCGGCGTGGTCGTCCAGCGCAACCGCGTGTTGCGGACGCGCGCCATGTTCGACCTGCCCTGGTCGTGCGAATTCACGCTCGACTGCGACGACGAGCTGGTGGACCGCACGCAGCTGGAAACGTGGCTCGACATCGCCGGACGCCGCATCGGCCTCGGCGACTGGCGTCCGGAGAAGTCCGGCGACTACGGGCGCTTCGAGACCGTGACCATCGAGGCCGCCCCGGAGTAGGATCGCGTGGCGAGGCATGGCGGGGCCCGGTGTGGCACGGTTTGGCCCGGTATGGCTAGGCGAGGCGAGGCACGGCGAGGAACTTCGAGGCGCGGCTAGGCGTGGCACTGTGTGGCATGGCCCGGCATAGCTCGGCGTGGCTTGGTTCGGTGTGGCACGGCAAGGCGGGCGTGGGCGTCCATCGTGAGCGGTGAGCGTCCGCGCCCCAAACCACACGGCAGTAGAATGCGCTCTATGGAACAGGATGTCGTCGAGCGGCTGGGCCGCTTCGCCGGGCAGACGCTGACCTATGAGGCGCAGCCCACGGACTGGATGCTCGTGAGCGTGGAGACGGGCCACGACGGCGGCGAGCCGGTCATCGCCTTCGCCATCGAAGCGTCCTACGGCGGCGCCATCGTGCCCATGCGCCCCGACCGGTGCGCGGGGCTGGACGACGCGGACGCGCTCGGCGACGCCATCCTCGACGCGTTCGGCGAGCGGCTGTTCATCTCCGGGATGCAGCGGCTCGACTGAGCGCCGGATGCGCCCGCGACGCGCTCGATGTTGCTCACCAGCAGCTCGTCGATGGGCTTGCGGCCCGCGCCGTTGGAGTTGATGGAGCGCCCCATGGGCACGCGCTCGATGGCGTAGCCGCGGTACAGGTTCTCGATGTCGGGGTGGGCGGAGTTGGAGAGGAGCGCGGGCACGCCCCGCTCCGTGAGGGCGTCGAAGGCGTCGCGCAGGCGCTGCTGGTCCGCGAATCCGAAGTCCGCGCCCGTGTACTGCGTGAAGGCCGAGGTGGCGCTCAGCGGCTGGTAGGGCGGGTCGAGGTAGACGAAATCGCCCGGTTCCGCGCGCGCGCACGCCCTTTCAAAATCCTCCGCGCACAGTTCGACCCCCGCGAGCGCGCGCGAGGCGTCGCGCAGCCGTTCGGCGTCGAGGATGGCGGGCTGCTCGTAGCGTCCGTGGGGCACGTTGAAGCGCCCCCTGCGGTTCACGCGGTAGAGGCCGTTGAAGCAGGTCTTGTTGAGGAAGAGCAGGCGCGCGGCCCACGCGACGGGCAGGCGCGGGCGCAGGTCGTCGCGGACCTTGTAGTAGGCGAACGCCTGCTGCAGTTGCTCCGTGTTCAGGTAGCGCGCGGCCAGCGGTTCGAGCGCGGCGATCACGCCCTCCACGTCGTCCCGCACCGCCCGCCAGGTTCCGATCAGGTCCGCGTTGCCGTCGGCGAGCGCGGCGTCGGCGATGCGTCCGGCTTCGCGCAGGGCGAAGAAAACGGCGCCCCCGCCGAGGAACGGTTCGTGGTAGCGCCCGATGCGTTCGGGGGCGCGTTCGGCGACGAGCGGGGCGAGTTTCGCCTTGCCGCCGGCCCACTTCAGGAACGGCCTAGCCACGCCCGCATTCTACGCGCCGCGCTGGCGGGCGTGTTAGCCGCCCAGTTCCAGCCCGAAGTAGAGCCGGAGCCAGACGTCCAGGTCGGCGAGGGCGATCGCCTTGCCCGTCGAGTCCAGGTACGCGCGCATGTTCGCGGAGAAGCCGGGCCCGTCGTAGACGACGATCCCGTCGATGGGCCAGCTGCCGATGTCCTCAATGACAGCGGGAATCTTCTCCTGCGCCGTCCCCGGCGTCCGCTGGAACTTGCACTCGATGCCGAGGCGCTGACCACTCTCCGGCGCGGTGAGAATCAGGTCGATCCTGCGCTTCGATCCCCACAGCCTTCGTCCAACCTCGACCTCGCGATCAACCGTGAGGTCAAGCGCTTCCGCGAGTTCCGCGACCTGTTCGCGAAACTGGTTCCCCGTCGAAGTGGAGCGGCCGCGGCCGGGCACGAGCGCCTACTCCGCCGCGGCTTCGGGAGCACGGGCCGCGCGCTTGATGGCGAAGTAGCACACCACCACGAAGGCCGCGCTCAGCGGGCGGCCCGTCACCTGCGTCACGATCACGTACTCGTTCGCCGTGGCCAGCCAGTCCAGCAGGAAGATGCGGAAGACGCCCGTGCAGAGGTTCATGGCCATGAAGGTGAGCGTGAGGACCGCGAAGAGACGGTGGTTGGGGGCCAGCAGCGGACGCAGGGCGGGGATGCTCTCGCGCGCCACCGCCCCCACCAGCGGCTTGCCCAGGGCCACGCTCCCCAGGCAGATGGCCGCCATGAGGAAGTCGGCCACGATGTTCTGGGCGGCGAAGGCCTTGGCGCTGTTCAACGCCAGCCCCACGACCGCCGAGCCCGCCACCACCACGAAGCTCATGACCGCGATGACGCGGATGACGCCGCGGTCGCGGTTGTTGGCGAACACCCACAGGGCGGCGGCGAAGGAGCCCACGATGGCCACCTGCGTGCGCCACAGGTCCTCCGGCCAGAACCAGTTGAGCACGAGGAAGGCGAGGACCGGCAGGGCGCTCCAGAAGATGCGCCAGTCGATGGTGCGCAGGACGCTCAGGTCGCCCCGCAGCAGGCGCGTGATCTCCGGCAGGCCGGAGGCGGGCAGGGCGGCCCCGGCGCCCCCGTCCGTCCGCTCCCCCGCCGGCTGCGCCGCCATGCCGCCAGCATACCCCATCCCGCCGCAAGGCTCCGTCCGGCCCGCGCGGACCGCCCCGCGAAGGGCGTATCATCGGCGCGGGAGGGACGGCCCGTGGGCGCACTGGAAGGCATGCGCGTGCTCGACATGACGCAGTACGAGGCGGGCACTTCGTGCACGCAGCTGCTGGGCTGGCTGGGCGCGGACGTGGTCAAGATCGAGTCGCCCCGCGGCGACCCCGGGCGCGGCGTGGCCACGCCCGCGGGGCTGCCCCAGTACTTCCTCAACTACAACAGCAACAAGCGCAGCGTCGCCATCGACCTCGCGCACGAGGAGGGGCGCGCGCTGCTCCTGCGCATGGCCCCCCGATTCGACGTGTTCGTCGAGAACTACGGGCCGGGCGTGATCGAGAAGCTGGACATCGGCTACGAGGTCATGCGCGAGGCCAGCCCCGCCATCATCTACGCGCGCCTCAAGGGCTTCGGGCTGAGCGGCCCCTACGCGGGCTACCTCTCCTACGACTGGGTGGCGCAGGCGGCGGCGGGCACCTTCTCCGTCACGGGCGAGCGCGACGGCCCGCCCACGCGGCCCGGCCCCACCATCGGCGATTCGGGCACGGGCGCGCAGCTGGCCCTCGCCATCACCGCCGCCTACGTGCAGCGCCAGCGCACGGGCGAGGGCCAGTTCATCGAAATCTCCATGCAGGAGGCCGTCACCCTCTTCATGCGCACGCTCGGCCTGCGCGACTGGGGGGAAGCGCCGCAGGAGCGCACGGGCAACCGCCGCGGCCCCGGCACCGACGTCTACCCCTGCAAGCCCGGCGGCCCCAACGACTACCTCTTCACCATGATCGTGACGAGCGCCCAGTGGGACGCCTTCAGCGTCGCCATCGGCCACCCCGAGCTGATGGACGACCCGCGCTTCGCCACGCCCCGCCTGCGCCACGAGCACGGCGAGGCGCTCTACGCGCTGGTGGCGGCGTGGACGCGCGAGCGCACGAAGCACGAGGCCATGCGCGAGCTGGGGGAGGCGGGCGTCCCCTGCTCGGCCACGCTCGACACGCTCGAGCTGTTCACGGACCCGCACCTGCGCGAGCGCGGGCTGGTGGAGGAGCTGGAGCATCCGGAGCTGGGCGCGGTGAAGGTGATGCGGATGCCCGCGCGGCTCTCCGGCTCGCAGGTGCCGCTCACGCCCGCGCCCATGCTGGGGCAGCACACGCGCGAGGTGCTGGCGGAGCTGGGCTTCGCCGACGCCGAGGTCGCCGCCCTCCACGAGCGGGGCGTCCTGCGCTAGGGCGTGTTCACGCTACGGAGCATCTCGTAGCTGAGAGCGAGAAGGATGAAGCCGCAGTAGAGCGCATCCAGCTTGTCGTAGCGGGAGGCGATGCGACGGTAGCCCTTCAGCCGCCGGATGAGGCGCTCCACCTCGTTGCGACGGCGGTAGCGCTTGCGGTCGTACTGCCAGGGGCGTCGCCGGTGGGGCATGGGCGGCACCACGGGCACATAGCCCAGGTCCCGCGCCAGCTGGCGCGTGGCATCGCCCTCATAGGCACGGTCCATGATGAGAAACACGCCCGGCATGGGTCCCAGACGCTGGAGCAGCTTGCGGCCTTCGGGCGCGTCGCCCGCCTGGCCCGGGGAGAGGGTGGCGATCAGGGCCGTGCAGGCATCCGCGGCAGCCAGATGAAGCTTGGAGGACCAGCCGGCGCGGGAGCGTCCGATGGCCTGGGGCCCCTTTTTTTGAGCGCCCCCGTGCCGTCCGGGTGGACCTTCACGATGGTGCTGTCCAGCGACACCGCCTCCACCTTGATGCGCACGATCCGCTCCCGCTGGAGCTGCGTGAAGACGCGGTCGAGGACGCCGTTCTTCGACCAGCGGTTCATGCGCATGTAGACGGTGTGCCAGTTGCCGAAGCGTTCGGGAAGCCCGCGCCACTTACAGCCGTGCTCGGCCACGTAGAGGATGGCGTTGAGGACCTGCAGGTTGGAGAGGCGCACGGTGCCGCGCTGGACGGGGAGGACGGGGGCGATGCGTTCGTACTGGGCCTCGGTCAGTTCCATGCCCCTCACCCTACCATAAACATCCCACTAGTGTGAACAGGCCCTAGGGCGCATGGCCACGGAGGAGCGTTCCCGTCAGCGCCGCGAGAGCTTCGCGCGCGCCCTCGACCGCCTGCGGGAGGCGCTCGCCATCCCCGGGGACGAAATCAGCGACATGGAGCGCGAGGCCCTCGTGCAGCGCTTCCACTACACCTTCGATCTGGCCTGGCAGGTGCTCGCGGACGATCTCGAACGCGAGGGCGTCGCGCTGGACGTGGCCACGCCGCGCCGCGCCGTGCGCGAGGCCTTCGCCGCCAGGCTGCTCACGGACGGCCAGCTCTGGCTCGACATGATCGCCGACCGCAACCGCACCGTGCACACGTACGACGAGACGCGGCTGGAGGCGGTCGTGGCCAACGTGCGCGCGCGCTACCTTGCCGCCCTCGAGGCCCTCCACGCCGGGTCCGCTCCGTGAGCGCGCCCGACCTGCCGCCCGGCGCGCGCGAGCGGCTGACGCGCATCTTCGCCGCCTACCCGGAACTGCGGGAGGTGATGCTCTACGGCTCGCGCGCTACGGGCGCATCGACGCCGCGCTCCGACATCGACCTGGCCACGCGCGGCATCACCGACGGCCACCGCCTCGGCGCCCTCGCGCTGGACCTGGAGGAGAGCGACATCCCGCAGAAATGCGACGTGCGCGCGTACGAGTCCATCGAATCCGCCGTCCTGCGCGACCACATCGCGCGCGAGGGCGTGGCCATCTACCGCGCGAGCTAACCGCGGTTCGGTTGCCATGCGCGGGGCGTGGCCGCACACTGGTACGATGATCGAACTGTCGGACTGGCGCGGGGAACTTGCCGGACGGCGTGGAGATGAGGCGTTGATCACCGCAACGGCCCCTCTGCGGAAGGCCCAACCGCCTGCGGGCACGAAGCCGGTTCTGGTGTTGGCGGACGATGGCCAGCGGTATTGGCTCAAGGCCATCAATAATCCTCAGCGCCCGAATATCCCTGCTGTCGAGCAGATCGTCGGACGATGCGGGGCACTCATCGGGGCACCGGTGGCGTCCGTCGCGCTCGTCACTATTCCCGAAGAGCTGGCTGGCTACCCTCTCTATCCCGGGGTTGCGCTGGAAGCAGGCATCGCCCACGGTTCTCTGGATGTGGTGTCGGCTCAGTCGATCTGGTCGCTTGATCATGTCGAGCGCGACGATAACCGTTCGCGCTATTCGGGGTTGATCGCCCTCTACGACTGGTGCTGGGGCGGCGATCCACAGTGGCTGTATCAGACGGGAACGAAACCAAATCAGACAGAGACGTTCGACTACGAGTACTACAGCCACGACCATGGCGAGTATTTGCTTAGCCGTGAAGAATGGTCGCTCGATACAATTTTGCCGAAGGTCGACGAACCTCACCTTCTTCCCAGATACCCAGCCCCCTCCATGCTGCTGGATTCATCCGGGCTCGCTGAGCGCATTACCGCAGTGACGCATGGACAACTGGTCGAGGTGCTTTCCGCAATCCCCTCCTCATGGCCAGTCAGCGATGCCCAGCTCGAATTGATTGGGTTCTTTCTGGAGCGACGTCGCGATGCGGTTGCCGCTCGCGTGCAGCGGCGCTACCTCGCGTGAGAGGGTGAGGACAACGCCATGCGGCACCTGTATTCGGTCGTGCGGTTCGTGCCCGATCCCGCGCGGGATGAGGCGATCAACATCGGCATCATCGCTGGCGCGGACGAGAGTGGCGAATGGACGCTGAGAGCCGTCAGGAATTACTCCCGCGCCCGCCGCTTGGATGACCGCGAACTCCTGCCGGGCGTGCGTGAGCGACTCGAACGGATCGAGGCGTTGATGGATCCGTATACGGATGTGCAGGCGTCGCTCTTTCCTGCCGTTTCTCCCGAAACTGTGGACGAGGCGTGGCTCACCCGGCTCTCCGCCGAATCCGTGAACGTCCTCCAGTTCACGCAACCCCTTCCCGTTGTTGCTGAGAGTGCTGAGGATGCTATTGATCTCCTCTGGGACGAACTCATCGTCGACCCTACCGCAAAACGCTTCCGATTCTCGAAGAAGTCTCATGCCATTAGTGCATTCAATCATGCTCTCAAGGCCTATAAAGTCTTGGATGAACATGTGATCCGAAGGACAACCGTGCGTAGTGACCCATTTTGTGCACCCATGGATTTTGCCATCCATAACGGTCGCGTGTCGCAATTGACGAATTGCTGGTCGTTCCAGTTGCCTGACAAGGAAAGCCTGATGGAAGAAATTACTTCGTGGGCGTGGACGATCCGCGACTTGCGCCGGAATGGCGGGAGTGTGGCCAACGGCGACGGCGTGATCGAGATCATGGGCGGTAGCGAAACCGCCATCTATGTCATCTACGTCCCGCCCACGGTTGGGAAACCCGAGGATGAGCGCGCCTTCGTGAGCGCCTGCGCTGCCTTCAAGGACCACGAAGTCAACGCTTACCCCGTGCCCGCCAACGAAGCGGACACCGTGGCCCGGGACGCGGCGCGACGGCTCGGGATTAGCTAGCTCAAACGCCTCACGCCATCATGGCGCCGTCCACCGGCAGGTAGACGCCGCTCACGTACGACGCCTCGTCCGACACCAGGAACGTGACCACGCTCGCGATCTCGTCCGCCGTGCCCATGCGGCCCCCGTCCAGCGTGGGGCCCACGCCCCCGCCCGCCGCGGAGGGCGGCTGGTCGCCCTCCGCGTTCAGCTCCGCCGCCTCCGCCGCCGCCGTGCGCAGCATGGGCGTGTCGATGGTGCCCGGGCAGATGGCGTTCACGCGCACGCCCTGCGGCCCGTAGGCGCGCGCCAGCGAGCGCGTGAGGTTGATCACGCCCGCCTTCGTGGCCCCGTAGAGGCCCTGCAGGGGCACGCCGTGGAGCGCCGACACGGAGGAGGTGTTGACGATGGCGCCGCCGCCCGCCTCGATCATGCGGGGGATGGCGAAGCGGCAGCCGAGGTACACGCCGCGCAGGTTCACCGCCATCATCTGGTCCCACCGCTCCAGCGGGTCGTTGAGCGAATCGAACCAGAAGTGGATGGCGGCGTTGTTGTGCAGGACGTGGAGGCCGCCCAGCTCGCTGGCGGCGTGGGCGGTGACGGCGCGCCAGTCGTCCTCGCTGGCGGCGTCGGCGGGGATGAAGCGGGCGTCGCCCCCGGCGGCGGCGATGGCCTCCACGGTGGCGTGTCCGGCCTCGTCGTCCACGTCCGTGGCGATGACGCGCGCGCCCTCGCGCGCCCAGCGCCGCGCCACCGCCGCGCCCATGCCCATGCCCGCTCCGGTGACGATGCCGACCTTGCCCTCGAGCAACATTGCCGCGCCCTCCCGCGTTTCGTGTGCGTGCGCGCCAGCCTACGCCCTTGCTCGCGGGATCGCGCCCCCGGCGACGCCGCGCTCTGCTACCATCGGCGCGAACGCTGGCGGCCCCCGCCGGGCCGCACCGGAGGCTTGCACCCATGACCGAGACGCTCACCGGCACCAACCGTTCCGCGGGGGTGGCCTACACCCGGCTGCTCGCCGAGGACAGCCATCCCGTCCCCGACTACCTGCTGCGCGATGCCCCCATCGCGGAGGGCGACCCCACGCTCGTGCCGGTGGCGCGCTACACCTCGCGCGAGTGGCACGACGTGGAGGTGGAGAAGCTGTGGAAGCGCACCTGGCAGATGGCCTGTCACGAGGACGACATTCCCGACGTGGGCGACTACCTCGTCTACGACATCGCGGGCATGTCCTTCCTCGTCGTGCGCGTGGCCGACGCGGAGTTCAAGGCCTACTACAACGCCTGCCTGCACCGCGGGCGGCTGCTGCGGCAGGAGGACGGCAAGCGCGCGCGCGACCTGCGCTGCGCCTTCCACGGCTGGACCTGGAACCTCGACGGCACGCTCAAGGAGATCCCCTGCCAGTGGGACTTCCCCTACGTGAACCCGGACGAGCAGAGCCTGCCGGAAGTGCGGACGGCGCGCTGGGGCGGCTTCGTCTTCATCAACCCCGACGCCGTCGCCGAGCCCCTCGAGGACTTCGTGGGCGACCTGGAGAGCCACTTCACGCTGCTGCCCTACGAGAAGCGCTACAAGGAGGCGCACGTCGCCAAGGTGCTGCGCTGCAACTGGAAGGTGGCGCAGGAGGCCTTCATGGAGGCCTACCACGTGGTCGCCACCCACCCCCAGATCCTGGCGGGCATCTGCGACGCCAACTCCAAGTACGACGTGTTCGGCAACTACGCCCGCGCGATCACGCCCAACGGCGTCCCCAGCCCGCACCTCTCGAACGTGCCCGTGGAGGAGCCCCTGCCCGACGCCGGGCCCTTCAAGATGCGCCATCCCCTGACCGCCGCCATCTACGACGTGCGGGAGGACGGCACGGTGCTCGTGACCGCCCGCGACGGGCGCTCCGGGCGCTTCACGGATGGCGGCACGTGGCTGGAGGGCGAGCTGGGCGAGGCCGACCCGCACATGTGCCAGTGGCTGGCCGGACGCCAGCTGGAGGCCGACGACGAGGCCTGGAGCCGCCGCCGCGGCAACCTCGACCAGCCGGCCAACGGCTCGGGCGGGAACGGCGCCTCCGCCCAGAGCGCCGCCGACGAGCTCGACCAGCGCATGGAGCAGATGACGGCCGCGCCGTCCAACGGGGCCTCCGTGCGCGAGATCGGCGCCGCCGCCGTGCGCGAGGGCCTGCGTCCGGTGCTGGGCGACCTCATGGACGGCGTCCCCGACGCGGAGCTGAACGACAGCATCTACTTCACGCTGTTCCCCAACTTCCACCCCTGGGGCTCGTTCAACCGCATCGTCTACCGCTTCCGCCCGAACGGGAACAACCCGGACGAGTGCATCATGGAGTGCCTCTACCTGGCGCCGTACCCGCAGGACGGGGAGCGTCCGCCCGCCGCGCCCATCCACTGGCTGGACGTGGACGACGACTGGACGGAGGCGCCGGAGCTGGGGATGCTCGCGCGCGTCTTCAACCAGGACACCTACAACCTGCCGCGCGTGCAGCTGGGCCTGCACGCGACGAAGAAGGAGTTCGTGCAGTTCGGGAACTACGGCGAGACGAAGATCCGCCACTTCCACCAGCTGCTGGAGCAGTGGGTGGCGCGCGAATAGCCCGCCCCCACGCCATCGGGACCGCGGGGAGGGACGGCGGACCGTCCCTCCCCGTTTCGCGCGCGGGCGCTGGCGGGACGCCGTCCGGCGCGGCATACTGGGGCCATGAGCGAGCGGGAACCGAAGAATCGGGAAGATGCGAAGCAGCCGGACGCGGGCGCCGTGCGTCTGTCGTGGCCCGCCACGCTTCCCCCGCCGTCGAAGCACCCGCCCCACGTGACGACCAGGGGCTACCCCCCTCCCAATCGCGATTAGGTCAGCAGCGCCGCGATCAAGGTTCCTCCCAGCACGACCACTTCCGCGAGGAAGAAGCGAAGCTGCCAGTCCACGAGGCGCGCCACCTGGTCGACGGCCCTGTCCGCCGAGGGCACGACGCGGTCGAGAAATTCCCGGGCGATCCAGAGCGTCAACTGCGCGGCGGTTTGCTCCCGATCAAGCACGAGCGAGGCGAGGGATGCCATGTGCGGGGCGTCCGGAAGATGCCGCGTCGCACGCTCGGCCCGGACCGCCAGCACCGCCGAGACGCCGAACAGGGCCAGCGCCAGCGACGCGCCCGCGATCACGCCCAGGTGGAGCGCGCCCGCGGCGTCGGGGATGGCGAGGAGCGCAATGCCCGCCGCCACCGCCAGCGCCCCCACGCTCAGGTAGGCGCGCGACTTCTGGCGCAGGTGATCGACCGATTCGATCTGGTAGTCGTTCAGGCGGATCAGCTGATCGAGGAGCAGGCGCGCGCCGGGGAATTCGTCGCCGTCGCGCTCCGGCTGGCTCACCGCCCGCGCCCCATGCGCCAGCGGTAATACTGCTCGCTCGCCTTCGCCGCCAGCCCCGGGAACGCCTCGCCCAGCGCGAAGGCCAGGCGCAGCCCCGGCTGCGTCGTCGCCTCCGGCACGGGGTGGCGCACGGAGCGCACGATGACGCGGGCCACGCGATCCGGCGACTGCACGGGGCCGATGGGGCGCGGCTCGTAGCCGGGCGTGAAGGAGCGCGCCCGCGCGAAGAAGCCCGTGTCCGTGCTCGCGGGCAGCACGAGCGTGACGCTCACGCCCGACCCCGCCAGCTCGCCCCGCAGCGCCTGCGTCAGCCCCGTGAGCGCGAACTTGGCGGCGGCATAGGCCCCGTGCCAGGGCCAGGCGCGCTTCCCCACCACCGAGCCCACGTTCACGATGTGCCCCGACCCCCGCCGCCGCATGTGCGGCAGCGCCGCGCGGATGGCGTGGTGCGCCCCCAGCGCGTTCGTCTCCAGCGCCTCGCGGAAGGCCTCCGCGGGCGTGTCCTCCACGCGCCCGTAGAGCCCCCGTCCGGCGTTGTTCACGAGCACGTCGATGCGCCCGAAGCGGTCCATCGCCGCCGCGATCAGGGCCTCCACCTGCTCGCGCTCGCGCACATCGCAGGGCTGCGCCAGCGTCTCCACGCCGTAGCGTTCCGCCAGCCGCGCGGCCAGCCGTTCGAGCCGCTCCCGCGACCGCGCGGCCAGCACGAGCGCGGCCCCCTCGCGGGCGAAGCGCGCGGCGGTCGCCCGCCCGATGCCGGCGCTCGCGCCGGTGATCACGACCACGGGCGCGCCCACGCCTAGGGGTTCGGCGCGAGCAGCTCGCCGTCGAGCGGCACGGTGTCGCGGGCCACGCGCGCGACGACGCGCGCGCCCGTCCGCAGCGCGCGCAGGGCGGGCCCCAGCGCCAGCGCCAGCCGCGCAGAGGCGGGCCAGTCGCGCGGGCTCAGCGCCAGCGCGCGCAGGAGGGCGCGCTCGTCCGCCGGGCCGCGCCAGCCGCGCAGGGCGCGGGGCAGCGCCATGTCCGCCGGATCGATGACGGCGCGCAGGGCCATCCAGCTGGCCCCGTGCTCCACCGCGACGCGCGCGAGGGCGACGGTTTCCATGTCCACGCCGGCGGCCCCGTGCGCGTTCCAGAGGTCGCGCCGGGCCTCGCGCGTGGCCACGGGCGCGCCCACCGTCACGAGCCGCGAACAGACGAAGCGCGGGCCCGCGTTGCGGAGCGCCCGGCGCGCGCCCGCGAGCGTGGTGGCGGGCGGCTGCAGGCCCTCGCCGCGTTCGTCGATGGCCTCGCGCGCGAGGATCAGCGTCCCCGCACGCAGGGAGGGATCGAGCCCGCCGCACAGCCCCGCGACGAGCACGGCGTCGGGCCGCTCCTCGCGCAGCATCGCGGCCAGCGCGCGCGCGCCCGCCTCGCCCGCGCCGACGACGCGGCAAGCGGAGCCGATGGCGCGGGCCTCGCGCGGCGTGGGCGCGGCCAGCAGCAGGCTCACGAACCGCCGCGGCCGCCCAGCGTCCCCGCCGCCGCGCGCAGACCCTCCAGCGGGCTCGACATGGTGGCCCCCACGGCGGTGGCCTCGTAGCCGCAGTGGGCCATGCAGTTCGTGCAGCGCGCGTCCCGCCCGTAGCCGTAGCGCTCCCACTCCGTCTCCTCGATCAGCTCCACGAAGGTCTTCGCGTAGCTCTCGTTCATCAGGTAGCAGGGGCGCTGCCAGCCGAGCACGCCGCGCGTGGGGTTGCCCCAGGCGGTGCACTGCATGGCGCGCTCGCCCCGCAGGAAATCGAGGAAGGCGGGCGTGTGGAAGAAGCGCCAGCGCCGCCGGTCGGGCGCGTCGAGGAGGCGCCGGAAGGTGGCGATCATCTCCGGGCGCTTCAGGAAGACGCTCTGGTTCGGCGCCTTCGGGTAGTCGTAGCCGGGCGACACCATCATGCCGTCCACGCCCACGTCGTCCATCAGGAAGTTGAAGAGCGCGCCCATCTCTTCCGGCGCGCTGTCGTTGAACACGGTGGTGTTGGTGCTCAGGCGGAAGCCCCGCACCTTCGCCTCGCGCATGGCCGCCACGGCCTTGTCGAACACGCCCGCGCGGTCCACCGACTTGTCGTGCTGCTCGCGCAGCCCGTCCATGTGCACGCTGATCGTGAGGTAGGGCGAGGGCGTCAGTTTGGGCAGCCAGCGCTCCAGCAGGATGGCGTTCGTGCACAGGTAGACGAAGCGCCTGCGCTCCACCAGCCCCGCCACGATGCGGTCGATTTCGGGGTGGATGAGCGGCTCGCCCCCGGCGATGGAGACGACCGGCGCGCCGCATTCCTCCGCCGCCTCCCAGCACTCCTCCGGCGAGAGGTACGTGTCCAGCACCTCCTCGGGGTGCTGGATCTTGCCGCAGCCCTCGCATTCAAGGTTGCAGCGGTAGAGGGGCTCGAGCATGAGCACCAGCGGGTAGCGCTCGCGGCGCAGCAGCTTCTGCTTGAGCAGGTAGCCGCTGACTGCGACCGCCTGGCGAAGGGGAATGCCCATGCCGATCCTCCTGGGTGTTGGCCGCACAGCATACGGAGCGCGCGCCCCGAAGGCTACGCGCCCGGGCCGCGACGGGCGTCCGCGTCCACCGCGTCGGCCGCCGCCAGCCCGCCGCGCACCGCCGACTCCATGGTCGCGGGCCAGCCCGTGTCCGTCCACGCGCCCGCCAGGAAGAGGCCGGGCAGGGCCGTGCGCGGGCCGGGGCGCGCCAGCGCGGGCGCGGGCACGAACGTCGCCTCCGGCTCCTTCACCGCGAGAAAGCGGAGCAGCTTCGCCTCGCGGGCGGCGGGCAGGGCGGCGCGCGCCCACGACAGGAACCGCTCCCGCAGCGCCTCGCGGTCCAGCGCGAAGAGCTCGCCCGGCGCGCTGATGGAGAGCGCCAGCCGTTCGCCCGCCCCGCGCTCGCCCCCCAGACGGCTGCGGTTGAACGCCCACGGCGCCTGCGGGCCGGTGAAGGCGGCGAAGGCGAACGGGGCCACGGGCCGGTCGAACCAGAGGTGCAGGTTGAGGATGGGCGCGGGCTCGAAGCGGGCGAGCGCCCGCGCCAGCCCCGCGAGGCGCGGCTCCGCGGGCAGCAGCGGCGCCAGCCGCCACGGCGGCAGGGCCCCCACCACGGCGTCGTACGAACGCCGTTCGCCGCCGCGCAGGAGCAGCGTCGTCGCGCGCCCCCCGGCGAGCTCGATGCGCTCGACGCCGGAGCGCACGGAGACCGCGCCCCCGCGCTCGCGGATGGCGCGCACGGCGGGGCGCACGTGCAGCTCGGAGAGGCCCGCCGCGGGCAGCCCCAGCGCCGCCGAGCGCGGCCCGCGCAGAAAGCCCTCCTCCAGCACGAAGCGCGCCGCCTCCGCGCTGGCCCGGTCGGAGCGGCAATTGAGCGTGGGCACGACGAGGAAGTCCCAGAAGTCGCGGACGTCGGCGCGCGTCTGGCCGCGCCCGCGCAGCCACGCCGCGAAGGTCACGTCCGCCATGCGCGCGCGCTCCTCCGGCCCCAGCCGCCGGATGGCGAGGAAGACGCGCGCGATGCGCGCCTTCTGCCCCCGCGTCAGGTGGCGGTAGCGCAGCAGCGCGGGCGCGAGGTGCAGCCCGAAGGGGAGGTTCGCCGCCCACAGGTCGGAGCGCCGTCCGGCGGCGTCGAACACGGGCACGCGCAGACGCCGCTGGCGGCGCGTGCGGTCGAGCGTGCCCAGCCGTTCGAGGAACCCGGCGTAGGCGGTCATGCAGGCCATGAACAGGTGCTGGCCGTTGTCGACCTCGTCGCCCGTCTCGCCGTCGCGGAAGGAGTAGGTGGCGCCGCCCGCCCAGGGCCGCCGTTCGAGCAGCTCGACCTCGTGGCCGCGGTCGGCCAGCTCCAGCCCCGCCGCCAGCCCGGCCAGCCCCGCGCCGATGACGCCGACGCGCACGGGCCGCGGGCGCTAGCCCGAACGCGCGGGGCCGAGCAGGGCGGCCCCGCCCCAGAGGCGCGCGATGACCGCCGCCTTCTCCCGCCCGCTCAGCCGCACGCGCGCGCCGAGCACGTCGTAGTCGCGCGCCTCGATGCGTTGCAGCAGCTCGAAGTAGACGCCCTGGAGCACGTTCACGCACATGCGCGAGCGCACGTCAAGCAGGGGCAGCAGGTGGCGTCCGCGCCGGAAATAGCGCCGCGCCCGCGCGCCCTGCGCCTCCATCATGGCCGCGAAGCGCGCGTCGTAGCGGCAGGCGAGGATGTCGTCGGCGGTGAGGCCGTGCGCGGCCAGCTCCGCGGCGGGGAAGTAGACGCGCCCGCGTTCGGCGTCCTCGCGCACGTCGCGCATGATGTTCACGATCTGCAGGCCGATGCCCATGCTCGTGGCGAACTCGTCCGCGCGCGGGTGCGGTTTGGCCCCGAAGACGGCCACGCAGATGCGCCCCACCATGGAGGCCACGCGGTAGCAGTACAGCTTCAGGTCGTCCCAGCTCTCGTAGCGGTCGATGGTGAAGTCCATCTCCACGCCGTTCACCAGCTCCGCGAAATGTTCGAGCGGCACGGGGAAGCGCTCCACGGCGTCGCCGAGGGCGGTGAAGAGCGGCCCCGCGCGCTCGCCCGCGTAGCAGGCCGCGAGCCGCTCCCGCGCGCGCGCGAGCTCCCGTTCCTGCCGCGCGCGCTCGTCCAGCTCGTCCGCGATGTCGTCCACGTAGCCGCTGAAGGCGTAGGCGGCGTAGATGGCGTTGCGCTTCTCCGGCGGCAGGATGGCGAAGGCGTAGTAGAAGTTGGAGGCGCGCTCGCGCGCGTAGGCCTTGCACCAGGCGTAGGCCTCGTCCACGGCGGGGCGCTCGTGCGCGCGCGCCTCCAACTCGGCCAGAACGTCGAAGGCCACGCCGTCCCCCTAGCGCCCCGCCGCCAGGCGCGCTCCCGCGCCCAGCGCCAGCCGCGCCTTCATGGCGCGCGTGACGCGGGGCCGCGCGCCGAGCGTGTCGTATCCGGCGGCCTCGATGGCGTCGAGGATGGCCTCGCCGCCCAGCCGGAAGAGGCGCACGTCGGGGCGCACGGAGCGCGCCACGCGCCCCTCCAGCGCGCGCCCCCGCGCGAAGAGCGCCCGCGCCCGCGCGACCTCGAAGCGCATCAGCTCGCGGAAGCGCTCGTCGAAGCGTCCCTCCGCGATCTGCGCCTCCGCGCAGCCGAAGCGGCGCAGGTCCTCCAGCGGCAGGTAGATGCGCCCCCTGGCGGCGTCCACGGAGACATCCTGCCAGAAGTTGGCCAGCTGCAGCCCGATGCAGGTGGCGTCGGCGAGGGCGATGCGCTCCGCGTCGCGGTAGCCGAGCACGGCCAGCACCATCTCGCCCACGGGCGTGGCCGAGTGGCGGCAGTACTCCAGCAGGTCGTCGTACGTCGCGAAGCGGGAGACGCGCTGGTCCATGCGGTTCGCCTCGATCAGGCGCAGGAACGGATCGAGCGGAATCTCCTTGCGCGCGATGGTGCGCGCCAGCGCGATCAGCAGGGGGCCGCGCGCCTCGCCCGCCACCGCCGCGCGCAGGTCGCGCTCCCACGCGTCGAGCAGCGCCGGACGGTCGCCCTCGGCCTCGTCGCCCAGGTCGTCGGTGTAGCGGCAGAAGGCGTAGACGGCGAAGAAATGGGGGCGCAGGGAGCGCGGCAGGAAGAGGGAGACGACGGTGAAGTTCTCGTCGCGGCGGCGGGCGTAGCGCTCGCACCAGCGGTAGGCCTCGCGCGGCGCGATGGCGCGCTCCGCGGGCCAGCGCCGGGGGTCCGCCGCCGCCCCCGCGCTCACGCCAGCGGGTCCGTGCCGGGCAGATGCAGGGGCGCGCCCTCGCGCAGGCGGCGGTAGCGCCCCAGCGCCCACAGCGGCCAGCAGTTGCGGTAGAGGTGGTACTTGAGCATGAAGTCGCGCGGGAAGCCCGTGCCCGTGAATTGCGGCTCCTCCCACTCCCCGTTCGCGGACTGCGCGCCGATCAGCCACTCCGCGCCGCGCGCGATGGCGGGGTGGTCGGGCGGCTCCAGCGCCAGCAGGGCGAGCAGCGCCCAGGCCGTCTGCGAGGCCGTGGACGGCCCCCCGCCGCGCAGCGACGGATCGTCGTAGGTGGCGCAGCTTTCGCCCCAGCCGCCGTCGGGCAGCTGGTGGTCGAGCAGCCAGCGCGAGGCCCGCCGCAGGCGCGGGTCCGCCGCGTCGGCCCCCGCCGCCACGAGCGCCGGAACCGCCGCGCCCAGCCCGTAGACGTAGTTCACGCCCCAGCGCCCCCACCACGCCCCGTCCTCCTCCTGCGTGCGCCACAGGTAGTCGATGGCGCGGCGCAGCATGGGGTCGCGCGGGGACGTCCCCTCCAGCGCGAAGCACTCCGCGATGTGCGCGGTCACGTCCTCCGTGGGCGGGTCGAGCGTGGCCCCGAAATCGGCGAACGGTATCTTCGTCACGAACTGGCGGTCGTTGTCGCGGTCGAAGGCCCCCCAGCCGCCGTTGGCCGACTGCATGGCGCGCAGCCACGCCTTCGCGCGGTGGAAGGGCGCGTCCTTGCCGGGCACGTCGAGCAGGCGCAGGGCGATGAGCACCTCCGCCGTGTCGTCCGTGTCGGGGTACTGCTCGTTGGCGAACTCGAAGGGGAATCCGCCGGGCTCCACGCCCGGGGTGGAGACGGCCCAGTCGCCGAGGCTCCGCACCTCGGTGGCGAGCAGCCAGTGGCCCGCGCGCCGCAGGGCCTCGTCGTCCGCGGGCACGCCCGCCTCGCGCAGGCCCGTCACGGCCAGCGCCGTGTCCCACACGGGCGAGAGGCAGGGCTGCACGGCGAAGGCATCGCCGCGGCGCAGGGCGAAATCGCCGAGGAAGCCGTCCAGCCCGCGGCGCATGACCGGGTGGTCCATGGAATAGCCGCGGCACTTGAGCGCGATCAGCGAGTAGACCCACGGCGGCTGGATGCCCCCCCACGAGCCGTCCGCCTCCTGATGCGCCAGAATCCAGCGCTCGCAAGCGTCGAGGGCGCGCTTCCGCAGCGGCTTCCACGGCAGGCGCTCATGCGCCCGCAGCGCGCGGTCGGCGGCCAGGAAGGCGTTGCGCCAGCTGAGGGGCGCGCGGTCGCGGGGGAAGCGGATGGCGCGCCGGTGGTCGGGATGGAGGAAGAGCTCGTCCACGCCCGCGCCCTCCGGCAGGGGGGCCACGGGGCGGCTGGCCCAGACGACGAGGATGGGCACGATCGTGGCCCGCGCCCACGAGGCGAAGGCGTAGATGTTGAGGGGCGAGGAAGGCGGCAGCAGGATCGCCTCCGGCGGCATGGCGGGCAGGCCGTCCCAGTCGAACTGCCCGAAGAGGGCCAGCCACAGCTTGGTGAAGACGCGCGCGGCCCCCGCCCCCCCGTGCGCGCGCACGAAGTCCCGCGCGCGCGTCATCTCCGCGCGCTCCGGGTCCACGCCCGCCACCTTGAGGGCGAACCAGGCCTCCGTGGTGACGCTCACGTCGCCGGGGCCGCCCCAGTAGACCGGCCAGGAGCCGTCCGCCTGCTGCAGCCCCAGCAGGTAGCGGGCGATGCCCCGTTCGCGCTCCGCGTCGTGCGTGCCGAGGAAGCGCTCCAGCAGCAGGTGCTCGGCGGCCATGGTGGCGTTCGATTCCAGCTCGGCCCACCAGTAGCCGTCCTCCGCCTGCAGGGAGCGGAGGTGGGCGACGCCGCGGTCGAGGCAGGCGTCGAGCGCGGCGTCGGCGCGCGCGGGCGCGTCCGCCGTCGCCGTCACCGCCCCTCCGTGAGCATGCGCAGGCGCGCCTCCACCTCGTCGATGGAGCGGTCGGGCGTGGAGGCCCCGGCCGTGAGCCCGATGCGCTCCGCCTCCGCGAACCACGCCCCCTCCAGCTCGTGCGCGCTCTCCACGTGGTAGGTGGTGGCGCCCTCGCCCTCGCACACCTCGCGCAGGTGGCGCGTGTTGGCGCTCTTGCGCCCGCCCACCACCACCATCACGTCCACGCGGTGGGCGAGCTCGGCGGCGGCGGCCTGCTGGCCGGTGGTGGCGTGGCAGAGCGTGTTGACCACGTGCATCTCGAAGTTGGCCTCGCGCTGGAGCTGCATCAGGTTCGCCACGAAGCGCGCGAAGTCCTCCATGCGGTGGGTGGTCTGCGCCATCACGCCCACCTTGTTGGGGAAGCCGCCGGGGAAGGCGTCGATGACCGCGCGCAGGTGGTCCAGCTCGGCGTGCTCCACCACGGTCACGCGGGAACGCCCCCGTTCGTCCAGCGTCCAGCCGGTGATGCCGCGCACCTCCTTGTGGCCGGGGTCGCCGAAGATGAGCACGTGCCAGTTCTCGCGCACGAATTTCTGGGCGAAGCGCTGCGCGCGCGTGACCACCGGGCAGGTGGTGTCCACGATGTCCAGGCCCGCGTGCTCGAGGCTGCGCATGACGCGCTCGCCCACGCCGTGGGCGGTGATGGCGATGCGGCCCGCGCCCACGCGCGCCGCCGTGATCGCGCCGAAGTCGCCGTCCACCTCGTCCGGCCCGGGCAGCTGGCGCACGCCCGTGCGCTCCAGCTGCTCCACCACGTGGGGGTTGTGCACGATCTCGCCGGCGCTGGCGATGGGCCGCTCCGGCGCGGCCTCGCCCTCCATGATCTGCACGGCGCGGCGCACGCCCATGCAGAAGCCCATTTCGCTCGCGCGGACGATCTCGGCCATGCCATGCCCTCCCGGGGCGCGCCCTCGGCGGATTCGCGCGGAGTATACGGCAGCCGCCCGCCCTGCTAGCGCGCGATCCCGTTCAGCTCGTCCAGCGTCTCCAGCCCCTGCTCGAGGAACTCGACGCCGCGCAGGAACTGGTCCAGCGTCTCGCGGAAGCCGTCCGGCAGGATGGCGAGCGCGAGCGGCGCGACGTCCAGCAGCCGCCCCGCCAGCGCCGACTCCCCGATCGCCGTGCGCAGGTCGGGGGAAGGGAAGATCACCAGCGCGATGAGCAGCACCTGGCAGAGCAGCAGCCCCTGCAGCAGCCCGAAGGCCGCGCCCGCCAGGCGGTCGGCCCCGCCCAGATTGAGCGCGTCCACGCCGCGCCGCAGCAGCCACGCGATCAGCTGCCCGCCCACGATCACGCCCAGCAGGATGGCGAGGAAGGAGAGCAGGGCCGCCCCCGTGGCGTTGTCCACGATGGGCTCGACCTTGGGGATCATGTCATCGTGGAAGACGCCCGCGAGGGGCACCGCCAGGATGAGCGCCCCCAGCCCCACCAGCTCGCGCAGGAAGCCGCGCCGGAAGGCCCGCCAGGTGAGCAGCCCCACGACCGCGACGATGACGATGGAGACCCAGTCCACGCCCCTCCATGCTACGGGAGCGCCCGTGCCGTAGCATTGGACCGGTGCGGCCCGACCTGCTCGACCTCCTCGCCTGCCCCCTCTGCAAGGGCGATCTGACCCTCTCCGTCGCGCGCGAGGATGACGGCGAAATCGTGGCGGGAACGCTGGCCTGCGCCGCCTGCGACGAGCGCTACCCCATCGAGGACGGCATCCCCGACCTGCTGCCGCCCGACCTGCGCGGGGCGTGAACGCCCCCGGGGCGCCGCCGCGCGCGTCCGCCTTCCACTGGACGCAGCTGGCCAACGGCGGCGCGCTGCTGCTGCTGGCGGCGCTGGCGCTGGCGGGGGCGCGCGCCTGCCCGCGCGCGCATTGGGCGTTCGCGCCGCTCGTCCCGCCCCTGCTGGCCGTGGCCGCGCTCGCGGGCTGGGGCGCCGCCGTGCAGCTCTCCGGCGGCGCGCGCATGGACGACCACCCCTGGGTCTGAGCCGCCCGTTCAGGGAAGGCGCAGGCGCAGGCCCGTGCGCTCGCAGCCGCGCGCGTCCACGCCCGCCAGCAGTTCGGCGGCGGAGCGGCCCAGCACGGGCAGGGGGCCGTCCGCCGCCTCCGCCAGCGGCAGGAGGACGAAGGCGCGTTCGGCGACGCGCGCATGGGGCAGCGTGAGCGCCTCGCCGGACATTTCGATCCTGCCCATGAACAGCAGGTCGACGTCGATGGGCCGCGGCCCCCAGCGCTCCGCCGGACGCCGCCCCAGCAGCCGCTCCACCTCCTTCGCCGCCGCCAGCAGCGCCTGCGGTGCGAGCGCCGTCGCCACCGCCGCCGCCGCGTTCAGGTAGCGCGGCTGGTCGGCGGGCACGGGCGGCGTCTCCCACACGCCGGAGAGGCGCACGGCGGGCGCGCCCCGCGCGGCCAGCAGGTCGATGGCCGCCTGCAGGTTGGCGGCGCGGTCGCCCAGGTTCGAGCCGAGGCCGAGCAGCGCCACGCTCACGGCGCCCGCCGGTTCCCGCGCGCGATGGCGTCGGCGACCAGCGCCACGCGGCGCATGGCGGCCACGTCGTGCACGCGCACGACGTCCGCGCCGTTGGCGATGGCGATGGCCACGGCGGCGGCGGTGCCCTCGAGCCGTTCCCCCGCGGGCGCGCCCCCCAGCGCCAGCCCCAGCGCGGACTTGCGCGAGGGCCCCAGCAGCACGGGCGGCCCCTCCGCCGTGAGCTCGCCCAGGCGGCGCACCAGCGCGAGATTCTCCTCCGGCGTCCAGCCGAAGCCGAAGCCGGGGTCGAGGATCACGCGCCCCGCGTCGATGCCCGCCGCGCGCGCCAGGCGCAGGCTTTCGCGCCAGCCCGCGCGCACGTTGGCGATGGGGTCGCCCGGCGCGCGCCCGCGCTGGTTGTGCATGGCCACGAGGGCCGCGCCGTGGGCCGCCACCGTGGCCGCCATGCGCGCGTCGCCGCGCAGCCCGTCGATGTCGTTCACCATGTCCGCGCCCGCGGCCAGCGCCGCCGCCGCCACCTCCGCGCGGCGCGTGTCGATGGAGACCGGCGCCGTGATGGCGGCGCGCACGGCGGTCACGGCGGGAATGGCGCGCGCCGCTTCCTCGGCCGGGTCCACGGGCGCGGCCCCCGGGCGCGTCGATTCCGCCCCCACGTCGATGACGTCCGCGCCCGCCGCCTCCATCGCCTGCGCCAGCGCCGCCGCCGCCGCCACGTCCGCCCCCACGCCGTCGCCGCTGAAGGAATCGGGCGTCGCGTTCACGATGCCCATCACGAAGGTGCGTTCGCCCCAGACGAATTCGCGCCCGCGCAGGCTGAGCGCGCGGGCGGGGCGGACGCGCGCGGCCCGCGTCATTCGCCCTCGACCGCGTACTCCCGTTCGGTGGCGCCGTCCCCCTCGATGTGGAAGGCGCGCACGTCGGGCCGCTCGCGGTCGGCGATGCCCACGACCACGTGCACGCAGGGCGGCCCGAAGAACGCGCGCATCATGCGGATGTCCGTGGGGCTGGGGCGCGCGGGGGTGCCCGTGTGCGAATGGTAGAAGCCCGCGAGCGTCTCGCCCGCCGCATCCATCGCCTCCTCGATGCGCCGCTGCTCGCGGTGGTCGATGCTGAAGCGGTAGGGGCTGGCCTCCGCGTTGACGGCGCGATGGATCGTGGCCACGCGCCCCTCACGCGCCGCGATCATGCCGCAGCACTCGTTCGGCGCCTCCGCGAGCGCGTGCGCGATCATGGCCTCGATCTGTTCCCGTCGGAAGGTCAGCACCGGCGTCACGCCCGCCATTATCGCCCACCGCTTCGGCGTTGGCGCGGAAGGGGCCGCCGTTACGCCCCGTAGCCCGCCGCGCGCAGCCGCCGCCACACCGCCCCGCTCGCCGCGTACCGCTCCATCAGGTAGGGGTAGACCGCCTTCACGCCGAAGAGCGACTCCATGCACTCCTGCGCGAGCTGGCGGTCCAGCACCGCCGGATGGGCGTCCGGCGCCACCACGTCCAGCGCCAGCGCGGGATCGACGCCGCCCGCCGCCACGGGCGCGCCCGCGGGCTGATCCGCCAGCACGCCCGCCGCCGCCAGCTCCGCGATGGCCGCGCGCAGCCGCTCGCGGAAGGCCGCCGTCGCGCGTCCGCCGTCGAGGTGCCGCCCGCCGTCGCCCTCCAGCAGCCCCAACACGCGCGCCGTCACGCAGTCCACGCGGAAGGCGTCGTCGCCCGCCGCCCGCGCCGGGGGCAGCCCCACGCAGAGCACGCCCAGCAGGGCCCGCTCGACATCCGCCAGCTCCGCCGGGCCGCGCGGGCGTTCGCGCTCGCTCATGCCGCGCATCGTACCCCGGGGCGGCGCGCGGGGCGTGCTACCATCGCGCCATCCCCCGCGCGGACGGGCCCCATGGAAGCGACGGCGATCACGGTTCGCGCCCCCGCCACCAGCGCCAACGTCGGCACCGGCTTCGACTGCCTCGGCTTGGCGCTCGACCTCTTCGCCTCCGTCACGGTGTCCTTCGGCGAGATGGAGCAGCCCCCCGGCGGGGACGCGGGCGAGGCGATGGCGGTCTCCGCCGCGCGCGCCTTCTACGAGCGCATCGGGCGCGCCCCGCCCGCGGGCATCGCCGCGCGCTACACCGTGGCCATCCCCCTCGGGCGCGGGCTGGGCGCGAGCGCGGTGGCGCGCGTGGCCGGCATCCTCGCCGCCAACGAGCGCGAGGGCCGCCCCCTCGACGCGGACGCCTGCCTCGCCCTCGCCGCCAGCCTCGAGGGCCATCCCGACAACGCCTGCCCCGCCCTCTTCGGCGGCGTGCAGGTGTGCGTGGCCACGGACGGCGGCCACGCCCGCGTCCCCTGCCGCTACCCCGCCGGCCTGCGCGTCGCCCTGCTCATCCCCGACCACGCCATGCCCACCGCCGAGGCCCGACGCCTGCTGCCCGACGCCTACGGCCGCGAGGACGCCGTGGGCACCAGCGCCCGCCTCGGGCTGCTCGTGGCGGCCCTCGCCGCGGGCCGCGTCGACCTGCTCGACGAGGCCACGCGGGACCGCTTCCACCAGCCCTGGCGCGCCTCCCTCTTCCCGCCGCTCTACGACGTCTTCGACGCCGCCCGGGGCGCGGGCGCGCACGCCGCCTGGCTGAGCGGCGCGGGCAGCAGCGTGGCCGCCTTCGCCCCGCCCGGGGCGGAGCGCGCCGTGGCCGCCGCCATGCTGGCCGCGCTGGAGGCGGCGGGCATGGCGGGCCGCACGCTCGTCACGCGCATCGCCCCCACCGGCGCGGAGGTCGCCACCGTCGAGTCGCTCGACTCGTAGCGGCCCCGCGCGCTGGTAGGATCGGGGCGTGCGAGGGGACGAGTCGTGGCCACCGTAGCCGTCGTCGGCGCGGGCGCCGTGGGCTGCTACTACGGCGCGCGGCTCGCGCAGGCCGGACACGACGTGCGCTTCCTGCTGCGCCGCGACTACGAGGCCGTGGCCGCGCGCGGTCTGCGCGTCGAATCGCACCACGGCGATTTCACGCTGGAGCGCCCCGCCATCGCGCGCGACGCGGCGGCCCTGGGGCGCGCGGACTGGGTGCTCTGCGGGCTGAAGGCCACCTCGCTCGCCGCCGCCGCCGCGCTCATCCGCCCCTGCCTCGGCCCCGGCACGCGCGTGCTCGCCATCATGAACGGGCTCGGCATCGAGGAGGCGCTGGCGGAGGCGGTCGGCGCGGAGCGCGTCTTCGGGGGCCTCGCCTTCACCTGCCTCAACCGCGGCGAGCCCGGCACGGTCCGCCACCTCGAGTACGGGCAGGTCGCCATCGGCCATCTGGGCGACGATCCCGCCGAGCTGGAGCGCGCGCTCGCGCTCTGGGAGGGGGCGCGCGTGGAGGTCTCCGCCGCGCCCTCCCTGCTGCGCGCGCGCTGGGAGAAGCTGTGCTGGAACGTGCCCTTCAACGGCCTCACGGTGGCGGCGGGCGGCGTGGACACGGAGGCCGTCGTCACGGACGCGGCCCTGCGCGCGGAGGCGGGTGCGCTCATGCGCGAGGTGGCGGCGGCGGGCAACGCGGACCTCGCCGCGCGGGGCCGCCGCGAGCGCATCGACGGAGAGGCCGTGGCGGCGCGCATGTTCGCGCTCACCGACGCCATGGGCCCCTACCGCCCCAGCACGCTCATCGATTTCCTGGAGGGGCGCGCGATCGAGGTGGGGGCCATCTTCGCGGAGCCTGTGCGGCGGGCGCGGGCGCTGGGCGTGGCCGTGCCGCGTCTGGAGCAGCTGACGGCCCTGCTCGCGCGCCTCGATCCGGGCCGCGCCTGAGCCTACGAAGCCTCCGTGCCCACGGGGTTTGGCGCGCCGGCGTCCTGCTCAGGGAGCACCTGCTGGACGCTGTCCAGCCGCCGGTGCATGGCGCTGATGAAGGCCAACCATTCAAGCGCTTCCGTTTCCGTGAGGCCGTGATTGTCGAGGTGGGTCATGACGTTGCGGATGGCCAACGTGAGGCCAACACCGAGGAAGCGGTAGCCGTTGTGTTCGTCTCTCTCGGGCAGGGTTTCGCGGGAGCTGAAGGTGAGAACGGGATTGTCTTCCGAGAAGACGCGGTTGATGAGATCCACCCCCTGTCTGTCCCGAGAACCCGGATCGTCGGTTGCGAGCTCCGCGACGCGGTTGATGTAGCGCTGCGCCGCCTTGCGGACAGCCTCCTGCGCGTATCCACCGCGGAACAGGTCGTGGACGAGTCGCGTTTCGCCGTGGAGATCGCCGAGCGTAAGCGCCTCGCCCCCGTCCGCCATCAGGCGACGAGCCGCCGGGCGAGCGGACGCGCGGCCTCGGCGCCGATAGCCCGCATTCGGATCAGCCGGTTACGAGAGCTGGGCTTCCCCAGCACCGCGATCTCCTTCGCCTTGCTGAGGGTCTCCATATAGTGGCGGTCAAGTTTGCCGTACGCATCCGCCACTTCCCGAATGGTTTGCGATCCAGTCTCCAGCCCCACTGCTGTGCGGACGCCCCCCACGAGCAGGGCAATCTCACGCACCGCCTCGTTCATTTCCTTGGAGAGCTTCCCGGAATTCACCACGAGATCCGGCTCTTCGCCGCGCAAATCGAACAGTTCACGCACTTCGTCCGGTTCGATCTGGAAGTAGCGGGCAGCCGCATCGACGCGCTGCTGCTCGGTAGCCAACACCCCGTCGATCGGTTCCCGTGCGGGCTTCGGCGGCGGCTCCACCGCCGGGACCTGCGGCGCGCTGCCATTGCCGCCGCCGTTGCCGAGCAGGTGGTCGAGCACGCGCTCGAAGGCGATGCGCCGCAGCTCCTTGTCCTCTTCTTCCCCCAGCACGGAGGCCGCGTCGCGCGCCTGCGTGACCAGTTTACCCAACCGGCTTCCCGCGTCCGTCGTCATGGATCGCTCCCCCTGAAGATGTCCGGCCACTGTAGCACATATGGAATGGGCCGCACAGCCGTTCGGGCGGCTAGAATTCGTCCACGCACCAGGGGGCCGCGTGCCAGGCGAAGAGCGCGTCGGCGAGGCGCTGCGCCTCCGGCGAGCCCTCCGCCCGCCCCGCGCGCGCCAGCGTGGAGCAGGAGACGCCGCCCAGCAGGATCGCCGCCAGCGCGTCCGCGCCGAGGGCGAGGTCCGGCGCGGCGGATGTGGCCAGCGTCCGGCAGGTCGCGCCGCCGCCCTCCGCCGTCAGCTCGAAGCGCCCCTCCGCCCAGGGGCCGAAGGGGTCGCGCACGTCGAGCGTGAGCCGCCCCTCGGCGGCGTACGCGCGCCCCTCGAGCGCGCGCGGCGCGTCGAGCAGCCGCACCCAGAGGGAATCGTGCGGGTTGCGACGCAGACGGCGCGGGTCGGCCAGCAGCCAGGGGAGCGGATCGTCGGGTGGGCGGTCGGGCGCCTCGATCGTCTCGATCAGGTCGACGCCGCAGAGGTAGCGCCAGAGGGCGGCCTCGGCGGGGCCGTCGAGCGCGGTCAGCTCGCGCACGCGCAGGGTTCCGGCGGGCAATGCGCCGGGCCACGCGGCCTTCACGGCGTAGATGGCGTAGCCCGCGGGGCCGTCGGCGTCGGTGTATTCGACCAGCTGGCTCGCGCTGAAGCCGTCGTCCGGCTTCTCCTTCTCGTGCAGGACGATGCGGCTCCAGTAGCCGGAATCGCGCGACATCATGCCCGGGCGCGTGCGGCGGACGCGCTCATGGAGGGCGGGCCAGCGCTCCAGCGCGGCCTCGCGCGTGACGAAGCGCACGCCGGCCGCGGGATCGGGCGCGCCGGGGGTGAAGGCCGCGTAGCGGCGGTCGAGCCGGAAATCGTGGGCCTGCGCCGCCAGCCCGTAGCCGAAGCGCCCGTAGATGACGCTTTCGGAGGCCCAGAGGGCGGCGAGCGGTTCGCCCCGCTCGCGCACGTCGGCCAGCTGGCGGCGCATCAGCTCCGTGAGGATGCCGCGCCGCCGGTGCGTCGGCGAGACCGTGACGGAGGTGACGCCCGCCGTCGGCAGGTCGCCGCCGGGCATGCTCATGCGGAAGGTGATGGCCACCGTTTGCCCCACCAGTTCGTCGCCGTCGAACGCCCCGATGGCGCGGTCGAACTCGACCAGCGGGCGCGCGCGCGCCGACCAGTCGGCGGTGCGGGCCGGATTCTCCAGGAAGCCGCGCGCGTTGGCGGCCACCCAGTCGTCGAAGTCGGCCTCGGTCAGCGTGCGGAAGGCGATGGCCATGCCGCCCAGTATCGCGGGCGCGGCGGCAACGCGCGCGGCGCGCCTGTAGGCTGGGGGCATGGGCATCGCCGCGGCGCGGGCGGACGGCGTGGGCACGGTCGCGCTCGACGGGGAGGCGCGCGCGGCGCCGCTCGCCGAGGCGCTGGAAACGCTGGCGGAGACGGACGCCCGCGCGGTCCTCATCGAGGCCCCCGCGGGCGCGTCCCTCGACGACTGGCCCGGCGAGCGCGTGCGCTGGCTCTGGCGCGATTTCCCCCTGCCCGCCGTCTTCGCCTTCGAGGGACATGCCGCGGGCGCGCTCGCGGCCTTCGCCCTCGGCTGCGACCTGCGCGTCTGCGGCGAGCGCGCCACGATCGCCATCGGCGCGCTCCCCGACGCCCCCGCCCTGGAGCGCGCGCGCACGCTCCTGCGCCTCGCGCCGGGGGAGGCCTTGCCGCCGGAACCGCTGGCCGCGGGGGAGGCGCTGGCGCGGGGGCTGGTCTCGCGCACGGCCCCCGCCGGGGGCGCCCTCGCGGCGGGGCGGGCGGCGGCGGACGCCATCGCTGCGCGCGGCCCCGTCGCCACGCGGCTGGCGAAGGAAGCGGTCTGGCGCGGCCTGCCCCAGCCCCTCGAACAGGCCCTGCGTTTCGAAACCGATTTGACCTTGCTCCTGCAAACGACCAAAGATCGGGCGGAAGGGGTGCGGGCCTTCCTCGAGAAGCGCCCGCCGCGATTCACGGGTGAGTAGCGCATGATCGTCCTGCTGGAGGAACCGGAAGCCTGGTCGCTGATGATGCTCGTCAGCGCGGTCGCCATCGACAACGCCGAGGACCTCTCCCTTGAGGGCAAGGAGGCCATCCGCCGCTGGCGGTCCGACCGCGCCGAGGGCTCGCCGCAGCTGGAGGCGCTCACGGAGGCGCTCAACGAGCGGCTCAACGCCACCATCGACGCCAAGCTCATGCGGCGCGTGAAGAGCCGCGGCCGCTACGAGACGCGGCGGAGGTAGCCCCATGGTCCAGGTCACCTACAGCGACGACGAGATCAACGAACTGCTCATCGAACTGGTGAACCGCATGGCCGCCGAGGCTGAGCTGTCGGCGAAGGACAAGGCCATGCTGAAGCGCTGGCGCACCGCGGAGATGAAGCTGGGCGGCGACGAGCTGGACGACCTCACGCGCAAGGCGAACGACGATTTCGCGCAGAACCTGTCCCTGCGCGAGCGCAGCGCCATCCGCAAGCCCGACTGGCGCAGCTAGCCCCTTCGCGTATGGTGAGCGCCATGGAGGCGAGCACGGTTGCGTACCGCGTGCTGAGTCTGGGCGCGGGCGTCCAGAGTTCCGTCCTCGCCCTGCTGCTGGCGCGCAAGGATTCCAGGCTGCGGGAACTGGGCTACCCGCAGCCGGACGAGGCTGTTTTCGCGGACACGGGGTGGGAGCCCGATTACGTGTATCAGCACCTCGACTGGCTTGAAGGCCAACTGCCCTACCCTGTCCACAGGGTTTCCGCTGGCGACCTGCAGGCGAATCTGCGCAAGGGCCGGACTCCTTCCGGGCACCGCTTCGTCGACGTTCCTTTCTACGTGACGAATGAGGATGGGAAGCGGGGGATGCTATGGCGACAGTGCACGAACCATTACAAGATCAGGCCCATCACCAGACACATCCGGCAACGCGCGGGCGGGCAACGAGGGCGCCCCTTCCCCAAGGGGCGGCATGTCGAAATGTGGCTGGGTATCTCCCTTGACGAACACGCGCGCATGAAACCGAGCCGGGAGCCGTGGGTGGAACATCGCTGGCCCCTCATCGACCGCGACATGTCTCGACAGGATTGCCTTGACTGGTTCGCGACCGAGTACCCCGGCCGCCTCCTGCCACGCTCCGCCTGTGTCATCTGCCCGTACCGGTCGGACAAGCACTGGGTCGAGCTCAAGGAAACGGAGCCGGAGGGTTTTCAAGAGGCAGTCGATTTTGACCGCTGGCTCCGGCGCAGCACGCGCAACCCCGTGCGGCAGGTCGTGGCGGGACGCCCGTATCTGCACAAATCCTGCCGCCCGCTCGATACCGTGATCGCGGAGAAGGAACGAGCCGGACCGTCCGCCGTAGATGATTTTACCAACGAATGCGAAGGACTTTGTGGCGTCTGAGGCGGCAGAGCGCGTCACCCCCGCCTATGGGCTATACCCGTACCAACGGCAAGTGCTGCACGACCTGCTGGCGGCGCTGGCGGAGTCGCGCCGGGCCGTCGCGCACCTCCCGACGGGCGCGGGCAAGACGCGCATCGCCTGCCATGCGGCGGCGACGCTCCTGAACCAGTACGGCTCGGAGGGCAAGCTGGTCATCTGGCTGGCATCCTCCGAGGAGTTGTGCGAGCAGGCCGCTCAGAGCCTTGCCCAGGCATGGCAGTCCGTCGGCAATCGGGATGTGTCCGTGCACCGCTACTGGGGCTCCGCGCACATGGATTTTGGGCAAGCTCGGCGAAGGCTTTCTCATCGCGAGCCTCCCGAAGCTGTGGGCCGCGAACCAGCGGGAAGTGGGGGTTCTCACCAGGCTCGCCAACCGGACGGCGGGGGTGATCTTCGACGAGGCCCATCAGGCCATCGCACGAACCTATAACTTCGTCACCGAGCAGCTTGCCACCTACCGGCCACCGCTCATCGGGCTGACGGCAACGCCGGGGCGCGCGTTGGAGCCGGGTACCGAGGATCACGACCTCGCGGCCATGTTCAACGAACGCAAGGTGTCCATCGATCCGCGCGGTCACGGGAGCGCGGTCGTCTACCTCATCAAGCAGGGCTACCTCGCTGAACCGAAGTTCATTTTCGTCGACGCAGACATTGAAGCGCGCATCGCGGAACCGCTGCCGGGGATGGACTACAGCCAGGACGATCTCGAAACCATCGGGCGGGATCGGGCATGGAGCGAGGAGGTCGTGGGGCTGACGCGCAAGGCGCTCGCCCGGCACCGTCGCGTGATGGTGTTCTGCCCGTCCGTCCGTTGCGCCGAGGAGAGCGCGCGGGCCATCGCCAATGAGGGATTCTGGTCTCGATCCATCGTCGCGGGTACGCCGTCGGAGCAGCGGCAGGCCACCATCGGCGAGTTCCGGGGCGACGGCACCGCGCCGATGGCGCTGTTCAACTACGGCGTGCTGACCGCCGGATTTGACGCCCCGCGGACAAGCTGTATCATCGTGGCTCGTCCAACGACCTCGCTGGTGCTCTACTCCCAGATGGTGGGCAGGGCCATGCGGGGGCGGCGCTCCGGTGGCAACCGGCGCTGCCAAATCTATACGGTCGTTGACACGAGCCTTCGAGGCTTCGGTTCCGTGGCCGAGGCGTTCGGGAACTGGGAGGAACTATGGCGGACGCGGCGCAGCTGAGCTGGTTTGATCCCGTCGCAACGGTGCTTGCGCTGCGTGACAGTCGCTATCGCCATCCGGCCAACGCGATTGCGGAACTGATCGATAATTCGATTGATGCTGGGGCAAATCTGGTCGATCTTCTGATCAAAGAAGAACAAGACATTGTTAGGACCAAGAAGGAGTGGCGGGTGAATGAACTTGCCGTTTTCGATAATGGGCAGGGAATGGATATTGAGACGCTGGCCCAAGCCTTGCGTTTCGGAGGACGCAAGGCGAGTTCGCGGATCCAATCTATTGGTAAGTATGGTATGGGACTCCCTACGGCATCAGTGTCGCAATGCCAGCGAGTCGATGTTTGGACGTGGCAAGAGAATATTGACAATCCACTACATTCCTACTTGGATATCGCTGAAATTGAGCAGAAGGGAGAAGGAGGGGAACGGTTTATGCCTAGTCCGAAGAACATGAGAATCCCTGAAGAATGGCGCATGACGATTAGTGATGATACTCTCGATGCACAACATGGAACCTTGGTCATCTGGAGCAGTATTGACAGAATCAGGGCACGAGCGGCTACGATATTTTCTAGGATTGAGCGAGAAATCGGGCGTATCCACCGTAACTTTATTAGCAGCGGAGAGCTCACCATCAGGATGGCGAAGTTCCGAAATAATAAATTGAATGGTGAGTATCGAAAGGTTCGACCCAATGATCCGCTTTTCTTGATGTCTAACAGTGCTACGTCAGCTCCGTGGAATGAATTGCCAATGTTTGATGAGTACAAACAGGACCATTATTCCTTTGATGTTGAAGGAAGAGAGGAAGACGTGGCGGTCATATATTCCATTGTGAAAGCTGAAGCGCTTGGGCGGCAACGGCAGAACCCCGGTGGTCTCTTGCATGGGAAGGATGCCATATCCAACATGGGAGTGTCGATAGTCCGTGAGGGACGAGAATTGCTTCTGGAAGATGCTTTTATCCGAGAAGGTGGTCGAAGTGACCAGCCAATGAATCGATGGTGGGGCGCTGAAATAAGGTTCGGAAAGGGTTGTGATAATCTGTTTGGCGTCGATCATAACAAGCAAATGGCTGAGCTCATCTCTAATGCAGCAAGGGAAATAGCTAATACTGAAGCAAATACAGATGCTTCCCTTGTTCAACTTGAACGAGAAGATGATCCTCTCTATCGAATGGTTAATGATATTTACCATGTGACCAAGAGCATGTTTCGGGAAATTCACGTTCTGTATAGCCAACGCCTCCGTGACGATCCGATAGATCCGAACGAACATCGAGATCCTAGCGAAGAGGCTATTCGGCATGCTTCTCAGGTTACTAAATCTCGACTGGAATCTGGAGATCTAACTCCAACTCCAACTGATCGAGAACATGATGAGACGAGCGCAGAAGATCGGACTCGAACAATTATTAAATACCTTGAGGATGAAGACGTTATTGATCCTTCTGTCCGTGCGGAAGCAATTGTCCGTAATGATTTTCGATATGAATTCATTCCTAAAGAGCTCGATGCTCATCAAATGTTTAGTATCCGGTCGCGTGGTGGAGTTCTCTTTGTGCATTTGAATATCGGACACGACCTGTATGAATTCGTTAATTTCTTGGAAGAACGCACCGATGCATGGGCTCACCAAGCGGCCATTGCTCTCCGTACGCTGCTTCTCGCTTGGGCGCGTATGGAAGATCAGACGACTAGCCGTGATCAGAGGCAGGCTGTCCAGCTCACCGCCCAGCGTTGGGGTGAGCACGCAACGGCAATTTTGCCCCAGCTGAGTAATGAGGATCCCGAGGAGTCGTGATCCCGTGGGATGCGTTGACTGACGCCTGCCGCTCGGCGGACGAGGCGGTGATCGCCGCTCCCTACATCAAGGCCGACGCGCTGGAGCGCCTGCTCGCGCTGCTTCCCCCCGATGCCGCGCTCACCTGCATCACGCGCTGGACGGCCCGCGACATGCTGTTCGGCGCTTCGGATGCGGAGTGCCGGACGCTCGTGCTCGACCGGGGCGGCGCGTTCCGCCTGCATCCGCACCTTCACGCCAAGTACTACCGCTGCGGCCAGCGCGTGCTGGTCGGTTCCGCCAACCTCACGGCCCACGGTATGGGGTACGCGGCGTCCGCGAACCTCGAAATCCTTTGCGAGCCCGATCCCGGCTTCGATGCCGTGTCGTTCGAGCGGGAACTGATCGCGGGTTCGCACCCCATACGCGACGCCGAATTCGAGCAGTGGGCGGCCATTACCCGCATCCCGCCTCCATCGGGGCCCGCGGTGAAAGCGCCGGAGCCGCTCGACTGGCGGCCCGCTACCCGCGATCCCGAACATGTCTGGCTCGCCTACAACGGGCACCTGGGCCGAATCCCGTCCGCCGACGAGCAACGGCTGGCGCAGACGGACCTGGACCAGCTGGCGCCTCCGTCCGGCTTGAAGCGCCCGGCGTTCGACAACTGGGTGAGCGCGCAGCTGCTGGGATCAAGCATCGTGGACGATGTGCGCCGGACGGAGGGCATGGAGAAGGACGAGGCGTGGGATCGGCTTGCCGCGGAGTGGGGCTGCGACAAGGGCGAGGCCAACCACCGCCGTGAGACCATCCGGAACTGGACGACCGCGTTTCTCGGCGACGGGGCGGGCGGGCCATGACGGAGCCGGTGCTGTTCGCGATCGACGGGCGCGGCGTGGCCACGATCACGCTCAACCGCCCCGCACGGCTCAACGCCGTCAACCTCGCCATGCGCGACCTGCTGTGGGAGTACCTGCGCGCCTGCCGCGACCACCCCGACGCGCGCGCCGTCGTCTTCCGCGGCGCGGGGCGCTCCTTCAGCGCGGGGGCCGACATCTCCGAGTTCGGCACCGCGCCCGACCTCCTGTCCGCGCGTCGCGCCCGCCACGAACGCGACCTGTGGGGGCTGCTGCTCTCGCTCGACCTGCCCCTGCTGGCTCGCATGCACGGCCACTGCTTCGGCGCGGGGCTGGAGCTGCCCCTCTGCTGCGACCTGCGCGTGGCGGAGGCGGGGACGCGCTTCGCCCTGCCGGAGGTGACGCTGGGCTACATCCCCAGCGCGGGGGGCACGCAGACGCTGCCGCGCCTGATCCCGCCGGGGGCCGCCGCCGACCTCATCCTCACGGGCGAGCCGGTCGGCGCGGCGGAGGCGCTGCGCTGGGGGCTGGTCGACGCCGTCGCGCCCGCGGGGGGGCTGGACGCGGCGCTGGAGGAGGCGCTGGCGCGCGCGCTCGCCGATCCGGCGGCGGCCATGGCGTCGCGACGGGCGCGCGCGGCGGGGGCCGAATTCGCGCCGCGCGCGGGCCATCGGTAGAATCGCGGCGCGTCGAACCACGCGAACGCTCCCGGGGGGCGCATGAACACCATCGAGTTCCTTCAGATCGCCGCCGCCATCGTGCCCGAACGCGAGGCCCTGGCGGAGGTGGGCGGGCATGGCCGCCGTCTCAGCTACGGCGAGACGCTGGCGCGCGTCACGCGGCTGGCCAACGCCCTGCGCGGCCTCGGCCTGGAGCGCGGGGGCATGGCCGCCGTCGTCTCCCAGAACAGCGCCGACTTCGTGCTCACCTACTACGCCTGCGCCATGCTGGGCGCGACGCTGGCGCCCCTCAACTACCGCTCGAAGGACGAGGAGCTCGTCTACATGCTCAACGCCAGCGGGGCGAGCGTGCTGCTGGCCTCGGAGCGCTACCTCGAGCTGGTGGGCCGCATCCGCCCCGCGCTGGAGCGCACGCGCGCCTTCGTCTGCTACGACGGCGCGGCGGACGGCTTCCTCGATTTCGCGGCGCTCATGGCGGACGCCGCGGAGGAGGAGATCTGGACGGAGGTGGACGACGACCAGCCCACGGTGCTCATCTTCACCAGCGGCACCACGGCCCAGCCCAAGGGCGTGATGGTCACCTACCTCGACATGACCGCCTACGTGACCAACACCATGAACCCGGCCGACCCGGAGGTGCACGACAAGACGCTCGTCTCCGTGCCCTTCTTCCACATCGCCGGGGCCACGGCCATGCTCTCCTCCATCTGGGGCGGGCGCACGCTGCTGATCCTGCCCCAGTTCACCCCCGAGGGCTGGCTCGGGGCGGTGGGCGGGGAGGGCGCCACCCACTCCATGGTGGTGCCCACCATGCTCAAGCGCCTCATGGAGCACCCCGATCTGGAGGCGACGGACCTCTCCACGCTGCAGCTCATCACCTACGGCGCGGCCCCCATGCCCTACGAGGTGGTGCGCCGCGCCTGCGACGTCTTCCCCCCGCGCGGCGTGGGCCTGATGAACGCCTACGGGCAGACGGAATCGACCTCCACGCTCACCTACCTCGCTCCCGACGACCACGACCTGAGCGTGGACACGGAGCTGCGCGAGGCGCGCCTGCGCTCCGTCGGGCGGCCCATGGACGACGTGGAGATCGGCATCATGGACGAGCGCAACGCCCTCCTGCCCGCGGGCGCGGAGGGCGAGATCTGCGTGCGCTCCGACCGCGTCATGAAGGGCTACTACGGGCAGGAGGACGCCACCAGCTCGGCCATCATCGACGGCTGGCTGCACACCGGCGACGTGGGCCGCGTGGACGAGGGCGGCTACCTCTTCATCACGGGGCGCAAGAAGGACATCATCATCCGCGGAGGCGAGAACATCTCGCCCGGCGAGGTGGAGAACTGCCTCGAGGGCCACGCGGACATCGAGGAGGCCGCCGTCATCGGCGTGCCCGACGTGGAGTGGGGGGAGGTGGTGAAGGCCGTGCTCGTGCCCCGCCCCGGGGCCGCGCTCACGCCCCAGGGCGTGAACGACTGGTGCAGGCGCCGCATCGCCTCCTTCAAGGCCCCGCAGTACATCGCCATCGTCGACGAGCTGCCCCGCAACGCCATGGGCAAGGTGCTCAAGACCGACCTGCGCGAGCGCTTCGGCGCGCCCGCGAACGACCTCGCATGAGCGCCGCGCGCGAACGCCGCAGGGGCGCGCGCTTCAACGTCAGCCTCGCGGGCGTGGCCGTGCCCGTCGCCATCATCGCCGCCATCGGCGCGCTGGAGACGGCGCGCATGGAGGGGGCCCAGCGCGAGGTCTTCTTCAACATCCGCGGCTTCGCCGTGATGTACTTCCTCTTCGGCCTCTCCGTGGCCGTCATCGCCGGGGCCTTCCTGCAGCGCGCGCGCATCTGGCGGCTGGGCAAGGGCGCGAACCTCTCCGGCGACCTCGGCGCGCGGCTCACGAACGCCCTCACCATGGGCGCGGGCACCAGCCGCGTGAAGAACGACCGCTACGCGGGCGTCATGCACTGGTGCATCTACTCCAGCTTCGCCGTGCTCACGCTGGTGACCATCGCGCTCGCCATCGACGACTACTTCCCCCTTATCTTCCAGGTGGGCGGCGAACACGCCTTCCTCGAGGGCGGCGTCTACCTCGGCTACAGCCTCGTGGGCGACGTCTTCGGGCTGATCGGGCTGGCGGGCGTCGCCATGGCCCTCTTCCGGCGCTTCGGGCCCGCCCCCGCCAAGCTCACCTGGGACCGTCGCGGGGCGGAGGACGCCATCGTCGTGGGGCTGCTCGGCTTCGTGCTCTTCAGCGGCTTCCTCGTGGAGGGCCTGCGCATCGGCGGCGACGAGATTCCGCGCGGCCACGAGAGCTGGTCGTGGTGGTCGCCCGCGGGCTGGGTCGTGGCCAAAATCGTGAGCGGCGCGGGCGAGAGCGCCCTGCTCACCGCGCACCGGGTCTTCTGGTGGATCCACGTGGTCGGGGCCTTCACCCTGCTCGGCCTGCTGGCGCTCACCAAGTTCCGGCACATCGTGCTCGCCCCCGTCAACGCCTTCCTCAAGCGCCCCGCCGTGCCCGCCTACCTCGCGCCCATGGGCGACTTCGAGCAGCTCATCGAGGAGGGCCGCAGCCTGGGCGCGGGCACGCTGCGCGACTTCTCCTGGAAGCAGCTGTTCGACGCCGACACCTGCGTGCGCTGCGGGCGCTGCACGGAGGTCTGCCCGGCCTGGACGGCGGGCCAGCCCCTCTCGCCCATGGCCATCATCCAGGACATGAAGGCCTACATGAACCACGCCGGGCCGCTGCTCATCGCGGGCAAGGAACCGGCGGAAGCGCCCGGCGGCGAGCTGGTGGGCGGCTACGTGAAGGACGAGTCGCTCTGGGCCTGCCGCACCTGCATGGCCTGCGTGCAGGAGTGCCCCGTCATGATCGAGCACGTGCCCTCCATCGTGGACATGCGCCGCTACCTCGTGATGGAGCAGGCGCGCATCCCCGGCACGGCGCAGGAGACGCTGCAGAACATCGAGCAGCGCGGCCATCCCTGGCGCGGCACGCAGCTCACGCGCGAGAGCTGGATGGAGCAGTTGCGCGCCGAGGGCGTGGACGTGCCCATCTTCGACGGCTCCCAGGAATACCTCTACTGGGTGGGCTGTTCGGGGGCGCTGGTGGAGCGCAACCTGCCCATCACCAAGGCCGTCGTGCGCCTGCTGCTGGAGGCGGAGGTGAGCTTCGGCGTGCTGGGCCAGCAGGAGACCTGCACGGGCGACCCCGCGCGCCGCCTCGGCGGCGAGTTCCTCTACGCCACGCTGGCGGAGTCCAACGCGGCATCCATGAACGAGCTGGGCGTGCGCCGCGTGATCACCGCCTGCCCCCACTGCTTCAACACCTTCAAGAACGAGTACCCCGACTTCGACGGCCATTGGGAAGTCACGCACCACGCCGAGTTCCTGCAGCTGCTGCTGGCGCGGGGCAAGCTCAAGCCGAAGGCGCTGGCCGAGGGCCAGACCATCACCTACCACGACTCCTGCTACCTGGGCCGCGGCAACGGCGTGCTCGACGCGCCCCGCGAGGTGCTGGAGAGCATCCCCGGCGCGCGCCTGGTGGAGATGCCGCGCAGCCGCGAGCGGGGCCTCTGCTGCGGCGCGGGCGGCGGCAACATGTGGCTGGAGGAAGAGGGCACGCGCGTCAACCACCTGCGTACGGCGGAGGCGGCCAACACGGGCGCGGACGTGGTGGCCACGGCCTGCCCCTTCTGCATCCAGATGTTCGAGGACGGCATTCCCGCGGTGCAGCCGGACGAGGAGGCGCGCTCCATCCGCGCCTTCGACATCGCCGAGCTGCTGGAGGTGAGCGTGGCCCCGCCCCGTCCCGCCGACGGCGCCATCCCCCCCGGCGTCGCGGGCTAGCCGCCCGCGGCGTACCCTGTGTATGGGGAGTCTCGCTATGCAGTTCACGTTCGACGAGCGGGCGGCGGCGCAGGCGGCGGCGCATCTCCTGCGCCGCCACGGCGGGCCGATGCCGTACATCAAGCTGATCAAGCTGCTCTACCTGGCCGACCGGCGGGCCTTCATTGAGACGGAGTACCCGATCACGGGGGACCGGTTCGTGGCCATGCCGCACGGTCCCGTCCTGAGCCGCGTCCTCGACCTGATGACGTGGGAGAGCCGCGACGCGGATTCGCCCTGGAGCGCCTGCGTCTCGCAGCCGCTCAACTATTGCGTGATGGCCATTGGCCCGCCCGACGAGTGCCATCTCTCCGACTACGATCGCGACACGCTCGATGCGGTGCTCGACGAGTTCGGCGCGCTGGACCGCTGGGCGCTGGTCGACTACACGCACACGCTGCCCGAATGGACCGATCCCGATGGGTCCTCGGTCGACATCGACCCGCGCGTCATCCTCCGGGACGCAGGGTTCACGGAGGATGCCATCGCGGCAGTCGAGTCCGACGTCGCCGATCTGTACTGGCTCCGCACGAAGTACGCCGCCACCGGATGATCCCCGGCGAGACGTTCATCGGCTACGACTTGGGGAACCACCTCTGGATCGTGCTCAGTTTCCCCAACGAACGGGGACGGATCGCGCTCGTGAACCTGACGACGCACGGACACTCAAGCAGGTGCGGCGACCACTGCATCGTCGTGCAGCCGGGCGAGCATCCCTTCGTGCGGCGGGCGTCGTGCATCCACTACCGCAAGTCGACTCTCGGCCTCACGCAGCCGCTCGACGCGGACCGGGAACGGCGAACGCTCTCCATGCGTGAGCCGGTCAGCGTCGAACTCCTCCGCCGGGCGCAGAATGGCGCGCTCGCCTCGCACCTCACGAAGCCCGGCTTCAAGGCGGCGGTTCGCGCCACGCTCGAACGCGGGGCGGGCTGACGGATGCCGCCCGCCGCCCGCCTTCGCTACAATGGCCCCATGAACGTGCTGCGACGGGCGTGGAACGCGACGGCGGGACGCCTCAGCTGGAGCGAGATCGCGGCGCTCGCCCTCTGGCTGGCCGTGACGGGCTTCATGCTCGCCGTCGCCATCAACGCCGCCATCGACGAGCTGTAGCGCGAGCCGTGACCGCGCCCGCCCTTCCGCGCGGCGTCGTGCACTGCGCCGACGGCGTCGGCGTGGCGCGCTCGTTGGCGGACGAATCGGTCGACCTCGTCTACCTCGATCCGCCCTTCAACACGGGCAGGCGGCAGCGCCGCGAGCGCCTGCGCACGACGCGCGCGGCACCGGGCGCGGGCGACCGCACGGGCTTCGGCGGCAGGCGCTACGAGACCGTGCGCCTCGGCGCGCGCTCCTTCGACGACGCCTTCGACGACTACCTGGCCTTCCTCGAACCGTTCCTCACGGAGGCGTGGCGGCTGCTAAAGCCGAGCGGCTCCCTCTACCTGCACCTCGACTACCGCGAGGTCCACTACGCCAAGCTGCTGCTGGACGGCGTGTTCGGGCGCGAGTGTTTCCTCAACGAGATCGTCTGGGCCTACGACTACGGCGGGCGTCCGCGAGACCGCTGGCCCGCCAAGCACGACACCATCCTCTTCTACGCGAAGGAGCCCGGCCGACACCTCTTCAACGCGGACGAGGTCGAGCGCATCCCCTACATGGCCCCCGGGCTGGCGGGGCCGGAGAAGGCGGCGCGCGGCAAGCTGCCCACGGACACCTGGTGGCACACCATCGTCAGCCCCACGGGCAAGGAGAAGCTGGGCTACCCGACGCAGAAGCCGCTGGGCGTGCTGCGGCGCATCGTGGCCGCCTCCTCGCCGCGCGGCGGGCTGGTGGCGGACTTCACGGCGGGCAGCGGCACGACGGGCGCGGCGGCGCTGGCGCTGGGCCGCCGCTTCGTGCTGGCCGACCATTCGGAGGAGGCGTTCGCGGCCATGCAGACGCGCTTCGCGGGCGAGCCGGGCGTGGAGTTCCGCGAGCCGCTTCCGGTCAACGGCGCCCTGACATGACCATGCCTGGCGGTCTCCGCTCGCGCCTTGCCTCCAGCCTCCCCCGCGACCCCCGCCTGCTCTTCCTCATCGCCGTCGCCGTACTCGGCGGGGGGCTCGTGCTCGCCCGCGGGGCCACGGACGGCGTCCGTCTCCTCCCGGATTCGATCGACTACATCGCGGCCGCCCGCAACCTTGTCGCCGGCGAGGGCCTGGGCGATTTGCCCGATGGTCGGCCGTACGACCTCTGGCCCCCACTGTATCCGGTCCTGCTCGCCGCCGGCGGCTTCTCCGTCGCCGATCCCCACGACGTCGCGGGCCCGCTCAACGCCATCGCCTTCGGCCTGATCGTGTTCGTCGCCGGATGCTGGCTGCGGACGCGCATCCGCTCGCGGTTCCTGTTCGTCTGGGGCTGCCTTGCGCTCGCGCTGGCCCTGCCGCTGACCTCCATCGCCTCGTGGGCCATGTCGGAGCCGCTCTTCATCCTGTTCGCCCTGCTCGCCCTGATTCGGGCCGAGGCCTGCCTGCGCGATGGCGGGCGCTCCTCGCTGGCATGGGCGGTCGTGTTCACGGCGCTCGCCTGCCTCACCCGCTACATGGGCGTCGCCGTCCTCGTCGCCGTCGCGGCGCTGCTCCTCCTCCAGCGCGAACGCACGCCGGGCGAGCGGCTGAAACGCGCCGCCCTCTACGCCATCCCCGCGTTCATCCCGCTCGGTCTCTGGCTCGCGCGCAACGTCCTCGTCCTCGGCGATGCCACCGTGAACCGCCGGGGCGTCGATTACTCCCCGGCGGCGTCCCTGTTCGATCTGTGGGCGCTCGCGGGCAAGTGGGCGGCGCTCGTCGATTCCGACTGGTGGGGCCGGGTGGCGGTGGCCCTCCTCGTGCTCGCGATCGGCGCCGTCGCCTGCGTGATCGGGAAGCGGTGGTGGCAGGGCAGCTGGCGACCTTTCGCCGTCTTTGGCGGGTTCGCGCTCGTGTTCGTCGTCCTGCACGTCGTGGCCATGCTCCTGGGGAACACCTGGTCGGGAGTCCAGGAGCGTCACCTGACGCCCGTCTACATCCCCCTGCTGTTCATGCCGCTGTTGCTCCTGGACGCGCTCCGGGCCCGTGCGCCCGTAACGGTTCCGTTCCTCCCGCGTCGCATCCTCCCGCTCCCACGCTTGCCATGGGTGGGGGCGCCGGGCGGGCTGGCGCTCGCCTTGGCGCTCGCCCTCTCCCTCTGGATTGGCTACGGCGCGAAACTGAACGTGGACGACATAAGCCGTGCCAACGATCCGTACGCGAACCCTTGGGACTATGGCAGCGCGTACTGGGAGGATTCGCAGGTCCTGCGGCAGCTGGTTCCCGACGCCAGCCGTCAGGTATTCAGCAACCATCGCCTGCCCGTCTACCTCCATAAGGGAGGGTTCCGCCGCTATCTCTCGCTTCCGCCCAGGATCGAGAAGGTGGCCAGAGTGAACGGCGACTTCATTGTCTGGTTCCACCGGGGCGAGGAGTTGGACCATCGCTGGGACGCCGCCGATCTCAGGGTCCTCGCGAATCTGGAGACGGTGCTGGAAGCGGATGACGGCCTCATCCTCCGCGTCAACCGGGAGGCCGGGGACGGCAACCGCGTGCAGGCGGCCGCGCGGTACGCGGCGCTCACCTCCGGTCCGCCGGCCGCCCGCTCCCGCTTCGACGTCTACCTGGTCGACCAGTCCTTGATCTATGCCCGGGATCCCTGTTCCCGGAACGACACCGCGCCACGGTTCTTCGCGCATATCGTCCCCGCGCCCGGAGATGCCGTTCCCGAAGCCGGAACGCGGAGTGAGTTTTCGTTCACCCGCCACGGCGTGCGCCTCGACGACGCCTGCATGACCGTCCTCCCCCTTCCCGACTACCCCATCGCCAGCATCCGCACTGGCCAGTACGACGCAGCGGGGGAGCTGTGGTCGGTGAACGTCCCCGTCGGGCGATAGCGCCGGATCTAATCGCGCCAGCCGCAACCCGTCGGGGTTCCGGCTGGCGCGCGACATGGTGTGCGCTGGCGCTAGCGCGCGGCCTCCAGGTAGCCGTCGAGCACCTTGTGCATGTGGCGGATGCGGCGCTCGCGGTAGTTGATCAGCAGGCCCTTGTAGGCGCGCGAATTCATGCCCTTCTGCACGCGCGGCAGGTTGTAGGAGTCCTGATCCAGCACCAGCCCCAGCGACACCTCGCCGTGCTTGTACCGCGTGTGCGGCGGACGCGGCGGCGGCTCCGCCCCGGGCGGCATGCGCAGGTACGTCTGCATGTCGAACAGCATCTTGTTCGGGTCCGTCGCGTGCGGGCGCTGCCGGAAGAACAGGAAGCTCAGCGCCGTCGTGTTGAAGGTCAGGCTGGGGAAGATGTAGTAGTGGTAGTCGTCCGACAGCTGGTCGTCGTTCAGCTCGGACACGTCGATCCCCTGCGCTTCCGCCGAGGCGCGCGTGGCCGCCTGCATGGCCGGGCGCACGTCCGCCATGCCGCCCGCGAACGACTCCGGGTCGATGCCCGACGCCGTCATGAACTCGCGCAGCGGCTCCGTCACCTCGTCCTGGTTCTGGTAGCGCGGGCTCACCAGCCCGAAGGGCACGAGGTAGCGGTTGTGCCGCTCGTACAGGTCGATCTGCACGTGGATGTCGTCCAGCGACTCCAGCAGCTGCGGGTGGATGCCCTGCACGTGGTAGACCTCGTTGAAAGCGTCCACCGACGTCTTCCAGTTGCAGTCCCACTCCAGCGTCATGTCCTGCACGATGGCGTAGTCCTCGAAGTGGTACGGATCGAGGTGGCGGGCGAGCGGATCGAGGAACTCCGTCAGGGGTTCGGCGTCGGGGTTCATGTTGAACCACACGAACCCGCCCCACGTGTCGCACGGCACCTCCGCCAGCGCCGTCTCCTGCGGCACGCCCTGCGTGAAGGTGTCCTCGTCCGGCACGAACTTCTTGGAGCCGTCGAGGTTGAACTCGAAGAAGTGGTAGGCGCACTGGAAGGACTCGGCGTGGCCCATGCCCGCGTTGCGGATCTGGTTCCCGCGGTGGGGGCAGACGTTGTAGAAGGCGCGCACCTTGTCCGGGGCCTCGCGCACGATGAGGAACGACTCCGGCCCCAGCTCGGTGGTGAAGTAGTCGCCCACGTTGGGGATGTCGGACTCGCGCCCGGCCATGTTCCAGACCTTCGTCCACATGCGCTCCCACTCGAGCGCCATGTACTCCGTGGAGGTGTAGCGCTCCTTGGGGATCAGCTCCGTGCCGAGGATGGGCTCGTGGGCCTTCTCCGTGGGGGTGCCCTGGCGGGTGGTGGTGGTCATGGCAATGGCTCCGGTGGGGGATTCGCGCGCGCGTGCGCCGCTGCGGACAGCCTACAGGGCCGCGCGCCCCCCGTCACGCGGAACGGAAGCGCCCCTGCCCGCCGCTGCGCTAGAATCGCCGTGCCGTGGACCTGCGCAGGCGCATTCGCGACGTTCCCGATTTCCCCGCGGAGGGCGTGCTCTTCCGCGACATCACGCCGCTGCTCGCCGACCCGCTCGCCTTCCGCTACGTGGTGGACGAGCTGTGCGTGCACGCCGCCCGCCGCGACGCCTCCGCCATCGTCGCCATCGAATCGCGCGGCTTCGTCTTCGGCGCGGCCATGGCCGACCGCATGCGGCTCCCGCTCGTGCCCGTGCGCAAGCCCGGCAAGCTGCCCGCCGCGCGCATGTCCATCGAGTACTCCCTCGAATACGGCGAGAGCCAGCTCGACATCCACGAGGACGCGCTCGACGCCGGCAAACGCGCCTACATCGTCGACGACCTGCTGGCCACGGGCGGGACGGCGGCGGCGGCGGCCAAGCTGGTCGAGCTGGCGCGCGGCGAGGTCGTGGGCCTCGGCTTCGTGATCGAGCTGGAGGCGCTGGATGGCCGCGCCCGCATCGGCGGCTACGACGCCCTCAGCCTCGTGCGCTACTAGCCGCCGGGCCATGCGCGCCGTCGAGCCCCTGCGCATCCTGCCGGGAGAGGGCGTGGAGGCGCTCGACCAGACGCTGCTGCCGCGCGAGGAACGCCGCCTGCGCCTGCGCACCGTGGCGGAGGTGGCCGAGGCCATCCGCGCCCTGCGCGTGCGCGGCGCGCCCCTGCTGGGCGTGACCGGCGCCTGCGGCATGGCCATCGCGGGCGGGGAGCGCGGCGCCGGACGGGAGGCGCTCGCCCGCGCCGCCGCCGAGCTGAAGGCGACGCGCCCCACCGCCGCCGACCTCGGCGCCATGATCGACGAGGCCCTGCGCGCGGCGGACGCGGCGGGCGACGACGAGGACGAACGCCGCGCCGCGCTCTGGCGCTTCGCCGCGGAGGCGCTCGCCCGCCAGCGCGTGCGCGACGCGGCCCTCGCCCGCCACGGGCGCGACCTGCCCGGCATGGAGGGCGGCGTGCTCACGCATTGCAACACGGGCGCGCTGGCCACGGGCGGCGAGGGCACCGCGCTGGCCGTGATCGCCGCCGCCTGGCGCGCGGGCCGCGTCGCGCGCTGCCATGCCACGGAGACGCGCCCCCTCCTGCAGGGCGCGCGCCTGACCATGTGGGAGCTGGCCGCGCTCGGCATTCCCGCCACGCTGCTGCCCGATTCGGCGGCGGCCTCCCTCATCGCCTCCGGGCGCGTGAACGCCGTGATCACCGGCGCGGACCGCATCGCCGCCAACGGCGACGCCGCCAACAAGGTCGGCACCTGCGCGCTGGCGCTGGCGGCCTCCCGCCACGGCGTGCCCTTCTACGTGGCCGCGCCCCGCAGCACCTTCGACGCGGCGGCGGCCACGGGCGCGGACATCCCCATCGAGTTCCGCGACGCCGCCGAGGTGGGCGGCTTCGGCGATCAGCGCTGGAGCCCCGACGGCGGCGACGCCTGGAACCCCGCCTTCGACGTCACGCCCGCGGACCTCATCGCCGCCATCGTCACCGAGCGCGGCGCGCTGCGGCCCCCCTACGGCCCCGCCATCGCCGCCCTCACGGGGATGGCGCGGTAGACTCGCCGGGCGGGAGGGCCTGCCGTGACGGAACCGATCGACCTGGCCGTCCTCGGCGGCAGCGGCTTCTACGAGATGCCCGGCCTGCGCGGCGTCGAGGAGCTGACCGTGGACACGCCCTGGGGCGCGCCCAGCGACGTCATCCGCGCGGGCGAACTGGAGGGCCGCCGCGTGGCCTTCCTCGCGCGCCACGGCCCCGGCCACCGCCTGCTGCCGTCGGAGCTGCCCCAGCGCGCCAACCTCTGGGCGCTCAAGGCGCTGGGCGCGCGGCGCGTGCTCGCCGTCTCCGCCGTCGGCTCCCTGCGCGAGGACTACCGCCCGCGCGACCTGGCCGCCCCCGACCAGCTCATCGACCGCACCCGCGGGGGCCGCCCGGCCACCTTCTTCGGGGATGGCGTGGTCGCGCACGTCGCCTTCGCCGAGCCCTTCTGCGCGCGGCTGCGGGGGGGCGCGCTGGCGGCGGCGCGCGCGGCGGGCGCGACCGCGCACGACGGCGGCGCCTACGTCGTCGTCGAGGGCCCCGCCTTCGGCACGCGCGCCGAAAGCGAGCTGCACCGCTCCTGGGGCACCAGCCTCGTGGGCATGACCGCCCTGCCCGAGGCGAAGCTGGCGCGCGAGGCCGAGCTCTGCTACGCCATGCTCGCCGCCGTCACCGACTACGACGCCTGGCGCCCCGGCGAGGAGGCCGTGGACGCCGCCGCCGTCTTCGACACGCTGCGCGAGAACGTCGAGCGCTGCCGCCATGCCGTGCGCCTGCTGGCCGCCTCGCTCGACCGCGACGAGCCCCCCTGCGCCTGCGGGCGCGCGCTCGACGCCGCCCTCGTGACCCCGCCCGCGGCCATCCCCCCCGAGGCCCGCGAACGGCTGGCCCCGCTGCTGCGACGGCGGCTGGGAGCGGGGGCATGACGGTGCTGGTGGCGGGCTGGGTCGCGCTGGACGAGATCGAGACGCCCGCCGGGCGCGCGGCGGAATCGCTGGGCGGCTCCGCCACCTGCGCCGCCCTCGCCGCCGCGCGCTTCACCGACGTGCGCCTCTTCGCCGTCGTGGGCGACGACTTCCCCCGCCGCGAACGCGCCAGACTGGAGGCCCAGCCGGGCATCGACCTGGCCGGGCTCACGACCGTCCCCGGCGGACGCACGAGCCGCTGGGGCGCGCGCTACCGCGACGGCATGAACGCGCGCGACACGCTCTACACCGAAGTGGGCGTCAACGCCGGGCCGCGTCCGCCCCTGCCCGCGGGCTGGGAAGCCTCGGAGACGGTCTTCGCCGCCGCCGCCGACCCCGCCGCGCAGCGCGCCCTGCTGCGCTCCCTCACGGCCCCGCGCGCGACCATGGTCGATACCATCGAGGGCTACGTGCACAGGGCGCGCGAGGCCGTGCTGGAAACGATGGCCGAAGCCGCCTTCGTCTCCGTGAACGACGCGGAGGCGCGCCAGCTGACGGGCGAACACGGCGTCGCCCGCGCGGGCCGCGCCCTGTTGGCGAAGGGCGCGCGCGCGGCCATCGTCAAGCTCGGCGAATACGGCGCCGTCTGCCTCCACGGCGGGGACTACTTCGCCGTGCCCGCCTGGCCGCTGGCCGAGGTGGTGGACCCCACCGGCGCGGGCGACGCCTTCGCGGGCGGCTTCCTCGGCTCCCTCGACCGCGCCCCCGACCTCTCCGCCGCCGCCGTGCGCCGCGCCGTCGTGCACGGCTCGGTGACGGCCTCCTTCGCCGTCGAGGGCTTCGGCCCCTCGCGCCTGCTGACGCTGGAGCGCGGCGAGATCGAGGAGCGCTGCCGCCGCTTCCGCGACATCGCCCGCATCCCGGAGGAGGACTGATGGCGGGGCGCGCGCTGCCCTGGACGGCGGCGCGGGAACGGCGCGAGTACCTCGTGCGGCCCCTGCGCGAGCGCGACGACATCCGCGCCCGCCTGCGCTCCGAACGGGACCTCGCCGCCTACGCCCTCGCCCAGCTGGAGCCCGGCCTCTTCGAGCGCACGCGCTGGTACGCCGCCGGGGGGCCGGATGGCGAGGCGCTCGTGACGCACAGCCGCGGCGGTCTGGGCGACGCCACCTACGCGACCGGCGACGCGCGCGCGGTGGCCGCCATCCTCTCCATCGCGCCGGGGCCCGCGCACGGCTTCCTCACCTGCGCCGTCGGCCACCTCGACGCCATGCGCGGCGTCTACCGCCTCGCCAACGCGCAGCCGATGCTGCGCATGAGCGTGCGCGCGGATGGCTTCCGGCCGCGCGAGTCCGTGCCCACCACGCGCCTGCTCGGCATCGACATCCGCCGCGTCAATGCGCTCTACGGGGCCGAGGGCCCGCCCGCCTCCTACGAGCCCGCCCACATCGACGGCGGCGTCTACCGCGGCGTGGTCGTGGGCGGGCGGCTGGTGGCCATCGCGGGCACGCACGCCGTCTCCCCGGCGGAGGGGCTGGCCGTCGTGGGCAACGTCTTCACGCACCCCCGCTTTCGCGGGCAGGGCTACGCCACCGCCGCCGCCAGCGCCGTCACGGGGGCGTTGCTGGAGCGCTGCGGGACCGTCGTCCTGACCGTCGATCCGGCCAACGCCCCCGCCGTCGCCGCCTACCGCCGCCTCGGCTACCGCGGGGTGGGGCGGCTGGTGGAGGCGAACGCCACGCGCCGCGATTCCGCCGCCCTGCTGGCGCCGCCGCGCCGCCTGCGCGCCTGGCTGCGGGGCCGCGAGCGGGGCGGCGCGCTCGTCGCCGTCCGCGCGTGACGGACGCCGCCCGCCGCGCGCGCCGCCACTGGCCCTTCCTCGCCGTGGTCGCATCCTTCCTGCTGGTCGGCGCGCTCGTGCTCGACGACTACGGCGTCGGGGGGGACGCGGGGCCCCAGCGGAGAATCGGGAACGCGGCACTCGATTATGTTGAGGGGGGGGGGGGGGGGGGAGCGCGCCTTCGGCCAGTTGTCCCAACCCTCTGATCGGTACTACGGCGCGGTCTTCGAAGCGCCGCTCGTGCTCGTCGAACGCATCCTCGGTCTGGAGGACAGCCGCGACATATGGCTCAGCCGGCACATGCTCACGCACCTGTTCTTCCTCGTCGGCGGAGTCTTCTGTTACCTCCTGGTCTACCGGATATTCAACAGCAGAGTCCTTGCGCTCGCGGGGATGGTGCTGTTCGTGCTGCATCCGCGTCTCTACGCGCACTCGTTCTTCAACTCGAAGGACATCCCCTTCCTGGTCATGTTCATGGTCTCGCTCTACCTCACCCATCGGGCCTTTCGGAGGGACACGCTGGGGGCCTTTCTGCTGTGCGGGGCGGGCGTTGGCCTGCTCGTCAACCTCCGCATCATGGCGATAGCGCTCTTCGCCGCCGTACTCGTCCTGTGCGCGCTGGACGCGGCGTTCGCACGCAGCCGGGAGGAGCGCGGGCGCGCCCTGCTGACGGGGGGAGCGTTCGCGCTGACCGCCATCCTCACGTACTACGCCGCGTTGCCCGTGCTCTGGACCGACCCGGTGGGGCGCTTCATGGAGCTGGTCGGGACGCTCAGCTCTCACCCCTGGACGGGCTACAACCTGTTTCGGGGCGAATGGCTGTACGCCCCGGACGGGCCTCCGTTCGACTACGTGCCCGTCTGGGTGGGAATCACGACGCCGCCCGCCGTACTCCTGCTGGCACTGGCCGGGGCAGTGGCGTTGGCGTGGCGCGGACTGCGCCGCCCGCGCGCCGTGCTCCGCAACGGTCCGTCGCGGTTCGGCCTGCTGCTGATCGCCACGACCGTGGCCACAGTCGTGGCCGTCGTCGTGCTGGAGAGCAACGTCTACAACGGCTGGCGGCACCTGTACTTCCTGTATGCGCCCCTGCTCCTGCTCGCGGTCGCGGGGCTTCACCAACTGGCGGGCGCGCGCGGACGATGGATGCGCGCGGGGGCGTATGCGCTGGCGGGCGCGGCCATCGCCGTGACGGTCGTCTCCATGGTCCGCGTCCACCCGTACCAAGACAACTACTTCAACGTCCTCGTGGACAGAACCACGCCGGAGCGGCTGGCCTCCCGCTACGACCTGAATTACTCGGGGCAGTCCGACCGGGGCGTTCTGGGCGCCATCGCCGGGGACCATTCCGGACGCTTTTTGTTGCGCTCCGGCACGTGCTGAGCCGCTGGCTGCTCCACGCGGATGACCGCAAGCGGGTCATCAACACGCGCGACTTCCGTTCCGGGGAGCGCAACTTCTACGAGCTTCGCGGCGGCCAACCCTGCCCCGCTCCCCTCCCGGACGGCGCCTACGTCAGCCGCATTTATGCCACCACGCTCGATTGCTTCGTCGATCCGGTGGCGTATTTCGGCGGCCTCCGGCGGGCGGCGCTGGCTGGCGGCGAGCCGCTGGTTCGCTCCACCTACCACATCCACCGCGACGGGAGCGCGCTGACGTACCTCCGGGACGGCTGCCCGGCGGAGGACATCAGGAGGCGCTTCTTCCTGCACGTCAGACCCGTCGACGCCAGCGACCTGCCCCCCGGCCGCGCGGAGCACGGCTTCGACAACCGGAATTTCTCCCTCGATGCCCGCATTGATGGGAACTGCGTGGCCACCGCGCGCCTGCCGGACTACCCCATCGCCAGCATCCGCACGGGCCAGTTCGACGAGAGCGGCCAGCGCTGGGAAGTGGAGTTCACGTCCGACTGGCGGGTCATCGCCCCCTCCGTGTCCGACCTTGCGTGGTCCGATCTTGCGCGCGCGCGGCGCGAGGCGCTGGCGGGCGAGCCGCTGGCCCGCTCCGTCTTCGACGTCTACCGCGACGGACGCACGCTGACGTACTTGCGGGAGGAGTGCTCCGCGGAGGACGCCGTCGCGCGCTTCTTCCTCCACGTCGAGCCGGTCGATGCCGAAGACCTGCCCGCCCATCGCCGGGTGCACGGCTTCGAGAACCTCGACTTCACCCTGGCACGGAGCGGAGCCCGCATCGACGGGAACTGCATCGCGGTCGCGCGCCTGCCCGCCTACCCCATCGCCAGCGTGCGCACGGGCCAGTACGACGAGACGGGCGCCATCTGGGCGGTGGAGTTCGCCATCCCGGACGGGGAGTGAGCGTGGGGCTCCCGCCGGACTAATCGCCGCCGATCACGACCGTCCACTCGCGCACGCGCCAGTCGCGCACGAGGCCGTTGGCCACGTACGGATCGGCCTGGGCGAACGCACGACTTCGCCGCCCGCCTGCGCTCCTGCGAGCTGCTGGCGGAGGCCTTCGCGCTCGAACCGCGCTCCGCCCCGCCCCGGGATGGCTCCGGACCATAGAATCCCCGCGTGATCGCCGCGTCTTCGCTCCGGCGGCTGGGCGCCGCCCACTGGCCCTTCCTGGCCGTGGTCGCATCCTTCCTGCTGGCGGGCGCGCTCGTGCTCGACGACTACGGCGTGGGGCTCGACATCGTGGCCCAGCGCCCCATCGGCGAAGCGGCGCTCGACTACCTTGCGGGGGACGGCGAGCGCGCCTTCGACCAGCTGAGAAAGCCCTCTAATCGCTACTATGGCGCGGTCTTTGAGGCGCCGCTCGTCCTCCTCACCGAACGCATCCCCGGGCTGGAGGACAGCCGGGACATCATTCCCGGCAGACACATCCTCACGTATCTGTTCTTCCTGGCGGGCGGCGTTTTCTGCTATCTGCTCGTTCTGCGCCTGTTCAACAGCAGGGCGCTGGCGCTCATCGCCATGGTCCTGTTCCTGCTGCATCCGCGCCTCTACGCGCACTCGTTCTTCAATTCGAAGGACATCCCCACCCTCGTCATGTTCATGATCTCGCTGTACCTCGTCCATCGGGCCTTCCGGAGGGACACGCTGGCCGCCTTCCTGCTGTGCGGGGTGGGCATCGGCCTGCTCGTCAACCTCCGCGTCATGGGGATAGCGCTCTTCGCCGCCGTGCTCGCCCTGCGGGGGCTGGACGCGGCGCTCGCGCGCAGCCGCGAGGAGCGTGGGCGCGCCCTGCTGACGGGGGGAGCGTTCGCGCTGATCGCCATCCTCACGTACTACGCCTCCTTGCCCGCGCTCTGGACCGACCCCGTCGGGCGTGCCGCGGAGCTGGTCGAGGTGCTTGGCGCTCATCCAAACGAGTCGTCCAACCTGTTCCGGGGCGAATGGCTGTACTCCCCGGACGGGCCGCCGTTCGACTACGTGCCCGTGTGGGTGGGGATCACGACGCCGCCCGCCGTGCTGCTGCTGGCGTTGGGCGGGGCCGTCGCGCTGGCGTGGCGCGGAGTCCGTCGCTCGCGCGACATCCTCCGCGACGGCCCGCTGCGGTTCGGCCTGCTGTTGATCGCCCTGCCCGTGGCAATGGTCGTGGCCATCGTCGTCCTCGGGAGCAACATCTACACAGGCTGGCGGCAGCTGTACTTCCTGTATGCGCCGTTGCTCCTGCTGGCCGTCTTCGGGCTGCGGTGGCTGGTGTCGTCCCTTCGCGGGCGCTGGTTGCGGGTGGGGGCGTATGCGCTGGCGGGCGCGGCCATCGCCGTGACGGTCGTCTCCATGGTCCGCATCCATCCGCACGAGGACAGCTATTTCACCGTCCTCGTGGACAGAACCACGCCGGAGCGGCTGAACGCCTCCTGGACCATGAACTACTGGAGGCTGGCCGAGCAGCAGATTCTCCACGACATCGTCCGCGACCACCCGTCCGGAGACCTCTTCCTCTCGTCCGGTTTCCTGCGGCGGCACCGGGAGATTCTCCCGGCGGACGAGCGGGAGCGGATCGTCGAGACGCGGGACTTCCGCTCCGGCGAGCGCAATTTTTATGCGCTCCACGGCGAGGGATGCTCCGCTCCCGCCCCGCCCGCGCCCGTCTCCTACGTCGTCCGCGTCTACGCCACCACACTCCGCTGCATGATTGATCCCGTGGAATGGTTCGGCTCGTTTCGGCGGCGGGCGCTGGCCGGCGGCGAGCCGCTGGTCCGCTCCACCTACCACATCCATCGCGACGGGAGCGAGCTGACGTACCTCCGGGACGGCTGCCCGGCGGAGGACATCGGGACGCGCTTCTTCCTGCACGTCCGGCCCGTCGACGCCAGCGACCTGCCCCCCGGCCGCGCCGTGCACGGCTTCGACAACCGGGACTTCCCCTTCGGGGCCCGCATCGACGGGAACTGCGTGGCCACCGCGCGCCTGCCGGCCTACCCCATCGCCAGCATCCGCACGGGCCAGCTCAGCGACGCCGGCGTCCACTGGGAAGTGGAGTTCACGCCCGACGGCGGGGTCACCGCTCCCACAGTGTCCGACCTTGCGCGCGCGCGGCGCGAGGCGCTGGCGAGCGAGCCGCTGGCCCGCTCCGTCTTCAGCGTCTACCGCGACGGACGCGCGCTCACGTACCTGCGGGACGGGTGCTCCGCGGATGACGCCGCCGCATCCTTCTTCCTGCACATCGATCCGGTCGATCCGGATGACCTGCCCGCGCCTCGCCGGGAGTACGGCTTCGACAACCTCGACTTCGCCTTCGCGACGCACGGAGTGATCGTCGACGGGAACTGCGTGGCGGTGGCGCACCTGCCCGACTACCCCATCGCCCGCATCCGCACGGGCCAGTACGACGGGACGGGCGCCATCTGGGAGACGGAGTTCGCCATCCCCGACGGGGAGTGAGCGCGCCGCCTCGTCCCATGATGGCTCCAGCGCATAGGATTCCCGCGTGATCGCCGCGTCTTCGCTCCGGCGGCTGGGCGCCGCCCACTGGCCCTTCCTCGCCGTGTGCGCCGGGTTCCTGCTGGCGGGCGCGCTCGTGTTCGACGACTACGGCGTCTCGTGGGACGCACCGGTGCAGCGCGCGATCGGGAACGTGGCGCTCGATTATGTTGAAGGGGGGGAGGGGGGAGGGGAGAGCGCCTTCGAACGGTTGAGATATGACTACGTCCGCTACTACGGCGCGGCCTTCGAGGCGCCGCTCGCCCTCCTCACCGAACGCATCCTCGGTCTGGAGGACAGCCGGGACGTCTGGCTCAGCCGGCACCTGCTCACGCACCTGTTCTTCCTAGCGGGCGGCGTTTTCTGCTACCTGCTCGCCCTGCGGCTGTTCAACAACCGGGCGCTGGCGCTGATCGCCGCGGTGCTGTTCCTGCTGCAACCGCGCTTCTACATACATTCCTTCATCAACACGAAGGACATCCCCGCCCTCGTCATGTTCATGGTCTCGCTCTGGCTCATGCACCGCGCCTTCCGCCGGGAGACGCTGGCCGCCTTCCTGCTGTGCGGGGCGGGCATCGGCCTGCTCGTCAACCTCCGCATCATGGGGATAGCGCTCTTCGCCGCCGTACTCGCCCTGCGCGGGCTGGACCTGCTGATGGCGGAGGGCGCTGCAGAGCGGAGACGCGTCCTGCTGACGGCGGGGGCCTTCGCGCTGATCGCCATCCTCACGTACTACGCCTCGCTGCCCGTGCTCTGGACCGACCCGGTCGGGCGCTTCGCGGAGCTGGTCGAGGTGTTCAACTCTCACCCCAACCCCGGCCCGGGGACCAACCTCTTCCGCGGCGAATGGCTGTACGTCCGGGACGGCCCCCCGTTCGACTACGTGCCGGTATGGGTGGGGATCACGACGACGCCCGCCGTGCTCCTGCTGGCCGCGCTGGGGGCCGTCGCGCTGGCGTGGCGCGGACTGCGCCGCCCGCGCGCCGTGCTCCGCAACGGCCCGCTGCGTTTCGGCTTCCTGCTGCTGGCCCTGCCCGTGGTCACGGCGGTCGCCGTCGTCGTTCTGGAGAACGCTGTCTACCACGATTGGCGGCACCTGTATTTCCTGTATGCGCCCCTGATCCTGCTGGCAATCTTCGGGCTGCGGTGGCTGGCGTCGTCCCTGCGCGGGCGCTGGTTGCGGGCGGGGGCGTACGCGCTGACGGGAGCGGCCATCGCCGTGACCGCCGTCTCCATGTTCCGCATCCACCCGTACGAGAACAACTACTTCAACGTCCTCGTGGACAGAACCACGCCGGAACGGCTGAACGCCTCCTGGACCATGAACTACTGGAGGATGTCCGGCCAGCACCTTCTCCACGACATCGTCCGCGACCACCCATCCGGGGACCTCTTTCTCTCATTCAATTCCCTGCAGCGGTACCGGGAGATTCTCCCGGCGGACGATCGGGAGCGGATCGTCGAGACGCAGTCCTTCCACTCCGGCGAGCGCAATTTCTATGAGCTCCACGTCGAGGGATGCTTCGTTCCCGCCCCGCCCGCGCCCGTCTCCTACGTCGTCCGCGTCTACGCCACCATGCTCCGCTGCGTGATCGATCCCGTGGAATGGTTCGGCTCGTTTCGGCGGCGGGCGCTGGCCAGCGGCGAGCCGCTGGTTCGCTCCACCTACCACATCCACCGCGACGGGAGCGCGCTGACGTACCTCCGGGACGGGTGCCCGGCGGAGGGCATCGGGAGCCGCTTCTTCCTGCACGTCCGGCCCGTCGACGCCAGCGACCTGCCCCCCGACCGCGCCGTGCACGGCTTCGACAACTGGGACTTCCCCTTCGGGGCCCGCATCGACGGGAACTGCATCGCCACTGCGCGCCTGCCCGACTACCCCATCGCCAGCATCCGCACGGGCCAGTTCAGCGACGCCGGCGTCTATTGGGAAGTGGAGTTCACGCCCGACGGGCGGGTCATCGCCCCCCCGACGCCCGACCTTGCGCGCGCCCGTCGCGAGGCGCTGGCGAGCGAGCCGCTGGCCCGCTCCGTCTTCGACGTCTACCGCGACGGACGCGCACTCACATACGTCCGGGACGGGTGCTCCGCGGATGACGCCGTCGCGCGCTTCTTCCTCCACGTCGAGCCGGTCGATGCCGATGACCTGCCCGCCCATCGCCGGGTGCACGGCTTCGAGAACCTCGACTTCACCCTGGCGCGGAGCGGGGCGCGCATCGACGGGAACTGCATCGCGGTCGCGCGCCTCCCCGCCTACCCCATCGCCAGCGTGCGTACGGGCCAGTACGACGGGACGGGCGCCATCTGGGAGGCGGAGTTCGAGTGGCCGCGGTAGCGCGCACGGAGGCGGTGGTGCGGTACACTCGCGGGCGCGGATGAGCGTTCCTTCCGACATCAGCGATCCCGCGCGCGCCCGCGAGGGCCTCGACCGCATCGACTGGGCGGCCCGCGAGATGCCCGTGCTCGCGCTCATCCGCGCGCGCTTCGCCCGCGAACGCCCCCTCGCGGGCGTGCGCATGGCCGGCTGCCTGCACGTCACCGCCGAGACCGCCAACCTCGCCCTCGCCCTGCGCGACGGCGGCGCGGAGCTGCGCCTCTGCGCCAGCAACCCCCTCTCCACGCAGGACGACGTGGCCGCCGCCCTCGCGCGCGAGGAGGGCATCCCCGTGTTCGCCCGTCGCGGCGAGGACGGCGACGCCTACTACCGTCACATCCATCAGGCGCTGGACCACGGCCCGCGCCTCACCATGGACGACGGCGCGGACCTCGTGGCCACCATCCACCGCGAGCGCCGCGACCTGCTGGCGGGCGTGGCCGGGGGCGCGGAGGAGACCACCACCGGCGTCATCCGCCTGCGCGCCATGGCCCGCGACGGGGCGCTGGGCTACCCCATCGTGGCCGTCAACGAATCCGACACCAAGCACCTCTTCGACAACCGCTTCGGCACCGGCCAGTCCACCATCGACGGCATCGTGCGCGCCACCAACGTGCTGCTCGCGGGCAAGAGCGTCGTGATCGCGGGCTACGGCTGGTGCGGGCGCGGCCTCGCCAGCCGCGCGCGCGGCCTCGGCGCGCACGTGACCGTCACCGAGGTCGACCCCGTGCGCGCCCTCGAGGCCGTCATGGAGGGCTTCGCCGTGCGCCCCATGGCCGAGGCCGCCCGCCACGGCGACATCTTCGTCACCGTCACCGGCGACTGCCGCGTGATCGGCGCGGAGGCCCTCGCCGTCATGAAGGACGGCGCCATCCTCGCCAACAGCGGCCACTTCGACAACGAGATCGACCTGCCCGCCCTCGAGGCCATGAGCGAGGGCAGGCGCCGCCTGCGCGAGTGCGTGGACGAGTACCGCCTCATGGACGGGCGCAGGCTCTGCCTGCTGGCCGAGGGCAGGCTCGTCAACCTCGCCGCCGCCGAGGGCCATCCCGCCTCCGTCATGGACATGTCCTTCGCCAACCAGGCGCTCGCCGCCGAGTGGCTCATCGCCCGCGAGGGCCAGCTGGAACCGGCGGTGCACGAGCTGCCGCCGGAGATCGACGGCGAGATCGCGCGCCTCAAGCTGCGCGCCATGGGCGTCGCCATCGACGAGCTCACGGACGAGCAGCGCGACTACCTCGCGGGCTGGGAGACGGGCACGTGAGCCCCCGCCTCGTCACCTCCGAATCGGTCACGGAAGGCCACCCCGACAAGATGTGCGACCAGATCTCGGACGCCATCCTCGACGAGATCGTGGCCCGCGACCCCGCCGCCCGCGTCGCCTGCGAGACCGCCATCACCACCGGCTTCGTGCTCGTCACCGGCGAGATCAGCACCACCGCCTACGTGGACATCCCCCGCATCGCGCGCGAGACCATCCGCGACATCGGCTACGTCTCCTCCGCCATCGGCTTCGACTGGGAAACCTGTGGCGTCGTCACCGCCATCAACGAGCAGTCGCGCGACATCGCCGCGGGCGTGAACCGCTCCTGGGAGGCGCGCCACGGACGCGCCGAAAGCGCCGAGCTCGATACCGGCGCGGGCGATCAGGGCATGATGATCGGCTTCGCCTGCGACGAAACGCCCGAGCTCATGCCCCTCACCATCTCCCTCGCCCACCGCCTCGCGCGGCGGCTGGCCGATGCCCGCAAGAGCGGCGAACTGCCCTGGCTGCGCCCCGACGGCAAGTCCCAGGTCACCATCGAGTACGACGACGGCTGGCGGCCCCGCCGCGCCGAGGCCATCGTCGTCTCCACCCAGCACGCCCCCGACGTGGACCGCGAGGCCGTCGAGACGGAGGTGCGGCGGCACATCATCGACACCATCGTGGACGGCGCCCTCATCGACGACGCCACCAACGTGTTCGTCAATCCCTCCGGGCGCTTCGTGGTGGGCGGCCCGCGCGGCGACGCCGGGCTCACGGGGCGCAAGATCATCGTCGATACCTACGGCGGCGTGGCCCGCCACGGCGGCGGCGCCTTCAGCGGCAAGGACCCCACCAAGGTCGATCGCTCCGCCGCCTACGCCGCCCGCTGGGTGGCCAAGACGATCGTGGCCGCGGGCCTCGCCCGCCGCTGCGAGGTCACGCTCTCCTACGCCATCGGCGTGGCCCGCCCCACCTCCGTCAACGTGGACACCTTCGGCACGGGCGAGGTTCCCGACGCCGCCATCCTCGCCGCCGTGGGCAAGCACTTCGACCTGCGCCCGGGCGCCATCATCCGCGACCTCGACCTGCGCCGCCCCATCTTCCGCGCCGTGGCCGCCTACGGCCATTTCGGGCGCACCGGCATCGACGTGCCCTGGGAAGACACGGGCCGCGCCGCCGATCTGGCCGCCGACGCGCGGCGCGGGGGCTAGCGTCGCCGATGGACGCCATCATCCTCGTCGGCGGGCGGGGAGCGCGCCTGCGCCCCCTCACGCTCACGCGCCACAAGAGCCTCATCCCCGTGGCCAACCGCCCCGCCATCGACCACCTGCTCGACTGGCTCGCCCGTTCCGGCGTGGAGCGCGCCATCCTCGCCCTCGGCCAGCATCAGGACGACCTGGCGGAGGCCTGCCCCGAGGGGCTGCGCGGCCCCCTCGCCGTGGCGCACGTGCGCGAGCGCGAGCGGCTCGAATCGGGCGGCGCCATCCGCCACGCCGTGCGCGCCGCGGACGTGGCCGGGCGTTTCCTCGTGCTCAACGGCGACATCCACGCCGACTTCGACCTCCCCGCCGCGCTCGACGCCCACGCGCGCGCCGGGGCCCGCCTCACGCTCGCCCTGTGCGCCGTGCCCGACCCCTCCGCCTTCGGCGTGGCCGTCGTGGACGCCGCCTCGCGCGTCACCGGCTTCGTCGAGAAGCCGCCCCCCGGCGACGCCCCCGGCGACCTCGTGAACGCGGGCGTGTGGGTGTTCGAGCCCGGCCTCGTCGACGAGATCCCGCCCGGCCCCGTGCGCGTGGAGGAAACCCTCTTCCCCTCGCTCGTGGGCAAGGGCTCCAACGTGCTGGGCTACCGCTTCGAGGGCCCCTGGGCCGACCTCGGTACGCCCGCCCGCTACCTTGCGCTCTCCCGCGCCCTCGCGCGGCGCGCGGGCGGCCCGCTCGTGGCCGCGGACGCCGCCATCGACGAAGGCGCGACTCTCGAGGAATCCGCCGTCGGCGCGCGCTCCGTCGTCGGTCGCGCCTGCGCCGCGCGCTCGATTCTGTGGGAGGATGTGCGCGTGGAGAGCGGCGCCAGCGTCAGCGACTCCGTGCTCGCCGACGGCGTGACGATCGGCGCGGGCGCGGTCGTGCGCGGCGCCGTGCTGGGACGCGGCGCCTCCGTGGCCGCGGGCGCGCGCCTCGACCCCGGCGCCGTCCTCCAGCCCGGCGGGCGAGCCTGACGGTGGCCAACGCGAACCCCGTCCGCTTCGGCACCGACGGCTGGCGCGCCCTCATGGGCGAGGAGTTCACCTTCGCCAACGTGCGCGCCTGCGCCCGCGCCGCGGCCGAGCACTTCGCCGCCGCCGGCGGGCGCGGCCGCCACCTCGTCGTCGGCTACGACACGCGCTTCCTCTCCGACGAATTCGCCCTCGCCGTGGCGCGCGTGCTGGCGGGCGCGGGCTTCGCCGTGCAGCTGGCCGACCGCCCCGCGCCCACGCCCGCGCTCAGCTACCGCATCGTGGAGACGGGCGCGGCGGGCGGCCTCATCGTCACCAGCAGCCACAACCCCTTCCGCTGGAACGGGATCAAGGTGAAGCCCCACTACGGCGGCAGCGCCAGCCCCGAAATCGTGGCGGACATCGAGGCGCGCGTGCCCGCCATCCTCGCCGACCCCGCGCGCGTGCGCCTCGCCCCCGCCGATTCCGACGCCATCGCGCGCTTCGATCCCGTCGCGGGCTACCTCGACGGCCTCGCGCGGCAGGTCGACCTTCCCCGCATCCGCTCCGCCGGGCTGCGCGTCGCCGTCGATCCCATGTACGGCGCGGGCGCGGGCCTGCTGCCCGCGCTGCTCGACGGCGGGGCCACGCGCGTCGAGGAGATTCACGCCGAACGCAATCCCCTCTTCCCCGGCCTGCACGCCCCCGAACCCATCGCCGCCAACCTCGACGCCCTGCTCGCGCTCGTGGCGGGCGGCGGCTTCGACGCGGGCGTGGCCAACGACGGCGACGCCGACCGCGTGGGCCTCGTCGATGGCGGCGGCGCCTACGTGGACCAGATGCGCGTCTTCGCCCTCCTCGTCCACTATCTGCTGGACGCGCGCGGGCTGCGCGGCGCGGTGGTCAAGTCGATCACGGCCACGGCCATGGTCCGCCTCCTCGCCGAACGCCACGGCCAGCCCTGCATAGAGACGCCCGTGGGCTTCAAGCACATCGGCCCCGCCATGCTGCGCGCGGACGCCCTCGTCGGCGGCGAGGAGAGCGGCGGCTACGGCTTCCGCGGCCACCTGCCCGAACGCGACGGCATCCTCGCCGCCCTCCTCCTGCTCGACGCCATGGCCCTCGGCGGCAAGGGCCCGCGCGAGCTGCTGGACGATGTCTTCGCCCTCACCGGCCCCCACTTCTACCGGCGCCTCGACCTCGAGCTCGCCCCCGGCGCGAATGCCGCCGCGGGGGCCGCCCTCGACGCCGCCTCCCCGCGCGAATTCGCGGGCCTGCCCGTCACCGGCGTCGATACGACCGACGGCTGGCGCTTCCTCTTCAAGGACGGCTGGCTGCTCTTCCGCCTCTCCGGCACGGAGCCCCTGCTCCGCGTCTACGCCGAACTGCGTGACGAAGCGAAGATCGCGCCCGTCATGGCCGCCGCACGCGCCCTCGCCCTCGCCGCCCTCGCCCCCGCCCCCGCCGGGAGCGCCCGCCCGTGAGCGGAGCGCGCTGGCGCGCGCGGCTGGGGGCCGGGCGCGCCGTCACCCTCGCCCGCCGCGTTCCCCCGGCGATGCGCGGGCCGCTCGTCGTGGGAGCGATCACGGCTGTCGTGGCCCTGGCGCTCGTGGTCGTGAACCTGGGGTCGTCCTCCGATTCGATTCCCGCGCCCGCGCCCCCGCCTGCTGCCACGCCCGTGCCCGCGGAGGAATTCGGGGACGGCCTCGCCCGCGATCAGGCGGCGCTGCTGGCGGTGAGGGACGCGCTCGACGGTGCGGGAACGCGCAACTGGGACCCCAACCTCCCCATCCAGGACTGGAACGGGGTGACGGTCGCGGGCGTACACGGGCGCGTGATCGCGCTCGACCTGTCGGATCGCGGCCTTTCGGGAACGATCCCGCCCGCGCTCGGGCAGATGGAGCGCCTGACGTCCCTGGACCTTTCCGGCAATCGCTTCACGGGATCGCTCCCTCCGGATCTGGCGAGCCTGATCGGCCTGACGCATCTGGACCTCTCCGACAACATGCTGGAGGAGTCGCTCCCCCGGTGGCTGGCGCAATTGACGGACCTGCAGACGCTGGACCTTTCCGGCAACGGGTTGACGGGCGCCATCCCGCCGGAACTGGCGGAGCTGTCGAACCTGTGGACGCTGGACCTTTCCGGCAACGGGTTGACGGGCGCCATCCCGCCGGAACTGGCGGAGCTGTCGAACCTGTGGACGCTGGACCTTTCCGGCAACGGGCTCACGGGCGCCATCCCGTCAGGACTGGCAGCGCTGTCGAACCTGCGCACGCTGGACCTCTCCGGCAACGGACTCACGGGCGTCGCCCCGCCGGAACTGGCGGAGCTGTCGAACCTGCGGATGCTGGACCTTTCAAACAACCAGATCGCCGGGGCCGTCCCGCCTCACTGGATGCGGCTCGCAAGCCTGCGGACGCTGAACCTTTCCGGCAACGGGCTGGCGGGCGCCATCCCGCCGGAGCTGGGGAACCTGACGGAGCTGCGGACGCTGGATCTCTCCTTCAATGGGCTGGCGGGCGCCATCCCGCCGGAGTTGGGGAACCTGAGTCGTCTGCGGACCCTCTACCTGCATGTGAACATGCTCGATCCGGAACTTCCGCCGGGTGTGCTGAGCCTTGATCTTGACAATTTTGGTCTGGGGGATGTGTCAACGTGCGCTTTCGGACTGCACATTCCCCAACGAGGCGCTACTCCCCTCGCGTCCGATTGCCGAACGCTCCGCGATCTGCGTGACACGCTCACGGGGAGCGCTTCCCTGAACTGGAGCCAGCACATCCCCCTCGCATCCTGGGATGGCGTCACGGTCTCGGACGGGCGCGTGACCGCCCTCGAATTGCGCGAGCGTGGGCTTGACGGCGAGCTCCCGCCCGAACTGGGGCACCTCACCGGCCTGAAGACCCTGAACCTGCGGGGAAATGATCTGTCGGGGACGATCCCGCCGGAGTTGGAGAACCTCGCCGACCTGGAAGTGCTGGACATCGCGTTCAACCAGTTGACCGGTTCGATCCCGCTCGTGCCGGGAACCCTCGCAAGCCTGCGGAGCCTGGACCTTTCGCACAACCAGCTGGCAGGCGTGATCCCGCCCGCGCTGGCGGACTTAACGTCCCTCAGCCTGTTGTGGTTGAACGACAATGACCTTGAAGGTCCGATCCCACCCGAACTGGGGAACTTCGTGAACCTCGGCGTCCTTAGTCTGGGAGGGAATCAGCTCGAAGGTCCGATCCCACCCGAACTGGGGAACCTCGTGAACCTCGGCGTCCTTAATCTGGAAAGGAATCAGCTGGAGGGGCCGATCCCGCCCGAACTGGGGAACCTGGCCAACCTGCGGCTTCTGCGGCTTAATGGTAATCAGCTGACAGGTTCGATCCCGCCGGAGCTGGGAAACCTGAATGAGCCGGACCTGCGCCTGCGCGTGCACGGCAACGACCTCACCGGCTGTATGCCGGTCTCCCTGCGGCCAGCCGGAGACCACAGCGCCCGCCGGATGGGCATCTCCTACTGCGACGGCGTCCCGCCGCCCTCGCCCACCCCTTCCCCCTAAGCGCGACGGCCGCCTATGCTGGAGGCGGCTCACTGGAGGGACCGCGGCTTACCGGCCGCGCCTCCGCCCGCCGGAACGCCCGCGCCGCGGCGCCCCCGCCGCTTCCCGGGCCGTCGCGACCGCATGGCGCGACAGGCGCCGGCCAGCCCCCACCGGGGCCCGGCCGGTCACTCTGGAGCCGTTGGAAGGACTCGCCCCATGGTTCGCATGACGGGATCGCAGATCCTGCTGGAGTGCCTCCAGCGGGAAGGCGCCGACACCATCTTCGGCTACCCCGGCGGCGTGGTGCTGCCCCTCTACGACACGCTTCCCCAGTTCCCCGCCATCCGCCACGTGCTCGTGCGCCACGAACAGGGCGCCGCCCACATGGCCGACGGCTTCGCCCGCGCCTCCGGGCGCACCGGCGTCTGCCTCGCCACCAGCGGGCCCGGCGCCACCAACCTCGTCACCGGCATCGCCACCTCCTTCCTCGATTCCACCCCCATGGTCGCCATCACCGGCAACGTGGCCCGCACCCTGCTCGGCAAGGACGGCTTCCAGGAAGCGGACATCACCGGCATCACGCAGCCCATCACCAAGCACAACTACCTCGTCATGCGCGCGGAGAACATCGCCATGGCCGTGCGCGAGGCCTTCCACATCGCCCGCACCGGCCGCCCCGGCCCCGTCCACGTCGACATCCCCAAGGACGTGTTCCAGGAGGAGGCCGAATTCGAGTGGCCCGATGAGCTCAGCCTGCGCGGCTACCGCCCCACCACGAGGGGCCACGCGGGCATGATCCGCCGCGCCGCCGAGGCCATCAACGCCGCCGAGCGCCCCATCGTCATCGCCGGCCACGGCGTCGTCTGGGGCGAGGCCACGGACGAGCTCGTGGCCCTGGCGGAGAAGGCGGACATCCCCGTCATCACCACCTTCCTCGGCATCGGCGGCTTCCCCGAAACCCACCCCCTCAGCTACGGCTTCCTCGGCATGCACGGCATGTACCACGCCAACATGGCCGCCGACGAGGCCGACGTGGTCGTGGGCATCGGCATGCGCTTCGACGACCGCGCCATGGGCCGTTTCAGCGATTTCAACCCCGGCGCCACCATCGTCCACATCGACATCGACCCCGCCGAGATCGGCAAGAACCTGCCCACCGCCGTGCCCGTGGTGGGCGACGTGAAGCGCGTCCTGCCCGACCTCGCCGAGCGCCTCGAGGCGCGCGACCGCTCGCCCTGGCTGCGCTGGATCGACGGCGTGCGCGAGGAGCACCCCAGCCTCGAAATCCGCGAGACGCGCCGCCTCATCCCGCAGCAGATCATCCGCGCCCTCTACGAGGAAACGGAGGGCCGCGCCGTGCTCGCCACGGGCGTCGGCCAGCACCAGATGTGGGCCGGGCAGCACTACTTCTACGACAGCCCGCGCAAGCTCATCTCCTCCGGCGGCCTCGGCACCATGGGCTTCGAGCTGCCCGCCGCCATCGGCGCCCAGATCGCCGTCCCCGACGCCGAGGTCTGGGCCATCTGCGGCGACGCCGGCTTCCAGATGACCATGCAGGAGCTGGCCGTCTGCGTGGACGAGCGCCTGCCCGTGCGCATCGCCATCATGAACAATGGCTACCTCGGCATGGTGCGCCAGTGGCAGGAGCTCTTCTACGACGAGAACTTCGTCTCCGTGGCCGTCACGCAGCCCGATTTCCGCGCCCTCGCCGCCGCCTACGGCATCCCCGCCCTGCGCGTCGAGACCCGCGCCGAGGTGCTCCCCGCCATCCGCGAGGCCCGCGCCACGGACGGCCCCATCCTCATCGACTTCCACGTCGATCAGGAGGAGAACGTGTGGCCCATGGTGCCCGCCGGGGCCTCCCTCGCCGAGACCATCGAGGCGCCCGCGAAGGAGCTGGCCCGATGAGCCTGAACGCCAACGGCGCGCGCCCCCGCCGCCACACCGTCGTCGCCATCGTCGAGGACAAGCCCGGCGTCCTGCAGCGTGTGGCCGGGCTCTTCCGCCGCCGCGGCTTCAACATCGAATCCCTCGCCGTCGGCCACAGCGAATTCGCCGGCCTCAGCCGCATGACCATCATCGTCGACGGCGCGGGCGCGCCCGTCGAACAGGTGCAGAAGCAGCTCTACAAGCTCGTCGACGTGGTCAAGGTCAACGACCTCACCAGCGAGGACGCGGTCGAGCGCGAGCTGGCCCTGCTCAAGGTGCGCTGCAACAACGTCAACCGCCACGAGCTGCTCGAAATCGCGGGCGTCTTCCGCGCCGACGTGGTGGACATGGCCACCGGCTCGCTCGTGCTGCAGGCGGTGGGCGACGCGGACAAGATCAACGGCCTCATCCGCATGTGCGAGCCCTACGGCATCCGCGAACTCTCGCGCACGGGCGTCATCGCCATGACCCGCGGCCAGAAGACCACCACCGTGCACGAGTCCGAGCCCGAGGCCATCGCCCGCGTCCACCAGAGCCAGGGCCGCCGCGTGGAGTCCGCTGAACTCCCCTTCAGCAGCGACTGAGCCGCCGCGCCTCAGCCCGCGATGGCGGCCACGAGCACGCTCACGGCGCTCGCCAGCAGCAGCGCCGTCACGACGCGGCGGAACCACGTCGCGTCCACGCGCCGGGCCAGCAGGGCCCCGGCGAAGCTCCCCGCGATCAGCCCGGGCAGCCCCGCCAGCACGGTCAGGCCCGCATCCGCGCTGAACCGCCCCGTGCCCGCGAAGAGCGCCACCGCCACCAGGCTCGTGGCCGCCACGTAGCACGACCCCGTCGCGCGGAACGTCTCCGGCGGCAGCCCGCGGCCCTGCAGGTAGATGATGACGGGCGGCCCCGCCGCGCTCGTACTGGTGCGGAGCATCCCGCTCAGCGTGCCCGCCGCCAGCGCCATCGTCGCGCCCCCGCCGACGCGGAAGCCGCGCGCGAGCGCCACCGTGCCGCCCAGCACCGCCACCCCGATCAGCGCCTCCAGCACGCGCGCGTTCGCCACCAGCAGCAGCGCCAGCCCCACCGGCATCCCCGCCAGCGCCGAGAGGAACAGGGGCCGCGCCGTGGACCACGCGATGCGCGTCCGCCAGCGCCAGGCCACGTTCGCCGCCGTGAACATCGCCAGCGCGTTCACCGCCACCACCACGTCGCCCGGCTCGAGCACGATCAGCAGCAGAGGCGCGAGCACCAGCCCGAAGCCGAAGCCGGTCACGTTCATGGGCAGCGCGGCCAGCGCCGCGCATCCCGCCGCCAGCGCCAGATCGCCCGCGCTCACGCGCCGCCCCGCCGGTTGACGGGGCCGCCGCGCGCGCCGAAGGTAGGAACATGGATGTGGCTAACGAAATCATGGTGCGCGGCATCGTCGTCGGCGTCTTCGCCGAAAACTGCTGGGTCGTGGGCAACCGCCGCACCGGCGAGGCCGTCTGCATCGACCCCGGCGACCAGCCCGACGAAGTGCTCGCCCTCGCCCGCGACATGGGCGTGACCATCAAGGCGATCGCGAACTCGCACGCGCACGTGGACCACATTCTAGGCGTGCGCGGCGTGCGCGAGGCCACCGGCGCGCAATTCCTGCTCCACGCGGACGACCTCGGCCTGCTCCGCACCGGCTGGCGCGGCTTCGGCGTCGGCGACGGCGAGGGCCCGCCCGACCCCGACGCCTTCGTGACGGACGGCGACGAGGTGGAGGTGGCGGGCCTCAAGCTGCGCGCCATCGCCACCCCCGGCCACACCCCCGGCAGCCTCAGCTACTACGCCGAGGGCCTCCTCTTCAGCGGCGACACGCTCTTCCGCGGCTCCATCGGGCGCACCGACCTGCCCGGCGGCGACTTCGACCGCGAGATGCGCAGCATCACCGGCGGGCTCCTCTCCCTGCCCGACGACACGATCGTCCTGCCCGGCCACATGGAGGAGACCACCATCGCCTTCGAGCGGGAGCACAACCCCTTCGTGCGCGACTGGCTCCGCCAGCGCCGCGAGGCCGCCGGGGAAGCCCCGTAACCGGCCCGTAACATCGCCCGCCTACGCTGGGCGCGCGGCGCCAGGCCGCGGGGCGGGACCATGAGCGAACCGGCCAGCTACGTCATCTCCGCGTGCCGCGAACACGACGTCAAATTCGTGCGCCTCTGGTTCACCGACATCACGGGCACCCTCAAGAGCCTGCAGATCACCGTCGGCGAACTGGAGAAGGCGCTCGACGAGGGCATGGGCTTCGACGGCTCCAGCATCGAGGGCTTCGCCCGCATCCACGAGTCGGACATGCTCGCGCGCCCCGATCCGGCCACCTTCCAGCTGGTCCCCTGGCGCCCCCGCGAACAGGGCGTGGCCCGCATGTTCTGCGACATCCACCTGCCCGACGGCCAGCCCTTCGCGGGCGACCCCCGCGGCGTCCTCCGCCGCCAGCTCGAACGCGCCCGCGCCCTCGGCTACACCTTCTACGTCAGCCCCGAGCTGGAGTACTTCTACTTCCGCGACGACCGCGCCGCCGAGCCCCTCGACCGCGGCGGCTACTTCGACCAGATCGCGGACGAGGGCTCCGACCTGCGCCGCGACACCGTGCTCACGCTCAGCGCCATGGGCATCGAGGTCGAATCCAGCCACCACGAGGTCGCCCACGGCCAGCACGAGATCGCCCTGCGCTACACCGACGCCCTCACCATGGCCGACAACGCCATGACCTACCGCGCCGTGGTCAAGGAGATCGCCGCCGCCAACGGCGTCTACGCCTCCTTCATGCCCAAGCCCCTCCCCGACCAGGACGGCAGCGGCATGCACGTCCACCAGTCGCTCTTCGCGGGCGAGCGCAACGTCTTCTTCGACGCCGCCGCCGAGTACCACCTGAGCGCCCTCGCCAGGGGCTACGTGGCGGGGCTGCTGGAACACGCCCGCGCCCTCACGCTCGTCACCAACCAGTGGGTGAACAGCTACAAGCGCCTGCGCCCCGGCTTCGACGCCCCCGTCTACCTCAGCTGGGGGCGGCGCAACCGCAGCGACCTCGTGCGCATCCCCCAGTACTCCCCCGGCGACGAGACGCACACGCGCGTCGAGTACCGCTCCCCCGATCCCGCCTGCAACCCCTACTTCGCCTTCGCCGTCATGCTGGCCGCGGGCCTCGACGGCATCGAGCGCGAGCGCCCCCTGCCGCCGCCCGTCGAGGAGAACGTGTTCGAGATGACGGACGGGGAGCGCGCCGCCCGCGGCATCGCCACCCTGCCGGGCACGCTGGGCGAGGCCATCGAGGCCGCGTCCGCGTCCGCCCTCGTGCGCGCCGCCCTCGGCGACCACGTCTTCGAGACGCTGCTGGAGAGCAAGCGCGTCGAGTGGGAGCGCTACCAGCGCCACGTCTCCGACTTCGAGCTGGCGGAGTACCTGCCCCGCCTCTAGGCCGAAGCCGCCATGGCCGCCCCCCGCGCGGGGAGGCGGCCATGACGCCCGGCGCTAGTCCTCGTAGTCGCCGCCACCGCCGAGCCCGCGGCGGGGCGGGGGCGGGGGAGCGGGGGGCAGCCCGCCGTCGCTCGGGGCGCTGCGGCGCGTCCAGCCGCGGCTCGCGCCGCCCCGCCGTCCCGCGGCCCCGCCGATTTCGCGCTGCACGGGCTGGCGGGGGGCTTCCTCGCCGCCGCCACGGGGGGAGCGCCGCCGCCTGCGCCGCCGCGGCGCGTCGTCCCCGCGCTCGTCCGCCCGCGCCCCGTCGTCGCCGCCGTCCGTCGCGTCCTCGTAGTCGCCGTCGGCGCTGGCCCCGATGGGGGCCTCGTCCAGGTCGTCCTCCGGCTCGCGCACGGGGCGGCGCGGGCGTTCGGGGCGTTCGGGGCGTTCGGGGCGGGCGGCGGCGGGGCCGCGATCGCGCGGGCGCTCACGCTCCCCCCGCTCGCGTCCCCGGTCGCGGTCGCGGTCACGATCGCGCGGGCGTTCCCGTTCGCGTTCCCGCTCACGCCCCCGCGGACGTTCGCGCTCGCGCTCGCGCGGGCGTTCGCCGCCTTCGGGGGCCGCGCCCACGCGCCCGCTGCGGGCGCTCAGGTTCACGCGCCCCAGCGAGTCGATCTCGGTCACCGTCACCGTCAGCTCGTCGCCCACGGAGACGGCGTCCTCCACGCGGTCGAGGCGGTCCTCGCTCAGCTCGGAGATGTGCACGAGGCCGTCCTTGCCCGGCAGAATCTCGACGAAGGCGCCGAAGTTGAGGATGCGCGTGACGGGGCCGGTGTAGGTCTCGCCCACGCGGATCTCCTTCGTCAGCCCCTCGATCATGCGGATGGCCGCGTCCGCCGTCGCCGCCTCCACGGCGGAGACGAAGATCGTGCCGTCCTCCTGGATGTCCACGTTGGCCCCGCCCGAATCCTCCTGGATCTTGCGGATGACGCGCCCGCCCGGCCCGATCACCGTGCCGATCTGCTCCTGGTCGATCTTGATGATGGAGACCTTGGGGGCGTGTTCGGAGACGGCCGCGCGCGGCTTCCCGATCACCTCCGCCATGCGCTCCAGCAGGAAGAGGCGCGCCTCCCGCGCCTGCTCCAGCGCCGATTCCAGCAGCTCCCGCGAGACGCCGCCGATCTTGATGTCCATCTGCAGGGCGGTGATGCCCGCCGCCGTGCCCGCCACCTTGAAGTCCATGTCGCCCATGAAGTCTTCCTGCCCGGCGATGTCCGTGAGCACGGCGTACTCGCCGTCCTCCCCCATGATCAGGCCCATGGCGATGCCCGCCACGGGCGCGGCGATGGGCACGCCCGCGTCCATCAGCGCGAGCGTGCTGCCGCACACGCTGGCCATCGACGTGGAGCCGTTGGAGGAGAGCACCTCGCTCACCAGCCGCAGGGCGTAGGGGAACTCCGTCTCCGGCGGAATGACGGGCAGGAGCGCGCGCTCGGCCAGCGCCCCGTGCCCGATCTCGCGCCGCCCCGCGCCGCGCATGGGCCGCGCCTCGCCCACCGAATAGGGCGGGAAGTTGTAGTGGTGCATGTAGCGCTTCGACTCGTCCGGCGAGAGCGTGTCCAGCTTCTGCGCCATGTTCAGCCCGCCCAGCGTGGCGATCGTCAGCACCTGCGTCTCGCCCCGCTTGAACAGCCCCGACCCGTGCGTGCGCGGCAGCGTGCCCGCGTGGATGTCGAGCGGGCGAATCTCCGTGGACGCGCGCCCGTCCGCGCGACGGTCCTCGTCCAGGATGCGCGCCCGCATCGCCTGCTTGATCACCGCGTACAGCCCGTCGCCCACCTCGCGCGGCTGGAAGCGCTCCCCGAACCGTTCCGTCAGCTCGCGCCGCAGCTGGCGGTTGGCCTCGCTGCGTTCGCTGGCGGCGTTCTCCACCACCTCGTCCAGCGCCCCCGCCAGCGCCTCGCGCACGGCCTCCTCGGCCTCCTCGTTCCCCGTCGCGGGCGTGTACGCCTTCTTTTCGGGGGCGGCCTCCGCCGCCATCTCCTCGATCAGGCCATTGATGGCGGCGTTCGCCTCCATGGCCAGCTCCATGGCCTCGATCACGGCCTCCTCGGGCGCCTCCGAGGCCCCCGCCTCCACCATCATCACGGCGTCCTTCGTGCCCGCCACGATCAGGTCCAGGTCGCCCGCCTCTGCCTCCGCGAAGGTCGGGTTCACGACCAGCTCGCCGTTCACGCGCGCCACGCGCACGCTGCTCACGGGCCCGTTGAAGGGGATGTCGCTGATGCTCAGGGCCGCGCTCGCGCCCACCGTGATGAGCGTGTCCGGCTGGTGCTCGCGGTCCGACGACAGCGTCGTCGCCACGATCTGCACCTCGTTGCGGAAGCCCCTGGGGAAGAGCGGGCGGAGCGAGCGGTCCGTCAGCCGCATGGCCAGGATGCCGTCGGAGGAGGGCCGCCCCTCGCGCCGCGGGAACCCGCCCGGGATCTTGCCCACGGCGTAGAGCCGCTCTTCGTAATCGACCGTGAGGGGGAAGAAATCGATGCCCTCGCGCGGGTCCGCCATGCAGGCCGTGACCAGCACGATGGTGTCGCCCTGGCGCACGGTGACGGCCCCGTTGGCCAGCCCCGCCAGCGCCCCGTACTGGATGAGCAGGGGCTTGCCCCCGATCTCCACTTCGTGGGTGCGGATGGGGGATTCGGATTCGATGGCCATGTACACACTCTCTCTTGCGGCCCGGGGCCGCGAATTCGGCGGGTTCGGGGAGCGCCCGGCGGGCCGTTGCGGCGGGCTCCCCTGAGCCCGCGCCCGCGCCGGGGAAACGAATCGGGCTAGCGGCGCAGCCCCAGGCGCCCGATGAGCGCGCGGTACCGGTTCACGTCCCGCTTGTTCAGATAGCGCAGCAGCCGGCGGCGCTGTCCCACGAGCTTCAGCAGCCCGCGGCGCGTGTGATAATCGTGCCGGTGCCTCTGCAGATGCCCGGTCAGATACGCGATGCGCTCCGTCAGGAGCGCCACCTGCACTTCCGGGGATCCGGTATCGCCTTCGTGCCGGGCGTACTCCCGGATCAGGGTTTCTTTCGTTTCCTGGGCCAGCAAGCTTGCTTCGTTCGACTTCCTTTACCTGTCTTCGTGCGCGAAGGTAGCACGACCGGAGGCTACCCGCAATTGACCGCCCTCGTCCTCCTCAGCGGCCTGCCCGCCTCGGGCAAGACCACCTTCGCCGCTGCGCTCGCGCCGCGCCTGCGCGCGCGCCTGCTCGAAAGCGACCGCGTGCGCCGCGAACTCTTCCCCCGCGAACGCCGCTACACGCGCGACGAACACGCACGCGTCTTCGCCGCCGTGCGCGAACGCGCCGCCGCCGCCCTCGCCGAGGGCCGCCACGTGGTCGTGGACGCCACCAACCTGCGCGCCCGCGACCGCCGCGGCTTCGTCCAGCTGGCCCGCCGCTCCGGCGCGCGCCTCGTGGCCGTGCGCCTCACCGCCCCCGACGCCGTCCTGCGTCAGCGCCTCTCCGCCCCCCGCGCGGGCGTCTCCGAGGCGGACGTGGCCGTCTACGAGCGCATGCGCGGGCGCGAGGAGCCGTTCGCGTATCCTTGCATCCACGTGGATTCGCGCTGGCCCCTCGACCCCAGCCTCGCCCTGGCCGAGGCGCTCTGCCGGGAGGGCGCGTGAGAGGCGAGGAGCCCTTCATCCTGTTGCGCGCGCGCGTGCGCGGGGAGCGCCAGCCCTTCGTCGACTGGTTCCGCCGCGAGCACCTGCGCGAGGTGGCCAAAATCCCCGGCGTGGCCTCCGTGCACTGGGGCCAGACGCGCGGCGGCGTCCTCCTCGGCGTCTACCGCTTCCGCGACGTGAACGCCATGCAGCAGTCCTTCGGCAGCGCCGAGGCCGCCAGCGCGCGCGCCATGTGGGCCCGCTGGAGCGACCAGCTCGAGGAGTTCTCCGTCGAGATGCAGTTCGCGCTCACCCCGCCCACGCTCGCCCTCTCCCCGAACTGACCCGTGCGTTCGGGCGCATGCGCCTACGCTGGTGTACACTTTCCCCATGCGCGAACGGATGCGGCGACGGGCGCCCGTGCCCCCCTTCGCGCTGGCCCTCGCGCTCGCCTGCGCGGCGGGGCTGGCGCTCCTGCCCGCCGCCCCCCCGGCCGGGGCGCAGCCCGCAGTGCCGTCCGCCTTCATCGGCACGGTCTCCGCGCCCGATGGCCCGGTCCCCGGGGGGCTCGCGGTCTACGCCTACGTCAACGGCCTGTTGTGCTCGCAGGAGCCCGGCGTGACCTCGCGCGCGAATGGCGGCCCCACCCAGTGGTTTGTCCTGGTCGTGGCCGCGAGCCAGCGCGAGGGCTGCGGCACCGCCGGCGACGAGGTGCGCTTCGTCGTCGGCGACCGCGAGGCCGCCGAGACGGGAACGTGGCGGTCTGGTGGCAGCCCCACCACCCTCAACCTCACGCTGGTCACGGAGACGCCCACGCCTACCCCAACGCCCACCCCTACCCCGACGCCGACGCCGACCCCGACGGCTACGCCCACGCCCACGCCCACGCCCACGCCCACGCCAACTCCGACGGCCACGGCCACTGCCACGCCGGAACCCACGGCCACGGCGACGGCCACGCCGGAACCCACGGCCACGCCAACGGAGACGCCCACGCCAACCCCAACCCCGACGCCCACTCCCACGCCGGAACCGACGCAAGCGGCCACGCCGGAGCCGACGCCCACGCCCACGCCGACTCCCACCCCGACGCCAACCCCAACTCTGACGCCCACGCCGACCGCGACGCCGGTCCCGCCCGCGGACGACGGCGGCGGAGCGCCCGTCGCCATCATCGTGCTGGCCGTCATCGCGGGCCTCGCCGCCGTCGGCATCGCCGTGTTCTCGTGGCTCGCGCGCTCCGGAGAGCGTCCGCCCCCCGGCGGGCCGCTCGGCGGAGCGCCCTCGCGCCAGCCCCGGGCCGCGCCGCCCCGCGCGCCGTCGCCGCAGCGGCCTCCGCCTCCGGCCCCGCCGCCCGGCGACGGGCCCGTGATCGGCGGGGGTTAAGACGCCCGCGCGCGTGTGGGCCCGTGCGGTGGACGCTACCGGCGTTTTCCCCGATACTGGTTTACGGCGGGCACGGAGCAGGATCGTGCACGGATTGCGTTTCACCCCGATTGCGTTTCTTCTGGCGGCGCTCATGCTGCTCGTCGCGGCCTGCGGCGGCGGCGCCGAGGTGTCGGTGGAACCGGTCGCGACCGCCACGCAGGCCCCCGCGGAGACGCAGGCCGCGGTCGTCGCGGCGGCGGCCTCGTCCGCCACGGCCACGCCCCGCGCCACCGCCACGGTGGCGGCGTCCCCCGAACCGACGCCCACGCCCGAGCCCTACGACGGCGAGCTGGTGGCCATGCGCATCCCCGCGCTCGAGGTGGACGCCGCCATCGAGCGCGTCGGCATCAACCGCGAGCGCAACGAGCTCGACGTGCCCGACGACCCGCACAACGTCGCCTGGTACCACAGGTACGGCAAGCCCGGCATCGACGGCGACACCATCTACTCCGCCCACAAGGACTACTGGCCCGACATCCGGGGGCCGTTCTTCGCGCTCACGGAACTGAACGACGGCGACGAGATCGTGCTGGTCATGGACGACGGGCGCGAGTACGTCTACGAGGTCTTCTTCCAGCAGCGCTACCTGAAGGACGACGTGCCCATGCGCGACCTCATCCACGCGGACCGGGCCGAGGATCCCGAGCTGCTGCGCCCCGCCGACGAGGAGTGGATCACGCTCATCACCTGCGGCGGCGAATTCGTGGCCACCTCGGCGCGCGGCTCGGGCGACTACCTGCACCGCGACATCGTCATCGCCCGGCGCGTGGACCGCCCCTCGGACATGGCCGCCGCCAACGTTCCCTGAGCCTCGCCCCGTTACGGGGAGAAGTCGATGTACTGCGCCGGGTCGTGGGGCACGCCCCCGTGGCGGATCTCGAAGTGCAGGTGCTCGCCCGTGCTGAAGCCCGTCGAGCCGGAGATGCCGAGCACCTCGCCCTGCTCCACCCACTGGCCCCAGACCACGGAGATGTCGCTGAAGTGGGCGTAGAGCGTCTCCCAGCCGTCGCCGCAATCGACGATCACGTGGTAGCCGTAGCTGTAGTTCCACCACTCCACGCGCGTCACGGTGCCGGAGCAGCTGGCGAAGATGGGCGACTTCCAGTAGCCCCACAGGCCGAGGTCGATGCCCTCGTGGATGCGGCCCTCGCCGCGGTAGGTGCCGAAGGTGTCCGTGATCGCGTTCCAGCCCGCCAGCGGCAGCCCGAACGTGCTGTCCGTGGGCGGCGGCGGGCCGTACCAGTTGCCGTTGCCCTCCACCACCGGCGGCGGGGGGGGCGGCTTGCGCTCCGCGCCCGGCAGCAGCACGTACGTCCCCGCCGCCAGCTCCCGCCCGTCGAACAGGTTGTTCGGGCGGAATTCCGTGATCGTGTCCGCGTCGATGTTGTCGTACTGCTCGACGATGGAGGAGAGCGTCTCGCCCTGCGCCACCGAATGCAGGATGCCGTCCTGCAGCGGGATGAGGAGCACCTGCCCCTCATCCAGATGGTCGTCGTGCGCCTCGAGGTTGTTGTCGAGGATCGTCTCCTCGAGGATCCCGTAGCTGGCGGCCAGCCCCGCGATCGTGTCCCCCGCGCGGGTGGTGTGGTAGGCGTGCGGCAGGAGCGGGTCGATCAGGTCGGCCAGCGCCCCGCCGCCGCTGGCCGCGAACACCGTGCCCGCGCTCAGCGACGACTCCGGGCTGATGTTCTCCGTGAGGCGCAGGCCGTCGTCCCCCCCCACCGCCCGCGCGGACGGGGCCGAGCGCAGCGGCGATTCCTCCGTCCCCAGCCCCCCGCCCGGCCGCAGGAGGGCCTCGGCCGCGCGTTCGATGGCGCGCACGCCGGAGAGCGGCGCGGGCGGCACGGAGGTCACGAACGGCGCCGCCTCCTCGCCCGTCAGGCTCGCCGCCGCCAGCGCGCCGAGCGCGGCCAGCGCCACCATCAGCAGGTGCAGCGCCGCGCGCATCCCCACGTGTCCGTGGGCGTGCGAGCGCGCGGCCGGACGTTCCCGCCCGTCGCCGCCGTAGGCCGCCGTCGGGCCCGCGTTCGCGGAGCTGGTGGCCGCTTCGTTCGCGTTCATGGACATGGCTTCGTTCGGAGGGGCTGTCCGCAAGGGCACATAAGTCTCGCGGCGCCGCGCGTCCCGCGCAAGCGGCGGCTCAGACCTCGGTCCGCAGGCTGGCGAGGAACTCGGCGTTCGTCTCCGCGCGCCCCAGCCGCTCCAGCAGCCGCTCCGCCGCCTCGTTCGCGTTGGGCGCGTTCTGCGCGATCATGGCCGTCATGCGCCGCACCAGCCACACGCCCTTGAGCGTGGCCTCGTCCAGCAGCAGCTCCTCGCGCCGCGTCGAACTCGCCTGGATGTCGATGGCCGGGTAGAAGCGGCGCTCGGACAGCTTGCGGTCCAGCCGCAGCTCCATGTTCCCCGTGCCCTTGAACTCCTCGAAGATCACCTCGTCCATGCGGCTGCCGGTATCGACCAGGCAGGTGGCGATGACGGTCAGCGAGCCGCCCTCCTCGCACTTGCGCGCGGCCCCGAAGAGCCGCTTGGGCGGATAGAGCGCGATCGGATCGACGCCGCCCGTGAGCGTGCGCCCGCTCGGCGGCAGGGCCAGGTTGTAGGCGCGCGTGGCGCGCGTGATCGAATCCATGAGCACGACCACGTCCTGCCCCCCCTCCACCAGCCGCCGCGCCCGCTCGAAGGCCATCTCGGCCACGCGCGTGTGGTCCTCCACAGGCTCGTCGAAGGTGCTGCTCATCACCTCGCCGCGCACGCTGCGGCGCATGTCCGTCACTTCCTCCGGGCGCTCCCCGATGAGCACCACCATCAGGTGCACGTCCGGGTGGTTGCTGGTGACGCCGTTGGCGATGTTCTGCAGCAGCATCGTCTTGCCCGCCTTGGGCGGCGACACGATCAGCGCCCGCTGCCCCCGCCCGATGGGCGCGATCAGGTCGATCAGGCGGTGCGTCAGGTTCTCCGGCGTCGTCTCCAGCCGCAGCTGCTCGTTGGGGAAGACGGCGGTCAGGTTCTCGAAGAAGGGCCGCCGCTTGGCCGCCTCCGGGTCGAGCCCGTTCACCGCCTCCGCCTTCTGCAGCCCGTAGTACTTCTCGTTGTCGCGCGGCGGGCGGATCTGCCCCGTCACGTAGTCGCCCGGACGCAGCGCGAAGCGCCGCAGCTGCGACTGCGCCACGTAGATGTCGTGCGGCCCCGGCAGCATCGTCTCCCCGCGCAGGAAGCCGTAGTTGCCGTCGTCCGAAACCTCGAGGAAGCCCCCCGAGAAGAGGTTCCCCCGGCGCTCCGCCTGCGTCTGCAGCAGCCGGAAGATGAGGTCGCGCTTGCGCAGCGTGGAGGCGTTGTCCACCCCCAGCTCGCGCGCGATGCGGATCAAATCGCCCCGCGTGGAGCCCTCCAGCTCGGTGATGTTGAGCGTCGACACGGCGGCCCCGTCCTCGCGGGCGGCGGCCTTCTCGGCGGCGGGGGATTCCGGTGCGCGTGCGATGGCGGCGATCCTGACGCCCGCGGCGAGCGGCGCTCGAACGATGCGGGACTGAAAGTGGGAACCTCGAACGTTGAGGTGTGGCTGGCGAGCGCTTCGGCGGGAAGCCGGGCTCCGTCGTTCCAGCGCCCCCAAAGAGTACGTCCGCCGCGCGCAAGGGGCAAGCGCCCCCGCGGCCCCCCTTTGCGCGCAGCCGCCCGCGGCCCTACCATGCTCCCCACAGGAGGGCGGAACCCGATGGCCAACACCCGCTCGGCGCTGAAGCGCTGGCGCCAGTCGCTCAGGCGGCGCGCCCGCAACCGCGCCGCGCGCTCGGAATCGCGCGGCGCCGTGCGCGCCGTGCGCGAGGCCGCCGCGGGCGGCGACGGCGATCGCTACGGCGAGGCCCTCGACCGCGCCTACTCCGTGCTCGACCGCGCCGCGCGCAAGGGCGCCATCCCCACCGCGCGGGCGGATCGCGCCAAGCGCCGCCTGGCCGCCCTGCGCCCGCGCTAGCCGCGCCGCCGTGGGCCCGCCGTGACGGAGCCGCCCCCCGCCCGCCCGCGCGTCGACGTCGTCATTCCCTGCTACAACGAAGTGACCGTCCTGCGCGACAGCGTCGAGCGCGCCCTCGCCTGCTTCGCCGCGGAACCCCGCTACGACTGGCGGCTCGTCATCGCCGACAACGGCTCCGACGACGGCACGTCCGAGCTCGCCCGCGCCCTCGACGCCGAACACGATCCGGTGAGCGCCCTCGTGCTGCCGGTCAAGGGCCGCGGGCGCGCCCTGCGCGAGGCCTGGCTCGCCAGCGACGCCGCCATCGTCTCCTACATGGACGTCGACCTCAGCACCGACCTCGCCCACCTGCCTGAGCTGATCGCCATGGTGGCGGACGGAACCTGCGACGTGGCCATCGGCTCGCGCCTCCACCGCCGCTCGCGCACGGAGCGCTCCCTGAAGCGCGAGATCACCTCGCGCGGCTACGTCCTGCTCATCCGCGCCTTCTTCCCGCGCCTGCGCATCAGCGACGCGCAGTGCGGCTTCAAGGCGCTCAGCCGCCGCGCCGTCGAGGCCGTGGCCCCCGCCATCGAGAACGGCATGTGGTTCTTCGACACGGAGCTGCTCGTCCTCGCCCACCGCCGCGGCCTCCGCATCCGCGAGCTGCCCGTGCGCTGGATCGAGGACCCCGACACGAAGGTCCGCATCCTCAGCACCGCCCTCGAGGACGTGCGCGGGCTGCTGCGCATGCGCTTCGGGCGGTCCCGCCCGGCGGCGCGCGTTTGACCGCCTGCGGCGGGGGCGGTATAACGCGCTTGCGTCGGGATTCACAAACGCGCCGGGGGCCAGCGGCCGCCCGGCAGACCGAAACGGAGCGTGCGCGGGCAAGTGGAAGTTGGCGAGTTCCTCGAGCTGGTTTTCGTCTTCATCACCATCTTCCTGGGGCTGGGCGCGATGGTGCTCATCGGCAAGTGGTGGGAGCGCTAGCGCCATGGCCCTCGAGCAGCCCGCCCAGCCGACCCTCGGCGACCGCATCTACGACAAGCTCTTCCACAACTACCTGTGGCGCTCGATCTTCCGCACGGGCTATCCCAACACGCCCCGCAACCAGATGCTGGTGGTCGCCACCAACGTCTTCCTCCACCTGCACCCCACGCGCATCCACCGCACGCACGTCAAGATCACGCACACCTACTGCCTCGGCGGCCTCACCTTCTTCATGTTCCTGGGGCTCACCGTCACCGGCATCCTGCTCATGTTCTACTACGTGCCCAGCGTGGACCGCGCCTACCTCGACATCCAGAACATCCAGACGAACGTCCAGTTCGGCCAGCTCATGCGCAACATGCACCGCTGGATGGCCCACGCCATGGTCATCCTCGTCTTCCTGCACATGCTGCGCGTCTTCTACACCGGGGCCTACAAGCCCCCGCGCGAATTCAACTGGGTGGTCGGCGTCGTCCTGCTGGTGCTCACCTTCCTGCTCAGCTTCACGGGCTACCTGCTGCCCTGGGACCAGCTGGCCTTCTGGGCCATCACGGTGGGCACCAACATCGCGGGCTCCGCCCCCGTGCTCGGCCCCAAGACGAAGTTCTGGCTGCTGGGCGGCTTCGAGGTCGGCCCCGACGCCCTCATCCGCTTCTACACCCTGCACGTCATCGGCCTGCCCCTGCTGGCCGCCATCTTCATGGCCGTCCACTTCTGGCGCATCCGGCGCGACGGCGGCCTGGCGCGGCCCCTGTAGCGCATGGTGATGAGCTGAGCCATGGCCGCCGTCGTCGTCGCCCGCCCCGCCCTGCGCCCCACGCCGCGCGCCCGCGACGAGGAGGTGCTCGTCTGGCCCGACCTCGTCTTCGTCGAGTTCGTCTCCGCCCTGCTCTTCACCGTCGCCCTCTTCTTCCTCTCCTTCGCCATGAACGCCCCCCTCCTCGACGAGGCCAACGCCAACGTCACCAACGACCCGGCCAAGGCCCCCTGGTACCTGCTCAACCTGCAGGAGCTGCTGCTCCACATGAACCCCGCCCTCGCGGGCATCATCGTGCCCACCGTGTGGCTCATCCTGCTCGGCGCCTTCCCCTACTTCGACCAGTCCACCGCGGGCCAGGGCCGCTGGTTCGCCGACGCCAACTCCATCCGCAACACCGTCGTCTCCTTCATCGTGGGCTTCTTCGGCACGCTCGCCCTCATCCTCTGGAACTCCGGCAAGGTGGCCCTCTGGCTGAAGGACTGGTTCGGCATCTCCGGCGGCGGCCAGCTCGCCTTCCTCGAACGCTCCGCCGCCCTCAAGGACCCCTCCGTCGTGCCCTGGCCCGACTGGGCCAGCTCCATCCCCTACCTCTGGTTCAACCTCAAGATCCTGGATGAAGGCCCGGGCGCGGGCGTCACCACCTTCCAGAAGATCGACCTGCCCACCCTGCTCGTGGACATCGGCATCCCCGCGGGCTTCATGGTGGGCCTCACCTGCCTGCTCGTCTACGCCCTCTGGCGCATCGGCTGGGTGCTCTCGCGGCGCGACGCCCTGATCACCCTCATGAGCGGCTTCGTGGGCGTGTTCCTCATGCTCACCATCATCGGCACCGCCTTCCGCGGCCCCGGCCAGGACCTCATCTGGCCCTGGGACCTGCGCACGCTCGAAGGCATCCCCGGACAGGAGTGAGAGGGCGATGGCGCAAGCGCGGCGAATAGAGCAGGCCCGCCAGGTGGAGGCGCGCAAGGTGTCGCGCCGCTCCTTCATGCGCGTGAGCGCCTTCGCTGGCCTCACCCTCTTCACCGGCGCCCTCAGCGCCGCCTTCCTCGGCTTCTTCAACCTGCGCAGCCCCTCCGGCTTCGGCCGCCCCGTCACCGTCCCCAAAATCCAGATCCCCGAGCCCGGGGCCGAGCCCGTGCGCATCACCGAGGGCAAGTTCTGGCTGGTCAACCTCGACGGCGCCGAGGGCGACGTGCTCGGTCAGGGCGGCGCGGGCGGCCTCGTCGCCCTCTACTGGAAGTGCCCCCACCTCGGCTGCACCGTGCCTTGGCGCGGCGACTTCGACGGCGCCGCCGTGGCCTTCCCCGGCATCGTCGGCTGGTTCCGCTGCCCCTGCCACGGCTCCACCTACTCCCGCGCGGGCGTGCGCGTCTTCGGCCCCGCCCCCCGCCCCATGGACACCTTCCTCGTGACCGAGAACTCCGACGGCTCCGTCACGGTCAACACGCGCGCCATCACGCTCGGCGGGAACCCGCCCAATCCCCTGCGGGCGATCCCCTATGGCGGCTAGCGGTCGGCGGAGGACTCGGTGAACACGCAGCGGCAGGTCTTCCTCGTCGTCGTCCTCATGTTCGTCACGGTCGCGGGCTGCGCCGCCTACACCGCCATCGACCTGCCCATCCGCGCCCAGCGCCAGGCCGACTTCTTCGAGAACGAGTCCATCGAGCGCGGCGCCCTCCTCTACGCCAACAACTGCCGCACCTGCCACGGCATCCGCGGCGAGGGCGGCGTCGGCCTCACGCTCAACAAGCCCTCCTTCCGCGATCAGGAGCCGCTCGTCCTCAGCCAGAACCAGGAGCTCATCCGCCGCACGCTCGAATGCGGGCGCGCGGGCACGCTCATGCCCGCCTGGCTCGATTCCAAAGGCGGCAGCCTCACCGCCAACCAGATCGGCCACCTCGTGCGCCTCCTCACCGCCCCCCTCGAGGAGGACGCCTACGACGCCAACGGCAACCCCACCAACCACGGCTGGCTGGCCGCCGTCGAATTCGCCCACAACCTCAACCACGAATCGAACGCCTCCGTCACGGGCGATACCCTCGGCCTCATCGCCGACGCCCACGGCGTGGGCGGGCGCGAGGTGGCCGCCCTCAACGGCTTCGCCTCCATGGACGACGCCATCCCCAGGAGCCGCGTCGTGCGCCTCCCCGACGGGCGCACGACGAAGGCCGAGGCCAACGACACCCCCCGCAAGCTGGCCGCGCGCCTCTCCGTCGGGGCCGTCATCATCGCCGAGCTCAACGGCATCGCCCACGCCTTCGACGGCGACGGCGCCTTCTACCTCCCCTACGACGGCGACGACGACCGCCTCGCGCTCAACCCCGACGGCGACCCCCGCGCCACCGGCCTGCTGCCCGGCCGCACGCTGCGCCTGCCGCCCGACGCCACCCTGCTCGTGCGCGCGGGCGACACGCTCGACGCCATCGCCGAACGCCACGGCGTGCGCGCGGACGACATCCGCGCCCGCAACCCCGACCTGCTCGCGGTCGTCGGCGACGTCGCGGGCGACCGCGAGATCGGCGGCGCGCGCAGGCTCCTGCTGCCGTCCGGCGCCATCTACGTGGCGAGCGCGGGCGAGCGCATCGCGGACGTGGCCGAGACGCACCTGCTGCCCGTGCTGGCCGAGGACGGCGGCGGCGCCGTGATCGGGCTGACCGACCTGCCCGTGGCCGTGCTGGCCGCGGACAACGCCCTCGCCGAGGACGCCGTGCTCGCCGAGGGCCAGGCGCTGGCCCTGCGCCCGGGCCTGCGCTACGCCGTCCAGTTCGGCGACACCTTCGCCTCCATCGCCGCCGCCCACGGCGTGGACGTGGCCGCCCTGCTCGACGTCAACGGCCTCGCCGGAACCGCCGTCGGGTCGCTCTCCACCGAGGTCTGGATCTCCCTGCCGCCCGTCGATGCCTACGTGGTGCGCGCCGCCACCCTCGCCGAGGTCGCCTCCGGCTTCGGCAACGTGACCGCGGCCACCCTCGGCGAGGCCAACGGCGTGGCCGCCGACGCCGTCCTGCCCGTGGGCAAGACGCTGCGCTTCCCCGACGACGCCTGGGGCGCGGCCCCGCCCGACCAGATCAACCCCGGCACCGCCTGCGTCGAGCACACCCTCACCACCAGCGCCTTCCAGACCCTCCCGGGCATCGGCAGCGGCCCCATCGAGATCGACGAGCCGGACGCCGTCTCCGCCGACGTCGTCATCCTGGCCAACGCCAACGACTGGACCGTCGTCGCCGACGGCGAGGCCGGAACCCCCAACCGCGCGGGCGTCAAGGTGCTCGCCGGAACCGCCGTCGAATTCGAAAACGTCGAGGGCCTGCACACCGTCACCATCGACGGCGAGCAGGTGGGCGAGGACCTCGAACAGGCCGGAACCGTGCGCACCTTCACCTTCGACGCCCCCGGCGAGTTCCGCATCACCTGCGACTACCACGCCGACATGCTCGCCGTCGTCTTCGTCGTCGAAGAGGAGTAGCGCGCGTTCGTTGACGCTCCCGCGGGGGCGCGGCTACGATCAGGGCCAACGGACGGCCCACCACCGCAGGAGGAAACGCCGATGGCGGCACAGACGGGAAAGCGCTACCTCTGCCCGAAATGCGGCGCCGAGTTCATCGTCACGAGGGGCGGCGAGGGCGAACTCCGTTGCGGCGACACGCCCCTCGAACTGAAGCAGAAGTAGCGCGAGGAGGAACCTTCCCATGGCCGTGCAGATGGGCAAGCGGTACAAGGACGAGGAGACCGGCATCGAGGTGCTGGTCCTCAAGGCGGGCGACTGCGACCTCAGGGTCGATGAGCGCGACATGGAGCTCATGCAGCCCAAGGTGCTCCCCTCCGCCGACTGACCCCGCCCGCGGACGGGACGCGCGTCCGTTGACCCACCGCGCGTTCTGTGCAACGCTGTGCAGCCGTGACGCCCCAGGCCTCCCGCGCCATCAGCGCCGTGCTGGACCAGCTGGAACGGCGCGACCGCCACATCTTCGCGGTCCGCACCCTCCACCTGCCCCGCGACGCGCGCGGCCAGCCGTCGCCGCTGCCGTCCGATGGGCCCCTCACGCTCGAGGCCATCGGGCGCGTCTACGGCGTCACCCGCGAGCGCGTGCGCCAGCTGCAGCGCCGCACGGAGCGCCGCGTGCGCCGCCAGCTCGAGGACGATCCCGCCGCCCGCGAACTGGCCGCCGCGCTGCCCGACCGCCTCGGCGTGGCCTTCCCCCTGTCGGGGCTGGCCGAGGTGCCCGAGCTGGCGGCCTTGGACGCGCCCGGGCTGGGGCTGACCGCCGAGGCCCGCGCCGAACTCTGGCGCACGGCGGTCTGGGCCGCGGGCTTCAACCTGGCCGTGAAGCGGGTCGACGCGGCGGGCGAGGGCTGGGCCCTGCGCGCGGGCGTCACGCCCGACGCCCTGCTGGAAATCCTGCGCGAACGGGCCGCCTCCACGGGCAGGCTGGCGCTGCGCGACGCCCGCGCCACCCTCGCCACCGCCTCCGTCTCCTCGCCCGTCGTCACCGCCCTCCTCGACGAAACGCCGGAGGGCATGAAGCGCTTCGGCGAAACCTTCCTCCCCTGGCCGCCCAGCCTCACGGACAAGGCCGAGGTCATCCTGCGCTGGCTGGGCCGCCCCGCCAGCGACGACGAAATCTTCCGCCTCATCGACGAGCCGCGCTCCCGCCGCGGCTTCCGCAACCGCCTCACCGAGGACCGCCGCTTCGTCCGCACCGACCGCTCCGTCTTCGCCCTGCGCGCCTGGGGCGTGCGGGAGTACCGCGGCATCTCCGACGAGATCGCGGAGATCATCGCCCGCGGCGGCGGCGAGGTCTCCATGCTCGACATCATCATCGACGTCACGGACCGCTTCTCCGTGGCCGAAAGCTCGGTGCGCGCCTACGCCAACGCCCCCCGCTTCGTGGTGGACCGGGGGCGCGTCCGTCTGCGCTCCGGCGAGCCCGTCGAGCTCGCCCTCCCCGACGCCCTCACCGTCCCCGGCGTCTACCGCCCCTCCCCCGACCGCCTCCGCTTCCTGCTCGACGTCATCCGCGACACGCTGCGGGGCTCCGGGCGCATGGTGCCCGCCCCCGTGGCCGCCGCGCTCGGCGTGGGGCCCGGCGGGGAGCGGCTGTTCGAGTCGGAGGCGGGCGCGCGCGTCCGCATCAGCTGGCGCATGGCCTCCCCCAGCGGCCCCAACATCGGCAGCGTCAAGGCCTTCGCCACGGAGACCGGCGCGCGGCTCGGCGACCGCCTCGCCCTCGACTTCGACGCCCCCCGCGGCGCGGTCGCCGCCACGCGCGTGCCCGCCGAATCCGCGGGCGCCGAACGGCTGCGCCTCACCCTCGGCGCGGACGCGGGGGACCGTCCGCTGGACGCCCTCGCCGCCGCCCTGCGCGTGGAGCCCGCCGCCGTGCGCGAGACCCTGCGCGCGCGCGGGGAAGACGCCGTGCTCGCCGCCCTCGACGCCGTCGCCCCCGCGTGAGGTTCGAGCGGCTCGTCGAGCGGCGCATCCTCGGGGCCATGGAGGAGGGCGCCTTCAAGGGTTTGGCGGGCGAGGGCCGTCCCCTTCCCCCGCGCGATGCCGGACGGCTGGCCGGGGACCTGCGCCTCGCCCACCATGTGCTCGCCAACGCCAACGCCCTGCCGGAGTGGCTCGAACTGGCCCGCGACATCGAGCGCGACGCCGCGCGGCTGGACGACATCGAGCGCGAGCACGCGGCCCTCGTGCGGCGCGCCGCCGGCGATGGAGGCTGGCGCGCCCTCGCCCCGCGCATCGCCGAACGCCGCCGCGCCTTCGCCGAGGCCGCGCGCGCCCTGCGCGCCAGACAGGACCGCTACAACCTCGAGGCCCCGGGCATCCTCGCCGAGCGACCGGGCGTCTGGGTGGAGGAGCGCCTGCGGCGGTTGGACGCGCGCGTGCGCGCCGCCGCTTCCCCCCGCGGCCAGTCGGTGGTACCGTGAGCGCCGCTGTCCGCGAACGGCGGACCATTCCGAGCCGAAGGGCGGTGAACCGGCGGCGTGGCTGAAATCATTGTTGGCGAGGACGAGGCCTTTGAGTCCGCGCTCAAGCGCTTCAACAAGCGCGTGCAGCAGGACGGCATCCTCTCCGAGACGCGCAAGCGTCAGCACTACGAAAAGCCCAGCGTGAAGCGCAAGAAGAAGGAGGCCGCGCGCCTCCGCAAGCTGCGCAAGAAGCAGCTCCGCGCCGAGGCGCGCGCCCGCTCCGGGCGCTAGCTCGCCCATGGCGGCCCTGCGCGAGCGCATCGCGGGCGACCTGCGCGATGCCATGCGCGCGCGCGACGAGCCGCGCAAGTCCGCCCTGCGCCTGCTCTCCGCGGCTATCCGCAACGCCGAGATCGAGGCCCGCGGCGAACTCGACGAGGGCGCCGTCCTCGCCGTCGTCCAGCGGCAGGTGAAGCAGCGCCGCGAGAGCATCGCCGAATTCCGCCGCGGCGGGCGCGACGACCTCGTCGAGCGCGAGGAGCTGGAGCTGCGCGCGCTCCGCGGCTACCTGCCCGAACCGGCGGGCCGCGAGGAGCTGGTGGAGGCCGCGCGCGCCGCCATCGCCGACGCCGGAGCCTCCGGGCCGCGCGACCTGGGCAAGGTCATGCCCGCGCTCGTCGAGCGCTTCCGCGGGCGCGCCGATGGCCGTGAGATCAGCGGCATCGTGCGCGAGCTGCTCAGCTAGCGCCCGCGCCCTCCTCGTCGGGGAAGCCCAGCTCGCGCCGCACCAGCGCGCCGACCACCTCCGCCGCGCTCGTGCCCGGCTCCGACCCCGCCACCAGCGAGCTCTTCGTGAGGGCGAAGGCGAACTCGCGCTCCGGGTCGGCGAAGCCGATGGCGCCGCCCGCGCCCGGGTGGCCGAAGGCGCTCGCGCGCGGGCCCATGGCCGAAATGGGGCCGCTCTGGAGGTAGCCCAGCGCCTTCCGCACCGGCTGCTGGATGACGAGGTCGACGTCGTCCGTCTGCTGGCGCGTGGCCGTGCGCACGCGCTCCTCCGGCAGCAGGCGCACGCCGTCCAGCTCGCCCCCGTTCCCCAGCGCCGCGTAGAGGCGCGCCAGCGAGCGCGCGTTCAGCAGCCCCCCGTGGGCGGGCAGGGCCGCGCGCCGCACCGCCGGCTCGTTGTAGGGCGCCGCCAGAATGCCCACGGCGGGCGGGATGGCGCGCAGGATGAGCGCGTCCGGCGGCGGGGGCGGCGCGTCCGCGCGCGGGCCGTCCACCAGCCGCGCCACGCGCGCCTCGTCCGCCCCCGTCACGCCCAGGTGGATGCCGTCCAGCCCCAGCGGCCCGCAAATCTCCTCCTGCGTGAAGCGGTTGATGGAGCGCCCGTCCGCGCGCCGCGCCACTTCCCCCAGAATCCAGCCGAAGGTGTAGGCGTGGTAGCCCGTGCGCGCGCCCGGCTCCCAGAGCGGCTCCAGCGCGGCGATGGCCCCGCACATGTACTCCCAGTCCGCCATCAGCGCGGGCGTCACTCCCTCCGGCATCTGCGGCACGCCCGCGCGATGCGTGAGGGCGTGCCGGATGGTGACGCCCTGCTTGCCCCGCTGCGCGAACTCCGGCCAGTGCGCCGCCACCGGCTCGTCGTAGGCCAGCGCCCCCCGCTCGACCAGCAGGTGGATGGCCGTGGCCGTCACCCCCTTCGTGCAGGAGAAGGAGGTGAAGAGCGTGTCCCCGTCCACGGGGCGGCCCGTCTCCGCGTCGGCCAGCCCCGCCCAGGCGTCCACCACCTGCTCGCCGCGATGCCAGGCGGCCACCTGCAGCCCGCTCTCCGCGCCGCTGGCGATCAGCTCCTCCAGCGCCGCCGTCACGCGCCCGTTGATGTCCGCCATGTCGCGCCTCCGCGGGAACGCCCGCCGCCCGCACGATACGCGCGTGCGGGGGCCGCGCGGCGCTCTGCTATCATCGGCGGGAACGCCTTCATGTTGCGCCGCCGTCCCGATCCCGTCGTCACGCGCAGGGGCGCGGCCATCTTCGGCGCGCTCATCGCCATCGGCGCCATCGTGCTGGCCGCCCCCCTCCTGCCGGGCGAGAGCGAGCCCGACGAGGGCGCGCTCGCCCCCCGCGACTTCATCGCCGTGCGCGCGGGCGAATTCGTCTCCGCGGCGCTCACGGAGGCGGCGCGGCGCGCGGCGGCGGAGGCCGTCGAGCCCGTCGAGGTCGCGCTGGAGGAGATACCGGGCCAGCAGCTCGAGCGGCTCGCGCTCCTCTTCCGCGAGGTCGCGCGCCTGCGCCTGCGCGCCGACCTCTCCGCCGGGGAGCGGCTGCGGGCGCTGGGCGAACTGCCCGGCGGCGCGGACCTCGGACAGGCCATCCGCTCCACCCTGCTCTCGCTCGACGCCGCCGAACTGGAGTCCCTGCGCGTGGCCGCGCGCGACGGCGTGGAGGCGCTCCTCAGCTCGCCCCTGCGCGCGCAGGACGCGCGCAACCGCATCGAGGCCTACCTGCTCGTGGGCGAGGTGCCCTCCTTCCGCAACGGCGAGGGCGCCCTGCGCGAGCTGCTCGACGCCTTCGTCGCGCCCACCGTCGGCATCGACGAGGCGGAGACGGCGGCGCGCCGCGAGGCCGCCCGCGCCGCCGCCGCGGCGGTCGTCGTGACCCACGCCGCGGGCGAGCTGATCGCGGCGGAGGGCCAGCCCCTCGACGCCGCCCTGATCGAGGCCCTGCGCGCCAGCGGCGCCATCCGCCAGGGCTTCGACGTCTTCGATCTGGGCGCGGCCATGCTCATGGGGGCCGCGCTCGGCGCCGCCCTGGGCGTCTACCTCTACCGCCTGCAGCCCTTTGGCCGCCCCGCCGAGCGCCGCGCCCTCCTGGTCCTCATCGCCGTGCTGGGCACGCTCGCGGCGGTGCGCCTCGCCCTGCCCGCGCTCCTGCCCGACGCCGACGCGCGCTTCTTCCCCTACGCCCTGCCCGTGGCCGCCGCCGCCGTCGTCGTCTCCTCCGTCTCCGCCCCCCGCTTCGGGGCCATCGTGGCGGTGGCGGTGGCGCTCTACGCGGGCTTCATCGCGGCCACCGCGCCCGACCTCGCGGGCGCGGCCTTCAGCAGCGTGCTCGAACCGCTCGAACTGGTCATCGCCTACGCCGCGGGCGGGCTGGCGGGCGCGGCGGCCATGCAGCGCACCGAGCGCCTCGGACGCTTCGCCGTCGCCGGGCTGGCCGTGGCCGCCGCCACCGGCTGCGTGCTCCTCGCCTTCTGGCTGCTCACCGAGCAGCGCGCCAGCGTCAGCCTCGCCTGGATCGCGGCGGCGGCGGGGGCCGCGGGCGCGGGCGCCGCCATCCTCGGCCTCGCCCTGCACGTGCTCCTCTCCCTCGCCCTGCGCGTGACCACGCGCATGCAGATCATGGAGCTCGCGCAGGCCGGACACCCCCTGCTGGGCGAACTGCAGGAGCAGGCCCCCGGCACCTACCACCACAGCATGCTGGTCGGAGCCCTCGCGGAGCGCGCCGCCAACCGCATCGGGGCCGACGCCCTGCTCGTGCGCGCGGGCGCCCTCTACCACGACATCGGCAAGCTGAAGCAGCCCGAGTACTTCATCGAGAACAACCTCGACCGCGGCGTCAGCCCCCACGACGCCCTCGCCCCCGCGCAGAGCGCCGCCATCATCCACGGCCACGTCGCCAGCGGCCTCGAACTGGCGCGCCGCCACCGCCTGCCCGCCATCGTGCGCGACTTCATCCCCCAGCACCACGGCACGCGCCTCGTCACCTTCTTCTACCACAAGGCCCTCGAACAGGGCGCCGCCGATGCCGAGGCCTTCCGCTACCCCGGCCCCCGCCCCCGCGAGAAGGAGCACGCCATCGTCATGCTCGCCGATTCCTGCGAGGCCCTCGTGCGCGCCAGCCAGCCCCGCACGCACGAGGAGATCGACGGGCTCGTCGACGGCGTCTTCGAGGAGCGACTGGCCGAGGGTCAGCTGGACGACTGCGACATCACCCTGCGCGACCTGCGCGAGGTGGCCGCCAGCTTCCGCGGCACCCTGCGCGCCGTCTACCACCCCCGCATCGAATACCCCGACGCCCCCGACGAAGCCGATCTCCCCTGAAGCCCGCCGGACTGCCCCGCGGCCTGCTAGAATGTCCCCGCCATGCGCTTCGCCGTCGTGCGTTTCCCCGGCACCTGGAGCGACCGCGACTGCCGCCACGCGCTCGTCGACGTGCTCGGCCAGCGCGCCGACATCGTCTGGCACCGCGAAACCTCGCTCGCCGGCTTCGACGCCGTCGTCCTGCCCGGCGGCTTCTCCTACGGCGACTACCTGCGCTGCGGCGCCATCGCCCGCTTCTCCCCCGTCATGGAGGCCGTGGGCCGCGCCGCCGCCGCCGGCATGCCCGTCATCGGCATCTGCAACGGCTTCCAGGTTCTCTGCGAGAGCGGCCTCCTGCCCGGCGCGCTCATGCGGAACCGCGGCCTGCGCTTCCGCTGCGAATGGACCCACCTGCGCGTCGAGGGCGGCGGCTCCCCGTGGACCGCGGGCATCGCCCCGGGCGAGGTCCTGCGCATCCCCATCAGCCACGGCGAGGGCTCGTACCAGGCCGGCCCCGACACGCTCGACGCGCTCGAACGCGCGGGCCGCGTGCTCTTCCGCTACTGCGACGAACGCGGCCAGCCCGCGCCCGCCGCCAACCCCAACGGTTCCGCCCGCAACGTCGCGGGCGTCCGCAACGAGGCCGGCAACGTCGTCGGCCTCATGCCCCATCCCGAACGCGCCGCCGAGCACATCGTCGGCGGCGTGGACGGCAACCGCATCTGGCAATCCGTGATCGAGGCCGCGGCGGAGGTCGCGGCCTGATCGCGCGCACGGCGCGGGGCGCGCACAGACGCCCGGCCCAGGGAGGCGCCGCATGACGGCCATGAACGCCAGCTACCCCGTCCAGCTGGAGGTCGATCCGGCGGTCCCCCAGAACCGCCTCGCCGTCCTCCTGCGGGTCATCCTCGTGATCCCCCACGTGATCGTCTGGTACTTCCTCGGCATCGTGCAGGAGATCGTGGGCGTGCTGTCCTGGATCGTGATCGTGATCACGGGCCGCTTTCCCGCCGGTCTGCTCGGCTTCGCCATCGGCCTGCTCCGCTGGCAGGTGCGCGTGAACGCCTACACCAGCCTCCTCACCGGCGCCTACCCGCCCTTCTCCGTCGGCGAGGAGAGCGGCTACCCCGTGCGCCTCTCCGTGGCCCGGCAGACCACGGGCCGCAACCGCCTCACCGCCCTCGTCCGCATCATCCTCGCCCTCCCGCACATCATCGCGCTCGCCGTCGTCGGCATCCTCGTCGTGCTGGTGGAAATCGTGACGTGGCTGGTCGCGATCGCGCTGGGCCGCGTCCCCGACGGCCTCCACGCCTTCCTCGCGGGCTACAACGTCTGGACCGCCCGAGCCTCCGCCTACTTCAACCTGCTGGTGGACGATTACCCGCCCTTCAGCTTCCGCTAGCGCCATGACCCACGCCGCCGCCGCTCCCGCCACGGGCGAACTCGCCACGCAGGGCCGCCGCTTCGCCGGATTCATCCTCGACGTCCTGCTCTCTATCTTCACGCTCATCATCGGCTGGCTCATCTGGTTCCTCATCATCGCCGGGCGCGGCCAGACGCCCGGCAAGCAGATCCTCAAGCTGCGCGTCGTGCGCGAGGACGGCCAGCTCGCCTCCTACGGCTGGATGCTCCTGCGCGAGATCGCCATCAAGAGCATCGCCTTCGGCCTGCTCACCTACAACCTCGACGCCAGCGTCTCCGGCCTCGGCTGGATAGCGGTCTTCCTCTTCGCCGCCTGCGCCCTCTGGTGCGTGTGGGACGCGAACCGCCAGTGCCTCTGGGACAAGGCGCTGCGCACGCTCGTCGTCTTCGACCCGGCGGGCGCGCTTGCGGGCGCATCCGGCGCCGCGCCCGCCGTCCGCACCGAGGCCACGGACGCCGCCGAGAACCTGCGCACGCTCGCCGAGATGCGCGACCGCGGCCTCCTCACCGATGCCGAGTACGAGGAGCGCCGCCAGCGCGAACTGGAGCGCCTGTAGGCAGCGCCAGTCATGGCCGTCGCGGAGCAGGCCCCCACCGTCGCGCTCGCCAGCCGCAAGCGGCGCTTCGCCGGGCACATCCTCGATATCGTGGCCGCCGCCGTGTCGTCCGTGCCCGCCCTGCTCCTGTACTCCCCGAGGGGCGTGTTCTCCGGGGACAACGTCGTCGGGGTGACGGCGCTGTCTCCGGGGATGTTCATCCTCGTCGGGGTGCTCTGGTTCCGCCTCACGACGGGGCGCGGACAGTCCCCCGCGAAGTGGCTGTTGCGCCTGCGCGTCATCCGCGTCGACGGCTTCGTGGCCGGCTGGCGCTGGATGTTCGTGCGCGAGATCGCGCTCAAGACCCTCTCGTTCAGCGCGCTCGGCTGGGCGCTGTCGGCGACCGTCGGCGATGCCGCCGGTAGCTGGATCCCCGGCCTGGCCCTGATCGTGGCCGCCCTCTGGTGCGCCTGGGACGCGCGCCGCCAGTGCCTCTGGGACAAGGCCGCGGGCACGCTCGTTGTTCACGATCCGGATGGCGTCGTCGCCTCCGGCGGCCCCGTCGTCGTGGACGGCGCTTCCGTGGCCATCGCCACCGCCGGGGCCGTCGGGCACCTGGACACGCTGGCCGACCTCCACCAGCGCGGCCTCCTCACCGACGCCGAGTACGAGGAGCGCCGCCAGCGCGAACTGGAGCGCCTGTAGCCGGGGAAACGCGCGGTCAAGGCGCGCCGCGGCGCCAGCCGCCTACACTGGAGGCATGGCCGTCGCGTCTCCGCCCCCGCCCGTCAACCTCGCCAGCCACGCGCGCCGTCTCGGCGGCTGGGCCATCGAGGCCGCGCTGCTCACCGCCGTCTGGGTGATCGCCGTCCTCATCCTCTTCCCCGTCATGGACGGCGCCGCCGAGGGAATGCTCATCGCCCCCGCCGTGGCCGTGGCCGTCTGGCTCCTGTGGCTGCTGCGCGTCGCCCCGCGCGGCCAGACGCCGGGCAAGCAGCTCCTCGGCCTCTACGTCGTGCGCGCGGACGGGAGCGTCGCGGGCCTCGGGCACATGCTCCTGCGCGAGGTCGCCCTCAAGGGCGTCGGCCTCTGGCTGAGCACGGCCGTCACCTTCGGCTTCGCCTGGGTGATCGCCGCCCTCTGGTGCCTCTGGGACAAGGATCGCCAGTGCCTCTGGGACAAGGTCGCGGGCACGCGCGTCGTGCACGTCCCCCGCGCGGCGCACGCGGGCGATCGCCCGTAGACTGCCCCCGTGCCCGTGGAGCAGGAGGCGCTCGACGCCGTCGCCCTCAGCCGCGACGAGTACGAAACGCTCGTGGCGCGCCTCGGACGCGAGCCCAACGCCGTCGAGCTGGGCATGTTCGGCTCCCTCTGGAGCGAACACTGCGGCTACAAGAACAGCCGCCCCCTGCTCCGCCGCCTGCCCTCCGCGGGTGAGCGCGTGCTCACGCGCGCGGGCGAGGAGAACGCCGGGGCCATCGACATCGGCGGGGGCTGGGCCGCCGTCATGAAGATCGAGTCGCACAACCACCCCTCCGCCATCGAGCCCTACCAGGGCGCGGCCACGGGCGTGGGCGGCATCGTGCGCGACATCGTGGCCATGGGCGCGTGGCCCGTGGCGCTGCTCGATTCGCTCCGCTTCGGCCCCCTCGACGAGGCCAACAACCGCTACCTCCTCGAGGGCGTGGTCGGCGGCATCGGCGGCTACGGCAACTGCCTCGGCATCCCCACCGTGGGCGGCGAGGTCGCCTTCGACCGCTCCTACGGCGGCAACCCCCTCGTCAACGCCATGTGCGTGGGCGTCGTGCGCGCCGACGGCATCGTCAGCGCCACCGCGGGCGGCGCGGGCAACGTGCTCCTGCTGGCGGGCGCGGACACGGGCCGCGACGGCATCCACGGGGCCAGCGGCCTCGCCAGCCGCACCGACCCCGAGGCGCGCTTCGGCGAGATGCGCCCCGCCGTGCAGGTCGGCAACCCCTTCCTCGAAAAGCTGCTCATGGAGGCCTGCCACGAACTCTGCTCCGAACGCCGCGACTGGATCGCGGGCCTGCAGGACCTCGGCGCGGCGGGCCTCACCAGCGCCGTGCTCGAATGCTGCGCGCGTTCGGGCGCGGGCGCCGTGCTCGACCTCGACCGCGTGCCCCGCCGCGAGGCGGGCATGACCCCCTACGAGGTCATGCTCTCCGAAAGCCAGGAGCGCATGTTGATCGTCGCCCGCCGCGAACGCGCCGCCGACGTGGCCGCGCTCTTCGCCCGCTGGGAAGCGCCCTGCGTCGCCATCGGCGAGGTCACCGTCGGCGGCGAGGTGGTGCTGCGCGAGGGCGGCGTCGAGGTGGCGCGCGTGCCCGTGGCCCTGGCCGTCGATGCGCCCGCCTACGTGCGCGAGGGGCGGCGCGGCCCCGATGCCGTCGCCCGCGCCCAGGCCAACCCCGGCGCCTTCCCCGACCTGCCCCCCGAAGCCGCCGCGGAGGCGCTGGCGACGCTGCTCGCGCGCCCCAACCTCGCCAGCAAGCGCGAGGTCTTCCGCCAGTACGACCATCAGGTGCTCGCGGGCACCGTCGTGCCGCCGGGCGGCGACGCCGCCGTCGTGCGCGTTCCCGGCGCGAACGCCGGGCTCGCCCTCGCCACCGACGGCAACGGGCGCTACTGCGCCCTCGACGCGCGCAACGGCGGGGCCATCGCCGTGGCCGAGGCCGCCCGCAACGTCGTCTGCACGGGCGCGCGGCCGCTGGCCGTGACCGACTGCCTCAACTTCGGCGCGCCCGAAAACCCCGAGGTCTACGCCTCCCTCGCCGACGCCATCGACGGCATCGCCGCCGCCTGCGAGGCCTTCGGCGTCCCCGTCGTCAGCGGCAACGTCAGCCTCTACAACGAGAGCGGCGGCGAGCCCGTCGCGCCCACGCCCGTCATCGGCATGCTGGGCCTGCTGGAGGACGCGAGCGCGCGGCTGGGCGCGGCCTTCACGCGCGCGGGCGCGGACGTCTGGCTCCTCGGCGGCACGGTCGCGCAGCCCGCGGGCACCCTCGCCGGCAGCGAGTACCTGGAGGCCGCGCACGGGGCCGTGCTGGGCACGCCCGTCGTCGACCTCGCCGCCGAGGCGCGCCTCCACGAGCTCACGCTCGCCGCCAACGACGCGGGCCTCCTCCTCAGCGCCCACGACTGCGCCGACGGCGGCCTCGCCGTCGCCCTGGCGGAATGCTGCCTGCTCGGCGAAACCGGCTTCGCGGGCGAGGCGGCGGTCGAGGGACGCCTCGACGCCGCCCTCTTCGGCGAGGCGCAGGGCCGCATCGTCGTCAGCGCGCCCCCCGACGCGGGCGAACGGCTGACGGCGCTCGCGGCGGACGTGGGCGTGCCCCTCACGCGTCTCGGCCTGACGGTGGACGAGCCCGTGCTGCGCTTCGGCCCCATCGACGCGGACCTCGCCGTTCTGCGCGCCGCCTGGGAATCGGGCCTCGGCCTCTAGCCCGACGTCAGGATGATCGTCGTAACGATCCCGATGGAGGCGAGGACGACCACGGTTGCGCTGGCAATCATCCCCCCCATGTAGACCCGCAGGCGCTGCTCGCGCGCGTTGCCCTCGGCGCGGATGGCCGCGAACCCGGCCTGCGTGCGCTCGTCGATGGCCTGCATCTCGGCGCGGACGGCGCGGAATTCGGCCTGCGTGCGCTCGTCGATGGCGTGCATCTCGGTGCGGACGGCGCGGAATTCGGCCGCCATGTCGGCCTTCGTCGCCAGATTCTCCCCGACGCCCTCCGAGAGCGTGGAGACGAGGACGCCAGCCTGCTTCTCGCTGAAGCCCGCTTCGTCCTGCAGCCGCCTGGCCGCCTTGAGCGTGTCGAACGCCACCGGCATACCGCCATCCTACGCCGCCCCGTCCCCGCGCGCGACTAGCCCGCCCAGCGCTTGTTCGTGACCGAGGGCTCGCGCGCCAGCTCCCCGCCGCTGGGGCATCGCCCGCGACTATACGCGCCCCCGCCGCGCGCCTACCGGTCCAGCGCGTTCGCGATCTCGTCCTCGTCGAGAGACGGGCCGACGGCGGCGCAGTGCAGCCGCTCGTTCACGAACACGTCCTGCGCGACCGCGCGAATCTGGCCCGCGTCCACCGCCTCCAGCCGCGCCGCGAACTCGTCGATCGTCTCGATTTCGCCCCGCGCCAGCAGCTGCTCGCCGTGCCGCTGGCCCAGCGAGAAGGCCGTCTCCAGCGAGAGCCGGAAGCGCCCGATGGCGTGGTCCTTGGCCCGCCGCAGCTCGTCTTCGGGCACGGGCTCGTCGGCCAGCCGCCCGATCTCGTCGAGGCAGACGCCGATGGTTTCGCCCAGCTTGTCGCGCTCCACGCCGGCGGCGATGGTGAACACTCCGGCGTCGGCCAGGTAGCCGTAGCCGGAGTGCACGGAGTAGGCGAGGCCGCGCCGCTCGCGCACCTCCGTGAAGAGCCGCGAGGACATGCCCGACCCCAGCACGTCGTTGAGCAGGCGCAGGGCGTAGCGGCGCGGATCGTCGCGCCCGAACAGCGGCATCCCCAGCATCACGCTGCACTGGTCGATGTCGCGCGAATCGACGCTCACGCGCGGCCCCGCGATCGCGGCGTCGTAGGGGGTCACGGCGGGCACGGCGCCGCCCGCCACCTCCGCGAAGCGCGGCTCCGCCAGCTCCAGCACCTGCTCGTGCGTGCAGTTGCCCGCCACGGAGAGCACCATGTTCGGCCCCAGGTACCAGTCGCCCATGTGGCTCACGAAATCGGGCCGCTCCATCGCCTCCACCAGCTCCACGCTGCCGCCCACGTCCCAGCCGCAGGGCTGCTCGCCGTAGACGGCCACGCCCAGCAGGCGGCTCGTCCAGCTGCCCGGGTTGTCGTGGTTCCGCTTCAGCTCCTGCTGCACCACCGTGCGCTCGCGGTCGATCTCCTCCTGCGCCAGCGTCGAATGCAGCAGCATGTCCGCCGTGATGTCGATGGCCGTCTCCAGGCGGTCGTAGGGCGTCACGTTCCAGTAGCAGGTGAACTCCTTGTTCGTGTAGGCGTTCAGGGTGCCGCCCGCGCCCTCGATCTCCTCGGCGATCATGGTGGCGCGCGGACGCCGCTCCGTGCCCTTGAAGATCATGTGCTCGAGGAAATGGGTGATGCCGTTCAGCCGCTGCGGCTCGGAACGCGAGCCCGCCCCCACGAAGAGGCTCACGGCGGCGGCCTGCGTGGTGGGCACGGGCGTGGTCACCACCCGCAGCCCGTGGGGAAGCGTGCTCGTCTGCCAGGTCACCGCCATCGTTTGGCCGCCTCTCTCGCCCCGGAACCCCCGGAAGGCGATGGCGCTATTCTACGGGGCGCCCGCGCACCGTCCCGCCGGACCCGCGCGGGGCGGAGCGATCACCGTGGACCGACCCGTGCTGCGACCCAACTGGACCACCGCCGCGGGCGCGCTCGAAGGCGTCCTCGCCGCCGCGGGCATGCCCCTGCCGCGGCATGCGGTCATGGGCCTCACGGGCCACGCCTGGCACCTCTGCCTCGCCCGCGAGGGCGGCGTCGCCGCCCTGCCCAGCGGCCCGCACGACCTCGACTGGGCCGCCATGGTCGAACGCTACGCCCGCACCGGCCTCGCGTGGGAGCGCTTCGGGCGGCGCGCGCGCGGCGCGGAGCTGGAGGCCGTGCGCGCCGGGGCCATCGCCTGGGCCCGCGAGCGGCTCGACGCCGGACGCCCCCTCATCGCCTTCGGCCCGCAGGTGCGCGAATTCGCCATCGTCCACGGCTGCGACCCCGACCGCGGCGGCTTCCTCGTGGACTCCGTCGTCTCCGGCGAACTGGGGCCGTTCGCCCCCTGGAGCGACTGGCCCCCGCTCGGCGTCGTCGAGCTGTTCGCGCCCCTCGGCCCCGCCGATCCCGATCCCGAAACGGCGGTCGCGGACGCCCTGCGCACGGCGCTGGAGATGATGGATGGCGGCGAGGGCCCGCCCGCCCGCGGTACCGCCGCCCTCGACGCCTGGGCGGACGCCTTCGCGGGCCCGGACGAGGTGGACCGCGCGGGCAACGCCTACACGCTGGCCGTGCTGCAGGCCGCCCGCCTCGACGGCGCCGCCTTCCTGCGCGACCTCGCGGCGGGCTTCCCCGACCTCGCCGCCCCCCTCGGCGAGGCGGAGCGCGCCGTGCGCGACCTCACGCACACGCTCTCGCCCCTGCTCACCCTCTTCCCCTTCCCCGCGGGCGGCCACGGCAACGTGGCCAATCCGGGGCTGCGCGAGGCCGCCGCCGCCGCCCTCCGCCGCGCCGCCGCCTGCGAACGGCGCGCCGCGGAGGCCATCGCCGCCGCGCTCGCCCCGCTGGCGTGACCGTCGCCTGGGCGCTCGCGGGCAGGCTGGCCGTGAGCGCGCGCCCCGGCTACGCCCCCGGCGCGGAGGGAACGGTCCCGCCGGACGCCGTCGAGCGCTGGATCGCCGAGGCGCGGGCGGCGGGCGTGCGCTCCATCATCTGCCTGCTCGGCGACGACCAGCTGCCGCTCTACGACCGCGCCCTGCCCGATGGGCTGCTCGCCCGCTACCGCGCCGCCGGGTTCGCGGTCGCCCACGTCCCCGCCCGCGACGGCCTCGCCACGCCCTTCACCAAAGCCCGGCTGGATGAAGCCTGGGAAGCGTTCCGGCGCCTGCCCGCGCCCGTGCTCGTGCACTGCAGCGCCGGACACGACCGCACGGGGCGGGTCGTGCGCCACATCCTCGCGCGGCTCGCGGAGGGGCGCTGAAGCTGCGCCGCTCAGTTCCGCAGCCGCTCCCACTCCCACTGCCGCTCGAACAGCAGGTCGTGCATCTCCCAGAACTTGCCCTGCTCGCCCGCGCACTCCGCCGCCGCGTGCGCCGCCTCCGCGTTCGGGTGAATCTGCGTGAGCGGGAAGTGCGCGAACGCCAGCGCCAGCTCGTCGCCGATGCGCCCCTCCAGCTCCGGCAGCACGTCCGCGAACCAGCGCTGGCAGAAGGGGCACTGGAAATCGCTGTACTCCACGATGACGACGGGGGCGTCGGGATTGCCCTTGATGGCCGCGCCGCGCGGGTCGGGGCGCGCGGCCTCAATGACGAAGCGCGGGGGATTCACCGCGGCCAGCTGCTGGATGGCCGGCGAGTAGGCGTCCAGCGTCTCGGGCGGGTTCTCGCCCAGCTCGGCGTCGATGATCTCCAGGAAGACGCTCGCGGGCAGCGCCCCCACGATGCGCTTGTTGTTCACGAAGAAGGTGGGCGTGCCGTTCACGCCGAGCGCCACGCCCTGCCCGAGCTGGCTGTTCACGACCCCGCGCGTGTTCGGATCGAGGGAGCATTCGCGGAACCGCGCCACGTCGAGCGCGAGCGTGTTCGCGTACCGGTCGAACGCGGCCAGCAGCGCCGACGTCTCCTGCGGCGGCGCCGTGGGCTCGGGCGTGGCGGTCGGTCGCGGCGTGGCCGTGGCCTCCGGCGTGGCGGCGGTCGTGGCCGTGGCGACCGGCGTGGCGATGGCCGTGGCCGTGGCGACCGGCGCGGCGGGCGACATGGGCGGCGTGGCCGGATCGGAATCGCCGCCGTCCGTCAGCACGATGGCCAGCACGATCGCCGCCGCCCCCAGCAGCACCGCCGCGGGCGTCAGGAAGTAGGGCCACAGCGGCGGTCGCGCGCGCCCCCGCACGGGCGGTGCGGGCGGAGCGGGGAACGCGGGCGCGGGCGGCGCTTCCGCTTCGGGCGCGACAACCGGTTCGGGCGTGGGGACCGCTTCGGGCATGGCCGCCGCGTCGGGCGCGGGGCCGGAGCCGGGTTCGTCGGAAGGATGCGTCACGGAGTGATCGTCGCGGACGGCGGCCCTTCCGCGCAAATGGCCCGCGCCTCCGCCTTAACCGCCACCGCCGCGCGCGCGCAGCACCGCCAGCGTCAGCTCCTCCACCGTCTCCAGATCGGGCGAGGTCGCCAGCGCCTCCTCCACCCAGCGCCGCGCCTCCGCGCGCGCGTAGCCCAGCGCCGTGATCGCCTCCGCCGCGTCCAGCGCCACGCGGTCGCGCCCCAGTTCCGCCAGATCGACGGGGCGGTCGAGGGCCCCGTCCCGCAGCGCCGCCTCCGCCACCACCTTCCCCCGCAGCGAGGCGATGATCTTGTCGGCGATGCGCGGCCCGATGCCCGGCAGCTGCGTCAGCGTGGCGCGGTCCTCCTGTTCGACGGCCCGCGCGATCGTGCTCACGGAGAGGGTCATGGCGCGCGCCGCCTTCGCCGGGCCCATCCCCTCCACGCTCGTGAACTTGCGGAAGAAATCGCGCTCCGGACGCCGCAGGAAGCCCACCAGCAGGGGCACGGGCGCGTTCGCGGTGACGTGATAGAGCACGTGCAGCCCGATCTCCGGCGGCGGCCCCTCCTCCGGCGCGGCGTCCAGCGCCGCCTGCACGTCCGGCCACAGGAAGGCGGGCACGAGCACCTCGTAGCGCACGCCGCCCACGTCGACCTCGACGCTCAGGCCGCCCACGTCCGCGTGCGCCAGCCGCCCCGCCAGATGCGTGATCACGCCCCGCATCGTACGCCACCGCGACGCCGCGCCGGGGCGCGCGTAGGCTGGCCCCGTGCCCGAACTGCCCGAAGTCGAAACCATCCGGCGCGACCTCGAACCGCTCGTCACGGGCCGCGCCATCGCCGCCGTCGAGGTCGCCCCCGACGCCATCGACCTGCTCGCGGACATGCCTATCGAGGCGCTGCGGGCGGCGCTCACGGGGCGGCGCTTCGTCTCCCTCGGACGGCGCGGCAAGTACCTCCTCTTCGGCCTCGACGACGGGCGCGCGCTCGTCGTCCACCTGCGCATGACGGGCCGCCTCGTGCACCGCGCCGCCGCCGCCCCCGCCCTCGCCCACGAGCGCGCCCGCATCGCCCTCGACGACGGCCATCACCTGCGCTGGAGCGACATGCGCAAGTTCGGCACCTGGGCGGTCGTGGACGACCCCGCCGAGGTGGTGGGCAAGCTCGGGCCGGAGCCGCTCGACGCCGCCTTCACGCCCGCCTTCCTGCGCGCCCTGCTGGCCGGGCGTACGGCCCCCGTGAAGGCCGTCCTGCTCGACCAGCGCCGCGTCGCCGGGCTCGGCAACATCTACGTGGACGAGGCCCTCTTCGCCGCCCGCATCCGCCCCGACACGCCCGCGGGCGAGGTCTCCCGCGCCGCCGCCGCGCGCCTCCGCGACGCCTGCCGCGAGGTGCTGGAGCACGGCATCGAGAACCGCGGCGCCAGCTTCAGCGACTACGTGGACGGCCAGGGCGACCCCGGACGCCAGCACGAGTACGTGCAGGTCTTCCGCCGCCACGGCAAGCCCTGCTACGCCTGCGGCGCGGAGATCGCGCGGGCCGTGGTCGGCGGGCGCGGCACGCACTGGTGCCCCCGCTGCCAGCCGAAGCCGCGCCGCCGCGCCGCCCGCGCGTAGGATGGCGCCGTGCCCGAAGCGCGCTGGCCCGCCGGACTGACCGAGGCCGCCTTCCTCGCCGAGTACGAAGGCTCCGTCCTGCGCAAGCCCCAGGTGGCCGCCGACATGGCCCTGCGCGCGCTCGCCTTCTGCCCCCCGCGCGAGCGCCCCGCCCTCGTCGCCCTGCTCGCCGAGCAGCTGGTGGAGGCGGCGCTGCGCCTCGCCGCCGTGGTCGGGGCGCTCGACGACCGCCGCCTGCCCGTGGCCGAGCGTCTGCGCGGCCCCCTGCCCGGCGCGGACGGCTGGATCGCGCTGGCCCAGCTCGCCGCCACCGCCGAACCCGAGGGGCTGCTGCGCCGGCTGGCCCTCGACGAGTCCGCCCTCGAGAGCGCGGTCCTCCTGCGCGGGCTGCCCGCGCCCGAATGGCTGCCCGACCTCATCGCCGCCCGCGCCGCTCCCGACGCCCTCATCCTGCCCGTGTCCGGCGACGCCGTCGTGGCCACGGGCGCGAACGCGGCGGGCGAGCGCGTCAGCGTGCGGCTGGCCGCGGGCGAGAACGCCACCGTCGCCATCGCCGACCTGATCGCCGATCTGTGTTCCGTCGCGCGCGGTTTCCTCGCCGCCTACCTGCGCGCGCGCCGCCCACCGGAGCCCCCGGCGTGAGCGTCCCGCCGCTCGTCCCCGGCCCCCGCGACGCCATCACGGACGTGCGCGGCGTGCGCGTCGGCCACTGGACCTCGCGCCGCGCGGCCACCGGCTGCACCGTCATCCTCTGCGAGACGTGCGAGGCGGCGGCGGTGGACGTGCGCGGGGGCGCGCCCGCCACGCACGAAACGGACGCGCTCGCCGCCGGAAACCTCGTGCGCCGCTGCCACGCCGTCGTGTTCGCGGGCGGCTCCGCCTTCGGGCTGGCGGCCACCGCGGGCGTGGCGCGCTGGCTCGCCGCCCGCGGAACCGGCGTCGAGACCCGCTCCGGCCCCGTCCCCGTCGTCGCGGGCGCGGCCCTGCTCGACCTCGGCGTTGGCCGCAACGCCTTCCCCGGCCCCGACGAGGGCGAGCGCGCCGCCGCCCGCGCCAGCGGCGGGGCCGTCGCGCGGGGGTCCGTGGGCGCGGGCGCGGGCGCGACCGTGGCCAAGCTGCCCGGCGCGGAGCGCGCCCTCAAGGGCGGCCTCGGCACGGCCAGCCTCGCCGGACCGCGCGGCCTCGTCGTCGGCGCGCTGGCCGCCGTCAACGCCATCGGGGCCGTGCTCGATCCCGACACCGGCGCGCTGCTGGCGGGACCGCGCGGCGACCGCCCCGGCGAGATGCGGACGCCCGAGGCCGCCGCCGTCGCGCGCGCCGAATGCGGCGAGGGCGCGGACGAGTTGCGCGCGGGCACGACCCTCGTGTGCGTCGCCGCCAACGCCGCCATCGGCCACGAAGGCGTCCAGCGCCTCGCCGTGCAGGCCCACGACGGCCTCGCCCGCGCCATCGTTCCCGCCCACGCCCTCGGCGATGGCGACGTGGCCTTCGCCCTGACCACCGGCGAGCTCCCCGTCGGCGACCGCGACCTCACGCTGCTCGGCCTCATGGCCGCGCGCGCGGTCGGGCGCGCCATCGCCGACGGCGTCGAGCGGGCCGAGGGTCTGGCGGGCATCCCCTCGGCCCGCGAATGGCGCGAGCGGGGCCGGTGAAGCCCCGCCCGCGTCCCCGTCGCGTCAATTCATGGCGTGGATGCCCTCCTTTCGTTCAGGCGATGAGGACGATGCCGGCGACGGCCGCGGCCCCGCCCGCCAGCACCCAGCGGCTGAGGCGCTCGCCGAGGAAGAGCGCGCCCAGCATGACCGCGAAGAGCGGCGAGAGGGCCGTGCCCACGGCGGCCCGGCCCGCGCCCGCCTCCTGCACGGCGTAGACGAAGAGCAGGCTGGCGAGGCCCGTTCCGGCGAGGCCCGCGACGAGCAGGGCGCCGTGGTCCCACCGCGAAATGCTGCGCAGGTGGAGGCTGGAGCGCGGCATGGCGGAGGCCACGCAGAACAGCAGCGCCGCCGTGAACGGCAGCCGCACGACGCCCACGGCCACGGGATCGTGGCCGTGGGTGGCCGCGCCCAGCCAGACGGTGGCCACCGCCCAGGCCAGGGCGGTGAGGGTCACGAGCGCGATCCCGCGCACGAGGGCGCGCCGGCTGAGCGCCTCCGTCACGCCGTCGGGCGGCGCGCACTTCCGGCCCCGCAGGGCGACGAGGTAGACGCCCGCGAGGATGAGGACGGAGCCGATGGCCGTGGCGGCGGTGACGGATTCCCCCAGCAGCACCACGCCGAGGACGTAGGTGAGGAAGATGAACAGCCCGAGGCTGATGGTGAAGCCGCGCACCAGCCCGAGGGCGTGGAGGGCGGCCACGTAGACGGTGTCGCCGAAGGCCATGCCCACGAGGGCGGAGCCGACGGCCCCCACGACGACGATGAGGGTGACGCCCTCGAAGCCGCCGGAGAAGGCGAGGATGGGGACGATCGGAAGCAGCAGCAGGGCGGCCCACAGGGCGCGCATGGCGCTCACGGAGATGACGTCGACGCGCGAGGCGGACGACGCCAGCAGCGTGCTGGCCGCGGCCCAGATGGCGGCCGTGCCGACCGCCGCGAGAACGCCCGCGCTCACGGTTCGGTGGCCGGGATGCAACGGCGGCGGATCATGAAAATCCTGGACATGGGGTCCTCCTGGGCGGGCATGGCCCGACGGGGATGGGCGCGCGGGAAACGCGCCGGATTGAGCGTGCGGCCCCCCGATCCCTACGGGCAATGGGCTGCCGAAACGAAATCGGGGGCCTGTTTCGCGGCGGGTTCAGAGAAGGTAAACTGCGCCCATGCAGGCCGCCCTGATCACCGCCCGCGAGACCGTCGAGCTGCTCGAATTCGCGGAGCCCGCGCCGGGCGACGGCGAGGCCGTCGTGCGCATCCGCTACTGCGGCGTCTGCGGCACCGACCTGCACGCCTGGCAGTCGGGCGCGCTCTCCAACCCGGCGGTCTGCGGGCACGAGTGGACGGGCGTGGTGGCGGCGGTGGGGGCGGGCGTGGCCAGCGTGCGCGAGGGCGACCGCGTGATCGGCGGCATCGCCCCCGCCTGCGGGGCCTGCGCCGCCTGCCGCGCCGGCTACGCGCGCGATTGCCCCAACCAGCTGGCCAGCCTGATGACCACGCCCCACGGCGGCTTCGCCCCGGCCATCCTCGCGGACGCGCGACGGCTCACGCCCGCGCCCGACGCGCTCGACGACCTGGAGGCGGCCATGGTCGAGCCGCTCACGGTGGCGCTGCACGCCACGCGGCGCACGGACATCCGCCTCGGCGACAGCGTGCTGGTGCTGGGCGCGGGGCCCATCGGCCTGCTCGCCCTGCAGTGCGCGAAGGCCGCCGGAGCCGGGCGCGTGCTCGTGGTCGAGCCCGTGCCCGAACGCGCGGCGCTGGCGCTGGCACTGGGCGCGGACCGCGCGCTCGATCCGCGCGCCGCCGACGTGGCCGCGCTCGCGCTGGACGAAACCGGCGGGCTCGGCCCCGACGTCGTGTTCGAATGCGCGGGCATCCCGCCCACCATCCAGCAGGCGGTGGACCTCGTGCGGCGCGGCGGGGCGGTCACGCTCGTGGGCCTCGCCACCGATCCGGCCACCATCATTCCGGGAACGTGGCTGTCGAAGGAGGTGACGGTGGTCGCCTCCGTGGCCTACGCGCACGCGGAGTTCGCCATGGCCGCCGACCTGATCGCGGGCGGGCGCATCGCCGTGCGTCCCCTGCACACGCACACGGCCCCGCTGGACGGCATCGCCGACGCCTTCGCCCTGCTGGACGGGGACCGCCGCCAGATCAAGGTGCTGATCGAGCCCTGAGAGGAGAGCGCCGCGCTGGCGCGCGGCTGAGGGCGAAGGAGAGCGCGCCGCTGCGCGGTGCTGAGTGGCGAATGGATGGAAGTGGATGGAGTCAGGAGCGGTCGGCGAGGCGGCGGGCGAGGGCGTCGCGTTCCGTCGCCGGGAGGCGGTAGCGCTCCATGCCCGCGGCGCGGCGCTGGCGCGTGACCTCGTAGAGGACGAGCGCCGCGGCCACGGAGAGGTTGAGGCTGCGCACCATGCCCGCCATGGGGATGGTGAGACGGCGGTCGGCGAGCGCCAGCGCCTCCTCCGACAGGCCGCGCTGCTCGTTGCCCAGCAGGACGGCCAGGCGTGGCGCCGTGAGGTCGGCGTCGAAGAGGCCCTCGGCCCCGCCCCCGGCCACGGTGGCGATGATCTCGCAGCCGTCGCGGCGCAGGTCCGCGAGACACCCGGCGATGGAGTCGTGCACGTCGAAGTCGAGCCACTTGTTGGTGGCGGAGGAGCTGAGCTTGCCCGTGCCGCGCGGGTCGAACGGCTCCTCCCGCTCGAACACGAGGCAGACGCGCTGGAAGCCGAGGGCGTCGCAGGTGCGGAAGACGGCGGCGGCGTTGTGCGGATCGTGGATGTCCTCAAGCACGACCGCGCCCCGCTGGCGGCGCTCGGCGACCTCGCGGAACAGGCGCTCGCGGGCGGGCGTGGGCACCGCCGGAGGGTAGCGCCGCGGGCCGCTGGCGATCCAGCGCGCGCGGTTCGGTAAGATGGGGACACTCCCTGCTGGATACCGGAGAGGAGCGGGCCGTGAGCGAACGAAACGGACGGAACGGACTGGAACGCGCGCGCGCGCTGCGCGAGGCCTACGACGAATCGGTGGTCGCCGAGGGGCGCGAGCTGGCGGGCCCCTTCATGACGGTGTCGAGCCGCCCCATCGACCGGCTCTACGACCCCACCGACGTGGCCGACCTCGACTACGAGCGCGACGTCAACCTGCCGGGGTCGTACCCCTTCACGCGCGGCGTGCACAAGACCGGCTACCGCGGCAAACCCTGGACCATCCGCATGTTCAGCGGCTTCGGCTCCGTGGAGGAGACGAACCAGCGCTACCACGACCTGCTGGCGGCGGGGAACGACGGCCTCTCCGTGGCCTTCGACATGCCCACGCTCATGGGCTACGACCACGACGAGCCCTGGGCGGAGGGGGAGTTCGGCTCCTGCGGCGTGGCCGTCGATTCGCTGGCGGACATGGACCTCCTGATGGAGGGGCTGCCGCTGGACCGCATCACCACGTCGATGACCATCAACAGCCCCGCGCCCGTGATCTGGGCCCTCTTCATCGCGGCGGCGGAGAAGCGGGGCGTGCCCCGCGCGAAGCTGGCGGGCACGCTGCAGAACGACATCCTGAAGGAGTACATCGCCCAGAACGAGTTCATCTACCCGCCGCGCGAGTCCATGCGGCTGGTCACGGACACGGTGGAGTTCGCCTCGGCGGAGATGCCCCTGTGGAACCCCGTCTCCGTCAGCGGCTACCACATCCGCGAGGCTGGCTCGACCTCCGTGCAGGAGCTGGCCTTCACGCTGGCCGACGGCATCGAGTACGTGAAGTGGGCGCTGGAGCGCGGGCTGGACGTCGACGCCTTCGCCCCGCGCATCTCCTTCTTCTTCAACTGCCACAACGATTTCTTCGAGGAGATCGCCAAGTTCCGCGCCGCGCGCCGCATCTGGGCGCGGCAGATGCGCGAGCGCTTCGGGGCCACGAAGCCGCGCTCCTGGCTGATGCGCTTCCACACGCAGACGGCGGGCGTCTCCCTCACCGAGCAGCAGCCCGAGGTGAACCTCGTGCGCGTCGCCATCCAGGCGCTGGCCGCGGTCATCGGCGGCACGCAGTCGCTGCACACCGACTCCATGGACGAGGCCCTGGCCCTGCCCTCGGACAAGGCCGTGCGCCTCGCCGTGCGCACGCAGCAGGTGATCCAGCACGAGAGCGGCGCCGCCAACACCGTCGATCCGCTGGGCGGCTCCTGGTTCATCGAGCGCCTGACGGCGGACATGGAGCGCGAGTGCAACGCCATCTTCGACCGCATCGAGGAGCTGGGCGGCGTCATCCCCGCGCTGGAGACGGGCTACTTCCAGAAGGAGATCGCCGACGCCTCCGCGCGCTTCCAGCGCGAGGTCGAGCGCCGCGACCGCCTCATCGTCGGCGTCAACGAATTCCAGACGGAGGAGCCGCTGGAGATCCCCATCCTGAAGATGGACCCGGAGGGCGAGCGGCGGCACCTGGCGCGGCTGCGCGCCGTGAAGGCCGGGCGCGACGCCGACGCCTGGGGCGAGGCCATGCGCGCGCTGGAGCTGGCCAGCGCCGACGGCAAGACGAACCTGATGCCGCTCATCATCGACGCCGTGAACACGGGCGCCACCTCCGGCGAGATCTGCAACCTGTGGCGCCGCGTCTTCGGGGAATACAAGGAATTCGTGGTGGTGTAAGGGGCTAAGCCTCTCACCACAGGAGGAAATGGCAATGAACGAGGCGAAGCGGCAGGCGGTGGCGAAGGCGCTCCGTGCGGATGGGGTTGGCATCGCGCTGGCCCTCGCGGGCTTCCGGTATTTCCAGACGGGCGGCACGGGCTATCGGTTGGACGACCTTCGCAAAATCGCCTGACCACGCGGGGGATCCTGCTCCTGTAGACTGCGGGCGAACGGAGAGGCCATGACTCCCGCCGCCGACGCCGACGCGACCGCCCCCAGGTACCTGCGCGACCGCTACGCCATCGTCGGCGTGGGCGAGACCACCTACACGCGCGGCTCCAACCTGAGCACGCGCGCGCTCGGCACGTGGGCCGTGAAGAACGCCATGGAGGACGCGGGCATCCCCGCCGCCGAGCTCGACGGCATGATGTCCTACTCCAACAACGACTCCACGCCCTCGCCCATGATCGCGGGCGACCTCGGCCTGCGCCTCAACTTCTACATGGACGTGTACGGCGGCGGGTCGAGCAGCGAGGCGCTCGTCGGGCTGGCCATGGGCGCCATCGAGGCGGGCATGTGCAACGCCGTCGCCATCTTCCGCTCGATGAACGGCTATTCGCAGGTCCGCATCGGGGGCACGGGGGCGCGGGCGCGCGCGCCCGTGGCGGGCGACGCCCTGCACACGACGCCCTACGGCTGGTTCAGCGCGGGCCAGAACTTCAGCCCCAGCTTCATGCGCCACATGTACGACTACGGCACCACGCCGGAGCAGCTGGCCATGGTGAAGGTGATCCACAGCGAGCACGCCTCCAACAATCCGAAGGCCTACTACCGCCAGCGCGTGACGGTGGACGACGTGCTCAACAGCCGCATGATCGTGAAGCCCCTGCGCCTGCTGGACTGCTGCGTGGAGACGGACAACGCCACGGCCCTGATCGTGACGCGGGCGGAGCGCGCGGGGGACTACCGCCACCGTTCGCCGCGCGTGCTGGGAGTGGCCGGGCGCGTGTGCAAGCCGCGCAGCGACATGCACTTCCAGCACGGCCCCATCTCCACCGTGGCCGGGCGCTACATCCGCGACATCATCTGGCCGAACGCGGGCGTGGGGCCGGAGGACATCGACCTCACGGGAGCCTACGACGCCTTCACTTTCACCACCATGCTGCAGCTGGAGGATTACGGCTTCTGCGCGAAGGGCGAGGGCGGCGACTACGTGAGCAGCGGCGTCATGCGGCTGGGCGGGGAGCGCCCCAACAACACCAGCGGCGGCCACCTCTGCGAGGGCTACACGCACGGCATGAACATGATCATCGAGAACGTGCGCCAGCTGCGCGGCGAGGTGGATGACTCCTGCCCGCTGGACGGCCGCGGCCATCGCCTGCATACGTACGATTACTCCGAGGGCGGCTGCCGCCAGGTGCGCGACGCCAACGTGTCCATGAACCTGGGCTGGGCCATGCCGGGCACGGGCTCGTCGCTCGTGATGCGGAGGGGGTAGGCGATGCTCCAGGGCGACTACCGTGGCATGAGCCTCACGGTCTCCGACGTGGACCACGAGAACCGCGCCTACTTCGAGCATTGCGCGGCGCACGATTTCCACCTGCAGCGGTGCACGGCCTGCGGGCTGCTGCGCTATCCGCCGGGCACGGCCTGCCCTTGGTGCCGCAACCGCGAGTTCGCGTGGACGCGCGTGGAGGGCCGCGGCGCGGTCCACTCCTACGGCGAGGTGCATCAGGCCATCCAGCCGCAGTTCCGCGAGCGCACGCCCTACCTGATCCTGCTGGTGGACCTGGACGCGCAGAAGGGCGAGCCGGGCGAGCACGAGGCCCTGCGCGTGGCGGGCAACCTGGCCACGCCCGACGGCGAGCTGGCCCCGCCGGAGCTGGTCGAGCGCGTGGGCATCGGCAGCCGTATGCGGATGGTGTTCGCGGACGTGGCGGAGGGGCTGTCGCTGCCCATGTGGACGCTGGACGAGGACGCGGAGCAGCCGGAGCGCCCCTGGCGCTACCCGGGGGCGTAGAGTGGGGGTTGAAGCGGCAGCACGGTAGCACTCTGCCCCCAAGGGTTGTTTGCGACGAAGCAGCCAAGCCTGTATCTTCAGAGAGGAGGGCAACGAGCCTTGAACCAGCTTGACGAGAAGTTCCCCGCGATTGAAATCCGCGAGCCAGCGGATGTGCTGCATACCTTGACTAATATGTCTACTAAGGTCACGGCCACCGTCCTTGACCCTTGGTATAATAAAGGGGTCGGGGGTGACAGGCCCGATTACGATGCTTGGCTCACGAAAATTATTCACGCGGCCGCTGAAGTGTCGGACCATGTGTTTGTCTGGGGATTTCCGGAAATTATCGCACACCAAATTACCGAGATGCCTTTCAACTATACTCTTGTTTCTTGGCTGACTTGGTACTACAAGAATTGCCCCTCTGTCGTTCGAGGTTGGCGTTCTGCCCAAAACACGTGTCTCCATCTTGCAGCTAACGGTGCCAAGACGTATCCCGAGCACTTTTTGACCAAGGAACAAAAGGAACGGCTACGTGCAGGTAAGATGCGTTTCATTCCTGGCCCTCCCAGTGTGATTGAAGCTCCTCTTAATATCGGGTTCGTGGGCAAAAAAGAGCAAACAGGGCATCCTGCCCAGAAGCCTCTGTCTGTGATAGAACCACTCATATTGATGTCAACAATAGAACAAGATGTAGTGCTTGATCCAATGTGTGGATCGGGAACAACCGGTGAAGCTTGTCTTCGACTAAGGCGCCGTGCTATTCTCTGTGATGAGTCTGATCACTGGCTATCAATCAGCGCCCAGAGAATGACTAACGTGGTTACTTCGCAAGACGGTGGTCAGCATGGACTACTCTGATCCGAAGGAATATGCGATCATTAATGGTCCTTACGAACAAAAATCTGTTCGCTCTAGGATCGAAGCCTTCTTCCTCGATAACATCGGTAAGGTCGCCACGAGGGAGCAGATCATCGAAGTTGCGACGGATCCGAAGACCGGGAGGCAGCCCGAAAACTGGCATCAGCGCCTCTCCGAACTTCGTACTGATCGCGGGTACACTATTCTCTCGTGGAGGAATCGCGGCGATCTCCGCGTGAGTGAGTATCTGATGCCTACTGCTGAAAAGCGGGATACTGCATCTCGAAGGGTGCGCCCAACTGCTGCTACGTGGCGTTCTGTTCTTGAGATAGCGCACTACAGCTGTACTTGGGAACAGGACGGTCAATATTGCGGACTGAGAGACGGTGATCTCGACCATATTGGTGGCGGAACGGTCCGCTTGACCCCAGATCACAAGCAACCGCATTCTTTGGATCCTGATGTTGACCCTACCGACTCCGATAAGTGGCAACCGTTGTGCGGAAGGCATCAGGTTATGAAGAAGAACTATTGGGATGATGAAACCGGATGGCTCAATGTGGTGGCGATTGTCCAGTCTGCATCGGAGGACGAGAAGCGTCGTGTGCTGGATTTTTTGATGTCTTACTTCCAGGAGATCTAAGCGATGCTGAGCGCGCACGACAACGAGCTGCTCACGCGCACGGGGCCGGGCACGCCCATGGGCGTGCTCTTCCGGCGCTTCTGGACGCCCGTGCTGCTGGCCTCCGAGTTGCCCGCGCCCGACTGCCCGCCCGTGCGCATCACCGTGCTCGGCGAGGAGCTGGTCGCCTTCCGCGACACCGCCGGGCAGGTGGGGCTGGTGGAGGGGCGCTGCCCCCACCGCCGCGCCGAGCTGTTCTGGGGGCGCAACGAGGAGCACGGCCTGCGCTGCGTCTACCACGGCTGGAAGTTCGACGTGCGCGGGGCCTGCGTGGACATGCCGTCCGAGCCGCCGGAGTCGCAGTTCCGCGAGAAGGTGGGCCTCACCGCTTACCCCGTGCGTGAATGGGGCGGCTACCTGTGGGCGTACCTCGGACCGCCCGACCTGCCCCCGCCGGAGCTGCCCCGCTTCGAGTGGGCGCTCGTGCCGGAGCGCCACCGCCACATCTCCAAGAAGCTGCAGGAGTGCAACTGGGCGCAGTCGGTGGAGGGCGCCATCGACACCGCCCACTTCTCCTTCCTGCACATGCTGGTGGACCTGCCGGAGGACGCGCCCGCGGCCCTGCGCTACATGAAGGAGGACGGCGCGCCGCGCTTCACGCTGGCCCCCACGGAGGCGGGCTTCGTCGTCGGCGGCGCGCGGCGCGCCGGGGCGGACGGCGCCTACTGGCGCATCACGCAGTTCCTCGCGCCCAACCACAGCCTCGCCCCCGGCGCGGAGCGCGGCCAGAACATGAGCGGCCAGACGTGGGTTCCCATCGACGACGAAAGCTGCTGGGTCTACACCTACACCTGGAACCCCGATCGCCCCATCACGGAGGCGGAGCGGGAGGCCATGCGGAGCGGCAGGGCCAGCATCCACTCGGTGGTGGACGACCAGTACCGGCCCGTCCGCAACCGCGCCAACGACTACCTGATCGACCGCGAGGCGCAGCGCGCGGCGAGCTTCACGGGCATCGCGGGCATCTCCGAGCAGGATGCCTGCATCCAGGACAGCCAGGGCCGCATCTACGACCGCACGAAGGAGCACCTGGGCACGACGGACGTGGCCATCATCGAGTTCCGGCGCATGATGCTGCGCATGGCGCGCGAGCTGCTGGAGGGGCGCGAGCCCGCCGCCGCCCGCAACGGCGAGGCCTACCGCGTGCGCTCCGGCGCGGAGGTGGCCCCCCGCGCCACGCCCTTCGCGGAGGTCGCCGCCGACCGCCTCGCCATGCCGCTGGAGCGCGGCTGATGGCGAATTGCCGCCACTGCGGCAAGGACGCGGGCTTCCTGCGCCGCGCCCACGGCGACTGCGAACGCGCCCACGAGGCGGCCCGCGTGGCCATCACGGAGCGCGCGGCGACCGCGGCGCTCGCCCCCGCGCTCGACGTCGAGGCCCTGCGGCTCGACCTGAACGCTCTCGCCGCCGAAGGGCGCGTGGACGGCGACGACGTGCGCGCGGCGCTGGCCGAGGGCTGGAACGAGGCGGCGGCGCGCGGCCTCGACGACGGCTCGCTCACGCGCGACGAGGAGGACCGGCTCCATGCCTTCCGCGCGGCCTTCGCGCTCACGGAGCGGGAGACGGGGCGCACGCTCGCACGGCTGGCCGGGGCCTCCCGCGAACGACTGCGCCGCTACGCCGCGCTCGCCGCCGGGTCCGGGGACGCGGAGACGCTGGACGTGCTGGAGGCGGAGCTGCGCGCCTCGCCCCTGCCCGAGGGGGAACGGCGTGCGCTGCTGGCGGGGTCGCTCGCCGACGCCATCGACCGCGCCCTCGACGACGACCTGCTCTCGCGCGGGGAAGAGGCCGCCATCGACCGCTACCTCGAGCGCTTCGGGCTGGACGCCGACGACGATCCGGCCCTGCGGGAGGCGCGCGCGAGGGCCGCGAAGGCCATGGTCATCCGCTCCGTCTGCGAGGGGACCATGCCCGAGGTGAACTTCCGCACCGCGCCGGACTCCATGCCCATCCCCTTCAACTTCCAGAAGTCGGAGCAGCTGGTCTGGCTCTTCGATGGCGTCGACTACTACCAGCTCCAGACGCGGCGGGAGTTCCACGGCGGCTCCACGGGCGCGAGCGTGCGCGTGGCGCGCGGCCTCTACCTGCGCCAGAGCGCCTTCCGCGGCCATCCCGTCTCCATCACGGAGACGGTGAAGGCGGACGTGGGCCTGCTGGGCGTGACCACGCGGCACGTCTACTTCCACGGCGCGCGCGAGCGCTTCCGCGTGCGCCTCGACCGCATCGTCTCCTTCGAGCCGTACAGCGACGGCATCGGCATCATGCGCGACCTCGCCCGCGCCAAGCCGGAGACCTTCCGCACGGACGGCGACGACGGCTGGTTCCTCTACAACCTTGTCACGAACGTGGCGCGCCTCTAGCCCGCCCGCCACAGCGTCTCTCGGATGGCGCCCTTGACTTCCTTTCGCGTGGCTGGCGTGGCCAGCGCCCCTTCCTGAATGCGGCGCAGGAGCCGCGCGCCGAGCGGTCGTCGCGTGCGGAGTTCCCCGGCTTCCCCGATTTTGGCAAGGGAGCGCAGCAGCGCCCGCTTGTAGTAGACGCAGGAATCGTGTCGCACGGACGCATGATCGCCCGGCCGGAGGATGAAGCAGCGTTCGTCGCAGTCTCCACGGGTGAGGTCGTGCGTGGTCAGGTTGACGGTGGCGATGAAATCCCCCGTGACGGGCACGCTGAGCACGATCCAGAGATGCCTGCCCCGGTCGAAACCGGGATCGATGAAGGTATCCCCGGGATTCAGCGGGAGCCCTTCAAGGTGAGTTCGAGGGAATAGATGGCCCCAACGTTGTCCTCGACCTGGGCGATCAGCTTGTCCGTGTAGCCGATGTCGCGCAGGATGTCGCGCGGGTCGATGGGCACGGACGACTCGCCCGGATCGCGCCATTCGGGCAGGGCGCGCGTGACGTCGGCCAGCGCCCAGCAATCCATGGCCGCGTACTCATCGTGGATCGCGTCGAGCAGATCGCAGTCGTAGTCCGAGAGTGCGCCGTAGTCGGCGAGCTCGTCGCCGGTGGCGGGACCGGTGGCGGTGACGCAGTGGCCGGAGGGGGCCGTGACCAGCTCGCTCCAGGCCGAGCCCTCCTCGCGCGCCCCCCAGGCAGTCAGGTCGAGGATGTTCCCCAGCATGGGGCCGTGCGGGGTGGCCACCATCCGGTCGCCCGTAATGGGGTAGCCGGTCTCGATGAAGGCCCGCCGGTCGGCGAGGTAGAGCAGCTTGATGAGCGTGATGGAGGGCATGGGCCGCCCGTGACGGCGCAGCAGCCAGGCCGCCGCCTGCGCCGCCAGACGCTCCTCGAACACGAATCGCATGGCTTCGCTCCTCCGCCGTCCAGCCCGGCGCATGGACGCGACGGCCTGCTGCTAGCCCCCGCGCGCGCGTTCGAGGTCGGCGCGGGCGGCGGCGCGCATCCCGCCCTGGTCGGTGCTGATGGTGACCATGCGGTAGCCCGCCGCCATGTGCTTCTCCGCCAAAGCCGCGCTGGCGTGGATGCCCGCGACCACGCCGTGGCGTTCGCAGGCGGCGGCGATGGCCTGGCGCGCCTCCTCGAAGCGCCCGCCGTTGTCCATGCCCGGCGGCAGGCCGAGCGTGATGCTGAGGTCGGCGGGGCCCACGTACACGGCGTCGATGCCGGGCACGGCGAGGATGTCGTCGAGCGAGTCGAGCGCGCGCTCCGTCTCGATCATGGGGATGCAGGCCACCTCGTCGTTGGCGCGCGCGAAGTAGTCGGGGCCGTGCACCATGCCCGCGCGCAGGGGGCCGAAGCTGCGGACGCCCGCGGGATGGTAGCGGCAGGCGGCCACGGCGGCCTCCGCCTCCGCCACGCTGTTCACCATGGGGATGATGACGCCCATCGCGCCCGCGTCGAGCGTCTTCATGATGACGCCGGGCTCATTCCAGGGGACGCGCGCGAAGGGCGTGTTCCCGGCGGCGTCGATGGCCTGCAGCATGGTGAGGGCGGCCTGCGTGTCCACGCCGCCGTGCTGCATGTCGATGCAGACGTAGTCGAAGGCCTCGCGGGCCATGATCTCGGCGGAGAGGGAGCTGGGCAGGGACAGCCACGCGCCGAGGGCGGTCTCGCCCGCGCGCCAGCGCGCCTTCACGCGGTTCTCGCGCACGGCCCTACTCCTCGTTCGTCATGATGATGGTGCCGGAGGCCATGAACATGCCGCCCACGCCGTGGCAGACGCTGATCCTCGCGCCCTCCACCTGCGCCGGGGCGATGCCGCGCATCTGGCGCACGCTCTCCTGCAGGGCGTACATGCCGTACATGCCGGAGTGCATGTAGCTGAGGCCGCCGCCGTTGGTGTTGACGGGCAGGGGGCCGCCGGGGGCGGTGTTGCGCTCCGCGATGAAGGGCCCGGCCTCGCCGCGCCCCACGAAGCCCAGGTCCTCCAGCCCGTAGATGGGCAGGTGGGCGAAGGCGTCGTAGATCATCACGTGGTCCACGTCGTCGTGGGAGATGCCCGCCTCGGCGAAGGCCCTGGCCCCGGACACGCGGAAGGCGCGCGAGCTGGTCATGTCCTCCATCTGGCTGATCATGGGCGTCTCCACGCTCTCGCCCGTGCCCAGGATGTAGACGGGCTTCGTCGGGAAATCGCGCGCTCGCTCGCGGGAGACGAGGATGAGCGCCCCGCCCCCGTCGGTCACGAGGCAGCACTGCAGCAGGCGGAAGGGGTAGGCGATCATGCGCGAGTTGAGCACGTCGTCGACGCTGATGGGGTCGCGGAAGGTGGCGCGCGGGTTCAGCCCCGCCCATTCGCGCTGCACCACCGAGACGGAGGCCAGCTGCTCGTGCGTGAGGCCCGTCTCCTTCATGTAGCGCAGCACGCCGAGGGTGAACATGGAGGGCGGACCGGCGGGGCCGTAGGGCGCCTCGAACTGGCCGGGCAGGGAGGCGGGCGATCCCCCGAAGCGCGAGACGCCCACGCGCGAGCGCCCGCTCTCGCCGTGCGTCACCAGCGCCGTGTCGCAGAGGCCCTCGGCGATGGCGGCGGCGGCGTGGCGCACGTGCAGCATGAAGGAGCAGCCGCCCACGGCCGTGCCGTCCACCCAGGTGGGGGTGATGCCGAGGTAGTGGGCCACGGAGGCGGGCGTCTCGCCCGCCGTGGCCACGCCGTCGATGTCGCCCGGGCCGAGGCCCGCGTCCGCCATGGCGTTGAGGGCGGCGTCGGCGTGCAGCTGCAGCTGGGAGAGCGTGGGGATGCGGCCGAGCTCGGTCGTCTCGGCGGCCCCCACGATGGCGGCGGCGCGCGGTTCCATGGCTAGCCTCCCGCGGCGGGACGGAATTTCGGCAGCGAAATCTCGTCCGTGATGGGCTCGAAGACGGCTTCGAGCGGCATGTCCAGCGTGAGCGCCTCGGGCGTCTGCGCGCAATCCACGATGTTCGACATCAGCCGCGGCCCCTCCTCCAGCTCGACGATGGCGAGCGCGTAGGGCTCGTCCCCGAAGCCGCGCGGCGGGCGGTGGTTGATGACGTAGCTGTGCAGGGCGGCGCGCCCGCTGGCGGTGAAGCCGCTCACGGAGCGATCGCCGCACTTCGGACAGAAGGGCCGGGGCGGGAAGATGACGACCGCGCAGGCGTCGCAGCGCTGGAGGCGCAGTTCGCCCCGCTTCGCCCCATCCCAGAAGTCCTGCGTCTCCGGCGTGGGCACGGGCACGGGTTTTTCGTAGGCCATGGCGGTTCCGCCTTTCGCGCGGTCTGGCGCCCCCGCGGGCGCTCGCCACGATCCTAACGCCTTTCGGCGGGCGCGGGATCAGGCGCCGTCTGCGTCCGCGCGCACCCAGACGCGCTCCGCCACCTGCATGCCCATCACGATCCCGCGCCCGTCGAGCGCCACGGCCACGGTGCCGCGGTAGGGCGCGGACGCCTCCATCCGCACGCGCTGGCCCGGGCGGATGCCCTCCTCGTCGAAGAACTGGAGCAGCTGCTCGTCCTCCTCGAAGACGCGGTCGATCTCGATGGTGGCGCCCTCCGGCACGTCGGCGAGCGTGGTCATGGAGAGCGCGGCGGGCTCGGCGATGCCGGGGATGGGGTAGCCGAAGGGGCTGCGCGCGGGATTGCCCAGCGTCTCCACGAGGTGCGGCTCGGTCACGTCCGAGATGCCGTGCTCCAGCAGGTGGGCCTCCTCGTAGGCGCGCCACCAGGGCACGCCCAGCACGCTCGTGAGCAGGCATTCGGCGAGGCGGTGGCGGCGCACCATGCGCTCGGCGCGGCGCAGCCCCTCGGGCGTGAGGGCGATCACGCGCCCGCGCTCGATGGACACGAGCCCGTCGCGCCGCAGCCGCTTGAGCATCCCCGCCACGGAGGGGGGCGTGACGCCGAGGCGGTCGGCGAGGCGCACCGCGATCACGCTCTCGCCCTCGTCGTGGTGGAGGCGGTAGACGGCGCTCAGGTAGTCGTCGCTGGCGACGTTGACGACCTGCTTCGGCATGGCCCCGTGATCGTGCCACAGCCAGCGCCGGAGTGTCGCGCGGGGGGGGGGCTTTACCGCGCCGCCTTCACTTCGGAGCGCCCGCGCCGTACACTCGCGGGGCGCGGAACGCGCGCGGGAGCAAGCCATGAGCGCCACGCCCGAGACCCCCGCCCTCGATCTGTCCTGGCTGGACCTGTTCGACGAGCCGGCGGCGGTCGAGCCCTCGGACCGGGGGCTCACGCTGGAGGCCATCGCCGCGAACGGCCTGGCCGCGCGCGAGGACGCGCCGCGCGACATGACGCCGCGGCTGCGCGGGGCCTCCGCGCGCGCCAACGCCCACCGCCAGGGCCTCACCTACCAGACGAAGGCGGACGTGTGGGCGGACCAGTGCCTCGCGCTCTACGAGGAGGCCGTGCAGCGGCAGTGGTCCTCCGCGCGCGACATCCCCTGGGGCGAGCTGGAACCGCTGCCGGACGAGACGGAGCGCGCCGTGTGCCAGCTCGCCACCATGCTGGCCGAGGTGGAGTTCATCGCCGGGGACGTGCCCGGCCAGTGGCTGCCCTCCATCAGCGGCGACGAGTTCGAGGTGGGCCTCTTCCTGATGTCCCAGATCATGGACGAGGCGCGGCACACGGACGTGTTCCGCAAGCGCGCGCTGGCCAACGGCGGCGGCCTGCTGGCGCAGGGCGCGGGCCTGGGGCTGCGAAACCTGCTCGACGCCAAGGACTTCACGGAAATGTCGGTGCTCATGCACGTGCAGGCCGAGGGCTTCGTGCAGTCCATGTTCCGCATGGGCGAGCTGATCGGCCCCACGGCGGCGGACAAGCGCATCTTCCGCATGGCCGCGCAGGACGAGTCGCGCCACCTGGCCTTCGGCGTCATGCACCTCAAGCACGTGCTCGCCGAAACGCCGGAGCGCCGCGAGGAGATCCACCACTACCTGGACAGGGCCGAGGAGCGTTCGGGCGGGGGCAGCGGCGACGTGACCTTCCCGCCCGTGTTCGAGTCCCTCGCCATCCTGCTCGGCGGGGGCAGGGACCACTTCGACGAGGGCGTGGCCAAGTTCCTGCTGCTGCGGCGGCGGCAGGTGCGCGAGTACCTGCACCGCCTCGACGTGGCCGGGCTGGGCGACCGGCGCGAGCGGCTGGGCCCCGCGCTCACGCCCTTCGCCGCCTGAGCGCGCCCATGCCCGCCGACGCCGCTCTGCTGGAGGCCGCGCGCGCGCGGGCGCGCGCGCTGGGCTGGGACGATGGCCTCATCGACCGCGCCCTCGAACACGGCTACGGCGCGGACGCCATCGGCGGGGCGCTGGACGCGAAGCTGGCGGGCAAACAGGCGAGCCTCTTCCTCGACCGCCCCCGCATCCCCCCCGACCTGACGTGGATGCAGTCCCCCACGGAGTGGGGCGTGCGCGCCACGCCCGCCGACGCGGAACACGGGCTGACCGTGGCCGACATCATGGTCGGCTCCTACGGCGAGGTGCCCGACCTGTGGACCGACCGCACGGAGATCGCGCGCGGTTCGCACCCGGCGGAGGGGACCATCGAGGACATGGGCTACACCATCTTCGAGAAGGCCATCGCCTGGGCCCCCTCCGTGGCCGACCTCTACGAGGAGGCCATCCGCGAGCGCTGGGCGGCGGCCACGGACCTCGGCTGGCGCAGCCTCGAGGCCCTGCCCGAGGACATCGAGCGCGCCATCTGCCAGCTCATGACGGAGCAGAGCGAGCGCGCCTACGCGCAGGCGGTGGTGCTGGGGCGCTGGCTGCCGGAGATCAGCTACGGCTTCGTGGAGCTCAAGCTGTTCCTCGGGAGCGTCATCTACGACCTCGCGCGGCACGCGGAGGCCTTCCGCAAGCGCGCGCTGGCGAACGGCGGCGGGCTCGGCCTGCAGGCCCCCACGGACCTCGTGCGCGGGGCCGCGGAAGCGCGCAGCTTCCCCGAATTGGCGGCCTACCTGTTCGTGCAGGACAGCGCCATGCTCGCCTTCTTCGACGAGGCCGGGGCGCTCGCGCGCAACCAGCTGGAGCGCGACCTCTACGCCCTCGCGGCGCGCGACCGCGCGCGGCTCATGCGCTACCAGATCGAGCGGCTGGCGTCCTATCTGGAGGCGTATCCGGACCGGCGCGTGGAGCAGCACCTCTACCTGCGCAAGGCCGAAATCCGCATGGCGCGCGAATGGCGCGACCCCGCCGTGCGCGAGCCGCTGGCGCTGCTGCTGGGCGGCGGGCGCGACGGCATGGCGCAGGGCGAGGCGGCCCTGCTCGCCATGCGCCGGCGGCAGGTGGAGGCCTACCTCGCCAACCTCGCCGCCGCCGGCTTCGAGCGCGCCCCCCGCCTCCACTCCGCGCTGCGCGCCTACGTCGAGCCCGCGGCCGACTGAGCGTCGGCGTCGGCGCGCCGCAAGATATTGAAGACAGCGTCCTTCCGGGGCTTACCATCAGCCCAGAACAAGAGCACTGTGGTCTCGATATCACCATCTCGCACGGATGCCATGTAAACGTATGGATACTCAAAGAGCATGTAATCATCGAATGCGCCGAATATCGCTTGTACCGGCCCTTCGGCTTCCGAGTGCGGAACGGCCCCGAAATCGTCCAAGAGCGTATCCAAGCAATGGACGTCTTCACCCCGCAGTCGTGCAGGAGCGAAGACGGGAACATCTTCGCCCAAACCGCCACTCCAAAAGTTGCGATGCGTAGTGAGCACTGCTCCATGACCGCTGCTGATCGCCCTGATTTCAGCTATCCCGGGCATCAGATCGCCTGCGCTTGTAATGTGTTTCGCGGTATACCCCGCAGCAGAACCGAGATGGTGAGCGATACCTTCAAACCGCGTGCCATCTCCATAAATCACCTCTCCCATCACTTCATCCAGGTAGGGGCGGACCATCTCTTGGACGAGATGCCTCGACAAGGCGACACCTTCAGACTTCGGACGGTTGTACCTCATCCTGTACAGGAAAGGGGACAGCCGAACGGCCACCTCCTCCGTCTGGCCGTCGTACCTGCTGAAGACAGGCACGACATCGTCTGCCCCCGGACCACGGAAGCAGAGGGACTGATGAAGAAGGCGGAGAACCGGATGACCGTCAATCGCTCCTTCGTAGTAGGACTTCGGAACGAGATGCCACTTGCGCTCAGCTTCCAGAAGCGTGCGCTCAAAATCTTCGAGGCCCTCCGCGTAAGGCAAGGCAGAGTCACAGAACGGAGGCGAAACACAACGGTCATCGAGAATGGACATCTCGTAAGAAGGATCGGACAGCACACGCGGCTTATAGGCGGCACGGTCAAGGCCCACGGCGAACAGCTCTTCAAAGATCGACTCGTAGAGCGCATCCTCCTGCTCGATTTTATCGAGCAGGTTCTCAGATCGTTCCACCATCAGCCTCGTCCTCCTACGACTTCCCATGATCTTGCCGGACGGAAGAACGGGTGTCAAGCCGGGGAACCCGCCCCACGACGATACCGACTCCCTGTCGGCCCTCCTCCTCACCCTGGACGAGTTTTCGCAGGCTGCGCCGTACTCCTGCCGGATGTTCCCTAGGAAGCGTCGGTGGCTGAGGCGTCGCCGCCTGCCCCCGTAGCCCCCACCTTCGCGTATGGCACCCACTTCTCCCGCCGAGTCATTCCAAGTCCAGCGCGCGCTGGTAGACCGCTCGCCCCAACTCCCCCAGCGCGCGTGCGAAGCGACAGGTGCGGGCGTGTGCCTCCGCCACGACGTACTCGTCCGTGAAGTAGTACTCCAGCCCGGACGCGAAGCGCGCGGCCACGATAGCCTCCCGCGTCGGCCAGTCGGCGCGTGGAGCGTCGTTCCCGTGCCGCCAGCGCCCACAGCCGTCACACTCGTACCCCCAGCCCCTGTCGTCCCGAACCGCGCGCACGACGGGAACGGGGGACGGGGGAATGTCGAAGGGGTACTCGTGCAGGTCGTCGTCCACGCTCACGGTTCCAACAGTCTAGCCGCCGAGCAGGGCCTCGAGGGCGGCGCGGGCGATGTCCGCGTTCGAGCCGATGGCGAAGAGCACGTCCCGCCCCAGCGGCTCGGCCAGCGCGACCGTCATGCCGTCGTCCCGCGTCGCGAGCGTGAGCGCGCCCGCCGTCACGGCATCGGCGTCCGCCAGCGCGACGTCGCGGTGCGTCCCGTCGAACTCGCGCGCCTCTTCGGCATCCGCGAAGCGCACGCGCGCCACCATCACGCTCTCGCCGCCGTTCACGTAGACGGCGTGGCGGTCGCCGCGCCAGCCCGCGGCGGCCTCGGCGGCGGCGACCGCGCGGTCGTCGGTGCGGCGCGGAGGGCCGCTGCGGTCGGGCAGCAGGTAGTTGAGCAGCCCGAACTCGCCGAGCGGGCCCTCCGATTCCAGCCGCCAGCCCTCGCCGAGGGCCGCCGCGAGGGGGGGCAGGGCGACCGCCTCCGGCCTCCAGTCGGGCGCGATCCCGTCGGGATGGAGGATGTGGGCGGTCGTGGGCGGCGGAGCGAGGAGGGCGGCGTTGACCGCATCCAGCCCGCCGCGCTCGACGGCGGCCTCGACCCAGATGCTCCCCCATTCGTAGGGGAAGCCGAACTCGCGGATGATGGCCTCCGGCACGTCGCCTCCCTGGGGCAGCCCGAGGAGCAGGAGGCGCGCGCCGCCCGGCCGCCAGCCGCGGTCGCGGTCGCCATCGGCCCAGAGGCGGGCGTGGTACTCGGCGTCGCCCTCGACCACCGAGCGCGCGGCCAGTTCGCGGTCGAGGTCGTCGCTCCGCTCCTCCAGCATCGTGGCCAGGTCGGCGTAGTGGTCCTGCAGGGCGTGCAGGAGTTCGTGCGCGAGCGTTTCGCGCTGCCAGGGCTCGAGGTCGTCCAGCCCCCCGCCGCGGGTCACCACCCAGAGCTGCTTCCCGCCGGGGTCGTAGAGGCCGACCACGCCGCCGAAGGCGTCCTTGAGGACGGCCCAGTACTCCTGATCGGATCGCAGGTGTCCGAGCAGGCGGTAGAGCGTCGTGATTTCGTCGAAGCGGCGGAATTCGTCCTCGGTGATGAGTTCCTCGATGAGGTCGGGCAGGTCGGCGCGCGAGACGGTGCCGGCGCGCAGGCCGGGCGGCGGCTCGAGGCCGCGCAGCGCGACCACCTCGGCCAGCATCTCGCGCACGGCGGCGGGCAGCGGCGGCGCATCAGTCGCCGGGGACGGGCTGGCGGTGGGCGATGGGGTCGGCGACGCCGTCGCGGAGGCGGACGGCGCTTCCGTCGCGGGCGCGACGGTCGGCGTGGGGCTGGCGGGGGGGCGCTCGCCGCCGGACCCGCAGGCCGCGCCCGCCGCCAGCAGCAGCGCCGCGCCGATGGCCGCGAGCGCGCGTCCCATGGCCTCCCATCTTGCCCAATGCGCGGGCGGCGCGCTAGGCTGTTGGCGGCGGCGCATTCGTCTAGCGGCCCAGGACACCGCCCTCTCAAGGCGGAGATCAGGGGTTCGAATCCCCTATGCGCTACCACCACGCCATCGCGGGCGGGAGGGACGGAGGCGGGACGATGGTCGACGAGGCCGCCCGCGAGGCGTACCGCAGCGCCTGGGAGGGCTGGACGCGGCAGCTCGAGCGCGTGCACGCCGCGCTGCTGGAGGGCGAGGCCATGACGCCGGACCGGCTGAAGGGGCTGCTCAACCGCGAGGCCCGCGCCAAGCGCGCCTACGACGCCGCCCGCCTGCGGCTGCTGGGCATCGACGAGGGCGCCGACGCGCTTCCGCCGGACGGCGAAAACCCGTTCCGCTAGGCCCCGCCCCCGCGCGCCCGCAGCGCCAGCAGCCCGAGAAACTGGCGTCCCGCGGGGCTGTCCGCGAAGGCGGGGCCCGCGACCAGCTCGACGGCCTCCCGGGCGAGGCTGACGAGTTCATGGACGTCACTCTCCTGAACGCGGCGGAGTGATCGTAGTCGGCGGACTCGCGGGCCTTGAGCAGCCGCTGGAAGGCGACGGCGACGCCGCGGACGCGCTCGTTCTCCCGTAGCGCGCCGACGCTGTGTTCCAGCCCCTGGGGCGGCTTGCCGCCATGAATCCAGGCGGTGACGACCCTCAGGTCGCCGTGACGGAACCACCGCACGGCCTCGTAGCGCGAGTCGTTGTCCAGCGCGAAGAGCGACGCCGAGGAGAGCGTGATCGCGTGAAAGAGCGCGTAGTAGGCCGACGAGATCGCGCGCCGGTAGTCGGTCGTGGTCAGGGGCTGGCCAGCTGCGGGAACCTCGCCCCGGGCGATGGCCCACGCCCGATCACGGAGATGCCGCTACTCGATCCGCGCGCCCTTCCGCAGGTTGTGGCGGGCGCAGAGGATGCGCACGTTCTCGGTCGTCGAGGCGCCGCCCCTCGAAAACGGAATCTCGTGGTCGAAGTGCAGGTCGTCGCTGGCCCCGCAGAGCACGCAGCGTCCGCCATCCCGCGCCCACACCTCCCGCTTCACCACCGACGGGATGATGCGGGAAGGTTCCCGCTGCTGCGGCGCGCCTGCCGCGTCCGCCTCGGTGATCTCCAGCCGGAACCTGCACACCAGCCGCCCGCCGGACGACTCCGTCCAGGCGTCGGTCAGGCGGAAGACGCCGTTGCAGACCCAGATGCCCTGCAGCAGCTTCTCATAGACGCGCACCAGCTCGCGCCTCGTGCGCGCGGCCTCGAAGAAGCGTCCGTTCTGGGTCAGCCGCCCCGTCGCCGTCCGCAACGGCTGGTCAACGGCCTTCGGGTCGGGCGCATCGTCTCCGCGCGGCGCGTCATGTCCCTCGTAGATGATGACGGTGCCGCCATCCCGCACCTCATCGGCATACGGCGCATTCGGGCGCTGGCTCATCAGCAGCACGCTGTGGTTCGGCCCCAGGCGGAAATTCATGCCCCGCTGCAGGCTCGATCCCTCCTCCTCGCACATCGCGAGGTAGGAGATCACTTCCCCCGGTTCGAACGCCATGGCGCCAAGATTCCAGGCCGCGCGCTTACGGGCGCCCCCTTCGCACGGCCCCGCGAACCGCTAGAATCCCCCCATGCCGCTCATGACCGGCGTCGGGCTTGCCCTGTTCCTGTTCCTCATGGCGCTGGCGTCGTCCGTGTGCGACGCGCTCGGCCTCGGCGAATCCGCGGTCCCGGATGACATGCTCGCCGACGGTCCCGCCGTCGAGGGCCGCGTCTTCTTCGGCGGCGGCGCGGTCGAGCTGCCCGAGGGCGCGGTCGTCGAGGTCCAGTTGCAGGACACCTCCCTCGCCGACGCCCCCGCCGTCACGCTCGGCGAGCAGGCGTTCCCCGACGCGCGCGGCCTGCCCCTCGCCTTCCGCATCCCCTACGACCCGGACCGCATCGACGAGCGCCGCGAATACTCCCTGCAGGCCAGCGTCACCCTCGACGGTCGCCTGCTCTACATCAACGACACCGTGCACACCGTGCTCACGGGCGGCGCGCCAGAGGACAGCGACGTCGAGGTCATCCGCGTCCGCTAAGCGGCACTCCCACTCAGCGTGGCGCGCCGCGCGCTCTCCTCTCCCCCAGCCGCGCGCCAGCGCGGCGCTCTCCTCATATGGAGCGGGCGAAGGGAATCGAACCCTCGTCTCAACCTTGGGAAGGTCGCATTCTGCCATTGAACCACGCCCGCCCGCGCCGCCGGTATCCTACCATCGCCGCCGGTATCCCGGCATTCCCGCGCATCGCCATGGAGGCCCGCCGTGCCCATTCCCGACGAACTGGCCCTCACGCCCGCCGAGATCGACGAGATCATGATCTCCAGCTGGAACATGCGCATCGCCACCCACAGCCCCGGCGGGCGCATCAACCTCACGCCCCTCTGGTTCGGCTGGGCGGGCGGGCGCGTCTACACCCTTTGCCGCGGCCAGAAGGTCCGCAACCTGCGCCGCGACCCGATTGCCACGGTGCTCGTGGACCGCAACGAGCGCTTCCCCGAGCTGCAGGGAATCATGCTGCAGGGCCGCGCCACGGTGCTGGAGGACGCCGCCGCCGAGGCCGCCGACCCGCACCTGGAGGAGGCGCGCGTGCAGATGGGCGCCAAGTACGGCTCCGGCCCGCGCCACGAGGGCACGGCCAGCGGGCGCAGCCGCCGCTGGGTCGCGTTCGCGCCGGAGCGCGTGGTCACCTGGGACAACCTCAAGCTCGAGCGGATGCGCCGCTAGAGCCGCGCCGCCAGCCACTCCTCCGCCGCGCGCGTCACGTCGTCGCCGATGGCGAAGTGCCCGCCGGGCAGCGTGCGCAGGTCCTTCTCGCCGGGCAGCCCCGCGAACAGCGCCTCCGTGTCCGCGCGCGCGATCAGCTCGTCGTCCGCCTTCGCGATGAGGCGCACGGCCACGCCCGCGAGCGCGGGCAGGCGGCTGCCGGGACCGTGCGCCGGGCCGCTCAGCGCTCCCGCCCCCGCCGCCGCCAGCGCCGCCGCGCGGTAGCGCCCGTCGCCCGCCAGCACGGCCACGCCCAGCATCGCGCCGAGCGAGTAGCCGTAGTAGCCGAGGCGCGCGGCGTCGATGGACTCGCGCTCCGCGATGGCGTCCACGGCGGCGCGCGCCTCCGCCGCGAACTGGCCAGCGAGGGCCGCGGCCCGTTCCGGATCGCGCAGGGCGGCCAGCGGATCGGCGCTCGCCCGCTCGCCGTGGCCGGGCGCGTCCAGCGCGAGGCAGGCCCAGCCGTGCGCCAGCGCCTAGGCGCGCGCGGGCGCGGCCACGATGGCGTCGTCCTTGCCGCTCATGCCCGGGTGCTGGAGCAGCACGAGCGGGCGCGCCGCCGCCGTCTCCCCGGCGGGGAGCCACAGCCGCCCGGGCACGTTCTCATCCGCCACTTCCAGCCGGAAGCGCACCTCGCGCAGGCCGCCGGACGTCCCCTCGCTGGCCTCGAAGCGCGCCACGCCCGCCAGCCTACGCGCCCAGCCGCCCCCACAGCAGCAGCCGCTTGAACGTGAAGAAATACGGGCGCTCCGGCGGCAGCTCCGCCAGCAGCCGTTCGCGGTAGTCCGCGAGGTACGCCTCCCAGGCGTCGTCGTCGAGCCGCGCGCGGTAGTCCGTCAGCAGCGATCCCTTCACCCACTCCACCACCTCCTCCGGCCCCGCCAGCCGGTGCAGGTAGACCTGCACGCGCGCGTGCCACTCCCCGAAGCCGAGGCGCTCCAGCGCCGCCGCGTACCACTCCGGCGCGCGCACGGGGTCGTCGCGCACGTGGCCGCCGAGGGCGCGTGCGTGGCGCGGTTCCCGCGCGACCGCGTGCGCCGTCGCGTGCGAGGGGTGGTCGTGGTTGGCGGGCATCTGCACGGCCAGCTGGCCGCCCGCCCGCAGCATCCCCGCCAGCCGCGCGAACAGCGTCCCGTGGTCCGCCACCCACTGCAGCGCCGCGTTCGAGAACACGAGGTCGAGCCCCTCGCCCGCGAACGCCTCGATGTCGCCCCGCTCGAAGCGCAGGCCCCCGCCCGCGTGCCGCTCGCAGCCCGCCAGCATGGCCGCCGAGCGGTCGACGCCGACCGTCTCCGCCGCGCCCGTGCGCTCGTGCAGCAGCCGCGTGAGCGCGCCCCCGCCGCAGCCCAGATCGACGGCGCGCCCGCCCGGGATGGGCCGCGTCAGCGCGAGCAGGTCGTGGAAGGGCCGTTCGCGTTCGGCGCGGAAGCGCGCGTACTGCTCCGGAAGCCAGGCGTCGTTCATCGCCCGTGAGCCTACGACTCCCGCCCTTGACGCGCCCCCGCCGCGCCGTCACCGTGCCGCCATGCCCGAGGCCATCGAGGAGCGCCTGCGCCGCTGGTTCGCCGACGGACGCGGCGTGGTCGAGCCGCCCCGCCGCATCGCCCGCATGGACGCGGACGAGCTGCTCGTCTCCAGATTCGCGCCCGGGTTCGCCGCCCGCGCGGGCGCGGCCATCGAGCGGCTCGCGCTCCGCGAATCCCCCGATCCGCTCGCCGCCGCCTACGCCCGCCATGCCCGCCGCCACCCCGGCGCGCCGCGCGTCGAGCTCTGGCGCGAGGCCGCCTGCGGGGCCGTGCGCGAACGCGCCGCCGCGCGGGGCATGGACGCCGAGGACGCCGAACTGGTCGTCGCCGGCGTCGAGTCGGTGGCCGCCGTGCTGCGCGCCGTCCTCTGGAGCGATCCCGTCGCGGGCGAGCCGTACGCGCCGTCCCCCGGCGAGCGCCGCGCCTGGGTCGAGGCCGTGGCCCGCATGGACGAGCCCGCGGGCGGCCTGTTCACGCGGCGCTACGGCGCGTTCGAGGGGCGCGCGGTCGTGGCCCATTGCCCGGGCGCCATCCACGCGCGCGCCCTGCTGGCCGCCGCCTGGCGCGCCTGCGCGGGCGAGCCGCCGCCCGCCTAGCGGGGTACGCACGGCGCGCGCCCCGCTGTGGCGGGCGCTTCCGCGACCCCGCTAGGCGGGCGGCGGCCGTGGGATCGGGTGTTGCCGACGGTGTGGGCGTGGCCGTCGGAGTAGGCGTGGCCGTGGGCGTTGGAGTAGGCGTAGGCGTGGGCGTGGGGGTGGGGGTAGGCGTGGGCGTGGGGGTGGGGGTAGGCGTGGGCGTGGGGGTGGGGGTAGGCGTGGGCGTGGGGGTGGGGGTAGGCGTGGGCGTGGGGGTGGGGGTAGGCGTGGGCGTGGGGGTAGGCGTGGGCGTGGGGGTAGGCGTGGGCGTGGCCGTCGGGCAGGACGAGATGCTACCGCTGGAAAGCAGCGCCCGTTGCTCGTGCAAAAAGCGCCACAGGTAGTAGCTGGTGCTGGTATCCACGCACAGACCCTGTTGGCCACGAATGGTAAAATCACGCAGATTGCCCAGGCTGGCGAGTTCCACTGGCATCGCACCCGACAGCCGGTTGCTGTCCAACCGGAGGCGCCCCAGCTTCGTCAGCTTGCCCAGCTCCGACGGGATCGCGCCCGTCAACCGGTTGCTGCTCAGGTCGAGGCCCAGCAGGTTCGTCAGCTTGCCCAGCTCCGGCGGGATCGCGCCTGACAGCTGGTTCCTATACAGCCAGAGCTGCTGCAGGTTGGCCAGATTGCCCAGCTCCGGCGGGATCGCGCCCGACAGCGAGTTGCGGCCCAATCCGAGAGTCCGCAGTCCGGTCAGTGTGCCCAGCGCCGCCGGGATTGTGCCTGTCACCCAGTTGTTGTTCAGATCGATCACGCTGACTCGCCCGCTGCCGCTGGTCGAAACCCCATACCACTGATTCAGCGGGGTGTCAGTCTTCCAATTCGTGCTGTGCCTCCAGCTATCTCCGCCAGTGGCGTCGTAGAAGGCGATCAGCGTGGCCCGATCTGCTTCCACCCCGGGGGATGTGGGGGTGGCCGTTGGAGTCGCCGTGCCCGTGGCGGGGCAGAGCGGAACGACGATGTTCGTGACCCTGATGCCGCTGAGCCAGCTCCTGAGGGCGGTCTGGACGGCCTTGTCACGCCCCACGCACAGACTGTTGTCCACCTTGAGTCGACTCAGCCCGGTCAGATTGGTCAGCGCCACCGGGATCGCGCCCGTCAACTGGTTGATGTCCAGATGGAGGTACTGCAGGTTCGTCAGCTTGCCCAGCGCCGCCGGAATTGCACCCGTCAACCGGTTGGTATCTAGGCCGAGGGTCCGCAGGTTCGTCAGCTTGCCCAGAGTCGCCGGGATCGTGCCCGACAATTGGTTCTCCTGCAGGCTGAGGCCCCGCAGGTTCGTCAGCTTGCCCAGCGCCGCCGGAATTGCGCCCGTCAACTGGTTCCCGCTCAGATAGAGCTCCGTCACGTTCGACAGGTTGCCCAGCTTGGCAGGGATCGTGCCCGTCAACTGGTTGCCGAACAGCCAGAGGTACTGCACGTTCGACAGGTTGCCCAACTCGGCAGGGATCGTGCCCGTCAACTGGTTGAACTCCAGCCTGAGGTACTTCAGGTTCGACAGGTTGCCCAGCGTCGCCGGGATTGCACCCGTCAACTGGTTCTCGTTCAGGAGGAGGTACTGCAGGTTCGTTAGCTTACCCAGTTCCGCCGGGATTGCGCCCGTCAACCCGCCAAGACCCGAGCTGCCGCCCAGGTCGAGGGTCTGCAAGTTCGTCAGGTTGCCCAGTTCCGCCGGGATCGTGCCCCTGAGGTTCCGAAGTCCGAGGTTGGTAACGCGCCCATTGCTGTCAGCGACGACCCCGCCCCACTCACCCAGGGGTGCATTGGAATTCCACCCCAAACCGTCGAGCCAGCGCTGGTGCTGGCTGTCAGCGGCGTTGTAGAGGGCGATCAGCGCGGCGCGGTCGGTCGCCACGCTCGAAGCGGGCGGGCAGTCGTTCACGCAGGCGACGGGACCGGTCCCGCCACCGCCACCACCGCCGGGGCCTGCTCCGCCGCCACCACCGCCGCCACCACCACCGCCGCCACCACCGCCGCCGGACGGCGTGGGCGTGGGAGTCGGAGTAGGCGTCGGAGTCGGGGTAGGCGTTGGCGTCGGGGTAGGAGTCGGAGTTGGAGTGGGAGTGGGCGTTGCGGTTGGGGTGGCCGTGGCCGTGGCCGTCGGGCAGTCGTTCACGCAGGTGACGGGGCCGGGCGTGGGGGTTGGCGTGGGAGTCGGCGTGCGCGTGGCCGCCGGTTCGTCCGGCGCCGGGGCGGGAACGGGAAGGTCGGTGTCGGCGTAGCGGTAGGCGCCGGATGCGCTCTGGCTGTCCAGCGCGAGCGGCACGGTGCCGAGGTCGCGCCACGAGCCCCCGGCCCGGCGCGCGCTGATGTACAGGCTCCCCGTGCTGCTCACGCCCTGCCAGACGCGCACCTGCACTGTCACCGTTTCGTCGGAGCCGGAACGGGGCACGTCGAGGGAGATGTCGCCGTAGCGGTAGCGTCCGGAAGCGCTGAGGCCGCTCATGTCGAGGGGCACGGTGCCGAGCGTGCGCCACGAGCCGCCCGCCGCGCGGGCGCTGACGTAGAGGCTTCCGGCGTCGCCGACGCCCTGCCAGACGCGCACCTCGACGTTCGCCGTCGAACCCGAGCCGGAGCCGGGGGCGGATTGCGCGGCCACGAGGCCCGCGAGCGCGAGCGCGAGCGCTCCGGCGAGGCCCGCGACGATCCAGAGCCTCGGCTTCCCGGCCGCCAATCCGCTACGCATGTGAGAACGTTCCCCCGCGCGGGTTGACGGCATAGTGGGGGAAGCGTGGGGAAGGAGTCAATGCGCGGGCGAGCCGCCGCCCGCCTGGCGGGGCGCGAGCGCCCGTATCGTTTCCAGCACCGCCGCCTGCGGGTCCGCCGCCCCCGCGGGCGCGACGGGATAGAGCAGCGCCTCGTCGAGGCCCGCCGCCAGCAGCGCCTCCGCCTGCTCGCGGCACTCCCCGGCGTTGCGCCCCACCACCGCGTGGGCGCGCACGAAGCGCTCGGAGATGCCCGCGATCGCCTCCGCCCGCTCGCGCGCCTCCCAGCGCCGCGCGAACGTCTCGCACTCCTCCCCGAAGCCGTCCCCGGTGAACACCCCGCGGTAGACCGGCGCCATCATGTAGGCCAGCAGCTCCTCCCTGATGGGCGTGGCGGCGGCCTCGTACGACTCGTGCAGGACCGTGCGCGCGAAGGCGATCACGCGCACCTCCGCACGCTCCCGTCCGGCCCGCGCGATGCCCCGCTCAATGGCCTCCACCGCGCGCGCGATGGAGGTCGCCGTGGGGTAGTTCAGGATCACGCCGTCGGCGACCTCCCCCGCCAGCTCCAGCATGCCCTCGCCCAGCGCGCCCACGTAGACGGGGATGGGCGGGTCCGCCGCGGGCAGCGCGGGCGCGCGCGTGCGGTAGAGCCCCTCGTGGCGCAGCCGCTCGCCCGCCGTCATGCGTCGGAAGAGGTCCACGTACTCCCGCATGTGCGCGCGCGGGCGGCCCCAGGGCTGGCCGTGCCAGCCGTCCACGATCACGGGCGTGCTCACGCCGAAGCCCGCCGTCATGCGCCCCCCGCTCAGGTCCTGCAGCGACCAGAACGACATCGCCGCCAGATACGGGTCGCGCAGGAAGATGGGCGCGATGCCCGTGCCCAGGCGCATGCGCTCCGTGCCCGCCGCCGCCGCCGCCAGCACCGTGATCGCGTCCGGCTCGTTCACCTCCGTCACCCAGCCGCTGGCGAAGCCGAGCCGCTCGCCCGCTTGCGCCTGTTCCACGTGATCGCGCACATGGTCGCCGTGCAGCACCAGTCCCGTATAGCTCATGGCCGCCCTCCCCTCCGCATCATGCCACGGCGCGCGTCAGCGCCGCCGCGCGCGTGGCCTGATGAAGCCGCGCCGCATCAGCAGCCGCGTGAGCAGGCGCGAGACGGAGAGGCCCAGCATCCCCGCCACGATCAGGAACACGACCGTGCCCGCGATGCCCGTGCCCGTCACCGCCGAGCCCAGGATGATCCCCGTGAACAGCCCGACGGAGAGCGCCGCGAACACCGGCAGCGTGCGCCAGCGCCACTCCGGCAGCGGCGGCCGGGACGTCCCCGCTCCCGTCGCCGCCTCGCCCGCGCCGCCGCCCGCGCGCGCCAGCCGTCGGCGTCGCCGCCGCGTGGGGCTCATGCGCCGCCGCCCGCGCGCGCCAGCCGTTCCACCGCCGCCCGCTCGAACAGCAGCGCGCCGCCCGCCGTGCGCCGGTGGGGAAGCCGCCCCGCCGCCGCCTCCGCCGCCAGCGCGGCCTCGGACATGCCCGCCGCGCCCGCCGCCTCGGCCAGGTCCAGCACCGCCGCCAGCTCCGCGGGCGCGTCCGCCGCCGCCTCGTCGCAGGCCGCGCACAGGAACTCCAGCGCCAGGTGCGCCTCGCTCAGGGAGACCGTGCCGCAATCGCGCCCCGGCAGGTCCTCCCGCTGGTTCAGGTGGAAGAGCCGCCCGCAGCCGTTGCAGTACGACTCCGTGTGCCGCTCGACGGGCTCGGCGCAGATCGAACACGGGCAGGCCGCGGGGGTCTCGCTCATGACGGGAACGGTAGCCGGTTTCTTGACACCGCGAAACGCCCCCCGATATGATCATCCCGCCTTATCAATTCGAAACCGGACGGTGGGGGTGCATCGCCTTGCAGAGCGCGGACGCGGCGCCCGGGAGCGGCGAACTGGCGGAGCGGCTCGGGATTCCCCCGCTTCCCGACGACCTCCTCCGCGAGGCGCTGACCCATGCCTCCTGGCCCAACGAGGGCGGTTCCGGCGCCCGCTCCAACGAGCGCCTCGAATTCCTCGGCGACGCCGTGCTCGGCATGATCGCGGCCAACGCCCTCTTCCGCGCCCGCCCCGACGCCTCCGAGGGCGAGCTCACGCGCATGCGCGCCGAGATCGTGTGCGGGGCCGCCCTCGCCGCCGCCGCCCGCCGCATCGGCCTCGGCGAGCGCCTCATCCTCGGGCGCGGCGAGGAAGCCGCCGGGGGCCGCGACCGCGACCGCAACCTCGCGGGCGGCTTCGAGGCCCTGCTCGGCGCCGTCTACCGCGCCCGCGGCCTCAACGTGGCCCGCGCCCTCGCCCTGCGCCTGCTCAAGCCCGAATTCGACCGCGTGCGCGACCGCGGCGCCGCCCTCGACCCCAAGTCCGCCCTCCAGCACCTCGTCCAGGCCCGCTGGCACGAGCCGCCCGAATACGTGACCGTGGAGGAGCGGGGCGAGGACGGCGACCGCCGCTTCGTGGTCGAGGTGCGTGTCTCCGGCGACCGCCTCGGCCGCGGCGCGGGGGCGAGCAAGCGCGCCGCCCAGCACGAGGCCGCCCGCTGCGCCTGCGACGCCCTCGCCGGGGCCGCGGTGGAGGGCTGACCGTGTACGTCAAGCGCCTCGCCATCCACGGCTTCAAGAGCTTCGCGCGCGAGACCGTGTTCGAGTTCGGCCCCGGCGTCACCGCCATCGTCGGCCCCAACGGCTCCGGCAAGAGCAACGTCGCCGACGCCGTGCGCTGGGTGCTCGGCGAACAGGGCCTGCGCCTCCTGCGCGCCCGCCGGCAGGAGGACGTCATCTTCTCCGGCGGCGGCGACCGCCCCCCGCTGGGCATGGCCGAGGTCGTCCTCACGCTCGACAACGCCGACGGCTGGCTGCCCCTCGATTTCGCCGAGGTCGAGATCGGGCGGCGCGCCTACCGCGACGGCGACAGCGAGTACCTCCTCAACGGCTCCCGCATCCGCCTGCGCGACCTCAACGACCTGCTCCAGAAGGCCAACGTGGCCCGCAACAGCTACGCCGTCATGGGGCAGGGCATGGTCGACGAGGTGCTCAGCCTCTCGCCCCAGGACCGCCGCTCCCTGATCGACGAGGCCGCCGACGTCAAGCGCTTCCGCCAGAAGATCGCCGACGCCCGCACGCGCCTCGCGGGCACCCGCGAGAACATGGCCCGCGTCGAGCTCATCGTCGCCGAGCTCGAACCGCGCCTGCGCCGCCTGCGCCGCCAGGCCAGCCGCGCGGACGAGCACCGCGAACGCTCCGCCCGCCTCGCCCGCCTCCTGCGCGATCTCTACGCCGGACGCTGGGACGAGACGCGCACCGCCATCGCCCGCGCCCGCGCCGGGCTCGACCAGCGCATCGCCGAGGACGAGGCCGTGGACGCCCGCGCCACCGCCATGCGCGAGCAGATCCAGGCCCTCGGCGAGGAGATCGCCCGCCGCCGCGAGGCCGTCGCCCGCCGCGAGGGCGCCCGCGACGACGCCGAAAGCCGCCTCCGCGCCCTCGAACACGCCATCGCCCTCGACCGCGAACGCCACGCCATGACCGACTCCCGCCTGGAGGAGCTGCGCGCCGAGATCGAGGGCATCGAGGGCGAGCGGATCGCGCTCGCCGCCGGGGACGGGGACGACGACGGCGGGGAGCGCGCCGCCGCCGCCGCGGACGAGATCGCCGCCGCCCGCGCGGCCCTCGCCCACGCCCGCGACGCCCTCACCATCGCCCAGCGCGAGGACGCCGCCATCCACCGCCGCGCCGAGGAGCTGCGCGGCCAGCTCGCCGCCCTCGACGACCGCATCGAGGACGCCGCCGGGCGCGCGCCCGACGGCGAGCCCGGCCCCGGGCCGGACGCCCTCGAGGCGCGCCGCCAGCACCTGCTCGTCGAACTCATCGGCTATGGCCGCCGCTTCGCCGCGCTGGGCGAGCGCGCCGCCGCCGCCGAGGCCCGCCTCGCGGAGGCGCGCGAATCCGCCGCCGGGGCCCGCGACCGCCTCGCCCGCGTGCAGGTCGAACTGGCCGAACGCGAAGCCGCCGGGCGGGAGCGCGCGCGCGCGCTCGACGCCCTGCGGGGCCGCCTCGACCTGCTGAAGCGCGTGCGCGACGAGAACGAGGGCATCGCCCTCGGCACCCGCAACGTGCTCGTCATGGGGCAGGTGCTGATCGAGAACGTGCGCCCCGGCAGCCTCGGCGAGGCCCCCGAAATCGAGGGCGTGGCCGGGCTCCTCTCGCGCCACGTGCGCGTGCCCGCCGGGATCGAGGCCGCCATCAGCGCCGCCCTCGAACACCGCCTCCACGCCGTCGTCGTCGAACGCGAGGAGCAGGCCTTCCGCGCCATCGACCTCCTGCGGCAGCGCGCCGCGGGCCGCGCCCAGTTCATCCCCCTCGACGCCCTGCGCCGCGTCCATCCCCTCAACCTCCAGAAGGAGCACGGCGTCGTCGGCGTCGCCTCGCGCCTCGTGCGCTGCGAGAACCGCTTCCGCGACCTCGTCGACGCCCTCCTCGGCCGCGTCATCGTGGTCGAGGACCTGCAGGCCGCCCGCCGCATGCTGGCCCGCGGCCTCGGCGCGGTCGTCACCGTGGACGGCACCTTCCTCGACCCCTCGGGCGTGCTCACGGGCGGCCTCGTCTCCTCCGCCGGAAACCCCTTCACCTTCGCCCGCCAGCGCGAGATGGACGAGATCCCCGCCAGCATCGCCGAGCTGGAGGCGCTCGTGGCCGAACACGACCAGCAGGTGGCCAGCGCCCGCGAGACGGTGGAGCGCCTCATGCAGCTCGCCGCCGACGGCGACCGCGCCCACGCGGAGAGCCGCGCCGCCCTCGACGCCGCCCGCCGCGATCGCGACCGCGAGCGCGATCGCCTGCACCGCCTGCGCCGCGACCTGGCCGCCATCCACCTGCGCCGCCGCCAGCTGGCTGGCGCTCCGGACGCCGGCGACGCGGAGGCGCTGCGCGAGCGGCTCGACCGCCTCACCGCCCGGCGCGCGGAGCTCGGCGCGGAACTGGAGGGCCTGGCCGCCGGCCTCGAAGCCGTCCCCGTGCGCGTCGAGCAGGCCGTGGCCGAGGTCTCGGAGGCCAGCGCCCGCCTCGCCGCCGCCGAGGGCGAGGCCCGCGCCCGTGATCGCGCCCGCGAACTGCGGCGGCGCTCGGTCGAGCGCCTCAACGCCCGCCTCGCCCAGCGCCGCCTCCGCCTCGGCGAGCTCGAGGGCGAGGCCGCCGCCTTCGCCGGGGCCGTCGAACGCCAGACGCGCGAACTCGAGGGCCTCCGCGCCGAACGGGCCCGCGTCAGCGAGGACAGCGCCCCCGACCGCGACGAGCTGCACCGCCTGGAGGCGCACGAGCGCTCCGTGCAGGCGGCCTACGCCGAGGCGCAGGCCGCCCTGCTTGAGGCCCGCGCCCGCCGCCTCGAACTGGAGGCCGAACTGGCCCGCGCCCACGACCGGCTCGAAACGCTGCGGGGCGAGATGGCGCGCGAGGGCATCGAGCCGCCCGCCGCCGCCGAACCGGAGCCGCCCGCCGTCGACGCCGCCGCCATCGAGGCCGAAATCGCCGCCGTGCGCCTCTCCATCCGCAAGCTCGGCCCCATCAACGAGGAAGCGCTGGAGGACTTCCGCGAGAGCGAGGAGCGCCACTCCTTCCTCACCGGCCAGCTGCGGGACCTGACCGACGCGGAGGCCCGCCTGCAGGGCGCGATCGCGGAGCTGAACGAGGAGATCCGCACCCGCTTCAACGCCGCCTTCACCAGCGTGAACGCGGCCTTCGGCAGCTACTTCACGGCCTTCTTCGGCGGCGGGCGCGCGCGCCTGCAGCTGCTCGACCCCGGCGACGTGATCGATTCCGGCATCGAGATCGAGGCGCAGCCCCCGGGCAAGCGCCTCAGCAGCCTCAGCCTGCTCTCCGGCGGCGAACGCTCCCTCACCGCCGTGGCCCTGCTGTTCGCGCTGCTCTCCGTGAACCCCGCCCCCTTCTGCGTGCTCGACGAGGTGGACGCCGCCCTCGACGAGGCCAACGTGGGCCGCTTCGTGGCCGAGCTGGCGCGCCTCGCCGGGCGCACGCAGTTCCTCGTCGTCACCCACAACCGCCGCACGATCGAGGCCACCGACGCCATCTACGGCGTCTCCATGGGGCCGGGCGGCGTCTCCGCCACGCTCTCCCTGCGCCTCTCCGACCTGCCCGGCGGCGCGCCCGCGCAGCGCCCGCTGGCCGCCTCCGCCGGGCCGCGCCCGTCCGCCCCCGCCGTCAGCCGCTGAGGGGCGCGTGCGCGTGCGCGCGGCGTCGGGGAGAATCGGGCGCGCCATCCCGGCGATGGCGGAGAGGCGGCGCGATGCGCTTCTGGCGACGGCGTTCGGCTGACGAAGACGCCCCCGCGGGGGACGCCGCCCCCGGCTTCACCGCCGGGGAAACCGGCGAGATGCGCGCCCAGGCCGAACGCGCCCTCGCCCGCAGCCGCTCCGGCCTCTTCGGGCGCATCGGCGCGCTCTTCGAGCGCCGCGAATTCGGCGACGACCTGTGGGAGGAGCTGGAAGAGCTGCTCATCGCCGCCGACACCGGCGTCGCCGTCGCCGGGCGCATCCTCGACGGCGTGCGCGCGCGCGTGCGCGACACCGGCGTCACCACCGCCGACGGGGTCCGCGCCATCCTGCGCGACGAGCTCGTCGCCATCCTCGAGGCCCCCGCCGTCGCCCCCCCGCGCTGGGACGCGCCCTTCCCCGAGCCGCTCGTCATCCTCGTCGTGGGGGTCAACGGCGCGGGCAAGACGACGTCCATCGCCAAGCTCGCGGCGGCGCTGCGGGAGGGCGGCCACACGCCCGTCCTCGCCGCCGCCGACACCTTTCGCGCCGCCGCCATCGACCAGCTGCGCGCCTGGGGCGAACGGCTCGGCGCGCGCGTCGTCGCCCACCAGCCCGGCGGCGACCCGGGGGCCGTCGTGTTCGACGCCCTCGCCGCCGCCGAGGCCGCCGGGGGCGCCGTCGCCGTCATCGACACCGCGGGCAGGCTGCACACGAAGGCGAACCTCATGGAGGAGCTGCGGAAGGTCGTGCGCGTCATCCAGCGCCGCCATCCCGACGCGCCCCACGAAACCCTGCTCGTGCTGGACGCCACCACCGGCCAGAACGGCCTGCTACAGGCGCGCGCCTTCACCGAGGCCGTGAACGTGACCGGCATCGTTCTCGCCAAGCTGGACGGCACCGCGAAGGGCGGCATCACCTTCGCCATCGCCGGCGAACTCGGCCTCCCCGTCCGCCTCATCGGCACCGGCGAGGCCCTCGGCGACCTCGCCCCCTTCGACCCCGCCACCTTCGTGGACGCGCTGCTGGCATGAGGCGCGCCCGTGGCTGAGGCGCTCGCCTTCTGGGCCGTCGCCATGGCCATCGCGGCGTTCACGCTGCCGCTGGCCTTCCGCCTCTTCGCGCGCTTCCCCGACGGCGGGGCTGGGCTCAGCCTCGCGCTCGGCCTCATGCTCGTGGCCGCCGGGTACTTCCTCCTGCGCGTGATCGGCGCGCTGCCCGCCGGGCGCGGAGGCGTCCTGCTCGCCCTCGCGCTGTTCGCCCTCGCCATGGCCGCGCTGGCCATCCGCGACGGGCGCGCGCGCGCCGCCTTCCGCCGCTGCCGGACCGGCGTGGCCGTGGCCGCCGCGCTCTTCACGCTCCTCTTCTTCGCCTTCGCCTGGTTCCGCGCCTACGTTCCCGGCCCCGCGCCCGAATACCCGATGAACCTCACCTTCCTGAACGCGCTGCTCGTCTCCCCCGACTACCCCCCGCACGACCCCTGGATGGGGGGCGAGCGCCTGAGCTACTACTACGGCGGCCATCTTCAGGCGGTCATCCTCACGGCCTCGTCCGGCGCGTCCGCCGCCGTCGGCTACAACCTTGCCCTCGCCGCCGTGTTCGCCAGCGCCGGAACCGCCGCGGCCTCCCTCTGCGCGGCCCTCGCGCGCTGGCTGCTCGGCGGACGCGCGCGCGGCTGGATCGCCGCCGCCGCCGCGGGCGGCGTCCTGCTGCTGCTGTTCTCCGGCTCGCTGCTCGGCCCGTTCCAGCTCGCCGCCGCGCACGGGGCCGCGCCGCAGGGCGCGTTCGAGGCCTTCGGCATCGAATCCTTCCTCCCCGACGACCCCGCCGCGCGCTCGGCGACGTGGTATCCCGACGCGTACTGGTTCTGGTGGCGCGCCTCGCACCTCGTGCCCGACACCATCACGGCCTTCCCCGCCTACAGCTTCATCCTCGGCGATCTGCACGCGCACGTGATGGCCATTCCCGCCATGCTCCTCGCCATCGCCATCGCCGCCGCCCTCTGGCGGGGCCGCGGCGCGCTCTCCTGGCGCGACCACCGGCGGCGGCCCGTCCCGCTCATCGTCGTCGCCCTCGTCTTCGGCGGCATCGCCTTCGTCAACACCTGGGACGCCGTCACCTTCGCCGCCATCCTCGCCGCCGCCGTCGTCGCCCGGAACCTGCGCGCGGGGGAGCCCCGCGCGGCGACGCGTCGCGTCGTGGCCGCGCTCTCCTGGCTCCTGCCGCCCGCCATCCTCGCCATCGTCGCCTACGCCCCCTGGTACGGCGCGTTCAGCTCGGCGGCGTCGGGGCTGTACGGCTACGCCGGAGCGGGCACGCGCCCCGAGCACCTTTTCCTGCAATTCGGCGCGCTCATCCTCTTCGCGATGCCCGTGCTGGGCTGGGCGTTCGTGCGGAGGGCGCCGTCGTCCGCCCGCCCCTTCGCCGTGGCCCTGGCGGCCCCGCTCCTGCCGCTCGCGCTCTGGCTGATCCTCGCCGCCACCCGCGACGGACTCTCCGCCGCGTTCGACGCCCGGGGCGCGGGCGGATGGGTCACGCTCGCGCTCCACGCCGCCGCCGTCTGGCTGTTCACCGGCACCGCGTTCGCGCTCGCCCGCCGCCGCCACCGCGCCGCCGTGGTCGCCGGACTCGCGGCCTTCGCCCTGCTCCTCCTGTACGGCGTCGAGCTGCTCTTCGTGGGCGACAACTACCTGAACTATCTGCCGCGCTACAACACCTTCTACAAGGTCTCCCTCCAGGCGCGAATCATCCTCTCCGTGGCGGCGGCGGTCGCCCTCGTCGCCGCGCTGCGCGGCATGGCCCCCCGCATCCGGCCCGTGCTGGCCGCCCCCGCCGCCCTGCTCTTCGCCGCCGCGCTCGTCTACGCCGTCATCGCCGTTCCCAACCGCGCGGACGGATTCGCCCGCAACCACGGGCTCGACGGCTCCGTCTCGGGGGTCGATTCCTCCGAGCGCGGGCTCGTCCGCTGGCTGGCGGAGAACGCCGCAGGCGCCGCCGTCGTCGTCGAGGCGTCGGGGCGGCGCTGGGAGCGCGGCGACGACGGACGGCCCCGGCGGTCCCGCCAGCAGCCGCGCATCGACTACAGCGCCGTCAACCGCGTGAGCATGCGTACCGGCCTGCAGGCCCCCGTCGGCTGGCCCGGCCATCAGCTCCAGTGGCGCGGCGCGGGTGCGCGCGCCGGAATTACCCACCGCCAGGACCTCGTCGATCGCGTCTACACCGCCCCCGGCGCGGAGGAGGCGCTGGCCGCCCTGCGCGAACTGGGCGCGAGCTACGTCGTCGTCGCGAGCCTCGAGCGCGAGCGTTACCTCGACGGCGTCATGCCCCCCTTCGGGACGTTCCTCGATACCGTTTTCGACGTGGATGTCGACGGGAAGCGCGCGACCGTCTACCGCCTCCCCGTCGCCGAGCTGGTCGTCACGCGATGAGCGCCGCGCCCGCTGTCCGCCGCGCGCCCGCCGTGTCCGTTGCCGCCCTGGCGTGGGTGGCCGCCGCCGCCGTCTTCGCGCTCATGCGCGTGGGGCTGGCGTGGAATGCTCCCGTGGGCGGCCTCGAACTCGACCACCTCTCCGGCGCCTGGCTGGCCAGCCTCAGCATCGCGGACGACCGCTACGCGCCCACGCTCTTCCAGGCGCTCACGGCGCTGACCCTGAACTGGACCGACTCCGAGGTTCCCGCGCGCGCGCTCGCCCTCGCGGGAACGCTCACGATCCCGTTCGCGCTGTACCGCCTCCGCCACGCGCTCGGAGAGGCGGGCGCGCTCCTCGCGCTCCTGCTGCTGGCGCTCGATCCGGCTGGCATCCTGCTGGGCGCGACCGCCTCGGCGGTCGCCTGGGACGCCGCCGTCGCGCTCTGGCTGGTCGTCGCGCTGGCCGGGGGACGCGCGCCGCCGCCGTGGGGCCGTGCCGTGCTCGCCTTCCTCGTGCTCACCGCCGGACCGCTGCCATTGCCCTTCCTCGCCGCCGCGGCGCTCCTGAACGCTCGCCGCCTCTCCGTGCGCGCGCTCGGCCCGATGGCGCTCGGCGCCGCGGCTGGACTGCTGGCGACGAGCCTGCGCTTCGGGCTGGGCGGCGACGGCGTGCTGGTTCCGTCGTTCGCCCTCTTCGCGGAATCGTTCGGGGCCTCCGGGGCGGCGAACGGGGCCGAACTGGCCGCGCTCTACGGCCTGCCCCTGCTCACCGGAGGGGCCGTCGCCGCCGTCTGGCTGGGGGTCCGCGTCCGCCGCGGGGGGCACGGTCCGCCGCCCGTCGAAACCCTCGTGGCGGGGGCGTTCGGCGTGGCTGTCCTCTGGCTCCTGCTGGCGTTGGGGAGCGCGTCGCCGCTGCCGCTCGCCGCCGCCGCGCTGGCGTCGAGCCTCCTGCTCGGCCCCGCGCTGGCGCGCATCGCCGGGGCGCTGCGCGACGCCCGCTGGCGCGAGGGGCGTGTCCTCCTGCCGCTCGCGCTCGGCCTCGCGGCCGTCGCCTGCTTCCAGCTGGCGGCCTGGGGACGCGCGGGAGGCCCCGGCGGCGCGTACGGACAGGCGCTCGTCGCCAGCTCCCTCGTGCTGGCGCTGGCCGCGCTCGCCTTCCTCGCCGTCCGCCGCGAAACGCGCCCGCCGACGCTCGTCCCCGTGCTCGTCGCGGGCGGCGTCCTGCTGCTCGCGGGCGCGAGCGGCGCCGCCTTCAACGCCGACCGTGAACCCCTGTCCGGCCCCGTTCGCCCCGCGCTCGTGCGCGAGGCCGCCCTCGAAGCCGCCGCGGGCGGCCTCGTCGTCGCGCACCCGCGCTACCGCGAGGCGCTCGCCTGGTCCTTCCGCGACTCCGGCGTCCTGCTGCTCGCCAGCCGCGTGCCGCCCAACGCCGCCGCCGTCGTCTGGCCGCCGGACGAGGCCGCCCCCGACGGCTTCGTCCCGCTGGAAGGGCGCTGGATCGTCGAACGCGCCGTCCACCCCCCCGGCGATTTCCTCGGCTGGGTCCACTGGCTCGGCGACCGCGGCGGGCTGGAGCGCGAAACGGAGCTGGCCGCCATCTACGTGAGGCCGCCGGAATGACGCAGCGCCCGTCCCCCACCGGCGCGGCGGACGCCTCCGCCCTCGACCGCCTGCTCGCGCGGCGCGTCGCCGTGAACTGGGAGATCGTCGCCTGGGCGGTCATCCTCGCCGTCGCCTTCGCCCTGCGCTTCTGGGACCTCGGCGCGCGCGCCCTCCATCACGACGAGAGCATCCACGCCAAGTGGGCCTGGGACTTCGCGCAGGGGCACTATCGCCACAGCCCCGTCTACCACGGCCCGCTCCTCTACGTCGCGCAGGGCTTCACCTTCCTCGTCGGGACTGCCACGGACTACACCGCCCGCATCTCGCCCGCCCTCTTCGGCATGGGCGTGGTGGCCGCCCCCCTCGCCCTGCGCCGCTGGCTGGGGTCGGGGGGCGCGCTCGCCGCCGGGGCCTTCCTCGCCCTCTCCCCGACTGCCGTCTACTACAGCCGTTTCCTGCGCATGGACATCTACCTCGCCCTCTTCACGCTCCTCGCGGTGGCCGCCCTCTGGCGCTACCTGCACGGCGGACGGGCGCGCTGGCTCGTCGTCTACGCCGCCGCCCTCGCCCTCGCCTTCAGCACGAAGGAGGTGGCGTTCCTGCTGGCGGCCTTCCTCCTGCTCGCGCTGAACGGCCACCTCGCCGGGGACCTCGCGCGCGCGGCCCTGCGCGATGGCGAACGGGCCGCGTCACGCTGGCGTTTCGCCGCGCTGGCCGCCGCCTGCTTCCCCGTGGCCTGGGCGGTGGCCGCCCTCTGGCCCCTGCTCGAACGCCCGCGCCGCGCCCTCGCCTGGCGCGCGCTGCCCCGCTCCGGCGACCTGCTCGTGCTCACGGGCACGCTCACCCTGCCCCTGCTCACCGCCTTCGCCAAGGGTCCCGTCGTGCGGCTGCTGGGCGCCTTCGGCGACGACGCCGCGGGACGCTTCGACTACTCCAGGCTCTGCTCCAGCGGCGAAGCCAGCGACCTGCTCGTGCTCGGCGGCGTCTTCGCTGTCTCCACCGGCCTCGCCGCCGCCGTCGGGGTGGCCTGGCGGCCCCGCCTCTGGCTCGTGGCGGCGGGCCTCGCCGCCCTCGTCTACGCGACGCTCATGACCAGCTTCTGGACGAACCTCGACGGCCTCTGCAGCGGCCCCTGGGGGTCCATCGACCACTGGCAGGCGCAGCAGGACTACCGCCGCGGCGACCAGCCCTGGTTCTACTACCTCATGCTCATGCCCGCCTACGAATTCCTGACGCTCATCCCCGCGCTCATCGGCGGCGTCTGGGCCATCGCGCGCGGCTCCTCCTTCGCCCGCTTCCTCGTCGTCTGGCTCCTGACGCTCTTCATCGCCCTCTCCTTCGCCGGCGAGAAGATGCCCTGGCTCACCACCCACCTGGCCGTGCCCTCCGCCCTGCTCGCCGCGTGGACGCTCCGGCGCGCCTGGAACGCATGGGGCCCGCGCGCGCCTGACCGCCGCGCCGCGCTCCCGCTGGCCGTGGCCATCGCCGCCGCCGCGCTGGCCGCCATCGTGGTCGCGATCGACTGGGGGCCGCCCGCGGGCGCGCGCCTCGCCTGGGGGAGCGGCATCGCCCTGGTCGCGGTCGTGGCCGCCGTGATCGCCGCCCGCGATTCCGGCGTGCGCGCCCTGCCCGCGCTGGCCGCGCTCCTGCTGTTCGCCGCCTTCGCCTGCCTCTCCGTGCGCGCCATGCTGCTCGTCGTCTACGAGCGCGGCGACGTGCCCGAGGACCTGCTCATCTACACGCAGAGCTCCCCCCGCGTCACGGAGCTGGCGGACGACATCGACGCGCTCGCCGCCGCCAGCGGGCGGGGCCATGACCTGCGCATCGCCGTCGATACCCGCGCCGCGCTGCACTGGCCCTGGGTCTGGTATCTGCGCGACTACCGCCGCGTGTCCTACGCCAACATGGAGAACGGCCCCCCCGACGGGGCGTTCGACGTGGTGCTGGCGAGCGCCGCCAACGGGGACGCCGTGCGGGAGGGGCTCGCCGGGGGCGGCGTGGACCACGCGCCCCCCGTGCGCCATCCCCATCGCTGGTGGTTCCGCGAAGTCTACAAGGAGTGGCCCGCCGACGGCGAGGGCGCGGTCCGCTGGGGCGAGCCGTACGAGGCCGAGACCTGGCGGCGCATCGCCGACGGCGTCTTCCGCCGCAACTGGTTCGGCGACGCCTTCGCCTTCTGGCGCGACCGCGAGCCGCCGCGCGAGCCCGGCGCCCTCGACGCCCTCGCCTTCTTCCCCGCGGACTTTGATCGCGAAACGGGCCGCCTCGCCGTCCGCGCGGCCGGAACCGTCCCCGTCGCCGAGGCCCCTGCCCCCACGACCGACGCCGCCAGCCGCGCCGTCTTCGGCGAGCGCGGCGACGGCCCCGGCCAGTTCCTCGGCCCCGTCGACATCGAGGCTGGTCCCGACGGCAGCCTCTACGTCATCGACCGCGTCACGCGGCGGCTGCAGCGCTTCGACGCGGACGGGAACCTGCTCGCCTCGGTCGACGTGCGCGCATCCCCCGACGAGGCCTCCGAGCCCTGGGGGCTCGCCGTCGCCGCCGACGGGCGCGTCTACGTGGCCGATACCTTCGGCTGGCGCGTGCTGGCCTTCGACGGCGAGACGCTCGAGCGCGTGCTCGCGTTCGGCGAACCTCCCCTGCTCGACGGCGAACCGCCCGGCCCCTACCGCCTCTACGGCCCGCGCGACATCGCCATCGACGCCAGGGGCGACCTGTGGGTCACGGATACCGGACATAACCGCATCGTCGTCTACACGCCGGACGGCGAGTACCTGCGCGAGTTCGGCGCGCCCTTCACCGCCGCCACCTCGGGGCGCGGCTCCGGCCCCGGCCAGTTCAGCGAGCCCGTGGGCATCGCCATCGGCCCCGATGGCGAGATCGCCGTCGCCGACATGTGGAACGCGCGCGTCCAGGTGCTCGACCCGTCGGGCGAGTACCTGCGCGAGTTCCCCGTCGCGGGCTGGGGCGGCGAGGACGCCGTCGACAAGCCCTGGCTGCGCGTGCTCCGCGACGGCCGCATCGCCCTCACCGTCCCCTCCGCCGGGGAGGCGCGCGTGTACGCCCCCGACGGCGCCCTGCTCGCCGTCGTCGCCCCCGCCGACGAGCCGCTGCTCTCCCCCTACGGGCTCCTTGAGACGGCTGATGGTAAGCTCTGGATCGTCGAGGGTGAGGGCGCGCGCGTGCGCCGCTTCGCCATTCCCGAGCCCGTGGAGCCCTGATCCGCATGTTCCGCAGCCTCCGCTTCTGGATCAGCGCGGCCATCGGCGTCCTGCTCCTCACGCTCTTCCTCGTCACCACCGACCCGGGCGAGATCGGCCGCGCCCTGCGCGACATGAACTACTGGTACCTCGCGCCCACGCTCGCCGTCTTCGCGCTCGGCCACTGGCTGCGCAGCTACCGCTGGCGCCTGCTCCTGCGCCCGGTGGCCGCCATCCCCACGCGGCGGCTCTTCGCCTGTTTCATCATCGGCGCCATGGCGAACAACCTGCTGCCCGCGCGCACCGGCGAGGTCGTGCGCGCCTACGTGCTCGGCCAGCGCGAGCGCGTCCCCACCATGGGCGTCCTCGGCACCATCGCCGTCGAGCGCCTCTTCGACGGCTGCATGCTCGTCCTCATGCTGCTGACGGCGGCGGCCTTCACGGGCCTCGGCGCCCCCGGCCTGCGCGCCATCGCCATCGTCGCGGCGGCGCTCTTCGCCGTCGCCTTCACGGGCTTCTACTGGATCACGCTCGTCGAAACGCGCCTGTACCGCGCCGCCGCCTTCGTGCTCGACCGCCTGCCCGCGGGCCCGCGCCAGCGCGTCGAGCCGCACGTGCAGGCCTTCATCGACGGCCTGCGCTCCGTGCACGACTGGCGCCGCTTCCTCTCCGTCGCCATCCTGAGCGCCATGGCCTGGCTGGTGGAGACCTGCGCCTACGTGCTGCTCGGCCCCGCCTTCGGCATCGATATCGGCTTCGCCCACTACGTGCTCCTGCTCGCCGCCGCCAACCTCGCCATCATCGTGCCCACGCTCCTCGGCGGCACGGGACCGTTCGAGTGGGCGGCCAAGCTCGTGCTCGTCAACGCGGGCGTCGCCGGCGGCCTCGCCGGGGCCTACGCCATCGGCGCCCACCTCATCCTCCTCGTGCCCGTCACCGTCACCGGACTGCTGCTGCTCTGGGTCTTCGGCATCCCCCTCGGCGCTCTCGGACGCATGGGGCGCGCGCGCCCCGGTTCCGGCCCCGAACGCGGCGCGGTGGCGCCGTGAGGGCGGGCATCGTCGGCGCGGGCGCGGCCGGGCTGGCCGCCGCCCACCGCCTGCAGGCGCTCGGCCACGAGGTCACGCTCTTCGAGGGCCGCGGCGAGCCCGGCGGCCAGGTCGTCGCCTTCGAGGTCGGCGGCGAGCCCATCGAGTGCTTCTACCACCACATCTTCACCCACGACCGCGCCGTCGTCCGCTACTTCGAGGACCTCGGCCTGGGCGACCGCCTCGAATGGATCGAACCCCACAACGGCCACTTCGTGAACGGGCGCATCTACCCCTTCGTCACGCCCCTCGACCTCCTCCGCTTCGACGCCGTCAGCCTGCCCGGGCGCCTGCGCCTCGGCCTCGCCAGCCTCTGGCTCAAGCGCCAGGCCGACTGGCGCGTCTACGAGCACGTCACCGCCCGCGCCTGGATGGAGCGCGCCGTCGGACGGCGCGCGTTCGCCGCCTTCTGGGGGCCGCTCCTGCGCGGCAAGTTCGCCGAACGCGCCGACGAGGTGGGCATGGCCTGGCTGCACTGGAAGATCCGCCTGCGCTTCGCCTCCCGCTCCGGCCGCCTCGGCGCGAAGGAGACGCTCGGCTACCCCCGCGGCTCCTTCCACGCCTGCTACGTGGCCCTCGCCGAGCGCGTGCGCGCCGACGGCGGGCGCATCCACCTGAACGCGCCCGTCGAGGCCGTGGCCACGGAGCTGGGGGCCGTCACCGGCATCCGCGCGGGCGGCGCCTTCCACGAGTTCGACCAGGTGCTCATGACCACTCCCAACGTCATCACGAAGCGCATCGCCCCCGACCTGCCCGCCGACTACGTGGCCATCCTCGACCGCGTGCGCTACCAGTGGGCCAGCTGCCTCGTGCTCGCCCTCGACCGCCCCCTCAGCGACGTCTACTGGCTCTCCATCGGCGACGACCTGCCCTTCGTCGCCTGCGTCGAGCACACCAACCTGGTGCCCGCCGACCGCTACGGCGGCAACCACATCGTCTACCTCTCCAACTACGTCGCCCCCGACCACCCCGTCCTGCAGATGGACGCGGAGCAGGCGCTCGCCGCCTACGAGGAGGCCATCCGGCGCATCAACCCCGCCTTCGACCGCTCCTGGGTGCGCGAGAAGTGGTTCTTCCGCGATCCCGGCGGCCAGCCCGTGATCACGACCAACTACTCCGCCTCCGTGCCCCCGCTGGAGACGGGCGTGCGCGGCCTCACCCTCGCCAACACCACGCAGGTCTATCCCGAGGACCGCGGCCAGAACTACAGCCTCGAACTGGGCGAACGCGCCGCCGGGCACATGGACGCCGCCAGCCGCGCGCTTGCCGCCGCGCGCGGGGCGCGCATATAGTTGTGCCGCACTTCACAAGCGGGACGCTCCGACATGGCGGCTGAGCCCACCACTCGCGAGCTGCGGGCGCTCGTCGCCGGGTACGAGTTCGACCGCGGCCATCTCCTCCCCGCCCTCATCGCGATCCAGGAGCGCTACGGCTACGTCTCCCGTCGCGCCATGGAGGCGCTCGCCCGCCAGCTCGGCACCACCCCCGCCCTCGTCTACGGGGCCGTCTCCTTCTACGCCGACTTCCGCACCGAGCCCCCGCCCCGCCGCGAGATCGTCTGGTGCAGCGGCCCCGCCTGCCGCCTGCGCGGCGGCGACCGCATCCGCGAGGCCCTGCAGCACACCCTCGGCCTGCCCCTCGACGGCCAGAGCGCCGACGGCGCCTGCGGCTTCCGCCTCGGCCAGTGCAACGGCACCTGCAGCGAGGCCCCCCAGGTGTGGCTCGACGGCGAGGTCGTCGGCGGCCTCACCGTGGCCGCGGCCGTGGCCCTCGCCCGCGAGGTCATGGAGGACGGGGCGTCGTGAACGACCGCTTCGCCGCCATCGCCGCCGGGGCCCGCGAACGCCGCGACGCCAGCCGCTCCAGCGGCCGCCCCCGCATCGCCCTCTGCCTCGACACCTCCTCGCGCGCCCGCGGCGGCGAGGCCACGCTCGCCGCCCTGCGCGAGGCCGTCGCCGCCCGCGGCCTCGACGTCGAGATCGCGACCACCGGCTCCTGGGGCTTCTGCTGGCTCGAACCGACCGTCTCCGTGCGCTCCGCCGCGGGCAGCCGCACCGTGCTCTACCACTCCCTCACGCCCGACCGCGTGGAGGAGTTCCTGCGGGCGGTCATCGTCGAGGCGGGCGAATTCCCCGAACTGGCCCTCGGCGTGGTCGAGGGCCCGGCCACGGATCGCATCGGCCTCCTGCGCGACCACCCCTTCATGCGCGGCCAGGTCCGCCGCCTCATGGCCAACTGCGGCCGCATCGACCCGGCCAGCATCGACGACGCCCTCGCCAACCGCGCCTACGAGGGCTTCGTCACGGCCCTCGACATGGAGCCCGCGGCCATCATCGAGCTCATGCTGGAGAGCGGCCTCGGCGGGCGCGGCGGCGGCGGCTTCCCCGCCGGGCGCAAGTGGGACTTCCTCCGCAATGCCACCGCCGACCCCCGCTACCTCGTCTGCAACGCCGACGAGGGCGACCCCGGCGCGTGGGTCAACCGCATCCTCATGGAGGGCGACCCCCACCTCATCGTCGAGGGCATGCTCATCGCCGCCCTCGCCACCCACGCCGTCGAGGGCTACGTCTACATCCGCCACGAATACCCGCTCGCCATCGAGCGCATGAACGAGGCCGTGCGCCAGGCGCGCGAACGCGGCCTCCTCGGCGAGGACATCCTCGGCTCCGGCAAGACCTTCGACCTCGTCGTCTTCACGGGCGCGGGCTCCTACGTGTGCGGCGAGGAGACGGGCCTCATCAACTCCATCGACGGCTACCGCGGCATGCCCCGCATCCGCCCGCCCTTCCCCGCGCAGGCTGGCCTCTGGAACCTGCCCACCAACGTCAACAACGTGGAAACCTACGCCAACGCCCCCCTCATCCTGCGCGAGGGCGCGGCATGGTGGTCCTCCGTCAGCGACGACGACGCCAAGGGCACCAAGATGTTCACCTTCTCCGGCGCGGTCAACCAGTCCGGCTGCGTCGAGATCCCCTTCGGCCTCAGCGTGCGCGAGCTGCTGGAGCGCTACGGCGGCGGCGTCCCCGGCGGCGTCCCCCTCAAGGGCTACCAGCCCGGCGGCCCCCTCTCCGGCATCCTGCCCGCCGCCGAGGCCGACCTGCCCCTCACCCTCGCCCCCTTCCGCGAGCGCGGCATGTTCCTCGGCTCCGGCGGCATCGTCTTCTTCGACGAAACCGCCAGCGTGGTCGACCTCTGCACCTACTTCCTCGGATTCGCCGAGGACGAATCCTGCGGGCGCTGCACCACCTGCTTCCAGGGCACCCAGCGCGCCGTCGAAATCCTGCGCCGCATCGCCAGCGGCGGCGGGCGCGAGACCGACCTCGACAAGCTCGGCGACCTCATCCAGACGATGATCTGGTCCAACTGCCTCCACGGCCAGTTCGCGCCCACCACCGTCAAACTCGCCCTGCGCGAATTCCGCTCCGAATTCGAGACGCTCATCCGCGAGAAGCGCGACCCCACGCGCTCCCTGCCCGGCATGATCGCGTACGAAATCACGAACCCGACCGCGCCCGCCCTCGCCGGGGCCGCCGCCGTCTGCCCCACCGCCGCCATCGTCGCGGACGGCGCGGGCCACGCCATCGTGGACGAGCTGTGCATCCGCTGCGACGCCTGCCGCGAGGTCGCCCCCGAAGCCATCGCCATCCGCGACCGCTTCGCGTAGTGTGGTAGCCTGCGGGCAAGGAGGAGCCCAGTGCCATCGCAACCCGCATCCACTTGGCCCAGAGAAGCACTTGACCTGAAGCGTCGGGACGGCGTTGAGCCGTTTCGCGGGGACGGTGCCCCGCCCGACTGCACGCTGCTGGATTACTGGCGCTGGTCTGGTTCGGACCTGCTGGGTAACGCGGAGCGCGGCGTGCTGGCCGAGTTCTTGGTCGCTAAAGCGCTCGGCGTGGCGGACAAGCCGCGCATCGAATGGGCGGACCACGACGTCATTACTCCGTCCGGGGTCAAGGTCGAGGTGAAGAGCGCCGCCTACCGTCAGTCCTGGAAACAGGAAGAACCGTCGAAGATCGAGTTTCGCATTGCAAAAAGCAAGGAATCCTGGGATCCCGAAACAAGGGAGACCACCAAGTACGATCCTCCGAAGCGCGTTGCCGACGTTTACGTCTTCTCTGTGTTGGGAACGTGTGACGGGCCGGACCCCAATCCTCTCGACATCGACGAATGGAAGTTCTACGTCCTCGACACCGCCAGCCTCGACCGCGAGAAAGGTGACCAAGAAACGATTGGTCTCAACCCGCTGAAGGCTCTGGTTCGCATGGTGAACCATTGTAAAGAGGGCCATGAGGCGGTGACGTACGAGCAACTGCCCCAAGCGGTCATGGAGGCTGCCAAACGCGCGCGCAGTCTGATGCTGTAGCTGCCGGGCGCTCCACGGGGCGTCGGCCTTTTTTGTTCCTGCCCCGTAGACTCGCCCCATGCCCTTCGCCGACCTCGACGGCGCGCGCCTCTACTACGAGCGGCACGGCCCGCCCGATGCCGACCACGTCGTGTTCGTCCACGGCGCGGGCGGCAACAGCCTCTCCTGGTGGCGGCAGCTCCCCGCCTTCGCACGGCGCTACCGCTGCACCGTCTACGACGCGCGCGGCTGGGGCCGCTCCCTCGCGCTCGGGGAGCACGATCGCGGCGCCTTCGGGCGCGACCTCCTCGGGCTGCTCGACCACCTCGCCATCGACCGCGCCCACGTGATCGCGCAGTCGATGGGCGGGCGCGCCGTGGCCGGACTGCTGCGCCTCGCCCCCGAACGCGCCCGCTCGCTCGTGCTCTGCGGCACCACGGCGGGGGCCGTCAACGACCGCGTGCGCGAGCTGCAGGCGGCGCTGCGCGTCGAGCGGGGCGAGGGCGGCCTCGCGCGTCACGCCCTCGCGCCGTCGTTCGCGCGCGACGAGCCCGCGCTGGCCCTGCTCTACCACCAGATCCGGCGGCTCAACCCGCCCCGCGCGGCGAACGCGCTCGGCCCGCCCCCGCCGGGCTACCGCGGCAGCACGCACGAACTGCTGGCGGCGAGCGGCGCGCCCGTCGCCTTCCTCGTGGGCGAGGGCGACCGCATCGTCTCGCCCGCGCTCGTGCGCGAGGCGCGCTCCCTCGTGCCCGGCGCGGAGCTCTTCGAGGTGGCGAGGGCGGGGCATTCCACCTACTTCGAGCGCCCCGCGGCCTTCAACGGCTTCGCCCTCGCCTTCCTCGCCCGCGCCGCGGCCCGCGAGCGCGCCGCCCGTTGACCGTTTCCCGCCGTTCCCCTAGCCTTTCGCGCCCATGCCCCGCTGGCCGAACCGCCTTCGCCCGCCCCTGCGCCGTTCCCGGTCGCGCGACTGGGTGCGCCCCGGCAACGACATCACGCGCGCCATCGAGGACGAGCTGCGCGCCCCGCTGCCGCCGCACCTGCCCGACAGGCCCGCGCCCGTGCCCGCCCCGCTCGCGCCCGAGGCCGCGCGGGAGGCGCCCGGCGACGGCCGTCCCTCCAGCGTCGCCTGACGCTATACTGCGCGCATGGCCATCTACGAGTACTACTGCCCCACCTGCCGCGACACCTTCGAGCGGCGCAGGCCCATGGCGGAGGCCGCCGCCGCCGCCACCTGCGCCTCGGGCCACCGCGCCGAGCGCGCCATCTCGACCTTCGCCGTGGCGCGCGTCGGCAACGGCGCCGCTCAGTTCGAGCCCGCCCCCGTTTCGGGCGGCGGCTGCGCCTGTGGTGGCGGGGGCTGCGGCTGCTCCTCCTGATCCCCGATCGCCCCGCTGGCGATGCCAGCCTCCCCGGCGCTGGCCGAACGGCTGGCGGTCTCCGCGCGTTCGCCCCGCTCGCGTCGCGGGCGCGTGAACCACAGGCAGGCCCCGGCCAGCGCCGCCAGCGCCGCCGCCGCCCCCAGCGTCAGCCCCCCCGCGATCAGCGACGCCTCCTGCCAGAACGGCTCCGGGTACATCTGGATGAGCCGGTCGCTTGACGGGTCCAGCCGCCAGAAGTCGTTGGTGAAGGCGATCTCGTGGAACTGGCTCCAGAAGCGATCGAAGCCCAGCACGAGCGCCATCGCGCCCACGGCCAGCGCCGCCGCCGCGCCCACGCCCACCGCCGCCAGCGTGCGTTTGGCCAGCTGCCGCACCGTGCGCTCCCCCGACCACAGCACCGCCGCCCCCGCGTAGGCCAGCACGAAGCCGAGCGCCGCCTCGTTGGCGCGGAAGAGCGCGCGCATGAGCGCCTTCACGTCGCGCATGTGCTGCGTCTCCACCTCGTTGAAGAGCGCCAGCTCCCCGTCCCCGTCGCTGACGATGATGCGCAGCGTCTCCGCGTCGTCCTCGAAGTAGCGCACGATGGCCGCCGCCGCGCGGTCCAGCTCGGCCAGCGCCAGCCCCGTGGCCGCCGCCGCGCCGTGCTCGCGCAGGCCCCGTTCCGCGAAGGCCGTGTCCACGGCCAGCACGCGGATGGCGCTGGTGAAGAGCAGGACCGGCAGGGCCAGCGTGAAGGCGGCGGTGGCGGCGTGCGCGGCGAACCGCATGGCCATCGCGGCGGCGCTCATCGCCCGAACCGCCGGTCCAGCGAATCCTGGCGCACGTGCACGAGCGTGGGGCGTCCGTGCGGGCAGGTGCGCGGCGAGGCTGTGGCCGCCAGGTCGTCGATCAGCTGGCGCATCTCCTCCAGCGACAGGGCCATGCCCGCGCGCACGCTGGCGTGGCAGGCCACCGTCGCCGCCGCGCGGTCGAACGGGTCGGAGACGCGGCGCTCGTCCCCCAGCTGCTCCAGCAGGGCGGCCAGCGCCCCCGCCACGTCGCCCTCGCCGAAGCCCGCGGGCGCGGCCCGCACGAGGCAGGCGGCATCCCCGAAGGGCTCCAGCTCCAGCCCCAGCCGCGCCAGGTGGGGGGCGTGCTCCTCCAGCGTCGCCGCGCCCGCGCGGTCCAGCTCCACCAGCACGGGCGCGAGCAGCGGCTGCACCGCCTCCTCCGCCGGACGCGCCCGCAGGCGGTCGAACACCACCCGCTCGTGGGCCGCGTGCTGGTCGAGCAGGTACATCCCGTCCGGCCCCTCCGCCACCACGTAGGTCGTCGCCAGCTGCCCCACCACGCGCAACAGGGGCAGCGTCTCGCGCTGTGCCCGCCGCGCCGCGCGCTCGGAGGGCGCGCCGCCATCCGCGCCCGCGCCCTCCCCCGGCGGAAGCAGCCGCTCGCGCAGCGTCGGGGCCTTCGCGCCGCCGTCCCCGCGGGCGGACGGCGGCGGCTCGTCCTCGTCCGGCAGCGTCCACTCCGGCGGGGCCGCCCGTTCCAGCGCCCCGGCCACGGCGCGGCGCAGCGTTCGCGCCACCGCGCGCTGGTCGCGGAAGCGCACCTCCGCCTTCGCCGGGTGCACGTTCACGTCCACCGCGTCCGGCGGCAGGCGCAGGGCCAGGCTGGCCACCGGAAAGCGTCCGACGGGCAACTCCGACTGGTAGGCGTCGCTCACGGCGAAGCGCAGGGCGGCGCTCTGCACCCAGCGCCCGTTGACGAAGAGGGCGATGCCGCCGCGGTTGCCGCGGTGGAGCGAGGGCGGCCCCGCCAGCCCGGAGACGTCGACGTCGCCCTCCGCGTGCGCCACGTCCAGCATGGCCGCGCCCTGCTCCGCCCCGTAGACCGCCGCCACGGCGTGGCGCAGGACGCCGTCGCCGCTGGTGGCGAAGGGGCGGCGGCCCGCCTCCAGGCGGAAGGCGATGCCCGGGTAGGCGAGGGCGTAGTGCGAGACGAGCGTGGCGATCTGCCGCCCCTCGCTGGCCGCCGATCCGAGGAAGCCGCGCCGCGCGGGCACCTTCGCGAAGAGCTCGCGCACGGTGATGGCGGTGCCCACGGGGGCCGCGCGCGCGGCGCGGCGCACCACGCGACGGTCCGCCAGCAGCGCCGCCACGCCCACCGGCTCCCCCTCCGCGCGCGTCACGATCTCGACTTCCGCCGCCGCCGCGATGGCCCCCAGGGCCTCGCCGCGGAAGCCCAGCGTGGCCACGCGCCGCAGGTCGCCCGCCTCCGCGATCTTGCTGGTGGCGTGGCGCTCGAAGGCGATCTCCAGCTGGTCGGGGGCGATGCCGCGCCCGTCGTCGCTCACCTCGATGGCGCGCAGGCCGCCGTCCGTCACGCCCACGCGGATGCGCCGCGCGCCCGCGTCGATGGCGTTGTCCAGCAGTTCGCGCACGACCGACACGGGCCGCTCGATGACCTCGCCCGCGGCGATGCGCGCCGCCACTTCCGGCGGCAGCTGGCGGATGCGGCGCGGGCCGCTCACCGCCCCTCCCGCGCCCGCGCGCGCAGGTCGGCCAGCCGCGTCATCGCCTCCAGCGGCGTCATCGCCTCCAGATCGAGCGCCGCCAGCTCCGCCTCCAGCTCCGACCCCGTTCCCGTCTCCACGCCGAAGAGCGCGCCCTGCCGGCCCCGCTCGCCGTCGGGGTCCGCCGCCGGGGCGCGCTCCAGCTCGTCGAGCAGCGCGCGCGCGCGTTCCACCACCGCCGCCGGCAGCCCCGCCAGGCGGGCCACGTGGATGCCGTAGGAGCGGTCGCTCGGCCCCGGCTCGATGCGGTGCTCGAACACCACGTCCGCGCCGTCCTCGTGCACGGCCACGTGCGCGTTGTCCGCGCGCGGCAGCTCCGCCGCCACCGCCGTCAGCTCGTGGTAGTGCGTGGCGAAGAGCGTGCGCGGCGACCCCGCCGGTCGCGCGGCCAGGTACTCCAGCGCCGCGCGCGCGATGGCCATGCCGTCGAAGGTGCTCGTGCCCCGCCCCACCTCGTCGAGGATGACGAGCGAGCGCTCCGTCGCGCGGTGCAGGATCTGCGCCGTCTCCACCATCTCCACCATGAAGGTCGAGTGTCCGGCGGCGAGGTCGTCGTGCGCGCCGATGCGCGTGAAGATGCGGTCGAACAGGGGCAGCTCCGCCGCTTCCGCGGGCACGAAGGCCCCCGCCTGCGCCATCAGCGCGATCAGCGCCACCTGCCGCAGGTAGGTCGATTTGCCGCTCATGTTCGGCCCCGTCAGCAGCAGGATGCGCCGTTCCCCCTCCAGCAGGCAGTCGTTGGGCACGAAGCGCCCCGGCCCCAGCGCCGCCTCCACCACCGCGTGCCGCCCGCCGCGGATGGCCAGCCGCTCGCCGAAGGAGGGGCGCGCGTAGCCGCGTTCCGCCGCCGCCTCCGCCAGCGCCAGCGCCACGTCGATGGCGGCCAGCCCCTCGCCCGCCTCCTGCAGCGCCGCCAGCTCGTGCGCGAGCCGCTCCACCAGGGCCTCGAAGGCCTGCTTCTCGCGCGCCGCCAGCCGCTCGCGGGAGGTGGCCATGCCGCTCTCCAGCTCCTTCAGCTCCTCCGTCACGTAGCGCTCCGCGCCCACCAGCGTCTGCCGCCGCTGGTAGCGCTCGGGCACGCGCGCGGCGTTGGCGCTGGAGACCTCGAGGTAGTAGCCGAAGACGCGGTTCTGGCCCACGCGCAGGGAGCGGATGCCGGTGCGCTCGCGCTCCGCCGCCTCCAGCCCCAGCAGCGCCTCGCGCGCCGAGCGCGCCGAGCCCCGCAGGCCGTCGATCTCGGCGTCGTGGCCGGGCGCGATCACGCCGCCCTCCTCGAAGCTGGCGGGCGGGTCCTCCGCCAGCGCCCCGTCCAGCGCCAGCAGCGGCCCCGCCCCGCCCGCCAGCGCCGCCTGCGCGCGCTTCAGCAGGGGCGGCGCCTCCGTACCCTCCAGCAGCGCCCCCAGGTCGAGCGCGGCGCGCAGCCCCTGCCGCAGGGAGGCCAGATCGCGCGGCGAGACGTGGCGCGTCCCCAGCCGCCCGCAGAGGCGCGCCACGTCGGGGATGCCGCGCAGGATGGCCTGTCCCCGCTCCCGCTCGATGGGCGCCGCCAGCGCCCAGTCCACGGCGTCGTGCCGCTCCGCCAAAGGCGCGGGCGCGCGCAGGGGCCGCGCCAGCCAGCGCCGCAGGAGGCGCGCGCCCATGGCCGAGCGCGTGCGGTTGAGCACGGCGAAGAGCGAGGGCCGCCCGCCGCCCGCGGGCAGCGTCTCCAGGTTCGCCAGCGTGCGCCCATCCAGCGTCGCCGTCTCCTCGCCCGCCAGCGCGCGCACGCGCCCCAGCGCGCCCGTGGCCGCCGGGTAGACCTCCCCGAGGTAGGCCAGCAGGTGGGCCACCGCCGCCACCGCCGCCTCGCTCCCCAGCAGCGTCTCCGGCGCGGCCTCGCCGTACTGGTCGGCCACGAGCGCCGCCGCCACCGCCGCGCTCAGGCGCGGGCGCTCCACCTCGACGCCGCCCGTCCCGCCGGAGGCGTCCTCCACCAGCAGCTCCGCCGGGGCGGCGCGGGCCAGCTCCGCGAGCGCGGCCTCGCCCTCGGCCACGCGCACCTCGCCCGTCGTCACCTCCGCCAGCGCCAGCGCGCGCAGGCCGCCGCGCTCCGCCAGCGCCGCCAGCTCGTTGGGGGCGTCCGCCGCGAGCGCCGCCTCGTTCGTGACGGTGCCCGCCGTGACCGTGCGCACCACCTCGCGCGGCACGATGCCCTTCACCGTGGCCGGGTCCGCCATCTGCTCGCAGATGGCCACGCGGTGGCCGCGCTTCACGAGCGTGGCCACGTGCCCCTCGATGCTCTGCACGGGCACGCCCGCGAGGGGCACGCGCAGGCCCTTGCCCATGACCTTCGTGGTGAGCGCGATCTCCAGCTCCCGCGCCACCACCTCGGCGTCCGCGTCGAACGTCTCGTAGAAATCGCCCAGACGGAAGAAGAGGATGGCCCCGGGGTGCCGCCGCTTCAGGTCGAGGTACTGCCGGCGAATGGGCGTCGTCACGCGCTCCCGTCCTGGCCCCGCGCGGCCTTCCCCCAGTATATGGACGGGCGTGCGGGCGCGGACGCGCTACTCGTCGACCGCCAGCGCCCGCAGCGCCGCCTCGTCGAAGCGCAGCCCCAGCCCCGGCCCCTCCGGCGGCACCACCATGCCGTCCTCCACGCGCGGCGTCTCCTCGAAGAGGGGGAAGGCCCAGGGCACGTGCTCCAGCAGCAGCGTGTTCGTGCCCGCCGCCGCCTGCGCGAACAGCTCCGTGGCCAGGTGCGTGACCACCGGCAGGTTGAACGCCTCCGCCAGATGGACCGCCTTCACGTAGCCCGTGAAGCCCCCCACGCGGAAGAGGTCGACCATGAGGATGTCCGCCGCGCGCGCCTCCGCCAGCTGCCGGAAGGGCTCCAGCCCGTAGTGGTACTCGCCCGTGCAGAGGGGCGTGTCCAGCGCCGCCGCGATGCGCGCCATGCCCGCGAGGTCCTGATGATGCGTGGGGTCCTCCAGCCAGTAGAGCCCGTGCTCGGCCAGCGCCCGCCCGTTGACGGTGGCCTCGTGCGCGCTCCAGCCCTGGTTGATGTCGATCATGATGTCCACGTCCGGCCCCACGGCCTCGCGCAGCGCGCGCATGCGCTCCACCTCGGCGGCGGGCGCGGCCTCGCCCCCGCAGCGCAGCTTCATGGCGGTGAAGCCCGCCGCGACCAGCCTCGGGCCCCATTCGCGCAGCTCGTCCAGCGAGTAGTGCCGCCAGAGGTGGCCGCTGCCGTAGGCGCGCGCGCGCTCCCCGCCGCCGCCCAGCAGCTTCCGGCAGGGCAGGCCCAGCGCCTTGCCCTTGATGTCCCAGAGGGCCACGTCGATGGCCGAGCTGGCGCGCGTCACCAGCCCCGCCGGGGCCGCGCCCCCGTTGCGCGCGCGCAGCTCCCGCCCGATGGCGTCCGCGTCGAAGGGATCGCGCCCCACGGTCTGCTCGCAGAGGCCGTCCAGCGCCGCCTTGAGCGCGGGCGTCATGGCGCGCGACACGTAGGCGGCGTAGGCGATGCCCTCCACGCCCTCGTCCGTGCGCAGCCGCAGGGTGACGCAGCGGGGCGCCACCTGGCCGGGGATTTCGCCCAGCTCCCCGCGCCCCCCGGGCAGCTCCACCACCCGCGTCTCGAACGTCGCGATTCGCATTCCGTCCTCCTTACTCCAGCGGGCCGCGCTTGAGCGCCACCGCCAGCGCGGGCGCGGGCGGAACCGCGGGGCCGCCGCCCTCCACCTCGAAGCCGGCGTCCGCGATCATGGCCAGGTCGGCCTCCGCCGCCTGCCCCTTCGTCGTCAGGTAGTCGCCGATGAAGATCGAATTCGCCAGGTGCAGGCCCAGCGGCTGGAGTGAGCGCAGGTGCGTCTCGCGCCCGCCCGCGATGCGCACCTCCGCGCGCGGGAAGAGCAGCCGGAAGACGGCGAGGATGCGCAGGCAGCGTTGCGGCGTGAGCGCGTTCAGGCCCGCCAGCGGCGTCCCCTCGATCGGGATCAGGAAATTCACCGGCACCGAGTCCGGTTCCATCGCGCGCAGGGCGTAGCCCGCGTCGAGCACGTCCGCGTCGCCCTCGCCCATGCCGAAGAGCGCGCCGGAGCAGGGGGAAAGCCCGCCCGCCTTGGCCCGCTCCACCGTCGCGCGGCGGTCGGCGAAGCCGTGCGTCCCGCAGATTTCGCCGTAGAAGGCCTCGCTCGTGTTGAGGTTGTGGTTGTAGGCGAACACGCCCGCCGCGCCCAGCCGCTCGGCCTGCCCCTCGCCCAGCAGGCCGAGGCAGGCGCAGACCTCCATCGCCCCGTCCCGCGCCTTCACCGCCTCCACGCCGCGCGCCACCCGCGCGACCTCGCGCTCCGTGGGGCCGCGCCCGCTGGCCACCAGACAGAGGCGCGTGGCCCCCAGCTCGCGCGCCCGCGCCGCCGCCGCCAGGAACGTCTCCTCGCCCACCATCGGGTAGGCGGCGATGGGCGCGGTCGAATCGCGCGCCTGCGAGCAGTAATGGCAGTCCTCGGGGCAGAGGCCGCTCTTGATGTTGAGCAGCAGGTTCAGCTTCACGCGCCGTCCGAAGGCGGCCTCGCGCACGCGGCTCACGGCGGCCACGATCTCCAGCGTGCGCGCGTCGGGCGCGGCCAGCAGCCGCGCCAGCCCCTCGCGGCCCGGATCGCGCCCCGCCAGGCTCGCCCCGACCAGCTCCGTCAGCCGTTCCGCGAACGCGTCGCCCACGCCCCGCAGCATACGCCCCGCTCGCGCGGGCGGCAGGCGCGGTACGATTCGGCCGTGCCCGACGCCGACCACTACCCCCTCTGGCATCCCTTCACGCAGATGGCGCGCTTCGAGCGCGAGCCCCGCCTCGTCGTCGCCCGCGCCGAGGGCAACCGCCTCATCGACGCCAGCGGCGCGGAGTACGTCGACGGCGTGGCCTCGCTCTGGGCGAACGTGCACGGCCACGGCCACCCCCACATCGTGGACGCCATCCGCGAGCAGGCCGCGAGGCTCCAGCACAGCACCCTGCTCGGCATCACGCACGAGCCCGCCATCGAGCTGGGCCGCCGCCTGCTCCCCCACTTCCCCGGGCGCTCGCGCGTCTTCTTCAGCGAGAACGGCGCCTCCGCCGTCGAGGTCGCGCTCAAGATGGCGCTCCAGTACCAGGCCAACCGCGGCCAGCCCGAACGCCGCCGCATCGTGGCCCTCGACATGGCCTACCACGGCGACACGCTCGGCGCCGTCGGCGTCGGCGGCGCGGGCCCCTTCCGCGACGTCTACGCGCCCTTCCTCTTCGAGCCGCTGCGCTTCCCCAACGCCTACCGCTACCGCTGCGCCCGCTGCGCCGCCGCGCCCGCCTGCACGGACGCCTGCGTGAACGCCCTGCGCGATCTGCTGGAGGCCCGCGGCGGCGAGGTGGCCGCCGTCATCGTCGAGCCCCGCGTGCAGGGCGCGGGCGGCATCATCGTCGCCCCCGAGGGCCACCTCGCCGCCATCCGCGCCCTCTGCGACGAGTTCGGCGTCCTCCTCATCGCCGACGAGGTGGCCACCGGCTTCGGCAAGACCGGCGCCATGTTCGCCTGCGACCTCGAGGGCGTCACGCCCGACATCGCCGTCGCCGGCAAGGGCATCACGGGCGGCTACCTGCCCCTCTCCGCCACCGTCGCCACGGAGGAGGTGTACCGCGCCTTCCTCGGCGGCGAGGAGCGCAAGCTCTTCCACGGCCACACCTACGCGGGCAACCCCATCTGCTGCGCCGCCGCCCTCGCCAGCCTCGACCTGTTCGAGACCACCGACGTCCTCGCCCGCGGACGCGCCCGCGCCGCCCTGCTCGGCGAGCTGCTCGCCGAGCGCGTGGCCCCGCATCCCCTCGTCGGCGAGGTGCGCCGTCAGGGCCTCATGACCGGCGTCGAGCTCGTCGCCGACCGCGAGACGCGCGCGCCCCCGCCGCCCGAACGCGAGGCGGGCTGGCGCGTCTGCCTCGCGGCCCGCGAACGCGGCGTCTTCATCCGCCCCCTCGGTGACGTGGTCGTGCTCATGCCGCCCCTCTCCATCGAAGAGGACGAGGTCGAGCGCATCGTGGAGGCGGTCGTCCATGGCCTCGACCGAATCGCGCGCGGCTAGCGGCTGGACGGCGGCGCTGGCGGACGAGCTCGCCGGGCTCGAACGCCGCTCCCTGCGCCGCGCCATCCTCACGCCCGACGGCGGCCAGGGCGAGCGCCTCCGCATCGACGGGCGCGATCTCCTCAACTTCACCTCGAACAACTACCTCGGCCTCGCCAGCGACCCGCGCGTGGCCGGGGCCGCCGCCGCCGCCGCCCGCGAGTACGGCGCGAGCGTGAGCGCCTCGCGCCTGCTCTGCGGCTCCACGCCCCTCCACGACCGCCTCGAACGCCGTCTGGCGGCGCTCAAGGGCGGGCAGGCGGCGCTGCTCTACTCCTCCGGCTACCTCGCCAACCTCGGCGCGCTCACCGCCCTCGCCCGCCCCGGCGACGCCATCTTCAGCGACGCCCTCAACCACGCCTCCATCATCGACGGCTGCCGCCTCTCCGGCGCGGAGACGCGCGTCTACCGCCACCGCGACGCCGGCCACCTCGCGGAGCTGATCGCCGCCTCGACCGCGCGCCGCCGCCTCATCGTGAGCGAAACCGTCTTCAGCATGGACGGCGACGTCGCGCCCCTGCCCGCCCTCGCCGCCGTCGCCCGCCGTCACGACGCCGTGCTTGTGCTCGACGAGGCGCACGCCACCGGCGTGCTCGGCCCCGGCGGCGAGGGCGCCATCGCGCGCGCCGGCATCGACCGCGACGGCATCGTCGTCGTGGGCACGCTCTCGAAGGCGCTGGGGTCGGCGGGCGGATTCGTCGTCGCCGGGGCGACCGTCGTCGACTACCTCGTCAACCGCTCGCGCCCCTTCATCTTCAACACCGCCCTGCCGCCCGCCAGCGTGGGGGCCGCCCTCGCCGCCCTCGACGTCGTCGCCGCCGAACCCGAACGGCGCGCGCGCCTGGACGCCCTCGCCCGCCGCCTGCGCGAGGGCCTGATCGCTGCCGGGCATCCCCCCTCGGCTTCGGAGACGCCCATCGTGCCCCTCCTGCTCGGCGACGCCGAAGCCGCGCTCGCCGTCGAGCGCCGCCTGCGCGCGGCGGGCGTCCTCGCGCGCGCCATCCGCCCGCCCACCGTGCCCGAGGGCACGGCCCGCATCCGCTTCAACCTCATGGCCACCCACGACGAGGCCGCCATCGACCGCGCCCTCGCCGCCCTGCCGCCGCCCCCATGAGCGGGCGCGTCCTCTTCGTCACCGGCACGGACACGGGCGTGGGCAAGACCGTCGCCGCCGCCTGGCTCGCCCGCTCCCTCGCCCGCGACGCCCGCGTGGCCCTCGTCAAGCCCTTCCAGACGGGCGTGGCGGACCCCGCCCGCGACGGCGACGAGGCGTTCTACCGCGCCGCCCTGCGCGGAACGCCCGTCACCATCCGCACGCTCGTCTCCCTGCCCGAGCCGCTCGCGCCCTCCATCGCCGCCGCGCGCGCGGGCGCGCCCATCGACGTGGCCGCCGCCATCGACGAGTGCCGCGCGCTGGCGCGGGATCACGACGTGCTGCTGGCGGAGGGCGCGGGCGGCCTGCTCGTGCCCATCGACGGCGCGACCGACATGGCGGACTTCGCCGCCGCGCTCGACGCCTCCCTCGTGGTGGTCGCGCGCCCCTCGCTCGGAACGCTCAACCACGTCGCGCTCACGCTCGAAGCCGCCGAACGCCGCGGCCTCGCCGTCGAGCTGCTCGTCATAAGCGCGTACCCGAAGCGCGCGGGCGTGGTCGAGCGCGAGAACCTGCGCTTCCTGCGCTCCCGCCGCCCGGACCTCCCCGTGGTCACGCTCGCGGAAGCGCCGCTGGCCCCGCCCGACCCCCTCGCCGGGCTCGACGCGCGCGCGCACGGCCCCGCCTCCCCCCTGTCCGGCGCGATTGCCCGCGGGGAGTCCAGCGGCTAGGCGAACGCATCGGCTCGATGCCGCCATGCCTCAGCGCAGCGAGGCGTAGGCCGCGCGCGCGAGCCGGTCGGCGCGCGGGTCGTCGCCGTCCAGCGTGCTCGCCCACAGCTGGTTCATGGCGTAGCCGAAGCCGAGGCCCGCGTCGGGGTCGGCGAAGCCCAGCGAGCCGCCCATGCCCGCGTGTCCGAAGGCGTTGGGCCCGCGCGCGTCCCCCGTCCCCGGCACGGGCAGCATGAAGCCCGACGAACGGCGCACCGGCCTTCGCAGGATGGCGTCCTCGCCCCGCGCGCGCTCCTCGCCCATGCGCCGCGCGGCGTCCGCCGCCAGCAGGCGGTGGCCCCGCCAGACGCCGCCCGCGGCCAGCGCCCCGTAGATCGCGGCCAGCGCGCGGGCGTTCGCGTGGCCGTTCGCCGAGGGTTGTTCGGAGGCGCGGAAGGCGCGGCTGTTCGGCCCCTTGTCCGGGCCGGACGGCGCCAGGTTGAAGGAGCGCGCCGTCAGCGAGCGCGGGTCCGCCATGGCCTTCGCCAGCGCGCTCGACGCGGACGCCGCCGTCGCGCCCCGCGCGCGCAGCAGGTCGGCCACGCGCCCGTCCTCCTCCGGCCCGAAGCCGAGGAGCGCGTCCACGCCCAGCGGCCCCGCGATCTCCTCGCGGATGAACGCGCCCACCGTGCGCCCGCTCGCCCGCCGCACGACCTCGCCCACGAGCCAGCCGAAGGTGGCCGTGTGGTAGCCCTGCCGCTCGCCCGGCGGCCAGACCGGCGCCTGCCGCGCCAGCGCCTCCGTCATCGTGGCCCAGTCCAGCTCCGCGCCCGCGGGCAGCTCCGCGTCGATCACGGGCAGCCCCGCCTCGTGCGTCAGCAGCAGGCGCACGGGCAGCCGCTCCTTGCCCGCCTGCGCGAACTCCGGCCACACGTCCGCCACGGGCGCGTCCAGGTCGAGCAGCCCCCGGTCCGCGAGCATGTGCGCCGCCAGCGCCACGATCCCCTTCGTCGTCGAGTAGACGCAGACGATCGTGTCGCGTTCCCAGGGGCGCGCGCGCGCGCGGTCGGCGTGGCCCGCCCACAGGTCCACGACCAGCTCGCCGTCGAGCGCCACCGCCACGGAGGCGCCGGCCTCGCCCGATTCCGCGAAGTTGCGCGCGAACGCCTCGCGCACGCGCCCGAAGCGCGCGTCGCACTGCCCCTCGATGGCGGGGACCGCGGCGCTCACAGCGTGTCGCTGAAGGCCGTGGCGATGTGCCCCTCGTCCGTCAGTCGCTGGTACTCCTCGTCGCCCACGCCCAGCAGTTCGCGGTAGACGTACTCGTTGTCCTGCCCGAAGGCGACGGGCGGGAGGCGGATGCCCCCCTGCGAATCGGGGAATTCGTAGAGCGGGCGCGGGTAGTGGTAGACGCCGATGTCCTCGCGCGCCAGCTCCCGCGGCACGTAGAGCCCCCGCGCCTGCACGTGCGGATTGTCGAGCACGCGCGAGGAGTCCATCACGGGGGCCGCGGGCACGCCCGCCGCCTGCAGCCGCGCGAACAGGTCCATGTCCGCGAACCCGACCGTCCACGCCGCCAGCCGCTCGTCGAGCAGGTCCTGCCGCGCCGCGCGTCCCGCGGCCGTGGCCAGCTCGGGCGCGCGCGCCCAGTCGGGATCGCCCATCAGCTCGCGCAGCGCCTCCCAGTCGCGGTCGCCCGTCACGGTGATGGCGATCCAGCGGTCGTCGCCCGTCTCCGCGCCGCCCTCCCCCTCCGAGCGGCAGGGGTAGATGCCGCAGGGGGCCTCGCCGTCGGCGGCGTAGATGGAGCGGTTGCCGATGGCGTGCTCCACCTCGCCATTGAGGCTGTAGTTCATGTAGGCCTGCGCGAACATGGCGGCGGCGTTCTCCGCCTGCGCCATCTCGATGAACTGCCCCTTGCCCGTGTTGTTGCGGTGCCAGATGGCCAGCATGAGGGCGAGCGCGATCTGGGCCGCGGCGATGTAGTCGGCGGCGAAGATGCCGCTGTTCGAATTCGGGCCGCCGCCCGCGTAGCCGCGCAGGAGCTGGTGGCCCATGGTGCCCTCGAGGTGCGCGCCCATGGTGCGCGCCTCGCGGTAGTCGCCCGTGATTCCGTAGCCCGGCGCGCGCAGGAAGATGATGTCCTCCCGCTGCTCCCGCAGCCACTCCCAGGTGATGCCCAGCTTCTCCATCGTGCCCACGGCGCTGTTCTCCAGCACCGCGTCGGAGATGGCCGCCAGCCGCCCCAGCAGGGCCTTCCCCTCGGGGCGGCGGATGTCCAGCGTGAAGCTGCGCTTGTTGCGGTAGAGGCTCACGAACATGGGGTGGTAGTTCCAGGGCCGTTCCCCCGGATCGCCGTTGGGGAAGCCCGTGATCCAGCCCGGCCCCGACCGCGTCATGGCCGCCGGGATGCGCGGCCCGGGCACCGCCCGCGTGTTCGGCTGCCACACGAACTGGTTCTCCTGCTTCAGCACCTCCGCGCCCAGATCGGCCAGCAGCACGGTCGAGAACGTGCCCGCCCACACGCCGCTCAGGTCGAGGATGCGCACGCCGTCCAGCGGCAGCGCCGTCACGACCGCACCCCCGCCGCGCCCGTCGCCGCCAGCGCCGCGATTTCGTCCGCGCCGTAGCCCGCCTCCGCCAGCACCTCCGCCGTGTGCTCCCCCAGCAGCGGGGCCGCGCGGCGCAGCTCCCAGGGCGTCTCCGACATGAGGAAGGGCCGCCCCGGTATCTCCACCTCCCCCAGCGCCTCGTGCCGCGCCAGCGTCCAGAAGCCGCGCGCGCGGAAGTTCGGATCGGCGAACACCTCGTCGATGGTGAAGAGCGGGCCGCAGAGGAAGCGCACCCGGCGCGCCGCCTCCCAGATCTCCCGCTTCGTGCGCTCCGAGAGCCACAGGTAGAACCAGGCGTTGAACTCCTCGATGGCGTCAGGGTTCATCTGGATGGCGGGGTCGTCCCACTTCTCGTCCTCCATCCACTCCGGATGGCCGAGGAACTCGCGCGCGCGCGCGAAGCGCGGCCCCCCGCCCTGCAGGTCCACCCAGCCGTCCATGCAGGGGAAGACGCCGTTGAGCATGCCCACCGCCGCCCCCGGCGAACGCAGCGTCTTGCGCCCCGAGAACTGGTAGCCCATGACCGTCGCGTGCCGCCGGTCCACGCCCACGAGGTGGCTGTCCGCGATGGAGAAATCGACGTGCTGGCCCGCGCCCTGGTAGCGCCCCGCCATGAGCGCCCCCATCATCGCCGTGGCCGCCGCCGAGCCCGACTGCACCAGCGCCGCCGTGCCGTACATCTTCACCGGCTCCCGCTCCAGCAGCCCCGTCGAGTACATCTCCCCGGCGAAGGCGTAGAGCACCAGGTCCGAGCCGCGGTAGTCGCGGTAGGGGCTCTCCTGCCCGAAGTTCGAGATGGAGACGAGGGGCACCTCCGCGCGCCGCGCGTGCATCTCCTCCCAGCCCACGCCCAGCGCCTCCAGCACGCCCGGCCGGAAGTTCTCCGCCACGAGGTCGGCGCGCTCGAACAGCCGCCAGAACGCCTCCCGCCCGCCCTCCGTCTTCAGGTCGAGCGCCACCGAGCGCTTGTTCGTGTTGAAGTAGAAGAACGTCCCGCTCTTCTCCGGATCGGGCGTTCCCCCCTTGTACGGCCCCAGCCGCCGCGAGGGGTCGCCCCCGGGCCGCTCGATCTTGATCACGTCCGCCCCGAAATCGGCGAACAGCTTCGTCGCGTACGGGCCCGCGACGTGCTGCGTCAGGTCCAGCACCCGCACGTCGTTCAGGGGACCGGTCATCCGTCTCCCTCCGTTTCCTTCGCGTCCCGCCAGCGGGCGCGCGCCGCATCTTACGGCCTTCCCCGCCTACGCGATTCCCCGCGCGCCCGCTGGTGACCGCCGCCGCCCCCTACTTGAGCTTCGCCTTCTGCGCGGCGAGGAGGTCGGCGGGCATGGTCACGTAGCCGACCTCGGGCACGATGGCGTCCACGTTGTCGAGGAAGAAGGCCGCGAATCCCGCGACGTCCGGCCGCTCCGCGAGCAGGCTGGCGCGGGTGTAGATGAAGAGCGGGCGCGAGAGCGGCGCGTACTCTCCGGAGAGCGCGGCCTCGAAGCTGGGAGCCACGCAGCCGTCGCCGTTATCGACGGAGACCGCCTGCAGCGACCGTGCCGCCTCGAGGAAGTAGGCGAAGCCGAAGTAGCCGATGGCGTTCCGGTCGCGCCCGATGCCGAGGGTGAGGATGTTGTCGTCCTCCGAGGGGGTGCCGTCGCCGCGGTGGGTGGAGCCCTCGAACGCCTCGATGATGGCCTCGTTGAAGTAGTCGAAGGTGCCGGAGTCCGCGCCGGGGTAGTAGGCCACGATCTCCTCGTCGGGCCATTCGGGCCGGATTTCGTTCCAGCGCGTGGCGCCGCCGGCGCGGAAGGCCTGGTTGAGCTCATCGACGGTCATGCATCGGACGAAGTCGTTGTCGGGGTGGACCATGACGGTGAGGGCGTCGATGGCGACCTGCAGTTCGACGATGTCGGTGATGCCGTTCGCGGCGCAGGCGTCGATTTCCCTCTGCTTGATGGGGCGGGAGGCGTCGGAGATCTGGGTCTCGCCGCGGCAGAACTTCTCAAAGCCGCCGCCGGTGCCGGAGAAGGCGACGTTGACGCGCACGTCGGAGACGAGGCCGAACTCCTCGGCCATGGCCTCGGCGATGGGGAAGACGGTGGAGGAGCCGTCGATGCGAACCTCCCCCGAAAGGTCCGCGTACCGGTCGGCGCCGTCCGCGCTGGCGGCGGGCGTGCTGGCGGCGGGCGCGGGCGTATCGTCCGAATCGCCGCCGCACGCGACCAGCGCCAGCGTGAAGGCGGCCAGCCCGGCGAGCAGCGGCGTCAGCCAGCGGCGCTGGCCCCTGTGGAACGTGGCGGTATGAAGATGCATGGAGTTGGCGAGCCCCCTGAAGATTCGCCGCCCGGCGGGCCGGCGTCGGTAGCGGGGACGCTAGCCGCCGCTGCTTAAGTGCCCGTTAACGCGGGCGGACGGCGTACCATGCCCGCGTGACGGGCGCTGGCGGCGGCACGGCGGCATGGTGAACGACGCGCTCGCGCTCGCCCTCGCCTTCCTGCTGGGCTCCGTGCCCTTCTCCTGGCTCATCGCCCGCTACCGCTACGGCATCGACCTGCGCACGGCAGGCGACGGCAACGTCGGCGGGGGCAACCTGCTGGCGCTCGCGGGCGTGGCCCCCGGCGTCGCCGCCGTCCTGCTCGACGTCTTCAAGGCCGCCGCCGCCACCGCGCTCGCCCTCGCCCTCGCGCGAAGCGAGGGGGTGGCGCTGGCGGCGGGCGCGCTCGCCGTCCTCGGCCACGTCTTCCCGCCTTGGCTCGGCTTCTCCGGCGGACGCGGCGCGGCCCCGGCAATCGGCGTCGCGTGGGGCCTCTTTCCCCTCCCCGGCCTCGCCATGTTCGTCTGCGGCGGGGCCGCCGTCGCGCTCACGCGCGGACGCACCGTCGCGGGCATCGCCGCCGCCGCCATCGCGCTCGTCGTGGTCGTGCTCGCCACCGACGGCGACCGCGGACGCCTCCTCTTCGCCGCCGCCCTCTTCGTCGCCGCCGGGATCAAGGACCTCGCCGATCGCCTGCGCGCGCGGCGGGCGGGTTAAGGGCGCGGCTTGATCGCCTCGATCTCCACGATGCGCTCCTCGAACCGCCAGAGCCCGTCCGCGCAGCGCCGCGCGTGGTCGCGGTAGCGCCCGAACACGAGCACGTAGGGCTCGCCCGTCGCGTCCTCGTCCAGACGCAGGAAGAAGCTCTCCACGCTGGCGCGTTCGCCGCTCGCGTCGAGGGCGATGCGCGGCTGCGCCATGAGGTGCTTGTGCCACGTTTCCGGCGCGCGCGTGTGCGTGGCGATGAAGGCGGCCAGCGCCTCGCGCCCCTCGTGCCGCTGTCCCTCGCCCGCCCCGAAACGGGGGCGCGTGCGCATGTCGAAGGCGCCGTCCTCCGTGAAGCAGTCCACCCACTCCGCCTCCAGCCCGTAGTCGATGCTGTGGGCGTAGCGGTACATGTTCGCGGTCACGCCCCGCTCGGCTTCGAGGGTGGCCACGCGCCCCTCCAGCCCGGCCAGCCGCTCCTCCACGCTCGCCATGCGCGCCCTCCGCCGGACGCCCGCGCCCGGCGTTCCGCAGCCTACCCCGCGTCGGACGGCGCCGCCACGGGCGTCTCCGGGTAGGAGGGCATGCGCCGCAGGCTGGGCTGCGCGATCAGGAAGATCACCGCCACCGCGGCGGTCGCGGCCCCCGAGATGGCGAACCAGCGGCCCGCGTCCAGCCACGCCGCGCCGCCCCCCGCCACGAGCGCGCCGAAGGGCGAGCCGCCCAGCATCACGAGCGTGTAGATGGCCATGATGCGGCCCATCATGGCGTTGGGCGTGTGCGACTGGATGAGCGTCAGGTTGAGGTTCATGAAGAAGCCCGCGTTCAGCCCGCTCAGCACCATCAGCGTCATCGTCAGCGCGTAGACGTTCGAGAGGCCGAGGCCGACCGCGAGGCTGCCGCCCGTGATGAGCGTGCAGGTGAACCAGCCGCCCGCGTTCCGCAGCCGCGGCATGGAGGCGAGAACGAGTGAGCTCACGATCGTGCCCGCGCCCATGCCCGCGAACAGCATGATGGTCTCGAAATCGTCCGCTCCCAGCTGGTCCTCCGCCACGCGCGGCAACAGCGTTTGCCATGTGCCCATGATCACGAGCGCGGTGGCGAGCAGGAGGATGAAGAGGGCGCGCACGTCCGCCGCCCGCCACGCGAAGCGGAAGCCGTCGCCGATCTCGCCCAGTATCTCCCGCAGCTGCCGTCCGCCCGCCCGCGCGGCCCGCTCCACCGGCGGCACGCGCAGCGGGAGCAGGAAGATCAGCCCCGCGCCCATGAGCGCCGCCTGCGCGGCGAAGCTTCCGCCGATCCCCCAGAGGAGGATGGCGAAGCCGGCGATGGCGGGCCCCGCGACCTGTGAGACGTTCTGGCCGAGGCTGTTCAGCGAGATCGCGTTCAGCAGCCGTTCCGGCGGCACGATGGCGGGCACCAGCGCCTGCCGCACGGGCTGTCCCACCGCCACGCCGATGCCCACCAGAATCGCCATCGCCAGCATCATGGGCACGCTCATGCGATCCGCCCAGAAGAGGATGGCTGTCAGCAGCGATGCCACCAGCACCAGCAGCTGGCTCCCGAAGAGCAGCAGGCGCTGGTCGAGGCGGTCCGTGAACGCGCCCGCGGGCAGCGTCAGGAAGAAGACGGGAATGCCGAGCGCGAAGACCACGAGGCCGAGCGTGAACTCGTTGCGGGTCAGGTCGCCCGCCAGCAGCACGAAAGTGAGGCGCTGGATGCCCTGCACCAGCGCGTAGCTGAAGTTGTTGGCCCAGAGCAGCTGGAAATTGCGCGAGTCGAAGGCCGCGAACGTGCGCGGGCTGAGGCGGGGACGCCCGGTCCGTTCGGCCATTCCCCCACCTGCGGAGCGGGCCCGCGCCCACGCTTCCGCGACCGTCAGCATACCCGCGAACCCGCGCGCGCGCACGGGCCGCGCACCGTCCGGCGTCGCCTACGCCCCCGCGTCGCGTTCCAGCCGCACCCCCGCGAGGAAGGCCTCGAACTGGGCGCGGTGGTCGATGCCCGCGGGCGCGAGCTGGCCGATGTCGATCAGGAACCGCTCCGTGCGCACGACGACGGTCCGCAGCAGCTCCGCCTCCCCGCAGGGGGCCTCGTGCTCGACCGCGTCGCGGCCCGCGAAACGCCGCGCGGTCGTGCGCACGGCCTCCGCGGGCACGGCGTGCACCCGCCGCCAGCGTTCGGGCACGTCGTCGGTCTCATCGGCCCCGCGCACGCGCACGGCGAACGAGGATGCCCCCTCCTTGCGGAAGATGACGGCGTAGTCGGGCGACTCCAGCCGCTCCCAGCCCGAGGCCGTCAGGTCCGGGATGCCCGGACGCTCCCCCTCGCCGAGCCAGATCGTGGGCACGCCCGCTTCGGTCATCGGAGTCTCCTTCGCCGCGCGCCGGTCCCGCCCGCCCGTCCCGTGCTAGGCTACCCCCGCCAGTGGCTGGATGCTTGCCGGACTGGCGTCTGGAGGGCGGCATGGGGAGGCTGGACGGAAAGGTGGCGCTCGTCACGGGCGCGGCGCGCGGGCAGGGAGAGGCCGAGGCCCGGCTCTTCAGCGCCGAGGGCGCCGCCGTCGTGCTCGCCGACGTGCGCGAGGCCGAGGGCACGAAGGTGGCGGCGGAGATCGCGGAGTCGGGCGGGAATGCCGCGTTCGTCCAGCTGGACGTGACCAGCCCCGACGCCTGGAAGGCCGCGGTGGCGGACGCCGTCGCCGGCTTCGGCAAGCTCGACGTGCTCGTCAACAACGCCGCCATCTGGCGGGGTGAGGGCGGCATCGAGGACATCACCTCCGAAAACTGGGACGACCTGCTCAACGTCAACGCGAAGGCCACCCTGCTGGGCATGCAGGCCGCGATCCCGGAGATGCGCCGCGCCGGGGGCGGCGCCATCGTCAACGTCGGCTCCACGCTCGCCATGCACGGGGCCGCCAGCAGCGCCGCCTACTCCGCGGCCAAGGCCGCGCTGGTCGTGCTCACGCGCTCCGCCGCCGTGCAGTACGCCGCCGAGGGCATTCGCGTGAACATCATCCACCCCGGCTCCATCGACACCCCCATGCTGCGCGAGGGCACCGGCGGCAAGCACCTCGACATCGCCGCCCGCATCCCGCTTGGCCGCCTCGGCCAGCCCATCGACATCGCCCGCGGCGCGCTCTACCTGGCATCCGACGAGGCCTCGTTCGTCACCGGCGTCCAGCTCGTCATCGACGGAGGGACCCAGGCCTGATGACCGCCCGCATTCTGGTCGAACGAAACGTGATGGCGCCCATGCGCGACGGCGTTCGCCTGGCGGCGGACGTCTACCGTCCCGACGACGACGGGCGCCATCCCGTGCTCGTGCACCGCATCCCCTACGACAAGTCGATCGCGCAGAACGTCGGCAGCCAGATGGTCAACCCCATCGTCGCCGCCGAACACGGCTACGCGGTGGTCGTGCAGGACTGCCGCGGCTGCTTCCAGTCCGAGGGCGTGATGACGCTCTACGCGGACGAGGGGCCGGACGGCTACGACACCGTCGAGTGGGCCGCCGCCCAGCCCTGGAGCACCGGCAGGGTCGGCATCTACGGCTCCTCCTACATGGGCGTGACCTGCCTGCAGGCCGCCGTCGCCGCCCCGCCCCACCTCGAGGCGGCCATGGCCTACCTGACCGCCGCCAACCTCTACCAGGGCTGGGTCTACAGCGGGGGCGCGCTCGAACTCGGCTTCAACCTCGGCTACACGCAGGGCCGCGCCCTGCCCGCCATGGCGCGCCTGGGGGTGGACCGCGACCGCCAGCGCGAGCTGCGCCGGCAGATGGCGGAGTGCGCCGCCGACCGCGCCGCGTTTCTGCGCACCCTGCCCCTCAGCGAGGCGCCCGTGCTGCGCGAACGGGACATCCTTCCCTACTGGCATGAATTCATCGACCACGACGCCTACGACGACTACTGGAAGCGGCTGGACGTCGCCGCCCGCGCCGACGAGATACGCGCGCCGGTGATGCACATCGCGGGCTGGTACGACCAGTTCCTGAAGGGGCACCTCGACCTCAACCAGAGCCTGCAGCGGCATCCCGACGCGCGCGTGCGCGAGAGCCACCGCTTCATCGTCGGTCCGTGGGACCACAACTCCTACATGGGCTACAACCTGTCGCGCGCGGGCGACCGCGAATTCGGCGCGCGCGCGCTGAGCGGGGTGGCCGTGGTCAGCGATCTGCTGCTCCAGTGGTTCGACCACTGGCTCAGGGACGAGGACACGCCCCTCATGGCGCAGCCGCGCGCCCGCTACTTCCTGATGGGCGGCGAGAACGCCTGGCGGGAGGCCGACGCCTGGCCGCCGCCCAGCTCGCCCGCGCGCTACTACCTGCATGGCGGCGGCCGCGCCAACTCGCGCTTCGGCGACGGCGTGCTGTCGACCGAGCCGCCACGGGCCGGGCCGCCCGACAGCTACCGCTACGACCCCCGCGATCCGGTCCCGACGATCGGCGGGCGCACGTTCGCGACGGTCACGGGGCCGGGCGGCGTGCGCGATCAGGCGGAGGTCGAGACCCGCGACGACGTGCTCGTCTACACCTCCGCCCGCCTGCTGGAGCCCCTCACCATCGCCGGCAACGTCGCCGTCGAGCTGTGGATCGCCAGCAGCGCGCCGGACACCGACTTCACGGGCAAGCTCGTCGACGTGGAGCCGGGGGGCTACTGCGCCATCGTCGCCGACGGCATCCAGCGCGCCCGCTTCCGCGACTCCTTCGAGTCGCCGCGGTTCCTGGAGCCCGGCGTCGTCGCCAGCCTCACCATCGACCTGTGGGACGTCGCCTACACCTTCGAACGGGGCCACTCCCTGCGGCTCGAGATCAGCAGCAGCAGCTTCCCCCGCTTCAGCCGCAACGCGAACTCGACCGTGCGGCCCGAATTCGCCGGTCCGGACGACCTGCGCGTGGCCGTGCAGCAGGTGTTCCACGACGAGCGCCGTCCGTCGAGCCTCACCCTTCCCGTGGTGGAACGGGCCCTGGCTGCGCCGCTCCCGCCGCGCGGCGCGTAGGCTTGGGCGCGGAGGCGCCCATGTTCATCCCGCCCGCGAGCCCCTGGACCGTGCCCTTCGACGGCGGCTTCGACGTGCGCGCCGCCCCCACCGCCCCGCCCGCGGACGCTCCCCCGGCCAAACGGCTGCGGAAGGAGCTGCGGGCCCTCGTGCGGGAGTTCGACGACCTCCAGCGCAAGCTCTACGGCGAGGACCGCCACGCCCTGCTGCTCGTCTTCCAGGCGCTGGACGCGGCGGGCAAGGACAGCACCATCCGCGCCGTCCTGCGCGGCGTGAATCCCGCGGGCGTGCATGTCACCCCCTTCGGGCGGCCCTCCTCGCTGGAGCTGCAGCACGACTTCCTCTGGCGCACCGCGCGCCATCTGCCCGAGCGCGGCCACGTGGGCGTGTTCAACCGCAGCTACTACGAGGAGGTGCTCGTCGTGCGCGTCCACCCGCAGCTGCTGGAGCCGCAGCGCCTGCCCGGGCCGGAAAGCCCGCAGGCCCTCTGGGAAGGGCGGCTGGAATCCATCCGCGACCACGAGCGGCACCTCGCGCGCAGCGGCACCGCCGTGCTCAAGTTCTGGCTGAACGTCTCGAAGGACGAGCAGACGCGGCGGCTGCTCTCGCGCCTCGACGAGCCGGAGAAGCACTGGAAGTTCGAAATGGCGGACGTGCGCGAGCGCGAGCACCACGAGGCCTACCTCGACGCCTACCAGGCCGTCTTCGACGCCACCTCCCGCCCGTGGGCGCCGTGGTACGCCATTCCCGCCGACGACAAGCCGTTCATGCGGCGCGCCGTCGCGGGCGTCGTGGTGGATGCCCTGCGCGCCCTCGATCCGAGCCATCCGCTCGCGCCCCCGATCGCCCCCGGCGAGGAGGAGCGCATCCGCGCCCTGCTCGCCGCGGAGCTGCGGGAGGCGGACGCGGGGGCATGACGAAGGGCCTCCCGATTGGGAGGCCCTTCGTGGCGCTCTGGTAGCGGGGGAGGGATTCGAACCCCCGACCTTCGGGTTATGAGCCCGACGAGCTACCACTGCTCCACCCCGCGCCGATGGTCCGTTGCGGACCTTCGCACGGAAGAGCGAGGAACTGGCGAGATCCAAGGCGAGCCTCGATTGAGGTCAAGCCCTCGACCATTAGTACGCCTCAGCTGAACGCGTTGCCGCGCTTACACCTGGCGCCTATCGAACAGGTAGTCTTCCTGTGGTCTTACCCCCTTAACGGGGTGGGAGGTCTCATCTTGGGGCCGGCTTCGCACTTAGATGCTTTCAGCGCTTATCCGATCCGGACATGGCTACCGGGCAGTGCTCCTGGCGGAACAACCCGCACACCAGCGGTCCGTTCACCCCGGTCCTCTCGTACTAGGGGCAACTCCCCGCAAACCTCCTGCGCCCACGGCGGATAGAGACCGAACTGTCTCACGACGTTCTGAACCCAGCTCGCGTACCGCTTTAATGGGCGAACAGCCCAACCCTTGGGACCTACTCCAGCCCCAGGATGCGACGAGCCGACATCGAGGTGCCAAACCTTGCCGTCGCTATGGACGCTTGGGCAAGATAAGCCTGTTATCCCCGGGGTAACTTATGTCCGTTGATCCACGGCCCTTCCACTCGGTACCGTAGGGTCACTTTGGCCGGCTTTCGCCCCTGCTCGACTTGTGGGTCTCGCAGTCAAGCTCCCTTGTGCCAATACACTCGACGGGTGATTTCCATCCACCCTGAGGGAACCTTTGCGCGCCTCCGTTACGCTTTGGGAGGCGACCGCCCCAGTCAAACTGCCCACCAGACACTGTCCTCCTGCTTGATCAGGAGTTAGAAAGCAAACCACGGAAGGGTGGTATTTCAACGGCGGCTCCACCACGCCCGCAAGCGCGGCTTCCAAGCCTCCCACCTATCCTGCGCATCCAGGGCCCACTCCCAGTGCCAAGCTGCAGTAAAGCTCCACGGGGTCTTTTTGTCCTGCCGCGGGTCGGCCGCATCTTCACGGCCAATTCAATTTCGCCGGGTCCTTCGTCGAGACAGTGCCCAGATCGTTACGCCTTTCGTGCGGGTCGGAACTTACCCGACAAGGAATTTCGCTACCTTAGGACCGTTATAGTTACGGCCGCCGTTCACCGGGGCTTCGGTTCAAAGCTCTCACCTCTCCCCTTAACCTTCCGGCACTGGGCAGGCGTCAGCCCCTATACGTCAGCTTTCGCTTTTGCAGAGACCTGTGGTTTTGGTAAACAGTCGCCTGGGCCCGCTCACTGCGGCCCCCTTCCGCTCGCCGGGCAAGCCGGTTCACGGCCGGGGGCGATCCTTCTCCCGAAGTTACGGATCCAATTTGCCGAGTTCCTTAACGAAGGTTCTCCCGTTCGCCTCACGGTACTTACCGCCACCTACCAGTGTCGGTTTGCGGTACGGGCACGTTGGCAACTGGCAGCGAGGCTTTTCTCGCCGGCCTGGGCTCAATCCCGTCGCTTTGACGAATGTCTCCACTTCTCCCGAATCCTCGGCTTGTCCCGACGGCGGATTTCCCTGCCGCCGGACGCCTACGATCCGGAAACGGACCATATCCATTAGGCCCGCGGGGTCTACCCTCCCGGGTCCCCCCTCTGCGTTAAAACGCTGCCATCGTGGTGCTGGAATACTAACCAGCTGTCCATCGCCTACGCCTCTCGGCCTCGGCTTAGGCCCGACTAACCCTACGCGGACTGACCTTCCGTAGGAAACCTTGGGTTTACGGCGGGTGCGGTTCTCACGCACCTTACGCTACTCATGCCGGCATTCTCGCTTCGTTCCGCTCCAGGGCCCCTCGCAGGCGCCCCTTCCCGGCTGAAACGAACGCTCCCCTACCGCCATCCGCCCGAAGGCGGATGACCCACAGCTTCGGTGTCACGCTTAGCCCCGTTGAATTCTCGGCGCAGAACCACTCGACCAGTGAGCTGTTACGCACTCTTTAAAGGGTGGCTGCTTCTAAGCCAACCTCCTGGCTGTTTCTGCAATTCGACATCCTTGCACACTGAGCGTGAACTTCGGGACCTTAGCTGGTGGTCTGGGCTGTTTCCCTTTCGACAATGAAGCTTATCCCCCACTGTCTCACTCCCGGACTTTGTCCGGCGGCATTCGCGGTTTGGTTGGGTTTGGTAGGCGGTAAGCCCCCTAGCCCATCCAGAGCCCTACCTCCGCCGGAGATGATTCCGAGGCTGCACCTAAATGCATTTCGGGGAGAACGAGCTATCTCCTGGTTCGTTTGGCATTTCACCGCTACCCACAGGTCATCCAATCGTTTTGCAACACGAGAAGGTTCGCGCCTCCATCCGGTTTTACCCGGACTTCACGCTGCCCATGGGTAGATCACCAGGTTTCGCGTCTACTCCGCGCCACTCAATCGCCCTGTTCGGACTCGCTTTCGCTACGGCTCCGTGACCGAGTCACTTAACCTCGCGACGCAGCGTAACTCACCGGCTCATTCTTCAATAGGCACGCCGTCACCCGCCGAAACGGGCTCCGACTGCACGTAAGCACACGGTTTCAGGATCTCTTTCACTCCCCTCCCGGGGTACTTTTCACCTTTCCCTCACGGTACTGGTTCACTATCGGTCATCAGGGGTATTTAGCCTTGGGAAGTGGTCTCCCCGGATTCCCACGGGGTTTCACGTGTCCCGTGGTACTCAGGTGCCCGCCCGGAGTCGCAAACCATTCGTCTACGGGGCTCTCACCCTCTCTGGCTGGCCGTTCCAGTGCCATTCGCCTTGGTCCGCGATTGCTTACTCCGTGTCCGAAGACCGGCGGGTCCTCCAACCCCGACCGGGCGAACCCGATCGGTTTGGGCTTCTCCCCGTTCGCTCGCCGCTACTTGGGGAATAATCTCTTTTCCTCGGGGTACTTAGATGTTTCAGTTCCCCCGGTTCCCTCTCGCAGGCCTATGTGTTCAGCCTGGAGTGACCCGGTATTCCCGGGCCGGGTTGCCCCATTCGGAAATCCCCGCCTGAGCTTGTTTGGCAGCTGAGCGGAGCTTATCGCAGCCTTACCACGTCCTTCATCGGCCCCTGATGCCTAGGCATCCACCGTGCGCCTTGGTAGCTTGACCTCAATCAAGGCTCGCACGCATTGGATCTCTCCCGGCTCCGGCACCCATCCCCGAGGGGACGCACGCCGAACCCGTTCGCAGTTCCATCGCTCTTCAGTTGTGAAGGTCCGTTTCCGGCTTCGCCGCCGGCGAGCGCCCCCTGGCGCTCGCCGATCGCGAAGCCCGTGCCGCCGGTCCCGCAGGTTGCCCGATGGTGGAGCCGGGGAGAATCGAACTCCCGACTTCCGCCTTGCAAAGGCGGCGCTCTCCCAGCTGAGCTACGGCCCCGCGCCCTGGCCACGGCGGTGGTGGGCCATTCTGGACTCGAACCAGAGACCTCAGTCTTATCAGGACTGCGCTCTAACCAGCTGAGCTAATGGCCCCCGGTCGGGCCGGCACGGCCTTTAAGAGCTGAATAGCGGACGGAAGCAGGCCGCCTGAAGGCCTGTTGGGACGCCGCGGGGCGAACCCGCGACGATCGACCTGGGGGTTGTTCCCTTCCGCGCTCCGGCACACCGCGTGCCGGGGCGTCTTGCCGGAAGGGCGTACTCCCTAGAAAGGAGGTGATCCAGCCGCAGCTTCCGCTACGGCTACCTTGTTACGACTTCGTCCCAATCGCTGGCCCCACCCTCGACGCCTGCCCCCTTGCGGTTAGCCGAGCGGCTTCAGGTGTTGCCAACTTTCATGACGTGACGGGCGGTGTGTACAAGGCCCGGGAACGTATTCACCGCAGTAGTGCTGACCTGCGGTTACTAGCAACTCCGGCTTCATGCAGGCGAGTTTCAGCCTGCAATCCGAACTGAGGATGGCTTTGATGGGATTAGCTCCACCTCGCGGTTTCGCGACCCGTTGGACCATCCATTGTAGCGTGTGTGTAGCCCAGGGCGTAAGGGCCACGCTGACCTGACATCATCCCCTCCTTCCTCCGGGGGTTTCCCGGCAGTCTCGCCAGAAAAGTACAACTGGCGACAGGGGTTGCGCTCGTTGCGAGACTTAACCCAACACCTCACGGCACGAGCTGACGACGGCCGTGCAACACCTGTGCATGCTCCCCGAAGGGTCCCTCAGCTTTCGCATCGGTACCACATGCAAGTCAAGCCCTGGTAAGGTTCTTCGCGTACCATCGAATTAAACCACACGCTCCGCTGCTTGTGCGGGCCCCCGTCAATTCCTTTGAGTTTTAGCCTTGCGGCCGTAGTCCTCAGGCGGAGCACTTATCGCGTTAGCTTCGGCACTGAGGGGGTCGATACCCCCAACACCTAGTGCTCATCGTTTACGGCGTGGACTACCCGGGTATCTAATCCGGTTCGCTCCCCACGCTTTCGCCCCTGAACGTCAGGACAGGGCCAGAATGCCGCCTTCGCCGCTGGTGTTCCTTCCGATATCTACGCATTTCACCGCTACACCGGAAATTCCGCATTCCCCTCCCTGCCTCAAGCCTGGCAGTTTTCCAGGACCCCTCCCGGTTGAGCCGGGAGATTTCACCTGAAACTTGCCGGGCCGTCTGCGGGCGCTTTACGCCCAGTAAATCCGGACAACGCTTGCCACCTACGTATTACCGCGGCTGCTGGCACGTAGTTAGCCGTGGCTTATTCGCGAGGTACCGTCAGAACTTCTTCCCTCGCAAAAGCGGTTTACAACCCGAAGGCCTTCCTCCCGCACGCGGCGTTGCTGCGTCAGGCTTTCGCCCATTGCGCAAGATTCTTAGCTGCTGCCTCCCGTAGGAGTCGGGGCCGTTCTCAGTCCCCGTGTGGCTGATCATCCTCTCAGACCAGCTACCGATCGTCGCCTTGGTGAGCCGTTACCCCACCAACCAGCTAATCGGCCGCGGGCCCCTCCCGGAGCGCCGGAGCTTTGACCTCCCGGATTCCCACCGGGCGTCGTATGCGGTATTAGCCCGGCTTTCGCCGGGTTATCCCCCACTCCGGGGCAGGTTACCCACGTGTTACTCACCCGTCCGCCGCTCTCCACGGGCCCGAAGGCCCGCTTCGCGCTCGACTTGCATGCCTAATACACGCCGCCAGCGTTTGTCCTGAGCCAGGATCAAACTCTCCGTAAGAGCTTCCACCCGATCCGGAGACCGGGATCATTCCCTCGACGGGTTCCCAGACGTTCTCTTTCGTCCGCTATCCAGTTGTTAAAGTCCGCCGGACCCTGCGACAGGCCCGAAGGAGAAGAATGGGGCCTGCCGCCCATCCTGTCAAATTGCCCCCCGCCCCCGAATGTGAAGATTCGCGCATCGCCCCCGCCGCCCCTACGGCGCGCGCCGGTAGGTCATCGGCGCCTGCTGCCGCACCAGCCCCCGCAGCTCCAGCGTCAGCATCGCCGCCGTCACCGCCTGGATCGGCAGCTCCGCCAGCCGCGCCACCTCGTCCACGTGCAGCGGCCCGCCCTCCAGGCACTGGAGCACGCGCCCCTCGGCGTCGTTCGCCGGCTCGGGCTCCGGCGGCGCGGGCGCTGCCGCCGCCGTTTCGGCGGGAGCGGGAATGGGAGCGGACTCGCGCGGACCCGTCTCCCCGCGTGGCGCGGCAGGGGCCACCCGCGGCATCTCCGGCAACGGCGGCTGCGCCCCCACGCTGAGCAGGTTCAGCTCCTCGAGCAGGTCCTCCGCCGAGCCCACCAGCTTCGCCCCGCTCTCGCGGATGCGCCGGTTCACGCCCTTGCTGCGCGGCGAGAAGATGTCGCCCGGCACGGCCAGCACCTCGCGGTTCTGCTCCAGCGCGTGGTCGGCCGTGAGCAGCGCCCCGCTGCGCTCGCCCGCCTCCACCACCAGCGTGGCCTGCGCCAGCCCGGCGATGATGCGGTTGCGCCGCGGGAAGTGGTCCGGCCTCGCCTTCGACCCCACCGGGTACTCCGAGAGCAGGCAGCCGTTCGCCATGATGCGCTCCGCCAGCCCCGCGTGCTCGCGCGGGTAGATGGCGTCGATGCCGCCGCCCAGCACGGCCACCGTGGGCGCGCCCGCGTCGAGCGCGGCGCGGTGGGCGAGGGCGTCGATGCCGCGCGCCAGCCCGCTCACGATGGCCACGCCCGCGCGCGCCGCCGCCCCGCACAGCTGCTCGCAGGCCTCCCGTCCGTAGGGCGTGGCGTCACGCGTGCCCACCACCGCCAGCGCCTGCGCGAAGCGCGGCCCCGCGCTCCCCCGGGCGAACAGCACGGGCGGGCTCTGGGGAATCTCCCTGAGCAGCTCGGGGTACTCCGCGTCCTCCCAGGTGAGGGTGCGCACGTCGTGTTCGGCCAGCGCCGCCAGCTCCCGTTCGGGGTCGAACGTGCGCCGCGCCCGCTCGAAGGCGCGCACGTACTGCGTGCGCAGCCCCGCGCGCTTGGCCTCGCCGTCGGGCGCGTCCCACGCCTCGGCGACGCCGCCGAAGCGGGCGATCAGGTTGCGAAAGCTCTCCGACCCCAGGCCCGCGCGCCGCAGGGCGATCCAGCGCGCGCGATCGATGTCCGCGTTGTCCGCGTCCGCCATCGTGCGCGGACTCTAGCACGGCGCGCGCTCAGACCGTCGCGCCCTCGCGCTCGCGCACCACGCGCAGCCGCCGCAGCCGCCGCCCGGACATGCTCAGCACGCGCAGCCGCAGGCCGTCCACGCGCACCTCGTCGCCCACCGCCGGCAGCCGCCCCAGCGCGTGGATGACGAAGCCGCCGATGGTGTCGAAATCCTCGCTCTCCGCCTCGTAGCCGAAGATATCGTCCAGCGCCTCCGCGGGCATGCTCGCGTCCAGCAGCACCTCGTCCTCGGAGATCTGCTCCAGCGCGGGCGCGGCCACGTCGTACTCGTCCTCGATCTCGCCCACGATCTCCTCGATCAGGTCCTCGATCGTGATCAGCCCCGCCGTGCCCCCGTATTCGTCCACCACGATGGCGAGATGCGTGCGGTTGGCGCGCATCTCCGTCAGCAGCTGGTCGGCGCGCTTGGATTCGGGGATGAAGACGGGATCGCGCAGGAGCGCGCGCAGGGGGGCGTCGTCGCGCCCCGTGATGAGCGCCTCCAGCAGGTCCTTGGCGTAGGCGATGCCGGCGATGTCGTCGATGCTCTCGCCGTGGGCGGGGATGCGGCTGAAGCCGCGCTCCGTGGCCAGCCGCGCGGCCTCGGCCACGCTGGCCTCCGCCTCCGTGGCCACGATGTCGATGCGGGGCACCATCACCTCGCGCGCCGTCTTGTCCTCCAGCCCGATGATGCCGCGGATCATGCGCCGCTCCTCCTCCTCCACCTCGCCCCGCGCCTCCTCCCGCTCCAGCAGGGCGATGAGGTCCTCGTCGTCCGCGCCCGGCGCCACCGCCTGCAGGGGGGCTGCGATCAGGCGCGCGGGCGCCCCCAGCGCCCAGGCGGGCGCCGCGAAGAGCCGCCGCACGACCACGATCACGCGGTGCAGCTGCAGCACGGAATACTCCGGGCGGCGCGCCGCCAGCGTGCCCACCGTCATCTGCAGGAGCGCCGCCGCGCCGCCCCCGGCCAGTCCGATCCAGGCCGCGCCCGCCGCCCCCAGCTGGTTCGCGCCCACGTAGGCGCAGGCGCTCACGAGCCCCGTCGCCGCCAGCACGCGCGCCACCGTCAGCGGCCCCAGCGGGTCCACGGGGCGCTCCACCGCGCCCACGATGCGCAGGGCGGCGGCGTTGCCCTTGCGCGCCAGCGCCTGGATGCGGGCCGCGTTGGCGCGCGCCAGCGCCGTCTCCGCGCCCGCCGTGAGCGCCAGCGCCAGCGCCGACCCGGCGATGGCGGCGATGGCCCCGATCAGGTCCGCGCCCATCACGCCCCCCCGCGGGGCAGCTCCCGCGCGGGCACGCCCGCCACCAGCGCCCCCGCCGCCACGTCGCGCGTGACCACCGCCCCCGCCGCCGTGAAGGCGCCCTCGCCCACGGACACGGGCGCGATCAGCATCGTGTCGCAGCCCACGAAGGCGCGCGCGCCGATGTGCGTGCGGTGCTTCGCCCGGCCGTCGAAATTCACCGTCACCGCGCCCGCGCCGATGTTCGCGCCCGCGCCCACGTCGGCGTCGCCGAGGTAGCCGAAGTGGTGCATCTTCACGCCGTCGCCCACCGCCGAGTTCTTGACCTCCGCGTAGTTGTGCACCTCGCAGCCGTCGCCGATGGCGGCCCCGTCGCGCACGTGCGCGAACGGCCCCACCACCGTGCGCGCCCCCACCGTCGAGTCCTCCACCACCGAGTGGAGCACGCGGCTCCCCGCCCCCACGCGCGCGTTCCGCAGCGTCGCGCCGGGCCCGATGACGGCCCCCGCCGCCACCTCCGTCGCGCCGTACAGGTGGCAGTTCGGCTCGACCGTCGTCTCCGCCGCCAGCCGCACGCCGCGGTCCACGTAGACGGTGGCGGGGTCGCGGAAGGTGACGCCCGCGGCCAGATGGCCCGCGATCAGCCGCCGCCGCATGGCCGTCTCCGCCGCCGCCAGCGAGGCGCGGTCGTCGATGCGCCCGATCACGGTGGCCTCCGCGGCCACCGTCACGGGCGCTTCCGACGCGAGGGAACGCGGCGGGTCCGCGCCCGCCGTCTCCATGCGTTCCCACAGCCAGGCGGCGTCCGCGCACCAGGGGCCCGCGCGCCCGTCTGCCGCGGCCACGGCCAGCGGCGCGCCGCCCCGCGCCTCGAGCAACGCGCGCAGCAGATCGCTTTCCGCCAGCGGCGCGTCGCCCCACGCCACGAGCACGGCGTCGCAGCCCGCCAGCGCCTCGCGGCAGCGCGCGATGGCCGCGCCCGCGCCCGTCCCCTCGGGTTGCGGAACGAAGCGCGGGCCGTTGATCGCCAGCGCCGCGCGCGCCTCCGCCTCGTCCGCCACCGCGACGGCGATGCGTTCGGGGGAAAGCGCGAGCGCGGCGTCGATGGCGTAGCGCGCGGCGGGAACGCCCGCCACGGGATGCAGCGCGGGCGGCAGCGCGGAGCGCATCCCTTCGGCGCGCTCCCCCGCGAGCACGACCACGCCGAGCCGTCCGCTCATCGCGGGCGGAGTCGCCCGCGGGGGCCGGGTCTCGGAACGGGTCCGCGTTCGTGGGGATCGGGGTCGTCGGTCATGCGCGACTGCCTGGCGGCCATGCTGGGGCCGCCGTCGGGCGATGTCAAGCGCCGCGCGCTGACACCTGGCCGCTGGCGCTGTACCATCGGCGGGCAGCCATGCCCACTCCCCCGCGGAGCTCCGACGAGATTCGCACGGCCTTCCTCGATTTCTTCGGGGCGCGCGATCATCGCCACCTCCCCCCCTGGCCGCTCGTGCCCATCGGCGACGCCTCCACGCTCTTCACCAGCGCGGGGATGCAACAGTTCAAGCCGTACTTCACGGGCGAAGCGGAGCCCCCCGTGCGCCGCGCCACCACCGTGCAGCGCACCTTCCGCGTGACCGACGTCGAGGAGGTCGGCGACCTCAGCCACCTCACCGCCTTCGAGATGCTCGGCAACTTCAGCTTCGGCGACTACTTCAAGAAGGAGGCCATCGACTGGGCCTGGGAGCTGAGCACCGCGGTCTACCGCCTGCCCCCCGAACGCATCCACGTCAGCATCCACCTCGACGACGAGGAGTCCTACGAGGCCTGGCGCGCCACGGGCGTGCCCCACGCGCGCATCCACCGCTACGACGAGTCCGAGAACTACTGGTACAGCGGCCCCGTCGGCCCCTGTGGCCCGAACACGGAGATCTTCTACGACTTCTTCCCCGAACGCGGTCCCGACGGCGCCGACCCCGCCGCCGACGGCGAACGCTTCCTCGAATACTGGAACCTCGTGCTCATGCAGAACTTCCGGCGCGAGGACGGCTCGCTCGACGACCTGCCCGCCCGGAACATCGACACGGGCAGCGGCCTCGAGCGCGTGGCCGCCATCCAGCAGGGCGTGCGCAGCGTCTACGAGACCGACGTCTTCCTCCCCATCCTCGCGGAGGCCGCCGCCGTCGTCGGCGTCGACTACCTGGGCGGGCGCGCGGGCGCCGCCGCGGGCCGCGCCGTCCGCGCCATGTCCGAGCATGCGCGCGCCGCCGCCCTGCTCGTGGGCGACGGCGTGGCCCCCAGCAACGAGGGCCGCGGCTACGTGCTCCGCCGCATCCTGCGCCGCGCCGTCTACCTCGCCCGCGGCGAGGGCGTGGCCGAGCCCTTCCTCCACCGTCTGGCCGCCGCCGCCATCGCCCGCCTCGCCCCCGCCTACCCCCACCTGGAGGCGGAGCGCGACTTCATCCTGCGCGCCATCGCGGCGGAGGAGGAGCGCTTCCTGCGCACGCTGGCCACCGCCTCCCGGCGCCTCGACCTGCTGCTCGACCGGCTGGAGGGCGCGGGCCGCCGCACGCTCCCCGGCGAGGAGGCCTTCACCCTCTACGACACCTTCGGCCTGCCCATCGAGCTCACGCGCGAGATCGCCGCCGCCCGCGGCTTCGGCGTGGACGCCGCCGCCTTCGAGGCCGCGCTCGAGGAACAGCGCCGCGCCGCCCGCGCCGCCGCCGCGTCCGACGACGCGGAGCGCCCCGCCGTGGCCGCCGCCGCGGGCGAGCGCGGCGCCTTCACCGGCTGGCGGGAGATCGAGGGCGAGGCCCGCGCCGCCGCCATCCTGCGCGCGGGCCAGCCTGTCGACGTCCTCCCCGAGGGGGCCGAGGGCGCCGTCGCGCTCGACGCCACGCCCTTCTACCCCGAGGGCGGCGGCCAGCTGGGCGACCGCGGCCTGCTGCGCGCCTCCGGCGGCCTCTTCGCCGTGGAGGACACGCGCGCGGCGGGCGGGGCCATCCTCCACCACGGGCGCGTGACCGCGGGCGAGCTGCGCGCGGGGGACTCCCTGCGCGCCGAGGTCGATCCCGTCTGGCGCGGCGGCGCCGCCCGCAACCACACCGCCACGCACCTGCTCCACGCCGGCCTGCGCGCCGTGCTCGGCCAGCACGTGCGCCAGCAGGGATCGCTCGTCGCCAGCGACCGCCTGCGCTTCGATTTCACCCACCTCGAACGCGCCCCCCGCGAGGCGCTCGACGAGGTCGAGGCGCTGGTGAACGAGACCGTGCGCCGCGACGTTCCCGTCGAATGGCGCATGACCAGCTACCGCGAGGCCATCGACGGCGGCGCGCTCGCCTTCTTCGGCGACAAGTACGGGAGCGAGGTGCGCGTCGTCGAGATCGGCGCGGAGGGCGTCCTCGCCAGCGCCGAGCTCTGCGGCGGCACGCACGTGCGCCGCACGGGCGAACTGGGCCTCGTGCACGTCCTGCGCGAGTCCGCCGTGGCCGCCGGCACGCGCCGCATCGAGGCGCTCTCCGGCGCGTCCGCCGAGCGTTTCCTGCTGGAACAGCACGCCCGTCTGCGGCGGCTGGCCGAACGCCTCGGCGCGCCCCCCGCCGCGCTGGAGGAGCGCATCGAGGGGCTGCAGGCCGAACTGGAGGAGCTGCGCGGTCAGGTGGCCGCCCTCGAACGGGCGCGCGCCGCCGGGCAGGGCGCGGACCTCGCCGCCGCCGCCGAGCGCGTGGGCGGGGCCAACCTGCTGGTCGCGCGCGTGCGCGCCCCCTCGCGGCAGGCGCTCAAGGAGCTGGCCGACGACCTGCGCCGCCGCCTCGCGCCCGCCCTGCTCGTGCTCGCCGCCGTCATCGACGAGCGCCCCGCCTTCCTCGTCGCCGCCACGCCCGACCTCGTGGCCGCGGGCGTGCACGCGGGCGACATCGTGCGCGAGGTGGCGAAGGTCGCGGGCGGCGGCGGCGGCGGACGCCCCGACCTCGCCGAGGCGGGCGCGCGCGACCCCTCCGCCCTCGACGCCGCCCTCGCCGAGGGCCGCCGCCGCGCCGCCGCCGCCCTGGCGGACGGCTAGGAAGGGCCCGCGCGATGGACGCATCCGCGAACGCGCCCGATCCCGCCGCGCCCGCCGACGCCCCGCCGATCGGGGAGCCGCCGCCCGCCGAAGTCGCGGGCGACGGTGGCGGCGGCGAACCCTCCGTCGCCTCCGTCGTGCCCGTCGGCCGTCATGAGGAGATCGACGGCATCTGCGGGCGCATCGACGCCGCCCCCACGCTCGCCGTCGTCCTGCACGCGCCCGGCGGCAACCGCGCCCTGGCCGAGGAACTGGGCATGCGCCGCGTCGTGCGCCACGCGCGAGCGCGGGGCCGCCTGCTCGCCGTCGCCACCCGTTCGGGGACGCTCACCCGCCGCGCGCGCCGCCAGCGCGTGCCCGTTGCCACCGCGCCCCACCGCGTGCACTGGGGTTCCGGGGGCAGGGCCGTCCTCCGCCTGGGCTTCGCCACGCTGCTGGCGCCCCCGGTCGAGCGCTACGCGCCGCACCTCGTCCTCGGCCTGCTCGCGCTGGCGGCGCTCGCCGCGCTGTTCACCGTCGGGCCCGCGGCCACGGTCACCGTCTACCCGCCCGTGGAGCGGGTCGAGCGGCTCGTGGTGGTGCGCGCCTCGCCCCGCGTGGACGCGCCCAACCTCGAAACGCTGACGCTGCCCGCCGAGTCCGCCGCCGTCGAACGCGCCATCCTGCTCGCCGTGCCCGCCACGGGCACGGTCACGCGGGGCGTGTCCCCCGCCGCGGCCACGCTCGTCATCGCCAACCCCACCGGCGACGCCGTCACCGTGCCCGCCGGGTCCATCGTCTTCGCCCTGCCCGAATTCGTCTCCTTCGCGCTCGACGAGGCGGTCACGGTCCCGGCCGGGGGCCAGACGGAGGCCGCCGCCACCGCCATCGCCGCGGGCGCGGAGGGCAACGTGGCGGCGGACGCCATCACGCAGTGGCGCAACCAGTCGTTCATCGCGCTCGACGTCACCAACCCCGAAGCGGCCTCCGGCGGCGCCGACGATACCCGCCGCGCGGTCGCCGCCGCCGACCTCCGCGCCCTCGGAACGCTGGCCGACGAGATCGCCGGGGACGTCTCCCTCGCCGCCCTGCTGGCGGAGGCCCGCCCCGGCCACGCCGTCATCGCCCGCAGCGCCGCCGCCACCGTCGAGCTGGGGACGCCCAGCGCCGCCGAGGGCGATCCCGCCGCCGCCGTCTTCATGGAAGTGCGCACGACCGTGCGGGCGCTCGTCATCCCCCCGGCGGCGCTCGAAGCCCTCGCGCGCTCCGTGCTGGAAGCGCCCGAGGGCTTCGGCGCGCTTATCCCCGGCACGGTCGTCGCGGTCGAGACGGACGGCGCGCGGCGGAATCACGCCGACGGCTCCTACACGTCCGAGCTGCGCCTGAGCGGGGCCTTCCCCGACGCCCCCGCGCCCGCCGCCGTTGAGGACGCCGTGCGGGGCCGGAGCGCCGCATCGGCGGAAGCGGAACTGCGAAGCCGCTATGGTAGTGAGGATGTCGAAATCGAGCTCTCGCCGGGCTGGGCGCCGTGGCTCCCGCGCTTCGGATTCCGCATCGACGTCGCCTTCGCCGCCCGCCCCCCCGAGCCCGCCCCCGACGACGGGGAGACGGCTGATGGCCCTTGACCCCGGTGCCCGCCGCACGGGCGTGGCCGTGAGCGACGAGCTCGGCCTCTACGCCCATCCCCGGCCCGCCCTCCACGGCGGCGCGCGCGCCCTCCTCGACGCCCTGCCCGCGCTCGTCGAACGCGAGGGCGTCGGCGAGGTCATCGTGGGGCTGCCGCTCACGCTGGCGGGCGGCGATTCCGACCAGACGCGCGCCGCGCGCGCCCTCGCCGAACGCCTGCGCGAGCGCCTGCCCGTGCCCGTGCGCACGCGCGACGAGCGCCTCACCACGGTGGAGGCGGCCCGCCACGCGCCCGCCCGCGCCCGCCGCGACGGATCGCTCGATTCCGCCGCCGCCGCCATCCTCCTGCAGGCCGAACTCGACGCGCGCGCGGGCGGCGGCCCGTGAACGCCACGATCGGCGCGCTCCTCACGGGGCGTTCCCTGCTCATGGCGGCGGGGTTCGGCCTCGTCGCCGGGGCCGTCATCCTCGGCGCGGCCCTGATGGCGGGCACGCCGCGCGCCACGCTCGGCGGGGACATCGTGCCGCCCGCCGCGCCCGCGCCGCCCGCCGCCCCCCAGCGCTACATCCTCGCCGAGGGCAGCACCGCCACCGGCGTGGCCGGCCAGCTGGAGGCGCTCGGCGTCATCCGCTCGGCCACGCAGTTCAACGTGCTGGCCTCGCTGCTGGGCCTGCAGAACCGCCTCGCCTCCGGCTCCTACACGCTCACGCCCGGCGCTTCCATCGCCTCCATCATCGACCAGCTCACCGTGGGCGAGGCCGTGCCCACCGTGCGCGTGACCTTCCCCGAGGGCCTGCGCATCGAGGAGATGGCCGCCATCGCCGAAGCGGCGGGCTTCGGAACCGCCGACGAATTCGTCGTCGCCGTCGCAGCGGCCGACCTCCCCCCCGGCCTCGCCGCGGATCTGCCCGAGGACGTTGGCCGCGAGGGCTACCTCTTCCCCGACACCTACATCCTGCCCCTCGGCTCCACCGCCGCCGACCTCGTCGCGCTCATGTTCGAGACGATGCGCCAGCGCTTCTCCGCCACGCTGCGCGAGGCCGCCGCCGCGCGCGGCCTCACCGTCCACGACACGCTCACGCTCGCCTCCATCATCGAGCGCGAGATCGTCCTCGCCAGCGAGCGCCCCATCGTGGCGGGCGTCTTCTTCAACCGCCTCGCCGCGGGCGACCGCCTCGGCGCGGACGCCACCGTGCAGTACGCCATCGCCGCCGACCCCGACAGCGTGGCCGAATTCGGCTGGTGGAAGCCGGGCGCCGAGATCACCGTGGCCGACCTCGAACATCCCTCGCCCTACAACACGCGCCTGCACCCCGGCCTGCCGCCCGGCCCCATCGCCAGCCCCGGCCTGGCCGCCATCGAGGCCGTCGCCGACCCCGTCGAGACCAGCTACTACTACTACGTGCTCGACGCCTGCGCGGGCGACGACTCGCACGCCTTCGCCATCGCCTTCGCCCAGCACCAGGCCAACATTGAGCGCTCGGCGGCCTGCCCGTGACGCGCGCGCGGCTCGGCATCGTCGGCCATCCCGTGGCCCACTCCCTGTCGCCCGCCATGCAGGGGGCCGCCCTGCGCGCCGCGGGCATCGACGCCTCCTACGAGCGCTGGGACACGCCGCCCGGGGCCCTGCCGGAACGCATCGCCGCCCTGCGCGCCCCCGACTGCCTCGGCGCGAACGTGACCATCCCCCACAAGCGCGCCGTGCTCCCCCTCCTCGACGAGCTCGCCCCGCCCGCCGCCGGGGCCGGGGCCGTCAACACCATCGTCAACGACGGCGGACGGCTCGTCGGGCACAACACCGACGGCGACGGCTTCACGGCGGCGCTGGCGGAGGCCGGCTTCGCGCCCGCGGGCAAACGCTTCCTGCTGCTGGGCGCGGGCGGCGCGGCGCGCGGCATCGCCCTCGCCCTCGCGCGCGCGGACGCCGCCGCCGTCGCCATCGCCGCCCGCCGTCCCGAAGCCGCCGAAGCGCTGGCCGAAGCCGCGGACGGTTGCGCCCTCCCCTTCGGGACGCCGCTCGCGCCCTTCGACTGCGTGGTCAACTGCACCTCCGCGGGCATGGAGGGGGGCGGCGCGGAGGCCGTGCTCATCCGCGATCCGGCGGAGTCCGCCCCGCGCGCGCTCATCGTCGACATCGTCTACGCCCCCGCCGAGACGCCCCTGCTGCGTGCCGCCCGCGCCGCCGGACGCCCCACGCTCGGCGGGCTGCCCATGCTGGTCCACCAGGGCGCGCTCGCCTTCGAGCGCTGGACGGGCCGCGCGGCCCCGCTCGACGCCATGCGCGAGGCCGCCCGCGACGCCCTCGCCCCCGCGCCATGATCGTCATCGGCGTCAGCGTCGCCCTCGCCCTCTTCCTGCTCACCGGCTGGGTCATCGCCACGGAGATGTTCCAGCAGCGCGGCTGGCGGCGGCGCGTGGCCTCCGGCGACCACGCCATCGTGGCCGCCCTCATCCTCGAGGCCATGGCCGGCTGGCGGCGCGCCCGCCCGCCCCGCGACGTGGCCCCGAGTCTCTGGGCGGGCGTCCAGCGTGCCGAGCTGGTGGCCGCCGACGCCGAAGCCGCGACCGTACAGTCCTCCGCCGAGCGCGCCTTCCGCTCCGTGGACGGACGGCGCGAGCAGGTCGCCTCCGCGCTCGACGAGGCCGTCCCCCTCGCCGCCAGGCTGGCCGAGATGATGCTGTACGATGTCCCCAACCTCAGCCTCGGGAGCGTTCGCGTGGACGTGTACGCCACCTTCGCGGCGGACGGCGGGGCGGCCATCCAGCGCCCCATCCTCACCACCACCGCCCGCCGCCGCGAGGCCGACGCCATCGATTGGGACGGGCTCGATCCCGCCGAAATCCTCGCGCGCCTCGACACCGCGTACGAGCCGCCGGACGCCAGCGGCGCGCCCGTCCCCATCGCCCTCCCGCCCCCCCTCGGCCACCCCTACCCCCCCGCCGACGCGGGCGCGGAGGAGCGCGCATCGTGACGGGCATGGCCCGCAAGGAGAGAATCACTGTGTACTCGTCCAGGAATGGATCATCGCCGCGCTCGTGGCCGTCATGCGGCGCGCGATCAAGCGCTCGCTATTCCGCGAAGCGCTGAGGGATTTGGGGAAGATCCCAAGCCGATGTTCTCGATCCCAACCGCCCACGATCCAAAAGGCGGTTACGGAGGTTGCCAAGATTAAGGGGATTGCCACCCTGCCAGCGCTGATTTAGCGATGCCGGGCTGGTACGGGTCACGGCTTGAGTAAAATTCCGTGCGTATTCAGAATCATGTTCAAGACGAGAAGCAAGTTTTTCAAATTGTCCTACAGGAGAACGGAACCACGCACCGAGCATCCAAGAATCCGAGGCATCTGCCATAATATCAGTAGAAAATAGCCAAAAACTAATAAAACCATTCATTGCCTCAGTGTCTCCAAAGTGAGAATTGGCCAACTGTTCTCCTTGCTGATAGACAGAGTCTATCGCTAGCTTAATATTTCTACCTGAAGCCTGTGGATAAAATGCCGACCGGAACTCGGAGAACGAACTCTTTTGGTTATATCCAAAATCAATCTCGCTGTGGAGTAATGTCTCGACGATTTCCCAATTTTCGGAATCCAGTGCATATGCCCCCCAGACTATCCATGTTCGGAGTGCCAAGAGAGGTCAGTAACTACTAATCCAATCAAGATTTCCGGGAATAATTGAGATAGAATAAGCACGCTCTATAGCATCTATCAATCCGGGATAAATGTCGCTATGCGTGCGGTCAATAATGGAGAATCCAATCTCTTCGATGGGCCGCCATGATCGCAAAAAAGCAGGCTGAATGACACGAATCGACTCTTCGATCACTTTCGCTTGCTCCACATCCGACTGGTGACGAAATATACGCTCTTCAAAATCCTTTTCAAACACTGAGATTTGGGCAGGAATAACGTCATCCAACCATTGCTGCTTGCAGGAATGGAGCAGTCGACGCATTTCACGCTTAATTTGTACTGGGGATAGATCAGCGATGCTGGCGCTGCGTAGCTCGAATGCTGGTTCGGGAGGAAGGTTGCGGATAACTTGGCCGAGCCGCTCCGTAAGCTCCCGAAGGCCCTTCTCGCTCGGCTCGTAGATGATGTGGTCGATGTGCTGGAGGTCGAACGGGAAGTCTTTACGGTCCCGAGTCAGAAGAACAACGTTCTCCTTTGCCATGTGGGCGATGCCCGCCTCGTAGAAGACGTTCGCGTTTCTCTCCGACATGTCGGCCACGACGACCTCCGCCTCGGCGATTCCCCGCAGAATCTTCTCCATCCCCGCCTGCGTGCTGAAGACATCGTCAGCCCGCAACGGCTCAAGATTGGCATCCTCGATTGCCGCCTTGATGGCTTCGTGGACAGGCTCGAACTCACCTTTGAACGGCATCAGGATGAAGCCCGTCCTCCTGCGGGGCACGGGCGGGCCCTGGGAGAAGTGCTTCGGGTAGATCGAGCGCGGTTCGGGCATCACGCTCAGGATAGCATCCACGCCCGCAATGCGCGAACGCTGGTTCTGGCCCGCGCCGTAACGCGCGGCTGGCGTAGCATGGGGCGCGGAGGAGCGCGCATCGTGACGGGACGCTTCCGCTTCCTGACCGCGGGCGAAAGCCACGGCAAGGGCCTCACCGCCCTCATCGAGGGGCTGCCCGCGGGCCTGCCCCTGTCCGAGGACGACATCGCCCGCGACCTCGCGCGCCGCCAGCGCGGCTACGGGCGCGGCGGGCGCATGAAGATCGAGCGGGACCGCGCCGAGATCACCGCGGGCGTGCGCCACGGCCTCACGCTCGGCTCGCCCGTCGCCCTCTGGGTGGAGAACCGCGACTGGGCCAACTGGACCGAGCGCATGGCCGTCGAGCCGGTCGAGGCCGAGGTCGAGCGCGTCACGCGCCTGCGCCCGGGCCACGCCGACCTGCCCGGCGCGGTCAAGTACGGCTTCGACGACGTGCGCAACGTGCTCGAACGCGCCAGCGCCCGCGAGACCGCCGCGCGCGTGGCCGTGGCGGGCGCGGCCAAACGCCTGCTTGACGAGTTCGGCGTCGCCTTCGGCAGTCACACCATCGCCATCGGCGGGGTGCGCGCCGAGCCGCGCGCGGCCATCGACGAGGAGGCGCTGGAGGCGGACCCCGTGCGCTGCGCCGACCCCGCCGCCAGCGAGGCCATGATCGCCGCCATCGACGCCGCCAAGGCCGACGGCGACACGCTCGGCGGGCAGGTGGAGGTGCGCGTCTCCGGCGTGCCCCTCGGCCTCGGCTCGCACGTGCAGTGGGACCGCAAGCTGGACGGGCGCATCGCGCAGGCCATCTGCAGCATCAACGCCTTCAAGGGCGCGGGCTTCGGCCTCGGCTTCGACGCCACCGACCGGCGCGGCTCGCAGACGCACGACGTCATCCTGCCCGCGGACCAGTGGGGGGAGCGCCCCTGGCGGCACGGCTCGAACAACCACGGCGGCATCGAGGGGGGCATGAGCACGGGCGAGGAGATCATCGTGCGCGCCGCCGTCAAGCCCATCCCCACGCTCGCCCATCCCCTGCCCTCCGTCGATCTGGAGACGGGCGAGGAGGTGCTCGCCCACTACGAGCGCAGCGACGTGTGCGTGGTGCCCGCCGCCGGGGTGGTGGCCGAGGCCATGGTCGCCATCGTGCTCGCCGACGCCTGGCTGGAGAAGTTCGGGGGCGACAGCCTCGCCGAGCTGCGCGCCAACGTCGCGGGCTACCTGCGCGCCCTCGGCCCGCGCGCGCGGCGCGGCTGACGGGCCGCCATGCCCGCCCGCATCTTCCTCACCGGCCTCTCCGGCGCTGGCAAGTCGACCGTCGGACGGCTCCTCGCCGACCGCCTCGGCTGGGAGTTCCTCGACACCGACGCGCTCGTGGAGGAGGCCGCCGGGCGCTCCGTGGCCGCCATCTTCCGCGAGCAGGGCGAGGCCGCCTTTCGTGCGCTCGAGGCGGAGGCGCTGGCCCGCGCCGCCCGCGCCGATCGCGCCGTGGTCGCCACCGGCGGCGGCGCGCCCGTCCACGCCGCCGGACGGCGCGCCCTCGCCGGCGGCTTCAGCGTCTGGCTCGCCGTCAGCCCCGCCGCCGCCGCCGCCCGCCTGGCCCGTGGGGCAAGCGGCGAACCGCGCCCCCTGCTCGACGGCGGCGACCCCGCCGAACGGCTGGAGGCGCTGCTCCGCGCCCGCCGCGCCGCCTACGCGCGCGCCGACGCCTCCATCGACGTGGACGGCCTCACGCCCGGGGAGGCGTGCGATGAGGTCCTGCGTCTCTGGGGCGAGTCGCATCCGGTAGCGCCCGCCGCCGCGGAACTGCCCGACGTGGCCGCCGTCGTGCGCGCTCCCGGCGGGCGCTACCCCATCGTCGTGCGCGAGGGCGCGCTCGACGGCCTCGGCGCGCTCTGCGCCGGGGCGGGGCTGTCGGGCCGCGCCTTCCTCCTCGCCGACGCCGGAACCGGCCCCCGCTTCGCCGCGCGCGCCCTCGACTCGCTGCGCGCGGCGGGCTTCCGCGCGCTGGACCTGGCCATCCCCGCGGGCGAGGAGCACAAGACGCTGGCCACCGTCTCCGCCGTCTGGGACTGGCTCCTCGGCGAGCGCGTCGAGCGCGGCGACTTCGTCGTCTGCCTCGGCGGCGGCGTCGTCACCGACCTGGGCGGGTTCGCCGCCGCCACCGTGCTGCGCGGCGTCCCCTTCGCGCACGTCCCCACCAGCCTGCTCGGCATGGTGGACGCCGCCATCGGGGGCAAGACGGGCGTCGATCACGCCCTCGGCAAGAACCTCGTGGGGGCCTTCGCGCAGCCGCGCCTCGTCGTCATCGACCCGGCCCTGCTGGCCACGCTCCCGCCCCGTCACCTGCGCGCGGGGCTGGCCGAGCTGGTCAAGCACGGCCTCATCCTCGACGAGGAGCTGGTGGCGCTGCTGGAGGCGCGCGCGGGCGATCCCGCCGCCCTGGCCAGCGGCGACCTCATCGCCCGCAGCGTCGCCATCAAGGCCCGCGTCGTCTCCGGCGACGAGCGCGAGGCGGGCGCGCGCACGCTCCTCAACTACGGCCACACCGTCGGCCACGCCATCGAGGCCGCCGCCGGCTTCGGCGCCTGCCTCCACGGCGAGGCGGTGGCCATCGGCATGCGCGCCGCCGCGCTCATCGCCCGCGAGCGCGGCCTGCTCGCCCCGGACGCCCTCGCCCGCCAGCAGGAGCTGCTGCGCGCCTGCGGCCTGCCCGAACGCGCCGACGGCGTGGACCGCGGGGCCGTGCGCGAGGCCATGCGCGGCGACAAGAAGGTGCGCGACGGCGCCGTCTCCTGGGTGCTGCTCGACCGCATCGGCCACGCCGCCGTCCACCGCGACGTGCCCGACGAAGCGGTCGCCGCCGCCCTCGACGCCGTGCTCGCCTGAGCGTGTCCGTCGCCTTCCGGCTCGAAGGCGGCGGCGCGGGCCCCGTCGCCCCGCGCGCGGGCGTCCTCGTCACCGCCCGCGGGGCCGTGCCCACGCCCGCCTTCATGCCCGTGGGCACGCTCGCCGCCGTGAAGGCGCTCACGCCCGCCGAGGTGGCCGCCGCCGGGGCCCGCATCGTCCTCGTCAACGCCTGGCACCTCTCCCTGCGCCCCGGCCACCGGCTCATCGAGACCCTCGGCGGCGTCCACCGCTTCATGCGCTGGAACGGCCCCGTCCTCTCCGACAGCGGCGGCTTCCAGGTGTTCAGCCTCGCCCGCCTCGTGCGCGTGGACGACGCGGGCGTGCGCTTCCGCTCCCACCTCGACGGCTCCGAACACGCCTGGACGCCCGAGCTGGCGATCGCGGCGCAGCGCGCGCTCGGCGTGGACGTGGCCATGCCGCTCGACCACGTCCAGCCCGCCGACGCCTCCGCGGCGGACCAGCGCGACGCCGCCGAACGCACCCTGCGCTGGTACGAGCGCTCGCGCGCGGCCCTCGGCGGGGATGCGGACGCGCCCGCCCTCTTCGCCATCGCGCAGGGCGGCACGGACGAGGACCTGCGCCGCCGCCACGCCCGCGCCCTCGCCGCCCTCGACGCGCCCGGCTACGCCATCGGCGGCCTCTCCGTGGGCGAGCGCAAGGCCGAGATGCACGCCGCCCTCGCCGCCGCCTGCGCCGAACTCCCCGCCGATCGCCCGCGCTACCTCATGGGCGTGGGCAGCCCCGAGGACCTCGTCCACGCCGTCGCCCGCGGCGCCGACCTCTTCGACTGCGTGCTGCCCACCCGCCTGGGGCGCACGGGCGCGCTCTTCAGCGACGATGGCCGCGTCAACATCCGCGCCGCGCGCCACCGCGAACGCGACGGCCCCTTCGTCGCGGGCTGCGACTGCGCCATGTGCGCGGACCACTCCGCCGCCTACGTCCACCACCTCTTCCGCAACCGCGAGCTGCTGGGCTACCGGCTCGCCAGCATCCACAACCTGCGCTACCTGCTGCGCCTCTGCGAGCGCATGAGAAGCGCCATCCTGGCCGGAACCTTCGACGCCTTCGCGTCGGACTTCCTCGCCCGCTACCGGCCCGTCGACGAGGCCGTCCGCGCCGACCAGCGCGCCCGCCGCTCCGCGAAGGCGTCAGCCCCGTAGACTGGCGCGCATGGAGACCAGCTTCTTCGAGGCCGACGAATTCTCCGGCGGCAAGGGCCGCCACTACCTCACCATCGACTCCGACTACCGCTGGGAGAAGGGCGACGAGGTGTGGCTGGAGACGGACGATGGCCCCGTCAAGCTGCGCCTCACCTGGGTGGTGGTGAAGGTGGGTGCGGGGGGAACGCTCACGCGCGAGCTGCTGGGCCTGCGCCTCTAGCCGCGCAGGTCGAGTTGCGCCCACACCTCGCCACCGTCGTCGATTCCCGTGACCGTGAATCCGAGCTTGCGGTAGAAGCCCTCGGCGCTGCCTTCCCCCCGCCGCCAGCTCGTCCGCAGCCGCGTCACGTGGGGCCGCGTGCGCGCGTGCGCGATCAGCAGCGCGATGGCGCGGCGGCCGAAGCCCATGCCCTGGAAGCGCGCGTCGATCATCATGCGCCAGAGGACGAGGTAGCCGCGTTCGCGCGGCGCCGCGCGCAGGCTCTCGTCGTGGAGCATGACGAACCCGACCGGCGCCCCGTCCGCGTAGACCGCCCGGAACCAGGCGGCTTCCTCGAAGTGCGCCTGCGCGAGCGAGCGCTCGTTCGTCGCCACGAACCCCCGCTGCGAGTCGCGCACGGAGAGCGCGAGGACGGCCTCGAGGTTCTCCTGCGTGATCTCCCGCAGCGTGACGGCGGACGCGGGCGTGACCGGCGGCGCGGGCGCGGTCCCGCCCGCCGCGGAGGCGACCGCCAGCGCCGCCGCCAGCTCCTCGCGCGCCCAGTCGTCCGGCTCCACCGCCAGCCGCGCCCCGAGCGCCGCCGCCGCGCGCGCGCCGATCCCGTGCCGCCGCGCGATCTCGCCGAGCGCCCAGGCCGCGTGCCCGCGCACGAGCGCCGCGCCGTCGGCCAGCGCCCTCTCCAGCGCGTCCGCGTCCTCCGGCGCGCCCACATTGCCGAGCGCCACGCAGACGTTGCGCAGGAAGCCGTCGCGCGTGGCCCGCCGGATGGCGCGTCCGCGGAAGCGCGCGCGGAAGGCGGCCTCGTCCAGCGCCAGCAGCTCCGCCAGCGGGGGGAAGGCGTCGTCCGCCGAGGCGGGCGCGAGGTCGGGATGGCCCGCCCCGCCGCGCGCCCCCACGGGGCAGGAATTGAGGCAGTCGTCGCAGCCGAAGATCCAGTCGCCGAACTTCGGGCGCAGGGTCCGCGGGATGGGCGCGCGGCTCTCGATCGTGTGGTAGCTGATGCAGAGGCGCGCGTCGAGCTCCCCGCCGTCGGGCGCGATGGCCCCCGTGGGGCAGGCCACGATGCAGCGCGTGCACGAGCCGCAGCTCTTGCGAAGGGGCGCGTCGGGCGCGATTTCCAGCGTCGTCGCCACCGCCCCCAGCAGCGCCCAGGGGCCGAGGCCCGGGGCCAGCAGCATGGTCGATTTGCCCAGCCAGCCCAGCCCCGCGCGCGCCGCCAGGGGGCGTTCCAGCAGCGGCCCGTAGTCCACCGTGGCCCGCGCCTCCCCGCCCAGCTCCTCGCGGATGGCGCGCGCGATGCGCCGCAGCCCCGGCTCGAACAGGCGGTGGTAGTCGCGCCCGCGCGCGTAGCGGGCGATGCGTCCCCGCGCCCGTCCGTCGGGACGGGCCGGGTCGGGGGCGTGCGCGGCCACCGCGAAGAGGGCCACCGTGCGCGCCCCCGCCAGGAACGCATCGGGGTCGGCGGCGCGGTCGATCCAGCCGTCCGTCATCCAGCGCAGGTCCGCCAGCCGTCCCTCCTCCCGGGCCGCGCGCGCCGCCGTGCGCGCCTCCTCCAGCGTCTCCGCGCCCGCGAAGCGCACGCGGTCGAAACCGGCGTCGGCGGCGAGCGCCTCGATGCGCGCGCGCGCGTCCATGCGTCCATCCAGACACGGCGCGCGCGGGACCGCAACCGCCGTTCGTGCGGAACGGGCTTTGACGTTAAGGATTCGACGGTGTTCAATGGCGGAACATGCGTTTCGCGGAGGATGAAATGAGTGAACTTTCCGCCCGTCAGAGCAGCATCTTCGAGTACATCCGCGACTTCCTCGACGAGAAGGACTACCCGCCGTCCATCCGCGACATCCAGCGCGGCTGCGGCATCAGCAGCACGTCCGTGGTGGATTACAACCTGCGGCGGCTGGAGGAGAAGGGGGTGCTGCGGCGCGACCGCGAGGTCTCGCGCGGCATCGAGCTGCTGGAGGGCCGCCGTCGCGCGCGCACCGTGGACGTGCCCGTGCTCGGCGCCATCGCCGCCGGCCAGCCCATCCCCGTCCCCGCCAGCGAGCGCTGGCAGGCCGACGTCGAGGACACCGTCACCGTCACCGAGGAGATGCTGCGCGGCCGCCGCAACGTCTTCGCCCTGCGCGTGAAGGGCGAATCCATGATCGAGGACCTCATCGCCGACGGCGACATCGTCTTCCTCGAACCCGCCGCCACCGCCGCCGACGGCGAGAAGGTGGCCGTGTGGCTGGAGGACCGCGGCGAGGTCACGCTCAAGCGGCTCTACCGCGAGGGCGACCGCGTGCGCCTGCAGCCCGCCAACTCGGCCATGCCGCCCATCTACGCCGATGCCTCGGACGTGCGCGTGCAGGGCCGCTTCATCACCTCCATCCGCCCCAGCGGCTAGGGCCGCCGCCGGGCACCCCGCGCCCCTTAAGACGCCCGGCGGCCCGCGCGCGGGGCGAGCGCCAGCAGCCGCGTGACGGCCACCTCCAGCGCCACCTCGTCGCGCAGCTCGCCGCGCTTCACGCCGCCGTCCGCCGCCGCCAGGATCTCGTAGGCGCGCAGCACGCCCCCGCGCCCCAGCCGCCGCGCGCGCTGGATGGCCTGGTCGCGCAGCCGCGGCCAGGGCCGCCGGATGGCCTTGCCGATCTCCTCCGCGCCCGCGCCCTCCTCCAGCATCTCCCCCACCGTCACCAGCGGGCGGTAGGCCGCCGCCAGCTGCGCCAGCAGGCCGTTCACCGTCTCCCCCCGCGAGCGCAGGAAGCGCAGGGCCTGCAGCGCCTTCGCCGTCTCCCCGTCCAGCACCGCGTCCACGAGCTCCCAGATGGTGGCCCCGCGCTCGCCCCCGCAGAGCAGGTCCACGTCGTCCACGGTGGCCTCGCGGCCCATCGTGTAGAGCGCCAGCTTCTCCAGTTCGCGCGCCAGCTCGAGCGTGTTCGGATGGAGCGCGGCCAGCAGCTGGGCGGGATCGTCCTCGCGCGGACGCCGCCACTCCTCGTCCGCGGGCAGCGGGCGCGCCGACCGTCCCCGCCGCAGGGCCACGCCCTGGCGCTCCGCCTCCTCGCGCACGAACGCCGCCAGCTCCCCGCGCTTCAGCTCGGGGAAGTGCTCGACGGTCGCGCCCGCCTCCTCCAGCCGCCGCAGCAGGGGATTGCGCGCCCCCAGCGGTCCGTCCACGAACGCCAGCGCGGTCGTGTCGGGGACGCCCGCGGCCAGCCCCTCGATCAGCGGGTCGAAGGCGTTGGCGCGGGGCGCGCGCCCGCTCCCGCGCCCCGACTCGAAGCGCTCCAGCAGCCCCTCCACGATGACGGCGCGGCGCGGGGCGAGGAAGGGCGCGGTGAAGGCGGGCGCGAGGATGTCCTCCGGCTTGGCGTCGCGCCCGTCGAGCAGCGTCACGTCCGCGTCGTCGCCGCGGATGGCGCGCAGGCGGCGGCGCAGGCGCAGTTCGTCGAGTCCGTGCAGCACGGCGATCATGGCGGTCGCGCGCGATGATAGCGGATGATGATGGCGGGGCGCAGGGCGTCGATTTTGCGTATCGGCGATGAGGACCGCTTTGCCCCGTAGCCATCCTGTGCTACGATAGCCCCTATGGAAAAGGACTTGGGGCCGCATGGCCCTACCCGCGAGGACTTCAGGCGCGCGGAATCCGCATATCTGCGGGCTAGGAACGCTGAGGCTCGCTGTCTCATTGGACCACAATCTGAATGCAGTGTGCAACTCGTTGAGGCGCACTCGATCCAGAAGGCTAAGCTCATCTTGATCGCGGATAAGAGGAGGAAATTGCAAATCTTGTCCATTGACGTGATTAAAGACTTCTCCATGGCGAGTGCTATGGAAAATGAAAGAGATAAAATTTTCCGTCAGTATCGTAGTATTAGCAATCCGATCATCACGGGAAAATGGGCATGCAAGCGTCACGATGATAGCACGTTTTCCCAAATCGAAAAAGGAAACCTCGATGCTGCCAATGAAGAACATTGCCTTCTGCTTGCTTATCGTACTGTTCTGTTTGACTACTTCAAGAAGTGTGTGATACTTAGGTTTTATAAAGAACTCGGGCGAGAGTTCCAAACGACTGTATTTTCTTCGAGGATTTCTATTAGTGCCGAGCGAAAAGCTCTGGCAGAAAGATTCAAAATTCAGGTAGAAAATGCATTGATTCACGTGCGTAATGGAAGAAATTCTGGTATGGAACATCGAATTATTGTTATCAAAAGTGTCCCAAAAATTGCAGCCAATGTCGTTACTTACCGCGAAGGAAGGAATATGGGTACGCCACGAGAAGAGAGGAAAATTGCAGAAAGAGGGATTATTCGATCTCCTTCCGAGATACTAATGTTCGTGACAGTCTATCCAGAACCTGACAGAAATGTTGCAATTCTTTCTTTCCCTAAAGGATGGGATTCCCTAGTCCATGTCTATATTCCCGCATTCTGGGAAGAAGATACGAATCTTGCATCCGCCCTGTTGTCCAAGACAATTCTAGATGAAACTGAAGGTATTATGATATCTCCTGCTGCGTGGCGATCTTTTGGCGAAAAAAAGCAACGGAGGATAATTGACCAATTTGTTGTGACTACCCAGCCCGACCCTATGGTGGTGCGAACTCGTTCTGGCGAATCAATACCCGAGGAGGTTCTTTCGAATCTCTTGTATAGGCGCGACCCGGATTTTGTCGACAACTCCGACCCAGAGGAATTTAATTTATTCTCAGACTGACTTGGCGCTATAGTACCAACGCGCGGTACAATCGGCGCGCGCGACCGCTCGTGGCGCGCCGGAGGTGACCATGCAAGCCAAAGCCGCCGTGCTGCGCGCCAGCGGTACGCCCCTCGAAGTGCGGACCGTGACGGTCGACGATCCCGGCCCCGGGCAGGTGCGCGTCAAACTCAGCGCCTGCGGCCTCTGCCACACGGACCAGTCCGTGCTGGAGGGCGTGCTGCCCGCCATGAACCCCCTCGTGCTCGGCCACGAGGGCGCGGGCGTGGTCGAGTCCGTGGGCGCGGGCGTGACCGCGCTCGCCCCGGGCGACCACGTGATCATGACCACCACCGCCTTCTGCGGGCGCTGCCTGCAGTGCGTCGAGGGCCAGTACGCCCAGTGCGAGCGCATGCCCCTCACGAACAACACGTCCACGCCCTTCCATCTGGACGGCGACGACCTGACGCCCTTCGCCTCCGTCGGCGGGCTCTGCGAGTACACCGTGGTGGCCGAGAACACGGCCATCAAGATCGCCGACGACATCCCCCTGCTGAGCGCCTCCCTGCTGGGCTGCGGCGTGATCACGGGCGTGGGCGCGGCCATCAACACAGCGGGCGTGCGCCCGGGGACCAGCTGCGCCGTGTGGGGCGCGGGCGGCGTCGGCCTCAGCGTGATCCAGGGCTGCCGCATCGCGGGCGCGTCCGCCATCGTGGCCATCGACATGAACCCCGACAAGCTCGACCTCGCCCGCCGCGTCGGCGCCACGCACGTGGTCGACGCCTCCGGCGAGAACGCCGTCGAGCGCGTGATGGCGCTCACCGGGGGCCGCGGCGCGGACTACACCTTCGAGGCCATCGGCGTGGGCGCGACCATGGAGCAGGCGTGGATGGCCGCGCGCCGCGGCGGCACCGCCACCATCGTCGGCGTGGGCCGCTTCGACGACGCCTTCTCCCTCTCCGCGGGCCTCGTCGCCGTCACCGAGAAGACGCTCAAGGGGTCCTTCTGCGGCGGCGGGGCGAGCGTGCGCGACTTCCCCCGCATGCTCGACTGGTACCGCGCGGGCAAGCTCGAACTCGACGCCCTCGTCACCACCACCTACCCCATCGAGGAGACGGCCCGCGCCTTCGCGGACATGACCGCTGGCAGGAACGCCCGCGGCGTCGTCGTCTTCTGAGCGGCTGAACCCGGGGAAACGCCGCGTAATTCTTCGCGAATGCGCCCCGTTTTCGGGGTCCGTTCGGCGCGGGGCTGTGCTAGCCTGAAGGGCACGGTGGGGGGAACGCCATGGCGCGTCGGAGTTCGGGGTCGGCCCAGCGCTCCTTCACGGCGCGCGTCGCGCGGTTCAGCGCCCGCCATCGCTGGTACATCATCGCGGCCTGGGCGGTGCTGGTGGGCGCCGCCGCCGTGCTCGCCTTCGACATCCGCGACGTGCTCACCACCAACGATCGGCTCGACCCGAACACCGAATCGGAGCGCGCGCGCACGCTCATCGAGGAGCGCCTCCGCGGCCCCGAACTGCCGCGCGAGTTCATCCTCCTGCGCGCCGACGAGGGCGCCGTGGACGATCCCGCCTTCGCGGCGCTCGCGGGCCGCCTGCTGGCCGAGGTGCGCGCCCTGGATGGCACGGTGGTCGCCGCCGTCAGCTACCACGAGACGGCGAACGAGATGCTCGTCTCCACCGACCGTCGCACCGCCCTCATCCCCGTCACGCTGGCGGGGAGCGTGGACGACGCGCGCGAGACGGCGGGCCCGCTGGTGGCGCTCGTGGAGGGCTTCGACACGCCGCCGGGCTTCGAGGCGCTGATTACCGGCCAGGGCAGCATCGGCCTCACCGTCACGGAGATTTCGGAGCGCGACCTGCGCCGCGGGGAGGGCATCGGCCTGCCCATCGCCATGCTCATCCTGCTGGCCGTCTTCGGCGCGGCGGCGGCGGCGGGCATCCCCGTGGTGGTGGCCCTCATCGCCATCGTCACGGCCCTCGGCGGGGCCTTCCTCATCGGCCAGGGCTTCGAGCTCTCCTTCTTCGTGGTCAACATGATCACCGCCATCGGCCTGGCCGTGGGCATCGACTACTCGCTCTTCATCGTGCAGCGCTTCCGCGAGGAGCGCCTGCGCGGCTTCATCATCGCCGACGCCATCACGCGCGCGGGCGCGACCGCCAACCGCGCCGTGCTCTTCTCCGGCGGGGCCGTCGTCATCGGCCTGCTGGGGCTGCTGCTCATCCCCAGCAGCATGTACCGCAGCCTCGGCCTGGGCGCGATCATGGTGGCCCTGGCGGCGGTGCTGGCGTCCCTCACCCTGCTGCCCGCCATGCTCAGCGTGCTGGGCGACCGCGTGGACGCCCTGCGCATCCCCTTCATCCCGCGCATGAAGCTCCACGACCGCAACGGCGGCGGCGGCCTCTGGTCGCTCATCGTGCGCGCCGTCATGCGCCGCCCCCTCATCAGCCTGGCCGTGGCCTCGGGGCTGCTGCTCGCCGCCACCGTGCCCGCCTTCACGCTGCGCTCCGGCGTGGCGGGCGTCTCCACCCTGCCGGAGGACAACGACCGCCGCCTCGCCTTCGAGCTGCTGCAGGAGGAATTCAGCGCGGGGCTTGTCTCTCCCGTCGAGATCGTCGTCGACGCGCCCGACGCGACCAGCCCTGACGTGACCGCCTCCATCGCGGCGCTCACCGCCAGCCTCGCCGCCGACGCCGTCCTCGCCCCCGCGGGCGTGGCGGTGAACGAGGCCAGCGACCTCGCCCTCGTCTCCGCCCTGCTCACGGTCGATCCGCGCAGCGCCGGGGCCCACGACGCCGTGCGCCGCCTGCGGAACGACTACATCCCCGCGGCCTTCGCCGGCGCCGACGCCACCGTGCTCGTGGCCGGCCCCACCGCCGGGGACGTGGACTTCTTCGACGTGATCGCGCTCTACACGCCCATCGTGTTCTCGTCCGTGCTGGGCCTCAGCTTCGTGCTGCTGCTGCTCGTGTTCCGCTCCATCGTCGTGCCCCTCAAGGCCATCGCCATGAACCTGCTCTCGGTGGGAGCGGCCTACGGCATCGTCGTGCTCGTCTTCCAGCACGGCATCGGCAACGAGCTGCTGGGCTTCCGGCGCTCGGAGACGATCGAGGCGTGGCTGCCGCTCTTCCTCTTCGCCGTCATGTTCGGGCTCTCCATGGACTACCACGTGTTCCTGCTCAGCCGCATCCGCGAGCGCTACGGCATCACGGGCGGCAACCGCGAATCGGTGATGTTCGGCGTGCGCTCCACGGGGGCCATCATCACGGGCGCGGCCCTGATCATGGTGGCGGTCTTCGGGGGCACGGCCATCGGCGACCTCGTGCCCCTGCAGCAGGCGGGCTTCGGGCTGGGCGTGGCCGTCATCCTCGACGCCACCATCATCCGCTCGGTGATCGTGCCCGCCAGCATGGCCGTGCTGGGCTCGGCCAACTGGTACCTGCCGCGCTGGCTCGAATGGCTCCCCGAACTCCGCATCGAGGGCGACCTCGATCCCGGCTCCGAGACCGCCAAGTAGTCAGAGTCAGGGCGCGTTCCGCTCGATCCAGTCGTCCACGCGCCGCCACTGCTCGTGCAGCCAGTCGCCGCGGGCCTTCACGTCGGCGGGGATGTCCGCGCGCGGCACGCGCCAGAAGGCCACGCGCAGCTGGCGGCGCAGGAGCCCGCCCGCGAGCACGGCGCGGTAGCTGCCGTCCTCCAGCCCCGTGTGCGCGCAGAACACCACGTCCGCGCCCTCCGCGCGTTCGAGCAGGGCCAGCGCCCCGCCCAGCTGGGGCGGGAGCACGTTGCGGAAGGCGGCGGCGCGCTCCGCCTCCTCGCCGCCGCCCCCGCGGCGCAGACGCGCCACCGCCCGCGCCAGCCGCCGCGGCGTGAAGAGCCCGCCCTCGGGGAAGACGAGCACGCCGTCGCGCGGCCCCAGGTTCTCGCCCAGCGCCGCCACCTTGGCGATCTGGCGCGGCCCCTCCCGCGAGCCCACCGTCAGGAACGTGCTCGTCACGCGGTGCCCCACGAAGTCGATGCAGGGGTCGCGCGCCAGCCACGCGTTCATCACCCAGCGCAGGCGCAGCCCGTGCCGTCCCTCGAGGAAGACCGCCGCCAGCAGGTTGTCCACGGGCGAGACGTGGCGGCAGAACACGATCACCGGCCCGCGCGCGGCCTCGGCGGCGCCCTCCACGGCCACGCGCACCTCGAACAGGCGCACGAGGCTCCAGAAAATGCTGCGCGCCCACACCCGCGCGAACCAGTGGTGCAGGGCGAGCCGACGCTCCCGGTTCCCCCGCCCCGCCAGCCACAGGGGCAGGAACAGCAGCAGCCCGAACGCCTCCACCGCCAGATAGGCCCACAGCCCCAGCACGCAGCGCACGAGCACCGTGCCCCGACCCCGCGCCAGGTCCGCCAGCAGCGCCACCGCGAGGAAGAGCGGCGCCCCCACGGTGTTGATGAGGAACGACGCCAGGTAGACGGGCACCGTCACCGAGCGCCGCGCGAAGCGCACCGAGCGCCGCTCGCGGTCGATCTCCAGCCGCGTCAGGCGCGCGATCGGCGAGGGGGGTCGGGAGGGGGCGGCGCTTGAGCGGTTCACCGCCCCGTAGCGTAGCGAACCCCGCCCCTCCGCGCCCATCGGCCGCGCCTTCGCGTAGAATCGCGCCCACTCGCCGCGCGGGAGGGCACGGGCGTGACGCTTGCCGGGGACATCCGCGAACGGCTGCGCGCGCGCGCCGGAGCGCCCCCCTCGCGCGAGTCCGCGCGGCTGCCCGCGGGCCGCTACGCCGACCCGTCCTTCCACGAAGCCGAGCGCGCCCGCCTCTTCGCCCGCAGCTGGCTCCTCGCGGGGCGTCTCGACGAGGTGGCCAGCCCCGGCCTCTACATGACCTGGGAGAAGACGCGCGTGCCCCTCATCGTCGTGCACGCCGTCGATGGCGTCGTGCGCTGCTTCTACAACAGCTGCCGCCACCGCGGCGCGCCCGTCGTGCGCGTCCCCCGCGGCCGCAACCGCGCCCTCCGCTGCCAGTACCACAGCTGGACCTACGACACCTCCGGCAAGCTCGTGTCCGTTCCCGACGAACGCGATTTCGTGGACCTGCGCCGCGAGGAGCGCGGCCTCGTGCCCGTGGCCTGCGCCCTCGCGGACGGCGCCATCTTCGTGAACGAGGAAGCCGCCGCCCCCGACCTGCGCGACTGGCTCGGCCCCGCCGGGGAGGAGCTGCGCGCCGCCGCCGGCGAGGGGCTGCGCACGCTCGACCGGCGCTCCGTCACCGTCGCGGCCAACTGGAAGCGCGTCATGGGGCGCCTGCTGGCCGCGCCCCCCGCGCCCCCGCGCGCGGGCGCGGGGCCGCTGATCGCGGACGGCGACGCCGCCGACGCGGAGACGCTGGCGAACGGCCACCTGCGCGTCGTCGCCCCCTTCACGCCGGAGAGCGCCAGCGCCCTCGGCCTCGCCAGTCCCCTCGACTGGATCGACCCCGCGGACGGGGCTCCGTCCGCCAGCCCCGGCCCGGGCGCGATGCTCCACTCCGCCGCCGCGGCCTACGTCCTCTTCCCCAACCTGCTGGTCGCGCTCGCGCCGGACGGCGTCCTCGGCCTCGCCGTCTGGCCCGAGGGCGAGGCCTCGGCGTTGCTCGACGCCGTCTGGTACGCCCCCGACTGGGGCGAGGGCGATTCGCCCGCCGTGCAGCCCGCCTGGCGGACGCGGCTCGAATGGACGCAGGGCCTGCTCGACGGCATCGCGGAGGCGCTCGCGGGCGACGCGGAGGCCGTGGCGGAGCTGGCGGAACGGGGCGGCGCGCTGGAGAGCGGGAGCGAGGCCGTGCGGCGCTGGCACGAGGCGCTCGACGCGCGTCTCGGCGAGCACGCGCCCGCCGCCCTGCGCGTGCGCTAGCGGCCCGCCACGGCGGCGTCGATGCGCGCCGTCAACTCCGCGCCGAGCGGTCCCCTGGCCTCCGCCGCCAGACACTCCGCCAGCTCCGCGCGGTTCTTCACGCCGAGGACCACGGTCGAGACGCCCTCCATGCCCAGCGCGTAGCGGTGCGCGAGGGAGGCGGGCGATTCGCCCAGCTCGCGCGCCAGCGCCCGGAAGGGGGCCGCCCGCCGGAAATCGGCCAGCTCCGCGTGGTCGGGCGGCAGCTCGCGGTCGATGGCGTCCGTGAGCGCGCCCGCCTGCACGGCGCGGATGCCCATGACGCCCGCGCCGCGCGCCGTCGCCGCCGCGATCAGCGCGCGCGGGCGCGGCGGCTCGTCGTACGCCTTCATGCCGCCGGGCGAATCGAGCAGGTTGGCCACGCACTGGATGGCGGCGGGCGGCGGGTCCTCCGCCAGCGTCTCCAGCAGGGCCGTGGGCACGCCCACGCCGCTCAGGCCCCACGCGCCGCTCAGCCCCTCCGCGGCCAGGGCCTCGAAGGCGGGCCGCGCCGTTTCCGCGAAGAGGGAGCGCGGCGTGCCCCGCCCCGCGAAGCCGTCGGGCACGACCATGCCGTGCAGGAAGAAGAGGTCCACGCGCTCCAGCCGCAGCCGTTCGAGGCTGGCCGCCAGCGCCGCCCGCAGCGCCCCCGCCACCTCGCCCGCGGGCGGGTTGCCGAGGTGGTGCTTGGTGGAGATGCGCACGCCGTCCGGCAGCCGTCCGCCGAAGGCCTCGCCGACCACGCGCTCGGCCTCGCCGTCCCCGTAGCCGGGGGCCACGTCGAGGAAGTCGATGCCGCCATCGACCGCCGCGCGCACGGTGGCCACCGCCTCGTCGCGCGTGGTCGCGCCCCACACGCCGCCCGTGCCCCCGCCGCCGAGCGTGAGGGCGCTCACCATGCCGAGCGGTCCGAAGGGGCGCGTCTCCATACGCGCAGCCTACTCCATCGTCAGGCCCGCGCGCCGCAGCCCCTCGACGATGCGCTCGCCCGTGCCCGCGGGCGGGTCGGCGCGCCAGGTCATGATGGCCACGCCGTCGATGGCGTCCGCCGCCGCCAGCGCGGCCAGCGTTTCGTCGAAGGCGCGCCAGGCCTCGGCCTCGCCCGCGGCGATGCGCCGCCGCAGCCCCTCCGGCGCGGGGATGCGCAGCCGCTCGCCGATGGCGTCGAGCGCTTGCGGCGTGAGCATGGGGATGGCCATGGCCATGACGCGCGCCTCCGGCTGCAGCGTCTTCGCCGTCTCCGCCGCCCGCAGCAGGGGCGCGAGCTCGAAGGCGGGCTGCGTCCAGAGGCAGGTCGCGCCCGCGCGCAGCTTGCCCGCCAGCGCCCGCCGTGCGTCCTCGCCCGCGCGGTACTGGTCGAGCGCCGCCCCGACCGCCAGCTCCGGCGCGCGCTCGCGCAGGAGGGCGATGGCCTCGCGCACGGAGGGGCCGCCCGCCGCGCGGTGGTCGCCCCGCAGGCAGAGCGCGTGGCCGACGCCGCCCGCGCGCGCCCGTTCCGCGTCGGCGGCGATGGCCGCGCGCGGGCGTCCGCCCGTGGCCAGGTGCCAGACCGGCTCGACGCCCGCGCGCCGCAGCGCCAGCGCCGCCTCCAGGCTGGGCTGGCGTTCGGGCCGCTGGATCACGTTCACGGCCAGCGCGCGTCCCCCGAGCAGCCGCGCGCGCCGCAGCAGCACCGCCGGGGTGGACCGGCGCGGCGGCGTGATTTCGAGCGTGACCGGAAACGCGCCACGCGCCAGCGCTTCCGCGAACGACATGTTCCCCCAGCCTGTGGCGCGCGCCATCTTCCGGTCCAGTCCCCCGCGCCGCTCAGGGGGCGGCGGCGTCCGCGCCGAGGACCGCCGCGCGCGCCTCCGCCACGGCGCGCAGCGACCCGGCCACGCAGATGAGGTCGTCGGGGCCCGCGCGCTCGCGCGCCCGCGCGATGCCCTCGGCCACGCTGGCCGCCTCCGTCGCGGGCGCGCCGAAGGGCCGCAGCGCCGCCGCCAGGGAGGCGGGATCGCGGGCGCGCGGCGAATCGGACGCGCAGCACCAGATGGCGTCCGCCAGCCCCGCGAGCGCCGCCCCCATGCCGCGCGCGTCCTTGTCGGCCATGACGCCGAGCACGAGGAAGCAGCGCCGCCATGCGTAGCAGTCGCGCAGCGCCCGCGCGAGCGCCGCCGCCGCCGCCGGGTTGTGGGCGCCGTCGGCCAGCAGCAGGGGCGCGCGCGCCAGCGTTTCCAGCCGCCCCGCCACGCGCGCCCCGGCGATGCCCCGCGCGAGCGCCTCGTCGGGGATGGCCGCGCCGCGCGCGTGCAGGGCGTGGATGGCCGCCGCCGCCGTGGCCGCGTTCGCCAGCTGGTGCGCCCCCGCCAGCGGCGTCCGCAGGTCAAGCGTCCCGTCCGGCCCGCGCAGCCGGAAGGACTGCCCGTCGCCGTCGCCCGCCAGCGGCTCGACCTCCCACTCGTCCGCCACGGACGCGAGCGCGGCCCCGGTCTCGCGGCAGCGCGCGCGCACGATCCCGTCGGCGGCGGGATGGGGCTGGGGCGCGAGCACGCAGATCGAGCGCGGCCCCACGATGCCCGCCTTGTCCCGCGCGATGGCCTCCACCGTGCCCCCCAGCACCGCCGTGTGGTCGAGCGCGACGGGCGTGATGACGGCCAGTTCGGCCCCGTCCTCGTGCACGTTGGTGGCGTCGAAGGATCCGCCCAGCCCCACCTCCGTCACCTGCCAGTCCGCGTCCCGTTCCCGCGCCAGCCGGAAGAAGGCGGCGGTGAGCGCCCCGAAGGTGCTCACCGCCCCGCCGGAGGCCGCCCGCTCCGCCTCCAGCGCGGGGCGGATGGCGCGCACGCCCGCCGCCAGTTCGGACATGGCCACGGGCTCGCCGCCGAAGCGGATGCGCTCCGTCCAGGCGTGCAGGTGGGGGCTGGTGAAGAGCGCCGTGCGCGCGCCGCCCGCGCGCAGCGCCCCCTCGATCATGGCGGCCACGCTGCCCTTGCCGTTCGTGCCCGTCACGTGCGCCGTGCGCCGCCCGCGCTGGGGATCGCCCAGCCGCCGCAGCAGCGCGCGCATGGAGGCGAGGCTCATGGGCGGATTCGCGGAGGCCCCCGGCTCGCGCTCCATGTCGTGGAGCGATTCGAGGTAGGCGATGGCCGCGCGTTCGTCCACGCGCCCATTGTAGGGTTCGCCGCCGCCCCCGCCGCTGTGGAAAGATGGGCGGCGTGGACGCCTCCCGCTTCGGCCCCCGCTTCGCCCGCGCCATCGCGCTCATCGACGAGGCCAACGCCCCCGATCCCGCGACCATCGTCGTGGACGGGCGGCCCGCGCCCAGGGAACTGACGCACGCGCGCATGATGACGGCCTGGGTGGAGCGGTTGCGCCCCGACGCTGGCGAGGCGCTGCTGCTCGCGGCCCGCGCCCACCACGTGCGCCGCTGGGAATCCCCGCGCGCGGACCATCCGGCGGGGCGGCGCGGCTACCTGCGCTGGCGGCGCGACCTGCAGCTGCGCCACGCCCGCCACGCCCGCGCCATCCTCGCGGAAGCGGGCTACGACGGGGAAACCATCGCCCGCGTCGAGCGCCTCATCCGCAAGGAGACGCCCCGGCGCGACCCCGAGGGGCAGGCCTACGAGGACGCCCTCACGCTCGTGTTCGTGGAAACGCAGCTGCACGACCTGGCCGCGCGCGCCGATCCCGCCACCATGGAGCGGGTGCTGCGCCGGACGTGGCGCAAGATCAGCCCCGCCGCCCGCGAGCTGGCCCTGCGCGCGGACCTCGCGCCGGAGGACCGCGCCCTCCTCGAACGGGCGCTGGCGGGCGGCGACGCCCCCGCCTGACTACAATGGCCAGGATGTCCGACACGTCCGCCGCCGCCGGCTTCGCGCGCGAGCTGCTGGACGCGCGCCCCGATCGCTTCGCATCCGTCATCGCCGATCTGCCCGCGGAGGACCGCCTCGATGCGCTGGCGTCCGCCCGCCAGCTGGCCGCCATCGTCCGCGCCATGCGCGCCACCTACGTCCTGCACGTGGCCAGCGACCTGCCCTCCGGCGCGGCGGGCGAGGCCGTCGCCGCCCACGCCAGCCTCCACGTGGCGGGCGCGTTCGGCCAGACCGGCCATCTCGAGGCCGTGGTGAGCCACGAACGCCTCGCCGCGGCCATCGCCGCCCACGCCGGGCGGCACGCCCTCGCCGAGCGCGTCCGCGTCCACGCGGGCGACGCCCCCACCGTCGTGCGCGCCCTCAACGGGCCCTACGACCTCGCCATCGCGGGGGCGCGCTGGCGCGAATGCGAGCGCATGGGCGGCCACCTCGCGCGGCTCGTGCGCACCGGCGGCGCGCTCCTCGTCGTCAATGCGGGGACGCTGCCCGCGGTCCTCGCGGAGCGCCCCGGCGACGCGGGCGCGGCCTCGCTCCAGCGCTTCCTCCGCGCCCTCGCCGCCGACGAGCGCTACGAACTGGGCGCGTCCCCCGACTTCCGCTTCGTCCTCGCCGCCCGCGTCCGCTAGCGCCGCGCGTGAGCGAATCGTCCCGCCGCCGCGTCGCCGTCCCGGCCGAGCCGGACGCCCCCGCCGGGCGCGGCGGCTGCCTGCGCGTGGCCGCCATCCTCGGCATCCTCGTGGGCATCCCCGCCGGCATCTTCGGCGTCCCCGCCGCCGTCGATTTCTTCTACGGCGAGGCGGACGTGGCGCCCGGCGAGGCCTGGCGTGGCGAGGGCGTGACGATTTCGGTGGAAACGGTCCTGCCCGCGGAAGCGCCGCCCGCCTGGACCGTCGCCCTGCGCGTCCGCGCGGAGGAAGCCTGGACCTTCGAGCCTGAGGGCGTCGAGCTCGAGCTGGCGGACGGCGAGCGCGTCCCCCTCGACTGGCCGGATGGGCGCGCGCCGCCGCGGCTCGACGAGGGCGCGGACGAGACGATCGCGCTCACCTTCCCGCGGCCCGACGGCGGGGCCGAACCCCGCACCCTGCGCCTGCCCGATCCGGGCGTGCGCTTCGCGCTGGCGGCGGACGGGCCGTGAGCGATGGCCCCACCCTGCCCCACTACCTGCGCCCCGGCCTGCGTATCGTCTTCATCGGCTACAACCCCTCCGTCTACTCCGCCGAAGCGGGCCACTACTACGCGCGCGGCGGCAACGCCTTCTGGCGGCAGCTCAACGCGAGCGGCCTGCTGCCGCGTCCCGCCGGTCCCGGCGACGACGCCTCCCTCATGGATGCGGCGGGCATCGGCTTCGTCGACCTCTGCCCGCGCGCCACGGTGCGCGCGGACGAGCTCACGGAGGCGGAGATCGCCGCGGGTGCGCGCCGCCTGCACGCCCAGCTGCTGGAGTTCCAGCCACGCCGGGCCGTGTTCAGCGGGCGCGGCATCTACGTCCATTTCGGGCGCCATGCGCTGGGTCTGCCGCGCGCCGCGCTGACGCGCCGCCCCAACGGCGAGCAGCCCGAACGCATCGGCGCGACCGTTCCCTGGGTGGTTCCCTCGTCGAGCGGCCTCGCCAGCCGCTGGCACGGCGAGCGGCTCGAACTCCTGCGCGAGCTGGCCGCCGTCGCGCCCCCGCCGCCCGCGGCTACGGGCCCCTGACGCCCTCGAACTCGGTCATGATCGCGCACTCGAGGATGCCCAGCCCCACGTCGTCGGGATCGTCGAGGTTGCGGTAGACGGTGGAGAGCTCGGCGTAGGAGCCGCCGCCGCTCATCTGCGGCACCTCGTTCCCCTCCAGGTCGTACACCTTGACCGGATGGGAGACGTCCCAGACCTCGCCCTCCACCACTTCCTCGCCGCGGTAGACGCCGCGCCCGAGGGTGTCGTTCCAGCCGTCGGCGTAGCCGCCCGCGCGCATGTAGACGGGTTCGCCCACCACCTCCAGCTGGAAGCGGTCGACGCCGCCGTCGGGGCGCGTCAGGTTGAGGCGTCCGCGCTTGAAGCGGGGATGGCCGTCCTCCCACTCGTGCGCCTCGATGGAGACGTCGGCGTAGGCGAAGCCCTCGCGGCCGGAGTCGTAGGCGTATTCGACCCAGCTGTGCAGCGGCCCCGTGCTCTGGCGGCCCGTGCCGGAGGCGGTGTAGCGCCCGTCCTCGCCCAGGCGGAAGGCGTAGTAGAGGCAGCGGTCGGGGAAGTTCACCACCCCCCAGTGGCGCATCCCGTCGGCGGAGAAGCTGCCCCGCTCGGGCGGCTGCAGGAGCGGCGCCACGTAGGGGTTGGCCTTGCCGCCGCTGCCCGTGCCCGCGCCGATGCCCCAGGAGTGGTCGCGCGTGCCCGCCCAGCCCTCGCCGAAATCGAACGTCCACTCGCGCCCGTTCACCTTCACGCGGCCCGCGATGTCGGCGGACTGGATGTAGTTGGAGCGCTCGGCCACCAGCCGCCCGTCCACCCGGAAGCGCCCGCCCGGGGCCTCGTCGTAGGGCGGGGCCGTGCTCTCCCAGAGGATGTCGAACTCGATGCCGTGCGGGTTCTCGCGGCAGCCCACCCGCACCGTGCGCAGCCCGCGCACGATCTCCTGCCAGAACGGCCCCACCTCCAGCTCGTCGATGCGCGGGCGCAGGCGGCGGCTGGCGCGCAGGTTGTACTGCTTGCCGTCGTCCAGGCTGACGATGGCGTAGGCGTCCATCACGTTCGTGTTGTGGTAGAGGCGGATGGCCGTGATCAGGTTCACCTCCCCCGCCGGATCGCCGAAGCAGAACCAGTAGCCGTCGCTCCACTCCGTGCTGGCCGTGGCCACGGAGTCGAAGGTGTCGATCGTCTGGTGGCGGGGCCACTCGTCGAGTTCGGTGAGGACGCGGGGCCTGGGCATGGGGCGACTCCTTTCGCGTTGCGGGGGCCGATCCTACCCGATGCGCGTGCAGCGCCGCCGTCAGGCGCGCTCGATCACGACCACCGGAATCTCGCGGCTGGTCTTCTCCCGATACTCGTTGAACTGCGGCATCCGCGCCGCCTGCTGGTCGTAGAGGCGCTCGCGCTCCTCGCCCGCGGCGATGCGCGCGCGCCCGCGGAACGTCTCCCCCGGCAGCTCGACCGTGACCTCCGGGGTGGCGCGCAGGTTGAGGAACCAGGCGGGATGCCTCGGCCCGCCCGCGTAGGAGGCGATGATGACGACGCGCTCGCCGTCGGTGCTGTGCACGAGCGGCGTCGTGCGCGGCTCGCCGCTCTGCGCGCCCGTGGTCGTGAGCAGCAGCAGGGGCGCGCCCGCGAACCGCCCCGTGACGCTCCCGCCGTTCGCGCGGAACTCCTCGATCACCCCCTGGTTGAAGGCGAGCATCCGCTCCAGCGGCGTGGGGTCCGGCGACGACGGGGACGACGACATGGAAGGCTCCTTCGCCCCGCGTTCGAGCGCGGGCTTCGCACACTGTAGCGGAAGCGGGCGCAGGGGGGACGCGGCCACGCTTCTGACGGGGCACCGGAGCCCGCCGCTCCGGCGGATGGTGTAGGCTGGATGAACGGGTGTTCGCATGGGTTCGCCAAGCGTGCTGCACGTCGATCTGGACGCCTTCTTCGTGGCGATGGAGGTGCTGCGCCGCCCCGAGCTGGCGGGGAAGCCCGTGGTGGTGGGCTTCACCGGGCCGCGCGGCGTGGTCAGCACCGCCAGCTACGAGGCGCGCGCCTTCGGGGTGCATTCGGCGCTGCCCATGGCGCGCGCGCGACGGCTCTGCCCGCAGGCGACCTGCCTGCCCGTGGACTTTCCGTACTACGCGGAGGCGTCGGAGCGCTTCCACGCCATCCTGCGGGACTACACGCCCGCCTGCGAACGCGCGGGGACGGACGAGGCGTACCTCGACGTGGCGGGCTGCGAACGGCTCTTCGGCGACGGCGAGGCGATCGCGCGGGCCATCCGCGCCCGCGTGCGCGCGGAAATCGGCATCGCCGCCTCCGCGGGCGTGGCCGCCAACAAGCTCGTGGCCAAGGTGGCCAGCGACGCGGCCAAGCCGGACGGGCTGTGCGTGGTGCCCGCGGGCGGGGAGGCGGCCTTCCTCGCGCCGCTGCCCGTGCGCGACCTGCCCATGGTGGGCCCGCGGCTGGAGGCGCGGCTGGCGGAGCTGGGGCTGCGCGCCATCGGGGAGGTGGCCGCCTGGCCGGCGGCGGCCCTGCGGGCGCGCTTCGGGCGCATGGGCGAGGAGCTGCGCGAGCGCGCGCTGGGGCGCTTCGACGCGCCCGTGCTCACGGAGCGGGCGGCGGCGCGCTCGGTCAGCCGCGAAACCACCTTCGGCGAGGACGAGCCCGGGCGGTCCCGCCTGCGCGCCGTGCTGCGCGCGCAGGCCGAGCAGGTGGCGCGCGATCTGGCCCGCGACGGGCGCGCCGCGCGCACGGTCGTCCTGAAACTGCGCTTCCCGCCCTTCCAGACGCTCACGCGCTCGCACACGCCCGCCCGCCAGGTGGCGCTGGCGGACGACATCTTCGCGGCGGGCGCGGACCTCTTCGAGCGGCTCTGGCGCGAGGAGGGGCGGCGTCCCGTGCGCCTCATCGGCGTGGGCGTGGCCAACCTGATGCCCCGCGCGCGCCAGCTGCGGCTGGGCGAGACGCTGGAGGCCGACCGGCTGGCGGAGACGGTGGGCTCGCTGCGCGACCGTTTCGGCGACGGCGCGGTGCGGCGCGCGGCGGAGATGACGGCGGAAGGGCGCTGAGGCCCCTCGGCGGTGGCGCGGGCGCGGGCCGCGCGCGTATGCTGGCGCGAGGTTTGGGAGGTTTCGTGGACGACGACGCAGACGCGCCCGCGCGGGAGTGGCTCTCCCTGGGCCAGGCCAGCGCGCTGCTGGGCGTGAGCCAGTCGACCGTGCGCCGCTGGGCCGACGCGGGCGAGCTGCGCTCCTTCCGCACGAGCGGCGGCCACCGGCGCATCCGCGCGGAGGACGCGCGCCTGTTCCTGACGCGGGGCGGCCAGACGGCGCCGCCGCTGGACACGGACCGCATCAGCGAGCTGGCGCTGGCGCGCGTGCAGCGGCGCCTGAGCGGGCGGCGGGAGCGCGAGCCGCACGCGCTGGAGGGGCTGGACCAGACGGCGCGCGACCGCCTGCGCTTCACGGGGCGGCAGCTGGTGGACCTCTCCGCGCGCTTCCTCTCCTCGCGCGCGCGCCCCCGCCCGGAGCGCTTCAGCGACGACGCGCGCAGCATCGGCGGCGAGTACGGGCGCACGCTGGTGGCGGCGGAGGTGTCGCTCACGGACGCGGTGGGCACGTTCAACTCGCTGCGCCGCTCGCTGGAGGAGACGGCCGTGCAGCTGGCCTCGGAGGCGCAGCTGGGCGCGGACGACACGGTGGCGGCGGTGGAAAGCGTGCTGGGGCTGGCCGATACCGTGCTGGAGGGCATGGCGCAGGTCTACGAGGAGTCGCTGGCGGGCGGCTGACGGTGGCGCCGGAGCCGCCGTGGGGCCTATGATGCGCCCCCGACGCATTCGGACAGGACGAGGCCCATGAGTTTCCGGGACCAGGTTCGCAAGACCGTGGCCACCGCCACGGAAGTGACGAAGAAGCAGACGAAGCGGGCGCAGCTCGAGATGCGGGCGAACCGCCTGGAATCGAGCATCCGCCGCGAGAAGACCGTCATCGGCGAGGCCCTTCACCCCCAGCTGGCCTCGGGCGAGCTGCCCTGCGAGCTGGCCGAGGTGCGGGCCGCGCTCGCCCGCATCGAGGACATGGAGGGGCAGCTGGCGGAGAACGAGGCCGCCCTCGGGGCGCTGCTCGGGCAGGGGGCAGACGAGGACGCGCGGGACGCCTAGCGTGGCGGCGCGCCCGCGTCGCGGCCCCGTCCCCTCCCTGCGCTGGGAACGCGAGGCGTGGCGCGCGGGCGCGGCGCTGGTGGCGGGCGTGGACGAGGTGGGCGTGGGGCCGCTGGCCGGACCGGTCACGGCGGCGGCGGTGCTGCTCGCGCCGCGGGACCGGCGGCCCTGGTTCCGGCGCGTGCGCGATTCCAAGACGCTCACGCCCGCGGCGCGCGAGGAGCTGGCCGCCGGGATTGAGGCATCCATCCCCCACGGCGTCGGCTGGGCCACGAGCGCCGAGGTCGACCGGCGCGGCATCGCGGAGGCGCGGCGGCTGGCGGCCATGCGCGCCATTGAGGCGCTGCCGCGCGCGCCCGACGCCGTCATCTCCGACGCGCTGGCGCTGCCCCTGCCGTGCGTGCGCGCGGAGCCGAAGGCGGACGCGCGCAGCGTGGCCGTGGCGGCGGCCTCGATCGTGGCCAAGGTGGCGCGCGACCGCTGGATGGCGGAGCTGTGCGCGCGCGTCCCCGGCTACGGCTTCTGCCGCAACAAGGGCTACGCCACGCCCGCCCATCTGGCCGCCATCGAGCGGCGCGGCCCCTGCGGGGAGCACCGCCTGAGCTGGGCGCCCTTCGCGCAGCCGCAGCTCGGACCGGCGCGGTGACGGAGCGCCAGCGGCTGGGGGCCTTCGGGGAGCGCGTGGCCGCCCACCGGCTGGAGGCGGCGGGCCTCGCCATCCTCGCGCGCAACGCGCGCACGCCCAGCGGCGAGATCGACCTCGTGGCCCGCGACGGCGCGGACGTGGCCTTCGTGGAGGTGCGCGCGCGGCGGGCCGCGCCGGGGGCCGCGGCGGAGTCGCTGGACGCGCGCAAGCTGCGGCGCATGTGGCGCTGCGCCATGGAGTTCTGCGAGGCGCGCGGCCTCGACCCGGAGCGCGCGCGCATCGACCTCGTGAGCATCGACCTCGGCGCGCGCGGGAAAGTGGCGCACGTCGAGCACTTCCGCGGCCTCGAGATTCCGGACGAGCCCGACGCCTAGCGGGCGTGCTACCATCGGCGCGCGATGCCCATCTACGAGTTCCGCTGCGAGGACTGCGGGCGCATCACCAGCCACTTCACGCGCAAGGCCGACGCATCGCTGGCGGCGCCCTGCGAGCACTGCGGGAGCGCGGACACGCGGCGGCTGGTGTCGAGCTTCGCGCGCTCCTTTTCGCGCGCGGAGGTGCTCGAACGCTACGGCGATCCGGGCACGGACGGGAGCGCGACGGACATCCGCGACCCGCGCCAGATCGGCTCGTGGGTGGAGAAGCGCTTCGACGAGTACGGCATCGACATGCCGGAGAGCGCGCGGGAGATGATCGACGCCGCGCGCGAGGGCGACCTGCCGGACCCGGTGAAGAACCTGTAGCGCGTAATCCGCCCCTCGGCTAGAGTGCCAGCGGCCTCACACGCTCATCACGCGCCGCGATTCGCCGCCGGCGGGCCTTCCCTCCGGCGGTCGGGCGATGCGGCGCACGCTTGCCGGGGGAACCATGGAGATCCTGATCTTCGCCATCGTCGCGGGCGCGCTCGCGCTCGCCTTCTCCGCCTTCCGCGTGTTCGCGGTGGTGCGCGAGGACGAGGGCACCGAGACGATGCAGACGATCGCGCGCGCCATCCAGCGGGGCGCGGCCGCCTTCCTGCGGCGCGAGTACGCCGTGCTGGCGGTCTTCGTGGCCATCGTGTTCGTGGTCCTGCTCGTCTTCATCGACCTCGACGTGCTGGACAAGGATCCGCTGCGGGCGTTCGACAACGACGCGCCCGCGATGGCGCTCTCCTACCTGATCGGGGCGATCCTGTCGGCGAGCGCGGGCTACCTGGGCATGACCATCGCCGTGCGCGCCAACGTGCGCACGGCGGCGAAGGCGCGCGAGGGGCTGAACCCGGCCCTGCGCGTGGCCTTCAACTCGGGCACGGTCATGGGCATGACGGTGGTGGGGCTGGGCATCCTCGGCCTCGCCATCCTCTACCTCATCTGGCAGAGCGCCGTGCCGCTGGCGGGCTTCGCCTTCGGCGCGTCCTCCATCGCCCTGTTCGCGCGCGTGGGCGGCGGCATCTACACGAAGGCGGCGGACGTGGGGGCGGACCTGGTGGGCAAGGTGGAGGCGGGCATCCCCGAGGACGACCCCCGCAATCCGGCCACCATCGCCGACAACGTGGGCGACAACGTGGGCGACGTGGCGGGCATGGGGGCCGACCTGTTCGAGTCGTACGTGGGCTCCATCGTGGCCACCATGGCACTGGCGGCGGTGGCCGTGGCGGGCGCGGGCACGATCGGCGCGAAGGAGCTGTTCAACGCGGGCGAGGAGGGCTTCAAGGGCGTGGCCGCCATGCTGCCGCTGCTGGTGGCGGGCGCGGGCATCCTCGCCGCCGTGCTCTCCACCTTCCTCGTGCGCACGGGCGAACGGGCCACGCAGGGACGGCTGCTGTGGGCGCTGCGCGCGGGCGTCTACGGGGCGTCGGCGCTGGTGCTGGTGGGAGCGGCCATCGCCGTGGCCGTGCTGGGCCTCAAGTGGGACCTCTTCTGGGCCATCCTCACGGGCCTCGTGGCGGGGCAGATCATCGGCACGGTGACGGAGGGCTTCACCTCCTCCGAGGGCTTCGCCCTGGGGCGCTTCCGCTACAGCCCCACGGTGAACCTGTCGGCGCAGGCGGAGACGGGCACGGGCCCGGTCATCATCGGCGGCATGAGCCTGGGGATGCTCTCCACGGCCATCCCCCTGATCACGATCGTGGTGGCCATCATCCTCGCCAACCAGTTCGCGGGGTTCTACGGCATCGCCCTGGCGGCGGTGGGGATGCTGGCGCCGCTGGGCGTGACGCTGGCCACGGACGCCTACGGCCCCGTGGCCGACAACGCGGGCGGCATCGCCGAGCAGGCCGGGCTGGCGCCGGAGGTGCGCGAGCGCACGGACGCGCTCGACCAGCTGGGCAACACCACGGCGGCCACGGGCAAGGGCTTCGCCATCGGCTCGGCCACGCTCACGGCGCTGGCCCTCTTGGCCACCTACTCCATCACCACGGGCGTGACGCTGTTCAACCTGCTCGACTGGGAGGTGATGGTCGGCATCCTCATCGGGGCGCTCATGCCGTTCGTGTTCTCGGCGCTGTCGATGGGCGCGGTGGGGCGCGCGGCGCAGGCCATGGTGGAGGAGGTGCGCCGCCAGTTCCGCGAGAAGCCGGGCATCATGGACGGCACGGAGGACCCGGACTACGAGCGCGCGGTGGGCATCTCCACCACGGGGGCGCTGCGCGAGATGATCGTGCCCGGGCTGCTGGCCGTGGCCGTGCCCATCTTCGTGGGGGCGGTCATCGGCCCGGAGTCGCTGGGGGGGCTGCTCATCGGCTCCATCGCCGCGGGCGCCATGCTGGCCATCATGATGGCGAACGCGGGCGGCGCCTGGGACAACGCCAAGAAGTACATCGAGGAAGGCCACTTCGGCGGCAAGGGCTCGGAGGCGCACAAGGCGGCGGTGGTGGGCGACACCGTGGGCGATCCCTTCAAGGACACCTCCGGCCCCTCGCTCAACATCCTGTTGAAGCTGATGTCCATCGTGGCGGTGGTGTTCGGCCCGCTCTTCATCTAGGGCGGCGGACGGCGGTTCCCGCCGATGCGGCCCCGGCGCGCGCGGACCGGGGGCGCATTGGCGACGAAGTTTGTGATTTTCTTCGCAAAAGCGCTTGACAGGGGCGAAACGGGGCTGATAGCGTCCCCCGTGGCTCCGTTCGCGGGGCCGTGCGCTCGGTACAGCCGATAATCTGCAGAGTGCGCCATGGGCGCAGCGGGGGAACCACTTCCGGGGTGAACGGAGCGTCTCCAGCTCCCAGGGCAACCTTCCGCCCGAACCCGTCAGCTAACCCCGTATGCATATGGAAGGCCCGGCGGGCGGGACGCCCCGCTGCGAGGTCATTTTCTTCACGCCTCACGGAACCGAGGAGAACGTTCCCATGCCCGCCTTGCAGGAGGCTCCCCCCCGCACGTGCCCGAAGTGCAGCGGCTCCATCATCGTGGAGCGCGACTGGCACGGAACCTACGGCAGCTGCATCATGTGCGGCTACGTGCACGAGGTGCTGACGCGCCCGCCCATCGACCTGGCGGCGGAGGAAGCGGCGCTGCCCCAGCGCCAGCGCCGCCGCCAGCCGTCGCACGGCAAGCTGCGCCTGTAGCCCCGCGCCCCGGCCAGCCCACGCGACGAAGGCCCCCGCCCCCGCGACGGGGGCCTTCGTTCGCGCGGGCGCGCCGCGAAGCGGCTACGATGGACCCACGACCCGAAGGAGTTCCGCCATGCCCTACATCCGCATCTCGATCGCGAAGCCGCGGCGCGGCGAAGAGGATCGTCTGCGCGACGTCCTCGAACGGATCAACGCGGAGGCGTCCTCGCGCGAGGGCTGCCTGCAGACGCACCTGCTCCGGCCGCACGACGAGAGCGGGGAGCTGGCGCGCATCGCCATCTACCGCGACGAGGCGGCGGGGGAGGCGGCGGCCTCGAGCCAGACGATGCTGGCGCTGCGCTCGGAGATGCACCTGCTGGTGGAGCCGGGCCATACGGAGCGGGCCTTCTTCTCGGAGGACTAGCGGCCCCGTGCCGGACGCCGGAGACGACGGGCTGGCGGAGGCGCGCGCCGAGGCGCGACGGCGCGGCGTGGGCGGCTACGGACGCCACGTCTTCCTCTGCACGGGGCCGGACTGCTGTACGCCGGAGGCGGGCGCCGCCGCCTGGGCGCGGCTGAAGCGCGGCGTGGGCGAGCTGAACGCGCGCGGCGCGGGGCCGCCGATCTACCGCACGAAGGTCGGCTGCCTGCGCGTCTGCCGCGACGGTCCCGTGGCCGTCGTCTACCCGGAGGGCCGCTGGTACGCGGGGCTGGACGCGCCCGCGCTCGACCGCCTCATCGCCGCGGAGCTGGGGCGGGGGCGTCCCCTTCCCGACCGCCTCATCGGCGAGAACCCGCTCTACCAGAAGCCCTCCTTGTAGCGCAGGCCGCGGTGGAGGTGGCCCGTCGCGCCCGCCTTTCGCAGGCGCAGCAGGTGCTTGCGGCAGAGGGCGATGGTCTCGCGGCGCACGTCGGCGGGGTCGTCGCGCCAGCTGGAGACCGCCGCCTCCCCGATCGGCGGGGCGGGGCAGAAGGCGCAGCGGCGTGGCGGCACGGCGCGGGCGCTAGACCTGACGGTCGAAGGCCACCCACTGGTCGTAGAGGTGGTGGAAGTGGCGCAGCTTCCCCTCCTCGTAGGCGGCGAGGTAAATGTAGGGGTCGGCCTTCGTCTTCAGGCCCTTCTGCACCTTCGGCAGGTTGTAGCTGTCCTGGTTGAGGACGCGCGCGAGGCCGCCCATCTCGGGGGCGTCGGTCCAGGGATCGTCGGGGCCGAGCCAGTGGATGGGGGCGGCAGGCGGCTTCTCCTCGCCCTCCGGCCAGGGCGCGAGGTAGATGACCTCCATGATGCTCATGTCGGGGTCGTTCCCGTACGGGCGGAAGCGGTAGACGATGCGGCTGAAGGAGCCCCACGGGTGGAAGTTGGGGAAGAGGTTGTTGTACTGCCCGTCGATGAGCTCGGCGTCGCAGTAGGCGTCGACGCGGTCGCCGACGACCTCGCGCAGGCTCTCGCGCATCATGTCCGCCATGCGGTGGCGCGTGGCGAAGATCTCCTCGCGCGAGGGATGGATGCCGCGGTGGGGGCTGGAGCGCGCGGCGATGGTGACCGCGCGCGACCAGTTGCCGAACGAATCGTACTGGTGGTTCGCCCCGTCGCCGCCGTAGATCATGAGCTGCGGATGGGTGGCGATGATGTGGTAGCCCTCCATGAAGGCTTCCTGGTTCGTCTTCCAGTTGGCGCGCACCACCTTGGCCACGTGCATCTGCTTGTACTTCTTCTCGTAGTCGTACTTCTCGTAGTGCCGGGGCAGGTCGCCGAGGAACTCCGCGAAGGGCTCGCAGGCGGGGTCGGGGTTGATGAAGACGAAGCCGCCCCAGGTGGCCGTTTGGGCCTCGCGCAGATGGCCCGCGTCCTCGCGCACCTCGGGGAAGTCCCACTCCGAGGGGATTTCGCGCAGGGCGCCGTCGATCTCCCAGCACCAGCCGTGGAAGGGGCAGCGGAACTCCGTGGCCCCCCTGCCGTCGAACTCGCGCAGCTGGCGTCCGCGGTGGAGGCAGGCGTTGTTGAAGGCCTTGAACTCGTCCGCGCCCGTGCGCGCCACGATCCACGAGAGGTGGGCCACGTCGTAGACGACGTAGTCGCCCACCTCGGGGATGTCGTCCACGTGGCAGGCCATCTGCCAGACGCGCTTCCAGAGGCGTTCGACCTCGAGGTCGTGCCACTCCTTGCTGGTGTAGCGCTCGGTGGGGACCTTGCGCACGCCGCCGGGCTGGGAGGACTCCATGCGCAGCGTCTCGGGGATGCGCTCCGGGTACTGGTCGCCGTCGAGCAGCTCCATGAAGGAGATGCCGGAGGAGCGCGGCCCGGCGGGCGTGGCGCGGCCGGGGTCGCCGGTGTAGCGCGTGAAGGCCTCGTCGAGCTCGTCGCCGGCGAGGGCGGTGCCGCCCGCGTACTGGGCCTCGGCGGCGGCGGCGCTCTGCATGCGGGCGAGGCGGCGCGGGTCGTTCTCGTTCGCCTCGGCGGGCAGCTCGGGCCCGCCCACCCACTGCAGCAGGTGGGGGTCGGCGTGCGTGAGGTCGCCCTCGACGTGGTGGCCGTCCCACTTGAAGACGCCGTACTTGCGGGCCTTCTCGACGCGCACGAGGCCGTCGCCGAGCTCGGTGTAGGTGGCGCCGCTGAGGGGATGGACTTCGGCTTTCATGGCAAGGCTCCGTGGTTGGCGGTGGCCCACAGGATACGCCCCCGGCGCGACGGCGCTACAGCCGCTCGCCCCAGGTGCTCAGGCCGGCCCCGATGGTCTCCTCGAGCCAGGCGCGGAACTGGCTGTCGATATCCTCCACCTTGTCTGTCTCCGCGCGGAACCGGAAGGGGCGTTCGGAAACCACCCGGCTTTCCCAACGCCTGGGCTCGTCGTCCCCGCCGCTTGTCACCGGATTCGTGAGGAAGGCCGTGACCACGTGCAAGTCGGCGGCGCGCCCGACGGCATGGATAGAAACGACAAACCGGGTAGCCTCCCTGATTTCCGGCAGAACCAGATAGAGCGCCACCCAGCGGCGGGGACGGTCGAGGTCGGCAAAGTGATCGTGGGCCTTCGCGGTCTCGATGATCTGCCAGGACCACCATTCACGACTGTTCTCCTGCGGATGCTCATCGTCGGAACGCACCTGGACGGAAACAGCCATTCCGTTCTCCCCGAAGGCGCGATGCAGTTCAGCCCCGGATTCCTCGAAACGGGCCTGCACGATCCGAAGCAGGCCGTCCATGGTGCCAGCAGCACGCTTGCGGAGAACATCCCTGCGCCGTCGCGCGCGTTCCGCGAGTGTGTCCGTGACGGTCACAATCGTCTCGCCACGGAGTTCGAGGATGGACTTCATCGCATCACGAAGGTCAGCGACCTGGATGTCGGCGAAGAGATCGACGAGGGGCTTCAGATCACCAGCGTCGGCGGCTTCAAGTGCACCGAGGTAGCGATCCCTGTGCTCGTCCCGAACAACCAAGGCGAGGTGGCCTGCTTTCAGGAAGACAGCCACGGCGAGCGCCCGCGCGACGCGGCCGTTGCCGTCTTGGAACGGGTGAATCTGCGCGAAGCGGTGGTGGAGCCAAGCGGCCTCGACTTCGGGGCAGACCTCGTCGACAGCGTGCTCCCCGTGCCAGACCAGCAGCTGATCGATCTCGTCCTGGACGAACTCCGGCGGGCAATACTGGTGGATCGATCCTTCGCGACGTCGGGGGTTGTTCGGCTGTTTCTTCCATTCTCCTTTCAAGAGCGGAACCCGCAGCGCGTTTCCCGAACTGGTCCTCCGCATCGCGCGTTTGCTGGCTGCGGGCAAGCTGATCATGGAGAGACCTGATGAAGAACGCCGTCAGCTCCTGCCGCCCCCCAACGAGGTCCATGACCATGTCCAGCGCCGCGCGCTGGTCCGTGATCAGCGCGCGGGCATCAGCGGAGATGAGCTTCCTTGCATGAAACTGGCCAAGCGCCTCCAGCCCCGCTGCCGCGATTTGAACCGTAATACCACGTTCGCCAGGGTAGAGGCGTTCGATGATGCCCGTTTCGATAGCCCACAGCATATGGAGACGATCCTGAAACGCATCCAGCTTAGCCGGATCCTTGATGAGGTCGCGGTCATCGACCCACTGGCGGTGGACGGCGTGGAGGTCGTGGCGGCAGAGGTCACGCCAGTTCTCCGGCAGGTCCGCGATCCGGCGCCACTCGTGGGCGATGACGGGCGTGTTCTCCCCCATCACGCGCCCTCGGCCTTCGCGCCCTCGTCGAGGATGCGGAGGATGGCCGCGGCCAGGGCGCGCGCCGCGTCCGGCGCCAGCTCCACCGCCACGCGCGCGCCCGGCCCCAGCGACTCGTTCACGAAATCGAGGCTGAGCGCGTGCTCGCGCCGGTAGTGGAAGGGATGGTCGAAGGAGACGTAGGTCTGGGCGAGGTCGAACCAGCGGTCGCGCGCCTTGCCCGAACCGGCCACCTCGATCTTCTCCGCGATCATGGTGCACATGGCGTCCTCCCCGCTCAGGCGGCCAGGTGACGGCCGAGGAAGTCCCAAAGCTTCTCCCAGCCATCGACGGCGGCTTCGGCGGCGTAGGCCTGGGGGTACTGGTAGTAGAAGAAGCCGTGGCCCGCGTTCGGGTACATGTGGAACTCGTACTCCTTGCCCGCGCGCCGCAGGGCGGCTTCGTGTTCGGCAACCTGTTCCGGCGTGGGGCTGCGGTCGTTTTCGCCGAAGAGGCCGAGCAGGGGCGCCTGCAGGTCGGCGGTGTAGTCGATGGGGGCGACGGGCTGGCGCTCGGTGAGCCGCTCGGGGGGCGTGACCACGTTGCCGCCCCAGCAGTCGACGGCGGCGTCCACGCCCTCGCGGGAGCGGCTGGCCACGAGGACGCTGTGGCGCCCGCCGGAGCAGGTGCCCATGACGCCGACCCTGCCGTTCACGTAGGGGAGCGCGCGCAGGAAGGCGATGGCGCCGTCGGCGTCGCCGATCACGCGCTCGTCGGGCGCGCCGCCCTCCGCGCGCACCTTCGCGGCCACGTCCTCGGCGGTGCCGTGGCTGTCGCGGCAGTAGAGGTCGGGGGCGATGGCCACGTAGCCGTGGTGGGCGTAGCGGCGCGCCAGCTCCCGGTACCACTCGTCCCAGCCGGGGATGTGGTGGAACAGGAGCATGGCGGGGAACGGCCCCGCGCCGAGCGGGCGGGCGAAATAGGCGTGGATGCGGTCCCCGCCGTCGCCCGGAACGGTGATGGTTTCGGCCAACATGCCTTCGTACGCGCCGGTGTCGTCCATGGGGCATCCCTCCCGCGTCCCGTTTGGGGGAATTCTACGGTACGCGGCCATGCCGTAGGCTGGACGGACGCGAGGAGGATCGCATGGGAACGCCGACGGTCGAGGATTACACCGCCCTGCGGGAGCTGGCGGAGCGCTACGCGGACGCGGTCAACCGCTTCGACGCGGAGGCGTGGGGCGCCACCTGGGCGCCGGACGGCGAGTGGGTGACGCGCACGGCGCGCACGGGGCGCGAGGCCATCGTGGCCGACTGGACGCGCATCATGTCCGGCATCCCCAACGTGTACATGCACGTCTATTCGGGCGTGATCGACGACGTGACGGGGGACGCGGCCACGGGGCGCTGGTACATGGGCGAGTTCCTGAACCGCGCGGAGGGGCGCACCATGAACTCGCTCTGCTACTTCGACACCTACCGGCGCATCGACGGGCACTGGCACATCCAGACGCGCCGCCTGGAGGCGCTCTACCGCGGCCCCGCGGACCTGAGCGGCGACTGGGGAAAGCTCTCGACGTGAGCGTCCGGCGGCGGGATGACGGGGGCTGAGGCCGCCCCGCGGGCGGGGGCGCCAACGCGGGCGTGGCGCTGGCTGGCGCGGCGGTCGCCCTTCTTCTGGATCACGGTCTCGCCGCTGGTCACGGCCCCGCTGGGCATGCTGTTCCTGTTCTTCCTCGGCGGGGAGCGGGAGGCGGAGGCGCTGGGGCTGTCGGCGGGCGAACTGTGCCGCTTCCAGGGCAACATCGCGCAGACGTGCCTCTACTACTTCGACGTGTGGCGCACGGGGCTGCTGCTGGCGGCGGCGGGAGCGCCGAGCCTGCTGGCGGGGCTGTGGCTGCTGCGGCGCAACGGCTACGTGCGCATGGCGGCGGCGCTGGCGCTGGCGCTGGCGCTGGCGCGCACGCTCATCGTGCCGGCGGCGACGATCGCGCTCTCGCAGTTTGACGTGTACGACGGGGACGGGCTCTGGTTCCGCGTGGCGGTGGAGGCGGGCGGCGGCCCCGGCGACGTGGAGCCGCCCACGGCCACGGCGGCGACCTGGCGGCTGTTGCTGGCGGTCTGGGCGGGCGGGACCATCTTCTGGGTGGCGACGGTGGCCCTGTGGCGCGCCTACGAGCCGCTGATGGCGCGCTTCTGGCGCACGCTGACGCCGCCCGGCGGGCCGCGTCCCGGCGCGCCGCCGCGCTGGACCGGCTTCCTGCGCCAGCGCTAGCGGGGCGCGCATGACGCACAGCCCGGCCGCCGCCGCGGAGCGCATCGCCCACCACGCGCGCCGCCACTGGGGACTCGCGGCCGTGTGCGCCGGGTTCCTGCTGGTCGGCGCGCTCGTGCTCGACGACTACGGCGTCGGGTCCGACGAGGGGAGCCAGCAGAAAATCGGGAACGCGGCACTCGATTATGTCGGGGGCGGCGGCGAGCACGCTTTCGGCCAGTTGTACGCTCCCTTTGACCGCTACTACGGCGCGGTCTTCGCAGCGCCGTTCGTGCTCGTCGAACGCATTCCCGGTCTGGATGACCGTCGGGACGTCTGGCTCAGCCGGCACATGCTCACGCACCTGTTCTTCCTCGTCAGCGGAGTCTTCTGTTACCTCCTGGTCTACCGGATATTCAACAGCAGAGTCCTTGCGCTCGCGGGAATGGTGCTGTTCGTGCTGCATCCGCGTCTCTACGCGCACTCCTTCTTCAACCCGAAGGACATCCCCTTCGCGGCCATGTTCATGATTGCGCTCTACCTCACCCATCGCGCCTTCCGGCGGGACACGCTGGGGGCCTTTCTGCTGTGCGGGGCGGGCATCGGCATCCTCGTCAACCTGCGCATCATGGGGATCATCCTCTTCGCCGCCGTGCTCGCCCTGCGCGGGCTGGATCTGCTGGCCGCGTCCGGCCGGGAAGAGCGGAGTCGCATCCTGCTGACCGCCGGGGGCTTCGCGCTGACCGCCATGCTCACGTACTACGCCTCGCTGCCGGCGCTCTGGATCGATCCGATCGGGCAGTTTACGGAGCTGGTCGGGACGCTCAGCTCTCACCCCTGGCTGGGCTACAACCTGTTCCGTGGCGAATGGCTGTACGCCCCGGACGGGCCGCCGTTCGACTACGTGCCCGTGTGGGTGGGGATCACGACGCCGCCCGCCGTGCTCCTGCTGGCCGCGCTGGGGGCCATCGCGCTGGCGTGGCGCGGGCTGCGCCGCCCCCGCGACGTGTTCCGCAACGGCCCGCCGCGCTTCGGTTTCCTGCTGCTGGCGCTGCCCGTGGCCACGGTCGTGGCCGTCGTCGTTCTGGAGAGCAACGTCTCCAGCGGCTGGCGGCATCTGTACTTCCTGTACGCGCCCCTGCTCCTGCTGGCGATCTTCGGGCTTCACCAACTGGCGCGCTCCATGCGCGGGCGGTGGATGCGCGCGGGGACGTATGCGCTGGCGGGCGCGGCCATCGCCGTGACCGCCGTCTCCATGGTCCGCGTCCACCCGAAGCAGGACAACTATTTCACCGTCCTCGTGGACCGGACCACGCCGGAGCGGCTGGCCTCCCGCTACGACCTGAATTTCTCGGGACAGTCCGCGGGGGGCGTTCTGGGCGCCATCGCCGGGGACCATTCCGGGAGGCTTTTTGTCACGATCCGGTACGTGCAGAGCCGCTGGCTGCTCCACGCGGATGACCGCAAGCGGTTCACCAACACGCGCGACTTCCGTTCCGGGGAGCGCAACTTCTACGAGCTTCGCCGGGGCCAGCCGTGTCCCGCTCCCCTCCGGGACGGCGCCTACGTCAGCCGCATCCATGCTGTCACGCTCGATTGCTTCGTCGATCCGGTGGCGTATTTCGGCGGTCTCCGGCGGGCGGCGCTGGCCACCGAGCCCCTGGTCCGTTCCACCTACCACATCCATCGCAACGGGAGCGAGCTGACGTACCTCCGGGATGGCTGCCCGGCGGAGGACATTGAAAGTCGCTTCTTCCTGCACGTCCGGCCCGTCGACGCCGACGACCTGCCCCCCGGCCGCGCGGAGTACGGCTTCGACAACCGGGACTTCCCCTTCGATGCCCGCATCGACGGGAACTGCATCGCCATCGCGCGCCTGCCCGACTACCCCATCGCCAGCATCCACACGGGCCAGCTCAGCGACGCCGGCGTCCACTGGGAAGCGGAGTTCACGCCCGACGGGCGGGTCATCGCTCCCGCAACGCCCGACCCTGCGCGGTCCGACCTTGCGCGTGCCCGGCGCGAGGCGCTGGCGAGCGAGCCGCTGGCCCGCTCCGTCTTCAGCGTCTACCGCGACGGACGCGCGCTCACGTACCTGCGGGAGGGGTGCTCCGCGGAGGAGGCCGCCGCGCGCTTCTTCCTCCACGTCGAGCCGGTCGATCCGGATGACCTGCCTACGCCTCGCCGGGTGCATGGCTTCGAGAACCTCGACTTCACCCTGGCGCGGAGCGGGGAGCGCATCGACGGGAACTGCGTGGCGGTGGCACGCCTGCCCGCCTACCCCATCGCCAGCGTGCGCACGGGCCAGTACGACGGGACTGGCCCGTTGTGGGAGGTGGAGTTCGCCGTGCCCGACGGGGAGTGAGCGCGCCTTAGCCCGCGGGGTCGAGCAGCACCTTGATCACGCCGTCGCGGCGCTCGTCGAAGACGGAGTAGCCGCGCGGGCCCTCGGACATGGGCAGGCGGTGGGTGAAGACGCGCTCGGGATGGAGCTTCCCCTCCCGCAGCAGGGGCACCAGCTCTGGCCAGGCGAACTGCGGCGAGACGAGCCCGACGCGGTAGGTGAGGTCCTTGCCGAACACGGCCATGAGGTTCACGGTCATCTCCGGATCGGCGGTGGCGCCCACCTGCGAGAGCGTGCCGCCGTGCGCCAGCACGCCGAAGGCGATGCGCACCGTGGCCTGCGGGCCCGCGGCCTCGACGACGTGGGCGCAGCCGCGCCCGCCGGTCTGGTCGAGCACGGCCTCGACGGGATCGACCTCGCTGGCGTCGATGGGGATGGCGCCGAGCCGTTCGGCCTCGGCCAGCCGGTAGGCCGCCTGGTCGATGGCGAAGACGCGCGAGGGGCCGAAGAGGAAGGCCGTCTCGATGGCCATCTGCCCCACCGGGCCCGCGCCCACCACGGCGACCGCGCCGCCGGGCTGGATGCCGGCCCCGCGCGCGCCCTTGTAGCCCGTGGGCAGGATGTCGGTGAGGAGCACGGCCTGCTCGTCGCTGACGCCCTCGGGGATGCGCAGCAGGGAGCTGTCGGCGGCGGGCACGCCGATGGCCTCGGCCTGGGCGGCGTCGAGCCCGGGGGCGCCGAGCACGCGCCCCTCGCGGTTGGGGCAGCGCGCCGTGAGCAGGGCGGCGCAGGCCTCGCAGCGCCCGCAGCCGACCACGGCGGAGACGAGCACGCGGTCGCCCGCGCGGAAGCGGCGCACCTCGGGGCCGACGGAGACGACCTCGCCGATGCACTCGTGGCCCATGGCGCGCCCGATGCGCTCCTCGTTCACGGGGCCGTGGTAGCCGTGCAGGTCGGAGCCGCAGATGGCGAAGCGGGTGGTGCGCACGAGGGCGCCGTCGGGACCGGGCGTCTCCGCGTCGGGAACGCGCTCCACCTCGATGCGCCGGTGGCCGCGGTAAACGAGCGCTCGCATGGGCTTCCTCCTCCGCGCCGCGCGGGCGGCGTTCGCGGGCCACTCTAGCGCGTGGCGGGGCGGCATGGCGGCGCGAACGCGGGCGGCGGCCCTCGTGTATCCTCGCCCCCGCGCCGCGCCGGAATCGGGAGCGCGGGCGAGAGGAGACGACGCGTGACCGATGAACTCACGTTTGGATGGGTGTCCCCGGTGATCGGCCTGCCGGACAGCGACCACGAGCCGATCGTGATGTACCAGGAGCGGAACATCCTGCCCACGGCCTTCGAGCATTTCGACTGCGTGTGGCTGGCGGACCATTTCTACGGCTTCGCCAACGAGAACGACCCCTTCCTCGAGTCGTGGACGACGATGACGTGGCTGGCGGCGAAGTTCCCCACGGTGATGCTGTGCCACCACGTGCTGGGGCAGGGCTACCGCAACCCCGCGCTCACGGCGAAGATGGCGGCCACGCTGCAGACGCTGTCGGGCGGGCGCTTCATCCTCGGCATCGGCGCGGGCTGGCGCGGCGAGGAGTTCGAGCGCTACGGCTACGACTTCCCCTCCACGGCCACGCGCATCCGCCAGCTGGAGGAGACGATCAAGATCTGCCGCCTGATGTGGACGGAGGAGTCGCCCAGCTTCGAGGGGCGCCATTACACGATCAGGGACGCCAAGGCGCCGCCGCGGCCCGACCCCATGATCCCAATCATGGTGGGCGCGCAGGGCGAGCAGCTGTCGCTGCCCATGGTGGGCCGTCTGGCCGACGGCTGGAACACCTTCTGGTGGCCGCGCGAGGAGTGGGAGGAGAACTGGACGCGCAAGCGCGACATCGTACGGAAGGCGGCCGAGGAGGCGGGCCGCGACCCCGCCGACATCACCATCAGCGTGACGCGCGAGGCGGGCCTGCCCAACGACAGCGCCGAGGCGGAGCAGTGGCGCGAGACGCTCGAACACCTCCGCGCACTGGGCGTGCGCCACTTCACCTGCGACTTCGGCCACCCCACCTCCACGGAGCCGGTGCTGCGCTTCGTGGAGGAGGTGCTGAAGCCGATGAAGGCGGGCTAGGCGCTCAGGCGGTCTTGCTGAAGCGGCGCAGCTCCGGCGGGGCGGCCAGGTAGTCGCCCAGGCTGGGGCCGCCCTCGCGCGTGCGCGTGCCCGCGAGGTGGGCGTTGAGGGCGTCGTCGCTCTCCCACTCCTCGACCATGGCGAAGCTGGCGGCGTCCTCGTTGTCGCGCCAGAGCTCGTAGCGGATGCAGCCGGGCTCCGACTGGCTGGGGGCGACGATGCCCTCGTTCACGACGCGGGCGAATTCGTCCGCCTTGTCGGGCTGGACGGTGAAACGGGCGACGACTCCGACGGTTGCCATGTGCGAATGCTCCCGCGCGCAGGGGCGCGCCGCTGTATGCTAACGGGCGGCGCGCCCCGCCGCGCGCGAACGCAACCGTCGCCGCGCCGGCGGCGCAGGGGGATTCCCGATGGTCACGAAGCAGCCGATGCCGATGACGCCGCTGGAGCGCGTGAACGAGCCCGACATGGGCACGGGCACGATCGACCCGACGCGCTACACCTCGCCCGAGTTCGCCGAGCTCGAGTGGGAGCGCATGTGGACGAAGGTGTGGAACATCGCCGGGCCGCTGTGCGACATCCCCGAGACGGGCGACTACTTCACGCACGCCCTGGGGCGGGAGTCGTTCATCTTCCTGCGCACGGGCGAGGGCAAGTTCAAGGGCTTCTACAACGTCTGCCCCCACCGCGGCAGCCGCCTGCGCGCCAGCTCCGGCCTCGGCCACGCCGAGCAGCTGCAGTGCCCCTTCCACCTGTGGACCTTCGACATCGAGGGTCGGCTCACGGACGTGCCCGACCGGCAGCACTTCGTGAACGGCATCCCCGAGGAGAAGCAGTGCCTCTCGGAGGTGCGCGTGGACGCGTGGGGCGGCTACCTCTTCTTCAACATGGACCCGCAGGCGGAGCCGCTGCACGAGTTCCTCGGCGTCATCCCCTCGCACCTCGACCCCTACCATTTCGAGGACTACCACCTGGTGCAGGATTACCAGCTGGAGTGGGCCTGCAACTGGAAGTTCGCGGTGGACCAGTTCGCCGAGATCTACCACCTGCCCGCGCTCCATCCGCAGCTGATCGAGTGGTGGGACACGGCGGGCACGCCGCTGGACGTGTACGACGGGGGCAGGCACAGCCGCCAGCTCATCCGCCAGGGCTACCCCGACGGGGGGGCCTGGACGGACGACATGGCGCGCCGCCACGGCTACGACGGCAAGGAGATGATCACCGACTCGCAGTGGCAGCAGCTGGCGGCGGTGGGCATCGCGAAGGAGTCGTTCGAGGGCGGCGTGGACGACGTGCGCCCGGCCATCATGCAGGCGCGCCGCGCGCTCTACGAGCAGATGGGCGTGGACGTGTCGGCGCTGCACGACGAGCAGCTGATCGACGACTACCACTACATGATCTTCCCCAACATCACGCTCAACATCGGGGGCACCTCGCTCACCTACTTCCGCGCGCGCCCGCACCCCACGGACCCGAACAAGTGCCTGTGGGACTACCAGGTGTCCGTGCGCCTGCCGGAGGGCACGCCCGTGCCCCCGCGTCCGCAGACGGTGTACGGCACGGCGCGCGACGTGGAGGTGTTCGAGGCGCTGGCGCAGGACATGGCGCAGGCCCAGATCGTGCAGGAGTCCTACCACTCGCGCGGCTTCAACGGCATCCTCCTGAACAGCGAGGAGCGCCGCATCCGCGCCATGCACCACGCGCTGGAGCAGTACCTCTACGATCCCGACCGCTAGCGGCCGCGGCGGCTCCGCACGCGGGGGGGGGCGGCTCCGCCGATGGCGCCGCCCCCCCCCCGCGGCGTTCAGCGCGGGATCACCGGCAGGGTGACGTGCGAGGGATGGTGCGCGTCGTGCAGCACCTGCTGCGCGGCGGGCACGAGGTTCGCCTCGCTCTCCACGGGCGTTCCCGTGTTCGGGTTGCGGTCGAAACGCGGGAAGCAGGAGGAGCTGATCTCCAGCCGGATGCGGTGCCCCGGCAGGAAGACGTGGCTGGTGGCCCAGAGGTCGATCTCGTAGCGGTAGGGCTGGCCGGGCGTGAGCAGGCTGGGCGAGCTGGCCGAATCGCGGTAGCGCGCGCGGATGATGCCGTCCTGCAGGTTGCGGGCGTAGCCGTCGGGGTGCACGTCCACCAGCTTGGCCGTGAAGTCGGTATCGACGGCGGAGGAGACGGCCCAGAGCGTGACGCGCAGGGGCCCGGTCACCTCCAGCGGCTCCGTCAGCGCCTCGCCGGTGTAGACGAGCACGTCGTCGCGCCGTTCGGCGGGGCGCTGGTCGAAGACGCCGCGGGGGATGATGAGGTTGTTGCCGCCCAGGCTGGGGACGGGGTCGCGCGGGTCGTAGACGTAGCGGTCGGGCGGCTCGACGGCGGGCGCCTCGGGGCTGAGCGCGCCGTCGCCGTCGAGGCCGTTGGCGGCGCCGCCGCTGTGCAGGTACCAGGGGGTGTAGCGCGTGCGCGCGAGGGGCCACTCTCGTTCGTCGCGCCAGCGGTTCTCGCCCATGACGAAGATGCGGACGGGGGCCTCGTCCATGACGCCGGTGTCCTCGCCCTTCAGCCAATGGCCGAACCAGCGCTCCTGGATCTCCATGAAGTCGATGGCGGCCTCGGGGCCGAAGTCGAGCTCGCCGCAGCCGCCGGTGGTGGGCACGGAGTAGCCGATGTGGCCCCAGGGGCCGACGAGCAGGCGCTGCCGGCCGCGCGCGTTGGGCCCGCCCAGGGCGTTGACGCCCTCGAAGCCGGCGAGCGTGCCCTCCAGGAAGATGTCGTACCAGGAGCCGAAGTGGAGCATGGGCGCGTCCACGGTGTGGAAGCCGCGGCGCACGTTGATCTCCCACCAGTAGGGGTCGTCGTCGGGATGTTCGAGGTACTCGGCGAAGTAGGGGGCGCTGTCCTTCATGCGCTCGGACCAGTCCGTGAGGGGCACGTGGGCGTAGCCCTCGGGCGTGAGCGGCTGGGCGAAGAAGCCGTGCTCGTCGGGCGGATCGAGGTAGCCCTCGAGCGTCTCCATCTCCGCGCCTGTGAGGCCCTTGCGCTCGAGCGTGTTGCGGCCCTTGAGCAGGGAGTAGGGCACCATCCAGCCGTGCTCCAGCGCGCCGCCCGCGTGGCGGGTCCAGCTCTGGCGGTGGTCGCAGGTGCCGGAGACGGGGGCCAGCGCCTTCAGGTGGGGCGGATTGTGGGGCGCGAGCTGGTACTGGTCCGCGCCCAGGTAGGACTGGCCGACCGTGCCCACGGCGCCGTCGCACCAGGGCTGGGCGGCGATCCACTCGACCGTGTCGTAGCCGTCGGGGCCCTCGTACAGGTGGGGCGTGTAGTCGCCCTCGGAGCCGAAGCGCCCGCGGCAGTCCTGGGTCACGTAGGCGTAGCCGCGGGGCACCCAGAAGTCGGCGCCCGTGCCGGGCCGTCCGCCGGGGTTGCGCCCGTAGGGGGAGCGGGAGAGAAGCGCGGGCACGGGCCCGCCGCCGGCGGGGCGGTGGACGTCGGCCTGCAGCCGCACGCCGTCGCGCATCGGGATCATGACGTTCTCGTCGACGATGACGTCGGCGGCGGACAGCTCACTCACGGGGGCCTCCTTCGCGTTGCGCGGGGCAAGGGTACACGACCGGCGGGGGCGGGGGCGATATACTGCGGCCATGCCGCAGGCGTCCCGCGTGATCGCGTCCGTCGCGCGCTTCCGCCCGAACCGCCAGACCCTGCCCGTGCTGCTGGTGGTGGCCATGGCGGCGCTGGGCACGGCGCACATCCTCGTGCGCACCTGGACGTACGGCGCGGCCGTCGGTTTCGACGCCACGCACTATTTGGCCACGGCTCAGAACCTGGCCGCCGGAGCTGGCCTGAAGAGCTTCGAAGGTCTCCACTACGTGCACTGGCCGCCGCTTTTTCCCATGCTGCTCGCGCTCTTCGAGCTGATTGGGTTGGGTGCGGAAGAGGCGGGACGGTGGATCAACGCCGCATCCTTCGGGTTGATCGTCCTCGTATCCGGAATCTGGCTGACCCGAACTCTCCGTTCGCGGCTGCTGGCGCTGGGCGGCACGTTCGCCGTACTCATCGCGTACCCCTTGATCGACAGGTCATCCTACCTGATGACCGAACCGTTGTTCATCCTGTTGACCCTCATGGCCTTATTCCGAATGGAGTCGTTTCTGCAATCGGGGAAGAGAACATCGATGGTGCTGGGAGCAGTGCTTTTCGGACTGGCGGCGGTGACCCGCTACACCGGAATCTTCGGAATGATCGCCGGGTTGTTGATGGTGATCCTGCGACGCGGGACGTTCAACGAGAAACTGAAGTCCTCTCTGTCTTTTGGAGCCATCTCCTCGCTCCCATTGGCGGGAGCACTGGCCTACAACCAGGCAACAGCGCAGACGCTGACCGGAGGCAGGGAATTTGCATCGGGTCAGAGCATCCTGGATTCCATGAAACAGATTCTTTCAGTGTTCGATCAATGGATTATTCCCACTGAATACAACTTTGTGAATTTTCTATATATCCCATTTATCCTTTTCTTTGTGATGGTGACTTTTTACGCTTTATTGAAGGTTAATGGAAAAAGAGAATATTCACGTTTACTTTCCAGTTCATTTCTTCCTTTTGGATTGTTCATTCTCATCTACTTGGGAATGATCACTGTCATCACTCCATTGGCGGCAGGAACCCCCATAGATAGCCGGTACCTTTTGCCTGTTTACGTCCCAACGATTCTGGTGACTTCTTATTGGGGAGACAGGTTAATGTCGAGAAATAGCGGTAATCTATTGCAATGGGTGCCAGTTTCTGTCATCATGATCGGATGTATTATTCATTTCGGATTCACGATCCAAAAAGATATATCCGATACTTCCGAAGGATTGGATCGCGGGTATCCGGAGTGGCTTCATCATACTGCTGAATGGGATGAATCGGAAACCCTTTCCTGGCTGGAGACTAACCCTGTTTCCGGGATAGTCTCCAGCCCAGCGTTTGACCTGGTGTGGTATCGCAGCGGGGCGCCGGCAAGCGAGGGGCGGTACCACTGGATCGGGGAAAACCTCAGAAGCCTCGTTTCCCGCATCCCGAGGGAAGGCGCGCATGCCGTGCTCGTCTCCGGAGGCTCCTTCCCTCAGGCCGAATACGCCGACACGATCCGTTTCCTGCCCGGCGTGGAAGTCGTGGGCGAGTTTTCCGATGGCGGCGTCTACCGCTTCCCCGCCGGATGGCGCTTCGACGAAGCGGGCTACCGCGCCAACGTGAACCGCTACCTGAACGAACTGACGGAGGAATCCGGCGAGCTGGCGGCCAGTTCCACTTTCGACGTGTACGTCAACGGGCGCATGCTGGTCTACGTCAGGGAGCCGTGCATCCCGGCAGATACGGAGGCGTGGTTCTTCCTGCACATCGACCCCGACGATCCCGCCGACCTGCCTCAGGAGCGCCAGCAATACGGGTTCGACAACCTCGACTTCCTCTTCGACCGGCAGGCCACGTGGTTCGACGGGAAGTGCCTGACGACCGTCGAGCTGCCCGCCTACGGCATCGCCAGCATCCGTACGGGACAGTACGATGACACGGGGCGTCTCTGGAGCGTGGAGTTCGCCCTCTCCACAGGCCGGGAGCAATGAGGCGATCCATGATTCGAGCCATGCGCCAGCTGCCTTTCCCCCCGAACCATCGCATCACGCTGGTGCTGGTCGTGGTCATGGCGGCGTTGGGCGCGACGCACATTCTCGTGCGCACCTGGACGTACGGCGCGGCCGTCGGTTTCGACGCCACGTACTATTTGGCAGCGGCTGAGAACCTGGCCGACGGAGCCGGCCTGAAGAGCTTCGACGGAAAGCCCTACGTGTACTGGCCACCGCTTTTCCCCATGCTGCTTGCACTCTTCGAACTGATTGGAATGGATGCGGAAGAGGCGGGGCGGTGGATCAACGCCGCATCCTTCGGGTTGATCGTCCTGGTATCCGGAATCTGGCTGACCCGTACCCTCCGTTCACAGCTGCTGGCGCTGGGTGGCACATTCGCCGTACTCGTCGCGTACCCCTTGATCGACAGGTCATCCTATCTAATGACCGAACCGTTGTTCATTCTGTTGACCCTCATGGCCCTGTTCCGGATGGATTCGTTTTTGCAATCGGGGAAGAGGACGCCGATGGTGCTGGGAGCAGTGCTTTTCGGACTGGCGGCGGTCACCCGCTACACCGGAGTCTTTGGAATGACCGCCGGATTGTTGATGATGATCCTGCGACGCGGGACATTCAGTGAGAAATTGCAGTCTTCTCTGGCCTTTGGAGCCATATCCTCGATCCCATTGGCGGGAGCACTGGTCTACAATCAGACAACGGCGCAGACGTTGATTGGAGACAGGAGATTCGCATCAGATCAGAGCATCCTGGATTCCGTGCGACAAATTCTCTCGGTATTCGACCAATGGATTATTCCTACCGAACATGACCTCATGAACTTCCTCTACATTCCTTTTACTATTTTCTTTGTAATAGTGTTTTCGTATGTTATATCAAGGAGAGATGAAAGAGTGTGTCTGCGCTCATTCTCCAGTCCAGTACTTCCTCTTGGATTGTTCGTTCTCATCTATTTGGGAATGATAGCCGTCATCACTCCACTGACGTCAGGAACTTCAATAGATGGCCGGTATCTTTTGCCTGTTTACGTCCCAATGATTCTGGTGACTTCTTATTGGGGAGACAGGTTAATGTCAAGAAGTAGTAATCTATTGCAATGGGTGCTAGTTTCTGTCATCATGATCGGATGTATCATTCATTTCGGATTCACGATCCAAAAAGACATATCCGATACTTCCGAAGGATTGGATCGCGGGTATCCGGAGTGGCTTCATCATACTGCCGAGTGGGATGAATCGGAAACCCTGTCCTGGCTGGAGAATAACCCCGTTTCAGGAACAGTCTACAGTCCACTGTTTGATCTGGTGTGGTACCGCAGCGGGGTGCCGGCAAGCGAGGGGCGGTACCGCTGGAGCGGGGAAGGCTTCAGGAGTCTGGTTTCCCGCATCCCGAGGGGAGGCGCGCATGTCGTGCTCGTCGCCGGAGGCCTCTCCCCCCAGGCCGAATACGCCGACACGATCCACCTCCTGCCCGGCGTGGAAGTCGTGGGCGAGTTTTCCGATGGCGGCGTCTACCGCTTCCCCATCGGATGGCGCTTCGACGAAGCGGGCTACCGCGCCAACGTGAACCGCTACCTGAACGAGCTGACGGATGAATCCGGCGAACTGGCGGCCAGCGGCGCCTTCGACGTGTACGTCAACGGGCGCACGCTGGTCTACGTCAGAGAGCCGTGCGCCCCGGCGGATACGGAGGCGTGGTTCTTCCTGCATGTCGACCCCGACGATCCGTCCGATCTGCCTCAGGAGCGGCAGCAGTACGGGTTCGACAACCTCGACTTCTTCTTCGACCGGCAGGCCACGCGGTTCGACGGGAAGTGCCTGACGACCGTCGAGCTGCCGGACTACGGCATCGCCCGCATCCTCACGGGGCAGTACGACGACACGGGGCATCTCTGGAGCGTGGAGTTCGCCCTTCCCGATTAGGAGGGCTCGTTCGCGCCGCCCCCGAAGGCGTCGGGGGTGGCCATGAAGGCGAGGCGGCACTGGACGGAGCAGAAGTAGTGCCAGCGGCCGCCGTAGAAGCGCTTGACGCCCGCGCCCGATGGCCGTTCGCGCGCGCCGCCGGGGAGCCGCCCGGCGAGGGCGTCGACGTCGCGCTCCGCGACCTCCCGCCCGCAGACGGGGTCTAGCGCCAGGGCCGCACCTCGTCGAGCGTGGCGGCGACGAGGGCGAGACACTCGCCGGCGGCGCCCCAGGCGAGCGCGCGCTCCTTGCCGCGGCGGCTGAAGAAGTGGAGGTCGTACTCCTCGGTGTAGCCGATGCCGCCGTGGAGGATGTGCGCCTGCATGGTGACCTCCGTGGCGGCGCGGGAGGCGAGCGCCTTGGCCTTGGCGATCTCGCGGTCGCTGGCGCGGCCCTGGTCGAGGTTCCAGATGGCGCGGAAGGCGAGGAAGCGGGCGGCGAGCGTCTGCGTGGCCATGTCGGCGCAATGGTGCTGCACCGCCTGGAAGGAGCCGATGGGCCGTCCGAACTGGACGCGCATGCCCGTGTATTCGACCGTCATGTCGAGCGCCTGCTGGGCGGCGGCGGCGCACTGGACGGCGCAGAGGGCGCGGCCCGCGCGGCGCAGGAATTGAAGCGCCTCCGCGCCGCCCGCGCGACGGGCGGGGGCGGCGGCGTAGCGGACGTGCGCCTGGGGCGTGCGCGCGATCGTCTGCAGCGGCTCGGCGCGCACGCCCGCGCCGCGGGCATCGACCAGCCAGAGGCCGGGCTCGCCGTCCGCGACGGCTTCCACGAGGTGGTGCGTGACCTCCGCGCCGTAATCGACGAAGCGGCCCTCGCCATCGAGCGCGCCGCCCGCGACGGCGGGAACGTCGGCGTCGGCGGCAGACGGCGCGGGGGCGAGGGTGACGGTCCCGCCGATGACGCCGCGCACGATCTCGTCCGCGATGGCCTCGTCGCCGTGGCGCTCAAGGGCGAGGGCGGCGGCCACCGTCTCGAGGAAGGGGACGATGCAGGCGCGCCGGGTCAGCTCCTCCAGCAGGATGGCGGCGTCGGCGAGCTCGCCCGCCTCGCCGCCGTGGCGTTCGGCGAAGGGGAGGCCGAGGAATCCGGCGTCGCGCAGGTGGCCCCAGAGCGCCTCGTCCATGCCCCCCGCGCGCTCCAGCTCGCGGATGCGGTCGAAGGGCACCTCCCGGCGCAGGTAGTCGCGCAGGGAGTCGCGGAGCAGGCGCTGGGTCTCGCTGAGCGTGGCGTCCATGTCCGCTCCTAGCGGGGCAGGCCGAGGCCGCGGCGGGCGATGATGTCGCGCTGCACGTCGTTGGTGCCGCCGCCGAAGCGCTGCACGGGCGAATTGCGGTAGATGCGTTCGAGCTCGCCCGCGAGGGGGGCGCAGTCGCCGGACTCCTCCGCGAGCGCGCCCTCGCGCCCGAGCAGCTCCATGGCCACGCTGCTGATGCGGTAGCGCAGGTCGGAGGTCCATATCTTGGACATGGAGGCCTCCATGGTGGGGGTATCGCCCGCGGCGACGATGGAGGCGTTGGTGAGCACGAGGCCTTCCATCACGTCGAGGTCCAGCTCCAGCTCCACCAGGCGGGCGCGCACGGCGGCGTCCTCGAGCAGTTCGGGGCGGCGTTCGCGCAGGTGGGCGAGCAGGCGGTCGAAGGTATGGCGCAGGCCGCCGCCCGCGCCGATCCAGACGCGCTCGTGGTCGAGGGCGTTGGCGATGATGTACCAGCCGCGGTTGACCTCGCCGATGAGGGCGTCGCCGGGCACGCGCGCGTCCTCGAAGAAGACCTCGTTGGTGCGGGCCCCGCCCATGGTCATGATGCCGCGCACGGAGATGCCGGGCGTGTCCATGGGCACGATGAAGGTGGAGATGCCGCGGTGCTTGGGGGCGTCCGGATCGGTGCGCGCGGCCAGCCACACGTGCGAGGCGGTGTCGGCGGCGCTCGTCCACAGCTTCTGGCCGTTGATGAGCCAGTCGTCGCCGTCGCGCACGGCGAGGGTTTCGAGCGCGGCCAGGTCGGTGCCGGCGTTGGGCTCGGAGTAGCCGAGGCAGAGGGTGATCTCATTGCTCCAGATGCCGGGCAGGTACTTCTCGCGTTGGGCCTCGGTGCCGAAGCGCTGGATGGCGGGGCCGACCATGCTGCCGAAGCCGGCGCCGAAGGGGATTTCGGCCCTGGCGAACTCCTCCGTGAGCACGAACTGGAACCACTGCGAGCGGCCCTCGCCGCCCAGTTCGGGGGGCCAGCACATGCGCGCCCAGCCGCGCTCCTCAAGGGCGTCGCGCACGCGCTGCCGTTCGGGGCTCAGACTGGCCGTCTCCATGCGGCTGGCGAGCTCCGCGCGCAGGGCGGGCGTATCCACCTCGCGCAGGAATTCGCGCACCTCGGCGCGGAAGGTCTCCAGCTCCTCGCTCCAGCCGAACTCCACGCTAGTTCCGCCAGGCGCCGGTGCCGGGGAAGTCGTGGTCGATGGCCGCGTGCACCGTCTGCTCGCCGGTGCCGATGATGCGCTTGCGCGCGAAGCGCCAGCGTCCGTCGGACTCGCGGCGCAGGCGCTCCTGGTAGATGCCGCCGCCGGGGGCCGTGCCCGGCCTGGCGTCCGCGCCCACGGCGAGGTAGCTGATGACGGTGGCCTCGTCGCCGTCGACCTCGATGTGGATGTTGGTGGTGGTGTGCTTGCCCGTGGCCACGCCGCCGGCGTCGAGGCGGCGGTAGAGGCCGCCGATGGCCTCGCGCCCTTCGAGCACGCCCTCCAGCGACTCGCCGTAGCCGCTGATTTCGAGCACGGCGTCCTCGGTGAAGAGGCCGATGAGGTCCTCGACCACGCCGGGGATGTCGTGCAGGAGCAGGTATTCGAGCACGGTGCGGCGGACGCCCTCGACGGCTTCCAGGTACGCGACGCGCTTCTCCAGCTCTTCGATGGTGGCCATGCGCTCCTCCGATTTACAGGCGTGCCGCGACGGGCGGCCCCGGCGTTCGCCGCTGGGGGAATGCTCGACTGCCGCGCGCGGCCTGTCAACGCCGGGCGCGTTGCCGAACGCTCCGCGAGCCTTCATGATACGCGGGCAATCTCCTACGGAGGCGCGATTCGATGGTGCTTGAGAACCGCCCGGCGCCGACGCCCACGGGGCGCACGGACGAGCCCGACATGGGCACGGGGCTGATCGCTACGGAGCGCTATACCTCGCCCGAGTTCGCCCAGCTCGAATGGGAGCGCATGTGGACGAAGGTGTGGCTGAACGCGGGGCCGCTCTCCGACATCCCCGAGGTGGGCGACCACTTCGTGCACGCCATCGGGCGCGAGTCGTTCATCTTCATGCGCACGGCCCCCGACGAGGTGAAGGGCTTCTACAACGTCTGCCCCCACCGCGGCAGCCGGCTGCGCCCGAGCACGGGCCTCGGCCACGCCGAGCAGCTGCAGTGCCCCTTCCACCTCTGGACCTTCGACATCGGCGGCCGGCTCACGGACGTGCCCGACCGGCAGCACTTCGTGAACGGCATCCCCGAGGAGAAGCAGTGCCTCTCCGGGGTGCGCGTGGAGACGTGGGCGGGCTGGGTGTGGTTCAACATGGACCCCGGGGCGGAGCCGCTGCACGAGTTCCTCGGCGTCATCCCCTCCCACCTCGACGCCTACCAGCTGGAGAACTACCACGTGGTGGACGACTACGTGCTGGAGTGGGAGTGCAACTGGAAGTTCGCGGTGGACCAGTTCGCCGAGATCTACCACCTGCCCGCGCTCCATCCGCAGCTGCTGGAGTACTTCGACCACCTGGCCACGCCCCTGGACGTGTACGACGGGGGCAAGCACAGCCGCCAGCTGATCCGCATGGGCACGCCCGATCCGAGCTGGACGGACGACCTGGCGCGGCGCTTCGGCTACGACAACGGGGACGAGCTGACGCGGCAGCAGCGCCAGAACCTGCAGCAGTGCGGCATCGACCCGGACACCTTCACGGGCAAGGCGCGCGAGCTGCCGCCCTTCCTGGCGCGGGCGCGGCGCGACTGGGGCGAGCGCGTGGGCATGGACTTCAGCCTGCTGGGGGACGAGCAGCTGGTGGACAACTTCCACTACATGATCTTCCCCAACCTCACGCTCAACCTGACCTACGGGTCGTTCCTCTTCTTCCGCCCGCGGCCCCATCCCACGAACCCGAACAAGTCCTACTGGGATTACCAGGTGTACGCGCGGACGCCGGAGGGAGCGCCGCCGCCGCGGCGTCCGGCCACGGTGCACGGCACGGCGCGCAACCATCCGGAGCTGTTCGAGGCGCTGGAGCAGGACATGGCGCAGGCCCAGATCGTGCAGGAGTCCTACCACTCGCGCGGCTTCAGCGGCATCCTGCTGAACAGCGAGGAGCGCCGCATCCGCGCCATGCACCACGCGCTGGACCAGTACCTCTACGGCCCCGACCGCTAGCGAGGAGGCAACAGATGGCTCATCCCACCGAGGCCACGGCGCCGGCGGCTGGCGTCGTCAACGTGCTCAGCGTGATCCGGCGCTACCGCCTGCGCGAGTTCCCCAGGCGCTTCGGCCCCGACGACCTGCACCACGTGGGCATCCCCTTCATCGACGTGGACCGCACCATGCACGCGCTGCGGCTGATGGACCTGGTGGACGCCGCCAACGCCGCCACGCCGCGCTTCCAGCGCATCCAGGACTGCGAGTCGGAGGAGGCCTACTGCGAGGCCCTCGCCGAGCTGCTGCGGGAGGTCTACGAGCCCGTCTTCGAAAGCTGCGACCCGACGACGGCCAGCGACATGAAGCTGCGTTCGGCCTTCCGCGAGTACGAACCCGCGGAGGAGCGCGAGCGCATGATCGCGCTGTTCAAGGCGCTCTGCGCGGAGGCGGGCATGATCGACGCGAGCTCGTCGCTCATCCCGCCGGTGCTCGGCACCTCGTCGCGGAACCTGCAGATGATGCAGCAGTACGAGTCGCGCAAGGGGAACGCCTGACCCGGTGGCGGACGACGGGGGCGCGTTCGCCGGCCTGCGCGTGGTCGAATACGCGCAGGGCATCGCCGGGCCCTTCTGCGGCAAGGCCTTCGCCGACCTGGGCGCGGACGTGCTCAAGGTGGAGCCACCCGCGGGCGACCGCAGCCGCGCCGAGGGCCCCTTCCCCGGCGACGAGCCCGACCGCGAGCGCAGCGCGCGCTTCCTCTACCTGAACACGAACAAGCGCGGGGCCGTCGCCGACGTGCGCGAGGAGGCTGGCCGCGAACGGCTGCGCGCGCTGGCGGCGGGCGCCGACCTCTTCATCGCCGACCTCGCGCCCGCCGCCTACGCCGAACTGGGGCTGGACCACGAGACGCTGCGCGCGCGCAACCCGGGCCTGATCGTGACCTGCATCAGCCCCTGCGGGCTGAACGGGCCGTACCGCGACTACAAGGGCTCGGCCTTCACCGCCTTCCACGCCGGGGGCATGGGGCGGGAGACGCCCTACAACGAGATCACCGACACCGAGGCCTTCCCGCCGCTGGTGGACGGCGGCTCGCAGGGCGACTACCTGACCGGCTGGACGGCGGCGATCATGTCGCTCGTGGCCGTCTTCCATCGCGCCGCCACGGGCCGCGGCCAGCTGGTGGACGTGTCGGCCATGGAGGCGGTGGCGGCCATGACGCGCATGCCCGTGGCGGGCATCGCCTACGGGCAGGAGCCGAAGATCACGCGCGAGAAGGCCAACTTCCCCTGGGTGATGCCCTGCGCGGACGGGCACGTCTCCTTCGCGCCCTTCCTGCTGGACCACTGGTGGCGGGCGGTGGTGGAGATGATGGGCAGCCCCGACTGGGCCACGAGCGAGGCCTTCGCCACGACCATGGGGCGCGTGGCCAACGCGGACGTGGTGGAGCCGCTCACGGTCGAATGGCTCATGGAGCACACGAAGCGCGAGGTCTACGAGATGGCGCTCGCGCGCAAGGTGGCCTGCTTCCCCGTGAACACCATGGCCGAGGTGCTGGACTCGCGGCAGTACGCGGCGCGCGAATTCTTCGTCGACGTCGAGCACCCCCGCGCGGGCAGGCTGCGCCAGCCGGGGAGCGCCGCCATCTGGTCGGGCACGCCCTGGAAGGTGCGGCGGCCCGCGCCCCTGCTGGGCGAGCACACGGAGGAGGCGCTGGCGGAGGCGGCGGCGCGCCCCCCCGCGGCGGCTGGCGGCGCACGCACTGGCGGCAACGGCGGGCGCCTGGCCCTGGAGGGCGTGCGCGTGGCCGACTTCGGCTGGATTCTGGCCGGACCCTACGCCACCGCCTGGCTGGGGAGTCTGGGCGCGGAGGTGATCCGCGTGGAGTCGCGGGGCCGCCTCGACTTTCACCGCCAGAACCTGGGCGCGGGCGCGGACGGCGTGCCCGGCATCAACCGCGGGGCCGTCTTCAACTCCCTCAACTTCAGCCGCAAGAGCGTGCGCCTGAACCTGGCCACGCCGCGCGGGCTGGAGCTGGCGCGGGAGCTCGTGCGCCACAGCGACATCGTCATGGAGAACTACGCGGCGGGCGTGATGGAGAAGATGGGCCTCGGCTACGAGGCCCTGCGGGCGGTCAACCCGGACGTGATCATGGTGGCCACCTCGCCGCTGGGCCAGACGGGGCCGGACCGCGCGGCCACGGGCTGGGGCCCCAACGTGCAGGCCTACGCGGGCCTGCCCCACCTCACCGGCTACGCGGGCGGGCCGCCCTCGGGGCTGGGCGGGCTCTACCCCGACTTCATGATCGGCACGGTCATGGCCTTCACCGCGCTCGCCGCCCTGCACGCGCGCGAACGCACGGGCGAGGGGCAGTACGTCGATCTCTCCATGGCGCAGATCGTCTCCGCCATGATCCCCGAGGCCATCATGGATTTCGCCATGAACGGGCGGGAGCCGGAGCGCCCGGGCAACCGCTCGCCCGCGCACGCGCCGCGCGGCGTCTATCGCTGCGCGGGCGACGACCAGTGGGTGGCCATCGAGGCGCGCGACGGCGCGGAGTGGCGCGCGCTGGCGGAGACCATCGGCGAACCCGCGTGGGCGCGCGACGAAGGCCTCGCCGGCGCGGAGGGGCGGCGCGCGCGCCACGACGAAATCGACGCCCGCATCACCGCCTGGACGCGCGAACGCACGCACCTCGAGGCCATGCACGCCCTGCAGGCGGCGGGGACGCCCGCGGCGGCGTGCCTCAACCCGTACGAGCTGCTGGCCGACCCGGCCATGCGCGCGCGCGGCCTCTACGCGGAGATGGACCACCCCGAGGTGGGGCCGCGGCTGGTGGCGGGGCTGCCCGGGCGCTACGGCGAGCTGGACTACGCCTACGGCCCCGCGCCCCTCTTCGGGCAGCACGGCGAGGAGGTCTGCCGGGGCCTGCTCGGCCTGGACGCGGCGGAGTACGAACGCCTCGTCGGGGAGCAGGTCATCTGGTAGGCGCGTCCCCGCCCGTGAAGCGCGGCGGGCGGCGCTCCACGTAGGCGCGGCGCGCCTCGGCGGCGTCCTCCGTCCGCGTGAGGATGGCCGTGCGCGTCTGCTCGAAGCGGTAGCCGTTCTTCACGTCCATGTTCTCGATGAGGTGCAGGCTCTCCTTGGCCAGGCGCACGCCGAGGGGAATCTTGGAGGCGATCAGGCGCGCGTCCGCCATCGCCGCCTCCATCAGCTGGTCGGGGGGCACGACGCGCACGACCATGCCGAGGCGCAGGGCCTCGTGGGCGTCGAGGCGCTCGGCGGTGTAGTGCAGGCGGCGCACGAGGCCCCAGTTGTTCAGCAGGCGCATGAAGTGGCGCGCCCCGCCGAGCAGGCCCACGTCGATCTCGGGCAGGCCGAAGGTGGCCCGTTCGGAGGCGATGAGGTAGTCGCAGGAGGCCGCGATGGCGAGCCCGCCGCCGAGCGCGGGGCCGTTGATCGCCCCGATGACGGGCACGGCGCACTCCTGGATCGAGTAGAACATCTCGCGCACGCGGCGGTTGCCCGTGCCGCTGGGCGTGCGCGCGGGGGCGGGACCGTCGGCGTCGCGGGCGCGGACGGCCCCCTTCAGGTCGGCCCCGGCGCAGAAGGCGCGCTCGCCCGCGGCGGTGAGCACGGCCACGCGCACGTCGTCGTCGTCGGAGAGGGCGTCGAAGACGGCGGGGACGTCCCAGTCCGCCGCCATCGCGTTCACGGGCGGGTTGTCGAGCGTGACGACGGCGATGTGGTCCCTGACGTCGACGTGGATGGGCATGGCGTCGCTCCGGCGGGGCGGGGCCTCAGGCCCCGGTGAAGGCGTCCTTGATGCGGGCGCAGCGTTCGAGCTGGGGGAGGACGTGGACGGGCGTGCCGAGATGGAGCCACATGATGATGCGCGTGAAGCCCATGTCGATCAGCTCCTCGGCCTCCCGTTCGTTCGAGACGAAGACGAGGGCGGAGAGGTCGATGGTGTCCATGGCGCGGCCCTTCTCGTCCGCGATGCGGCGGATGCGCTCCACGCCCTCGCGCAGCAGCTCGGGCGGGCCCGGCGGCGCGAGCCAGCCGTCGCAGTATTCGACCACGCGGCGGTGGGCGGGCTTCGAGTTCGCGCCGAGCAGGAAGGGCGGGCCGCCGCGGCGCATGGGCTTCATGTCCATCCAGCACTTGTCGAAGTCGACGAACTCGCCGTGGTACTCGGGATCCTTCTTCGTCCACAGCTCGCGCATGGCCTCGATGCGCTCGCGCGCGATCTGCCAGCGGTGCTCGAAGGGGATGCCGTGATCGGCGAGCTCGTCCGGGAACCAGCCCCCGCCGAAGCCGATGACGAGCCGCCCCTGCGAAAGGCGGTCGAGCGAGGCCAGCTCCCGCCCGAAGGTGATGACGTCGTGCTCGTTGATGAGGGAGATGGCGGTGCCGAAGGTGAGCCGCTCGGTGACGGCGGCGGCGGTGGCGATGGCGATGAAGGGGTCGTAGAGGCTGAGGTACTCCTCGGCGAAGGTGAAGGTGTCGAGGTCGGAGGCGCGCCCGTAGGGGCGGATGCCCTCGCGGCGCAGCGTGACCGTGCCCTGGCGGTCGGGCGGCTCGCCGGTCCAGCGGCGCATGGGGACGTGCGTGTGTTCGGGGAAGAAGAGCGACTCGAAGCCGAGGTCCTCGGCGGCGACCGCCAGCTCGGCGGGCTGGATGGTGTTCGCCGTCGGAAACATGAACACGCCGAAATTCACCACTTGCGATGCCTCCCGGGCCGTTGGGCGCGGCCTTCCCCAACCCTACAGGACGGCGCGCACCGGCGGCGCGGCGGCGTCAGGGCGCGGCGATCTCGATGCCGCCCAGCGCCTTCGCCGTCTCCTGGCAGGCGGAAACGTAGGAGGCGGGATCGACGCCGCCCTCCACCATGGCCTCGCCCAGCCGCCGCGCCAGCGCCGCGAACAGGCGGAAGCGCAGGCCCTCGCGCGCGCGCCACGCCAGCGAGACCTCCCCGCGCTCGTGCATGGCGCGCAGCTCGGAGGGCACGTAGAGCCCCGCCCGCTGCGCCAGCCGGTGCGTGGCCAGCACCGCGTGCGCGCGCGGGTCCACGTGCGAGCTGTGGGGAAAGGTGTCGGCGTTCATGATGGGGAAGCGCTCGAAGGCGTCCCGCATCCAGTCGATGGAGCGCTCCTCCGTCAGTTCCGCCGCGGAGCTGGCCGCCCCGGCGTCGGCCAGCTCCGCGCCCACGGCGGCGGCGTCCGCGAGCCGTTCGGCGAGGAAGCCGAGCGCGCCATGCTCGCCGCCCGCCTGCGCCAGCCGCGCCTCCAGCTCCGCCACCAGCGCCACGGCGATCAGCCGGCGGCCTTATCGGCGGTTTCGCGCAGGCGTTCGAGGATGGGGCGCACGTTCTCGTCCGTGACCTCGGTCAGGTCGGCGCCGCCCACGCCCAGCGTGAGCCGCGTGACGCCCACCTCCTCGAGCTGGCCCATGGGGATGCGCGAGAGCAGCATCGCGTTGCACTGGATCTGCGGGCGCCGGCGTCCGCGCTCCTCGGCCAGCCGCTGGAGCCGGGCCGCCTCGTCCACGAACTCCTCGACCGGCGTGAAGCGCCCGCGCAGATCCTCCGTGAAATTCATGTGCACGGCGGGCAGCCAGCCATCGCAGTAGTCCACCACGCGGTTGAGCACGTTCGGCCCGGCGCCGCCCATGAGGATGGGGGGATGGGGCTGCTGCACGGGCTTGGGCCACTGCCAGGTGGGGGGAATGTCGACATGGCGTCCGTGGTACTCCGCCACCTCCTGCGTCCACAGCGTCTTCATGGCCTCGATCTTTTCGCGCATCACGCGGAAGCGCGTGGAGGGATCGGTACCGTGGGCCTCCATCTCCTCGTGGTTCCAGCCCGCGCCGACGCCGAACACCACGCGCCCCCCCGAAATCTGTTCGAGGGTGGAAACCTCCTTGGCGCAGTGGATGGGGTCGCGCTGGGGGATGAGGGCGATGGAGGTGCCGACCTTGATGCGCTCCGTGACGGCGGCGGCGGCGGCCAGCACCACGAAGGGGTCGAACATGCTCTTGTAGCCCATGGGCGTTTCGGGCGCGAGCGGGAAGTCCGTGGCCAGCGGCATGTGCGAATGCTCCGGCACGAAGAAGGCGTCGAAGCCGAGGCGCTCGGCCTCACGGGCGACGAGCACGGGGCTCGCGTTGTAGTGCGTGGGGGCGTAGTTCACGCCGAATTCCATGCGGTCCTCCTCATGCGGCGGCGGCTCGCCGTACGCGCGCCCAAGCCTACCGCGTCGCGGCGGGCGGCGCGTCCGCGGGCGGCATCCAGATGGCGGTCGCGGGATGGAAGGCGGCCCAGGCGAACCAGAACTGCGTCGTATGCGCGACGGCGGGCAGGCGCTCCCCGGTGAGCGGCCCGGACAGGGCGAGGCCGGTCACGTCCCAGACGGAGCCCGTCTCCGCGTCGGCGAAGCGGCCGGGACCGGCGGGCGCGAACGTGAGCGCGCGTCCGCCAGCCTCGGGGCGGTAGGCGGCGGCGGCGCCCACGTCGCGGGAGGCTGCGATCTCCAGCTCGTCGAGCGCGGAGGCCACGCCCGGCGCCCACAGCGCGAGCGCCACGGTTCCGCCGAACTCGACGATCGCGACGGGGCTGCGCGCGAGCGCGGAGAAGGGCACGGCCAGATGGTCGTCGCCGTCCGACAGCGTGAGCACCCGTTCGAGCGGGGGCAGGCGGCCATCGGGTTTCGTCGCGAGGTAGCGCGGGAAGCCCGCCGTGTCGTAGCCGGGGTAGGGGTTGCGCCCGTAGCGGTAGCCGAAGCCCGTCTCCTCGGTGAGCACGTCGGCGTCGGGGAAGGCGCGCCGGAAGTCCGCGAAGGCGATGACGCTCATCTGCAGGGGCGCCAGCCGCGCGCCCGCGTGCCGCCCGACGATGCCCTCGCCCGTGGCCTGCTGCCACCATGTCCCCGTCTGGCGGTCCCACATGATGAGGTCGGAGTGGCGCAGGTTGCCGGAGACGCCGAAATCGAGCGCCGCCCCATCGACGCGCCGGTCGAAGGCGAGGGCCGTGTTGCAGAGCGGGCAGAACGAGGCGACGACGGGCACGCCCGCCACCACGTCGTTCACGATCTCGTGGATGGTGAGGATGTGCAGGGGATAGCCGCGCGCGCTCCCGCCCACGCGCAGCACGGCCACGGGCAGGTTGGCGGCGTAGTCCACGCTGGCGACCGGGGCGAAGCGGGCGACGCCGTAGGCGCCGTCGCTGGAGACCGCGGCGGGCGCGTCGAGCGCGAGGATGCAGTCGCGCCCGCCGCAGCCGCGCACGATCTCGCCGAAGCGCACCGTGCGCCGCGTCCAGTCCTGGTCGGGCCAGTCGCGGCAGAAGTCGGGGGGCAGCCGCACGATGTCCCCCGGATCGAAGGCGTGCTCGGCGTAGGGACAGCCGTTCTCCGCGGGCCACGGGATGAGCGCGCCCGCCACAGCCTCTTCGTCGCCGCCGCCGCAGGCGAGCGCCAGCAACGCGACGGCGGCGAGCAGCGGGGCGATGCGGCGCACGCCCCCATGCTACCGCGCGCGAAAAGGCCCGCCCCCGGGGGGACAGGCCTTCGCGGATGGACGGAGCGCCCGGCGGGCGCCCGAAGGCGGTTGGGCTAGGCGTCCGCGAGCCACATGGACTCGCGCCTGCGGTCGTAGAAGTTGAGCCAGTCGTTCGGGGCGAAGTCGCGCAGGCGCGAGCTGAAGCCGAAGAACGAGACCGTCGCGGGCGGCAGCGACCAGTTGCACCAGTGCCGGTCGAGCACCCAGTGCTGCAGCTCGGAGAGCAGCTGCGCGCGGGCCTCGCGGTCCACTTCCTGCTCCTGCCGCTCCAGCATGCCGATGAGCTCGGTGCCGTCGGCGAGGATCTCGGCGCGGGGCTGCAGATCCTCGGCGAGGCTGTGGTTGAAGGCGCTGTTGCCGTAGCCGCGCGGGTCGTAGTGGATGAGGTTGGAGTCGTTCGGGAGGCCGGTGGTGCCGCCCGAGGTGCCGAGGCCGTAGGCCAGCAGATCCCAGTCCTTGACCTGCGCCCGCTCGAGCGCGCGCGCCGCCCAGGTGTTGTTGTCCACCGCCTCGACGTCCGTGGGGATGCCGAGCGCCTCGCCCAGCGTCTGGGCGGCGAACTCGCCGATCTGCTGCTGCAGGGCGTTGCCGGTGGCCATGAAGACCGTGAGGTGATCGACCGGGTACTCGAAGTCGGCCGCCGCCCAGAGGGCGCGCGCCTCGGTGGGGTCGTAGCGGTAGTACGAGCGGAGCTCTTCCTGACTCAGGGCGAAATGCGGCAGGGTGTTGGCCACCGGGCCCTGGTAGGTGCCGCCGAAGGGGCGCAGGGCCGCGATGAAGCCCTCGTAGTCGAAGGCCTTCTGCAGCGCCTGGCGCGAGCGCTTGTCGTGGAACTTGCCGCCGTCCATGCCCAGGTGGGCGTAGCCGCCAGCCGGGAATTCGAGGATGGACAGGTGGTCCTGCCCCTCGAAGTCGGGCAGCTCCAGCGGGTCGACGTCGTTGTAGACGTCGATCTCGCCGGCGAGGAAGGCCGACTTGGCCGCCGCCGAGTCGGGGATGATGCGGGTCTCCCAGGCGTCGATGAAGGGGCCGTCCTCGACGAAGCCGTCGTCCGCGGGGGTGTGCTTGTGGTAGTCCGGCCAGCGCTCGAGGCGCGTGCCGATGGCGTCGCGACGGACCATCGTGAAGGGGCCGCTGCCGGAGCCGAGCGGCAACTGCTGCAGGCTCCTGATGTCCTTCATCGTGCCGTCCGCCAGCTCGATCGTCCCCTCCACGGAGCCCTGCTCCTCGACGAGGCGCCGGTTGATGAAGGAGTAGTAGTGACGGGCGCGGTAGATGAGGGCGTCGGCGTTCGGCGACAGCCAGTTCTCCGTCATCGTCAGCTCGTCGGTGGCTTCGAAGGTGTCGACGTAGGTGAAGCCCGTGTTCGTGACGTGCGTGGCGCCGAGCGCGGTGTACAGCTCGGGCAGACGCGAGAAGCTGAACGCCACGTCCTCGGAGGTCACGGGGTCGCCGTTGTGGAACTTCATGCCCGGGCGCATGCTCCACACGAGGGTGGTCGGGTCCACCTGCTCCCAGCCGACCATGCCGTCGCGGGAGATGAGGTCCTTCGAGGGCTGGTAGGTGTAGGGCTGGGTCATCGTGGAGTAGATGACCTCGGTGTTGTTGAGGTGGAAGACGCCGGGGTCGAGGCCCGCGTCTTCCGCCGCCTTCCAGAGCTTGAGCGTGCCGCCGCGGCGGGCCGCGTTCGGATCCTGGGTGGGGGCGGCCGTCGCGGTCGCCGTGGCCGTGGCGGCCGTCGTGGCGGCGGCCGTGGCCGTGGCGGCGGCCGTGGCCGTGGCCGCCTGCGTGGCGGGCGCCGCGGTCGGCGTGTCGTCATCGTCGTCGTCGCCGCAGCCCGCGAGGATGGCCGCGCCGCCCGCCGCGGCCACGCCGCCGCCGATGAGGAATCCGCGCCGGCTGACCGGGCGGCTCCGGAGCCTCTTCCAGTAGTTCTCGTTGTCGCGCATGAAGCGGGTCCCTCTCCTGCTTTCAGGTTTTGCGATGAATGCGCCCCCGTGGCGCTCGAATGGCCCAGTTTACATCAAGTCTCCCGTAGGCGGAAACGCGCCGGCAGGTGTCAAATGCGCCCGCGCAGCCGCGGGTCGAGGGTATCGCGCAGCGAGTCGCCGAAGATGTTGAAGCCGAACACCGTCATGGAGAGCGCCAGACCGGGGAAGATGGCGAGCCACCATCCCTGGGTGAAGAACTGGCGCGAATCGCCGGAAAGGTCCGCGCCCCAGGACGGCGTGCCGCGCTCGACGCCCAGGCCGAGGAAGCTGAGGCTGGCCTCGGTGAGGATGGCGGCGGGCAGCGAGATACTGGTGATGACGATCATGAGGCCGAACATGTTGGGGGCGATGTGCCGCCACATGATGCGGAAGTTGCTCGCGCCCACCACCTGCGCGGATTCCACGTATTGCGCCTCGCGCAGCTCCAGCACCATGCCGCGCATGATGCGGTAGGTACCCGGCAGGAAGAAGGCTGAGATGGCGAGCACGAGTGTGAACTCCCCGCTTGAGAGCCCCGGCAGATCGGGCAGATCGCTGCCGATGGCCGTGTGCAGCGTGAGCGCGAGGAGAATGCCGGGGATGGCGATGATCATGTCCGCGAGGCGGCCCACGGCGAAATCGACGACGCCGCCCGCATAGGCCGAGAGCAATGCGATGACCGTGCCCGCCAGCGTTCCCACCAGCACGGTGGCGACGCCGATCTTGAGCGACACGCGCCCGCCATAGAGCACGCGCGACCACAGATCCCGACCGCGGGGGGTCGTCCCGAAGAGGCGGTGTTCGCGCCACTCCACGGTCTCGTTCCAGGCGCGGTGCTCCATGTCCCCCGACGAACAACCGAGGCACGGCCCGCTGAGCGGAGGCCCCGTGCCAAACTGCTGCGGATCGGTCGTGAAGAGGAGGGGGGCGAAGGCGGCGCCGACGGCCACGATGATGATGAGCAGGAGCCCGAAGGCCCCGAACGGCTCGCGCCGCACCCAGCGCAGCGGGTTGAAGCGCTGCCGCGGCGGGATGGCGTACTCAAGCGCCAGCGCGGCCTCGGAGGGCGGGGCGGGAGCCGTGGCTTCCTGGCTCATGCGGCTAGTACCGGATCCTCGGGTCGACGACCGTGTAGAGGATGTCCACCGCCAGCGTCACGAGGATGAACACCAGCGAGAAGATCATGATGGAGCCCAGCACCAGCGGGTAATCCTGGGCGATCACCGCGTCGTACGTGAGGCGGCCGAGGCCGGGAATGCCGAAGATCAGCTCGGCCAGCACGACGCCGCCGAGCACCGCGCCCGTCTGCAGGCCGATGAGCGTGATCACGGGGATGAGCGAGTTGCGGAAGACATGGCTCCAGACCACGCTCCGCTCGCGCAGACCCTTGGAGCGCGCCGTGCGCACGTAGTCCGAGTAGAACACCTCGAGCATGGAGGTGCGCACGAGGCGGGCCGTACCGGCGGCGCTGGCCAGCGCCAGCACCATGGCGGGCCAGACGGCGTAGTAGAGGTTCCGGAACGGATCCTGGGTGAAGGAGGTCCATTCGAAGGCGAAGGGACTCCATCCCCACCAGCCCGCTGGCAGCGTGACCAGCAGCAGGGCGATCCAGAAGTTGGGGATGGACAGCCCGGCGATGGTCACCCCGCGCGTGATGTAGTCGAGCACGCTGTTGCGCCTGATCGCCGAGAGCACGCCCACGGAGATGCCGAAGATGGCGGCGATGACGATCGTCAGCAGCCCGATCTCGATGGTGTTGGGGAGCGCCTCTATCAGCTTGCCGGTCACGCTGTCCTGCGGCGGGGTGAGCCTGTCCCCGAAGCTGCCCGTGCTGACCAGGTTCCAGAGCCAGGTGCCGTACTGCTCGTACCAGGGATCGTTGAGGCCGAACTTCTCCTCGAAGCGCGCCTGCGCCTCGGGGTCCGTCATGACCGAGCCGACGACGGCGAAGGCGGCGCTGCCGGGCCGCACGTAGAGCAGCATGAAGAGGATGAAGGAGATGCCCAGCAGCATGAAGGGCACCGCGATGAGCCTGCGGATGATGTATCCGGTCATGCGCTCCGTTCGCCGGGACGGGGCCGTGGCCCCGCCGCCGCGCCGTTCTCCCCATGCGCGACGCGGCCCCGGGGGGACCGCCCGCGCGCGATTCGCGGGATTGTCCGCGATCATTCGCAAGTTCGCAACCATGCCCGCGCGCGATTCGCGGGATTGTCCGCAGCCGCGTTCCCCCCGCATCACCCGACGATGGAATCAGGGCGCGGAGATCGCGAGCAGGCTCAGGCGGCGCGCTCTGGCGGGTTCTCGGGCCCGGGCATTGATGCGGAGCCGCGGGTTACGGATGTCGCGGGCCAGCGCGATGAGGGCGCACAGACCCCAGATGGCCATGACGGCGACTGTCAGCGGCAGGTAGCTCCGCCCCATTTCGTACGGCGGCTCGAAGCTTTCGCCGAGGTTCCCCCGAAGGGCATCCCACAGCCAGGCGCCGTATCGCTCGTACCAGGGATCGTTGAGCCCAAAGTGATCGGGCCAGAGATCCGTCCCCTTGACCTCGATCATCACGCACGAGCTGACAGCACCGGCAACACAAGCGGGGGCAGGCTGTTGGGGCCAGCGCACGTAGATGAGCATGAAGAGGATGAAGGAGACGCCCAGCAGCACGAGCGGCGCCGCGATGAGCCTGCGGGTGAGGTAGCCGTCCATGCCATTCGCCCTCGACGGGAAGGTACGCGACGGTCCGGGGCACGGCAACCATGCCCGCGCGCGATTCGCCGTAGACTCGGCGGCGCGATGGCGGACGACGACGCGGGCGAGCGGCTCGGCGCGATGGTGGCGCGGTGGGCGGAGGCGTGGTGGCGCGAGCATGGCGAGGGCCTGCCCCGCGAGGCGGCGCTGCGGGCCTTCGCGGCGGGGGCCGTGGCCGTCATCGAGCACTGGGACGAGGTGCGCCCGCTGGCCCCGCGCAGGCGCCGCGCGCCGCGCGACCGGCCCATGCACCACTAGCCGCCGGTATCATCGCTCCGTGCGCGACCGCGCACGGGAGGGGCCATGAGCGAGGCGTCCGGGCTGTTCGACCTGAGCGGGAAGGTGGCGCTGGTGACGGGCGGGAGCCGCGGGCTGGGCGCGGCCATGACGCGCTCCTTCGCGCGCGCCGGGGCCGACGTGGTGATCGCCAGCCGCAAGCTGGAGGCGTGCGAGCGGCTGGCGGCGGAGGTGCGCGCGGAGACGGGACGGCGGGCGCTGGCCGTGGCCTGCCACGTGGGCGAGTGGGGGCAGGTGGAGGCGCTGGCGGAGGCGGCCTGGGCGGAGTTCGGGCGCATCGACGTGCTCGTCAACAACGCGGGCATGTCCCCCCTCTACGACCACGTGCGCGAGGTGGGCGAGGAGCTGTACGACAAGGTGCTGGCCGTGAACCTGAAGGGGCCGTTCCGGCTGACGGCGCTGGTGGGGTCGCGCATGGCGGAGGACGGCGGCGGCTCGATCATCATGGTGTCGAGCACGGCCTCCGTGAACCCCGGCCCCAACGCCATCCCCTACGCGGCGGCGAAGGCGGGGCTGAACGCGCTGGTGCCAGCCTTCGCGCGCGCCTTCGCGCCCACCGTGCGCGTGAACGGCATCGTGCCGGGACCGTTCCTCACGGACATTTCGAAGGCATGGGACATGGAGGCGTTCGAGGCGCGCGCGGCCAGCACGATCCTGCTGGCGCGCGGCGGGCAGGCGGAGGAGATCGCGGGCGCGGCCCTCTACTTCGCGTCGGAGGCGTCCAGCTTCACCACGGGCGCGCTGCTCACCGTGTCGGGCGGCACGGCGGCGCGATAGGGCGCGGGGGGCTCGGCGCGCCAGCTGAAGCGGTCGTGGAAGCGCAGCATGGCGCGCAGCAGCGGGCGCGCCAGCAGGATCAGGACGACGGCGTTCGCGCCCGCGCGCAGCAGGTCCCAGCCGAGGCTCGTGACCAGGTAGAAGTTCCAGTAGCGGCGCACGGCTTCGGCGAGGCCCAGGCCGGGCTGGTAGGCCACGTCGGGGCCGCTCACCACGAAGGGCCAGAACCAGAGGTTGGTGATGAAGCCGTAGGCGAAGCCCCAGAAGACGCCGCCCGCGACGATGAGGGCGGCGTCGCGGCGCAGGTCGGGGCCGCCGCCGCCCGCGACCATCCGCGCCGCGCCCATGCTCATCGCCACCCAGCCGGCGGCGAACAGCTGGAAGGGCAGCCAGGGGCCGAAGCCGCCGGTCGCGATGGCGGCCAGGAAGAAGGAGAACACGCCCAGCAGGAAGCCGAGCCGCGGCCCGAAGGCGTAGCCGCCGACGATGATGAGGAAGAAGTAGAGGCTCGCGCCCGCGGGCAGGGTGACCGCGCGCAGCACGGCCGCCAGCGCGGAGAGCACGCCCAGCGCCGCCAGCGAGCGGCTGTTGAGCGTTCCCCCGCCGGAATCGGAGACGATGAGGACGAGGCAGAGGGCGGCGACGGCGGCGAAAACGATGGGGCCGTCGGTGGCGTGCGTGAACCAGCGCGAGTCGGGGTCGGTCGCGCCCGCGAAGGCGAAGGGATGGAAGTAGGCGATCAGGCCGACGGCGTTCAGGGCGGCGAAGGCGAGCAGTCCGGCGGCGCTTTCGCGCGGGCGCGCCCTCCGCCAGCGCCGCCAGCCCACGCCCGCGACCGCGGCCAGCAGCGCGGCCACGGCGCCCCCGATGGCGATGGCGCGCCAGTCCGGCCCGCCGCCGCCCGCGTCGCCGTCCCCGCTGGCGGCGGGCGCGGCATCGGCATCGGGGTCCGGCTGCTCTGCGGCTGCTTCGGGCGCTGGCTCCGGCGCGGCGGCATCCGGCGCATCCGCGCTGGCGGCGGGAGCGCCGCACACGTCGGCGAAGGCGAGCGGCGGCGGCGCGTCCGCGCGGACGGCGCCGCCCTCGCCCCAGCGCCAGCCGTGCAGGTCGCCGTCCCCCGCCCGCAGCCCGTACATGCCGGTGGGCGCGTAGCGCCAGCGTTCATCTTCCGGCGAGCGCGAAAAGAGCGCCCAGTAGCTGCAGGCCTCGCTCCCCGGGGCGCACTCGCAGGTGCAGGAGGCGAACGTGCCCTCGTGTTCGCAGCCCGATTCCCCGATCGTGCAGAGCAGCCCGGAGAGTTCGTTGATCCGCAGCCCCGCCATCTCCAGCAGCTCGTCGCCGGAGACGCGTTCGGCCCCGCCGAGGGCGACGCAGTACGTCTCCACGCGCCCGTCGCCGTAGTCCACGACCAGCCCGGCCTCGGGGCCCTCGGCGAGCGCGACGGCGGGGAGCAGCACGGCGAGCGCGGCGGCGAGCGCGGCGAGCGCCTTCACGCGACCACATCCCCGGGCAGGATCGCGCCATCGACGAGGCGGGCGACGGGCGAGGGCATGGGGCCGTTGCGCCCGAAGGCCTCGTGCGCGGGCAGGTCGAAGGCGGCGCGGCCCGCTTCGAGGCGCAGCGCGCGCGTGGCCACGCGGGCCGCGAATTCGGCGTCATGGGTGGCGACCACGGCGGCCCCGCCCCGCGCGGCGTGGTCGCGCAGGCGCGCGGCCAGCCAGGCGCGGGCGGGGGCATCGGCCCCGCGCGTGGGCTCGTCCAGCAGCCACACGGGGGGCTCGTGCGCGAGCATGGCGGCGATGGCCACGCGCTGCCGCTGCCCGGCGCTGAGTTCGCGCGGATCGCGCGCGGCGATGGCCGCGAAGCCCCAGCGATCCAGCGCCGCCTGCCGTTCGGTCGCGCCCGCGCGCCCGCGCAGGGAGTCCCCGATCTCGGCGGCCACGGTCGGCTGGCAGAGCGCGAGGGCGGGATCCTGCGGCACGAAGCCGGCGAAGGCGGAGCGCTCGGCGACGGCGGCGGGCGCGGGCCGCGCGCGGAAGCGGATCGCCCCCGCGCGCGGCTTCGCCAGCCCCACGACGGCGCGCAGCAGGGAGCTCTTGCCACTGCCGTTGGGGCCGAGCAGCGCCAGCGTCTCGCCCTCCCGCAGCGTCAGGTCCACGTCGCGCAGGGCCTCATACTCCCCGTAGGCGAGCGCGAGGCCCTCCACGCGCAGCAGCTCGTCGCCCGGGGAGGGCGGCGGCGGGGCGGGGCGCGCCACCGCGCGGGCGAGGGCGGGGCCGTGCCATGCGCGCGCCTCTTCAATAGTGAGCGGCAGCGGGTCGAGCGCGAGGCGGCGGGCGAGCCGCGCGACGGCGGGCGCGCCCTCGTACTCCGCCACGAAACGGCGCGGATCGAGGCACGCCACCGCGCCCCCTTCCACCCGCACCACGTCGTCGGCCAGCGGCAGGAGGCGGTCGAGGCGGTGCTCGACGAGCAGCGTGGTCAGACCGCGCTCGCGGTGCAGCCGCGCAACCGCGTCGAGCACGATCGCCGCCCCCTCCGCGTCGAGCTGCGAGGCGGGCTCGTCAAGCAGCAGCAGGCGCGGGCCGAGCGCGAGCGCGGCGGCGATGGCCACGCGCTGGCGCTCCCCGCCGGAGAGCGTGGACAGGCGGCGCTCGCGCAGGTGATCGATGGCGAGCGCGCGCAGGGCGCCGTCCACGCGGGCGCGCATCTCCGCGCGGGGCGTGGCGCGCTGTTCGAGCGCGAAGGCCGCTTCGTCCTCCACGCGGTCGGCGATGGCTTGCGCCTCCGGGTCCTGGAAGACCATGCCCGCGGTCAGGGCGAGCGTGCGCGCGGGCGTGCGCGCGGCGTCGAACCCGGCCACGGTCACGCGGCCCGCGATGCGTCCGCCCGTGAACTGCGGCACGAGGCCGTTGAAGAGGCGCAGGAAGGTCGACTTGCCCCCGGCGGAGGGACCGGCAACGACGGCGAAACGCCCCTCGCCGACCTCCAGATCGACGTCGCGCAGGGCGGGGCCATCGCCCGACGGGTAGGCGTAGCTCACGCGCTCGACGCTGGCGATGGCGTTCACGACGGCGACGGCGGGGCGACGGCGGGCCCGCCCCGCGCGCGTGGCCGCGGCCAGGCGGCGAGGAAGGGCAGCGGCCAGAGGGCGGCGACGGCGGGCGCGATGGCGAGCGCGCTGAACGGCGGCGCGGGGAAGCCCGCGAAGGGGTTGTAGCCGCCCGGCAGCCAGCCGCCGAGGTCGGCGGCCACGAGCGCGACGGCGGAGGCGAGGGAGACGCGCGCGACGATCCGCAGGATGAACGGCTCATGCTCGACCGTGAGGCGCGTGACGCGCTGGCGGCGGGCGCAGTCCCAGCCCCAGAAGAGGAGCGCGCCCGCGCCCGTCAGCGCCGCCGCGGCCCCGATCCAGCGGACCTCGGGCTGGTAGAACCAGACCCAGGCGGCGGCCACGAGCAGGGGCGCGGCGGCCACCCCCGCCAGCCGCGTGCGCGCGGGCACGGCGGGGGGAGCGGCGTAGCCCCGCGCCTCCATGGCCTCCGCGAAGCGCATGGCGCGGTCGAGCCCGCCCATGACGGCTGGCGCGACCAGCGCGGGCAGGCCGCGCACGCCCGTTGGCCGCCCGCGCAGGGCCCGCAGCTCGCGGATGCGGCGGATGTCGGCGACGGTGGCGGGCAGGAGCGCCAGCCCGATGGTGACCACCAGCCCGGCGTGGAAGAGCGCGGCGGGGGCCAGCCGCAGGATGGCGTGCGCGCTCACGGCCCCGCTGAAGACGGCGAAGCCGAGCAGCACGGCCAGCACGACCGCCCCGCGCACGGCCCCCGCCGCCAGCGTCTCGGCGGTGACGTCGCCGCCCAGCAGGAGGCCGCCGAGCCAGTCGGGCGCGCTCGCCCGCGGCAGCGTGAAGAGCGTGCGCTCGCCGAAGCCGGTGTTGATCATGGCCGCGCCGATGGAGAAGACGAAGAGGCCGAGGCCCAGCAGCAGCATCACGCGCAGGCCGAGCCCCGCGCGCTCGGTTCTGGGCGCGGCCACGGCGACGAGGGCGATGGCGGCGAGCAGGATCGCCAGGACGTACGGGTTCGTCGTGGTGAGGGCCGTGGCCGTCACGAGCGCGACCCAGGCCGCCCACGCGACCGTGCTCACCGCCCCCTCCCCTCAGGCGCGGCGGCGCAGGAGCAGCGCGCCGCCCGCGCCCGTGGCCAGCGCCGCCGCCAGCAGCGCGAGCGCCAGCGCCGGAACCCCGCCGTCCTCCGCCCGCAGGCCCGTGCCCGTCGTCGGCGCGGCGAACGCGGGCGTGTCCGGCGCGGCGGACGCGGGCGGCGTGGTCACGGCGTTGATGAAGGTGCGCCCGGCGAGCGCGGGCAGCACCTGGTTGACGGCGTAGGCGGGGTCGTAGCCCGCGAACGATCCGTCCTCCAGCTGCTGGCCGAGCAGGTAGCTCACCGGCGTCACGCCGGCGGCGCGGGTGTATTCGCCGCTCTCCGGGTCGAGCCGTGCGGCCAGCAGCGCCTGCACCGCGAAGGCGGTCGCGTTGGCGTTGGAGACGCCGTCGAAGCCCCAGCCGCCGTCGTCGAGCTGGTTCGCGGAGAGCCAGGCGAGGGCGTCCGCCACGGCGGGGTCGTCGCCCGCGCCCGATCCGGCGGCGATGAGCGCCTGCGCGACGAGGGCGGTGGCGTCGGGGGTACTGGTTTCGCCGAAGCCCCAGCCGCCGTCCTCCAGCTGGCCCGCGCGCAGGGCGTCGAGCGTCGCGGCGGGCACATCCGCCCCCGCCGCGACGAGGGCGATGACGATGAGCGCCTGGCCGAAATCGTCGGCGGCGTGGCGGCCCGTGGCGGGGGCGAAGGCGGATTCGAGGGCGGCGACGAGGTCTGTCCCGCCGACGGCGCGGGGATCGAGGCCGAGGGCGATGGCGGCCAGCGCGCCCTTCGCCGCCAGCGCGCCCTCCAGTTCGGGGGCCCGCGCCGCGAGGAAAGCGGCGGGCGTGTTCCCCGCGGCGCTCACGAGGCCCGCCGGGTCCACGCCCGCCGCGCGCAGGGCGTAGATGGCGTCGAAGGTCTGGCCCGGGCCGAAGGCGAGGTCGGCCTGGAGGCCGCCGTCGTCCCGCAGGGTCGCGCGGATGAAGGCCGCGCCGCGCGCGACGGCGTCCGTTTCGGGCAGGGCCGCGCTGGCCAGCGCGGGCATCAGCAGGATGGCGGCGAGCGCCGCCGGGATCGCGAGTTTCACCGGGTTCACGGGCATTCCTTTCCGTTGGTTCCGGATGCGTGGGCGCGCGACGGAAGGCGCCGCGCACGACGGCTCGGACGTGGGGGAATGCCGTGGGCTAGGGAATGGTGCAGAGCATCGCCAGCTCCTTTGGAACGAAGGAGTCTCGGCAGCCCCGGGGGAAGTTCCTGGCTGGGGGCGATGGCGTCGCCCGTCACAGTTGCGGCACAGCGCCGGAATCACACCGGCTTCCCTCGGCTCCGCGCGGCGCGCGGCCCCGGAACTGGTGGGGGAAGCGTGCGGCAGGGCGCGGCTTCCCGTCAAGCCGCGCGCCGCGCGGGCCGGATCGCTATACTCAGCGCGATTCCCCGCGACGGCGGGAGCGAGGTGCGACGATGGCCGCCAACCGCGAAGACTTCGAGGCGATGCCCCAGGCCGGGTGCCCCATGAGCGTGGAGGAGGTGGACCTGTTCGCGCCCGGCGCGCAGGAGCACTGGTACGACGCCTACAAGCTGCTGCAGGAGGACGCCCCCGTGCTGCGCCTGCCCGGCCAGGGCTACGAGCCGGGCGCGGACGCCTACGTGCTCACGCGGTACGAGGACATCCGGCGCGTGGTGCGCGATCCCGACCTCTTTCCCACGCGGCAGGGGCCGGGCTCCTCCGGCACGAGCGAGATCCACGACCGCATCTTCGAGGACGAGGGCTTCGGCGAGGTGGTCACCGCGCGCGAGCGGCTGCGCCCCGACATCGAGTCGCACAAGGCCCACCGCGAGCAGCTCACGGAACCCTGGGTGGGGGCCTCGGGCGCGCTCCGGCACCGCGACATGATCACGGAGCACGCCAACCGCCTCATGGACGCCTGGATCGACCGCGGCGAGGTGGAGTTCGTGACGGAGTTCGCGGCGCCGCTGCCGCAGGCCGTCATCTCCACCATCCTCGGCTTCCCCCTTGAGGACATGCCCATGACGAAGCAGTGGGAGGAGGCGCAGGTGCGCCGCTTCGTCTACGGCTTCGGGCCGAAGAGCCAGATGGAGGCCCCGGACGAGGCGGACAACGCGCGCGCGCTGGTGGCCTTCAACCGCTACATCCAGGAGCGCATCGACGAGAAGCGGCGCGAGCCGAAGGAAGACATGATCACCTTCCTCACGCAGGTGGAGTTCCAGGGCAAGCCGCTCAGCGACGGGGACATCATCAGCGTGGTGTCGGGCATGCACATCGGCGGCAACGAGACGACGCAGTACGCGCTCACCTCGGAGGCGATGCTGCTGGCCCAGCACCCGGAGGTCGCGGACGAGCTGCGCGCGGACCGCTCGAAGGTGCGCTTCTTCGTGGAGGAGGCGCTGCGGCTCTACGCGCCCACGCAAGGGCTGTCGGGGCGCATGGTGGCGCGCGACACGGAGATTCACGGCGTGAAGGTTCCGGCGGGGTCGCTGCTGCACCTGCGCTGGGCGGCGGCCAACCGCGACCCCGAGCTCTGCCCCGCGCCCGACGAGCTGCGGCTGGACCGCAAGAACCCGGGCAAGCACCTGACCTTCTCCATCCGCCCGCGGGGCTGCCCCGGCGCGGGCCTTTCGCGGCTGGAGCAGAACATCGCCGTGAACGTGATGCTGGACCGGCTGGAGGACATCCGCCTCGCGCCGCGCGGGAACGACTTCAAGCACCAGCCGGGCATCATGCTGGGCCTCTACGAGCTGCACCTGGAGTTCGCGAAGGCGCGGGAGGCCGTGGCGGTCGGATAAGCCGCTACAGCTACGCCAACGTTTACGGATGAGGGGAGGAGTTCTTCCCCGCCCGCGCTCCAGTCAGATGAAGCCGGGCCAAGTGTTCGCGCACAAGCCGACTGCGAAGGATAAGGGCGCTTTGTGGCGGGCTAAACTCAGAGTCAACTCCCATCAGCTCCCGGGCCTGAGTGGGACGACGGAGGCGAAAAGTATCCCCAACCTGAATCGCAACCACCTCCCGAGCACCAGAAACGTACGCATCAAACTCACTCTTCGAGATCGCAAATCCCTTACCAATGCGTTTCCAGATATCATGGGGAGTATCACGATCAACATCACTAACAGAAAAACCTCCAATCACAGCAGATTCAGGCGAAGTTGCATACAGGTAAATACAATCCCCTTCTTCAACGTTCTTCAGACGACGGCGCAATTCGTGCGTTTTACTCCCCGAGAGTATCGCAGCAGCATGACGCGCGTGAATGGCCAGCACAATCTGGCGCGGCTCAGAGTCCGACATAGGAATCCAGTTTGAGAATTTGAAGAGATTGGTCATCTCGAAGGATATAGGCGGACTGAGGGTTATAGTTGGGAATGAAGTTTTGCAAGCGGGAGCGGTTGACAGGATTCTCAAACTCTTCATACCAATCAAAGGAAATCGCGAGCACTCGCCCGTTATGATTCGAGGAGATATCTTCCAAATCACTGTAGTTGTATATCCCTTTACTTCCGTAGCGCTCGAAACAAGATTCGGGATTCCCAATATGAATACCAGTGACAACGGCGCTTCCTCGAATCGACTGCTCGGGTTCACTAACGTAGAAGAACAGTCTCGATCCTCGACGCAGATTCTGATAACGATCCGGGGTTCGATAATACACGTTATCTGTTCGGATTTGCAGGCGAGTTGGATCGAACATAGAAGGACTCCTGCTGGAAGGAATAAGTGCATCGGCATATTGCGGTCGAATAGTGACGATCAAAGAATGATTATCCTGGGTTTTCAGAACGACGGGATAGAACATCTTGTAAATATCAGCCCCATCAATCCAGTTTTTCTCTTCATGAAATGGATCGGAAGTATTCGCAGGACGTCCCGCACTGCTCACCATTTTCCACGGAAGATCTCCGAATTCCGTACGGTACCTAGCGTAGTCGGCTTCAGGGTCTGGTCTCGTGGAGACGGCGTACCAGACGGAGTTTCCTTCCGAATCAAACAGGGGGTAACGTGGATTCCGGGCTTCAAACACATTCCCTTTGTCCTGAAGTATCTCCCCTCCGGCTTCGGTGATGATCTTTTTCTTAACGAATTCGACGAAGCCAGATTGTTCAACTTCCTCGTGGGCGAATGTTTTACCCAAGACCCATTCTGCGCTTCCTTCCCGGTAGCGCCCACGGGAGATACCCTCGGGGACGAAACCGCTCTGTGCAAGAATCGGCATGAGGCGACCCGCGATTTCATCGGCGCATGTCACATAGGCCTTGCGCATTCTCGCCTTCGCCGCGCGCACAACCTCTTCTCTCACCAGATGCGGCCCGATGGCCCCACCTTGCGCCGTGGGGCGAACATACAGCGTCGCGAACTTAAGCACGCCGGGCCCCTTGTCACGCAGGATGACCACAGCGCCGATATCTCCTTCGACCTCAGCCACACGGATATCTGCGCTTTTTCCAATCTCGGCCATCCTCGGGGCGATCCACTTCTCAATATCCGGGTACCACTGTTTCAATTCCATCAGCGTCTCCTCAACGCCCGCGGCATCCTTCTTCTCAGCCATACGCACGATCAAGCCAGGATACGGTTCGAGCCCCACGAGTTTGGGAATATCCGCAGGCGTAAGCCGTCCCTCGTATCGCCTGCGGTACCGATACCCTTCGATCAACTCAGTCCGGATGGCCCGCAGAACCTCCTGTTCAAGGTTTTTAAGCCCTTTGAATTCCTTATAGGTAACGCGCTCACTCAGCCAATCGACCACCGCGCGTCGCTCATCGGCTGGCGTTTCATCCACAATCTTCTCGACGAACGCGAGGATCGGCATCCCGAGCTCATTGGCCTTGTCCAGCTCGGCCTGAACGGGCGGCGTGTGCCTGTTCGCGATGATCAGCAGGAGGATGTCGCTTTCCTCAACCGCCTGGCCCACCACACCGCCCGGAGAGGCAGAGCGGGCCGGGGAGCCCTCGAACGCCCACGGCGTGGTCAGTTCCAGCGACTCGATGGCTTCACGGACAACCCGGCGCTCCGCGGCAAGGTAGTTGTCGGTCATCACCGAGCTGATAAACACCCGCAGGGGCATGGGCTGCATGGCGCAAGGCTACACCGCCATGCGTTTACTCGATAGCCCCTGCCTCCCGCGCCGCGCGCGAGCGGCTATCATGGGCGCGCGCACGGATGGCCCGCAAGGAGGCAGCGCGATGACGACGACCGCCCCTGACATCGACCCGCGCGTCTTCACCAGCCGCGCGTACGCGGACGACCCCTACCCCACGCTCAGGCTGCTGCGCGACTACCACCCCGTCTACCGCAACCCGCTCACGGACCAGTGGATGATCACGCGCTACGACGACGTGTGCGCGGCCTTCCGCGACACGGAGCGCTACTCGGCGCAGCCCAACGCGCTCGGCATCGGGGCCGTGTTCGGGCCGACGCTGATGGAGTACGACGGCGAGCAGCACACCCGGCTGCGCAACATCGTCGCGCCGGAGTTCGTGGGCCGGAAGCTGGAGGCGCTGCTCCCCATCATCGAGCGCAACTCGATGGCGCTCATCGAGAAGTTCACGGAGAAGCACGCGCGCCGCATCGCGGAAGAAGCGGCGCGGACGGGGCTGATCGACATCGTGGACGACTTCGCCACGCGCCTGCCCCTGAACGTGATCCTGGACGTGCTGGACCTGCCGCAGGACGCGCACGACCTCTTCCACGAGTGGTATCCGGCCATGATGAACGGCATCGGCGGGCCGCCCGACGTGCGCGCGGCGGGCATCAAGGCCAACGCCGAGTACCACGAGTACCTCGATCCGCTGCTGAAGGCCCGCAGCCGCGAGCCGGGGGACGACCTCATCTCGCGCCTCTGCGTGGCGGAGGTGGACGGGCGCCGCATGACGCCGCCGGAGATCAAATCGTTCGCCAGCCTGCTGCTGGTGGCGGGGGCGGAGACGACGGACAAGGCCATCGCCAACCTGTGGTACCAGCTGCTGGCCAACCCGGAGCAGTGGGCGCTGGTGCGGGACGACCCCTCCCTGCTGGAGCGCGCCTTCACGGAGATGATGCGCGTGCACCCACCCTCCGGCGGGCAGTCGCGGCGCGCCATCGTGGACATCCCCTTCCCCGACTACGGCGTCACCATCCCGGCGGGGGCCTACGTGAACCTGTCGATCTACGGGGGCAACCGCGACGAGCGCGTGTTCGCCGACCCCGACCGCTTCGACGTCACGCGGCCCGACCTGTACACGGGGCGGGCGCTGCGGGCGGGCTACCACGAGAACGGCCGGGCCAGCCACCTGGGCTTCGGGCTGGGCAAGCATTTCTGCGTGGGCTACCAGCTGGCGCAGACGGAGACGGTGATCGGCACGCGCATGTTGATGGAGGTGATGCGCAATCCGCGCTTCGCCCCGGGCTCGCATCCGCGGCCGATCGCCATCAGCCTCGATCCGTGGGAGCTCCCGATCGAGTTCGACCCGGTCTGAGCGCCGTGCCGTCCGGCGGGCGCGTGCTGGAGGGCTCCGCGCCCTCGCCCTTCGCCACGGTGACGCGGGCGCGCGCGCTGCTGCGCGGCGGCGACGGCGCGCTCGAACCGCTGGCGCGCGATCTGGCCGCGGGGCTGGCCGGGGGCGCGGCGGACGTGGAGGTCGAGCGCTACCGGCGGCTGCTCTACGCCACGGACGCCTCCATCTACGAGATGGAGCCGGTGGCCGTGGTCCATCCGCGCGCGACGGCGGACGCGGCCCACGCCACGCGCACGGCGGCGCGCCACGGCGTGCCCCTGCTGCCCCGCGGCGGCGGCACGAGCCTCTCCGGCCAGGCCGTGAACCACGCCGTCGTGCTCGATTTCACACGCCGCATGGCCGCCGTGCTCGACGTCGACGCGGCTGGACGGACGGCGCGCGTGCAGCCCGGCGTCGTCCTCTCCGAGCTGAACCGCGCGCTGCGCCCCCACGGCCTGCAGTACCCCATCGACCCGTCCACGGCCAACCGCGCCACCATCGGCGGGGGCGTCGGCAACAACTCCTGCGGGGCGCATTCGGCGGTGTACGGCAAGACCGTGGACAACGTGGTCGCGCTGGAGGTCGTGCTGGCCGACGGCTCGACGGCGCGGCTGGAGGAGGTGGACGAGGCGGAGGCGGAGGCGCGCAGCCGCCGCGAGGGGCTGGAGGGGCGCATCTACCGCGGCGTGCGGGCGCTCGCGCGCGAATACCGCGCCGAGGTGGAGGCGCGCTTCCCGAAGATCCTGCGGCGCGTCTCCGGCTACAACCTCGACGCCGTGGGCGCGGAGGGGCCGCTCAACCTGGCGAAACTGGTGGTGGGTTCGGAGGGCACGCTGGCCACCGTCACGGAGGCGACCGTGCGCCTCGCGCCCGTGCCCGCGGCGAAGGCGGTGGCGGCGCTCCACTTCCGCACCGTGCGGGAGGCGGCGGCGGCCACCGTGCGGGCCAACGCGCACGCTCCGGCGGCAGTCGAGCTGGTGGACGACACGATCATCGAGCGCTGCCGCGCGAGCGCCGGGTTCCGCCATCTCGCCGCCTTCGTGGAGGGCGAGCCGGGGGCGCTGCTGCTGGTCGAGATGGCGGGCGACGATGCGGACGAGACGGAGGCGCGGCTGGCGCGGCTGTGCGACGACCTCGCCGGCGACGGCGGCGCCTTCGCCGCGGCGGTCGCGCGCGAACCGGCGGAACAGGCGCGCATGTGGAAGATGCGCGAGGCCGGGCTGGGGCTGCTCATGAGCATGCGCGGCGACGCCAAACCGGTGGCCTTCGTGGAGGACACGGCAGTCGCGCCGGAGCGGCTGGCGGAGTACGTGGCGCGCTTCGACGGCATCGTGCGCGCGCGCGGCCTGCGCCCCGCCTACTACGGCCACGCCAGCGTGGGCTGCCTGCACATCCGCCCGATCGTGAACCTGAAGGAGGCGGACGGGCTGGCGAACGCGGAGGGGCTGGCCGCGGAGATCGCCGACCTCGTGCTCGAGTTCGGCGGGGCGCTGAGCGGCGAGCATGGCGACGGCATCGTGCGCGGGGCCTTCACGGAGCGCATGTTCGGGCCGGAGCTGACGCGCGCCTTCCGCGAGCTGAAGCGGCTCTGGGACCCGGAGGGGCTGCTCAATCCGGGCAAGATCGTGGACACGCCGCCCTTCGCCGACAACCTGCGGCTGGGCCCGGCGACGGTGAACGCGGAGGTGGACATGGCCTTCGCCTTCACCGCCGAGGGCGGGCTGGCGCGGGCCGCGGAGCAGTGCAACGGGCAGGGCGCCTGCCGCAAGCTCGACGGCGGCATGTGCCCCTCCTTCATGGTCACGGGGGACGAGGAGCACTCGACGCGGGGGCGCGCCAACCTGCTGCGCCAGGCGCTCAACGGGGCGCTGCCGGTCGGGGAGCTGGCAAGCGCGCGCATGATGGAGGCGCTCGACCTGTGCGTGGAGTGCAAGGCGTGCAAGACGGAGTGCCCGTCCGGCGTCGATTTCGCCAAGCTGAAGTACGAGACGCTGGCGCGGGCGCACGCGGCGCACGGCGTCCCCGCGCGCGACCGCGCCTTCGCCCGCATCCGCATGCTGGGCGCGCTCGGGGCGCGCTCGGCGCCGCTGGCCAACGCGCTGGCGCGGACCTCGGCGGCGCGGGCCCTGCTCGAACGCGCGGGCGGCGTCGACCGGCGGCGTCCCCTGCCCGTCTTCGCGCCGGAGTCCTTCGGGCGCTGGTGGAAGCGCCGCCAGCGGGAGCGGCGGGGCGCGACGCCGGACGCCCCGCGCGGCGAGGCCATCTACCTGGCGGACACGTTCACGGAGTTCTTCCACCCCGAAACGGGACGGGCGGCGGTGCGGCTGCTGGAGGCGCTGGGCCACGAGGTGACGGTGCTCGCGGGGCTGGGCTGCTGCGGGCGTCCGGCCATCTCGAAGGGGCAGCCGGAGCTGGCGCGGCGTTGGGCGCGCGCGAACCTCGCGCGGCTGGCCCCCCACGCGCGGCGCGGCATCCCCATCGTCGGCACCGAGCCGTCCTGCCTGCTCACGCTGCGCGACGAGTACCGCGACCTCGCGCCGGGCGCGGACGCCGAGGCCGTGGCCGCGCGCGCCCTGCTGCTGGACGAGCTGATCGCCAGCGCGGCGGACGAGGACGAGGACGCCGTGCGCGGCCTCTTCCGCGCGGAGGGCGCGGGCGCGGCGCTCCTGCACGCGCACTGCCACCAGAAGGCGCTGGCGGGCGCGGACGCCACCCTGCGCGCGCTGGCGCTGGCAGGCTACGACGCCGGGCTGGTCGATTCCGGCTGCTGCGGCATGGCCGGATCGTTCGGCTTCGAGCGGGAGCACTACGAGGTCTCGCGGGCGATGGGCGCGTACCGCCTCTTCCCGGCGGTGGAGGCGGCGGACGCGGGGACCGCCATCGCCGTCACGGGCGTCTCCTGCCGCCAGCAGATCGGGCACTTCACCGCGCGCCGCCCGCGGCACGCGGCGGAGCTGCTGGCGGATGCGCTGCGCTAGCGGCGGCCAGCCGGAGGATGTCGCAGGCGAGGCGCCATGAGTGCCTTCATGGCGTGAACGGACCGCTACGGAGCGTCGCCGTCGCCGTCGCCGTCGCCGGAGCGGTCGCGCAGGAACTGCTCGATGTCGCCCACCAGCTCGTCCGGCTCCGGCAGTTCGCGGCTCTCCTCCTCCAGCGTCTGATCGAGCCGCTCCAGCCAGGCGCTCATGCGCGGGTCGTCCGCGATCGTGGCCTCCAGCCGCTCGCGGAAGCGCTCCGAGGCCGTCTCCAGCTCGTCCAGGTCGAGCGGCGCGCCCAGCAGGCGCTCCAGCCGCCGCAGCACTGCCAGCGTGGCGGGCGGGCACTGGTCGCCCGTGATGTAGTGCGGGACCGTGGCCCAGAGGCTGGCGGAGGGGCGTCCGGCCTCCCGCAGGGCGTGGTGGAGCACGCCCACGATGCCCGTGGGCCCCTCGTAGCGGGAGCGCCGCAGGTCGAGCCGCGCCGCCAGCTCCGGGTCGGCGGCGGCGCCCGTCACGGCGATGGGGCGGCGGTGGCTCGCGTCCCCGATGAGCGCCCCCAGCGTCACCGTCATGGAGACGCCCAGCGCCCCGAAGAGGTCCAGGCACTCCTCCGTGAAGGTGCGCCAGCGCAGGTCCGGCTCGGCCCCCACGCCGATCACGTAGTCGGGCGCCTCCCCCTCCGTGCGCGCGTAGAAGAACTCGGCGCCGGGCCACGTGAGCCGCCGCTGGCCGCTGGCGTCGAGCCGCACCGAGGGGCGCGTCTCCGTGAAGGCGTAGAACGGCTCCGGCGCGATGGTGGCGAAGCGCCGCGCCCCCAGCCGCCGCGCCGCGAAACGGGCGGCGTTGCTGGCCGCGCTGGCGGCGTCGTTCCAGCCCGTGAAGGCCAGCACCGCCACCGGCGCGCGCAGCTCCGGCGTCCGCTCCATCGTCACGTACCGCATGTTTTCAAGCCGCCCCGGGCGCTCCCCTTCCCGCGATCAGCGCCGCGATGGGGAAATCCTACCCAGCCGTCTCCGAACGCGCCGCACTCCGCCGTGCGCCCCGCGGCATCCGCCCCTCGCGGCGCGCACCGTCCGCAAGGCGATCCCTTCAGCCGACCCAGAGAATCAACCGGCGTATTCCCAGCCGAGTTCCTTTTCCGTGAGGATGTCGCCGCTGCGCTGCACGCCGCCGTCGGTCACGCGCCCGATCACGAGCGTGTGGTCGCCCGCCTCCACGAACCGCTCCGCCGCGCAGGCGTACCAGCCCAGCGCCTCCTCCAGCACGGGCGCGCCCTCCGGCGTGAGCCGGTGCGCCAGCCCCGCCAGCTTGTCGTGGACCGCCGCCGACGCTTCCGGCGAACGCCCGCGGATCTTGCCCCCCTCCGCGGGCATCACCACCCTGCGCGCGATCTCGTGGCCGTCGCGCTCGTGCAGCAGGTTCACCGTGAAGGCGCCCGTCTCGCGCACGAAGCGGAGCGTGCGCGCGTCGTTCTCGATCGACGCCGCCACCAGCCGCGGGCTGAACGACACCTGCATCACCCAGTCCGCGATCATCAGGTTGCGCTCGCCCGCCGCGCTCGCCGAGCCGATCACGTGCACGCTGTAGCACATCGCCAGCAGCGCCTTCTCGATCGGCGCCAGCTCCAGTGGCTCCCCCGGGATGCTGGGGAACTCCGAGCCGGGGAACGCTTGCGTCATCGCCCCATCCGGGCGGCGCGTGGCCGCCACGGACACTGTAGCCCATCCGCCGTCCGCGCGGGCCGTCCCGCTCCCCGGCGCTTGCGCGCTATGAGGGGAAATCCTAGTATTGCCCCGCAAACCTCCCACTTTCACCCCACGAACGGAGTTATGAGAGTTTTGGAACGTTTGGTGAACCAGGCGCGCATCCCCGTCCTCCTCGCCGTCTCCGTCCTGCTGACGCTGGCCGCGCTGGCCGCCTGCGGCTCTGACGATCCGGAGCCCGCCCCCGCCACGCCCGTCGCGACCGCCACGAGCGCGCCCGCAGCGACGCCCGAAGCCACGCCCACGGCGACGCCGGAGCCCATGCCTACGGCCACGCCGGAGCCCACGGAAGCGCCGCCCGCGCCGGGCTACCCGCGCGAGGTCGTCGACCTGCTCGGTCGCACCGTCGTCATCCCCGACAAGCCCACCGCCATCGTGGCCATCAGCCCCACCGCCGTCGAGCTGGTCTACGCCGTCGGGGGGAGCGTGATCGGGCGCAGCCAGTCCGTCGATTACCCGCCCGAGGCGCTGGACGCGCCCTCCGTGGGCACGGCCTACCAGCCCAGCTTCGAGGCCATCCTCGCGCTCGAACCGGACCTGATCGTGGCCGACTCCACCATCCACGTGCAGCCCGCCCTCATGGGCGCGCTGGAGGACCTGGGCGTGCCCGTGCTCTTCGCGGGCGCGGCCAGCGTGGACGAGGTGACCACGGGCCTCTTGCTCATGGGCGAGGCGCTGGATGGCGCGGAGGCCGCCGCCGAAGCCGCCGCCGTCGAGGCCGCGCGCGCCGCCGCCGTCGAGGCGCTGGCCGGGCTCGACCTCACCGCCGTGCTCCTCATCGGCGACCGCGACCGCAACCTCTACGGGGCCAAGTCGAACGGCTATGCGGGCTCCATCCTCGCCGCCCTCGGCATCGCCAACCCCGCCGACGCGCAGCCCGACTCCGGCCCCTTCCCGGGCTTCACGCGCATCGCCCCCGAGGCCATGCTGGCGTTCGACCCCGCCTGGATCTTCACGGTCACGCCCGCGCCGCCCCCGGCCCCGCGGCTGAGCGGCCTGCTCGGCCTCTTCCCCGGCTTCACCGGCCTGCAGGCGGTGGCGGAGGGGCGCGTGGTCGAGCTGGACGTGCAGCCGTTCGTGCAGGCGCCGGGCCCGCGCGTGGTCGAGGCCTTCGCCGCCATCGTGGCCGCCGTCGCGGGCGAGTAGCGCGGGCGCGGGCGGTGGCTGGGCGCATGGCCGTCGCGCGGGGGCGTTCCCGCCGCCCGCTCGCGCTCGCCGGGGCGGGGCTGGCGGCGCTCGCGCTCATCGGCCTGCTGACGATGATGTTCGGCGCGGTCACGCTCTCCCCGGGCGAGGCCCTCTCCGGCCTCGCGGGAGACTCCGGCCTCGCCGGGCGCGTGGTCGGCGAGATACGCTACCCGCGCTTCCTCAACGCCGTGCTCGCGGGGGGCGCGCTGGGCGTGGCCGGGGCGCTGCTGCAGGGCGTCACGCGCAACCCCCTCGGCGACCCGGCCATCTTCGGGCTCACCGCCGCCGCCGGGCTGGCCGCCGCCGCCGCCATCGCGGCCAGCCCCCAGATTCCGCCGTGGGGCGTCGCCCTGGCCGCCGTGGGGGGCGGCCTCGGCGGGGCGGGCGCGCTCTTCGCCGCGGCCTCCCGCGAATCCGTCTCGCCCATGCGGCTGGCGCTCGCGGGCGTGGCCCTCTCCGCCCTCTTCGGGGCCGTCATCGTGGCCCTCCTCTCCAGCTCGCGCACCTTTTTGCAAACCAACCTGGGCTTCCTCGCGGGCGGCCTCTACGGGGCGGACTGGGCCGACCTGCGCGCCGTCCTGCCCTGGGCGGCGCCCGCGCTGGCGGCGGCGCTGGCGCTCGCCGGACGCCTCAACCTGCTGTCGCTCGGCGACGACGTGGCCACGGGCCTGGGCGTGCTCGCCGACCGCACGCGGCTGGCCGTGCTGGCCGTGGCGGGCGTGCTCACCGCCTGCGCCGTGGCGGTGGCGGGCCTCGCCGGATTCGTGGGCCTGCTCAGCGCGCACGCGGCCCGCCACGCCGTCGGGGCCGACCACCGCGCGCTCGTGCCCGCCTCCGCGCTCGCGGGCGCCATCCTCGTGAGCGCCGCCGACCTCGTGGCCAAGCTCGTGATCAGCCCCTCCGAACTGCCCATGGGCATCGTCACCGCCGCCGCGGGCGCGCCCTTCCTGCTCTACCTCGTGCGGTTCCGGGTGTAGCGCCGTGCGCCTCGCGGTCGAGCGGCTGACCCTGCGCTACAACGGGCGCGAGGCCGTGCGCGACGTGTCGCTCGACCTCGCGGGCGGCGAATTCGTCGCCATCGTGGGGCCCAACGGCAGCGGCAAGACGACGCTGCTGCGGGGCATGTCGCGCCTGCTGCGCCCCGCCGCCGGGCAGGTGCTGCTGGACGGGCGGGAGATTCGCGCCATCGGCGCGCGCGGCGTGGCCCGCCGCCTCGCCGTGCTCACGCAGCTCCACGAGGAGGGCCCGGACCTCACCGTGGGCGAGCTCGTCTGGCGCGGGCGCGCCCCCCACCAGGGCCTGCTCCAGCGCGCGCGCCCCGCCGACCGCGAGGCCGTCGCGCACGCCCTGCGCGCCGCCGACCTGGAGCCGCTCGCGGGACGCCCCCTCGCCAGCCTCTCCGGCGGCGAGCGCCAGCGCGCCTGGATCGCGCTCGCCCTCGCGCAGCAGCCGCGCGTGCTCCTGCTCGACGAGCCCACCACCTTCCTCGACGTGCGCCACCAGGTGGAGGTGATGGCCCTGCTGCGCCGCCTCAACGAGGGCGGCATGACGGTCGTCGCCGTCGTCCACGACCTGACGCTCGCCGGGCGCTTCATGCGGCGCGCCATCGGCATGCGCGACGGCGAGGTGGCCTTCGACGGCCCCCCGCGCGAGGTCTTCCGCCCCGATGTCCTCGAGCGCGTCTTCGGCGTGCCCATGGACGTGCTCGAGGACCCCGCCAGCGGCCTGCCCGTGCCCCTGCCGCGCGCGCCCGCGGAGGGCGGCGCTTCGCCCTAGCGGAAGGCGTTGTAGAGGGCGTCGTTGTCGCCCGGCCGCAGGTCCGAGGTCACGCCCGCCACGACCACGATGGCGCGGTCGCTGGCGATGGTCATGCTGCCGCGCAGGCAGGCGGGGGCCGCGTTCAGCCCGTTCCGCCGCGGGTCGTCGAGGCTCTGGTCGAAGCTGCCCGTCCCCGTGATGGTCACGACGGTCGTATGGACGGCGGCCGCGCCGCAGCCCGCCGCCGGATCGTTCGCCGTTGTGATGCGCAGGGTCGCGTTGCCGCCGTCGGCCACGGCCACGCTCACGCGCGTGTTGAGGCCGTCGCCGTCGTCTCCGCCCCCGGCGTTGCGGGCGATCAGCGGGAGCTTCGCCGTGCGCGAGGCGCGCTCGGCGGGCACGCCGTTCACCGCCGCGTAGGGGGGTTCGCGCTCGAAGCTGCCCGCCTCCGTCATCTTGCCGCGCAGCAGCACGACGGCCAGCGGCTGGCTGGATTCGATCACCGCCGTGCCGCGGAAGCCCGCGGGCAGGTCCGCGCTGTCGAACACGCTGTGCCCGCGGGCCGCCCCCGCGGGCGTCTCCACCGTCACCGTGACGCGCACGGGCGTGCGTGCGCTGCCGGCCGTGCCCGTGTAGGTGATGCGCGCGGTGGCGGGCTGGCTCCAGGGATTGACGAAGGCGTATTCGGTCCAGAAGCCGTCCGCCGTCTTCAGCGCGAGCGGCAGGATCATGCGCGTCGAAACGTCGTCGGTGGCCGATTCGCGCGTTCCCACGAGGAAGCCGTCGTAGGCGGCCAGCTGCAGGCCGTCGCGGCGATAGACGTCGGCGGCCACCGTGATCAGCTCCGTGGAGTCGATGGTCACCGCCGCCAGCGTGTTGCGCGCCACCGCGGGCATGGGCAGCGCGCCGTCCACGCGCGTGGGCGCGAGCGTGAGCTGGCCGCCGGGGGGGATGGGGCGGCCCCCGCCGGGGCAGTCGCGGTGGCGCGCCCCGCGATCCGTCACCGTGCGCCGGCCCTCCGGCCCCAGCCTGCCGCGGTTGGGGAAGAAGGCGTAGGTGAGGCGGATGCAGGCCACGCGCTCGCCCGCGTTGGCGATGGCCAGGCGCGTGTTGATCGTGTCCCCCGTCGCTTCGTCCTCCAGCCGGTTGGCCACGTAGGGCAGGGCCACGCGCGTGCCGCCGCGCGCGCTGGCCGTGTGCAGGGAGTAGGAGCGCTGGCCGTCCCGCCCCGTGATCTCCCGCGCCAGCAGTGCGTTCATGGGCTGGTCGCTGGAGAGCGTGCCCGCGCCGCGGAAGCCCGGCACCAGCCCCCCGTTGAGCGCGTGCGCGAACGTGCGCGATCCGCCCGGCGGCACGTCCGTGAACACCTGGCTCGCGGCGGTGATGAGCACGCCCCCCGGCGTATGGAAGTCCATCACCATCACGGAGGGCGCGTCGCCGTCGTTCTGCGCGATGACGCTCGTGTTCTCCACGCTGTCCGCCAGCAACGCGGGGAACACATGCGGGCGCGGATGCGCGCCGCCGTCGGGCGCGGACGGGCCATCGACCGCCGCCGCGCTGCCCGCCGCCGCCAGCAGGAGGAGGGCCAGCGCCGCCAGAATGACGCGGGAACGGAAGCGGATGCGGGGCAGGGGCATGGGCCTCTCCCGGGGGAGTGTCGCGCGCCCCCCGTCCGCGGTCAATGCGCGCCGCGCCTACTCCAGCATGCTCAGCAGCTGGAAGGTGACGACGAAGCCCGCCGCCGCCGCCACCATGATCACGACCAGCCGCGCGCCGCGCACGCCTCCATTCTGCCCGTCCCGCGCCGTTTCCGCTTCCTTTCCCCGCCGCTCGCGCGCGTCCGCGAATTACGGGAACATAGGGCCATGCGCGCGCCCGCCATCATCGCCGCCGCCGTCGCGTTCGCCGCCGTGCTGCTGATCGCCTGCGGCGGAAGCGCCGACACGCCCGCCGCTCCGTCGCCGCCGGAGGCGGCCGCCGCGGACTCCGCGCCCGCCACGGAGGCGTCCGCCGCCACGACGCAGGCGCCCGCCACGACTACTGCCGCCGCGGCCACGGAAGCGCCCGCCGCCGCGGTCGCGGCCCAGCCCCGGGTCTACTTCATCCACACCGAATGGTGACCGCAGTGCGAACGCCTCCGCCCCGTGTGGGCGGACCTGCAGGAGGAGTACGCGGGGCTGATCGAGTTCGTCACCGTCGACCGCGATACCGACGAGGGCGGGGCCTTCGCCCTCTCCCACGGCATCCGCTACCAGCCCGGCTTCGTGGTGATGGACGCTGGCGGCGAGACCGTCTACGCCGCCCTCGGCCCGTGGGAGGATGGCGACCTGCGCGCGCTCGTGCGCTCCGTCGCGCCCTAACCGTCCGCCGCCGCCATCAGCCGCCGCGCCCGCTCCACCAGCACCGGCACGAACCACTCGAAGCGCGCGCTGTCGGGGTTCGCCGCGGTCTCCTCCAGATGCTGCATGTAAAGCCCCTCGAGGATGACGGCCAGCTTGAACACGGCGAACACGTGGTAAAAGGTGACGTGCCGCATGGAGCGCCCGCTCGCCTCCTCGTACATGGCGATCAACTCCTCGTGCGCGGGGAAGCCCTCGCCCGCGCTCAGGTGCACGGGCGCCTCCCAGCCGGGCGGCGGGGGCGGGTCGCCCGGATCGCCCCAGTAGGAGAGCAGCCAGCCCACGTCCGCCAGCGGGTCCCCGATGGTGGCCATCTCCCAGTCGAAGATGGCCACCACGCGCGGCTCGTCCGCGCCGAACATCACGTTGTCGAGCCGGTAGTCGCCGTGCACCACGGTCGCGCCCGCGTCTTCCGGCAGGCGCGCCCGCAGCCATGCCACGATGCCGTCGATGCCGGGCAGGTCGCGCGTGCGCGGGCGGGTCAGCTCCCACTGCCCGGTCCAGCGGCGCAGCTGCCGTTCGAGGTAGCCCGCCTCGCGCCCCCGCAGCCCCGCCGCGCGCCAGTCCACGGCGTGCAGCTCAGCGAGCGCCGCCACCAGCTCAGCGGCGATGCGCCGCCGCCCCGCGGGCGTGTCGTAGGCCGCGGGCACGCCGTCGCGCAGCATCGCCCCGAAGCAGCGCTCCATCAGGTAGAAGGGCGCGCCGATGACGGAGGCGTCCTCGCAGGCGACGACCGGCGCGGGCGTGCGCGCGCGCCCGTGCAGCGCCGCCAGGAAGCGGTGCTCGCGCAGCACGTCGTGCGCCGTCGGCAGCAGGGGGCCGGCGGGCGGGCGGCGCAGCACCCACGTCCGCTCCCCGCGCGTCACGTAGTAGGTGAGGTTGGAGGAGCCGGCCACGTGCCGTTCGCAGACGAGGGGGGCCGCGGGGCCGGGCACGCGCGCGGCGAGGAAGCGTTCCAGCGCGGGAACGTCGATCAGCCCGTCCGCGCCGCCGTCCGCCATGGCCGCCTCCCGCCCGCGCGCTAGAGCGTGGCGAAGTCCCAGCCCGCGCCCTCGCGGAAGGAGCGCAGGATGCGGCGCGAGACGACCATGCGGTGCGTCTCGTCGGGCCCGTCGTAGATGCGCGCGCTGCGGGCCGCGCGGTACATCGATTCGAGGGGCGTGTCGCCGCTCACCCCGCGCGCCCCGTGCGTCTGGATGGCGCGGTCGATGACGTCGTGCAGCACCTTCGCGCCGAAGAACTTGATCGCCGAAATCTCCACGCGCGCCTCGTCGCCCGCGTCGATCTTCTCCGCCGCCCGCAGCGTCAGCAGGCGCGCCGCCTGGATTTCCACGTACGAATCGGCGATCCAGTTCTGGACCGTCTGCTTCTCGGCCAGCGGCCCGCCGAAGACCTCCCGCTGGAGGGAGTACTCGCACATCAGCTCGAAGGCGCGCTGGCTCTGCCCCAGCCAGCGCATGCAGTGGTGGATGCGCCCCGGGCCGAGCCGCTTCTGGGCGATGCGGAAGCCCCCGCCCGGCTCGCCCAGCACGTTCGTGAGGGGCACGCGCGCGTCGCGGTAGCGAATCTCGCAGTGGTGCCCCTCCGTGTCCCCCATCACGGGCACGGGGCGGATGATGTCGAAGCCGGGCGTGTCCACGGGCACGATGATCTGGCTCATGCGCCCGTGCGGCGGCTGCTCCGGCTCGGTCACGCACATGACGATGGCGAAGGCGGCCTTGAGGGCCCCGCTCGTGAACCACTTGTGGCCGTTGATCACCCACTCGTCGCCGTCGCGCACGGCCCGCGTCTGCAGGTTCGTGGGGTCCGCCCCCGACACCTCCGGCTCGGTCATGGAGAAGCAGGAGGTGATCTCGCCCGCCACCAGCGGCTCCATCCAGCGCCGCCGCTGCTCCGGCGTGCCGAACTGCCAGAGGATTTCGGCGTTCCCCGAATCGGGGGCCTGCGCCCCGAAGGCGCGCGGCGCGTGCGGGCTCCGCCCCAGCAGCTCGTTCATGTACACGTAGGGCATGAAGCCGATGCCCATGCCGCCCGCCTCCGCGGGCAGGTGGGGCGCCCACATGCCCATCGCCTTCGCCCGCGCCTGCAGGTCGCGCATCAGCGCGGCCGCGGCCTCGTCCCCCGCCGAGAGCGCCTCCTCGTTGGGGTAAATGTGCTCGTCCATGAACGCTTTGGTGCGCCCGCGAAGCTCCCCGATCGCCGCTTCGCCCAGCGCGGCTCGCGTTTCCGTGCTCATGCGCCGCCTCCGTTGGCCCGCGACTCTACCAGCGGGGGACGCCGCGCGCCCGCCGTCTGCGCTACAATGCGCCCCCGCCACGTGGCGGACGAGGAGGCTCCCGTGCCCGTCGGACCCAACGATCTCGAAACCGCCCGCAAGCTCTTCGAGGAAGGCGGCTGGAGCAGCGGCGACCCCTATGGCCCCGACCAGTGGTTCGCCGAAGACGCCGTCATGCGCGACATCGTCGGCCACGCCGGGGCGCTCAACGGCCTCGAGGAGATCCGCGAGTTCTGGGCCAGCAAGCGGGTCGGCATCACCCTGCGCGTGCCCGTCGAGGACCTCTACGTGGCCGAGGGCCACCGTGGCGTCGCCGTGCTCTGGATGGCCTACGGCCAGATCGCCGACGAGGAGCACGAGCACTACGGCAAGTGGTTCACCTTCGAGGGCATGTCCCGCCTCGAATTCAACGACGAGGGCAAGGTCACGCTCGAGGTGGACTACCACCACGGCGTGCAGGGCATCACCGACAGCTGGGTGGCCCACTGGAACGCGCGCCGCGCCCGCCCCTGGAAGGAACTCGGCAGCATCACCGGCGCCTGACGCCCGCGCGCTCAGGATTCGGGATCGGGGGTCGCCCCGGCGGCGGCCTCCGCCTCCCGCTGCGCGAGCGCGCCCAGGTAGACGGCGCGCACCGCGAACGCCTGCCGCACGTCGGCCACCACTTCCTCGAAGAACTCGTCGCGGTACTCGCGGTTGGTGACGATGCTGACCGTGAAGTAGAAGCCCGAGAAGGTCGCCAGGAAGAGCGCCACGCGCAGCAGCTCCGCCGTCACCACCGCCCCCTCCGGCCCGCCCAGCCGCAGCAGGACCTCCGGCGGGCGGCCGTTCCACGAGGCGATCAGGCCCTCGTCGATGGCGGCCAGGCCGAGGATCAGCAGGAAGACGCCCACGAGCACGCTCACGAAGAGCACGCGCAGCGAGAGGGCGAAGAGCACGACGAGGCCGGCGTTCAGCCACTGCCGCCGGCCCAGCGGCTCGTCCAGCCGGATGACGGCGTTCGTCACGGGCGCGCCCTCCACCGGCGTCCCCCGCACGAGCCTCGCCACCTGCTCCGCGCTGGCGAAGCTCCCCAGCTGCCCCAGCTCGGCGGGCAGGCGGAAGATGAGGAAGGCGCCGCCCATCAGCGCGAAGACCGCGATCACGGCATTGCGGGAGCCGCGTTCGAGCCCGCTCGCCACGTTCCACACCTCGGCGTTGATGAAGAGGAAGGTGAGGAAGAGGAGCAGCAGCGGCAGCGCCCGCGCGAACAGCCCGATCACGTCGCGCATGTCGCGGAAGAGCCGCCGCACCGCCCAGCTCGCCACCGGCAGCAGGGCGAAGCTCACGGTCACGTAGACGATCCCCAGCAGGAGCAGGTTCAGCAGCACCTGCCAGACCGCGAACGCCCACAGGTTCTGCACGATGCCCGTGAGCAGCGACGGGGCCAGCACGAACACGGCCAGCTGCGCCACGCCGACCTGCGCGGGCAGGCCGAAGGGGTTGCGGCGGCGCAGCGAGATCGTGCCCTGCCAGGCGATCGCCACCGCCGCGATCATGCCGATCATGGTCAGCGCGTTGGCCCACCACGGCCAGTCCGTGTTGATCACCGTCAGCACCTCGATGAAGAGGACGACGGTGAGGAAGGGCAGCCCCCGCGTGAGCACGGCGCGGCGCGGGCTGTAGTCCTCGATGAAATGGGGGATGCCCTGGCGGCGGAACCACGCCTCGGTGGCCGCGATCGTTTCGCCGGTCATGGACGGCGCGCGCCGCTACTCGCTGGGGTAGAGCGGGGCGGCGGGCGCGTTCGCCGCCGCCGCCACCGTCGCCGCCAGCATCGCGCGCAGGCGTGCGGCCTCGCGCTCCCGCTCCTCCGGCGCGAGCGCCCAGGCGTGGCGGGCGATGCCGCCCATGCCGTGCGCGCCCCACGCGACCACCAGCGCCTCCACCTCGTCGAGCACCTCCCCCGGCACGGCCTTGCGGGGCAGGCGCAGCTCGGCCACGCGCGTCCACGCCGCCGCCAGCCCCCCGGGCGTGGCCGCGCCCTCGCCCAGGTCCGCCACGGCGGCGCGCAGCCGCGCGATCGTCGGCGCCAGCTGGGCGGCGGTGTAGACGGCGTCGTCGTGGTCGTGGCCCAGGGACGGCGGCAGCTCGAAATTCACCGGCATGGCCGCCAGTCTAGCGCCTCCGCGCGCGCGTTCGCGGGCAAAGGGAAGCGGGCCGCGCGAACGGCCCGCTTCCGGGGGAGGGCTGGCTCAAGGGCCCGACGGGCCTCAGGAGACGGCGATGGTGACCTGCTTCGGCTTGGCCGCGGCGGGCACGGGGATGCGCAGCGTGAGCACGCCGTTGGCGAGCTCGCCGTTCACCTCCGCGTCGTGCAGCACGCCGGGGAGGGCCAGCCGCCGGCTGAGCGTCGACCAGCGCCGCTCGCGGCGGTGGTAGCGCTCGTCTGCGGAGGCCTCGCCCGCGCCGTGCACCGCCTTGATGGAGAGCACGCCCTGGTGGAGCTGGACGTCGATCTCGTCGCGGCTGAAGCCCGGCAGCGAGGCCCGCACGATCAGCTCGCTGTCCGTCTCGGAGATGTCCACGCCCAGCGCGCCCTCCTCGAAGGCGGCGCCGCCGTCCATCGCGCCCAGCGCGCGGCTGAAGAAGCGGTCGAAGAAGTCCCGGGGCGAGTCGAAGGGGTCGTAGCGGACGATTTCTGCCATGTTGATCTCCTTTTCTCTCACAATTCAGTTGTGAAGGTTGAAACAAGTATGGGGATTGCTGGCACTCCTGTCAAACGAGTGCCAGCATACTTCCGCCCCGCGTCTTGACCCTGCCTTTCCGTTCACATAATATGAAGCCATGCCCGAAGCCGTCAGCCGCATCGAAGCCGCCCGCCGCGACCTCGCCGCCGCCAAACGCGAGGCCGCGAACGCCGCCGACGCGCTCCGCAACCTGCGCCACGGCGTCGCGCACGGCGGCATCACGCCCCAAGGCTACGCCGGGCTGTCGGAGATGGCCGCCCGCCACGCCGGGGAGGCGAAAGCGCGCAGCGAGGCCATCTTCGTCGGGCTCGGCGGCATCGCCAACGCCGCGGGCTACGAGGCCATCGACCCCGACGAGCCCACGAAGCTGCTGATGGAGTCCATCGGCCACGCGCAGGCCGCGGGCGAGTCCTCCGACGAGGCCGCCCGCATCGCCGCCGCCCCCGTGCGCTATCTGCTCGGCAAGGCCCGCGTCCATCGCGCCCACGCCGAAAGCGAGGCCGATCGCGCGGAGGGCATCTCCGACCGGTTCGCCGCCTACCTGTCCGCCCGCCGCGTGGTGCGCGCGACCGCCATGGCCGCGCTCATGGCCGGGGCCGTGGCCCGCCTCGCCCCGGGCTCGAACGAGGAGCGCCTCGCCGCCGAACACGCGCGCGCCGCCCGCGAGGTGGAGGAGCGCGCCGCGCCCCACCTGCCGCCGGGCCTCGCGGACGAGCTGCGCCGCGACCAGCTGGCGAAGCCGGGCGCCTGACCCCTACGCCGGAACCGGCGCCGGCGCCTTGTCGAACAGGATGCGCAGCTCCTCCAGCCCGCGCAGGATGTAGCTGGGCTCGTGGCGCGGCGCGGGATGGTCGGGGTCGAGCCGGAAGTTCGTCATGCGCCGCAGCACTTCCTCGAAGGCCACGCGGATCTCCAGCCGCGCCAGGGCCGCCCCGATGCAGTAGTGCGGCCCCGCGCTGAAGGCCAGCTGGTTGCGCGCGTTCTCGCGCTCCACGTCGAAGCGCGCCGCCTCCGCGAACTCGCGCTCGTCGCGGTTGGCCGCGTGGTAGATGAGCATCAGCGTCGTCTTCGCGGGCAGCGTCACCCCGCCCAGCGTGGTTTCGCGCGTGGTCGTGCGGAAGAGCGCGCGCACGGGCGACTCCATGCGCAGCGCCTCCTCCGTCATGTTCCCGATCAGCTCCGGGTTGGCGCGCACCTTCGCCAGCTGCTCCGGGTTCTCGATGAACAGCAGCATCGCGCTCCCGATGATGTGCGCGGTCGTCTCCTTCCCCGCCACCTGCAGCTGCTGCAGGATGCTCAGGATCTCGGCGTCGTTCAGCGGACGCCGGCCCTCGTCCGTCTCCAGCTCGGCCGTGGCCAGCGTGGTCAGGATGTCGTCCTTCGGATCGCGGCGGCGCTCCTCCGCGCGCATCAGGAAGTACTCCTGCATCTCCAGCCCCGCGCGCAGCACCTCGCGCTCCTCCTCGGGCGGAATGGTGCGCTCGATGCCGCCGATGGCCAGGTCCGCGCGCTTCTTGAAATCGCGCAGGTCCGAGCGCGGCACCCCGATCTGGTCCGCGATCACCGCCATCGGCAGCTCGTCCGCGAACTGGCTCGTGAAATCGGCCTTGCCGTCGTCGATGAAGCCGTCGATCAGCTCCGTCACGATCTCGCGCACGTAGCCCTCCATGCCGGCCACGCGCCGCGCCGAGAGGGCCTTGTTCACGAGCGAGCGGTAGCGCGCGTGCCAGGGCGGGTCCGCCGCCAGCAGCGTGGGCGCGCTCGAGCGCGCCGTCTGCGCGCGCAGCTCCGCGAGCTCCGCGTCCTCCGGCCCCGTCTCCATGCCCGGCAGGTCGACGGGGCCCGTGGGCATGGCCGAGGAGTAGGTGGCGGGGTCGTGCACCACCTCGCGGATGAGGTCGTAGGTGCTCACCACCGCCATCCCCAGCTGCGGCACCATGTGCACCGGCGCCTCCGCGTGCAGCGCCTCGTAGAAGGGGTAGGGGCACTCCAGCGTCTCCGGGTCGAGGGGGTTGAAATCGGCCAGCGCCATGCCATTCGCTCCTGCGGCCCTCGCGGGGCGGGAATGGCCCGAGCGTACGCCGTCGGGGCGGCTCCGCGCCACCGCCGCGCGCTAGAGGATCTGGGAGAGGAAGAGCTTCGTGCGCTCCTCGCGCGGGTTGTCGAAGAAGTGGTTGGGCGTGCCCTGCTCCACCAGCGCGCCCTCGTCGAAGAACATCACGCGGTCGGCCACGCCCCGCGCGAAGCCCATCTCGTGCGTCACCACCACCATGGTCATGCCCGATTCCGCCAGCTCCTGCATCACGTCCAGCACCTCCTTGATCATCTCCGGGTCGAGCGCCGAGGTGGGCTCGTCGAAGAGCATGATCTTCGGCTGCATGGCCAGCGAGCGCGCGATGGCCACGCGCTGCTGCTGGCCGCCGGAGAGCTGCGCCGGGAACTTCTCCGCCTGCTCGGGGATGCCCACGCGCTCCAGCAGCTGCATGGCCTGCTCCTCGGCCTCGCGCTTCGGCTGGCGGCGCACCTTGCGCGGCCCCAGCGTGATGTTGTTCAGCACGGACAGGTGCGGGAACAGGTTGAACTGCTGGAACACCATGCCCACCTCCGAGCGGATGGCGTTCAGGTTGCGAACGTCGTCGTTCAGCTCGATGCCGTCGATCACGATGCGCCCCGCGTCGTGCTCCTCCAGCCGGTTGAGGCAGCGGATGAAGGTGGACTTGCCCGAGCCCGACGGCCCCAGCACGACCACGATCTCATGCTCCTTCACGGACATGGTCACGTCGTCCAGCGCCTGGAAGTCGCCGAACCACTTCTCCACGCCCTCCGTGACGATGATCTCCGGCGCCGCCGCGCTGGCCGCTTCGTTGCCCATGCTCACGCTCCTCTCCGAATCCTACCGCTCGCCGATGCCCAGCGAGCGTTCCATGCGCTGCGAGACGCGCGACATGACGAAGGCCACGATCCAGAACAGCACCGCCGCGAAGACGTAGACCTCGATGCGGTTCTCGATGAACTCCGGCTGCGCGATGGCGGCCTTCGAGTTCCCCACCAGCTCGCGCAGGGGCAGGATGGCCGAGATCAGGGCGGTGTCCTTCCAGAGGCTGATGGCCTGCCCCACGATGGGCGGGATGGAGATGCGAAGCGCCTGCGGCAGCACCACCAGCTGCAGCGTGCGCGTTCGCCCCAGCCCCACGGCCTGCGCCGCCTCCGTCTGCCCGTGCGGCAGCGCCTGCAGCCCCCCGCGGATGTACTCCGCGATGTAGGCGGAGGTGAACACCGCCAGCACCACCATCGTGCGCACGATCAGGTCGCCCGCGATCACGTCCTCGAGGATGAACAGGGCCACGAACAGCCAGCCGATCAGCGGCGCCCCGCGGATGAGCTCGATGTAGGCCGTGCACGTCCACGAGACGGCGCGCAGCGAGGAGGCCCGCCCCACCGCCAGCGGGATGGCCAGCAGCAGCCCCCCGGCGATGCCCACGGGCGCGAGGATCAGGTTCATCATGAAGCCGCTGAATTCGTTCGTGCGCGCGCCCCCCGCCGCCATCAGCACGGCCAGCACGGCGGGCAGCGCCAGCGCCAGCGCGCCGCCCGCGGTCCAGGTCGCGATCGAGCGCGCGCGCCCCGGCTCCCGCGGGACCAGGCGGCAGACCAGGTAGCCCGCGAAGAAGAGCGCCAGCGAGCCCGCCACCCACACCGTCGAGGCCCAGCCCGCGTCCCCGTGCCTGGCGAGGAAGAACAGGAACCCGGCGGCCAGCGCCATGAACAGCAGGTCGCGCCGCCCGAGGCTGGCCCAGAGCCCGAAGGCCGCCCCGATGAGGGGGAAGACCAGCGCCACGCTCACCCACAGCCGCCACTCCTGGTCCTGGGGGAAGCCGCCCGCGAACAGCAGCCAGCGGTTGACCGTGATCACGCGCCACTCGGCCGCGAGCACGAGGTAGACGGCGAGGGCCACGATCGCCGTCGCGAAGGCCAGCGCGAGCAGCGTCACCACCGCCTGCGCGGGCGAGGGGAAGAGGTTCTCGCGCGTCCATTCGCGCGCCCGCGTCCCCAGGGGGCGCTGCGCGCGCACGCGATGCGGCGGCAGCACCACCTTGCGCGCGCCCGCCACCGGTTCCGTCATCGCTCGCTCCTCCCTACACCCGCGTCAGCGTCAGGCGCGAGTTGAGGAAATTCATGACCACCGAGATGGCCAGCGACATGAGCATGTAGGTGACGATGATCAGCGCGAACACCTCCACCGCGTGCCCGATCTTGTTCTGGATGATGTTCGCCACGAAGAACAGGTCGGCGTAGGACACGCCGTAGGCCAGGCTCGAATTCTTGCTCGCGTTCAGGTACTGGTTCGTCACCGACGGGATCATCTGGCGCAGCGCCTGCGGCAGGATCACCAGCGTCAGCCGCTGGTAGCCGGAGAGGCCGATGGCGTTGGCCGCCTCCGTCTGCCCCTTCGGCAGGGCCTGGATGCTGGCGCGCACGATCTCCGCGATGAACGAGGCCGTGTAGATGGTGAGCCCCAGCGTCAGCGCCGTGAACTCCGGGCGCAGCGTCAGCCCCTCCGCGTAGTCCGTGCCGCTGAGCACGGGCACGTCGATCGTGAGCGGCAGTCCCAGCGCCAGGAAGCTGACCAGCGCTCCCCCCGCGAACAGCCGGATGCCCCAGCGGTTGGGGTAATGCGGCTGCCCCGTTTCGCGCTCCAGTTCCTGCCGCCGCCGCCGCACGAACCAGGCCGCCACCGCCGCCGCCGCCACCGCCGCCGCCCACACCGCCGTCAGCCACTCCGGTCCGCCGTAGAGGCCCCCGTCCGGCTCCGGCCAGGGAACGGCGATGCCCCGGTTCGAGAGGAAGAAGGTGTCGCCGAGGTCGAGCGCGTTCTGTATCTGCGGCAGGCCGAAGAGCACGATCGCGTACCACAGCACGATCTGCACGAAGAGGGGCATGTTGCGGAATATCTCCACGAACAGCATGGCCATCTTCGAGAGGAGCCAGTTCGGGGAGAGCCGCGCCACTCCCACCGCCACGCCCAGCACCGTGGACAGCAGAAGCGTGACCATCACCACCCGCGCCGTCGCCCAGATGCCCACCAGGTACATGGTGAAGCGCGTGTTGGTCGTGCCGTCCACGTTGATGAGCCACTGGTTGCCCACGTCGAAGGCGGCGGGCTGGTTGAGGAAGCCGAAGCCGTACTCGCGCCCGCCCAGCGCCTGCACCACGTAGAAGATGACCAGCGCCGTGACGCCCACGTAGACGCCCTGCGCCAGCAGGTTGCGGAAGCCGCGACGGAAGAAGAGCGGCGTGGGCGCGGGCGGCGGCAGACCGCCGGTCATGGTCGTCATGCGGCGCCCGCGTGGCCGTTCAGGGGTTTCATGGCGCGAACCATACCGGACGCGCGCGCGGAACGGACGCCCGTCCCGCCGCGCGCCCCGGCGACCCTAGCGGTAGGGCGGCGCGTAGAGGATGCCGCCCTCCGTGTAGAGGGCGTTGAGCGTGCCCGCGCGCGTGATGCCCAGCTGCTCGATCGTGCGCGCGTAGATGTCGCCGTAGTTGCCCACGGCCATGAGCGCGCGCTGGATGAACTGCGCGTCCACGCCGAAGCCGAGGTCCGCCACCTCGCTGCCCTTGAAGGGCTCCCCCAGCAGGCGCGCCACGGCGGCGTTCGGCGGGTCCGCGGCCATGGCCGCCACGTTGTCCCGCGTGACGCCGAGCTCCTCGGCGTTGATGAGGCCGTAGACCACCCAGTTGACCACGTCCTTCCAGCGCGTGTCGCCGTCGCGCACGCCCGGCGCCAGCGGCTCCTTCGAGATGGTCAGCGGCAGGAAGCGGTAGTCCTCCGGATTGGGCAGCGCCGAGATGCGCGCCGCCAGCCCCGACTTGTCGCTCGTGAGCACGTCGCAGCGGCGCTCCAGGAACTGGTCCTGCGGGTCCGGCCAGTCGCCCTGGAGGGGCGTGTAGGCCAGCCCCCGCGCGTTGAAGAAGTCGTCCAGGTTCTGCTCCGTGGTCGTGCCCGCGGCCACGCAGATGGTGGTGCCCGCCATGTCCTCCGCCGTGCGGATGTCGGAGTCGGCGTGCACCACGAAGCCCTGGCCGTCGTAGAAGGTGGTCTGCGCGAAATCGACCCCGCGGCTCACGTCGCGCTGCGCCGTGATCGTGGTCACGCGCACGAGGATGTCCACCTCGCCGCTGGCCAGCAGCTCGAAGCGCGCCTGCGAGGAGGCCGGCACGTACTGGACCTGCTCCGCGTCGCCCAGCACCGCCGCCGCGATGGCCTTGCAGAACTCGATGTCGAAGCCCGAGTAGACGCTGTTCGGGTCCTTGAAGCCGAAGCCCGGCAGCGAGTCCGTCACGCCGCACTTCAGCTCGCCGCGGTCCAGCACCGTCTGCAGGGTGCCGCCGCCCTCCTCGCCGTTGCCGTCGCCGCCGCAGGCCGCCGCCAGCAGCGCGATCACCGCCATCGCCGTGGCGGCGGCCAGTGCCCATCGCTTGCGCGTCATCGTGTGCTCCTTTTGCGCGACGGGACTCGCGCCCGCCGCCATGCTAGCGGTAGGGCGGCGCGTAGAGCACGCCGCCGTCGCGCACGAGCGCGTTCAGCGTGCCCTCGCGGGGGACGCCCACGCGCGCCACCGTGCGCTCGTAGATCTCGCCGTAGTTGCCCGTGGCCAGCAGGGCGCGCCGGAGGAATTGCGGGTCTACGGCGAAGCCGTGGTCGGCCACCTCGCCCCCCTTGAAGGGCGCCCCCAGCAGGCGCGCCACGGCGGCGTTCGGCGGGTCCGCCGCCAATGCCGCCGCGTTCTCCCGCGTGACGCCCAGCTCCTCGGCGTTGATCAGCCCGTAGACCACCCAGCTGACGACGTCCTTCCACTGGCGGTCGCCGTCGATCACGAACGGCGCCAGCGGCTCCTTCGAGATGAGCTGGTCCACCACGCGGAATTCGTCCGCGTTCGGCAGCTGCGAGATGCGCGAGATGAGGTTGCTCTGGTCGCCCGTCCAGGCGTCGCAGCGGCCCGTCGCGAAGGCGTCCTGATTCTCCTGGTCCTCGCCCCCCAGCGGCGTGTAGTCGTAGCCCAGCTCGTTGAAGTGGTCGCTCAGGTTCTGCTCGGTCGTCGTCGCCGACTGCACGCAGATGGTGATGCCGTCCATGTCCGCCGTGGAGCGGATGCCGGAGTCGGCGCGCACGGCGAAGCTCTGGCCGGTGTAGAAGGTGATGGGCCCGAACTCCAGCCCCAGGCTCGCGTCGCGCTCCGCCGTCACCGTGGTGGTGCGGATGAGCACATCGATCTGGCGCGTGTTGAGCAGCTCGAAGCGGGTGGCCGACGGCACCTGCACGAACGCCACGTCCTCGCCGTCGTTGCCCAGCACCGCCGCCGCGATCGCCCGGCAGAACTCCACGTCGAACCCGGAGAAGGAGCCGTCGGGGTTGGCGAAGCTGAAGCCCGGGTGCGAGCCCTTCACGCCGCAGCGCAGTTCGCCCCGGTCGAGCACGGAGCGCAGCACCTCGCCGTCGGCGTCGTCCCCGCCGCCGCTTCCGCCGCCACAGGCCGCCGCCAGCAGCGCGATCGCGGCCACGATGGCCAGTCCCCACCGCCTGCGCGTCATGGCGTTCCCTTCTCATGCGACGGGAGCGGGCGACCGGTCGTCCGGCCGCCCGCTCCCGCGTCGTTCGTTCCGGCCGCGTCGCCTAGCGGTAGGGCGGCGCGTAGAGGATGCCGCCGGAGCCCGGCGGGCAGCTGCGCTTGTCCTCCGTGTAGAGGGCGTTCAGGGTGCAGGCGCGGTCGATGCCCACCTCGGCCACCGTGCGCTCGTAGATGTCGCCGTAGTTGCCCACGGCCCTGAGCGCGCGCTGGACGAACTGCGGGTCCACGTCGAAGCCGAGGTTCGCCACCTCGCCGCCCTGGAAGGCCACGCCCAGCAGGCGCGCCACGGCGGCGTTCGGCGGGTTGCTGGCCATGGCCCCCACGTTGGCCCCCGTGACGCCGAGTTCCTCGGCGTTGATGAGGCCGTAGACGACCCAGTTGACCACGTCCTTCCACTCGCTGTCGTTGTCGCGCACGCCCGGGGCCAGCGGCTCCTTCGAGATGATCTGGCCCAGCACGCGGTACTGCGAGGGGTTCTCCAGCTGCGAGATGCGCGAGGCCAGGTTGCTCTGGTCCGCCGTCCACACCTCGCAGCGGCGCGCCACAAAGGCCTCCTGCGTATCCTGGTCCTCGCCGCCCAGCGGCGTGTAGGCGAAGCCCAGCTCGTTGAAGTGGTCGTCCAGGTTCTGCTCCGTGGTGGTGCCCGACTGGACGCAGATGGTGGCGCCTTCCATGTCCGCCGTGGAGTTGAACCCCGAGTCGGCGTGCACGGCGAAGCCCTGGCCCGTGTAGAAGGTGGTCTGCGCGAAATCGACGGCGCGACCGGCGTCGCGCTCGGCCGTCACCGTGGTCGTGCGGATGAGCACGTCGATCTGGCCCGAGGAGAGCAGCTCGAAGCGGTTCGCCGCCGACGCCGGCACGAACCTCACCTTGCTCGCGTCGTCCAGCACCGCGGCCGCGATGCCCTTGCAGAACTCCACGTCGAAGCCGGAGAAGATGCCGTCCGCCCCGACGATGCCGAAGCCCGCCTGGCTGTCCTTGACGCCGCACAGCAGCTCGCCACGGTCGATCACCGTCTGCAGCGTGTTGCCGCCACCGCCCTCTCCGTCATCGTTGTCGTCGCCGCAAGCCACCGCCACCATGGCAACCATCGCCATGATCGCGACCGCGAACAGCCCAATGCGCGTCCGTGCCACGAAGGCCTCCTGTTGCGCGTTCCCGCGCCCGTGTAGCGGCGCAGTCTACACCCCGCGCGCCAATGCGCCAGCCCCTCAGGCGAGGGGCGCGCGCAGCGCCTCCGCCGTGCGCCGCGTGAAGCCGAGGAAGCCGCCCGTGCCGATGGCCACCATGTTCAGGCCGTGGTTGCGCCCCTCGTTGAACACCTTGAGCGTGGCGATGTTGGCGCAGGCCGCCTTCATGTAGTTGAAGACCTCCCAGTAGCGCAGCTCCTCGCCCCCGATGTCGAACGCCTCCACCTCCCGCAGCAGCTCGAGGATCGTCTCCGGCGGCCCGAACATGCGCCCCTTGATGTAGGCGAAGAAGGCCACGTCCTCCATCGGATCGCCCAGGTTCGACCACTCCCAGTCCACGTGCGCGACGATCTTCCCTTCGCGCAGGATGAAGTTGCCCGCGCTCAGGTCGCCGTGGTTGAGGCGCACGGGGCGCGCGGGCGCGGGCGCGTTGCGCCGCAGCCAGGCGATGGCCTCGTCCAGCAGGGGCTCGCGCTCGTAGCGGTAGCGCTCGTAGCGCCCCTCCCACAGGTCGAGCTGCTGGTGCGTGCTCTCGCGCGTGTCCGCGGGAATGCCGAGCCCCTCCAGCCCCAGCTCCTCCGGCGAATGGCGGTGCAGCTCCCCGATGGAGGCGATGTACGTACGCAGCACCTCCCGCGCCCGCTCCGGCTCGGCCAGGTAGCCGAAGCCGCCGTCGCCCTCCACGAGCTCCGTGACCATGAAGGGGTAGCCGAACCAGCGCGGGTCGTCCTCCAGCCAGCGCGGCCTGGGCACGGGCACGGGCCCCCCGTGGAGCGCCCGCAGCAGCCGGAATTCGGGCTCGCTCGACGTGCCCAGCACGCCCCCCTGCTCGATGCGGAAGACGAGCTCCGGCTCGCGCGGCTGGTCCGTGCGCACCACCAGCGTCTCGCGCGACTGCCCCGAGGCGAGGCGGCGCAGCTCCGTCACGCGCACGGGCCTGCCCAGCGCGTGCGTGAGGAAGGCGGCGGCCTCTTCCCGGCGTTGCTCCGGCTGATAGGGCATGGCGCGTTACCTCCGCCGTCCGGGGTAGCTGAAGCCGATGGGCCGCCAGAACTCGGCGCGCGCATCGATGATGGCGAACAGGTCGTCCGTCACGCCGAGGCGGTCGGCGGGCAGGGCGGCGGGATCGGCGCCCTCGCGCGCGGCCTCCGCCGCCAGCGCCGCGCTCATGGCCTCGCGCAGGGCCTCGTTGCGCGCGCGCAGGTCGTCGAGCGACGCCCCGTCCGGCTCGGCGGGCGCGGCCACGGCGCGCTCGCCGAGGGCGGCGTTGGCCCGCGCCAGCGCCGCCGCCAGCCGCGCGTTCTCCTCCTCCAGCAGCCGCGGCTCGCGCTCGGCGCGCCCCTCCAGGTGCCGCAGCATGAGCGCCATCTGCGTGCCCATCGTCCGCGCCCAGTCGGACTCCAGCTCGGGCGCGAGCACGTCCTCCAGCACGTTGCGCATCCCCGCGATCAATTCGTCGGTCGTCGGTCGCACGGCCCCTCCCGCGCCGCCGTCCGGCCCGCGGCCCGCGGCGGCGCGCCGGAATCATACCCGCGCCGCGCGCGCGCCGCTCTGGCCGGAAACGATCAAGTGCGTTAGTATTCCTACAGTTTCGACGCCTCACGGAGGGAGCAGACGCCATGAACAAGACCGAGCTGGCGACCGCGCTGGCCAGGAGCACCAGCCTCACCAACGCCCAGGCGGGGGAGGCGGTCGACGCCCTCTTCAGCACCATCCCCGGTCAGGGGCTCATCGCCGCGGAGCTCGCTTCGGGCGGCGACGTCTCCATCGGCGGCTTCGGCAAGTTCGAGACGCGCGAACGCGGCGCCCGCGAGGCGCGCAACCCGGCCACGGGCGAGAGCGTGCACGTGCCCGCGCGGCGCGCCCCGGCCTTCAAGCCCGCGCGCAACCTCAAGGACCGCGTGGAGGCCTGACGCGCGGCGGGCCACGCGCCCGCGCCCCTTCGGCGGTACGATCGCGCGGATGACGAGAGACGCTCCTCCCCGCGGCGCGCGTCGCGTGCTGCTCGGTCCGCTCTGGCAGTGGGCCATCGTGCTCGCCGTCGTCGCCCCCCTGGCCCTCGCCGTGGCCGCCTGGGGCGGGGCCTTCAACGCCGCGGCGCAGGACCTCGCGCGCGGCGCCCTGCGCGTCTGGGCCATTCTGCTCTTCGCCGCCACCGTGGCCTGGCTGGCGGTCGTGCTGCCCGCCGTCGCGCTCAGCACCGTCACCGCCCGCCGCCGCGGCACGCAGGGGCTCGTGGGGCAGGGGGCCGCCCTCTTCTGGGCGGGCATGGCGCTCGTGCTCGTGGGCCTGTTCGCCGCCGCCGCCGTCTGGCTGGCCCTCGGCGGCTGGCCGCGCTAGCCCTCCGCGCGCGGGCCGGGCGCCGCGACGGCGGGCTCGGCGCGCGGGGCCACCAGCGGCAGCTGGTCCTGCACGTCCAGGGGGTAGCGGTTCGTGAAGCAGCCGTTGCAGAGCGCGTCCGCCGGGCGGCGCGTGGCGCGCACCAGCCCGTCCACGCTCAGGTAGCCGAGCGAATCGGCGCCGATGTGGGCGCGAATCTCGGGCACGGTGTTGTTGGCCGCGATCAGCTCCGCGCGCGTGGCCATGTCCACGCCCAGGTGGCAGGGCGCGACGATGGGCGGCGAGGCGATGCGCACGTGCACCTCCTCCGCCCCCGCCCGCCGCAACAGCTCCATCACGCGCGGCTTCGTCGTGCCCCGCACGATCGAATCGTCCACCACCACCACGCGCCGCCCGTCCAGCACCTCGCGCATGGCGTTCAGCTTGAGCGCCACGCCCGCCTCGCGGATGCGCTGGTCGGGCTGGATGAAGGTGCGCCCCACGTAGCGGTTCTTCACCAGCCCGTCGCGGTAGGGCAGCCCCGCCGCGCGCGCGAAGCCGATGGCCGCGGGAATGCCCGAATCGGGCACGCCGATGACGAGGTCGGCGCTGTCCGGCGGTGGCCGTTCGCGCGCCAGCTCCTCCCCCAGCCGCTCGCGCGCGAGGTAGATCAGCTCCCCCGACAGGCGGCTGTCGGGCCGCGCGAAGTACACGTACTCCAGCGTGCAGCCCGCCGTGCGCCCCGACCGCCCCAGGGGGAAGAAGCTGTGCGCCCCCGTCTCGTCGATGCGGATCACCTCGCCCGGCTCCACCTCGCGCTCCATGGCCGCGCCCAGGTGCTCGAGCGCGCAGCTCTCCGAGGCCACGATCCAGCTCTTCCCCAGCCGCCCCAGGCAGAGGGGCCGCACGCCCAGCGGGTCGCGCGCCGCGAAGAGCGTGTCCGGCGTCATGATGGCCAGCGACCAGGCCCCGTGGGCGCGGCGCATCATGTAGGCGAAGCGCCCCTCCCAGTCCCCCGCGGGCGCGAGCGCCAGCAGGTGCGCGATCAGCTCCGTGTCCGCGTCCCCCCGCAGCGTCGCCCCCGCCGCCTGCACGTCCTCCCGCAGCACGCCCGCGTTCACGAGGTTGCCGTTGTGCGCGACCGCGATCTCCCGCCCGTTCCCGCCGTCGCGCACGACGATGGGCTGGGCGTTGCGCGCGAAGGAGCCGCCCGCCGTGCTGTAGCGCGTGTGGCCGATGGCCAGATGGCCGCGCAGGTGGCCGAGCTTCTCCTCGTCGAACACCTGCGACACGAGCCCCATGCCCGTGCTCAGCCGCACCTCGCGCCCGTCGCCGGCGGCGATGCCCGCGCTCTCCTGGCCGCGGTGCTGCAGGGAGAAGAGGCCGTAGAAGGTGAGGCGCGCGACATCCTCGCCCGGCCCGTAGACGCCGAACACGCCGCAGGCCTCGCGCGGATGGTCGCCGCCGTCGTTCACGGGCCGTCCCGCCTCGCCGCGCGGGCTAGCCGCCGCGCCCGCCCAGTATAGCGCCCCCCGCGCCAGCGGCGGCCCCGGCCGCTAGCCGTTCTCGAACGGGTCCGTGGGCGGCTTGTCGTAGTCGAGGTAGGGGGGCCAGAGCGACTCCAGCTCGCGGCGGATGGGGTCGCCCTCCGGCAGGTAGCGGTGGAACTGCGGCTCCACGTCCCGCCGCTGCCAGCCGTCCGCGATGCTGTCCTCCTTGATCTTGTCCTGGAGCAGCATGAGGCCCGTGAGCAGCGACTCCGGGCGTGGCGGGCAGCCCGGCACGTACACGTCCACCGGCAGCAGCACGTTCACGCCCGGCGTCACGCTGTAGGCGTAGGCGAAGGGGCCGCCCATGGTGGCGCAGCCGCCCATGGCGATGGCCCACTTCGGCTCCGGCATCTGCAGCCACACGCGGCGGATGGCGGGGGCCATCTTCCAGGTGACGGTGCCGGGCACGATGAGCAGGTCCGCCTGGCGCGGCGAGGCGCGGAAGATCTCGGCCCCGAAGCGCGCGATGTCGTAGCGCGGCATGGCCGTCGCGATCATCTCCATGGCGCAGCAGGCCAGCCCGAACATGGCCGGCCACAGCGACGAGCGCCGCGCCCAGTTCAGCACCTGGTCCACGCTGGTCACGAGCACGTTCTGCCGCACCTCCTCCTCCACGCTGGTGAAATCGTGGAGGCGCAGCGGCTCGTAGACCTTCGTCGGATGTTCCGGCATGGCCCTCAGCCTACGGCGACGGCGGGCGGCGCGCTAGCGCCGGGGCGCGTAGCCGTCGTTGATCGGCTCGTCCAGAATCACGTCGCCATTCCGGATCTTGATGTTGTAGTCGCACTTCGGGTTCGTGCAGACCCACGCCTTGTAGTGAATGGGCGCTCCCTGACTGCCGAAGTCCGAGAGCGGCACCAGATCGCCGTCGCGATCCTCGTCGCGACAGCGACGGCAAGGAGGAAATGCTTCCATGTCCGCCACCCCAGCCCGTGATGGCGCAATCCTACTGCCCGCCGCCGCTTCGGGGCAAACGCCCCGCGCGACGGTTCGCATCGCCGTGCGTCAGGAGATGATGGGCGTCGTCTGGGGGATGACGGAGAGGCCCCCGCGCGCCACGGCCAGGTCGTTGAGGCTGCCGAAGACGGTGACGATGTCGCCCAGGCGCAGCTCCGTGCGCCCGTTGGGGATGACGGAGTCGCGCCCGCGCGTGACCAGCACCACGAGCGTGCCCTGCAGTTCGGGGATGGACTGGATGGGGCGCTGCGCGGAGGCGGAGGTGACGACCACGCGCGCCACGGTCACGTCCTCGGCCACCTGCGCGAGGATGTCCTCGAAGACGGGTCCGGCCACCAGCCGCGCCAGCTCGGAGGCGACGGCCTCGGACTGGCTCACGGGCACGACGCCGAGCTTCTGGAAGGCCTCCACGTTGGCGGCGTCGTTCACGCGCACGTAGACGGTCTCGCAGTTGAAGCGGGAGCGCGCCAGCTGGGCGGCGAGCAGGTTGCGCGCATCGTCGGGCGTGGCCAGCAGCAGGGCCTTCGCCTCGTCCAGCCCGGCCCGGCGCAGCACGTCGGCGTCGGAGATGTCGCCGATGAGCACCTCGAGGCCGTCCTCGCGGGCGCGCATGACGGCCTCCTCGTCGGTTTCGACGACGAGCACGGGCTCGCCGGAGCCCGCCAGCAGCGTGGCCACGCGCCTGCCCACCTCGCCCGCGCCCGCCACCACGGTGGTCATGGGCCGCACCCGCAACAGCCGCGCCAGCGGTCCCGCATAGGCCGATTGTATGCCGATGGTGAGCAGGATGACGACGAACACCATGGCCACCAGGCGCTGGCCCGTGTCGCCCGCGAAGGCGCTGGCCTCGACGGCCACCACGCCCGCGAGGGAGGCGGCCACCACGCCGCGCGGGGCCACCGCCGAGAGGAACGCCTGCTCCCGCCAGTTCAGCCCCGAGCGCCAGCTGGCCAGCACGATCAGCAGGGGCCGCCCCACGAAGGCGAGGATGGCCGCCACGATGATGCCCTCCGGCCACAGCCCGGCGAGGTCGTCGAGGCTGATGCCAGCCGCCAGCAGCACGTACACGCTGGCGATGAGCCAGGCGGTGATGGACTCCTGAAAGTCCTCCACGCGCTCGCGCTGGGGCAGGCGCAGGTTGCCGATGGCGATGGCCATGACGACCATGGCCACGAGGCCCGATTCGCGCCCCAGCGATTCCGCCGTGGCGAAGGCGGCCACGGCGGCGCCGATGACGAGCAGGGCCATCTCGCGCCCGCTCAGCCGCCGCACCAGCCGCGTCAGCGCCCACACGAGGAACGCGCCCGCCGCGCCGATGCCGATGCCGATGCCGAGCCGCTGCAGCGCCCAGCCCGTCGGCCCCGCCGGGTCGAACGTCTCCGCCACCGCGATCTGCAGCAGGAAGAGCGTGAGCAGCGCCCCCAGCGGGTCGATGATGACGCCCTCGCTGGCGAGGATGTCGCGCAGGCGGTTGTCCACGCGGATGGAGCGCAGCAGGGGCGTGAGCACGCTCGGCCCCGTGACGCACACGAGCGCCCCGAAGAGGAAGGCCGCGCGCCAGTCGAAATCGAGGAACAGCCACGCCGCCAGCGCCCCCACGGCGGGCGTCACCACCAGCCCTAGCAGCACCACGTTGCGCACGACCGGCGCGAGCGTGCGCAGCGAGGCCAGGCGCAGGGCCGCGCCCCCCTCGAACACGATCAGCGCCACCGCCAGCACCACCACCACGCGCACCAGCTCCTCGAGCTCGCGCGTCTCCACCAGCCCGAGGCCGTCGTGCCCGAAGAGCAGCCCCGCGGCCAGCAGGAAGAGGGGCAGGGGGATGGGGACGCGGCGGCAGACGATCTGGCCGAGCGCGGCGGCCCCGGCGATGACGGCGGCGGCGCGCAGGGCGGCGTCGACTTCCACGGAAGCGCAGTCTACGCGAGCGCGACGGGCCCGCCGCGGGGGCGCTAGCTGACGGCGGCGAGGCTGGCGAAGCGGCGGCGGTGGTGGCCGTCCACCTGCTCGCGCACGCGCGTCACGAGGCCGTCCAGCAGCTCCGCCAGGTGCGCGAGACGCTCCGCCGCGGGCTCGATCTCCAGCAGCCGCTGCTTGCCCTCCTCCTCCAGCTGCAGCCAGGGCGCGACCGTGTTCACGAAGCGGTGCGGGTCGCGCGGCAGGGAGAGGTCGCGCGCCCACTGGTCGGAGAGGGCCAGCGCCAGGCGCAGGTAGAGGGGGAAGGTGGCGCGCGCCGTCTCGAAGGCGGCCTTCACCTGCGGGTCGCCGCGCTCCCAGCGCTCGTCGAGGAACTCGATTTCGCCGTAGGGGTAGGGGCGCGGTTCGAGCATCCGCACGAGGCGGAAGCGGTCGCGCCCGCGCGCGTCCAGCTGGAAGCGCCCGCCGGGCAGCTCGCGGTACTCCTCGATGACGGCGGTGGCGCCGACGTCGTGGGGCACGGCGCCGCCGCCCGTCTCGCGCCCGCTCTTGATGAGGAGCACGCCGAAGACGCCGCCGCTCTCGATGAGCTCGCGCGTCATCGTCTGGTAGCGCTCCTCGAAGATCTGCAGGGGCAGCGCGTGCCCGGGGAAGAGCACCGTGCGCAGGGGGAAGAGCGGGATCTCGAGTCCGGCCACGGCCCCAGTCTACCGCGCGGGCGCTAGCCGATGCCCGCCAGCCGTTTCGCGTAGGCGAGCGTGCGCCCGCCGTCGTAGGCGCGCGCGATCATCAGCTTCTCCGCCTCCAGCGAGCCCTCGGCGTGGATGGCGAGGACGGCGTGGTAGCCGCCGAAGTCGCCGGTGGTGAGGTCGCTCACCATGTTCATGGCGCGGATGCGCGTCTCGCCGTCCACGCCCTCGCGCCCGCCGAGGTAGCGGCGCAGCAGCTCGCCCGTCTCGGGGTTGGCGAAATCCTCCTCGCCCGGCGCCGTCACCAGCAGCCCCCCGGCGATGTCCTGCACGTGCTGCAGGGCCTCGTGGTAGTGGTGGGCGAAGTGGTACTTGGCGATGTTCGTGGTCATGGCGTCGGGGGCGTGGATGCCCTCCGCGTCGGGCGCGCCGCGCAGGGCCGCCATCTCGATGAGGGCGCGCACCGTCTGCGCGTAGCTCACCAGCCAGACCAGCTTCTCGCGCACGTGGGCCGCGCGCGCGACGCCGTTCAGGTCGGCCAGCAGCTGGCCCGCGCCCACCAGCGCGTCCACCAGCGGCAGCTTGTAGGAGACGGCGGTGAAGCGGTGGTACTCGACGAAGCCGAGCGCCAGCGGGCCCGTGAACTCGTGCTCCCCGGCCATGAACACACGCTCATTCGGCACGAACACGTCGTCGAAGATGGTGGTCGTCTCCATCATCTTGCGGTTCGCGCTGAGGGGGGCCTCGAAGTCGTTGCGCGGGGCCCCGCCGTAGGGGCTGGCCACGAGCGTGAGGCCGGGCGCGTCGGCGGGCACGGCGAAGGCCACGGCGTAGTCCGCGTCCGCCTCCCGCATGGCCCGCGTGGGCAGCACGATGACCTCGTTCACGTTGGTCGTGCAGCTCGTGTGCGCCTTGGCCCCGCGCACGACGATGCCGTCGGGGCGGCGCTCCACGATGCGCAGGTAGTAGTCGGGATGGGGCTGGCCGCCCGGCCCGGCGGAGCGGTCGCCCTTCACGTCCGTCTGCGCCACGGACATGGTGAGGTCGTTGTCGCGGCAGTGGCGATGGAAGGCGTCCACGCGCGCGCGGTAGGCCGTGCCGCGGGCCTCGTCGATGGCGCGCGTCACGCGCATGAGGCCGAAGAGCGCGTCCGAGCCGATCTCCTTCACCAGCGGCACGAGCGTCCGGCCCCGCGCCGTGGAAGCCTCGATCAGCTGCGAGCGCAGGCGCAGGTCGTCCGTGCTGCGGGGCGCCTTGAAGTAGCGCGCGTAGGGCTCGCCCTCGTCCGCCACCACGGCGAGCTCGCGCGTGTCCGGGTCCTCGGCCATCTCGTAATCGACGCAGGCGTGGCGCACGGCCTTGGCGATGACGGGGTGGGCGGTCACGTCGGGCACGCGCTCGCCGCGGTAGAAGACGGTGCGCCCGTCCCTGAGCGATTCGACGTACTCGGCAGGCGTGCGCAGGCCCATGTGAGCGGCTCCCGTTGGCAGGTATGCGAGCGGCCATGATACGGCGCGGCGCGGATACGGGCGCGGCGCGGATACGGGCGCGGCGCGTTGACGGGAAGCGCGCGGCGGCGGCACGCTGGATGCGGGGGAGGGGAAGCATGGCCGAGCAGCCGGAACTCGCGCTGTTGCCCGCCGCGGGGGCGCTGGCGACGTGGCTGCTCCTCGCCGTGTCGATGCTTCTCCCCTGGACCGGGTTCATCGCGGGTATCCTGTTCGGACGCTGGTGGATCATTCCGCTCACCGCGGCGGCATGGGTTGCGGTCCTGCTGGCGATTCACGACGAAGGCGTCAATCCGTCCCTGTTCGGATTCGCGCTCTTCATGGGCGGCAGCGCCGCGGTGGGCGTGGCGCTGCACTGGCTGTTCTTCAAGCCCGAAGCGGTGATGGCGCGCGCGCGCGCGGCCGGCGGACGGCTGCGGGGCTGGATGCGCGCGGGGCGTTGACGGGGAGCGCGCGGCTGCGGCACGCTGGATGCGGAAGAGGGGAAGCATGGCCGAGCAGCCGGAACCCGCGCTGTTGCTCGTGTCGATGCTTCTCCCCTGGACCGGGTTCATCGCGGGCATCCTGATCGGGCGCTGGTGGATCATTCCGCTCACCGCGGCGGCATGGGTTGCGGTCGTGCTGGCGATTCACGACGAAGGCGTCAATCCGTCCCTGCTCGGATTCGCGCTCTTCATGGGCGGCAGCGCCGCAGTGGGCGTGGCGCTGCACTGGCTGCTCTTCAGGTTCGAAGCGGTGATGGCGCGGGCGCGGGCGGGCGGCGGACGGCTGCGGAGCTGGGCGCGCGCGGGCGCCGCCCGCTGGCGCGGCTAGGCGGTGCGGGTATGGGCGCCCACGCCCACCGTCCTTGTGGTAAGGTGGCTTCCGATGTCTAGTCCCCGCAGCATCCGCAACCTTGCCGCGCAGGCTGGCATCACGCCCGATGATGCGCTCGCTCGCCTCCAGGCCGCTGGTCTGCCCCAGAAACAGGTTTCGCAGAGCGTGGCGCGCTCCGACCTTCTCCAGGCGCAGGTGGCACTTGGTCTTGCCCAACCGACGGCACACCAGCCGAGCGCAACCATTGGTACGCTCAACCCTCCCCCCACTCCCCCCATCTCCAGCATCGCTCCTCCTGCCCGAGCCCCTGTGACTGTGGCACCAAGCGTGAAAGAATCGGAATCGGGAATGAAGGGGCCTGTGGGCCACCAATATGATCTGCCCTTGGTTGGACACCCCTCGAATGATATCAAGCACCTTAGCATTTCTATGGTTCGTGCGATTTATGATCAACTGGAAAAGGATTATCAGACCAGCGAAGATCCGATTGACAGTGGCGAACGAGATCAGGGCGCGATCCTCGATGCAGCACTTACTCGTCCGCATACTTCGGCAGGAGGACGACTTAAGTATCCTACCGTGGAAATGGCCGCAGCTGCCCTTATGCATGCAATGGTTCAGGATCATCCTTTTCATGATGGGAATAAGAGGACTGCCATCGTTTCCCTTTTGGTTTTTCTTGACCAGAACAATTTTGTTTTTACTGGGGAAGAAGATGATCTTTTTAATACTGTTCTCAAGATTGCCAGTCACCAGATAGTTGAAGAAGACAACTCTTCGCTCCGTGACGATAAAGAGATGCATACAATCTCTCTGTGGATCAGGAGTAAATCGAGGAAGCTCAGCAAGCGAGCAGAAAACATGCAGTGGATGGATCTCCGTTCCACTCTGATATCCTATGGATGTGATGTGGATCGGAAGCGCGGCAACAAGATTACGATCCGCCGGGGAAACCTTGTCTCTTACACTGGAGCACGAAACGATGGACATGAAATCAGTGGAGAAAGCATTTCTAAAATACGCAAAGATTTGAAGCTGTCTGAGGAAGATGGTGTTGATTCGGAAGTGTTCTATTACGGAGCCTCTCGAATTTCGGGTTTTATTAACAAATACCGCAAGACACTGGATGATTTTGCTGCTTACGACCGTACTGGCTAGGCCAGCACGCCCTCCGCCAGCAGGTCCGCGATTTCGTCGCCGTCCAAGCCGAGGATGCGGCGGCAGACGTCCTCCGTGTGCTCGCCGAAGAGGGGCGCGGGCGCGCGATGGCGGCCCGGCGTGAGGCCCAGCCGCGCGCAGAAGCCCTCGTAGGCGCTGCGGCCCGTCTCCGCGTGGTCGAGGTACTGGTAGTAGCCGCGCGCGCGCATGTGGGGGTCGCGTTCGAGCATGTCGCGCGCGTTCTGCACGACGCCCGCGGGCACGCCGCGCGCCTGCAGCGCCGCCATCACGTCCTCCGCGCGCCGATCGCGCGTCCATTCGCCCACCAGCGCCTCGAGCGCGTCCTCGTTGGCCTTGCGCGCCGCGTGCGTGGCGAAGCGGGGGTCGTTGGCGGCCTCGCCGTGGCCGAGGGCCTCGCAGAGCGCCGCCCACTCGCCGTCGTCGCGGCAGGCGACGACCGCCCAGCGCTCCTCCGGGCCGGACGGTTCGGGGGCGTCGGCGCAGCGGAAGGCCCCGTGGGGCGCGGCCACGGGGCTGCGGTTGCCCGCGCGCGTCTGCACCGCGCCGTTGGCGGTGAAATCGAGGATGGCGGGCGCGAGCGCGTTCACCACGGACTCGATCTGCGGCATCTCCACCAGCTGGCCCTCGCCCGTGCGCTCGCGGTGGCGCAGGGCGGCCAGCATGGCGATGACGAGGTGCCCTGGGTTGATCACGTAGTCGGGGTAGTTGGTGCCGACGCCGATGGGCGGGCGATGGGGGAAGCCGGAGAGCTCGCTGATGCCGGTGATGGGCGTGAGCACCGCGCCGAAGCCGAGGAAGTCGCGGTGCGGCCCGGTCATGCCCTGCATGGGCGCATAGGCGGCCACGATGCGCGGATTGACGGCGCGCACCTGCTCCGGCAGCAGCTGCCACCTGGTCAGCACGCGCGGCGTGAAGTTCGTCATGAACACGTCGGAGCGCTCGATCAGGCGGCGGGCGATGGCCTGGCCGCGCGCGCGGTTCAGGTCCAGCAGCAGGCTGAGCTTGCCCGCGTTGAAGTTGTTGAAGTAGCCGGAGGCGTTGTAGCCGGTCTTGTGGGAGCCGTCCTCGTTGAGCGCGACCGGCTGCACGACGCGCAGGGAATCGATGCGCGCCTCGGACTCGACGCGCACGACCTCCGCGCCGAAGGCGGCCAGCGTCTGCGCGGCGATGGGGCCCGCGCCGAACCAGGAGAAATCGGCCACGCGCAGCCCCTCCAGCGGGAGCGCGGGCGCGCCGGAGGCGGCGGCGGGAGGCGGCGCGGGGGCCGCGCGGGGGCGCCAGGCGGCGTCCGCGTGTTCGCCCAGGCGGGGCGGCGCGCCCACCCGCGCGGGCGTGGCCGAAAGACGGTAGGGCGGGCCCGGGAACTCGACCTCGCGCCCGGCCACCGCGACCGGCCGGTACCAGTCGCGCGCCCGCAGCTGCGCGCTCGCCACGAGGTCGGCGGGGGTGGACACGAGCCCCACGAGCAGGCGGCGGCGCTGCCCCTCCTCGTAGGCGTCGCGGGCCGTCATGCCGGCGAAGAAGGCGGCCACGGTCTCGCGGATGTGCGCGAGCTGCGGGCCAATGCGCGCGGCCTCGTCGGGGTCGGCCAGCACGCGCGCGAGGAAGCGCAGGTCCATCCCGGCCACGATGGCGGCGTACGGCTCCTCGTGGAGGTCGTGCGCGAAGCCCGCCTCGTCCATCCAGACGACCAGTTCGGAGAAATCGGCCCCGCCCGGGGCGGTGACGTAGGCCATCAGGTGGCCCGCCCGCGTGTCGTAGACGCCGACGCCGGGGATGGGCGCGCGCAGCAGGCCGAGAGGGCCGGTGCGCACGCGGTTCACGCGCTGCAGGTCCCACATCATCATGGCCGTCTCCTGCGCCGGAGAGAGCGCCTCCTGCGCGGACACGTCGACGTGCTGGCCCCGGCCCGTGCGCTCCGCGTGGCGCAGGGCGAGGAGCGTGCCCAGCGCGGCCTGGATGCCCGCGCACACGTCGGCCTGCCTGCCGTAGATGAGGTTGGGCGGATCCTCGGGCATGCCCGCCAGCGTCATCACGCCCGCCATGGCCTGCGCCACGATGTCGGCGTGGGCGAAGCCCGCGTGCGGGCCGCTCTGGCCGAAGCCCGTGACGGACGTGTAGACGAGGGCGGGGCGCTCGCCGCGCAGGTCGTCGTAGCCCAGGCCGTAGCGCGCGAGCGTCCCCGGCGGATGGTCCTCGACGATCGCGTCGGCGTCGCGCGCGAGCGACCGCGCGCGGTCGCGGTCGGCCTCCGCCTCCAGGTCGAGCACGAGGGAGCGCTTGGAGGTGTTGCGCGCCCAGAAAGGGATGGCGCGGTCGGGGTCGGGCGGCTCGCCCGCGAGGAAGGGCGGCATGCGGCGCAGGCGACCGCCGCCGGGAGGCTCCACCTTGAGCACGTCGGCCCCCAGGTCGGCGAGCAGCTTGCCGCAGTAGGAGCCCGGCTCGTCCGTCAGCTCGAGGACGCGCACGCCCGCGAGCGGCCCCTCAGGCATGGCCGCCGTTCCCCGCGCGCGCCGTGACCGCGGCGGGCAGGCCTTCGGTCAGGATTTCGACGGTCTCGGCCACGATGCCCGCGAGGATGGCGGCGGCGGGGCGCGTCTCCGTGAGCATTCCCGCGATCTGGCCGGCGGCGTTCATGAGCAGGTCGTCGCGCCCCGCCGCGCGCAGGGAGTGGACCACGTCGCGGATGACGATGCCCTGCACGCCCATGGGCAGGGCGCGGATGCCGCTGGCCTCCCAGGCGTCGATGAGGGGGTTGCGGATGTTGCGCATGGTCTTGCCGCTGTAGAGGCGCGTGATCCGCGTGTCCTCCTCGGTGGCGGCGAGGATGCGTTCGAGCTGCGCGCGCGGCTGGTTGGCCTCCTCCGCGACGAGGAAGGCGGTGCCGCACCAGACGCCGACCGCGCCCGCGGCCAGCATGGCCGCCGCGCCGCGCCCGTCGCCGATGCCCCCGGCGGCGACCACCGGCAGCGGCGCGACCGCGCGGATGACCTGCGTGACGAGGGGCAGCGTGCCGATGCGGCCCGTGTGGCCGCCCGCCTCCGTGCCCTGCGCCACGATCGCATCGACGCCCGCCCCGGCCAGGCGGCGCGCGTTCTTCACGTTGCCCACGAGCGAGAGCACGACGGCGCCGTTGGCGTGCAGGCGGTCGAGCCAGGGCGCGGGGCTGCCGAGGCCGGAGGCGAAGACGGGCACGCGCTCCTCGATCACCACCTCCATCTGCGCGTCCGACATGCCGCCGCCGCGGCCCCGCAGGGCGGGACGGGTGGCGGTGGAAACGGACGGGGCCTCCAGCCAGGGAACGTCCAGCGCGGCGAGCATGGCGCGGAAGCCCTCCCGGACCTCGGCGGGCACGAGCTCGCGCGGGTCGGCGGGCGGGGGCCGGTCGGCGGCCTCGCCGAGGTAGTTGGCGGGCAGCAGCAGGTCCACGCCGAAGGGCTTGTCCGTGAGGGCGCGGACGCGGGCGATCTCCTCGCGCAGGCGCTCCGGTCCGTAGCCGCTGCCGCCGATGACGCCGAGGCCGCCCGCGTTGGAGACGGCGGCGGCCAGCTCGGCGGTGGCCACGGGGCCGACGATGCCGCCCGCCACCGGCCCCATGCCCGCGAGCGCGACGGGGTACTCGACGCCAACGAGGTCGCAGAAGGCGGTGCGCAGAACGGGACGGGCCACGGCGGCGCTCCCACGGCAGGGTGCGCGCAGTATAGCCCGGCGGCGGCGGCCCGCGGGGCGCGGCGGCGCGCCTATACTGGGGGCGTGACCGCTGGCGGCGCCGCGCAGCGCCTCGTGATCCTCGATTCGCACGGCATCCTCTACCGCGCCTTCTTCGCGCTGGGGTCCGCGCCCAGCCCCATGATGACCAGCCGCGGCGAACTCACCTTCGCCACCTACGGCTACGCGGAGTCGCTGCTGCGCGTGTTCGACCAGCTGCGTCCGACGCATCTGTGCGCGGCCTGGGACGCGGGCGGCAAGACCTTCCGGCACGAGGCGCGCGCGGACTACAAGGCCACGCGCCGCGAGACGCCGGAGGAGCTGCCGCCGCAGATGGCGCGCGTGCGCGAGCTGCTCGACGCCTTCGCCATCCCCGTCTACGAGGCCCCCGGCTTCGAGGCCGACGACGTGGCCGGCACCATCGCCACGGGCGCCGCCGCCGAGGGCATCGAGACCTGGATCGTGACGCTGGACACCGATTTCGTGCAGCTCATCCGGCCCAACCTGAGCCTCTTCATGTTCCGCCCCCGCCAGCGCGACACGGTGGCGTACGACACGACGGCGGCGAGCGAGCGCTGGGGCTTCAGCCCGCATCACATGACCGATTTCAAGGCGCTGCGCGGCGACGCCAGCGACAACATCGCGGGCATCAAGGGCATCGGCGACAAGACCGCCGCCGCCCTCATCCGCCAGTTCGGCCCCATCGAGGACCTCTTCGCGCGGCTCGACGAGGTGGCCTCCAAATCGGTGCGCGCGAAGCTGGAGGGCAGGCGCGCGGACGCGCTGGAGAACAAGCGCCTCATCACCATCCGCACGGACGTGCCCTGCGAATTCGACTTCGCGGCCTGCGAGGCGCGCGCCTACGACCGCGAACGCGTGGTCGCGCTCTTCCGCGAGCTGGAGTTCCGCAGCCTCATCGACCGCCTTCCCGAACCGGCGGGCGCCTCCGCGACGCCGTCCGACGCGCCCGACGAGCCGCACCCCGCGGGCGAGTACGCCACCGTCACCGACGAACGCGGGCTGCGCGCGCTGGCGGAGACGCTGCGCGCGTCCGGGGGATTCGCCGTCAGCGCCCTGTCCACGGCGGGCGACGGGGCGCACCCGCTGCTGCTGGGGCTGGCTTTCGCCGACGCGCCCGGACGCGCCTGGTACGTGCCCCTCGGCCACGCGCCGCGGCTCGACGACGGCGACGCCGGGCAGCTGCCGCTGGCCGCCGTGCGCGAGGCGCTGGGCCCGCTGCTGGCCGACCCCGCGCTGCCGAAGACGGCCCACGGCGCGAAGTACCTGCTGCACCAGTTCGCGCGGGCGGGCATGACGCTCGACGGCGTCGTCGCCGAGGCCAGCCTGATGGCGTTCCTGCTGGGCGAGACCTCGCAGACGCTGGCCAGCCTCGCCACCGAGCGGCTGGGCGTGGAGCTGCGCCCCGTGACGGCGCTGACGGGCACGGGGCGCAAGGCCGTGCCCCTCGCGCAGGTGGACCCGGAGGCGGCGGGCGAGCTGGCCTGCCGGCAGGCCGACTTCCTGCTGCGGCTGCGCCCGGGGCTGGAGGCGCAGCTGCGCGAGCGCGGCCAGTGGGCGCTCTACGAGGAGATGGAGCTGCCCCTCGTGCCCGTGCTGGCGGAGATGGAGGCGGCGGGCGTGGCCATCGACGCGGACGTGCTGCGCGACATCTCGGCGTCGCTCACGGGCGAGATCGAAATCGCGGAGCGCGCCGTCTACGAGCACGCCGGGCGCGAGTTCAACATCGGCAGCCCGCAGCAGCTGAGCGACATCCTCTTCAAGGAGCTGGGGCTGCCGCCCACGCGCCGCATGAAGCAGGGCCACAGCACCGACCAGCGCGCCCTCGAGGGGCTGCGCGAGGCCCATCCCGTCATCGAGGCCATCTTCACCTGGCGGCAGCTGACGAAGCTCAAGTCCACCTACCTCGACGCCCTGCCCGGGACCGTCTCCTCCGAAGACGGCCGCATCCACACCGATTTCCAGCAGAACGTGGCGGCCACGGGGCGGCTGAGCAGCGTCAACCCCAACCTGCAGAACATCCCCGTGCGCACGGAGCAGGGCCGCGACATCCGCCGCGCCTTCGTCGCCCGCGGCCACGACGACGCCGTCTACGTGGCCGCCGACTACTCCCAGATCGAGCTGCGCGTGCTCGCCCACCTGACGCAGGACCGGGGGCTGATCGACGCCTTCCTCGCCGACGCCGACATCCACCAGTCCACGGCGGCCAGCGTCTACGGCGTCACGCCCGACGCGGTCACGCGCCAGATGCGGGACACGGCCAAGATGGTGAACTTCGGCATCGCCTACGGCATGGGGGCCTTCGGGCTGAGCGATCGCACGGGCCTCACGCGCGAGGAGGCGAGCGCCTTCATCGACGCCTACTACGCCAGCTTCCCGGGCATCAGGACGTGGCAGGACGCGGTGCTCGGCTCGACGCGCGAACGCGGCTACGCGGAGACGCTCTTCGGGCGGCGGCGCCATCTGCCCGCCATCCACAGCCGGAACCACCAGGCGCGCGCCGCCGCCGAGCGCGAGGCCATCAACATGCCCGTGCAGGGCACGGCGGCGGACATCATCAAGGTGGCCATGATCCGCATCGCCGCCGCCGTCCGCGAACGCGAGCTGCGCAGCCGCATGATCCTGCAGGTGCACGACGAGCTCATCTTCGAGGGCCCGGCGGCGGAGGCGGACGAGGTGGCGGCGCTGCTGGCGGAGATCATGCCCGCGAGCCTGGAGCTGGCGGTGCCGCTGAAGGTGGACCTGAAGCGCGGGCGGAACTGGGCCGAGCTGTAGCGCCGCAGCGCTTGAAGCGCCTCTAGGGATTGGAAACTTCCAAATCGAGCCCTTCAGTCTCCTCAAAGTCTTCGCCATAAGTTTTCCGCAGGGCTCCACGAATGATCGTCGCAACCTCTTCCGCATCGGCTTGGGGGGAATCTTTCCAGTGACCCTGGCGGTATCCTTCACGGCGTTGTTCTGAATGATTGAGATGTTGACTTGGGTATCGGTCGTGCTCAAATCTCTCCCCTTACAATGCTGCGGCTATGAAGAGCCCGATGAGGCCACCAATGTCGGAACCCTGCTCCAACTGCCGGGAGTCGTTCTCCTGGCTCACGGGCGGTCGGTGTTCACCGGCTCGGCCTTGATGGTGACCTCGTACACGCCCATCGCCGCGCGCAGGTCGTTACCGACCATCCGCCAGTCCTGTTCCAGCGCGAGGCGGTCGGCCTGCGGGCCGCTGGGCGAGCTGTTGAACTCCGTCAGCGTGCCGCCGAAGTCGATGAGCCGCCCGAGACCTTCCCAGAAGCTGGGGCGGGCGAACAGGAAGTCAGACATCGGACCGCTCCTTCTCCATCACTCTACAGGCGCGCGGGCCGCGCTTCAACGCCCGCCGCCGAGGGCGGGCACGATGGCCACCTCGTCGCGCGGGGCGATGGGCTCGCTCAGGCCGTAGCGGTGGGCGTGGCCGTTGAGGGCGATGGAGAGCTCGGGGCGCACGCGCCCGTCCTCCACGGTGCGTTCCCAGAAGCCCGGGCAGATGGCGTCCACGGCGCGCAGCAGCTCGCCGAGCGTGGCGCCCGCGGCCTCGACGGTCGCGGCGCCCTCGCAGAGCGGGCGCAGCGGCGACGGCACGATCACCGTCGCCACGGCGCTAGCGCAGGTGGTGGAGCTCCTCCACCACGCGGCGCGGGGAGATGGGCAGCTCCGTGAAGCGGTGGCCGGTGGCGTCGTGGATGGCGTTGGCGATGGCCGCCAGCGGCGGCACGATCGGCACCTCCCCCACGCCGCGCACGCCGTAGGGATGCCCCGGGTTCGGCACTTCCACGATGATCGTGTCGATCATGGGCAGGTCGAGCGAGGTGGGCATGCGGTAGTCGAGGAAGGAGGCGTTCTCCATGCGCCCGTCCTCGTTGTAGTAGTACTCCTCGTTGAGCGCCCAGCCGATGCCCTGCACGACGCCGCCCTGCATCTGCCCCTCCACGTAGGCGGGGTGCACGGCGGTGCCCGCGTCCTGGGCGATGGTGTAGCGCAGGATGTCGACCTTGCCGGTGTCGGGGTCGACCTCGACGTCGACGACGTGCACGCCGTAGGCCGCGCCGGGGCTGCGGGCGACGACGGAGCCGCGGCCCTGCAGGGGCCCGCCCGTCTCCATCTGCTTGCCCGCCAGTTCGGCGAAGGTCAGGCGCCGGTCGGCGTCGGAGGCGTGGCGCAGCTCGCCATCGACGAAGGACACGTCCTCGGCCTCGCACTCCCAGAGCCGGGCGGCGCGCTCGACCAGCTGGCGCTGGATGTCGAGGCCCGCCTCGTAGACGGCCTGGCCGCTGGCGTAGGCCGTGCGCGAGCCGCCGGTCACGTCGTTGTGGCCGACGGAGTCGGTATCGGCGACGGTGGGACGCACGTCGTCGTAGGGGATGCCGAGCGTCTCCGCCAGCTGCATGGCGAGGGAGGCGCGCGTGCCGCCGATGTCGGTCGAGCCCTCGATCAGGTTGACCGTGCCGTCGGGGTTGACGGAGGCGACCACGGAGGACTGCATGCCCGCGTTGAACCAGAAGCCGCTGGCCACGCCGCGCCCGCGGTTGGGCCCCTCGATGGGCGACTGGTAGTGGTCGGAGTCGCGGGCGGCCCCGATCGTCTCCTCGTGGCCGATGCGGGGATGGGCCACGCCGGTGATCATGCGCGTGCCCTCGCGGGCGCTGTTCCGCAGGCGGAAGGCGAGCGGATCGGCGTTGGCCTCGCGCGCCAGCTCGTCGATCAGCTGCTCCACGCAGAAGGCGGCGTTGGGCGCGCCGGGGGCGCGGTAGGCGGCCACCTTGGGCTTGTTCACCACCACGTCGTAGGCGTCCACGCGGAAGTTGGCCACGTCGTAGGGCGAGAGCATGCACATGGCCCCGGCCATGACGGGAGAGCCCGGGAAGGCCCCGGCCTCGAAAGCGAGGCTCACCTCGGCGGCGGTGATGACGCCGTCCTTCACGGCCAGCCGGCCCTTCATGTGCCCGCCGCTGGTGGGGCCGGTGGCCTGGAACACGTCGGTGCGGTCCATGGTGAGCTGCACGGGGCGCCCGCACTCGCGCGAGAGCAGCGCCGCCAGCGGCTCCAGGTAGATGCCGATCTTGCCGCCGAAGCCGCCGCCGATCTCCATGGGGACGACGCGGATGCGGGAGACGGGCAGGCGCAGCAGCTCGGCCAGCATGGCGCGCACGGCGAAGGCCCCCTGCGTGCTCGTCCACACCGTGAGCGTGCCGTCCGGGTTCCAGTTGGCGGTGCCGTTGTGGGGCTCGATGTAGCCCTGGTGGACCATCTTCGTATCGAACTCGCGCTCGACCACGGCGTCGGCGTCGGCGAAGGCCGCCTCCAGGTCGCCGCCCTCGAAGCGGGAGTGGGCGGCCACGTTGCTGGGCCCGTCCGAGAGTGCGCCGTCGGGCTGCTTCGTGCGGCGGTTCTCGTCGAGCAGGGGCGCGTCCGCGCGCATGGCGTCGCGCACGGAGAGCACCGGCGGCAGGGGCTCGTAGTCGACCGCGATGGCGTCGAGGGCGGCCAGCGCCTCGTGCGCGCTGGTCGCGGCCACGGCGGCCACGGCATGGCCGCGGTAGAGGGCCTTGTCCCCGGCGAGCACGTTCAGGCTCATGTCCGAGGCGCGGGTCACGCCCTCGCCCGTGTCGATCACCGTGTCCGCCACGGCGGGCAGGTCGGCGTGCGTCACCACGGCGAGCACGCTGGGCAGGGCCTCGGCGGCGCTCGTGTCGATGGAACGGATGCGGGCGTGGGCGTGGGGGCTGCGCAGCACGGCCCCGTGCACCAGGTCGGGCAGGTGGACGTCAGCGCCGTAGAGCGCCTTGCCCGTGACCTTCTCGACGCCGTCGGGGCGGATGGGGCGCGTGCCGATGACCTTGTAGGCGGGCTTCTCGATGGTCGTCATGCGGTGACCTCCTGCGCGTCCGACGCCTTCAGGACGGCGCGAACGATCTTGTCGTAGCCGGTGCAGCGGCAGAGGTTGCCCGCCAGCCAGTGGCGCACGCGGCCCTCGTCGGGGTTGGGCTCGGCGTCGAGCAGCGCCTTGGCGGCCACGATGAAGCCGGGCGTGCAGACGCCGCACTGCAGGGCGGCCTCCTCGAGGAAGGCCTGCTGCAGGGGGTGGAGGCGGTCGCCCTCGGCGACGCCCTCGATGGTGACCACGGACGCGCCCTCGGCCTCGACGCCGAGCACGCAGCAGGCGTTCGTCACGCGCCCGTTGAGGATGACGCTGCAGGCCCCGCAGTTGCCGTTGTTGCAGCCTTCCTTGGTGCCGGTGAGGCCGAGCTCGTCGCGCAGCACCTCGAGCAGGCTCTGGCGGGGCTCGCAGAGGAAATCGATCTCCTCGCCGTTGAGGGTGGTCTGAACGTGCGACCGACGCATGGGCATTCCTTAGGCCTCCCGGGCTCGTTCGAGCGCCCGCCGGAGGGCGCGGACGGTGAGGACGCGCGTGAGGTGGACGCGCTGGGCGATGGAGCCGCGCATGTCCGTGATGGGGCGCGCGGCGGCGGCGGCGGCGTCCGCCGCGCGGGCGAAGGCCTCCTCGCCGGGCGCCTGCCCGACCAGCGCCGCGCCCGCCTCCTCCACGAAGAGGGGCGTGGGCGCGACCGCGCCGACGGACACGCGCGCGCCCGCGATGCGTTCGCCCGCGGCGTCCAGCTCGAGCCGCGCGCCCACGTTGACGACGGCGATGTCCATCTCGTTGCGGGGGATGAAGCGGTGGAAGAACGCGCCCGAGCGCGCGGGCTGCGGGGGCACGTTCACGGTCACGATGAGCTCGCCGGGGGCGAGCACGTTCTGGCCCGGGCCCGTGAAGAACGCCTCCAGGGGCAGCTCGCGCGTCCCCTCGCGCGAGCCCAGCGTGAGCGTGGCCCCCAGCGCGATGAGCGCGGGCACGGTGTCGGCGGCGGGACCGGAGTTGCCGATGTTGCCGCCGAAGCAGGCGCGGCTCTGGATCTGGATGCCCCCCACCAGCGTGGCGCAGTCGATGAGGCAGGGCAGGCGGCGCGCGATCTCCGCGTCCTCGTAGATCTCGGCGAAGGGCACGGACGCGCCGATGGCGAGCCCGCCCCCGTCCGTCCAGCCGTAGCGCATGAGCTCGGGGATGTGTTTGACGTCGATGAGCTGGTCGACCTGCTTCCGGCCTTCCCGCAGCTGCACGATGATGTCCGTGCCGCCCGCGAGGAAGGCCGAGGTCTTGCCGTTCTGGAGGGCCGCGTACGCCTCGTCGAGCGAGGCCGGCGCCAGGTAGTCGATCTCCTTCATGAACAATCCTTCGGAAGGCTGGGCGGTCCGCGCCGCCCGCGGCGAAGGCGGATCATAACGGGCGCGGCGCGCGTTGTCTGCGAACGGCCCCGCCAATCAGCGGGAACGCAGCCAGGCGCGCAGCCGCGCGGGATGGTTCGTGGCGATGCCGTCCGCCCCGTCCAGGGCCAGCCGCCGCCAGTGCGCGGGCTCGTCGGCGGTCCACACCCACAGCCGCAGCCCGTGGCGGCGCGCCGTCGCCACCGCCCGCGCGTCCGTGGCCTCGCGCCGGAGCGAGATGGCGCCGACGCCGTGCGCGGCGGCGCGCGCGCAAAGCGCCTCCAGTTCCACCGGCGGCGGGGGCTGGGCGATGAACGCCGCCTCCACGTCGGGCGCGAGCCGCCGCGCGCGCTCCACCAGCGCGCGGTCGAACGAATGCAGCGCGGTCCAGCCCTCCGCCCCGCGGCGGCGGACGACGGCGAGCACGGCGTCGAGCAGGGCCTCGCATTCGTCGCGGCGGGCGGGCGCGGCCTTCAGCTCGCAGAACACGGCCATGCGCCCCGCCACGAGCGCCAGCGCCTCGTCCAGCGCGGGCACGGGCTCGCCGCCGCCCGCGTCGGCGCGCGCCAGCCGCGCGAGGGACGCCTCGCGCACGGGGCCGGAGAGGTCCGTCGCGCGCTCCAGCGTCTCGTCGTGCAGCAGCACGGGCGCGCCGTCCGCGCAGAGGCGCAGGTCGATCTCGACGGCGTCGGCGGATTCCAGCGCGGCGCGCACGCCCGCGAGCGTGTTGGCGGGGGCCTCGCCCGCGGCGGCGGCGTGCGCGATCACGAGCGGCGCGGCCATGCGCGCGCGAGGATACGCGGCCCCCGTGCGAGACTGGGCGGCATGGCCGCGCCGTGCCCCTTCTGCGCCATCGCCGCGGGCCGCGAACCGGCCAGCGTCGTCTGGGAGGATGCGCGCGCGCTCGCCTTCATGGACCTGCGCCAGCCGCACGCGGGGCACGCGCTCGTGATCCCGCGCGCGCACGTGCCCGACCTGCTCGGGCTCGACGACGCCACCGGCGCGGCGCTGATGGCGGGCGTGGCGCGCGTCGCGCGGGCGGTGGCGGACGCCTTCGCGCCGGACGGCCTCAACGTCTGGCAATCGACGGGCGCCGCCGCCGGACAGGAGGTCTTCCACCTGCACCTGCACGTGATGCCGCGCCGCGCCGGCGACGGCCTCTTCCGCGTCTACGGCGGGACGCCGCCACGCCCGTCCCCGCGCGCCACGCTGGACTCGCTGGCGGCGGAAGTGCGCGCGCGGCTGGCGCCCTGATCGCCGCCGTCCTACAGCTGGATGATGGAGCGGCCCGAAATCTGACCCGCCGTGAGCGCGTCCGTGGCCTCGTTGATGGCGTCCAGCTCGTAGCGCGCCGTCACCATCGCGTCGAGGTCGAGGTCGCCCTCCTTGTACCAGCGGATGAACATGGGGAAGTCGCGCTCGGGGCTGCAGGAGCCGCCGATGCTGCCGATGTACTTCTTCTCCGTGATGAGCAGGTCGCGCGCGTCCAGCTCGACGTTGGCGGCGGGCACGCCCACGAGCACGGCGGTGCCGCCCGTGCGCACGCCCAGCACGCCCGGACGCGCGGCGGGCAGGATCTGCTCCATCGTCTGCTTCAGGCCGATGCAGTCGAAGGCGTAGTCCACGCCCGCCACGGGGGTGCCGATGAAGGTGAGTTCGCCCTCCTTCGTGGTGAGCGCGCGGACCTGCTCGACGGCGTCGCCGTCGGAAGCGTTGACGCCGATGGTGGCCCCGAAGCGTTTGGCGAACTCCAGCTTCTCGTCGCTGAGGTCCACGGCGATGATGGGGTCCGCGCCGATGACGGCGGCGGCGACGATGGCGGAGAGGCCCACGCCGCCCACGCCGAAGACGGCCACGCTGTCGCCCTGCTGCACGCCCGCGGTGTGGTAGGCGGCGCCCGCGCCGGTCATGACCGCGCAGCCGATGATGGCGGTCACGTCGGTGGCCACGTCGTCGGGCATGGGCACGATGAACTGCTCGTCGGCGATGGTGTTGTCGGCCCAGGTGAAGACGCCCTGCGAGACGGCGGTCGAGCCGTCGGCCAGTTCGAGCGCGACGGGATTGGGGCGGCGGCCGAGGTCGGGGCGGCGCGGCACCCACGTGACCATCACGCGGTCGCCCTCGCGCACGTGGCTCACCTCCGAACCGGCGGCCACGACCGTGCCCGTCGATTCGTGGCCGAGCAGCTGGGGCATCGCGCGCGGGCCGTGCATCTGGTGCAGCTGCGAGTGGCAGATGCCGCTGGCGAACTGCTGCACGACGACCTGGTGGGGGCCGGGGTCGGGCAGCGCGATCTCGTCGATGCGGAGGGGGCCGGGTTCGGCGGGGCAGACGACGACGCGGGAGGGGGTGGGCATGGGGAGGCTCCTTCGCCTGGTGGGCGCATCTTACCGCCCCGCCGCGCGGAATTCGCCCCCGCCGCGCGCGCAGGACCGCGACGGCGTCAGAGGCCCGCCACGAACTCCGCCAGCGCGGCCTTGCGTTCGGGGCTGGTCATCATGGTGTCCGTCACGGCGCAGGCGAGGCCCAGCGCCTCGATGCGCGGCGCGAGCGCGCGGTCGCGCTCGTCGATGACCATGACGTCGATGAGGCCGCGGTAGATGGCGGCCACGCCCGCGGCGGAGACCTCGTGGCCGAGGCTGGCCAGCATCCGCGCCGCCGGGCCCTTCACGGCCTCGCCGCCGACGATGGGGCTGACGGCGATGCGGCGGGCGCGGCTCGCGGCCACGGCCTCGCGCAGGCCGGGCACGGCGAGGATGGGGCCGATGCTGAGGAAGGGGTTGCTGGGCGCGATCACGAGCCGCTCCGCGTCGCGGATGGCGTCGAGCGCGCCGGGGGCGGGGACGGCCTCCTCCGCGCCCGCGAAGCGCAGGCCCGTGACCTCCGGTTCCGCGGCGAGGCGCACCATGTAGTCCTGGAAGGCGAGCTCGCCGTCCGCCGTCAGCACGAAGGTGGCGACGCGCCCGTCGGCGGCGGGCAGGATGGTCGCGCCCACGCCGAAGGCGCGCGCCAGTTCGGCCACGACCTCGTGCATGGGGCGGCCTTCGCGCAGGAGGCGCGTGCGGTGCACGGCGGTGGCGAGGTCGCGGTCGCCGAGGTTGAACCAGCGGTCGTAGCCGAAGCGGCGCAGGGCGTCGGCCACGGCGAAGCTGTCGCCCGCGAGGCCCCAGCCCGTTTCGGGGTTGACCACGCCCGCGAGGGAGTAGATGACGATGTCGACGTCGGGGGACACGTGCAGCCCGAACATCTCCACGTCGTCGGCCACGTTGGAGACGACGGTCACGGCGGCGGGGTCGGCCACGCGCACGAGGCCCTGCAGGAAGCGGGCGGCCCCGACGCCGCCGGCGAGCACGGTGAAGGCGGGCGTCACGGGTCCATTGTAGGCGGAGGCTGGCGCCCCCGGCAGGAGTCGAACCCACAACCTCCTGGTCCGAAGCCAGGCGCTCTCTCCATTGAGCTACGGAGGCCCGCTGGCAGTGTATCATGGGCCGGTCGCGGCCCACGGGCGGACAGGATGGCGGCATGGCGGCATCCCCCTTCATGCGGCGGGCGCTGGTGGCGGCGCTGGCGGCGCGCGGACGCGCCAGCCCCAATCCCTGGGTCGGGGCCGTGCTCGTGCGCGGCGGGAAGATCGTGGGCGAGGGCGCGACCGCCCCCGACGGCGGCCCCCACGCGGAGGCGCGCGCGCTGGCGGCGGCGGGCGACCGCGCGATGGGCGCCACGCTCTACGTCACGCTCGAACCCTGCGCGCCCTTCGCGGGCAAGCGCACGCGGCCCTGCGCGGAGGCCATCGCGGCGGCGGGCGTGGCGCGCGTGGTCGCGGCCCTGCCCGACGCCGAGCCGCGCGTGCGGGGGCGGGGCGCGGCCATCCTGCGCGAGGCGGGCGTGGCCGTGGAGGTCGGCGACGGCGCGGCGGAGGCGGCGGACCTGCTGCGCCCCTACCTGAAGCAGCGCGCCACGGGGCGACCGTACGTTATCGCCAAGTTCGCGGCCAGCCTCGACGGGCGCATCGCGGCGGCGGGCGGCGACTCGCGCTGGATCACGGGCGAGGCCGCGCGCGAACGGGCGCATCAGGAGCGCGCGTGGGTGGACGCCGTGCTGGTGGGCAGCGGCACGGTGCTGGCCGACGACCCGGCGCTGACGGCGCGGCCCGGCGGGCGCATCGCGGAGCGCCAGCCCCTGCGCGTGGCGCTCGACGGGCGCGGGCGCATCCCCCCCACGGCGCGCATTTTCCGCGAGCCCGGGCGCGCGCTCGTGGCCACCGCGCGCGAGGCCGGCGCGGGCTGGAAGGGGGCCATCGCGGCCACGGGGGCGCGCGTGATCGAGTGCGAGCGCGACGGCGGGGGGCTGAACCTCGACCAGCTGCTGGCGGCGCTGGCCGCGCGCGGCGTGCTCTCCGTGTGGGCGGAAGGGGGCGGCGCGCTGCTCGGCTCGCTCCTCGCCGGGGGGCACGTGGACGAGGTCCGGGCCTTCCTCGCGCCCGCCATCATCGGCGGCGACGGCGTGGCGGCGGCGGGCGCGCTCAGCGTGACGCGCGCGGCGGACGCCATGCGTCTGCGCGACGTGGCCATCGAGCGGCTCGGCGAGGACGTGCTCGTGCGCGGCTACGCGGGCGCGTGGTCGCCGGAGCTGCCGTAGGCACGGGGGTATGCTGGCGATCGGCATCGCCCGCGAGGGGACGCCGAACGCCCTCCACACGGAAGGCGGCCTGCTCTACGCGCCGCCCTACCGCTAGGGTACGACTGCTGGCGAACCGCGTCGCGCGCGCGCATCCCCGTGCACGCGCTACCATGGCGGCATGCGCTTGCTGCTGCTCCTGCTGCTGCCCGGGCTGCTGGCCCTCTTCTGGCTGCTCCTGCGCCAGTACGTGGCCATGCGGCTGGGGGAGCGGGCGCGGGTCGTCGATGCGAAGGCGTCGAATGCGCGCTCCTTCCCGCCGGGCGAGGCGCCGCGGGAGCGCCCGCCCGCGCCGGACGAGCCCTCGTGCGGGCGGCACGATCTGCACCTCTTCCTGCGGCTCGCGGGCGCGGGCGGCAGCTGTCGCCACTGCGCCGTCCTGCGGCGCGAGGCGCACGACGCCGACGCGGCCGCCGCCGTGGACGCCGCCGAGCGGGCCCTGCGCGGCGATCGGCGCTAGCGGGCGGCCGCGACGGCGCGGCGGGCGCGCTCGACTTCCCCGGGCAGCGCCGCCAGCACGGCCTCGACGTCGGCCCCGTCGGTGCCCTCGCCCAGGCTGAAGCGCACGCTGCCGGCGGCGCGGCGGATGGGCACGCCCATGGCCAGCAGCACGTGCGAGGGCTCCCACATGGCGTTCGAGCAGGCGCTGCCCGTGCTGGCCGCGATGCCGCGCGCGTCCAGCCGCGCCACCAGATCGTCGCTCTCGATGCCGTCGAAGGACACGTTGAGGTTGTTGGGCAGGCAGTGCGTGCGGCAGCCATTGACGGCGGCGTCGGGGACGGCGGCGAGGATGCCCTCGCGCAGCCGCTCGCGCAGGGCGCGCACGCGCGCGACCCGTTCGGCCACGCCCTCGCAGGCCAGCGCCAGCGCCGCCGCCGTGCCCGCGATGCCCGCCACGTTCTCCGTGCCCGCGCGCTTCTGCATCTCCTGCCCCCCGCCCAGCAGCAGCGGGCGGAAGGGCGTGGCCCGCCGCAGGAAGAGGACGCCGCTGCCCTTCGGCCCGCCGAACTTGTGCGCGGAGAGGCTGAGCGCGTCCACGCCCAGCGCGCGCGCGTCCACCGCCATCCAGCCGGGCGCCTGCACGGCGTCGCTGTGCAGCATCACGCGGTGGCGCTGGCGGGCGGCGTACTCGCGCAGGATGGCGGCCAGCTCGGCCAGCGGCTGGATGGTTCCCACCTCGTTGTTGGCGAGCATCACGCTGGCCAGCACGGTGTCGGGGCGCAGCGCGCGCGCGAATTCGTCCACGCTCACGCGGCCCGCGCCGTCGCAGCCGAGCGTGGTCGTCTCGAAGCCGAGTTCCTCCAGCTGCTGGGCGGCGTGGATGCCGGCGTGGTGCTCGATGGCGGTCGTGATCACGTGCGCGCCCGCGCCCGCCCGCCGCATGGCGTAGGCGATGCCGAGCATGGCCGTGTTGATGGCCTCCGTGCCCCCGCTCGTGAACAGGATCTCGGAGGGCCGCGCGTTCAGCCGCTCCGCCGTGGCGGCGCGCGCCGCGTCCAGCGCCCGCTGCGCCTCCCGCCCCTCGGCGTAGAGCCCGCTGGGGTTGCCGAAGCGCTCGCCGAGAAAGGGCAGCATCGCCTCCCGCGCTTCCGCGCGCAGGGGCGTGGTGGCCGCATGATCGAGGTAGACCACGGCGCTCCAGCGTAGCAGAGGCCTCGCGAACGCGGCCCGGTATCTAGGGGAAGTCGCCGTAGAGCCCGAACTGCCCCGCGCCGATGGGCACGCCCGGCCCGGAGGAGGAGTAGGCCACCACGCCCAGCACCAGCGCCATGACGCCGAAGCCGATCAGGCAGGCCGCCACCACCTGCCCGGGCTCGGCGTGCGTGGCCGCCTGCGCCGCGTAGATCATGGCCACCAGCAGCAGCGCCACCGGCATCAGCGCCAGCAGGGGATGGAGCACGGGGATCAGCATCCCCGCCGAGAGCGCCAGCGGCGAGGCCGCGTAGCCCATCGTGCGCGCCAGCGGCGGCAGGTCCACGGGCACGCGGAAGAACTGCACCAGCACCACGTACACGATGAGGACGGCGGCCGCGTACATGGCCGCGAGGAAGATGGAGCCGAGCAGGAAGGCGTTGACGAAGGCGTCGTCCGGCGTGGGCGCGCGCACCTCCCAGTACATCCACGCGCCGAAGCCCGCGAGCAGGCAGGAGACAGCGGCCACGATCAGCGCCGGGGCCAGCTCGCGCTCGTCGTCGCGCACCTCGTCGAAGACGCCCGTGTCGAGGCGGGCCAGCCGCAGCAGCCGCTGCAGCACGAGCCGCGGATTCAGGTGTAGCCGCCGGAGCAGCTCCGTCAGGGCGGGCCGCAGCCGCTCCCGCGCGAATCGTCGGTTCATGCGCCGGGCCCCCGTCGCCGCCCGCGCGCTCCGCCCGGGCCCGCACATCCTAGCACAGGCCGCCCGCGCGTCCCCGGGGGGCGGCGATGGGGCGCTTCGCGGGCATCCCCGCACGGCGCGGCCAGCGCGCGGGCGTGGGCCCCAGCTTGCGGAAGCGGAGCACGCGCATGGGCGGGGCGATGGCCGCGCGCATCGGCGCCGCGCCCGCGAACTCGCAGGCGAGGGCGGCCACGGCGGCGTCCGCGCGCGCCAGCTCCTCCTCGCCGCGCGATCCCTTCACCGCCGCCACCAGCGCGCCCGGCGCGGCCAGCGGCGCGCAGTACTCCAGCAACACGGGCAGGGGCGCGAGCGCGCGCGCCAGCACGAGGTCCGCGCCGTCGCGCAGCGGCCCCCGTCCCGCCTCCTCCGCGCGCTGCGCGTGCACGGTCACGCGCGCCAGCCCCAGCGCCGCCGCCAGCTCGGCCAGCAGCGCCGCGCGCCGCCGCTGCGCCTCCACCAGATGCACCTCCAGCGCGGGCGCGACGGCGGCGACGACGATCCCGGGGAAGCCGCCGCCCGCGCCCACGTCCGCGACCGCGCCCTCCTGCGGCGCGCCCGCCAGGCGGAAGGCCTCCAGCGATTCGGCGTAGTGGCGCGCCACCGCCGCCGCGCCCGTCACCGTCGTCGTGCGCACGGGCGACGCCTCCAGCAGCTCGGCGTGGCGGCGCAGCAGCGGCAGCCAGCGCTCCGGGCGCGGGAATTGGGGGAAGAGTTCCGGCAGCGATTCCCAGGCCAGCATGTGCGTCGGCGCGCGCCTCTCCGGCGGAGATGGTACGATGCTGGCATGAGCGACCTGCCGGACGAGGCCAGCGCCCCCGCCATTACGCTGGAGGAGGCGCTGGGCGAATACCTCGCCACGCTCTCCCCCGAGGCCCACAATACCGAGTCGCCCTTCGTGCGCCGCTACGTCGAGCACGCGGGCGGCGACACCGCCGTCGCCGCCGTCACGGGCGCGCGCGTCGAGTCCTTCGCCGAGGCCAGCATCCAGATCTCGGACCCCGCCGCGCCTCGCCGCGTGAAGGCGCTCAAGGCCTGGTTCCAGTACCTGAAGAAGCGCGGCTACGCCGAGAAGAACCACGGCGTGCACGTGCGCCTGCGCCGTCCCGCCGCGCGCGGGGGGCGCGCCGTCCGCGCCGTCAACGAGGAGCCCATCGAGATGACCGCCGAGGGCATCGCCGCGCTGCGCGCCGACCTGGAGCGGCTGGAGGCGGACGTGCCCGACCTCGTGAAGGCCATCTCGGTGGCGCGCGAGGACAAGGATTTCCGCGAGAACGCCCCCCTCGAGGCGGCGCGCGAGGCGCTCGCCTTCAACGAGACCCGCCGCCGCGAGATCACCGCCATCCTGCGCCGCGCCGTGACCGCCGGGGAGGCGGGGCGCGACGACGGCCGCTCCACCATCGGCTCCACCGTGCGCGTGACGCGCCTCGACAGCGGGCGCGAGGTCGCCTACGTGCTCGTGAGCGCGCGCGAGGCCAACGCTGCCGACCGCAAGATTTCGGTGGAATCGCCCGTGGGCAAGGGGCTGCTGGGACGCCGCCCGGGCGACGAGGTCACCGTCTCCGCCCCCTCCGGCGCGGTCCAGTTCCGCGTCACCGCCGTCACCCGCGTCTAGCAGCAGTCGTCCTTGTAGCCGCAACGCCGGCAGACGGCCAGCCGCGATCCCTTGATCGCGGACAGCGGCCCCAGGCAGCGGGGGCACGCCTGCAGCGGAATGGCGTCGCCAGCCACGGTCCGCATCCTACGCCGTTCCCGTCCATGCGCGTAGGCGCCTGATCGGATTGACAACCTTAACCGCGGTTCCCCAGAATGCGCGCATCCGAAACGCATCGGAAACGCGCAAGGGGGCCAAACGCCATGGGAATGCTCTCCCTCAACGACATCCGCGCGGCGCTGGCCGAGCTCCTGGGGATGATGTTCTTCGTCTTCGTGGGCACGGGCTCCGTCGTCGCCGCCAACACGTTCAAGATGGACGCCGGGGCGAGTCTGCTCACGATCTCCCTCGGCCACGGCATCGGCATCATCGTGGCCGTGGCCTGGACGGCGGGCATCAGCGGCGGGCACATCAACCCCGTCGTCTCCCTCGCCATGATCGCGACGCGGCACATCAAGCCGCTGCTGGGCGCGGTCTACATCGTGGCCCAGTGCGTGGGCGCGATCCTGGGTTCGCTCCTGCTGAAGTGGTCCACCGGGGCCATGTTCGAGGGCAACCTCAACCTCGGCGCCCATGCGCTCAATCCCGCCATCGCCTACGGCGAGGGCATCCTCACGGAGCTGCTCCTCACCGCCTTCCTCCTGCTCGTCATCTACAACGTGGTCCTCAACAAGCGGGGCGGCATGCACATCAGCGCCCCGCTCGCCATCGGCCTCGCCGTCATCGTCATCCACTTCGCCGCCGTGCCGTTCACGGGCGCGTCCGTGAACCCCGCCCGCTCGCTCGGCCCGGCGCTCGTCGCCAACTCGTGGACCGACTTCGACGTCTACATCATCGGGCCGGTCCTCGGCGCCCTCGCCGTGGCTGGCGCCTGGTGGGGCTGGCGCAGGCTCGGCGACGACCTCGAAAAGGAAGCGGACGACAGCTAGTTCGTCAAGAAACAACCGGTGGTGCATCGGCTAGCCCGATGCACCACCGGAATTGGGAGATTGACCAATGTCTGAGTATTCGGATGCCTTTAGTTCTTCTCTTCGAGACTACTCTCTGGATGTCCGCTACATCCCCGACCTTGTGTTTGAGCTTGGCGTGAAAGCGAGCGAAGAATCCTTCGATATTGCCCCCGATCTCGCTGGTCCCATCCTTCTGAGGGTGGATGCGATGAAGAAGATCATCGTCTGCTACAATAAACTGACCTCGGAAATGATCAGTGGAGTTCGGGAAATTGTGGAGGAATATAGTGAAATTTTCGATGCTGAAGAACATTCTGTCATTAATGAACTGCTCAATAGTGTCATGGAGCACCCGGAATTTCTTGATAAATTGTTGAAAATTCTAGTCAAGATTAGCGAAGCTTTCTTTCGCTGGCTGGTGGAGATTGGGCCTGTTTTCCCCGTTTCCATTGCATAAGGCGCATGATCCCGCGTGCCGCGCCCGCGCTCCTCGCGCTCCTCGCGCTCCTGCTGCTGGCCGGGGGCTGCGCCGAGTCGCGCGTGCCCGACCCCGTGGGCGTGCCCGCGGGCGCGCCCTTCGTCGCCCAGGATGGCCTCGCCTTCTCCCCGCAAACGCTGCGCGTGCGCGCGGGCGAGCGCGTCTGGTTCTGGAACGGCGAGACGGCGGTGCACAACCTCGTGTTCGACGGCGTCGCGCGGTCGCCCGACATGGAGGCGGGCGACCTGTTCGTCTGGCGCTTCGCGGAGGCGGGCGACCACGCCGTCACCTGCGACTACCACCCGCAGATGCGCCTGCGCGTGGTCGTGCGCCCGTAGTAGGCTGGCGGCATTCCGACCAGCGAGGCGGCCAATGGAGTTCCGGGACATCCTCTGGGAGATCGACGTCGACGGCGTCGCGCGGCTCACGCTCAACAAGCCGGAGAAGCTGAACGCCATCAGCCTCGACACGGTGGCCGAGATCGAGCAGGCCATCGCCATCGCCAACCGCGACGACGACGTGCGCGTGGTGCTGATCACGGGCGCGGGGCGCGGCTTCAGCTCCGGCACGGACCTCACCGCGCGGGGCGGGGAGCGTGTCGAGCGGCCCTTCCCCGGCCGCGCCGGGCGCACGCGCAGCTCCATGATGGCCCCCGCCTTCATCCACGCCTGCGCCAAGCCCGTCATCGCCGCCGTGAACGGCGTGTGCGTGGGCGCGGGCTTCTCGCTCGCGCTCTCCTGCGACATCCGCATCGCCTCCGCGGAGGCGCGCTTCAGCTCCATCTTCGTGAAGCGCGCGATCGTGCCCGACAACGGGGCCACCTGGTTCCTGCCGCGGCTGGTGGGCATGGAACACGCCCTCAGGATGATGTACACGGGCCGCATGGTGGGGGCCGCCGAGGCGAAGGAGATCGGCCTCGTGAGCGAGGTGGTCGCGCCCGACGAGCTGGCCGCCCGCTCGGGAGAGGTGGCCCGCGAGATCGCGCGCGGCCCCTCCGTCGCCATCGAGCTCACGAAGCGGCTCGCGCGCGAGGGCCTGCACCGCACGCTCGAGGACAGCGTGGAGCTGGAGCACCACTACCAGTCCCATACGCGCGAGACCGAGGACGTGGAGGAGGGGCGGCGCTCCTTCCTGGAGAAGCGCGAGCCCGTCTTCCGCGGGCGCTAGCCGACCAGCCCGCGCACGATCGCGCGCAGCTCGCGGATGGCCCCCGCCATGCGCGGGCCGTACCACCACAGCAGCCTGCCGTCGATCACCGCCGTCGGGGCGATGGCGGCGAAGGCGGGCACGTGCCGTTCGTCGAAGCGGTACGGCTCGTCCGGCAGCAGGATCGCGTCGGGGCGGAGCGCCGCCGCCTCGTCCATCGTCAGCCGCGGGTAGCGCGCGCGTCCGGCGAGGGCGTTGGCCGCGCCCGCCGCCTCCAGCACGGACGCCCCGTAGGTCGCGTCGCCCAGCCCCATGAGCGGGTTGCGCCAGACGGGCGCGAAGACGGCGGGCCGCGCGCCCCCGGCGGGACCGCCCTCGGCAATGGCCGCGCGCGTCTCCGTCACGAGCCGAGCCGCCTCCGCTTCGCACTCCAGCAGGCGGCCCAGCGCGGCGATCATGTCCAGCGCCTCGTCCACGCCGTTGGGGTCGGTGAGCAGCACCTCGATCCCGGCCGCGCGCAGCGCCTCCACGTCCTCGCGCCGGTTCTCCTCGCGGTTGGCGATGACGAGGTCGGGCGCGAGCGCGGCGATGGCGTCCAGGTCGGGCGTCTTCGTGCCGCCGATGGCGGGCACGCGCTCGATCGCGCCCGCGGGCTCGGTGCAGAAGCGCGTGCGTCCGGCGAGCGCATCGGCGCGGCCCAGCGCCCACACCAGCTCCGTCAGGCTCGGAACGAGCGAGACGATGCGCCGCGGCGGCGGCGTCACCCGCGGGCGGGCCTCAGGAGGCCGCTTTCGGCGTCGCCGGCGTGGCCGGGTTCGTCAGGCCCGCGCCCAGGGTGCGCGGGAAGACGCGCTCCAGCGCGTCGAGCGTCCAGCCGCCCTCGCGCTGGATGGTGCGCTCGCGCACGGGCATCGACATGAGCGAGATCTCGTCGCCGCCGACGAGGAAGTCGCGCCCGTTCACGTCCGCCGCCGCGTCGGTGCAGAGGTAGACGACGAGCGGGGCCACGAGGTCGGGATCGAGCGCGTCGACGGGCGAGGCGGCCTGCGCGGCGTCCGCGTCCCCGCGTTCCCGGCGCGCCGCCAGCCGCCGCGCGCGCGCCTCCTCCATCTCCGGCGAGAGCGTGAGGCGCGTGCCCGCGCGCGGGCGGATGGCGTTCACGGTGGCGCCGTAGCGGCCGAGGTCGAGCGCGCAGGTGCGCGTCATGCCCACGATCCCCTCCTTGGCCGCCGCGTAGTTGGCCTGCCCCATGTTCCCCAGCCCCGACTCCGAGGAGGTGTTGACGATGCGCCCCGAGCGCTGCTGGCGGAAGACGAGGCCCGCGTGTTTGGTCGTGGAGAAATGCCCCTTGAGGTGCACGTCGATGACGGAGTCCCACTCTTCCTCGGTCATGTTGAAGACCATGCGGTCGCGCAGGATGCCCGCGTTATTGACGAGGATGTCGAGCCCCCCGAAGGCGTCGATGGCCGTGCGCACGATGCGCTCGCCGCCCTCCATGGTGGCCACGGAGTCGTAGTTGGCGACGGCCTCGCCGCCCGCGGCCCTGATCTCGGCGACGACGGCGTCGGCGGGCGACTGGTCCTCGCCCTCGCCCGCGGTGCCCCCGCCGAGGTCGTTGACGACGACCCTCGCGCCCTCGCGCGCGAGGAGCATGGCCTCGCCCCGTCCGATGCCGCGCCCCGCGCCCGTCACGATCGCGACCTTGCCTTCGAGCCTTCCGGCCATCCCGCTGCCTCCGTATGGCGTTTCCGCCGTCCGTATGGGGCGAATCTACACGCCTCGCCGCGCTTCGTCAGGCGCGCCCCCGGGGCCGCGCCGGTTGAAGCGCGCGCCCGCCGCCTCCAGCCCCTCGGCGACGATGGCGGCGACGGCGTCCGCGGCGCGCCGCGCGCTGGCCTCCAGCGTCTCGCGCTCCGCGCCCGCGGGGTTGGAGAGCACGTAGTCCGCCACGAGGTCGGGGTCGCGTGTGGGTTCGCCGCCGTCCAGCGGGCGCCCGATGCCGAGGCGCACGCGCAGGAAGTCCGCGCCCGCCTCCGCGATGATCGACTTGAGGCCGTTGTGCCCGCCCGCGCCCCCGCCCCGCCGCAGCCGCAGCGCGCCCGGCGGCAGGTCGAGCTCGTCGTAGACGACGATGAGGCGGTCGGGGGGGACGCCGCTGGCGCGCAGCGTCTGGGCCGCGGCGCGCCCGCTCTCGTTCACGTAGACGCGCGGACGCACGAGCGCCACGCGCTCGCCCGCCAGCGCGGCCACGGCGATGCGGATGGAGCGTCCCTCGGCGCGCAACGTCGCGCCCGCCCGCCGCGCCAGCTCGTTCACGGTCCAGGCGCCGGCGTTGTGCCGGTTGCGGGCGTACGCCTCGCCGGGGTTGCCGAGCCCGATCACCGCCCAGCCGGCGGCGTGGGCGCGTTCCCGCCGCAGGGCCCCGCGCAGGTTCATGCGCCCCACGCTATCCCCGGCGGATGGAAGCGTCGAACGTGGTAGCATCGGCCCCGCGATGCTGATCGACCTGCACTCGCACACGTGGCCGCGTTCGCACGACAGCGTGCTGAACCCCGACGACCTCGTGGCGCGCGCCAAAACGGCGGGCCTCGACGCCATCTGCTTCACCGAGCACGACACCGTGTGGGACCAGCGCGACATCGAGGAGATGCGCGCGAAGCACGATTTCCTCGTGCTCGCGGGCGTCGAGATCAGCACCGACGACGGCCACATCCTCGCCTTCGGCATCGACCGCTACGTCTTCGGCATGCACCGCGCGCCGGAGCTGGCGAACTACGTGGAGCAGGGCGGCGGCGCCATGGTCGCGGCCCACCCCTACCGCCGCCAGATGCCCTGGTTCACGCGCAGCGAGGACAAGTACGAGGAAGCGCTGGCGAAGGCGGGCCGCAACCCCGCCTACGAGTTCTGCAATGCGCTGGAGGCCCTCAACGGGCGCGGCAGCGACAACGAGAACGAGTTCTCGCGCCGCCTCTGCGAACGGCTGGACATGCCGGGCACGGGCGGCACCGATTCCCACGCCATCAGCGACATCGGCAAGTGCGCCACCTACTTCGAGCGCGAGGTGCGCGACGAGCGCGCGCTCATCGCCGAGATCAAGGCCGGACGCTTCCACGCCGTGGACCTGCGCGGCGGCGAGCCCGTGCCCTTCCCCGTCTCCATCGGCCAGCGCGGCTGAGCGCGTGCGGGGCTTGCTTCACACAACGGGGCGCGCGCTGTAGTATGCGCGTGGCCGCTCAGGGGCGACCAAAGCCAGAGGCGGGAGGAATCCGCGAGCATGACCTACGTCATCACGACGCCGTGCATCGATGTCCAGGACCAGTCCTGCGTCGAGGTCTGCCCGGTCGATTGCATCTACTTCGACGAAGAAGGCGACCGCATGCTCTACATCCAGCCGGATGAGTGCATCGACTGCGGCGCCTGCGAGCCCGCCTGCCCGGTGACGGCGATTTTCGCCGAGGACGACGTGCCCGAGGAGGAAGCGGAGTACACCGCCCTCAACGCGCAGTGGTTCGAGGACAAGGACACCGTCCGCGCCCGCGTCAACGCGCTGAAGCCCGCCTGAGCGCGCGCGGCTGATCCCGACCCGGCCCGCATGAGGCCGCGGCGCGTATCGAGCGCGCCGCCCAGGAGGCCCCCGTGGCAGAGCGACGCACCCTGAGCGCGACCCCCCGTACGGTGCTCGGCAAGAAGGTCCGGCGGCTGCGCCGCGAGGGGCTGCTGCCCGCCAACGTCTACGGGCGCGGCCTCGACTCGACCGCCATCCAGCTGGATGGCCGCGCCTTCCGCCGCGTCATCCGCCAGGCGGGCGTGCGCAGCATGTTCGAGCTGGCCATCGAGGGCGAGGGCGAGCCCCGCCACGTGCTCGTGCGCGGCCTCGACCGCGAGGGCGGCACCGGCGACCCCATCCACGTCGACTTCTACCAGGTCGACCTGGGGCGGCCCATCCAGACGACCGTGGCCATCCACCTCACGGGCGTCGCGCCCGCCGTCGACGACCTCGGCGGGACGCTGCTCCAGAACCTCGAGACCGTCGCCATCCGCTGCCTGCCGCTCGACATTCCCGACGCCATCGAGCTCGACGTGAGCGCGCTCACGGACTTCGAGACGAGCCTCACGGTGGGCGACCTGCGGGTTCCCGAGCGCGTGGAGGTGCTCTCCGCGCCCGACATCGGCATCGCCACCGTGGACGCGCCCCGGCTCCAGATCGAGGGCGCGCCGGGCGCGGACGAGGAGGGCGCGGGCGAAGCCTTCGAGGCCGACGCCGCGGGCGGCGCGGCGGAAGAGGCCGCCGCCGAGGGCTAGGCCCCGCCCGCCGTGCCCGACGACGAGCGCTCCTGGCCATCCGACCCCGCGGACGCGGCGCTCCAGCTCTTTCTCGACTGGTTCGGGCGGCGCTACGCCCGCAGCGCGCGCCCCGTCGCGCAGTCGCCCGCGGGGGAGGCCCTGCGCGCGGTCCGCGTCCGCGTCGGACGCCGCTGGGAACTGGCCTGCACGCTCGTCAGCGTCGTGCACGGCGAGGCCGACCTCCCCTTCGAGGCCGCCCGCGCCGCCGTCGAGCGCCGCCTCGATCTGGAGGGGCTGCCGCTCGCGCTGTGGCTGCCGCGCGGCGCGGAGCTGCCCGCGGGCGAGCCCGGCCTCAGCCAGCTCGCGCTGGCCGCCCATGAAGCGCGCCCCCTCGGCGAGGACGGCCCCCTCGAAGTGCGCCGCCCCGTCCGCATCCACCTGCGCCGCGTCGATACGGAGGGCTCCGTCGTCACCGTGCTCGGCGGGCTCAGCCCGCTCTGGGCGCAATTCACGAACCGCGTGCCCGGCTCCTTCCAGCTGAACGCGCGCGATCTGCACCGCCTGCCCGCTTCGGAGGAGGAGCGCGAGGCGCTGATCGAGCGCGTCGTGCTGGCCGCGGGCCAGCCCGATGTCGACGACTCCCTCGCCATTCCCGCCGAGGACGTGTGGACGGCGAACCGGCTCGGGGACCGCGCCATCGTCATCGGCTCGCCCGCGCCGGAGGGCGACGAGGCCAGCGCCCGTCTGCGGCGCACGCTCCGCGCCCTGCTGCGTGAGGCCCGCGAGCGGCGGGACGCCTCCGCCGGGGCGGACGCGCGCGCGCTGGTGGTGCTCGCCGCCGCCACCGAACTGGCCGACGAGAAGGTCTCCTGGGCGCTGCGCGGCATGGACCCCACCCTGCACGCGGGCTACGACCTCATCGCGGTGGTGGCCGACGGGCGCGTGCGCGTGGCGCTCGACGCCCCCGCGGGGGCGCTCCCCTGGGACGTTCCCGCGCCCTCCTGACCGTCTGTCATACGAACGGAGGGATAGCACAGGCGAGGGCGGAGAGGATGAACCAGGGTAGGCCATGCGGGCATGGGGCGCGGCCCGGCGCGCTCGCGCGAGCGGCGCGATTCCGGTATCATCGCGTACGCATGTTCGAGCGCGACGCCCCCGCCGATGCGCCCTCCGGCGCCGGGCCGCTGGCCGCCTTCCACCCCGTCGTGCGCGCCTGGTTCGAGCGCCGCTTCGAGCGCCCCACCGACGCGCAGGCCGAGGGCTGGCCCCGCATCCTCGCGGGCGAGACGACGCTCGTGGCCGCGCCCACCGGCTCCGGCAAGACGCTCGCCGCCTTTCTCGCCGGCATCGACCAGCTCGTGCGCGAGGCCGGGGCGGGCGAGCTGGAGGCGGTCACGCGCATCGTCTACGTCTCGCCCCTGAAGGCGCTGGGCAACGACATCCAGCGCAACCTCGAGGAGCCGCTGGCGGAGATGCGCGCGCTGGCGGCGGAGACGGGCCGCGAACTGCCGCCGATCACGGTCTCCGTGCGCACCGGCGACACGCCCGCCTCCATGCGGCAGGCGATGGTGCGCCGTCCGCCGCACATCCTCGTGACCACGCCCGAATCGCTCTTCCTCATGCTCACGGCGGAGCGCAGCCGCGCGAACCTGCGGGGCGTGCGCACGGTCATCGTGGACGAGATTCACGCGCTCGCCCGCGATCGGCGCGGCAGCCACCTCGCGCTCAGCCTGGCGCGGCTCGACCACATCGCGGAGCGCCCGCCCGTGCGCATCGGGCTCTCCGCCACGCAGCGCCCGATTGAGCTGATCGCGCGCTTTCTCGCCGGCTCGGGGCGCTCCGCCGCCATCGTCGACCGCGGCCACCAGCGTGACCTCGACCTGCACGTGGAGACGCCGCCGGGCGACCTCGAGGCCGTGCCCGCGCGCGAGCAGTGGACCGACATCTACGACCGCCTCGCGGAGCTGGTGCGGGAGCACCGCACGACGCTCGTGTTCGTGAACACGCGCGCGCTCTCCGAACGCATCGCCCAGAACTTGGCCGAGCGGCTGGGCGAGGATGCGGTGGCCAGCCACCACGGCAGCATCGCGAAGGAGCGCCGCCTGCAGGTGGAGCGGCGGCTGAAGGCGGGCGACCTGCGCGCGCTGGTGGCCACCGCCTCGCTGGAGCTGGGCATCGACATCGGCGCCATCGACCTCGTCTGCCAGGTGGGCTCGCCGCGCGGCATCGCCACGCTGCTGCAGCGCATCGGGCGCTCCGGCCATGCCCTCGGGCTGCGTCCGCACGGGCGCCTCTTCCCCACCACGCGCGACGAGCTGGTGGAATGCGCGGCGCTCGTGCGGGCCGTGCGCGCGGGACGGCTCGACCGCATCGCGCCGCCCGCCGCGCCGCTCGACGTGCTGGCCCAGCAGATCGTGGCGGAGTGCGCCTGCGAACCCTGGACGGAGGACGCCCTGTATGCGCTCGCGCGCGAGGCCGCGCCCTACGAGTCGCTCGCGCGCGGGCCGTTCGACGAGATCGTGGCCATGCTGGCGCAGGGCATCGGCGAGGGCCCCGGCGGCGCGCCGCCGCTCATCCACCGCGACCGCATCAACGGCGTCGTGCGCGGGCGGCGGGGGGCGCGGCTGGCCGCCCTCAACAACGGCGGCGTCATCCCCGAGATGGGCGACTACCGCGTCGTGGCCGAGCCGGAGGACATCCCCGTCGGTACCGTGAACGAGGATTTCGCCATGGAGAGCGCCGCCGGGGACATCTTCCTGCTGGGCTCGACCTCCTGGCGCATCCGCCGCGTGGAGCAGAGCACCGTGCGCGTGGTCGATGCGCACGGCGCGCCGCCCACGGTGCCCTTCTGGCTGGGGGAAGCGCCCGGGCGCACGATCGAGCTCTCGGGGGAAGTGGGCCGCCTGCGCCGCGAGGTCGCGGACGGGCTGGACGACGAGGACGCGCTCGTCCGGTGGCTGCGCGGGGAATGCGCCCTCTCCGCGACGGGCGCGCGGCAGCTGGCCGCCTACGTGCGCGCCACGCGCGACGGCCTCGGCCTCGTGCCCTCCGACGCCGAGGTCGTCTTCGAGCGCTTCTTCGACGACACCGGCGGGATGCAGCTGGTGGTGCACGCCCCCTTCGGCGCGCGCGTGAACCGCGCCTGGGGGCTGGCCCTGCGCAAGCAGTTCTGCACCACCTTCGATTTCGAGCTGCAGGCGGCGGCCAACGACGACGCCATCCTGCTCTCGGCGGGGCCGCAGCACTCGTGGCGGCTGGAGGAGGCGTTCGCCTGGGTGACGCCGCGCAACGCCGCCGCGCTGGTGGAGAAATCGATCTTCTACATCCCCCTCTTCCCCACGCGCTGGCGCTGGAACGCCTCGCGCGCGCTGGCCATCGCCCGTCAGCGCAACGGCAGGCGCGTGCCCCCCTTCCTGCAGCGCATGAAGGCGGACGACCTCATGGCCGCAGTCTTCCCCGCCCAGGTCGGCTGCCAGGAGCACCTCGACGCCCCCCTCACGCTGCCCGACCACCCGCTCATGCGGCAGACGCGCGACGACTGCCTCTACGAGGCCATGGACGTGCGCGGCCTCGAGGAGGTGCTGGCGCGCGTGGAGGCGGGCGGCGTGCGCCTCCACGCCGTCGATACCGTCGAGCCCTCGCCCATGGCCCACGAGATCGTGAGCGGGCGGCCCTACACCTACCTCGACGACGCCCCCATCGAGGAGCGCCGCACGCGCGCCGTCTCCCTGCGCCGCACACTGCCCGATTCCGCCCGCGACCTCGCCGCCCTCTCGCCCGACGCCATCGCGCGCGTGCGCGAGGAGGCCTGGCCGGAGCCGCGCGACGCCGAGGAGACGCACGACGCGCTCCTCGGGTTCGTCGCGCTGGCGGAGGAGGACGCGCCGGGCTGGCGTCCGTGGCTGGACGAGCTGGAGACGGCGGGCCGCGCCGCGCGCCTCCGCCTCGACGGGCGTGCCTTCTGGTTCGCGGTCGAACACCTGCCGTCCGTGCGCCTGCTCCATCCCGACGCGGACGTTCCCGCCCCCGCCGTGCCCGCCGCGGCGCTGATCGAGGCCGCCGACCGCGAAGCGGCGCGCCTGGCCCTCGTGCGCGGCCACGCCGACTGCCTCGGTCCGGCCACGCCCGCCGTCCTCGCGCGGCGCACGGGCCTCGCCGAACGGGCCGCGGACTACGGGCTGCGGGCCGCGGAGGCAGCGGGCCACCTGCTGCGCGGGCGCTTCACGCCCGGCGCGCCCGAGGACGAATTCTGCGATCGCCGCCTGCTCGCCCGCATCCATCGCTACACGCTCGAGGGGCTGCGCAAGGGCGTCGCCCCCGTCTCCCGCGCGGACTACGTGCGCTTCCTCACGCGTTGGCAGGGGCTCGCGCCCGGGGCCGTGCTGGGCGGGCGGCCCGGGCTGCGCCGCGCGCTCGAACGGCTGCAGGGCTTCGAGGCCCCCGCCGGTTCCTGGGAGGACGACCTGCTGCGCCCGCGCGTGCGCGACTACGAGCCGGGCTGGCTCGACGAACTCTGCCTCGGCGGCGAGATCGCCTGGGCGCGCCTCGGCGTCCGCGGGAACGGGGCGGCGGAGGCCCCCGCGCGCGCCGCTCCGGCCACGCGCGCCACGCCCATCGCGCTCGTCGCCCGCCGCGCCTTCCCCGACCTGCTGGCCGCCGCCCGCTACGGCGTCGGGCCCGCGCCCGCGCCCTCCGGGGCCGCCGCCATCGTCGCGCTGCTGCGGGACCGCGGCGCCCTGTTCTTCGACGAGCTGGTGCGGGAGACGGGCGCGCTCGCCAGCCAGACCGAGGACGCGCTGCGCGAGCTTATCGCCGCCGGGCTGGTCGCCTCCGACGGCTTCGAGGGGGTGCGCCGCATCTTCGCGCGCACGTCCCAGTCGCGCCGCCGCGCGCCCGTGCGCCGCCCCTTCGCCAGCTACCGCCTGGGCCTCGTGCTGGGCGGGCCGCCGGGGCGCTGGTCGCTCGTCGAGGCGCCGCCCGCCGATCCCGCGCGCGAGGAGGAGCTGGCGGCGCTCGTCGCGGGCGTGCTGCTCGAACGGTACGGCGTCGTCTTCCGCGACCTCGCCGCCCACGAGCGCTTCACCGTGCCCTGGCGAGCCGTGCTGCGCGCCCTGCGCATGATGGAGGCGCGCGGCGACGTGCGCGGCGGGCGCTTCGTCGCGGGCGTCGTGGGCGAGCAGTACGCCCTCGTCGAGGCCGTCGAGCAGCTGCGCCGCACGCGCACCGAGCCGAAGGCGGGCGAGCGCGTGGTCGTGCGCGCGGTCGACCCCGTGAACCTGACCGGCTCGGTCATCCCCGTGCCGCGCGTCCCCGCGCAGGGGGGCCGCGCCATCGTCCTCATCGACGGCGTCCCCGAGGAGGAGGCGCGCGCCGCCGAGGCCTTCGCGGGCGCCCGCTAGCGCCAGGGCGCGGCGCGCTACTCCATCAGGCCCGCGCCACGGGCGGCCGCGGTGGCGGCGTTGCGCCCGGCGATGCGCCCGAAGGTGACCGCCGGACCGTACGAGCCGCCCCCGCCGATGTAGCGGTCCCCGTGCAGCGTGCCCATGGCCTCGCCCGCCGCGAACAGGTTCCCGATGGGCGCCTCGTTCCCAGCGATCACCTGCGTCTCCGCGTCCACGCGCAGCCCGCAGCCCGTCCAGGCGATGATCGCGGGGCGCACCTCCACGGCGTAGAACGGCGGCGTCCCGATCGGGCGCAGCCCCATGGGCTTGAGGTAGGCGCTGTCCACGCCCCGCGCGCAATCCTCGTTGTACTTGCGCACGGTCCCGGCCAGCGGTTCGGGGTTGATCTTGGCCAGCCGCGCGAGCTCGTCGAGCGTGTCCGCGCGCAGAACTTCGCCGCTGTCGGCGCGGGCCGCGAGGTTCTCCGACGTCCAGCTGGGGCCGACGGGCGTGGCGTCGGCGTCGAGGCGGGCGGCCTCGTCGAAGATGGCGCAGGCCATGCCGCCGTTCCGCTTGAAGAGCCCGGCCATGACGGTGTAGGGGGCCATCTCGCTGCAGAAGCGCCGCCCCTCGCGGCTGACGAGGATGACCCACGGCGGCACGGCCACCTCGAGGTCCCGCGTGAAGCCGGGCGTGAGCAGCAGCAGGCCGCGGTTGTGGCCGCCGAGGGTCGCGCCCACCTGCTGGCCGAGGGTGATGCCGTCGCCCATCGACTTCGGCCCGGAGATGGCCCACACGCCGTCGCCCTGCTCGTGCGCGTCGGGCCAGTACTTCTCGATGAACTCCTTGTTGTGGCCGAAGCCGCCGGAGGCGATGACGACGGCCCCGCAGCGCACCTCCTGGCCGCCCGCGGCCACGCCCACGATGGCGCCGTCCTCCTCGATCAGGCGGTCGGCGCGGGTCATGAGGGCGAGGTCGACGGCGCGCCGGATGCGCTCCGCGTCGAGCGTGCGCACCACCGCCAGCCCCTCGCCCTCGGGCGGATGGCCGCGCGGCACGGTGTCGATGCCGGAGATGTAGACGCGCTCGGGCCTGTAGACGACGCCCATGCCGCGCAGCCACTCGAAGGTGGGGGCGGCGTTGTCGCAGTAGGCGCGCGCCACCGCCGGCTCCACGTTCCACTGGTTGAGCGTCATGTAGTAGCTGAACATGTCGTCGGGCGTGTCGTCGAGGATGCCGGCCTCGCGCTGCACGCTCGTGCCCGCGGCGTAGAAGTGCCCGCCGGAGAGGCGCGAGGAGCCGCCCACCTTGTCGTCCGCCTCGAGGACGATGACGCTCGCGCCCGCGTCGGCGGCCGTCACCGCCGCCGCCAGCCCGGCCGCTCCCGATCCGATGACGACGACGTCGTAGTCGCGTTCCATGCCGTCCTCCCGCGGCGGCCGCCGGCCCGACGGCCCGCCCTGGCCGCATCGTGGGCGGCGCGGGCGGGCGCGTCAAGCGCTGGCGCGCACATGGCCGCGTGCCCGATAATCGCCGCGCAGGAGCTTCCATCCTCTGTCGCACCGGGAGGACGCGATGAAACTCTCCGTGAATCTCGACCGCTGCATCAAGGCGGCGGAGTGCTCGACCTACCATGCCGAACTGTTCCGCGCGCGCGACGACGGCTTTCCCGTGGTCGTCGTGGAGGAGCCCTCGGGCGATCAGGTCGAGGACGCCGAGGACGCCGTGCGCGTCTGCCCCGGGAACGCCATCAGCCTCAGCCGCGAGGAGCGCTAGACCGCCAGCGGCGGCTGTTCCCGCTCCCCGCCCTCGGCGGCGTGCTCGCGCAGCCAGGCGACGGCCTCGCCCAGCGCCAGGTAGAGCGAGGCCCCCGCGCGCACGCTCCGCGCCCAGCGCGCCACCGCCTCCTCGCCGTCGCCGCCCGCCCGCGCCGCCGTCTCCGCGATGGCGCGGATGGCGCGGTCGTAGGCGTCGCGCGGCTCCAGCGCGCACTCCTCGCGCAGGATGGCGATCAGGTCGGGCGTCTCGCCCCGCTCCAGCAGGTCGGCGGCGCGGCGGCGGGCGGCTTCCAGCGCTCGTTCCCCCATCAGTCCAGGCCCCCCCGCTTCGCGAACTCGAGGTGCAGCTCCCACAGCCCCAGCATGATGCCCGGCTGATGCGTGAGGTCGTTCGCGCCGGGGGCCAGCCGCAGGCCGTCGAGCCGGTCCAGCATCACGTTCACGGCGACGTTCTGCTCCAGCCGCGAAAGCCCCGCGCCCGGGCAGACGCGCGGCCCCATGGAGAAGGTCAGGTGCCGCCCCGGGTTCTTGCGCGTCAGGTCGATGGCGTCCGTGGCCGGGCAGAGGTCCGGGTCGCGGTTGGCCGCCCCGTAGCGCAGGTGCAGCATCGAGCCCTTCGGGACGTCCACGCCGCGGATGGTCACGTCCTTCGTGACGATGCGCGTGGAGAGCCCCTGCGTGGGCGCGAACAGGCGCAGCGCCTCCTCCACGAAGAAGCGCACCTTCGAGCGGTCGGCGCGCAGCTCCTCCACCAGCTCCGGCTGCTGCGCCAGCAGCATGGCCTCCGCCGTGAGCGCGTACTGCGTCGTCTCGTTCCCGCCGATGTGCATGCCGTAGACGACGCTCACGACCTCGGCGTCGCTCAGCCGCCGCTTCTCCGGCCCGTACTCGACGTTGAGCAGGAACGTGATCATGTCGTCCTTCGGGTTGCGCCGCTTCTCCTCGATCTGCTCGCCGATGTAGTGCTGGAAGGCGACCAGCGCCTCCGCGTTCGCCTTCTCGTCCTCCACGCTCAGCAGGTTCTTGTGGCTGAAGCCGTAGACGAAGCGCTTGACCTGCTCCTCCTCCCACTGCCGCGTCATGGGCATGTCCTCCAGCGGGAAGCCCAGGATGGTGGTGATCACCGTCTGCGGCAGGGGCGCGGCGAAGGCCTTCACGAACTCCACCGCGCCGTCGTCGATCCAGCGGTCCATGAGGTCGTGCGCGGCCCGCTCGATCATGGGCGTGTGCCGCTCCGCGGCGGGCAGCGCCACCCACGGGTCGGTCAGCTCCATGCGGTGGCGCTTGTGCTCCTCCATCGTGGGGCGCAGCGAATCCCAGGTGTCGCCCAGCGTGCCGAAGCCCTGCTCGCGGAAGATGGCCTGCGCGGCCTCGTCGCCCTCGGCGGCGTTGTAGAACTCGTACGTGTCCGGATCGCGCACGACCATGGCGATGTCGTCGTACTTGCTCAGGATGAAGGCGTCCGTGCCCGGCAGCCCGCCCTCGCCGGGGATGCGGTGCACCGGCGCCTGCTCGTGCAGGATGCGGTAGGAGTCGAACCAGTACTCCTGCGCCCCGGGCGAGAAGAGGTCGACGTCGTCCAGCTGCACGGGGCACTCGCTGATCTGGTCCACGCGGTGGCCGGTGGCGTGGGGCGCCTCCGCGGTCGGTCGCTGCATGGCTGTCCTCCGGCGGCGCGTCGCCGCTGTGGTGCGCATCCTACGCGGCGCGTTCGGCGGCGTGCTACCCTCGCGCGCGAAGAAATGGTCTCCGAAGCTGTGGCGCGATGGCGGACGGGGCGCATGCTGGCGCTCCTGTTGGCCGTGGGCATCGCGCTCATGGCGTCGCCCGCCGGAGCGTCGGAGCACACCATCCCGGCGTGCTCGAACGGCATCGCCGTCCCCGACCCCGAGGAGAACCCGGGGCTGGTCAACGACTGCGCGGTCCTCCTGGAGATTCGGGACACGCTCGCGGGCGATGCCACGCTCGACTGGAGCGCGGACAAGCCGATCGGGGAGTGGGAGGGCGTCACGGTTCAACTTGACAGTATAAGCAATCGAGTAGACAGAATACGCTTGGTGGGGTTGTTCAGGAGTGGGCCAGACCTGTCGGGCCAGATACCGCCAGCGCTTGCCAGACTGTCCGGACCGACAGTGCTGGACCTCTCCCATAATGAGTTGACTGGTAAAATCCCGGCGGAAATAGGGCAACTGGATAGCCTGCAAGAGCTGAACCTGTCGGATAATATTTTGCAAGGAGAGATTCCCGCAGAGCTCTCTGAAATCTGGAGACTCCGTATTCTTGATCTTAATGGAAATAGCCTAACAGGGACGATTCCTCGAGAATTGGCGCACTTGCGTCGCCTCGAGACTCTTCATTTGTACAGTAATCGTCTCACGGGAACGATTCCGAAGGAGCTGGGTAAGTTGTTGAGGATGGAGAGTCTGCTATTGGGCACGAATGAATTGCACGGAACCATACCACGAGAGATCGGAAATATGCCGAGATTGGGTCAATTCTGGGCCAGAGACAATCAGATCTCCGGGGAAATACCTCCGGAACTTGGGAAACTTTCTCGCCTGCGTTCTCTGATACTGTCCGGGAATCTCCTCGAGGGCAGCATTCCGCCAGAGCTTGGAAATCTTCAGAATCTGCGACAACTATGGCTGGGTGATAACTTCTTGACGGGGAGTATTCCTGAGGAAATTGGTAACCTGTACGAACTCTATGATCTTTTGCTGGATAACAATCAGCTGACAGGTAATATTCCAGAATCCATTGGCAACCTGAGTAGCTTGGTCTCTCTCCATCTGAACCACAATTCGCTATCTGGGGAAATTCCTTCTTCAATCGGAAAATTGCTTCGGCTTCGTGTTGCCTGGCTTCATGGCAACCAATTAACGGGTGCTATCCCCGTGGAGATCACTGCCATCTCCGGATTGCTGTCCTTGCATCTCCATGGTAATCATCTGACAGGTGAAATCCAAAATCAAATTGGTCACTTGACTGAACTGAATGAACTTTTTCTGGCAGGGAACGACTTTGAAGGTTGCGTGCCTGTTCAACTTCATGCTGTCCCGTTCACTGACGTCTTTTCGATCGATCTTCCCGAATGTACTAATATTGAGGTTCGTGTGTGGCAAGGCATATCCGATGCTCGACGACTGTATATTAGTGCTCGTCTGGAGGGAAGTTCTTGGCAGGATCTTGGTACCATTCCCCTCGATATGAGAGGACTGAGCGAATCGGGCCGCTTTCGCCATGGCGACATTGTGCTTGAGCTCCCGATTGTAGGAGATTCGGCGAGCGTTGAGGTTCGCGTGTGGCAGAATGTGGCCGCTGCGCTGAGTCTGTATGTCAGCGCTCGCCCCCTGGAAGGATCATGGCAGACGTTGGGCACGATTCCGCTCGATATGAGTGGTCTGAGCGAGTCGGGACGCTACCGCTATGGTGACATCAGCGTTCGGGTCCTGGAGCAGTGAGTCCCGACGGTACTGCGCTTGCCGTCGCGCCGCCGCCGCCGTATCGTGCCGCCCGCACACCCCCACGCGAAGGAGCGCCCCGTATGGCCACCGTGCTCATCACGCTCAAAATCAGGGAGGGCATGGAGGCCCGCTACGAGGAGATCCAGAAGGACCTCTACGAGAAGACCCACCGCCTCGAGCCGGACGTGCTCCGCTACGAGATGTGGCGCGGGCGCGAGCCGCGCAGCTACTACTGCCTGCTCTCCTTCCCCGACTACAACACCTTCCTCATCAACCACCAGATCAGCGACCACCACGAGGAGGCCACGCCGCCGCTGATGGAGGTCATCGAGGCGGAGGGCATCGAGTGGGTGGACCCCATCCAGGGGGCCTCGCCGCTGCCGCCCACGAACGCGCAGGAACTGCCCGCCGACGCGCCCGACATCGCCCGCACCTACGACGAGGTGCTGCGCGTGCTCCCGCCCGGCTGGTGGGCCGCGCTGCGCTAGCGCCGTGGACCTCGAACTGGAGGGCCGCGCGGCCATCGTCACGGGCGGCAGCCGCGGCATCGGCAAGGCCATCGCGCGCGCCCTCGCCGAAGAGGGCGTGGACGTGGCCATCGCGGCGCGCACGCGCGAGCCGCTGGAGGCCGCCGCCGCCGAGCTGGCTGCGGACACGGGCCGCCGCATCGTCCCCGTCGTGGCCGACACGGGCAGCACGCCCGCGGTTGAGGCCATGGTGGCGGAGGCCGCGGCGCGGCTGGGGCGGCTCGACATCCTCGTCAACAACGCCGCCCGCCCCGGCGGCGGGCCCGGCCCCGCGCCCGCCATCGAGGAGATCGCCGACGCCACCTTCGCGGAGGAGATGAACACGAAGGTGCTGGGCTACCTGCGCTGCGCCCGCGCCGTCGCGCCCCGCCTGAAGGCGAACGGCTGGGGGCGCATCATCAACGTCAGCGGGCTGGCCGCGCGCCAGTCGGGCACGGCCATCGGCAGCATGAGGAACGTGGCCGTGGCCGCGCTCACGAAGAACCTCGCGGACGAGCTCGGCCCCCACGGCATCAACGTCACGGTCATCCATCCGGGGCTCACCTGGACGGAGCGGATGCCGGAGCTGCTGGAGCGGCGCGCCGCCGAATGGGGCGTCTCCGCCGGGGAGGCGCGGGCGCGCATGGCGGAGGGCAACGCCATCCGCCGCATCGTGGACGCCAGCGAGATCGCGCACGTGGCGGCCTTCCTCGCCTCGCCCAAATCCGCCGCCATCCAAGGCGACGCCATCGCCGTCGGCGGGGGCGCGGGCCGCGCCATCCACTACTGAGCGGCGCTACTCCCCGACCGTGATGGCCTCGACGGGGCAGACCTCGGCGGCCTGCCGCGCCTCCACGCGCAGGTCCTCGTCGTCGAGCGGATCGACCCGCACGACGGGGAAGCCCTCGGCGTCCACGCGGAAGAGCGCGGGGTGGTTGTAGTAGCACTCCCCGCTCTTCGTGCACTTCTTCAGATCGACCGTGACGCGCATGGCTCGCCCCCTGGTTAGACGTCGAACTCGATCCACAGCTCTTCGGGGGTGCGGAAGCCGCCGGAGCCGGTGGCGGGGGAGGTGACGCCGGGATGGTCCCGGAACTTGGGCCGCGGGTTCTTCATGGCCTCGAAGAGGCGCGTGCTGGCGATGATGGCCTCCTGCCGCGCCATGGCGTAGCCCATGCAGAAGTGCTGGCCCATGCCAAAGCCCAGGTGCCCGTGCTTGCCGTCGGCGTAGCGCCCGGAGCGCAGCTCGCGCCCCATGTGCAGGTCGTTGCGCAGGATGTCGAACGTGTCCGGGTCCTTGAACACGCGCTCGTCGCGGTTGCCCGCCGCCAGGTACATGACGATGTTGGCGCGCTCGGGGATGACCTCGCCGTGGATGCGAATCTCGCGCGTGGTGTGGCGCCCCTGCGTGTGCACCACCGGGTCGTAGCGCATCATCTCCGTGAACACGTTGGTCCACAGCGAGGGATCGCGCTTGATCTCATGCTCGAACTGGTCGGGGCGCGTGTAGAGCATGTGGTACCACATGTTGGCGATGGCCTTCTCGGTGGTGTCGCCGCCCGCCGCCAGCAGCAGGGCGATGAAGCCCTTGATCTCGTCCGGGTTCATGCGCTGGCCGCGGAATTCGGCGTGCACGATGCGGGAGACGAGGTCCTCGGTGGGGTTGGCCTCGCGCTCGCGGATCATGGGGTCGAGGTAGGCCCACATCTCGTTGCGCGCCTGCAGCCCGCGCGCCAGATGCTCGCCGCCGAAGCCCAGCCCCTCGATCAGGTGCTGGTACCAGCGCACGAAGGTGTCCTCGTCCTCGCGCGGCAGGCCCAGCATGTTGGAGATGACGCGGATGGGGAACTGGTTGCAGAACTGCCCCACCAGCTCCACCTCGCCCGTGCCCGCGAACTCCTCCGCCAGGTCGTCCGCCGACTTGCGGTACACCTCCGGCACGAACCCGGTCAGCAGCTCGTGCGCGATCTGCTCGATGAAGGGCAGGAACGTCTGCAGGCGGTTCCCCACGAACTGGTCGGCCACCACGTTGCGCAGGAAGCGGTGCTCGTCGCTGTTGCCGTACTCGAGGATGTTCGGCCCGAAGACGTGGCGCCTGCCGAACTCGTAGTCGCCCTTCGGGTCGTAGACGCCGCGGTCGAAATCGTCGTTGTTCTGGAACACGGCCACCACGTCGTCGTAGCGGCTCACCACCCAGTTGTTGTGGAACAGGTCCTGGTAGATGGGATGGTGGTCGCGCAGCCGCTTGTAGAGCGGGAACGGGTCGCGCCGGAATTCGGGGCCGTCGAACTCGCGCGGGTCGATGGCGAGCCGCAGCTGCTCCTGAATCGCCTCGTCCATGTTCACGGATTCCTCGGTGGCCGTCATGGCGCCCCTCCTGCCTGTGCGTGCGCGGATACTACCACGCGCTCCAACGCATCGGGGCCAGCGCTGGCGGCGCGGCGCGCGAACGCGCACACTGCGCGCCATTCCCATCCGCAGGAGCGCTCCCATGCCCGTGACCGTGAACGTGACCTACCCCGCCGATGGCGTCGGCCTCATCGCCTTCTCCGACCCGCCCATGAACTTCGGCGGCGGCGAGCTCGGCGCGCGCATCCTCGACGCCATCGAGGAGGTCGAGGGCTCCGGCGCGCGCGTGTTCGTGCTCGCCTCCGACACGCCCGGCTACTTCATCGCCCACTGGCACCTCGGCGGCATCGTGGAGGCCATGGAGGGGCTGGCCGCCATCGGCAACAACGCGCCCCCCTCGCGCAGGCCCTACGGCGCGAACCGCATGTTGTTCGAGCGCGTGGGCGACAGCCCCCTCGTCTCCATCGCCGCCAACAACGGCCAGGCCTGGGGCGGCGGCGCCGAGCTCTCCTGGGGCTGCGACCTGCGCATCGCCGCCGAATCCGCCACCTACGGCCAGCCCGAGGTGGCCATCGGCATCCCCCCCGGGGCGGGCGGCTGCACCCGCCTCGCGCGCCTCATCGGCCCCGCCAAGTGCCTCGAAATGATCCTCGACGGACGCCCCATCACGGCGCGCGAGGCGCTGACGCTGGGCGCCATCAACAAGGTCGTGCCCGACGACGACCTGCGCGCCGAGGCCATCGCCTGGGCCGCGCACATCGCGCAGTGGCCCGCCTTCAGCCTCGCCGCCTGCAAGCAGAGCTTCGTGGAGGGCCGCGACCGCGACATCTACGACGCGCGCCGCAACGAGCAGTTCATCTTCGGCAACACCGCCCGCCGCGCCGACGCCATCGAAATCATGAAGGCGGCGCAGGCGCGCTACGACGCGGGCATGGACTCCTACGACGCGCTCGGCATCCCGCGCGAATGACGAAGTCGAGGACCGCGAGCGACAGTAGCGAGCAGCAGGCGGCTGAGCGCTACATCCTCGCGGCCGTCGGTAAGCGTTTTGGCGTCGAGCTTGAGAAGAAATCCATCGCTCTCGACAGTGATTCCAAGGCGATGGAGATCGACGGCTATGCGCCTGATCCGCCTATCCTCTGTGAGGCGTGGGCCCATGTCGGAACGTCGAAAGGCGCTCAGCTGCTGAAGGTTATGAACGATGCGCTGAAGCTGATGCTGGCGCGCTCGGTCCTGTGCGATCCCCCGGGGTGCCGTGCCATCCTGGCGTTCTCTGATGAGGATGCCGCTGCCCCGTTCAAAGGCAACAGTTGGAGAGCGGCTGCGCTTCGGCGCCTCCGGATCGAGGTGCTCGTGGTGAATCTTCCGCGAGCCGTTAAGGCCAGCGTCGTCACGGCGCAGAAACGGCAGGCTAAAGATATGTCCTCGCCCCAACGTGGTTGACGCGCCCCACGCGCGCTCGTACCGTCGCCCCATGACCGCCGACGCCCCCTCCGGCCTGATCGCCCCCGACCTGGAGGAGCGCCTCGCGCGCTTCGCCCCCGAGGTGCGCGAGGTCGTGGCCGGGATGCACGGCGCGCTCTGGCGCGAACTCGACGCGGAGCTGCTGGAGCTCTGCCGCCTGCGCATCGCCATGCTGCAGGGCGACGCCGCCGGGCTGGCCCGCCCCGCGCCCGCCGCCTCCCTCCCGCCGGAGAAGGCGGCGGCCGTGCGCGACTGGCCCTCCTCGCCCCAGTTCGACGGGCGCGAGCGCGCCTGCCTCGCCTTCACCGAGCAGTTCGTCGCCGACGTGGCCGGCGTCACGCAGTCCGACGCGGATGCCCTGCTGGAGCACCTCACGCCCGCCGGGGCGCGCGCCTTCGTGAGCGCCCTGCTCGCCCTCGACCAACACCAGCGGCTGGCGCTGGGCCTGCGCGCGGTCCTCGCGCCGGAAGGGGAATCCGCATGACCGCCATCGTCCGCGAACGCCGCCTGCCCGATCCCGCCGCCGGGGAGCGCCCCGTCGCGCCCGCGCTCGGCGCGGCCATCGGCGCCTACCAGGACGCCGTCATGCGCCTCGGCGGGATCGATCCCGTCACCACCGAGCTGGTGCGGCTGCGCTGCGCCCGCCAGCACCAGTGCCATACCTGAATGTCCCTGCGCCTGGGCGTTGCCCGGGACAACGGCCTCGACGAGGACATGGCCGCCAAGATCGACCGCTACGAGGAGAGCGATCTGCCGGAGCGCCACAAGGTCGCGCTGCGGCTGGTCGACGCCTTCGTGACCGCGCCCGGCGCCATCGGCGCGGAGCTGCGGGCGCAGGCGCGCGCCCACTTCACGGAGGCGCAGCTGGTGGAGCTGATGCTGGACATGTCGAAGTGGAGCACGCAGAAGCTGTCCGTGGCCCTCGGCACGGACGACCCCATCGACGCCGAGAACCTGAGCATCCTCAACTTCGACGAGGCGGGCGCGGTCGTCTGGGGCGAACGACTCGACGACCCGTACGTGCCCGCCGCCCATCCCCGCCGCTGAGCCGGACGTGGCGGGGTTGATGTATCACGGCGACGGGTGCCGCACGCGCACCTACCCCACGACCTGCCGTATCTGCCATGCGGACGTGTTCTACTTCTCCTGCGATTGCGGGTCGAAGGTTTTCTTCGAAGCGCTTGGAGACCCGTGGCCGCAGCACCGTTGCGGTGACCACATCACGTATGAGCGCGTCATCGAATTTGTGGGCGGGAAGGAGGCCCTTGCCCGTGGCCTTGAGGCGTCGATGACGACGCTGCGTCTCGATCCTGCGTATGCGCGCAGTATCCGGCAGGCTGCCCGCCGACCGAAGCCGCTGCAGCCGCGGATCAATCGCCAGATTCCCTACGAAGGTCTTGAGGCGGACGAGACTGGCGTTGTTCGCGAGTTCATTCCCGCCGTGGACCTGTACCGGCGGTTTGATATCCCAGCGACGGCTATGGGCGCGGCGCTCCTGGGGGAACTGGGGAAGGGGCAGTTCGACCAGCTCACGATACACGCGGGCGCGCTGGGTGATGTGGATGACTTCAGTTTCACGTTCTTCGTCGAAACATCCATGCGGGCATCCGCCGGGATTGAGAAGGGTAATCTCGTCCGTTGCTTTCTGCGTGGGGTTGCCGTTCCCGATCAGGAACCCGTCTGGCGCTGCGATGACATTGAGGTCATCAGCTAGCGGCCCACCACCGATCACCCACCACCGGCCACCGGCCACCGGCCACCGGCCACCGCCACCGGCCACCGGCCACCGACCACCGGCCACCGGCCACCGGCCACCGATCACCGACCACCGACCACCGGTCACTGGCCCCCCGGCCGCGGCAGGCGTCCGGCCAGCGCGAACAGCAGCGCCGACAGGCCCAGCGCCGCCGCGAGCATCACCAGCGCCCAGTCGTAGGAGCCGGTGGCGTCGTAGATCGCGCCCGCCGCGGGCGGGCTGATGATCTGGCCGCTCGTCTCCACCACCGCCACGATGCCGAGGATGGAGGCGAAATGGGCCACGCCGAAGGCGCGCGTGAGCAGCAGCGGCTCGATCATGGGGCCGCCGCTGGAGCCCACGATCCAGAAGGCCACGAAGACGGCCACGCCCGCCACGTTCCCGCCCGTGACCAGCAGCACCAGCATGGCGCAGCCGAGGACGCCCGTCACCACCACCGCCGCCGCCTCGATGCTGGGGATGCGGTCGGCGAGCCAGCCGAAGGCGAGGCGGCTGAACATGCCCCCGCCCGCCGCGATCGAGAACAGGGTGGCCGCCCACGCCGCCGAATAGCCCACCGACTCGTAGTAGGGGATGCCGTGCGTCATCCAGCCGAACATGCCGAAGAAGAAGGCCATCAGCGCCGCCGCGATCACCCAGAAGAGGGGCGAGCGCAGCGCCTCCCGCGCGGTCACGCCGGTCAGCGCCGCCGCGGGCGCGCGCCCCGCCCCGCCGGCCGTCGCGTCGCCGTCCGGCTCCGCGCCCACGTCGGCGGGATGGTCGCGCACGAGGAAGAGGCAGAGGGGCGTGAAGAGGATGGTGAGGGCGATGCCCACGGCCACGAACGACCCCTGCCAGCCGAAGGCGTCGATGGCGATGCGCATGAGGGGCACGACCACGAATCCGCCCAGCGAGAAGCCCATGGCGAGGATGCCCACGGCCAGCCCCCGCCGCCGCGCGAACCAGTAGGAGATCAGCGTCTGGAAGGGGATGAAGAACATCATCTGCCGGAAGACGGCGTTCACCGACTGCCACGCGTACCACTGCCAGAGTTCGCTGGTGGTGGCCAGCAGCAGGTAGCTGGCGGCGGTCAGGATGGCGCCGATGAAGATGATGCGGCGTGGGCCGTAGCGCTCGATCCAGCGCCCGATGAACGGCGCCGCCAGGCCGCTCGCCGCCAGCCCCAGGGAGAAGCCGTTGGACACCTCGAAGCGCGACCACGCGAATTCGCCCTCGAGCGGCTCGATGTAGAGGCCGAAGGACCAGAAGGAGGTCCCCGCCGTGAGCGCCACGGCGACGACCGACCCGGCGAGCAGCCACCAGCCGAACCAGGCGCGGCGCATCCGCCGCCAGGCGCGGGACATGGGGAACGGGCGCGGGGGAGGGCGGCTCAGGCGTCGGGCAGGGCCACCGTGGCCGTGCCCTCCAGCGCGGGCGTTTCGCCCGCGCGCGCCAGCCACACCTCGCAGTCGGCCAGCCGCTCCCCGCCCTCCTCGCGCACGGCGGTCACGCGCCCGCCCGCGGTCACGCGGTCGCCGTCGAGCACGACCTTGGGGAAGCGCATGGTGATGCGGCGCACGCTCGCCGGGCCCGCCCAGTCCATGAGCATGTTGAGGATGTAGCTGAGGCCCAGCGGCCCCTGGTTGATGGTGCGTTCGCCCAGCCCGAAGGGGAGCGCGGCCACGGCCTTGCGATCCCAGTGCACGGGGTTGGGGTCGCGCAGGATGGCCGCCATCGTGCGCATCCGCTCGGGGCGCACGCTCTCCATCACCCACTCCGGGATGGCGTCGCCGGGCCGCGCGTTCACGCCGTCCTCAGGTAGGTCCAGGTGATGGTGGAGACGGCGGCGGGCGCGCCGTCCGGCTCGCGCAGCTCGAAGCGGAAGCGGATGCGGTCGTACGTGCCCCGCGGGCCTCCGCGCAGCGCGCCCTCGCGCCGGTCCGCCTCCGTCACGCGCCCGCGCACGTCGTACGCCACCTCCTCGCGCAGGGGCCGCAGGATCTCCCAGTCGTAGCTCTCGATGCCGATGGAGAAATCGGACTCCGCCCGGCCCAGCGCGAACATGCCCCCGATGGACGTGCCCGCGCCGAGGATGGGCATGTGGAAGAGGACGGCGGGATGGGCCAGCCCGTCGGGCAGCGGCTCCGAGCCCGTGCACTCCGTCAGCAGGAAGTTCTCCCAGTGGGCGATGGTGTAGGTCCCCCCGGGGAACTCGTGGCCGACGAGCGCCTCGATGTCGGCGGCGGACGGCGGCGCGCTCATGCGAACTCCTCCATCAGGCGGGCGCGCGCCTCCAGCTTCGGCAGCACCTCGTCGGCGGGCGCGGGCGGCAGCGAGAATACGGCGCGCTCCACGCCCGCTTTGGCGTGCGCCTCGATGCGCGCCGGGTCGCTCCCCACGCCGAAGAGCGAGACCGGCAGCGGGCCGCGTCCCGCTTCCGCCGCCAGCTCGTTCAGCCGGGCGATGGGTTCGGCGAAGCTGTCGCGCGAGCGCCCGTCGATCGGCATCCAGCCGTCGCCGTAGCGCGCCACGCGCCGCAGCGTGTTCGGCCCGTCGCCCCCGATGAGCACGGGCGGCCCCGGCTGCTGGATGGGCTTGGGCCACTGCCAGATGGGGTCGAAATCGACCAGCTCGCCGTGGTACGCGGCCTCGTCCTCGCTCCAGATGGCGCGCATGGCCTCGACCGTCTCGCGCATGCGCCGCCAGCGGCGCTTCGGGTCGGTGCCGTGGTTCTCCATCTCCTCGCGGTTCCAGCCGCCGCCGATGCCGAAGAGCAGCCGCCCGCCGGAGAGGTAGTCGACGCTGGCCGTCTCCTTCGCCAGCGTGATCGGGTCGCGCTCGATGACGAGGCAGATGCCGCTGCCCACCAGCAGGCGCTCGGTGGCCGCCGCCGCCGCGGTGAGCGCCACGAACAGGTCGATCGTGTGCCAGTACTCGCGCGGCAGGTCGGGGCCGCCCGGCCAGGGCGACGTGCGGCTCGTGGGGATGTGCGTGTGTTCGGGGAAGAAGAGCGACTCGAAGCCGTGCGCCTCCGCCTCGCGGGCGAGCTCGCCCGGCGTGATGGCGTAGTCGGTCGGGAACATGGTGACGCCGAACTTCATGCGCGGGCCTCCGTGGCTCGGGCAGGGTAGCGCGTCCGCGCCGCCCCCGCTACGGCAGCAGCACGAGCTTGCCCACCACCTCGCGGTCCAGCACGCGCCGCAGGAAGCGGGGGCCGTCGGCCAGCGCGCCGGTTTCGATGGCGGGCGCGGGCAGGCGTCCGTCCGCGAGCATGGCGAACACGTCCGCCGCCGACCGGCGCATGTGCCCGATGCGGTTCGCGCGGTAGTGCATGAGCACCATGCCCAGGGCGCTGCGGTTCTTGATGAGCAGATGGTTCCCCTTGAACTGCGGGACCGCTCCGCCCGCGAATCCGGCCACGACGTAGCGCCCGCCCCAGTCGAGGCTGCGGAAGGCCGCCTCCCCCTGCGCGCCCACGGGGTCGACGACCACGTCGACGCCGCGTCCGCCGCTGGCCGCGAGCGTGGCCTCGCGCAGGTCCTCCGCGGCGTAGTTCACGAGATGGCGCGCGCCCGCGGCTTCGGCGGCGGCGAGCTTCGCGGGGCTGCTGGCCGCCGCCGTCACCTCGCCGCCGAGCGCCGCCGCCACGGCCACCGCCGCCAGCCCCACGCCGCTGCCCGCCCCCAGCGCGAGCACGCGCTCGCCCGCCCCCAGCCGCGCCTCGCGCACGAGGCAGAGGTGGGCCGTGAGGTACGCCGAGAGCGCGCCCGCCGCCACCTCCGGCGCGACGCCGTCGGGCAGGGGGAAGCACTCGCTGGCCAGCGCCGTCGCGCGCTCCGCGTGGCCACCGTCGTGGAGCAGCGCGGCCACGCGCTGGCCGATGGCCAGGCCCTCCACGCCCGCCCCGACCGCCGTCACCCGCCCCGCCGCCTCCATGCCCGGCGCGAAGGGCGGCTCGTGCGCGGTCTGATGCTTCCCTTGCACGAAGAGCGCGTCGGCGAAGGAGACGCCCGCCGCCTCCACGGCGATGCCGGCCTCGCCCGGCCCCACGGGCGGCGCCGGCAGCTCGCCCAGACGCAGCCCCTCCGGCTCGCCCAGCTCGTGGCACACGACCGCGCGCATCGCGTCCACCTTAGCGCGCGCCCCGAACGGGCGGGCAAGCGGCGGGCGCGTATCATCGCGCCCGCGGAGGAAACCCCATGCCGGATGTCATCGTCGAGCGCCACGACCGCGTGCTGCTGCTGCGCCTCAACCGCCCGGCGCGCATGAACGCCATGGGCGGCTCGCTCATGCGCGAGCTGCTCGCCGCCTTCGAGGAGGGGACGCGCGACGACGCCGTCGGGGCCTTCGTGGTCACGGGCGAGGGCCGTGCCTGGTGCGCCGGGGCCGATCTGGAGGACGCGGGCCAGCGCCACGAGAGCGGCGAGGCGCCCGCCCGCCACGCGCAGGAGCTCGACACGCTCGGACCGGGGCGCTCCATCCTGGCCATCCACGGCTGCGGCAAGCCCACCATCGCGGCGGTCAACGGCGCGGCCGTGGGCGGCGGCTTCGGCCTCTGCGGCGCCTTCGACCTGCGCATCGCCAGCGAGCGCGCGCGCTTCGGCACCATCTTCATCAGGCGCGCGCTGGCCGCCGATTTCGGCCTCTCCTGGTTCCTGCCGCGCATGGTGGGGGCGGAGCGCGCCGCCGAGCTGTTCTACAGCGGGCGCATCGTGGAGGCCGAAGAGGCGCTGGCCCTCGGCATCGTCTCGCGCGTCGTGCCCCACGAGCGGCTGCTGGAGGAATCGCTGGCCTTCGCCGCGGAGGTGGCCAGCCAGCCCCCCACCGCCCTCGCCTACGCGCGCCGCATGTTGCGGCACGCGCAGTGGACCACGCTGGAGCAGCACCTCGAATTCGAGTGGCCGCTCCAGCGCCAGCTGCTGCGCGGGCCGGAGTTCGCCGAGGCCGTGGCCGCCTTCCGCGAGAAGCGCGAGCCCGACTTCCGCGCGCGGGACTAGGCGCATCCGGCGGGCCGTGGGCGGGCCACTGGCACATGGCCACGTTCCCGCGCCCTCCTAGCCGAAGAGCGGGCCGCCCGCGTCCAGCACGGACCCGTCGAGCGCGATCACGCCGGGGCGCTCCTCGCAGTAGCCCTCGGCCTCGCACTTGTCGAACGCGAACGCGCCCCTGGCCTTGTCGAAGCTGATCGTCCAGGCGCCCAGCGCGAGGCTTTCGCCGCCGCGCTCGTTCTCGCGCGTGAGGATGTCGATGAGGGCGGCGATCTCCTTGCGTCCCATGCATTCGCTCCGTGCCCGTTGGCCCCTCCATCGTAGCGCGCCGCCGGAAGTGCCGCGCCCGCCGTACAATCGCGGGCGTGGGCAGGGTCTTCGTCTCCCGCCGCGTGCCCGGGCGCGCCGTCGAGCTGCTGCGCGAGGCGGGGCACGCGGTCGACGTGTGGCCGGGGGAACTGCCGCCCGACGCCGACGCCCTGCGCGAGCGCCTGCGCGAGGCCGAGGGCGCGCTCACGATGGTGACCGACCCCGTCGGCGCGGACCTGCTCGCCGCCGCCGCGCGCCTGCGCGTCGTGGCCAACATGGCCGTCGGCTACGACAACATCGACGCCGCGGCCGCCGCCGTGGCTGGCGTCTGGGCGACGAACACGCCGGGCGTGCTCCACGAGACCACCGCCGACCTCGCCTTCGCGCTGCTGCTGGCCGCCGCGCGCCGCGTGGCCGAGAGCGACCGCGACGCGCGCGCGGGCGGCTGGCGCACCTGGTCGCCCACGGCCTGGCTGGGGCCGGACCCCTTCGGGGCCACGCTCGGCATCGTCGGGCTGGGCGAAATCGGGCGCGCGGTGGCGCGGCGCGCGCGCGGCTTCGACATGACCGTGCTGGCCGCCACGCGCACGCCCCGCCCCGACGTCGAGCGCGAACTCGGCGTCGAGCGCGTGGCCCTGCCCGAACTGCTGGCGCGCGCCGGTTTCGTCAGCCTGCACGTGCCCTTCGGCCCCGACACCGAAGGCCTCATCGGCGCCGCCGAGTTCGCGGCCATGCGGGAGGACGCCATCCTCGTGAACACCGCGCGCGGGGGCGTCGTCGATCAGGAGGCGCTGGTGGCGGCGCTGCGGGCGGGGGCCATCGGCGGGGCCGCCCTCGACGTGACCGTGCCCGAACCGCTGCCCGCGGACCACGCCCTCTTCTCCTTCCCCAACGTCATCGTCACGCCCCACATCGGCAGCGCCAGCCACGCCACGCGCGCGCGCATGGCGGAGATGGCGGCGCGCAACGTCGTGGCCGCGCTCGCGGGCCGGACGCCGCCCAATCCCGTCAACCGCCCGCCCGCGCCCCGCGGCGGCGCTTGACGGAGTGCGGCGGGTCGCGGAGAAAATGGGGCCGGACGCTTCCGGGAGGCATGAGCGCTGAACGACGAACCCATCGCGGGCAACCTCTGGCTGGCCGGGGAGCTGTGGGACCTCGGCGCGATCGAGTTCGGCGCCTTCACGCTGGGGCGCACGGCGGTCGATTCGCCCATCTACGTCAACCTGCGCAAGCTGATCAGCAGCCCGCGCGCCCTGCATCGCTGCGCCGACCTCATCCGCCAGCGGCTGGAGGCGCTCGTCTCCATGCGCCATCCCCAGGCCCACCCCTTCACGCTGGTGGCGGGCGTGCCCTTCGGCGGGCTGCACGTGGGCACGGCCTTCTCGCTGCTGGTGAGCACGCCCATGATCTACATCCACCCGCCGGGCGCGGCCAGGGCCGGGCTGATCGAGGGCAACTACGTGCGCGGGCAGTCCTGCCTCATCATCGACGACCTGATCACGGGCGGCGGCAGCATCCTGCAGACCGCCGCGGCCCTGCGCGAGGAGGGCCTCGTCGTGCGCGACGCCGTCGCCCTGTTCGACCGGCAGGAGGGCGGCGCGGAGGCGCTGCGCGCGCGCGGCGTCAACCTCATCGGCATCCTCACGCTCGAACAGACGGCCAACTACCTGCGCTATTCGGGCCGCATCGAGGCGTCCGACCACGAGCGCGTGGTGCGCTACGTCGAGGCCCGCCGCGGCTAGGGCAGCCGCACCGTCGCGGTCCCCGGCGTGGTGCGCTGGCCCTCCGCGTTCTCCGTCCAGATCTCGAGGTCCGCGAGCCGCTCGCCGTTCTCCTCGTACTTGCGCGTGACCACGCCCCGGCAGCGGATGTCCCGGTCGGGGTAGTCCATGCCGCGGTAGCTGCAGCCGACGCGCTTGATCCCGCCCTCGTTCCCCACCCAGTCGTGCAGCAGCTGGCCGAGGAAGGCGTGCTTGAGCGCCCCGTGCACGATGATGTTGTCCAGCCCCGTGGCCCGCGCGAAGTCGTGGTCGTAGTGAATCTGGTAGAAATCGCCGGAGCCCGCCGCCCAGTACACCAGCTGTTGCGTGCTGCAGTTCTTCGTCAGCGTCGGGATCTCCATGCCCTCGTGGACCTCGTCCCAGGTCGCGCCCATCGCGTTCCTCCTCGCGCCTAGTAGCGGATGCCGGTGCCGGTCATGATGGCGACGGTTTCGCCGCGCTCGTTCCGGTAGGTCGTCTTCGTGGTCGTGATCAGCATCTCGCCGAGCCGCCCCTGGCGCTCCTCCACGGAGGCCACGGCGCTCGTGGAGGTGAGCACGTCGCCCGCGCAGATGTCGGCCAGATACTCGACGTCCGTGCCGCCGTTCAGCATCCGCTTGAGCGGACGGCGCGGCTCCATGGACAGCTGCGCCGTCCGCCCGGCGCGCCGGTTGGGGTCGTGCACGGGCGTGCCCAGGTAGCCCGCGGGCGCGGGCAGGCCGCGGTAGCCAGCCGCCCTGGCCGCCTCCTCGTCGTAGTAGACCGGATCGGTGTAGCCCACCGCCCGCGCGAACATGCGCACGGAGGTCTTGTCGACTTCCAGCGTGGTCGGCTCGGACTCCACGCCGACCTGCGCGCGCATCTCGTCCGTGATCAGCGATTCCCGCGTCTCGTCGCTCATGCGCCCTCCTCGTGTGGCGGGAACGATAGCCGAGCGGCGGCGGCCCGTAAACAGCCCTCGCCCGCCGCGCCGCGAGCGCGTACCGTGCCCCGCATGGCGGCGGGGCGCTGCGAACTCGGGGGACGCTTCCGGCGCTGCTCCCGCCCGCCCGCCGACACCTGCCAGTACTGCGCCCGCCCCTTCTGCGGCGATCACGCCTACGTGCTCGAAGGCTACGAGGCCGTCTGCGCGCGCCCGCCCTGCGCCGCCAGGCACGACGACCTGCAGGTGCACCACGGCTACGTGCGCGGCGTGCGCCTCCGCAACCGCGAGGGCCGGTGCGGCGTCGATGGCTGCGCCAACGCCCACGGCTTCGACTGCGAGAAGTGCGGGGGCCGTTTCTGCCTCGGCCACCTCGCCGACCGGCTCTATCCCGCGACCAGCCCGGGCGAACCCGACGCCATGGCCTGCGTCTGCGCCCACTGCTGGGGGCGGCGCGCGATCTGGAGCAGGGCCTGACCGTCAGTAGGTGATGAACTCGCGCCCGGCGGCGCGCAGGTGGTGCACGTCGTTGAGGCCGTGGAGCGCGCGCCAGGGGCCCCGCGCCGCGAACAGGTGCACGGAGGCGTGCGCGGGGCGGAAGAACATGTCCGGGGCCGCGCCGATCACGTACCGCGCCCAGGCGTTGACGACGCCGCCGTGGCAGGCGATGACGACGAGCCCGGGCTGGCCCTCGCGCTCCGCGACGATGCCCTCGATGGCGTTCACCACGCGCTTGTTGAAGGCGGCGGCCGGCTCGCTCAGGGGGAACACGTCCCACGAGCGCTCGCGCGTCATGCGGGCGCGCACGCCCTTCAGGTAGTCCGCGCCCAGCGCCGCCGCCGCCGTCTGGTCGCGCGGCACGTTGCGGAACAGGTGGACCTCGCGCAGGTCGTCCACGACCACCGGCTCGATGCCGTGATGGCGCGCGATGGCCGCGCCCGTGTCGAAGGCGCGCCGCAGCGGGCTGGCGTAGACGGCGGCGACGGGCTCCGCCGCGAAGCGCTCGCCCGCGAGCCGCGCCTGTTCGCGCCCCAGTTCGGTGAGGGGCGTGTCGAACACGTCGGCCGGGCGGGCGGCGCCCGTGCGCGCGTTCGGGGTGTCGGGGGCGGTCTGCTGCCCGTGCCGCACGAGCGCGAGCCCGAGCGCCCCGTCGACGTCCGTGATGAACGCCTGGTCGAAGGGAGTGGCGGGCCGCTGCGCTTGCGTCACCGGCGCGAGCATACCGCGCGCCAGTGAACGCGCGAATTCGCCGCGCTACCAGCGCTGGCCCGGCGGCGGCGCGATGAGCGCCCCCCCGGCCACGGCCTCCGGAGCCGTCGCGTTGGCCGCCCAGGGCCAGCTGCTCGCGTCCGGCGCGTGGTCGCCCGGCGCGGCGCTGACGATGGCCGCCGCCATGGCCAGCGCGCGGCGCGCGCCCGCCACGTCGTGCACGCGGAAGATGCGCGCGCCCCCCGCCCAGGCCAGCGCGCTGGTCACGTGCGTCTCCAGGTCGCGCTCCTCCGGCCCCGCGCCGGAGACGCTGCCGATGTAGTGCTTGCGCGAGTGCGCCAGCAGCAGGGGCTGGCCCGCCGTGCGCAGCTCGGCCAGGCGGCGCAGCGTCTGCAGGTCCTCGTCGTGGCTCTTGCCGAAGGCGATGCCGGGGTCGATGGCGATGCGTTCGCGCGGCAGGCCCGCCGCCTCCAGCCGCGCCAGCCGCTCCGCCATCCACGCCACCGTGCCCGCCACCACGTCGTCGTGGCGGGGGATGGGGTCGGGGCGGCGCTTGGGCACGGTGTAGCTGTAGTTGAGCACGTAGCCCGCGCCGCCGGCGATGGCGGCCTCCGCCGCGCCCGTGCCCAGCGTCAGCCCGCTGATGTCGTTGACGATGGCGGCCCCGGCCGCGATGGCCGCCTCCGCCGCCTCGCGCTTGTAGGTGTCGATGGAGACGAGGTGCCCTTCGCGCGCGAGCACGGCCACGACGGGCGCGACGATGGCGGCCTCCGCGCGGGCCTCCAGTTGGGGACGGCTGGCGCGCGCCGTCTCCGCGCCCACGTCGATGACGTCCGCGCCCGCCGCGCGCAGCGCCTCCGCGCGCTTCAGGGCCGCCTCCGCGCTCGCGCCCACGCCGTCGCCCGAGAACGAATCGTCGGTCAGGTTGACGATGCCCATGACGACCGGCGCGTCGAGCGGGAGTTCGCGTCCGCCCGCGTGCCAGCGCGCGACGGGCGCGAGGTAGCGCGCGAGCGGTTCGGCGAGGGGGCTGCCGCGCCGCCGCAGCTCGGCCTCGAGCCGCGCGAGGCCGTCCGCGTCCGCGCTCACGCGCCCCGCGCCCGCCGTGACGGCCAGCCCCAGGCCGAGCGCGCTCGTCGCCAGCGCCAGCCGTTCGAGGTCGCCGCCGAAGACGGCGGCGTGGAGCGCCCCGCCGTCCGCGGCCAGCGCCCAGGGCGCGGGCGGGACGGCGCGCAGGAGCGGCCTCACCGCGCCCGCAGCGGCCCGAGCCCCAGCATCCGCCGCGCCTGCCACAGGTGTTCGAGGTCGTGCTGGTACAGCTCGCGCACGAGGTCGATGAGCCGCACCTCGCCGCGGTAGGGATGGAGGGCGGGGCGCTCCCACTCCTCCGGCGCGAGCCCCCAGAGCGCGTACGAGGTCTCCTGCCGCAGCCAGGCGAAGCCGTCCAGCGCCTCGTCGATGTCCGCGCGCGCGTAGTCCTCGGGGAAGGGGATGTCGTCGAGGTCGACGTGGCGGATGGGGGCGTAGGGACGGCGCAGGATGGTCTCGAACTGCCCCCCCGCCGCGCGCTCGATGTCGCGCAGGTGGACGGCGATGGCGAGCGGGCACCAGCCCTCGTCCGGCCCCTCGCCGGGGATGCGCGCGCGCCGCCCGCGCAGGGGATGGAGCAGGCCGCGCAGCTCGCCCGCCGCCTCGCCCAGCGCTTTCAGCAGGAACCGGTCGCTGCTCGTCGGCGCTTCGCGCATGGGGCCATTGTAGGCCGCGCCGCGCGCCCCCGCGCTCAGGTGATGACGAGCGGCGCGGCCTCGCGGCACAGGGCGCAGGCGTCGGGTTCCCAGGACGCGATCTCCACCGTGAGGCAGGCGTGCAGGGGCGCGCCCAGATCCGGGGAGGCGCCGCGGTTGACGAGCACGCCCGCGCCCACCGTCTCCGCGCCGCGCGCGCGCACGGCCTCGATGGTCTCGCGCACGCTGCCGCCGGTCGTGAGCACATCGTCGACGACGAGCACGCGGTCGCCGGGCCCCAGCTCGAAGCCGCGCCGGAACTCGCGCCCGCCGCCGTCGGCGCGCTCGGCGACGATGGCGCGCAGCCCCATGCGCCGCGCCGTCTCAAAGGCGAGGATGACGCCGCCGGTGGTCGGGCCCGCCACCACGTTCGGGGCCGCGCCCGCGAAGCGCTCCGCGATTTCGGCGCAGCACTCCCCCGTCACGTCCGGCCACTGCAGGATGCGGAACTTCTCGACGTAGACGCCCGCGTGCCTGCCGCTCGCCAGCTGGAAGTGGCCTTCCAGCAGCGCGCCGCGCCGTTCGAGTTCGCGGCGCAGGCGCTCGCTCACGGGTCCGCCTCCGGTTCGGGGGGAAGGTCCGTGGCGGCCAGCTCGGCCCCGCCGTTCGGGGCCAGCCCGAAGTCGCCGGGCGGCCAGTAGCGCAGCAGCGCGCGCCCCACGATGCGTTCGCGCGGCACCAGCCCCACGATCTCGCTGCGGCTGTCCTGGCTGCTGTTGCGGTTGTCCCCCATCACGTAATAGTGGCGCGCGGGGATCGCGATCTCGGCGCGCGTGTCGAACCAGGGCTCGACCACGTACGGCTCCGCCAGCGGCTGGCCGTCGATGAAGACGCGCCCGTTCACGATGGCGACGCGCTCGCCGGGCAGGCCGATGACGCGCTTGATCAGGTCGTCGCCCGCGGGGCCGCGGCCATGAAAGACGATGATGTCGCCGCGCGCGGGCCCGCCCAGCACCTCCTGCCGCGCGCCCTCGTCCACGCTCCACGCGGGCACGAGGCCGGCCAGCCGCTCCGTGTTGATCTCGGCGTAGTCCAGCTTGCTCACGAAGATGTGCTGGCCGTCCTCCAGCGTGGGGTACATGGACAGCCCCTCCACGCGGAAGTTCTGCACCGTGGCGCGCACCGCCAGGAACACGATGAGCGCCAGCAGGAGCGTCTCCACGGTCTCGCGCGCGAGCCGCCGCAGCCGCCGGCGGCGCTGGAGCGAGGCCTCGCGCGCCTGCGCCGCCGCGGGCTCGCCGCCGATGGCCCAGCCGTCGTCATCGCCCTGCAGGGGCGGGAGCGGCAGGCCGGGCTCGCCATACACGGGCATGCGGGGGAGCGTAGCACCTCGCGCCCGTTCGCCCGATTCGGGAACGATGCGGCGCGGGGGCGCATACTATCCGGCAGGGACTGCGCGCGGGGCGCGCCGGGGGAGACTCGCATGACTCGCTTCAGGACCATCGCCGCGCTCGCGGGCGCCGTCGCGCTGCTCGCCTTCGGCGCGGCCTGCTTCGAAACCAGCGTCACCGAGGAGCCGTATGCGGAGACCCGTACCATCAGCGTGAGCGGGACCGGCGAGGTGCGCGCCGCGCCCGACACCGCCACCCTCAACCTCGGCGTCGAGGCGCGCGCGGACACCGTCGCGGAGGCGCGCGCCGACGCCGCCCGCGCCGCCGACGCCGTCATCGCCGCGCTGCGCGACGGCGGCGTGGCCGAGGCCGACATCCGCACGACCAACTTCTCCATCAACGCGATCTACGACTACCGCGACGACCGGCCCCGCATCGACGGTTACGCCGTCTCGAACACGGTCGCGGTCACGGTGCGCGACATCGACGCGACGGGCGATCTGATCGACGCCGCGGCCGCCGCGGGGGGCGACGCCGCGCGTTTCAACGGCATCTCCTTCGGCTACGACGACCCGGCGGAGTACACGCGCACCGCCCGCGAGCTCGCCGTCGAGGACGCCCGCGCCAAGGCCGAACAGCTGGCCGAACTCACCGGCGTCACGCTCGGCGATCCCGTCAGCGTCTCCGAGACGAGCTGGGCCGCGCCGGTGGCGGTGCGCGTCCCCCAGGAGGCCGCCGCCTTCGCCGACGGCGCGGGCACCTCGATCTCGCCGGGCACGTCCGCCCTCAGCGTGACGGTGAACGCGGTCTGGGAGATCGAGTAGCGCTCAGCCCGCCAGCTGGCCCGTGCGCTGCAGGATGAGGTAGCGGTCCAGCCCGCGCGAGAGGTAGCGCCAGAGCGAGGGGTAGCGCCGCCGCACCTCGTTCTGGAAGTCGGTCAGGCGCAGCCGCCGGCGGTGGTAGCCGGAGCCCTCCGGCACGGGCCCCACCTCGTCGGCCACGGCCACGTAGAGGGGCCGCGCCGCGCGCTCGCCCGTCGGGCGCTTGTCGGCGTCGATGGCCTCGCACTCGAGGTAGCCGATGAGCAGCGTGCGTCCCACGGACGCCCCCGTGCGCTCAAGGGCCGCGCGCCGCGCGAAGTCCTCGCCGCTTTCGCCCTCGCCCGTCGCGCCCTCGACGATGCGCCAGCCGCGCTCGCCGTCGCGCTCGGTCACGTAGCCGTGTTCGCCGCGCACGACGAGGGCGTAGGCGTAGCGCTCGGGCAGGCCCTCGGGCACGGGTTCCTCGTCGACGTAGACGGCGCGCCAGCCGCCTTCCAGCAGAATTTCGAGGGTTCCCCCGTAGCGGGGTTCGGGCATGGGCGGCATGGGGATGTTTCCGAGCGGCATCGCTTACGTGTTCCTCCGGCGGTAGAGCGGGCTGCGCGCGACCAGCGCGGGCTCGCCGCCCACGGACAGCTTCGTCCCCGGGCGGGCGTGCTCCCGATTGAGTATTGCCAGTCCGGCGGCAGCGTCAAGGGCGAAGGAGCGGGCGCAGCTGCGCAGCTCGCCCGCGACCTCGCCGTCCGCGAGCGCGGGCGTTCCCGCGGGGGGCGTCGCGCGGCCCTCGAACAGCAGCGCGGCGAGCGTGCGCGCGGCTGGCTCGTCGGGGCGACCGAGGGCTGCGGCCAGCCCCGTCGCGGCGGGCGTGAGGCCCGTCTCGAGGTCGGGCGTGAAGGCGGGGACGCCCGTCTCGATGCGCGCGATCTCCCGCGCGCGGAAGCCCGCCGGGGGCGCGCCCGCCTCCGCCAGCAGCCCCAGCAGGTGTTCGGCCACGGGCGGGGCCGTCATCAGCTCGAATCCGTCCTCGCCCAGATCGCTCGCGCGCACCGCCAGCGCGCGGTAGCCGTGGAACTCGAAGGGCAGGGCGTGGAGCGCGGGCAGGCGCGCGGGCAACGCCTCGTGCACGCCCTTCGCCACCGTCTCCGCCGCCGCCGGTCCGGCGATGGCGATGAGGCAGGTCGTGGCCGTGCGGTCCTCGACGCGGAGGTCGTGGCCGGGGCCGCGCGCCGCCTCCAGCAGGCCCGCCGTGACCGCGCCCCGTCCGGGCTCGCCCATGACCGCCCAGGCGATGCCGCCCGTGCGCGCCACGAGGGCCAGATCGGCGATGCGCCCCGCGCCGTCGAGCGCCGCCGCGCGCGTGGCCCGCCCCTCCTCCAGCTCCGCCGCCGCCGGTCCGAACACCGCCCCCAGCGCCAGCGCCGCGTCCGTGCCGCTCACCATCAGGCGCGTGCGCTCGGAGCGGTCGCAGGCCGCGGCGTGGGCGCGCAGGCGTCCGTACTCGCCCTCGGCGTCGCCGTACGTTTCGGGCAGCAGCCAGCCCGCGTGCGCGGCGAACTCCGCGCCATGCGCCGCGTGGACGGCGTGCAGCGCCAGGCGGTTGGGGCCGCCCGCGCTCACTCCGGCGTGAAGCGCCGCCGTCCGTCCGTCTCCGTGAGCCGCCCGACGCCGGGGAAGGCGTTGTGCACGCACACGAGCAGCGCCCGCTCGCGCACGGCGCGCTCCATCAGCCGCTTCTTCGTCTCCAGCGACACCAGCGGCAGGACGTCGAAGGCGGCGATCCACGCGGGGCGCTCCGCCTGCACGGCGTGGTGCACGAGGTCGCCCGTGTAGATGGCCGTCTCGCCGCCCGAGACGAGCGCGACGGAGGCGTGGTCGGCGGTATGCCCCGGCGTCGGCAGGAAGGTCACGCCCGGCGCCAGTTCGCGTTCGCCGTCCACCAGTTCGAGCTGGCCCGTCTCCGCCAGCGGCGCGAAGTTCTCGGCGAAGTAGGTGCCGCGCGTGCGCTCGTTCGGGTGGGAGGCGGCCTCGTATTCGCCCGCCTGGACGAAGTAGCGCGCGTTCGGGAAGGTGGGCGCGACCGCGCCGTCGCGCGCCACCGTGTTCCAGCCGCAGTGGTCGGCGTGCAGGTGCGTGTTGACCACGTGCGTGACGTCGGCGGGGGCCACGCCCAGCGCGGCCAGCTCGTCGAGCAGGTGGCCGTAGTCGCCCGGGAAGATGCGTTCGCGCATCGCCCCCGTGAGCTTCGAGCCCATGCCCGTCTCCACCAGCACCACGTCGTCCCCGCGGCGCGCGAGCATGCAGTTCAGGGCCAGGGGGATGCGGTGCTCGGCGTCGATCTGGTCGGCGCCCACCACCGGTTCCCAGAGCACGCGCGGCACCAGCCCGAAGACGGCCCCGCCGTCGAGGCGGATGTGCCCGTCGGAGACCACGGCGATGTCGAATTCGCCCGTGCGGTAGCTGGCCGCCGCCATGCCCGCAACGGTACGGGAAGGGGCGCGCCGCCGCCAGACGGGCGCTCAGGCCCGTTCCGCCGCCGCCGCCGTTTCGAAGGCGGCGATGGCCACCTCGATCTGGTCGTCCGCGGGGACGCGCGTGGTGAGCGCCTGCAGGGCGATGTTGGGCGCGAAGAGGGCGCGCACGAGGGCGTTCGACTCGAAGCGCGCGCCCAGCCGCAGCACCTCGTAGCTGAGCCCCGCGATGGGCGCGAGCAGCACGACGCGCGAGGCGGCGCGCACCAGAACCCCCTGGTCCACCAGCAGGTCGAAGGCGAGGAAGGCGAACAGGGCCACGACCACGACCACCACCAGCAGGCTCGTGCCGCAGCGGGTGTGCTCCTTCGGCAGGCCGCGCACGCTCGCTACCGTGAGCGGGCGGTCCGCCTCCCAGGCGTGGATGGTCATGTGCTCCGCGCCGTGGTACTGGAACACGCGGCGGATGTCGGGCATGAGCCCGATGAGCGCGAGGTAGCCCGTGAACAGCCCCAGCCGCACGACCGCCTCGATGACGACCACGCCCGCGCGCGCGATGCCTGCGGACTCCAGCACGTTGGCGAGCAGCACGGGCCCCACGAAGAAGAGGCCCGCGGCCACGATCATGGCCACCGCGAGCGATCCCCACATGACCGCCTCGGGGAACTCGGGGGCCTCCGCGCCGTCCGCGTCCGCGTCCTCAACGGCGATGCGCGAGGAGTAGTTGATGGCGCGCATCCCCAGCGAAAGCGTCTCCCACAGCACGAGCGCGCCGCGCAGCAAGGGGACGCGCCGCGCCCGCCCCGTGGCGAAGCCGCGCAGCTCCTGCGCGTGGCGCACGATGTCGCCGCGGGGATGGCGCACGGCCACGGCCATGTGCCGCGGCGCGCGGATCATGACGCCCTCGATCACGGCCTGGCCACCGTAGTAGACGTTCGGGCGCGGGGCGGCGCTCACGGGATCGGAGGGAGTGCGCGGAGGGGCCGGATCAGGCGTCGTCGCCGCCCGCGGAGAGCGGGTCGCCGAGCGAGTAGCGGCGCTGGAAGCGCTCCACGCGGCCCGCCGTGTCGACGATGCGCTGCTCGCCCGTGAAGAACGGGTGGCACTGGCTGCACACGTCGATGTGCATCTCCGCCTTCGTCGCGCGCGTGGCGATGCGGTTCCCGCAGGAGCAGGAGATGACCGCCTCCGCGTACTCGGGGTGGATGTCGGGCCTCACGCGCGCTCTCCCGCGGCGGCGAGCACGCTCACGCGCTTGCGGCGGCCCTTGGCGTGGGGGCTGAACTTCACGCGCCCCTCGACCGTGGCGAAGATGGTGAAGTCGCGCCCCAGCCCCACGTTCTCGCCCGGATGGAAGCGCGTGCCCCGCTGGCGCAGGATGATCGTGCCGGGCGTCACCCGTTCGCCGTCGTAGCGCTTCACGCCCAGCCGCTTGCCGGCGCTGTCGCGTCCGTTCTTGGTGCTGCCGAGCCCCTTCTTGTGCGCCATGGGCCTATTCCTTCGTGATCGACTCGACCACGAGCCGCGTGATCGGCTGGCGGTGGCCGAGCGTGCGCCGGTAGCGCACCTTGCTCTTGTACTTCATGAAGCGCAGCTTCTTGCCGCGCCCGTGCGCGGCGATGCGCGCGCGCACGGAGGCGCCCGCCACCACCGGCTCGCCGATGGTCACGTCCTCGCCGTCGATAAGGAGCAGCACGTCGAACTCGAAGGCGTCGCCGGGATCGCCCGCGAGGCTGCCCACGTCGAATTCCTGCCCTTCCGTGAGCAGCAGCTGCCGTCCGTCGGCCCGCACGATCGCCTGCACCGGTCGCTCCCGTCGTTCGAATCGCGTTCCCGTCGCGGCGGGGGAGCCTTCAGTCTAGGAAGGCGGCCCGCCTAGGGTCAACGCGCCGGGCCGCCGCCGTCGGTGGTGGCCTGCGCGCCGCCCTCCCAGGCGAGGCCGGGCTTGGGCGCGGGCCGGAAGCCGGGCACGTCCGCGGGCTCCTCCGCGCGCGGTTCGGCGGGGGGCTCCGCGCGCCGCTTCAGGTCGGGCGGCGGCCAGGGTTCGGCCGGATCGCTTTCCAGCAGGCGCGTCAGGTCCTCGCCCTCCAGCGTCTCCGCCTCGAGCAGCGCGGCGGCCAGCTTGTCCAGCACGTCGCGGCGCTCGGTGAGCACCTGGCGCGCGCGCCCCTGCGCTTCCTCGATGAGGTGGCGCACCTCGTCGTCGATCTCCTCGGCGATCTTCTCGGAGTAGTTGCGCGTCTCCGAGATTTCGCGCCCCAGGAACACGAGGTCGTCGCTGCGCCCGAAGGTGCGCGGGCCCAGCCGCTCGCTCATGCCCCAGCGCGTCACCATCGAGCGGGCGATGCGCGTCACCTGTTCGAGGTCGTTGGAGGGGCCGGTCGAGGCTTCCCCGAACACGATCTCCTCGGCGGCGTGCCCGCCGAGGGCCGTGCACAGCTGGTCGCGGAACATGTCGCGCGTGCGGTAGTGCGTCTCCTCGTCGGGCAGGAAGCGCGTGTAGCCGCCCGCCATGCCGCGCGAGACGATGGTGACCTTGTGCGGCGGGTCGTGCTTGTCGAGGAAGTGGGCGATGACCGTGTGCCCGCCCTCGTGGTAGGCGGTGAGGCGCTTCTCGTGCTCGCTCATCACGCGGCTCTTGCGTTCGGGCCCGGCGATGACGCGGTCGACCGCCTCCTCGAACTCGTCCATGGCGATGATCTTCTTGTTGCGCCGCGCCGCCAGGATGGCCGCCTCGTTGACGAGGTTGGCGAGGTCCGCGCCGCTGAAGCCGGGCGTGGACCTCGCCAGCGTGGCGGGGACCACGTCCTCGCCCACGGGCTTGCCCTTCAGGTGCACGCCGAGGATGGCCTCGCGCCCGCGCACGTCCGGCGAATCCAGCACCACCTTGCGGTCGAAGCGCCCCGGCCGCAGCAGCGCCGGGTCGAGGATGTCGGGCCGGTTGGTGGCGGCGATCACGATCACGTTCGTGCCCGTGTCGAAGCCGTCCATCTCCACCAGAATCTGGTTCAGCGTCTGCTCGCGCTCGTCGTGGCTGCCGCCCAGGCCCGCGCCGCGCTGCCGCCCCACGGCGTCGATCTCGTCCACGAAGACGATGCAGGGGGCGTTCTTCTTGGCCTGCTCGAAGAGGTCGCGCACGCGGCTGGCGCCCACGCCCACGAACATCTCCACGAATTCGGAGCCGGAGATGCTGAAGAAGGGCACGCCCGCCTCGCCCGCCACGGCGCGCGAGAGCAGCGTCTTGCCCGTGCCCGGCGGCCCCACCAGCAGCACGCCCTTGGGGATGCGCGCCCCCAGCGCCGCGAACTTCTCCGGGTACTTGAGGAACTCGACCACCTCGACGAGCTCCTCCTTGGCCTCGTCCGCGCCCGCCACGTCCATGAACGTGACCGTCACCTTGGCCCCCGTGAAGAGGCGCGCGCGGCTCCGGCCGAAGCTCATGGCCTGCGAGTTCGAGCCCTGCGCCTGCCGCATGATGAGCAGCAGGAAGGCCCCGAAGAGCAGGAAGGGGAAGAGGTTGAGCAGCAGCCCCAGCCACGGCCCCAGCCCCCCGCTCTCCTTGAAATCGAGGTTGACCACGTTCGCCCGCCCGGGCGCGGCCCCGCTCAGCTCGATGCCGCGGTCGCTCAGGAAGGTGGCCACGTCGGTGTTCTCCGCCACCTTCGAGGCGCGCTCCACGCGCTCGCCGTTGACCTGCTGGAAGTAGATCGCGGTGATGTCGCGGCCATCGACCTCAAGCGTCTCGATCTGCCCCGTCTCGATGTCCCCCACCAGCTGGCCGAAGGGCACCTCCGTGCGCGAGTCGCCGCCCGACAGGAAGGCGAAGCCGATGGCGATCGCGGCCACCACCACGAGGAGCCAGATGAAGCCGTTGCGCATCCAGCGGGAGTACACGGGCGCTCCTGGCGGCAGAGGGGCCGCCCGCGCGGAGTATAGCAGGCGCGCGCCTTCGTTCGCGTAAGCGCGCCCATACCCCCGCGCGCGGGCCGGATGCGCGTGCGCCGCGTTCCGCTAGACTGCGCGCCATGCGACTCGCTTTCGTGGGCGGCACCGGGCCGGAGGGCCTGGGGCTCGCCATCCGCTTCGCCGCCGCTGGTCACCACGTCGCCATCGGCTCGCGTTCCCGCGAGCGGGGCGAGGAGGGCGCGGCCACGGTCGCCGCCGCCGTGCCCGACGCCAGCGTGAGCGGCGGCGGAAACGCGGACGTCGTGGCCGGCGCGGACGTCGTCTTCCTCACCTTCCCCTACGCGGGCCAGGCCCCCACGCTGGCGGCGCTGGCGGACGCGCTCGCGGGCACGCTCGTGTGCGACGTGGTCGCGCCCCTCGAATTCGTGCGCGGCACGGGCGCGGTGGCCCTCGACGTGGAAGGCGGCAGCGCCGCCGAAGAGGCCGCCGCCGCCCTGCCCGGCGCGCGCGTCGTCTCCGCCTTCCAGAACATGAGCGCCGAAAAGCTGATGGACCTCGCCGCCCCCGTCGAGGCCGACGTGCTCGTCTGCGGCGACGACCGCGAGGCCAGGGCGACCGTCATCGGCCTCGCCAACCAGATCGCGGGCGTGCGCGGCGTCGATGGCGGCGCCCTCTCCAACAGCCGCTACGTGGAGATGCTCACCTCCCTCCTCATCAACCTCAACCGCCTGCACAAGACGCAGACCAGCATCCGCATCGCCGGTCTGCCGGACTAGCGTCGTGGCCCTCACCATCTTCGGCGTGCCCGGCCTGCCGGAGATCGAGGCGGGCGCGGACCTGGCCGCCATGATCGCCGAAGCCGCCGCCGCCGTTGGCGAGCCGCTGGCCGGCGGCGACGTGGTGGTCGTCACCTCCAAGATCGTTGCCAAGGCGGAGGGCCGCACGGTCGCGCTCGACTCGGTGACGCCCTCGCCCTTCGCCCGCCGCTTCGCGGAGGCGTGGGAGAAGGACCCCGCCGTGGTCGAGCTGGCGCTGCGCGAATCGCGCCGCGTCGTGCGGCAGGTCGGCCCCGTGCTCATCACGGAGACGCGCCACGGCTTCGTCTGCGCCAACAGCGGCGTCGACCAGTCCAGCTCCGGGGCCGCGGGCCGCGCCGTGCTCCTGCCCGAGGACCCGGACGCCAGCGCCCGCCGCCTGCGCGCGCGCTTCCGCGAGCTGGGGGCGGACGCCGCCGTCATCGTCTCCGACACCTTCGGACGCCCCTGGCGCGAGGGCCAGACGGACGTGGCCATCGGCATCGCCGGGTTCGCCCCCGTCCTCAGCTACATCGGGCTGCACGACCCCCACGGCCACGAGTTCCTCGTGCAGGCCACCTGCCGCGCCGACGAGCTGGCCAGCGCCGCCGAGCTGGTGAAGGGCAACCTCAGCCGCGTGCCCGTGGCCGTCATCCGCGGCTATCCCTGGGAGCCCGACGAGACGGCCTCGATGACGGACGTCATCCGCGAGGCCGAGCGCGACCTCTTCCGCTGAGCGCGCCCGCGTGGAGGAGATCGGCGTGCGGCTGCTGCGCGAGGGCGCGCGCGCGCCCCGTCGCGCCAGCGCGGGCGCGTCCGGCTTCGACCTGTACGCCTGCCTGCCCGACGGCCCCGTGACCGTGGGGAACGCCCCCGTGCTCGTGCCCACGGGCATCGCCCTCGCCGTGCCGCCCGGCCTCGACGCCCAGCTGCGGCCCCGCAGCGGCCTCGCCAGCCGCGGCCTGCTGGCGACCTTCGGCACGCTCGACGCCGACTACCGCGGCGAGCTCTTCGTCACCCTCCACGCCGTGCCCCCCGGCGCGCGCCACGTCGTGCGGCACGGCGACCGCATCGCCCAGCTCGTGGTCGCGCGGCTGGCCGCCGTCGCATTCGCCGTGCGCGAGACGCTGCCGCCGACGGCGCGCGGCGCGGGCGGGCACGGCAGCACGGGCCGCTGACCCGCCGTCCCGCCAATTGGCCATAGCCCGCCCGTGCCCTACAGTGGGCGTCCGCCCCGCGGGGACAACGCCATGTCGTACGAACTCGACGCCCTCACCGACGCCACGCCGCGCGACGACCTGCCCGAATTCGGCAGCGGCGACAGCGTGCGCGTCCATGCCCGCGTGGTGGAGGGCGCCAAGGAGCGCGTGCAGGTCTTCGAGGGCGTGGTCATCCGCCAGCGCCGCAAGGGCATGGCCTCCAACTTCACCGTGCGCAAGATCGCCAGCGGCGTGGGCGTCGAGCGCACCTTCCCCCTCCACAGCCCGCGGCTGGAGAAGATCGAGGTCGTGCGGCGGGGCAAGGTGCGGCGCAAGAACCTGAGCTATCTGCGCGGTCGCACGGGCCGCGCCGCCCGCATCAAGGAGCGCCGCGAGCCTCGCCCGACCGCATAGGTGGCGCTCACCCGCACCTCGATCCTCTTCCTGCTCGTGCTGGCGGCGTCGCTCATGGCCGCCGTGCCGCTGGCCTTCGTGCTGGCCTTCGGCCCCGCGCCGCCGCCCACGGTCGAGGAGCGCTGGCGTGCGCTGGGCGTGCCCGAGCCGCGGGTCGAGTTCATCGGCGACTTCACGAAGCGGGAACGCATCGCCTGGATGCGCGAGCTGAAGGACGCGCAGGCGTTCTATGCCGAACGCTTCGGAGCCGTCGCTTCCGACTTCACGGCGTACTTCGGGGACGACCTGGAGACGCTGAACGCGGCGCTGGCGGAGGTGCGCGGGAACGACTGGCTGATCCCCTTTGATTGCGGCGGCATGGCCCCGGCGAAGACGCTCTTCATCATCCTGGAAGGGTGCTCCCCTGAGGTGCGGGAGCAGGGCGGCCCCATCGCCCACGAGTACTTCCACATCATCCAGCAGGACCTGCTGGGGCGGGACCTTGTCGCTGGCGGCGGCACGGTCCCCATCTGGATCTCCGAGGGGTCCGCCGTGTACGCGAGCGCGCTCCTTGCGGAGACGCGCTATCCGGGGCTGCTGTCGGCGATGCGCGACGGCGCCCGGTCGGAGTGGTCCGCGCTCGGGTTGCCGCTGCCCCGCGCCTTCGACAACACCGGCTATACCGAGGAGGGCGCTGGCGTGCTGGTCTACCGGGTTGGCTTCCTCGCGGTGGAATGGCTCGTGGAGCGGACGAGCCCGCGGGCGCTCATGGACTACTTCCGGCATGGCGGCGGCCAGCCGCAGTTCGAGGCCGCGTTCGGGATGCCGTGGGACGAATTCCACGCGGCGTTCGAGGAACACCGCGTCGCCGTCGCGCCGCCGTACCAGTGGATGAATGCCGGCAGGGTGTTGGGCCCGGGAGGCGAACCGCTTGAAGGCATCTGGGTGCTGACCGTGATGCGGCGTCCGGGCGAGATCCCCCTGTCGGCTGGCGACACGCATACCGACGCAAGCGGAGAGTTCGCATTCCGGGGTCCGGGAGGCCAGTTCACTCTTGGCCTCGTGATGACCTGCCCGGGCGGAGATCGGCGCTTCGGGTCCTGGGTGGTCATCGGCGAATGGGGCGCGGACGGCTTCGTCGCCAGCGAGGACGGGCGCTCGCCGCCCGCCGTCGGCGCGACGCCGTTCGCGGGCGCGGAGCGGGACCGCACGGACCTCGTCATCACGCTGCCGGAGACGCCGGAAGCGCTGGCCGCGCGCCACTGCGACGCGCCGCGCTAGGCCTGTGGCGCAGGGCGCTACACTGGCGTCCATGCGCCCGAACGCCGCCACGCTTGCCGTGCTGCTGGCCGTGGTCGCGCTGGGGCTCGCGCTGGCTTTCGTGGGGTCGTCGCCGCCCACGGTCGAGGAGCGCTGGCGCGCGTTGGGCGTGCCCGAGCCGCGGGTCGAGTTCATCGGCGACTTCACGGACGCGGAGCGCGCGGCCATCGTGGGCGCGCTCAAAGACGTGCAGGCCTTCTACGCTGAGCGCTTCGGGGCCGTCGACTCCGACTTCACGGCGTACTTCGGGGACGACCTGGATGCGCTGAACGCGACGCTGGCGGAGGTGCGCGGGAACGACTGGCTGATCCCCTTTGATTGCGGCGGCATCACCGCGGCGAAAGCGATCTTCATCATCCTTCAGGGCTGCGGTGACGCGACGCGGGAGCGCGGCGGCCCCATCGCCCACGAGTATTTTCACGTCCTCCAGCAGTACCTGGGCCTCGTCGTTGGCACAGGGCCCCGGTGGATGCATGAGGGCTCCGCCGTCTACGCCGCCGCCCTCCATGCGGAAGGGCGGGGACGCGGGCGGCTGGAGACGGCGCGCGAGGGCGGTCGGTTGACCTGGCGTGCGCTCGCGCAGCCGCTTCCCGGTCGCTACGCCCCCAATGATCTGCCCCGCTTCTCCTACGACATCGGCTTTCTCGCGGTCGATTGGCTGGTGCGGGAGCGAGGCCCTGAAGCGCTCGCCGAGTACTACCGGCTTGGCGGCGGGTGGTCGGAGTTCAGGACCGGATTCGGCATGGCTTGGGAAGAGTTCCTCGACGTTTTTGAGGAGCACCGTCTTGATGTCGCGCCGCCATTCCCGTGGCGGATCGAGGGAACGGTGGCAGGGCCGGACGAGGAACCGGTTCAAGCCATTCTGGTAGTGGCCAGGGTGTGGCTCCCGGACGATCCGGAGTGGCAGTTCTGGGCGGGAGAGGCCTACACGCGCTGGGACGGAAAGTTCGCGTTCACCGGACCGGGAAGCGGCTACGCGCTCGGTCTCATACTCACTTGCCCGGGTGGAAGCCGCTCGTACGGGCCCTGGGCGGACATCGGCGAGTGGGGCGCGGACGGCTTCACTGCGGACGGCGCGACGCCGTTCGCGGGCGCGGAGCGGGACCGCACGGACCTCGTCATCACGTTGCCGGAGACGCCGGAAGCGCTGGCCGCGCGCCACTGCGACGAACGCTAGGCCTCCACCGCCGCGATCAGCTCGTAGAGCGGCTGGCCGCCCTCCAGCACCTCCGCCTCCACGCCCGCGAAGGCGGCCTCGCAGCGCTCGCGCAGCTCCTCGCGCGAGCCCGCGTAGTCCGCGCCCGCGTAGACGGTGACGATGCCCGCCTCGGCGGCGTCCGCCTCGGCCAGCCCCGCGAGCAGCGCCGTCAGGGCGTCGGGCGCGCCGCCGATGAGCCGCCCGTCCACGAGGACGATGGCCTCGCCCGCGCGCACGGCCACGCCGTCGGCGGCGCGGTCGGCGGCGGCGCGCGTGACCTCGACCGTGCGCGTGGCGGCCAGCACCTCCGCCAGCGCCTCCGCGTTCTCCGCGACCGCCGTCTGGGGGTTGAAGGCGACGGCGGCGGCGGCGCCCTGCGCCTGCGAGGTCGAGGGCGCCACGCGCAGGCGGCAGCGGGCCAGCGCCACCGCCTGTTCGGCGGCGGGGATGGCGTTGGCGTGGTTGGGCAGCACGATCACGTCCGCCGGGCCGAGCGCGTCCGCGGCGCGCGCGATGTCGCCCGCCGCCGGTTTCACGATGGCCTCCAGGCGATGGACGGCGGCGCCGAGGCTCTCGAAGACCTCGTCGAAGCCGGGGCCGCCGCTGAGCGCCAGCAGGCCCGTGCGCGCGCCCGCGCCGCTGCCCTCCGCGCGGAAGCGCCGGTGCTGCGCGCCCATGTCCTCGAACTTGGGGCGCGCGAGCCGGCCGAAGGCGGCGGCGTCCTCCAGCAGGCGCTCCGGCTCGTCCGTGTGCACGTGCACGCGCAGGGCCCGTTCGTCGCCGACGATGACGACCGAGCCGAAGGCGTCGCCCGCCGTGTGCCGCCGCACGCCCGCGACGTCGACGGCGTCCGCGCCCGCCTCCAGCACGAACTCGGTGCAGTAGCCGAAGCCGTCGTCGGCGTGTCCGGCGAGCATAGCGAGGGGGCGGTCGGGGATGGCCGCGGGCGGGGGCAGTTCGCCGCGCAGGGCGGCGAGGAGCCCGCGCAGGATGACGCAGACGCCCTCGCCGCCCGCGTCGGTGACGCCCGCCTCGCGCAGCGCGGGCAGCTGGTCGATGGTGGCCGCCTCGGCCCGCTCGGCGGCGCGCAGGGCGGCCTCGAGCGCGTCCGGCGCGTGCGCGTGCGCGCGCTCCTCCGCGCCCTCGGCGGCGGCGCGCAGCACGGTGAGCATGGTGCCCTCGACCGGCTCGGCGACGGCCCCGCGGGCGCTTTCGGCGGCGTGGCGCAGGCCCCGCGCGAGGGCCGCGCCGTCCAGCCGCCCGACCTCGCCCGCGCCCTCGGCCAGCCCGCGCAGCGCCTGCGAGAGGATGACGCCGGAGTTGCCGCGCCCGCCGTAGAGCGCGCCGCGCGCCACCGCCGCCAGCGTCTCCGCCACGGTCGCGGGCCCGGGCAGGGCGAGGGCGTGGTCGGACGCCTCGCGCAGGGTGGCGGCCATGTTCGAGCCCGTGTCGCCGTCGGGCACGGGGTAGACGTTGATGGCGTCCACCGCCGCGGCGCAGGCGGCGAGGTACTCGGCGGCGGCGGCGATGGCCGCGCGCAGCTCCGCCCCGTCGGGCGCGTCCGCGCTCACGGCGCGGCCATCCGCGCGGGGCCGTAGCCGCTAGCGGGCATGGGTGCTAGCATCGCGGTCCATTCCAGCGGAGGAACGGGATCGATGGCCAGCGGCGCCTGCGACGTGTGCAGCAAGACGACCACCTTCGGCCGCCGCATCCGCCACCGCCACGGCGGGCGCTGGGAGCGCAAGGCCCCGAAGAAGAGCCGCAAGATCAAGCCCAACGTGAACAAGCAGCGCGTCTTCATCGACGGTTCGTGGAACAGGCTCAACATCTGCACGCGCTGCCTCCGCACCCTTTCCAAAAGCGCCTAGCCGTCGAGCGCCGCGCGCAGGGCCGCGAGGTTTTCGGCCACGCCCGCGCGCTCGTTGTAGACGCTCCCGCCGCAGACGAGCGCATCCGCGCCCGCCGCCGCGCATCGCGCCGCGTTCGCGACCGTGACGCCGCCGTCGATCTGGATGCGCGCGCCGTAGCCGCGGGCGTCGATCGTCTCGCGCAGGCGCGCCGCCTTGTCGAGCTGGGAGGGGATCAGGCGCTGGCCGCCCCAGCCCGGGTTGACCGTCATCACCGTCACCTGGTCCGCCTCCGGCAGCGATTCCTCGATGGCCGCGAGGGGCGTGCCCGGATTGAGGCAGACGCCCGCCTCCGCGCCGCCCCGCCGGATGAGGTCGAGCGCGCGGTGCACGTGCGCGGTCGCCTCCACGTGCACGTTCACGGTGGCCGCCGCCTCCGCGTAGGCGTCCAGCCGCCGCTCCGGCTCGGCCACCATGAGGTGGACGTCGAAGGGCAGGGAAACGGCCCGCCGCAGCGCCTCCACCACCGCCGGTCCGAAGGTGATGACCGGCACGAAGTGGCCGTCCATCACGTCGAGGTGGAGCAGGTCCGCGCCGCCCGCTTCCGCCGCCCGCGCCTCGTCCGCGAGCCGCCCGAAGTCCGCGGTCAGGATCGAGGGCGCGAGCCGCACGGTGCGCATGGGGCGATTCTATGCGTTCCGCCGCCGTCGGGCGCGCCCCGCGCGGAGGCGTATACTGGACGCGCGGAGGGCGTTTCGACATGGCTGTGCGCGTGGTCACCGATTCCACCAGCGATCTTTCCACCGAGGCCGCCGCCGAATACGGCGTCACCGTCGTGCCCGCGCTCGTCGTGTTCGGCGCGGAGGCCCTGCGCGACCGCGTGGACGTCAGCCCCGCGGCCTTCTACGAGCGCCTCGTGAGCGCGCGCGAGTTCCCCACCACCAGCCAGCCGCCGGTGGAGGCCTTCGCCGCCGCCTACCGCGAGCTGGCGGCGGAGGGCGACGACATCGCCTCCATCCATGTCTCCTCGCGGCTCTCGGGCACGCTCAACTCCGCCTCCGTGGCCAGCGAGACGAACGACCTCGGCGTGCGCGTCGAGCTCGTCGATTCCTACACCGTGGGCGCGGCCCTGCGCGCCGCCGTGCTGGCCGCCGCCGCCCGCGCGCGCGACGGGGGCACGCTGGAGGAGGTCACCGCCGCCGCCCGCGGGGCGATGGCGCGCAGCCACGTGGTGGTCGCCCTCGACACGCTGGAGTACCTGCGCAAGGGCGGGCGCATCGGACGCGCCAGCGCGCTGCTGGGGAGCGCCCTGCGGCTCAAGCCGCTGATCCACATCGACGGCGGCGAGGTGGCCCCCTTCGACCGCGTGCGCACGCGCGCCCGCGCCCTGCGCCGCCTCGAACAGGTGGCGCTCGAGGATCCCACCATCGAGTCGCTCTATGCCCTCTGGGCGGACGACGAATCGGGCGCCGCCGAGCTGCTCGAGCGCGTGCGCCCGCACCTGCCCCACACGCGCCTGGAGACGATCCAGCTCGGCCCCGCCATCGGCGCGCACGTCGGCCCCAACGCCACCGGCGTCTGCACGGTGCGCCGGGAAGCGTAGGTGGCCGCCGGCCCCGCGCGTCCCCCCGCCACGGACGAGCTCGCGCGGCTGCGGGGCGTCTTCGAGCGCGAGCTGGAGTCCGGCGCCGCCAACCGCGACATCCCCGGCGGCATCGACGCCCTCCTCATCCGCGCCGTCGAGGACGGCGTGATCGCGCGCGGCCACCCCCTGTACGAGCGCATCCGCGCCCTCCAGCGCGGCCACGGTTACCGCGGCCTCACGCCCGAGGGACGAAAGCGGTGGCTGGAAGGCGCCGTCGCCGTCGCCGACCCGCGCGGCGGCGAGCCCGCGCAGCGCCCCGCCGCGTCCGCGCGGTCGCGTCCGCTGGCCCCCGACGATCCGGTCACGCGCCTGCCCGGGCTGGGCCGCAGCGCCGCCGAGCGCTTCGCGAAGCTGGGCGTGAACACCGTCGCCGACGCCGCCCGCTTCTTCCCCCGAACCTTCCGCGACTTCACTGACGTGCGCCGCATCGCCGACCTCGCGCCCGACGGCCTGCCGAAGACGGTGGTGGGCACGATCGTCTCCGCGGGCGAGCTGCGCTACGGGCGGCGCGTGCGCGGCAGCCAGGCCGTCATCAACGACGGCTCCGGCGCCCTCCGCCTCGTCTGGTTCAACCAGCCCTGGGCGGCGCGCGGCCTGCGCGAGGGCGAGGACCTGGCCGTCTCCGGCACGGTCACGCTCTACCGCGGGCGGCTGCAGATGGCGAACCCGCCGGAGTACGAGCCGTTCGACGCGGCCGTCATGCGGCCCGGACGCCTCATGCCCGTCTACCCCGCCACGCAGGGGCTGGGGCAGCGCGCCATCCGCCGCGCCGTGGCCGCCGCCGTGGAGGCGCTCGCGCCGCGCCTGCCCGACCCCGCGCCCGCGTGGCTGGCGGCGGAGCAGGGGCTGGAACCGTACGGCGACTGCGTGCGCGCCTACCACGCCCCCGAAACGCGGGCGGAGGCGGAGCGCGCCCGCCGCGCCCTCGCGCTGCGCGAATTCCTCGCCGTGCAGGCGGGCGTGCTGCTGCGGCGCGCGGCCTGGCAGGGCGGCGAACCGGCCCCCGCGCTCTCCTTCGCTGATCGCCTCGACGGCTACCTCGCGGCCCTGCCCTTCACGCTCACGCGCTCCCAGCGCGGCGCGCTCGACGAGGTGCTGGCCGACGTCGCCGGTCCCGCGCCCATGCTGCGCCTGCTGCAGGGCGACGTGGGCGCGGGCAAGACCATCGTGGCCTTCGCGGCCCTGCTCGCCGCCGTCGCCGGGGGCCATCAGGCGGCGCTCATGGCCCCCACCGAAATCCTCGCCGAACAGCACTACCGCACGCTCACGGCGCTGCTCGGCGGCGGGCACGCCCCCATCTTCGCGGGCTTCTTCACGCCCGACTGGCTGGGCCGCGAGGTGCGTACCGACCTGCTCACCGGATCGCGCGGCGCCGCCGACAAGGCCCGCGTGCGCGAAAAGGCCGCCCACGGCGGGGCCGACATCGTGATCGGCACCCACGCCCTCATTGAGGAGGCCGTGGCCCTCCCCCGCCTCGCCCTCGCCGTGGTCGACGAACAGCACCGCTTCGGCGTCGACCAGCGCACGCGCCTGCGCCGCAAGGGTGGCAACCCCCACCTGCTCGTGATGACGGCCACGCCCATCCCCCGCACGCTCGCCCTCACCCTCTACGGCGACCTCGAGGTTTCGACCATCGACGAGCTGCCGCCCGGCCGCAAGCCCGTGCGCACCACCTGGGTCGAGCCCGAGAAGCGCGCCGAGGCCTACGACATCCTGCGCGAGCGGCTGGACGCGGGCGAGCAGGCCTTCGTCATCTGCCCGCTCGTGGGCGAATCGGAGGCGCTGGAGGACGTGCGCTCCGCCGAGGAGGAGTTCGGGCGCCTGCGCGCCGGGCCGCTCGCCGACTACTCCCTCGACCTGCTGCACGGGCGCATGAAGGGCCGCCAGAAGGACGAGATCATGTCCCGCTTCGCCGCGGGCGGCACGCAGGCGCTCGTCGCCACCAGCGTCGTCGAACTCGGCATCGACGTGCCCAACGCCACCACCATCGTCATCGAGGGCGCGGAGCGCTTCGGCCTCAGCCAGCTCCACCAGTTCCGCGGGCGCGTGGGACGCTCCGACCGCCAGGGCTACTGCCTCCTCTTCAGCAGCGACGGCGAGCCGAACGCGGAGGCGCAGGTGCGCCTGAAGGCGATGGAGCGCACCACCGACGGCTTCGCGCTGGCCGAGCAGGACCTCGAATTGCGCGGCGAGGGCGAGGCCTGGGGGCTGGCCCAGAGCGGCGGCAACGCCATGCTGCGCGTGGCCCGCCCGTCCGACCGCGACCTGCTGTTCGAGGCGCGCGACCTTGCCCGTCGCGTACTGGCCCGCGACCCGCTCCTCCAGCGCCCGGAGCACCACAGCCTGGCCGCCGCCGCCAAGCCTTTCCTGGAAAGCGCCACGGAAGCGAACTAGGCGGGATGGGTGTATAGTCATGGGCCGGACGGCCCCGCCGGGAGGAATCATGAAGGCTGACATCTCTACGCTGAGCGCCCTCTTCCAGAAGGACGTGCGTTATCTGATCCCGACTTTCCAGCGCCCGTACGTGTGGACGCAGGATGATCAGTGGGAACCGCTCTGGAACGACGTTCGCGGCACTGCGGAGCGCTATATCGAGGAGCAGCAGCGCGCTGGCCCCGATAACGAAGCGACGGCCCATGATCGTACGCCCGCCCACTTCCTCGGAGCCATCGTCATCCAGCAGCAATCGTTTCCGCCACACGAGATCGAGCGGCGGCTTGTGATCGACGGGCAGCAGCGTTTGACGACGCTACAACTGCTGCTGGATGCCACGCAGGAAGTGTTCGAGGAGCTCGATCTGGCGCCGTACCGGCAGCTGAGGAGGCTCGTGCTGAACGACGAAGTTATGCTCAACGGGCAGCCGGACAATGCTTTCAAGGTGTGGCCGACGCTCATGGACCAGGATGCCTTCCGCCACGCGATGCATAACGAGCTGCCCAGCGATGAGTACAAAGAATCGAACATCGTGGAGGCTCACGATTTCTTCAAACTTCAGGTGCGTGAGTGGATCGAGGACAGCCGGATGCCACCGGAGCAGTGTGCGTTGGCGCTACAGGCGGCGATTACCCGGCTGCTGCACCTTGTGGTGATCGACCTGAGCATGGATGACGATCCCCACATCATATTCGAGACGCTGAACGCGCGCGGTACGGCTCTGCTCCAGGCAGATCTGGTCAAAAATTTCATCCTGCACGAAGCAGGCAAGGATGCGGATGCGCTCTACGAAGGCCACTTGAGCAAGCTGGAGACGGAGTGGTGGCGAGAGGATGTGGCACAAGGGCGCCTCATCCGCCCCCGCGTCGATGTATTCCTCAACTATTGGATCGTCATGCGGCAGGCGGACGAAGTGCAGGCGACCAACGTCTTCCAGACTGTCCGTGAGTACGCGAAGGATGCGAAGGGACAGTCCGTTGCAGATGTGGCTGCCGACATTGGCAACATTGCAAGGGTCTACCGTGAGATCCAGGGTACGGCGGATGATCCGGTGCTGAATGCTTTTCTCTATCGCTGGCGCGTCATGCAGGTTGGCGTGCTGACGCCAGTGCTCATGTGGCTGCGTGCGGCCGATCTCTCGGGACCGACTCTCGAACGCTCCTTGCGAACTATCGAGAGCTACTTGGTGCGACGGATGGTTTGCCGGATGTCGACCACTGGCTACGCCAACATGTCCTATGCCTTGTTGAAGCGGTTGAATGACGCGGACGGTGAGGAAGCAGATACAGTGATTGAGGCGTTTCTTGCGGAACAGACCGCTGAAGCGAATCTCTGGCCGGATGATCGTCGTCTCGAAGATGCTTTCCGTTCCCTGCCGCTCTACCGGCTGCTGACGCGAGGGAGGATGCGACTCGTCCTTGAAGGGATTGAAGAGCAGCTGCTCGCGCCGCTGGCAGAAAATACGAGGGTGCCCAAGAACCTCACGATTGAGCATTTCATGCCACAGGGGTGGCGTGCTCATTGGGCACCGCCTCCCGAGACTGACGTGCCCGGTGAAGCGAAATCGCAACGTGATCGTCTGCTTCATTCCATCGGCAATCTGACCCTCGTGACCCAGAGGCTAAACTCGACACTGAAGAACGCCCCGTGGGATGAGAAGCGTGAGACGCTCAACACGTACAGCGTTCTGCGGCTTAAGGAGTCGCTTGTGAATGAGGGCAAGTGGAACGAGGATACGATCAAGGATCGGTCGCGCTATCTGGCGAAGGTCGCCGCCGAGGTCTGGCCGCACGCCGACCGCATCTAACCCCCGCGTCGCAGGCCAGTCCGCCACCAGTGCTTGGCCCCGGGCGCTCGCGCGTCAGTAAACCCGCCCGGGCACGAACCAATCGACGGGCATGGAGTACTCCAGAATGATCAGGTCATCGCCGAACCGCTCCAGCAGCGTCTCGCCCATGTCGGGCGAGGGGCGGCTGGGCGTGGACGGCGGCGGCATGGCGCGCTCCAGCTCCAGCCGCACCCGCTCGCTCTCCGCACGCCACTCCTCGGCGCCGTCGTACCAGGCGCGAACGCCGCGCAGCGTGACGACCATCCTGGGGGGGACGCTTTCACCAGGGGGCAACTCCATGACGTCCTCCGAGAGTTGATACGGTCTCGCACCCGGCCGATGGCCTGCGGGTAAAGAATACGCGCCCCCATCCCCGCGCGCTGCGCTACCATGGGCGCATGGATGTGTTCGAGGCCATCGGGAACGGCGGGCACGAGCAGGTGCTCTTCGCGCGCGACGAGGCGTCCGGCCTGCGCGCCATCATCGCCGTGCACTCCACCGTGCTCGGCCCGGCGCTTGGCGGCACGCGCTTCCACGCCTACGCCACGGAGGCGGACGCCATCGCCGACGCCCTGCGCCTCTCCGGCGCCATGACGCGCAAGAACGCCGCCGCCGGGCTCGATTTCGGGGGCGGCAAGGGCGTCATCATGGGCGACCCGCGCGCCATCAAGTCCGAGCGCCTGCTGCGCGCCTACGGGCGGGCGGTGGAGTCGCTGGGCGGGGCCTTCATCACCGCCGAGGACGTGGGCACGACCCTGGCGGACATGGAGACGATCGCGCGCGAGACGGCCTTCGTGGGCGGCACCGGGCGCGACGCGGGCGGCTGCGGCGACCCCTCGCCGGCCACCGCGCGCGGGCTGGTCGCGGCCATGCGCGGAACCGCCCGCCACCTCTGGCGCTCGCCCGAACTGGAGGGGCGGCACGCGGTCGTGCTGGGCACGGGCAAGGTGGGCGGCGAACTCTGCCGCCTGCTCGCCGCGGAGGGGGCGCGCCTCACCATCGCGGACGTGGACGCGGAGGTGGTGGAGGGGCTGGCCGCCGAGCTGGGCGCGGAGGTGGTCGCCCCCGCCGAGGCGCACGCCGTGGACTGCGATTTCCTCGCGCCCTGCGCGCTCGGCGGCGCGCTCAACGCGGCGACCGTGCCGGAGCTGCGCTGCGCCGCCGTCGTGGGCAGCGCCAACAACCAGCTGGCGGACGACGCGCTGGCGGACGCGCTGGCCGAACGCGGCGTCCTCTACGTGCCCGATTTCATCGTGAACGCGGGCGGCGTCATCAACATCGCCGAGGCGGTGGGCCGTCCCTACCGCGCGGAGCGGGCGGAGCGGCGCGTGGACGGCATCGAGGGCATCGTGCTCGAGCTGCTGGAGCGCGCCCGCGCGGAGGGCGTCACGCCGCTGGCCGGGGCCATCGCCCGCGCGCGCGGCCGCATCGATGCGATCGGCGGGCTGCACGCGCGCGCGCCGCGCCGCCGCGCGGGCGTCTGAGCGCGGGCGCGCGGCTTCTGCTACAGTAAGGGCAGACCACTCCCCGTGGAGAGGTGGGCGGCGGCCCGCCTCTTTTTGACGAAGGCGCGATCTGATGGCGACGAGAAACGATTTCCTGCTTGCGATCGGGCAGCTGGCCGCCGAGAAGAACCTCGCGCGCGAGGTCGTCTTCCAGGCCGTCGAGGCCGCCCTCGCCTCCGCCTACCGCCGCGACGGTGAGGAAGGCCCCGAGGTGCATGTGCGCATCTCCGGCGAGACGGGCGAGATCAGCGCCTTCATCCAGAAGACGGTGGTGCCCGTGGTCGAGGACGCGGACGCGCAGGTGGACCTCGATGAGGCGCGCCGCTACAAGCAGGACGCGCGCATCGACGACGTGCTCGAATTCGAGGTGAAGCAGCCCGACAACGCGGGCCGCATCGCCGCGCAGACGGCCAAGCAGGTGGTGTTCCAGCGGCTGCGCGAGGCCGAGCGCGGCGCCGTCTACGAGGAGTACGCCGACAAGCAGGGCGAGGTGCTGCTGGCCAACGTGCTGCGCGTGGAATCGCGCCAGGCCGCGGTCGAGATCGGACGCGGCACGGAAGCGCTGCTGCCCGGCGGCGAGATGGTGCGCAACGAGCACCTGCGCGCGGGCCAGCGCGTGAAGGTGCTCCTGCTGGAGGTGAACGAGGAGGCGCGCGGCCCGCAGGTCATCGTCAGCCGCGGCCACCGCCTGCTCCTGCGCCGCCTGCTGGAGACGGAAGTGCCGGAAGTGGCCCAGGGCCGCGTCGAAATCATGGCGGTCGCGCGCGAGGGGGGCTACCGCAGCAAGGTCGCCGTCCACGCCCGCGGCCCCAGCGTCGACCCCATTGGCGCCTGCGTGGGCATGCGCGGCTCGCGCATCCAGAACATCGTCAACGAGCTGGGCGGCGAGCGCGTGGACATCATCAAGTGGGACGCCGATCCGGCGGAGTTCGTCAGCAACGCCCTCAGCCCCGCGCAGATCGTCGACGTGCGGCTGGACGCGCGGACGCGCGAGGCCACCGTGATCGTGCCCGATTCGATGCTCTCCCTGGCCATCGGCAAGGAGGGCCAGAACGCCCGCCTGGCGGCCAAGCTCACGGGCTTCCGCATCAGCATCCGCAGCCAGACGGGGGCCGAGCGCGCGAACGCCGGGGAGGCCATCGTGGAGGCCCCCGCCGACTTCGAGGCCTTCGCGCCGGGCACGGAGCCGGACCTGGACATCCTCAACCTGCCCGCCGAGCCGCCGCCGCCGCCGCCGGAGGCCGAGCCGCCCGCGCCCGCCGTCGAGCCCGCCGCCACGGTCGAGCCCGCCGCCGGGGACGAGGCGGCGCCCGAGGAGGACGACGTCGCCTTCCCCGCCGCCCTCGCCGAAATGGAGGTTCCCGACGAGGAGACGCGCGAGGCCGAGGACTACGGCGAGGACGAGTTCGACGAGGACGAGGGCGAGGAGTACACGGTGCCCACCGTGGTGGCCCCCGAGGAGCGCCCCACGGCCATCCGCTTCGCCGAGGACGTGCTGCCCGCCCGCGAGGAGGAGCGCCAGCCCCGCAAGCGCCGTCCCCGCGGCCCGCGCGTGGAAGAGGACGAGTTCGAGGACGACATCGACTACGCGGGCCGGATTCACTAGCCCATGCCGAACGAGCGCCGGGAACCGCAGCGCACCTGCATCGGCTGCCGCGAGGTGGCCGGCAAGCGCGGCTTCGTGCGCATCGTGCGCGCCGCCGGGGGCGGCGTGGCCGTGGAGGAGCCGGGCGAACGCCTGCCCGGCCGCGGCGCCTACCTCCACCGGCGGCGCTCCTGCTGGGAGCGGGCCCTGCGGGGCGGTAGGATAGGCGCGGCGCTGCGCGCGAAGCCCGCCGCCGCCGACGTGGCGGGGCTGCGCCGCCGCCTCGAGACCATGCCGGCGAACGGCGCGGAGGAAGCATGACGGCCCGGCCCACCTCTCCCCCCCGCACCGTCGCCCTGCCCGACGCCGTCACCGTCAAGGGGCTCGGCGAGCGCCTCGGCATCTCCCCCATCGAAACCATCAAGCGGCTCATGACCCACGGCGTCATGGCCGCCATGAACGACACCATCGACTACGAGACGGCGGCGCTGGTGGCCGCCGAGCTGGGCGTCGCGCCCGCGCGCATGGCCGCGCCCGACGCCGTGGCCGCCGCCGTGCGCGAATCCGGCGGGGACGCCGACGCGGACGAGACGGGCGTTCCCCGTCCGCCCGTCGTCACCATCCTCGGCCACGTCGACCACGGCAAGACGAGCCTGCTCGACGCCATCCGCGAGACGAACGTGGTGGCGGGCGAGGCGGGCGGCATCACGCAGCACATCGGCGCCTACCAGATCGAGCGCGCGGGGGGCGGCCCCGTCACCTTCATCGACACGCCCGGCCACGCCGCCTTCACGGCCATGCGCGCGCGCGGCGCGCAGGTCACCGACGTCGCCGTCGTGGTGGTGGCCGCCGACGACGGCGTCATGCCCCAGACGGTGGAGGCCATCGACCACGCGCGCGCGGCGGACGTGCCCATGATCGTGGCCATCAACAAGACGGACCTGCCCGCCGCCGACCCCGACCGCGTCCGGCGGCAGCTCACGGAGCACAGCGTCGTGGTCGAGGAGTACGGCGGCGAGGTGCTGGCCGTGCCCGTCTCCGCCGCCACCGGCGCGGGCCTCGGCGACCTCGTCGAGGCCATCGACCTGGTGGCGGAGCTGCAGGAGCTGCGCGCCAACCCCGACCGCCCCGCCAGCGGCGCCGTCATCGAGGCCGAGCTCGATCCCCGCCGCGGGCCGCTCGCCACCGTGCTCGTCCAGAGCGGCACCCTGCGCCAGGGCGACGCCCTCGTCACGGGCCTCGTCAGCGGCAAGGTGAAGGCCATGTTCGATGAGCGCGGCGCGCGCCTGCGCGAGGCCGGGCCCGCCCGCCCCGTGCGCGTCATGGGGCTGGAGGACGTGCCCGTCGCGGGCGACGCCATCCGCGCCGTGGCGGACGAGCGCACCGCCCGCCGCCTGGCGGAAGAGGCGCGCCGCGCGGCGGAGGGCGCGGGCGCCTCGCGCGGGCGCGTCACCCTCGACACGCTCTTCAACGAGGTGAGCGCGGGCAACGTGAAGGAGCTCGTGCTCATCCTCAAGGCGGACGTGCGCGGCAGCGTCGAGGCCATCCGCGGCGCGCTCCAGGGCCTTGGCGGGGAGGGCGTGAAGGTCAAGCTCATCCACTCCGCCACCGGCCCCGTGAGCGAGTCCGACGTCATGCTCGCCGGCGCCTCCGGGGCGATCGTGCTCGCCTTCAACGTGAAGACGGAGCCGTCCGCCGCCCGCGAGGCCGAGGCCTCCGGCGTCGAAATCCGCGCCTACGAGGTCATCTACCAGCTCATCGAGAGCGTCGAGCAGGCGCTGGAGGGGCTCTACGAGCCGGTCTACGAGCGCGTCGTCGATGGCGTGGCCGAGGTGCGCCAGCTGTTCCGCTCGAGCCGCGTGGGCCGCATCGCGGGCTGCTACGTGACGGAGGGGACGCTGCGCCGCAACAGCCGCATCCGCGTCCTGCGCAACGGGGAGGAGCAGGCCGACGTCGGCTGCGGCGGCCTGCGCCGCTTCCGGGACGACGCGCGCGAGGTCCAGCAGGGCTTCGAGTGCGGCGTCGTGCTCGACGGTTTCGACGCCTTCGCGGAAGGCGACCTGCTCGAGTTCTACCACCAGCAGCGCGTCAACTAGCGCGCCGCGCGCGCGGGAAGGGCGGAGGCGCGATGAGCAGGCGCACCAGCCGCGTGGGCGAGCTGCTCCGCGAGGAGATCAGCGATCTCGTCCAGCACGGCGTCAAGGATCCCCGCATCGAGGGCCGCCTCCTCTCCGTCACGGCGGTCGAGGTCAGCGCCGATCTGCGCACCGCCGCCGTCTACGTCTCCCACCTGGGCGGCGAGGAGGAGCGCGAGGAGGCGCTGGCGGGCCTTCGCAGCGCCCTGCCCTGGCTCGAACGCGAACTGCGGCGGCGCCTGCGGATGCGGCGCACGCCCGCGCTCAGCTTCCGCTTCGACCCCTCCATCGAGCGGGGCGCGCGCCTCGCCTCCGCCATCGCCGAGCTGGCCCGCGCCCGCGACGAGACCCCGTGAGCAGGCGCCGCCGCGGCGATTCCGGCCTCACCGGCGTCCTGCTCATCGACAAGGAGCCGGGCTGGACCAGCCACGACGTGGTCGCCCGCGCGCGCCGCCTCACGGGCCAGCGCCGCATCGGCCACACGGGCGCGCTCGACCCCATGGCCACGGGCCTGCTCGTCCTCTGCCTCGGCCGCGCCACGCGCCTGGTCGAGTACATGATGGCCGGGGAGAAGGCGTACGAGGGCGAGATCGCGCTGGGCCGCGAGACCGAGACGGACGATGCGGAGGGCCGCGTCGTGCGCGAGCGCGAGCCGCCCGCAGGCGCGCTCGACCTCGACGCCGTCGCCGCCCGCTTCGTCGGGGAGATCATGCAGACGCCGCCCGCCTACAGCGCCGTGAAGGTGGAGGGGCGGCGCGCCTACGCCGTGGCGCGCGAGGGCGAGCGCCCCGACCTGAAGCCGCGTCCCGTGCGCGTCTCCGCCCTGCGGCTCGAACGCACCGCCCGCGACCGCCTGCGCGTGGCCGTGCGCTGCGGGCCGGGCATGTACGTGCGCGGCCTCGCCCGCGATGTCGGGCGCGCCATCGGCTGCGGCGCCCATCTCGCCAGCCTGCGCCGCACGGGCAGCGGCCCCTTCCGCGTGGAGCAGGCCGTGCCCGTGGAGGCGCTCGCCGGGGGGCTGGACGCCATCGTGCGCCCCGCCGACGAGGGTGTGGCCGAAAGCGCCGCCGCCATCCTCCATCCCGACCATGCCGCCCAGCTGCGCCACGGCCAGGCGGTGTGGGCGCGCGGCGGCTTCCTGCGGCCCGCCGCGCTCGCCCGCCTCTACGGCGCGGACGGCGCGTTCGTCGGCGTGGGGCGCGTGGACGAGCCGGGCCGCGTGCTCGCGCTCAAGGTCGTGGCTGGCGGCTAGCGCCCGCCGGGGGAGTCCGCGTCCGCGAGCGCGGCCAGCACGGCGTCGTGCACGAGGCCGTTGCTGGCGACGGCGTCGCCGCCCGTGCCCGCGCGTCCCGTCCAGTCCGTGAGCCGCCCGCCCGCCTCCGCCAGCAGCACGGCGAAGGGCGCGATGTCCCACGGGTTCACGACGGGGTCGATCATGGCCTCCGCGCGGCCCGCGATCACCGCCAGGTAGCCGAAGCAGTCGCCCCAGGAGCGCAGCAGGTCGGCCTCGCGCGCCAGCCGCGCGAAGCCGTCGGGCGCGCGCCGGTGCAGGCTCGCGGGCGAGGTCGTGAGCACGGTCGCCTCCGCCAGCGCCGCCGTGGCGCTCACGCGCGCGGGTTCGCCGTTGAGGAAGGCGCCTCCGCCGCGCGCCGCCCAGGCGGTCTCGCCGACGGCGTGGCAGGCGACCACGCCGATGACGGGTTCGCCCCCCCGCTCCAGCGCCACCAGCGTGCCGAAGAGGGGCGCGCGGCGGATGAAGCTTTGGGTGCCGTCGATGGGGTCGATGATCCAGCGCGCGTCCGCGTCGCCGCGCGATTCGCCCAGCTCCTCGCCGAGCACGCCGAAGGCGGGCGTTTCGCGCGCGAAGAGGGCGCGCATGGCCTCCTCGGCGCGGTGGTCGGCCTCCGTCACGGGCGTGCCGTCGGCCTTCAGCTCGACGGCGAGGCCGCGCTCGTAGAGCGGCATCACGATCTCGCCCGCGAGGGCGGCGGCGCGGCGCGCCAGGCCGAGCAGCTCCGCCAGCTCCGCGTCCATCGCTACGGCCCGCGACGGATGCCCGCCAGCGCCGCCGCCGCGTACCGGAACCGTTTTCGAGGCGCCGCCCGCTCCATCCCCGGCCAGCATACGCCGTCCCCCCTCAGCCGAGCAGGTCGGCGATGTCGGGGCCGCCGGAGGTGGCGACGACGCCCGCCGCCGCCAGCGCCTCCACCTCGGCCTCGGCCATGCCCAGCAGCTCGCCCAGCACCTCGACCGTGTGCTCGCCCATGCTTGGGGGCGGGCCGCCGATGCCCGTCTCCGAGCGGGAGAGGCGCACGGGCGTGTCGGCCACGGGCAGGGCGCCGGCCACGGGGTGCGAGACCTCGCGGATCATGCGGCGGTGGCGCACCTGCGGGTCGGCGACCACGTCGGCGATGGTGTTGAGGGGGCCGCAGGGGATGCCCGCGGCCTCGAATTCGGCCAGCCAGCGGGCGCGCGGGCGCGTGCGGAAGGCGGCGAAGAGCAGCGGCTCCAGCGCGGCGTGGTTGGCCGTGCGCCTGGGGCCGCTGTCGAAGCGCGGGTCGTCGATCAGTTCGGGCAGGTCGAGCAGGGCGCAGAGGAGGGCCCACTGCTCCTCGCGGAAGGCGATGGCCAGCACCAGCCAGCCGTCCGCCGTGGGGAAGGCCTGGAAGGGGGTGGCGCTGGGGTGGCGCGTGCCCAGCGGTTCGGGGGCCTCGCCCGTGACGAAGTAGCGCATGATGGCGTTCTCCAGCACGCTCACCTGCGCGTCCAGCATGGAGACGTCGACGGCCTGCCCCTCGCCGCCGCGCTCGCGCTCGTGGAGGGCGGCGAGCACGCCGATGGCGGTGTAGAGGCCAGCCACGATGTCGCCGTAGGAGACGCCCGGGCGCACGGGGTCGCCGCCGGGCTCGCCCGTGATGGACATGACGCCGCCCATGCCCTGCACGATCACGTCCACGGCGGGGCGCTCGCGGTAGGGCCCCGTCTGGCCGAAGCCGGAGGTGCTGGCGAAGACGAGGCGCGGGTTGCGCGCGCGCAGCGCCTCGTAGCCGATGCCGAGGCGGTCCATCACGCCCGGCGTGAAGTTCTCCATGACCACGTCCGCTTTTTCGGCGAGGGCCAGCAGCAGCTCGCGCCCCTCCTCGCGGGCGAGGTCGATGGCGATGGAGCGCTTGCCGCGGTTGATGCTGAAGAAGTAGCCGCTCCAGCCGTTGCGGTAGGGGCCGCTGGTGCGGGCCACGTCGCCGAAGGGGGGGCGCTCGACCTTGATCACGTCCGCGCCGAGGTCGCTCAGCACCATCGAGGCGTAGGGGCCGGAGAGCACCCACGTGAGGTCGAGCACGGTGACGCCCGCGAGCGGCTTGCCCATGCGCGCGAGTATACGGCGGGGCCGACGGCGCGCCCGATCCCGGCTCGACGGCGACGGCTTGACGGATCGTTCCCCGTTGCCCACGCTCGCGGCGCATGTACGTCTGCAGCTGCCGGGCGGTGACGGAGGCGCGGGTCGACCGGCTCATCCGCGAGGGCGCGCGCGACGCCCGCGAGCTGATCCGCAGGCTCGGCATCGACGCGCGGGAGAACTGCGGCGTCTGCCTGCGCGACCCCGAATGGCTCTTCGCCCGCCTGCGCGCGCAAGGCGACGCCGACGCCGCGCGCGCTCGCCAGAACGAGGCGCGGTCGGCTACGCTCAATTCGCAAGGAGTCGAACGATGAAAGCGAAGCCCGGCGTCGTGGACGCGCTCAACCGCATCCTCACCATCGAACTGACCGCCGTGAACCAGTACTTCCTCCAGTCCGAGATGGTGCGGAACTGGGGCTACGGCCCCCTCGCCGACCGTCTGCGCGAGATCAGCCTGGGCGAGATGCGTGACGCCGAGGGGATCGTGCGCCACATCCTCTATCTGGACGGCCTGCCCAACCTGCAGCGCATCGACGCCGTGCGCATCGGCGAGAACGTGCCCGAGAACCTCGAGCTCGACCTCGCCTCCGAGCAGGCCGCCGTGGAGGCGCTCGCGGAGGGCATCGCCCTCTGCGCCGAGGTCGGGGACTACGGCACGCGCTCCCGCTTCGAGGAGATGGTGCGCGACGAGGAGCAGCACATCGACTGGCTGGAGAGCCAGATCGCGGCCATCGCGCAGATCGGCGTCGAGCGCTACCTCGCGCAGCAGCTCGGCTAGGCCGCGCGCGCGTTCCCCCTTCCGCCATGGCCGCGATCGAATGGCACCGCGTGGCGGCGCGCGACGAATTGGGCGAGGGCGACGTGAAGACCGTGCTCGCCGGGCGCGCGCTCGTCGTCCTCACCTTCCACGAGGGGCGCTACGGCGCGCTCGACAACCGCTGTCCCCACGAGAACGCCCCCCTCGGCGAGGGCTTCATCGAGAACGGCTGGCTGGTCTGCCCCCTGCACCGCTACGAGTTCGACCCCCACGACGGCCATCCCTCGCCCACCTTCGACGAGGGGCCGCCCGCCTGGCCGGTCGAGCTGCGCGACGACGGCGTGTACGTGGGCGTGGAGAACCTGGCGGCGGCCTACGGGGAGGCGCGCGCCGCCTTCCTCGCGGCCACGGACGCCGCCGTCGCCCTGATCGATGCCACCGCGGGCGCGCGCGAGGTGCTCATCGACTGGCGGCGCGCCGCCGTCACGGGCACGGAGGTCGAGCCGCCCGCGGGGCTGCCGCGCGCGGTGGCGGCGGCGGACCTGCCCGACGCGCTCGCCATCGCCCGCGCCCTGCGCGCCTGGCACGACGCCCACGACGCCATGCGCCTCGCCTACAACCGCATCCCCCGCGAGGAGAAGCCGTCGGTGGCGCGCCCGCCCGAGAAGTACCCGTCGCCCCCGCCCGCCTCGGGGCCCATGCTCACCTTCGGCTAGCGATGGACGCGCTGGGGCGGCGTGGGCTGGGCCGTGGCGGCCCGCGCGTGGCGGAGCTGGGGCTGGGCGCGATGGACGCGCCCACGTCGCCCGAGGGGCTGGCCGCCATCCGCGCCGCCATCGCGGAGGGCGTCGAGGTCATCGACACGGCGCGCGAGTACGCGGGCAGCGAGGCGCTCATCGGGCGCGCGCTGCGCGAGGGCGCGCCCGCGCACGGCCTCCAGCTCGTCAGCAAGACCTTCAGCCGCACGGTCCACGGCGCGCAGTACGACGTGGACCGCTCCCTGCGAACGCTCGGCGTGGAGCGCGTCGGCCTCTACCTGCTGCACGACGTGTCGACGCCGGAGGCGTGGGAGGCGGCCACGGGCGCGGGGGGCGCGCTGGAGGGGCTGCGCGCCGCGCGCGAACGGGGGCTCGTGGGACATGTCGGCCTCTCCTCGCACAGCATGGAGGTGCTGGAGCGCGCCATCGCGGGCGGCCGGTTCGACGCCGTCATGCTGGAGTACTCCGCCTTCTTCCCCGCGACGGCGCCGCTGATCGACCTCGCGCGCGACCGCGGCGTGGGCGTCATCGTCATGCGTCCGCTGGGCGGCTCGGGCCGCGCGAGCGCCATGCGGGGGCGCATCGCCGCCGGTTACGACGGTCCGCTCACGCCCGCCAACCTGCTGCGCTACGTCTGGTCGAACGCGGGCGTCTCCGTGGCCATCCCGGGCGCGAGCCGCCCCGCGCACGTGCGCGCGAACGCAGCCGCGGCGCGCGCCTGGACGCCGCTGGACGCGGGCGAGCGGCGCGCGCTGGAGGCGGAGGCGGCGCGCCTCTACTAGCCGCTTTCGCCCACTGGCGCGCGCTCGCGTACACTCCCCGCGCCGCGACGCCCGCGGCTGAGGTTGCCATGCACTCGCGCTCCCGTTTCCGCGTCCTTCCCGTCGTCGCCGCGCTCGCGCTGGCGGCGCTCCTCGCGCTCCCGTCGCTGGCGGGGCGTTTCCTCCCCGAAGCCGCCGCCCAGGGAGGCGACGGCGAGGTGACGCTCACCCTGCTGCACAACAACGACGGCGACTCCGCGCTGCTGCCGCGGATCAACGTCGTCGAGGCCGGCGGGGCCGCGCTCAACGTGCCCGTGGGGGGCATCGCCGCCTTCAAGGCGGTCGTCGAGCGGGAGATGGCGCAGGCGCGCGCCGGCGGCAACGCCGTGCTCAACGTCTACGCGGGCGACGCCTCGCTCGCGAGCGCCGCGTTCATCTGCAGCCGCATCGAGGGCAATCCCCTCTTCGACGCCGCCGGGCAGCGCCTCATCCCCTACGACGCCCACATCTTCGGCAACCACGAGTTCGACTCGACGCCCGATTTCACGCGCCTCTTCATCGAGACCTTCGGCGACGAGCCCTTCCTCAGCGCCAACCTCGATTTCTCGCAGGAGCCGGGCTTCGCCCCGCTGCTCGACGCCGACGGGCTGCTCGAGGCGCCCGTCACGGATGGCCGCCTCGTGGGGCGCTCCCTGATCGTCACGGACGAGCCCACGGGCGCGCGCTTCGGCATCGTGGGCGCGACCACGCCCACGCTCACCAGCATCTCCAGCCCGCGCAACGTGGGCGTCACCGGCGACCTGCCCGCCACCGCCGCCGCCGTGCAGCGCGAGATCGATCGCCTGCTCGAGCGCGGCGTCACGCGCATCGTCCTCGCCGCCCACCTGGAGACGACGGCCAGCTACGTGGACATCGTGGGGATGCTGCGGGGCGTGGACGTGGTCGTGGCGGGCAGCGGCGACACCAACCACGAGCTCCTGCTGAACCCCGCCGTCGATGCCGCGCTCCAGCGCCTGCCCGGCGAGTCCGCCGAAAGCGACGGCGCCTATCCCTTCCCCGCCACGGACGCCGACGGACGCACGGTCCACATCGTCACCACCTCGGGCCGGTACGGCTACGTGGGGCGGCTCGACGTGGTCTTCGACGCGGACGGCGAGGTCGCCCGCGTCGTCACGGAGTCGAGCTACCCGCGCCCGGTCGTGCCCGCGGGCGAGGCCGCGCAGGCGGCGGGCTTCGCGGGCGCGGTGGCGAAGGACGCCGACATGGTCGCCGCCATCGAGACGCCGCTGGCGGCCTGCCTCGACGGCTTCGCCACCACCGTCGTGGCCACCACCGAGGTGCCGCTCGACGTTTCCAGCGACGGCGTGCGCACGCGCGAGAGCAACGCGGGCAACCTCGTGACCGACGCCTTCGTGCACGCCTACGACCGCTACGCCGCCAGCTTCGGCCTGGCCGAACGCGGCCCCGCCAACCCCGTCGTCGCCGTCCAGAACGGCGGCGGCATGCGCCAGACGGCGGGCGACGCGCTGCCCGCGGACGGGACCGTTCCCGGCGACATCTTCCTCGTCGATACGCTCAACGTGCTGCCCTTCCCCAACGGCGTCACCGCCATTCGCGGGGTTTCGCCGGAGGACCTGAAGGCCGCCTTCGAGGCCTCCATCGGGCACGCGCTCGCGGGCGGCGGCGGCTTCCTGCAGGTGAGCGGCGTGGCCGTGGTCTACGACGCCGCCCGCGCCGCGGGCGAGCGCGTCGTCAGCCTCACGCTGGCGGGGGGCGCGGCGGTCGTGGTGAACGGCGCGGTGGCCGACGGCGCGCCCGCCGTCACCGTGCTCACCAACAGCTTCGTGGCGGCGGGCGGCGACGGCTACGCCGTGTTCGCGGCCAACCCCGACCGGCTCCAGCTGCCCACCAGCTACGAGCGCGCCTGGCGCGAGTACCTGGGCGAGCTCGGTACCGTTTCCGCGGACGACGCGCGCTACGCCCCCGGCGGCGAAGGCCGCATCACCATCCTGAACGCGCCCGGGGACGCCCCCGCGCCGCAGCGCTCCGATCCCGCCGCCTACACGCAGTTCTTCGTGGACGAGGCCATCCGCTTCTACCATGAGAACGGGCGCGAGGCCGCCGTCGCCCGCTACACCGATCCCGCGAGCGTGGACGGGCCGTGGTACGTCTTCATCCTCGATGAAGAGGGGATCACCATCGCCCACCCCACGCGCCCCGACTTCGTCGGCACCAGCCCGGCGGTGCGCAAGGACGTGAACGGCAAGCCCTACGGCCTCCAGGTCGTGGCCGCGCCCGAGGAGGGCGCCTGGGTGAGCTACGTGTTCGAGAACCCGGAGACGGGCGAGCTGCAGCGCAAGAACACCTGGGTCGTGCGCCGCGACGGGCTGGTCTTCGGCTCCGGCTGGTACGAGCCGGGCACGACCATCGACGATCCCGCCGCCTTCACCAGGACCTTCGTGAAGCAGGCCATCGACCTCTACGACGCCATCGGCCGCGACGCCGCCATCGCCTTCTACAACACCCCCGAAAGCATCCACGGCCAGTGGTACGTCTTCATCAGCGACGAGGACGACGTCCTGGTGGCGCACGCCCCCGTCCCCGCGAACGTGGGGCTGGGCGCGGACGACATACGCGGGCCCAACGGCTTCCCCACCGGGCGGCTGGTGATGGACGGGGCCACCGCGGAAGGCGCGTGGGTGCGCTACGTCTTCCTGAACCCGGCCACCGGCGTCTCCGAGACGAAGCGCTCCTGGGTCGTCCGCTACGACGGGCTGGTCTTCGGCTCCGGCTGGTACGAACCGGCTCCCGCGAAGGACGACCCCGCGGCCTACACGCGGGCGCTCGTGGACCAGGCCGCCCACCTCGCCAGCGTTTCGGGACGCGAGCGGGCGGTCGCCTACTACAACACGCCGGAGAGCGTGGACGGGCCGTGGTACGTCTTCATCGCCGACGGCGACGGGGTCATCATCGCCCACCCCGTGCGGCCGGATCTGATCGGCACGGACTCGGGCGTGCTGACGGACGTGAACGGCAAGGAGTTCGGCCGGGAGCTGGTCGCCGTGGACGAAGCGGGCGCGTGGGTGGACTACGTGTTCGCGAACCCGGAGACGGGCGAGCTGCAGCGCAAGAACACGTGGGCCGTGCGCTCCGGGGGGCTGATCTTCGGCTCCGGCTGGTACGAACCGGCGTCCGCCTCCGGGGAAGTGGGCGCGCCGCCCACGGGCACGGGGCTGGCGCACGCATCCGCGCGCTCCCTCCCCGCCGTCGCGCCGCCGCTCCTGCTGCTGGCGCTGGCGCTGGCGGGCCTCGCGGTCTGGAGGAGGGCCCGCCGCCAGGCCTGAGCGCGGGCCGTGGAGGCCGGGCTCGTCTCGCTGGGCGACAACCTGCCGCATCCCCGTGGCGGCGGGCGGCTCAGCGCGCGCGCCCGCTTCCGCCAGCTGGTCGAGCTCGGCGTCCTCGCCGAGACGCTCGGCTTCGCCTCCTTCCACCTGGGCGAGCACCACTTCAGCGACTACATCCTCTCCTCGCCCACGCCCGTGCTCGCCGCCGTGGCCGAGCGCACGCGCGACCTGCGGCTCTCGACCGCCGTCTCGCTGCTGCCCCACCACGATCCCGTGCGCGTGGCCGAGGACTACGCCACCGTGGACGTGCTCTCCGGCGGGCGCGTCGAGCTCGTCGGCGGGCGTGGCGTCTACCGCGACCACTACGGCCAGTTCGGCCAGGACCCCGAGCGCGGGGCCGACATGCTGGCCGAGGCGGTCGAGCTGCTGCGCCTGCTCTGGCGCGGGGAGCGCGTCAGCTGGACGGGGGCCTTCCGCGCGCCCCTGCGCGGGGTCACGGTCCAGCCGCGGCCCGTGCAGCGTCCGCATCCGCCCGTCTGGCTCTCGGCCAGCTCGCCGCAATCGGTGGACCGCGCCGTCGCCCTCGGCTGCCCCATCGTCATCCCCACGGTCTCCGTGGGCGTGGACGCGCCCCCGGCGCTGCTCGCGCGCTACCGCGAGGGCTGGCGGCGGGCGGGGCGCGATCCCGCCGCCCCCGTCTGGAGCGTAGCGGGCCGTTGGGTAGAATCGCCGTGGCCGCGCGCTCACCGGCGGCCCGGAGGAACCAGATGCAGCGATTCATGCGAAAGGCGCGTCCCCGCTGGGCGCTGGCGGCGGCGCTCGCGCTGACGGGCGCGCTGCTCGTGGCCGCGTGCGGCGACGACGGCGACGAACCCGCGCCGGAGCCGACGGCCACGGCCACCGTCGCGGCCACGGCCACCGCCACGTCCGCTCCGCCCCCGGAGCCCGCGGGCGACGTCCTGCACATCGGCGTGGTGCTGCCGGAGACCGGGGCGCTGAGCATCTTCAACCCGCCCATGCTGGAGGCGGCCAGGCTCGCCGAGGCCGACATCCTCGCGCAGGGCGGCGCCATCGAGGTGACCTACGCCGATTCCGGCACGAGCCCCGACGTGGCCGTCGCCTCCGTGAACCGGCTGCTCGGCGAGGGCGCCAGCGCGATCGTGGGCGCCGCCGCCTCGGGCATCTCCCAGTCCTTCATCCAGATCCTGTTCGACGAGCGCATCCCGCAGTGCTCGCCCTCGAACACCTCGCCCTCCTTCAGCACGCAGGAGAACGCGGCCTACTACTTCCGCACGGTGCCGCCCGACGAGGCGGTCTCGCCCATCATCGCCGACGAGGTGGTGCGGGACGGGGGCTCGCGCGTCGCCATCGTGGCCCGCGCCGACGACTACGGGAACGCCCTCGCGGGGCTGCTGCGCAACGCCCTGCTGGAGCTCGGCGCGGAAGTGCTGACCCTCTCCTTCGACCCCAACGCCACCACCTTCGACGCCGAGGTCTCCGAGGTCGCCTTCTTCGATCCGGACGCGGTCGTGCACATCTCCTTCTCCGAGGGCGCCAACATCATCCGCGGCCTCATCGAGGCGGGCATCGGCCCCGAGATCCAGTACGGCGCGGACGGGCTCTTCGTGCCCACCCTGTGGCAGGAAGTGAACCCCGACGACCCCACCGTGCTGGACGGCATGAAGCTGATCGCCGCGGGCGGCGGCGCGGACTTCAACGACCGCCTGGGGGCCATCACCGACGGCAACGTGATCTACGGCGGACAGGCCTACGACTGCATGGTGCTCATGGCGCTGGCCGCGCGGCAGGCGGGCTCCTCCGACGGCGACGCCATGATCGAGGCCCTGGCCACGCTCACCGACGGCGGCGCCGAGTGCGGCTCCTACGGCGAATGCGCCACCCTCATCGACGCCGGAACCGACATCGACTACGTGGGCGTGAGCGGCCCCCTGAACCTGGACGCGGTGGGCGACCCCTCGGTCGGCACCTACCTCATCGCCCAGTTCCGGGACGGCGTGCTCGTGCCCGTGAGCTCGCAGCAGGTGGACATCACGGCGCTCGGCGAGATGGCCCCGCCGCCGGAGGTGGCGCTGCGCATCGGCGTGGTGCTGCCGGAGACGGGCGCGCTCAGCGCCTACGGCGTGCCCATGATCGCGTCCGTGCGTCTGGCCATCGAGGACATCACCGCCGCGGGCGGGAACGTCGAGGTCATCTACGCGGACTCCGGCACCGACCCCGACGTGGCCAACGCGTCGGTCAACCGCCTGCTCGGCGAGGGCGCCCACGTGGTCGTGGGGGCGGCCTCCTCGGGCATCTCGCAGGCCATCATCCAGACGCTCTACGACGAGCGCATTCCGCAGTGCTCGCCCTCGAACACCTCGCCGTCGTTCTCGACGCAGGAGAACGCGGGCTACTACTTCCGCACCGCTCCCGCCGATACGGCCATGGCCGTCATCATGGCGGACACGGTGGCCGCCGGCGGCGGCACGCGCGTCTCCATCGTGGCCCGCGCCGACGACTACGGCCGCGCCCTGTCGGGCCTGCTGGCGGACCAGCTGGCGAACCTCGGCGCCGAATCCGAGGTCATCGGCTACGACCCGGCGGCGGCGACCTTCGACGCGGAAGTCGTGGCCGTGACCAACTTCGCGCCCGACGCCGTCGTGCTCATCGTCTTCGACGAGGGGGTCAACATCATCCGCGGCCTGCTCGAGGCCGGTCTCCCCCCCTCCATGCTCTACGGCTCCGACGGCATCTACCGCGCCGACCTCTGGGAGAGCGTCGACGAGAGCAATCCCGAGGTGCTTGATGGCATGACGCTGTTCGTGCCCGTCGCCCCGGGCGGCCCCGTCATCGACCAGTTCCAGGAGCGGCTGGCGGCTGAGGTCGAGGGCAACTTCGCCTTCGGCGCGCAGTCCTACGACTGCGCCGTCATCCTCGCGCTCGCCGCGAGGGCGGCGGGCAGCACCGACGGCGACGACATCCTGGCGGCGGTCCCCGCCGTGACGGGCGGCGACGCCGAGTGCGAAAGCTACGCGGCCTGCGCCGGGCTGCTCGATACGAACGCCGACATCGCCTACGTGGGCAAGGTCGGGCGGCTCAACCTCAACGAGCGTGGCGACCCGACCATCGCCACCTACCAGATCAGCCGCTTCGAGGGCGGCGAGCTCATCGACGTGGATACGCAGGTCGTCGACCTGGCCCGCTAGACCGGTCCCGGTCGGAAGGAACGCCGGAGCGGGCGTCGTCGAAAGGCGGCGCCCGCTTCTCAGTCCCGCGCGCCCGCGCTCAGGGTGCCGAGGTAGAGCTCGACCACGCGTTCGTCGTCCAGCAGGTCGGAGCCCTTGCCGGAGTAGGCGGTGCGGCCCTGGTCGAGCACGTAGCCGCGGTGGGCGATCTGCAGGCAGCGGCGCGCGTTCTGCTCGACCATCATGACGGCCACGCCCGCGCGGTTGACCGCCGCCACCTGCTCGAACACGAGGTCCTGGTAGCGCGGCGAAAGCCCCGCCGAGGGTTCGTCCAGCAGCAGCACGGAGGGGTTCATCATGAGGGCGCGGCCCATGGCCAGCATCTGGCGCTCGCCGCCGGAGAGCGCGCCCGCGCGCTGGCCGGGGCGTTCGGCCAGCAGGGGGAAGAGGGCGGCCACGGCCTCGAAGCGCTCGCGCCACGCGCGCGGGTTCAGGTAGAGGCCCATCTCCAGGTTCTCGCGCACGCTCAGGCGGGGGAACACGTTGTCGGTCTGGGGCACGTAGCCGATGCCCGCGGCCACGAGCGCGTGCGGCTTCGCGCCGGTGATGGCCTCGCCGCGGAACACGACCTCGCCCCGCCACGTCTCCACCAGCCCGAACACGGCCTTCAGCACGGTCGACTTGCCCGCGCCGTTGGGCCCCACGATGCCCGCGATCTCGCCCTCGCGCAGGCTGAGGCTGCAGTCGTTGAGGATGGGCACGCCCGGCAGGTAGCCCGCCACCAGCGAGCGCACCTCCAGCAGGGGCCTGCCCGCGGGGGCGGCCTCAGGCATCGCCGTCCTCCGCGGGGGTCTCGGCTGGCGCGCGCGCGCGGCCCAGGTAGGCCTCGATCACGCGCTCGTCGGCCACCACCTCCTCGGGCCGCCCCTCCGTGAGCACGCGCCCCTCGGCCAGCACCACCACGCGGTCGCTGATGCCCATGACCACGTCCATGTCGTGCTCCACGAACACGATCGTCATGCCCTGTTCGTTGAGGGCGCGCATGTGGTCGAGCAGCGACTGGGTGAGCGCCGGGTTCACGCCCGCGGTGGGCTCGTCGAGCATGACGATGCGGGGCTCCGTCATGAGCGCGCGCGCCATTTCCAGCAGCTTGCGCTGACCGCCGGAGAGCGTGCCGGCCTGTTCGCGCGCCATGTGGGCGATGCCGAAGCGGTCGAGCAGCTCGCGGGCGCGCTCGGCCACGCGCCGCTCCTCGGCCCGCCAGCTCCAGCGCAGGAGGGCGCGCTCCAGCCGTTCGCCCGGCTGCGTCTGCGCGGCCACGGCCATGTTCTCCAGCACGGTGAGCCGCCCCAGCGAGCGCGTCAGCTGGAAGGTGCGCACCATCCCCAGCCGCGCGATGCGGTGGGGCGGCAGTCCCTCCAGCGCGCGCCCCTCCAGCGCCCACGCGCCCGCGTCGGGGCGGTCGAAGCCGGTGAGCAGGTTGAACAGCGTCGTCTTGCCCGCGCCGTTGGGCCCGATGATGGCGGTGATGGCCCCGCGCCGGATGTCGAGCCGCTCCACGTCCACGGCCACGATGCCGCCGAAGGCGCGGCGCACGCCGCGGACGGTCAGGATCGCGTCCCCATCCGCATCGGTGGCGGTGGCGGCGGTGGCGGTGGACGTGGCCGTGCTCATGCCGTCTCGCTCCTCATGTGCCCAGGTGGAGGTCGCGCCCTCTGCCGAGGATGCCCTGCGGGCGCAGGGCCATGAGCGCGATCAGCCCCACGCCCATGAAGGTCACGCTGATGGCGCCTTCCGAGCCGTCGAGGAAATCGGCGAGCAGGTCGGGCAGCCAGCTCTGGGTGGAGAGTTCGCGGATGAACGATTCCACGCCCTCGCGCAGGAACCAGAAGAGGATGGCCCCCACGACGGGACCGGCGGTCGTGGCCATGCCGCCGAGGATGAGCGCCGCCCAGGCGAAGAAGGTGACCTGCGGCTCGAAGTTCTCCGAGCCCACGCCCGACTGCTGGAGCGCTTCCACCACGCCCGCCAGCCCGCCGATGACGCCGCCGATGACGAGCGCCTGCAGTTTATAGGCGACCACGTTCTTGCCGATGCTGCGCACGGCGTCCTCGTCCTCGCGGATGGCGCGCAGCACGCGCCCCCAGGGGCTGCGGATGAGCGCCAGCACCAGCGCCGAGCAGAGGAGCACCAGCACCCAGGCCACCAGCATCACCCACAGCTGGTTGGAGGAGAAGCTGAACGTGCCCAGGCCGTGCCTCCCGTCGGGCAGGAAATTGAGGGCGTAGAAGCTGTTGGCGATGGTCTGCAGCCCGAAGGGCCCGCCGGTCACGTCCGTGGCCGGGGAGGAGCGGATGAGCAGGCGCAGGATTTCGGCGGCGGCGATGGTGGTGATGGCGAAGTAGTCGCTCCGCAGGCGCAGCGTGGGTGCCCCCAGCGCCAGCGCGAAGACGACGCAGAGCGCCAGCCCGAAGGGAATGCCCAGCCACAGCGAGCCGCCCCAGGTGGCCACCACCACGGCGGCCCCGTAGGCCCCCAGCATCATGAAGCCGACCTGCCCGAAGTTGAGCAGCCCGCCGTAGCCGAAGTGCAGGTTCAGGCCGACGGCGGCGAGGGCGAAGATGGCGGCCGTCGGCCCCAGCCCGGCGCGGGCGGCGTTGCCGAAGATGACGTCGAACTCCACCTAGCCCACCCGCTCGCGCTGGCCCAGCAGCCCCTGGGGCCGGATCAGGAGCGCCAGCACGAGCACGCCCAGCGCGAACACGGCCTTGATTTCGGGGCTCGCCCAGACCGTGCTCACCTCCGTCACCACGCCGATCAGGAGGCCGCCCGCCATGGCCCCGTAGGCCGTGCCCAGCCCGCCCAGCACGACCGCCGCGAACATGAGCAGCAGCAGCCGCCAGCCCATCAGGTAGTCGATGGCCTCCACCGAGCCGAAGAAGACGCCGCCGATGGCCGCCAGCGCCGCGCCCGCGATCCACACCAGCAGGATCACGCGGTCCACGTCGATGCCGGAGGATTCGGCCAGCGCCGGATTGTCGGAGACGGCGCGGATGGCCTTGCCCGCGCGCGCGCGCTGCAGGAAGAGCGCCACCGCCGCCAGCGCCGCCGCCGAAAGGACCATGATGGTGAGGTCCCGCGGCGTCACCGCGAAGGGCCCGAGGGTCCACTCCGACTGCAGGGCGAAATCGGTGAAGCGCTGCCGGTCGGGGCCGAAGAACAGCAGCATCACGTGCCGCGCCAGCAGCGACAGCCCGATCGTGACCACCATGAACTGGAACTGCCCCAGCCGTCGCGCGCGCAGGGGGCGCAGCAGGCCGAACTCCACGCCGCCGCCCACCGCGCCCGCGATCAGGATGGCGATGGCGCCCGCCGCCAGCAGGGGCAGGCCGGGCGTGCCCGCGTTGAAGGCCCAGGCCGCGACCGCGCCCAGCGTTACCAGCTCGCCGTGGGCGAAGTTGATGAGCCCCGTGAGGCCGAAGATGAGGGAGAGGCCGATCGCGCACATGGCGATGATCAGCCCGAACTTGACGCCGTTGAAGGTCGCCTGCGCCAGCCGCTCCCAGATGGTGGGGCCCGCCGTCGCCCGCTCCCCCAGCGCGAAGATGAGGGGCCGCGCGCGCCCCGCCGATACCATCACCTCCAGCGTCGCCCGTTCGGGGTCGCGCAGCGTGACGCCCTCGGGCAGCGTTTCGGCGACGATGGTGGCGCGCCAGGTGCCCGGCCCGGGCAGGGGAATGCGCCAGCGCCCCTCGGCGTCGGAGACGGCCTCGCCCACGGGCCGCCCGGCGGCGTCGGCGGCCACGATGCGAACGCCCGCCACGGGCGCGCCCTCGAAGCGCAGCGTGCCGGAGAAGGCCTCGCCCTCCTCCTCGCCCCCCTGCGCGAAGGCCCCGTTCCCGGCCAGCAGGGTGATGGCGGCGACGGCCGCGGCGGCGACCAGCAGGAGCGCGCGCGGGATCGTGCGGGACTGCGTCACGGACGGCCTCCGGTCCGGTTGGGCCGCATTCTACAGCGCGCCGCCGCGCACGCGCCGCCCGCTTGCACTGTGCGGGGGCATACTCCACTATTTCGCCGAGCCTATGAAAAAGAGTTAGGATTCCCTAACTCAGGAAATGAGGAATGGCTATGTCCGCGTTCACTCCGACCCCCGCGCGGCTTCGGCGCGCGTCGATCCCCCTGGCCGCCATGCTCGCGCTCGCGGCGGCCGCCCTCGCCGCCCTGGCCTGCTCCGGCGACGAGGGAACGCTCACCATCTACTCCGGCCGCAGCCAGAACCTCATCGGCCCGCTGATCGAGCGCTTCGCGGAGGACACCGGCATCGACGTGGAGGTGCGCTACGGCGGCTCCGCCGACCTCGCCCTGCTGCTGCGGGAGGAGGGCGAGCGCACGCCCGCCGACGTCTTCATCTCGCAGAGCCCGGGCCCCGTCGCCTTCCTCGCCGAGCGGGGCATGTTGAGGCCCCTCGACGACGAGGTGCTGGCGCTCGCGCCCTCCAGCCCCTCCGGCTACTGGGTGGCGCTCACGGGCCGCCAGCGCGTGCTCGTCTACAACGCCGACCTCTACGACGAGGCCGACCTGCCCGCCTCCGTCCACGACCTCGTGGAGGACGAGTGGCTGGGGCGCGTGGCCATCGCCCCCGCGAACGGCTCCTTCCAGGACTTCTTCACGCTCTTCCGGCTGGAGGTCGGCGACGAGGCGGCGCTCGCCTGGCTCACGGCCCTGCGCGAGGGCGGCGCGCCCGTGCTCGGCAACAACAGCGGCATCGTGCAGGCCGTGGCCCGCGGCGAGATCGGGATGGGCCTCGTCAACCACTACTACAACCTGCGCCTCAAGGACGAGGACCCCTCCACGCCCAGCGAGAACCATTACTTCGCGGACGGCGATCCCGGCGGCGTCACCATCGCCACCGCCGCGGGCGCGCTCGTCAGCGGCGACCGGGATCTCGCCGGGCGCTTCATCCGCTACATGCTCGGGCTGGAGGCGCAGCGCTACTTCGGCACGGAGACGCACGAATACCCCCTCGCCATCGGGCTCGACCTCGGCGAGGTGAACGCGCTCCCGGTGGGGGCCGTCAACCTCGGCGAATTCGACCGGCTCGGCGGCGGCCTGCAGCGCACGCTCGAGCTCATCCGCGAGGCCGGCTTCGACTTCTGAGCCGGACCCGCGCGCAACGCCGCCGCCGCCCGTCCGCGAGTGACGGCGGCGGCGCGCGTTTGCCATACTCCGCGACGAGGGCATGGCGAGGCGACGGTTGCGCGGCATCGGGATCACGCTCCTGGCCATCGGGATCGGCTGGCTGGGGCTCGCGCACTGGCTGGCGCCCGCGGACGCCCAGGGCGCTCACGTCGCCGTGCTGGGCATCGATGGCCCCATCGACGCGGTCAGCGCCCGCTACCTTGCGCGCGGCCTCGGCGCGGCCTCCGGCGACGGGGCGGCGCTCGTGGTGGTGGAGCTGGACACGCCCGGCGGGCGGCTGGACTCCACGCGCGACATGGTCGAGGCCATCCTCGAGTCGCGCGCGCCGGTGGCCGTCTACGTCTCCCCGGCGGGCGCGCGGGCGGCCTCGGCGGGCACCTTCATCGCCGCCGCCGCCAACGTGGCCGCCATGGCCCCCGCCACCAACATCGGCGCGGCCTCGCCCGTCGGCTCATCCGGCGAGAACCTGGAGGGGACGCTGGCGCGCAAGGTGAACGAGGACACGCGCGCCTTCATCCGCGCGCTGGCCGAACGCCGCGGGCGCAACGCCGAAGCGCTCGAGGAAACGGTGACGCTGGCCCGCGCCTACTCCGCCAGCGAGGCGCTCGCGCTCGGCATCGTGGACCTCATCGCCGCCGACCTGGACGACCTGCTGGCCCGCGTCGACGGGCGCACGGTGGAGACGGCGGCGGGGACGGTGACGCTGCGGACCGCGGGCGCGCCCGTGCGCCGCATCGGCATGACGCTGCCGGAGCGCTTCCTGGCCGCCATCGCCAACCCCAACATCGCCTTCCTGCTGCTCAGCCTCGGCGGCCTCGCCCTCATGGCCGAGTTCTTCTCGCCCGGCGCCTTCGGTCCCGGCATCGCGGGGGTGATCATGCTCGTGCTCGCCTTCGTCGCCCTCGGCCAGCTCCCCGTGAACTGGGTCGGGGTGGGGCTCATCCTCTTCGCCATGGCCCTCTTCTACTTCGAGCTGCAGGCCCCGGGCGTGGGCGTGTTCGGCGCGGGCGGGCTGGCCGCCTTTCTGCTGGGGGCCTTCCTGCTCTTCGGCGGCTTCTTCCAGTCGCCCGACGTCCCCGAACCGTCCGTCGGGGTGAGCCGCTGGCTGATCGGGGCGACGGGGGCGGCGCTGCTGGCGGCGCTGCTGGGCATGTACGCCCTCCTGCGGCAGGGCGGGGCGTCCGACGCCCACGTTTCCGCCTCCGCGGGCGGGCTGGAGGGCGAGCGGGGCGTGGCCCTCTCCGCCTTCGGCGCATCCGGCGGCACGGTCCGCGTCGGCGAACGCGAATGGCCCGCCACCACGGAGGAGGGGGAACGGGTGGAGGAGGGGCAGGCGGTGCGCGTGGTCGCCGTGTATGGTGGCGGCGTACTCAAGGTGTCCGGCAGGCGCGCCGGGGCGGGGCCGCGGGCGCGGCGCTCCCCGGCGGCGGTCCTGCGGGCGCTCCTGCGGCGCTGAGCGCCGGTGGGCGAAGGAGGAACGGAATGGCGCCGATTATCAAGGTGGCTGGCCCCAACGAGGCCGTGATCCGGTCGGGAGGCGGCCGCGAACCCAAGCTCACGGTTGGCGGACGCCTCATCGTCCTGCCCATCTTCTTCAAGGCCCAGAACCTCTCCCTCGAGGTCATGACCCTCGCCGTGGAGACGGCCAAGGTCTACACCAAGGAGGGCGTGGCCATCACCGTGGACGGCGTGGCGCAGGTGAAGGTGGCGCGCGCCGAGGAGGCCATCCGCACGGCGGCGCAGCAGTTCATCGGCAAGCCCCAGCGCGAGATCGCGCAGGTTGCCCTGCAGACGCTCGAAGGGGCCCAGCGCGCCATCCTCGGCACCATGACGGTCGAGGACATCTATCAGGATCGCGAGTCGTTCGCCCAGAGCGTCGGCGAGGTGGCCGGGCCCCACATGGCGAACATGGGCCTCGAAATCGTGAGCTTCACCATCCGCGACATCCGCGACGACCAGGGCTACCTCGACGCGCTGGGCCGCAAGCGCACCGCGGAGGTCACGCGCGACGCCGAGATCGGCGAGGCCGAAGCGACGCGCGACGCCTCCATCCGGCGCGCCGAAGCCGAGCGCGATGCCTCCGTCGTGGCCGCGCAGGCGAACCGCGACCAGGAGGCCGCCAGGTTCGAGGCGGAGACCAGCATCGCCGCCTCCGAGCGGGACTTCCGCGTCCAGAAGGCGCGCTACGAGCAGGAGACGAACGCCCGCCAGGCCGAGGCCGAACTCGCCTACGCGCTGCAGGAGGCGAAGACCCGGCAGGACATCCGCGAACAGGAGCTGCAGATCGAGGTCGTCGAGCGCACCAAGCAGATCGAGGTCGAGCAGCAGGAAATCGAGCGCCGCCAGCGCGAGCTGGAAGCGGGCGTGAAGCGCCCCGCCGAGGCCGAGCGCTACCGCCTGGAGACGATCGCCGCCGGCGAAAAGCTGAAGACGGTGGCCGAAGCCGAGGCCGAGGCGGAGACGCTGAGCCTGCGCGGCGGCGGCGAGGCCGACGCCATCCGCGCCCGCGGCGACGCCGAGGCCGGGGCCATCCGCGCCCGCGGGCTCGCCGAGGCCGACGCCATGCGCACGAAGGCGGAGGCCTGGAAGCAGTACGGCCAGGCCGCCGTCATCGACTCGCTGCTGGCCTCCCTGCCCGACGTGGCCGCCGCCATCTCCCAGCCGCTCGCCCAGACCGACCGCATCGTCATGATCAGCGGCGAGGGCGGCTCCACCGGCGCCAGCAGGCTCACCGGCGAGGTGACGAAGGTCGTGGCGCAGCTGCCGGACCTGGTCGAAAGCCTGACCGGCATCGACATCCTCGCCACGCTCAAGAACCTGCCGCGCGTCGTGTCCACGGCGAACGGCGCGGACGGCGGCGCGACGCCTGCTCCCTCCGCCGGGGACGGCGGCGATGGAGAAACGGTCGCCAACGGCGACGGCGCCGGGATGCCGGAAGACGGGTAGTCCAGCGGCTGGCTGGCCCGCTCGACCGGCGGGTCCGTACTCGGGGCGATCAGGGGCGTGGGGGCCGGGGCCCCCGCGCTACCACTGCACGAACATGGGCATGACGACGTGCACGTAGTCGTCCTTGCCGCTCTCGTCCACGGGCCGGAAGACGCCCTGGCTGGAGGGGCTGGTCGTCTCCATGCGCACCGAGCCCTCCGGGTCGAGCGCGCCCAGCACGTCGGCGAGGTAGCGGCTGTTGAAGGCGATCTTGGCGGCCTCGCCCTTCACGCGCACGTCGATCGTGCCCTCGTTGTCCCCCACCTCGTCCGCGCGCGCGCTGATGAGCAGCTGCCCGTCCTCCCGCGCGGCGTCCTCGGGGGTGACCTGCAGGCGCACGATGCCGCTGCCGTCGCGCGCGAAGATGGCGGCGATGCGCGCCCCGCGCATGAAGTCCCCCACGGGCACCTCGGTGGCCGTGTTCCATTCGGTCGGGATCAGCTGCGTGTAGTTGGGGAAGGAGCCCTGGATGAGCTGCGCCGACAGCTCCACGTCCGTGAGCGTGAACTCCACGCGCGTCTTCTCCTCGTTCACGCGCAGCTCGACGGGGGCGCCGCTGTCGCCGATCAGGCGGCCCACCTCGCGCAGGGCCCGCGCGGGCACGATCAGGTCGAATTCCGCCACCGACTGCTTCTCGTCCAGGGCGATGTCGGCCACGGCCAGGCGGAAGCCGTCGGAAGCGGCGAAGGTGAGCATGTGCTCCGCGCCCTTCACGCTCACGCCCGTGATCACGGGGCGGGAATCGTCCGTGGCGGCGGCGAACTCCACGCGGTCGATGGCGCGCCGCAGGTCCGTGGGGTTGATGGAGATGCCGGGGCCGTCCCCGATGGTGGCGAGGCGGGGGAAATCGGTCGCGGAGAGCGTGTTGACGGTCGACTCCGTGCGCGCGCACGTCAGCTTGGCCGAACGGCGCATCTCCTCGTCGCTCTCGATGGTGACGGTGGCCGGGGGCAGCTGCGCCACGAAGTCGGTCATCAGCCGCGCGGGGATGGTGGTCGCGCCTTCCTCGTCGATCTTCGCGCCGATCCAGGTGCTGATGGAGATGTCGAGGTCGGTGGCGGAGAGCTTCAGCCGCCCCTCGTCGGTCATGATGAGGACGTTCGCCGTGATGGGCAGCGTGGAGCGCGCCGCCACCGCGCGGCCCACGATGCCGAGCCCGCGCTGCAGGTTCTCCTGGAGCACCTGAACCTTCATTGATCACACCCCGCCGTTGAATGCTGGCGCGATTCTAGGAAGGAGATCGCCGCTCCGCAAGGCTATTGCGTATGCACCTGATCAGTTTCCCGCGCCTCTATCGCACATAAAAGAGGCGAATACGCGAAAAATGGCCTATAGTGGGCAATCCGGCGGCATTGCCGCCCCGGGCGCGCCGTGTACATCACCAGACTCCAGATCGCCGGTTTCCGCAACTATGGGCAGGCCGAGCTGCAGCTCGACCGCGGCCTCAACCTCGTGGTGGGCGAGAACGCGCAGGGCAAGAGCAACCTGCTGGAGGCCGTCTACCTGCTCTCCACGCTGCGCTCCAGCCGCGCCAGCAGCGACGCCGACCTCGTGCGCCGCGACCTGCTCGACACGGAGTTCCCCGTGGCGCGCCTGCGGGCCGAGGTGCGGCGCGCGGCGGGCAACCTCGAAATCGCCCTCGCCGTCGTCGGGCGCTCCGCCGAGGGCCAGCGCGCGGGCAAGCGCGTGCGCGTGAACGGCCTCGCCCGCCGCGCCTCCGAGGCCGTGGGCGAGCTGGCCGCCGTGCTCTTCTCCACGCTCGACATCGAGGTGGCGGCGGGGCCGCCCATCCTGCGCCGCCGCTACCTCGACATGATGGTCTCGCAGGTGGACCGCGGCTACCTGCGCGCCATGCAGCGCTACCAGCGCGTCCTCCAGCAGCGCAACGGGCTGCTCAAGCGCATCCAGGCACGCGACGCCGCCCCCGCCGAGCTCGGCTTCTGGAACCAGGAGCTGGCCCACGCGGGCGGCGTCATCATGAAGGGCCGCGCCGACGCCCTCGGACTGCTCGTCGCCCACGCCAGCCAGCAGATGGCCGCCCTCAGCGACGAGGCGGAGACGGTGGACCTGACCTACAAGCCCGCCCTCGGCGACGCCATCGAGCGCGACCTGCCGCTCGACGACGCGGAGTGGACCGACCGCATGTTGCGCGCCCTCGAGCAGGGCCGCCCGCGCGAAATCGCCGCGGGCGTCACCCTCGTCGGCCCCCACCGCGACGACGTGGAGGTGCGCATCGACGGCCTGCCCGCGGGCGCCTTCGCCTCGCGCGCGCAGCTGCGCACGGCCGCCCTCTCCCTGCGCCTGGCCGAGGCCGCCTACATCCAGACCTGCCTCGGCGACGAGCCCGTCGTGCTCCTCGACGACGTGCTCAGCGAACTCGACGAGCGCCGCCGCCGCGGCGTGCTCGATTCCTTCGAGACCTTCCAGCAGGCCATCGTCACCACCGCCGACGTCGACCGCGTGCGCGACGCGCTGGCGGGCGCGACCGGGCGCTTCGCCGTGAGCGGCGGGAGCGTCAGCCGCTTCGAGGGGGAGTAGCGGCCAGCACCGGCGGCAGGGGCCCGCGCGGCACGCTCATGCGCACGGCCCCGCGCTCCACGGTCAGCGTCAGCGGCGTCTCGCCGATGGCGTCGCCGTCCACCTGCACGGGCAGGCCCGGCGTCTCCACCGCGAACCGCGCCGTCCGCAGCTGGCGCACGCGCGCGTCGCCCCCGTGCCGCCGCGCCAGCACACCGGCGGTGTGGCGGAGCGCGTCGCGCGGCCCGCGCGGCGCGAAGATGCACACGTCGAGCGCGCCGTCGCGGGCGCTCGCCTCCGGCGAGAACATGAGGACGCCGCCGTAGAGGCGCGTGTTGCTGGCCACGATCAGCCCGATGCGCTCCTCGCCGCCGCCGCCCTCCGCCGACCACGCCAGCGGGTTCGCGCGCAGCCGCGGGAGCAGGGGCGCGCCGTGGAGCACGTAGGCGAGCACGCCCAGCCGCCGCTTGAGCGGGGGCGGCACGGTGGCCGCGATGCGGGCGTCCCAGCCGATGCCCGCCATGAGCAGGAAGGGCTCGCCGTTGGCCCGGCCCAGATCCATGGGCGCGCGCTGGCCGTCGAGATGGGCGGCGATGGCGCGCGGAAAGGCGCGGGGGATGCCCGCCTCCTTCGCCCACACGTTGGCGGTGCCGCCCGCGAGCACGGCCAGCGCCGTCTCCGTGCCCGCCAGCGCCCCCGCCGCCAGCCGCGCCGTGCCGTCGCCCCCCAGCGCGAACACGAAGGCGTCGCCCCGTTCGGCGGCGGCGCGCGCGGCGGCGGCGGTCCCCTCCGGCGAATCCGGCAGCTCCAGCCGCGCGCCGAGGCCGCGCCGCTCCAGCTGGCGCAGCGCGCGCGCCGCGTCGAAGCGCCGCATCCCGCGCGCGAACGGATTGGCCACGATCGTCGCGCCCGTCGCCATGGTTGCCCCGCGCCCTCCGTTTCCCTACCATACCGGCGGCCCCCCATGCTCACGCTCAACCGCTTCGATCACATCAGCATGGCCGCCTGCGACTGGCGCGCGCAGTGCGCTCGCTTCGCGCGGCTCTTCGGCTTCCGCTTCCTGCGCGAGTTCACCCCCCGTCCGGACACGCCCTTCGGCGGCAGCGTGAGCCGCATCCGCAACACCGCCACCGAATGGGAGATCCTGCAGCCCGACGGCCCCGACAGCCTGGTGCAGAAATTCCTCGACCAGCGCGGCCCCGGCCTCCACCACCTCACCGTGCAGGTGCCCGACATCGAGGAAGCGGCGGCGGAGCTGGAGCGGCTCGGCGTCACCCCCTTCGGCGGCATCAGCGAGGACTCGATGTGGCGCATGGCCTACATCCATCCGCGCGACAGCGGCGGCGTCCTCTGGCAGCTCTACGAGCCGAAGCGCGCGGAGCCCGTGAACGGGACGCGCGGCGAGGCGGGCGCGCTTGGCTTCCGCCGCATCGACCACATCGCCATCGCCTCACCCGACCTGGATGCGCGCGCGGTCTGGCTGGAGCGCGTCTTCGGCATGGACGCCGGGCGCTGCTGGGAGGTCCCCGACCGCGGCTACAAGGGCTGCATGCTGCGCATCCCCGCCACCGAGCTGAAGCTGGAGATACTGGAGCCGCTGGGCGACGAGGGCTTCCTGCAGACCTTCCTCGCCCGACGCGGTCCGGGCCTGCACCACGTCTCCTGCGAGGTGGAATCGGTAGACGCTGCCGTGGAGGCGCTGGCGGCGGAGGGCGTGTCGCCTGCGGGCGGCGTGGACGAGAGCGGCTGGCGGCGCAACTTCTTCATCTCCCCGCGCGACGCCAACGGCGTCCTCTTCCAGCTCTTCGAGGAGCCGGAGGCCTAAGGTCCGAACAGCCGCCGGAGCCACTCCGCGAAGGCTTGGCAGAGCGGCGCTTCAGTGCTGAGATCGTCAGCGCGGATGGCGAGCCCCATGCGGCGCGGCTCCTCGCGGGCGGCCAGCCAAGCGTGGATCCTGGCGCGCTCAGTCTTGCCTTCGGCGAACTTGCGGTCGGCTTCGGGGATGCCGTCGATATAGGCGTGTGCTCGCGGCCGGACCGGATCGCCATGCGGGATCATCTCGGCCACGAAGTCCTCCAGTTCGCCAGGACGCACGTTATCGGGCATGAGCCAGATGCCGACGCGGGGCTTGTCCTCAGCGACTGCCCCGCTCGGCACGGGACTGTCCGGCAGCTCGACGTTCGCCGACCGCAGCCTCTCGGATGCCCGCACCGCGTCGGTGACGGAGTCCCAGCGGCTCTGAGGCGCATCGTTCGCATCGGCCATGATCCCGACCGCCTCCACGCCGGGTTCGTCAATGGTCGTGTCGATTCTGGCGCGAAGATTGGAGTAGCCGCCCAGGTCGCCCCCGTCGCGAATGGCGAGGCCGAGTTCGAGGCCGAGTCTGTGGATGATGTGCAGCACCACATGCTTGTCGTCCTGTCCTTCGACCAGAAGGATGCGCGAAGCGCGCTCAGGCATCTTTAGCGGACCTCGATGTCATGTTCAGTGGCCCGCCGGAGCTTGTCTTTGGAGTAAGTGATGGCGTGGAGGCCATCTTCGTCCTTTTCAAGACGAATCAAGACACCATCAACCTCCCCGTTCTCCACCGCGGCCTGCGCGAAACCACGCACGCAATCCCAGCTGTGCGTTGTGGCGATGACCTGCACGTTGTTGTCGTGCGCGGCTTGCAGGATCATCCGCCAGTAGTCACGCTGGATGGAGTGATGAATGCCGTTCTCTGCCTCATCAATAAACAGGAAACCATCCTGAGCGTTGGCAAAGGCCAGAGCCACCGCAAGCAGACGCGATGCTCCATCCCCCAAGCTCTTGAGGGGGATGCGATGCTCGTGTTCGCTAAGCCTGACAACGATCTGATCCTTGTTGACAAGTGCAACGCCTTCAATACTAGCGGTGGTTGCAAGTTCTAGCGCTGCTATTGCACTAGTCTGCTCGGGCTTCAAGGCAATTTTGCTCCACATCTTTGCCAGTGCATCGTCATCCAGTACGCTTGGTCCCAATCGTGCCCCTTGAGTCATTGGTGGCGCATCATCCATCCCATACGAGTACCAAGATTGATCTCCAAGCGAAAATTTGAGCGCAATGATGCGATCCTGAGAAAGATTCAGGAACTTTTTCATCTTCTCATACTCTGGAGCCTGAATGTGAGGCTCGATCAAGAGGCTCGCATCCTTCATGGTTGGAGAACCAATCATACTTTGCGTGCCCGGGGAAGCGCCCCACTTATAAAAAAGCGCCGAACCATCGGGCACTGCGACCTCGTCGTTCTCCACGTCGGTAGTAAAAAAAGTCTCTCTCCGCGCCACCAACAGCTGCTGCATGGAACGGCCCCGCGTGGCATACAGCTGCACGGCTTCCAGCACCGTCGTCTTGCCCACGCCGTTCTTGCCCGTCAGCAACGTGACGTGCCCCAGACGCGGAATCGTCAGCGCCTCGATGCCGCGAAAGCCCTCGATCAGCAGGTCGGGCAGGTGCAGGCGCTCGTCGATGACCATGCGGGCATGGTACGCCTTCCGCGCGTTCGCGCGAGCGGCGCGATTCCGGTATCATCGCGTACGCATGTTCGAGCGCGACGCCCCCGCCGATGCGCCCTCCGGCGCCGGGCCGCTGGCGGCCTTCCACCCCGTCGTGCGCGCCTGGTTCGAGCGCCGCTTCGAGCGCCCCACCGACGCGCAGGCCGAGGGCTGGCCCCGCATCCTCGCGGGCGAGACCACGCTCGTGGCCGCGCCCACCGGCTCCGGCAAGACGCTCGCCGCCTTCCTCGCCGGCATCGACCAGCTCGTGCGCGAGGCCGGGGCGGGCGAGCTGGAGGCGGTCACGCGCATCGTCTACGTCTCGCCCCTGAAGGCGCTCGGGCGGCGTGGACGAGAGCGGCTGGCGGCGCAACTTCTTCATCTCCCCGCGCGACGCCAACGGCGTCCTCTTCCAGCTCTTCGAGGAGTCGGAGGCCTAGGCGGGCGTCACCTAGGTCGGGTGCGCGCGGTCGATCCAGGTGCGCGCGAAGCGATCCTGATAGCTCTCGCCCGCGTCCACGGGGAAGAGCTGCACGTAGGGCATGAAGAGCGTCACCACGTCCTCGCTGACGAGGTTGACGCCCACGTTCAGGTCGAGCAGGCGGCGCTGCACGTCGTAGCCGATCTGCTGGCGGCGGTCGGGCGACATCTCCGCGCGCTGCTCGCCGATGAGGGCGTCGAGGTCGTCGTCGCGCAGGGCGAAGGTGTTGCCCGTGCCCTCGCTGTGGAAGTAGGGATACAGCCAGTCGTCGAGGTCGATCCAGCCGTTGTCGAAGCCCGCCGCCCAGGGGGCCTCGCCCGCCACCAGCCGCCGCGCGAGCGTCTCGATGGAGACGGCGGTGACGGTCACGTCGAGGTCGAGGGCGGCGGCCAGCTGGTCGCGGATGAGCCCGCCCATGCCGAGCGTGCGCTCCACGTTCTCCGTGACCAGCAGCTCGATCTCGTCGGGCACCCCGGCCTCTGCGCGGTAGGAGGCGAGGGCGGCGCGGGCGTCCGCCAGGTCGAGGGCGCGTCCGCCGCTGCCGGGGCGGTAGCCGGGCGCTTCCGCCAGCTCCGCCTGGGGCAGCGACCAGCGCCGCACGCCCGCGCTGATCCAGGGGTTGAGCGTGCCCGCGCCGCTGAAGAAGCGGTCCAGCAGCTCGCGCCGGTCGATGGCCGCCGTCAGCGCCAGACGCAGGCGCGGATCCTGGTAGGGCGGCAGCGCGGAGAGGAAGCGCATGCCGTAGAACTGGGCGATGGCGGAGCGCGCCTCGCGCAGCGCGGGCAGGCGGCCCTTCAGATCGCGCGCCTGCTGGAAGCCCGCCACCACGGCGTCCAGCCGGTTCGTGCGCAGGTCCGCCTCCAGCTCGTCCGCGGGGCGCGGCTGCACGACGGAGACGCCGTCGAGGAAGGGGCCGCCGTCGGGGCCGTGCCAGGCGTCGTTGCGGACGACGCTGGCGAACGATCCCTCCGACCACTCGACCCAGCGGAAGGGGCCGCTGCCGGGCTGGCGGTGCGGCGTGAGGCCCTCCTCCCGTTCGATCTCCGGCGGCAGCACGAACCCCTCCGTGGAGGCGAAACGCGCCAGCGTCCCCGCGAAGGGCTCCGCCGTGCTCGCCGTGAGCGTCAGGTCGTCGGGGGCCTCCGCGGCCTCGATCGGGTCCCAGCGCGCGCTTCGGGGGAAGACGGCGGGGGCCCCCTGCCGCTGCCGTTCGATGCTGAAGAGCGCGTCCCCCGCGGTCACGGGCCGCCCGTCGGGGAGCGCGCCCTCGTGCCAGCGCGCTTGCGGGTTCAGGCGGAAGACGTAGGTGAGCTCGTCCGGCTGTTCGGGCAGCCCCAGGGCGAGGTCCGGCCCCAGCCGCCCGTCCACCTGGCTCTCGTAGGTGAGCAGGCGGCTGTAGACGAGCGCCTGCTGGCCCAGCAGCGTGGCCGAGACGGAGCGGTGGGGGTCGAACTGCCCGTCGCTGTAGAGGGCGGCGGCGTAGCGCAGCGCCCCGCCGTGGCGGCTGGCCCGCGCGGGGCGTTCGGGCCAGGGCGCGGGCGTGCTCGGATAGACGGGAAACGCCTCCGCATCGTCCGGCGGCGCGTCCGGCGTCCCGGCGACGGGCGCGGGCGTTCCGCCGTCGCCGCAGCCAAGCGCCGCCAGCCCGGCCGCCCCCGCGGACGCGCCGAGCGCGCCGAGGAACCACCGCCGCCCATGCCGTCGCCGCTCCCGCGCGCGCGCCATACGTACTATCCTTGCCCGTCGGGAGCGCCGCCGCGCGCATGGGGCCGCGCTCCGGGAGGTGCGTCATGCCCGATCGACTGAGCGACGAGCGCATCGGCGAGGCCCTGGCGGGCCTGCCCGGCTGGAGCGCGGACGGCGACGCCATCCGCAAGAGCTTCCGCCTGGACGACCACATCGCCGCCATGGGCTTCGTCACGCGCGTGGCCATGGCCGCCGAGGTGATGAACCATCACCCCGAGCTGACGATCGTCTATGCCACGGTGGACATCCGCCTGAGCACGCACGACGCGGGCGGCGTCACGCAGCTCGACGTCGATCTGGCGGGCCGCATCGAGCACTACGCCTAGCCCCCGTCCGAGGCCTCGCTCAGGAGACGCCGATCGCGTCCTGGGCCGTCTTCGCCCGTTTCACGAGGGCGATCTCCTGATCCGTGAGAGTTTCCAGCGGCTTCAGGATCTCGTCCCGGAGCGGGAAGATGTGGACGGAGTCCCAGCCGCACACGTCCTCGCAGAGGCGGCAGCCGGTGCACTTCTTCTCGTCCACCGTGCTCACGCCGAAGAAGTCGTCGACGCGGTCGGTGTGCTGCAGGCTGAGCGCGTCGAAGGGGCAGATGTTGATGCACAGCTCGCAGCCGGAGCCGATGCACTTCTCCTCGATCACGACGGCCTTGGGCCACTCGTTCTTCTTGATCGATTTGGTCACGTCGCCGAGCCCGTCGAGGATCGCCTCGGGCGGGCAGACCACGCCGCAGGCCCCGCAGTCGATGCAGAGGCTGGGGTCGATCACGTGCAGTTCGTTGCGCGACCCCGTGATCGCGTTCGTGGGGCAGCGCTTCGTGCAGGCGGTGCAGCCGATGCACGTCTCAATGATGCTGTAGGACATCGCCCCTCCGCGCGGATCGTCCGCGCCCCCGATCCTAGGCGCGCCGTCGGGCGCCCGCAAGGAGGGGCGCGGATCGCCGCCCGCCCCGCTATACTGCGCCGCCGAAGCATTCGCAGGAAGGAGCCTCCCATGAGCCTGCTCGATCGCATCCTCCGCCCCTCCCGCACCGCCGCCGCCCACTGCGACGGCCCCTGCGGCGTCTACGATCCCGCCTCCGCGCGCATCGCCGCCGAGGCCGTCCTCTCCATGGCCAGGAAGCTGGTCGCCCTTGAGGGCGACGGCCTCGCCGCGGAGAACACGCGCGGCCGCTACATCGCCATCAAGGAGGAGCAGGCCCAGCTGGCCAAGCAGGAGCTGCTCATCCTCTGGACCGACTACTTCAAGCCGCCGCACCTCGAGGCCAACCCCGACCTGCACGCCACCTTCTGGAACGCGGCCAAGCTCTGCTCGCAGAACAAGGTCGAGGTGAACGTGGAGGCCGCGCAGGCGCTGGTCGACGCCATCCGCGGGATCCACGACATCTTCTGGGCCTCGAAGAACCGCGACGACGTCCCCTTCTACACCGCCGGGTAGCAGCGTCGCCGCCCTCGCGCTGGCGGGGGCCGGCGCGGCGGCCCTGCTCGCGCTCGCGCGCTGGCGCTTCGCCCGCTACGCGGTGACGGGCGCGAGCATGACGCCCGCGCTCGCCCCGGGCGACTGCCTCGTCGTCGACCGGCGCGCCTACGTGCGCCGCGCGCCCGCGCCGGGCGAGGTCGTGGTCGCGCGCGACCCGCGCGATGCGGCGCGCGAGATCGTGAAGCGCGTGGCCGCGTCCGCCGCGGGGGGCGTCGAGCTGCTGGGCGACAACGCGGCGGCGAGCAGCGACAGCCGCGTCTTCGGCCCCGTGCCGCGGGGGGCCATCGCGGGGCGCGCGGTCTGGCGCTACTGGCCGCCCGCGCGCTTCGGCCCCGTGCCCTCGCGCGCCAGCCGGGCCAGCACGAGCGCATCCGTGGGGAAGGCCAGCGGCGGCGGGTCGGCGGGATCGAAGTAGGCGGTCGCGCTCATCTCGCCGTCGGCGGGGAAGGGGTCGCCGCGCGCGTCCTCGGCGGCGAACCAGATGCCGACCGTGAGCCGGTCGGGGTCGTGGAAGTTGGAGTGGACGGCCAGCGGTTCGCCCGCGCGGGCGCGCACGCCGGTCTCCTCCAGCAGTTCGCGTTCGGCGGCGGCGCGCACGTCCTCGCCCCATTCCACGGAGCCGCAGGGGATGCACCACGCGCCCGCGCCCCAGCCCACGGCGCGCCGCCCCAGCAGCACGCGCCCGGCGTCGTCGCGCACGACGATGGCGACGCCCGTCGCGGGCCGCCGCCTCGCGCTCACGCACGCCTCCGCATGGGGCGAGTCTACGCCGGGCGCCTTGCCGAGCGCCCGCGCCCGCTCGATACTCGCGCGGGGGTGTCCGCGTGAGCCAGCCGACCCACCGTCTCTGCCCGGCCTGCGGCGTCGCGTTCCTCGCGAACGAGGCCGTGCTGCAGTGCTCGGGCTGCCGCGCCCTCCACCACCCCGCCTGCTGGGTCGAGCGCGACGGCTGCGCCACGCCGGGCGAGCACGAGGGCCAGCCCCGTCCGCTCGCCTTTCGCGGGGGCCCGCCCCCCGCGCCCGCCCCCGCCCGTCCGGCGGCGATGCGCGCGCCGCTGCGGCTGGAGAGCGGACGCGCGGCGGCGCGGCGGCCCTCCGACATCGGCGTCCTCGGGCGCGCCCCCCGCGCGCGCGGCTGGCTGTTGCGCTACTGGTACGTGCCCGCGGGCCTGCTGCTGGCCGCCGCCATCGCCCTCGGCATCGTCTGGGGCGTCGAGCAGTTCGGGGGGGGCGGCGGCGATCCCGCGCCCGCCGCCGTCACGCCCGCGCCGACGTCCGCGGCCACGCCCGTTCCGGCGGCGACGGTCACGCCCACGGCCACGGCCACGCCCGTTCCCACGCCGACGGCCACCCCCACGCCTGCGCCGCCGCGTTTCGCCGCGGGCGCGGGCGCGGTCGTGGCGGGCACGGACAGCTGCCTCAACATTCGCGCCAACGCCCGCATCGACGCCGCCGTCATCGACTGCGTGGCCGACGGCGCGGAGGTGACCGTGCTGGAGGGCCCGGTGGCGGCCAACGGCTTCAACTGGTGGCTGGTGACCGCGCCCGCGGGCAACGGCTGGGCGGCGGGCATCTATCTGGAGAAGCCCTGAGGCGGGGCGCTCGCGCGGCCTCAGACGGCCGCGAGGATGCCGACCAGGGCGGCGATGGCGGCGATGCCCGCCGCCATGGCGGTGAGGGTCCAGCGGGCCATGCGCTCATTCCCGCGCGCGATCTCCGTTTGCACTTCGGCGATCCGCGCGTTGAGCCCGCTCTCCATCGTGCTGATGTCGGCCCTGACCTCGGCGATGCGGGCGTCGACCTTGCTTTCCAGCCTGACGACATCCGCCCTAGCCTCGGCGATCTCCGCCCTGGCCTCGGCGATTTCCGTCCTGACCTCGGCGATGCGGGCGTCGACCTTGCTTTCCAGCCTGACGACATCCGCCCTGGCCTCGGCGATCTCCGCCCTGGCTTCGGCGACGTCCGCCCTGACCTCGGCGAGGCGCGTCTCGAAGCGGCCCTCCAGACGCGCGAGGCGCGTCTCCGTGCCGTTCTCGAGCCTGGCCATCTGCGAGCCCAGCGCATTCCGGACCGCCTCGACGTCGCCCCAAGTCGCGGGGCTGCCGTAGTCCCGAACGGGCTCGCTCGACTGTTCCGCTGCCGCCATGCCGGTCCTTCCGCGCGTCTGTCCGGGCGATGCTACCACGGGGAGCGGTGGCGCCGCGCCGCGTGAGGGGGCTTCAGGCGAGGCGCTCGCGCAGGCGCGCCATGGCGATGGCCGCCGCCGCCGCCTCCTCGCCCTTGTTCCCGTGCACGCCGCCCGCGCGCTCCAGCGCCTGCCCGGCGTTCTCGCAGGTGAGCACGCCGAAGGCGACGGGCACGCCCGTGTCCTGTCCCGCGCGCATCAGCCCGGCGGCGGCCTGCGCGGCGATGTGCTCGTAGTGGCCGGTTTCGCCGCGGATGACGGCGCCGAGGGCGACGACGGCGTCGAAGCGCCCCGATTCCGCCGCCCAGCGCGCCGCCGCCGGAACCTCGAAGGAGCCGGGCGTCCAGGCCACCGTGACGTCGTCCGCGCGCACGCCCCGCTCGCGCAGCCCCGCGCGCGCGCCGTCCAGCAGCTTGCGCGTGACGAATTCGTTCCACTGCGCCACGACGACGCAGACGCGCAGCCCCTCGCCGTCGCTCTCCGGGCCGATCTCGTTCACGCGCGCTCCCCGTCCGCCGCCGCCTGGGGGGCGTCGAGCCGGTCGAGCAGGTGGCCCATGCGCGTGCGCTTCGTTTCGAGATAGTTGATGTTGAACTCGTTGGGCGCGGTCTCCAGGGGCACGCGCTCCACGATTTCGAGGCCGTAGCCCTCCAGCCCCGCGAGCTTGTCGGGGTTGTTGGTGAGCAGCCGCAGCCTGCGCACGCCGAGGTCCAGCAGGATCTGCATGGCGATGCCGTAGTCGCGCCCGTCGGCGGGGAAGCCGAGGGCGAGGTTGGCGTCCACCGTGTCGAGGCCGCCGTCCTGCAGGCGGTAGGCGCGCAGCTTGTTGTGCAGGCCGATGCCGCGCCCCTCCTGCCGCAGGTAGAGGAAGACGCCCCCCTGCTCGCCGATCATCTGCAGGGCGAGGTCCTTCTGCTCGCCGCAGTCGCAGCGCATGGAGTGGAGCACGTCGCCCGTGAAGCACTGGTCGTGCACGCGCACGAGCACGGGGCGATCGGGGTCGATGGCGCCCTTCACCACCGCCACCTCCTCCTCGGGGGCGTAGCGGGCCTGGTAGGCGATGATGGTCATCTCGCCCGCGGGCGTGGGCAGGACCGTCTCGGCCACGCGCTTCACCAGCCGCTCCGTCTTCAGGCGGTAGCGGATGATGTCGTTGGTGGTCAGGATCTTGATCCCGTGGCGGCGGGCGAAGCGGCGCAGTTCGGGCATGCGCGCCATCTCCCCGTCGCCCTTCATGATCTCGCAGATCACCGCCGCCGGGCGCATGCCCGCGAGGCGGCAGAGGTCCACGCTGGCCTCGGTCTGCCCCGCGCGCACCAGCACGCCGCCCTCGTGCGCGCGCAGGGGGAACATGTGGCCGGGCCGCACGAGGTCGTCGGGGCGCGTCTCCGGGTCCAGCAGCACCTGCACGGTGCGCGCGCGGTCCGCGGCGCTGATGCCCGTGGACACGCCCGTGCGCGCCTCCACGGAGACGGTGAAGGGCGTGCCGAACTGGGAGTCGTTGCGCCGCTCGTCCACCATCATGGGCAGCTTCAGATCGTCCGCCCGCTCCGCCGTGAGGGGGATGCAGATCAGCCCCCGCGCGTAGCGCGCCATGAAGTTGATCGTCTCCGCCGTCACGCACTCGGCGGGGATGGTGAGGTCGCCCTCGTTCTCGCGCCCCTCGTCGTCGGCGATGATGACGAACTTGCCGCGGCGGTACTCCCCGATCGCCTCCTCGACGCCGATGCTCACGCCGTCGCCGCTCATGCCCGCTCCCCCGCCGCCGCCAGACGCTCGTCCACGAACTGCTCGACGTAGCGCGCGAGGATGTCCGTCTCCAGGTTCACGCGCGCGCCCGCGCCGCGGCCTTCCAGCGTGGTGTGCTCGCGCGTGTAGCGCACGAGCGAGACGGTGAGCGAGGCCTCGTCCTTCGCCACCACCGTGAGGCTCACGCCGTCGATGCAGACGGGCCCCTTGACCGCCACGTAGCGCAGCAGGTCGGGCGGCGCGGCCACGCGCGCGAGCAGGGCCTCGCCCTCGGGGGTGAGCGACAGCACCTCGCCCACGCCCTCGGTCACGCCGCGCACGATGTGCCCGCTGAGGCGGTCGCCGGGGCGCACGCTGCGCTCCAGGTTCACGCGGTCGCCCGCGCGCAGGTCGCCGAGCGCCGAGCGCCGGTACGTCTCCGGCATGAGGTTCGCGGCGAAGGCGCCGCCCTCCAGCTCGGCCACGGTGAGGTCCACGCCGTTGACGGCGATGGAGTCGCCCGGGGAGGCGTCGCCCGTGACGAGCGGGGCGCGGATGCGGAGGCGCCCCTCGCCGCTTTCGAGCACCGTCCCCAGTTCCTCGATGATGCCGGTGAACATCCCGCCCTCGCGCGCGTCCTGGCGAATCGGGGATGACGGGCGGCGGCGCTCGACCGGCCCGCGCCGGGCGCTCGCCCCTTCGTTCTCTCCCATCCGGACTGTGACCGTCGGCCCCGGAATTCCACCGGATCAATCCGCCTGGGCGGAGTCGCGGGCTTTCACCGCCGGTGAGGAGTTTCACCTCGCCCCGAGAACGTCCCCGTGATCGTCCGCGCCCGCGCGGGCGTTGTCAAGGAGGGCCGAGCCCGGCGCGCTCCGCCAGCCTGACGAGCACGTCGTAGGCGGCGCAGGCGTCGGCGAGGGCGCCGTGTTCGCCCATGCGTCCGATGCCGAGGCGGTCGGCCACGTGCCCCAGGTTGAAGCGCTCCACCTCCCCCGCGCCGAGCCGCTTGCGCGCGATGCGCTGGATGTCGAGCGCCGCCTCCGCGAAGGGCCAGGGCGCGCCCGTGCGGCGCGCGGTCTCGGCGAGGAAGGCCATGTCGCCGGAGATGCCCCAGCCCGCGATGGTCGCCCCGCGCCCCAGCTTCGCCAGCCGCGCGAACGCCTCCTCCAGGGCGATGGCGTTGCGCCACGCCCGGGGCGCGTAGCCCGCCACCTTGAGCGAGGCCGGGTTGGCCGTGCCGATGTGGAGCGGGCGCACGCGCGCCCCCCACGCCGCCTCCTCGGGGAAGCCCGGGGCCAGGGCCGCGCGCACGCCCCCGAGGTCGATCACCTCGTGCTCGCGCGGATTGGGCCCGCTCATCTCCAGATCGACCACCAGCAGAGGGCCGTCGGGCGGCGCCGCGGGCCGTTCGACGCCCTCCCGCAGCGCGCCCGCCTCCGTGAGCGCGCGCAGCCCCGGACGCAGGAATTCGGCCAGCGCCTCCATGCCGGCGAGCCTACCGCATCGCGCCCGCGCGGTAGCCGCCCCGCGTGCGGTACGATGGCGGCATGTCCGATCCCTCCGATGAGGCCCGGCGCTTCTTCGCCGAGCGCTATGGCGTCGATTCCGCCCGCATCTCCGAACTGCTCGCCACTGCCCTCGCGCGCGGGGGCGATTTCGCCGAGCTCTTCTTCGAGCACCGCACGAACGGCGCCATCACGCTCGACGACCAGCGCGTCAAATCCGCCACGCGCAGCGTGGAGCAGGGCGTGGGCGTGCGCGTGGTGCGGGGCGAAAGCATCGGCTACGCCTACACGGAGTCGCTCGACGCGGCGGCCATGCGGCGGGCGGCGGAGACGGCGTCGCGCATCGGCGCGGGCGGCGGCGAGCCTCCCCGCGCCCTCGACGCCACCCCCGCCGGGGCCGCCGAAAGCCGCTACGGCGAGGAGGCGCTGCTGGGCGACGCCCCCGCCGCCGCGAAGGTGGCGCTGCTCGAACGGGCCGACCGCGCGGCCCGCGCCTTCGACCCCAGCATCGCGCGCGTGGAGGCGAGCGTCGCGGACGAGCGCAAGGTGGTGCTGGTGGCGCGCAGCGACGGCCAGCTGCGCGGCGACGACCAGCCCCTCATGCGCTTCAACGTGATGGCCCTCTCGCAGCGCGGGGAGAGCCGCCAGACGGCCCGCACGGGCGGCGGCGGACGGCTCGGCATGGAGTACTTCGAGCGCGTCCCGCCCGAGGAGACGGCCCGCGAGGCCGCGCGCCAGGCGGTGCTCCTGCAGGACGCCGTGGAGGCCCCCGCGGGCGAGGTGCCGGTGGTGCTGGCCGCGGGCGACAGCGGCATCCTCCTGCACGAGGCCATCGGCCACGGCCTCGAGGCCGACTTCAACCGCAAGGGCACCAGCAACTACACGGGACGCCTCGGCCAGCCCGTGGCCAGCGAGCTCGTCACCGTCATCGACGACGCCACCATCGCCCGCTCGCGCGGCTCCATCAACGTGGACGACGAGGGCAACCCCGCGCGCCGCAATACGCTCATCGCGGGCGGCGTGCTGCGCGGCTACCTGCACGACGAGATCAGCGCCCGCCACTTCGGCGCGCCGCCGACGGGGTCGGGCCGCCGCCAGTCCTTCAAGCACCCGATCATGCCGCGCATGACGAACACCCTCATGCTGCCCGGCCCCTCCACGCCCGATGAGGTGATCGGGAGCGTCGAGCGCGGCGTCTACTGCACCGCCTTCTCCGGCGGACAGGTGAACATCTCCAACGGCGACTTCGTGTTCTCCACCACCGAGGCCTACCTCATCGAGGGCGGGCGCATCACCGCGCCCCTGCGAACCACGAACCTCATCGGGAACGGCCCCGACGCGCTTTCGAAGGTGAGCATGGTGGCGAACGACTACGCCCTCTCCGACGGACGCTGGACCTGCGGCAAGGAGGGCCAGTCGGTGCCCGTGGGCGTGGGCCTGCCCACCGTGCTCGTCTCCGCCATGACGGTCGGCGGCACGCGGCTTGGCTGAGGCGTCCCCGCTCGAACTGGCGAGCCGCGCCGTCGCGCTCGCCCGCCGCCACGGCGCCGAACAGTGCGACGCCTTCGCCGTCGCCCACGTCGAGTCCACCGTCTCCGTGCGCCTCGGCGAGGTCGAGAAGCTGATGGAGGCGGGCTCGCGCTCGCTCGGCCTGCGCGTCATCGACGGGGGACGCACCTCCGTGTGCGCCACCTCCGACTTCGGCGCGGAGGCCCTCGACCGCTTCGCCGCCGGGGCGGTCGAGCTGGCGCGCGTCTCCGCGCCCGACGAGTACGCCGGACTGCCCGCGGCGGAGCTGCTGGGCGCGGGCGACGCGGACGCGCTGCGGCTCTACGACGAGCGCATCGAGAGCCTGCCGCTGGAGGAGCGCATCGACATGGCGCGCGCCTGCGAGGAGGCCGCCCTCGCCCACGACGCGCGCGTCGCCAACTCCGAGGGCGCGAGCCTCTCCACGCGCACGGGCGAGACGGCGCTGGCCAACTCCGCGGGCTTCGCCGCCAGCTACCCCGCCGCCTCCGTCTCCCTCTCCGCCGAAGTGATGGCGGACGACGCGGACGGCAAGAAGCGCAACGCCTTCTGGTACAGCGCGGAACGCAGCCTGGGCGCGCTCATGGACCCCGAGCGGCTGGGGCGCATCGCCGCCCAACGGGCCGTGGACCAGCTGGGCGCGCGCAAGGCGGAAACGAAGCGCGCGCCCGTCATCTTCGAGCCCATGATGGCGGCGCGGCTGGCCGCGGACGCCGCCCGCTGCGCCAGCGGCGCCGCGCTCTACCGCGGGGCCACCTTCCTCGCCGGGCGCGCGGGCGAGACGGTCGCCTCGCCCCTCGTGACGCTGGTCGACGACCCGCTCGCGCCCGCGCGCCTGGGCTCGCGCCCCTTCGACGGCGAGGGCGTGCCCGCGCGCCGCACGGTCCTCTTTCGCGAGGGGCGCTTCGAGGGCTTCCTCTTCGATTGCTACACGGCCCGACGCGCGGGGGCGCGCACCACCGGCGCCGCCTGGCGCGATCCCGCCGCCGCGCCCGAGCCGGGCCCCGCCAACCTCGTGCTCGAAGCGGGCGACGCGCCCGCCGCCGCGATCCTGGCGGATACGCGCGAGGGGCTGCTGGTGACGGCGCTCATGGGCTTCGGCTTCAACCCCACCACGGGCGACTACTCGCGCGGCGCGGCGGGCTTCTGGATCGAGAACGGCGCCGTCGCCTGGCCCGTGGCCGAGGCCAACGTCTCCGGCAACCTCGCCGACATGCTCGCGCACGTGGACGCCGTGGGCGACGACCTGACCTGGTTCGGCTCCGTCGCCGCGCCCACCGTGCGCATCGACGGCATGACCGTCTCCGGTGTCTGAGGGGCCCGGCGCGCCCCCGCCGCCCTGCTTCGCCTACGGCTCGAACATGTCGTCCGCGCAGATGGCGGAGCGCTGCCCGGGCGCCGTGGCCCTGGGCGCGGCGCGCCTGCGCGGACGCCGCCTCGCCTTCGACGCCTGGAGCGAGCGGCGCGGCGGGCTGGTGGCCGACGTCCCGCCCGCGCCCGGCGGGGAAGTGTGGGGCGTGCTCTGGCGCGTCACGGCGGCGCACGCGGCGGCGCTCGACCGCTATGAGGGCGTGACCCGCGGCCAGTACCGGCGCGCGCCCGTGCGCGTCGAGCGGCCCGGCGGCGCGGAGATGGACGCCTTCGCCTACGTCGTGCGCGCGCCCGGCGCGGAGGGCCCCACCACGGCGGCCTACCTCGCCCTGCTCGTCGAGGGCGCGCGCGAGCACGGCCTGCCCGTCGCCTGGGTGCGTTTCCTCGAGGCCGTGCCCGTGGCGCCCGCGCCGGAGCGCTGAGGGCCGCGCTTGCGCGAGCCGCGTCGCGGGCCGATACTGGGCGCTCTGGTGGCTGGAGCGAGACGGCCCCACCCGTTCCCATCCCGAACACGGAAGTGAAACGTCTCAGCGCCGACGATACTGCCCGGGTTGCCGGGTGGGAAAATAGGCCGCCGCCGGGCTTCCCGTCCCCCCGCCGTTCGCGCCGTCGCGCGCGTGCGGAGGGAATCCGCCGCGTTTCGCGCCTTGATCGCGGCGCTGCTACAATCGGGGGAGAAACAGCGGCCGTCTCTCGCCTCACGACAGCGGGCAACGCGGTCAAACGGAGCCCACCAGTGTCCATCGACGAACAGGCCCCCGGGGCCGCCACCGAAGAATCCCCGCCCGCCGTCTCCGCGGACGCCATTCCCGTTTCCGCGCCCGCGCCCCCCGCGCCCGAGCCGGTCGCCGCCCGTGCCGCGCCCGAGCCCGCCGAGATGGACATGGCCGCCCTGCTCGAAACGGAGGCGGCCCAGCCGGGCAGCCTGCGCCGCGGCGAGATCATCACCGGCGCCGTCATGGGTGCCTCGCCCGACGGCGTCATCGTGGACGTGGGCACCAAGACCGAGGCCGTCATCCCCCAGAACGAGATGCTCTCGCTGGGCGTGGATGGGCAGGCCCGCCTGAAGGCGGGCGACAGCGTGCGCGTCATGGTGCTCCAGCCCATGAGCGCCGAGGGCCATGGCATCGTCTCGCTCGACCGCGCCCGCGGCGAGGAAGGCTGGGACATCCTCGCCGCCCGCCTCGAATCGGGCGAAACCTTCACCGCCGAGATCGTGGGCCACAACCGCGGCGGCGTGCTCGCCAACGTGGAGGGCGTCAACGCCTTCATCCCCCTCTCGCAGGTGGACAGCATCCGCCGCGACGATCCCGACGCCTCCGCCGCCCTCGCCACGCTCGTGGGCAAGGAGGTGCGGCTCAAGGTCATCGAGATCAACCGCCGCAAGAACCGCGCCATCCTCTCCGAGCGCGCCGCCATGGCGGAATGGCGGCGCGAACAGAAGGAACGCATCATCACGGAGCTGCGCGAGGGCGAAATCCGCGAGGGCCGCGTCTCCTCCATCACCGACTTCGGCGTCTTCGTCGACCTCGGCGGGGCCGACGGCCTCGCCCACCTCACCGAACTCACCTGGGAGCGCGGCAAGAAGGCCCGCGACCTCTACGCCGTCGGCGACGAGGTGAAGGCCTACGTCCTGCGCGTGGACCCGGAGACGCGCAAGATCTCCCTCTCCCTGAAGCGCGCCCGCCCCGAGGAGTGGGACAGCGCCGTGGACCGCTTCGTCATCGGCCAGGTGCTCATCGGGCGCGTGACCAAGCTGATGCCCTTCGGGGCCTTCGTGCGGCTGGACGGCCCCATCGAGGGCCTCATCCACATCTCCGAGGTGACGAACCGCCGCATCCAGCACCCGCGCGAGGTGTTGGAGGAGAACGCCGTCGTGCCCGTCAAGCTCGTGCGCATCGAGAAGGACCGCCACCGCCTCGGCCTCAGCCTGCGCCAGGCGCGCGGCGACGCCGAGGCCATGGGCTTCGGCTTCGACCGCAACGGCTCGGTGGTGGACTGGCCCGACGACGTGCGCGAGGAGTTCGGGCTGGGCCAGCGCGAAACGCCGCGCCCGTCCGCGCCGCGCACCGCCCAGGAGACGGTCGAGCAGGCCGTGGCCAGCGATCCCGAGCCCGTCTCGGCCTTCGCCCACGCCTTCGCCCAGGCCCTCGAAAACGCCGAGGGCGGACGCCCGCTCGGCCTCGCGGACGCGCCCGCGCCCGTCGATGACGAGCCCGCCGCGGAAGTGGAATCGCCCGTCGAGCCGGTTGCCGTGGAGGCGGAGCCGCCCGCTGAGGCGGTGGCCGTGGAGGCGGAATCGCCCGCCGAAGTGGTTGCCGTGGAGGTGGAGTCGCCCGTCGAGGCGGTTGCCGCGGAAGCGGACGCGCCTGCCGAGGCGGTGGTCGCGGAAGCGGAATCGCCCGTCGAGGCGGTTGCCGTGGAGGTGGCCGCGTCCGTCGAGGCGGTGGTCGCGGAAGTGGAGTCGCCCGTCGAGGCGGTTGCCGTGGAGGCGGAGCCGCCCGTCGAGGCGGTGGTCGCTGAGGCGGAATCGTCCGCTGAGGCGGTGGCCGTGGAGGCGGAATCGTCCGTTGAGGCGGTGGTCGCTGAGGCGGAATCGTCCGCTGAGGCGGTTGCCGTGGAGGCGGAGTCGCCCGCCGAAGCGGAGGCGTCCGGCATGGAAGCAGTGACGGCATCCGGCGAGGGCGGCGGCGCCGCTCCCGCCGCCGAGTAGCTTCGGGGGGAACGCAATGGCCGACCGATTCGACAAGTTCACGGAACGCGCCCGCCGCGTGCTCACGCTCGCCCAGGAGGAAGCGCACCGCTTCAACCACAACTACATTGGCACGGAGCACATCCTCCTCGGCCTCGTGCGCGAGGGCGACGGCGTGGCCGCCAAGGTGCTCTCCAACCTCGGCGTCGAGCTGAACAAGGTGCGCTCCGCCGTCGAATTCATCATCGGCCGCGGCGACCGCACGGTGCTCGGCGAGATCGGCCTCACGCCGCGCGCCAAGAAGGTCATCGAGCTGGCCGTGGACGAGGCCCGCCGCCTCGGCCACAGCTACATCGGCACCGAGCACCTGCTGCTCGGTCTCGTGCGCGAGGGCGAGGGCATCGCCGCGGGCGTGCTCGAAAGCCTCGGCGTCAACATCGAGCGCGTGCGCGCGGAGACCTCGCGCATCCTCAGCCAGTCCCAGCCCCAGGCCGCCGGCGCCGCCGCCGGCGGCCCCCGCCAGGCCAGCCGCACGCCCACCGTCGACCAGCTCGGCATCGAGCTCACCGCCGCCGCCCGCTCGGGCCAGCTCGACCCCGTCATCGGCCGCTCCACGGAGCTGGAGCGCGTGGTCCAGATCCTCTCCCGCCGCACCAAGAACAACCCCGTGCTCATCGGCGAGCCGGGCGTGGGCAAGACCGCCATCGCCGAGCTGCTGGCCCAGCGCATCAGCACCGGCGATGTGCCCGAGACGCTGCGCGAGCGGCGCCTGCTCACGCTCGACATCGGCTCGCTCGTGGCTGGCACCAAGTACCGCGGCGAGTTCGAGGAGCGCCTCAAGAAGGTCATCGAGGAGATCAAGTCCGCGGGCAACTGCATCCTCTTCGTGGACGAGCTGCACATGCTTGTGGGCGCGGGCGCCGCCGAGGGCGCGGTGGACGCCGCCAACATCCTCAAGCCCGCCCTCGCGCGCGGCGAGCTGCAGTGCATCGGCGCCACCACGCTCGACGAGTACCGCAAGCACATCGAGCGCGACGCCGCCCTCGAACGGCGCTTCCAGCCCATCGTGGTGGAGGAGCCCACCGTGGAGGAGACGGTCGAAATCCTGCGCGGCATCCGCGGGCGCTACGAGGAGCACCACAACCTCACCATCAGTGACGATGCCCTCGCCGCCTCCGCCCGCATGTCCGACCGCTACGTGACCGAGCGCTTCCTGCCGGACAAGGCCATCGACCTGATCGACGAGGCCTCCAGCCGCGTGCGCATCCGCCGCGCGGCCACGCCGCCCTCCTCGCAGGAGGCCATGAAGGGCCTCGAACGCCTGCGCCGCGAGCGCGACCAGGCCACCGAGGCGCAGCAGCTCGAATACGCCTCCGAGCTGAACGACCGCGAGGAGAAGCTGCGCATCAAGATCGACGAGATGGGCGAGTGGGGCGAGGGCCGCGGCGGCGTGGCCACGCCCGTCGTGCGCGAGGACGACATCGCCGAGGTGGTGGCCATGTGGACGGGCATCCCCGCCACCCAGATCGCCAGCGAGGAGAGCGCCCGCCTGCTGAAGATGGAGAGCGCCCTGCGCACCCGCGTCATCGGCCAGGAGGAGGCCATCGCGTCCATCGCCAAGTCCGTGCGCCGCGCGCGCGCCGGGCTCAAGGACCCGCGCCGTCCCATCGGCGTCTTCCTCTTCCTCGGCCCCACGGGCGTGGGCAAGACCTACCTCGCCCAGCAGCTGGCCGAGTTCATGTTCGATTCGCAGGACAACATGATGAAGCTGGACATGAGCGAGTTCAGCGAGAAGCACACCGTCGCCCGCCTCATCGGCGCGCCGCCGGGCTACGTGGGCTACGACGACGGCGGCCAGCTCACGGACACCGTGCGCCGCCGCCCCTACTGCCTCATCGTGCTGGACGAAATCGAGAAGGCCCACCCCGAGGTCTTCAACCTGCTGCTCCAGATCTTCGACGAGGGCCGCCTCGCCGATGCCAAGGGCCGCAAGGTCGATTTCCGCAACACCATCATCATCATGACCTCCAACGTGGGCTCCGACCTGATCAAGCGCGACTCCTCCCTCGGCTTCGCCATCAGCCACAACGAGGCGCAGACGAACGAGGACCGCTACCGGCGCATGAAGGACAAGGTGCTCAACGAGCTGAAGAACGTCTTCCGCCCCGAGTTCCTCAACCGCGTGGACAGCACGGTCGTGTTCCACGCCCTCACGCAGCAGCACATCCGCGCCATCGTCGACCTCGAGCTCTCGCAGGTGGAGCGGCGGCTGTCCATGCGCGCCATCACCTTCGAGGTGACGGACGCCGCCCGGGACTGGCTCGGCGAGAAGGGCTACGACCAGGTCTTCGGCGCGCGCCCCCTGCGCCGCGTCATCCAGGACAACATCGAGGACCGCCTCAGCGAAATGCTGCTGGCGGGCGAGTTCGGCACGGGCGACCGGCTCATCATCGACCGCCGCGAGGAAGGCGAGGGGCTCGTCATCAAGCCCGTGGGCGAGCCCGTCCCCGCCGGCTAGCGGGGCCGTTCCCGCGTCCGGCGCGCTCGCGCTTGACCGTGCGGGGCGTCTCGCCTATTCTGATCGCGGCGTGCTGTGCCCCGCGCAGAACCCCCACCTTGCCGACCTCGCCCCGCCGTGCCATGCCATTCCGTCCCCCAGTGCCTGAAGGAGCCGCCAGCGCATGACCGCGACGCTCAACGGTGCGCGGACGGGTGATCGCGCGCCGATCGCCGTCCAGTCGTTCAGCAGCATCCCCAACGTCCTCGAAATCCCCAGCCTGATCCAGCTCCAGCTCGATTCGTTCGACTGGTTCAAGCGCGAGGGGCTGCGGGATCTGCTCGACGAGATCTCGCCCATCCAGGACTTCACCAGCTCGAAGATGGATCTCATCTTCGGCGACTACGAGTTCCGCGAGCCGAAGTACGACCAGGACGAGTGCCGCGAGCGCGACAAGACCCACGCCGCGCCCCTCTTCGTGGACGTGGAGCTGCGCATCAAGGATTCGGGCGAGATCAAGGAGCAGCGCCTCTTCTTCGGCGACTTCCCCCTGATGACCGACCGCGGCACCTTCATCATCAACGGCGCCGAGCGCGTGGTCGTGAGCCAGCTGGTGCGCTCGCCCGGCGTCTACTACACGGTCGAGACGGACGCCCAGAGCGGCCAGCGGCTGGCCAGCGCCAAGCTCATCCCCAGCCGCGGGGCCTGGCTCGAATTCGAAACCTCGGCCAAGCGCATCCTCAGCGTCAAAATCGACCGCAAGCGCAAGCTGCCCGTGACCGTGCTCATCCGCGTCATCGACGAGCCCGGCCTGCTGCCCGGCGACGCCGACAACCCCGCCTTCGCGAAGTACTTCGCCGCCGGGGAGCGGCTGGAGCGCGAGGGCTCCCCCGCCGCCCTCCGCGCGCGCGACGCCGCCCGCCGCGAATGCGAGAAGGTGCTGGGCACGGACGAGCGCGTGCTCGCCTTCTTCGAGGGCGTGGACCCGGGCGGGGACGCCTCCTACCTGCAGCCCACGCTGGGCCGCCGCGAGGGCGGGCGCACCAACGACCCCTGCGAGAACAAGCACGACGCCCTGCTCGAGCTCTACCGCAAGATCCGCCCCGGCGATCCGCCCACGCACGAGAACGCCCGCGCGCTCGTGAACCAGCTCTTCTTCAACCCCCGCCGCTACGACCTGGGGCGCGTGGGGCGGCACAAGCTGAACAAGCGCCTCGGCCTCGACGGCGAGGTCGACCAGCGCTGGCTGCGCCCGCTCGACCTGATCGAGCTCGCGCGCGAGCTCATCAACGTGAACGCCGGGCGCAGCGGCACGGACGACATCGACCACCTCGGCAACCGCCGCGTGCGCGCCGTGGGCGAGCTCATCCAGCAGCAGTTCCGCATCGGCCTCGTGCGCATGGAGCGCGTCGTGCGCGAGCGCATGACCATCACCGATCCGGCGGAGGCCACGCCCAGCGCGCTCATCAACATCCGTCCCGTGGTGGCCGCCATGAAGGAGTTCTTCGGGGGCAGCCAGCTCTCGCAGTTCATGGACCAGACGAACCCGCTGGCCGAACTCACGCACAAGCGCCGCCTCAGCGCGCTCGGCCCGGGCGGCCTCTCGCGCGACCGCGCGGGCTTCGACGTGCGCGACGTGCACCGCAGCCACTACGGGCGCATCTGCCCCATCGAAACGCCCGAGGGCCCCAACATCGGCCTCATCGGCTCGCTCGCCACCTACGGGCGGCTCAACGACTTCGGCTTCATCGAGACGCCCTACCGCCGCGTCGTCAGCGAGATGGCGCCCGACGATCCGGCCCTCATCGGGCGCGAGCTGCGCGCCCGCGTCACGGGCCGCGGCGACGCCGTCATCGCCGAACCCGGCGACGTCGTGGACCGCCGCCTGGCCGCCCGCCTGAAGCGCCTCGGCGAGCGCGTGCCCGTGCGCGCCGTCGTCAGCGACGAGGTCACCTACCTCACCGCCGACGAGGAGGAGCGCTTCGTGGTGGGGCAGGCGAACACGCGCGTGGACGCCGCGGGCCGCATCCTCGACGAGCGCGTCGAGGTGCGCGTGGACGAGGAGTTCAAGCTCGTGCCCCCGCACGAGATCGACTACCTCGACGTCTCGCCCAAGCAGATGGTGTCGGTGGCCGCCGCGCTCATCCCCTTCCTTGAGCACGACGACGCCAACCGCGCCCTCATGGGCTCCAACATGCAGCGCCAGGCGGTGCCCCTCGTGCGCCCCGAGGCCCCCCTCGTGGGCACGGGCATGGAGGCGCGCACCGCCGTGGACAGCGGCCACGTGGCCATCGCCCTCGGCGACGGCGAGGTGCTGGAGGCCTCCGGCGCGCGCGTGCGCGTGCGCTACGACGACGCGGGCCTGAACGGCCCCGGCGGCGAGCGCGTCATCTCCCTGCGCAAGTTCCAGCGCTCCAACCAGGGCACCTGCCTCAACCAGCGCCCGCTCGTCTTCCGCGGCGAGCGCGTGCGCGCGGGCCAGCCGCTGGTGGACAGCTCCAGCACGCAGGGCGGCGAGCTGGCCCTCGGCCAGAACGTGCTCTGCGCCTTCATGAGCTGGGAGGGCTACAACTTCGAGGACGCCATCATCGTCAGCGAGAACCTCGTGCGCGAGGACAAATTCACCTCCATCCACATCGAGAAGCACGAGATCGAGGCGCGCGACACCAAGCTCGGCTCGGAGGAGATCACGCGCGACATCCCCAACGTGGGCGAGGAGGCGCTGGCCAACCTCGACGAGGAGGGCATCGTCCGCATCGGCGCCGAGGTGCGCGACGGCGACATCCTCGTGGGCAAGATCACGCCCAAGGGCGAGACCGAGCTCACCGCCGAGGAGAAGCTGCTGCGCGCCATCTTCGGCGAAAAGGCGCGCGAGGTGCGCGACACCAGCCTGCGCCTGCCCCACGGCGAGCGCGGCAAGGTCATCGACGTGCGCGTCTTCGACCGCGAGACCGACCCCGAGCTGCCCGCCGGCGTGAACCGCCTGGTGCGCGTCAGCACCGCCCAGCGCCGCAAGATCGCCGAGGGCGACAAGATGGCCGGGCGGCACGGCAACAAGGGCGTCATCAGCCGCATCCTGCCGCGCGAGGACCTGCCTTACCTGCCCGACGGCACGCCCGTCGACATCATCCTCAACCCCATCGGCGTGCCCAGCCGCATGAACATCGGCCAGGTGCTGGAGACGCACCTCGGCTGGGCCGCCAGCGCCCTCGGCTTCCGCGCCAGCAGCCCCGTCTTCGATGGCGCCGACGACGGCGACCTCGAGGACGCCCTCGCGCGCGCCTGGATGGCCGCCGAGTCCGGCGCCGTCTCCCACGAGGGCGGGCGCGAGTACCGCTTCGACCAGGCCATCGCGGGCGAATGGCTGCGCGCGCAGGGCCACGACCCCGGCCCCGTCCTCGACGAGCCCGAGAAGGGCGCGGCCAAGCGCGCCTGCCTCGAAATCTGGCTGAAGCAGGCGGGCCGCCGCGTGCGCAAGGGAACCTCCATCGAGCGCCTCGAGGCGCAGACGCAGGAGGTGTTCACGGAGACGGGCGCGCCCCCGCCCCTCTTCGGCAAGACCGTGCTCTACGACGGGCGCACGGGCGAGCCCTTCGACCAGGCCGTCACCGTCGGCTACATCTACATGCTCAAGCTGAGCCACCTCGTGGAGGACAAGATCCACGCGCGCAGCACCGGCCCCTACTCGCTCATCACCCAGCAGCCGCTGGGCGGCAAGGCGCAGTTCGGCGGCCAGCGCTTCGGCGAGATGGAGGTCTGGGCGCTGGAGGCCTACGGCGCCGCCCACATCCTGCAGGAGCTGCTCACCGTCAAGTCCGACGACGTGGTCGGGCGCGTCAAGACCTACGAGGCCATCGTCAAGGGCGAGGACGTGCTCGAACCGGGCGTGCCCGAATCGTTCAAGGTGCTGGTCAAGGAGCTCCAGAGCCTGGGGCTCGCCATCGACGTCTCCAACGACGAGGGCGCCGTCTCCTTCAGCGAGGACGCCGTCGCCGAGGAGATGCCCCGCCTGGGCGTCAACCTGTCCGGCTTCGAAGCCGAGGAGGAGTTCTTCAATGCTCGAAGTGAATGACTTCAACCAGGTCCGCATCGGGCTGGCCAGCCCCGGCCAGATCGAATCGTGGTCCTACGGCGAGGTGATGAAGCCCGAGACCATCAACTACCGCACGCTGAAGCCGGAGAAGGACGGCCTCTTCTGCGAGAAGATCTTCGGGCCCACCAAGGACTTCGAGTGCTACTGCGGCAAGTACAAGCGCGTGCGCTACAAGGGCATCATCTGCGACAAGTGCGGCGTGGAGGTGGCCCGCGCCAAGGTGCGCCGCGAGCGCATGGGCCACGTCTCCCTCGCCAGCCCCGTCAGCCACATCTGGTTCGTGAAGGGCACGCCCTCCAAGCTCGGCCTGCTGCTCGACATCTCCCCGCGCAACCTCGAGCGCGTCCTCTACTTCGCCCAGTACCTGGTCACGAAGGTGGACGAGGAGGCCCGCCAGCGCGAGATGGAGAACGTGCGGCTCGAGATGGAGCGCGCCGTCAGGGAGCGCCTCGCCGAGATCGCGCCCGAACGCGAGCGGCTCGAATCGGAGCTCGAAACGGCCCAGCTCGAACTGGAGGAGAAGCGCGACCGCGCCATCGCCAGCCTCGCGGAGAGCCGCGGCATCACGCGCGCCGCCATGGAGGCCGAGGCCGCCGCCGAGGCCGAGGCCGCCACCGCCGTCATCGGCGAACCCGCGGAGCGCGACTTCACGCTCGCGGGCGACGTCATCGTGGCCGCGGGCGTGAAGATGACGAAGACCGGGCGCAACCGCATCGAGCGCGAGGGCCGCAAGCGCCTCACCGCCTTCGACAAGGAGACGAAGAAGCTGGCCGAGGCCGAGCGCCTCGCCGTCGAGACCGCCATGGAGGAGGCCAAGGCCGCCGTCTTCCACGAGCTGCACCCGCTGCAGGAGAAGGCCGTGCAGCTGAAGCGGGAGACGGAGGAGCTCTACGAGGAGCGCCTCGCCGACCTCGAGGAGTACATCGTCGACCCCGTGCTCGAGGACCGCACCGTGCTGCTCACGGAGACGCGCTACCGCGAGCTCTCCGACATGTTCGGGCACGTCTTCAAGGCGGCCATGGGCGCGGAGGCCGTGCTCAGCGTGCTGGAGCGCATCGACCTCGACGCCCTGCGCGTGCGCCTCAAGGGCGAGCTCGCCGCCGCCAGCGGCCAGCGCCGCAAGAAGGCCACCAAGCGCCTCGACGTGGTGGAGTCCTTCCTCGATTCCGGCAACAAGCCGGAGTGGATGGTCTTCCAGACGCTGCCGGTGCTGCCGCCCGAGCTGCGGCCCATGGTGCAGCTCGACGGCGGGCGCTTCGCCACCAGCGACCTGAACGACCTCTACCGCCGCGTCATCAACCGCAACAACCGCCTGAAGCGGCTGCTGGACCTGGGCGCGCCCGAAATCATCATCCGCAACGAGAAGCGCATGCTGCAGGAGGCGGTGGACAGCCTCGTGGACAACGGCCGCCGCGGGCGCGCCGTGAACGGCAGCGGCAACCACAAGCTGAAGAGCCTGAGCGACATGCTCAAGGGCAAGCAGGGGCGCTTCCGCCAGAACCTGCTGGGCAAGCGCGTCGATTACTCCGGGCGCTCCGTCATCGTCGTCGGCCCCGAACTGAAATTGCACCAGTGCGGCCTGCCCAAGAAGATGGCGCTGGAGCTGTTCAAGCCCTTCGTCATGCATTCGCTCGTGGCCAAGGGGCTGGCCTACAACATCAAGAGCGCCAAGCGCATCGTGGAGCGCGCCCGCCCCGAGGTGTGGGACGTGCTCGACGAGGTCATCCGCGACCGGCCCGTGCTGCTCAACCGCGCGCCCACGCTCCACCGGCTCGGCATCCAGGCCTTCCAGCCGGTGCTCATCGAGGGCTCGGCGGTGCAGCTGCACCCGCTCGTCTGCACCGCCTTCAACGCCGACTTCGACGGCGACCAGATGGCCGTGCACGTGCCCCTCAGCCGCGAGGCCGTGGCCGAGGCGCGGCAGATCCTGCTCGCCACGAAGAACCTGCTCTCGCCCGCCAGCGGCGACCCCACCGTCACGCCCACGCTCGACATGGTGCTCGGCTCCTACTACATGACCGAGGTCGCCGAGCGCGCGCGGGGCGCCTTCGCCGCGGCCAACGGCGCCCCCGCGCGCGGCGTCTACGGCTCCTTCGATGAGGCCAAGCTGGCCTTCGACCTGGGCACGGTCGACCTGCGCGCCCCCGTGCGCGTGCGCACCGACCGGCCCGCCGCCGCCAGCGCCGCCGGGGACGGCGGGGAGGGCGACGTGGAGACGCCCGCCGCGCCCCGCCTGCTGGAGACCACCGTGGGCCGCATCGTCTTCAACGAGGCGCTGCCCTCCGGCATCCCCTTCCAGAACTACACCATGGACCGGCCCGCGCTGCGCCGCCTCGTGGCCCTCGTCTACCGCGAGCTGGGCGGCGACGCCACCGCCGAGGTGGTGGACCGCATCAAGGAGGTGGGGTTCGCCTACGCCACGCGCAGCGGCGTCACCATCGCCATCCACGAGATCGCCGTGCCCCACCAGAAGAGGGAGCTGATCGCCGAGGCCGACCGCCAGGTGGCCGAGCTGGAGGAGCAGTACCAGTTCGGCCTCATCACCGACGAGGAGCGCTACCAGGGCGCGGTCGAGGTGTGGAGCGAGACGACGCGCCGCATCGAGAACGACATCGCCGAGCACCTCGCCGACTACGGCTCGCTCAACTACATGGCCAGCTCCGGCACGAAGGGCAACATCACCCAGATCCGGCAGATGGCGGGCATGCGCGGGCTCATGGCCGACCCCCACGGGCGCATCATCCAGGAGCCCATCCGCGCCTCCTTCCGCGAGGGCCTGACCGTGCTCGAGTACTTCATCTCCACGCACGGCGCGCGCAAGGGGCTGGCCGACACCGCCCTCCGCACCGCCGACTCCGGCTACCTCACCCGTCGCCTCATCGACGTCTCCCAGGACGTCATCATCGGCGACCGCGACTGCGAGACGACCGCCGGCCTCTGGATCGAGCAGCGCGAGGAGCGCGAGACGATGGAGGACTTCCGCGACCGCATCGTGGGCCGCTACGCCGCCGCGCGCGTCGTGGACGAGGCCACGGGCGAGGTCGTGCTGGATCGCAACGAGGAGATCGACGAGGCCGCGGTCGAGCGTCTGGAGGCGCTCGACGTGGCCCGCGTGCAGGTGCGCACGCCCATGTCCTGCGAGGCCGAGCGCGGCATCTGCCAGCTCTGCTACGGGCGCGACCTGGCCCGCGGCGAACTGGTGCGCCCGCGCACGGCGGTCGGCATCATCGCCGCCCAGTCCATCGGCGAGCCGGGCACGCAGCTGACCATGCGCACCTTCCACACCGGCGGCGTCGCCGGCACCACGGACATCACCAGCGGCCTCCCCCGCGTCGAGGAGCTGTTCGAGGCGCGCGTGCCCAAGGGCGAGGCCATCATCAGCGAGATCGACGGCGTGGCGGAGGTGCTGGAGGACGGCGCCCAGCGCCTCGTGCGCGTCTCCAGCGTCGATACCGTCGTCGAGGAGTACGAGATCCCGAAGGGCGCGCAGGCCCGGGTGGCCGACGGCGACCACGTCGTCGCCGGCAGCGTGCTCGCCGCCGCGCCCGCGAAGGACGCCCCCGCGGAGACGGGCGCGAAGGCGCGCCCCTCCCGCGCGAAGGCGAAGAAGGAGAAGGAGGAGGCCGCCGCCGCGGAGACGGCGGTCGCCCCCGAGGCGCTCTCGCGCATCCCCGGCATCGTGCGCCTGAAGGGGCGCAAGACCATCCAGGTCGTCTTTGAGGACCGCGAGGACCGCGAGTACCCCATTCCCGCCGCCTCCCGCCTGCTCGTCGCCTCCGGCGAAGCGATCGACGCGGGCGCGCAGATCACGGAGGGCGCGAAGAACCCGCAGCACATCCTCTCCATCCAGGGCCGCGACGCCGTGCGCCGCTACATGGTGGACGAGGTGCAGAAGGTCTACCGCTCCCAGGGCGTGAACATCAACGACAAGCACATCGAGGTGATCACGCGGCAGATGCTGCGGCGCGTGCGCGTCGATCACCCCGGCGACACGGGCCTCCTGCCGGGCGACCTCATCGACCGCCGCGAGTTCGAGGAGATCGTGGCCCGCGTGGTGGCCGAGGGCGGCGAACCGGCCACCGCCCAGCCCGTCCTGCTCGGCGTCACCAAGGCCTCGCTCAACACGCGCTCGTGGCTGGCCGCCGCCTCCTTCCAGGAGACCACGCGCGTGCTCACCAACGCCGCCGTGGAAGGCAAGGTGGACAAGCTCGTGGGGCTCAAGGAGAACGTCATCATCGGCAAGCTCATCCCCGCGCGCGCCGAGATCGAGGTGCCCCGCCGCGAGCCCGTGCCCGAGCTCGACCTGCCCGAATCGCTCGAATTCGAGGAAGAGGTCGAGCTGGAACGCATGCTGGCCGAACGCGAGGTGGGCGCCGCCGCCGCCATCGCCCCCGACGGCGACGCCTGGGGCGCGCCCCTGGTCGAAGGCGGCGGGGGCGAATAGCGCCTTAGTCCGGCGGCGCGGCCTCCAGCAGGGCCACGGCGGTGGCGCCGATGGCCTCGCCGCGCCCGATGGCGTCGAGCCCCTCGCCGCTCTTCGCCTTCACGTTCACCCGCGCCGGGTCCGCGCCCGCGATGCGCGCCACGCTGGCGCGGATGGCGGGCAGGTGCGGGGCCAGCCGCGGGCGTTCGGCGCGCACGGTGGCGTCGACGTTGGCCAGCGTCCAGCCCGCCTCGCGCGCCAGCCGCAGGGCCTCGGCGAGGAACGCGGAGCTGTCCGCGCCCGCCCAGCGCGCGTCCCCGCTGGGGAAATGCGTCCCCAGGTCGCCGAGGGCGGCGGCCCCCAGCACCGCGTCGGCGATGGCGTGCAGCAGCACGTCCGCGTCGCTGTGCCCCGCCAGCCCGGGCGCGTCCGCGATGGTCACGCCGCCGAGCGTGAGCGGGCGCGACGGATCGACGCGGTGCAGGTCCTCGCCGATGCCCGCGCGCATCAGCGCCCCCGCCGTTCTGCCAGCAGCGCGCGCGCCAGCGTCAGGTCGATGGGGCGCGTCACCTTGATGTTGGCGGGATCGCCCTCGACCACGCGCACCGCCAGCCCCGCGCGCGCGAGCATGGCCGCGTCGTCGGTCTCGTCCGCGTCGCGGATGGCGGCGGCGGCCAGCCACGCCTCGCGGCGCACCACCTGCGGCGTTTGCGCGGCGTGCAGGCGCGCGCGGTCGGGGCTGGCGACGATGGCGCCGTCCGCCACTTCCTTGATGGTATCGGCCACGGGGACCGCCGGGATCGCGCCCGCCGCGCCGTCCGCCGCCGCCGCGCAGGCGTCGATGAGCGCGGGCGTGACGAGCGGGCGCGCCCCGTCGTGGATGGCGGCGTACTCGCGCGCGACCGCGCGCAGGCCCGCCTCCACGCTGTCCCGCCGCCGCTCCCCGCCCGCCACCACCGCCGCCAGCGCCCCGCCCAGCGTCTCCCGCCCGATGGCCGCCAGCGCCTCCAGCCGCTCCGCCGCGGCGACGATGACGACGCGATCGACGGAGCGGGCGGCGGCCAGCGCGGCCAGCGACCAGGCGACGACGGGCCGTCCCTCCAGATCGGCGAGCAGCTTGTCCCCGCCGCCGAAGCGCGTGGAGCGCCCGGCCGCGACCACCACGGCGTCGACCCGCATGGCCGCACGGTACACCGCCGCCCGCTACCATGTGCGGGGCGGCGGCGCATCCGCCGCCGGGGAGCTGCGATGACGGTCGGAATCGAACGGCTGCTGGAGCGCGTGACCAAACCCGGGCGCTATACCGGCGGCGAGTGGAACTCCGTCGTGAAGGACTGGGACGCGGCCGCCGTGCGCGTCGCCCTCGCCTATCCCGACGCCTACGACATCGGCATGTCGAACATGGGCCTCGGCATCCTCTACGACCTGCTCAACGCCGAGGCGGACGTGCTCTGCGAGCGCGCCTTCGCGCCCTGGTCCGACATGGAGGCGGAGATGCGCCGCGAGGGCGCGCCCCTCTGGAGCCTCGAGACGCGCCACGCCCTGCGCGAGTTCGACATCCTCGGCTTCACCCTGCAGTACGAGCTGACCTACACGAACGTGCTCAACATGCTCGACCTGGCGGGCATCCCCCCGCGCTCGCGCGACCGCGGCGAGGACGACCCCATCGTCGTCGCGGGCGGCAGCTCCGCCTTCAATCCCGAGCCGCTCGCGCCCTTCATCGACGCCTTCGTGCTGGGCGAGGGCGAGGAGGCCATCGGCGAGCTGGCCGCACTGGCGCGCGGCTGGAAGCGCGAGGGCGCGCCCCGCTCCGCGCGCCTGCGCGATCTGCTGGCGCTGCCGGGGACCTATGTGCCCGCCTTCTACGAGGCGCGCTACGACGACCGCGGCCATTTCGCCGCCCTCGAACCGCTCGATCCCGCCGCGCCGCCGGTCATCCAGCGCCGCGTCGTCGAGCAGCTGCCGCCGCCGCTCACGCGCCCCATCGTGCCCTTCCTGCAGACCGTGCACGACCGCGCCGCCGTGGAGATCCAGCGCGGCTGCACGCAGGGCTGCCGCTTCTGCCAGGCGGGCATGATCTACCGGCCCACGCGCGAGCGCAGCCCCGATGAGGTGGTGGAGGCCACGCGCGCGCTGCTCGCCGCCACGGGCTACGAGGAGCTCTCGCTGCTCTCCCTCAGCACCACCGACCACAGCCGCATCGTGCCCATGGTGGAGGCGCTCACGGAGACCTTCCCCGACCTCCGCATCTCGCTGCCCAGCACGCGCGTGGACAGCTTCTCCGTGGACGTCGCCAACGCCATCGCCAAGGGCAAGAAGCACACGCTCACGCTCGCGCCCGAGGCGGGCAGCCAGCGCCTTCGCAACGCCGTCAACAAGCTGGTGAGCGAGGACGACCTGCTCGGCGCCGCCGCCAACGCCTTCGCCCGCGGCTGGACCAGCGTCAAGATGTACTTCATGGTCGGCCTCCCCTCGGAGACGATCGACGACGTGGCGGGCATCGTGGAGATGGGCCGCCGCGTGAAGGAGATCGGGCGCACGGGCGCGGGCGGGCGGGCGCGCGTGCGCGTGAGCACCAGCAACCACGTGCCCAAGGCGCACACGCCCTTCCAGTGGGCCCGCCAGGAGACGGCGGAGGAGCTCGCGCCCAAGCACCGCCTGCTGAAGGACGGCTGCCGCGCCGCGGGCGTCGAGTTCAGCTGGAACGACCCCGCCGACAGCCGCATCGAGGCCATCCTCAGCCGCGGCGACCGGCGCGTGGCCGAGGCCGTCTGGCGCGCCTGGCGGCTGGGCGCGACCTTCGACGCCTGGAGCGAGCGCTTCCGCCCCGCCCTCTGGGACGCCGCCTTCGCCGCCGAGGGCGTGGACCCCGACTGGTTCGCCCACGAGGAGTGGGACACCTTCGCGCCCCTCCCCTGGGACCACGTGGCCAGCGGCGTGAACAAGAGCTACCTGCGCGGCCAGTGGCGCGACGTGTTCCGCGAACACACGGTGGGCGACTGCCATCACGGCGCCTGCAACGTCTGCGGCGTGCAGGACGCGCCCGTGGCCGACTGCGTGGCCAAGGTGGGCGAGCTGATCGAGCTGCGGCGCGGCTCGCGCACCTTCGCGGGCGAACCGCTGGAGCTGGTCTAGGGAACTCACGGATCGAGGTTGATCCTAAGCTCTAGGATGCTATTCTTGGATGGGATTCAAGAATATGGTCCAAGAAAGGAGATACGTGATGCCTCAGAACAGGATTTTGCCGACGGGGGAATGCTGGTGCGGGTGCGGCGAAGAAACCGGGATCGGTTCTTTCTTCCTGCAGGGCCATGACAGGGCCGCAGAGTCTGCCGTGATTTCGGTCGAATATGGCGGGGTTCCGGAGTTTCTGCTCCGGCATGGTTATGGGCCGGACGGCAAGAACCCCAAGCGCGAGCGCGAACGGTGGGAGGCCAGGGGAAATCGGGTCCGCTGATTGCTGGGGCGCGGGGCTGCCCGCGAGCGTCGCGGCGGCTATACTCCGCAGGCGTGAGCGTGACCGCGGAGTACCGGGCGCAGCTGCTGGCGCGGCTCCGCGCCACCACCGCCGACCTCGCCTGGGCCGTGCGCGACCTCTCCCCCGACCAGCACCGCTGGAGCCCCGAACCCGACGAGTGGTCCGTGCACGAACAGATCGCCCACCTCGTGGACATGGAGGAGCAGGTCTACCTGCCGCTGCTGCGCTGGGCCACCGTGCCCGACATGCTCGAACCCGCCGACTACAGCCGCCGCGCCTGGCGCGAGGAGCGCTACGATCCCGACGCCGCGCTGGCCGACCTCGTGCGCCAGCTCGATCGCCTGCGCGACGAGGAGTTCGATGTGTTCCGCGAGATCGACGCGAGCGTCTGGACGCGCCTGCGCCGCGAGGGGCGCTGGGGGCCGCTCACCTGCCAGTGGATCGCCGAGGTGCTCTACCGCCATGCGCTCGACCACCTGCAGGGCGTCATGGCCCTGCGCGGCGACCTGCATCTGGCCGCGCTCGACCGCGACCGCATTGAGGGGGGCGCCTGATGCGCGCGCGCAGCATCCTGCGCGTCCCGCCGGGTGGCGGCCTCGACGCCGCGCTCGCCTCCGACGCCGACGCCGTGCTGCTCCCGCTCACGGACGAGACGACGCCGGTGGAGGCGCTGCGCCTCGCCGCCGCCGGGGACGCGGCGCGCGTGGCGGAGGCGGGCAAGACGGCCATCGTGGCGGTCAACCACCCGCGCACGCAGCTCACGCGCGGCGATCTGGATGCGCTCGTGGGCCCCGCGCTCGCCGCCGTGTTCGTCCCCCACTGCGTGGCGCCGCAGGACGTGCGCGACGCGGCCGTGCTGCTGCGCGAATTCGAGCACGCGCGCGACATTGAGCCCGGCGCGATCGCGCTCTTCCCCGTCGTCGATACCGCCCGCGGGCTGCTGCGCGCCGCCGACGCCCTCGCCGCCGCGCCCCGCGTTGGCGGGATCGTGCTGGCCAGCGAGGCCTACGCTCGCGACGCGGGGGCGCGCCTCGAGGAGAGCGGCCCGCGCCTCGCCCATGCGCGCGGGGCCGTCGTGGCCGCCGCCGCCGCGCACGGGGCCATCGCCCTCATCGATGGCAGCCCCTTCGAGCTGCGCGCGATGGCGAACCACGGCTTCGCGGGCGCGGTGCTCGACGAGCCGCGGCTCGCCTCCGTCGCCAACGATGTCTTCACGCCCTCGCCCTCGGCCCTGAAGCGCGCGCGCGCCGACCTCGCGGCCTACGAGTCGCGGCCCGCGGGGGCGTGGGTGGCGCGGCGCGCGGGCGCGGTCGTGGACGCCCACCGCGCGCGGGCCGCGCGGCGCGTGATCGAGCGCGCCTCAGCTGGCGACTGATTCCGCCCAGCGCGCCGCCAGCCGCTCCAGCAGAGGCGCGGCCTCGCGCATCCGCACGGCGGGGTCCGGCTCGATCTCGGCCAGCGAGCGCGCCTCGCCTGCCGCTGCGGTCGCGCGCCCCGCCAGCACGACGCAGGGGACGCCCTCGGCGGCGGCCAGCGCGAGCAGGCGGCCGGTCGTCTTGCCGCCGAGGGACTGGGCGTCGAAGGAGCCCTCGCCGGTGACGGCGCGGTCGGCGCGGCGCAGCCGTTCGCGCAGGCCCGCCGCCTCCGCCGTCACCTCAAAGCCGCTCACGATGCGCGCGCCGAGGAAGGCCGCCAGCCCGCCCGCCAGCCCGCCCGCCGCGCCCGCGCCGGGCAGGTCCGCGATGGCGACGCCGAGCGAGCGTTCGAGGACGGCGGCGTAGCGGCGCAGGGCCGCCTCGATGGCCGCCGTCTGCTCCGCGGTCGCGCCCTTCTGCGGCGCGAAGACCGCCGCCGCGCCGTTTGGTCCCAGCAACGGGTTGGTCACGTCCGTGGCCGCCAGCGTCTCCACGCCGTCGAGCGTGGGCGGCGGCGTCCAGACGATGCGTTCGAGGGCGGCGAGCGGCGCGACGCCGGGCGTGAGGTCGCGGCCCGCCGCGTCGAGGAAGCGCGCCCCCAGCGCCCGCGCCATGCCCGCGCCGCCGTCGCTGGTGGCGCTGCCGCCCACGCCCGCGAGCAGGCGGCGCGGGCGACCTGCGAGCGCGGCGGCGATGAGGTCGCCCACGCCCTCCGTGCCCGCGCGCAGGGGATCGCGCTCGGCGGGCGCGATCAGGGCGAGCCCGTTCGCCAGGGCCGCCTCCACCGCGCACGTTCCCGTCCCCGGCAGGTCCAGCACCCGCGCCGTGCGCGCGCGGCCGAGCGCGTCGCGCGTGGCCGCTGGCCGGAAGCGTCCCCTGGCGGCGCGTTCCAGCGCGTCCAGAAAGCCGGGCCCGCCGTCCGACATGGGCAGCTGCTCGACGGTCCAGGCGGGGCGGGCGGCGGCGATGCCGCGCGCGATGGCCGCCGCCGCTTCCCCGGCGGTCAGGCTCTCCTTGAACTCCTGCGGCGCGACGAGCACGCGCACCGTTCAGAACCCGCCGTCGCGCCACAGGTAGAGCGCGGCCAGCACGACGATGGCGATGGCGTAGCCGAGGCCCAGCCTGCGCGCCACGCGCAGCGCCTCGGTCGCGCGCCGCGAACGGAACGCGACCGCCGCCACCACGATGGCCGCGACGAGCAGCAGCAGGGCCGCGACGATGAACCCGGACATGGGCCTAGCCGCCCGCCCCCCGCGCGTCGCGGAAGGCGTAGAGCGTGCGTCCGCGCGCGCAGAGCCGCCCCTCGCCGTCGAGGATGCTGACCTCGATCATGGCCAGCTGGCGTCCGTGCTTCACCACCTCGCCCTCGGCCACGACGCGCGCTCCGGTGGCGGGCCGCAGGTAGGTGATGTTCAGGTCGGCGGTGCCCGCGGGCTGCTGGTCGGGGCGGCGTTCGCCGAAGAGCGCCGCGAGCGTGACCACGTCGACCAGCGCCGCGAGCACGCCGCCATGCATCCCGCCCCCCACGCCCCCCCGCGTGAGCGGCCCCGGCCCGATGGAGACGCGCGCGAAGCCGGGGCGGCGCTCCTCCAGCCGCAGGCCGAGGGCGCGATGGAGCGGATGCGCCGCGAACTCCCGCGCGTGGCCCGCGTCCGCGACGGGCCCTTCGCTCACCAGGCGGCGGGGCTGGGGCGGGCCGCGCCCGGCGGGGCCTTGCCGTAGTCCTCGAAGGGGCCGTCGCGCCAGTCGAGCGCGGCCTTCAGCCCCTTCTCGCGCGAGATGCGCCCGAACTCGCCGCCGCCGGGGCGCACGGAGCTGAGCGCCTGGATGTCCGCGCCCACCGCCATCGACGTGCGGATGCCCATGATCTCGTAGACGCGGTTCACCTGCCGCTTCGTCATCTGCAGCATGGGCGAATCGACGTTGGCGATGCGTTCGGCGAAGGCCTCGGTGGCCGCGCACAGCTCGCCGATGGGCACGGCGCGGTTGGCCCAGCCCGCCTCCACCGCCTCCAGCCCCGTCAGGCTGTCGCCCGTGTAGAGCAGCTCGCGCGCCTTCTTCTGGTGCATGTGCCAGGGGTGGTAGATCACGTCCACGCTGGTCATGGCGCGCACCGGCGGGTAGCCGATGATGGCGTCCTCGGCGATGAACATGAGGTCGCACATGGTGGCCAGCTCCGTGCCCCCTGCCAGGCAGTAGCCGTGCACCTGCGCGATCACGGGCTTGGTCAGCTCCCAGATCTGCCAGTAGCCGCTGAGCAGGTGCTGGGGCCACTGGCCCTGCCCCGGATGGATGGGCCCCACGCCCGGCAGGCCGCTGCGCGTGTCGACGTAACTGTGCTCGTCCGGCGGCGTGCCGGAGAGGTCGTAGCCCGCGCTGAAGGCGCGCCCGGAGCCGCGCAGGATGATCACCTTCACGGCCTCGTCCAGCTCGAAGCGCTTCATCGCGTCGAACACCTCGGCGCGCAGGTTGTGGCTGAGGGCGTTCATCTTCTCGGGGCGGTTGAGCGTGATGATGGCGTGGCGGTCGCGCCGTTCGGTCAGGATGTCGCGGTACTCAGGCATGGCGCGAATCTTACGCCGTCGCGGCCCCGTCCGGCTTGCGCGCCGTCACGCGCGCGAAGCCGAGCAGGCGCGGGCCCGCCGCGTCCGCCAGCAGCGGGGGATGCTCCTCCTCGCGCGTGTGGTGGACGAATTCGGCCCAGATGGCGTCCGTCTCCGGCGGCTCGTCCGCGTGCAGCGCCTCCACCAGCCCCGTCTTGCGCCAGTGGTCGCGCCACCACGCGGGCGAATGGAAGCAGTGCCAGTCCTGCCGGTAGACCCCGGCGAGGTGGGCGGGCACGTCGTCGGGGCCGAGCTCGCGCCGGAAGGCCGGGCAGACGACGCCGATGCGCCCGCCCGGACGCAGGAAGCGCAACACCTCCTGCAGGTACAGGTCGTCCGTGCCGAAGTACTGGTAGGCGTCGAGGCTGACGATGGCGTCGAAGAAGCCCTCCGCGTAGGGGAGCGCGTGCGCCTCCGCGTGGATGGGGTGGACGCGGCCCTCCAGGCCCGCCTCGCGGATGCGCTCCCAGTTGCCCGTGGGCTTGATCCAGAGGTCCGTGGCCCACACCTCCGCGCCGAACTCGCGCGCGAGGAAGATGGAGCTGATGGCCTTGCCGCAGCCGAGGTCGAGCACGCGCTCGCCCGCCGCCAGCGGCATCCGCTGCGTCAGCGACTCCGCCAGCCAGAGGACGTTCGGCCCCATGCGGTTGGCCGTCACCCACGCCTCGTCGTACGCGGCGCTGCGGGGGAAGCGCGGGGCCATTCGCGCCGCTACTCCTCGCCGAAGGCCAGCGCCAGGTTCACGAGCGCGCGCACGCCCTGCCCGCTCGCCCCCTTCGTCACCCAGCCGTTGTCCTTCGCGGCCATGTCCACGCCCGCGATGTCGAGGTGCACCCAGGGCGTCTTGTCCACGAAGCGTTCGAGGAACTTGGCGGCGGTGATGCTGCCCGCCGGACGCCCGCCCGTGTTCTTGATCTCGCCCACGCTGCTTTTGATCTGGTCGCCGTACTCCTTGAACATGGGCAGCCGCCAGCTGCGCTCGCCCGCGGCCTCGGCGGCGGCCTCCACGCGGCGCGCGAGGGCGTCGTCGTTCGTCATGAGGCCGTAGCACTGTTCGCCGAGGGCGATGCCGATGGCCCCCGTGAGCGTGGCCACGTCGACGAGGTGGCGCGCGCCCAGCTCGCGCGCGTAGCAGAGGCCGTCGGCCAGCACGAGGCGGCCCTCCGCGTCCGTGTTCAGAATCTCGATGGTGACGCCGTTCATGGCCGCCACCACGTCGCCCGGACGGCTGGCGTTGCCGCCCGGCATGTTCTCCGTGCAGGGGGCGATGGCGAGGATGTCGGCCTTCGGGCGCAGGGCGGCGATGGCCTGCATGGCGGCGATCACGGAGGCCGCGCCCGTCATGTCCGCCTTCATGGCCTCCATGCCGGCGGCGGGCTTGATGCTGATGCCGCCCGTGTCGAAGGTGATGCCCTTGCCCACGAGGGCGAGGTCGTAGCCCTCGCCGCCGCGGCCCTTGTAGCCCATGCGCACGAGTTTGGGCGGCTGCGCGCTGCCCCGCGCCACGGAGAGCAGCGCGCCCATGCCGCGGCGCTCCATCTCCTCGCGCTCCATGGCCTCGAATTCGAGGCCGCCCGCGCGCGCCACGGCCTCCGCGCGCGCCGCCAGTTCCGTGGGGCTGAGGGCGTTGGCGGGCTCGTTGGCGAGGTCGCGCGCGAGGTTCGTGGCCTCCGCCAGCACCGCGCCGCGCCGCGCCGCCTCCGCCATGCCCGCGACCCGGCCGGCGTCGCGCTCCACGATCGTGAGCCGCTCCAGCTCGGCGCGGTCGTCCTCGTCCGGCGCGGCCTTGTAGCGCAGGAAGCGGTAGGCCCCGAGGATGGCGCCCTCGGCCACGGCCCGCGCGCACTCGTCGGGGTCCAGCCCGCCCACGCCCGCGCCGTGGGCGATGGTGGCCACGTGCGTCACGCCCGGCCTGCGGCAGGCGCGCGCGATCTCGGCGGAGAGGTTGCGCACGGCGCGCACGTCGAACTCCGCGGGCTTGCCCAGCCCGGCCACGAGCACGCGCGGCGCGGCCAGCTTGCCGAAGGTGTGGATGATGGTGCGCTCGCCCGCCTTGCCGCGGATGTCGCCCAGCTCGATCAGGCGGCTGATGGCGCCGTCCAGCGCGCGATCCACCGCGCCGGTGGCCCCGCCGGGGCGCGTCACGCCCTCGAACAGGTTGACGGCGACGACGTCGGCCTCCGTCGTGCTGATGTCGCCGGAAACCGCGGTCACGTCCATGTCGTTGGCCCTTCGGGGGAATTTTGGTAGCGTGCGCTGGCGAAAGGGTAGCCGCACCGGCCGGTGCGGCCAACCGTGAGTCTCCACATGGCCCCTGCCGACATGGACGCATCCCGGCGACGCGCGCTCCGCGCCTGGCGTTTCCTGCAGCGCACGGGGCTGTGGGAGGCCGTCGTCGTGGCCCTCGCCTTCCTCGTCTACTTCTTCATCCGCGGCGCGGTGGTGGACCGCGCGGGCGAGGCCCTTTCCAACGCCCTCGACCTGATCGCCCTCGAACGCGCCCTCGGCATCTACCACGAGCTGGAGTGGCAGTCGTGGATCATCGACGAGTACTGGGCCATCCGCGTGATGAACTGGATCTACTTCTGGGGCCATCTGCCCATGGTCATCCTGCTGGCCGTCTACCTCTGGATCCGGCATCGCTCCACGTACACGCTGGCGCGCAACGCCTTCCTCGCCTCGGGCGCCATCGGCGTCGTCATCTACGCCTTCTATCCGGTGGCGCCGCCGCGGCTCATCCCCTTCGCGGGCTACGTGGACACGATGGCCGTGTTCGACCGCGTGGGCTACCAGGCGCAGGAGGCGCAGGCCTTCGTGAACCCCTACGCGGCGGTGCCCAGCCTCCACTTCGGCTGGTCGATGCTGCTGGGCTTCATGGTCGCCTGGGTGGGACGGGGGCGGCTCTCGGTCGTGGTCGCGGGCCTGCTCTGGCCCGTGGCCATGCTCTTCTCCGTGGTGATGACGGCCAACCACTTCATCGTGGACGCCATCGCCGGGGCCGCCGTCTCGCTCGCGGGGCTGGCCATCGCCGAGGGCATCCGCCGCGCGCAGCCGGAGGCGCTGCGCCGCCTGCGGGCCATCGCCGCGCGCGGCCGGGGCTAGCGTCCCGCCGTCGCGCGGCGGGCGAGCACGCGCGCCACGCGCCGCCCGTCCATGGCCGTCACCTGGAACTCGTAGCCCGCCTCGGCGAAGCGCTCGCCCACGGCGGGGATGCGACCCAGCCGCGCCATCACGAGGCCGCCCACGGTATCGAAATCCTCGCCGTCGCCCGCGATGTCGATCCCGGCGGCGGCCTCGAGGTCGGCCACCAGCGCCAGCCCGTCCAGCAGCAGGTTGCCGTTGGGCAGGCGGCGCACGCGCTCGCCCGTGCTCGGGCGGGCGGCGTCGTGCCAGTGGCCGAGCAGGCGCGCGAGCACGTCGTCGCCGCTGAGGATGCCGCTCGTGCCCCCGTGCTCGTCGATGAGCACGACCAGCTTGGCCCCGCGCGCGCGCATCTCCGTGACCGCCACCTCCACGCTCACGGCCTCGGGGATGGCGACCACGGGCCCCGCCAGCGCGCGCCAGTCGCGGCCCCCCTCGCGCGCCAGCCGCAGCAGGTCCTTGGCGTCGAGCAGGCCGAGCACGTGGTCGAGGTCGCCTTCGTAGACGGGGTAGCGCTGGTGGGGGTGGGCCGTCACCGCGGCGAGCGCCTCCTCCAGCGTGGCGGCGGCGTCGATGGCCGCGACCTCGGTGCGCGGCACCATGATCTGGCTGGCCTGGATTTCGCCGAATTCGAGGCCGCGGCGCGCGAGCAGCAGCTCGGCGGTGGAGAGCAGCCCCGCCCGCGCGCTCGCCTCCATCACGAGCTGCAGCTCCTCCGGCGCGAGCGTCGCTTCCAGCGCCGCCGTGGCGCGCACGCCGGTCAGCCGCGCGACCGCCAGCCCCATGCCGTTGAGGGCCCAGATGAAGGGGCGGAAGAGGCGCGTGAAGACGGCGATGGGGGCGGCCATCCAGAGGGCCGTGCGTTCCGCCCGCGCCAGCGCCATGCGCTTGGGCGCGAGCTCGCCGAAGACGATGAGGATGGCCGTGATGGCGATGAAGGCCACGGTCACGGCGATGGTGTGGGCGGCGGCGGTCCCCACCCAGCCCCCCAGCAGGTCCTTCAGGGGCGGCTCCAGCACGCCCGCGAGCGCGGGCTCGCCCACCCAGCCGAGCGCCAGGCTGCACATGGTGACGCCCAGCTGCGTGGCCGCGATGTACATGTCGAGCTGCCTGAGCGAGCCCAGCAGCAGCCGCGCGCGCGCGTGGCCGCCGCTCGCGAGCTGCTCGATGCGCGTGCGCCGCACGGCCACGTAGGCGAACTCGGTGGCCACGAACAGGCCGTTCGCCGCCACCAGCGCGAGCACGGCCAGCAGGCCGAAGGTCGTGGAAAGATCGAACACGGGCATTCCCCCTCGCCTTCATGGTACGGCGGAGACGGTTGGGCGCTGCGCGGCTCAGTGGAAGAGGGTGCGGTAGGCGCTGCCCGCCGCGAACCGCGCCAGCAGCGCCCGCGTCTCCGCGCCCAGCGCCGCCGTCTCCTCCCCGTCGGGCGCGAGGTAGCGCAGGACCGTCCCCGGCGGCGGCGACAGCGCCTCCAGCGCCAGGTCGGGATCGTCGTAGTAGACGTGGCGGCCGCGTTCGCCGTCGCGGAAGAGGCGCAGCTCGTCGAGCACGGCGCCGGTCGCCTCCTCGAAGGCGCGCAGGGCGCCCGCGTCGGGGCTCTCGCCCGCGCGCAGCCGCGTCGCGGGGGGCGCGCCGTCCGCCAGCAGCACGCGCCCGTGGCGGTCGAGCGCCAGCACGGTCACGCGGGAGCCGCCCATCCGTTTCGTTTCCTCCCGGCCTGCCGTCAGCCGCTGGTGGGCGTACCATACCGCCATGCGCCGCCCCGCTGGAGACGCGCCGTGACCGAGCCGCCGCGCCCATCCGCGGAGGAGCTGCCGCGCGTGATCGAGGCGCTGCTGCTGGCGGCGGACGAGCCGGTCGGCGCGGGCGCGCTCTCCCGCGCCGCGGGGACGGGCGAGCGCTCCGTGCGCGCCGCCCTCGAACGGCTCGCGCGGGAATCCGCCGCGCGCGGCCTGCGGCTGCAGGAGGACGGCGGGCGCTACCAGCTGGTGACGGCGCCGGAATACGCCCCCTACGTGGCGCGCCTGCTGGGCGACGAGGCCTCCCGCCGCCTCTCTCGCGCGGCGCTGGAGACGCTCGCCGTCGTCGCCTACCGCCAGCCCTGTACGCGCGGCGACGTCGAGGCCGTGCGCGGCGTCAACTCGGACCGCGTCGTGGCCCTGCTCGAACAGCGCGGGCTGATCGAGCAGGCGGGGCGGGCGCGCTCGCCGGGGAGGCCCCGCCTCTTCCGTCCGGCCACCCGCTTCTACGAGCACTTCGGGCTGCTCGGTCCCGCCGACCTGCCGCCCCTGCCCGAGGAGGGCGATCCCGACCGGGCCGAGCTGTGAGCCGCCGCCGCTGATGGTCGCCGGGCTGCTCCGCATCCGCCTGCGCCTGCCCGCGCGTTCGCTGAAGGAGAAGCGCGCGATCGTGAAGCCGGTCGTCGAGCGCCTGCGCCACCGCTTCAACGCCGCCGTGGCCGAGGCGGGCGACCTCGACGCCCGCGACGCCGCCACCGTCATGGTGGCCGTGCTCGCGCCCGACGCCGCCCACGCCGCCCGCCAGCTGCAGACCATCGCGCGGGCGGTGGAGGGCTGGCGGCCCGACGCCGTGATCGCGGACATCGAGACGGAGCTGATCAGCGTCTGAACAGGAGGGCGCGCAGGCGGTCGCGCGCCTCCTCCACCTCGCGCACGCGCAGGAGCATGGCGACGGCGAGGTAGACGGCGCCGCCCGCGATCACGCCCGCCAGCGTCGTCACCCACGAGGCGGCCACGCCGCGCTCGTCGATGGCGGGCAGGGCGACGCCGAGGAAGAGGGCCATGGCCGCCCCCGCGAGGGCGATGCGCGCGATCGCGTGCAGGTCGCGCAGGACCGCGCCCGTCGAACCCGTGCGCAGCGCGTAGAGCCAGTAGAGGAAGATCCATTCGAGCCACGAGGAGATGGCCAGCGAGGCGGCCAGCCCCTCCACGCCGAAGCGCTCCCACAGGAGCGCGCTCAGGACGACGTTCACGATCACGGCCCCGACCGTGAGGGCCACGGGCGTGCGCGTGTCGCCCAGCGCATAGAAGCCGCGGCTGTGGATCTCCACCGCCGCCTGGGGCACGACGCCGAGGCAGAAGAAACCCAGCGCCGCCGCCGTCACGGCGCTGTCGCCCGCGCCGAAGGCCCCGCGCTCCAGCAGCACGGTGGTGGCCGGTTCGCGCAGCAGGGCCAGCCCCAGCGCCGCGGGCACGCTCAGGAACAGCACCGTGCGCAGCACGCGCGAGACCGTCTCCACCAGCGCGCGTCCGTCGGAGGCGGCGGCCTGCTGCGCCAGCCGCGGGAAGGCCGCCGTGGCCAGGGACATGCCGAAGAGGGCCACCGGCAGGTTGGCGATGAGCCAGGCGAAGGTCAGGTTGGAGATGGCGCTGGCCCCCACGCGCGAGGCGAAGAAGGTGGTGGTCACGACGAAGTTGGCCTGCGCGGCGGCGAGGCCGATCACGCGCGGGCCCATCAGCCGCGCCACCTCGCGCGTGGGGCCGTCGCCGAAATCGAAGCGCCAGCGGTAGCGCATGCCCTCCCGCGCCAGCCCCGGCAGCTGCACCAGCAGGTGGGCCGCCGAGCCCGCCACCACGCCCGCCGCCAGCCCCTCCACGCCCCAGTCCACGCCCCAGCGCCCGGTCAGCGCCAGCGCCCCCGCGATGATGCCGAGGTTGTAGAGCATGGGCGCGAGCGCGGGCAGCAGGAACTGCTGGCGGGCGTTGAGGATGCCCGTGAGCATCCCGCTGAGGGCCAGCAGCAGGGGCGAGAGCAGCATGATGCGCGTGAGCTTCACCGCCTCCGCCGTGAGCTCCTCCCCGCGCCCGATGTCCTCGCCCAGGCCGGGCGCGAAGAGGGGGACCAGCAGCGGCGCCAGCGCCAGCGCGATCAGGCACAGCGCCGCCGTGGCCGCCATCACGATGGTGAGCGCGTTGCTGGCCAGCGCCCAGGCGGCGTCGGGGCCGTCGCGCTGGCGGACGCGTGCGAACACGGGGATGAAGGCGCTGCCCAGCGTGGCCCCCGCCAGCAGCTGGAAGATCAGGTCGGGCACGCGGAAGGCGACCCAGTAGGCGTCCAGTTCGGGGCTCGCGCCGAAGGCGTCCGCGATGGCCGCGGTTCGCGCTACGCCCAGCAGGCGCGAGCCGAGGAAGCCGAAGGCCACGATCGCCGTGGCCGCGGCGAGCCCCCCGCGGGACGCCTCCAGCCACCTTCCCGGCGTGCGCCAGACGGCCATGCGCGCATGGTACGGCCCCGCCCGCCCGCGCCGCCAACGCGCGCGCGCCGCTATCATGGCCCCGTGCGCTACCGCCGCGTCGTCGCCAAGTTCGGCACGAGCCTGCTCACCGCCGGGTCCGACCGCCTCGACCTCGTGGCCATGGCCCAGCTGGTGGGGCAGGTCATGCGCCTGCGCCGGGCGGGCTGCGAGGTGGCCGTCGTCTCCAGCGGCGCGCGCGCCGCCGGACGCCATGCGCTGGCGCACCGTCCCGCGGACGCGCGCGAACCCAGCCGCCAGGCGCTCGCCAGCGCCGGCCAGAGCCGCCTCATGCAGAGCTGGGACGAACTCTTCCAGTGGCACGACGCGGTCGTCGCCCAGGTGCTGCTCACGCGGCGCGACCTGAGCGATCGCCTCGGCTACCTGAACGCGCGCAACACGCTGCGCGACCTGCTCGACTGCGGCGCCGTCCCCATCGTCAACGAGAACGACGCCGTCGCCCTCGACGAGGTGCGCGCCTCGCGCATCGGCGAGAACGACAGCCTCTCCGCCTTCGTGGCCAACCTCATCGACGCCGACCTGCTCGTCATCCTCACGGACGTGGACGGCCTCCACACCGCCGATCCGTCCCGCGATCCGGAGGCCAGGCTCATCGCCGAGGTGACGGCCATCGACGAGCGCCACGAGCGCGCGGCGGGCGGCGGCGCGGGCCTCGGCGGCATGGAGGCGAAGCTCTCCGCCGCGCGCGTGGCCGCCCAGGGCGGGGCCGCCGTCGTCATCGCCAACGGGCGCGCGCCCGACGCCCTCGCCGCCGCCGCCGCGGGCGAGTCCATCGGCACGCGCTTCGCCCCCGCCGCCAACCGCCTCGAGGGCCGCAAGCGCTGGATTCTCGGCAACGCGGGCGGCGGCGGGCGGCTCGTCGTCGATGGCGGCGCCGTGGCCGCCCTGCGCGAGCACGGGCGCAGCCTGCTGCCCGCGGGCGTGCGGGACGTGGAGGGCGCCTTCGAGCGCGGCGACGCCATTGAGGTGCGCGACCCCTCCGGCGGGCGCGTGGCCGCGGGCATCACCAACTACGCCAGCGGCGAGGCGCTCCGCATCCGCGGCCTGCGCAGCGACCTCATCGCCGAAACGCTGGGCTACGCCTACGGCGACGAGGTCATCCACCGCGATAACCTCGTGCTCCTCTGAGGGGAGGCCCGGTGGCACGCTCCACGCCCTCGCCCGCCCCCGACGGCCCGACCGGCGCGCTGGCGCTCCGCCGTCTGCGCCGCCACTGGGGACTCCTGGCCGTGTGCGCCGGGTTCCTGCTGGCAGGCGCGCTCGTGCTCGACGACTACGGTGTCGGGCCGGACAGCGGGCAGCAGCGCACTATAGGGGAGGTGGCGCTCAACCAGTTCGCGGGGGAGGGTGAGCGCCTCCTCGGCAAGCTGCCAGTTTTCCATAATCGGTACTACGGCGCGGCCTTCGAGGCGCCGCTGGCGCTCGTCGAGCGCATCCTCGGACTGGAGGACAGCCGGGACGTCTGGCTTAGCCGGCACATGCTCACGCACCTGTTCTTCCTCGTCAGCGGAGTATTCTGCTACCTCCTGGTCTACCGGATCTTTCAGAACAGACTGCTGGCATTGATCGCCATGGCGTTGTTCGTGCTGCATCCGCGTCTCTACGCGCACTCATTCTTCAACTCGAAGGACCTGCCGTTCGCGGCCATGTTCATGATCTCGCTGTACCTCACCCACCGGGCCTTCCGGCGGGAGACGCTGGGGGCCTTTCTGGTGTGCGGAGTCGGGATCGGCCTGCTCGTCAACCTGCGCGTCATGGGGATAGCGCTCTTCGCCGCGGTGCTGGCCCTGCGGGGGCTGGACGCGGCGTTCGCACGCAGCCGCGAGGAGCGTGGGCGCGCCCTGCTGACGGGGGGGGCGTTCGCGCTGACCGCCATGCTCACGTACTACGCCACGTTGCCCGTGCTCTGGACCGACCCCGGGCGTGTGGTGGAGTTGGTCGAGGTGCTTGGCGCTCATCTAAACGAGTCGTCCAACCTGTTCCGGGGCGAATGGCTGTACTCCCCGGACGGGCCACCGTACGACTACGTGCCCGTGTGGGTGGGGATCACGACGCCGCCCGCCGTGCTCCTGCTGGCGTTGGGCGGGGCCATCGCGCTGACCTGGCGCGGAGTCCGCCACTCGCGTGACATCCTCCGCGACGGCCCGCTGCGGTTCGGCCTGCTGCTGATCGCCCTGCCCGTGGCAATAGTCGTGGCCATCGTCGTTCTCGAGAACAACGTCTACAACGGCTGGCGGCAGTTGTACTTCCTGTACGCGCCCCTGCTCCTGCTGGCGATCTTCGGGCTTCACTGGCTGGCGCTCTCCATGCCCGGGCGGTGGATGCGCGCGGGAACCTGGGCGCTGGCGGGGACGGCCGTGGCCGTGACGGTCGTCTCCATGGCGAGGATACATCCACTGGAGGACAGTTACTACAACGGTCTCGTGGACAGGACCACGCCGGACTGGCTGGTGTCCCAGTATCAGACGGACTACTGGGACACCAGTTACTGGCGAGTACTAAAGGAAGTCGTTGCAGACCATCCAGAACAAGAGATGCTGTACTCCCTCCAGTTTTTGGGGAATCATGAAAAACTTCTCCCCACGCAGGACAGAAAAAGGGTTCATATATCTCCAACATTCGTCTGGAATATGTTTCATTCCGATCAGCCTGTTTCTGATAAGGAGTACGGAATCCGAGTTTATAATAATACAATATCATCCTTCAATGTCTGGCATATTACCCCTGAAGGGATTGAGGAAATTACTCGTTCGGCGCTCTCCACCGAACCGGTCTTCCGTTCCGATTTTTTCACAGTCCACCTGTATCAGAACATGGTTGTTTACTACAGGGAATCATGCTCGGGCGAACACCTCAGAGAGAAGTTTTTCCTCCACGTGTATCCCGTCGATGCCGCCGTGCTATCCAACGCACGCTACGTCAACTGGGCTTTTTATCTCTACAGCAACCCTATCGACAGCGATGGGCGGTGCGTCGCGATCGCGCTCCTTCCCGACTGGCCCGTCAGCAGCGTCCACACCGGCCAGTTCAGGGGGTCGCGCGGGTTCTGGAGCGCGCGGTTCAGTGTCACGCTTCCGGACATCGATCCGGCGGTGCTGGCGGGCGAGCCCGTCGCCAGGTCCGTCTTCGACGTTTACCGTGACGGCGACACGCTCGTCTACGTCCGGGATGGGTGCACGGAGGAGGAGGCCGGGACCGCGTTCTTCCTCCACGTCGTCCCCGTCGATGCCGGCGACCTGCCCGCCAACCGCAGGCGGTACGGCTTCGACAACCTCGGTTTCTTCCTCACGGCGCGTGGGATGCGCATGGACGGAGACTGCGTCGCCGCCGTTCCCCTGCCCGCCTACCCCATCGCCAGCATTGCGACCGGCCAGTACGACGAGACGGGCGGTATCTGGAGCGTGGAGCTCGCGCTCGCGGATGGGGAGTGAGCGCGCGGGTGCTACACTGCCCGCGACGGCCCCGCGGAGGTGCGCGCAATGAAGAAAGTCGTGGTCGACCGCTCCATCTGCCTGAAGGCGGGGCAGTGCTACTACCTGCAGCCGAGCGTGTTCAGGGCCGATTCGCAGGGCTGGCCCGAGATCATCGTCGAGCATCCCGAGGGCGAGGAGCTGGAAGCGGCGGAGGACGCCGTCGAGATCTGCCCCAGCGGCGCCATCACCCTCGAGGACGCCTGAGCCGTCCCTAGTCGAAGCGCGTGGGCACGGCGAGGCGCTCCAGGGCGTCCTCGCCCACGCGCTCGACGATCGCCTCCCATTCGCCCAGCTCCCATTCGCCCACGAAGGTGATGGCCGAGCCTTCCTTGCCCGCGCGCGCCGTGCGCCCCACGCGGTGGATGTACTCCTCGGCGTTCTGGGGCACGTCGTAGTTGACCACGTGCGCGATGTCGGGGATGTCGAGCCCGCGCGCGGCCACGTTCGTGGCCACCAGCCACTCCAGCGCGCCGCTGCGGAAATCGCGCATCACGCGGTCGCGCTCGCTCTGGCGCAGGTCGCCGTGGATGGCGCGCGCCTGGATGCCGTCCCGCCGCAGCCCCTCCGTCAGCCGGTCCACCCCCACCTTCGTGCGCCGGAAGATGAGCGAGCGCCCCAGGTCCATGTCGTCGTGCAGGTGCGAGAGCGCGTGGAACTTGTCGCGCGCGGCCACCTCGCAGTAGAGCTGCCGCACCGTCTCCACCGGCTGCAGCTGCGCGGGCGTCGCCTCCACGCGCTCCGAATCGCGCATGTAGCGCCACACCAGGCGGCTGATGCTCATGGGCATGGTCGCGCTGAAGAGCGCCGTCTGCCGCTCCAGCGGCACCTCCCGCAGGATCTGGTCGATGTCCCTGGCGAAGCCGATGTCCAGCATCTCGTCCGCCTCGTCGAGCACGACGAAGCGCGCGCGCCCCAGCAAGAGCGTGCGCCGCCGCAGGTGGTCGATCACGCGCCCGGGCGTGCCCACCACCACGTGCCCGCCGCGCCGCAGCGCCTCCAGGTCGCGCGCGATGGGCTTGCCCCCCACCAGACGGATGACGGTGAAGCCGTAGAAGCTCCCCAGATGCGCGATCACTTCCGTCACCTGGTCGCACAGCTCGCGCGTGGGCACGAGCACCAGCCCCTGCACCTCCACGCGCTCGGGGTCCACGGCGCGCGCCAGCGGATCGCCGAAGGCCAGCGTCTTGCCCGTGCCCGTCTGCGCCAGCCCCACCACGTCGCGCCCCTCGTAGAGCAGGGGCATGGAGCGCTCCTGGATGGGCGTGGGCCGTTCGAAGCCGAGCGCGGCCACGGCCCGCAGCCCCGCCCCGCGCACGCCGATGGCGCGGAACGCCTCCGGCGCCGCCGCGGACTCCTCCGCGGGCGCGGCGGTGGCGGCGGCCACGGTCGGGGCGCTGGCGGGCGCGCCGCCGTCGGGATGCGCGCGCGTCGCGCCGTTCTCGCGTGCGCCGCGCCTGCGCCGTCCCCCGCGCGAGCCGCGGCGACGGCGCGCGCGCGTTTCGGTCACGGTCGCCCCGTTCGCGCCCGGCGGCGGGGCGGTGGGGATGCGCGCGTCGCGTTCGGGGGCGGGGGCCTCGTCGGGAGCGGGCGCGTCGGTCTTGATGTCGATGTCGGTCGTGGGTCGGCGGGTTCGCCGGAACAGGTTCAGAGGCAAGGGAAGGGTTGTATCCTCTCGTCGTCGCGGGCGTCGCGTTCGCGTCCGTCTACGCCCCGCACGATACCACAGGCCGCGCGTGTGCGCTCCCGCGCTAGCGGTCGGAGCGCCGCTCCGTGCGCTCGCTTGCGAACGGCGCCGTCCTCGTCCGCCCTCACTCCCCGTCGGGGATGACGAACTCCGTCTCCCAGATGGCGCCCGTCCCGTCGTACTGGCCCGTGCGGATGCTGGCGATGGGGTAGGCGGGCAGCCCGACGGCGGCCACGCAGTCCCCGTCCGTGCGCGCCCCGCGCGCCGTGAGGGAGAAATCGAGGTTGGCGAAGCCGTACTGCCTGCGCTCGGCGGGCAAGTCGCCGGTATCGACGGGGACGACATGGAGGAAGAACGCGGCCCCGGCCTCCTCCTCCGTGCACCCGTCGCGCACATAGACGAGCGTGTCGCCATCGCGGTAAACGTCGAAGACGGAGCTGGCCACGGGGTCGCCGGACAGCGCCGCCGGAGCGATATCCACGGGCGTGACGGGGAAGTTCACACCCCAAAGCCTGGCCCCCGTCTCGTCGTACTGCCCCGTGCGCACGCCGGCCACCGGGTAATCGGGCAACCCGACCACGGCCACGCAACGCCCGCCGACTCTGTTGCCGTGATCCCAGAGCGAGAAATCACGGCTCTCAAAGCCGTATTGCCTGCCCGGACCATCCAGGTCATCCGGGTCGACGGGGAGAACGTGAAGATAAAACGGGGCGGCGGCGTCTTCATCCGTACACTCATCCCGCGCGTAAATCAGCACATTCCCGTCGCGGTGGATGGTGAAGCTGGAGCTGGCGACGGGATCACTGGCCAATGTCTCCGGAGCAACATCGGGAAGTTGGAAGCCGAATCGTGTGCTCCATTGGCCATTTTTTTGACCAGTATGAATGTTGCTGATGGGAATGTCTGGAAGGATTGCGATTGCAACGCATCGCCTGTTTCTGTCAATATACCTGCGATGGAAATTAAAATCCCGATTGATAAACTCTCCATTGGAGGTTTCTCCTGGATAATAAGATAGCACAGTTTCAGGATACACATGGAGGAAAAATTCTCCGGTATGTTCAGCATTACAGGATTCTTTGATATAGACGAGTACGTTTTCATACAGATGGACAGTATAGAAGGGAGAGTGATAGACCGGTTCCGTGGATAGATCTGAACGAATGATTGTTTCCACACGTTCGGGATTGATATGCATGATCTTGACGGAGTTGATGGTGTTGTTGTAAATTGTTTCTGTGTAGTATCGGTCGGAAACAGGACGATCAGAATAGAGGTTATTCATGAAGACAGGATGGGGATGGTGAATTCTTTTTCTGTCTTTTTCAGAGAAAAAATTTCGTCTCTCATACATAAACTGGCCAAAAATATTCTGTTCCGGGTGTTCCTCAAGAATTTTCCTGAGTATTCCATAATGGCTCTGCTTCCAATAGTCCGTCTCATACTGAGACACCAGCCAGTCCGGTGTGGTCCGGTCCACGAGTCCGTTGTAGTAACTGTCCTCCAGTGGGTGTATCCTCACCATGGAGACGACCGTCACGGCCACCGCCATCCCCGCCAGCGCCCAGGTTCCCGCGCGCATCCACCGCCCCCCGCGCGCATGGAGTTGGTGAAGCCCGAAGATCGCCAGCAGGAGCAGGGGCGCATACGGGAAATAAAACTGCCGCCAGCCCTGGTAGACAGTGTTCTCCAGAACGACGACGGCCACGACCGTGACCACGGGCAGGGCGATCAGCAGCAGGCCGAAGCGCGGTGGGCCGTTGCGGAGCACGTCGCGCGGGCGGCGCAGCCCGCGCCACGCCAGCGCGATGACCCCCAGCGCGGCCAGCAGGAGCACGACGGGCGGCGTCGTGATCCCCACCCACACGGGCACGTAGTCGAACGGCGGCCCGTCCTGGGCGTACAGCCATTCGCCACCAAAGAGGTTGTAGCCCCACCAGGGGTGAGCGCCGAGCGTCTCGACCAGCTCAGCGAAGCGCCCCACCGGGTCGGTCCAGAGCACGGGCAGCGTGGCGTAGTACGTGAGCATCGCGGTCAGCGCGAACGCTCCCCCCGTCAGCAGGACGCGCCCGCGCTCCTCACGGCTGCGTGCGAACGCCGCGTCCAACGCGCGCAGGGCCAGCACCGCGGCGAAGAGGATGATCCCCATGATGCGGAGGTTGACGAGCAGGCCGATCCCGACTCCGCACACCAGGAAGGCCGCCAGCGTGTCCCGCCGGAAGGCCCGGTGGGTGAGGTACAGCGCAATCATGAACATGGCCGCGAACGTCAGGTCCTTCGAGTTGAAGAACGAGTGCGCGTAGAGACGCGGATGCAGCACGAACAACGCCATGGCGATCAACGCCAGCAGTCTGTTCTGAAAGAGCCGGTAGACCAGGATGTAGCAGAAGACTCCGCTGACGAGGAAGAACAGGTGCGTGAGCATGTGCCGGCTAAGCCAGACGTCTCGGCTGTCCTCCAGTCCGAGCATGCGCTCGACGAGCACCAGCGGCGCCTCGAAGGCCGCGCCGTAGTACCGATCATAAGAAAGCCTCAGCCTGCCGAAGGAGCGCTCGCCCTCCCCCGCGAAATAGTTGAGCGCCACCTTCCCGATAACGCGCTGCGGCGGTCCGTCCCCCCCGGGGTCGTAGTCGTCGAGCACGAGCGCGCCCGCCAGCAGGAACCCGGCGCACACGGCCAGCAGCCCCCAGTGGCGGCGCAGGCGGCGGAGCGCCAGCGCGCCGGTCGAGCCGTCGGGGCGGGCGAGGGGCGGCAGGGGATCGGCGGCGGCCATCAGCGCATCATTCTACCCACGAACGGCCGCCCGGACGGCGCGAGGACGGCGTGCTCGCCCGCCCCAGCCGCGCGCGCTGGCGGGCGGCTAGAATGGCGGCAGCGGAGGCTCCCCCGTGGACTACGAGACCATCATCTGCGAGGTCGAACGCGGGCGCGCCCGCATCACGCTCAACCGCCCCGAGAAGCTGAACGCGCTCTCCCCGCAGCTGCAGGAGGAGCTGAACCATGCGCTCTGGGCGGCGGACGACGATACGCGCGTGCACGCCGTCATCCTGCGCGGGGCGGGGCGCGCCTTCAGCGCGGGCTACGACCTGACGCCGCGCAACCCCGAGCCGCGCGCCCCCGACGACGCCACGCGCGACGGCGGCAGCTTCGACGACGACGCCTGGCGCATGGAATGGAGCCAGCGCCTGCGCATGGCCCTCTTCGACATGCACAAGCCCGTGGTGGCGCAGATTCACGGCTACTGCGTGGCGGGCGGGACGGACGTGGCCCTGCTCTGCGACATGATCATCGCCGCCGAGGACACGCTCATCGGCTTCCCGCCCGCGCGCGCGCAGGGGGCGCTGCCCAACAACATGTGGCTCTACAACGTGGGGCCGCAGTGGGCCAAGCGGCTGATGCTGACGGGCGATTTCGTCTCCGGCGCGGACGCCGCCGCCATCGGGCTGGTGATGAAGGCCGTGCCCGCCGCCCTGCTGGAGGCGGAGGTGGAGGGGCTGGTCGACCGTATGGCCATGATCGACACGGAGCTTTTGGCCGCGAACAAGCGCGTCATCAACCTGGGGCTGGAGCTGATGGGGGCGCGCACGCTGCAGCGGCTGGCGGCGGAGAACGACGCGCGCGCCCACCTCGCGCCCAGCGCCCGCGAGTTCGGCCTGCGCTCCCGCGAGGAAGGGCTGCGCGCGGCGCTCCAGTGGCGCGACGCCAAATTCGGCGACCAGCGCGCGCGCGTGGGCCGCCCCGAAATTCGCGACGAGCGCGGCTTCTTCCGCGACGGGCCGGAGGACGGGGCGCGGTGAAGGCGACCTCGATCCTCGCCGTGGCCGCCATTTGGGGGGCCTCCATCGGGGCCGTGGCGGTGCAGCGCGAGGCTTGGTGGGCGCTCATCTTCGCGGCCCTCGCCAGCGCCGCCGTGGGGCTCAACTTCCGCCGCAGCCTGGGCCTGCCGCGCGTCGTCGCCATCGCCGGCGTCTGGGCGAGCGCGGCGGTCGTCGTCGCCGGGGACGCCGGCGCCGCGTGGGTGACGGTGTTCGCCTCCCTCGCCACCGCCGCCACCGTGCACAGCCTCATGCGCCGCGACGACTGGCTGGCGGGGATCGCCATCGCCTTCGTCTGGGCGGCGGCGGCGCTGGCGGTGACGGTCACGGAGGGCGGCGCCTGGATCTGCGTGTTCGCCTTCCTCACGGGGGCGGCGGGCGCGAACGCGGCCTCGCGCGCGGGCAGCGCCGCCGCCGTCCTCTGGTGGGCGCTGGCCGCGTTCCTCATGATCCTGCTCGACGGCGCGCACTGGCTGGCGGTCATCGCCTTCGTGCTGGGCCTGCTGCGCTTCGGGACGGCCCTCGCGCGCCTGCCCCGCCGCGTCGAGTGGGACTTCCGCGCGGACGAAGACGGCGCCTTCGCGGGGAAGCCGCCGCGGGGTGACGCCCGCCCGTGAGCGTCGCGTCCGCGGTCGGGCGGCTGGCCGTCGCCCACCGGGCGCTGCTGGCCGTGTGCGCGCTCTTCCTGCTCATGGGCGCGCTCGTCCTTGATGACTACGGCATCTCGGCGGACGAGAGAGGCCTGCGCCTGATCGGGCAGGCGGCGCTCGACTACCTCGCGGGGGGCGGCGATCGGGCGCTGGACCAGGTGTTCGCAGACCAGGACCGGTACTACGGCGTGGCCGTCGAGGCGCCGCTGGTGCTCGTCGAGCGTCTCCTCGGCCTGGAGAGCAGCCGCGACATCTGGCTCAGCCGGCACATGCTCACGCACCTGTTCTTCCTGGCGGGCGGCGTCTTCTGCTATCTGCTGGTCCAGCGCATGTTCGGCAACCGGCTGCTGGCGCTGATCGCCATGGCGCTGTTCCTGCTGCATCCGCGGATCTATGCGCACTCCTTCTTCAACTCCAAGGACGTCCCCTTCCTCGCCATGTTCATGATCACGCTGTATCTGGCGCATCGCGCCTTCCGGCGGGACACGCTGGCGGCCTTCCTGTTGTGCGGCGTGGGCGTTGGCCTGCTCGTCGGCCTCCGCATCATGGGGATATCGCTGTTCGCGGCGGTGCTCGCCCTGCGGGGGCTGGACCTGGCGCTTGCCGGCCACGGGGAGGCGCGCAAGCGCGTGCTGCTCACGGGGGGGGCCTTCGCGCTGGGCGCGACGCTCACGTTGTACGGCACGCTGCCCGTGCTCTGGACCGATCCCGTGGGGCGGTTCGCGGAGCTGGTCCAGACGTTCGGGGCTCATCCAAACGAGACGTTGAACCTGTTCCGGGGCGAATGGTTGTACTCCCGGGACGGGCCTCCGCTCGAGTACATTCCCGTCTGGGTGGGGATTACGACGCCGCCCGCCACGCTCCTGCTCGCCCTGGCCGGGGGCGTTGCGCTGGCGTGGCGCGGCCTGCGCCGTCCCCGCGCCGTCCTTCGCAATGGCCTCCTGCGTTTCGGCTTCCTGCTGCTGGCCCTGCCCGTCGTCACGGTGGCTGGCGTCGTCATCCTCGAGAGCAACGTCTACAACGGCTGGCGTCTGCTCTACTTCCTGTATGCGCCGTTGCTCCTGCTGGCCGCCTTCGGTCTTCACTGGCTGGCGGCGTTCCTTCACGGGCGGTGGTTGCGCGTGGGGGCCTGCTCGCTGGCGGGGGCGAGCGTGGCGGTTGCGCTTGTGTCCATGGTGAGAATACATCCGCTGGAGGACAGTTATTACAACAGTCTCGTGGACAGGACCACGCCGGACCATCTCGTGTCCCAATATGAGACGCGCTACTGGCGGCCTTTCTATCTGAGTCTGGTTAGGAAAATTGGTGGAGATCATCCGGAACAAGCGATTCTGGTATCCCACGAGGATGTCTGGCGGCAAGCGCCACTTCTCCCTGAGCCAGAAAAGCGAAGGATATCCTTGTCATCCAGAATCCTGCCAGAGGGCTTCTACTCCGATCAGCCAGTTTCCGATCGGGAGTACACGATCAAAATTTACAACAATACGCTCGTTCGCCTCGTGGGGAGACAGCTGGAGCATGACGGGGGAAAACGGGAAGCGATCCTCCGGGCGGCGCTGGCGGGTGAACCGCTTGCGTCGGCGCTGGCGGGCGAGCCCCTCGCCAGGTCCGTCTTCGACATCCACCGCGACGGCGACATGCTCGTCTTCGTCAGGGACGGGTACAGGTGCGGGGGCGAGGAGGCCGAGCCCATGTTCGTCCATCTCTACCCCGTCGACCCGGACGACCTGCCGGACGAGAAGCAGCAGCACGGCTTCGACAACCGCGGGTTCTTCTTCTGGGAGCACGGCACCGCAGTTGATGATCTCTGCATCGCCTTCGTCCCGCTCCCCGCCTGGCCCATCGCCAACATTCACGCGGGCCAGTACGACTGGCGAGGCAGTCTCTGGGATGTGCGATTCTCCGTCACGCCCCCGGAGGCCGATTCGTTGGCGCTGGCGGGCGAGCCCCTCGCCAGGTCCGTCTTCGATGTCTGGCGCGCTGGCGGCGAACTCATCTACGTCCGGGAGGGGTGTACGACGGATGACGCCGGGGCCGCGTTCGCCCTCCATGTCTACCCCGTCGATCCCGGCGACCTGCCCGACGGGAGTGAGGAGTATGGCTTCGAAAACCGCGACTTCTCCCTCTGGCAGCGCGGCGGCAGGTGGCGGGAGCGCTGCACCGCAGCCGTCCCTCTGCCCGATTACCCCATCGCCAGCGTCCAGACCGGCCAGTACGACGAGACGGGCCAGCGCTGGTGGGTCGAGTTCGCGTTTCCGGATGGGGAGCGGGCCGGAGACGATGGCGCGTCCGTTCGCTAGCATGGCCCCATGCCCGAACGTGACGGCGACGGCTGGATCGACGACGAGTGGGATGACGACGACGACGACGACGGCGGCGACGATTTCGCGCCGGGGCCGGACGAGCGCGACCGCGACCTGCTCGACGGCAGCTGGGAGCAGCGCTACTACGCGGGCCGCGCCCGCCGCCGCGACTGGAGCGCCGTGGGCGTGGGCGTCACGCTGCTCGTGCTCCTCGCCCTGGTGCTGCCCATCCTGCTGGTGGCGCTGCGCTGATGGCCGGGGGCGCGCTCGCGGGCAAGGCCGTGGCCGTCATCGGCGGGGGCGACGCCCACCACCGCGCCGTGGCCGTGGCCGCCGCCGAGGCGGGCGCCTCCCTCGCGCTCGCCACCTTCAACCCCCTGCCCGCGCAGGAGTACGCCGCGCACTCCATCGCCAACGAGGTCTGGGCCATCGGCCGCGAGCACTTCGTCGAGGTCATGGACGCCTCCGATCCCGCCGCCGTGGGGGCGTTCGCCGCGAAGGCGTGGGAGCGCTTCAGGGGCTGCGACGCGCTGTTCGTCGTCTCCTCCCTGCCGCGCCCCGCGCCGGACGCCTCCGTGGAGGAGAAGCGCGCCTTCGCGGGACGCCATCGCGCGCCCCTGCTGGCGGCGCAGGCGTTCGGCCAGCTCATGCGCGGGCGCGGGGCGGGCGCCGTCGTCTTCGTCGCGCCGGAGCGCGACCCCGCCGACGCGAAGGCGCTGAACGCGGCGCTCGCCGCCCACCTGGGCGTGGGCGGGCCGCGCATCGCCGTGGTGGGCCGCGACGCGCCCGCGCCGGAGGATGCCGCGGCGGGCGCGCTCGCCGTCCTCGCGCCGCCGCCCGGTCGAGGCCCGTCCGCGTGAACGCCCAGTCTCCGGTTCGGCGGCTGGCCGCCGCTCACTGGGGACTCCTGGTCGTCTGCGCCGGTTTCCTGCTGGCGGGCGTGCTCCTGCTCGACGACTACGGCGTCTGGGGGGATGGGCTCAACCAGCGTCTGATCGGGCAGGCGGCGCTCGACTACCTCACGGGGGGCGGCGATCAGGCACTGGAGCAGGTGGGCGTGTACCACGACCGGTACTACGGCGCTGCCTTCGAGGCGCCGCTGGTGCTCGTCGAGCGTCTCCTCGGCCTGGAGAACAGCCGTGACATCTGGCTTAGCCGGCACATGCTCACGCACCTGTTCTTCCTGGCGGGCGGCGTCTTCTGCTATCTGCTGGTCCAGCGCATGTTCGGCAACCGGCTGCTGGCGCTGATCGCCATGGTGCTGTTCGTGCTGTACGGAGCAGGACGCCGGGGCCGCGTTCTTCCTCCACCTCTATCCCGTTGCCCCCGGGGATCTGCCAGCGGGCAACAGGCAGTGCGGTTTCGAGGATCGCGGGTTCTACCTTTGGCAGCGCGGAAGGATGCTCGACGGGCGTTGCGTGGGCGTCGCGAGGTTACCCGATTACCCCATCGCCAACATCGACACGGGACAGTACGACGAGACGGGCTGGCTTTGGGCTGAGCGGTTCTCCGTCACGCCGCCGGAGACCGATTCGCTGGCGCTGGCGGGCGAGCCCGTCGCCAGGTCCGTCTTCGACATCCATCGGAACGGCGACGAACTCGTCTACGTCAGGGATGGGTGTACGGGGGACGACGTCAGGTCCGCATTCTTCCTCCACGTCGTCCCCATCGCCCTCGAGGATCTGCCATCCGACAGCAGGCGGCACGGCTTCGAGAACCGCGATTTCTCCCTCTGGCAGCGCGGAGGCAGGTGGAGGGAGCGCTGCACGGCGGCCGTCCCCCTGCCCGACTACCCCATCGCCAGCATCCGCACGGGCCAGTACGACGAGACGGGCCAGCTCTGGGCGGTGGAGTTCGCGCTCGCGGACGGGGAGTGAGACCGGGAGAACGCACGGCTTCCGTCGGGTAGCATGGCCCCCATGTCCGAACGTGCGGCGCCAGCAGTCAGGCGCTGGGCCGTGGGCGCCGCACTGGCGGCGCGGCGGCTGGCTGCGGCCCACTGGGTGCTGCTGGCCGTGTGCGCGCTTTTCCTGCTGGCTGGCGCGCTCGTGCTCGACGACTACGGCATCGGGACGGACTCGGCCATCCAGCACCTGCACGGAAGCACGGCGCTCGACTATCTCGCGGGGGAGGGTGATCGCGCCTACGACCAACTGCCCCACTCCTTCATCAACAGATACTACGGCGCGTCCTTCGAGGTGGCGCTGGTTCTCGTCGAGCGTCTCCTCGGTCTGGAGGACAGCCGGGACATCTTTCTCAGCAGGCACATGCTCACGCACCTGTTCTTCCTGGCTGGCGGCGTCTTCTGCTACCTGCTTGTGTTACGGGCGTTCAACAACAGGGCGCTGGCGCTTGTCGCCATGGTCCTCTTTCTGCTGCATCCGCGTCTCTATGCACACTCCTTTTACAACTCCAAGGACCTGCCTTTCGCGGCCATGTTCATGATTGCGCTCTACTTCATCCACCGCGCCTTCGGGCGGGATACGCTGGCGGCTTTCCTGCTGTGCGGGGTGGGCGTGGGTCTGCTTGTCAACCTTCGCATGATGGGGATCTTTCTGTTCGCCGCCGTGCTCGCCCTGCGGGGGCTGGATCTGCTGTTCGCCGGAGGGGTGGGGGAGCGGAAGCGCATCCTGCTCACGGGAGGGGCCTTCGCGCTGGGCGCGGCTCTGACGTGGTACGCCGTATTTCCCGGAATCTGGACCGATCCGATCGGAGGGTTCATTGCGGCGTTTCAGGTGGCTTCAGCTCTGCCCACTCCGGTGTACAATCTCTTCCGCGGCGAATGGCTGTTTGGGCCGGACGGGCCTCCGTTCGAGTATATTCCGCTGTGGATCGGGATCACGACGCCGCCAGTGACGCTCCTGCTCGCGGTGATCGGCGTGGCCGGGCTATGCTGGCGTGCGGCGCGCCGTCCGAGTGACGTCTGGCGCGCGACTCCCCTTCGTTTCAACCTCCTGTTGCTGGCGATCGTCGTCGCCTTGATCGTCGCCACCTTCGTGGGGAAGGTAAACATCTATAACGAATGGAGGCATGTCTACTTTCTCTACGCCCCGCTCGCGCTTCTCGCGGTCGCGGGGCTTCACTGGCTCCTTTCGTGCACCAACCACCGGTGGATACGTGCGGGAATCCATGCACTGGTGGGAGCGAGCGTGGCGGTCGTGCTCGTGTCCATGGTGAGAATACATCCCCTGCAGGATAGTTATTATAATAGTTTCGTGGACAGGACCACGCCGGACTATCTTGCATCCCAGTACGAGACGGGCATGTGGTTGCAATTATACTGGAATTTGGTGAAGGAAATTGTTGAAGATCATCCGGAACAGGAGATTCGGTTTTCCAGCTGGAACATTGCTACCCTGGTTCCACTTCTCCCTGAATCAAAGAGGGTGTGGGTTTCCCGGGATTATGTGATCTTCTCCACTGGCTTTTACTCCGATCGTCCCGTTTCCTCCCGAACGTACGTGAGCAGGATTTACAATAATACCATCGCCATCTTCAGAGGAAGGCAGCTGAATGCCGGGGGGCGGGATGCGATCGTCCAGGCGGCGCTATCCGGTGAACCAATCGCCCGATCGTTCTTCACCATCTACCTCCACGACAATATGCTCGTCTTCGTCCGGGAAGAATGCGTGCCGCAGGAGGATATCGAGAGCAATTCTTTGCAGGATCAATTCAGCATCGAAGTCTTTCCCGTTGATACTGCCGTCCTCTCCGGCAAGCAAAAATTGTTCGGGGTCGAGCATTTCCCGCATGTGCTGGACAGATCGTTCGTTCTCGATGGCGATGGACGGTGCTCCTGGATATTCCTTCTGCCCGACTATCCCGTCTACCGCTTCAATGCCCGCCTTACCAATGGGGACGACACGCGTTGGGAGGTGCGGGTTGGCATCGCATCTCCGGTCGATCCGGCGGTGCTGGGCGGCGAGCCCCTGGCCAGCGCCGACTTCGACATCCATCGGGACGGCGACGCGCTTGTCTACGTCAAGGATGGGTGTACGAAGGACGATGAGGAAGCTGAGTTCCTGGCCTTCTTCTTCCCCGTCGATCCCGGGGACCTGCCGGACGAGATCGGGCAAAACGGTCTCGACGGGAGCACGGCGATGCGGGTCAGTTTCCGCCTCTGGAATCGCGGCGCGCGCTTTGGCGACCGCTGCATCACTGCCCTCCCCCTGCCCGCCTGGCCCGTCGCCTCCGTTCGCACCGGGCAGTACGGCGAGAACGGTTGGCGCTGGGATGTGCGGTTCGCGCTCACGCCCCGGACGGTCGATCCGGACGTGCTGGCGAGCGAGCCCCTGGCCAGCGGAGAGTTCGACATCCATCGCGACGGCGACACGCTCGTCTACGTCAGGGATGGATGCACGGAGGATGAGGCCGATGGCGCGTTCTTCCTTCATTTCACGCCCGTCGATGCGGCGGACCTGCCCGACGGGAGCAAGGCGCACGGCTTCGAGAACCGTGACTTCAGCCTCTGGGATCATGGCGCCCGCCACGATGGACGGTGCCTCGCCGTCGTGCCCCTGCCCGGGTATCCCGTCGCCAGCGTGCGCACGGGCCAGTACGACGAGACGGGCGAACGCTGGGCGGTGGAGTTCCCCTTCGTGCGCCCTGATGCCATTCGGGCGGCGCTGTCCGGCGAACCCGTGGCCAGGTCCGTCTTCGACGTTTACCGTGACGGCGGCACGCTTGTCTACGTGCGCGACGGGTGTACGGAGGAGGAGGCCGGGGCCGCGTTCTTCCTGCATGTCGTCCCCGTCGATGCCGGCGACTTGCCCGCCAGCCGTCGGCAGTACGGCTTCGAGAACCTCGATTTCTCCCTCACGGCGCGTGGGGCGCGCACGGACGGGGACTGCGTGGCCAGCGTCAGGCTGCCCGACTACCCCATCGCCAGCGTCGCGACGGGCCAGTACGACGAGACGGGCCAGCTCTGGGCGGTGGAGTTCGCCATCCCCGACGGGGAGTGAGCGCCGCCGTTCGGGCCGGGGCCGTTCGCGCGTAGAATGAGCCGCCGATGGCCGCCGCCGATTCCCTGCCGCCGCCGCTCGCCGACGTGGTCGCGCTCGAGCTGGCCACGGGCGTGGCCGGGCCCTTCTGCGGACGGCTGCTCGCCGACCTCGGCGCGCAGGTGGTCAAGGTGGAGCCGCCCGCTGGCGATCCCGCGCGCGCCGAGCCCCCCCTCGTGGAGGGCGAGAGCGCCTTCTTCGCCTGGCTGGCGGCGGGCAAGCTCGATGCCGCGCTCGCGCCCGACGATCCGCGCCTCGCACGGCTCGCCGCGCGCGCCGACATCGTCGTCCACGGCGAGCGCGGGGCCGCCGCCGACCGCCTCGAGGAGCGCCTCGCCGCCGCCAGCGACCGCGCCGTGGTCGTCTCGCTCTCGCCCTACGGACGAAGCGGCGCGCGCGCGCACTGGCGGGCCAGCCCCTTCACGGAGTACGCCACGGGCGGCTACCACTACTTCGGCGGCGACCCCGAACGCGAGCCGCTGGCGCTGCCCGGCCATCAGGCGGCCTTCCACGCGGGCGCGCACGCCGCCGTGGCCGCGCTCGCCGGGCTGCGGCGCGCGCGCGAAACGGGACGCGGCCAGCGCATCGAGCTCTCCCACCAGGAGGCCATGCTCAGCGACCACGCCTGGCTGACCACCATCTGGACGCATCAGGGGCAGGTCCAGCGCCGCACGGGCGCCGCCTTCACGCCCTGCGCCGACGGCTTCGTCTTCCTCTTCAACCTCGTGCCCTACCCCAACCTCTTCGTGCTCATCGAGCGCTTCGACCTGCTGGAGGACGAGTCGTGGCTGGACCCGCTGGTCTGGACCGCGCGCTTCGGCGAGGCGGTGGACGCCTTCGCGGCATGGGCGAAAACGCGCTCCAAGCAGGAGATCTACCACGCCGCGCAGGAGCTGCGCATCGCCGTCACGCCCGTGAACACGATGGCCGACGTGGCCGCCAGCGAGCAGCTGGCCGCGCGCCACTGGTTCGGGGCGCTGCGCGTCGGGGGGCGCGAGCTGCTCGCCCCCGGCCTGCCCTGGAAGCTGTCCGCGGGCAGGGACGAGCCCGCCGCGGTCGCCGCCGCTCCGGCCCTCGGCGAACACACGGAGGCCGTGCTCGCCCCCGGGTTCCCGTGGGCCAACGCCGCCGCGCCGTCGCCCGCGCCCGCTTCCGCGCCCGTTCCCGGCGCCGCGCTGCGCGGACCACTCGCGGGGCTGCGCTTCATCGAGGTCACGGCCAACTGGGCGGGGCCCATCGCCGGGCGGCACTTCGCCGACCTGGGGGCCGACGTCATCAAGGTGGAGCTGCACACGAAGCCGGCCACGCGCGCCCTCGTCTACACGCCCCCCGACCTCTGGCCCGACCACTACCACCGCGCCGGGTACTTCAACAAGCTGAACCGCAACAAGCGCGCCGTCTGCCTCAACCTCGCCACGGCGGAGGGGCGCGACGTCCTGCTCGCGCTGGTTGCGAAGGCGGACGGGCTGATCGAGAACAACGCCGCCCGCGTCATGACCCAGCTGGGCATCGGCTACGACGTCCTGCGCGAGGTCAACCCCGGCCTCGTCATGTGCTCGATGGCGGGCTTCGGCGCGACCGGCCCGGAGCGCGACTACTCCGCCTACGGCAGCAACATCGAGGCCATGAGCGGGCTCGCCAGCGTGCTCGGCTACGGCCCCGGCGAGTATTTCGGCACGGGCAGCTACTATGCCGATCCGGTCACGGGCAACCTCGGCGCCGTGGCCATGCTCGCGGCCCTCCACGGGCGGCGCGCGCACGGGCGCGGGCGCTGGATCGACATGTCCCTCTTCGAGGCGGTGCTGCCCTTCTTCGCACAGGAGCTGCTCACCTTCGCGGCCACGGGGGAAGCGCCCGAACCGGCCGGCAACGCCTCGCCCCTCTATGCGCCGCAGGGCGTCCATCGCTGCGCGGGCGAGGACCACTGGCTCGCGCTCACCGTGCGCGACGAGCGCGAGTTCGCGGCCCTCGCGGAGGCCATCGGCGCGCCCGCGCTGGCGGCGGAACCCTGGGCGGCGACGGTCGCGGGACGCCGCGCGCACGCCCCCGCCATCGACGCCGCCATCGGCGCGTGGACGGCGGGCCGCACCGTGAGCGCCGCCGCCGAAGCGCTGCAGGCGGCGGGGCTGGCCGCCGCGCCCGTCATGGCCAACTGGCAGATCGTGAGCGACAACCACCTCCACGACCGCGACTTCTTCGTGCGCGTGCGCCATCCCGTGGCGGGCACGCACCTCTTCCCCGGCTTCCCCTGGCGCTTCTCGGAGACGCCCGCCGCCATCGCGCGCGCCGCCCCGCTGTTCGCTGAACATAATAAAGAGGTGTTCGCGGACCTCCTCGGCATGGACGAGGCCGCCATCGAGACGCTCCATGCCGCCGGGGCGACGCACGACGCGCCGCGTTACGCCGCTGGCAGCCTGTGATGGCGCGCGTGCGCGTGCTGCTGCCCGCGGACGCCCCCGCGCCCGACCTCCCCGACGGCGTCGAACTGCGCCGCTATGCCGTCGCCGCGGACGTGACCGCCGCCCTCGCGGGGGCGGACGGGGACGCCGTCCTCTGCAGCGACGCCCTTGATGCGGCGGACCTCGCGGACGTGGCCGCCGCCGTGCGCGCCGCCCCGGGGACCGTCGTCGAGGTGCGGAGCGCGCCCTGGGACGGCGAGACGCACTCGCCCCTGGGCGCGGCCTGCGCGGGCGTGATCGCGGGCTTCGGCGCGGAGGGCGTGCGCGCCGCCGCCCTCCTGCTGCTGCGCGCCGCGCGCTAGGGCCGCGTTGCAGTTAGCTGGATTAGTCGCTGAGCGTTGCGTTGATACGAGTAAACAGTTTCTCGAACCTCATCACGGTTTCTTCACTGAAACTATGATCTGCGCGCGTCATGTACTGAGCTGGGAGATAGTGATCGAACTCTTTCTCAATCCGAGACTCGATTCGCTTGACGATTCTGTCGCCGGGAGGAAGATCGCTAGATTTGATATCCTGATCAAATGCTGCATTATACAGAGCGAGGTAATCTTCAGTCGAGAAAATATCCTCAATATCTCCGTTTTTCCCAGAAAGAACCTCATTCACGAAAATGAGTCGACTCTTGCTCAAGAGGTTGTTTTTGATCATTCCATCAATCCTTTGCATGCCCTTAGCATTCGAGTCTGCCAGAACCGTTGCACCAAGATGAGGACCGATGAGTGCGACAAAAGTAGGAATATTAGTTGCTCCGCCAGCAGGAAGTATGCGCCATCGTTCATCCAAGCGCGTACGATCAATGCTAGCCAGTATGCTACTCATGGAGTTGAGATAGACCAATTCCGAAATGCCCTCGACGACGAGGTTGTCTGGACCGATGAAAAGGTTCTGTGCGATGTCATAGCCCAGAGCGGCTTGGAGTGGGAAGAGACTGTCCGGGTCTGATGCAAGCACTGCATCCGATGTCACGGATCCATTCGGCGGACCCTTGTCTTCAACAATTCGCACTCTGTTGAGGGCACTGATTTCCACCATGAATGGAGAGTGAGTAGTGTACACTACTGTATTTGAAGGTGCCAAGCGCTCGTTAATGAAGCGGATAAAGTCGGCCTGTGCTCGTCCATGGAGAGTAAGTGCTGGTTCATCAAGCAGAACAATAGTCTGTTTGTCCCTTCCTTCAAATTCACTGAACGCAGCAAGGAAAGAAAAGAACCACTGGAACCCCGAAGATCGTTGGGAGAAATTGTTCGAAAACCCGGTTCGCCTATCACGAAGGCGAATTTCGATATACTTCTGCCCATTCTCTGCTTTATCGGTGTCGATCAAAACTTCGAGGTCAGGATTCTGCTTCCAGTATTCAAAAACTTCCTGAGTAAGACCGATTGCGACTGCTTCCATTTCGCTACGACGCAACTCATAGTTTTCAGTGGCAAGACTGGTGAAGTCTGCATCCACTCGTGACATTAATGATCGTGCTGTTGCACTTGGATCACTACTGAGATTGTCGTTCATGACCTCCGCGAGTTCGATCCTGCCAGGGAGCGTTTGATACTGTGTGAAGCGGAAGACTAGAGGCAAGTGTTCGGTGAGTATTGGTTCGAGTATCTGGTGGATGGAATCGGTGTCGAGGCCACGATCTTCAACGATAGAGGTAGCCGCTTCTATGTCATCAGAAGACAGTTCGTTGTCCGAGACTTCCAGGCTGGTAAGAGAGTCACGGAGCTCCTGCAGATTTGTACATGTGCCCAAGTGTTTGGCGACTACAGCTGGCATGTCTCGAATTGCATTTTGGATTGCAGCATTTTCGTCACACTCAATTCCCCAGAGAATTCCGCCGTTATAGTGGCGGGATGCGGTAACTTTTTCGTCGATGATAATCTTGGGTCCAAGAACCTCTTCAATCGCAGCGAGTTCGGGTTTTTCGAGCTGAAGGTTCGCAGTGACCAGAGCACGTTCACTAATACCGTCGCTGCGCCGATCTTGGGTAAGCAGCCACCTCGGATACTGTTCGTTAATATTGAAATCTTCATGGTAAGAGGGATTCAGCAGGTAGAGTGCTTCGAGGAGAGCGGATTTCCCAGACTCATTTTTCCCAACCAAACAAGTCACGTCAGACTCCAAGCTGATAAGGTTGGAGTCAACGATATTGCGGAAGTTCCGCACTTGGAATTCGATAATTTTCATGCCTGCTCCGAAAGCCGATACGGCCCTTCCCATGTTACCGGGGTTGTGCGGACTCCGTCAAATTCGCTCAACGCGGCTGGGGGCGTCGGCGCGTCACGCCTCCCGCGCCGACGCGGCGCCCTAGCCCGCGCGCAGCAGGGCGGCGAGGGCGGGGTCGTTCGCGGCGAGGTCGCGGCCCCGTTCGGCCAGCCCCACGGCCGTGCCCCGCGCGCGGCCCCCCAGCAGCGCGCCCACCTCGGCGTGGCTGCGGCCCCCCTCCCGCAGCGCCGCCGCCGCCACGGCGCGCGCGCGCGTCGCCTCCCGCGTGCGCGCGCGCCCCTCCAGCTCGCCCGCGGCGAGCGCGAAGTGGGCGGCGATGCGCGCGATCGCCGCCTTCGCCGTCTCCATGCCGCACTCGCGCAGCTCCGCCGCGCCGAGCGCCGCGGCGAGACGCAGCTCGTCCAGCTCGCCCTGCCGCTGGAGCGCTGCCGCCGCGTGCACGTTCCCCAGCGTCGCGCGCGCCGGGCCGGGGCGGCTGGCCAGCTGGTCGATGCACCAGGGGGGCAGGGCGAGGCGCAGTTCGCGCAGGCGCGCCTCGATGAAGGCGCGGCGTTCGGCGGGGGCGAAGGGCGTCACGTTCGCTACGAGGCCCGCTTCCAGCCGTGAGCTGAGCCGCTCCGGCAGCCCCAGTTCGCGCGGGCGCGCCTCGCTCCCCAGCGCCGCGCCGCCGCCCGCGTGCGCGACGGCGTCGAGCGTGTGCAGCAGCTCGCGCAGCGTGCCCTGCTTCCCCACGAGGTCGTGCAGGTCGTCGACGATGAGCAGGCGCACGCCCCGCACGGCGTCCTGGAAGGCCTCCACGGCGCCGTCGCGCAGGGCGCGCTGGTAGCGCATGGTGAAGCCCTCGCCGCTGAGGCAGGCCACGGGCCAGCCCCGTTCGCGCGCGGCCCGCGCGATGCCGTGCAGCAGGTGCGTCTTGCCCGCGCCGGGCTCGCCGTGCACGACCACCGGGCTGATCGCGGGCGCGGCGGGTTCCGCCTCCCCCACGAGGCCCAGACAGCCGTCGAGGGCGAGGGCGTTCCCGTGCGAGCGGAAGTAGCGCTTCAGCGTGAAGGCGCGGTTGATGCGCCCCAATGCGGCGGGCTCGTCCGCGTTCGCGGGGGCGGCGGCGGTCGCCGTGCGCTCCCCGCCGCGGGCGGCGCCGGGCGCGACGAAGCGCGCGGACAGGGGTTCGCGCGCGAGCTCGCTGACGCAGTGCGAGGCCAGGGCCGCGAGGTTCCCGTTCAGCCAGTCGGCGCGGAAGGCGGAGCCCGCCTCGACCGTCAGCGCGCCGCCCTCGCGCGCGAGCGCCCGCGTGCCCCGCAGCCAGGTCTCGAAGTTGGCGCGGCTCACCTCGATCTGGAGCCGTCCGAGGGCCGCCTCCCAGAGGCGCGCCGCGTCCCGCGGTTCCGATCGCTCCTGCTCCGGCACGTGCGCGCGCACTCCCCCCGGGGCGCGCCAGCGCCCGCGGCGTGGTTTCCGCTCGAATGGCTGCGGGTGGGGTCGCGCCCTCCGGCGCGGCCAGGGAGACACTAGCGCCCGCCGCTCGCGCGGGGCAAGCGCTTCCGGCCCGCGCCGCGCCGTCATTAACGCATCTTTCACGGCGCGGGGGCCGCTTATGGCGCGCGCCCCGTTTCCCGCGCCGCGCGGGCATTGGCGAAACGGGCGCGCGCGTGATTGACGCGCCCCGCGCCCGCCGCCACACTGGCGGCGAGCCATGGAGAAGAGCGCCCCCGGCTATCTCCAGATCGGTGAAGCGGCCGAACGCTCGCGCCTGACGCAGCGCACGCTGCGCTACTACGAGGAGCGCGGCCTGCTGCCGCCGCCCACGCGCATGGAGGGCGGCTTCCGCCTCTATTCGCCTCAGGACATGGAACGCATCGAGCGCGTGCGGGAGCTGAAGGACCTCCTCGGCGTCTCCCTCGCCGACATCAAGGAGATGCTGGAGGCGGAGGACGTGCGCACGCAGATCCGGGCCGAGTGGCGCAAGGACGCCGGGGCCGGGGAGAAGGCGCGCAAGGTCCGCATCGCGCGCGAGGTCACCCTCCGCCAGATCGCCATCCTCGACCAGAAGGTGGGGAGGATGGAGAAGATGCGCGCGCAGCTGGCCGAGCGGCTGGCGAAGCACGACGACCTCCTGCGCCAGTTCGCCGAGGCGGCCTCCGTGGCCGCCCGCGACTGAGCCCGCCATGCCCGCCGACGCCCGCGACGCCTTCGACCGCCCCCTCCGCGACCTGCGCGTCTCCGTCACCGACCGCTGCAACTTCCGCTGCGTCTACTGCATGCCGAAGGAAGTGTTCGGCCCCGCCTTCCAGTTCCTCGACCGCGAGGAGCTGCTCACCTACGAGGAGATCGAGCGGCTGGCGCGGCTCTTCGTCGCCCGTGGCGTGGAGAAGATCCGCATCACCGGCGGTGAGCCGCTGGTGCGGCGCGGGCTGCCCGGGCTCGTGCGCCGGCTGGCCGCCGTCGAGGGCCTGCGCGACCTCACGCTCACGACCAACGGCGCGCTCCTGCCCGCCCAGGCCGCACCCCTGCGCGAGGCCGGGCTGCGGCGCGTCACCGTCAGCCTCGATTCGCTCGACGACGCCGTCTTCCGCGCCATGAACGACGTGGACGCGGGCGTCGAGGTGGTGCTCGCGGGCATCGAGGCGGCGCTCGCCGCCGGGCTCGGCCCCGTCAAGGTCAACGCCGTCGTGCGCCGCGGCCTGAACGACCACACCATCGTCGACCTCGCCCGCCACTTCCACGGCAGCGGCGTCATCGTGCGCTTCATCGAGTACATGGACGTGGGCACGACCAACGGCTGGGCGCTCGACCACGTGACGCCCGCCGCCGAAATCGTGGCCCGCATCGACGCCGTCCTGCCGCTGGAACCCGCCGACCCGAACTACCGCGGCGAGGTGGCGCGCCGCTACCGCTACCGCGACGGGGGCGGCGAGATCGGCGTCATCTCCTCCATCACCGAGCCCTTCTGCGGCGACTGCACGCGCGCCCGCCTCTCGCCCGAGGGCTCGCTCTACACCTGCCTCTTCGGGGCCAACGGCTTCGACCTGCGCGCGCTCCTGCGCGCGGGCGCGGACGACGCCGAGCTGTCGGAGGCCATCGCGCGCGTCTGGCGCGTGCGCGAGGACCGCTACTCGGAGCTGCGCACGGAGGCCACGAGCGGCCTCGCGCGCGTGGAGATGTCGCACATCGGCGGCTGAGCCCGCCCGCTCACTCCTCGCGCTCATCCGTCGATTCAAGGCGGCGGAGGCTGGTGTCGAGCGGCTCGGGCGCCTCGAACTGGTCCGCGTTTCCCACGGCGTGCAGGTCTTCCAGCTTCCGCGCCTGGACGAGCAGGCGGCGCTCGAACGATCCGACGCTGTTGTTGTAGGCCGTCACGGCCTGCTGCAGCCCGCGGCGCAGCCCGTCGATGTGACCAGCGTAGATGCCGAGCCGGTGGTAGAGCTCGCGCGCCTCGCGGGCGATGGCCTCGGCGTTCCGCTGGACGTGCTCGCGCTGCCAGGCGGCGTGGACCGTGCACAGCAGCGCGATGACGACGCTGGGGGTGGCGATGAGGACGCGGTGGTCGCGCCACGCCGCCTCCCAGACGGAGGCGCGCGCCCGCATGGCGGCGTCGAGGATCGCGTCCGCGGGCACGAACAGCACCACCATGTCGAGCGCGCCTTCCACGGCCCGGCTGTAGTCCTTGCGGCCCAGATCGCGCGCGTGGTTGGCCAGCGACTGGGCGTGCCGCCGGAGCAACTCGTCCCGCTCCCGCTCGTCGTCGGTCTCGTGCGCGCGGTAGTAGCTCTCCAGCGGCGTCTTGGAGTCGATCACGATCTTCATGCCGCCGGGGACGGTGACGATGAAGTCGGGCCGCGACTGGCCTTCGTCCGTCTCCAGCGTGGCCTGCTTGCGGTAGTGGACGTGCTCGCGCATGCCCGCCAGCTCGAAGATGTTCTCCAGCAGCTGCTCGCCCCAGCGTCCGCGAATCTGGGGCGAGCGCAGGGCGCTGTTGAGCCGCCCCGTCTCCGTGCGGAGCGCGCCCATCTGCTCCTTCGTCTCCGCGACGAGCCTGCTGATGCCCTCGTAGGCCCCGCTGCGCTTCTCCTCGATTTCGCCGATGCGCTGCTGGAGCTTGTCGAGGGATTCGCCGACGGGCTTGACCAGCGTCTGGGCCTGTTGCCGGAACTCGTTGCTGTTCTCGCGCACGACTTCGGCGGCGATGCCCCGGAAGCGGGTATCGAGCTCGGCGCGGGCCTTCTCCAGCTCCTCCCGGCGGGCGGCGTGATCGGCTTCGGCGGCCGCGAGCCGCAGCCGGGCGCCGGTCAGTTCCGCGCCGCGCTTCCGGGCCATGAAATACCAGCAGGCGGCGAATCCGGCCGCGAGGCCGACGGCGAGTCCAAGCGTCAGTTCCATCGATGCGCTCCTTCCGCGCTCACTCCGGCCAGAGGGTCTCCCAGCCGGGGCCGCCGCGCACGGCCTCGCGCACGGCGCGGCGCTCCAGCACACGCAGGCGCGCGAGCGCGCGCGACATGGCCAGGTCCGCCTCGTTCGAGACCGCCTCCATGCGCGCGGACATGGGGGCCAGCACGCCGTCGTCGCGCAGGAGCGCGATGGAGTGCGGCCACACGGCGAAGGTGAAGCCCTCGGGCGGGCCGAACGCGGCGCGGTGCCGCTCCAGCCAGGCGTACCGCTCGCGCACGCCGGCGACGGGCGCGACCACGGCCACGAGCGGCCCCTCCGCGGGCGAGCTGCGCGCGTCCAGCAGCAGGCGGTCGGGGAAGGCGTGGAAGCCGATGACAACGAGGTCGGCGTGTTCCAGCCGCTCGCGGAGCGCCGCGAAATCGACCTGCGGGCCGTTCTCGGAATGGGGCACGGCGCACGTCCCGAAGATGGAGCGAGGGGGCGCGACGCCGATCGCGCCCCCTCGCCGGGCTCCGTCGCTCTGGGCGGCGGCGCCGGAATGCGGGCCTAGTACATCGGCGCGGGGGGAGCGGCGGCGGGCTGCGCCTCCTGCTTCTCCGTGACCAGGCAGTTGGTGGTGAGCACCATGGCGGCGATGGAGACGGCGTTCTCGATGGCGGCGCGGGTGACCTTCGCCGGATCGATGATGCCCTTCTCCACCATGTCGCCGAACTCGTCGCGCTGGGCGTCGTAGCCGTGGCCCTTCTCCTGGAGGTCCTTGACTTCCTCGACGACCACGGAGCCGTCCTTGCCGGCGTTGATGGCGATGCGGCGCAGGGGCTCCTCGAGGGCGCGGCGGAGGATGCGCGCGCCCGTGGCCTCGTCGCCCTCCAGCTGCACGCTGTCGAGCGAGGAGATGGCGTTCAGCAGGGCCACGCCGCCGCCCGGCACGATGCCCTCCTCCACGGCCGCGCGGGTGGCGCTGAGGGCGTCCTCCACGCGGTGCTTCTTCTCCTTCAGCTCGACCTCGGTGGCGGCCCCCACCTTGATGACGGCCACGCTGCCGGCGAGCTTGCCGAGGCGCTCCTGGGCCTTCTCGCGGTCCCAGTCGCTCTTGGCGTCCTCGAGGATGGCGCGCACCTGGCCGACGCGCGCGTCGATGTCGCGCTCCTTGCCCCTGCCCTCGATGATGGTCGTCTCCTCCTTGGTGGAGACGACGCGGCGGGCGCGGCCGAGGTCGGCCACGGTCACGCTGTCGAGGGTGCGCCCGATCTCCTCGGAGATCACCTGCGCGCCCGTGAGCGTGGCGATGTCGCCGAGGTTGTCCTTCTGGCGGTCGCCGAAGCCCGGCGCCTTCACGGCCAGCACGTTCATCGTGCCGCGCAGCTTGTTCACCGCCAGCGTGGCCAGCGCCTCGCCGTCCACGTCGGCGGAGATGATGAGCAGGTTCTTCGACTGCGAGACGATCTTCTCGAGCAGCGGCAGCAGCTCCTGCACGGAGGCCAGCTTCTTGTCCGTGATGAGGATGAGGGGCTCCTCGATCTCGGCTTCCATGCGCTCCGGGTTGGTCACGAAGTAGGGGCTGATGAAGCCGCGGTCGAAGGCCATGCCGTCCACGTACTCGACCTCGGTGTTGATGCCCTTCGACTCCTCGACGGTGATGACGCCGTCCTTGCCCACCTTCTCCATGGTCTCGCCGATGAGCTCGCCGATGGTGGGGTCGTTGTTGGCCGAGATGGTGGCCACCTGGGCCATCTGCTCGCGCGCGTTCACCTTGATGGAGTTGCGGCCCACGCGGTCGACCACGGCCTCCGCGCCCGCCTCGAGGCCGCGCTTGAGCGACATCGGGTTCGCCCCCGCGGCCACGTTCTTCAGGCCTTCCTGCACGATCGCCTGCCCCACCACCGTGGCCGTGGTGGTGCCGTCGCCCGCGATGTCGTTCGTCTTGGAGGCGATCTCCTTGGCCAGCTGGGCGCCGATGTTCTCGAACGGCTCCTCCAGCTCGATGTCCTTGGCGATGGTCACGCCGTCGTTCGTGATGGTGGGCGCGCCGAACTTCTTGTCGAGCACCACGTTGCGGCCCTTCGGACCGAGCGTGATCTTGACCGCGTCGGCGAGCGCGTCGATGCCCCGCTTCATCGCGTGGCGGGCTTCTTCGTCGAACAGCAACTGCTTGGCCATACCGGTCGGTTCTCTCCCCTGCGGATGTCGTTGCGGGCATGTTAGCACTCTTGCCGCCAGAGTGCTAATCGCCCCGCCGCCAGCCCCCCGCCGCCAGCCCCCGCAGCCGCCGCCACGCCCCCTCCCCCTTGCCCCGCCGCGCGATGGCCCCCGCCTCCGCCCGCGCCGCCCGCTCCGCCGCGTCGTCCAGCGGCGCCAGCCCCGCCCCCGCGCCGTACCGCCGCCGCAGCGCCGCCCCCAGCAGGAAATCGGCCACGGCCGGGTTCCGCGGCAGCAGGCTGCCGTGCAGGTAGGTGCCGATGGCGTTCGCCGTGCGCGCCCCCTCCGTGCCGTCCGCGCCGTTGTTGCCGCGCCCCACCGCCACCGCGCCGAAGGGCGCCTGCCCCTGCGCCAGCCACGTGCGCCCGCCGTGGTTCTCGAACCCCACCGCCTCGCCGAACTCCGTGCGCACGAGCACGTTGCCGGTGGCGCGCGCCGCCCCCGCGCCCGGATGGCGCGTCTCCATGCGGAAGAGGCCGATGCCGGGCAGGACGCCCCCGTCCGCGTCCACGTAGCGCTCGCCGAAGAGCTGGAAGCCGCCGCACACGGCCAGCGCGGGCAGCCCCGCCTCGATGGCGGCGCGGATGGCCGGGCCCTTCGCCGCCAGGTCGGGGGCCACGCGCCGCTGCTCGCGGTCCTCGCCGCCGCCGATGACGAGCAGGTCGCACTCGGCGGGGTCGAAGGCGTCGCCGATGCCCGGCCCGCGCACGTCGAGTGCGATGCCGCGCGCCTCGCAGCGGTGGCGCAGGGCGATCACGTTGCCGCGGTCGCCGTACACGTTCATCACGTCGGGGTAGAGGTGGGCGAGCCGCAGGCGCATCGTTTCGGTCACGGCGTCAGGGTAGTCTCTTGAGCATGGTTTCAACCGGAATAACCCAGTCAAATGCCTCCGCGAGCTGGCTGAACAGTTCGGCAGCGCAGGGCTTGGGATCGCTGGCGAGATCATCGACTGAAGCAATCGCTGTGGCGCTCAATTCATCCTGGAGGGACGGCTTTTGGTCAAAGCCGCTTCGGGCATTCAGGACAAGCCTTGCGCCTAGGACTCGCTCAAGCCGGGCGCGCACCCGGATCGTGCCGCCACGCCCTGATTTCCTGCTTGCCATACCGACCCATTTGAGCAGCGCCAGTGATGTGCCAAACCACCAAGTACCATAGATTTCACGAGGTGTACGTTTCTCCTTAATTTCCCAAGTCGCGGTGCACGCGGTGAGCCCTGTAACGTCACAGTAGTGAGACCAGTATTCCGGTTGCTGGATGTTCACTAGTCCGCCAGCAATCGCCCTCCAATTCACCGGGAAATCGCTGTACCCACTGTGTATGTGCACTAGATTCTTCAGATCCTTAACCGTGAGCGGATCGGCGTGCGCCACCACGGGCCAGGCGGCGATGTCGAACCGGTAGTGCCCTGCGGGCGGCGGCTCCCACAGCAGCAGCGACTCGTAGCGCGTCATCGCCGCGTCGATCAGATGCTGGTTGCGCTGGCGGCGCTCGAACAACCACCCAATCCGGTCGAGGTGCATGCGGTCATCGAGGTCCTTGCCCTCCGGCATCGCCTGCGCGCCCACACGGCGGAGGATTCTGAGGCCCTGATCGACGGCGTGGGGCGCGCGTTCGGACGGATGGACGCGCACGACGAGGATTCCGCGCTCGCCGTCGTCCGGGAAGGGGAACGTGCCGATGTCGAGCGCCGTGATCGGCTCGTGGATGGCCTGATACGCCTTCGACTGGACACGCTCGGCCTGTCCCGCGAGTTCGATGCCCACGGGAGGCAGTTTCGGCTTGCGGGTCGCGGGCTCCTCACCGACGCCGATCATGATCACGCCGCCCTCGGAGTTCGCCATGGCAGCGATCGGGCGCTCGATGTTCCCGGGCATTTTGCACTTGTAGTCCAGCCGCGTCCCCTCGGGGAGTTTCTCCGCCAGAAAGGCCTCAACGTCCGCGTACGTCTTCCGTTCCAGGTCGCCAGTGAACATCAGGAGCCTCCGTCGGGATCGCTGAGAGCGGACATGCGCGAAGCCTACCCCACGCTGAGCGCATGTTCTACACTGCGCGCCGTGACCAATACCACCCCGCAACTGCGCCTCGTGACCGAACCCGCCGCGCCCCCGCGCGCCGCGCCCGCCCCCGCGAACGCCCGGCCCGCCCCCCACGACCCGCGCGGCCTCGCGCCCGCCCGCGCGCTCCTGCGCGAGGTGTTCGGCTACGGCGAGTTCCGGCCCGGACAGGCCGAGGTCATCGCCTCCGTGCTCGCCGGGCGGGACACGCTCGCCGTGCTCCCCACGGGCGGCGGCAAGAGCGTCTGCTACCAGCTGCCCGCCCTCCTGCTCGACGGGCTGGCCATCGTCGTCTCGCCCCTGCTGGCGCTCATGAAGGACCAGGTGGACGCGCTCGCGCGCAACGGCGTGGCGGCGGCGGCCATCAACTCCACCGTGCCGCGCGAGGCGCAGGCGGCCATCCTGCGGAGCGCGGCGGAGGGCGACCTGCGCCTCCTCTACGTGGCCCCGGAGCGCTTTTCGGACGGGCGCTTCACGGCGGCCCTGCGGGGCGTGCGCGTGTCCCTGCTGGCGGTGGACGAGGCGCACTGCATCTCGCAGTGGGGGCACGATTTCCGCCCCAGCTACCGCGACCTCGGGGGCGTGCGCGCGCGCCTCGGCGACCCGCCCGTGGTGGCGCTCACGGCCACCGCCGATCCGAAGGTGCGCGCCGACATCGCGGAGCGGCTGGGGCTGCGCGACGCGGACGTGCGCGTGGCCGGCTTCGACCGCCCCAACCTGCGCTTCCACGCCGTGCGCGTGAAGAGCCAGAAGGAGAAGCTGGAGCGCGTCGCGGAGCTGCTGGAGGCGTTGGGGAGCGAGGCCTCGGCCATCGTCTACTGCGCCACGCGCAAGCGCGTGGAGTCGCTCACGGAGGCCCTGCAGCGCCGCCACATCCGCTGCGCGCGCTACCACGCGGGCATGGCCGAGGACGACCGCACGCGCATCCAGAACGCCTTCGCGCGCGACTCCCTGCGCGTCATCGTGGCCACCAACGCCTTCGGCCTCGGCATCGACAAGCCCGACGTGCGGCTGGTCGTCCACCACGACCTGCCGGAGTCCATCGAGGCCTACTACCAGGAGGCCGGACGCGCGGGCCGCGACGGCGATCCGGCCGACTGCGCCCTCTTCTTCGCCCCGCGCGACCGCGGCCTGCGCGAGTTCTTCATCGAGCTCTCCCATCCGCCGCCCGCGACCGTGCTGGAGGTCTACCGCGCGCTCGTGCGGCACGCGGGCGACCGCGCCCTCATCGACGACCTGCTCGACGCCGGGGAGGAGACGCCCGGCGTCAACGCCGCCGTGCAGGCGCTCGTCGATTCGGGGCTGGCCGAGCGCCGCGGACGCTTCGCGCGGGCCCTGCGCCCCGACGGCGAGGACGCCATCGACCTGGCCGGGCTCGAGGCCCACCGCGCGCACGCCCTCGGCAACCTCGACGCCATGCAGGCCTACGCCGAATCGGCCACCTGCCTGCGCGCGCGCGTGCTCGACTACTTCGGGGAAACGGGCGGCCCGCGCTCCTGCGGCGCCTGCGGCCCCTGCCTCGCCCCCCCGCGCCGCCGCGAGCCCTCCGCCGAGGCCCCGCTCTTCATGGAGCTGCGCGCCCTGCGCCGCCGCCTCGCCGAGGAGGAGGGCGTGCCCCCGTTCGTCATCTTCAGCGACGCCACCCTCCACGACATGGTGGCCAGGCGCCCCGCGGACGAGCGCGCCCTGCTGACGGTGCAGGGCGTGGGCCGCGTGAAGGCGGAGCGCTACGGCGAGGCCTTCCTCGCGGTCGTGCGCGCGGCGGCGGATGTGGGGGAAACGGCGGACGCGCGCGAGGAGCGGCCGCGCGAGGTCTCCCGCGCGTCCCGGAGCGCCGTCGGGGGGAGCGCGCGCCGCACCCTCGAACTGCACCGCGAGGGGCTGGCCATCGAGGAGATCGCGGAACGCCGCGGCCTCTCCCCGCGCACCATCGCCCAGCACCTCGCCGACTGCGTCGAGCGCGGCGACATTGCCGACGTGCGCGAGTGGGTCGGCGAGGCCGAGCTGGCGCGGCTGCGGCGGCTGGCGGGGGGCCGTCCCCTGACCACGCTGCGCCCGATGCACGAGGCGCTGGACGGCGCGCTCGACTGGGACACGCTCAAGATCGCGCGCGCCTACCTCAACCGCGAGCTGGCGGAAGCGCGCGGGGGGCGTGATACGCTGGCCCCGTGAAGCGCTGGACCGCCGGGGCGCTGCTGGCCGCGTTCGTCGCGCTGATGGTGGCGGGCGCGGGCGCGCAATCGGACGCGACCGCCAACGTCGAGGTGCGCGTCTGGCAGCGCGTGAGCGACGCGCAGGCGCTCTACATCAGCGCGCGGCCCGAGGGCGGCAGCTGGCGCACGCTCGGCACCATCCCCATCGCCATGAGCGGCCTCAGCCAGTCGGGCCGCTACCACTACGGCGACATCACCGTGACCGTGCCCCGCGCGGGCGCGCCCGACGCCGTCGTCGAGGTGCGCGTCTGGCAGCAGGTGAGCGACGCGCGCGGCCTCTTCGTCAGCGCGCGCCCGCGCGGCGGCTCGTGGTCCACGCTGGGCACCATCCCGCTCGACATGTCCGGCCTCAGCAGCACCGGCACCTTCCGCTACGGCGACATCACCGTGCGCGTCCCCCTGCCCGCCACGCCTACCCCGACGCCGACGCCGACGCCGGAACCGACGCCTACCCCAACGCCCACGCCAAGACCAACGCCAACGCCTACGGCCACACCTTCGCCTACGGCGGGAACGGTCTGCCGGTTTTCGGACACGCTTCCGACGGTCGTCGCCAGCACGGTCAAGGTCACGACTCCCAGCAGCGTGGGCACGGCCTTCTACGTGGGCGGCGGGCAGTTCGTGACTGCCGGGCATGTCGTGGATGACCGCCCGCGCTCCATCACACTCTCCAACATCAGCGTCCGTCTCTCCGCGCGTCTCGTGGGGTTCTATTCCAGCACCAACGGCGATGTGGCGCTCCTCTCGGCGTCTGCGTCTGGCCTCACGCCGCTCGGCTGGGCGGGAAGGTTGGCGCTGGGCGTGCCCGTGGCCGTCGTGGGCTATCCCGAAGCTCTGGGTGTGAGCGCGTCCATCGCACGCGGCCATGTCTCGCGGCAGTTCACGCAGGGAGGCATTTCCTGGATTCAGACGGACGCGGCGGTAAGTCCGGGCAACAGCGGCGGGCCGCTGGTGGACGCTTGCGGGCGCGTGGCGGGCGCAGTAAGCGGCAGCTTCATCGGGGAACGCGGTTCCGAGGGGTTGCATTTCGCCGTGGCCGAGCCGACGCTGAGCCGGAAGCTGATAGCCCTCGGTCTGCGCGGCTACGCCGTGACGCCACCGGGGGAGTATCCCGACGAGACGTACGATTTCAGGACTCCGACTCCTACTCCTACCCCGACGCCTCGTCCTCTGCCTTCAATACAGGAAATACGCTCGTTCTTTGACGCGATTGATCGTAGTTGGCAAGAAGCTCAGGCGCTTCTCGATGGAGCTGAAGAAAGGTGGGACAACTGTATCCAGAGACGATGCCCGCACCAGCGTTGGTACAGCCCTGACGATCTATATGCCGCTGCAGAGGATCAGTATAGAGTCGCTGCAAGAATGTTTTCTTACGTCAATGGCCACAGGCATCATGATGTTCTCCGTGATGATGAGTCGAAAGCACTGTATGATTCTATCGTGAACTACTGGTATCATACCGCCAATTTCTATAAGGCGCGCATGGATTTCGATCCCTATCTGAGTAGTTCTGAAACAGATTATTATGTTGGTCTACAGCACGATAGTGCTCAGAAATACCGCATTGCGAAATGTGCCTTCGCCACACAGAAAGGGTACTCGTCTGCCAAGCAGGATTGTCAATTGGCGTACCCGACGCCCTCGCCGACGCCTACTCCGAGTCCAACGCCCACCCCGACGCCTACTCCTGTCCAAGTCACCGTGACGGCATTCTGTACGTACCCTTCTGACGAAGATGTCAGCGAAGAAGAGTGTCATCGTCGCGCACGCAACCTGGACCCGAAGAATCACGACGCTTATGGTCTATGGGTCGTTGACTATTCCAGCGCCGACAATTTCATGTACAGATTCGACGAAGGGGCAAGCATTCGGAAAGCTGATGTCTGGGCCACGCTCGATGCGCTGGAAGCGGGCTGCCACTCCATCCAGCTCGCCGAGGATGGCGTCTCGACGCACTGGTCCACGGCGTATTGGTTCTGCATCGCGGCCACGGCTGCGCCCACGCCCACGCCTAGCCCGACTGCTACACCGACGCCGACGCGGACTGTGACCCCCGCTCAGAATCTGCTGATGAGCGGGTACGCGCACCTGTGGGCTGCCGAGGGAGACGGACGCCATAACACGCACGCATGGCTCACGAGCGTTCGGGCTGGGGCTGACAAGGCTACGTTTGCCTATGGCGGGCGTACTTGGCATGTGAAAGCTATGGGGCACCGTGCCGATGGCCGGGTTGTGATGCTGCTCGAAGCCAACGGGGGTAGCGGCATCCCGGACTTCAGCGCCTTCCGTTTCGGCCTTTCGCATCAGTGGTATCTCGCCTACGGAGGATTCGCTGTGGGCAACCACCACAGCCTCGGCACCGGATCTGTCTCTCGACAGGAGATCGTGGATGCCAATACGGTCCGTCTCTATATCGTGGGGACATCATTTGCCACCGCCCTGATCCCCAATAACGAAGGAAATGCATCGTTCCTCACCGGAGTGGTCTACGGTCCTAACGTGCCGGAGGGCGGGTGATGAGCATCCGTTCGTAGCCGAAACGCGCGCATTGTCGTGCGTCCGACCGGGGTGACCACCCGGCGCTGATGAGGCAGGTCAACAGGAGTGAAAAAGAACAATGTCCGAACTGACTGATCGCATTCTGTTCAGGAATGCCTCGAATGAAGACTACGACATGATCTTCAGTGTGATTGAGGGCGCAATCATCGACCAGATGATCAATACCCTCCAGTCGGATATGGAGGACGTGACTGTCCATTCCATCCACGAATCTCTTCTGGAGTTCATCGGGGAATCTTCTCAGCTCGTGGCGCACATCGATGAGAAGCGAATTATTAATTACCTTCTCAAGCGCACTGTCATGAATCCTAGGCGTGATGAGAATGGTGATGTGCGGTGGTCTAGTGGTGGATCGTTGCCTCTTGGCGTGGACGTCCATGAGTGGTGTGAGAAAGAAAGGAAGAGGCTGATTGATGAAGCTTTTCCGTTGCTCGCGGAGAATAACGAAGCGAAGTACATGGACTTCGTTGAAGACCAGCTCCAAAGGCTGTGGATGCCTGACGAAGGAGATGCCAAATAATCCGCGCCACTGTCATCGCATCTTGCCCCCGCTAGCCCACGTACTCCCCGAGCTGGCGCAGGAGCTCGCGCGGCGGCGGCAGGCGGTGGCGGTTGCGGAGGTAGAGCACCGTCGCGGGCACGGCGATGGCCACCACGACCAGCCCCGCCATCACGAAGCGCGCCGTCCACGAGCTGTCGATGGAGTCGCCGAAGCCCACCACCACCGAGGTGGGGATGATGGAGCCCACCAGCACGAGCGTCACGAAGAGGCGGAAGGACATGGCCGTCAGCCCGGCGGCGTAGGCGGCGAAATCGAAGGAGACGGGCATCATGCGCCACCAGAAGACGAGCTGCGGCCCGATTTCGCGCGCGAGCATGTCGATGCGCTCTGCCGCCCGTTCGCCCACGAGACGCGGCACCAGCGCGCGCCCGAAGCGCCGCGACAGCCAGAAGATGATGACGGCCCCGATGAGCTGGCCGATGACGGCGTAGACGACGCCCAGGGCGGTGCCCCAGATGAGGCCCGCGGCGATCATGAAGGGCGGGTTGGGGATGGGCGCGAAGACCATGGCCGCGGCCAGCACGGCGATGAGGATGACGGGCCCCCACACGCCCAGCCCCAGCCCCCACTCGCGGATGCCGTCGGCGTCGAGGTCGCGCAGGGCGAGCTCGGCCACGACGAGGGCCGTGGCCACGGTGAAGGCGGCGATGCCGAGGATGCGCCGCCGCCGCACGGGGTCGAGCAGCGCGGGGCCGCTCCCCGCCTTGCGCCCGCGCGCGGGGCCGAAGCGGTCGCTCAGCTCGCCCCAGACGATCCAGGCGGCCACGATGCCCGCGCCGAGGGCCACGCCGCGGCTGTCGAAGGCGGCGTAGAGGCCCGCCGCGATGGCCGCGCCCAGCGCCACGGCGGCGACGAGGATGATGGCCGAACGCGGCGAATTCGGGTTCGGCGCGGCGTCGTCAGGCAAGGAGGCCATTGATCAGCTCGTGGTACTCCGTGAGGTGGCGGATGCCGAGGAACTGCGAGCGTACGCGCGCGTGCGCCTTCTCGCCCAGCGCGGCGGCGAGCGCCCCGTCGCGGAACACGCGGCTGAGCGCGTCGGCGAGCGCGTCCGCGTCCGTGGGGTCGTCGAGCAGCAGGCCCTCCTCGCCGTGCGTGACCTGGTCCCGCAGGCCGCCCACGCGGCTGGCGATGACGGGCCGCCGCTTCCACATGGCCTCCGTGAGCGTCAGCCCGAAGCCCTCGCGCAGGCTCTTCTGCACGACGACGCGGGCGTGGCGCTGGAGGGCGTTGACGATGGCGGCGTTCTCGCCGATGTCGTCCATGGGCAGCGAGGCGAGGTGCATGCGCGCCCGCAGCGGTTCGGGGAAGGCGCGCCATTCGGCCTTCAGCGCCTCGAGCACGAGGCCGCCCTCGGGGTCGTCGCTGACGCCCGCCACGTCCGGCCCGGCGAGCACGAGGTGCGCGTCCGCCCCCTCGGGGCGTGCGGCGAAGGCGGCGAAGCCGCGCATCACGCCGCCGTGGTCCTTGAGCGGATCCCAGCGCGAGACCTGCACGACGAGGGGGGCATCCCAGGCGGGCGCGCCGCCCTCGCGCAGCACGCTCGCGCGCCGCTCCACCGTGCCCGCCGAGCCGTCCTCGCGCGTGAAGCAGGGCGCGCCGCCGCCCGCCGGTCCGGCCACCAGCCCCGCCCGCGTGAGGATGGCGCGCACGGAGGCCTCGTCCAGCTCCTGGTTCTTGGCGGAGAAGGCGTCGATGGAGGGGTGCACGACGACGCTGCGGGCGTCGTCGAGGGCGGGCGGCACGTAGGCGCGGCGGGAGAAGACGCGCAGGGGGGCGTCGCGCACGTGCGGGGCGAGGAAGGCCCAGCCGCGCCCGGCCTCGGGGGTGAGGTCGTCCGTGCCGATGTGGCAGCGCCAGACGACGGTCGCGCCGTGCGCCATGAGCGCGGGGGCCATGCCCGCCGTCTGCGGATCGTGGAGCACGACGGCGTCGCCGGGGCGCACCTCGGCGAGCAGCGCCTCGACGTTGGGCGCGAGCGTCTCGCGGCAGACGCGCGCCGCCGCCTCGTCCAGCGGCGAGCCGTCGCCCGCCGACCCGTGCAGGGCGTGGTGCAGGCGTTTGGTCACGCGGAAGAAGTCGGGGTTGCCGGCGATGACGGCCCAGCGCGCGTCGATGCCCTCGCCCCGCGCGTAGGCCAGCAGCGAGCGCAGCATCTCCGCCACGCCGCCGCCCTCGGCGGTCGAATTCACGTGCCAGACGGCGCGCCCGTCGAGCAGCTCGCGGCTTCGCGCCAGCGTGGCGCGCGCGCGCTCGAAGGCGTCCGCCTCGACGATCCCGCGGAAGCGTTCGAGGGAATGCGAGCGGAGGTCGACCTGGCTCAGGGGCGGCATCCGCCCGCAGCGTAGCGCAACCGCCCCTTACGGGAACGCGCGGGGATAGTGAGGCCCTGCTGGTGCCCGTCGCGCGCGCATACTGCCTGTGGGGAGGGGACGCCATGGGGAAGGGGCGGGTCTGGCACCTCTGGGGAGGCCAGCTCCTCACAGACGCGCCTCAAAGGCGCGTTTCGGCGTCAATCAGCAACGTCAGGGTGTCGCCCCTCACGAAGTCGCTTCGCATGACGCCGCTTCTCCGAGTCCCGTGCTTCACGCTCCGTAGCGTACTTAGTGGAACGAAAGTTCCTGAGTCCGGGGAACTTACGCTCCCATGCAGCCTTGCGCTGATCGGGGTTGGTAGTATAGCCACTGCGAAGTTTCCCGTCGCCTTCATCGAAGGTATAGGCGTGGTGGCCACGCGGCTGCCGCTTCTTACGAGTCACCATGTCGTTCACCTCCTCGGCCTGTCTCGTCGGGTAGGTAGCCATCTCCCTGCGACGCCCCCCCCCACCCGGTGGAGGGGCATGAGCTGGCCCCCCACTAGCGGCAGTATAGCCCCAGAAGCCGTTCCCGCTCGTGGGCGACCACTGCCGAGTAGTTTATCCCCATGCGCGGCGCGCAGACCGTCCCTGTTCCGCCCAGTGCGCGGGTTCGCCGATCATCCGCCTCGCACCGATCCACGGCCTCGTTGTTCTGGCGAACCGATTCCAGCACACGATCAGCGTACTGCCGGGCAAGGGCCTCAATCTTGTAGTAGTCGCATGTGGTTGCGCGTGGGGTGGGTGTGGGCGTGGCAGTAGCGGCCGGTGGCACATAGGTTTCTTCGGGGTATTCGCCCGGCGGCGTCACGGCGTAGCCGCGCAGGCCAAGCGCTATCAGCTTCCGGCTCAGCGTCGGCTCGGCCACGGCGAAGTGTAGCCCCTCGGAACCGCGTTCGCCGATGCTGCTGCTGCTCATCACTCCTGCCACGCGCCCACAGGCGTCCACCAACGGCCCGCCGCTATTGCCCGGGCTAGCCGCCGCGTCCGTCTGGATCCTGGAGATGCCTCCTTGTGTGAAGTGCCGAGAGACGTGGCCCCGTGCGATGGACGCGCTCACACCCAGAGCTTCGGGATAGCCCACGACGGCCACGGGCACGCCCAGCGCCAACCTTCCCGCCCAGCCGAGCGGGGTGAGGCCAGACGCGGATGCGGAGAGCAGCGCCACATCGCCGCTGGTGCTGGAGTAGTAGCCCACGAGCCGCGCGGAGAGGCGGACGCTGGCGTTAGAGAGCGTGATGGAGCGCGGGCGATCATCCACGACATGCCCGGCGGTCACGAACTGCCCGCCGCCCACGTAGAAGGCCGTGCCAACGCCGCTGGGAGTCGTGACCTTGACCGTGCTGGCGACGACAGTCGGGAGCGTGTCTGAGAACCGGCAGACCGTTCCCGCTGCAGACGTGGGCGAAGGCGTCGGCGTGGGGGCGGGCGTTGGAGTAGCGGCGTTCGGCAAGGGGACGCGCACGGTGATGTCGCCGTAGCGGTAGGCACCAGTGCTGCTGAGGCCGGACATGTCGAGCGGGATGGTGCCCAGTGCGCGCCAAGAGCCGCCTATGGGCCGTGCGCTGATGTAGAGGCCACGCGCGTTGGTTTCGCGCTGCCAGACGCGCACGTCCACGCCCGCGATGGTGATGTCGCTGTAGCGGAAGCCGCTCTGCTGGTGGTTCATCGGCAGCGGGATGGTGCCGAGCGTGCGCCAGCTGCCGCCCTCGGGCCGCGCGCTGATGTAGAGCGCCTGCGCGTCGCTCACGCGCTGCCAGACGCGCACCTCGACGTTGGCCGTGCGCGCGCTCTGGGCCAGCGCGCCCGCGACGATGGAGACGGCAGCCAAGGCGACGACGATCGCGCCGATGAACCAGTTCTTCACGAAGAGCCTCCTTGCGGCAAGGGAAGGCGTAGTCGTCGAACTGCCGCATCCGCCGTGAACCGACAAGGAGGCGCTGGTGCGCCATCCCCTCGCGCGGGGGTTCAGGGCCGGAGGGCGCAACGCGCCCTGCAGCAGTTCGACGGAGGGAGCATAGGCAGGTGCCACGGAGCGGTCAACGAACGCGGCGCTCATTCCGGCCACGGGGCGTTCGTGCTAGCCTTGCGCGGACGCGGCGGGCTTTCCCGCCGCCGCCATCCTCAGCCGGAGCGCCCCCGCGCATGAGCGCAACCGCCGGAACGCTGCACCATCGCGCGATTAACACGATCCGCACGCTGGCGATGGACGCCGTGCAGGCCGCCAATTCGGGCCATCCGGGCGCGCCCATGGGGGCCGCGCCGCTGGCCTACGCGCTCTGGACGCGCTTCCTGCGCCACAACCCCGCCGACCCCGCCTGGCCCGACCGCGACCGCTTCGTGCTCTCCGCGGGCCACGCCTCCATGCTGCTCTACGCGCTGCTCCACCTGACCGGCTACGACCTGCCGCTGGAGGAGCTGAAGCGCTTCCGCCAGTGGGGCAGCCGCACGCCCGGGCACCCCGAACGGGGCCTCACGCCCGGCGTGGAGGCGACCACCGGGCCGCTCGGATCGGGCGTGGCCAACGCGGTCGGCATGGCCAGCGCCGAGCGGATGCTGGCGGCGCGCTTCAACCGCCCCGGCCACGCCGTCGTGGATCACCGCACCTGGGCGCTCGTGAGCGACGGCGACCTGATGGAGGGCGTGGCCGCCGAGGCCGTCTCCCTCGCGGGCGCGTTGGGTCTGGGGAAGCTCACCCTGCTCTACGACGACAACGGCATCACCATCGACGGCGGCACCGGCCTCGCCTTCGCCGAGGACGTGGGCGAGCGCTTCCGCGCCTGCGGCTGGCACGTGCAGCGCATCGACGGCCACGACCTCGACGCCATCGACGCGGCCATCCGCGCGGCCCTCGCGGAGGAAGAGCGTCCGTCGCTCATCGCGGCGGCCACGGAGATCGCGCACGGCAGCCCGAACAAGGCGGGCACCGCCGCCGCGCACGGGGCGGCGCTCGGCGCGGAGGAGGTGCGGCTCACGAAGGAGGCGCTGGGCTGGCCCGTCGAGCCCGCCTTCCACGTGCCCGACGACGCCCTCGCCGAATTCCGCGCGGCCCTGAACGAGGGCGCCGCGCGGCAGGACGACTGGCGCGAGCGCCTCGACGCCTGGGCGCGCGAACACCCCGACGCGGCGGCGGAGTGGCGGCGCGTGACGGCGGGCGAGCTGCCCGACGGCTGGGACGCCCACGTCCCGACCTTCACGGCGGAGGAGACGCCCGCGATGGCCACGCGCCAGGCCTCGGGCAAGGTGCTGAACGCGCTCGCCGCCGCGCTCCCCGAACTGGTCGGGGGCTCCGCCGACCTGGCCTCATCCACCAACACCTACCTGGCCGGGCTGGGCGATTTCGGGCGCGAGTCTCCCGATGGGCGCAACCTCCGCTTCGGCGTGCGCGAACACGCCATGGGCGGCGTCCTCAACGGCATCGCCCTGCACGGCGGGCTCATCCCCTTCGGCGGCACCTTCCTCGTCTTCTCCGACTGGATGCGGGGGGCCATGCGGCTGGGCGCGATCATGGGCTGCCGCGCCGTCTGCGTGTTCACGCACGACAGCATCGGCGTGGGCGAGGACGGCCCCACGCACCAGCCGATCGAGCACCTGATGGCGCTGCGGGCCATCCCCGGGCTGACCGTCATCCGCCCCGCCGACGCCAACGAGACCGCCGCCGCCTGGAAGGTCGCGCTCGAACGCGACGGCCCCACGGCGCTCGCGCTCACGCGCCAGTCCGCGCCCGTCATCGAGAAGGCCGCGTGCGCGCGCGCGGGCGTGGCGCGCGGCGCCTACGCGCTCGACGGCGACCCCGCGCGCACGCCCGACGTCATCCTCATCGCCACCGGCTCGGAGGTGGCGCTGGCGCGCGCGGCGGCGGTCCGGCTCGAGGAGCGCGGGCTGGCGGCGCGCGTGGTGAGCATGCCCAGCTGGGAGCTCTTCGCCGCGCAGCCCCGGGACTACCGCGACGAGGTGCTGCCCCCCGGCGTGGCCGCGCGGCTCGTGGTGGAGGCGGGCGTGAGCCTCGGCTGGGAGCGTTACGCGGGCGACCGCGGCGAGATCATGGGCATCGACCGCTTCGGGGCGTCCGCGCCCGGCGCGGAAATGATGGCGCGCCACGGCTTCACCGCCGGGGCCGTGGCCGAACGCGCCGCCGCCCTCGTCGAGCGTCTGCGCGCGGAGGGGGCGGGGAACCCGTGACGCACGCCGCCGCGCGGCTGCGCGAACACGGCCAGAGCGTCTGGCTCGACTACATCCGCCGCGGGCTGCTCGTCTCCGGCGAAATCGGGCGCATGGTGGAGGCGGACCTGATCACGGGCATGACCTCCAATCCCACCATCTTCGACAAGGCCATCTCCGAATCGGGCGACTACGAGGAGGCCCTGCAGGCCGTCATCGCCGCGGGCGAGACGGACCCCTACGCCGCCTTCACGGCCCTCGCCCGCGAGGACATCCGCATGGCCGCGGACGCGCTGCGGCCCGTGTACGAGGCCACCGCGGGCGCGGACGGCTACATCTCGCTGGAGGCGCCGCCGGACATCGCCCACGACCGCGAGGCGACCGTGGCCGAGGCCCTGCGCCTCTTCCGGCTGGTGGACCGCCCCAACGTCATGATCAAGGTTCCGGGCACGCCCGCGGGCGTGGAAGCGCTCACGGAGCTGATCGCGGCGGGCGTGAACGTGAACGTCACGCTCCTCTTCGGCGTGGCCGTCTACGAGCGCGTGGCCGGGGCCTTCCTCGCCGGACTCGAACGGCGGCTGGCCGCGGGCGAGCCGCTCGACGCCGTCGCTGGCGTCGCCTCCTTCTTCGTCTCGCGCGTCGATACCGCCGTGGATGCGCTGCTGCCCGCGCACTCGCCCCTGCGCGGGACCATCGCCGTGGCCAACGCGCGCCGCGCGTACGAGTGCTTCCGCGAGCGCTTCTCCGGCCCGCGCTGGGAGCGCCTGGCCGCCGCCGGAGCGCGTCCGCAGCGCCCGCTCTGGGCCTCCACCGGCACGAAGAACCCCGCCTACTCCGACGTCCTTTACGTCGAGACGCTGGTTTTTCCCGATACCGTGAACACCATGCCGCAGGCGACGCTCGACGCCGTGCTCGACCACCTGCCGGTCGCGCCCGCGCCGCCGCACGCGCTCGCCGAAGCGCGCCGCCGGCTGGAGGAAGCGGCCGCCGCGGGCGTGGACCTGGAGGCCGTGACCGACCGCCTGCTGGAGGAGGGGCTGGCCGCCTTCGCGCGCGATTTCCGCGCCCTCATGGGGAAACTCGAACGCCGCCTCGCCGCCGCGCCGTCCCGCCGTCCCCTCGCCGCCTGCGCCCCCGGCGAGCTCGCGGGGCCGGTCGCGGAACGGCTGGACGCGCTGCGGCGCGACGGGGTCGTGCGCCGCCTGTGGGCGCGCGACCATACCCTCTGGAAGCCCGAGCCCGACGGCATTGCCGACCGCCTCGGCTGGCTCGACGCGCCCGGGCGCATCCGCGAACGGGCCCCCGAACTGGCCGCCTTCGCGCGCGAACTCGCCGCCGGGGGCCTCACGGACGCGGTGCTCATGGGCATGGGCGGCTCCAGCCTCGCCGCCGAAGTGCTGCACGACACGCTGGGCGCGGACGCGGGCATGACCCTGCACGTTCCCGATACGACCGACCCCGCGGAGCTGCTCGCGCTCGAGGCGCGGCTCGACCTCGACCGCGCCTTCTTCATCGCCTCCAGCAAGACGGGCGGCACCATCGAGACGCACGCCCTGCTCGCGCATTTCTGGGAGAAGGCGGGCGATCCCTCGCGCTTCGCCGTCATCACCGACGCCGGAACCTCGCTGGAAGCCGTCGCGCGGGAGCGGGGCTTCCGCCGCATCTTCGCGGGCGACCCCGACATCGGCGGGCGCTTCTCGGCGCTCTCCGCGTTCGGCATGGTCCCGGCGGCGCTGGCGGGCGCGGACGTGGAGCTGCTGGCGCTGCGCGCGCGCGAGATGTTCGAGGCCTGCCGCGCGGACGATCCGGAGGCGAACCCGGGGGCGCTGCTCGGCGCCATCCTGGGCGAGGCCGCGCTCGCCGGGCGCGACAAGGTCACGCTCGTCCTGCCGGACGGGATGGACGGGCTCGGCGTCTGGATTGAACAGCTCCTCTCCGAATCCCTCGGCAAGGAGGGCAAGGGCCTCGTGCCCGTCGAGGGCGAGCCGCTCGCCGGACCGGAGGCGTACGGCGAGGACCGCCTGTTCGTCGCCCTCGGCGAGCATGACGGGCTGGACGCGCTGGCGGCGGCGGGCTTCCCCGTGGCGCGCCTCCCGTACGACGGCCCCGCCCAGCTCCCCGCCGAGTTCGCGCGCTGGGAAGTCGCCACCGCCGTCGCCGGACACATCCTCGGCGTCCATCCCTTCGACCAGCCCAACGTGCAGGAGGCGAAGGACGCGACCGCGCGTGCGCTGGCCGCGCCCGCTGCCCCGCCGGAGACGCTCCCGCTGGCGGAGGCGCTGGCCTCGCTGCGGCCCGGCGACTACCTCGCGCTGCTCGCCTGGCTGCCGCGCACGCCGGAGCGCGCCGCGGCCCTGCGCGAGCTGCGCCTGCGTCTGCGCGACCGCCACGGCGTGGCCGTCACCGCCGGCTTCGGGCCGCGCTACCTCCATTCCACCGGCCAGCTGCACAAGGGCGGCGCGGCCAACGGCGTCTTCGTGCAGATCGTGGACGGCGACGCGGTCGACCTGCCCGTGCCGGGCAAGCCGTACACCTTCGCCCGCCTGAAGGCGGCGCAGGCGCGGGGCGACCTGGAGGCGCTGCTGGGGCGCGGACGGCGCGTCGCCCGCGTCACGCTGGCCGAGCTGCGGGCGGCGGTCGCGCCGTGACGCCGCGCCCATGACGGACGCCGCGCCCGCGCCGGACGACGACGCCCTGCTGGCGGAGCTGGAGGCGACCGCGCGCGAGCTCGCCGGGGCCGCGGGCGCGGAGATCGCCGCCGCCCTCGGGCGCTCCGTGGCCGTGGACTACAAGGGCGACGACGGGAAGCCTTCCGGCGAGGCCGCGCCCACCGATCCCGTCTCCGAGGTCGACCGCGCCGTCGAGGCCATGATCCGTGAGCGGCTGGCGGCGCGCTTCCCCGGCCACGCCATCCTCGGCGAGGAGCAGGAGGATGCGGCGGTGGCCGAGGCGGAGTACCTGTGGGCCATCGACCCCGTGGACGGCACGACGAACTTCGTGAACCGCTTCCCGCTCTTCGCCGCCAGCGTGGGCGTGCTGCGCGGGGGCGCGCCCGTGGCGGGGGCCATCTGGTGTTCGGCCAGCCACGGCCTCGGCCCGGGGGTCTACCACGCGCGCCGCGGCGGCCCCCTGCGTTTCGAGGGCGAGCCCGTGGAGGCGCGCGCCAACGCGGGCGTGCGGCGCGGCCTCAGCGCCGCGCCCGGCGGATCGCCCGGCCGCGCCGCCCACTGGGACAACCGCGTGACCGGCTCGGCGGCCATCGAGTGCGCCTTCGTGGCCGCGGGCGTGTTCGCCACCGCCCGCTTCGGCGGCGTGCACGTCTGGGACCTGGCCGCGGGCATCGCGCTGGCGACCGCCGCCGGACGCGAGGCCCTGATCCGCGAGGGGAACGAGTGGCGCCCCTTCGAGCGCTTCGAGCCGCCCGCCAGCGTGCGCGAGGACCGCGCGCCCACGCTGCGCGACTGGTCGCGGCCCGTGCTCCTGGGCGCGAGCGAGGGGCTGGCGCGCCTGCGCGATCGCGATCGCGGCCCGGGCCTCTTCGAGCGCGCCGCGCGCCGCCTGCGGGGCCACTAGCCGCTTCCGCCCGTCCGCACTGGCGCCGTGGGATGTGCGATACTGGCGGCGAACGGAGGCACGGGCATGGCGGCGACGGAACAGTCGGGCGATTCCCACAGGGACTACGGCAGCCCCGCGACCTGGGGCGACGTTGAGCGCGTTCGCCTTTCGCTGGAGGCGCAGATCGCCAGGTCGGAGACGCATCTGACGCGCTGGATCGTGGGCGTGATGGCGGCGGGCGTGGCCGTCGTGGGCGTGCTGCTCGGCCTCCTCGAGGCCCTGCGCTGAGCGAAGGCCGCTAGCCGAGCAGGTCGAGGGCGCGCCGCATGAGGCCGGGGATGGAGAGCGCCGTCCCCTCCCACGAATCATCCGGGCGCTTGCCCGTGCGGTGCAGCATCAGGTTGAAGCCGCTGATGACGCCGAACTTGTAGGCGGCCAGGGCGCGGTACCAGCCGATGTCGCCGGGGTCCTCGCCAGCGGCGGCGGCGTACTCGGCGATCAGCTCCTCCGGCGGCGGCAGCGCGTGGTTCAGCCCCTGCGTCCACGCCTCGGGGTCGGCGAAGGTGATGATCCAGCCCAGGTCGTTGAGCGTCGCGCCCACGCCCCACAGCTCCCAGTCGATGACGGCCAGCAGCCGCCCCTCGCGGCTGTAGAGCACGTTCGACCACTGGTAGTCGCCGTGGAAGACGCCCGCGCGCGGCGTGCGGGGCAGGCGTTCGAGCAGGCGCGCGCGCACGGCGGGCGCGAGCGCCGTCAGCTCCGGGTCGCCGGAGCGGTCGAGGAAGCGGTCCCAGCGCGTCACGTCCGGGGCCAGCGCGAGCGGCGGGCCGTCGTCGGGGGCGTACTCGCGCCAGTCGAGCCGGTGCAGGGCGGCCAGCGCGCGCATGGCCTGATGGGCGATGGGGCGCATCCGCTCAAGCGGCAGGGACTGGCCCCAGTCGCTCCGCAGCACCTCGCCGTCCAGCCGGTTCACGATGAAGTAGGGGGAGCCGAACCAGCGCTCGTCGCCGCCTTCCCAGAGCACCTCGGCGACGGGCACCTCCGTGTCCCGCAGGGCGCGCACGATGCGCGCCTGGCGCAGCACGTCGGCGGTGCCGCGGCGGCGCACGTTGGGCGGCGGCACGCGCAGCACGCAGCCGCGCGATTCGCCCCGCGACGCGACCGTGAAGCCGAAGGAGAAGCCCGCGTGGCCGGGCATCGTCTCCACGCCCGAGACGGCGGCGGCGGGATCGCCCAGCTGCTCGCGGCAGAAGCGCGTCAGGCGTCCGGTCAGCTCGGCGGGGTCCATGCGGCCTCCGCGGCGCTAGCCCGCGGCGCGGGCGTGTTCGAGCACCGTCTCGCGGGAGGCGCGCGCCTCGATGAGCGGACGGCAGGCGGCGAGCTGCTGCGGCATGTTGAAGGTGATGCCGCCCACGATCACGCCGTTCCGCCAGTAGGCCGCCACGAATTCGAGCCGCTCGATGGCCCCGTGCAGCACCTCCACCTCGTCGTCGGGGCGGGGATGCCCCAGCGCCTGGATGCTGGCGTCGTACTGGTCGGACCAGACGTAGGGGACGGAGGCGAAGGGGCGCGCCTCGCCCGCTTCCGCCAGCAGGTTGCGGGCCACGTGGCGGCTCTGGTGGATGACGTTCGTCCAGTGCTCCACGCGCATCGTTTCGCCGAAGAGGGGGTTGCGCCAGCGGGCCACGTCGCCCACGGCGTAGACGCCCGGCGCGGCGGCGCAGGTCTCGTCGCAGACGACGCCGTCGTCCAGCGTCAGCCCCGACCCCTCCAGCCAGCCGGTGGCGGGGGCCACGCCGATGCCGACGACGACGAGGTCGGCCTCGACCGCGGCGCCGTCGGCGAGCAGCACGCGCTCGACGCGCCCGCTGCCCTCGAAGCCCGCCACCAGCGTGTCGCAGCGCACGTCCACGCCGTGGCTGCGGTGGAGGGCGGCGCAGGCCTCGCCGACGGTCGCGCCCGCGGCGTTGGCGAGGGGCGCGGGCAGGGCCTCGATGAGCGTCACCTCCAGCCCGGCGGAGCGCGCCACGGCGGCCACCTCCGCGCCGATGAAGCCCGCGCCCACCACGGCCACGCGCGGCCCCTCCGCCAGCGCCGCGCGGATGCGGAGCGAGTCGTCGATCGTGCGCAGCGTGTGGATGCCGGCCAGATCGGGCGTGTTCGGCAGCGTGCGCGGGGAGGCGCCGGTGGCGATCACGAGCGCGTCGAAGGGCACGCGCCCGCCGCCCTCCAGCGCGACCGCGCGCGCCTCTAGGTCGAGCGCCGCCGCACGCGTGCCGAGGCGCAGGTCGAGGCCGAGCGCGTCGACCTTTTCGGGCGTCTCCAGCAGCGCGCGCGCGGGCTCCCACTCGCCCGCCAGCACCTGCTTGGAGAGCGGCGGGCGGTCGTAGGGGTAGTGGGGCTCCGCGCCGATGAGCGTGATCGCGCCCGCGAACTTGCCCCGCCCGCGCAGCGCCTGCGCGGTCCGCAGGCCGCCCAGGGAAGCGCCGACGATGGCGATGCGTTCGGGATGGGCCACGGCGCGATTCTGGCGAAGCGCCCGCCGCCGCGTCAAACGGGCGCGCTGGCAATCCGCGCGCGCGGGCCGCAGACTGGGGCATCCGCCGGTTCCCCGGCGCGGAAGGAGACGCCCCATGGCGACCCGTGAAGCGATCATCGAGGCCATCCGCGCCGCCGACGCGCGCGGCGAAGGGCTGCGCGCGCGCATCGTCGCCGCCCCCGACACGCCCCTCGCCAGCGGCGACTGGCGCGTGCGCGACGCCCTCAGCCACCTGGCCGCGCGCGCCAATCCCCTGCCTCTCGTCGAGGCCGTGCGCGCCATGTCCGAACTGGAAGGCGAGCCGCCGCCCTTCGACGTGGACGCCCAGAACGCGGGCCAGATCGCCGAGCGCGCGGACAAGTCCGCCGCCGAGATCCTCGACGAGATGCACGCCGCCTACGACGTGGCCGCGGCGGGCGTCGAGGCGCTCGACGACGCGGCGCTGGCCATGCCCGTGAAGCTGCCCATGATGCCGAACGAGATCGAGATGTCGGACCTCGTGCTCATGTCCATGGGCATGCACGTGGACGCCCACCTCGGCGAGATCGAGGCCGCGCTGGGGTAGACGCCCCCCGCGTCAGGCCGGCAGGACGGAGACGGCGTCGAGGTCCTGGATGGCGGCGAAGGAGCGGCGCGAGGTCTGCGCGTTCAGCTGCGCGCCCCGCTCCGTCGGCCCGGCCATGCCCGCGCCGATGGCCACCGGATACATCACGCACCAGAGCGTGGCCAGACGGTAGTCCTCGAAGCAGTCGTCGAACGAGTAGTCGCGCACACCGCCCGCCAGCAGGCCGTCGTGGTAGCGGCGCAGCAGCTCGCGCTCGGTGGCGCGGCGCTGCTCCACGTCGAGGCTCTGGCTCATGAAGTAGGCCACGTCGTAGGGGCCGCGCCCGCGCGACATAAGCTGCCAGTCGATGATGGTGACGGGGTCGCCCTCGGTCGGCGGGAAGAACATGTTGTCGAGCCGGTAGTCGCCGTGCACGAGCGTCATGGGGGCGCGGCTCAGCTGCTGGCCGAGCCAGGGCAGCCCGTCCCAGGCGCGCTCGATGACGTCCGCCATGCCGGGCGTGAGCTGGTGGCCGGAGAGGTCCCGGTAGACGGGCCAGAGCGAGCGCATGGTCTCCGTCGTCATCATCCAGACGGGGCCCTCGAAGGCGGGCACCCAGGCCACCGCCTCCTCGTCCGCGCGCCCCCACCAGGTGGCGTGCAGGTCGGCGATCTGCGTCATCAGCTGCAGCGCCTCGGCGTGGGTGGGCGAGCTCACCTGATCGCCGATGCGGCGCGTCTCCGCCAGGTCCTCCAGCAGGATGACGCCGTCGCTCGACTCCAGGTCGTAGCCGACGTACCAGGCGCGGGGCGTGGGCATGGCCGTGATGCTTTCCCTGATCTCGTTGAAGAAGCGCGCCTCGCGGATGTAGACGAGGTACTGGCGGGCGAGGGCGAGGTTCTGCTCCGCCTGCGCGGGGAACTTGGCGACCACGGTGGCGGGCGCATCCGCGCGGGGCCGGTCGTAGGTGAGCCGCAGCCGCGCGAGCGAGCCCAGCAGCCCGAAGCCCTCCCCCAGCGTGGACGCCTCCACGGCGGCGACGGACCCGTCCGCCAGCGTTCCGCCCGCGCGCAGGGCGGCGCTGAGCCAGTCGGGCGTGAACTCCTCCGGCGTCATCGGAATGGGCAGATCGGACATGGCGCTTCCTCCGGCGCGAAATCCTAGCGATGCGGCCCCGCGCGGGCCAGCGGCGCTTGCCCCGCCGCGCGCCAGCCCGTATGAGGGACGGCATGGACGGCGAGACGCTGAAGCGGAAGTCGCGCGCGGGCGAAATCGTCTACGGCACGATGCTCTCGGTGGCGCGCAACCCGCGCTGGGCCGCGCCCGTGGCCGCCCTTGGCCTCGACTACGTGATCATCGACAGCGAGCACGCGCCCCGCGACCGCGGCGAGATCGCCGACCTGCTGGCGGGCCTGCGCGGCGTCGACGTCGTCCCCATCGTGCGCGTGCCCGTGCCCCGCTCGCACCACGTGACGATGGCGCTCGACGCGGGCGCGCAGGGCGTGCTCGCGCCCTACTGCGAGACGCCCGACGAGGTGCGCGAGGTGGTGGGCGCGGCCAAATGGCGGCCCCTCAAGGGCGAACTCGCGCGGCGCGCGGTCGAGCTGGGCGAATTCCCGAGCGAGGCCACGCGCGACTACCTGCTCGCGCGCAACCGCCACAACGTCTGCATCATCGGCATCGAGAGCGTGCCCGCCATGGAGGCGCTCGACGACATCGTGGCCATCGACGGCGTGGACGCCATCTTCGTGGGCCCGAACGACCTCAGCATCTCCCTCGGCGTTCCCGACCAGTACGACCACCCCGCCTACGAGGCCGCCCTGCGCGCCATCATCGCCACCTGCCGCGCGCGCGGCCTGCCCGTGCTCATCCACCACCAGACGGCCGAGCTCACGCGCCGCTGGCTGCGCGAGGGCGCGCGCTTCGTGCTCCACTCCACGGAGACGCGCGCCGTGCACAACGCCTTCCGCGAGGAGTTCGGCGCCATCCGCGCCGTCGCCGCCGAACTGGACGGCGGAACCGCCGCGGACGTGGGCGAATCGCGCGAGACGATCTAGCCGCTGGCGCTCCGGCGGCGCGCCGGGCGCGTATACTGCGCCCGATACCCGCAGGAGGGGTTCCCATGCCCGAGTTCAAGACGGTGCTCTACGAAAACCTGACGCCCGAGATCGTGCGCGTCCGCATGAACCGCCCGGAGGCCCGCAACGCGCAGGACCTGCAGCTCACGCGCGACCTGAACGACGCCTTCGACCACGCCAACCGGGACGACGCCGTGAAGGTCATCATCCTCAGCGGCGAGGGCCCGCACTTCAACTCCGGCCACGACATGCGCGGCGGCACGGGCCTCGGCTTCAACGACGTGCGCCCCGTGGGCACGTGGGCCAACTTCGACGCGCCCGGCGCGGAGGGGGCCATGGCCAAGGAGGAGGAGATCTACCTGCAGATGTGCCGCCGCTGGCGCAACCTGCCCAAGCCCATGATCGCCGAGGTGCAGGGCAAGACCATCGCCGGCGGCCTCATGCTGGCGTGGGTGTGCGACATCATCATCGCCTCCGAGGACGCCGAATTCCGCGACCTCGTGGTGGGCTGGGGCATTCCCGGCGTGGAGTACTTCGCCCATCCGTGGGAGTTCGGCCACCGGCTCGCCCGCCAGATGCTCTACACGGGCGACTGGGTGAGCGCCCAGCGGGCCTACGAGGCGGGCATGGTGAACGAGGTGGTGCCGCGCGCGGAGCTGAGCGACTACGTGGAGGAGCTGGCGCGGAAGATCGCGGAGAAGCCGTCGTTCGGGCTGAAGATCACGAAGGAGGCGGTGAACCAGACGCAGGACGCGCAGGGGCTGTGGAACGCGCAGCAGGCGGTGTTCATCATGCACACGCTCGCCCACACGCACTGGCGCGAGGTGTCCGGCGCGGGCATCTACGTGGGCGACGGCGCGGCCCCGCGGCCCGGCGGCGGCGCGCGCAGGGCGCCCGCGGCGGCCAGTTCGTAGCGGCGTCCGCCGCATCCGTCCAGCCATCGGCGGGCGGCCCCTCGGGGTCGCCCGCCTCAATCAGGTCGTCCTGCAGGGCGCGGGCGGACCGGGCACGACCTACACGCTCAGCGGAGCGCTGCCGGCCGGGCTCAGCTGGACCGCGGCCACGCGCAGCATCATCGGCACCCCCACCGTGGCCGGCACGTTCCCGCTCACGCTCACGGCCACGGACAGCAACGGCGCCAGCGACACGCAGTCCGTCACCATCATCGTGTCGCCGACGACCCGCCCCTGGCGCGTGACGCGGAGCGCGGCTGACTGCACGACGATCACGATCGGCTGGCAGGCGCCGCGCGGGGGCAACCCGCCAGCCGCCAGCTGGACGAACCCGACGATCACCGGCTACCGCATCGAGAGCAGGCAGCGCGGCGTCGGCGGCGGCTGGAGTTTCCTCTCGCAGGTCTCGGGCGACACGACCAGCTACACCCACTCCAACCTCCCACCCGATTCGCAGTGGTCCTACCGCGTCCGGGCGATCACGGCGGGCGGCGTGAACCCGTGGTCCGCCGAGATCCTCGCCTCCACGGACTACAACGCCGCCAATCCCTTCCGCACGCTGGAGGTGGGCACGGTCATGGCGCTCTACCTTCAGGGGAGTAATGGAGGCAACATCACGCGCTACCAGTGGTACCGCTCGCCCGATCAGCCGTCGCTGGCCTGGACGCCCATCGCGGGCGCCACCACCGAGGGGTTCTACGAGATCACCGACGACGACGTCGGGCATCTCTTCGCGCTCGGCTTTCCGACCGAAGAGTTCTACCAATCGCGCCACGGCACACGGCTCATCACCGAAGGGGAACCGTTCTGGCTGACGGGCGCTTTCGATCCGGTCGTCGCCGACGACTCCCCGTCCTTCGCCACGAGCGGCGAACGCATCCTGGACCCGGGCAGTCCCGTCAACATCCAGCTGCCCACGCCCACGGGCGGCACCGGAACCGTCGTCCACACGCTCACCCCCGACCTGCCCGCCGGGCTCGTCTTCGACGACACCGCCTTCACCATCACGGGCACGCCTCCGCCCGACTGGGCGGGCGACTACGCCTTCACCGCGCGCGACGAGGACTGCGACGCGGCCACCTACGCGCTCGCCATCGGCCCCGAACCAATCATCCGGGAACCCGAACCGGAGTCGCCAGCGCCGTTCGTCCCGGCGACGCGCTACGGCGCCGTCACCGTCACCGTCACCGTGGCCGAGGAGGGGAACGCGCCGGAGGACGCGGTCTACGGCGTCCGCCTCGCCTGCGGGCCGTCCGCGTTCACGCCCTCGCTGGCCGCCGGGGAGAGCTACACCGCCTCGGTCGTGGCGGGCAGCCTCTGCGCGCTCAGCGTGACCGACCGGCAGGGCGCGTCGGAGGTGCGGGGCGAGTTCAGCGGTCGTCTCATCGGGGAGGGAAGCAGCGCGGCCACCGTCACGCTGGTCCACGAGGCCCCGGAAGAGCGGCTGGAAGCGACGCTGGTGGCGGGCCTGACCTTCGTGCGCTGGCGGGGCGAGGAGACGCCCGTGGCCGAGGCCGTGGCGGAGCTCACGCTGCGCGTCACCGCCGTACACCAGTGGGACGTGGCCACGCAGTCGTGGCGCTCCTGGTCCCCCGGCGGCGAGGCCATCCCCGGCATGAACACGCTGGCCGCGTTCGAGCCGGGCGGCATCTACTTCATCTTCGCCGAAACGGGGGCGGACGCGTCGGGCCGTTGACGGGCGCGCGCCGAGCCTTCTGGCGCGCGGGGGCGTGCGCGGCGATACTGCCGCCGTGGCCAGCGAGCGCGCGGACATCGCCATCGTCGGGGGCGGCGTCATCGGGGCGGCCTGCGCCTGGTTCCTCGCGCGGCGCGGGGCGAAGCCGCTCGTGATCGAGGGCGCGGCGGTGGCCCACGCCGCCAGCGGCAAGGCCGCCGGGCTGCTCTCGCCGCTCATGCCGCCCGCCGACCGCGAGACCGCCGCGCTCGCGCCCCTGACCGAGCGCGGCGCCGCGCTCCACGCCACGCTCGCGGAGCTGCTCGACGGGCCCGGGACCTACGACTACGCGCCCTACGAGAGCTGCGCCGTCGCGCGGGACGCGGACGAGGCGGCGGCCTTGCGGGAGCGCGCGGAGGTGGTGGGCGGCGAATGGATCGCGCCCGAGGCCCTCGCCGACCGCTGCGCCTGGCTCGACCGGCCCGCCGCCGGGGGCCTGCTGCTGCGCTCCGCCCAGCTCGACCCCGCCAAATTCACGCAGCGGCTGATCGAATCGGCCAAGGGCATGGGCGCGTCCCTGCGCACGGGGCGGGCGGCGGGGCTGCTCGGCGGGCCGGACCACGTCTCCGGCGTCGAACTCGAGGGCGGCGACGCCGTTACCGCCGACGCGACCGTGCTCGCGCTGGGGCCGTGGACGCACCGCGCCGCCGCCTGGCTCGACCTGCCCCTGCCGGTGCGCCCGCTGAAGGGCCAGATCGTGCACCTCGAACCCGCCGCCGCGCCGCCGCCGGGCGGCTTCTCCGCTTTCGACGGCCAGTACGCCGTCACGAAGCCGACGGGCATCGTGTACGCGGGCACGACGGCGGAGGACGCGGGCTTCGACGACGAGCCCACGCCCGAGGCGCGCGCGCGCATCCTCGCGGACGTGGCCCTCCGCACCTCACGGCTGGAAGGCGCGCGCGTGGTCGACCAGACCGCCTGCCTGCGGCCCCTCTCCGCGGACGGCCTGCCGCTCATCGGGGCGGCGCCGGGACGGCGGGGGGCGTGGGTGGCGGCGGGACACGGGCGCAAGGGCATCCTGCTCTCGCTCGCCACGGGCGAGGCCATCGCCGAGCTGATGCTGGACGGGCGCGCCACGCTCGACCTCGCGCCCTTCGACCCGGCCCGCTTTGGAGCGTGAACGTGAGCGCGGAGCTGGGCTGGCCGTCCGTGCTGGCCCACCGCATGGAGCGCCAGCGCCTGACCGCGCGGCGTCCGCGGGAGGAGCTGACGGCGGTGACGGGCGCCATCGGCGGGCTGCAGGCGCAGTCGGCGTCCGCCGCCGAGCTGGCCGCCTGGGCGCGCATCGACGGCCTCCGGCCCGGCGACCTCGACCGCGAGCTGTGGGAGCGCCGCACGCTGGTGAAGACCTGGGCCATGCGCGGCACGCTCCACCTGCTGCCGGCGAACGAGTACGGCGTCTGGCAGGCCGCGCTCGACACCTTCGACCACTACCTGAAGGGCGCCTGGCTGCGCGGCTTCTCCATCACGCGCGAGGAGCTGGAGACGCTGCTGGACGGGGTGCGCGGGGCGCTCGGCGGCGAGGGGCTCACGCGCGACGAGCTGGCCGAAGCCGTGGCCGCGGCGTCGGGTTCGCCCGAGTTGGGCGGGAAGCTGCGCGACAGCTGGGGCGCGTACCTGAAGCCCGCTTCCTTCCGCGGCGCGCTGTGCTTCGGGCCGAACCGCGGGCGCAACGTGACCTTCGTCAGCCCGCAGGCGTGGCTGGGGGCGTCGCCGGGCCCGCCGCCGGAGGAGGCGCTCGACGCCGTCACGCGCCGCTACCTCGACGCCTGCGGCCCCGCCACGGCGGCGGAGTACTCGCGCTGGTGGGGGCCGCGCCGCCCGCCGCAGGCCCTGCGCCGCTTCCGCGCGCTCGGCGCGGAGGCCGTCGAGGTCGCCGTCGGGGGCGAACCGCACTGGGCGCTCGCCAGCAGCGTCGAGGCCATCGCCAGGGCCGCGCCGCGGCGCGCCGTGCGCCTGCTGCCCGCCTTCGACCCGTACGTGATCGCCTCGCCGCGGGACGAACCGGCGGTGCTCGCGCCGGAGTTCAAGGCGCGCGTGCACCGGCCCCAGGGCTGGATTTCGCCCGTGCTGCTCGTGGACGGGCGCAGCGAGGGCGTGTGGCGCCACGAGCGCAAGGGCGGACGGCTGGAGGTGCGCGTCGAGCCCTTCGCGGAGCCGCCCGCCTGGGCGCGCGAGGGCGCGGAGGCGGACGCGGAGCGGCTCGCCGCCTTCTACGGGGAGACGCTGGCGTTCAGCTGGGGCTGAGCGCTACTCCCCGTCCTCCGGCTTGAGGATGCCACGCGTCCAGAAGGGATCGAGCGCCTTCAGCACGGCGCGCTCCTCGTCGCCGGAGAGGCGGTCGGCGTCAGCCCCGCCGGCGCGCTTCTCCCTGCCGGGCAGGACGGGCGCGGAGCCGCTGTCCTCCGGCCCCCAGCGCATGCGCGCGGCGCTTTTGGCGAGCCGCGCCAGCTCGCTCACGGACTGCGGTTCGGCCATGGCCCCCCTCGCTGTTACTTCGCCTTCTCGAAGGTGAGGTTCAGGTCCCAGAGGCCCAGCATGATGCCGGGCTGGTGGCGGAAGTCGTTCAGGCCGGGCGTGAAGGAGAGGCCGTCGAGGCGCTCGAAGAGCCGCTCCCAGGCGATGTTCTGCTCGAGCCGCGAGATGCCCGCGCCGGGGCACACGCGGATGCCCTGCGAGAACGTCATGTGGCGGCCCGTGTTCGCGCGCGCGAGGTCCACGTCCGCCGGGCAGGGGAACTCCTCGGGGTCGTGGTTGGCGGCGCCGTAGCGGAGGTGGAGGATCGAGCCCTTCGGGATCGTCACGCCGCGCATCTCCACGTCCTTCGCGGTCATGCGCGTGGAGAGGCCCTGCGTGGGGGCCTGGATGCGCAGCCCCTCCTCCACGAAGAAGCGGATGCGGGAGCGGTCGGCCTTGATCGCGTTCCACAGGTCGGGCTCGCGCGCCAGCAGCTCGGCCTCGGCGGCGATGGCGTACTGCGTCGTCTCCAGCCCGCCGATGTGCATGCCGAAGACGACGCCCACGACCTCCGAGTCGGTGAGCTTGCGGCCCATGTACTCCACCTGCGTGAGGAAGGTGGTCATGTCGTCCTGCGGGTCCTGCCGCTTGCGCGTCACCTGCGCCTGCACGTACTCCATGAACTCGCCGAGGTCGTGGGCGTTCTCCGCCTCCTCCTTGTCGCTCATGAGGTTGCGGTGGCCCTTGCCGTAGACGAAGCGGCGCACCTGCGCCTGCCCCCAGACGCGCAGCTGGGGCATGTCCTCGAAGGGGAAGCCGAGGATGGTGGTCATCACCATCTGCGGCAGGGGCGCGGCGAACTCCTCGACGAAGTCGATCTCCGACGGCTGGCGGTCGATCCAGGCGTCGATCAGCTCGTCCACGTAGCGCGTCACCATGGGGCGGTGACGGGGGGCGCCGGTCGCGCCCACCCACGGGTCGGTCAGCTGGATGCGGTGCTGCTTGTGCAGCTCCATGTTGGGGCGCAGGGTGTTGCGCGCCATGGCGTCCAGCAGCACGGAGTGGTCGTCGTCCTCGGCGTGCTCCAGCCCGGCCCCGCCGTAGGTGGGCTGGGGGAAGGTGTAGGGATCGCGAATGATCATCGCGATGTCCTCGTACTTGGTGATGACGAAGCCGTCCGTATCGGGCGTGGTGCCCTCGCCGGGGATGCGCAGCACGGGCGCTTCCTCGTGCAGGATCTTGTAGGAATCGAACCAGTGCTCCTGCTGGCCCGGCGCGAAGAGGTCGACGTCGTCCAGCTTCATCGGGCACTCGGCCGTGGCGTCGATCATCTCCTGGTACATCGTCTCGGTCATCGGGCTCCCCCATGTTCGTCCGCGCGGGGCGCACCGTCGGGCGGCGCGGCCCCGCGTTCGTCCCCCGTAGCATACCGCGCCGCGCGGCGCGTGGCACGCCGGCTCAATCAGGAGGGCCGTTCGACGTGCGGCGGAGGCGGTTCCGCCCCGAGTTCGCTCGCGGCTTCGATCCCGCCCCCGCCGGTCATCGGCGCAGCATACGATGCCCACGCGCGCGCCCCCGTCGGTCAGGCGTCGTACGGCGCGATATCCTCGCCCACCATGCGGATGCCCCGGTCGGCGGGCGCGACGGCGAGCGGCTGACGGCCCCAGCCGATGCCGCCCGCGAGGAAACCGAGCACGAGCTGGTTGAGGCTCGTGCCCTGGCGGTTCGCCTCCCGCGCGAGCGCGCCGTGGAGTTCGGCGGGCAGGCGCACGCGGAACTGGCCGCTGTAGTCGGGGTCCTCCGCCGGTTCGGGCACGGGCCGCCCCTCGGCGCGCGCGGCGGCGATCCACTCCTTCATGGCGTCGCGCACGTTCTCCATCGCCTCGGCCTCGGTTTCGCCGTCGGACATGCAGCCCGGCAGCTCCTCGACCGTGGCGAACCAGTAGGGCCCGTCGCCGTCGCCGTCGTCGAGCCGCTGCAGGCGGAAGTGGTAGGGCTCCCACGGATACGCTTCCGTCTTCATCGGTCACCTCCCGAATGGCCTTCACCGTCTGGTCCACGTAGGGCGCGCGCACCTTCCGGCGCTGGGGAATGCTGAGGATGCGTTCGAGCCGCGGGTGCGTGTAGACCCTGTGGCTCGTGCCCTGCTGCCGCGAGGTGAATCCCGCCCGCAGCAGCAGCGTGTCGAGTTGCGCCGCGGAGACGTTGTTGCGCCGCCGCCTGAGCGCCCGCAGTTCCGTGGGCCAGTCCCGCGCCATCAGCGCCTCCGCCGTTCGCGTTGGCGGCCCACTCTGCCACACCGCCTCCTTTCGCGTGGATGGTACCACACACGGAACCACGCGCAAGCGGGAGACGGGCAGCCGCTACGGGGCCACCGCCGCCACGGCCTCGACCTCGAGCAGGAAGTCGGGATGGAAGAGCGCGGAGACGTAGACGAGACTGAGCGCGGGCGGGTTCGCGGGCATGCCCCAGACGCGCCCGAAGGCCTCGTAGGCGGGGAAGGCGGACTGGCCCGCCACCACGTACACGGTCAGCTTCACGACGTCGTCGATGCCCGCGTCCGCGGCGGCGAGCGCGGCCAGCAGGTTGCGCGCCGTCTGCTCCGCCTGCGCCGCCACGTCGCCCTTGCCGACGACGTTGCCCCCGGCGTCCACGGCGTTCTGGCCGCCCACCCAGACGGCGCGGTGCGCGCCCTCGACGGCGACGGCCTGCGAAAAGGCGGGGTTGCGGTGAAGCGTTTCGGGGTTGAGGTGGCGGATGGTCACGGTCACGGCATTCTCCTGCGGGCAGCCATGATAGCGGGACAGCGCTTGCAAAACGCCAGCGGCGCTGACAGGCTGATGCCGTGACAACTCCGAACGAGCAATTGCTGCGGGAAATCCGCGCGGAGAAGGCAGCGACGGGAACCCGCATCGAGTCGGAGGTCATCCTGCGGGCCCGCGACGCCGACCGCCGGTAACCATCGTCACCGCCCGCAACTGGAGCGATCCCCCGGCCCCCGTTGCCCGATCATCACGCCGCACGGCGGGGGCACGCTGGCTCCCCGGCGAGGATTCGAACCTCGAACCTAGCGGTTAACAGCCGCTCGCTCTACCGTTGAGCTACCGGGGAACGGGCCTCCAGTTTCGGGCGGACCCGCTGAAGGGGCAACCGTCACGCGCCGCGCCCGCATTCCTCCCCGCCGGGAGCGCCGCCGTGGGCCGGACCCGTACGGGCGCGCCTCCCCTGCCCTGGCCCCGCCGCCTCTGGCGGTTCTGGCTGGTCGCCTGGAACTTCGCCGTCATCTACCTGGGCTACAAGCGCGTCCAGCGCATGCGCGGCCTGAGCGCGGAGGAGCGGCGGCGGCGCTACGCCGCGCGGCACCGCGCCACCGCCGACCGCCTCTACCGGCTGGCCGTGCGCATGGAGGGGCTGCTGATCAAGGCCTGCCAGTTCCTCAGCAGCCGCGCCGACATCGCCCCGCCCGAGCTGGTGGGCGGGCTCGCGCGGCTGCAGGACGCCGTGCCCGCGCGGCCCTGGCGCGAGGTGGCCGCGCAGGTGCGGCGCGAGCTGGGCGCCCCGCCGGAGCGCGCCTTCGCCCGCATCGAGCGCGCGCCCATCGCCTCCGCATCGCTCGCGCAGGTGCACCGCGCCCGCACCCATGACGGCCGCGAGGTGGCCGTGAAGGTGCAGTACCCCGGCATCGACCGCGTGGTGGAGACGGACCTGCGCAGCATCTCCCTGCTCGTCGACCTGCTCGCGCGCATCGAGCCGAACTACGACTTCCGCATGATCGCCGCGGAGATGGGGCGCAACGTGCCGCGCGAGCTCGACTTCGCGCGCGAGGGCCGCAGCGCCGAGCGCGTGGCCCGCGAACTGGCCCACCGCGCGGACGTGCGCGTCCCCGGCATCGTCTGGGAGCACACGGCGCGGCGCGTGCTCACCATGGAGTACATCGACGGCGTCAAAATCTCCGACACCGACGAGCTGCTGGCGCGCGGCATCGACCCCAACGCCGTCGCGCGCATCATGATGGAGGCCTACTGCGAGCAGATCCTCGTCAACGGCTTCTTCCACGCCGACCCCCACCCGGGCAACCTGCTCGTGCTGCCGGGACCAGTCGTGGTCTTCCTCGATTTCGGGCTGAGCAAGGAGCTGCCGGACGACTTCCGCCGCACCTACAACCGCTTCACGCTGGCCGTCATGGGCCAGAACGACGCGGGCATGGTGGACGGCTTCCAGAAGCTCGGCTTCCGCACGCGGTACGACGATCCGGCCACGCTGGTGGCGCTGGGGCGCTCCTTCTTCGATTCGGCCGGACCGGCGCAGCGCCCCTACGCCGACGCCGACGTGGTGGGCGAGGTGAACGAGCGGCTGGCGCGGCTGCTGGCCGAGAACCCCGTGACCGAGGTACCGCCGGACATCCTGCTCATCCTGCGCGTGCTCGGCCTCATGAGCGGCCTGCAGAAGCGGCTCGACAGCACCGTGGACATGGTCGGCACGATCACGCCCTTCGCCGAGGGGCAGGTCGCGGCGGACGCCGCCTCCGGCGGCGCCTGAGCGGAAGGGCCTATACTGCCCGCGATGGCCAGCCCCGACTGGACGAACGCCCTCTACTTCGGCGACAACCTCAACATCCTGCGCGAGCACATCCCCGACGAGTCCGTCGACCTCGTCTATCTCGACCCGCCCTTCAACTCCAAGGCCACCTACAACATCCTCTTCCGCGAGAAGTCGGGCGAGGAGTCCGCCGCGCAGATCACGGCCTTCGACGACACCTGGCACTGGGATCTGGGCTCGGAGGCGGCCTACCGCGACGTGGTCGCGAACGGGCCGGTGAAGCTGGCGGACCTGCTGCAGGCCATGCACGCCTTCCTTGGCCGCAACGACATGATGGCCTACCTGACGATGATGGCGCAGCGCATGGTGGAACTGCACCGCGTGCTCAAGCCGACGGGCAGCCTCTACCTGCACTGCGACCCCACGGCCAGCCACTACATCAAGCTGTTGCTGGACGGCACGTTCGGTGCGCAGAACTTCAACAACGAGATCACCTGGCAGCGCACCGAGAGCCACAATACCGCCGACCGCTACGGCAACGTCGCGGACATCATCTTCTACTACACGAAAACCGAAAACCGAACCTGGAACCGGCAGTTCCATCAGTATCCGAACGGAGAGCAAAAGTACAGTGACAAACAGCTGAAGCGATTCCGCCATCGTGATCCTGACGGCAGGGTCTATAAACTCGACGACCTGACGGCGCCGCGACCCGACAGCGACTCCGGCAAATTCGAATGGAGGGGAACAACGCCGGGGCCTTCCCGCGGCTGGGGCTATCGCCTCGAGCAGCTCGAGGCATGGTGGGACCAGGGCCGAATTCAGACGAAGCGGGACGGAACGCCGAGGATGGACGGGCTGAAGGTCTACCTTGACGACACAGAAGGCAAGCCGCTTCAGAACATCTGGACGGACGTTCCGCGCATCGCCAACACGTCGCCGGAACGGCTCTCCTACCCCACGCAAAAGCCGGAGGCCCTGCTCGAACGCATCATCGCCTCCTCCAGCAACGAGGGCGACGTCGTGCTCGACCCCTTCTGCGGCTGCGGCACCACCGTGGCCGTGGCCGAACGGCTGGGGCGCAGGTGGATTGGCATCGACATCACCCACATCGCCATCGCCCTCCTCAAGAGCCGCCTGCACGACGCCTTCGGCGACGACCTCTCCCCCTACACCGTCATCGGCGACCCGAAGGACGTGGAGAGCGCCCGTGCGCTGGCGGTGGAAAGCGAACACGACGGGCGCTACCAGTTTCAGTGGTGGGCGCTCGGTCTCGTCGAGGCGCGGCCCGTGAAGGAGCGCGGTCCCGATGCCGGCATCGACGGCTTCATCACCTTCTTCGACGACGAGAGCGGCAGGGCGAAGCGCATCGTCGTGCAGGTGAAGAGCGGGCAGGTGGCGCGCGCCGACATCGCCACGCTGAAGGGCGACGTGGAACGCGAGGGCGCCGAGGTCGGGCTGTTCGTCACGCTCGGCGAACCCACCGAGCCGATGCGGCGGGAAGCGGCGGCGGCGGGCTTCTACGAGCCGGAGCACTTCCCCGGCCAGCTCTACCCGCGCATCCAGATCCTGACGATCGAGGCGCTGCTGTCGGGCGAGGCGCGCGCGGAGTACCCGCGCATGGCGCCGCCCGCCACCTTCCGACGCGCCCCCCGTCGTCGCCGCGCCGAGGGTTCGCAGGGTGCGTTGGGGTAGGAATTTGCGCGTACGCCGCCGAACCCGCTAACCTGCCCTAGCCCTTTAAGACGGTCCCGCGAGGCCGCCAAGGGAGGAGGCGCCGGCATGACCGGCTGGCCCGACGCACGCGCCGCGAACAGGCCGTCTCCGCCGTGAGCCCCGTCGAACTGCAGCGGGGCGAGGAGCTGGCGCGCACCATCCGCCGCCTCGCGCACGAGATCATCGAGAGCCACGGCGGCGCGCGGGGGCTGTACCTGATCGGCCTGCTCACGCGCGGCGCGCCGCTGGCGGAGCGGCTGGCGGCGGCCATCGAGGCGTTCGAGGGCGAGCGCCCGCCCGTGGGCACGCTCGACACCGGCCTCCACCGCGACGACCTCGCGCAGCGTGCGCCGCCGCCCTCCGTGCGCCCCAGCACCATCCCCCGCGGGCTGGAGGGCGCCACCGTCGTGCTCGTGGACGACGTGCTCTATACGGGCCGCACCATCCGCGCCGCGCTGGACGCGATCATGGACTTCGGGCGGCCCGCGCGCGTGCGCCTGGCCGTGCTCGTGGACCGCGGCCACCGCGAACTGCCCATTCGCCCCGACTTCGTCGGCCGCAACATCCCCACGGCCCCCGCCCAGACGGTCGAGGTGCGGCTGGCGGAAACGGACGGCGAGGACGCGGTCTACCTGCTGGAGGGAGCCGAACGCCATGGCGAGCATTGAGACCGCCGCCCCCGCCGCGGACGCGCCCCCCGTGGCCGCGACGCAGCCGCCGCCCGCCCCCGCCGCGGGGACGGCCTGGACGCGCAAGGACCTGCTGGACACGGACGTGCTCTCGGCGGCGGAGATCGCGCTCGTGCTGGAGACGGCGGAGGCCATGGCCGAGGTGCGGGAGCGGCCCGTGGGCCGCGTGGCCGCGCTGCGCGGCACGACCGTCGTCACCCTTTTCTACGAGCACAGCACGCGCACGCGCGCCAGCTTCGAGCTCGCCGCCAAGGCGCTGGGCGCGGACGTGGTGAACCTCGCCGCCTCCGCCAGCAGCGTGGAGAAGGGCGAGTCGCTGGTCGATACGGTGCGCACGCTGGAGGCCATCGGCGCGGACGTGCTGGCCCTGCGCCATCCCGCCTCGGGCGCGGCGGCGCTGGCCGCGCGCCACACCGCCGCCAGCGTCGTGAACGGCGGCGACGGCGCGCACGCCCACCCCACGCAGGCCCTGCTCGACCTCTACACCATGCGCCGCCATCTGGGCGATCTGGCGGGGCGCAAGGTGGCCATCGTGGGCGACGTGCTCCACAGCCGCGTGGCGCGCTCCAACCTGTGGGCGCTGCGGGCGGCGGGCGCGCACGTCGCGCTCTGCGGACCGGCCACGCTGCTGCCGCGCACGTTCGCGGCGCCGCGCGCCCTCGCCGAGGACACCGGCGCGGGCGCCTGCGAGGTCACGAGCGACCTCGCCGGGGCGCTCGCGGACGCCGACGCGGTCATGGCCCTGCGCATCCAGCGCGAGCGCCAGGGGCAGGGCCCGGCGCCCTCCCTGCGCGACTACGTGCGCCAGTACCAGATCACGGAGGAGCGGCTCGCGCGGGCGCGGCCCCACGCCATCGTGATGCACCCGGGGCCCATGAACGAGGGCGTCGAGATCGCGCCCGAGGTGGCCCACGGCCCCCGCTCCGTGGTCGAGGAGCAGGTCGCGGGCGGCGTGGCCGTGCGCATGGCCGCGCTCTACCTGCTGGCCACGGCGAGGCGGCGGTGAGCGCCCTCCTCATCCGCGGCGGGCGCGTCGTCGATCCGGCGGCGGGACGCGACGAGCGGGCCGACGTGCTCATCGCGGACGGGCGCGTGCGCGCCATCGGCGCGGGGCTCGACGCCGGCGGCGCGGAGACGCTCGACGCCCGCGGCTGCGTGGTCGCGCCCGGCTTCGTCGACCTGCACGCCCACCTGCGCGAGCCCGGCTTCGAGCAGAAGGGCACGATCGCGACGGAGACGGAGGCGGCCCTGCGCGGCGGCTTCACCACCGTTTGCGCCATGCCCAACACGACGCCGCCGCCCGATTCCGGCGCCGCCGTGCGCGGGCTGCTGGAGCGGGCGGGGCGCGATGCGCGCGTGCGCGTGGCGCCCGTTGGCTGCGTCACCGCCGGACGCGCGGGGCGGCGGCTGGCCGAGCTAGCCGAATTGGCCGAGGCGGGCTGCGTGGCCGTGAGCGACGACGGCGATCCCGTGGCCGGCGGCGACCTGCTGCGCCACGCGCTCGCGCTGGGGGGCGCGCTCGGCCTCGTCGTGGCCGAGCACTGCGACGACCCCACCCTCAGCGGCGGCGGCGTCATGCACGAGGGCGCGACCGGCGAGCGCCTCGGCCTGCGCGGCCAGCCCGCCGCCGCCGAGGAGGCCGCCGTGGCGCGCGCCATCGCCCTTTGCGAGCTCACCGGCGGGCGGCTCCACCTCATGCATCTCAGCACCGCCGGAAGCGTGGAACAGGCCGCGCGCGCGAAGGAGCGCGGCCTGCCCCTCACCTGCGAGGTCACGCCCAGCCATCTCTTCCTCACGGAGGAGGCGGTGGCGGGCGGCGGCGCGGCCCCCGCCTACGACACGTCGGCGAAGGTGAACCCGCCCCTGCGCACGGAGCGCGACCGGCGGGCCCTGCTGGCGGGCGTGAACGAGGGCGTGATCGACGCCATCGCCACCGACCACGCGCCGCACGCGCCCGAGGAGAAGCTGCGCGAGTTCGACGCCGCCCCCTTCGGCATCAGCTGCGCCGAGACGGCGCTGGCCACGGTGACGACGCTGGCGGCGCGCGGCGAACTCGATCCCGCCGCCGCCCTGCGCGCGCTCACGCACGGCCCGGCGGAGGCGTTCGCGCTCGCCCGCCACGCACCCGGCGCGGGCACGCTCACGCCCGGCCTCGCCGCCGACGCCACCGTCTTCGACCCCGACGAGCGCTGGACCGTCGATCCCGCGCGCTTCGCCTCAAAGGGGCGCAACACGCCGCTCGCGGGCATGGAGCTGCGCGGGCGGGTGCGGGCGGTCGTGGTCGCGGGCGTGCTGCGCCATGCCGCGGCCCCGGCGGAGGCCGCGCATGGCTAGCGCGCGGCTGGTGCTGGCCGACGGCGCCGTGTTCGAGGGCCGCGCGGCGGGCGCGCCCGGCCACGCCGAGGGCGAGGTCGTCTTCAACACCTCCATGACCGGCTACCAGGAGATGCTGACGGACCCTTCCTACGCGGGGCAGCTGCTCACGCTCACCTACCCCCTGATCGGAAACTACGGCGTGGACGGGGCGGTGGAGGAATCGGCGGCGATGCAGCCGCGCGGGCTGATCGTGCGGGAGATCGCGCCCTTCGCCAGCCATCCGCGCGCGAGCGGCAGTCTCGGCGCCTTCCTCGCCGAACGCGGCGTCGTGGCCATCGAGGGCGTGGACACGCGCGCCGTCACGCGCCGCATCCGCCGCCAGGGCGTCATGCCCGGCGCGATCACGACCGCCCCCGCGGGCGAGGCGCTCGAACGCCTGCGCGCCATGCCCGCCTACGACGGCGTGGACTGGGCGGCAAGGGTTTCGACGGCGCGGCCCCGGGAATGGCCCGACGGGCCCGCCGAGCCCGCCTTCCGCGTGGCCCTCATCGACGGCGGCGTGAAGCGCAACATCATGCGCTCGCTGGCGGCCCGCGGCTGCGCCGTCTCCGTGCTGCCCGTGGACGCCAGCGCGGACGACGCGCTCGCGCTCAGGCCCGACGGCGTGGTCTGGTCGCCCGGACCGGGCGATCCGCGGGTGCGGACGGCGCAGGTGGAAGAGGCGCGCCGCCTGATCGGGACCGTGCCCCTCTTCGGCATCTGCCTCGGCCACCAGGTGATCGCGCGGGCGCTGGGGGCGGACACCTTCAAGCTGCCCTTCGGCCACCGCGGCGGCAACCATCCCGTGCGCGACGAGCGCACGGGGGCGGTCGTCGTCACCGCCCAGAACCACGGCTACGCGGTCGATCCCGAGGGGCTGGCCGCATCGGCGGAGGTGAGCCACGTGAACCTGAACGACGGCACGGTCGAGGGCATCATCATGCGCGACGAACCGGTGATGGCCATCCAGTATCATGCGGAGGCGAGCCCCGGGCCGCTGGACAGCATGGGCATGTTCGACCGTTTCGTGAACCTGATGCGCGGGGAGCGCGCGCCGTGACGCGCACCACCGCCCTGCGCCCGGCCACGCCCGCCGACGCGGACGCCATCGCCTCCATCGCCCACCTGTTGCGCGGAGAGGCGAACCCGGGGCTGCCCCCCACGCTCGACGCCGCCTCCGCGCGCGCCTGGCTGACGCGGCTGGAGACGCGCGGCGCGGCGGCCATCGCCCTCGACGGGTCGCTGCCGGTGGCCTTCGGCGCGGTGGAGGCGGGCGCCGACGATCCGGCCACCGCCGAACTGGGCGTGTGGGTGCTGCCCGACCACCGCCGCCGCGGCATCGCCACGCAGATCGCGGAGGAGCTGCTGGAGCAGGCGCGCGACCTCGGCTACCGGCGCATCCGCGGGCGGCTGCCGGAGGGCAACGAGCCCGCGCTCAGCTTCCTCTCCGCCATCGGGGGCATGGTGCCCATGCGAAACCCCGACATGAGCTTCGAGCTGCCCCTCTAGCATGGCCGCCGCGCGACGCGCCCGCCCGACGCCCGCCCCGGAGGGCGCGCCCTGGAGCGGCCCGCTGCTGGCGGCGGCGGCCACCGCGTTCGCGCTGGGCCTGCTCATCCTCGCCGCCAGCTTCGCGGGCGAGAACGTGTTCGGCGGCGGGGCCGGGCGCTTCTGGGCGCGGGCCTTCGCGGGCGCGGGCCTGCTCACGGGCCTGTTCCTCGCCCTGCTGGCGCTGGGCCTGCCGGGCGCGGGAGCGCGCGCGCCGCGCCGCCACCTCGCGGCCATCGCGGCGGGGGCGGCGGCGGGCGCGCTCACGGGCGCGCTGCTGCTCGACGGCGCCGGCCGCGAGGCCGCCCTCGCGCCCCTGCTGCTGCTCCTGCCCGCGCTCCCGCCAGTGCGCCGCGGCCTCGCCCGCCTCGTCGGGCGGCGGGGGGCGCGCGGGCGATGACGAAGCCGGAGAGCGTCCTCATCATCGGCTCCGGGGCCATCGTCATCGGGCAGGCGGCGGAGTTCGACTACGCGGGCACGCAGGCCTGCAAGGCCGTGCGCGAGGAGGGCGTGCGCAGCATCCTCGTGAACTCCAACCCGGCCACCATCATGACCGACCTCGACGTTGCCGACGCCGTCTACATCGAGCCCCTCACGGCGGACGTGCTCGAGCGCGTCATCGCGCGCGAACGCCCCGACGGCCTGCTGCCCACGCTGGGCGGCCAGACCGGCCTCAACCTCGCCGTGGAGCTGGCCAACGCGGGCGTGCTCGACCGCTACGGCGTGCGTCTGCTGGGCACGCCCCTGGAGTCGATCCGGCAGGCGGAGGACCGCGAGCTGTTCAACGGGCTGCTGGCCTCCCTCGGCGAGCCCGTGCTGGAGAGCGAGAGCTGCGAGACGCTGGCGGCGTGCGAGGCGGCGGCGGCGGCCATCGGCCTGCCCGTGGTGGTGCGCCCCGCCTACACGCTGGGGGGCACGGGCGGGGGCATCGCGCGCACGGCGGAGGAGCTGCGCGCCATCGCCGCCGGGGGCCTCGCCGCCAGCCCCATCTCGCAGGTGCTGATCGAGCGCTACCTGGGCGGCTGGAAGGAGATCGAGTACGAGGTCATGCGCGACGGCGCGGGCACCTGCGTGACCATCTGCAACATGGAGAACCTCGACCCCATGGGCGTGCACACGGGCGACTCCATCGTGGTGGCGCCGTCGCAGACGCTCACGGACAAGGACTACCAGATGCTGCGCTCCGCCGCCCTGCGCATCATCGACGCGCTGGGCATCGAGGGCGGCTGCAACATCCAGTTCTCGCTGGCCCCGCGGCCGGACGTGCGCGCCTGGGAGGGGGACCCGCGCGATCCCCTGCCCTACTACGTGATCGAGGTGAACCCGCGCGTCTCGCGCTCCTCGGCGCTGGCCTCGAAGGCCACGGGCTACCCCATCGCGCGCGTGGCGGCCAAGATCGCCTGCGGCCGCGCGCTCGCCGAGATCCCGAACGCCGTCACGCAGCGCACGACCGCCGCCTTCGAGCCCGCGCTCGATTACTGCGTGGTGAAGATTCCGCGCTGGCCGTTCGACAAGTTCGCGCTGGGCGACCGCCAGCTGGGCACGCAGATGAAGGCCACGGGCGAGGTCATGGCCATCGACCGCACCTTCGAGGGGGCGCTCGCGAAGGCCGTGCGCTCGCTCGAATTCGGACGGCGCACGCTCCTCTGGGAGGATCCCGCCTGGCGCGAGGCCGGGGCCATCGACCTGTCCGCCACGGACACGCGCCTGTGGGCCCTGATGGCGGCCCTGCGCCGCGACCGCGCGACCGCCGCCATCGCCACGGAGACGGGCATCGACCCCTGGTTCCTCGAACGCCTCGCCCGCATCGTGGCCATGGAGCGCCGCCTGCTCTCCGAGCCGCTCGACGGCGAACTCCTGCTGGCGGCCAAGCGCATGGGCTTCAGCGACGAGATGGTGGGGCGGCTGGCCGACCGCTTGCCCGAGCACGTGCGCGACCTGCGCCGCCAGCTGGGCGTCCGCGCCGTCTACAAGATGGTCGACACCTGCGCCGCCGAGTTCGACGCGGTCACGCCCTACTTCTATTCCACCTGGGAGCAGGAGAACGAGGCCGAGCCGCAGGCGGGCAACCCGGCGGTGGTGCTCGGCAGCGGCCCCATCCGCATCGGCCAGGGGATCGAGTTCGACTACGCCAGCGTGCACGCCGCGCGGGCGCTGCGGGAGGCGGGACGGCGCGCCATCCTCGTCAACTCCAACCCCGAAACCGTCTCCACCGACTTCGACACGAGCGACCGCCTCTATTTCGAGCCGCTGGACGAGGAGGCGATCCGCGCCATCCTCGACAACGAGGCGGGCGAGGACGGCGTCGCGCCCCCCAGCATCGTGCAGTTCGGCGGGCAGACGGCGGTGAACCTGGCGGAGCCGCTGCGGCGCGCGGGGCGGGCCATCATCGGCTCCGACACGGAGGCCATCGACACCGCCGAGGACCGCGGGCTGTTCGAGCGCTTCCTGCAGGAGCTGGGCATCCCCCAGCCGCCGGGCGGGGCCGTGCGCACGCTCGAGGAGGCCATGAAGACGGCCCAGGCCATCGGCTACCCCGTGCTCGTGCGCCCCTCCTACGTGCTGGGCGGGCGCGCCATGGAGATCGTGCAGAACCCGCGCGAGATGGTGGGCTTCCTCGCCCAGGCCGCCGAGGCCGCCGAGGGCCGCCCCATCCTCATCGACAAGTACCTCGAGGGGCGCGAGGTGGAGGTGGACGCCATCTGCGACGGCGAGCGCGTGCTCATCCCCGGCATCATGGAGCACATCGAGCGCGCGGGCGTCCATTCCGGCGACTCCATGGCCATCTACCCGCCCATCCACCTCGACGCCGAGGCGCGCGCGCTCATCGCCGAATACACCGAGCGCATCGCGCTGGGGCTGGGGGCCGTGGGGCTCACCAACATCCAGTACGTGGTGCTGCCGCCGGAGACGGGCGGGCCGCGCGTCTGCGTGCTGGAGGTGAACCCGCGCGCCAGCCGCACCGTGCCCTTCCTCTCGAAGGTGACGGGCGTGCCCATGGTGCGGCTGGCGGTGCGCGCCATGTGCGGCCAGAGCCTCGCCGAGCAGGGCCACGAGGGCGGCCTCTGGCCGGAGCGCGACCTCGTGGCCGTGAAGGCGCCCGTCTTCTCCATGTCCAAGCTGCCCGCCGTCGATACCTACCTGGGGCCGGAGATGAAGAGCACGGGCGAGGTGATGGGCATCGACCGCACCTACGGGGCGGCGCTGGCGAAGGCGCTGCGGGCCGCCGGGCTGGCGCTCGCGCCGGCCACGCCCGTGCTCCTCTCCCTGAGCGACCAGACGAAGACGGAGGCGCTGCCGCTCGTGCGCGGCCTGCACGAGGCGGGCTGCCCCCTCTACGCCACGGAGGGCACGGGGGCCATGCTGGAGGCGCTCGGCATCCCCGCCACCACCGTCACCAAGGTGCTCAGCGGCGAGCGCCCCAACGTCGTCGACGTGATCCGCGACGGGACCGTGCGCGGCGTGCTGAACACGCCCGAGGGGCGGCTCACGGGCTCGTTGCGCGACGGCTTCCACATCCGCCGCGCCGCCGCCGAGCAGCGCATCCCCTGCTATACCTCGCTCGACACCGCGCGCGCTGCCATCGAGGCCATGCGCGGCACGGTGACCCCCGCCGTCGCGCGCCTCGACGAGTACGTGAACGGCGCCGTCCCGTGATCCGCGAGCGCGCCGCCGTGCTCTCCAACGAACCCAGCCACGAGGGCGGCATCGCGCTCTGGCTCGACGCGCCCGCGCTGGCGGCGGCGGGCCACGAGCCCGGACAGTTCGTCATGGTCCACTGCGCCCCCGAGGGGGGCGAGCCGATGTTCGCGCGCGCCTTCAGCATCCACCGCCGCGACGAGGGCCGCATCGCCCTCCTCTACGCGGTCACGGGGCACGGCACGGGCTGGCTGGCGGAGCGCCGCCGCGGCGACGTCCTCTCCCTCTACGGGCCGCTGGGCAAGGGCTTCCGCCTGCCCGACGGCGCGGGCAACCTGCTGCTGGTGGCGGGCGGCGTCGGCGTCGCGCCCATGGTGGACCTGGCCGAGACGGCGCTGGCGCGCGGCCACCAGGTGACGGCCATGATGGGCGCGCGCACGGCCTCACAGCTGTTGCCCGCCGACGCCTGGCCCAGCGCCGTCGAGTACGTGGTCGCCACCGAGGACGGCACGCGCGGGCTGCACGGGCGCGTCACGGAGCACCTCGACGAGTACGTGGCCTGGTCCAGCCGCCTCTACGCCTGCGGCCCGACCCCGATGTTCGCGGCGCTGGCCGACGCGCTGCGGGACAACGGCCGCCGCCAGCGCCCGGAGATCCTGATGGAGGAGACGATGCCGTGCGGCTGGGGCCTGTGCTACGGCTGCGCCATCGAGACGCGCCACGGCGTGCGCCTCTGCTGCAAGGACGGCCCGCGCTTCAACCTCTTCGACGTGTTCTGAGGGGCGCGGCGGAATCCCCGCCGAGGGCGCGTGTCAGTGGGGGAAGCGCCGCCTGTGGCACCCTGCCATGAGCACCGCCACCCGCGTGCGAGCCGCCATCCCGCCGACTGCACCGCTCCATCCAACACCAGCGCGTTCACATGCCGTTCATGATCATGTGCTAGAGTGCTTGTATCCAAGCCATGGGCGCACGGGGGCAACCCCGTATCCTGTAGGTACATGTAACTCAGCTGCTTGGAATACTTTGGAGGTGATCCGTTATGAAGGTGTACATCTTCGCCGATGCCCGCCTGATCGCTGTGCTCCTGATGATCCTGCTCTAGCAGGTAGGGCCCTGCGCCTCCCCTTCCAGCGCACTGGTCGAACGCTCGCAGCTTATCCGCGCCCCATGGCCGAGCCGTTCGCCGCCCTGCTGGAAGGGAGGTCCTTCCAAGCCAGACACTACTCCCCGTCCCGAAACAGGGCGGCCAGCTCGCGGGCCAGGGCGGAGTCCTCGCCGAGGGCGCGCAGGCGCTCCGTGGGCGCGTGCAGGATGCCGTTCACGAGGGCGCGCGCGATGGCGTCCAGCGTCTCCGGCGGGATGTCCGGATGGCGGCGGGCGAGGCGCGCCAGCTCGCGGCGGCGGGCGCGCTCGACCGACTCGCGCAGCGCGCCCACGGGGCTGGCCGCCGTCTCGCGCCGCGCCGCCAGCTCCGCATCCAGCAGCGCGCCGAGGCGCTCACGCAGCGCCCCGCGGCGGGCGGTGGCGTGCGGGCGCGCGGCCTCGTCGGAGAGCAGGTCGGCGATGGTGACGACGCGCGCCTCGGCGGCGCCCGTGAAGTTGCGCGGCGTCCCCAGGTCGAGCACGCAGCGCGCGGGGGGCAGCGCCGCCAGGGGGATGGCGTTCGCGCCGGAGCCGAGGCAGCCCGCCACCGCCGTCACCGGCTCGGCCCCGCCGATGCGCGCCAGCGGCAGGAACGTTCCGGGCAGCGGGCGGCGCGGGGGACGGCGGCCCGCGACGAGCACCTCGTCGAAACCGAGGGCCAGGCCGCGCTCGGCCACGAGCCGCGCCATCGCGCCCGTGCCCAGCACGAGCAGCCGTCCGCCCGCGGCGAGCCCGGCGAGCGCGAGGCCGCGGTCGAGCAGGTGTCCGGCGTGGCTGTCGAAGGCGGTTTCGGCGCGCAGGGCGCGGGCGGCGGCCACGGCCACGCCTTCGAGGTCGCGCAGCTCCGCGTCCGCGCCCTCGAAGGCGGCGCGCACCTGCCCCAGGATCTGCTCCTCGCCGAGCACGGCGGAGTGGAGCCCGGCGGCCACCTCGGCCAGATGCCGCAGCGCTCCGAGGCCCCGCCAACGGGCGGGCGCGGGGCAGGCGCAGGGCGCGAGCGCGTGGGCCTCGATGCGCTGGCAGGTGCGGACGAGGGCGGCATCGGGATGGGCCGCGCGCGCGGCATGCTCCGTCGCGGCGATGGCCTCGCGGTCGAGCGCCGCCGCCTCCCAGCCGCAGGCGGTCAGGCGGTCGAGGGCGAGGGGGGCGGGCGTGGTCAGGCTCCCGGAGCGGGCATGGGGCGCGCGCTCGTGCGGTACTGCCGCTTGCCCGTCTCCAGCAGGTCGCCGCCGTGCGCGTCGTTCACGACGATGGCGGGGAAGTCGCGCACGTCCAGCCGCCGGATGGCCTCCGTGCCGAGGTCCTCGAAGGCGACCACCTCAACGGCGGCGATGTGGCGGTTGAGGAGCGCGCCCGTGCCGCCCACGGCGATGCAGTAGACGGCGCGATGGGCGCGCAGGGCCTCGCGCACGGCGGGCCCGCGCCCGCCCTTGCCGATGATGCCCCTCACCCCCAGCTCCAGCATGCGCGGCGTGTAGGGGTCGAGGCGCATGGCCGTGGTGGGGCCGGCCGAGCCGATGACGCGCCCCGGGCGCGCGGGCGTGGGGCCGACGTAGTAGATGACCTGCCCGCGCAGGTCGAGCGGCAGCGGCTCGCCCGCGTCCGCCATGGCGATGAGGCGCTTGTGGGCGGCGTCGCGAGCGGTGTGGATGACGCCGCTGAAGGCCACGTGGTCGCCGATGCGCAGCCCCGCGATGGCCTCGTCCGTGAGCGGCAGCCGGATCGCCGTCTGCTCCGCCATGCCGCCTCCTAGAGCGTCGCGTGCTTCGTGCGCGCGCTGTGGCACTGGATGTTGACGGCCACGGGCAGCGCCGTGATGTGCGTGGGGTGCGTCTCCACGAACACGTCGAGCGCGGTGGTCGAGCCGCCCACCGCCTGCGGCCCCACGCCGAGCGCGTTCACCGCCTCCAGCAGCTCGCCCTCGAGGGCGGCCACGTCGGGGTCGGGGTTGCGCTCGCCGATGGCGCGGAAGAGGGCGTGCTTGGCGATGGTCATGGCCTTCTCCGCGGTGCCGCCCACGCCCACGCCGATGACGAGCGGCGGGCAGGGGTTGCCGCCGGAGACGTCCACCGTCTCGCAGACGAAGTCGACGACGGCCCCACGGCCCGCGCCGGGCAGGAAGTTGCGGTAGCGGGACATGTTCTCGCAGCCGCCGCCCTTGGGCATGAAGCCGATGTGGATGGCGTCGCCGGGCACGATCTCGGTGTGGATGACGCCGGGCGCGTTCGTGCCCGTGTTCGTGCGCGCGCCGAAGGGGTGGTCCACGATCGAGTTGCGCAGGTAGCCCTCGCCGTAGCCCCGCTCGATGCCCGCGTTGATGGCGTCGATCAGGTAGCCGCCGGTCACGTGCGCGTCCTGGCCCAGCTCGACGTGGACGACCGCCGTGCCCGTGTCCTGGCAGAGGGGCAGCATGCGCTCGCGCGCGATCTCCGCGTTTTCGAGGATTTCGTCGATGATCTGCACGCCGAGGGGGGAGCGTTCCGTCCCGCGCGCCTCGCGGATGGCGCCCTCCACGTCCCCGGGCAGGAAGTGGGCGGCCTCGACGGCCAGCCTGGCCACGGTCTCGGTGATGGCGGACGCCGCGATCTCCCGCACGGCTTCATCGTAGCGCCTCCCCCGCGGGCGCGCACGCGGCGCGGAATCCGGCTATCCCGCCGCGTCCATGTCGGCGGCGAGGCGGGGGAAGAAGGGGCGCGCGTTGGCCGCGCCGATGGCCGCCAGTTGGGCCGCGTCGAAGCCGGATTCGTCCCGCAGCCAGGCGATGGCGCCGTCCACGTCCGCGCGCGAAAAGGCCGGGTAGTCCGTGCCGAAGATGAGGTGGTCCGCGTCCGTCACGGTCAGCAGGCTGGGCAGCGCCGTGGGGTGGCAGCAGACGGCCACGTCGTAGTAGAGGCGCGCCAGGTAGGCGGCGACGCCCGCGGGCGCGTTCGAGCGCAGCGGCTCCGCGCCGTCGGAGCGGGCCACGCGCCCGGCGATGTAGGGGAAGCAGCCGCCCGCGTGCGCCACGATCCAGGTCAGGTTGCCGTGGCGCTCGAACGCGCCGGAGGCCAGCAGGCTGCCGAGCGCGCGCGTCGTCTCCACGGGGAAATCGACCACGGAGGCGGGCAGCCCGGGAATGCCGACGGGCGAGGCCGTGGGGTGGAGGTGGATGGTCGCGCCGCGCCGGTCGAGCGCCGCCAGCACGGGGGCGAAGCGCTCCGCGCCGATGAGGTCGGGGCCGACGCCGCTGGGCAGGAGCACGCCGTCCATGCCCAGCTCGTCGAACGCGCGGTCGAGCTCGGCGCGGGCGGCGGCGGGGTCCACGATGGGCAGCGTGGCGAAGGCGCCGAAGCGGCGGGGCCAGCGCCGCGCGACGCCCGCGAGGTAGTCGTTCGTCGCGCGGTGCAGGGGGACCGCCGCCGCGGGGTCGGCCACGTCGGCGACGAAGACGATGGGCGTGAGCACGGCGGCGGCGATGCCGCTGGCGTCCATGTCCGCAAGCGCGCGCTCGGGGGTCCAGCCGCCGCCGACGGTCAGCCCGAAGCTGGCCGCCGCCGCCGCGATTTCGGCGGCGGGCGCGTGGTGGTGTACGTCGATCATGCCGTTCATGGCGTTCCTCCCGCGGGCGGCGCTCCGTCCGCCGCCATCGTACGCGACGCTCAGGAGACCTCGCGCCAGTAGCGCTCGATCGCCTCGATGTGGGCGCGCGGACCGTCGAGGCCCGCGTTCATGGTGCGCATGGAAACGTAGTCCGCTCCCGCCCCGCGCCAGCGTTCGACCTCCGCCGTCCACTGCTCCGGGCCGTCGGCGTAGTTGACCATGGCCTCGACGCCGAACGCGGCGGGGTCGCGCCCCGCGCGCGCGAGATGGCCGCGAATCGTCTTGAGGGCGGCGAGCGCGTCGGTCGAGCTCCCGCCGAAGATGAAGCCGTCGCCGATGCGCGCGGCGCGCTCGAAGGCGGGCGCGCTGAAGCCCCCGAACCAGATGGGGATGCGCCTGCCGGGCAACGGGTTCAGCCCCGCGCGGTCGATGCGGTGCCATTCGCCCGCGAAGTCGACGACGGGCTCGGCCCAGAGCCTCCGCAGCACCTCGACCTGCTCCTCCTGCCGCTTGCCGCGGTTGGAGAAGCGCTCGTTCAGCGCGTCGTACTCCACGTAGTTCCAGCCGGTGCCGACGCCGAGCCGCAGCCGCCCGCCGGAGAGGATGTCGACCTCGGCGGCCTGCTTGGCCACGAGCGCGGTCTGGCGCTGGGGCAGGATGATGACGCCCGTGACCAGCTCCACGCGCTCGGTGACGGCGGCGAGGTAGCCGAACAGCGCGAAGGGCTCGTGGAAGGCGGACTCGTGCGTGTAGGGGCCCCACAGCCTCGGCTCGCGCTCGGGCATCGCGCCCAGCACGTGGTCGTAGGCGAGGATGTGCGAGTAGCCGAGCCCCTCCGCCGTCTGCGCGAAGTCGCGGATGACGGACGGGTCCGACCCGATCTCGGTCTGGGGGAAGATGACGCCGGTGCGCATGGGCCCGCTCCCGTTGCTCGATGGCCGCAGTCTACGCGCGCGCTCAGTCGATGCGCTGGAGCAGGTTGGCGAGGTCGTCGGCGTGCTCCTCCTCCATGCGCAGGATGTCCACCATCATCTGCCGCGTGGTGGGGTCGTCGTCGCCGAGCCAGCGGATGATTTCGGAGTAGCTCTCGATGGCGATGCGTTCGGCCACCAGGTCCTCCTCGATCATCTCGTGCAGGCTGGCGTTGCCCGCGTACTGCGAGTGGGAGCGCGTGGCCAGCCCCTCCGGATCGAGGTTGGGCGTGCCGCCCAGCTGGGTGATGCGCCGCGCCACCTGATCGGCGTGATCCTGCTCCTCAGCGGCGTGCTGCAGGAACTCGCGCGCGGCGTTCTCGGAGTTGATGCCGGAGGCCAGGTAGTAGTGGCTCTTGTAGCGCAGGACGCACACGATCTCGGTGGCCAGCACCTCGTTCAGCACCTCGATCACGCGCCCCACGTCGGCGCGGTTGGCGGCGGTGACGGCGCCGTCCAGCATCCGCTCCCGCGCGCGCTGGCGAATGGCCTCGATGTCCCGTTCGAACGGTCGCTTCACGCCGTCCTCCTCGCGGCCCCGCGACGCGGAGCCCACATGCTGCCCGCGAGTGTAGCGAGCGCCCCGCTACTCGCGCGAGTGGTCGCCGTCCTCGCCGAACGCCACCACGTCCACGGTGACGGTCACGCGGCCCGCGCGCTCGAACTCGAGCGTCAGCCCGAACGTCTCGCCCGGCGCGGGGATTTCCCCGACGCCGAGCAGCATGACGTGGGCGCCGCCCGGCCGCAGGGAAACGCCGACGCCCGGCTCGACGGGAAGGCCGCCCTCGATCCGGCGCATCGTCGCGTTCCCGCCGTCGGTCGCGATCTCGTGCAGCTGCACGTCCTCGGCGATGGCCGCGGACGCGGCGACGAGCGTGTCGCCCGCGCCCGTGACGCGGACGTCGAAGTAGACGGCGCCCACGTCGGTCGTGGTGAACTGCGCGCGCGCGTTCTCGACGACGACGGCGGCGGGATCGCCCTCGCCCCCGCCGCAGGCGACGATGGCGCAGAGGCAGAGGGAGAGCGCCGCGAGCGCGAGGCGCGCCGGAGTGCGGATCACGAAGGCTCTTGCCAGCCTTCCGCCGCCAGCAGGGGGAAGTCGTGCGCCATGATCTCGCGCAGGCCGCCGCCCGTGAGCCAGGGGTAGACGATGTGGCCGAGGCCGTCGGGCGTGTAGGCGATGAGGTAGGAGGCGTGGTTCACGCTGTAGCGCCCGTCGCCGAGGTCCGTCTTCACGATCGGGGCCATGCCCAGCGAGCGCAGCAGCGCGTCGAGCGTCTCCCCGTCGGGGATGAGGCCGACGAAGCGTCCGTCCCACAGGTCGAGCCAGCGCCGCACCTCGGCGGGGCCGTCGCGGTCGGGGTCGGTCGTGATGAACAGGACGCGGATGCCCTCCGCCAGCGCGGGGTCCATCGCCTCCAGCGTTTTGGCCACGTCGAGCATGTGCGCGGGGCAGATGTCGGGGCAGTGCGTGTAGCCCAGGTAGACGAGCGTGAGCGCGCCCTCCGTCTCGGCGAGGATGTCGAAGGGCCGGCCCTCCGTGTCGGTGAGCGTGAAGGCGGGCTTGGGCAGGGGCGGCGTGACGCGCGCGCCGCGGTAGACGACCTCGCCCGCGCCCTCCACCTCGAAGGCGGGGCCGTCGCCGCCGTCCTCCGAAGCGCCGCCGCCGCAGGCCGCCAGCGCGAACGCCAGCAGGAGGGCGGGCGCCGCCAGCCGCGCGCTCACGCCCGGCCCTCCGGCGGCGCGACCGCGCGCCATTCGTTGCCCGCGCCCGCGGCGGCGTCGAGGCGGCGGCCCAGCCGCTCCTCGTGCGAGGCCCACTGCCAGGCCACGATCAGCAGCGCGATCAGGCCCAGCGCCTCGCCGCCGATGAACATGACCGCGCCCGCGATCTGCTGGTCGAGCAGCGCGTCCGGCCCCCAGCCGCGGGGGATGGCCGCCAGCGGCGCGTAGATGACGTTGTCCGGTTCGTGGAAGAGCAGCCCGAGGAAGGCGTGGATGGGCACGAGCGCGAGCAGGTAGACCATGCGCACGGGGTAGGCCAGATGCCAGCGCGTGGGGTTGCCCCCCACCACCGGCCACCAGTAGTGCAGCCCCGCGAAGAGGAAGAGCGCATAGCCCGCGAAATGCACGAAGGCGTTGTCCAGGCTCTCCTCGAAGGCGGGCGTGACGTACCAGAGCAGGGGCACGGCGGCGAAGAGCGCCACGCCCGTGAGCGGATGCGCGAAGGCGCGGAAGGCGCGCGCGTGCAGCAGCGGACGCACGGCGCGGCGGCGTTCGCGGCCCGCCGCGATCAGCCACAGCGTGGCGGGCGCGCCCGCCAGGATGAGCGGCGGCGCGATCGTGATGAGGATGAAGTGCTGCGCCATGTGCAGCGTCAGGAAGGTGCCGTCGTAGGCCGCCACGGGGCCGAACACGGTGAAGGCCGTGAGCGCCAGCCCGCCCAGGCAGGCGGCGGCGCGGCGGCGCGACACCGGCGACCGTCCCGCCGCCGCCCCCGCCCGCCAGCGCACGCGCAGATACCAGACGGCGGCCAGCGCGATCAGCGCGAGGGGCACGGGCTCGACGGCGAAGGTGAAGAGCGCGCGCGGCCACTCCGGCGGGGGCGCCGCCGCCCACGAGCACACCCACACCCAGCCCGCGCCGCCGCCTCCGCCCCCGCGCAGGGCGAGCGTGGCGGCGACGCTCGCCAGCAGCACGCCGCTGGCCGCCAGCAGCGCCGTGCGCCCCGACATGCGCGCCACCGCGCCCGCGATCCCGTTCATGCGCCACCAGCTTACCCGCTCGCCCCTTGCCGCCAATCGCCGCCCCGCGGGCAACGTGGTAGAACGCACGGGACCAATCATCCGCGAACCGGCGGCGGGCGGGGGACTGCATGAACATCAACGGACTGAGCGCGATCGTGACCGGCGGGGGCTCCGGGCTGGGCGAGGCCACCGCCCGCGAGCTGACCGCGCGCGGCGCACGGGTCGCCATCCTCGACCTCGGGCGCTCGCAGGGCGGCGAGGTGGCCGCCAGCCTCGGCGGCGTCTTCGTCGAGGCCGACGTGACCAGCGGCGAACAGGTCACGCGCGCGGTGGCGGACGCGGCGGCGGCGCACGGCGGCGTGCACCTGCTCATCAACTGCGCGGGCATCGCCACCGCCGAACGCACGGTGGGGCGCGATGGCCCCGCCAGCCTCGACGTCTTCACGCGCACCGTGGGCATCAACCTCATCGGCACCTTCAACGCCATCCGCGTGGCGGCGGCGGAGATGGTGCGGAACGAGCCCACCGAGGACGGCGAGCGCGGCGCGATCGTGAACACCGCCTCCGTGGCCGCCTTCGAGGGGCAGATCGGGCAGGCCGCCTACTCGGCCTCGAAGGGCGGCGTGGTGGGCATGACGCTGCCCGTCGCGCGCGACCTGGCGCGGCACGGCGTGCGCAACAACACCATCGCCCCGGGCCTCTTCCTCACGCCCATGCTGCTGGGCCTGCCCGAGGAGGCGCGCGAGGCGCTGGGCAACGTGACGCCCTTCCCCGCGCGTCTGGGCAAGCCCGAGGAGTACGCCCAGCTGGCCTGCGCCATCATCGAGAACCCCATGATCAACGGCGAGACGATCCGGCTCGACGGCGCCCTCCGCCTGCAGCCGCGCTGAGGGCCGTCAGTTCGCGGCGTCCGTCCCCGTTTGGGCGAAGATGAAGTAGATGCCGCCCGGCTCCAGCGTATCCAGCGTGTTTACGCCGGTGTCCTCGCCGCCGGGGAACCAGGAGCGCCACGACTGCGTGGCCGCGTCCCACTGGTGCACGGCGGTGACGCGCAGCGTGAGCGCGGCCACGGCCTCCGCCACGGGCCGCTCCTCGCCCCGCCAGCGCACGAAGGTCAGGCCCGCCACCAGCGTCGATTCCAGCCGCTCGTCCGGCTGATCCGCCAGTTCTCCGTCCATGGGGAAGACGGCGGTGACGGTGGCCGCGCTGCTTCCCTCCCCGATGAGGCGACCGCTGAACTCGCCCTGCACCCGCGACGCCCCCTGCCGGTCGGTCATCGTCAGCTCGCAGAGGCTGCCCGCCACGACCGAGGCGGTGTAGCTCTCCCCGGCGGCCAGCGCGGGCGTGAACGTGGACGGCCCGCAGGCGAGGCGGACGCCGTAGACCGCGTCCTCCGGCGCGTCCCCCTCCGCGGCCACGCTGACGGTGACGGCGCCGTAGCGCGTCACCGGGACGAACGGCGCGGGCGGCGGCTCCGGCTCCAGGATGATCGGCTCGGGGCCGATGGCGAGCGCGTAGGTGGCCACGTCGCAATCCTCGTCGTAGGCGGTGAAGGCGTAGTCGCCCGTCCAGTCGGGCGGAGGCGTGCCCGTGATGGTGAAGGCGGTGTCGTCGAAGACGAGCCCGTCGGGCAGGTCGGGGGTGAGCGTGTGGACGACGACGCCGGTGCCGCCCGTGGGCGTGGGCAGCTGGATGTTGACGGGACTGCCCGGGTCCACGATGCGTTCGCCGCTCGTGTCGAAGGACGGGGAGTTGTCGGGGAGGACCCGACTGAACCAGTTAGCGCCCGTCAGTCGATACGGCTCCCCCTCCACCTCCCACCGCACGGCGGGCCCCGAGTTGTAGAAAGTGTCGGCCTTCCAGCCGAGCGCGAAGAGCTGCCCGATGTCGGCGTCGGTGACCTCGTAGAAGCCCTCGGTCGCGCCCGCGATGGGAGTCCAGTCCAGCGACGCCTGATCGGGCGAGCGGTACCACTGGTAGCGCGCGATGTCGCCTCCGGCTGGCGAATAGGAGAAAGCCCCAATGACCGTGCCCACCTCCACCGTGTGGAAGGGCCTGGCGCTGTTCCATTTCGTGGAAGCGTGGGCCGTGATGGACCACGGGTTCACGCCGCCCGCCGTGAGCGCCCGGACGCGGTAGGACCACTGCGAGCCGGGCGGGAGGTCGGAGTGGGTATAGCCGAGCGGGAGGTACGACGAAACCTCCTCGATGAGACGCCAGCCGCTGTCGACGCCGCGCTGCTTGCCCTCAATGCGCCAACCGGTGATCGTCGGGGCCGTCCAGCCAAAGGGCGGCGGGTTGCCCCCGTTCGGCGGTTCCCAGGCGAGCTCGATCGTCGTGCAGTCAGTCACGCTCCGCGTCGGGCTCTGGGGGGCGGTCGTCGGCGACACGATGATGGTGACGGCCTGCGTATCGCTGGCGCCGTTGCTGTCCGTGGCCGTGAGCGTGAGCGGGAACGTGCCGGCCTCGGTGGGGGGGCCGTCGATGCGGCGCGTGGCCGCGGTCCAGGAGAGCCCGGCCGGCAGCGTGCCGCTGAGCGCGTAGGTCGTGCCCGGGCCGCCCGCGCCGTGCAGGATGACGGGCCTGAATGAGGAGAATTCGTTTCGGGGCTTCGCGTTGAGTATCCAGAGAATCCTGACGGAGTCCTGCGTAAATTCCGGACTGGTTGCGTCCGCCACCGCGATCGTGAGCGTCGTGGTGGCCTCGTCGCCGTCGGTGTCCGTGAATTTGAGGGTGTAGTTCGCCGCCGCCGACGTCGCGAACGACGATATCTGGGGCATGCCATTGTTCCCCGCGGCGGGGAACATGGCGACTATCTGGTCGACGTTCTGATAGTAACGCAGGCCGGTTGGCAGGACTGCTGTCGCTGGCGGCGTGGCAGTGTCCAGGAGCGAGTAGCCGCTCCGGCGGTAGTTGCCGCCCGTGGCCAGCGGCGTCTCCCACAGCTCGTAGCGGTCCACGTAGAAGGTTTTGGAATACGAGGTTTCCGCGAACGCCGGCGTGCTGTCGGCCTCGACGGTGAAGCGGTACTCGATGGTGTCCCTCGCGGCGTTCGCGTCCCTGGCGGTGTAGATGAGCACGTGCAGGTCGGAGTGGCCCGTGGGGGCGGTGGGCATGCCCGTGAGCGTGGGCGGGGACACGCTCCCGTCGAAGGTGAGGCCGGGAGGGACCGTGCCCGCGCCGCGGGTGGGGTCGGGCGGGAGCGTGTAGGTGACGGTCCCCGAGCAGCCCGAGGCCAGGGGGAGGTCGATGGCGTAGGTCGAGCCGGCGATGAGCGTACCGGCACGGATGGTAAGGCCGGGGAAGGAGCAGCTCGACTGGCCATGCGTGGCGGAGCTGGCGAGCAGCAGCGTCCCGCCGACGAGCGCGAGCGCGATGAGCCGCAGCGCATAACGTGCCATAAGCGGCGGCGGGGGGGGGGGGGGCGTGCTTCACTGGGGACTCCGGGCGCGACGGCGCTGGCCGGAATTTACGGAAGGAGCCCGCGAGTTGTCAACGGCGCTGGCGCGGGACGGGAGCGGGCGGTCCCGAAGAAGCCGTGCCAGCGCGCCACGCGCGGAGCGGCGCTGGTATACTGCCCCCATGCCCGATCAGCCGCGCCCGCGCGGGGCGGTCAAGCGGATGCGCGGATGCCGGATGCCCGCCGCTTAGCCGAGGATGGCCATGTCGAGGGCCATGGCGAGGAAGAGCGCCGCCAGGTAGACCAGCGAGAAGAGGTAGAGGCGCATGGGGGAGATGGCGTCGGGCCATCGCCAGAGGCGGAAGGCGAGGGCCGCGAAGCCGAGGCCGCCCGCGCCCGCCGCCGCCGCGTAGAGCCAGCCCACCGCGCCCGTCAGCGGCAGCAGCAGGCTGACCGCCGCCAGCACGAGGGTGTAGGCCAGGATCTGGCGGCGCGTCTCGGCCTCGCCCGCCGCCACGGGCAGCATGGGCACGCCCGCCTCGCGGTAGTCGTCGGCGAGGCGCAGGGAGAGCGCATAGAAATGCGGCGGCGTCCAGAAGAAGATGATGGCGAACATGATCAGCGGGGGCCAGGCGATGCCGCCCGTGACCGCCGCCCAGCCCACCAGCGGCGGGACGGCGCCCGCCGCTCCCCCGATGACGATGTTCTGGACGGAGCGCCGCTTCAGCCAGATGGTGTAGACGAACACGTAGAAGAGGAAGGCCCCCGCCGTCAGCCCCGCGGCGAGGGGGTTGACCGCCGCCCAGAGGAGGGCGAAGGCCCCCGCGCCCAGGGCCGCGCCGAAGAGCAGGGCGTGGCGCGGCGCGATCGCCCCGCGCGGCAGCGGGCGCGTGCGCGTGCGCCGCATGAGCGCGTCGATGTCGCGGTCGTACCAGCAGTTGACGGCGTTGGCCCCCGCCGCGGAGGCCGCCCCGCCGACCAGCGTCGCGATCACGAGCGCCGTCGAGGGCCATCCCCCCGCCGCCACCGCCATGGCGGGCACGGTCGTGATCAGCAGCATCAGGATGATGCGCGGCTTCGTGATGGCCACGTAATCGCGCACGATGGCGGAGAGCCGAGGGGCCCCGGCGAGGGCGGTCACGCGGGGGCCTCCGCGCGCGCGGGACGCGCCCCGCGGCGTTCGCCCGCCAGCGCGAGGAAGCCCGGCAGGGCCGCCGCCGACAGCGTCAGCCACAGGCTCGCGGCCAGCATGGTGTGCGTCACCGTCAGCCCGTCGGGGAAGGCGTACCACACGTTGAGCGCCCCCGCCGCCACCTGCGCCGCGTAGAGCGCGACCACGGCGCTGGCGGCGGGCGCGGCCCAGGGCAGCCGTGCGCGCTCGCGCCACATGGCCAGCGCTGCCGCCGCCAGCGGCACGGCCAGCGCGGCGGCGAGGTAGCGGTGCGCCATGTGCGCGATCTGCTGGTCGTCCGCGCCGGGCAGGATGCCGCCGTTGCAGGCGGGCCAGCCCTCGCAGGCGGTGGCCGCGCCGCTTTCGCCCAGCCAGCCGCCCACCCACACCACCACCGCGAAGAAGGCCAGCGCCAGCCCCGCCCGTCGCGCCACGCGCAGCGCCGCCGCGCGCCCGGCGGGGGCCATGCCGCCGCGCAGTTCGGCGTCCATGCCGAGCGCGGCGGCGGCCATCACGCTCAGGATGACCACGGCCAGCAGCAGGTGCGTGGCCACGATCTCCGGCGGCAGCTCGCGCGCCACCGTGAGCGCCCCCAGCCCGCCCTGGACGCCCACGAGGGGGACCGCCGCGAGCGCCGCCCACAGGGGCGCGGGCGCGTGCCGGAAGGATCGCCAGGCCAGCGCCGCCGTGGCGATGGCGAGCGCCCCCACGAGCGCGGCCACGGCGCGATGCGTGAACTCGATCACCGCCTGCCGCTCGCCCGGCGGGACCACGCCCCCGTGGCAGGTCGGCCAGTCGGGGCAGCCCAGCCCCGACCCCGTGGCGCGCACGTACACGCCCACCCCGATCAGGACGAGCGTGGCGGCGCAGGTGACGAGGGCGACGGTGCGGGCGGCTTTCATGGCATGGGAGCGTCGCCGCGTGGGCGCGCCTCCAGCGTACGGCCAGCGCCCGAACGGCGCCAGACGCGCCCCCGCGTCCGGTAGGCTGCGCCCATGCGCGACCCCGACGTCGAAACCGTCGCCGCCTGGCTGCGCGAAGCCGCGCGCGTCGCCGTCCTCACCGGCGCGGGCGTCTCCACCGACTCCGGCATCCCCGACTTCCGCGGCCCCGACGGCGTCTGGACGAAGAACCCCGGGGCCGAGCGCGCCGCCACCATCCAGCACTACGTGGCCAGCCGCGAGGCCCGCGTGCGCGCCTGGGCCAACCGCATCGACAGCCCCATGCGCGCCGCCGAGCCCAACGCCGCGCACCACGCCCTCGCCGAGCTGGAGCGGCTGGGCAGGCTGGACACGCTCGTCACGCAGAACATCGACGGCCTCCATCAGGCGGCGGGCTCCTCGCCGGAGCGCGTCGTCGAGGTGCACGGCGCCGTGCGCGACTACGCCTGCCTCCGCTGCGGACGCGGCGGCCCCATCGAGGCCGTGCTGGCGCGCGTGCGCGGCGGCGACGAGGATCCCCGCTGCGAGCGCTGCGGCGGCATCCTCAAGACGGCCACCATCTCCTTCGGCCAGCCGCTCGTGCCCGCCGTCATCGAGCGCGCGCAGCTGGCGGCGGCGGCCTGCGACCTCTTCCTCGCCATCGGCACCTCGCTCACGGTCCATCCGGTGGCGGCGCTGCCGGAGATCGCGCTGCGGGCGGGCGCGCGCCTCGTCATCCTCAACGCGCAGGAGACGCCGTACGACCCGCACGCCGCCGCCATCCTGCGCGACGGCGTGGGCGAGACGCTGCCCGCCATCGTCGCGCGCCTGCGCGAATAGCCGCATAGCGCATCCGCTTGACCGCCCCGCGCGGACCCGCTAGCGTGGCCGCGCTTCCAAACGGCTCACTTTGAGAGTGGGCCCCAAGCCTGTGCCCTGCGGGTGGCTTCACGCCCCCCGCCCGGCACACTCTCTGACGGCCGTTTGGAAGCGATCGCCACCTGTGGGCTGCGGGGGGCTTCCCCGTGCGGCCCTCGGAAGAGGTCGCCATGAAGGGCTGGATCGCCGGAACTCTCCTCGCCGTGCTCGCTGCCGCCGCCGTCGGCGCGGGAGTCATCGCCCAGGAAGCGCCGCCCGATCCCACGCCCGAACCGGTCACCGAAACCACCGCCAACGTCGAGGTGCGCGTCTGGCAGGACGTGCGCGACGCGCTCAGCATCTACATCAGCGCGCGCCCCGAGGACGGCAGCTGGGCCACGCTCGGCACCATCCCCCTGCCCCTCGACGACGGCCACAGCGGCAGCGGGCGCTTCCGCTATGGCGACATCACCGTGGCCGTGCCCGTCGGGAGCGGCGAGAAGGACGTCGAGGTGCGCGTGTGGCAGGACGTGCGCGACGCGCTCAGCATCTACATCAGCGCACGGCCCGAGGGCGGCAGCTGGGCCACGCTCGGCACCATCCCGCTGCCGCTCGACGACGGCCACAGCGGCAGCGGGCGCTTCCGCTACGGCGACATCACGGTCGAGGTGCCGGTGCCGCTCCCGCCCGCGCCGACCGCCACGCCCACGCCCACCCCGACGCCGACGCCGTGGGTCGACCCACGCCCGGCCGACACCTACACGCTGGCGGAGCTGGCGGCCATGCCCGCGCCGCGCGCCCCCCAGCCCCCACCCCTGCCGGATCACGAGTTGGGGATGCACTTGGGCGGAGGATCTTATGACCTCGACGAGGTCTGGCTTTTCCTGATCGAGGACACTGCGAGAATCAACAGCATCTCTTTCTCACTTGCCTACAATTCGCGCAGCTATCCAGTCATCTGCAACACTCGCTCGAAGTATGGAAGATTCATCTGCAAGTTCAGCGAAAATGGCCCAATCAATCGTCATGGAACGGCACGGCTAAGCCTCTCTGATACAATAAGATATGGTTATGGTCTGGAAGCAGCAGACTACACACTTGTCTCCGTGACGCTCGATGGCTCGCTGGTGCGCTGTGAGGAACGTCCTTCAGCAGGTGATCGACGAACTTGGTGGTGCTACGATCCCGCCACGTACCGTGCGTGGGAAGCGGCACGCGACCGGGCGCTGGCCCTGCCGGACGATCCGCTTCAGCGCTACCTGCGCCAGCAGGGCGACCCGCCGCTGTGGTACGACGCCCTGCCGACATCGGGAGTCGGTGACTACATGACCGGGGTCTTTCGGTTGGAGCCATATGTCACCTATAAGCAGGAGGTGACACACGACACAAGGAATCCTGTCCGGAACATCGAGATACGGTGCATTGCCGAAAAGGAACCGGCTACGGGCTACCGCACCATTTCCCGTGAGACTTGGAGAACCTGGACGACCTGGCGCTGGGAAACTGATGCCGGTCCCGGGAGATTCTTCGTCCGAAGCGCCGCGCTGTGCGAACTCCAGATCACAGCCGATGGCGCATGGACTGTCGATCTCGCGCCGGTGGAAGATTGACGCTGAGATTCTTGGGAAAGGAGACTGAGATGGAGAAATGGGTTTGCCCGGAGTGCTTCTATACCTCCGAGAAGCATTTCCAGCAGTATCACGGGCATCTGGTGGGTGGTGAGCATGCCCGTGATCGTATTCGTCGCGCGCAGGAATTCATCAGGGGCGTGCTTACTCATGAGCAAGACGCTGAGGGCGCGATTCAGATGATGCGTGACGCCGGTTGGAAAGATGAGGGGGCGATTGGCGACTCCCCCGCTAACCCGGCGGTGAGCCAGATTATCGTCGCACAGCTCCTCTGGTCCGCGATGAAGGCCAATCATGCCAATGGGATCGAGCCGCGACGGCTCTTGGCCGATGTGGTCGCTTCTCTCCAGGATGATTACGAACGCGCCGGTCCGTCCGCTCTCCAGCCGCCGCCCCGACCTCCTAGCGCTCCCGACCCTCCGGATCAGGTTCCGAGGATTTAGCGGGCGGGGTGCCAGGCAGGCTCCTGCTACCCCTGCCCGCGCCGCCGCAGTTCCGCGCCCGCTAGGTCGGCGATGCGCCGGTGCGGCGTGGGAAGGTCGGCGAGGGCGTCGCGGACGCGCAGGGCGGACTCCGCGAGAATGGCCGTCCGCTCGCGCTCGAAAGCATCGGCGTCGGTCGCCCGCACGCCCACCGCGCCGAGCGTGGCGTTGAAGCTGCCCACCAGCGGAGCGCTCACCGTCGCGAGCCGCTCCGCCTCCCGCTCGTGATCGCCGATCATCGCGCGCAGGCAATCGAGGCACAGGGCCGCGCAATAGTCGCTGATAACGGCGTCCGTCATGCCGTGGCGGTAGTCGAGGTCCGCGCCCCGGCAGCGGGGGCAGCCATCGGGAGCGCTCACGGGCGGACGGGCGCGGCGGCGACGAACACCTTGCGGGCGGCGAGCATGAGCGCGATGGCGGCGAAGGCCGACGCCCCCTCGGCCACGAGGAAGGCGGTCAGCCCGCAGGCGCAGGGATCGTCCTCGCAGGCGCACACGCTCCCGCCGCTGGCCGCGAACCGCCGCGCGCGCGCCGTCTCCGGCTGGCAACCCGGACACGGCCTGCGGTGGCGCGGACAGTCCGCCTGCGCGGCGAGGACGTCGGGCAGGACGTGCGCCTCGGCGGCCAGATCGGGTTCGGTTTCCGCAGTCGTCATTGGCGCTCCTCCGCGCGTCAAGCGTACCTCTTCCCTGCCTACCCCCGCTCGCGCCGTTCGCCCCAGCGGTCCCAGTGCACCACCTCCGCCAGCGGGCGGCGGCGCGGCTGCGTGAACGAGCCCCGCGCCAGCTCGCCCAGCGGGATGAGGCACATGACGCGCGCCGCCTCGGGCAGGCCCAGCAGCTCGTTGAAGCCCGACCCCTCCTCCAGCCTCCAGGTGAAGACGGAGCCGAGGCCGTGGGCGCGCGCGGCCAGCATCAGGTTCTGCACCGCGCCGTAGATGGACGCGCCGAGGCCCGCGCCCGCGTGCCGCGTGTCCTCCGCCAGCCCCGCCTCCGTGAGCACGGGCGCGACGATGACGGGCGCCTCCGCGAAATGCTCGGCGAGGTGGATGACGCCGCGGCGGTTGCGCGCGTCGATGCCGGTGTCGCCCTCCAGCACGCCGCCGCGCGTGATGCGGGCCGCGCCCAGCGCCTCGTCGCTCACGCGCTCGTAGCCGTAGGCGCGCTTGAGGCGGTCCTCGTAGACGTGCGCGATCTCGCGCTTGATGGCGGGGTCGCGGATGACGATCCAGCCCCAGCCCTGGTTGTTGCCGCCGGTGGGGCCGCGCACGGCCGCGTCGAGCAGCTCCCACAGCGTCTCCTCGGGGATGGGGTCGGGCTTGAGGTAGCGCTGGGCGCGCGTGGAGTGGATGGCGTCGAGCACGTCGATCTCGGGCATGGGGGCCTCCTGCGGCGTGCGCCGCGCCCGCGAGTCTACCCGCCCGCGCGTATCATCGCGCGGCATCCGCACGGGGAGGCTGGCCATGAAGATCGGGTTCTACGGCATCAACGCGGGGCTGCTGTCGCGGCGCGAGGCCATCCTGCGCGTGGCGCGCGCCGCCGAGGGGGCCGGCTTCGAGTCGCTGTGGACGGGCGAGCACGTGGTCGCCATCGACCCGCAGGCCCCGCCCTCGCCGCTGGACCCGCGCACGCGCATCGTGGACACGGTGGCGGCGCTGGCCTTCCTGGCGGGCGCGACGGAGCGCATCCGCCTGGCCAGCGGCATCATCCTGCTGCCGCAGCGCAACCCCGTGGTGCTGGCCAAGGAGCTGGCGGGCATCGACGTGCTCTCCGGCGGGCGGCTCATCCTCGGCGTGGGCGTGGGCTACGTGCCCGGCGAATTCGAGGCCATCGGCGTGCCCTACGCGGAGCGCGGCGCGCGCACGTCCGAGCACATTGAGGCCATCCGCGCGCTGTGGACGCAGGACGCCCCCGCCTTCGCCGGGCGCTTCACCTCCTTCGCGGGCATCCAGTCGCGCCCGCAGCCGCTGCAGCGCCCGCATCCGCCCATCGTCATCGGCGGCGGCTCGCCCGCGGCCTTCCGGCGCGCCGTGCGCCAGGGCGACGGCTGGTACGGCTTCATGCTCGACGCCGAAGGCGCGGCGGAGGCCGTGCGCGCCCTCGAACGGGCCGCGGGCGAGGTCGCGCGTCCGGACGCGCTCGGCCCGCTGGAGATCACGATCACGCCGCGCGGACGCCTCGACCGCGAGGCCGTCGAGCGCTTCGCGGAGGCGGGCGTGCACCGCCTCGTGCCCATGCCGCGCGGCCTCATGCAGCCCGCGGACGACGAGGCGGCGGCGCTCGACGAGGCGGTGGCCTTCATCGAGCGCACGGCGGAATCGCTGGGGCTGTAGGGGGGAGGCTGGTCGGGACGACTGGATTTGAACCAGCGACCTCTTGACCCCCAGTCAAGTGCGCTACCAGGCTGCGCCACGTCCCGATCCGGCGCCCCAAGCGTACACGATCCCGCCGTTGCGCTCGCGCTGCGGGCGTAGACTGCGGGCATGGGACTCCGCTGGGCGCTGGCGCTGGTGGCAATGCTGGCGCTGGCGCTGGCGTGTGGCGGCGGCGAACTCCCCGCGCCCCTCCCGACCGCGACGCCCACGCCTGCGGGCACGCCGACGCCCACCGCTCCGCCCCCGTCCACGCCGGCCCGGACGCCAACTCCTGCGCCCAGGCCCACGCCCACGGCAGCGCCGACGCCCACGCCGGAGCCCACGCCCACGCCCTTCCCGACGCCGACCGGGCCGGCCGTGGCCGTGACGGGTCCGCTCATCGTGTTCTCGGACCGGATCGGCGCAATCACGTGGGCGGAGGACGGCGGGCAGCCGATGGAGACGCGGCGCGTGTACGTCTACGACCTCGGCGCGGACACGTACTGGGCCGCCTTCGACTATCAGGACGCGGTGGACGCTCCGCGGCGTCGCTCCGTCGAGCTGGCGGGCACGCGCCTCATCGTCTGGACCGAGGGGCAGCTCCGGCGCGTGGGCCTCAACGGCTACACCGAGGCGGTGCTCTTCGAAGCCGATTACGACGGGGCGGTGGAGCTGAAGGCCTCCCCCGACGGCGCGAAAGTGGCGCTCCGCTACGGAGAAACCCTGCTCGTGCTGGACGTCGCCACCGGCGAGGAGCTGTTGCGCGTCCCCACCACCCTGCGCCTGGGGAACTGGCACGCGGACGGGGATTCGCTGACCGTCACCGCCGAGCAGCTGGGCGAGACGGTGCAGACGGTGCTCGTATCGCTCGACGGCACGCAGCGCGAGCTGCCGGAAACCTGGCTGCCTTCGCCAGACCTTCGCCGTGCCGTGCGCTTCACAGAACCGCCGAACTCCCGGGGGTTCGCGGGGGAAGGCTTCGAGGTGGTCGATGTTCGGAGTGAGGCGGTGCTGGCGACCGTGGCGCCGGAGAACCATCCATCGCTCGCCCCGTATGAGGTGGGAACGATGGGCACGGGGGGCACTGGATGGTACGGGACTGGATGGCGCTCGCCCCCCGACCGCTACCTGTATTTCGAGGTCACTTCCGGATCGGGGACATATCGCAACCAATACCAGCTCATACTCCCGGACTGGGAATACGGAACAAACGTCTGGTGGGACGAGGAATTCTACGGGATACTGGAACCGAGGATTCTCGATGTTTCCACGGGCGAGCATCGCGCGCTCTCACGCGCCGAATGGCATTCCATCCAGCGTGAGGGTCTACGCTCGGAGTGCGACTGGGGATGGTGGTCTGAATCCCGACCGGAACCCCCTCCCTGCCTTCTGCTCTACGGCGAGGAATTCTCATGGCATGGCGTGGACATCCGCGCGATTGGCGTTGTGGAGGATGCTCCCATCGCCCTGCGCGGGATTACGCCTGTCAAGCGCTGGCGGCAGCCGGATGTTCCCGCCCTGCCTGCCCGTGACAGCTTGGTCGGGCCGATACTTGTCTGGTCCACGCAAGGAGAAACTGGACATACTGTCGACGAATACGGTTCTAATCGCTTGTACGAACGCAAGAATCTGAGAATGTACGATGAAGGGACAAAGAAGACATGGAAGTACGATCTCGCTGTTCAACTCTATCATCCCTTTCATGCATTTGGAGAAATCGAAGTAGTGCGAGATGGATTCATTACTTGGGAATGGGACAGAACTATCGACTATGTGAATGTAATTCAAAACCACCGAAAAACCATTCTTGGTGACGTTGGTAACTGGTTTGATGTTCAGATCTCACATGATGGCACTTTTGTTGCCGTGGACTGGGCAGGATTCTGGGCACCTGATCGCCCTACAGTAGTGTTTGATATTCTTTCTGGAAAAGAAATCATTCGCATTGATAAAGCGCAAATTCCAATCGATAGTCTTTTTCTGGACATAAGACACTCTATATTGATCAGTGGACATTGGCAAATGCTCTCTTGGTTGAAGCTGGAGGAGAAGGAGGATGCTATGATCTGGTAGGAAAGATTGACCTTACTGGAAACTTCACTGAACTTTATGTGAGGAGTGGTCGCGCAAATTCTCCTGATTTCCGTTATTTATATAATGGCCTGTCCATTGTTGAAATTTCGACTGGAAGCGCACTCTGGACGATTGAGGAGGCCGTTCATCCTTCTGAACATAATTGGACATGGGCATCTTCTGTTCAGTTTGCGTGGTCGAGCGACCATCGTAACCGCTTCGACTTTGTTGAGCTTCGCAGCGAGGCGGGGAGCGCGGAAATATCAGTGCTCCACGTTCCCACGGGGGAAATCGAGGTCATGGACAGCGAGGAGTACCTTGCCCGCTTCCATCCGGGGCCACGCGCCCGCGTCGAGTGCCCCGACGACCGTACGCAACCCTGCCGCGTCCTGCTCGATGGCGAGGTCGTCGGCGAGGGGCTCTGGGCCAGCATCATCGGCTTCATCGAGATCGAGTAGCAACCCTACAGCGCCAGCTCGATGCCCACCGGGCAGTGGTCCGAGCCCGGCACCTCGCGCTCGATGAAGGCGCTCCGCACGGCGGGCAAAAGGTCCTCGCTCACGAACACGTAGTCGATGCGCCAGCCCACGTTGCGCTCGCGCCGCCGCCGCCAGGCGTCCCAGTAGCTGTAGGCCCCCTCCTCGTCGGGATGGAGCGCGCGGAAGGTGTCCACGAAGCCGCTGGCGACGACGCGGTCCAGCCACTCGCGCTCGACCGGCAGGAAGCCCGTCTCCTTCTCGTTGGGGCGGGCCACGTCGATGGCGCGGTGGGCCACGTTGAGGTCGCCCATGAAGACGACGGGGCGGCCCTCCGCGCGCAGGGCGAGGATGCGGGCGAGGAAGGCCTCGTAGTAGCCCAGCTTGAACTCGAGCCGTTGCAGCTTGCGTCCGGCGTTGGGGAAGTAGGAGGCGAGCAGCGTGAAGTCGCCGTAGTCGGCCTCGATGACGCGGCCCTCGCGCGCGTATTCGGGGCGGTCCAGCCCGAAGCGGACGGTGGCGGGGGCGCGTTTGGAGAGCAGCAGGGCGCCGCTGTAGCCCGCCTCCTCGCCCGCGTGCCAGACGGCCTCATGGCCCGCCTCCAGCCAGGGCCGCTCGGCGACCTGTTCGGGGCGCGCCTTCACCTCCTGCAGCCCGGCGACGTCGGGCGCGCTTTCGGCCAGCCACGCCTGGAAGGCGCCCGCGCGCAGGGTGGCGCGCAGGCCGTTCACGTTCCACGAGCAGATGCGCAGCGCCGCCATCTAGACGTAGAGGCGCGCGACGACGACCACGGCGGCGCTGACCGAGGCCACCACGGCGTATTCGGCCAGCGTGGCGCGGTCGAGGTCCTCGTCGAGCAGGTGGTGGACGACGCCGGTGGCCACGTAGAAGCCGATGATCAGCAGCGCCCCCGTGAGCAGGTCGTCCAGCGGGAAGAAGTAGAGGGCGAGGCGCAGCTCGGCGAGGGAGACGCCGACGGCGATGGCCGCCAGCAGCGAGGATGCGCCCCGCCCGCGGCTTTCGCGCAGCAGGTCGAAGGCGAGGGCGAAGCCGATGGCCCCCGTGGCCGCCGCCGTCGCGGGCAGGTCGAGGCCGCTCGCGAAGGTCACCGTGAAGAGCGCCAGCGCCGTCAGGTAGGCGGCGGCGGCGAGGGCCAGCCGCGCCGCGCCGAAGAAGGGCGCCCCGGCGTCCACGGCGCGGTATTCGCCGTAGAGGATGAGGCCCGTGGCGGCGCCCGCGGCCAGCCCCGCGACGACGCGCGCGTAGCCGTCGATGGCGGCGTCGATGAAGAGGCCCGCGCCCGCCGCCGCCAGCGCGGGCAGCAGGGCGTAGCTGAGGGCCGCGGCGACGCCGCCCTCCCAGCGCGGGTGGGAGCGCACCGCCGCCTCCGCGCCCGCCCCCGCGACCAGCGCCGTGAGGGCCAGGATCCAGGGCTGTTCGGGGCGGATGGCGAGGAAGGCGGTCAGCCCCGCCATGGCCAGCAGGCCGAGCAGCACGGCGCGCATGGCCGCGCCCGTCACGGGGCGGGGGCGTTCCGCGCGGGCCTCCGCCGTCAGCGTCCTACTCCTCCGCGAGCGCGGGTTCCTCGAACCCGTAGAGTTCGGCGGCGTTCCGCCACCAGAGCCGCTCGCGCTCCGCTTCGGAGAGGCCGAGGCGGTCGTAGATGGCCTCGAAGCGGTCGATGTGCTCGCGGATGTCGTCCATGCCGCAGTCGGAGCCGAAGACCAGCTTCTCGATGCCGATCTCGCGCCCGATCAGGCCGAGCTCCTCGGCGTGCCGCTCGATCGTCTCGCCGCCGCTCATGTCGAACAGCACGTTCGGGCGCCAGCGGGCCACGGAGGTGGCGTACTCGTAGTTGCCCTGGTTGCCCAGGTGCGCGCCGATCACGCGCAGGTCGGGGAAGCGCTGCGCGATGGTGTCCAGATGCAGGGGTGACATGCGCGTGGCGGTCACGTCGCGCAGCGGCCAGCGGTCGCGCATGGCCGTCATGCGCCGCAGCATGGCCGCCGCCCGCGGATCGCGCCGCGGGTGCGTCACCGCGTAGTCGATGCCGCCGCCGATGACGCCCATGTGGAAGAGCACCGGCATCCCCAGCCGCTCCGCCGCCGCGTAGGCGGGCAGGTAGTCGGGCTCGTCGTAGGGGCGCGCCACGCCGATCAGCTTCAGCCCGCGGTAGCCCATGGCGTGCAGCTCCTCCACCTCCTCGCGCCCCGTCTCCTCGGGCTCGATGACGGCCACGGGCACGAACAGGTCGGGGTACTGGCGCAGAATCTCCACGCCGCGCTCGTGGCCCGGGCCGAAGCGCCCGCCCGTGAGCACGCAGCCCTTCGTCACGCCCGCCGCGGACGCCACCTCGGCGAGCCGCTCGATCAGGGGCGCGGGGTCCTCGTCGGGCTGCTCCCAGTTGCGCGGGAAGTGGATGTGAACGTCGAAGATCTTCATCGTGAACCGCCGGCGCGTGCGGCACAGTCTAGCACGCGCCGCCCGCTCAGCCCTCCGCCACGCGCTCGCGGAAGATGCGCGCGCGGTAGTGGCGCAGCTCCGCGATCGACTCGCGGATGTCGTCGCGCGCGCGGTGGGCCTCGCCCTTGGGGAAGCGCTCCAGCCCCGGATACCAGCGCAGCGCCAGCTCCTTCACGCTGGACACGTCGATCACGCGGTAGTGCAGGTGGGCGTTGACGGCGGGCATCCAGCGCTCGAGGAAGCGGCGGTCGTGGCCCACGGAGTTCCCGCACAGGGGCGACCGCCCCTCCGCCGTGTGCCGCCGCAGGTAGGCGAGCAGGAGCGCCTGCGCCTCCTCGGGGCCCGTGCGCGAGGCGCGCACCGCCGCCGTCAGCCCCGACGCCCCGTGTTGCCGCACGCACCACTCGTCCATCTCCGCCAGCGCCTCCTCCGGCTGGCGCACGACGAGGTCGAGGCCATCGTCCAGCTCGCGCAGCCCGGCGTCGGTGACGACCGCCGCCACCTCGAGGATGCGGTGGCGCTCCGCGTCGAGCCCCGTCATCTCCATGTCGATCCAGACCAGCGGCGCGCGCGTTTCCCCCGGCATGGCCGGATGGTAGCGCGAACGGCGCGCACGGGCGTAGCGTGGGCCGCCGTGGAACCGCTGGACGTCTTCGGCTGGCTGACGAAGGAGGAGTGGCTCGCGCTGCTGCGCGTGGGGCTGGGCCTCTGGTGGCTGGAAAGCGTGCGCCACAAGGACCTGCGCGGCTTCCTGCGCGGCGACGCGCGCGGCTGGGTCGAGGGCCTCGCCGCGGATCATCCCCTGCCCGCCTACGCCCGCCTCCTGCGCGCCACCTCCCTGCGAAGCGAACGCGCCTGGGTCGTCACCTCCTGGCTGGTGGTGCTGGGCGAATTCGCGGCGGGCGTGAGCATCGCCTTCGGCTTCCTCGCGTTCGCGGGGCTGGCGCTGGCCGCCTTCCTCAACCTCAACTACCTGCTGCTCGCGGGCCTGCGTGACCAGGGCGAGCAGGGGCAGAACCTGATGATGCTGCTCATCGCCGTCGTCCTCTTCGTCACGGGCGCGGGCGGCACCTGGGGCATCGACGCCGTCCTCTTCGGGTAGGCGCGGCTCCCCCCCGCAGTAGCGCGCCCGTGCTAGGATGGCCGTCGGCGCTCCGCGGCGCATGAGGAGGCTTGGCCGTGCCTGAACCCAACTTCCCGAACCGCACGCTGGCGCTCATGGACAACCTGCGGTTCTTGCTGTCGATGGACGATGCCTGCATCGACCTGATCGCCATCGACCCGCCCTTCGGGAAGATGGAGACGTTCCGCAGCGAGGCCAGGCCGCCGATCACCGCCCGCGAGAAGGGTGAGGAGATCGGGCTGTTCCTGGAGCACTACCCGGACAAGACCGAGGCCGATTTCCCCGAGCTGGAGACGGGCACGAAGGTCGACGACCTGTGGAACTGGGAGCGCGACATCGAGAAGAACGCCAGCCACGCGCGTTTCATGCGCGAGCTGCGGGCCGAAGCGCGTGCGTACGATGCCGCTGTCGATAGCGGTGACAAGATGCCGGACCCGTCGCTGGCGGTGCGGCTGTACCGCGTGATCGACGTCACGATGGCGGCGGCGGGGCAGGGCATGGCGGCGTACATCTGCTTCATGGCCGTGCGGCTGGTCGAGTGCCACCGCGTGCTGAAGGACACGGGCAGCATCTACGTCCATTGCGACTGGAAGGCTAACTCGCATCTGCGCTTGCTGCTGGACACGATCTTCGGCAGCGAGAACTTCCGCAATCAAATCGCGTGGTGTTACACTGGACCAAGTGCGGCGAAGAATTGGTATCCGAGGAAATACGATACCATTCTCTTCTTCGCCAAGTCTCCAAAACATCGTTTCGACGGAGATGCTGTTCGACTACCGTATGTTGCTGATTTCACCCCTGCCCGCGGCGTGCACGGTGCAAACAGGGGGACCGCATCCGAGGGGCGTCATCAGAAAGGGAAAATTCCGACCGATTGGTGGAATGATGGGCACATCAGCAATATCTCTGGCTGGCGGAATGAGCTGACCGGTTACTCGACGCAGAAACCGCTCGCCCTGTACGAGCGCATCATCGCAGCATCCTCGAACCCGGGCGACGTCGTGCTCGACGTCTTTGCCGGATGCGCCACCACAGCCGTCGCTGCCGAGCGGCTGAACCGCCGCTGGATCGCCTGTGACCATGCCTATCGCTCGTGGACCATGATCAAGCGCCGCTTCTACAAGAACGGCTATGCGATGGACGGTATGACCGAGGCCACGCCCGCCGCTTACGGCGAGCATCAGACGGGCTGGGCCGATGATCTGGAGATCAAGCCGTCGCGGGTGGTCGGCCCCGCCGAGATGACGCCGCGCGAGCAGCTGCTGCCGGAGCTCGAAGTGGCCACGGGCGGCGTGCGTCGCGCCACGGTGTGGAACGGCAGCATCCCGAAGCAGGAGTGCAAGAACCTCCTGCTGGCGGAATTCGGGTGCGTCTGCTGGGGCTGTGGCAAGCGCCCCGTGCTGCCGAACGGCGCCGAGGATCCGGACGAGCTGGAGATCGATCACCTGTTCGCGCGCAATCCCGCCGACGGTGATGAAGGCGGGGCCGACGACCTGTACAACCTCGGCCTCGTCTGCAGCAAGTGCAACGGACGGAAGTCGAACAAGCTGAGGATGGTGCAGTTGCGGGACGACCGTGAAGCAGAAGGACTGCTGTGGGTGAAGCAGGACCAGCTCGTCCATCTTGAGCGCGCCCGCAAGTGGGCGGTCAACATGATGATGCGGCGACAAGCCAGGCGAGGGGAGTTGGCGTGATCATGTTGCGGTGTTCGATCTGTGATATCCGTCTTGGCCTGCGGGAATTGATTCGTCGGCGCGCACGATTCTGTTCTGAGTGCTTTGACTATGAGCGCTTGGCTCGCTGGGCTGCCGAAAACCCGGACCAGGCCGACTACGATGAGATGAGCCATCAGGCGTATGAATGTGCGTCGTTCGGTGATTGGGACGGAGCTGACGTTCTGTATATCCGGATGCGCGCGGCCAAGTCGCGCATGGCGGGCAATGCCGAGGGCGCGCTTCTTGATGAGAGGATGGCCGATGCTAAGGAGAACGCCCTGCGCCGGTATCACAAAGAGCGCCGAGCCCGTAGCCCGCAACTGGATGCGGACATGATTGTCGAGTCGGCTATTCGGCGGCCCAGGCCTCGCCCCGATGCCTGAGAAAGCATGATCGATACTCTCGTTCGTCTTCCCCCCCGCGCCGCTTGCCCCCCGCGCGCGGCGCGGCCACGATGGGCGCGTGGCCTTCACCACCGCCTTCGAGACGCGCCACTCCGATACGTACGCGGACACCGGCTTCGTGCACGCGGGCGTGCTGCTGGCGCTCACGGAGATGGCCTACGCCCGCTTCGAGGCGCACTGCGGCGTGGCCAAGCCCGACCACGTGGTGGCTGTGCAGCGCGAGACGCGCGCCGTCTACCACGCCCCCCTCGGCTGGCGCGAGGGCGCGACCGTCGAGGTGGCCACGGTGCGCGCCGGCGAGCGCTCCTTCGAGCAGGAGTTCGCCGTGCGCTCCACCGCCCGCGGCACGCCCGTCGCCACCTTCGTGCACGTCTGGGCCTGGCTCGATACCGTGAGCGGGCGCGGCGTGCCCCTGCCGCCGGACGTGCAGGCCCTGCTGCTGCGCGGCGCGCCGCCCCCGTGAGCGATGCGCGCCCGCGGGGCCGCCCCCTCGCCATCGCCCACCGCGCGGGCAACTGCCTCCCCCGCCTCGCCCGCGCGAAGGCCATCGGCGCGGACCTGGCCGAGCTCGACCTGTGGCTGCATCGCGGGCGGCTGGAGGTGCGCCACGCGCGCGCGCTCGGCCCGCTGCCCCTGCTGCGCGAGGGCTGGCGCATCGCGCCCGCGTGGCCGCGCCTCGAGCTCGAGGCCGTGCTCGAGGCCGCCGCGCGCGACCTGCCCCTGATGGTGGACCTGAAGACGGAATCGCCGGCCCTGTCGAAGGCGGTGGCCGCCGCCTTTGAGCGCCGCCTGCCGGGCGCGCCCTACGCCGTGACGGCGCGCGCGTGGCCGCTGCTCGCGCCCTTCGAGGGCATGGCGCACGTGCGCCTGCTGCCCTCGGCGGCCTGGCCCGGGGAGCTGGCGGCGCTCATGCCCGAACTCGGCGGACGCTTCCGCGCGCTCTCCCTCCACGCCACGCTCGCGCAACCCGAAGCCATGCGCGAACTGGCCGCGCGCGGCGTGGACGCCTGCGTCTGGCCCGTCAACACGCGCGCCGCGCTGGCGCAGGCGCTGGCGGCGGGCGCGGCGGGCGTGAACAGCGACAACCTCGACCTGCTCGCCGCCGTCGTGGCCGGAACCGCTCTCCCTGCCTTGCGCGCTCGCCGAGGTCCCCTACGCTCGCATCCATGAGCGCGATCGTGGCCGAGGGGCTGACGAAGCATTTCGGCGAGGTGCGGGCCGTGAACGGCATCGACATCGAGATCGCGCGCGGCGCCATCTTCGGCTTCCTCGGCGCCAACGGCTCCGGCAAGACCACCACCATCCGCATGTTGACCACGCTGCTGAAGCCCACCGCCGGCAGCGCGCGCGTGGAGGGGCTGGACATCGTGGCCGAGGCGCGGGCCGTGCGGCGGCGCATCGGCGTGGCCCTGCAGGAGGCGGGCCTCGACGACCTGCAGACGGGCCGCGAGTTGCTCACCCTGCAGGGACGCCTCTTCGGCATGCCCGGCGCACAGGTGCGCCGCCGCGTGCGCGACCTGCTGGAGATCGTGGACCTGGCGGGGGCCGCCGACCGCGCCGTGGGCGGCTATTCGGGGGGCATGAAGCGCCGCCTCGACCTGGCCGCCGCCCTCATCCACTGGCCCAGCGTGCTCTTCCTCGACGAACCCACGACCGGCCTCGACCCGGCCAGCCGCGAGGCCGTTTGGCGCTACGTGAACCAGCTCTGCGCGGAGGACGGCATCACCGTCTTCCTCACCACGCAGTACCTCGAGGAGGCGGACCGCCTCGCGCACGACCTCGCCATCATCGACGAGGGCCGCGTCATCGCGCGCGGCTCGCCCGCTGACCTGAAGGCCACCATCGGCACGGACGTGGTGACCGTGCGCGTGGGCGGCCCCGCGGAGGCGCTCGACCGCGCCGCCGAGGCCGCCGCCGCCGTGCCCGCCGTCGAGCGCGTGCAGCGGGCGGACGGCGCCGCCGTCGTCTACGTGCCCAACGGCGCGCGCGCGGTGGCCCGCATCGTGCTGGCGCTCGACGAGGCCGGCGTCGAGGTGGGGGACGTGTCCATCGCGCAGCCCAGCCTCGACGACGTGTTCCTGCAGGCCACGGGCCGCCACCTGCGGGCGGGCGAGATGCCCGCGGACGGAGGCGCGGCCTGATGCGCACGGCGGCCACGGTCTGGCACCTCACCCGGCGCTCCCTGCGCGAGGCCGTGCGCCAGCCCGCGCAGGAGGCGGGCAACATCATCATCCCCCTCTTCTTCCTGGCCGTGCTGGTGGGCGCCATCGGGCCCATCGCGGGGGACTCCTTCGGGGTGGACAACTTCATGGGCTTCCAGGTCCCCGTGGCGATCCTGTCGGCGGCGGCCAACATCTCCGTGAGCGCCGGGCTGGGCACCATCACCGACATCCAGCGCGGCTACTTCGACAAGCTGCTGCTCACGCCCGCGCCGCGCTCGGCCATCGTGCTGGGGCGCATCGCCGCCGACGGCGTGCGCACGCTCGCCATCACCGCGCTGATCGTGGTCGTGGGCATCGCCTTCGGATCGGGCTTCGACGCGGGGCCGGGGGGCGTGGCCGTGCTGCTGCTGGGGTCGTTCGGCTTCGGCATGGGCTACTCGGGCATCAACGCCGCCATCGCCCTGCGCACGGGCAGCCCCCAGGCCGCGGCGGCGGGCGGCCTCTTCTTCTTCCCCCTCATCTTCCTCTCCACCGCCTTCGCGCCGAAGGAGGTGTACGCGGGCTGGCTGGAGGCGCTGGCCACCGCCAACCCCATCACCTACATCCTGGAGGCGCAGCGCTCGCTCATCATCGACGGCTGGGACGGGCTCGACCTGCTCTGGGGCGGGCTCGCCACGCTGGGCTTCGGGGCGGTCTCCTTCACGCTCACCTTCCTCGCGCTGCGCTGGCGCACCTCGTGAGCGGCGGGGCGGACACGCCGTTCGCGCGCCTCGGCGGGCGCGCGGGCGTGGAGGCGCTGGCCGCCGACTTCTACGCGGCCGTCGCCGCCGACGCCTTCCTGCGCGCCCTCTACCCCGCCGACCTGCGCCCGGGCCGCGAGAAGCTGGCCCTCTTCCTCGAACAGTGGCTGGGCGGCGAGCCGCGCTACTCCGAGCGCCGCGGCCATCCGCGCCTGCGCCGCCGCCATTTCCCCTTCGTCATCACCGAGGCCCACGCCGACCGCTGGCTGGCGCACATGCGCGCGGCGCTGGAGGGGCGCGCGCTGGCGGCGGCGGACCTCGACGCCCTCTGGGCACGCATGGAGCCCCTCGCCCGCCACATGGTCAACGCGGACGAGGACGTGCCCCGCGAGCCGCTGCCCGAGGACGGCTGGCTAACCTGAGCGCTCCGCGCGCCCCGTGCGGACGAGGCGCGGGCCCGGCGCTCTCTCCAAAGCGCCGGGCCCGCTGGTCCGGTCGGGGAGCGGTCCCCGCGAAGGGACCGACCGTGCGCGCGGTCTGGCGGCTACCTCCTTTCGGTCAGCGTCGTTCCCCGATCGCCGTTGGCGCCGTATTCGCCCATGGAGCGGATGTTGCGCCGGAGAAACGCCGGCAGTTCGGCGTCCTCTTCGTGGGAAATGCCGGGCAGTTCGAGGCTGACGGAGCGGCCCCGGCCCGGCTTCGACAGGCCCACCATGGGCTGCGCGGGCGTGAAGCCCGTGGCGATCACGGTCATGTGCACCGTCTCGCCCACGGCGGGGTCGACCACGGTGCCGAAGATGATGTTGGCGGTGCTGTCCACCACCTCCGCGATGACGCGGGCGGCGATGTCCAGCTCGCGCAGCTTCAGCGTGCCGTCGTGGGTCACGTTGAAGAGCACGTTCGTGGCCCCGTTGATCGTCTGATCGAGGAGCGGGCTGGAGGTGGCCGTCTGCGCGGCCTCGGCGGCGCGGTTGTCGCCCGTGCCCGAACCGATGGCGAGCAGGGCGGGCCCGGCCTGGCTCATCACCGTGCGCACGTCGTTGAAATCGAGGTTGATGGACCCGTTCTGGCTGATGATGTTCGAGATCGCCTGGATCGCCTGGCGCAGCACGTCGTCGGCGGTCTCGAAGGCCTGCTCCACGGTGTGGTCCTCGGGGCAGCTCTCCAGCAGGCGCGCGTTGGGGATGGAGATGAGCGTGTCCACCTTGTCCCGCATGCGCTCGATGCCGGCCTGCGCGGCGCGCGCGCGGGCCGCCCCCTCCCAGGCGAAGGGCGTGGTGACGGTGCCGATGGTGAGGGCGCCGACCTCGCGCGCCACCTCGGCCACCACCGGGGCCGCGCCCGTGCCCGTGCCGCCGCCCATGCCCGCGGCCACGAACACCATTTCGGCGCCATGCAGCGCCTCCGCCAGCTCGGCGCGGCTCTCCTCGGCGGCGCGTTCGCCGCGCGTGGGGTCGCCGCCCACGCCCAGGCCCTTCGTCAGCTTGTCCCCGATGCGAAGGCTCAGCTCCGCCTCCGAGGTGCTGAGCGCCTGCGCGTCCGTGTTCACGGCCACGAAGGCCACGCCGGGAATCCTGGCGCGCACCATGCGGTTGACGGCGTTGCCCCCGCCCCCGCCCACGCCGATGACCTTGATGTCGGGCAGAAGTTCCCTGTCGATGTGACTCACTGCTTTCCTCCGTTGCGTTTGCGATGCGATGTGACTGGCGTTGTCTGGATGCGTTCGTCGTTCAAGCGGTTGGCGCGCCTCCTTTGCGTGGTGCTGCGTTCGTTACTGGGGAATGAAGGCCCGCCCGAAGGCGGCCAGACGGTTGAGGATTTTGGGAAAGGCCGCCTCGCCCTCCCGCTGGCGGGCGGTGGCGGGCTGGTGGAAGGGGGCGCTCTCGCGCAGGGCGTGGCGGGCCAGCCCCACGGCCGTGGCGTAGGCGGGCGTGGCCACGATCTCGGTCAGCCCGGCGCAGCCGCGCGGCGCGCCCGTGCGCGCGGGCAGCCCCAGCCGCAGCTCGGCCAGATCGGCGATGCCGCGCAGCTGGCTGGCGCCGCCCGTGAGCACCAGCCCCGCCGCCAGCCGGTCGAGGTAGCCCGCGCGCTTCAGCTCGATGGCCACCATCTCCAGGATCTCCTCCGTGCGCGCCTGCAGGATGTCGGCCACGTGCGAGACGGCCACGCGCTTCTCCGCGTTCGTGCCGAAGGCGCGCACCTCCACCTCCTCCGCCGCCCCGGCGGGTTCGGCCCCGGCGAGGGCGGAGCCGTGTTCGCACTTGAGGCGCTCGGCGCTCTCCCACGGGCAGCGCAGCAGCCGCGCCAGGTCCTGCGTGAGGTGGGCGCCGCCCAGCGGCAGCGTGGCCGTGTGCGCCACGGCCCCGTCCTCGTAGACGCAGATGGCCGTGTCGCTCCCGCCGATGTCCACGGCGGCCACGCCCTGCTCGCGCTCCTCCCCGGCCAGCGCCCCCAGCGCCGAGGCCAGCGAGCCGAGCACGATCTCGTCGAGCTGCACGCCCGCGCCCTCGACGCACTTGGTGAGGTTCTGCACGGCGGAGACGGCGCCCGTGACGATGTGCGCCTCGGCGTCGAGCCGCGCCCCGTACATGCCCACCGGGTCGGAGGCGGCATCGCTGCCCTCGATCCAGTAGCCGCGCGGGATGATGTGGATGATCTGGCGGTTGGTGGGAATGCTGATCTGCCCCGCCACCTCCACGGCGCGCTCGCGGTCCTCCACGGTGATGGGCCGCGTGCGGTCGGGGATGGCCACGATGCCGCGGTTGTTCTGGGAGCTGAGGTGCCCCCCGCTGATGCCCGCCACCGCGCTGAGGATGCGCATGCCGCAGGACTGCTCCGCCTTCTCCACGGCCATGGCCACGGCGCTGCGCGCCGACTGGATGTTGTCGATCACGCCGCGCGACAGCCCCGAGGCCGGGGCCACGCCCACGCCCAGCACGCGTGTCTCCCCGTACTCGTTCACGTCGGCGACGAGCGCCGTCACCTTGGTGGAGCCGATGTCGATGGCGGCGATGGCGTTGCTGCGCTTCATGGCGTTCCCTCGCTTCGTGGCGCTCATCGCAGGACCGGACGGTCCCCGAATCGCAGGTCGATGACGGAGTAGGCGATCTCCCTCGCCGCCGCTTCCCGGCTGAGCCGGGCCCAGACGGCGAGCTTGTAGTCGATGCCGCTCGATCCCCCGAGCAGCGCGGTCTGGCCGTCGGCGGTGCGCACGCGCACGCCCTCCGCGGGCGCGTAGGTCACCTCCACGGCGCGCGTGCCCAGCGCCCGCGGCAGCCGCTCCCCGATGCCGGCGGCCACGTCCACCGCCTGCGGGTCGACGCGGTCGCCCGCGCGCAGGGCGTAGGACTCGTTGCTCACGATCGTCACCGAGTCCGCGGGCGCGGGCGCGTGCCCCAGCACCACGCCCTCGCGGTCGATGGTGTAGCGCTGCCCCGCCTGCTCCCACGAGCCCCACGGGCGGCGCTCCGTGACGGTGACGCGCAGGGTGTCGGGCCAGTGCCGCTCGATGCGCGCGGAGGCGAACCGCGGCAGCGCCGCGATGGCCGCTTCGGGGGCGTCCAGGTTGGCCGTGAACATGCTTTCGCCGTGCAGGTCGAGCAGCGCGCGCACGGGCTCCTCCGCGGTCGCCCCCGCCACCTCGACGTGCCGCACGCGCAGCAGCGACTGCCAGGCCCAGACGCCGCCCCCCACCACGAGCGCGAAGATGGCGGCCCCGGCGATGAGCGACAGCCAGCGGCGGCGCGCGGCCCCGGGCCGGGGCGGCGTCGCGCGCTCCCGCCGGGGACGGCCCTCGCCGCCGACCGCGCCCACCATCTCCTCGCGCCGCCGGCTCATCGCGCCGCCTCCCGTTCGCGCCGCGCGAGCGCGAGGTCGAGGATGCGCGTGAGCAGGTCGGGGTAGGCCAGGCCGCTCGCCTCCCACAGCTTCGGGAACATGCTGATGCTGGTGAAGCCGGGGATGGTGTTCACCTCGCTGCCCGTCACGGCGCCGTCCGCGTCCACGAAGAAGTCGACGCGCGCGTAACCCTCGCAGCCGAGGGCGCGGTACATGCGCTCGGCGCAGGCGCGCACGCGCGCGGCGGCGGCCCCGTCGATCCGCGCGGGCACGTGCAGGGCCGTGCGCGAATCGGCCGCGTACTTGCTCTCGTAGTCGTAGAAGGCGCGGTCGGGCGCGATCTCGCCGACCACGGCGGCGGCCTCGGGCGTCTCGTTCCCCAGCACGGCGCACTCGATCTCGCGCCCGCCGAGGGCCCGTTCCGCCAGAATCCTGGCGTCGTGGCGCAGGGCGGCGGCGAAGGCCCCGCCCAGGTCCTCGCGCGAGGCCGCGCGCGTGATGCCGATGCTGGAGCCGCCGTTGGCGGGCTTGACGAAGCAGGGGTAGCCGATTTCGTCCTCGACGAAGCGCCGCGCCCGCTCGCCGTCGCGCGCGATCTCGTGGCCGTGAAGCACGACATAACGCGCGACGGGGATTCCAGCCTCGGTGAACAGCGCCTTCTGCAGCGCCTTGTCCATGCCCACGGCGCTGGCGGCCACGCCCGCGCCCGCGTAGGGCAGGTCGAGCAGGTCGAGCAGGCCCTGCAGGGAGCCGTCCTCGCCGTAGCGCCCGTGGATGAGGGGGAAGACGGCGTCGCAGGCGGCCAGCTCGGCCAGCGCCGCGCCCGTCGCCAGCGGCGCGCCGCCCTCCGTGAGCGCGGCGGCGTCGCCGGCGAGGGCCGCGCGCGTTTCCGCCGCCGTCAGCCACGCGCCCGCGCGCGTCACGCCCAGCGGAAGCGGCGCCCAGCGCTCGCGGTCGAGCGCGGCGATGACGCCGCGGGCGCTGCGCACGCTCACCTCGTGCTCGCCCGAGCGCCCGCCGAACACGACCGCCACCCGCCGCCTCGCCATCACCACGCCCCCACGAAGCCGACCTCGCGCTCGAGGCGCACGCCGTGGCGCTCGAACACGCGGCGCTCGGCCTCTTCCGCCAGCCCGCGCACGTCGTCCGCGCGCGCCTGCCCGAGGTTCACGAAGAAGTTGGCGTGCCGCTCGCTGATGGCGGCGTCGCCGCGGCGCTCCCCGCGCAGGCCCACGGACTCGATCAGCTTCCAGGCGGGCGCATCGGGGGGGTTCTTGAACAGGGAGCCCGCGTTGCGCCCGCGCGGCTGCGCGGCCAGACGGCGGCGGTCGTAGCCGCCCGCCTCGGCCAGCAGGGCGGCGGCGTCGCCCGCCTCCAGCGCCAGCTCCGCCTCCAGCGCGACGAGGCCCGCGAGCGCGCCGCGCGTGAAGGCGCTGCCGCGATAGGCGAGGCTGAGTTCGGCGGCGTCGCGCCAGCCCGCCTCGCCGCCGCCCGCGGGGTCGAGCAGGCGCACGCGCGTGAGCACGTCGGCGAGGCAGCCGCCGTAGGCCCCCGCGTTGTAGACGACGGCGCCGCCCAGCGTGCCGGGGATGCCGACCGCCCAGGCGAGCCCGGCCGCGCCCGCGCGGCACATGCGCCGCGCGAAGCCCGCGAAGCTGGCGCCGCTCTCCACGCGGTAGCGGAGGCCGTCGGCGCGCTCGGCGCGGGCGCGGTTGTCGATGACGCAGCCGCGGATGCCGCCGTCGGCCACGACGACGTTGCTGCCGCTGCCGAGGATGAAGGGGCCCGCCCCGGCCCCGGCGGCCAGCCGCGCCGCCCGCGCCAGCGCCTCCGCCCCGCGCACCGTCACGTAGAGGTCGGCGGGGCCGCCCACGCCGAAGGTGGTGTGGCGCGCCATGGGCTCGTCCGCGCGCACCTCGCCCGCCTCCGCCAGCGCCGCCGCCAGCCGCCCGCGCGCCGTCATCGCAGTCGCTCCAGCAGCAGCGGGCCCGTCTTGTGCACGTCGCCCGCGCCGAGCGTGAGCGCCACGTCGCCGGGCCGCGCCAGCGCCGCCGCCCGTTCCGCCGCCGCCGCCGCGTCGGGGGCGTAGACGGCGCGCGGGCGGACGATGGCTCCGGCCAGGTCGCGCGCCGAGCGCCCTTCCTCCGGCCTTTCGCGGGCGGCGTAGGTCTCCTGCACGATGAGCGCGTCGAGCCCCTCCCAGCAGGTCAGCCAGTCCTCCCAGAGGTAGGCGATGCGGCTGTAGGTGTGGGGCTGGTGGATGGCGATCAGGCGCCGACCGGGGAAGCGCGCCAGCGCCGTCTCGATGGGCGCGCGCACCTCGCCCGGATGGTGCGCGTAGTCGTCGATGACGAGCACGCCGCCCGCCTCGCCCACGCATTCGAAGCGCCGCTTCGCGCCGCGGAAGCGCGCCGCGGCGTCGCGCACGGTCCCGAAGGACGCGCCCTCGCCGAGGCACACCGCCGCCGCCGCGAGGGCGTTCCGCACGGCGTGCCGCCCCGGCGTGGCGATGGCCAGCCCGCCGAGGGGCTCGCCCGCGCGCTTCACCGTGAAGGCCGCGCCGTCCTCGCCCAGCGCCACGTCGGCGGCCTGCCAGTCGCTGCCCTCGGCGAGGCCGTACGTCTCCACCGGCGCGGACCGCCCGACTGCCGCGGCCACGCGCGCCGCGCCGGGATCGTCGGCGCAGACGAGCAGGCGCCCGCCCGCCCGCGTGCGGCGCGCGAACACGGCGAAGGCCTCCTCGTACGCCTCGCGCGTGCCGTACAGGTCGAGGTGGTCGGCGTCGACGTTCGTGATCACGGCCACGTCGGGGTCGTAGGCGTGGAAGGCGCGCTGGTACTCGTCGGCCTCGACCACGCAGGGGCCGCCGGCGCCGCCCCAGGAGGCGTTGCCGCCGAGGTCGCGGCTTTCCCCGCCGATCAGATACATGGGCGCGCGTCCGGCCTCGTGGAGGATGAAGGCGATGAGGCTGGTGGTCGTCGTCTTGCCGTGCGAGCCGGCCACGGCCACGACGCGCCTGCCGGCCATGAGCGCGGCCACCGCCTCGGGGCGGCCCAGCACGGGCAGGCCGCGGCGGCGGGCCTCCACGAGCTCGGGGTTGTCCGCGCGCGCCGCCGCCGTGGCCACCACGCAGCGCGCCTCGCCGAGGTTGGCGGCGTCGTGCGCCGGGAACACGGTCACGCCCAGCGCCCGCAGGCGCTCGGTGAAGGCCGAGGGTTCGAGGTCGCTGCCGCTCACGCGCTCGCCGCGCTCGTGCAGCAGCTGCGCGATGGCCGACATGTGCATGCCGCCCACGCCCACGAGGTGCACGGGTCCGCGCAGGCCGTTCATCGCGCCGCCGCCTCGCGCAGGATGGCGGCCAGCCGCGCGGCCCCGCCGGCGTCGCCCGCCGCGCGCGCCGCCGCGGCCATGGCCGCGCGCGCCGCGCCGTCGTTCAGCAGCTCGAGGATGCGCGCCTCGATCGTCTCCAGTTCCGCTTCCTCGACGATGGCGGCGGCCCCGCGTCCGGCCAGCCAGCGCGCGTTCCCGCGCTGGTGGCCGCCCGCGAACGCGCCCGGCACGAGCAGCGCGGGCAGCCCCGCCGCGGGCAGTTCGCCGAGGACGCTCGCGCCCGCGCGCATGACGGCCAGGTCGGCGGCGGCCATCATGGCGGGCAGGTCGGCGCGGAAGGCGTCGGGCCGGTAGCGCTGGCGCAGCCGCTCGGGCAGGGCGGCGCGCGCGGCCATGGCCTCCGTGATCGCGGCCTTGCCCGTGAGGTGGGCGACGCGCGCGGCCTCGCAGAGCCGCGGGAGGGCGCGCCAGAGGGCCTCGTTGATCGCTTGCGCGCCCTGCGTCGCGCCCGCCACCAGCAGCACGGGCTCGTCCGCGTCCCAGCCCAGCGCCGCGCGGGCCTCGGCGCGGCCCACGGCGAAATCCGCGCGCACGGGGTAGCCGCTCACGACGCCGCCCCCGGGCAGCGCCGCCAGCGCCGCCTCCGTGGCGGCGGCGACGCGCGTGGCCAGGCGGGCCTCCGCGCGCACCGCCACGCCGGGCTCGACGTCGGGCGCGAACACCACCAGCGGCAGACGCAGCAGGCGCGCGGCCACGCTCGGCGGGAAGCTGCCGTAGCCCCCCGTGCTGAGCACGACGTCGGGGCGGAAACGCCGCAGCGCGCGCAGGGCCGGAACCACGCCGATGGCCGTGCGCGCGAGGCCGCGGGCCAGCGCCAGGGTGGAGCGGTCGCGCAGGGCCGCGGCGGGCACGGCCTCGAAGGGGATGCCGTGGCCGCGCACGAGGGCGCGCTCGCCGCGATCGTCGGGCCCGAGGAAGCACGCCTCCACGGGCCCGTTCGCGGCCTGCAGCGCCGCCAGCGTGGCCAGCGCGGGGTAGACGTGGCCCGCCGTTCCGCCCGCCGCCAGCGCGACCCTCATCGCCGCGCCTCCCCGGCGACGCGCGCGCCTTGCCGTTCCTCGCGGGCCGCCTCGCGCCTGGACTCGCGCACCTTCGCGTGGCGGGAGATGCCCGCCAGCACGCCCGCCGCCAGCATCACGGCGGCGAGGGCGCTGCCGCCATAGCTGAGGAAGGGCAGGGGCACGCCCGTGAGCGGGATCACGCGCGTGATGCCGCCGATGTTCACCAGCGCCTGCACCGTCAGCCAGGTGGTGATGCCGGTGGCCAGCAGGAAGCCGAACTGATCGGGCGCGCGCCGCGCCACCTGGTAGCCGCGCAGCATGAGCGTCACGAACAGCAGCAGCACCGCCCCCGTGGCGACGATGCCCAGCTCCTCGCCGATGATGGCGAAGATGCCGTCCGTGTGGCTTTCGGGCACGTAGAAGAACTTGCCGCGGCTCGCGCCCAGCCCCAGCCCCGTGACCCCGCCGTTGCCCAGCGCGATGAGCGACTGCAGCGTCTGGAAGCCGTGCCCGAGGGGGTCCGCCTCGGCGTTGAAGAAGGCCGCCAGCCGCTCCATGCGGTAGCCCTCGATGAGGGCCAGCGAGATCACCACCACCGTGCCCGAGACCAGCAGCGCCCCCATCTGCACGAGCGTCGCGCCCGCCACCCAGAACATGGTGAGCGTGATGGCGAGGATGATGGCGGTCGTGCCGAAATCGGGCTGCAGCATGAGCAGCAGGCCGATGGCGCTGATGATGACGATGAAGGGCGCGAGCCCGTGCTCGAAGCTGCGCAGGCTCTCCCCGCGCGAGCTGAGCCAAGCCGCCAGGTAGACGATGACGCTGAGCTTGGCGAACTCGGCGGGCTGGAAGCTGAGCGGCCCGGCGCTCACCCAGCGCTGCGCGCCGCCCGCCTCGTTCCCCAGCGCGAGCACGGCCAGCAGGAGCAGCAGCGTCACGCCCATGAGCGGGGCCGCCAGCCGCCGCAGCCGGTGGTAGTCGAAGCGCAGCATGGTCAGCAGCAGCGCCGCCCCCAGCAGCGCCCACGCCCCCTGCCGCACGATGAAGCGGTGCGAATCGCCGAACTGCGCGAGGCCGATCACGAAGCTCGCGCTGTAGACGAACACGAGGCCCGTGACGGTGAGCGCGGCCACCAGCGCCAGCAGCGTGTAATCGGGGCCCTCGGCGGCCCAGCGGCGGGTGCGCGACATGGCTATGGCGACGCCTCCTCGAAGTCCGCGAGCGCGGCCACGGCGGCGGCGAAGGCCTCGCCCCGCGCCTCGAAGCGCGGGTAGGCGTCGAAGCTGGTACCCGCGGGCGAAAGCAGCACGGCGTCGCCCGCGCGCGCCAGCGAGGCGGCGGCGTCCACCGCCTCCTCCAGCGTCTCCACGCGCGCGACCGTCTCCGCCGCGCCCGCCATCGCCTGCGCGAAGTCCGCCGCCGCCTCGCCGAAGCAGACGACCGCGCGGCAGCGTCCGGCCACGGCGGCGCGCAGCCGCTCGCGGGGCAGGTTCTTCTCGCGCCCGCCCAGCAGCAGCACGACGGGCTCGTCCACGGCCTCCAGCGCCGCCGCCGCGCGTTCCGGCGAGGTGGCGATGCTGTCGTCGATCCAGATCGCGCCGCGCGCCCGCCCGACCGTGCGCAGGCGGTGGGGCAGGCCGCGGAAATCGCGCAGGCCGCGCGCGATGGCCGCGGTGGGCAGGTCCATGCCCCGCGCCACGGCCACGGCGAGCACGGCGTTGGCGAGGTTGTGCCGCCCGCGCACGGACAGGTCGCGCGCGGCGGCCACGGCCACGGCGTCGCCGTCGCGGCGCGCGACGATGGCGCCGTCCTCAAGCCAGGCGCCGTCGCCCGAGCCCGCGGGCGGCCCTGCCAGCGAGACCTCGGCCAGCCGCCCGCGCACGTCCGCGCGCAGCCCGCGACTGGTCTCGTTGTCGGCGTTGAGGATGGCGAGGCCGTCCGCGTCCTGGAAGCGCAGGATGCCGCGCTTCAGGTCCACATAATCCGGCCAGCTGAACTGGTCGAGGTGGTTCGGCGTGACGTTCGTGATGGCGGCGATGGCGGGCGAGCGGTCCGTGTACTGCAGCTGCGTGTGGCTGATTTCGAGGATGACGTGCGTCTCCGGCCCGGCCGCTTCGATGCGGTCGAGCAGCGCCCCGCCGAGGTTGCCCCCGACGAGGTGATCGACGGCGGCGGCGGCGGCCATGGCCCCCACCATCGCCGTCGTCGTCGACTTGCCGTTCGACCCGGTGACGCCGGTCACGGGGCCGCGGCAGAGGCGCAGCGCCAGCGCCAGCTGCGAGAGCACGGGGATGCCGAGTTCGCGCGCCCGCGCCAGCCCGGCGTGCGTGTGCAGCACCGACTGCGAGACCGCCAGCAGGTCGAAGCCGTCGGGGGCGGGCAGCGCGCCCGTGACGACGCGCTCGACGCCCGCCGGGGCCTTCGCGCCCGCCGCCTCCAGGCGGGCCTCGTCGCGGCTGTCGGCCATGGTCACGGCGGCGCCGCGCGCCAGCAGCCAGCGCGCGAGGTCGCGCCCCTCGATGCCGAGCGAGTAGACGAGCGCGCGCGCGCCCGCGATCTCCGGAAGCGCCGCCGGCCGTTCCGCCGCCATCGCCGTCCTCACGCCGGGACCGCCAGGGCGAGGGCGACGCCGATCATGGCCGCCGCGATGCCGACCATCCAGAAGCGGGTGACGACCGTGGTCTCGCTCCAGCCCAGCTCCTCGAAGTGGTGGTGCAGGGGGGCGCGGCGGAAGACGCGCGCGCCCCCGCTCAGGCGGAAATAGGCGATCTGGATGACGTTGCTGAGGGCCTCGGCCACGAACGCCAGCCCGATCAGCGGCAGCAGCAGCCAGTGGCCCGTCATGAGCGCCACCACGGCGAGGCTGGCGCCCAGCGCGAGCGCGCCCGTGTCGCCCATGAAGACGCGCGCGGGGTGGGCGTTGTACCAGAGGAAGCCGAGGTTCGCGCCCGCGATGATGAAGGCGAAGGTGGCCACGAAATCCTGCCCCTGCACGAAGGCGATCACGCCGTAGGCCACGAAGGCGAAGAGCGTGGTGCCCCCCGCCAGCGTGTCCAGCCCGTCCGTCACCGCCACCGCGCTCGTGGTGGCCACGATGGTGACGACGGCGATGGCCATGTAGGCCGGGCCGAGGGGATAGTGCCCCAGCCAGGGCACGTTCACGGACTCCACGTCGAGCTGCGCGTAGAGAATCCAGGCGGCCACGGCGGCGAGCACCGTGAGGAGCGCCACCTTCAGCCGCCAGCTGAGCCCGCCGCGCAGCCCCACGCGCTCCTGCAGCGTGCCCAGGTCGTCGATGAAGCCGATGGCCCCGGTGGCCGCGATCACGCCCAGCGGCAGCAGGATCGAGCGGTGCTCCAGCCAGTCCACGGCCACGGCGGTCACGATCAGCGTGGGCACCCAGATGACGAGGCCGCCGAAGGTGGGCGTGCCCGCCTTCGCAAGGTGCGACGAGGGCTGATCCTCGCTGATGGCCTTGCCCGTGCGCTGCGCGCGCAGGTAGGCCACCATCGGCCAGCCGAACCCGACCGTGAGCACGAAGGCCGCGCCGCCGGAGAGCAGGGCGCGGATCATGCCGCCGCCTCCAGCAGGGGGATGAGCCGCTCGAAGGCCTGGCCGCGCGACGCCTTCACGAGCGCGTGGTCGCCCTCCCGCAGGAGGCCGGCGGCGAAGGCCGCGGCTTCCTCCCCGCGCTCGAACCAGCGGCACTCGCGCAGCCCGCCCGCGCGCGCCTCCTCCACGAGCGGGCGCGTGAGCGGTCCCGCCGCCGCCAGCGCGTCGCAGCAGCCGGCGGCGAGGCGTCCGATGCGGCGGTGCTCGCGCTCGGCCAGTTCGCCCAGCTCGGCCATCTCGCCGAGCAGGGCCACGCGCCGTCCGCCCAGCCCGCGCAGCAGCGCCAGCGCGCCCGCCACGGAGGCGGGGCTGGCGTTGTAGGTGTCGTCGAGGATGAGCGCGCCGCTGGCCGCGCGGCGCACGCGCAGGCGTCCCTCCACGCGGGCCGCGCTCACCGCCGCCGCCGCCTCCGCGAGGCTCGCGCCGAGCGCCAGCTGCACGCCGATCGCGGCCAGCGCCGCCGGAACCAGGTGCGCGCCCGGCAGCCGCAGCCGCACGCACGCCCGCGCGCCGTCGCAGGCCACGGCGAACTCCGTGCCCTCGAGGCCGAGGTCGCGCGTCTCGCCGCGTCGCAGGCGCGCCTCCGCGCCCGCGCCGAAGCCGATCACCTCGCAGGCCAGATCGCCCGCGGCGGCGGCGATGCGCTCGTCGTCGAGGTTGAGGACGGCCACGCCGTCGCGCGGGAGGGAGCGCGCCAGCGAGAGCTTCTCGCGCGCGATGGCCTCCATGTCGCCCAGCTTCTCCAGGTGCGTGGCCCCGATGTTGAGGACGGCCCCCACGGACGGCTCGGCGATGGCGCACAGCCCGGCGATCTCGCCCTCGCGGTCCATGGCCATCTCCAGCACGGAGACCTCGTGCTCGGGGCGCAGGCTCATGAGCGCGAGGGGCAGCCCCTCGTGCGAGTTGAGGTTGCCGGGGCTGCGGTGCGTGCGGAAGCGGGCGGCCAGCGCCGCCGCCGTGAGCTCCTTCGTCGTGGTCTTGCCCACCGTGCCCGTGATGCCGGCCACGGTCGCGCCGCAGGCCCGCCGCCAGTCGCGCGCGAGGGCGGCGAGGGCCGCGCGCGTGTCGTCCACGACGGCGATCGTGCGGTCGGGCCATTCGCCCGCGGGCGCGCGCTCGCAGACGGCGGCGGCGGCCCCCCGCGCCAGCGCCTCCTCCACGAAGTCGTTGCCGTCGAGCCGCTCCCCGCGGAAGGCGGCGAAGAGGTCGCCCGCGCGCACGAGGCGCGAATCGGCGGCCCCGCCCGTGACCGGCGCGGCGGACTCGCCCGCCAGCACGCGGTGGCCGCGGTCGCGCAGGCTGCGCGCCAGGAAGGCCGCCGTCATGCCCGTCATCGCGCTTCCACCCGTTCCGCGTCGGGGGGCGTCTTCAGGTAGGCGAGCGCCGCGTCGACGAGGTCGGCGAAGACCGGGCCCGCCGCCGCCGTGCCCGTGAGCAGGTCGGCGTTGCGGTCGAGCTTCACGAGGATGAGGATGCGCGGCTCGTCCAGGGGGGCGAAGCCCGCGAAGGAGACGATCTGCGTGTCGTCGTAGCCGCCGTCCGGCAGGGGCACGTTGGCGGTGCCCGACTTGCCCCCCGCCGTGTACAGGCCCGGCTTGCCGGGGTGATACCAGCCGGGGTCGATCACGGCGCCGAGCATGTGCCGGATGGTGGCGCTCGTTTCGGGCGAAACGGGCCGCCCCGTCACGCGCGCGGGCAGGTCCGTGCGCCCGCCTTCGGGCGAGACCAGCGCGCGCACGAGCCGCGGCTGCATCAGCTTGCCGCCGTTGACGGCTGCCCCCAGGGCGCTCGCCATCTGGATGGGCGTGACGCTGATCGACTGCCCGAACGACTGCGTGGCCAGGTCCAGCGGCGACCAGCCCGCGTCGGAGGGGCGGCGGAAGACGCCCCTCGCCTCCCCGTTGAGGTCGATGCCCGTGGGCTGGCCGAAGCCGAAGCCGTCGAGGTACTGCTGGAAGCGCGTCGCGCCCAGCTTCTCCACCATGAACACGGCCCCCGTGTTGATGCTGTGCTGGAGCACGCCCGTCATCGTCTGCGCGCCGTGGACCCCCTCGTTCCAGTTGCGGATGGGGATGCCGTAGAAGGAGACCACGCCCGTATCGACGTACTCCGTCGCGGGCGAGACGAGCCCCGCGTCGATGGCCGCCGCCGTCGTGATCACCTTCATCACGGAGCCGGGCTCGTAGAGGTCGGTGACGGCGCGGTTGCGAAGCAGCCTGACCTGTTCGTGATCGGAGAGGTCGAGCGTGCTGAAGGCGATGGAGGGCTGCGTCGCCAGCGCCAGCACCTCGCCGTTGCGCGGGTCCAGCATGACGATGGCGCCGCCCTCCGCCCCGTGCGCGGCGATGGCCTCCGTCAGGGCGCGCTCCGCCGTCGCCTGCAGCCGCCGGTCGATGGTGAGGACGATGTCCCGCCCGCGCACCGGCTCGATGGTGAAGGTCTCGCCGTAGGGAATGGGCGAGCCGCTCGTGTCGCGCTCGAAGATGACGCGCCCGGGGACGCCCTGCAGTTCCTCGTCGTACCACCACTCGATGCCCGACAGGCCGGTGTTCTCCCGCCCGATGATGCCGATCACGGAGGCGGCCAGGTCGTCCGCCGGGTAGACGCGCTCGGTGTTGGGCAGGGCCACCAGCCCCGGCGGGCGCCCGTCCAGCAGGGCGCGCCCCGTGGCGTAGGGCACGTCGTGGGCGATGAGCACGTCCACCAGCTCGCTCGCGCGCACCAGCTCGCGCAGCTCCGCGGCGTCGAGCCCGGTGGCGGCGGCGATCGCCTCGGAGCCCTCGATGGCGGTCTCATCGTCGCGCCACACGCGCGTGGACACGTAGAGGTCCCACGTGTCGGCGCTCATGGCGAGCAGGAAGCCGTTGCGGTCGAGGATGGAGCCGCGGCGGGCGAAGACGGTGTCGCTGGCGAGGAGGGAGCTGCGCGCCTCCGCGGCGTAGCGGTCGTGCTCGACGATCTGGACCTGCACGAGGCGGCCCAGGATGAGGAGGGCGAACGCCGCGAAGGCGGTCGCCGGCAGCCACACCCGAAGCGTGCGCGTCGCCTGCTGGTGCGCCATCTGCCCCCTCTTGCCGGTCGTTCTCCCGTGGCCGGTGTGAAATCAGTTCGGCGGCGGCATCGCCTCCGTGCCGTGACGCGCCGCCCGCGGAGCCGACCCGGAGCGCGGCTCCGGGGGTTCGGGGAGATACTCCGCGGGGACGTTCGGGGGGGCCGGACCGGCCTCCTCGATGGTGACGTAGATGGGACGCGCGCCCGGCAGCAGCCCGATTTCGCGGGCGCGGCGCCCGACGCGCTCGATGGACGTGAGCCGCGCGACGTCCGCCTCCAGCTCCCGCATCTCCGCGCGCAGGGCGTCCCGCTCCGCGTGCAGGTCCTGCAGATCGAGGCCCCGGCTGGTCATCACGCTGTTCAGGAACACGGGGAGCATGGCGCTCGCCGCGACGAGCGCCGCGCCCGCGATCATCCAGCCGCGCGCGCCCAGCCGGGGCAGGGCGAGGAGGCCGGAACGGGCCTGCGGCGCGCTGCCTTCGGCGGCGGTCACGCCGGCGCCTCCATGCGTTGGGCGGCGCGCAGCACGGCGCTGCGGGCGCGCGGGTTGCGCTCGATCTCGCGCTCCGCCGGGCGCACGCCCCGCTTCGTCAGCCGCGTCAGCGTGGCGCGGTGGTCGCAGCGGCACTGCGGCAGTTCCGGCGGGCAGAGGCAGTCGCGCGATTCACGCGCGAGGAAACGTTTCACGATGCGGTCCTCCAGCGAGTGGAAGGAGATGACCGCGAGCCTCCCGCCTTCGCGGGAAGGCCCAAAGCCGAGCAGGCCGCGGGCGAGCGGCAAGGCCGTGTGGAGCGAGTCGAGTTCGCCATTCACACGAATCCGGAGCGCGAGAAAGACCTTGGTGGCGGGGTGTTTTTTGGTTCGGTCTCTCGCGCCCCCCGCGGCCTGCTCGACGGCTTTGGCAAGATCGCGGGTCGAGCGCAACGGGCGCGCCGCCGCCACCGCTCGCGCGATGCGGCGCGCGCCCCGCGCCTCTCCCGATTCGCGGAAGAGGGCGGCCAGCGCGGGCTCGTCCCAGGTGTTGAGGATGTCCCCGGCCGTCAAGCCGTCCGACGGCTGGTCCATCCGCATGTCGAGGGGGCCTTCGTGGCCGAAGCCGAAGCCCCGTTCGGGCGTATCCAGCTGGAGCGAGGACACGCCCAGGTCCAGCAGCACGCCGTCCGCGCCGGCGAAGCCCTCGCCGGCGGCGATGGCGTCGAGATCGCGGAAGTTCCCGTGCGCGAAGCTGATCCGCTCCCCGAACGGCGCCAGCCTCGCGCGCGCGAACTCCAGCGCCTCGCGGTCGCGGTCGATGCAGAGCAGGCGGCCATCGGGGCCCATGGCCCCGGCGATGGCGGCGGCATGCCCGCCCGTCCCCGTCGTGCAGTCCACGTAGACGCCGCCCGCGCGCACGTCGAGCAGGCGCAGCGTCTCCTCGGGGAGGACGGGCACGTGGACCGCGCGGGGGGCCGTCATGAGCGTCACGCCAGACCGTCCCCGCCGCCCGCGGGCGGCCGCTCGGCGAGCCGCTGGAGCGCTTCCGCGCGGGCGACGGGCAGCCCGGCCTCCTGCTGGTCCCACAGCGCGCGGTCCCAGATCTCGAGGCGCTGGTCGTTGCCCAGCACGACCACGTCGCGCTCGATGCGGGCGTGGGCGAGGAGTTTGGCGGGCACGAGCAGGCGGCCCTGCGCGTCGCGCGGCACGTCGAAGGAGGAGGCGAAGAAGGCGCGCCGCAGCTGCCGCCCCTCGGCGGAATAGGCGGGCACGCGCTCCACCACGTTGGCCTCGGCCTCGAAGCCCTCGGGCGTGTAGACCTCGATGCAGCCGTCGAGCCCGGGCACGAGCACCGCGCCGTTGGCGAACGCCTCGCGGAACTTCGGGGGCAGCGCCACCCGATTGCGGTCGTCCAGCTGGTACTCGAAGTTCCCGCGGAAGGCCATGTTCAGTCCCGCCAAATGGGGCGGTGTCCCCCGTTCTTGTGAGATTTCTGGGGAGATTTCCCATCTCTCCCCATATCTCACCACGCGGAGTATAGGCGCGAACCGAAAACTGTCAACACAATTTCCCGGGGATTTTTGAAAATCGTGCGGGACCGCCGTTCGCCCCGCGCGGGGGCGCTAGACTGGCCCCATGGCGCGCATCGCCATCCTCACCGCTTCCGACGGCGTGGCCGCGGGCGCGCGCGCGGACGCGGGCGGCGACCTGGTGGAGGCGCGCTGCCGCGCGGATGGCCACGAGGTGACGGCGCGCGCCGCCCTGCCCGACGACCGCGCCGCCATCGCCGCCCGCCTGGCCGCCTGGTGCGACGCCGCCATCGCCGACGTGATCCTGACCACCGGCGGCACCGGCCTCACGCCGCGCGACCTCACGCCCGAGGCCACGCGCGACGTGGCCGAACGCGACGCGCCCGCCATCCCCCTCGCCATCGCGCTGGAGGGGCTGCGGCACACGCCCCGCGCCGCCCTCTCGCGCGGCGTCGCGGTCACGCGCGGGCGCACGCTCATCGTGAACCTGCCGGGCGCGCCCGCGGGCGTGGCCGACGGTCTGACCGTGCTCCTGCCCCTCCTGCCCCACGTCGCCGAGCTGCTGGCCGGTCCCGTCGAGCACGACGGATGAGGGTCGACGTCCTCACGCTCTTCCCGGAGGCCTTCCGCGGGCCGCTCGACGTCTCCGTCATCGGACGCGCGCGCGCGGAAGGGCTGCTCGACCTGCGCCTGCACGACATCCGCGACCACGCCGCCGACCGCCACCGCACGGTCGACGACCAGCCCTTCGGTGGCGGGCACGGCATGGTCATGAAGGTGGACGTGCTCGACGCCGCCCTGCGGGCCGTGCGCGCGGAGGCGGAGCCCCCCGGCCACGTCGTCTGCCTCTCGCCGCAGGGCGAGTTGCTGCGCGACGCGCTCGTGCGCGAGCTGGCGGGCCATCCCCGGCTGGTGCTCGTGGCGGGCCGCTACGAGGGCATCGACGAGCGCTTCGTCGAGCACTGCGCCGACCGCGAGGTCTCCATCGGCGACTACGTGCTCACGGGCGGCGAGCTGCCCGCCATGGTGCTCATCGAGGCGGTCGCGCGGCACCTGCCCGGCGCGCTCGGCGACGCCGCCTCCCCGCGCGAGGAATCGTTCGCGGACGGCCTCCTCGAACACCCCCAGTACACGCGCCCGGCGGAGTATCGCGGCTGGACCGTGCCCGAGGTGCTGCGCGGCGGCCACCACGCCGAGATCGAGCGCTGGAAGCGGGAGCAGCGCCTGCGCCGCACGCGCGAGCGCCGCCCCGACCTGCTGGCGGACGACGCCCGCGGCTAGCCCGCGCGGGCCAGCGCCACCAGCCTGTGGCTGTCCATGGTCAGCTCCGTCCCGTCGAGTCCGCCCCATGCGTCCTCGACCTCCAGCCCCGCCTGGGCCATGCGCAGCGCCAGCTCCTGCAGGGTGTAGACCCGCACGGCGAAGCTTCGGACGGTGCGCTCGCCGTTCGCGCCGATGACCTCCCAGTGCATGCCGTTCGAGCCCGTTGCGGCGTCGAATTCGCGCCGCTGAAGCAGGATGCTGCCGTCGTGGCGTTGCGCCCACGAGTGCGGTTCGAAGCGGCGCATCAGGGAGTCGCGGTTGATGAGGTCGATCAGGAAGCGCCCGCCCGGCCGCAGCACCCGCGCCACTTCGTCCAGCACCCGTTGATTCCCCGCGTCGTCGAAGTAGCCGAAGGCGCTGAAGATGTTGATGACCGCGTCCATGCTCGTGCCCGGGAGGCCGGTATCGCGCATGTCGGCCTCGCGCCAGTCGACCGCGACGCCCAGTTCGGCGGCGTTCTCCGCCGCGATCGCGAGGTTGTAGGCGGAGAGGTCGACCCCCGTGACGCGATGCCCGCGTTGCGCCAGCCGCACGCTGTGGCGGCCAAACCCGCAGCACAGATCGAGGATGTCGCCCGCCTGCGGGAGGTCGAGCGCGCGCTCGATGAACGCGGCCTCGGCGTCGTCCCTGGCGGCGTAGGCGCCGTCCTCGTCGGGATAGCTGGGTCCGCCCTTGGCGAAGAGGTCGTACCAGTCGCGCTCGAAGAGCGTCTCCCACCAGGGGCGGTCGGCTCCGGCGCTCATGCCGCCACCGTCCATCGCCGCTCCCATCCCTACGCCGGGCGTTCCCAATCGATCATCATCACGTCGATCTCGTCGCCCGGGTCGGCGTGGGGCAGGTCCTCGGGGATGATGGTGAGGCCGTTGGCGGCGCTCATGCTGGTCAGGATGCCGCTCCCCTGCGGGCCCGTCAGGTCCGCGTACAGCCGCCCGTCGTCGCCCGTCGTGACGATGCAGCGGGCGAAGAAGCGGCGCCCGTCCGTGTTCACGATGCGGTCGCGCGTGACGGCCCGCACGACGGGGCGCTCCCAGCCCTCCCTGCCCAGCATTTTGAAGATGGCGGGCCGCCCGAAGAGCTCGAAGGCGACCATGGAGCTGACGGGATTGCCGGGCAGGCCGAGGTGGGGCACGCGCCGCCCGTCGGGGGCCTCGAACGCGCCGAAGGCGAGCGGCTTGCCCGGCTTCATGCGCACCGTCCAGAAATCGATGGCCCCCTCGCGCGCGAGCACGTCCTTGACCACGTCGAAATCGCCGCGCGAGACGCCCGCGCTGGTCACGATCATGTCCGCGTCGAGCCCCGCGCGAATCCTCGCGGTCAGGTCGTCCACCGTGTCGCGGGCGATGCCCAGCAGGCGGGGCCGCCCTCCGAAGGCGCGCACGAGCGCGGCCACGCCGTGCGCGTTGGCGTCGTAGATCTGGCCGGGGCGGCGCTCCCCGCCGGGCGTCACGATCTCGTCGCCGGTGGAGAGGATGGCCACCTCGGGGCGGCGGTACACGACGGCCTCCGTGCGTCCGAGGCTGGAGAGCACGCCAATTTCGGAGGCGCGCACCACGCGGCCCGCCTCCAGCGCCGCCTGTCCGGCGAGGATGTCCTCGCCGCGGCGGCGGATGTTGGCGGCGGGCGCGGCGGCCTTGAAGACGGCCACCGTGCCGCCGCGCGCGGGCGACTGGCCGGGCTCGCGCAGGGGCTCGTCCGTCTCCTCGAAGGGCACGATGGCGTCCGCGCCGGGGGGCACGGGCGCGCCCGTCATAATGCGCACGGCCTCGCCCGCGCCCAGCGCCGTCTCCCGCACGTAGCCCGCGGCCAGGTCGGCGACGACGGCGAGCGTGCGCGGGGCGGCCTCGCTCGCGTCCACCGTGTCCGCCGCGCGCACGGCGTAGCCGTCCATGGCCGTGTTGTCGAGCGGCGGGATGTCGAAGCCCGCGATCACGTCCTCGGCCAGCGCCTGGCCCAGCGCCTCCAGCGGGGGAACGCGCTCCGGCGGCAGCCGCTCGACGAAGGCGAGGATGCGCGCGCGCGCCTCCTCCACGCTGATCATCGCCGAGGTCGGGATGGTCACGGCGCGGGAATGGCGACGGCCCTAGCCGAGGCGCACCGCCAGGCAGGTGGTCGTGCGCTGCACGCCCGTGATCGTCTGGATGGCGTCGGTGATGGCCGTGCCCAGGGCGTCGAGGTCCGCCGCCTCCAGCTGCACGATCACGTCGTAGGGGCCCGTCACCGTATCGACGGCGAGCACGCTCGCGCCCGGATAGGTCAGTTCGGCGGCGGCGACGCCCACGGCCTTCGCGCTGCCCACGTCGGTCTCGATCAGGACATAGCCTCGCACCATGGCGCACCTCCGTTGTTCTGGTCGGGGGCTATGATTCGGCGCGCCGCCGCCGCTGTCAAGAACCGCCGTAGGTGGGCTCCGTGGCGGGCAGCGCGTACTCGATCACGATTTCCCCGGCGCTCGCGTCCGCGCGCACGCGCAGGGGCGCGATCAGCTCCAGCTGCTGGATCTGGCAGAGCGCGGCCTCGCCCTCGCGGCAGTAGTAGACCACGCCCTCGCCCGTGATCGTGGCCTCGCCCTCGTGCAGCTCCACGGGCACGGGGATGTCGATCACGGGGTCGTCCGTCTGCCACGTGAGCAGCGTCTCGCTGAGCTCGGCCACGCGCGCGTTGCTGGCGGCCAGTTCGAGCCGCGAGGTGGCGACGCTGTTCAGGTGGAACTCGTCCGGCGTGCGCACGATGATCCGCAGCGTGCCCACGCCGGAGGCCACGGTCTGCGTCGGCAGCGTCACGCGCAGCACGCCGTCGTCGGGCAGGGGCGGGCTGGCCGCCGCCAGGTTCGTGAGCGGCAGCGTGGAGACCTCCCCGCCGTCCGGGTCGATCAGGCGGATCACGTGGTTGCCCGTGTCGGCCAGGTAGAGCCGCCCCCGCGCCAGGCTGAGCGCGTTCGGCTCGACGAAGGCGGCGTCCGCGCCGGTCGCGTCCAGCCAGCCGCGCTCGCCCGTGCCCGCCACCGTGCTCACGGCGTCGCCCGCGAGGCTGTAGGCGCGCACCTTGTGGTTGTAGGTGTCGGCCAGCCAGATGACGCCGTCGCCCAGCGCCAGCCCCTGCGCGTGCTGGATCTGGGCCGAATCGGCGGGGCCGTCCGCGTCGCCCCAGTCGAACAGGCCCGTGCCGATGAGCGTCTCCACGTCGCCCGTGCCCGCGAAGGGCACGCGCCGCAGCGAGCTCGACTCGGCGTCCACCCAGTAGAGATGCGTGTCGTCGCCGGTGATGCCGCTGGGCTGCGCCAGCGTGGCCTCGCTGAGCCGGTCGCCGTCGTCGATGTTTTCCCGCCGCGTGCCCGCGAAGACGCTGAGCAGGCTTAGCTCCAGGTCGAGCGCCCAGAGCTGGTGCGAACCGGCCATGGCGATGTAGAGGACGCCATCGCGGTGGTGGATGTCCCAGGGGGAGTTGAGCCCGGTGTCCGCCGCGTGCGACCCCGCGACCAGCGAGCGCACCTGCTCGCCCGTGCCCGCGATGGTCGTCGTCTGGCCGGAGGCGAGGTCGATGGCGCGGAGGGCGTGGTTGCGCGTGTCGGCCACCCACAGCGTGCCGCCGTCGGGCGAAAGCTCGAGGCCCTGCGGGTCGCGGAAGCGGGCCTCGGCGGGGCCGCCGTCCGTCAGCCCCGGCTCGCCCGTGCCGAAGGATCGCAGCACGCGCCCGTCGAGGTCGGTGACGACGATGCGGTGGTGGCCCGCGTCGGCGATGAAGAGGCGGTCGCCCGCCTCGTCCGCCAGCACCTCGCTGGGGAAGGAGAGGAAGGTGGAGACCGTGCGGCTGTCGAGCGCCAGCGGCAGCGGCGTCTCGTCGAGCAGGTCGAGGTGCCAGAATTCGGCGTACAGGCTTGCCATGACCGGCTGGAAGGCGGGGTAGACGCCCTCGCCCGCGCGCCCGCCGACGATGTTGCCGCGCGGATCGATGAGCACCACCGTGGGCCAGGCGCGCGCGCCCCACTGCCGCCACACCACGAACTCGGGGTCGTTCACCACCGCGTGCTTCAGCCCGTAGCGGGCGATGGCCTCGGCCACGGCGGCGTCCTCCTGCTCCTCCGAATACTTGCCGGAGTGCACGCCGATGACGGCCAGGCTGTGGCCGAACTCCTCCTCCAGCCGCTCCAGGTCGGGGAAGATGTGCTGGCAGTTGATGCAGCCCTGCGTCCAGAAATCGAGCAGCACCATCTTGCCGCGCAGCTGCTCGAAGGTGAGCGGCTCGCTCACGTTGAACCAGGTGAGGCCGTCGGGGAACTCGAAGGCGGGGTCCGTGCCCGCGTAGGACTCGGTGGGAGGCGTGGGCGTCGGCTTCGGCGTCGCGGTGGCCGTCGCCGTCGCCGTCGCCGCCGCGGGGGTTTCCGCGGGCGGCTCGGTCGCCTCGGGCGTGGCCGCGGGCGTGGCCGCCGCTTCGGGCGTGGCGCTGGCCCCCTCCACCGGGTCGAGCCCGGGGGGCGCGTCCCCCCCGCCGTCGTCGCCGCAGGCGGCGAGGATCAGCGCCAGCGTCGCGAGGACGGCCAGCGGGGCGAACGTGCGGAGCGGGCGGCGGCGAATCGTCATGCGCTCCACTCTGGCAGCCCGCGGCCTTGCGCGCGTGTCCCCGTTCTTTACCTTCCCGCGCGGCTCGCCCGTGCCCGTTCCCTGCCGTACGCTCCCCGACGATGGACGCGGGCGGGGCCGGCATCGACGAACTGCGCGCGCAGGCGCTGGCGGCGCTCGCGGAGGCCGACGGCGCGGAGGCGCGGGCGGACTGGCGCGCGCACTGGCTGGGGCGCGGCGACGGACGCCTGACCCTGCGCCTGCGCGCCCTGGGGGACGCCCCCCGCGAGGAGCGCGCCGCCCTCGGCAAGGAGCTGAACGAGCTCAAGGCGCTGCTGGAGCGCGAGTTCGGGGCGCGCGAGGAGGACGCCCGCACGCGGGCCGTCGCCGCCCTCTCCGGCGAGGCCGCGCCCGACGTGACGCTGCCCGGACGGCCCTGGCCCGCGGGCCGCCTCCACCCCGTCACGCAGACGCTGAACGATTGCGTGGCGGTCTTCGCGGAGATGGGCTTCCGCACGTTCGAGGGGCCGGAGGTGGAGTGGGCCGCCTACAACTTCGACGCCGTGCGCATCCCCGAGGACCACCCCGCGCGCGACATGTGGGACACCATCTGGATCGACACGCTCATCAAGGGCGAGCGCAGGATGCTGCTGCGCACGCACACCTCGCCCAACCAGATCCGCGCCATGGAGCGGAGCGAGCCGCCCGTGCGCGTGATCGTGCCGGGCAAGTGCTACCGCCAGGAGGCCACGGACGCCACGCACGAGTGGATGCTCACCCAGCTCGAGGGGCTGGCCGTGGACGAGGGCGTGCGCATGAGCGACCTGAAGGGGACGCTCTACGCCTTCGCCCGCCGCCTCTTCGGCGAGGACCGCGAGATCATCTTCCACCACAGCTACTTCCCCTTCGTCGAGCCCGGCGTGGAGATGGCCATCGACTGCTTCCTCTGCCGCGCGGACGGGAGCGCCTGCCGCACCTGCCACGGCACGGGCTGGATCGAGGTGCTGGGCGCGGGCATGGTCCATCCCGAAATCATCGAGAACGCGGGCTACGACTCCGCGCGGCACACGGGTTTCGCCTTCGGGGTGGGCATCGAGCGCGTGGCCATGCTCCGCTGGGGCATCGAGGACATCCGCCATTTCTACCAGAACGACCTGCGCTTCCTGCGCCAGTTTTAGGAGACTGCTGGTTGCTGGCTGTTGGCTGTTGGCAAGTTGCGCCGGGCGGCGTTGGAAGGATGCGCTGATGCGTCCCTTCCAGGAACTGCGCGTGTGGCGCCACGCGCACGAACTGACGCTTGCCGTCTACCACCGCAGCGGCGGCTTTCCCGACCCGGAACGTTTCGGTCTGCAGTCCCAGATGCGCCGGGCGGCTGCTTCCGTGCCCGCCAACATCGCCGAGGGCTCCGCGCTTTCGGATGCCGCGTTTCGCCGTCATCTGCGAATCGCGCTCGGGTCGGCAACGGAGTTGGAGTACCACTTCATCCTGGCCCGCGATCTTGGCTATCTCGCCACGGATGTGTATACGGATCTCGCTGACCGCCTCGCTTCCGTGAAGCGCATGCTCCAGCGATTCATCCAGCGCCTCGGCGGGACCCAACAGCCAGCGGCCGGGAGCCAACAGCCATGAAACTGCCCCGTTCCTGGCTGCGCGACTACGTCGAGGTCGACCTCGAACCGGCCGAATTCGCGCGCCGCGTGACCGCCTCCATCGCCGAGGTGGAGGGCTGGGAGACCATCGGCGCGGACTGGGACCCGGCGCTCGTGCGCGTGGCCGAGGTGCTCGCCGTCGAACCCCATCCGAACGCCGACCGCCTGCGCTTGGCCACGGTGGAGGCGGGCGAGGGGCCGCGCACCGTCGTCTGCGGCGCGCCCAACGTGGCCCCCGGCCAGAAGGTCGCCTTCGCCGCCGGGGGCGCCACGCTCATCGACGGCCACACGGGACGCCCCGCACGGCTGAAGCTGCGCGCCATCCGCGGCGTCGAGTCGGCGGGCATGGTCCTGAGCGAGCGCGAGCTGGGCCTGGGCGACGACCACGACGGCATCCTCGTGCTGCCCGCGGACGCGCGCGCGGGGGAGCCCCTCGTCGAGGCCATCGGCGACGTCGTGTTCGACGTCTCGACCTGGGCGAACCGCGCCGACCTGCTCGGCGTGCTCGGCTTCGCGCGCGAGGTGGCCGCCGTCACGGGCAAGCCGCTGCGCGAACCCGACCGCTCCCACGGAGACTCCGGGCGCGGCGTCGGCGAATTCGTCTCCGTCGCCATCGAGGCGCCCGACCTCTGCCGCCGCTTCACCGCCAGCGTCATCGAGGGCGTCGAGGTGGGGCCCTCGCCGCCGTGGATGCAGCAGCGCCTGCTGCGCGCGGGCATGCGCCCCATCAACAACGTCGTCGACGTGACCAACTACGTGATGCTGGAGACGGGCCAGCCCCTGCACGCCTTCGACTACGACCTCGTGCGCGGCGGCGAGCTGCGTCCCCGCCGCGCGCGCCCCGGCGAACGGCTCACTACGCTCGACGGCGTGGAGCGCGAGCTCGACCCGGAGACGCTCGTGATCTGCGACGGCGGCGGGCCCGTGGGCGTGGCCGGGATCATGGGCGGCGGCAACAGCGAGGTCTCGGCGACGACCGCCACCGTGCTGCTCGAGGTGGCGAACTTCCACCCCGGCGCCATCCGCCGCGCTTCCACGCGCCTGAAGCTGCGCAGCGAGGCGTCCCTGCGCTTCGAGAAGGGCATCGGCCCCGAACTCGCCCCCTTCGCCCAGGCGCGCGCCCTCCACCTGCTCGAACGGGTCGCGGGCGGGCGTCCGGCGGCGGGCATCGCCGACGTCTTCCCCGATCCCGCGCCCGCCCCCCGCATCACGCTCGCGGACGCGCGCATCGAGCAGGTGCTGGGCATGGCCATCGACCGCGCGGAAACGCGCCGCATCTTCGCGGCGCTCGGCTTCGGGACGGAGGAGCGCGCGCACGCCTGCGAGGTGACGCCGCCGTTCTGGCGCCCCGACGTGACGCGCGCCGACGACCTGGTGGAGGAGCTGATCCGCGTCCACGGCTACGAGCGCCTGCCCGCCACCGCGCTGCGGGGCGCGCTGCCCGAGGCGGCGCCGCGCCCGCTCGAGCAGGTGCGCGAGCGCGCCCGCCAGCTGTCCGCCGGCCTCGGCTTCCAGGAGATCGTGAGCTACACGCTGACCTCGGCGGAGGAGCTGGCGCGCGTCGTCCCGTCCGACGACGACGAGCGCTCGCGCCCGCTGGCGGCGGCCAACCCCGTGGCCTCGCAGCACGCCCTGCTGCGGACCTCGCTGCGCGGCTCGCTGCTGACCGCCTACGCCGCCAACCGCCGCCACGAGGAGGCGGCCCTGCGCCTCTTCGAGATCGGCGTGGAGTACCTGCCCGTCGAGGCCGACCTGCCGCACGAGCGGCCCGTGCTCTGCGCCGCGCTCGGCGGCCACCGCGGCGGACGCTGGGCGCGCCCCGGCCCCGAACGGCTCGACTTCTTCGACGCGAAGGGCGCGGTCGAGGCGCTGCTCGCCGCGCTCGGCGTGGAGGCGGCCTTCACGCCGGAGGAGGGCCACGGGCTGCTGCCCGGCCATACCGCCGCCATCTCCGTCGCGGGCGAGGCCGTCGGCGTCGTGGCCCGCGCGCACCCCGAGGCGGCCGCCGCCTTCGGCATCGACGAGCCCGTGTTCCTCTTCGAGCTCTGGTTCGAGCCGCTGGCGCGCGCCCTGCCGGAGCGCCCCGACTACGCCCCGCCGGGCCGCTACCCCGAGGTGCGCCGCGACCTGGCGCTGATCGTGCCGGAGGCCACGCCCGCGTCCGCCCTGCTCGACCTCGTGCGCGCGCACCGTTCGCGCGGGGCGGTCGCCAGCGTCGAGGTGTTCGACGAGTACCGCGGCGCTGGCGTGCCCGCGGGCATGAAGTCGCTGGCGCTGGCGGTGCGCTTCCGCGCGGACGACCGCACGCTCGGCGAGCGCGACGCCGCGCGGCTGGAGGAGGGGCTGCTGCGCCGCCTCGAACGGGAGCTGGGCGCGCGCCGGCGCGGATGAGCGACCCCGCCGTGGGGCTCTGCGGCCTCTGCGAACACGCGCGCGTCGTGCGCGGCGCGCGGGGATCGCGCTTCTGGCGCTGCGCGCGGGCGGCGCGCGACCCCTCGCTGCGCAAGTATCCGGCCCTGCCGCGGCTGGAGTGCCACGCCTTCGAGCGCGCGCGCGGCTATACTGAGGCGGAGATGCCTCCCACGCGCGACGACCTCGCCGACCGCTACCCCACGAACGCCCTGCTGCGCGACGGCACGGCCATCGTCTTCCGCCCCATGACGGCGGCGGACGGCGAGGCCGTGCTGGCCTTCGCGCGCGCCCTGCCGGAGGACGACCTCCTCTTCCTGCGCGAGGACATCACCGCGCCCGCCGTCGTCGCGGACTGGCTGGCGGAGATCGCCGGCGGGGAGGCGTTCACGGTGCTGGCCGAGGTGGGCGGGATCGTGGTCGGCTACGCCAGCCTGCACACGGAGCCCGCGCGCTGGACCCGCCACGTGGGCGAGATTCGCATCAACGTGCACTCCGACTACCGCGGCACGGGCGTGGGCGCGGCCCTCGCGGGCGAAATCCGCCACGTCGCCCCCGCCCTCGGCGTGCGCAAGCTGAGCGCCCAGATGACGGTCGACCAGTCCACCGCGCGCCTCGTCTTCGAGCGCCTCGGCTTCCACGAGCAGGCCGTGCTCGCGGGCTGGGTGACGGACCGCGAGGGCGTCGAGCGCGACCTCGTGGTGATGGCCCGCGCCCTGCCGGACGGCTAGCGCCCGGCGGCGAAGGCGGCCTGCCAGGCTTCCCCCTCGCGCTCCAGCAGCGCGCGCGCCTCGTCGAGCGTGGCGCAGGCATGCACGCGCCCGCCCTCGCCCAGCGCCGCCAGCAGCGGGCCATCGGCGCAGACGGCGTCGGCCAGGCGCGCGGCCTCCGCGCCCTCGGCCCCCGCGCCCACGTGCGCCACGAAGTCACCCGCGTCGCGGAAGGCGGCGGCGTAGGAGAGCAGGAAGCCCTCGTCCAGCTCCACGCCGCGCGGGCTGGCGTGCGTGAGCCGCCAGCGGTAGACCTGCTGCGTGCGCCCGCAGTGGCGCGCCACGCGGTCGAAGCCCCCCTCGTCGAGCACGGCGTCCACGCACACGTCCGGGGCGAGCGTGACGACGACGGGCAGCCAGCCGCGCCACTGCGCCCAGCCCACGAGCTCCGCGAAGCCCGGGCGCGGGCGGGCCAGCTCGCGCACGCGCGCCTCCACCTCCTCGCGGGGGGCCTCGAATTCGGCGATGGCCGCCGCCAGCGCCGTCTCCGGCGCGTCCCCGCCGGGTTCGGGCGGGCGCGCCGCGAACTCGGCCACGATCGCCTCGGTCAGCCCCGCCTCCACGGCGACGCCCTCGAAATCCAGCCACAGCACGGAGGCCATGCGCGGAGCATAGCCGAAGCCCGCGCGACGGCCACGTTCCGGCGCGCGCTGGACGCCCGGCGGGGAGCCTGCTACCGTCAATCTATCGCCTACGCGGATGATCGTTTCGGTCCCCGCCGACTCCGGCGAAGGCGGACGACGTGCCCGAACCGTTCGACGATTACCTCGACCTGGCCGAATGCGCGCGCGAGCTGGGCATTCACTCCCAGAGCCTGCGGCGCCTGATCAAGCAGAAGAAGATTCCGGCCACGCTCTTCGGGGGGAAGTACCTCATCAAGCGCGAGACGCTCGAGATGTTCAAGAGCAACTACGACCCGCGTCCCGGGCGCAAGCCGCTCCGTCGCCTGCTCTAGCCGCGCGCGATCAGAGGATCTTGCCCTGGCTGTTGAGCACGGCCAGCGTGATGAGCACGGCCGCCTCCGCGGTCAGCACGAAGCCCGCGACGCCGAGCCAGAGCAGCTGCGCGCCGCCGCGCGTGGCGAAGGCGGGGATCGTCAGGATCACCGTCGAAGCCGCCCAGATGAGCACGAAGATGACGCCCAGCGCGAGCGGGCTGTAGAGCGCGAGCGGGACATCAGGCATCGGACCGGGCGCCTCCCTTCGCCGGGTTCCGCATCATACGACCGTTCGCGCTCGGGCGCACGGCGGGCGCGCTCAGGGGGCGCGGCGGCGGTAGTCGGCGATGGCGCGCCGCAGGGCGTCGGCAGCGAGCACGCTGCAGTGCAGCTTGTCCTGCGGCAGCCCCCCGACGCCCTCGGCGATGGCCTCGCGCGTGAGGCCCTCCGCCTCCGCCAGCGTCCAGCCCGTCACCAGCTCGCTCGTCCAGGAGCTGGTGGCGATGGCGGGCGGACAGCCGCGCGTGAGCCACCGCATCTCCGCGATGCGCCCGTCCGCGATGCGCAGCATGACCCTCATGCGGTCGCCGCAGACGGGGTTGGCGACCGTCGCCTCGCCGTCCGGCGATTCCAGCTCGCCCGCGTTGCGCGGATGCTCGAAGTGCTCGACGACGGCGGCGGAGTAGGCGGCCATGCGCCCCATGCTAGCGCCCGCCCGCCCTCAGGGCTCCCGCGCCAGCACCAGCTGGAACTCCATGACGCCGTTGTCCTCGACGGAAACGAGGATGGGCGAGCGCGGCTGGGCGATGCCGTAGTCGGCGAACAGGACCGGCAGCGAGCCGACCACCACCAGCAGGCCGTCCGCCAGCTCCGCCTCGATGGGGATGGCCACGGTCCGCGTGACGCCGTGCAGCGTGAACGAACCGTCCGCGCTCAGGGCGACGGATTCGCCCGCCGCCAGCCCCGCGGGGATGGCGAGCGGCCCCTCCAGCGCGAACGTGGCCGTGGGAAAATCGTTCGTCTCCAGCGCCTGCCGCCGGAGCGCGCCGTCGCGGCGGGAGTCGTCGCTCTTCAGGCCGCGCAGGTCGGCGGTGATCGTGGCCGCGACCAGCTCGCCGCCCGCGATCGTCACGGACGCCTCGATGGCGGGCGTGCGCCCCACGGCTTCCTTGTAGCCGATGGTCGCCAGCTCCTCCTCCACGCGGTAGCCCGCGAAGCTCTCGCCCTGTCCGGAAAGGGTCCAGACGCCGTCCAGCGCCGCCGCCACCGCGTCGGGCGTGGGGCTGGCCGTCGCGGCGGACGCGGGCCGCGCCGTGGCGGTCGCGCCGTCCTCGACGGAGGAGACGGCGGCGGGGAGCGTGACCGCCGGGGGCGCGTCGTCCCGCAGCAGGAACCACCAGAGCAGGAAGATCAGCAGGGCGATGAGCGCCGCCGCTGCGCCGCCGCCGATGAGGAGTCGCCGTCGCGTCATGCGTGGTCCCTTCCGGTCCGGTTGCGCGCCAGTCTACGCCAGCCCGAGGGCCGCGAAGAGCGCCTCGAAGGCGGCGAGGTTGTCCGGGTTGAAGTGCGGCTCGGCGTGGCGCACGGTCCCGTCGCGGCCCACGGCCACGAGCGCCCGCCGCGCCTTGCGCTCGTCCTCGTCCCAGAGGCCGCAGGCGCGCGTCACCTCCCCGAAAAAGTCGCTGAGCAGCGGGAAGGGGAAGCGGTCGCGCTCCTGGAAGCGCTCGTGCGAGCCCAGCCCGTTCGTGTTGATCCCGAACGGCAGCACGCCCGCCGCGCGCAGCGTCCCGCGCTCCTGCGCGAAGGCCCGCAGCTGCCGCGTGCACAGGGGCATCCCGTCGTCGCGGTAGAAGAGGAAGAGCGCGCCGCCCTCCGCCAGCGCCCCGTCGAGCGTGACCTCGATGCGCTCCCCCGACGCCGTCACGGCGGGCAGGCGGAAGGACGGCATCGGCTCGCCCGCCGCGATCGGCGTCGCGCGGGGCGGGGCGTCGGTGGCGGGCGCGCGCTCCCCGCCGCTCATGCCTCGCCGCCGAAACCGGGCGGCGTTCCCGCCAGCCCGCGCGTTCCCGCCAGCGCGCGCACGCGCCCCAGCCCGGCGGCGTCGGTGAGCCGCTGGAAGGCGCGCCGCCGCGCGAAGTACTCCGCCGCGTCGTCGCGCGCCGACTCCACCAGCCGCCCCAGCCCCGTCTCCGTGAGGAAGGCCGCCTGGCTGACGGGTGCGAAGGCGGTCATGCCCGCGTCCTCCATCGCCGCCGTCAGCTCGGACAGGTTCACGTGCGCGGTCAGGTCCTGCTCGCCCACGTGCTGGTAGGGGTCCTCGTGGGCCGTGTGCCGGTGGAAGCAGAGCAGCGTCCCCCGCGTGCGCCAGTCCGCCCACAGATCCTCCGCCGGATGGCCGTAGTCGAAGGCGAGCACGGCGCCGCGCCGCACGAGCGCGCACATGGCCGCCATCGTCGCGGGCGCGCGACCGCTGGCCTCGAAGCGCCCGGCGGCGGGCGCGCCGTCGATGGTGGCGATGGGGCCGCGCGTCTCCGTGAAGGCCGCGCCGTCCCAGCGCACGTACACCTCCGCCGGGCCGCGCTCGCCCACCTCGAAGAGCCGCACGGGCAGCGCGTCGAACAGCTCGTTCGAAAGCGCCACGCCCGCCTCCGCCGGCGGGGGGGCGTCCGCGCGCCACTCCACGCGCGGGTCGCCGCCGCGCGCGTTCGGCTCGATGGCGGTGTAGCGCAGGGCGCGGGCGAAGCCGCCGCCGCGTCCGTCCGCCCAGTCCAGCAGCGCCGTCGCCAGCGCCCCCTCGCCCGCGCCGGGCTCGATCACGGCGAAGGGATCGGGCCGCCCCAGCGCCTCCCACACCCACTCGCACCAGGCCCCCACGGCCCAGCCGAACATCGGGTGCACGGTCGGGCTGGTGAGGAAGTCGCCGGACGGCCCCACGCGCCCGGCCTTGCGGTAGTAGCCGTGCTCGGGGTGGTAGAGCGCCAGCTCCATGAAGCGCTCGAAGGGGATGGCGCCGCCGTCCATCTCCGCGACGATGGCCCTCACGAGCGCGGGGTTGCCCGTCGCCGCCAGCCCGGGGTCGAGGTCGAGCGCCATGCCCCGATTCTCCCCCGCCCGCCGCTACGGCGCAGGCGCGCGGGCACGCCACGCCGTCAGTTCGCAGCGTCCGTCCCCGCTTCGGCGAAGATGAAGTAGATGCCGCCCGGCTCGAACGCGGCCAGCGTGTTCATGCCGGGGATGGCCTCGCCGCCGGGGGACCAGGAGCGCCATGACTGCGTGGCCACGTCCCACTGGTGCACGGCGGTGACGCGCAGCGTGAGCTCGGCCACGGCCTCGGCCACGGGCGTCTCCTCGCCCCGCCAGCGCACGAAGGTCAGGCCCGCCACCAGCGTCGCTTCCAGCCGCTCTTCCGGGGCCTCGTGGACCAGCGTGACGGTGGCGGCGCTGCTCCCCTCCCCGATGAGGCGGCCAGCGAACTCGCCGCGCACCTCCGACGCGCCCTGCCGGTCGGTCACGCTGAGCGCGCAGAGGCTGCCCGCCACGACCGAGGCGGTATAGCTCTCCCCGGCGGCCAGCGCGGGCGTGAAGGCGGACGGCCCGCAGGCGAGGCGGACGCCGTAGACCGCGTCCTCCGGCGCGTTCCCTTCCTCGGCCACGGTGACGGTGACGGCGCCGTAGCGCGTCGCCGGGACGAACGGCGCTGGCGACTCCGGTTCGGGTTCGAGGATGATTGGTTCGGGGCCGATGGCGAGCGTGTAGGTGGCGATGTCGCAGTCGTCGTCGCGCGCGGTGAAGGCGTAGTCCCCCGTCCAGTCGGGCGGGGGCGTGCCCGTGACGGTGAGCGCGTCCTCGTCGAAGACGAGCCCGGCGGGCAGGTCGGGGCTGAGCGCGTAGACGATGGTCCCGCTGCCGCCGGTGGCCGTGGGCAGCTGGATGTTGACGGATGCGGGCGGCTCCACGATGCGCTCGCCGCTCGCGGCGAAGGACGGGGAGTCGTCGGGGATGACCGGATCGTAGACGCCGGCGAAGGACTGGATCACGGTCACCTGGCTGGTGACGGCGTGGACCCAGGCGACGTACTCCTCGCCGGGGAAGGCCACCCCGATCAGGTGTCCGACGTCGGCGTCCGTGACGTCGTAGAACCCCGCCGGGCCTCCGGGGGCGCGCTGCCAGTCCAGCGGCGCCTGATCGGGCGAGCGGTACCACTCGAAGCGCGTGATCTCGCCCCCTCTGGCCGTCGGGTAGGAGACGCTGATCGTCATCCCCACCTCCAGCGCGCGGTAGGGCCTGCTGGGGTTCACGGACGTCGATGCGTGCACGTTCGGGGACCAGGGGTTGACGCCGCCCGCCGTGATGGCGCGGACGCGGTAGGTCCACTGCGAGCCGGGCGGGAGATCGGAGTGCGTATAGCTGGTGGCGGCGGCCCCGGTCTCGGCGATGAGCTTCCAGTCGGAATCGACGCCGCGCTGCTTCCCCTCGATGCGATAGCCGGTGACGGTCGGCAGGGTGAACCCAGCCTCCGGGGGATTGCCCCCGCGCGGCGCCCCCCAGTGCACCCTGACCTCGGTGCAGCTCAGGACGCTCCGGCCCGCGAACGCGGGGGCAGTGCTGGGGTCGGTCGTCGGCGACACGAAGATGCTGACGGCCTGCGTGTCGCTCGCGCCGTTGCTGTCCGTGGCCGTGAGCGTGAGCGCGAACGTGCCGGCCTCGGTCGGCCTGCCGGTGACGCGGCGCTGGGCGGCGTCGAAGGTGAGCCCGGCGGGCAGCGTCCCGCTGAGGGCGTAGGTCGTGCCCGTCCCGCCCGCGCCGTCGAAGGTCAGCGGGCTGTCGTTGCGGGGGATGCTGTTGAGAATCCAGTTCACGCGGATGGAGTCGCGGAAGAAGTCCGGACTGGGCGCGTCCTCCACCTTGAACTTGAGCATCGTGGTGGCGACGTCGCCATCCCGGTCCGTGAACGTGAAGACGTGGCTCGTCTCCGCCGCCGTCGCGGTGGGCAGGGCCGTCATCTGGTGGGCGTTGGCGATGTGCCGCAGGGGCCCGTTGGCCCAGTAGTTCGCCATCTCTCCGTCGGGGACCGCGATCGAGTACTGGGAGCCGCCGGTGCCGAAATAGTTGCCGCCGTCCACCTGCGGCGTGCCCCAGACTTCGTAGCGGTCGACGTAGAAGGTTTGGGCATACTCGGTCCGGGCAAAAGTGGGCGTGCTGTCGGCCTCGACGGTGATGCGGTACTGGACGGTGGCGGTGTCGCCGTTCGCGTCCGTGGCGGTGTAGGCGAGCACGTGCGTGTCGGAATAGCCCGCGGGGGCGGTGGGCGTGCCCGTGAGCGTGGGCGGCGTGGCGCTCCCGTTGAAGGTGAGGCCGGGCACGCTCGTGCCGGTGGAGCCCGCGGTGGCGACGGGCGTGAGGGTGTAGACGATGGGCGTCGTGCAGCCCGAGCCCGTGGCCGTGGGGAAGGTGATCGGGAGGTTGGCGCCGGGGGACGCGATGGCCGTACCGGCGATGTACGTCTGGGCGCGGACGGCGGTGCCGCTGAAGGAGCAGGCCGTCTGGGAGTGCGTGGCGGAGTTGGCAAACAGCAGCGTCCCGCCGACGAGCGCGAGCGCGATGAGCCGCAGCGCGTAACTTGCCATAAGTGGGGGGGGGGGGGTGAGCTTCATTACAGGCTCCGGCGCGACGGGCGCTGATGGAGTTGTACGAAGGGAGCGCGCGGCTGTCAACGGGCGCTGGCCGCTAGGGCCTGTTCACACTAGTGGGATGTTTATGGTAGGGTGAGGGGCATGGAACTGACCGAGGCCCAGTACGAACGCATCGCCCCCGTCCTCCCCGTCCAGCGCGGCACCGTGCGCCTCTCCAACCTGCAGGTCCTCAACGCCATCCTCTACGTGGCCGAGCACGGCTGTAAGTGGCGCGGGCTTCCCGAACGCTTCGGCAACTGGCACACCGTCTACATGCGCATGAACCGCTGGTCGAAGAACGGCGTCCTCGACCGCGTCTTCACGCAGCTCCAGCGGGAGCGGATCGTGCGCATCAAGGTGGAGGCGGTGTCGCTGGACAGCACCATCGTGAAGGTCCACCCGGACGGCACGGGGGCGCTCAAAAAAAGGGGCCCCAGGCCATCGGACGCTCCCGCGCCGGCTGGTCCTCCAAGCTTCATCTGGCTGCCGCGGATGCCTGCACGGCCCTGATCGCCACCCTCTCCCCGGGCCAGGCGGGCGACGCGCCCGAAGGCCGCAAGCTGCTCCAGCGTCTGGGACCCATGCCGGGCGTGTTTCTCATCATGGACCGTGCCTATGAGGGCGATGCCACGCGCCAGCTGGCGCGGGACCTGGGCTATGTGCCCGTGGTGCCGCCCATGCCCCACCGGCGACGCCCCTGGCAGTACGACCGCAAGCGCTACCGCCGTCGCAACGAGGTGGAGCGCCTCATCCGGCGGCTGAAGGGCTACCGTCGCATCGCCTCCCGCTACGACAAGCTGGATGCGCTCTACTGCGGCTTCATCCTTCTCGCTCTCAGCTACGAGATGCTCCGTAGCGTGAACACGCCCTACGGGCCGGGCCTGTACAGAAGCACTGTCTGGGTCCACGTCCGTACCGGTGGCGGGATTGAGGGCTGGGCCGCCCACGAGCATCTCGAATGGTGGTGAGCGTGGCGGCAAAAGGCCCGCCCCATTTCCGGGGCGGGCCTTCGCGGATGGACGGAGCGCCCGGCGGGCGCCCGCGGGGCGGTTGGGCTAGGCGTCCGCGAGCCACATGGACTCGCGCCTGCGGTCGTAGGAGTTGAGCCAGTCGTTCGGGGCGAAGTCGCGCAGGCGCGAGCTGAAGCCGTAGAACGAGGTCGTCGCGGGCGGCAGCGACCAGTTGCACCAGTGCCGGTCGAGGATCCAGTGCTGGACCTCGGAGAGCAGCTGCGTGCGGGCCTCGCGGTCGACCTCCTGCTCCTGCCGCTCCAGCATGCCGATGAGCTCGGTGCCGTCGGCGAGGATTTCGGCGCGGGGCATCAGGTCCTCGGCCAGGCTGTGGTTGAAGGCGCTGTTGCCATAGCCGCGCGGGTCGAAGTTGATGAGGGCGGAGTCGTTCGGGAGGCCGGTGGTGCCGCCCGAGGTGCCGATGCCGTAGGTCAGCAGGTCCCAGTCCTTGACCTGCGCCCGCTCGAGTGCGCGCGCCGCCCAGGTGTTGACGTCGACCGCCTCGACCTCCGTGGGGAGGCCGAGCGAGTCGCCGAGCGACTGGGCGACGAACTCGGCGATCTGCTGCTGGAGGGCGCTGCCGGTGGACAGGAAGACCTTGAGGCTCTCGACCGGGTACTCGAAGTCGGCCGCTTCCCAGAGCTGCCGCGCCTCGGCGGGGTCGTAGCGGTAGTACGAGCGGATCTCCTCCTGGCTCAGCGCGAAGTGCGGGAGCAGGTTCGAGACCGGGCCCTGGTAGGTGCCGCCGAAGGGGCGCAGGGCCGCGATGAAGCTCTCGTAGTCGAAGGCCTTCTGCAGCGCCTGGCGCGAGCGCTTGTCGTGGAACTTGCCGCCGTCCATGCCGCAGAGGGCGTAGCCGCCCGCGGGGGATTCGAGGATGGACAGATGGTCCTGTCCCTCGAAGTCGGGCAGCTCCAGCGGGTCGACGTCGTTGTAGACGTCGAGTTCGCCGGCGAGGAAGGCGGACTTGGCCGCCGCCACGTCGGGGATGATGCGGATCTCCCAGGCGTCGATGTAGGGGCCGTCCTCGACGAAGCCGTCGTCCGCGGGCGTGTGCTTGTGGTAGTCCGGCCAACGCTCCATGCGCGTGCCGATGGAGTCGCGCCGCGCGAGCGTGTAGGGCCCGCTGCCGGAGCCGAACGGCAGCTGCTGGATGCCGAGGATGTCCTTGCTCGTGCCGTCCGCCAGCTCGATCGTGCCCTCGATGGTCCCCTCCCGCTCGACGATGCGGGGATTGACGAAGGAGTAGTAGTGGCGGGCGCGGTAGATGAGGGCATCCGCGTTCGGGGTCAGCCAGTTCTCGCGCATCGTCAGCTCGTCGGTGGCCTCGAAGTTGTCCACGAAGGTGAAGCCGGTGTTGGTGACGTGCGTGGCGCCGAGCGCGGTGTAGAGCTCCGGCAGGCGCGAGAAGCTGAAGGCCACGGCCTCGGAGTTCACCGGATCGCCGTTGTGGAACTTCATGCCCGGGCGGATGCTCCACACGAGGGTGGTCGGATCCACCTGCTCCCAGCCGATCATGCCGTCGCGGGAGATGAGGTCCTTCGACGGCTGGTAGGTGTAGACCTGCGTCATCGTGGAATAGATGACCTCGGTGTTGTTCACGTGGAAGATGGCGGGGTCCATGCCAGCGTCTTCCGCCGTCTTCCAGTGCTTGAACGTGCCGCCGCGCCGCGGCGCGTCCGGATCCTGGGTGGGCGCGGCGGTGGGAGTCGCCGTGGCCGCCTGCGTGGCCGCCGCCGCCTGCGTGGCCGCCGCCGCCGTCGTGGCCGTGGCCGCCTGCGTGGCGGGCGCCGCGGTCGGCGTATCGTCGTCGTCGTCGTCCCCGCAGCCCGCGAGGATGGCGGCCGAGCCGGCCGCCGCCACGCCGCCGCCGATGAGGAATCCGCGCCGGCTGACCGGGCGGCTCCGGAGCCTCTTCCAGTAGTTCTCGTTGTCGCGCATGAAGCGGGTTCCCTCCCCTGTATTCGGAACGCTCGGTCTGCACCTGATGCGGTGCGGCGGAATGGTTCCATGGCTGCTCCCCTGAGAGGATAGCGCCAGCAGCGGCGTGGCGCTGGCCCTCTGGTTGCGCCCTGCGTGCGCGAATTGCGGCAGTGTCCGCGATCGCGAGCGGTTTCGCAAGCATCCCCGCGCAGGTCGCATCCAACCGCATCCCGCCCGACCATGCCATAACGCGGGCGCGTGCTACGATTCTCGCCCCATGCCCACCGACCGCGTCCAGCTCTACGACACCACCCTGCGCGACGGCGCCCAGATGGAAGGCATCTCCCTCTCCGTCGAGGACAAGGTGCGCATCACGCGCAAGCTCGACGAGCTCGGCGTGGAGTGGATCGAGGGCGGCTTCCCCGGCTCCAATCCGCGCGACGCCGCCTACTTCCGCCGCCTGCGCGAGGGCGCGCCCCTCTCGCGGGCGAAGGTGAGCGCCTTCGGGGGCACGCGCCGCGCGGGCCTCGCCTGCGCGACCGACGCCAACATCCAGAGCATGGTGGCCGCCGAAACCGAGGGCGTTACGCTCGTGGGCAAGGCCAGCCAGTACCAGGTGCGCCGCGTCCTCGAAACGAGCGACGAGGAGAACCTGGCGATGATCGCGGACACCGCCCGCTACTTCAAGGCGCTGGGCAAGACCGTCTTCTTCGACGCCGAGCACTTCTTCGACGGCTTCGCCGACAACCCCGACTACTCCCTGCAGTGCCTCGCCACCGCCGCGCGCGCGGGGGCCGACGCGCTCGTCCTCTGCGACACGAACGGAGGCATGACCACGCCCCGCCTGCTGGCCGCCATCGAGGCCGTGCGCCAGCGCGTCCCCGACGCGCGCCTCGGCATCCACTGCCACGATGACGCGGGGCTGGCCGTGGCCAACACGCTGGCCGCCGTGGAGGCGGGCGTCTGGCAGGTGCAGGGCTGCGTGAACGGCTACGGCGAGCGCTGCGGCAACGCCGACATCCTCACCGTCGCCGCCAACCTCAAGCTGAAGATGGGCATCGACGTGGTCGCGGACGAGCAGCTGGCGCGCCTCACCGAGGTCTCCAGCTACGTGAACGAGCTGGCCAACCTCGTGCCCGACTCGCAGGCCCCCTTCGTGGGCCAGAGCGCCTTCGCCCACAAGGCCGGCTACCACGTGGCCGGCGTGCGCAAGGACGCCAACGCCTACCAGCACATCGACCCGGCGCTCGTGGGCAACAGCAGCCGCGTGCTCGTGAGCGAACTCTCCGGCCAGCGCAACCTGCTCATGAAGCTGGAGGAGCTGGGCATCGACTACCCCTTCACGCAGGACGAAATCCGCGCCCTGCTCGCCGCCGTCAAGGAGAAGGAGAGCGAGGGCTTCCAGTACGAGGGCGCGGAGGCCAGCTTCGAGCTGCTCGTGCGCCGCCAGCTGCCGGGCTACGCGCGCCCCTTCGAGATCGAGGACTTCGTCATCGTGGAGCGCCACCGCCACCTCCGCGGCGACGACCAGCGCGGCGACATGGTGGCCGAGGCCATGGTCAAGCTGCGCGTGGACGGCGAGCGCCACCACACCGCCGCCGAGGGCAACGGCCCCGTGAACGCGCTCGACCTGGCCGCCCGCAAGGCGCTGGCCGCCGCCCATCCGCGCGCGCTCGACGTGAAGCTGGTCGACTACAAGGTGCGCATCCTCGACAGCGAATCGGCCACGGCGGCGCGCGTGCGCGTGCTCATCGAGAGCACGGACGGCGCGCGCTACTGGACCACGGTGGGCTGCTCGACGGACATCATCGAGGCCAGCTGGCTGGCGCTCGCCGACGCGCTGGAGTACGCCATCGGCGCCGCCCCCGATCCCGCGCGCCCGTCGTAGCGCCACGGCCCCCCGCGAGCGGCTATGCTCGCGGCATGGGGCGGGGCATGTGCATGGCGACGCTGGCGCTGGCCGCGCTCCTGGCGCTCGCCTGCGGCGCCTCCGCCCCGCCCGCGCCGCCGCCGACGGCGGCTCCCACCGCCACGCCGTCGCCCACGGCCACGCCCGCGGCCACGCCCACACTGACGCCGACCGCCACCCCCATGCCCACTGCCACTCCTGCGCCTGCTCCGACGGCCACGCCCACGCCTGTGCCCACTGCCACTCCTGCGCCGACGCCCGCGCCGGATGCCTTCGAGCGCCGCACGTTCGAGCCGGGGGAGGAGATTGCGTGGATCCATGGCATCTTCTTCATGGACACAAGCGCCCCGTCCGTCGCCTGGAGTGATCGTCCGTGGGTCTACGTCCGCGCCCCGTCCGGCGCGGAGGGCTGGGTGGCGCACGAGTACCTCGACTGGTACTGACGCGCGCTCAGCGCTCGCCCGTCGCGTCCGCGTCGTCGAAGTCGGCGTTGCCGCGGATGACGTCGCGGGCGTCGCGCGCCAGACCGGGCAGGGCGCGCCGGTTGTGCACCAGCAGCGCCGCGCACAGCACGAGGTAGGCCACGGCGTACCAGAGCCGCACGCCCTCGTTCGTGATGAACAGCTGCGTGGCGAAGAGCACGAAGAGCGCCCCCGCCTCCCAGCGGTTCATGCGCAGGTTCACGAATACGGCGATGGCGAAGGCCGATTGCGCCGCCGTCAGGAACACCTCCTGCTGCTGGCGTCCGTCCAGCGGCAGGCCGTTCAGCAGGCCCCAGTCGCCGGAGCCGAACATGAAGGCGATGGGCAGCGTGCCGATGAGCAGCGTCCACTGGTTGACCTTGGAGGAGATGAGCGCGCCCATGCCCGCCGCCGCGCGCCCGCGCCAGGCGAGCAGCGCCGCCACCAGCACCTCGGGCGATTCCGAGGCCAGCGGCGCCACCCACTGGATGAGGAAGAACTCGCTCACGCCGAACTGCTCACCGGTTGCGACCAGCCCATCGTGGGCGAAGGGCTCGGCGGAGGCCACGATCACGCCCGCGGCGTAGAGCAGCGCCACCACGACTAGCGAGCGCCGCCGCCAGTCGGACAGCGCGCCCATGGCCCGCGCCGGGCCCACCAGCTCCACCTCCTCCGACTCCGTGCGGCTGGTCATGACGAGGTAGATGGCGAAGAGGGAGACGAGCACGATGGTGTCTACCAGCGTGAGCGTGTCGCGCAGGGGCACGAAGATGACATACAGCGTGGCCACGGCGAGGAAGGCCAGTTCCAGCGAGCGCGAGCGGCTCACCACCAGCTCCCGCAGGCGTTTGCGGTAGAAGAAGATGAGGAAGACGATGGGCCAGCCCACGCCGATGAGCAGGCGGTTGCCGCCCGTCATGTTGGCGATGGCGAGGCCCTTCGCCGCCTCCTCCGGGTCGGCCCCCGCCCGGAACGCGAGCACGGCGTCCACGGCGTATTCGGGCAGCACGGCGATGAAGGCGATGATGGCCAGCGCCAGCCCCTGCGAGATGTCCAGCTCGGCCGTCTCCGCCGCCCAGCTGAGCAGGAAGGCGGCGGCCAGGATGGACAGGCCGTAGACGCCCGAGGCCACCAGCGGATCGAGGTGTGTGCCGGTGAGGCGCAGGGCGATGCCGGGCACGCCCAGCGCCGCCACGATCGCGATCGCGGCCCACTGGCCGCCGAAGGTCGCCCGGCTCACGGCGCGCACGGGAGGGGGGAGGGATGGGGCACTGCGGCGCGAAGCCTACCGCCGCCCCGCCTCAGGGGCCAGCGCCGTCGCGCGCCGGTGCTCGACCTTCGTGCAGCGGTCCTGCGTGGCGGCCAGTCCGGCGGCGCGGGCGCGCGCCAGGGCGGCGTCGTTCACGATGCCCAGCTGCAGCCACACGGCTCCCGCGCCGATGGCGATGGCGTCGTCCACGATGGCGTCCGTGCCTTCGGCGCGCACGAACACGTCCACCAGATCGACGGCGTGGGGGATGTCGCGCAGGGAGGGCCAGGCGCGCTCGCCCAGCGCCTCCTCCGCGGGGCGCTGCACGGGCACGGGCACGATGCGGTAGCCCTGCGCCTGCAGGTAGGCGGCCACCTCGTACGCGGGCCGGTCCGTGCGCGCGTCGAGGCCCACCACGGCGATGGTGCGCGCCCGCAGCAGCGCCTCGAGGGCGGCGTCCTCAGCCACGGCGTCCCCCGGCGGCGGCTTCCTCCTCGGGCAGCTCCACCAGCTCCCAGCCGTCGGGCAGCTCCACCTCGACGCCCGCGAGGGCGGCGATGGCGTTCCCCACGGCGAGCGTGCGGTCCATGCCGTCGGTCTGGCCGGCGGCGGGCACGGGCACGCGCGCGAGCGTGAGGCGGCGGCCCGATCGCTTCACGAGCACGAGGGCGAACTGGCGCAGGGCGTCGCGCTCCCCGCGCCAGCGGTCGGCCTCCGCCCCCTCGATGGTGACGGCCAGCCGCTCGATCTTCCCGAAGGGCACCAGCTCGCGCGTGCCCACGCCCATGCCCAGATAGCCCTGCTGCCAGGTGATGGAGCGCTTGCGCCCGTCGGCCACCACGTCCGCCCCGGCCACGGACCCCACGAGCGCCATCACGGAGACGGGGAAGGCGAGCAGGGCGAACAGCAGCAGGGCGACCAGCAGGGGGAAGGGCAGGTCGCCCGCCTGGATGGCGATGAAGGCCCCGGCCACGGCGCTCAGGGCCACGCCGAGGAGGGGGAGCGCGACGGCGCTGCGCGCGCCGCGAATCTCGACGCGGTCCTCGCCGATGAGCGCGAGCGAGCGGTGCAGCAGCACCTCGCGGCGTCCGTCGCGGCGGCGCACGGCCACGTGCCCGGGAATGCTGGCGTCCACCATGGGGGAAGGTTAGCAGGCGCGCGCCGCCGTGGTATCCTGTGCACATGGCCGAGACGGAAGCAGGGGTCGAGGCGGCGTCCGGGCGGCTGGACGAAGCCGTGGCGAACGGCGCGCGTATGCCCGAACCGGATGCGCCGCCGACGCTTGAGGATGGCCATTCCGCGCGGTTCCATGAGATCGCGGCCGAGATGGATCGCTACGCGCGCGGGCTGCTCTGGAAAATCAGCGACTGCACCTTCATCTCCGGTCCCGAGGTTGTCGAACTCGCGGACGATTACGACGCGCTGCGCGCCATCGTGCTTGCCGTTCGCGCCGGCTGGGTGACGGCGGGCCCGGACGGTCTGCTGATCACGGACCACGGGCGAGACGTCGCGCGCCGGATGTTCGTCGACCGGTGAATATCCGTGAGATCGCTGGCGGGGCGGACACCTCGCTCGACGAGTGGCAGCGAACGGAGAATGCGAAACGGGAAGCGCTCCGGCTTCGCATCATGCTCCACGGCGGAGATCCCGCTCTCTCGGAACGGCTGGCAGGGAATGGGCGCACCAAGCGCGAACAGCTGCGGGATGCGCTTGGTGCGCTTCCGTATGTGGAGGAAGTGGTGTTCGCCCGCGACCCGGTTGATGAGGCCGCGCTGTTCGATGCCTGCGATGGCACGGTCATTCTGATCGAGCGCAATGCGGAGCAGCGCGGAGCGCGGGCGGAGCTCGTGCTTCACGTCGGGCAGAGCGATGTGGCGAGAAAGCTGTTCGTGTTCATCCCGGACGGAGACCGCGTGCCCGAACTCGAAGGCGACGGGTTCCTCGCCACGCTCGTGCGCAACCGCGTCAAACCGCTTCATCAGTGGCGGTATTCGGACAGGGAGTATGAGCAGTGCTATCTCGTGCGGAAAGCGCGCGAGTTTGTCCAGGGCCTCAGGCTCGAACTGCTTGAGGAGATCGCCGCGCCGCCGCGCTAGGCCGCCTGCCGCGGCTTCGGGATCAGGCGCGCCGGCAGCCAGCGCCGGAACAGCGCCTCCGCCTCCGCGTCGCGGCGGTCCGGCGAGAGCATGTGGCGCGCGCGCCCCTTGCCCGACCAGGAGAGCGCGAACACGCCGTACGCCCGCTGCCGCCCGATGGCGATGACGCCGCTGGCGTTGACGTTGCTGATGGCGATCAGCCCCGTGGCGTTGACGTTGCCGATGGCGATCACGCCGATGGCGTTGATGCTGCCGATGGCGATCACGCCGATGGCGTTCACGGCGCTCACCGCCACCAGGCCGATGGCGTTCACGACGCTCACCGCGATGAAGCCGATGGCGTTCACGGTGCCGATGGCGATGGCGCCGATGGCGCTGTTGGAGTCCAGACTCACGAGGTTCATGCCGTCCTCCCGGGGCGGGTGCGGGCGCGCCCGCGTCCGCAGGGTACTACGGCGGGGTCAGGGGCGCGCCGGGGACTCAGCGCGGGATGCAGGGCGTGCCGTCCTGGTGGGCCCACGTGGCGTAGCCCTGCAGCTCGGCGAGGGCGCAGCGGGCGCGGTCGGACTCGTCCAGCGCTATCTTCGTGGCCATCGTGCGCCGCTGCAGCGTCTCGTAATCGCCGCGCGCGAGGGCGAAGGCCTCCGCCGCCTCGGCCTCGGCGATGAAGGCGGCGAGGTAGCCGCTGGCGGCCCGGAACCAGTGGTCCACCACCTCGTTGGTCAGCGCCGTCGGGTAGGCGGAGGGAATGGTCTGCACGAAGGTCCACGCCTGCGTGGCGAGGGTGTGCTGGGCGCGGGCGATCCCCGCCAGCCGCTCGGAAGGGCGCGGCTCCGTCGGCCAGATGGCGTTCCACTGCTCCATGAGCGCGTTGATCGACTCGAACAGCACGCGCCGCTGCTCGTCGCCGAAGCTCGAGACGAAGGCGTCGATCTGCTCGTAGGTGGGGCCGGGGCCGTAGCGCGCGTCGGTGCGGATGTTCGCGATGATCTGGCCGAGGCTGGGCTCGGCCACGCCGAAGCCCACGCCCTCGATGCCCTGCCCCACCAGCTTCGAGCTGATCACGCCCACCACGCGCCCGCAGGCGTCGAACAGCGGCCCGCCGCTGGAGCCGGGGCTCAGCGCCGCGTCCGTCTGCAGCCAGGAGATGCTGGCCCGCGTGAAGAGCCGCGAGACGATGCCGCGCGTGATGGCCGCGTCCTCCCCCATCCCGTCCGCGTAGCCCGCGGCGGCCACGGCGGTGCCCGGACGGGCGCTGGTGCGGATCGCGCCGGGCGAGGCGAAGTCCAGCGCATCGAGCTCCCCCGCCGGGGCGGTGAGGATGGCGATGTCGGCCACGCCGTGGGCCCCCAGCACGCGCGCGGGCATGTCCATGTCGGACGAGCGCAGGCGGATCGTGCGCGCCCCCTCCACCACGTGCGCCGCCGTCACGAACTGCGAGTCGCCCGCGTAGAAGGCGGTGCCGGTGCCGCGGTCCGTGACCACGCGCACGGTGGCCCCGATGACCTTCGACGCGGCGTCCTCGAAGCGGCAGCTCGCCCGCGTCCCGCCGGACGGGTCCGCCGGTTCGTCCTCCAGCGGCACGTCGACGGCGATGTCGCCGTAGCGGTAGGCGCGTGATTTGCTGAGGCCGTTCATGTCGAGGGGGATGGTGCCGAGCGTGGCCCAGGAGCCGCCCGCGGGGCGCGCGCTCACGTACAGCGCGCGCTCGTCCGCGATCTTCTGCCAGACGCGCACCTCGATGGTCGCGCGCGGCGCGTCCGGTTCGGCCGACAGGGGCGCCTCGACGGCGACGTCGCCGTAGCGGTAGGCCCCCGAGCTGCTGAGGCCGTCCATGTCGAGGGGGATGGTGCCCAGCGTGCCCCAGGAGCCGCCCGCGGGGCGCGCGCTCACGTAGAGGCCGCGGTCGTCGGAGACGCTCTGCCACACGCGCACCTCGACGCTGGCCGTCGATTGCGCCGCCGCTCCGTTGACGGGGGCCAGCGTGGCGATGAGGAACAGCGCCGCGATGACCCCGAGAGTTACCGGTTTCATGAGGGAGGTTTCACGCTGCGCTCCACGGCCCGGCGGCACGCGAGCGGCGGAGCCGGTCGCGGCGCGTGCGTTCCCGCGGCGTTCGCGACGGTGAGGGCGTCCTGGTGACGATCCGGCGATCCGGCGATCCGGCGATCCGGCGATCCGGCGATCCGGCGATCCGGCGATCCGGCGATCCGGCGATCCGGCGATCCGGCGATCCGGCGATCCGGCGATCCGGCGATCCGGCGATCCGGCGATCCGGCGATCCGGCGATCCGGCGATCCGGCGATCCGGCGATCCGGCGATCCGGCGATCCGGCGATCCGGCGATCCGGCGATCCGATCCAGCATCGATCAGAGCAATACGGCATCCATCGTTAACGCGCAACCCCCCCCCGCGATTTCCGCGGCCTTCCCTCAGGCGTCGCCGCTCCGTGCGCCGTGCTGGTCCAGCGCCGCGAGCAGGCGGGCCTTGTCGGCGACGAAGGCGGGGTCGGTGACGAGGGCGGGCGCGCGTGGGCGGGGGTAGTCGATGGCGAGCCGCGCCGCCACGCGCGCGGGCCGCGGCGTGAGTACGCACACGGCGTCGGAGAGGACGAGCGCCTCCTCCACGTCGTGCGTGACGAAGAGCACGGTGCGCGCGTCGCGCCGCCAGACCTCCTGCAGCCACTGGTGCATCTCGCGCCGCGTGATCGCGTCCAGCGCGCCGAAGGGCTCGTCCAGCAGCAGCACGTCGCGCGGCATGAGGAAGGTGCGCAGCAGGGCGAGGCGCTGGCGCATGCCCCCGCTCAGCTGCGAGGGCCAGCTGCGCTCGAAGCCCGCCAGCCCGAAGCGCTCGAACAGGTCGAGGGCGCGCCGCCGCGCCTCCGCCCGCCCCACGCCCGCGATGGTCGCCCCCAGCGTGGCGTTGGCGAGCGCCCGCCGCCAGGGCAGGAGCAGGTCCCGCTGGGGCATGTAGGCCGCCAGCCCGGGGCGGCCCAGCGCCGAACGCCCCTCGATCAGGGCCTCGCCCGCGTCGGGCAGCAGCAGCCCCGCCAGCGCCCGCAGCAGCGTGCTCTTGCCGCAGCCGCTCGGCCCCACGAGGCTCACGAACTGCCCGCGCGCCGCCTCCAGCTCGACGCCGTCGAGCGCGGGCACGGGCGGCGGGCCGGGGAAGGCGTGGCGCAGCCCGCGAATGGCCACCGCCGCGCCGTCCATGCCGTCCCCTTTCCCGCGCCCGCGCCGCTAGGGCAGGAACTCGTTGGTGAAGGCGGCCTCCACGTCGATGGGCGCCTCCGTCAGCCCGGCCTCGCGCAGGAAGGCCTCGAAGCGGGTCCAGACCTCCAGTTGCTGGCGGCCCCAGTCATCGGCGTCGGCGGCGTAGCGCCCGGCGAGGTAGCCGGCGCTGGCGCGCACGAGGGCCCCGTCCAGCTCGGGCGCGGCCTCCAGCAGGATGTCCGCGGCCTCGCCCGGGTTCTCCATGGCGAAGCGGTAGCCGCGCGCCGTCGCCTCCATGAAGTCGCGCACGAGGTCGGGGTCGTCCGCGATCAGGCCCTCGCCCGCGATGATCACGGGCGTGTACCAGTCGGGGATGCACTCCGTGTAGTCGATGAAGGGCAGGGTGACGACGTCCTCGCCCAGCACGCGCGTGTAGCGGATGCCGTCCCAGCCGTCGAAGATCCACACGAAGTCGTAGTGGTCCTGCTCCATGCCCACGAGGTAGTCGACGTTGCCGATGATGGCGTACTCGACCGTGTCCGGGTCGCCGCCGTCGCACTCGACGAGGCGCGAGACGAGGGCCGTTTCGAGGGGGCCGCCCCAGCCGCCGTAGGTCTTGCCCGCGAGGTCGCGCGGGCGCGCGATGCCCTCGCTCCCCAGCGCCACGAGGCTGGAGGTGTTGCGCTCGATGATGGCGGCGAGGGAGACGACGGGCAGGCCCTGCTCGCGCGCGGGCACGACCGCCTCCTGCACGGAGATGCCGAAGTGGGCGGCGCCCGCGGCCACGGCCTGCTCCACGCCGCCCGCGCCGGGCTCGATGATCTCGACGACGATGCCCGCGTCCTCGTACCAGCCCTGCGCCCGCGCCGCGTAGACGCCCGCGTGGTTCGTGTTCGGCGTCCAGTCGAGCATGAAGGTGACGGGGCGAAGCTCCTCCGGCTCGTCGTCGCCGCAGGCCGCGAGCGCGAGGCCCGCCAGCAGCAGCGCCGGCAGCAGGAGCAGAAGGCGGAAGGGGAGTTTCGTTTTCATGGCCGGGGTTCTCCTTTGGAATCGGCGGCGTGGTCGACGTAGTTCCACGGCGAGGCGAGCCTCGCCAGCAGGTGGACGGTGACGAAGAGGGCGATGCTGAGCAGCGCGATCACGGCGATGGCCACGAAAATCTGGTCCAGCCGGAAGGACGCCTGCGAGCGGATGATGAAGATGCCCAGCCCCTCTTTGGCCGCCACCCACTCGCCGATGACGGCCCCGATGACGGCGTAGGCGGCGGCGATCTTGAGCCCCGCGAAGAAGGCCGGCACCGCCGAGGGGATGAGCACGTGGCGCAGCACGGCCAGCTTGCCCGCGCCCATGCCGCGCACGAGCGCCACCAGTTCGCGGTCCGCCGAGGCCAGCCCGTCCACGGTGCTCACCACGATGGGGAAGAAGCCCACGAGCGCCACCACGATGAGCTTGGACTCGATGCCGATGCCCACCCACACGATGAGCAGCGGCGCCAGCACCAGCGGCGGCACCGTCTGCGAGGCCACCACGATGGGGTAGAGCACGCGGCGCACGAGGGGCACGCTGGCGATGAGCACGGCCAGGGCCACGCCCCCGACGGCCGCCGCCCCCAGCCCCGCGAGCGCCTCGGTGGCGGTGGCCTCGAGGTGGGCCGGCAGCAGCTCGCGCGTCTCCAGGAAGGCCGCCCAGATGGCGCTCGGCGCGGGCAGGATGTAGGGGCGCGCGTCCAGCGCCCGCACGAGCGCCTCCCACAGGCCCACCAGCGCCACGAGCAGCGCCAGCGCGGGCGCGTACTCGCGCGCCAGCGCCGCCATGCGCCGCGGGATGGCGGTCATGCGCCGTCCGCCCGGTGCTTGCCCGTGAGGCTGGCCATGGTGGGGCCCGCGCCCGCCGTCTGCTCGACCTTGACGACGGTCACGAGCGACTCCGCGCCCGCCGCGAGGCAGGCCTCGTGCACGCGCCGCATGAGCGGCCAGAGGCGGTCGGGCTCGCCCTCCACGGTGGTGCCCAGCGCGCCCACCTCGTATTTCAGCCCCGACTCCCGCACCACGGCGATGGCCGCGTCGATGTGGCGGTAGGGATCGTCCGGCGTCCCCGCGGGGCTGGCCAGACACTGCAGCTCGACGATCACGTGCGCCCTCCCTGACGCCGTCGGAGGGGACGCCTGATTCGGGGGCGGGCGGGGAACGGGGAGGGCGCGCCTCAGCGATGGCTGGCCGGACGCGGATGCGCCCGCGGGACCTCGTCTGCCGGATGTCGCGCCATGTCGCCGCTTCCCTACGCTCGCATTACCGAGATCAGGTTCCTGGGGTTGTCCTCGCGGATCTCAGCCTTGCGGCCCCCCCGGCGGCAGATTCCCTTCGGAATGTGCGCGCTCCATGCTGGGGCCAAACGCGCCCGCCGTCAACCGCGCGCGCATGTCGTATACTCCGCGTCGCTCACTTCACGCAGGAGGCTTTCCCGTGGCAATCGCCCCGACCACGCTCGAGGGCACGCCCGTCGAGCGCGTGCACCGGCTCACCCAGATCATCCGCGAGGGCGGCGACGAGGCGCAGAAGCTTCGCCACCTGCCCCACGAGACCGTCGACATCCTCATCGACGAGGGGCTCTTCCGCTTCACCCTGCCGCCCGAGCTGGGCGGCGAGGACGCCAGCTCGGTGGAGACCATCGAGGTGCTCGAGGCCATCTCCGCCATCGACGCCTCCGTCGGCTGGAACGTCATGATCGGCTCCGAGATCAACGCCATGGCCGCGGGCGGCATGCCCAAGGACCTCGCGCGCGAGGTCTACCTCGACAACCCGCGCGTCATCATGTGCGGCGGCGGCGGCCCCGGCACCGTGCCCGGCAGGGCCGTCGAACAGCCCGACGGCAGCTTCAAAATCTGGGGCCAGACCACCTTCCAGAGCGGCTGCCACCAGGTCGAATGGGCCTTCATGTCCTGCCCCATCTACGAGAGCGAGGACGCCCCCGCCCCGATCATGGACGAGGCCGCGGGCATGCCGAAGATGAAGATGTTCTTCGTCAACCGCTCCCTCTTCGAGATCGTCGATACCTGGGACGTGGCCGGGCTGCGCGGCTCCGGCAGCCACGACGTGAAGGTGGACGGCGCCGTCATCGAGAAGAAGTGGCTGGACGTGGAGCTGATGAAGCTGCCCGCCCTCTACCCGAACCCCGTCTTCCGCATGCCCGTGCCCCTGCGCCTCTCCTACAACAAGGCGGCGGTGGCGCTGGGCGTGGGCCGCGGCGCGCTCGACGCCTTCTCCGACCTGGCCCAGAACAAGGTGCCCATGCTCTCCCCCGGCACCCTGCGCGACCGGCCCGTGGCCCAGTACCGCATGGGCGAGGCCGAGGCCACCGTGCAGGCCGCCCGCGCCTTCGTCATGGAATCCATGCGCGAGATCGAGGAGGAGCTGCACGCGGGCGCGCCCCATCCCGGCCCGGAGACCACGCGCAAGGCGCGCCTGGCCTGCACCTTCGCGGCCAACGCCTGCATGCACGCCGTGGACGGCATCCACAACACGGCGGGCACGACGGGGGCGCGCATGTACAGCCCGCTGGAGCGCAAGCTGCGGGACGCCCACGGCTGCGCCTCGCACCGCTGGGTGGCGCACCCGCTCTACGAGACCATCGGCAAGCTCTACCTGGGCCACGAGCCCGACATGGAGTTCCGCGGCGCGTCGTAGCTTCGCGCGTCCGCCGACCACGCACGGGAGGCCGGGCCCCGCGCCCGGCCTCTTCGCGTGTTGGGGCAGTGCTGGTGCCGGGGGAGGGATTCGAACCCTCACGCCGCAAGGGCCACGGATTTTAAGTCCGCTGCGTATTCCGTTCCGCCACCCCGGCGCTCCGCGCTCCCGCAGATGATAGGCGTTTGCCGTCGCGGCGCGTCAGCGCGCCTCCCACAGGCCCGCCCGCTCCGCCGCCTCTCCGCGCCACTCCAGCAGGTCGAGCTGGCCCTGCAGGCTCGAGGCCGTCTGCCACCAGCGGCGGGACGCGGCGCGCGGGTAGAGGCGTTCGCAGAGGCCGTGGACGGTGGCCGGACCCGCGCCCCGCAGCGACTCGCGCACGCGCGCGCAACGGCGCTCGATGCGGCCCAGCGCGCCCGCGATGGCCTCCGCCGCGCCGTCGAAGGGCTGGCCGTGGCCGGGGAAGCAGCGCGTGAAGCCGCCGTCCGCCAGCCGCTCGAGCGAGGCCGCGAAGCGCGGGAGCGTGGGGAAGCGCGCGAGGCCTCCGCCCGCCGCCGTGAACTGGATGGCGGGCAGCGGGTCGACGTGCGGCAGCAGCTGGTCGCCGGAGAAGAGCCAGCCCTCCTCGCGCACGGCCAGCACGAGGTTGCCGGGCGTGTGGCCGGGCGCGGCCAGCAGCTCGACGCCCGCGATCGCGGCGTCGCCGTCGATGAGCGCGCTGGCGCGGAAGGGCGGATAGCGCAGCCCCGTGGGCCAGCGCCCGTCGCCGTCGGGATGGTCCGGCGATTCGGCGGCCAGGCGGGCGGCCTCGCGGCGCGCGGCGATGCGCTCGCGCACGTGCGCCAGCGTGGCGGGCGGCGCGCCCGCGCCCTCCGCCCAGGCGAGGTGGGCGGCCGCCTCCGCCGCGGACTGGAGCGGGGGGCGCTCGGTGAGGGGCGCGTCCGCCGCGCCCAGCCACACGGGGACGCCCTCCGCCCGCCAGCGCGCGCCCAGCCCGGCGTGATCGTGATGGCCGTGCGTGGCCACGACCACGTCGGGCGGTTCGCCGCCGAGCGCGTCCCGCAGCGCCTCCCAGGCGCCCGCGTAGTCCGGTCCCGTGTCCACCAGCAGGCGCGTCCCGCCCCGCTGCACGAGATAGGCGGTATTGTCCCCCAGCGCGATGGCGCGCACGTCGCTCACCGGCCCAGTGTGCCACGAGGCGGGCGGGCGTCCGCCGGAGCCCCTTACGATTCGCCCCGCGATCATGCGCCAGGAGGCCCCCATGCCCGATGATCCCGACGACCGTCTCGCCCCCGCCGAGGTGGACGCCATCCGCGCCGTGGCTGGCGACCTGCGGGCCAGCGTCGAGCGCGTGATCGTGGGCAAGGCCGACGTGGTGCGGCTGGCGCTGGTGGCGCTCCTCTGCGAGGGGCACATCCTGCTGGAGGACGTGCCCGGCACGGGCAAAACCACGCTGGCGAAGGCCATCGCGCGCTCGCTGGGCTGCTCCTTCCGCCGCATCCAGTTCACGCCCGACCTCATGCCCGCCGACATCACGGGCATCCACTACTTCGACCAGCGCACGCAGGAGTTCGCCTTCCGCGAGGGGCCGCTCATCGCGCAGGTGGTGCTGGCGGACGAGATCAACCGCGCCACGCCGCGCACGCAGTCGGCGCTGCTGGAGGCCATGGAGGAGCGCCAGATCACGGTGGAGGGCGAGACGGCGCTCCTGCCGCGCCCCTTCCTCGTGCTCGCCACCCAGAATCCGGTCGAGCTGGAGGGCACCTTCCCCCTGCCGGAGGCGCAGCTCGACCGCTTCCTGCTGCGGCTCGAACTGGGCTACCCCGACGAGGACGGCGAGGACGAGGTGCTGGCGCGGCTCGAACGCGAGCACCCGCTGGACGCGGTGGAACCGGTGGTGACGGCGGAGCGGCTGGCGGAGATGGCGACGGCGCTGCGGCGGCTGCACGTCGACCCGGCGGTGCGGCGCTACGCCGTGCGCATCGTGCGCGAGACGCGGCGCGAGGCGGCCTTCGAGCTGGGCGCCAGCCCGCGCGCCAGCCTCGCCCTCTTCCACGCGGCGCGCGCCTGGGCGGCCATCGCCGGGCGCGACTACGCCCTGCCCGACGACGTGAAGGCGATGGCCCCGCACGTGCTGCCCCACCGCCTCATCCTCTCCTCGCGCACGCGCCTGCGGGGCCGCGAGGTGGCCGACCTCATCGGCGAGCTGCTCGACCGCGTGCCCGTGCCCGTCGAGGGCGAGACGCCCGCGCCCGCGCCTCCGCCGCAGCCCGCGGCCCCGCCGGAGCCCGCGCCCGCGGCGGACGACGATTCGCCCTGGCGGCGGCGCTGAGGCGTGCTCCCCTTCCACGAGGCCTGGCTGCTGGCGGGCCCGGTCCTGATCGGGGTCGGCTTCGGCACGGGCCAGCCCATGATCACGGGCATCGGCTTCGTCGTGCTGATCGTGGGGGCGGGGGCGCGCTGGTGGGCGCGCGTCCTCTTCGCCCGCGTGCGCGTGCGCTGCGAACTGAACCAGACGCACGCCTTCCAGGACGAGCCCGTGGAGCTGCGCCTGGAGCTGGAGAACCGCAAGCCCCTGCCGCTGCCCTGGTTCAACCTGCGCCTCGCCGTGGCCGAGGGGCTGGAGGTGGAGGGCGAGGACACCGCCGAGGCATCCTCCCCCGGCTTCAGCTGGCTGCCGCGGCGCGGCGCCCTGGGCTGGTACGAACGGCGGCGCTGGCGCGTGCGCCTGCGGGCGCGGGCGCGCGGCCAGTTCCGCATCGGCCCCACGCAGCTGCACGCCGCCGACCTCCTCGGCCTCTTCCCCCGCCAGCACGAGGACGCGGGCGCGACGCGGCTCATTGCCTACCCGCGCGTGTTCGCGCTCGACGACCTCGGCTTTCCCGCCGACCGCCCCCTCGGCGAGGACAAGGGGCGCAACCCCATCTTCGAGGACCCGCTCCGCATCGCCGGGCTGCGCGACCACGAGACGGGCGATCCCCTGCGCCGCATCGACTGGAAGGCCACGGCGCGGCGCGGCGAGCTGCAGTCGCGCGTGTACGAGCCCTCGGCCACGCCGCAGCTCTACGTGCTCCTCAACATCGACACGCTCGAGCACTCCTGGGAGGGCTACCTGAAGGACGAGCTGGAGCGCACCGTCTCGGTGGCGGCCTCGCTGGCGCTGTGGGGCATGGAGCGGCGCTACGCCGTGGGCCTGCTGGCGAACGGCGCCGTGCCCAACTCCGACCGGCCCATCCGCCTCGCGCCCTCGCGCGCGCGCTCACAGCTGCCGCGCCTGCTGGAGGCGCTGGCCGTGGTGCAGCCCCTCACGATGGGCGCGCTGGCGCGCCACCTCCAGCGCGAAGCGGGACGCCTGCCGCTCGGCTCGACGCTCGTGCTCGTGGCCGCGCTCGTGCCGGAGGAGCTGGCCGAGGAGCTGCGCCGCCTGCGCGACGGGGGCCACCGCGTGGCCGTGGTGGTCACCTCCGACCGCGTCGATCCGGCCACGCTGGCGGGGCTGCCCGTGCGCGTGGCCGGGCGCGAATTCGAGGAGCGCGAGGTGATCGCGTGATCGCCCGCGCCGCCATCGCCGCCCTCCTCGCCGCCGAGGCGCTCGCCTTCTACGTGGCGGGCGAACTCGCCGCGCGCGTGCTGCCGGAGCCGCACAACGCCATCGCCCACGGCGGGGCCTTCGTCGCCGTCGCGTACGCCGCCTTCCTCCTGCCGCGCGCGGCCGGCTGGTTCGGCCTGCGCGGCATCGCGCGGGCGCTCGCGCTGGCCGCCGTCGCCCTGCTCGCGCTCCACGCCGTCCTGCACCTCCAGTACGCGGGCGCCCCGGCCTTCTGGGACTTCCGCTGGGCGCTCGATTTCGTGACCGACCCGGGCGCGGTGGGGGACATGGTCCCGCCCGTCGTCGTGAGCGCCGCGCTGCTGCTGGGGACGTGGGCGCGGTCGGCCTGGCGGGCGCGCGGCGAGGTCTGGATCGACAACGCGCCCCGCTCCCTCGCCGCGCCCTTCGGGCTGGTCACGGTGGCGCTGGCGATTGCGGCGGCCAGCGGCGAGGCCGCCCCCATCGTCGTGCGCGGCGGGGCGGTCTTCTACGGCGTGGCCCTCACGGCGCTGGCCTGCGCGCAGCTCTCGCAGGGCGGCGCCACCATCGGCGCCCTGCGCGCGGGCGGCGTCACCGCGGCCCTGCTGGCGGCGGTGGCGGTCTTCGCGCTCGCGGGCGTGCTCCTGCTCGGCCTCTTCCTCGACCCCATCCTCGGCGCGCTTTCGACCCCGGCGGAGGCCGTCGGGGAAGGCGTCATGTGGTTTCTCACGTGGACGGTGCTGTTCCCCATCGGCTGGCTGATCGTCAACCTCTTCGAGGTGCTGAGCGAGCTGTTCGGGGGCGGGGCGCCGCCCGAACCGGTGCTCCCCGAACCGCCGCCCGAGGGCCTGGACGCCCAGGATCCGCTGGCCGCCGCCCGCGATGCCGAGGGCATCCCCCGCGCGGGCCGCTACGCCCTCGCCGCGCTCGCGCTCTTCCTCGGCCTCGGCGTGGTCGTGGGAATCCTGCTGCTGGTCGCGCGCCTGCGCCGTGACGACGGGGAAGGCCCTCGCCCGGCGGCGGAGTCGGAGCGCATCGGCGGGTTCGGCGACGACCTGCGCGAGACGGCGCGCGCGCTGCTCCGTCGCGAGCGCCGCCGCCCGCTCCCCGCCGAGGGCGTCGCGCGCCTCTACGGCGAGGTGCTGGAGGCGTCGCGCCGCGCGGGAGCGCCCCGTGAGCCCGCGCGCACGCCCCGCGAGTTCGCCCCCGTGCTCGCCGGGGCGCTGGGGCGCGCGACAGCCACGGACGGCATCACCGCCGCCTTCGAGCAGGCGCGCTACGCGGGCCGCGAGCCGGACGCCGGGGCGCTGGCGGAGCTGCGCCGCCGCTGGGAAGCGCCGGACTAGCGCGCCCCGCGCTGGCGGTTGGCGATGGCTTCCTCGCGCCGCTGGCGGGCGATGTAGCCGCGCGCGATGAGCCCGGTCAGCGCCGCGAACGCGAGAGGGACGAGGACGGTGAGGACGAAGGCGACGACGGGCGGCGCATCGTGGAAGTACACGAGGTAGTACGCGAGCGACAGGACGGCAAGGCCCGGGACGGCAAGGAGCAGCCGGTAGCGCCACTGCTCCGGCCTCCACGAGATGGCCCGGTTGATGCGGCGGAAGAGGCCGTCGGCGGCATCGGCGGACGCATCGGCGGCGTCCCGCAGGCGCTCGGCGACCACCTCCGCCCGCACGCGCTGCCAGCGCTCCTCGTGGTGCCGCCGCTCCGACTGCGGGTCCAGCATGTCGTCGCGCTCCTCTCGCGGATGATAGCGCAATCGGGTTGGACGGATCGGCGACGGCCTCAGCCGCGGACGCAGGGGCCGATGACGAGCGTCCCCAGCAGGGAGGAACCGAACAGCACCGGCAGGAGCAGCGCCCAGTAGATGGCCCGCTGGCGTCCCCCGCGCGGCTTCCACGTGAGGATGCGGACGAGCTTGCGCCGTTCGGCGGCGTAGATGGCGGCGTCGCGCGCCTCCCGCAGGCGCTCGGCCAGCACGTCGGCCCGAAGGCGCTTCCGGCGCTCCTCGTTGCGCTGCCGCTCCAGCCGCGGGTCCAGCATCGCGCCGCTGATGATAGCCCCGCTACCCGTCGCGCAGGAGCGCCCAGCCCTCGCCGTGCGCGACCACGCGCGGAACCGCCTCCGACGTGTCCTCGCGCGCGGCGTAGGCGATGTCGGCGTCGAGGCCGAGCGCCTTGAGCGCGCGGGCGTGGGCGGCGCTCGTCACGAGCCGTGCGCTGCGGGCCGTGCGCTGGGGCAGGCCCGGCGCGATCCAGTCCTCGTAGCCGGTGGCCTCGGACGCCAGCCCGGCGGCGTCGTCCAGCTCGACGCCGGGGCTTGCGCGCGCGATCAGCTGGATGAGGCGCGCCGCCGCCGCGTAGTCCTCGAGGGCGAAGCGCGCGCCGCCCGCCTCGCCCGCGCACACGATGGCCACGCGCCCGAAGCCCGCCGCCCAACGCGCGGCGGCGGAGGCGTTGGCGAAGGCGGCGGCGATGGCCTCGCCCCGTCCCGCCACGGCGAGGATGGCGCGTGTGCCATTGGTGGTGACGAGCGCCGCCCGCCTCCCGCGCAGGGGCAGGCTTGCCGCCTCGGCGGGCGAGTTGCCGTGGTCGAAGCCGTCGGGGGGCAGCCCGCCGACCTCCCCGAAGAGGAGGCGGTCCTCCGCGCGCGCCCGCTCGCGCGCCGCGTCCACGCGGCCGAGCACGAGCAGGTCGTCGAGCCCGGCCCCGAACATGGCCGCGATGGTGGTGGTCGCGCGCAGCGTATCGACGACGAGGAAGGCGTCCGCCTCGATGGCGGCGGCCTCGGCGGGCAGGAGCGCCAGTTCGACGCGCGCGGTCATGCGCGCATGGTGCGCCCCGCGCGCCCCGTTCGCACGCGCGGCGTATCCTGTGGGGGATGGACCCGCGACCCGTCGGCATGTTCGATTCGGGCGTCGGCGGACTGAGCGTCCTGCGCGAATTCCAGCGCCTCGCCCCGCGCGAGCGCGTCGTCTACTTCGCCGACACGGCCTTCTTCCCCTACGGCCCGCGCGACGCGGGGGAGGTTCGCAAGCGCGCCTTCGCCGCCGCGCGACGGCTCGCGGACGCGGGCGCGAAGCTGATCGTGGTGGCCTGCAACACGGCCTCCGCCGCCGCCGTGGCCGACCTGCGCGAGCTGTTCGCCGACATCCCCTTCGTGGGCATGGTGCCCGGCGTGAAACCGGCGGCGCGCTCCTCGCGCAGCGGGCGCGTGGCCATCCTCGCCACGCCCGGCACCTTCGGCGGCGACCTCTACGCCGCCGTCGTCGCCGAGTTCGGGCGCGACGCCGCCATCGAGGCCGTGAGCGGGCGCGATCTGGCCGAGCTGGTCGAGCGCGGCGAGGCGGATTCGCCCGCCGCCCGCGAGGCCGTGCGCGCGGCCCTCGGCGGGGCCGTGGCGGCGGGCGCGGACACGGTGGCGCTGGGCTGCACGCACTACGAATTCCTGGCCCCCGCCATCGAGGCCGAGTTCCCCGGCGTGGCCGTGCTCGGCACGAGCGAGGCGGTGGCGCGCCGCGCCCGCGACCTGCTCGCCGGGCGCGGGCTGGAGGCCCCGCCCGACGCCGCGGGCGCGCTCGACCTGATCGTGACGGGGAACCGCGAGGCGTTCCTGGCCGTGCTGCCGCGGCTGGGATTCGCCCCGCGCGCGTCCGCGGAGACGCCGTCGTGAGCGGCTTCGTCGAGCGGCTCGCGCGCCGCAGCCGCGACGTTGGCAGCCTGCTCTGCGTGGGGCTGGACCCGCCCGCGTCGCTGCCGGTCGCGGAGGTGGCGGCGCGCAACCGCGCGATCGTGGCGGCCACCGCGCCCTTCGCCGCCTGCTTCAAGCCCAACCTCGCCTTCTACGAGCAGTCCGGCATCCCCGGGCTGCGGGCGCTGGAGGCGACGCTCGCCGCCATCCCCGACGGCATCCCCGTGATCGGCGACGCCAAGCGCGGCGACATGGCCAACACCGCCGCCGCCCATGCGCGCGCCCTCTTCGAGGTCTGGGGATTCGACGCCGTGACCGTCAACCCCTTCCTCGGGCGGGATTCGCTGGAACCGTTCCTGGCCTACGCGGACCGCGGCCTTTACGTGCTCTGCCGCACCTCGAATCCGGGCGCGGCGGAGTTCCAGCACGCGCGGCTCGCGGACGGCGACATGCTCCACGAGCGCATCGCGCGGGAGGCCCCCCGCTGGGGCGCGAACGTGGGGCTGGTGGCGGGGGCGACGGCGCCCGCGGAGCTCGCGCGCATCCGCGAGCTGGCCCCGCGCGCGCCCCTGCTCGTGCCCGGCGTGGGCGCGCAGGGCGGCGATCCGGCGGCGGCGGTGGCCGCCGCCGGGGGCGAGCCCGGCCTCGTCGTCGTGAGCTCCTCGCGCGGCGTCGCGGACGCGCCCGATCCGGCGGCGGCGGCGCGCGCCCTGCGCGACGCCCTCAACGCCGCCGCCTGACCCCGTGGGCGTGGAGGCGGCGGCGGGCGACGTCTGGCGCATGCGCCGCCGCCATCCCTGCGGCGGCTGGGAATGGCGCGTGGTGCGCGTTGGCGCGGACGTCGGCATCGTCTGCCTGACCTGCGGGCGGCGGGCGACGCTCGCACGCCGCCGCTTCGAGGCGCGGGCCAAAACGCGCGTCTCCGCCGCTCCCGGCCCTCCGTGAACGCGCCGCGGGCCGTCGCGGCGACGCCGTCCGCGGCGTTGCTGCGGCAGCGCCCCTTCCGCCGCCTGATCCTGACGCGCTTCTCCTCGCGCGCCGCCCAGAACGCGCTCAACCTGGCGCTCGTGCTGCTGGTGCTGGACGCCACCGGGCGGGCGTTCTTCACCAGCCTGCTGGTGCTGGCGCTGGTGGCCCCGGCGACGCTCTCCGGCATCGTCGCGGGGGTGGCCGCCGACGCCTTCCCGCGGCGGCTGGTGGCGGCCCTCGGCAACGTCGCCCGCGCCGCCGTCTGCGTCGGCTTCGCCGTGGGCGAGGGGGGCGCGGGCTCGCTCTACGTCACCGCCATCCTGCTCGCCGCGTGCACGCAGTTCGTCTCCGCCGCCGAAGGCGCCATCCTGCCCGCGGTGGTGGTGCGGGAGGACCTGACACGCGCCAACGCCATCGGCCAGGCGGCCACGGGCGCGGCCCAGATCGCGGGCTTCGCCGTGCTCACGCCCGTGGTCCTGCGCCTCTTCGGGAGCGCCGACGCGCTCTTCGCCATCGGCGCGGCGCTCTTCCTGCTGGCCGCCGCCCAGGTCGTCGCCATCGGCCCCGTGCGCGGCGAGGCGGCGACGGAGGCGGGCGCGGGGCCGTGGTGGAAAACCGGCTGGAACGCCATGCGCGCCGACGCGGTCGTGTTCGGGGCCGCCGTCGAGCTCACCTTCATGGCCATGGCGCTCATCATCCTCGGCGGGATCGTGCCCGCCTACCTCCGCGACGTGCTCGACCTGCCCTTCGAGGCGGGCGCGCTGGTGCTGACGCCCGCGGCGGCGGGCGTGGCCCTGGGGCTGCGCGTGGCCGGGCCGCTGGCGCGCCGCGTCCCCCACGGGGCGCTCAGCTCGTTCGGCTTCGCGGCCTTCGCGGGGGTGCTGCTGGCCCTCGCCTTCGTCAACGAGGAGGCGTCCTTCCTCAGCGGCTACGGGGCCTTCGCCTGGCTGGGCGCGTTCCGGCTGGGGACCTTCGACGGCGGCGCGCTGCTGGCGCTGGCCTGCGCGGCGCCCCTCGGCTTCGCCTGGGCCATCGTGAGCGTGGCCGCGCAGACGGTGCTCAACGACCGCGTGCCGCTCGCCCTGCAGGGGCGCGTGCTGGCCACGCAGGGGGTCATGGCGGCGGTGGCCGTCTCCCTGCCCGTGCTGGCCGCCGGGGCGTTGGGCGACTGGCTGGGCGTGCAGCCCGTGCTGGCCATCCTCGCCGCCGGGCTGGCCGCCGCCGCCGTGCGCGTCCTGCGGTCGTGAGCGGCGCGGGCGCGGGGGCGTCTTGCCGCGCCGCGCCCTGCGCGCCTATCATTCGCGCGGATGCTTCCGCCGGGGCCGCACGTGCGTGAGATGACGATCGAGAGCATCAGGCTCTCGCTGAACAGCTATCAGCGGATCGCCATCCTTCGCGAGAAGGACACGGACCGCTACCTCACCATCTGGATCGGCCCCTACGAGGCGGAGAGCATCTCCCTGCGCCTGCACGAGGTGACGCCGCCCCGCCCGCAGACGCACGACCTGCTGCGCGACGTGATCGAGCGGCTGGGCGCGACCGTGCGCTACGTGCTGCTCAACGACCTCGCGCGCGACACCTACTACGCGCGCATCGTGCTCGACGCCAAGGGCGAGGAGGTGCAGATCGACGCGCGCCCCTCCGACGCCATCTCGCTGGCCGTGCGCGCGGGCGCGCCCATCTACGCCGAGGAGTCCGTGCTGGAGCAGGGCGGCGAGATCATCCGCGACGAGGAGGCGGAGGGCGAGGGCGAGGAGAAGCCCGTGGACCCCGCCGAACTGGAGCGCCTGGGCCCCTTCAAGGACTTCATCGAGGGGCTCGACCTGAGCGGGTTCGACGATCCCCGGCGCTAGCGCGCGGCCCGCCGCTTGCGCGTTCCTTCACAAGCGCCCTATCATCCGCGCGGTTTGAGCATCGTGATGGCAAGGCCGGAGCGCGGCTGGGTGGTTCCCACCGCCTATCTCATGGGTGCGGGCTGGTATTTCGCCGCCTGCATCGTGATCGGCATCGTCCTCGGCCGCTGGCTCGACGGCCTCGCCGGCGCCGAACCGCTCTTCACCCTCCTGGGGATCGTCCTCGGGCTGACGCTGGCCATCGGCGGCGGGATACGGATGCTGATTCCCTTCATGAAACGCTTCGGCGGCGGCGGGTAGCGCGCGAATGCGGAAGGTCTACATCGCCGGCGGCGTCATCGCGGTGCTGGGCTGGGTGGCCCTCGGCCTCATCGTGGCGCGCGGCCCGCAGCCCGAAATCATCGTGCCCGCCGAGATCATCACGAAGCTCGGCCCCCTCAACGTGTCCAACACGCTCATCTCCGCGTGGGCGGCCATGATCATCCTCGCCGTCGTTACCTTCCTCGGCACGCGCGCCATGAAGCTCATCCCGCGGGGCGCGCAGAACTTCTTCGAATCCGCCGTCGAGTTCCTCGTGGGCCAGATGGAGGACATCGCCGGGCAGCGCAACACGCGCATCTTCTTCCCCGTCATCGCCACCTTCTTCCTCTTCATCCTGCTCTCCAACTGGATGGGCCTGCTCCCCTTCTTCAACGCCATCGGCAAGACCGAGGACATCGGCCACCACATCTTCCACGAGATCGAGGAGCACGAGTCCGACCACAAGGACTTCACGGAGGAGATCGGCCACGCCTCCGGCTGGCTCATGAACAACACCGGCGGCATCGGGCTGGTGCCTCCCCGTGGCGCGAGCAACGCCGAATTCGAGATGGGCGCCTCCGAGGCGTCGCCGGTCTCGCCCGCCGAGGCGCTCGACCGCTACGTCGTCTTCCTCGCGGAGACGTTCACCGACTTCGAGGGGAACGGCCACGACGAGGCCCCCTCGGCGGAGACGCTGGCGGGCGCGCGCGCGGCCCTCGCCGCCGACCCCGACGCGCCCCGGCTGCTGGCCGGCGATGGCGGCCACGGCGTCGCCAGCGCCGCCCTCGGCGAGGAGCTGGTGGTGGGCGGCGTCGAGTTCCCGGGCAAGAAGCTGGCGCTCATCATCCCCCTCTTCCGCTCCGTCTACAGCGACGTGAACAACACCATCGCGCTGGCGCTGATCTCGTTCGCGATGGTGGAGTTCTGGGGCCTGCGCGCGCTGGGGCTGGGCTACCTGCGGAAGTTCTTCAACTTCAGCGGCGTGATCCCCGCCTTCGTGGGCATCCTCGAGCTGCTCTCGGAATTCATCCGCATCATCAGCTTCGCCTTCCGCCTCTTCGGCAACATCTTCGCGGGGGAGGTGCTCATTCTCATGCTCACCTTCCTGCTGCCATTCCTCATCGTCGATATCATCTACGGCCTGGAGCTCTTCGTCGGCTTCATCCAGGCCGCGGTCTTCGCCCTGCTCACGCTGGTGTTCGCCGTCATGGCGGTGGAGCACCACGACGAGGAGGACGAGGGCCACGAAGGCGAGGCCGGCCACGAAACGGAATCGCGGGGGAGCGTGGGGCCCTAGCCCCGTCCCCCCGGAATCGCCCCCGCGGAGACGGGGAGCACACAGGGAGGATCCACCAACATGGGAGTGCTTGAGCTTCTCTTCCTGCAGAGCGCGCTCGACGCCGACGGCGCGAAGGCCATCGGCGCGGGCATCGCCATGGGCATCGGGGCGCTGGGCCCGGCCATCGGCATCGGCATGCTCGTCGGGCGCGCGATGGAGGCGCTGGGGCGCAATCCCGAGGCGCGCGCGGCCATCCAGACGAACATGATCCTGGGCGTGGCCTTCGCCGAGGCCATCGGCATCTACGCCCTGCTCACGGCCATCATCATCGCGTTCGTCATCTAGCCGGGCGGACGCGCGTCGCGGAAGCGAGGGGGCGCACATGGGCGAGGCTTTCACGGCCCTCGGCATCAACCTGCCGCAGCTGATCGCGCAGGTGGCGAACTTCGTCGTCCTGCTCCTGATCCTGCGCTTCACCCTCTACAAGCCCGTGCTGCGCATGCTGGACGCGCGCCGCGCGCGCATCGCCGAGGGGCTGGGCGCGGCCGAGGAGGCGCGCGCCGAGGCCAGCGATGCGCAGGCCCGCATCCAGGCCCAGCTCGACGAGGCGCGCGGCCAGGGACAGGAGATCGTGGCCAACGCCCAGCAGGTGGCGGCGCGCCTCCAGGAGGAGGCGCGCGCGCAGGCCGAACGCGACCGCGAGGCCGCCGCCGACCGCTCCCGCCAGGAGATCCAGCTGGAGCGCGACCGCGCCATCGCCGACCTGCGCGCCGAGTTCGCCGAAATCACCGTCACCGCCGCCGAGCGCGTCATCCGCCAGTCGCTCGACGGCGAGGCCCACCAGCGCATCATCGAGGAGACGCTCGCCGAGTCCGAGCTGGGGGAGCGCTCCTAGATGGCCGCCGATCCGCAGGCCGCGCGGCGCTACGCGCAGGCGGCCTTCGCCATCGCCCGCGACGGCGACGCCATCGCCGCGTGGCGCTCCGACCTCGACGACGTGGCCGTGGCGCTGGCCGAATCGGACGCCGCCGCCTGGTTCGCCGCCGCCCGCGTGCCCGTGGCCCGGCGGCAGGAGGCCGTGGCGCGCGTCCTCGACGTCTCGCCGCTGGCGCTCAACCTGGCCAAACTGCTGGTCGCCCGCGGGCGCACGGCGGAGGCGCGCGAAATCGCCAACGCCTTCAACCGCCTGGCCGACGAACACGAGGGGCTCGCGCGGGCCGAGATCACGACCGCCGTGCCCCTGCCCGCGGAGCAGGTGGCGGACGCCGAGCGGCGCCTCGGCGCGGCCCTGGGCAAACGCATCACCGCCACCGCGCGCGTCGACGCCTCCATCATCGGCGGCGCCGTCCTGCGGATCGACGACCGTCTCATCGACGGCAGCGTGCGCACCCGCCTGCGGCGGCTGCGCCGGGATCTGAGCGGCGCCCGCTGAGGCGCGCGCTACCGGGAGAGCACGAGGGAAGAGCATGGCCGTTCGCGCCGAAGAGATCGCATCCATCATCCGCGGGCAGATCGAGCAGTTCGACGCTCCCGCGGTCGCCACCGACGTGGGCGTCGTCATCGAGGCCGGGGACGGCGTGGCCCGCGCCCACGGCCTCGCCAACGCGCGCTACTCGGAGCTGCTCGAATTCCCCAACGGCTCCATGGGCCTCGCCCTCAACCTCGAGGAGGAATCGGTCAGCGCCGTCGTCCTCGGCGACTACGAGGGCATCAAGGAGGGCGACGAGGTGCGCGCCACGGGCCGCATCATCGAGACGCCGGTGGGCGACGAGCTGATCGGGCGCGTGGTCGATGCGCTCGGCAATCCCATCGACGGCAAGGGCCCGGTGGGCACCACTAGGACGCGCCCGGTGGAGCGCATCGCGCCCGGCGTCACCCTGCGCGAGAGCGTGAACGCGCCGGTGCAGACGGGCATCAAGGCGATCGACGCCATGATCCCCATCGGGCGCGGCCAGCGCGAGCTCATCATCGGCGACCGCTCGACGGGCAAGAGCGCCATCGCCCTCGACGCCATCATCAACCAGAAGGGCGGCGACCTCGTCTGCATCTACGTGGCCATCGGCCAGAAGGCGGGCAAGGTGGCGCAGGTGCTCGGCCAGCTGGAAGAGCACGGGGCCATGGAGCACACCATCATCGTGGCCGCCAACGCCTCCGAATCGGCCGCCCTCCAGTACCTCGCGCCCTACGCGGGCTGCGCCATGGGCGAGGAGATCATGGAGAGCGGGCGCGACGCGCTCATCATCTACGACGACCTCAGCAAGCACGCCTGGGCCTACCGCCAGATCTCGCTGCTGCTGCGCCGCCCGCCCGGCCGCGAGGCCTATCCGGGCGACGTGTTCTACCTGCACAGCCGCCTGCTGGAGCGCGCCGCCAAACTGCGCGCGGGCGGCTCGCTCACGGCCCTGCCCATCATCGAGACGCAGGCCAACGACGTCTCCGCCTACATCCCCACCAACGTCATCTCCATCACGGACGGCCAGATCTACCTGGAAGCGGACCTCTTCAACGCGGGCCTGCGCCCGGCCCTGAACGTGGGCCTCTCCGTGAGCCGCGTGGGCGGCGCCGCGCAGACGCGGGCGATGCGCTCGGTGGCGGGGCGGCTCAAGCTCGACCACGCCCTCTTCCGCGAGCTGCAGGCCTTCGCCCAGTTCGGCACGAGCGACCTCGACGCGGCCACGCAGCGCCAGCTGGAGCGCGGCCTGCGCGCCAACGAGGTGCTGAAGCAGCCCCAGTTCGCGCCCCTCGGCCTGGCCGCCGAGGTGGCCGTCATCTTCACCCTCACGCAGGGGCTGCTGGACGACGTGCCCGTGGAGCGCATCGCCGCCTTCGAGGCCGCCTTCGTCAGCTTCCTCGCCAGCAACAAGCCCGAGATCGGCGAGCGCCTCGCGCGCGAACGCGAGCTGGGCGAGGAGCTGGAGGCGGACCTGCGCGCCGCCGTCGCCGAATTCAAGGAGACCGTCCCCTACTAGGGGTGAACCATGCCCACCATCCAGCAGCTGCGCCGTCGCATCGGCTCCGTGCGGAGCACGGCCAAGATCACGAACGCGCTCCAGCTCGTGGCGGCCTCCAAGATGCGCCGCGCGCAGGAGCGCGCCACCGAGGGCCGCCCCTACGCCGAGAAGCTCCAGCTGGTGCTCTCCTCGCTGGCGGCGGCGGCCCCCGGCGCGGAGGAAGAGGATTCGCATCCCTTCCTGCGCCAGCGCCCCGTCGAGGCCGTCGGCTTCCTCCACATCACGCCCGACCGCGGCCTCTGCGGCGCGCTCAACGCCAACCTGAACGGCGCCGCGGGCGGTTTCGTGAACGGGCAGGAGGCGCCCGTGGCGGCCATCGCCGTGGGCCGCAAGGGGCGCGAGTTCCTCACGCGCGCGCGCGTGCGCGTGGCCGCCGAATTCACCGACCTGGGCGACTACCCCGCGCTCAACGAGACGCGCGCCATCGCGCGGCTGGCGATGGACGACTACCTGGCGGGCGAGGTGGATCGCGTCTACCTCGGCTTCGCCGAATTCGTGAACACCGTGAACCAGCGCCCCGTGGTGCGCCAGCTGCTGCCCGTGGAGCCCCCCGCGCCGGAAAGCGAGGCGGCCGCCGAGGCGCTGCGCCGCGAGTACCTCTTCGAGCCCGACCCGGCGCGCGTGTTCGAGCGCCTGCTGCCGCGCTACGTGGAGATGCAGGTGCACGCCGCCGTGCTCGAATCGGCGGCCTCCGAACAGTCCGCGCGCATGGTGGCCATGAAGAACGCCACCGACAACGCCAACGAGATCGAGCGCGAGCTGACGCTCACCTACAACAAGGCGCGCCAGGAGCAGATCACCACCGAGCTGCTCGACATCGTGGGCGGCGCGGAGGCCGTCAGTGGCTGAAAGCGCGCCCCCGCCGCTCGTGCTGCGCGAGGACCGCGGGGGCGTGGCCACGCTCACGCTCAACCGCCCCGAGGCGCTGAATGCGCTCAGCCTGCCCCTCTTCGCGGCGCTGCGCGAGCGGCTGGCGGCGCTGGCCGGGGAGACGGAGACGGTGGGCTGCGTGGTGCTGCGGGGGGCGGGCCGCGCCTTCTGCGCGGGCAACGACCTGAAGGCCCTCGGCGAGCCCGCGCCCTCGCCCCACTACCAGGGCGAGACCGTGGACATGCTGGAGGCGCTGCCGCAGCCGGTGGTGGCCGCCGTGCGCGGCGCCTGCTACACGGGCGGGCTGGAGCTGATGCTGGCCGCCGACCTCTGCGTGGCCGCCGATTCCGCCGTCTTCTGCGATACCCACGGGGAATGGTCGCTGACGCCCCTCTGGGGCCTGAGCCAGCGCCTGCCGCGGCGCATCGGGCCGCTGGCGGCCAAGGAGATGATGTACACCGCCCGCCGCGTGCGCGCCGACGAGGCGCTCCGCCTCGGCCTCGTCAGCCGCGTGGTCGCGGACGGCGAGCTGGAGGACGCGGCGGCGGCGCTGGCCGCCTCCATCGCGGCCAATTCGTGGCACACGCTGCGGGCCGACAAGCGCCTCGTGAACGAGGGCCAGAACCACACCTACGCCGAGGGCCTCGCCTTCGAGCGCCGCGTGAGCCCCGGCGCGGGGCCAGACCTCGCGGAGCGCCTGGAACGCTTCCGCGCCAGATCCCGGAGCTGAGAGGAGCCCCGCCATGGTTACCGCCACCGCCGCCGAAGGGCGCATCGTCCAGATCATCGGCACCGTGATCGACGTCGAGTTCCCGCCCGACCGGCTGCCGCGCATCTACAACGCCCTGCGCATCGCGCGCGAGGACGGCGACGACCTCATCGTCGAGGTGCAGCAGCACGTGGGCAACAACTGGGTGCGCGCGCTGGCCATGGATTCGACCGACGGCCTCACGCGCGGCATGGTCGCCGTGGACACCGGCCAGGCCATCGCCGTGCCCGTGGGCGAACGGGCGCTGGGGCGCATGTTCAACGTGCTCGGCGACCCCATCGACGACGAGCCCGCCCCCGAGGACGCCCCCCGCTGGCCCATCCACCGCGAGCCCCCCTCCTTCGAGGATCAGGAGACGCAGCCCTCCATCCTCGAGACCGGCATCAAGGTCATCGACCTGATCGCGCCGCTCGTGCGCGGCGGCAAGGTCGGCCTCTACGGCGGCGCGGGCGTGGGCAAGACGGTCATCATCCAGGAGCTCATCTCCAACATCGCGCGCGAGCACGGCGGCTTCTCCGTGTTCGCGGGCGTGGGCGAGCGCTCGCGCGAGGGCAACGACCTCTGGAACGAGATGAAGGAATCGGGCGTGCTGCCGCGCATGTCCATGGTCTTCGGCCAGATGAACGAGCCCCCGGGCGTGCGCCTGCGCGTGGCCCTCAGCGGCCTCACCATGGCCGAGTACTTCCGCGACGAGCAGGGGCGCGACGTGCTCTTCTTCGTGGACAACATCTACCGCTACACGCTGGCGGGCATGGAGGTCTCCGCCCTCCTCGGGCGCATGCCCTCGGCCGTGGGCTACCAGCCCACGCTCTCCACGGAGATGGGCGATCTGGAGGAGCGCATCACCTCCACGCGCAAGGGCTCGATCACCTCCTTCCAGGCGATCTACGTGCCCGCCGACGACTACACCGACCCGGGCGTGGCCACCACCTTCGGCCACCTCGACGCCGTGGTCGCGCTGGAGCGCTCGCTGGCCGAGCAGGCCCTCTATCCGGCCATGGACCCGCTCACCTCCTTCTCGCGCGCGCTGGAGCCGCGCGTGGTGGGCGAGGAGCACTACGAGGTGGCGCGTGGCGTGCAGGGCGTCCTCCAGCGCTACAAGGACCTGCAGGACATCATCGCCATCCTCGGCATCGACGAACTCTCCGAGGAGGACAAGCTGGCCGTGGCGCGCGCGCGCAAGCTGCAGCGTTTCCTCACGCAGCCCTTCTACGTGGGCGAGGCCTTCACCGGACGCGAGGGACGCTACGTGCCCGTGCGCGACACCGTGCGCGGCTTCAAGGAGATCCTCGACGGCGAGCACGACGGCCTGCCCGAACAGGCCTTCTACATGAAGGGCGCCATCGAGGAGGCGGTCGAGGAAGGCCGCCGCATGAACGAGGACGAAGGCTAGTGCCCCTCTCCGTCGAGATCGTCACGGCCGAGCGCGTCGTCCGCACCGAGGAGGCGGTCGACGTGCTGATCGCGCCCGGCAGCGAGGGCCAGCTCGCCATCCTGCCCCGCCACGCGCCCCTCATGACCACGCTGGAGTACGGCGAGCTCGTCTTCCGGCGCGGCGCGGAGGAATCCGTCTTCGCCATCGAGCGCGGCTTCCTCGAGGTGCGCGACAACCGCGTGACCGTGCTCGCCGACGCCGCCGAGGCCGCCGACGAGATCGACGTGGACCGCGCCGAGCAGGCCCGCCAGCGGGCCGAGGCGCGCCTGCGCGAGGGCCACGAGCCGGACATGGGCGACACCGACCTCGCGCGCGCGCGGGCGGCCATGCAGCGCGCGCTCCTGCGCCTGCGCGTGGCCGAACGCCGCCGCCGCCGCGCGGCCACGGGCGCTCCCCGCCCCGTCGGCGGCTAACGGGGCCGCGCCCCCGGCGATTGCGGGCGCCCCCGCCGCTCCCCATACTGGCGGGCATGGCTTCCCGACGCGCCAACGGCCAGTATCGGGTGCGCGGCGGCGCGGTGCTGCGCGGGCGCGTGCGCGTCTCCGGCTCGGCGAACGCGGCGCTGGCGGCCATGTGCGCCTGCCTCCTGAGCGACGAGACCGTCGTGCTCGACAACGTGCCCGACGTCTCCGACATCGACTCGCTTGCCGAGCTGCTGACGGCGCTGGGCGCGCGCGTGGAGCGGCCCGCGCCCGATCGCGTCGCCGTCAACGGCGGCGGCGTGAACGTGCTGGAGGCGCCGGTCGAGCTGATCACGGAGAACCGCGCCTCCTTCCAGGTGATGGGACCGCTGATCGCGCGCCACGGCTTCGCCTCCCTGCCGCCGCCCGGCGGCGACGTGATCGGCCAGCGCCCCATCGACGCGCACCTCTTCGGCTTCGAGGCCATGGGCGCGGTCATCGCCCGCGCGGGCGAGTTCTGGCAGGCGCGCGCCCCCGGCGGCCTCACCGGCGCGCGCGTGTTCGTCGACTACCCCTCCGTCTCCGGCACGCAGAACATCATGATGGCGGCGGCGCTGGCCCGCGGCGAGACCACCATCGTCAACGCCGCCACCGAGCCGGAGGTGCAGGCGCTGGCGCAGCTGCTCAATGCCATGGGCGCGTGCGTCGAGGGCGCGGGCACGCAGATGGTGACCGTGCGCGGCGAGGAGCGTCTGCACGGCGCGACCTTCCGCCTGCCGCCGGACCGCATCGAGGCGGGCACCTTCGCCGTGGCCGCCGCCATCAGCGGCGGGGACGTGGAGATCGAGGACGCCCCGGTCTCCGTCGTGGACGCGCTCGTGAGCAAGCTGCGCGCCTGCGGGGCCACGGTGGAGGCGAGCGCGGACGCCATGCGCGTGGCCGCCGGCGAGCGCCTCGCCCCCGTGAGCTTCCAGGCGCTGCCCTATCCGGGGCTCGCCACCGACCTGCATGCCCCCCTGGCGGCGCTGCTCACGCAGGCCGAGGGCGTCTCCGTCATCCATGAGCGCGTGTTCGACAACCGCATGTTGTACGTGGGCGAGCTGCGCAAGATGGGGGCCGAGATCGTGAGCATGGGCGCCTCCGCCATCGTCAGCGGGCCCGCGCCCCTGCACGGCGCGCATCTGCGCGCGCTCGACGTGCGCGCGGGCGCCGCCGTGCTGCTGGCCGCCCTGCGCGCCGCCGGCACCACCGTGATCGACGACGTGTTCCACCTCGACCGCAAGTACGAGCGGCTGGACGGCAAGCTGGGCGCGCTCGGCGTCGAGATCGAGCGGGCCTAGGCCATGCCCTTCGGCTTCCTCTCGGGCACGCGCGCGGGCATCGATCTGGGCACGGCCAACATCCTCGTGTTCGTGCAGGGACAGGGCATCGTGGTGAACGAGCCGTCAGTCGTCGCGCGCCACAACCGCGACAACGCGCTCGTGGCCGTGGGCGCGGAGGCGCGCACGATGCAGGGGCGCGCGCCCGGCGCGCTCAGCATCATCCGCCCCATGCGCGAGGGCGTCATCGCCGACTACCTCACGACGGAGGCGATGCTGCGCTACTTCATCGGCTTCATCGCGGGGCGCTTCAGCCTCGTGCGCCCCGAGATCATGGTGACCGTGCCCGTGGGCATCACCAGCGTGGAGCAGCGCGCCGTGCGCGACGCGGCGGAGCAGGCGGGGGCGCGCCGCCCCGCCCACCTCGTGCCCGAACCGCTGGCCGCCGCCCTGGGCGCGAGCGTGCCCGTGGGCACGCCCCGCGGCAACATGATCGTGAACATCGGCGGGGGGCGCACGGAGGCCGCCATCATCTCCCTCTACGGCATCGTCGCGAGCGAATCCGTGCGCGTCGCCGGGGACCGCATCGACGAGGCCATCCAGTCGTTCGTGCGCCGCCGCCACAACCTCATCATCGGCGAGCGCACGGCGGAGGAGATCAAGATCGCCATCGGCTCCGCCATCCCCCTCGGCGAGGGCCTGGACACGCAGGTGCGCGGGCGCGACCAGATTAACGGCCTGCCCCGCACGATCACGGTCGGGAGCGACGAGATCGCGCAGGCCATCCAGGACGCGCTCGGCCAGATCATCCTGGCCGTGCGCGGCGTGCTGGAGCGCACGCCCCCCGAGCTGGCCGCCGACGTGATCGACCGCGGCATCGTGCTCACCGGCGGCGGCGCCCTCCTGCGCCACTTCGACCAGCTGCTCACGCAGGAGACGGGCGTGCCCTGCTACGTGGCCGACGGTCCTCTCGAATGCGTCGCCATCGGCGCGGCCATCGCCCTCGACCACCTCGAGATCATCGAGCGCAGCCTGCCCACCGAAGAGGAGCAGCTCGTGGGCCTCTTCCCCCAGCCCGAACGCTGATGACGCGCCCCGCCATCGGCCCCAACGTGCGCGTCGTGGGCGACAGCTGTTCCGGCAAGACCACGCTGGCCGCGGCCATCGCCGCGCGCCTCGGCCTGCGCCACGTCGAGATCGACGCGCTCAACTGGGCCCCGGGCTGGACCGAGGTTCCCCGCGACGAACTGCGGCGGCGCGTACGCGAGGCACTGGCCGAGCCCGGCTGGGTGGTGGACGGCAACTACCTCAGCTCCCTCGGCGACCTCACCTTCGCGGCGGCGGACACGGTGGTGTGGCTCGACCTGCCCCTGCGCGTCACGCTGCCGCGCACCTTCGCGCGCTCGTGGCGGCGCTGGCGCGAGCGCGAGCTGCTCTGGGGCGTCAACCGCGAGCGCTTCTGGGTGCACCTCCTGCCCTGGGACCGCTCGCTCGTCTGGTGGACGCTGACGAGCCACCGCCGCCGCCGTCGCGCCTACGCCGCGCACATGGCCGATCCGCGCCAGCGGGCGGGGTTCGTGCGGCTGCGCTCGCCCGCCGCCGTCGCGCGCTGGCTGGCGGAGGCGCTGCCGCCGGAGCGCTAGCGATCCCCGTCCGGCGCCTTCAGGTGGTAGGTCATGGCCTGCATCGTGACGACGGGGTCGATCTGGCGGACGACGACGCCCGGCGGCGCGTGCGCGGAGATGGGCGCGTAGTTGAGGATGGCGCGCACGCCGCCCGCCGCGAGCCGGTCCACCACCTCCTGGGCGGCGGCGGCGGGCACGGTCACGACGGCGATGTCGACGGGTTCCCGTGCGAGGCTGGCCTCCAGCTCGTCCATGGCGCGCACCGCCACGCCGCGGATGGTGCGTCCCGCCACTGCGGCGCTGGCGTCGAAGGCGGCGGTCATGTGGAACCCCTGCCGCGCGAAGCCCTCGTATTCGAGCACCGCCTGCCCCAGCCGCCCGACGCCGACCACGCACACGCGCCAGCGCCGGTCCAGCCCGAGGATGGCGCGCAGCCGCTCCAGCAGCCCGTCCACGTCGTAGCCGCGCCCCTGCGTGCCGAAGCGCCCGAAGTAGCTGAGGTCCTTGCGAATCTGCGCGGGCGTCACCTCCAGCTCTCCGCCCAGCCGCTGCGAGCTGACCACCCGCTCCCCGGCGGCGGCGAGCCGCGTGAGCGCCCGCGCGTAGAGCGGCAGGCGGTTGACCACGACCTCGGGGATGTCGTCGCTCACGGGCGCCCGCCCGCGTCCGGCGCCGTGAGGGCGGCGATGGCGGCGGCCACGTGGGCGTCGTCGCGCTCGTCCACGGTGCGCGGGTCGAGCAGCGTCTCGCCGTCCTCCACGCGCGCGACGATGGGCGGGTCGGCCCCGCGCAGGGCGCGCGTCAGCCGCTCCGCCCCGCGTTCGGCGCGCAGGGCCGCGCACCACGTGGGCCGTCCCGCGCCCGGCGCCGCGCCCCCGCCGACCACGGAGCGCGATTCGACCACGCGCCCGCGCCCGCCCGCCGCCCGCGCCCAGGCCTCCGCCCGCGGGCGCAGCTGCGGTTCGTCCAGCGCCAACATGCGCCAGACGGGGATCTCCTCGCGTTCCGCGCCCGCGAGGTAGGCGGCGAGGGTGGCGTTGAGGGCGGCGATGGTGAGCTTGTCCACGCGCAGGGCGCGCGCCAGCGGATGCCGCCGCAGTTCGGCCACGAGCGCCTCCCGCCCGGCGATGACGCCGCACTGCGGCCCGCCCAGCAGCTTGTCCCCGCTGAACAGCACGAGGTCCGCGCCCGCGCGCAGGCTCTCCCCCACGGTGGGCTCGTGGGGGATGCCGTAGTCGACGGTTTCCACGAGGCAGCCGCTGCCGAGGTCGTCGAGCAGGAGCGCGCCCCGCGCGTGCGCCAGCGCCGCCAGCTCGGACGCCTCGGGCCGCGCCGTGAAGCCCGTCACCTCGAAGTTCGAGCGGTGCACGCGCAGGATGGCGGCGGTCTCGTCGCCCAGCGCGGCGGCGTAGTCGGCGGCGTAGGTGCGGTTGGTCGTGCCCACCTCGACCAGCCGCGCGCCGCTTTCGCGCAGCACGTCGGGGATGCGGAAGCGCCCGCCGATCTCCACCGCCTCGCCGCGCGAGACGATCACCTCGCGCCCGCGCGCGAACACCTGCAGCGCCATCAGCAGGGCGGCGGCGTTGTTGTTCACCGCGAGCCCGTCCTCCGCGCCCGTGACGCGGCGGACGAGGTCGCGCACGTGCTCGTGGCGCGAGCCGCGCGTCCCCTCCGCCAGGTCGAATTCGAGGTTGGAATAGCCGCGCGCGGCCTCGGTCATGGCCGCGATGGCGCGCTCGCCGAGGGGCGCGCGCCCCAGGTTCGTCTGCAGGATGACGCCCGTGGCGTTCACGGCGCGGCCCAGCGAGGGGCGCGCGAGCCGCCGCAGGATCGCCTGCGCCTCCGCCGCGATGGCCGCCGTCGGGGGCGCGGGCCCGCCATTGCGCACGGCCTCGCGGGCGCGCGCGATGGCCGTGCGCGCCGCCTCCAGCGCCAGCGCGTGCGGATGCCCGCCGCCGCGCAGCTCGGCGAGCACGGTCTCGACGCCGGGGAGGGCGCGAAGCGAGGACACACCGCCATCCTGGCGCGCCACGCCATCCCGGCGCGCGCCGCCCATGGCCGAATCATGCCCGATCATGCCCGTAGCCGCCGCCTGCGCGAGAATTGCCCCACCACCGCTGGCGGGAGAGCCATGAACCTGCGCATCCCCGGACCGACCCCCTGCCCCGACGACGTGCTCGAAGCCGTCGGCGCGCCCATGATGAACCACCGCGGCCCCGAATTCGCCGCCATCGTGCGGCGCGTCACGGATGGGCTCAACCGGGTCTTCGGCGTTTCCGGCGACGTGCTCACGCTCACCGCCTCGGGCACGGGCGGGCTCGAGGCCGCCGTCGTGAACGCGCTCAGCCCGGGCGACCGCGTGCTCGCCGTCACCATCGGCGTTTTTGGCGAACGCCTCGCCGCCATCGCCGAGGCCTACGGCGCGCGGGTCGAGCGCTACGAGGTCGAGTGGGGGGACGCCGCCGACCCCGACGAGGTCGCCCGCCGCCTTGACGCGGACCCCTCCGTGAAGGCCGTGCTCGTCACGCACAACGAGACCTCCACGGGCGTGACCAACCCGCTGCAGGCGATCGCGGCGGTCGTGCGCGCACGCGGGCCGCTCCTCATCGTGGACGGCGTCAGCAGCGTCGGCTCCATTCCCTGCGCGGCCGAGCGCTGGGGCGTGGACGTGCTCGTGAGCGGCTCGCAGAAGGGCTGGATGGTTCCGCCCGGCCTCGCCTTCCTGTGGCTCGGCGAGCGCGCCTGGGCGGCCAACGCGGAGGCGTCCATGCCGCGCTTCTACCTCGACGCCGCGCGCGCGCGCGATTCGCTCGCCAGCGGCCAGACGCCGTGGACGCCCGCCATCCCCATCTTCTACGGCCTCGACAAGGCCTTCGAGGCGATACGCGCCGAGGGCATCGAGGGCGTCTACGGGCGCCACGCCGAGGTCGCCCGCTACACGCGCGAGCGCGTGCGCGCCCTCGGCCTCGAGCTGTTCGCGCGCGACGAGCGCTTCGCCTCCGACACGGTCACGGCGGTGCGCTGGCCGGAGGGCGTGGACGGCCCCGCCATCGCCAGGCGCGCGCGCGACGAGCACGGCGTCATCCTCGGCGGGGGGCAGCAGTCCCTGCGCGGGCGCATCTTCCGCGTGGGCCACCTGGGTCACTTCACGCGCGCGGACGTGGCCGCCGCCCTCGACGTGGTCGAGCGCCTGCTGCCGTAGGATGGCGGCCATGCCCGAATCCCCCGTGGCCGCGTTCGAGCGCGCGCTCACGGACGCCCTCGCGCAGCGCCCCGCCCCCGCCGCCGTCCCCGCCGAGGTCGACGCCGTCTGGAGCCGCCGCGGCGTCGAGGTGGCGCTCGCGCGCACGGCCATCCCCGAACGCAGCCTCGCGCGCGTCTGGACCGATCGGAGCGGGGACGGCGGCCAGCCCCTGCTGCTGGTCGCTCCGGCGGACGCCGCCGCCGGGGACGTCGCCGTCGTGGGGCCCGTGCGGGACATGCGCGGCGAGGTCGATCCCGCGGGGCTGGCGCGGGCCATCGCCGAGGCCGCCGAACGCCCGCCCAACGAGGCCGCGCGCCTCCTCGCGCTCGCCATCGGCGACCTGCGCCGCCAGGCCATCCCCGGCGTCATCGTGCACGGCCTGCTCACCGCCTGGTACGTGCGGGAGCGCCTGCGGACGCGGGAAGACCAGCGCCGCGAGCTCGCCGCCGCCGCCGAACCCGCCCGCGCCGCCCGCGACGGACGCGCCGCCCTCGAGGCCCTCGGCTTCGCGCTGCGTCCGCGCGAACGCGGCTACGCCGCCGCGCACGAGGGGCGCGCCCTCGCCGTCGTCCACCCCAAACGGAACCCCGGCGAGTTCTCGCGCATGGACGACGAGGGCCGTCTGCCCGAGGGCCTGCTGCTGGCCGACTGCGCGGAGGCGGACGCGCCCTGGGGCGTGATGACGGCCGGAACCCGCCTGCGCCTCTTCCACGCGGGCGCCGCGCGCGGCGCCGCCAGCGAGCGCTGGATCGACCTCGACCTCGCGCGCCTGCCCGACGACCGCCGCGAGCTGATCGGCCTCTTCTCCCCCGACGCCCTGCGCGGGGACGGCGTCCTCGCCCGCCTGATCGAGGACGCGCGCGACTTCGGCACGGGGCTGCGCGATCGCCTCGACGCCCAGATCCGCCGCTCCGCACTGCCCGAACTGGCCCAGGGCCTCGGCGACTGGCTCGATGCGAACGAAGGCGCGGACCTCGGCGACCCCGCCGTGCGCGACGGCATCCAGAGCGCCGTCACCACGCTCCTCTTCCGCCTGCTCTTCGTCCTCTACGCGGAGAGCGCGGGCCACCTGCCCCTGTCCCACGCCCCCTATGCGGCGCGCTCCCTCAAGCGCCTCTGCCGCGACGCCCGCGCTTTCCGCGACGACCGCGACGGCCACGCCCTCTGGGGGCGCCTGCGCCAGCTCATGGCGGGCATCCGCGACGGCGACGCCGCCCTGGCCCTGCACCAGTACAACGGCTCCCTCTTCGCCCCCGACGAGCTGGACGGCGCGGCCCTGCTCGAACGCGCCGCCATCGCCGACCACCGCCTCGCCCCCGCCCTCGTCGCCCTCGGCTTCGACCCCGAGGACGAGGACGGCCCGGGCATCGACTACACCAGCCTCGACATCGCCCACCTCGGCGGCATCTACGAGGGCCTGCTCGCCCTGCGCCTCTCCCTCGCCGACCAGACCTACGAGTACAGCGAGAAGCGCGACCGCTTCCTGCCCGCCGAGGCCCCCGGCGAGCAGGGCGTCGCCGCCGGCTTCCTCTTCTTCCAGACCGAGGCGGGCGGGCGCAAGAGCGGCGGCGTCTACTACACCCGCCAGGAGTTCGTGCGCCACCTCGTGCGCCACTCCGTGCTCCCCGCCCTCGACGACCACCTCGGCCAGGTGCGCGCGCTGGCCCGCGCCGACCACGAACGCGCCGAACGCCTCCTCTTCCGCTTCCGCGTGCTCGACCCCGCCATGGGCAGCGGCCACTTCCTCGTCGACGCCCTCGACGCCATCGCCGACCGCGTGCAGACCTTCCTCGCGGAGACGCCCCTGCCGCCCCTGCGCGGGCGCCTCGACGCCCTGCGCGCCGAGGCCGGCGCCTCCGCCTCCTCCGACGCCTGGCTGCTCAAGCGCCTCCTGCTCAAGCACTGCGTCTACGGCGTCGACCGCTCCGGCATGGCCGTCGAGCTGGCCCGCGTCGCCCTCTGGCTCTCCAGCTTCGTGCCCAACCTCGCCCTCTCCTACCTCGACCAGAACCTGAAGCGCGGCGACTCCCTCGTCGGCGTCGCCTCCGTCGAGGCCGTGCTCGCCTCCTCCGGCGGCAGGGCCGCCCGCGCCGCCCTCTGGGCCGCCCCCGACGGCCCCCTCGACCGCGCCCTCGCCGACGCCACCGAACTCGCCTCCCTGATCGCCGACGGCGCCGACCGCACCAAATCCGAGGTCGAGGAGTCCCGCGACTGGCGCGAGGAACTCGACGACCGCGTGCGCGGCATCCGCGACGTGTTCGACCTCTGGACCGCCGAGCCCTTCGGCCTCAAGGGCGCCCGCGCCGAACTCGACCGCGCCGACGCCATCATCGAGGGACGCCCGCCCGACGCCCTGCGCCCCATGCTGGACGCGGCCCGCGCCGAGGCGGAACGCCGCCACTTCTTCCACTGGCCCATCGAGTTTCCCGAGGTCTTTCACCGCGCCAGCGAGCGCAACCCGGGCTTCGACGCCGTCATCGGCAACCCGCCGTGGGACGAGATCACGGTCGAGGAGCTCGCGTTCTATGCGCTGCACGTCCCGGGCCTGCGCGGGCTCAGGACGCGCGCGGAGCAGGAGGAGTGGATCGCCGATCTGCAGGCGCAATTCCCTGACCTCGCCCCTGAGTTCGAGCAGCGGAAAGCGGATGCGGAAACGCATCGCGCCTTCTTCAAACCCGACAACGGCTACGTCCAGCAGGGCGGAAGCGATGCCGATCTCTACCGTCTCTTCTGCGAACGCTACGCCGCCCTGACACGCGCTGGCGGAAGGCTGGGCGTCGTGCTCCCCCGGACCGTGTTCCTCACGGCTGGCGGGCGCGGCTTCCGGCGCTGGCTCTTCCGCGAGTGCCGTCCGGCTCGGCTGGACATCCTCTTCAACAATCGTCAGTGGGCGTTCCCGATCCATCCCCAGTACACCATCGCCCTGCTCGCGGCGGAGGTGCTCCCCTCGATCAAGGGCGGCGTCCTCACGCTTACCGGGCCATCGCGCAGTCCCGACATTTTCGCGCAGGCGATCGAGGGCGAGGGCGTGCGTATTCCGCTCGACGATCTCGCGGACTGGATGCCGGCCCCCGCAGGCGATACCGAGTCCACCTGGGAGATCCCGCTGGTTCCCTCTTCGGAGCATGTGCGCGTGCTGGGGCGCATCCGGCAGGGGCCGCGTTTCGATCTCTGGACCCGGGGCGAAACCCCAAAAACCGAAATTTACGAAACCGACGCTGCTGCGTCTCGTCGAGCTCGCGGACCGGGAAAATACCGCGACATCTTTCCGACCACGGAGTTGCACGAGACGCAGCAGCGTCGGTTTTTCCATCCTTCCAGGGAGAATGGCGTGCCAGTGTGGAAGGGGCGCTCGTTCGGGCAGTACGACCCGCATGGGGACGCTCCGGCGGGCCGCGGCGAGTGGGGCGAGATTCTGGAGTTCGTCCACAAGAAGCGGCTGTCGCGGGCATCGCGTTTCGCGAAGGCGTTCCCCCGCGAAGTGCTGGAAGACCCCTCGACGCATCCGATTCACCGTGCGCGCGTGGCCTTCCGGGATGTCACCAATGCGGTGGACTCCGATACCGTTCTCGCCTGCCTCGTGCCTCCGCGAACGCCACTGACAAACAAGGCACCCTATTTGGTGTTTCCTCATGATGGACCGCGCGAAGAAGCATATGTGCTTGGTATCCTCAATAGCCTGCCCTTTGACTGGCAAGCGCGACGCTACGTTGCGACCAATTTGAATTTCTTCATCCTCGACCTGCTGTGCTTTCCGCCGGACGATGCGGTGGACCATGAGAAGATCGCGAAGCATGCGGCGCAGCTGTCGTGCGTGGACGAGCGGTACGCGGCCTTCGCGGCGAAGGCGGGCGTGGACTGCGGGCCGCTGGAGGCGGACGAGCGCGACCGCCTGCGCGCGGAGATCGACGCGCTCGTGGCGCGCGCCTACGGCCTGTCGGCGGACGACCTGTCGTTCATGTTCGGGGATTTCACGGAGCGCGCCGTGCCAACGCGGTACCGCAAGCGGGTGCTGGACTGCTACGGCGCGCTCTGACCGAGGCTCGCGCGGATCGCGTCCTTGACGGCCCGGGGCACGAGATCGGAGTCGAGCGCTCCTTGCCGGACGCGGCGCAGGAGCGCGGGGGAGAGGGGCTCTTCCCTCCGGAATTCTCCCGCAATGCCTTTCACGATCTGCTGCACCGTCGTACGGCGGATGTCCCGGTAGAAGATGCACGACGTCTTGGTGAGATAGCGGTGATCGTTCTGGTCCACGACCACACAGTCCTCGCTGCAGGTAGCCTTATCGGGCGCATGCCGGGTGAAGTTGGTGATAATAACTTCGCCGTCAGGAGTCGGGTGGGTCACGATAAACCAGATGTGATTAAGTGCATCGATACCGCGAAACGCATCACCGATACGCAGGGACAAGGGCGCAGCCATCAGTGATCCTCCATTTCATTTCATACGCTCCAGCGTAGTGTGAAGACTGTAGACCGCTGCGGCCTGCTCTGCAACGTATTCAATGTTCTCGTCCGAGAAGCCGGAATAGCGCAGGATGTCCTCGGGCTCGATGGGAATGGCGCTGGCGCCGGGGTCTTTCCACTCCGGCAATGCGTGCGTACGGGCGACCACGTCCCATTCCCCCAGGCAGCCGTAGGCATCGAAAACGCCGTCGAGAATGCCCATAGTGTGCTCCGACAGCCACTCGTTGTCGGCGGAGCCGACGAGGCGGGCGTCGAAGCGCTTGCGGGCGACGTAGCCGTGCCAGATGGAGTCCTCGGCGGGGCAGTCGTCCTTGATCAGGTCGAGCACGCGGCTGAGGACGGGACCGTAGCGCATGGAGACGAGGCGGTCGCCCGTGATCGGGACGCCGCCCTCGACGAGGGACGCGCGGTCGGCGAGGTAGAGCAGCTTGATCAGCTTGAGGTAGGGCATCGTCCCGCCGTGCCTGTCGAGCAGGCGGGCGGCGGCCTGGGCGGCGCGGCGTTCGTCGAACACGAAGCGCATGGCGGAACCTCCCCGTTCGTCCGTTCCAGTATGGCGCACGCGGGCGGGTTGCGTGAAGATGGGGGCGTGAGCGGCGGGCAGCCGGAGATCATCGACAACGGGCGGCGCTACGGGCACGCGGAGGCGCTGCGCTGGCTGGCGGCCGAGTTCGACCAGCCGCTGCGTGCGGCGACGGGCTACGTGAACCTCGGCGGGCTGGGGGAGCTGGCCGCGCTGGAGGGGTTCGGCGAGCGGCGTCCGCTGTGGCTGCTGCTGGGGGCCGCGCCCGCGCCGGGGCTCGGCGAGGCCGCGCTGGAGGACGAGCGCGGGGATGCGGGCCGGGCCTTCGACGCCGCCCTGCGCCGCCTGCGCGACGAGCGCGATTTCGACGCCTTCCCGCCCAGCCGCCGTCTGGACACGCTGCGCGCCGTGGACGCCTTCCTCGCGCGGGAGGGGGTGGAGGCGCGGCGCTACACGGGGCGCTTCCTCCACGGCAAGGCGTACGTGTTCGCGCCGCGGGCGGGGGCGGAGGGGCGCATGGCGGCGCTGGTCACCTCGGCGAACCTGACGGGGGGCGGCCTGCGCGGGAACCTCGAGCTGGGCATGGCCCACTACCAGCCCGGCGTGGCGGCGGAGGCGGCGGGCTGGTTCGATGAGTTGTGGGCCGGGGCGGACGACTACAAGGACGAGCTGCGCGAGCGGCTGTTCCCCGCCGTTCCGGAGTACACGCCGGAGCAGATCTTCCTGCGCATGCTGCTGGAGTACTACGGGGACGATGCGGACGGCGAGCCGGAGACGGATCAGCTGACGCGCTTCCAGCGCGACGGCTATCTGCGCGCGCGGCGCATCGTGGGGAAACGCGGGGGCGTGCTCTACGCCGATGGCGTGGGCACGGGCAAGACGTTCATCGGGCTGGAGTTCATCCGCGACTACGCGCGGGAACGCGGCTGGCACGTGCTGGTGGTCGCGCCCGCCCAGCTGCGGGACACGAACTGGCGTCCGGCCATCGCCGCGGCCAACCTGCCGGGCGAGGTGATCTCCTTCCAGGAGCTGGCGCTGGACGAGCAGCTGGCGCTCCCCGGGACGGAGCGCGCGCGGCGGGTGCTGCAGCTGGACAAGGACGTGTACCGGCTGGTGGTGGTGGACGAGGCGCACGCCCTGCGGAATCCGGACACGACCTGGTACCACGCGCTTGACCGCCTGCTGGGCGGGACGAAGAAGGCCCTCGTGCTGCTCACGGCGACGCCCGTGAACAACGCGCTCTGGGACCTGTACCACCAGATCATGCTCTTCGCGCGCCACGATCGGGCCTTCGCGGAGGCGGGCATCGCCGACCTGCGGAGCTTCTTCGCGGAGTGCGGGGCGAACGATCCGGAGGCGATCCGGCCGGAGGCGGTCTTCCCGCTGGTGGATGCGGTCACGGTGCGGCGCGATCGGCGCTTCCTGGAGCGGCACTACGCCAACGACGCGCTCGCCGACGGCACGCCGGTGCGCTTCCCGACGCCGGAGCTGGACGAGCTGCGCTACGACCTCGACGGGGCCTACCCCGGGGCCACGGGGCGGATCACGGACACGATCGACGCGCTCAGCATGGCGCGCTACCGGCCCGACGCCTACCGCCTCGCGGGCGGGGGCGCGGCCGGGCGGCAGGAGGCGCTGGCGGGCCTGATCAGGTCGGGCCTGCTCAAGCGCTTCGAGTCCTCCGTGCACGCCGCCCTGCGCACGGTGACGCGCATGCAGGAGAGGCAGGAGGTGGCGCTCGACGCCTGCGAGGAGCAGGGCGTCATGCCCTCGCCCGCGACCCTGCGCGAGCTCTACCCGTACGCCGACGAGGGGGGGCCGCCGCCCGAGGTGGTCGCCGAGGCGCTTGACGGCGACGACGAGGCGATCCCGCTGGCGGCGCTGGACGATGGCTTCCTGCCCGACCTGCGCGCCGACCGCGACCGCCTCGCGGAGATGCGGAGCGACCTCGAACGGCTGGCGGGCCAACCGGACCCGAAACTGGCGAGGCTGGCGGATGAATTGCGGAAGTCGACGGCCGGGAAGGTCGCCATCTTCACGAGCTACGGCGATACGGCCCGCTACCTGCGCGATCGGCTCGCGGGCGACGCCTCCGCGCGCGGCGGGCGGGAGATGGTCACCGTCATCGGCGACGAGCGCGACAGTGACGAGCGCGAGCGCCAGCTGCGGCGCTTCTGCCCGCGTACGATGGGCCTCGGCGTGCGGGAGACGCCCGTGGCCGATGAGGTCGACCTCCTGCTGGCGACGGACGTGCTCTCCGAGGGCCAGAACCTGCAGGAGGCGCAGATGGTCATCTCCTACGACATGCCCTGGAACCCCCAGCGCGTGGTCCAGCGCAATGGCCGCGTGATCCGCCTCGGGAGCGACCATGCGCAGGTGCACCTGCGGACGCTGCTGCCCGATCAGGGAGAACTCGAGGCCATCCTCCGGCTGGAGGCGCGTATCGCGGTCAAGATCCACGCCGCCAACGCTTCCGTGGGCATGGAGTCGCAGGTACTCGGCGGAGTCCTCGACGAGGAGCGCGCCTACGCGGACCTGCTGGGACACGTGCGCCGTCTCGGTGGGGATGCGACGCTGCTCGCGGATGGAGAAGGCGGGCAGTCGGGGTCGTTCGCGGGCGAGGAGTACCGGCAGCTGCTGCGCCGCGCCCGCAGGGAAGGCGAGATTCCGCGGCTCCGGGAAATGCCGTGGGGGGTGGGGGCGGCCTTCGCGCGCCACCGGGGCACGCCGGACCTGCCGCTGCCCGTGGTCGTGTTCGCCATGCGGGAGCGGCGCGGCCACCACCGGCACTGGCGCGCGGTCACGGCGAGGGGCGACGTCGTGACCCAGCCGCTCACGCTCCTGCGGCTGGCCGATCCGGCTGGCGAATCCCGCCTGGCCCTGCCCGACGACGACTATCTCGAATGGGCGTGGGAGCTTGCCGCCGAGGATGTCTGCCGGGTGCACAACGCGGCCCGCGATCCGAAGGCGGGGCGCCCCGCCCTGCCCGCGAGCCAGCGCTGGGCGCTCGGTCTCCTCCGGGACATATCGCTTCCAGCCCGGGATGAGTTCTCGCGCGCCGATGAAGCGCTGCTGGCGCCGCGCGGCCGGGCGCTCCTGCGTGCGCTCTCGCGCATTCGCCGCGAATGCGAGGCGGGCGAACGGCCCATGCTGGATGCCGCCGAGCAGGTCGCGCGCATCGTCCTCGACGACTTCGGTCTCCGGCCGGTCAAACTCCCCGACGCGCCCCGCTATGAGCTGACGCCGGACGACATCGGCGTCGTGGCCTTCCAGGTCGTGACGGAAGCGGTGGAGCCGGCGGCATGACCGAACGCCCGAAGGTGCTGGTGGCCGACCCCATCGCCGCGGAGGGCGTGGCGCTCCTGCGGCGCGACGCCGACGTGGAGGTGCGTACCGGCCTCGCGCCGGACGAGCTGCGCGAGGCCCTGCGCGGCTGCGACGCGCTCGTCGTGCGCAGCGGCGTGCGCGTCACCGCGGAGGCGCTCGCGGAGGCCGACCGCCTGCAGGTCATCGCGCGCGCGGGCACGGGCGTCGATAACGTGGACCTCGACGCGGCCACGGCGCGCGGCGTGGTGGTGGTGAACGCGCCGCGCGGGAACACCATCGCCGCCGCCGAACACGCCTTCGCCCTGCTGCTCTCGCTGGCGCGCCACATCCCGCGGGCCGACCGCTCGCTGCGTGGCGGGGAGTGGCGGCGGCGCGCGTTCATGGGCGCGGAGTTGCGCGGGCGCACGCTCGGCCTCGTCGGCTTCGGGCCCATCGGCTCGGAGATGGCGCGCCGCGCCCTCGCCTTCGAGATGCGCGCCGTGACCCACGATCCGTTCGTGCCCGCGGAGCGCGTGCGCGCCCTCGGCGCGGAACCCGTCGAGCTCGACCGGCTCTACGCGGAGAGCGACTTCATCAGCGTGCACACGCCCCTCACGGCGGCCACGCGCGGCATGATCGGACGCGAACAGATCGCGGCCATGAAGGACGGCGTGCGCCTCGTGAACGCCGCCCGCGGCGGCATCATCGACGAGGACGCGCTGCTCGAGGGCGTGCGCTCGGGGAAGGTCGCGGGCGCCGCCCTCGACGTGTTCTCCACGGAGCCGCCGGGCGACCTGCCCCTGCTCGCCGAGGAGCGCATCATCGTCACGCCCCACCTCGCGGGCTCGACCGCCGAGGCGCAGGAGCGCATCGCCGTGGACGTGGCCGAGCAGGTGCTGGACGTGCTCGCGGGGCGTCCGCCGCGCTACCCCGTGAACGCCCCCCTCGTGCCGCCGGAGACGCTCGAAATCGTGGGGCCCTACCTGGCCGTGGCGGAACTGCTGGGCACGGTGGCGACGCAACTCCTGCGGGGGCAGCTGACGACCATCGAGCTGGCCTTCTTCGGCGAGATCGCGGAGCACGACGTGACGCCCCTCAAGGCGTTCGCCGTGCGCGGCCTGCTGGGGCCGATCAGCGACCAGACCGTGAACCTCGTGAACGCCGCCGGCATCGCCACGGCGCGCGGCTGGAGCATCGACGAGCACCTGCGCGCCTCGCACGAGGAGTTCCACAACCTCATCGAGCTGCGCGTGGGCAGCAGCGAGGCGCGCGTGACCGTGAGCGGCACGGCCCATCACGCGCGGCCCGGCATCGTGCGCATCAACGAGTTCGACATCGACCTCACGCCCGGCCCGGGCGCCTTCCTGCTCGTCTGCGAAAACGAGGACCGCCCTGGCATGATCGGCAAGCTGGGGACGCTGCTGGGCGGGCTCGACATCAACGTCAGCGCCATGCGCGTGGGGCGGCGCGACGCCCGCGAGCGTGCGCTCATGGTGCTGGTGCTCGACGAGGAGCCGGACGCCGCCGCCCTCGCCCTGATCGCCGCCATGGAGGGCATCGCCAGCGCGCGCCTCGTGCGTCTCTAGGGCGTGAGCGGCGCGAACACGAGCCCCGTCCCCAGCTTCGGGTGATAGAAGGTCGATTTCTGGGGCAGCCGCTCGCCGCCGTCGGCCAGCGCCATCACCTCGCCCGCGGCCACGGGCTGGAGCAGGAAGCCCGCCCCGCCGCGCGCGCGCAGCGCCTCCAGCACGGCGGACGTTTCGTGGGTGAAGGTCACCGCGCCCGCGCGGAACTCCTCGTCGCTGATGCCCCAGAGCGGGACCAGCGCGCCGTAGCGCAGGAGGATGGGCGGTTCGCCCGCCCAGCGCGCGCTGGAGCCCGCGGGCGCGATCGCGGCCACGGCCTCCGCGCCGCGCGGACGCAGCAGGTGCGCGCGCCCGGGCGCCAGGTTCAGCGCCACGATCGCCTCCGGGGCCGTCGCGCGCAGGGCTTCCAGCGCCTCCGCCTCCAGCGCCGCCGCCGTCTCCTCGACGGCGAACACGGGCGCCAGCCGCGCCTCCCAGTCCGCGGGCGCGGGACGGGGCACGTGGCGGTGGAGGGGGCGCACGATGAGCCCGGCGTCGTCCGCGGGCACCACGCCCGCCATGACGAAGCGCGCGGGATGGTCGGGCGCCAGCTCGCCCTCGCGTTCCGCCAGCCAGCGGCGGTAGGCGAGGGCGGTCTCGTAGCGGTGGTGGCCGTCGGCCACGTAGAACGACTCCGACAGCAGGGGCGCGATCGGGCGCAGCACGGCGCGTTCGGCGGGGAGCGCCCACAGGCGGTGGGCCACGCCGCCGCTCGCGCCCGCCATGTCCGGCGCGCCGCCCGCGGCCGTGTCCGCGAGCAGCGTGGCGAGCTGGCCCGAGCGGTCGCGCGCCAGCATGAAGATGGGGCTGAACTGCGTGCGCGTGGCCCGCAGCAGGCGCAGGCGGTCGGCGCGCGGCGCGGACAGGGTGAACTCGTGCGGCTTCACCGCCCCCGCCTCCCAGGGCTGCGACTCGACGCCGCAGACGAGCGCGCGGCGGCGGTGTTCCGCGCCGTCCTCCGTGAAGGCCTGCTCGTAGACGTAGAGCATGGGCTCGGCGTCGCGCGCGAGCACGCCCTCCGCGATCCAGCGCGCCAGCTCCGCCGCCACGGCCGCGTCGCGGTCGGGGCCGGACTCGCCCAGCTCGAGGCGCACGGCGTTCCAGGGCGAGCGCCCGGCGAGGCGTGCGCGCTCGTCCTCCCCGATCACGTCGAAGGGCGGCGCCAGCAGCTGGTCGAGCGGTCCCGCCCGCTCCGTGTAGCGCAGCCCGCGGATGGGCATGAGGCGGGGCATCAGCGCTCCTCCGGCGGGCGCGCGCCCGCGCCCTGTAGAATCGGGCCCCCGTCATGAAGCGCGCGCCCTACTGTGTGTTCTGCGACATCGTCGCGGGCGAGGAGCCCGCCAGCGTCGTCTATGAGGACGACGAGGTGATCGTCATCCGCAACGTGCTGCGCTGGGCCCCGGTCATGCTGCTGGCCATGACGAAGGAGCACCGCACGCAGGCCGAGCTGTGGGACGGCGGCATCGGCGCGGTGGGGCGCGTGGCCGCCGAGATCGGCGCGAAGGTCTGCCCCGACGGCTTCCGCCTGCTCTCCAACTTCGGCTTCGCGGCCATGCAGAGTCAGGAGCACGGGCACCTCCACATCGTGGGCGGCATGCAGCTCGGCCCCTACGTCTGAGGGGCGAGGCGCAGCGCCTCCCGCTGCCGCTCGAAGAGTTCGGAGATGCCGTCGCGCGCCAGGCCCGTGAGCGCGCCCAGGGCGGCCTCGTCGAATGCCTTGCCTTCGGCGGTGCCCTGCACCTCCACGAAGGCGTCCTCGCCGGTCATGACGACGTTGAAATCGACCTCGGCGCCCGAGTCCTCCTCGTAGCAGAGGTCGAGCAGCGGTTCGCCCCCGACGATGCCGGCGGAGACGGCGGCCACGGCGGTCGTAATCGTCGCGGGCGGGATGCGCCCGTCGCGCGCGAGCCGCTCGGCGGCCAGGCGCAGGGCCACGAAGCCGCCCGTGATGGCCGCCGTGCGCGTGCCCCCGTCCGCCTGCAGCACATCGCAATCGACGGTGATGGTGCGCGGGCCGAGCAGGTCGAGATCGACGGCGGCGCGCAGGGATCGCCCGATGAGGCGCTGGATCTCCTGCGTGCGCCCGCCCGGATGGCCGCGGTCCACCTCGCGCTGCGTGCGCGTCGAAGTGGCGCGCGGGAGCATGGCGTATTCGGCGGTCACCCAGCCGCTCTGCGTGTTGCGCAGCCAGCCGGGCTGGCGCTCGGCCACGCTCGCGGCGCAGAGCACGCGCGTCTTGCCGAAGGAAACGAGGCAGCTGCCCTCGGCGAACTCCTGGTAGCCCGTCTCGATGGTCACGGGCCGCAGCTCGCGGGGCTGGCGGCCATCGACTCGTTCCGGCATGACGCCGCCTCTCCGCCCCGTGGGGCCCCGCTACGCTACCGCCCGCCCCCCGCAGGCGCAAAGTGCTCGGCGCGTACGCGGAGGGCCTCGCCGTCGCTGAGGACGACGACGCGCCCGTGCAGGTCCGTGCGCAGCACCGCCCGCCCGGCGAGCGCGGCCAGCGTCTCTGGCGCGGGGTGGCCGTGGCGGTTGTCCGTGCCCACGGAGATCACGGCGAGCGCCGCCTCCGTGGCGTCGAGGAAGCCGTCGGCGTTCGTGTCCGCGCCGTGGTGGGGCGCGAGCAGCGCGTCGGCCACGGGAACGCCCTGCGCGAGGAGCGCGCGCTGCGCCGTCTTCTCGATGTCGCCCGGCAGCAGGATGCGCGTTTTCCCGTAGCGTACGAGCAGCGCCAGCGAGGCGGCGTTGGTCCCGTCGGGCAGCTCCCCCGGCGATGGCCACAGCACCTCGAAGCGGACGCCGTCTACCGTGAAGGCGTCGCCGCGCCGCAGCGTTTCGCGCGCGTCCGCCGCCTCCGCGAACCGCGCGAACACGGCCGTCTCGCGCAGCGCGCCGCTGTCGTAGACCGTCCCCGTGCGGAAGCGTTCGAGCGCGTCGGGCAGGCCGCCCACGTGGTCGGCGTCGGGATGGGTGAGGACGACGGCGTGGAGCGAGTGCGCCCAGTGCGGGAGCGCCTCGCCCAGCTCCCGCGCGAGCACGAGGCCGCTCGGCCCGCCGTCCACGAGCACGCGCGCGCCGTTCGGCGTGGTCACGAGGATGGCGTCGCCCTGCCCCACGTCGAGGATGGCCACTTCCAGCCGTCCCGGCCCGCCGATGGGCGCGAGGCTGAGGACGGCGACCGCCGCCGCGAGCGCTCCCGCGCCGCCTCCGGCCACGGTCCGCCGTACGACGCGGGCGGCGCGCGGGGAGATCGGGGCCAGCGCGAGACGGCCCGGGAGGGGCCGCTCCGGGGGAAGGCGGCGGTAGGCGGGCCAGCCCGCCACGGCCAGCGCCAGGCTCGCCGCCAGCGCCGCCCCGGACCCGAAGCGGGGCAGCTCGATGGCGGCGTGGGGCACGCTCGCGCCCGCCTCCGCCATCCACACGATGAAGCCCAGCGGGTACCAGGCGGCGGCCCCCGCGATCCAGCCCGCCGGTTCCCACGCGACGCCCGCCAGCGCCGCCGCCGCGCTCGCCCAGAAGGCGATGGCGAAGACGGGCACGGTGGGCACGTTCACGAGCGGCCCGATGAGCGAGACCTGCCCGAAGACCGCCCAGATGATGGGCAGGGCCGCGATCCACGCCGCCAGCGAGAGCGCCGCCACGTCCAGCAGCACGCCGGGCACGGCGGCGGCGATGCCCAGCCGCCCCGCCAGCGCGGCCAGCCCGTGGCGAATCCAGGGGGAGAAGGCCATGAGCCCGGCGGTGGTGGCCACGCTCAGCTGAAAGCCCGCGTCCACGGCCAGCCCCGGCTGCGCGGCGGTCATGAGGATGGCCGCCGCGCCCAGGGCGGCGACGCCGCTCTGCGGCCTCCCCAGCCAGTAGCCCGCCAGCACGATGGCCGCCATGATGGCCGCCCGTACGACGGTCTCCTCCGCGCCCGCGAGGAAGGTGTAGACCGCGATCGAGAGCACGGCGGGCACGATCGCGCGCGTGCGCCCCACGAGCGGCGTGAAGAGGGCGAAGGCGAGCGCCGCCGCCAGCGCTACGTTCGATCCGGAGACGGCTACGAAGTGCGCCAGCCCCGTCGCGCGGAAGGACTCCGTGAGCTCGCGCGGCATGGCCGCGTCGCGCCCCATGACGATGCCCGCCGCCAGCGAGGCCGTCGGTTCGGGCAGCGTCGCCCGCAGGGCGCGCTCCAGCCGCAGCCGCACGCGCGAGGCGATCGTCGTGATCGTGCGCTGCGTTCCCGCGTCCGTCGTCTCCACGCGCGGGAAGGACATCGTGCCCACGATGCCGCGCCGCGCGAGGAAGGCGCGGTAGTCGAACGCCTCGAGGAGCGGGGGCGCTTCCAGCTCGCCGGAGAGGCGCACGCGCGCGCCGCGGTCGTGCGCCGTGCCCTCGCGCAGGGTGACGATCGCGCGGCCCGCCGTCCCGCGCCAGCGCCCGTCCGCGCCGAGGATCCGCTCGGCGCGCACGCGGTAGCGCACCGTGGTGAGGCCCGGGTCCGGCTCGGAGTCGATGCGCCCCTCGATCGTCACGTCCATGTCGAGGAAGCGCGCGAGGTCGGGCGCGGGCGTCTCCGCCCAGCCCTCGAAGCGCCACGCGCCCAGCAGGGCGAGCAGCGCCGCCGCCAGCGCCAGCAGGGCCCCGCCGCCCCCCTTCCACGCCCAGCCCGCGGGCGCGAGAGCGGCGAACCACGCGCCCGCCGTCCACGGCGGCGCGCCCCAGATGGCGCTGGCGGCGATGCCGAGGAGCCAGGCGGCGGCGAGGACGGGGAGCGTCACGCCGTCGGCGTGGCCTCAGGCCACGAAGCGGTAGCCCTTCCCCCGGATCGTTTCGAGGTGCAGCTGCTCGCCCTCGCCGAGCACGGCGCGCATCTTGCGGCGCAGGTTGCTCACGTGGGCGCGCACCAGCGTGCTCGCGCCGGTGGCGTCGCGGTACTGCCACACCTCCGAGAGCAGCCTGCCGGGGTGCAGGATTTCGCCCTCGTGCTCCATCAGGTAGGCGAGCAGGTTCGCCTCGATGTTCGTCAGACGCGCCGCGCCCGCGTTCCCCCGCAGCGTGTTCGTCTCCGCCTCGATGTGGAGGGGGCGGCGCGGCGCGAGGGGCGGGTAGCCGAGCTGGCCGCGCAGCGTCTCCCCCAGCTTCTCCAGCGGGAACGGCTTCTTGATGATGGGGCCGGGCAGGTCGATGCGGGGACGCCGCGATCCCTTCCGCAGCAGGTAGACGAGCTCCGGCGGCTTCCCCGTCGCGTAGGTGCGCGCCAGCCACTGGTTGAACTGCGTGAAGCGCGCGCCCGCCTCTCCGCGGGGAACCCCCTGCACGTCCACGACGAGGCCGTCGGGCGCCGCCGGGTCGAGGTCCTCCATGAGCACGTCGTAGTTCGCGAACGTCCCGGTGGCGTAGCCGCGCCCGCCGAGATACGTCTCGAGGGCGCTCCGCATGCGCGGATCCCGGCTGACGGCGGCGACGAGGGGCATCACGTTCCTGTCGTTCGGGGTTGGCGGTCCGCGCATCTTGGCGGGCGGCCCGCGGCCCGTCAATCCGCGCCCCAACATAAAGGAATCGAGTTGGTGGAGAACGGCGCGGGCCCGTGCGGCGCGTCACTCGATGGCCGTGAGCTCGTAGCGCACGCGCTCGAGCCGCGCCCGCACGACGCGGTGCGGCGCCTCGCGCTCGACCCAGAGAAAGTGCGTCACGGTGCTCGTTTCGATGCGAACCTTCCAGGCCTCGAAGACGCCCGCCGGAACCTCGACGCGCTCCGCCCCCTCCACCGTCACCGCGACGGAGAAGACGCGGCCCGCGGAGGCGTTGACGTTGGTGTAGGCCCCCTCGTAGCCCTCGGCGAGGGGCGTCCCGCGGATGAGCCAGAACAGCTCCTCGTCGTCGTACCAGGCCGGTTCGGGCACGTCCGCGGTGGGCGCCGGCAGCTCGCGTTCGGCGGTGATCTCGCGCGGCGCTTCCCCCTCCGCGCCCGACTGGCGCGAGTCGAAGCGCACGCGGCCCCCGCCGGGCGGATAGCTGGTGTCGAAACGGCGCTCGTCATCCACCACCACGATGCGGCGCGAGGAGACGGGGGCCAGCGTGGCGGCGTCCACGCGCGCGAAGCCGTCGTCGCGGTAGCGCCCATCGTCCGCGTCGGTGCACAGGCGGCGCAGCTCGGTGACGCCGGGGGAGACGTCGGGGCGCGTCTCGAACACGCACGTGCCGTACGGCTCGTCCCGCTCCGAGAGGGCGTAGTGGAGGCGTTCGGGGCCGCGCCAGGGCGCCTCCGCGAAGATGGGGGCGTGCGCCTCCAGCGGCGCGCTCCCGCACGCGGCGGCGGCGAGGGCCAGGAACGCGAGGGCGGCCAGCGCGAGGCGGCGCCTCACCCCGCCGCCACCGCCGCCGTGGCGTGTTCGAGACGGCGCAGCGCCTCCGCGACGGCCGCTTCGCCCGCGTCCCTGTGCGTGACCATGCGGATGCGCCCCTCGCCGAAGGGCACGGCGCGCACGCCCGCCGCGGCGAAGGCCGTCAGCCAGCCGTCGCGCGTTCCCGCCCGCACGCGCAGCACGACGATGTTGGTGGCGGGCGCATCGACGGCGAAGGGCCCCAGCCGCGCCAGCCCCCCGGCGAGCGCGCGGGCGTTGGCGTGGTCCTCGGCCAGCCGCGCCACGTTGCATTCCAGCGCGTGGATGCCCGCCGCTGCGAGCACGCCCGCCTGGCGCATGCCGCCGCCCAGCATCTTGCGCTCGCGCCGCGCCCGCTCCACGAACTCGCGCGGGCCGCAGAGCAGCGACCCCACGGGGCAGCCCAGCCCCTTGGAGAGGCAGAAGCAGACGGAGTCGGCGGACGCGGCCAGCTCCGCCGCGGCTTCGCCCGTGGCGATGGCGGCGTTGAAGATGCGCGCGCCGTCGAGGTGGACGGCCAGCCCGGCCTCGCGCGCGATGGCCGCCGCCGCCGCCGTGGCCGCGCCCGTGAGCGCGGCCCCGCCGCAACGGTTGTGCGTGTTCTCAAGGCAGAGGAGGGCGCTGCGCGGCGCGTGGATGTCGGGCTCGCGGATGGCCGCGCGCACGTCCGCCGCGGCGAGGCCGCCGTCGGGGGCGTTGGGCAGGGGGCGCAGCTGCACGCCGCCCACGCGCGCCGCGCCCGCCGCCTCGTAGTTGAAGACGTGCGATTCGTCGCCCGTGAGCGCCTCGTCGCCCGGGCGCGTGTGGCTCAGCACGGCCACGAGGTTGGCCATCGTGCCGCTGGCGACGAAGAGGGCGGCCTCCTTGCCCAGCCGCTCCGCCGCCAGCGCCTCCAGACGCTGCACGGTGGGGTCGTCGTGGAAGACGTCGTCGCCCACCTCGGCCCCGGCCATGGCGCGGCGCATGGCGGCGTCGGGCCGCGTCACGGTGTCGCTGCGCAGGTCGATGGGGGCGGATGCGCTCATTCGCGCTGCCAGATGGTGCGCATGGTGTCGTCCCCGCGCACGGCCGCCACCACCTCGCGGCGCTCTTCCTCGAGCAGTTCGCGGTGGACGCGCACGGCGGCCTCGCCCGCGGCCTCGCCGCCGATGGCCTCCAGCCGCTGGCGCAGCCGCTCCCACAGGCCCGATTCCGCGATCACGCCCACGCGGCGCGGCCAGGCGAAGGACATCAGCTTCTCCGGATAGGGGAAGGCGGGGCGCAGCTCCTTGACCGCGCGCACGCGCTCCTCGACCGAGCCGACGCGGGGCACGCGCCCGATGTAGGGCGGCTCCCCCGGCGCGGTGCGGAAATCCACCAGCACGCGGCTGCCCACCGTCTCCAGACGCACGATGAGCACCTCCGCGCGCTCGATCACGCGGCTCACTTCCTCCAGATCGATGCCGAAGTCGTCGCTCACCCGGCCCTCATGGTAGCAGCCCCGCGCTCAGGCGCAGAGCAGGGCGAAGGCGTAGCCGCGCGCGGCCAGCTCCGCCAGCACGGTCTCCAGCGCGGCCACGGTCTGCGAGCGTTCGCCCCCGCCGTCGTGCATCAGCAGGATGGCGCCGGGGCGCGCGTGGGCCAGCAGGTGGGCCGCGATCTGCTCCGCGCCCGGACGCCGCCAGTCCTGCGGATCGACGCTCCAGAGCATGATCGTCTTGCCCAGCTCGGCGGCGAGGGCGTGGGTGCGCTCGTCCACCGCCCCGTAGGGCGGGCGCAGGCAGGCGATGGGGTCGGCCCGCTCGCCCGCGGCCTGATGGATGGCGTGGTCGGTGTCGCGCACCTCCGCGATGAAGGTCGCGCGGTCGACGCGGTCGAGCGAGGCGTGGTCGAAGGTGTGGTTCTCGGCCTCGTGCCCGGCCTCGACCAGCCGCAGCACGAGCCCGGGGTAGGCGTTCACGTTCTGGCCGAGCACGAAGAAGGTGGCCACCGCGCCGTGCCGCGCCAGCGCCTCCAGCACCCGCGGCGTCCAGGCCGGATGCGGCCCGTCGTCGAAGGTGAGGTAGAGGATCGGTTCGCCCGCGTCGCCGTGCGCGGGGCGCGGGGCCGGCGGCGGCGCGGGGGCCGGGCGGGAGACGGGAGGCGCGGCCCCGGCTACGGCTACGGCTTCGGCCTCGGCCCGCGCCGCTTCCAGCGCCTCCCACGTGGGGCCGTCCACGACGCCCGTGGGCGGCAGACCGGCCCCGGCCTGCAGCTGCAGCACGGCCTCGCGCGTGGCCCGGTCGTAGACGTCGTAGTAGCGCCCGGGGTCCTCGAAGGCGAGCGCGGGGATGCGCGCGAGCCGCTGCTGGAGCGCCCGCACGAAGCGCCCGCGGTCGCCCGCCCCCAGCGTCCGGCCCCGGGCGAAGGCGCCGGCGTCGGGGCCTTCGAGCAGCGTCTCCGGCGGGGGCGTCCCGGCGGGCAGGCCGGGCGCGCGTTCGAGCGTGGAGAAGAAGGCGAGCGCGGCCTGCAGGAAACGGTCGCCGGGCCTGAACCCCGCCGCCGCGGCGATGGCCGCGCCCGCCCGCGCGGGGTCGTCGGGCGAGGCGATGGCGAGGCCGAGGGCGCGCACGGCGAGGATGGCGGGGTCGTCGGGCCGCTCCGTCAGCGCCCGCTCCGTGGCGTCGAGCAGGCGCGCCGCCATTTCGCGCAGGCCCCTCTCGTCGCTCGCCGCCGTGCCCGCGATGAGCGGCCCGTCCAGCGCGAAGGCGCGCGCGGGAGGGTGCGCCGCCATGAGCGCGAAGGCCGCGCCGTACTCGCCCGCGAGCACGTTGGTCAGCAGCGGCTGGCCGGGCGATCCGGCGTGGGCCAGGCGCGCGGCGGCGGTGCGGTTCACGAGGATGGAGAGCCAGCGCGGGCCGTCCTCGCCGGGGGCCTCGCGCGCCACGGCGATGGCCAGCGCCGCAGCCTCGCGCCAGAGCCCGGCGCGCGCCAGCGCCACCGTGCGCTCCGCCCGCGCCGCCAGCTCCGGCGGCAGGCCCGGCGGCGCGGCCAGCTCCACGGCCACCCAGTCCGCGCCCGCCAGCCGGTAGAGCCGCTCGCGCTTCTCCTCGACCGCGCAGGCGTAGCAGAAGACGTAGGGGTCCGAGTCGTTGAGCGCGACCTCGGGCGTGCCGTCGCCGTCGAGGTCGACGATCTCGCCCGAGTACGGGCGCGCGCTCACGTGCGAGATCGCCGTCTCCAGCCGTTCGCCGTCGAAGCGGAGCACGTCGAGCGTGCCCCCGTGCGCCCCCGTCGGGCCGAACACGGCGATGAACGCGGGCCGCGCCGCGCCGTCCCCGATCAGCTCGACCGCCGTGCGCTGGGGCGCGCTCTCGAACGTCAGCCGCGTCAGCGGCTCCGACCACGATCCGTCGTCCAGGCGGCGGTAGACGGCGGCGAAATGGAAGAAGTTGACGGGCTCCCCGTCGGCGGTTTCGCGGAGGGGCTGCGGGCCGTTCGTGACCGCGATCCAGAGGCCGTCCCGTCCCAGCGCGAGCACGTGCGCCTCCAGCATCTCCGCGCCCTCCCCGAATTCGGCGACGACGGGCGCGAGCGCGTGGACGGCCAGCCGGGTTTCGCGCGGCGGCGCGGTCGGCGTCGGGGGCGGCGTTGCGGCGGGAACCGGCGAGGGCGTGGCCGTGGGAGTGGCCGGCGTGGGCACGGGCGTAGCCGTGGCCGTCACCGTCGCGGCGTCCGGCGTGGCGGTGGGCGGGGGCGCCGGATCGGACGAGCCGCAGGCGAGCGCCAACGCCATCGCGGCCACGAGCGAAGCGGCGAACGCAGCCCTCATCGGTCCACGGTAGCAGCCGCCGCCGCGCCACGGAGTATCCTTCCCGGCATGGCGAACAGGGTCGAGGAGATCAAGCGGGCGAAGGATGGGCTCGACGTCTTTCCCGACCTGCTGCGCTACGCCCGCGAGGGCTTCGAGGCCATCGATCCCGACGATTACGACCGCCTGAAGTGGTACGGGCTGTTCCCCCGCAAGGCCACGCCCGGCTACTTCATGGTGCGCCTGCGCATCCCGAACGGCGTCCTCACGAGCGAGCAGATCGCCGCCGTGGGCGAGATCGCCAACCGCTGCGGGCGCGGCCAGTGCGACCTCACCACGCGCCAGAACCTGCAGCTGCGCTGGATCGAAATCGGGGACGCGCCCTGGATTCTCCAGCGCCTCTCCGCCGCGGGGCTGACCACGCAGCAGAGCGGCATGGACAACGTGCGCAACGTGATCGGCTGCCCCATCGCCGGGCTCGACCCCGGGGAGCTGCTGGACAGCCGCCCGCTGGCCGCGCGGCTCCAGCAGGCCATCATCGGCCACAAGGGCTTCAGCAACCTGCCGCGCAAGTTCAACCTCGCCCTCACGGGCTGCCGCGAGGACTGCATCCGCGCCCGCGCGCACGACCTCGCCTTCGTTCCGGCGCTGGCGGACGACGGGACGCCCGGCTTCAACGCGCTCGCGGGCGGCGCGCTCGGCGGGTCCGCGCCCGCGCTGGCGCAACCGCTCGACGCCTTCGTCGCGCCCGGCCGCGTGGTTCCGCTCGCGCTCGCCGTGCTCGCCGCCTACCGCGACCACGGCCCGCGCGAATCGCGCCGCGCCGCCCGCCTGCGCGACCTCCTGCGCGATTGGGGCGTCGAGCGCTTCCGCGCGGAGGTGGCGGAGCGCGTCGCCTTCCCCCTCCCGCAAGCGGGACGGCCCGCCACCGTGCGCGAGGGCGGCGACCACGTGGGCGTGACGCGGCGCGCGGGCGGGAACGTGGTCGGCTGCCTCGTGCCCGTCGGGCGCATCGACGGGGACCAGCTCATCGAGTTCGGACGCCTCGCGCGCGAGTACGGCGCGGGCGAGCTGCGCCTCACCGTGCAGCAGAACGTGCTCATCCCGCACGTTCCCGACGACCACCTCGAACGGCTGCTGGCCGAGCCCCTGCTCGCAACCTTCAGCCCCGCGCCCTCGCCCTGGATGCGGTCGGTCGTCACCTGCACGGGGAACGACTACTGCCACTTCAGCCTGATCGACACGAAGGGCGAGGCCCTGCGGCTGGCGCGCGCCCTCGACGAGCGCTACGAGATCGACGAGCCCGTGGGCCTGCGAATGTCCGGCTGTCCCCACGCCTGCGGCCAGCACCGCCTGGGCGAGGTTGGCCTGCTGGGGGCGCGCGTGCGCCGCGGCGACGCGATCGCGGACGCCGCCGACGTCTTCGCCGGCGGCGATCCCGGCGAGGCCGCGCGGCTGGGCGAGCGCATCGCGCGCGGCGTCCCCCTGGAGCGGCTGCCGGAGGCCGTGGCGGACGCGCTGCGCGGGCTGCGGGGCGATGCCGCCGTGCGCGTCCGCGACTGAGGCTGGTCGGGGCGCCCGGAGTTGAACCGGGGACCTCGCGGCCCCAAACCGCGTGCTCTTGCCTGACTGAGCTACGCCCCGTGGGGGCTTCGTCGCGTCCATGCGCTCAGCCCGCCGCGTGCTGTTCCACTGGCTCCAGAAGCGGCGCAGGCACGTCGGTCTCGAATTGCTGCGCGCAGCCGATGATGTCGCGCACGTCGGACACATCGTGCGCCTCCAGCCACGCCTCCAGTTCATCAATGACATCGAGCAGGGCGTGCGGATTGGCGAAGGAGGCAGTGCCCACCTGCACCGCCGTCGCGCCCGCCATCAGGAACTCGACGGCGTCGAGCCCGCTGCGGATGCCGCCGCAGCCAATGATGGGCACGCTCACTGCCCGTGCCATCTCGTAGACGACGCGCAGGGCGATGGGCTTGATGGCGGGACCGCTCAGGCCGCCCATGCCGCGCGTCAGCACGGGCCGCCGCGCCTCGGCGTCGATGGCCATGCCGGGCACGGTATTGATGGCGCAGATGACGGCGGCCCCCTCGTCCACGCAGGCGCGCGCGATCTGCGCCGGTTCCTGGGCCGCGGGCGTGAGCTTGGCGATGATGGGCAGCTCCGTGGCGCGCGCCGCCGCGCGCGTGGCGCGCCCCGCCGCCAGCACGCTCTGGCCGATGTCGAGCACGTTGTTCACGTTCGGGCAGCTGATGTTCAGCTCGAGGGCGGCCACGCCGGGCACGCCGTCGAGGGCGGCGGCCAGTGCGCCGAACTCCCCGGCGGTCTCGCCCGCGACGTTCACGATGACGGGCGTCTCCCACCCCGCCCACACGGGGGCCATGTCCGCGATGACGCGCTCGACGCCGGGGTTCTGCAGGCCGATGGAGTTGAGCATCCCCGCGGGCGTCTCGACCGTACGGGGCTGGGGGTTGCCCTGCCGTCGGCGAAGGGTGACCGCCTTCGTAACGAACGCGCCCAGCCGGTTCACATTATGCTGACGGGCAAAGTCGTCCCCCACCCCGGAGGTGCCGGAGGCCGACATGACAGGATTGCGAAGGCTAAGATTAGTTTTGCCCTTAGGCGCCAGCTCGACGGCCAGATTAGGTGCCACAGAGAAAATCTACTGATAAATCTCACAAAATGCAAATCACAGAATCTCCAAAACATAGACGGATCAACTTTACAGAAAAAAGTAAACTAGGATTGTACATAACATCATGGGCTTGTCTCAGTTAGCGCAGCGCCTGCTCGAACCGCAGGCCGCCGTTCGGCCCCTCGCCCGCCAGCGGACGGAAGCCCATGCGGATCCAGAAGTAGACCGCCAGGCCGAGGTCGGGGGGCGCCCAGGCGCGCGCGACCGCGTGGCGGCGCGCCAGCGTCTCCAGCAGCAGCGCCGCCGCCTCCGAGCCCGCCCCGTAGCCGCGCGCCGCTTCGTCGATGCAGAGCCGCTCGACGACGGGGACGCCGTCCGCGAAGGCGACCGCCGCCCGCCCGATGGCCTCGCGCCCGCCCTTGCGGTGGATGGCCCAGGCGATGGCGTCGCCCGCGCCGGAATCGTCGCGGCGCAGCGTGACGCGCTCGCCCGCGATGCGTCGCGGAAGCGTCCCGCGCGCGCTCACCGCGCCAGCCACTCGCGCGTGCGGTCGGCGGTGGCGTCGATGTCCGCGGTGAGCCGCGTACAGGGCGGCAGCGCTTCGATGAAGCGCGCGCCGTAGCGTTTCGTGCGCACGCGCGCATCGAGCACGGCCACCACGCCGCGGTCCGTGCGGTCGCGGATGAGCCGCCCGAAGCCCTGCCGGAAGCGCAGGACGGCGATGGGCAGCGAGTACTCGCTGAAGTCGTCGTCGTACAACGTCGCGCGGGCGCGGTGCACGGGGTCCGTGGGCACGGGGAAGGGCAGCCGCGCGACGATCAGGAGCGACAGCGCGTCCCCGCGCACGTCCACGCCCTCCCACAGGCTGACCGTGCCGAAGGCGACCGCGCGCGGGTGCTGCTTGAGGCGGTCGATCAGCTGTCGCGGCGAGCGCTCCCCCTGCACGAGCGCCTCGATGTCGTCCGCCTCCAGCGCGGGGCGTGCGAGGGCGGCGGCGCGGCGCAGGGCGGCGTGCGAGGTGAACAGCGCCAGCGCCCGTCCGCCGGAGGCGCACGCGAGCTCCGCGATCGCCCGCGCCACGGCCTCGTCGTAGCCGGGCGCGTTGGGGGCGGGCAGGCCGGTGGGCGTGGCCAGCAGCGTCGAGCGCTCGTAGTCGAAGGGGGAGCCGAGCGCCAGCGTGGCCGCTTCCGGCAGGCCCATCTGTTCCGCCGCGAAGGCCATCGAGTCCCCGCTCCCCAGCGTGGCGCTCGTGGCGATGACGGTCGCGCGGCCGCGGAACAGCTTCTCCGCCAACAGCGGTCCCACCTCGACGGGGGCGGAGTTCAGGGCGTTCGCGCCGTCCCGCCCGAGGGAGGCCCAGACGATGGCGTCGCGGTCCTGCCCGGCGACCAGCCGTTCGAGGCCGCGGCGCAGCTCGTCGAGCCGTCCCGCCGCCCCGTCCAGTTCGTCCGCCGTGGCCACGCCCGCGGCCTCCAGCAGGCGGGCGGCGGCGCGGCTGCGTTCGATGGCGTCGAGGATGGCGTCGTTGAGCTCCGTCCAGCCCTCCTCCACCTCGTCCCAGGCGGGGCGCGAGCGCACGGAGGCGGTGATGCTCACGCGGTCGTCCGCGCCGTCTCCGCCGAGCCCGTCCAGCGCCGCGAAGGGATGGGGCGTGCGCTCCGCCACCCGCGCCAGCGCCGCGGTGAGGGCGTCCAGGGCCGCCGCGCCGAGCGTCTCGCGCACGCCCGCGGCGGCGGCGATGCCGCTCTCGCGGCGGCCCCGCCCGCGCGGGCGGTGGATGGCCTCGACGGCCTCCATGATCTGGCGCGGCCCGGCGCGCAGGCCGAACTGCTGCGTGGCCTGCGCCTCGAGGTTGTGCGCCTCGTCGACGATCAGGCGACCGAAGGGCGGGATGGCGCTCTGGCCGGTGGCCACGTCGGCCAGCAGCAGGGAGTGGTTGACCACCACGAGGTGGGCGCTCTCCGCCCGCCGCCGCGCGCGCAGCAGGAAGCAGCGCCCCTCGCGCACGAAGGCGGGGCGTTCGGAGAGGCAGGCGGCGTCGGCGGCGCAGAAGCGGGGCCAGGAGTCGCGCGCGGCGTCGTCGAGGCGCAGCTCGCCGCGGTCGCCCGTCTCCGTGCGCGGCAGCCAGAGGGCGAGCGCGGCCGCCAGCCGCGCCACGCCGGGGTCCCCGAGGCTGGTCTGGTGGCCCGCCCAGCGCCGCACGCAGAGGTAGTTGGCGCGCCCCTTGAGCAGGGCCACGCGCAGGTCGCCGGGCGCCTCGATGACCCCCGCCGCGCACAGGATGTCGCGCAGGGCGGGCACGTCCTCCCCCAGCAACTGTTCCTGCAGCGCGATCGTGTTGGTGGAGACGATGGCACGCTCGCCGTTGCGGATGGCGTGGATCGCCGCTGGGATGAGGTAGGCGAGCGACTTGCCCACGCCCGTGCCCGCCTCGATCAGCCACTGCCCGCCCTCGGCGATGGCGCGCGCGACCGCCTCCGCCATCTCCGCCTGCTGCGGGCGCTCCTCGAAGCGGGGCAGGACGCGCGTCGCCGCCGAGAATGCTGCGCGCACGTCGCGCGCGGTCACGGGCGTGGGCGTCTCCGCCCGCGTGAGCGGCTCCGGCGGCTGCCAGCGGTCGGGCAGCGCGGGCGGGGCGAAGGGGCCGTCGGGGACCTCCCCGCCCGCGATCTCGCGCGCGAGGGCGGGCTGCTCGATCGCCACGAGGCGGGCCAGCCCCAGGCGCTCATCCCGCGGCAGCTCCGCCGCGCGTCGCCGCAGGGCCGTGAAGACGGCGGCGGTCGTGCGCGCGTCGGCGAGCGCGCGGTGCGCCACCGGCGCGGCGATGCCCAGCTCCCCGGCCAGCGCCCCCAGCGCGCGGGAGCCCTCGCCGGGCAGCACGGCACCGGCGAGGGTGAGCGTGTCCAGCGCGGGGCCGGGCAGCTCGACGCCCGCCGCCTTCAGGAAGCCGAGGTCGAAGCCGACGTTCTGCCCGACGATGGGGGCGTCCCCCGCGAAGGCCGCGAATTCGTCCGCGACCTCGGCGAAGGCCGGCTGCCCGCGCACGTCCGCGTCGGCGATGCCGGTGATCTCCTCGATCAGGGCGGGGATGGGGATCCCCGGATCGACGAGCCGTTCCCAGGCGGCCAGTTCGCGGCCCTCGGCGTCGAAGCGCAGCGCGCCGATCTCGGTGATGCGGTCGCGCGCGGGGTCGAGACCGGTCGTCTCGAGGTCGAGGGCGACGTAGGCGCCTGCGCCGCTGGTCATGCGTGCGGCGCAGTCTACGGGAAGCGGGGGCGGGCCGCGCCGCGCCGCCGGAGCGCGTACAATCGGCGCGCGAAACCCCCGGCCCCAGCGGCCCGCGAGGCGCTCCATGAAGGTTTACCGCTCCGAAGACATCCGCAACGTGGTCGTCGTCGGCCACGGCAACGTGGGCAAGACGACGCTCGGCGAGGCGGCCCTGTACGTGAGCGGGGCGACCACGCGCATGGGCGCCATCGAGGAGCAGAACACGGTCGGCGACTACGACGAGGACGAGCACCGCCGCAAGTTCAGCCTCAACCTCTCCGTCCTGCCCGTGGAATGGAACGGGGCCAGGATCAACCTCATCGACACGCCCGGCTACGCCGACTTCGTCTCCGAGGTGATCTGCGGGGCGCACGCCGCCGACCTCGCCCTCGTCGTCGTCGACGCCGTCTCCGGGCCGGAGGTGGGCACCGACCGCGTCTGGCGCATCGCCGCCGAGCGCGGGCTGCCGCGCATGGCGCTGGTCAACCGCCTCGACCGCGAGAACGCGGACTTCGCGTCCGTGCTGGAGGCGCTGCGGGAACGCTGGGGCGGCTCCGTCGCGCCCCTCTACCTGCCCCTCGGCGAGAGCCACGACCTCGGCGGCGTCATCGACCTGCTGGCCATGAAGGCGTACCCCGGCGAGGGCGAGGAGCCCGGCGAGATTCCCGCCGAGCACGCGGAACGGGCCGCCGCCATGCGCGCCGCGCTCATCGAGAGCATCGTCGAAAACGACGAGGATCTCATGACCAAGTACTTCGAGGACGAGGAGATCACGCCCGACGAGCTGGCGGGGGCGTTGCGGGCGGCGCTGGCGGAGGGCCAGATCACGCCCCTGCTCTGCGCCTCCGCCGTCCGTCGCGTGGGCGTGCGCCAGCTGCTCGACACGCTCGTGGCGGCGGCCCCCTCCCCGCTCGCGCGCGCCGTCGCGGACGCCGACGGCGAGGCGCTGGAGACGGGCCCCGAGGCCCCGCCCGCGGCGCTCGTCTTCAAGACCGCCGCCGACCCCTACGTGGGGCGCCTCAGCTACCTGCGCGTGATGACCGGCACGGTCCGCTCCGACAGCCACCTCTGGAACAGCGTGCGCGGCGCGGACGAGCGCCTCGGCGCCATCTACCGCCAGCGGGGCAAGGAGCAGGAGCCGACGGAGGCGCTCCCCGCGGGCGACATCGGCGTGGTGGCCAAGCTGGGCGAGACGCGCACGGGCGACACCCTGGCCACGAAGGAGCGGCCCGTGCGGCTGCCCGCCATGGTCTTCCCCGAGCCCGTCTACGGCATGGCCGTGCGCCCGGGCGCGAAGGCCGCCGTGGACAAGCTGGGGCCGAGCCTGCAGCGGCTCGTGGAGGAGGACCCGGGCCTGCGCCTGCGCCGCGAGGCGAGCACCAGCGAGACCATCATCGAGGGGCTGGGCGACGCCCACCTCGACGTGGCCGTGGGGCGGCTCGCGCGCAAGTTCAACGTCGAGGTCGATCTCTCCCTGCCGCGCGTCCCCTACCGCGAGACGGTGGCGCGCTCCTCCTCCGCCGATTACACGCACAAGAAGCAGACCGGCGGCCACGGCCAGTACGCGCGCGTGGCCATCGAGATCGCGCCCCTGCCGCGCGGCTCGGGGCTGCGCTTCAACAGCCGCGTCGTGGGCGGCTCCGTGCCCCGCGAATACATCCCCGCCGTGGAGAAGGGCGTGGCCGAGACGGCCCGCGAGGGCGTGCTCGCGGGCTACGAGCTGACCGACTGCGAGGTGACGCTGTTCGACGGCAAGCACCATCCCGTCGATTCCAGCGAGATGGCCTTCAAGCTGGCCGCCAGCCAGGCGCTGAAGGAGGCCGTGGCGGGCGCCAGCGGCCTCCTGCTGGAGCCGGTCATGACCATCCGCGTGCGCGCCCCCGAGGCGAACGCGGGCGACGTCGTGGGCGACCTCAACACCAAGCGCGCGCGCATCCACGGCATCGCCCCCGACAGCGGCATGAGCGTCGTCGAGGCGGACGTGCCCCTCGCCGAGGTGCAGCGCTACGCCTCCGACCTGCGCTCGCTCACGCAGGGCCGCGGCCTCTTCGAACTCGACTTCGACCGCTACGACGAGGTGCCCGGCAACGTCGCCCGGCGCGTCATCGAGGCCGGGCGCGAGGAGGCCCCCGCCGCCCGCTGACCCCTCAGCGGTCGGACGCCAGGGCGGGCACGACGATGCGCATGCGCGCGGCGTCGCTGTCCGCCTCCTCGACCGCCTCCAGCTTGCCCGGCCCCGGACCGGGCGTGGGGGTCGGCGTCGGAGTGGGCGTCGCCGTCGGAGTGGGCGTTGCCGTCGCGTCCGGCGTTTCCGTCGAACCGGGGGGCGCGGCCTCCGCGTTCGGCCAGGCGCGCACGAGCACGCGCCTGGCCGAGCCCGCCCCGTACAGCGGCTCGATCACCACCGTCCCCTCCACGCTCCCGCCCGCGGGCAGGGCGTCCGCGTCGAGCGTGATCAGGAGCACGGGCGAGTGTCCCTGCGTCGCCACCTCGGCCTGGCCCTCCCGCGCGGCGATGCGGATCACCTTCGTCTCCGCGCCGATGGCCACGCCGCCGTGGAGGTGGCCCGCGGAGGGGGCGTGCGCCTCGCCGCGCCGCACCACGATCCAGTCCGCCGTGGTCGTGATGCGGAAGGGCGCGATCCACGTGCCCGCGTTCGACACGACGATGCGGACGCTCCCCGGCTCGCCGTTCCCGTTCACGGCGAGGTTGGCCTCGGACGGCCCGCGCGCCGTGAACGCGGGCTGGCCCAGCATCCCCGCGCGCAGCCGCGCGTCCGCGGGCGGCGTCGGGTCGCGGTGCGTTTCGATGCCGAACTCCGGGAGCGAGGTGGGGAAGGTCATCCCCGGACAGCCGCCGAGCCAGCCCTGGTTCTCGCACTCGTGGAAGATGGAGGGCGCGAAGGCGACCGCCACCCGGTCGATGGTCAGGTCCGGCATGCTGACCGCCACCGCCGGCCACATGCGCCGCACCGGATCGGGCGCGGGCGCGGGAGTCGGCGTGGGTGTGGGCGTCGCGGTGGCCGCGCCTTCCGGGGTTGGCGTTGGCGTGGGCGTTGGAGTCGGCGTGGGCGTGGCGGGAGGGGCGTTGGGGGGAATGAGCACGACGTCGCCGAGCTGAAGCGCCCCCGGATCCAGGTTGGGGTTCAGCTCCCCGATGGCGGAGACGGTCACGTCGTAGGCGACGGCCAGCCCCCAGAACGTGTCCCCCGCCACGATCACGTGCTCGGTCACCGCCGTCCGCGGCGCGGGCGTCGGAATCGGGGTGGGAGTGGGAGTGGGAGTGGGCGTGGGGGTAGCCGTCGGCGTCGGCGTCGGAGTAGGAGTAGGAGCCGGCGTGGGCGTCGAAGTTGGGGTGGGAGTCGGCGTCGGGGTGCCCGCTGGCGTGGGCGTCGGGGTTCCTTCCAGCGCGAGCAGCCGTTCGGGATACGCGGGCGGATGGCGCATGCAGCCGTAGATGCGTTCCGGGTAGGGGTAATCGAAGTAGCCGTACAGCGGCACGCCGTTGCCCGCGTCGATCCAGGTGGGCGCGCTTTCGTCGCGGCAGTGCCAGACGTCGCCCCGCAGCGGGTCGTACCCGGGATGGAGCGGGTGGTTCACGAAGGCGAAGCCGTTGTAGGCCCAGATGGCGTGGTACCAGTCCTCCAGCGCCGCCGGATCGCCCCCGCCCGCGATCGGCGGCAGGAATTCGCCGTTCCACTTCTCCGCGAGGATGCGCGCGGAGGCGGCCAGGTTGTAGAGGAAGTGCGTGCCCGTGAGCGCCTGCCCGGCGCTGGGGTTGCCCGTGGGATTCGCCATGCCGCTCGTGATCTGGCCCAGCCCGTAGCCGCAGTCGAAGGAGCGTATCACCGGCCCCACGCCGCCCCAGGGCGTGGCCGCACTGGCGTGGTCGAACTGCGATTCCAGCCATATGACCGCCTTCATCAGCGAGGGCGGGATGCGGAGGGCCGTGTTCGGCTGCTGGTCGACGCGCTCCTCGAGCGAGCCGGTCAACAGGCCCGGGTATTCCAGCTGGTGCGCCTCGCCGGAGGGGATGGTCGTGCCCGTGATCGCCACCCCCGCCGCCGCCAGGTCGATGGCCGCCGTGTAGATGCCCACGTTGTCGAACGCCTCGTAGGCGTCGAAATTGAATGCCGGGCCCGCGGCCGGGCTGGTGGCGGGGCAGAGGTACGCGCCCGTGCGCGCGCCCGCGCGTTCGCCCGGGCCGGAGAGGATGAGCGTCAGCACGACGGCGGTCGCCGCCAGCGCCGCTAGCGCGCGGTCCATCCGTGGAACCTCGAGAAGCCGGCGAGCGTGCGCCGTTCGCCGCCCGCGACGATCTGCAGGCGCGCGCCGCCGGGCTCGGCGAAGCCGCTCCCGCTCCAGCGGCGCACGGCCAGCGCCGCCCCGTCGCGGCTGTAGCCGAGGGGCACGTCGAAGCCCCCCGCGGCCTGCGCGCGCACGCCGCCGGGAACGCGCTCCGGCTCGTGGCCGAAGCGCGGCGCGCCGCCGTTGGGGGGCCAGGCCGCGCCCAGCGCCTGCCCCTCGCCGAAGCCGCCCGCGGAGGCGGCGGAGACCGCGCCGCCCGCGATGGCGGCCACGCGCGGCAGGTAGCGCAGCCCGCCGTCGAGGTTCGCCTCCACGAAGGCCAGCGCCGAGCCGTCGGGGCTGAGCGCCCAGTCGCGCGTGAGGTGGGCGCTCAGGTGGCGTGCGTCCGCGCCCCCGCGCGTCAGCGTCGAGCCGCGCCCGTCGAGCACGACGGCGAGCAGCCGCCCGGCGGCGTCGAAGCCGACGGGGGCCACGGCGAGCGCGTCGCGCCCCCGTTCGAGCGCCGTCTCCGCGCCGTCGAGGCCCACGCGCAGCACGTCGATGCCGTCCGGCCCGCCGCGCGTCACGATCACGGCGCCCGAATCCGGCGTCCAGAGCGCGTCCTGCAGGGGGTCGACGCTGGCGGCGAGGATGCGCGCCTCGCCCGTCTCCAGGTGGAGCGCGAGGAGCGCGGCCAGCGGCTGCGCGGGGACGCCGCCCGTGACCGCGATCAGGGCGAGCCAGCGCCCGTTCGGCGAGACCGCCCCGCGCGGGGCGAAGCCGGGCAGATGCGGCACGGTCGCCACTTCGAGGGCGCGCCCGCCGGCGGCGTTGACCACGCCGATGACGCTGGCCGCGCCCTCGCCGCGCGCCACCACGGCGTACTGCCCGGCGGGCGCGTTGGCGAAGGCCGTGGTCGGGGGGCCGCCCCCGCGCGCCAGCAGCACGGCGGCCAGCGCCGCGAGCGCGACCGCCGCCGCCAGCAGCGCCAGCGCGCGGCGGGCGCGGGGACTCAATCGCGGGCGCGTGGTCAACGAAGAGGGAGCGTTCATGCGGGAGAACCGGAGCCGGGGCGTCGGGGATGGGGTGAAGCCTCTCGACCAGGCCAACCCCGCCAGCGCCAATGACGTTCCCGCCTGCGCGAGCCTAGCAAGCGGCCCGCGCCCGGTCAATTTCGGCATCGGGTGCTAGCATGGGAGCGCGTGATCTGGATCATCGACGATCTGCTCGACAACCCCGTCGCGGGCCTCGTCTACCTCGCCGCCTTCGCGCTGGCGTTCGTGACGGGCATCGCCTTCCACGAGTTCAGCCACGCCTGGGCCGCGAACGAGCTGGGCGACGACACCGCCGCGCGGCAGGGGCGGCTCACGCTGAACCCGCTCGCGCACCTCGACCCGGCGGGCGCCATCCTGCTGTTCGTGGCGGGCTTCGGCTGGGGCAGGCCCACGCCCGTGAACCCCTACCGCCTGCGCTCCGGCGTGAAGCGGGGCAACATGACGGTGGCCGTGGCAGGGCCGCTCTCGAACTTCGCCTTCGCCCTGATCGTATCCCTGCCGCTCATCCTCGGCTGGGTGGAGCCGCCCCGCTCGCTCGCGACCTTCGGGCGGGCCGACGGCGCCGAACTGCTGGGCGCGTTCCTCTTCTTCATCGCCTGGATCAACGTGCTGCTCGGCGTCTTCAACCTCATCCCCATCCACCCGCTCGACGGCTTCAAGGTGCTCGTGGGCGTGCTGCCGGACGGCGCGGCGCGGGCCATGATCCCGCTGGGCCGCTGGGGCCCGGCGCTGCTGATCGCCCTCATCGCGCTCAACTTCATCGCGCCCGACTACAGCCCGCTGAGCTGGATTTTCAACGAGGCGTTCGACCTCTTCCTGGACTTCGTGGCCTGATGCTGGAGCGCGTGCGGCAGTTCCGCGAGGCCTCGCTGCCGCCCGGCGCGGACGACCTGGCCCTCGCCCGCGAATACCTGGACGGCGAGCTGCTGGCGCTCTTCGCGGCGCAGGAGCCGCGCGATCAGCGCCACAGCGCGGGCACCGCGCGCTGGCTGCTGGAGCGCGGCCACGACGGCGACCGCGACCTGCTCGTGGCCGCCCTCCTGCACGACGCGGGCAAGGGCCGCCAGCGCACGCGCGACCGCGTGGCGCACGTGCTGGCGGGCTGGCTGTGCGCGGGCGCGGCGGCGGGCGCGGCGGACTCGCGCCTGCGGATGCGCCGCGCCATCGCCCGCAGCCGCGCCCACGGCGAAATCGGCGCGCGGCTGCTGGCCGCCGCCGGGGCCTCCGCGCGCGCCGTCGCGCTCACGCGCCTGCACCACCGGCCCGCGGGCGATGATGCTATGCTGGCCCTCCTGCAGCGCGCCGACGCCGCCACCTGAAAGCGAAACCGCCATGCCCGATTCCAGCATCGCCGTCATTGGCACCGGCCTCATCGGCGCCTCCCTGGGCCTCAGCCTCATGGGGCGCAAGGACCGCCGCTACGAGGTGGTGGGCGTCGACAACAGCCGCCAGAACGCGCGCACGGCGCGGGAGCTCGGGGCCGTCGATCGCACCGTGCGCTACCTCAACGAGGCGGTCGAGGGCGCGAGCATGATCGTGCTCGCCACGCCCCCGCGCGCCGCCGCCGAGCTGCTGGAGGCCATGGCCACGTACGTGGCCGAGGGCGCCATCGTCACCGACACCTGCAGCACTAAGGCGGCCTTCATGGCTAGGGCCGAGGAGCTGTTCGGCGGCAAGGCCAGCATCATCGGCGGGCATCCCATGGCGGGCTCCGAGCGCAGCGGTCCCGCCGCCGCCAGCGCCGACCTGTTCCAGGGCGCGGCTTGGGCGGTGACGCCCTCGGCCACGGCCAACGAGCGCTCCGTGGAGGTCGTGCTGGGCATGATCAGGGCCGCGGGCGCCGTGCCCGTCTACGTCGATCCGGCCGAGCACGACGAGCTGGTCGCCGCCGTCAGCCACCTGCCCCTCATGCTCTCCGTGGCGCTCTTCCGCATGATGCGCGACAGCGCCTGCTGGGAGGACGCGGAGCAGCTGGCGGGCCCCGCCTTCCGCGACATGACGCGCCTGGCCAAGGGCGATCCGCGCATGTCCGCCGACATCGTGGCCACCAACCGCCCGGCCATCGTCTCCTGGCTGCGCCGCTTCCAGGACGAGCTGGACTCGCTCGTCCGCGCGCTCGAACTGGACGACGCGGGCCTGCGTGAACTCCTCGCGCGGGTCGAGGAAGAGGGCGACGACGGGCGCACTGCGGGCAAGGTTCCGGAGAACCCCGACGAGATGCTGGAGAGCCTGTTCAGGCGCACGCGGCTCGACCGGCTGGTGAGCGAGGACCGCGCGGTCGGGCGCGAACCGAAGGCGTCCGCCGCGGACCTGCCCGGCAGCAGCGGCGAGATGTTCATGCAGATGCTCACCGGCGCCTACCTCTACGACCGCATCAAGCAGCTGCGGGGCGGCGGCGCTTCGCGGGAACGGTGATCGTCCGCCGCGCGGGACGCCTGCGCGCGAGCGTTCGCGTCCCCCCCGACAAGTCCATCTCCCACCGCGCCCTCATGCTGGCCGCGCTGGCGGAGGGCGATTCGCACGTCGAGAACCTGCTCGATTCGGACGACGTGCGCGCCACGGCGGCGTGCATGGCCGCGCTCGGCGTCGAGCTGGAGTGGCCCGCGGGGGCGTCCGCGGCGCGCATCCGCGGCGGCGGCCTGCACGGCCTCTACGAGAGCGAGGCGGTGCTCGACTGCGGCAACAGCGGCACCACCCTGCGGCTGCTCACGGGGCTGCTCGCGGCCCACCCGCTGTTCAGCGTGCTCAGCGGCGACGAGTCGCTGCGGCGGCGGCCCATGGGGCGCGTGATCGAGCCGCTGCGGCGCATGGGGGCGCGCATCGGCGCGCGCGCGGGCGGCACGCTCGCCCCCGTCGCCATCAACGGCGGCGCCCTGCGCGCCATCCGCTACGAGCTGCCCGTGGCCAGCGCCCAGGTGAAATCGGCGCTGCTGCTCGCCGGGCTTTCGGTGGAAGCGCCCGTGCGCGTGATCGAGCCCGCGCCCACGCGCGACCACACGGAGAAGCTGCTGGCGGCCATGGGCGCGCCCGTCGCGCGGGAGGGCCGCGCCATCGCCGTGCGCCGTCCCGGGCGGCTGCGCCCGCTCCACCTGCGCGTGCCCGGCGACGTCTCCAGCGCCGCCCCCTGGCTCGCGCTCGCCGTCTGCCACCCCGACGCCGAGATCCGGCTGGAAGGCGTCGGCGTCAACCCCACGCGCACGGGCCTGCTCGACATCCTCGGGCGCATGGGCGCGGACGTCGAGCTGCTGGAGGAGCGCGAGTCGGGCGGTGAGCCCGTGGCCGACATCGTGGCGCGCTCCTCCTCCCTGCGCGGCGTGACCGTGGAGGGCAGCGACGTGCCGCGCGCCATCGACGAGCTGCCGCTGGTGGCCCTGCTCGGCTGCTTCGCCGAGGGCGAGACGGTGGTGCGCGAGGCCGCGGAGCTGCGCGTGAAGGAATCGGACCGCGTGGAGGCCTCGGCGGCCATGCTCTCGGCCCTGGGCGCGGACATCGAGACGGCCCCCGACGGCTTCGTCGCGCGCGGCCCGCGCGAGCTGCACGGCGCGCGCCTCGACGCCGCCGGCGACCACCGCATGGGCATGTTGGGGGCCGTGGCCGGGGCGCTCGCGGACGGCGAAACGCACGTCGAGCGCGACGCCGTCTCCGTCTCCTACCCGGACTTCCGCGAGGCGCTGGCGGCGGCCGCGCCCGGGACCGCGCGTCTGGCGTGAGCGACGAACGCCGCCCCCTCATCGTGGTGCTGCACGGGCCCTCCGGCGCGGGCAAGGACTCCGTCATCGCCCGCCTGCGCGAGCGCGTCGACATCGACCGCGCCGTCAGCAGCAACAGCCGCCCGCGACGCGAGGGCGAGCGCGACGGCGTCGACTACCGCTTCCTCACGCGCGCGGAATTCGAGGGGAAGATCGCCGCCGGAGACTTTCTCGAACACGCCGAGGTCTACGGCGACCTGAAGGGGCTCGAACGGCGCGCGCTGGAGGAGCCGCTGGCGCGCGGGCGGGACGTGCTCGTGCGCACCGACCTGCAGGGGGCGCGGCGGCTGCGGGGGCTGCTCCGCGGCGCCGTCTTCGTGCTGCTCACGGCGGAGAGTCGTGAGGCCCTGCGGGCGCGCCTCACCGCCCGCAAGAGCGAGAGCGCGGAGTCGCTCGCCCGCCGCCTGGCCGAGGTGGACGCGGAGCTGGCGGACGCGCCCAACAACGACTACGTGATCGAGAACCGCGAGGGCGGGCTCGACGAGGCCGCCGCCGAGCTCGCGCGCGTCATCGAGCGCGAACGGCGCAATCCCGGGCGCGAGCGCGCGGGCCTGCGCGCCTGAGCGCGTCCGTTACTTCTGCGCGAAGTCCAGCTCGACGTAACGGTCGGCAGCGTTCTTGAGCGCGCCCGCGACGGAGCTTCCCAGGCCCGCCACCTCGACGCGCACGCCGCGTCCCTGCACCACCTCGACGAGGTGCTGGAAGTCGCCGTCGCCGGAGATGATCACGGCCACGTCCAGCCGGTCGGCCATCGTGATCAGGTCCAGCGCCAGCTCGATGTCGAGGTTCGCCTTGATGGAGCCGTCGGCGAAGCGCTTGAGCGGCTTGGTCACGATCTTGTAGCCCTTGCCCAGGAACGGCTCGACGAAGCGCTGCGTCTCGCGGCTCACGCCGGGGTCGTCGTGCACGGGCGAGTAGGCCACGGCGCGCACCAGCCGCCGCTCCTTCGTGAGGCGCTCGAGCACGAGCCCCCAGTCGATGGCCTTGCCGCCGCGCGAGCGGTCGCGCGCCAGCTCCACGTTGGCGCTGTCCACGAAGATGCCGACGCGCGGCAGCGTGGCGGCGCCCGTGCCGTTCCCGTCGCTGGCGGAGAGGCGCTCGATGGCCTGCTCCTGCAGATCGACGAGGCGCGAGAGCTTCTCGTTCTGCTCCCGCAGGGCGGCCACCAGCGCGGCCTCGCCCTCCGGCTCCGGCTCGGCCTTGCGGCGGCGGGGAGCGGCGCGCCTGGGCGCGGCCTCCTCCGCGGCTTCGGCGGCGGTGGCGGTGGCGGCGGTGGCGGCGGCGCGGCGGCGGGGAGCGGCGCGCTTGGGCGCGGCTTCCTCCGCGGCCTCGGCGGTGGCGGCGGCGGCGGCGGTACGGCGACGGGGAGCGGCGCGTTTGGGCGCGGTCTCCTCCGTGGCGGCGGCGTCCTCGTCGGCGACGGCGGCCTTGCGGCGGCGCGCGGTCGTGCGCGCGGGAGCGGGCGGCTCCTCCGCGGCGTCCTCGTCCGTGGCCGTGGCGGCGGCGCGGTTCGCGCCCGACGAGCGCCCCCCGCGCGTGCCGCGGCGGCGGCGGCGGGCGGGCGGCGCGGCGGATTCGGTCTCGGTGGCGTCGATGACGCCGTCGGTCGTGGCGGTGGTGTCCTCGGTGGTGTCGGCCGCTTCCTCAGCGGAGGAGCCGCGGCCCAGGAAATTGAGTGCCATGCGGGGTTACGTTCCCATCCTTTGCAGCACGCTGATTCGGGCGGCGACGGCGCCGGCGATGGCGCGGAAGCTCTCCGCCGAAGCGGAGTCCCCCGCGCTGGCCACCAGTGGCACGCCCCGATCCGAGCCCTCGCGGATGCGGGGTTCGATCGGTATCTCGCCGAGGAAGTCGATGCCGAGTTCCTCGGCGGCCTGGCGCGCGCCGCCGTGCCCGAAAATGTCGTAGCGCGCCCCGGTGTCGGGCGCGATGAAGTAGCTCATGTTCTCGAGCATGCCGAAGACCGGCACGTCGAGCTTCTCGAACATGGAGACCGCCTTCATGGCGTCCTCCAGCGAGACGTCCTGGGGGGTCGAAACGATGACGGCTCCGGCGATGGGCGCTTCCTGCGCCATGCTCATGGAGGCGTCGCTGGTGCCGGGGGGCAGGTCGATGATGAGGTAGTCCACGTCCTCCCACGGCACGTCGTGCAGCAGCTGGCGCACGGCGCTGCCGATCATGGGGCCGCGCCAGACCACGGGCGTGCCCTTCGGCAGGAGGAAGCCGATGGAGACGAGGCGCACGCCGTGCCGCTCCACCGGGCGCAGCCCCTCGCGCTGGTTGGCCTGCAGCCCGGCGGGCAGGCCGAACATGGTGGGCAGGTTCGGACCCGTCACGTCCGCGTCCACGAGCCCCACCCGCGCGCCCGCCGCGGCCAGCGCCACGGCCAGGTTGGAGGCCACCGTGGACTTGCCCACGCCGCCCTTGTTGGAGGCCACGGCGATGACGTTGCGCACGCCCTCGATCGCCTTCTGCCCCTCGCGCGGGTCGCTCGCGCGCACCTGCGCCCCCCAGTCCAGCGTCACCGACTCGACGCCGGGCAGGGGCGTCAGAGCGGCGCGCACGTCCTGCTCGATGACATCCTTCAGGGGGCAGGCGGGCGTCGTCAGCTGGACCTTCACCGTGACCGCGCCGCCCTCGATGGTCAGCTCCTCGACCATGCCCAGCGACACGATGTCGCGGTGCAGCTCGGGGTCGTTCACGGTCGCCAGGGCGGCCAGCGCGTCGTCGCGGTTCACGGCGGCGGGGGCGGTCATCGCGCCTGCTCCCCGCCAGCGGCGGCGCTGGCATGGCACCCGTCCGCGGGGAGCGGGCGGCGGGGACGGGGGGAGAAGGCGGGGATCGATCGGGTGAGGCGCACGATGGCCCGTTCAGCATACCGCCTCCGCGCGGAAGGGGCCAGCATGGCCGCGCTCAGCTCCCCCAGGGCCGGATCGCCTGCTTCAGCCGCGCGTAGCCGTCGAGGAAGCCCGGGCGCTCGCCCGCGTACACCTCGTCGAAGCGCGCGAGGGCGTCGTCGAGCCAGGCGTGCAGGGCCGCGTTCTCAGGGTTGGCGTCGCGGTAGGCGTCGCGGATGAGCACGAAATGGATGCGCGGGTCGTAGGGGCGCTTCGTCCCGCCCATCCATTCGTCGCCGTCCAGCAGGCGCAGCAGCATGGCGTCGGCGGAGCCCAGCGTCTGCTCGTGGATGGGCGGGCCGTGCATGCGGTGCATGACGGAGGTCATGTCGCGCCCGTTGCCGGTGGTGTAGCCCATCTCGCCCCAGAGGTCGCCCATGCGCGCCTCGCCGCCGAGGTGGTCCACCACGCGCTGGCCGAAGGCGCGCAGCGGGTCCGAGGCGTCGGCCAGCAGGTCCGTCAGGCGGTCGCCGTCGAGGTCGGTGGCCAGCACCGCCACCTCCCGCTGCTCGATCAGGTCCCACAGCAGCAGCCCGTAGTTGGTGTCGGAGATGTGCTGCTCGATCTGGCCGCCCCACTCCTCCATGCCGTCCCGGAAATCCGGCGGCAGCAGGTTGACGATGCGGTCCACGCGCTCGCGGTGCTCCACGTAGCCGTCCACGGCGTAGGCGCGGCCCACGCGGAACTTCGTGCCCCGCAGCATCCACGAGAGGATGCCGGCGTTGATGCCGTCCTCCATGGCCTGCGTGGGCTTGAAGGCGACGCGCCCCAGGCGGCCCGTCTCGTGCACCAGGCGCAGGAAGCGGCGGCAGGCGTAGGCCATCTGCAGGCCCGGCGTGTTCATCTCCGAGTGGATGACGCCCGTCTCCGCGTCCACGGCGAAGGCGCTCCGGTCCTGCGAATAGGGCAGGCAGGGCATGCAGCGCACGACCGTGACGGGGCCGTAGGGGCGCACGTTGCAGTAGACGCCCGCCTGCGTGCGCAGGGGCGCGTTGCCCGACTTGCCCATCACCACCACGCGCCCGCCCCGGCCGTCGTTCACGTAGGCGTCGCCCGCGGTCGACCACTTGATCGAGGTGCAGGGCATGTTGCCGAACCAGCCCAGCGGCGCCAGCTGGCGGTCGTGGCGGTACTGCGCCCACATGGGCACGGCGTGGAAGGGCAGGCCGAGCACGTCCGCGGCCATGATCGTGCCCAGCAGGGCGTAGGCGTCCGTGAGCGAGTGGGCCACCGGGTTGACCGTCCCGTCGTGGTTCCCGCCCCGCCAGATGACGGCGTCGGGGTAACCATCGGGGCGCACGTCGGAGGGCTCGAACAGGTCCTCCAGCAGGCCGGACAGGTCGCCCCCGTCGGCCTCCGTGCGGGCGATCCTGAGCAGGTCGGGTTCGGGCATGGGTCGGTCGCTCCTGTCTTCTCGCGGCTATCCGTCCGCGGCCAGCTGCCGCAGCACGAAGGGGAGGATGCCCCCGTGGCGGTAGTACTCCAGCTCGACGGGCGTGTCGATGCGGACGCCGGCCTCGAAGTCCACGGCCCCGCCGTCCGCGCCCGTGGCGGTCACGCGCACGCGCCCGCCCGGGCGCAGGCCCTCGGCCACGCCGTCGATGGCGAAGGTTTCCTCGCCGCCCAGGCCGAGCGTCTCGCGGTTCTCGCCGGGGAGGTACTGCAGGGGCAGGATGCCCATGCCCACGAGGTTGCTGCGGTGGATGCGCTCGTAGCTTTCGGCGATGACGGCGCGCACGCCCAGCAGGCGCGGCCCCTTCGCCGCCCAGTCGCGCGAGGAGCCCGTGCCGTACTCCGCGCCCGCCAGCACGATCAGGGGCGTTTCCTCCTCGCGGTAGCGCATGGCCGCGTCGAACACGCTCATCGCCTCGCCGTCGGGCAGGTGGCGCGTGACGCCGCCCTCCGTGCCCGGCGCGAGCAGGTTGCGCAGGCGGATGTTGGCGAACGTGCCGCGCATCATCACCTCGTGGTTCCCGCGCCGCGCGCCGTAGGAGTTGAAGTCCCCGCGCCGGATGTCGTGGCCGAACAGGTAGGCCGCGGCCGGTCCGTCGGGGGCGATGCTGCCGGCGGGCGAAATGTGGTCGGTGGTGACGGAATCGCCCACCATCACGAGCACGCGCGCGCCCGTGATGTCCTCCAGCGGCGCCGGTTCGGCGGACAGGTTCTCGAAGAAGGGCGGGTTCTTCACATAGGTCGACCCGGCGTCCCAGCGGTAGCGCGCGCCCTCGGGCGCGGCCAGCGCGTCCCAGGCGTCGTCGCCCGCGAAGACGGCCCCGTAGCGCTCGCGGAACATCTCCGAGCGCACCGCGCCGCGCATGGCCGTCTCGATCGCCTCCTGCGTGGGCCAGAGGTCGGCGAGGAAGACGGGCGCGCCCGCGCGGTCCTCGCCCAGCGGCTCCGTGAGCGGGTCGAAATCCATGCGTCCGGCCAGCGCGTAGGCCACCACCAGCGGCGGCGAGGCGAGGTAGTTGGCGCGCACCACGGGGTTCACGCGCCCCTCGAAGTTGCGGTTCCCCGACAGCACGGCGGCCACCGCCAGCCCGCCCCCCTGCACGGCCTCCGCGATCTCCGGCGCCACCGGCCCCGAATTGCCGATGCAGGTGGTGCAGCCGTAGCCCGCCAGGTGGAAGCCCAGCTCGTCCAGCCACGGCGTCAGCCCGGCCGCGTCCAGGTAGTCCGTGACCACGCGCGAGCCGGGCGCGAGGCTGGTCTTCACCCAGGGCTTGCGCCGCAGCCCGCGCTCCGCCGCCGCCTTCGCCAGCAGGCCCGCGCCCACCAGCACCTCCGGATTCGAGGTGTTCGTGCAGCTCGTGATGGCGGCGATCACGACCGAGCCGTGCCCCACCTCGAACGACTCGCCGTCGCGGCGCAGGGCCACGGGCGGGCGCTCCGCGTCCTCGCCCGCGATGGCGGGCAGGTCGCGCCGCCAGGCGGCCTTCGCCTCGCGCAGGGGCACGCGGTCCTGCGGACGGCGCGGCCCCGCCAGCGACGGCTCCACCGTCCCCATGTCCAGCTCCAGCGTGGCCGAGAAGGCCGGATCGGGCGTGTCGTCCGTGCGGAAGAGGCCCTGCGCGCGGCAGTAGGCCTCCACCAGCGCCACCCGCGACTCCTCCCGCCCGGTGAAGCGCAGGTAGGCCAGCGTCTCCGCGTCCACGGGGAAGAAGCCCGCGGTGGCGCCGTACTCCGGGGCCATGTTGGCGATGGTGGCGCGCGTGGGCAGGGGCAGCCGCGAGAGGCCCGGCCCGAAGAACTCCACGAACTTCCCCACCACCCCCAGCCCGCGCAGCATCTGCGTGACCGTGAGCACGAGGTCCGTGCCCGTCGCCCCCTCCGGCAGCGCCCCCGTCAGCCGGAAGCCCACCACCTCCGGGATGAGCATGGAGACGGGCTGCCCCAGCATGGCCGCCTCCGCCTCGATGCCGCCCACGCCCCAGCCCAGCACCCCCAGCCCGTTGATCATGGTCGTGTGCGAATCCGTGCCCACCAGCGTGTCCGGATAGGCCAGCCCGCGCTCCTCGTCGTGGAACACCACGCTGGCCAGATACTCGAGGTTGACCTGGTGCACGATGCCCGTGCCCGGCGGCACCACGCGGAAGTTGCGGAAGGCCCCCTGCCCCCAGCGCAGGAACTGGTAGCGCTCGCGGTTGCGCTCGTACTCCAGCTCCACGTTGCGCGCGAAGGCGCCCGCCGTGCCGAAGGCGTCCACCTGCACGGAGTGGTCGATCACGAGGTCCACCGGCTGCAGCGGATTGATGCGCTCGGGGTCGCCGCCCAGCGCCTCCAGCGCCTCGCGCATGGAGGCCAGGTCCACGATGGCGGGCACGCCCGTGAAATCCTGCAGCAGCACGCGCGCGGGCGCGAAGGCCACCTCGCGCCCCTCGCCCGCGTTGGGCCGCCAGCGCGCCAGCGCCTCGATGTCCCCGCGCGTCACGGCCTCGCCGTCCTCGCGCCGCAGCAGGTTCTCCAGCAGCACGCGGTGCGTGAAGGGCAGGCGCGCGGAGGCCTCCGCGTCCAGCACCGCGTCGAGGCGGTGGAAGGCGACGGTGCGCCCCCCCGCGGTGAGGCTGTCGCGGCTGTGGAAGCTGTCGGGCATGGCGTGCGGGCCAGTATAGCGCGCCCGCGCCTATACTGTGCGGCGGGGGCCTGTAGCTCAGCGGTGAGAGCGCCCGGCTCATAACCGGTTGGTCGGTGGTTCGAATCCACCCGGGCCCACCACACGGCGCACGCGCTTGCCTGCTCCCGTGCCGTTGGTAAAGAAACGCGCGTTTCTTTACCAACGGCGTTGACGTGCGCGGATGGCAACCCCAGGCTCAGGAAACGGCTGGCGGTTCCCCGCGGGGGCTGGAAGGAGCAAGGATATGGATCAGGCGAAGCTGGACCACTACCTGCGCGTGGGGGAGCAGCGCTGGGCAGAGATTGAAGAGGGAGAGGCTTTCAAAGAGAAGTTGAGTGAGCGCATGCGAAAGGCGTGCGATGCGGTGCGTGCGGGCCATGCCGACTGGCTCGCGCTCATGAAAAGTGCGTTTGGTAGCACGGAGAACAACATCACGTTCTTCCTGAACCACGGTGCGCTTGTGGAGTGGTGTGAAACCTATCCCGACGTTGCGCTGCGAGCCCTGCAGGATATGTGGCAGGGTGGGAACACGCCTCCGGACAAGCGTGTCCGTGATTTCCTTGACTTGGTGCCTGTGGAACAAATCCGTGTGCAAAAGAATTTCAACAGCCTTAGCCAGAGGCTTACGCCAGTCTCTGTTCTGCTCATGGCTTTGGGGCCGGACTATCCTCCGTTCCGGTGGACCCCCTTCGACCAAGTCTACGGTTATCTGGACTATCCGAAGCCGTATGCTGGTGCTGATGAAGGGGCGACGTACGGGCACATGGTGGCGTTCCTCGATCATCTCGTCGAACGGGCCCGCGAGTTGGGGATCGAGCGGCCGCGCAATCGCCTTGAGGCGCAGTCGATCGTGTGGTGGCTGAAGGGCAATCCTGTGCCCCCGCCCACGCCGAACAATTCTGGATCCCTCGACGCGCTCGCCAAGGATCTGCTGCTCCCCGCTGATTTCCTCCGCGACATCGAGAACCTGCTCGCTGACAAGCAGCAGGTCATCTTCCAGGGACCGCCCGGCACGGGCAAGACGTTCGTCGCGCGCAAGCTGGCCGAGTACCTCGCCGGAGACAAGAAGCGCGTGAAGCTCGTCCAGTTCCACCCGTCCTACGCCTACGAGGATTTCGTGCAGGGCTTCCGCCCCACGCTGAAGGACGGGCAGGCGGGCTTCGAGCTGCGGGAAGGCCCGCTGGTCAAAATGGCGAAAGAGGCCAAAGCGGCGTTGGAGCGTGGTGAAGACTCGAAGTTCTTCCTCGTCATCGACGAGATCAACCGTGGCAACCTCGGAAAAATCCTCGGCGAACTCTACTTTCTGCTGGAGTACCGCGAGGACGAGATGCAGCTCCAGTACTCCGACGAGCCCTTTGCGCTGCCGAAGAACCTGTACATCATCGGCACGATGAACACGGCGGACCGTTCCATCGCGCTCGTCGATCTGGCGCTGCGCCGCCGCTTCCACTTCGTCACGTTCCATCCGGACAAGGAGCCGATCGAGGGCCTGCTGAAGAGCTGGCTGGACAAGAATGCCCCGGATATGCAGTGGGTCGTCGATGTTGTCAAGCGGGCCAACGAGAAGCTGGACAACAAGGAGGCGGCCATCGGTCCCAGCTACTTCATGCGGGATCCCAGGAAGGGCCCTCTGACCGCGGATCTGGTGGAGCGCATCTGGGAGCACAGCGTTATCCCCTACGTCGAGGAGCAGCTGTACGGTGGCCCGCGCAAGATCGAGGAGTTCGCGCTCAAGACGCTCCGGACCGAGGTTGATGCTGCGGCCAACACGCCGTCGAACGAAGGCGATAGTGGGCAGGCCAGCGCCGCCACGACCGAGCCGGGTACCAATGGAGAAAATTGACATCGACCTTACGGAGTACGATTCCTGTACCCGGGAACTCTCCGCCTCGCAACTCAAGGCGCTCGATGCGCTCAGGTTCAGGGACACGGACAGGCGTGTCCTCGATATCAGGCCGGAGCCGAGCAAGGGAGACGGCTACCACACCCTGCGGCCCGGCTCCATCGTCGGCGCGCTCGAACTCGGCGACCTGTCGCTCCAGATCAAGCCCAAGGTGTCCATCCAGCGGCTGCTCTACCTGGCGTCGTATGCGGCTGGCGTCGATGTGCGGGATGAGATGTTTCGTTTTAAGCAGGTCACCGACCTCACGCTGATCGAGGCGTTGGCGCAGGCGCTGGGGGATGCCGCCGGGCGGGCCTTCCGGCAGGGCCTGTGGCAGGACTACCAGACGCGCGAGGAGGCGCTGCACACCGTGCGCGGGCGCATCATGGTGGCCGAGCAGATACGGCGGCGCTTTGATATGCCCCTACCCGTCGAGGTGCGCTACGACGAGTACACCGAGGACGTCACGGCCAACCGGCTGATCAAGGCGGCGGCGCGGCTGCTGCGCCGGATGCGGCTCAACGATTCGCGTGCGCGCGAGGGCCTGCGCCACATTGACGCCACGCTGGCCAACGTCGCGCTCGAACGCTTCCCGCCGAACGCCGTGCCGGAGGTGAAGTTCGACCGGCTCAACGATCACTACGAGGAGGCGGTGGCCATCGCGCGGCTGATCCTGCGCCACTGGTCCTACGAGGCGGCGCGAGACGAGAAAGGCGTGCGCGCGCCGGGCTTCCTGATGGACATGAACAAGGTGTTCCAGCAGTTCGTGACGCGGGCGCTGCGCGAGGCGCTGGGAGAGTCCGGGCGAACGCTGCGTGCGGACGACAAAGTGGTTGGCACGCTTGATGTGGGCGGGAAGATCAAGCTCAAGCCCGACCTCTCGCTGTGGGAAGGCGAAGAGTGCACCTTCGTCGGCGATGTCAAGTACAAGCGCACTGATCGGAACGACCCCAAGAACACCGACCCCAAAATCCCCAACGCTGACCTCTATCAGGCGCTCGCCTATGCCATTGCGCTGGGCCTGCCCGGTGCGCTCCTCATCTACGCGAAGGGCGAGGCCGATCCGTCCCCGTACTGTGTCCTCCATGCGGGCAAGCGGCTGGAAGTCACTGCCATCGATCTGGCGGGCTGTACCGGTGCTATCCGCGCCTCCATCGCGGAACTGGCGAAGCGCGTCGAGTGCCTGCGTGCGAAGGCCCGCGCCGCCTGAGCGTCCTGTACCATGCGCGCGCCGCGACTGGCGGCATCGGGGGCACTCCATGACGGACGAGATGCGCATCCAGGTCATGCGCGGCGGGCCCTACGTCGTCTCCGGCGGCGTGCCGCTGAAGGAGATGGCGCCCGTGCGGACGCTCAACGACGAGCCCGTGGCCTGGCACGAGCTGCGCGAGTTCGACGAGTCGCGCGACATGTACGCCCTCTGCCGCTGCGGCCGCTCGAACGACAAGCCGTACTGCGACGGCTCGCACGCGAACGGGGAGTGGCCCGAGGCCGAGACCGCCGACCGCGGCCCCATGGCCGCGCGCGCGGGCCGCGTCGAGGGCCCCGCCGGGGTCATGCTCGACGACGAGTCCCTGTGCATCGGCGCGGGCTTCTGCGGCACGCGCACGGCCAACGCCTGGGACCTCATGGGGGAGGAGGGCGGGGACGCCCGCGAGCGCGTGGCGGACATGGCGGCGATGTGCCCCTCGGGCCGTCTGGCGCTGCTCGCGCGCGAGGGGGAGGCGCCCGTCGAGCCGGAGCTGCCGCGCGAAATCGGGGTCGTGCCCGGCGGGCCGCTGTGGGTGCGCGGCGGCATCCCCGTGGAGAGCGCCGACGGCGCGCCCTGGGAGGCGCTGAACCGGCGCACCCTCTGCCGCTGCGGGGCGTCCGCCGCCAAGCCGTTCTGCGACGGCGCGCACGGCGACCTGCACTTCGACGAGCGCTAGCTGGTGAAGAAGTCGAGGATGTTCCCGCCCTTGCCGCCCTCGGCGCGGTAGAAATCGGCGTAGCCGCAGTTCTCGCAGATGACGGCGGTGAACTTCTTGTTCTGCACGTCGAAGAAGCGGCTGTACTTGCCGGTGGCGCGGATCTCCTCCGTCGCGTACGTGGGGTTGGAGCATTTCGCGCAGGAATAGGCGATTCGTTCCAGCGTCATGGCGTTCGCCTCCACAATGGGATGGGCGCGAGTCTACGCGCGTGGCTAGATGACCGTGGGCGGGCGATATTCGCCGAAGACCTCGCGCATGGCCCCGCAGATTTCGCCGAGGGTGGCGCAGGCGCGCACGGCGTCGAGGATGGGGGGCAGCAGGTTGGCGTCGCCCGCGCAGGCCGCCTTCAGCGCCGCCAACGCGCTCGCCACGGCCTCCGGCTCGCGCTCGCGGCGGTGGCGCTCCAGCCGCGCCAGCTGCTCGTCCACGAGCCGCCGGTCGACGCTGAAGATGGTCTGCGGCTGTTCGCCGCCCTCACGGTAGTCGTTGACGCCCACGACCACCTCGTCGCCCTCGTCCACGCGCTGCTGGTGGCGCCAGCTGGCCTCGGCGATCTGGTTCTGCATCCAGCCGCTCTCGATGGCGGCCACGGCCCCGCCCATGGCCTCCACCTCGTCCATGATGGCGCGCGCCTGCCGTTCGAGGTCGTTCGTGAGGCTTTCCACGTAGTAGCTGCCCGCGAGGGGATCGACGGTATCGGCGGCGCCGGTCTCGTGCGCGACGATCTGCTGCGTGCGCAGGGCGATGCGCTGGGCCTCGTCCGTGGGCAGGGCGAGGGCCTCGTCGAAGCAGCTCAGGGCGATGCTCTGCACGCCGCCCGTCACCGCCGCCAGCGTCTGGATGGCGGCGCGCACGATGTTGTTCTCGGGCTGCTGCGCCATGAGCGTGCTGCCGCCCGTCTGCGAGTGCGTGCGCAGCGTCATGGAGCGCGGGTCGGTCGCGCCGTAGCGCTCGTGCGCCATGTGCGCCCAGAGGCGGCGCAGGGCGCGGTACTTGGCCACCTCCTCGAAGAAGTGGTTGTGCGTGTTGAAAATCCAGCTGATGCGCGGCGCGAACTCGTCGAAGGTCAGCCCCCGCGCCAGCGCCGCCTCGACGTAGGCGCGGGCGTTGGCGAAGGTGAAGCCGATCTCCTGCGCCGCCGTGGAGCCCGCGTCGCGGATGTGGTAGCCGCTCACGCTGATGGCGTTCCAGCGCGGCGCCTCGCGCGCGCACCAGGCCATCACGTCCGCCGCCAGCCGCACGCTCGGCCCCGGCGGAAAGATGTAGGTGCCGCGCGCCACGTACTCCTTGAGCACGTCGTTCTGCACGGTGCCGCGCAGCTTCGCCGCGGGCACGCCCCGGCGCTCGCCCGCGACCACGTACATGGCCAGCATGACCGCCGCGGGCGCGTTGATGGTCATGCTCGTCGACACCCGGTCCAGCGGGATGCCGTCGAACAGCGTCTCCATGTCGCGCAGCGAATCGATGGCCACGCCCACCTGCCCCACCTCCGCGATGGCCATGGGGTCGTCCGAGTCGTAGCCCAGCTGGCTGGGCAGATCGAAGGCCACGGAGAGGCCCGTCTGCCCCTGCTCCAGCAGGTAGCGGAACTTGCGGTTGGACTCCTCGGCGGTGCCGAAGCCCGCGTACTGGCGCATGGTCCACAGCCGCCCGCGGTACATGGTGGGCTGCACGCCGCGCGTGAAGGGGTACTCGCCGGGGAAACCGAGGTCGCGCCCGTAGTCCAGCTCCGCCACGTCGAGGGGCGTGTAGAGGCGGGCCACGTCGAGGCTGCTGGTGGCGAACCCCTCCGCCCGTTCGGGCGAGCGCTGCAGGGCCTTCGCCAGCGGCCCCTCCTCCCAGCCGTGCGTGGCGCGGGAGAGCGCCGCCAGCGCCTCCTCCGAGAACAGGCCGGGCTGGGTCGCGGCCGCTTCCGTCGTGTCGCTCATGCGCGGACCTCCGTCGCGTCCAGTGTAGCGCGGCCCCGCGCCGCGGGCGTAGGCTGCGGGCGCGATGCCGCCGCAGACCGCCCTCTTCCTGCCCCCCGGCGTCGTCGCGCCGTCCGTGGCCGCGCAGGCGACCGCCGCGGGCGGGCCGCCCTTCGACCGCGAGTTCTTCGAGCAGACGCTGCCGCGCTCCATCGCGGCCTTCTGCAGCCAGGTCGTGTGCACGCGGCCCATCGTCGAGCTGTACACGGTGGACGGCGCGCGGCACTTCGTGAAGGCCATCGCGGGCGTCTCCGAGCGCTGGGTGGCGCTCCACACGCAGCGCGAGGACCACGATCACGACATCCAGGTGTTCCTCCCCTTCGGGGCCATCTACCGCGTGGAGATTCACCCGGACGAGGACGACGTTCAGCGTCGCCTCGGCTTCCTCGCCATCATGGACGCGGAGGAAGGGGAGTAGCGCGCGCCGCCCGCTAGCGGCCCCGCAGGCCGGGGGGCACGGCGATGCGGTCGCCCGGGCCGAGGCCCCGGCGCTCGAACCAGCCCCCGTTCACCTCCAGCGCGTAGGCGTAGGGGCGCGCGGGCCGGAGGATGGCGAGGCTGAAGGGGACGCCGCGCGCGATCTCCAGCACCGTGCCGTCGCCCGCGAGGAAGGCGATGTCGAGCGGGATGGGTGTGTCCTTCATCCAGAAGCCGCCCTGGCCGATGCGCGGGAAGGCGAACAGCATGCCCCCGAATTCGGGCAGCGAGCGGCGGAACATGAGGCCGCGCCGCCGCGTCTCCGAAGTGTCCGCGATCTCCACCGTGAGGAGGGCGCTCCCGCCCGCGCCGCTTGCGATGAGCGTGGCCGTGGCGAGCGGGCAGCCGTCGGGCAGCCGGGCGCCGCAGGCGAGCGCACCCGCGTCGGCGGCCACGCCGGGGACGGTGGCCGCGTACGGCAGGGGCGCGGGCTCCGTCGCCCCGCCGCCCGCGCGGGGGGCGGCGACGAGGGCGGCGGCCAGCGCCGCCGTCAGCGCGACCGCGAGGCGCATCAGCCGGCGCCGCGGCGCGCGACCCAGGAGGTGATGAGCCGGTTGGCGATGCTGATCGGCCCCGGGATGGCCGGCAGGGCGTCCGCGGGGAACCACGCCGCGTCCGCGATCTCCGCCGCCTCCGGCACGATCTTGCCGCCCGCGTACTCCGCGAAGAAGCCGAGCATGAGCGAGTTGGGGAAGGGCCAGGGCTGGCTGCCCCGATACTCCAGGTTGCGCACGCGCACGCCCACTTCCTCCTCGACCTCCCGCATGAGCGCGCCCTCGACCGTCTCGCCCGGCTCCACGAAGCCCGCGAGCGCGCTGTACATGCCCTCGGGGAAGCGGTGGCTGCGCGCCAGCAGCGCCTCGTCGCCACGGTGGATGAGGACGATGACGGCGGGCGAAAGCCGCGGGAAGGCGAGCAGGCCGCACCGCCGGCAGCGCATGGCGCGCTCGCCCCGGGCCTGTTCGGTGGGCGCGCCGCAGCGCCCGCAGAAGCGGTGCGTGCGCTCCCACTCGACGATCTGCACGGCGCGGCCCGCCGCCAGCCAGCGCTCGTCGCCCGCCAGCGCGTGGAACGAGAACAGGTCGGAGAAGCGCCAGCCCTCGTCCGCCTCGGCCCCGTCGTCCACGCCCGCGGCCCACAGCTGGCGTCCGTCGAGCGTGCCGAGGTAGTGGGCCGTGCCCGCGCCCGCCAGCCGCGCCGCCCGCTCGGGGCCGGCCAGCCCCGCGTCGCCCTCGCGCAGGAGCACGCGGTCGCGCTGGACCAGCATCCAGAGCGCCGTGTCGTCGCGGTCGCGCGGGGGCGTGACGCCGGGGCGGAACATCGGCGACGATCCGATCACAGCCGCGGGCGGCGCGCAAGCCCGTTCACCGGCGCGGCTCCCACGAGCCGAAGCGCAGCGCCAGCAGCAGCCCGGCCACGCCCCAGGCGGCGAGCGCGCCCAGATGGACCGGCTCGAAGCCCGCGCCCGCTTCGAAGGGGTTGAAGCCCGTCTGCAGCGCCTCCGACAGATGGCGGACGGGGAAGATGGCGCTCACCCGCTCGACCCACACGGGCGTGCCCACGTCGGGCGGGATGAAGATGTCGGAGATGAAGAGCAGGGGCAGGGCCGTGGCGTTGACGATGGCGGGCGCGGCGTCGGCGTTGGGGATGGCCGCCGCCACCGCCAGCCCCAGCGCGCAGAAGGCGAACGCGCCCACCGCCAGCGTGACGACCACCGCGGGCGCGGTCGCGCCCGGCAGGGAGACGCCGTAGAAGAGGCGCCCGAAGGCCGCCACGATGACGGTCAGGGCCAGCATCACGATGATCGCGTAGGCGATGCGCCCGAAGAGGAAGGCCCACGCGGGCAGGGGCGCGCCGCGGATGCGCTTGAGCACGCCCGCGTCGCGGTCGTACACCCAGCTCATGGCGACCGAGGTGTAGCAGGTGTTCACCACCGTGAGCGCCGTGATGGCGGGCACGTAGAAGGTGGCCCCGCTGATCACGCGCTCCCCCGCCTCGATGTCGCTGTTCCCGAAGATGACGGTGAGGATGACGAGGAAGATGAGCGGGAAGGCGAACGTGAAGAAGGCCGCCGCCGGGTTGCGCCGGAAGGCCCGCTCCTCGTACTTCACCTGGCGCAGGGCCAGCCGCAGCGCCCTCACGCCTCCCCCTCCGCGCCGCCGTCGCCGCCCGTCAGGCGCAGGTACACGTCCTCGAGCGAGGGGCGGCTCACGGTCAGCTCCGCCAGCGCCGCGCCCCCGGCCAGCGCCCAGCCGGTGAGGGCGTTGAGGTCGCGCACGGGGTCCGGCGAGCGCAATTCGACGTACCCGTCCGCGTGCGTCGCGCGCGGGGCGAGGGCGGCGGGCAGGGCGGCGTCCTCCGGCGCGCGGAAGCGGATGAGGGAGGCGTCCTCCGCCGCCACCAGCCGCGCGGGCGCGTCCACGGTCACGATCTCGCCGCGCGCCATGATGGCTACGCGGTCCGCCAGCGCCTGCGCCTCGTCGAGGTAGTGGGTGGTGAGCAGCACCGTCTTGCCGAGCGCGCGCAGGCCGCGGATCATCGCCCAGGCGCCGCGCCGCGCGGACGGGTCGAAGCCCGTCGTGGGCTCGTCGAGGAAGAGCAGTTCGGGGTCGCCCGCCAGCCCCACGGCCACGTCGAGCCGCCGTTGCTGGCCGCCGGAGAGCCGCCGCACGCGCCGGTCGCGCTCCGCCTCCAGCCCCGTCACGGCCAGCGCCTCGTCGAGCGGCAGGGGGCGCGGATAGTAGCCGCGGAAGAGGTCGATCGTCTCGGCCACGGTCAGGTAGGGCTCGAGGCCCGTGTGCTGGAGCACGATGCCGGTGCGCTCGCGCAGGGCGACGGCGTTCCGTTCGGGGTCGAAGCCGAGCACGCGCGCCTCGCCGCCGGAGCGCGTGCGGTGGCCCTCGAGGATCTCCACGGTGGTCGTCTTGCCCGCGCCGTTGGGGCCGAGCAGGGCGAACACCTCGCCGCGCTCGACGCGCAGGTCGATGCCGCGCACGGCCTCCACGTCGCCGTAGCGCTTGCGCAGCCCGCGCGTCTCGATGACGGCCTCGCCCACGCGGGGCATTCTAGGGGGAGGCGGAGACGAGCTCGGCGGCGATCCAGTCGTACGTGGGTTGGATGCCCTCGCACAGGGCCGTTTCCGGCTGCCAGCCGAGCAGGTCCGCGAGCACGGAGTTGTCGCTGTTGCGCCCGCGCACGCCCTGCGGCCTGGTCAGATCGTGCCGCCGCGTCAGCTCCTTGCCCGCCGCCGCGCAGGCCGCGTCCACCAGCTGGTTGACGGTGACGAGCTCGTCCCTGCCCAGGTTGATGGGCCTGGCGTAGCCGGACTCCATGATGCGGCGGATGCCCTCGATGCAGTCCTCGATGTAGCAGAAGCTGCGCGTCTGCAGGCCGTCGCCCCAGACCTCGATGCAGCCGCCGTCGGGGGCCAGCGCGACCTTGCGGCAGATGGCGGCGGGGGCCTTCTCGCGCCCGCCGTCGTAGGCGCCCAGCGGCCCGTAGATGTTGTGGAAGCGCACGATGCGCACGTCCAGCCCGCATTCCTCGTGGTAGTAGCCGGTCAGCTGCTCGGCGAAGAGCTTCTCCCAGCCGTAGCCCTTCTCCGGGTCGGCGGGCACGGCCTCCGTCTCGCGCAGGGGCGTCACGTCCGCGCCGTTCTGCAGGAAGCTGGGGTAGACGCAGGCGGAGCTGGTGTAGAGGTAGCGGCGCACGCGGGAGAGGCGCGCCGCCTCCAGCATGTGGCTGTTGATGAGCGTGTTGTTGCGCGTGAGGAAGGCGTGGTTGGCGCTGATGTAGCCGATGCCGCCCATGTCGGCGGCCAGCTGGTAGACGTCGTCCATGCCCTCCGTGGCGCGCAGGCAGCTCTCGAAGTGGCGCAGGTCGGCGATCTGGAACTCGTCGGCGGCGCTGGGGGCGAACTCCGGGCGCTTCAGGTCCACGCCGCGCACGTGGTGCCCCTCGGCCTTCAGCCGGTTCACGAGGTGATGGCCGATGAAGCCCCCCGCGCCCGTGACGACGACGTTCATGCGCTCCTCCGCGCATACGGTGCTACGGGCGCGCCCTTCCGGTCAAGCGCGCGTGCCCGCGCCCTTCCCCAGGCCCGCGCTGACGAACTGGGGGATCTTGCGCGCCGGTTTCAGCAGCGGCGCCAGCTGCCCGCCCCGCAGGCCGTTGCGCCGCCAGGCCCGGCCCACCTCGAGGTTGGCCTTGACGACGTTGCCGACGGAGCGGTTGGACATGCCGCCCGTGGCCATGAACACGACCGGCCGGTCCAGATGGACGGCCCCGATCCGGTGCCTGACCATGAGCCGCAGCATGAGCTCGTAGTCCGCCGAGATGCGGAATTCGGTGTTGAACGCGCCATGGCGCTCGTAGACATGCTTGCGCGCGAAGAACGCGGGGTGCGGCGGCATCCAGCCCAGCCGCCACCGGAGGTCGCCGGGCGGGCCCGAATTCCAGACCCTGCGCCGCTGATCGTTGCCGTTCACGTAGACGATGTTCCCGTAGCAGAGGTCCGCGCCCGTCTCCGCGAGGGCGTTCGTCACGTCGCGCAGGACGGAATCGTCGCAGTAGCGGTCGTCCGCGTTGAGGATGCCGATCACGTCGCCGGTGGCGCGCCCGATGCCCTTGTTCATGCCGTCGTAGATGCCGCGGTCCGGTTCGCTGATGAGCACGTCGATGCGGTCGCGATAGCGCTCCAGCACGTCCAGCGTGCCGTCGCGCGAAGCGGCGTCCACGACGATGGTCTCGAGTTCGTGGTCCATGCGCTGGCCGAGGATGGAGTCCAGCGCGCGGCCCACGCGCGGGTCGTTGTAGACCGGCGTCACGATCGAGACCTTCACGGGGCCGCCCCCTCCCCGTCCGCGCCGGGGGATGGGTCCGTGCGCCGCGCGCGCAGGCCGATCAGCACACCCGCCGCCGCCCACCAGATGGCGGTGTACTGGAACGCGCCGAGGAGCGCCTCGGGCTCGAACAGCGTGGCCAGCAGGCCCAGCACCACGATCAGGAGCATGGCGGCGGGAAGGCGTCTGCCGCCCCCCGTGCGGAGCAGCCCGGCGCCGTCGCGCACGATGGCGCCCGCCATGACGGCGAACAGCAGCGGCGCGAACACGCCGCCGTAGGCGGCCCACTTGAGCCACAGGTTGTGAATCTCGATGTGCTCGCCGAACGGCGTGGCGATCGTGACCCGCTCGAGGCCGTGGCCGTGGAAGGGACGGCTGGCGATGCGGTCGAAGGCGGTCTCGTAGCCCTGGATGCGGCCAGTGGTGAACGCTTCCAGGCCGCCCGCCGATCCCCAGTAGTCCACCGCGTCGGGCGGAGGCGTGAAGATGTGGTCCACCGACAGGTGCCTGGCATAGGCGTCGCGGGAAAGCGCGATCCCGCCGGTGATCAGGATGCCCGCCAGTATCGAGAGGGCCGTCCACCGCGACCCGCTGAGGATGAGCGCCAGCGCGATGAGCGCGATGAGCGAGCCGAGAAGGCCCGTGCGTCCGCCGCTCACGAACTGGCTGCCGACGATGAGCGCGGCCACGCCGGCGATGAGCGCCATGCGCCGCCAGTCGTGCGAGGCCGCCGTCGGGAGCAGCACGAGCGGCAGGAAGAAGGCCAGCGAGATCGACCAGCCCGTCGCCTTCACGCCGAAGCCGTGGATGCCGAGGCTCCCCTGGTCGAGCGGGGGAATTCCGTCGCTGGCCCAGATCAGCAGCGTCTCGACCAGCGCGATCGCGGCGAGGGCGGCCATGATGCCGAGCGCGCGGACGAGGATCAGGCGCACGTTCTCCCCCGTGCGGGCCAGGTGGAAGAAGCACCAGAAGAAGGCGGCGGTCAGCGCGAGGTCCTTGAGGAAGGCGAACACCAGCGCCGTATCCCGCGCCTGCGCCAGCCCCGGCATCGAGAGCGCGTAGAGGCCGAGGAACGCGACCGGTCCCAGCCAGCCCCCCGGCAGCCGCAGCCTGCGCTCCAGCAGGGGCGGGAGCAGCACGATCGCCAGCCCTCCGGCCAGCAGCGCGCCCTTGACCAGCCGCAGCAGGTCGTCGCCGACGCCCGGCATCTGGTAGACCGGCGCCAGCCCCAGATAGATGCTGAGCAGCCACCCCCCCGCCGCGGCCGTGAGGAAGGGGCGCGCCGCGGAGATGGCGGGCGCCGTCCGCAGCCGCGCCGGGAACGCGACGTTAGCCATGCGTCAGCTCCGCGAGCGCCCGCCGCAGCGCCTCCGGTTCATCCACGGAGGCGTACGCGCGGGGGGGAAGCGCGGCCATGTTCGCCCGCCACCGAGCCCAGCGCTCCGGCGGCGTGCCGAGGATGCGGGCGGCGGCTTCGTCCGGGTCCGATTCCGGGAGCGTCAGCCCCACGTCGTGGCGGCGCACCGGCGCGGCGTCAGCGCAGCCGTCGCGCACGATCAGCGGCCTGCGGAAGAGGCACGCCTCGTAGAAGCGGTTCGACTGCGACCAGCCGTCGGGAACCTCCGGCGAATAGCAGGCCATGGTCAGATCGACGCCCCCGTAGAGCGCGGGCAGGTCGTCGGGATAGCGGTAGGGTCCGCGGAATTCGATGTGCGGATTCTCCCCGATTCGCCGGGAGAGCGCCGCCCCCGCCGCCGCGCCTTCCCCCAGCCAGGTCGGCACCCCGGCGAGCACGGCGCGGAAACGCTCCGGCGCGGCGGCGGTCAGCGCCTGCAGCACGCGCAGGGGCCAGTCGTCCTGCAGCGTGCCGAACCAGCCGATGCGGAGCGGCCCGTCCGCGGGCGCGTCCGCGGTCCCGGCGTCCCGCACCGACGCGGCGAAGGCGGCGTCGACCTTGTTCTCGATGATGAGGTCGGGCGTCGTCACCCCCAGCCAGTCGCGGTAGTAGGGGAGGTAGCCCGTGGTGGTCAGCGCCAGCAGGGCGCAGCGCTCCGCCGTCAGCCGCTCCGCGCCGCGAACGGCGCGCCCCGCCCAGCCAGCGGCGACCTGGACGGGCACCACGTCGGCGACTTCGAGGATGACGGGCCTCCTCAGTCCCGCGCCCGCGAGCAGCGCGAGCAGGGCCAGGTCGGGCCCGAAGGCGTAGACGGCGTCGTTGCGGCGGATCAGGGCCCGCGTCTTCCGCGCCGCGCGCAGCAGCCGCGGGATGCGGGCGGCGTAGCGCCCCTGGCGGAGCTGGCCGAGCGGCTCGACCGCGCAACCCGGCGGCTGGCCGGACCCGGCGCGGTCGTCGCGCGCGAAGGCCGCCGCCTCCACCTCGCATCCGGCCTCGCGCAGCATGGCGATGCGCCTGGCGATGCGGGTGTCGTCCATGCGCGGGAGCAGGCAGAGAACGGCGGCGCTCATCCGCGCGCAATCTTAACGGATCATCGGGAAGGATCAGGCGGGCGCGCCCGCCACGGCGTGAAGGGCCCGGTCGAAGGTCTTGATCGTGCGCACGCCGCGGCGGCGGCAGCTCGCAAGATGGCAGAGGTCGCGGGCTTGCAGCGTCGGGTGCCGCTCGTGGAGTTGCAGGGCGAGCATGACGTCCCCGCTTTCCAGTGGCCACACCTCCACGGCCGAGCGTGAGACGAGCGCCAGCGCCGCATCCAGCGTTTCCAGCCGCTGACGGGTGATGTACGCATGCGCCAACTCCTGCAGCACCTCCGCCGAAGTGAAGAGGGACGTCCGGGCGCGCGCGGTTTCGGCGAAGAATGCGCGGGCGGGGTCTTGCAACGGGTGCTCCCGCCCGACCGCGTACATGAAGACGTTGGTATCGACGAAGATCACGAATCCGCGGCCCCGCGGCTCCGCGACTCCGCGATGATGCGCAGGTGCTCATCCCAGTCGGGCTCCCGCCCCTCGCCCTTGCGCGCGTCGCACTCGCGGAAGAACGCCTCGAGCTCCGCCACCGACGCGAACGGTTCGGCGCGCCGCGCTTCCAGCCGGTCGCGCGCCGCGGCCCTCATCCAGGCGCTGAAGGACATGCCCTCCCGTCGCGCCTCATGGGTGAAGCGGGCGCGGTCCTCGTCGGACATCACGAGCTGGACCCTGGCCATCGCGTCGTCCCTCCTGAAGTGTGTAGGAAGAATACACATCCGCGTGACAAAGGCGCAAGCCCGCTCGCGGGGGGCAGGCCCGCTGCCCGATGGGGCGGGACGCTGGTGGGCGATACTGGACTCGAACCAGTGGCCTCGTCGGTGTGAACGACGCGCTCTAACCATCTGAGCTAACCGCCCGACCGTGTGCCGCGAGTCTAGGGCAGCGGCGCGCGGGCCGCCACTCCCGCCGCCGGGCGTTGAAGCTGCGGGCGCGGGGGCCGATAATGGGGACGGGCCGAAGTGGCGGAACCGGCAGACGCGCTACGTTCAGGGCGTAGTGCCCCTTGTGGGCGTGTGAGTTCAAATCTCACCTTCGGCACCAGCGCCCGTGCGCCAGTAGCTCAGTGGAGAGAGCGCTACCCTGCGGAGGTAGAGGTCAGAGGTTCGAATCCTCTCTGGCGTACCATTCCCCCCATGAACGAACCGGAACCGTCCCCGGACGCGCCGCTCGCCGTGCGCGCGCTCGCCACCCCCATCGGGACGCTCACCGTGGCCGCCTCCGCGGCCGGGGTGCGCGCCGTGCTCTGGGGTGGCGGGGACGCGCGCGCCGCCTCCGCCGAGGCTGGCGCGGCGGGCCCGCGCGCGGTCGACTGGCTCGAGCGGGCGCTGCGCGAGCTGGACGAGTACTTCCGCGGGGAGCGCCGCCGCTTCGGCGTGGCGCTCGACCTGCGCGGCAGCGAGTTCCAGCGGCTCGTGTGGGAGGCGCTCGTCCGCATCCCGCACGGGGAGACGCGCACCTACGGCGCCGTCGCGGAGCGCATCGGGCGGCCCGGCGCGGCCCGCGCCGTGGGCGCCGCCGCCGCGCGCAACCCCGCGCCCGTGCTCGTGCCCTGCCACCGCGTGGTGGGAGCGAACGGCGCGCTCACGGGCTTCGCCGGCGGCATCGGAACGAAGCGCGCCCTGCTGGAGATCGAGACGGGCGGCGGGCGGCTGCTCTGATGGGTCGTCGCAAGGGCCGCAAGCGCCGCCGCGGGCGGGATCGCGAGGGCGTGGGCGCGGAGGCCCTGCGCCGCTCCGGGGAACGCATCCGCCGCCGCGTCCGCGAAAGTCCCCCCTTCCCCGCCCTTCCGCCCGCGCCTGGCTGGCGCGAGGAGACCGACCCGCGCGATCTGCTTGGCCGCCTGCGCGACGGGGATGGGGACGGGCCCCGCGCCCGTGCGCGGCTGCGGTGCGGGGAGTGCCGCGAATTCATCCCCGACGACGACGCCGGGCGCGGGCGGTGCCTCCATCCCGGCAGCGGCGTGTTCTCGCCCTGGCCGGACACGGAGGCATGCCAGTTCCACGAAGCGCGCCGCCGCTAGTCCTGGAATCCCGAATCCAGCTTCACATAAATTCCTCCTTATCAATGTCCTAGGTTGTCGTCCTAGGTTGTCAATATCTTGTAGGGTGAATGATAATTCCACACAAGATATTGACAGGCTTTGATCGATCCCTAGAATATCCCGATGCGCTGTCCCTTCTGCCGCTCCGACAACTCCCGCGTGACGGACAGCCGCGGCACGGACAGCGCCGTGCGCCGCCGCCGCGAATGCGCCAGCTGCGGCGAGCGCTTCACCACGCTCGAAACGGTGCAGCGCTCCACGCTCCAGGTGGTGAAGAAGGACGATCGCCGCGAGGACTTCGACCGCGGCAAGCTGCTCGCGGGGCTGCGCGCGGCCTGCGCCAAGCGCGCCGTCTCCGCGGGCCAGCTCGACGCCGTGGCCGCCGACATCGAGTCGCGCCTCACGCGCGATGGGGGAGCCGAGGCCCCCTCCGCCCGCATCGGCGAGCTGGCCATGGACGCCCTCCGCCGCCTCGACCACATCGCCTACATCCGCTTCGCCTCCGTCTACCGCGCCTTCACGGACCTCGATTCGCTCAAGGATGCGCTGGCGGCGCTGGACGAGGGGCGCGAGCCCTCGATCGAGGAACGCACGCTCCAGCTCTCCCTCCCGAATGCGGGCGGCAAGTCGCCCCGTGATTCATCCGAACCCGTTCCGCTCGTGCGGTCGGTGGGATAGGACGGTGGCGGGCATGGCCGTTTGCATGCCGGGCCGTGCGCCGCGACTGGGGCGCCCCCGAACTTCTGCTGGGTATTATCGGACTGTTAGGTATGACCATGATTGTCATAAGTATGACCATAATTCAGGAGGACTCTACGCATGGTCATCACGTCCGATCCCGCTCCCGAAAGCGCCGCCGGATTTACGCCCGTTCCCCTTTCGGAGAACGCGGTCGTGGTCATGGAGCGCCGCATCGTCGCGCGCGACGACGCGGGCGATCCCGTGGAGACGCCCGACCAGTGCTTCCGCCGCGTGGCGCGCAACCTCTCGCAGGCGGAGCTGCGCTTCGGGGGCGTGGAGGACGATCGCGCCGCTGCCGAGGAGGATTTCTACCGCCTGCTGGCCTCGCTGGAATTCCTGCCGAACTCGCCCACGCTGGTGAACGCGGGGCGCGATCTGCAGCAGCTCTCCGCCTGCTTCGTGCTGCCCGTGCCCGATTCCATCGACGGCATCTTCAAGGCCATCCGCGATACCGCCGTCATCCACAAATCGGGCGGGGGCACGGGCTTCGCCTTCTCGCGCCTGCGCCCCGCCCACGACCGCGTGCGCAGCACCATGGGCGTGGCCAGCGGCCCCGTCTCCTTCATGACCGTCTTCGATTCGGCCACGGAGGCCATCAAGCAGGGCGGCACCCGCCGCGGGGCCAACATGGGCATCCTGAGCGTCGACCACCCCGACATCGAGCAGTTCATCGCCATGAAGGCGGACATGACCACGCTCACCAACTTCAACATCAGCGTGGCCGTCACCGACGCCTTCATGGAGGCGCTGGACGCGGGCGGCGAGTACGACCTCGTCAACCCCAAGTCCGGCGAGACGGTGGCGCGGCGCGACGCCCGCGAGGTCTGGGACATGCTGGTCGGGAACGCCTGGCGGAACGGCGACCCCGGCGTCATCTTCATCGACCGCATCAACGCCGGACGCGCCAACCCCGTGCGCGCGCGCGGGCCCATTGAATCGACCAACCCCTGCGGCGAGCAGCCCCTCTACGCCCACGACTCCTGCAACCTCGGCTCGATCAACCTCGCCCGCTTCGCCGCCGGAGCGCCGGGCGCGCGCGCGCTCGATTTCGGGCGGCTCGGCGCCGTCGTGCGCCGCTGCGTGCACCTGCTCGACAACGTGATCGAGATGAACCGCTACCCGATCGAGGAGATCGAGGAGACCTCGCGCGCCATCCGCCGCATCGGCCTGGGGGTGATGGGCTGGGCGGACCTGCTGCTCGACCTGCGCATCCCCTACGACTCCGCGCAGGCGCTCTCGCTGGCGCGCGAGGTGATGGGCTTCATCCAGCGCGAGGCCGACGAGGCCTCCAGCCAGCTGGCCGCCCTGCGCGGCACGTTCCCCGAATGGGCGCAGTCGATCTACGGGCCGGGCGGCGCCGAGGGCCCCCGGCCCATGCGCAACGCCACGCGCACCACCATCGCGCCCACGGGCACGCTCAGCATCATCGCCAACTGCTCCGGCGGCGTGGAGCCCGTCTTCGCCCTCGCCTTCGTGCGCTCCCACTACCTGGACCGGGACGACCCGGGCAAGCGCACCGAGCTGAACGAGGTGAACGAGCACTTCGCGCGCGTCTCCCGCGAGGAGGGCTTCTTCAGCGACGCGCTCATCGACTTCCTCGCCCGCGGGGGCCATCTCGCCGACCGCGCCGAGGTTCCCGACTGGGCGAAGGAGGTGTTCGTGACCGCCCACGACATCGCCCCCGAGGCGCACGTGCGCATGCAGGCGGCCTTCCAGGAAGGCACCGACAACGCCGTCTCCAAGACGATCAACTTCCCCAGGGAGGCCACCGCCGAGGACGTGGCGCGCGCCTACCGCCTGGCCTGGGACACGGGCTGCAAGGGCATCACCATCTACCGCGACGGCTCGCGCGACCTGCAGGTGCTGAAGCACGCGGGCGAGGGCGCGGCGGAAGAGGCCGCCGCCGAGGCCGTGGCCGCCGCCGAGGCGCTCGTGGCCGAGCGCGGCCACCCCGTGCGCCGCCGCCTGCCCGACGAACGCAGCTCCATCACGCACAAGTTCCGCGTGGGCGAGCTGGAGGGCTACATGACCGTCGGCCTCTTCGAGGACGGCGCCCCGGGCGAGCTCTTCGTGAACGTGAGCAAGCAGGGCTCCACGGTGATGGCGCTCATGGACACGATGGCCATGCTCACCAGCTACGCGCTGCAGTTCGGCGTGCCCGTCTCCGTGCTGGCGAGCAAGCTGCAGGGCAGCCGCTTCGAGCCCAGCGGCCCCACCGGCAACCCCCGCATCCCCATCGCCACCAGCATCATCGACTACATCTTCCGCTGGCTGGAGCTGAAGTTCGGCGACCGCGAGGCGGGTGCGCAGCCCACGCTCATCGCCCCCCACGAGGTGGCCGCGAGCCGCGGCGTGGACGAGCCCGCCCTCGCCCACGCCGACATGGTCGCCAGCGGCGTGGGCTGCCCCGACTGCGGTGCCGTCCTCTACTACGGCGAGGGCTGCCTGCTCTGCCGCGGCTGCGGCTACACCAAGTGCGGCTGACGGCGGCGGCGTGACCGCTGGCCAGCCGCGCCCGCGCCCCCCGCGCGCGGGTAGAATCGGGGCATGAATGCGCCTGCGACCGAGGTGGCCGCACGCCTGGCCCGCCTGCGCGAGCGCATCGCCGCCGCCTGCGACCGCGCGCGCCGCGACCCCGCCGCCGTCACGCTCGTCGCCGTCAGCAAGGGCCACTCCGCCGAGGCCGTGCGCGCCGCCTTCGAGGCCGGCGTCGGGCACTTCGGCGAGAACCGCGTGCAGGAGGCGCTGCCCAAGATCGAGGCGGCGCGGGCCGCGGGCGTCGAGGCCCGCTGGCACTTCGTGGGCACGCTGCAATCGAACAAGGCGCGCGCCGTCGCGGGGGCCTTCGAGGCCATCCACTCCGTCGATTCCGCGCGCCTGCTGGTGAGGCTCGACGCCGCGGCCCCCGCGCCCCGCGACGTGTTCCTGCAGGTCAACGTCGTGGGCGAGGAACAGAAGGGCGGCGTCCCGCCGCAGTGGCTGGGCGCGCTGGTGGAGGCCGCGCGCGCGGCGGAGCGCCTGCGCCTGCGCGGCCTCATGACGATCGCGCCCCTCTCCCGCGACGCGGAGGAGGTGCGGCCCGCGTTCCGCGCCCTGCGCGAGCTCGCCGCCCGCTTCGAGCTGCCCGACCTCTCCATGGGCATGACCAACGACCTCGACGCGGCCGTCGAGGAGGGGGCCACCTTCGTGCGCGCCGGACGCGCCCTCTTCGGGGAGCGCGCGCGGTGACGGTGGTCATCGTGGGCGGCGGCGTCATGGGCGAGGCCATCCTCGCGGGCGCGCTCGCGCGCGGCGTGCTGGCCCGCGGCGAGACGACCGTCGTCGAACAGCTTCCCGACCGCCGCGCGGCGCTGGCCGAGCGCTACGGCGTGGCCACCGTCGCCGAAGCCGCGGAGGCGGCGCGCGGCGCGAGCCTCGTGCTGCTGGCGGTCAAGCCCGGCGAGTACGCGCGCATCGACGCCCGCCTCGACGGCGGGGCCCTGCTGGTGTCGGTCATGGCGGGCGTGCGCATGGCCGCGCTGGCCGAACGCTTCGCCCACCGCCGCATCGTGCGCGTCATGCCCAACACGCCCGCCGCCGTGAACGAGGGCATGAGCGTGTGGACGGCCACGGCGGAGGTGGACGCCTCGCAGCGGGAGACCGTGCGCGCCCTGCTGGGGGCCATCGGGCACGAGCTCGAGGTGGGGGAAGAGGCCGCGCTCGACATGGCCACGGCCCTCAGCGGCAGCGGCCCCGCCTACGTCTTCCTCTTCACCGAGGCGCTGATTGACGCGGGCGAGGCCATCGGCCTGACGCGCGAACAGGCGCGCACGCTCACGCTGCGCACGCTGGCCGGATCCGCCGCCTACGCGCTGCGGAGCGAGCGTTCGCCCGCCGAGCTGCGGGAGCGCGTCACCTCGCCCGGCGGCACCACGGCGGCGGGCCTGCGCGAACTCGAACGCGGCGGCTTCCGCGAGCTGCTGGCCGCCTGCGTGCGCGCCGCCCATGCGCGCTCGCGCGAACTGGGCGAGGGAGGCTGAAGCCGTGAACGACCAGATCGCCGCCGTCTTCCGCGCCTTCCTCTACCTGCTCATCCTGGCCACGCTGGCGCGCGCCGTGCTCAGCTGGTTCCCGGTCTCGCCGTCCAACCCCTTCCGCCGCATCGTGCACCAGATCACGGACCCGCTGATCGAGCCGGTGCGCCGCCGCCTGCCTAGCATGGGCGGCTTCGACCTCAGCCCGCTGATCGTGATCCTCGTGCTCTACGCCATGCTCTGGGTCGTGGGCCAGGTCTCCTGACGGCTCAGGCGACGATGTTGAGGAGCTTGCCGGGCACGTAGACGACGCGGCGCGGCGCCCCGTCCCCCACATGGCCCCGCACGCGCGCGCTGGCCAGCGCCAGCGCCAGCGCCTCCTCCTCGCCCGCCCCGGCGGGGAGCGTCAGCCGGTCGCGCACCCTGCCGTTCACCTGCACGGCGATCTCCACCGTCTCCCGCTCGGCGAGCGACTCGTCGAGCGCGGGCCACGCCTGCCGGTGCACGCTGTAGGGCTTGCCGCGGCGCTCCCACAGCTCCTCGGCGACGTGCGGCGCGAAGGGGGCCGTCAGCAGGATGAGCGTCTCCGCGGCGCGTTCCCAATCGTCGCGCCCCACGCCGCCGCTCTCCCCCGCGCGCGCCAGGGCGGTCGTGAACTCCATGAGCCGCGCGATGGCGGTGTTGAAGCGGAAATCCTCGACGTCGGCGGTCACGTCGCGGATGGCGCGCTGGGCGGCGGCCCCCAGGGCGCGCGCGGCCTCCGCGTCGGGCGCGCCCTCGGGCGGCGGTCCCGTGGCCACGGACCAGAGGCGGTTGAGCCAGCGCACGATGCCGGGCATGCCGCCGGGGTTGTAGGGGCCGCCCTGGTCCCACGGGCCGATGAACATCAGCTGGCAGCGGAAGGCGTCCGCCCCGTGCCGCTCCACCTGCTCGTCGGGCGCGACCACGTTGCCGCGGCTCTTGGACATGCGGTTGCCGTCGGGGCCCACGATCACGCCCTGGTTGAAGAGCCGCTTCATGGGCTCGTCGCCCTCCACGATGCCCGCGTCGCGCGCCGCCTTCCAGAAGAAGCGCGTGTAGAGCAGGTGCATGACGGCGTGCTCCGCGCCGCCCGTGTAGAGGTCCACGGGCAGCCAGCGCCGCGCCGCTTCGGGCGAAAAGGGGCGCTCCGCGTTGCGTGGGTCGATGTAGCGCATCTGGTACCAGCTCGAGCACATGAAGGTGTCGAGCGTGTCCGTCTCGCGCCGCGCCTCCCCCCCGCAGTCGGGGCAGGCCACGTTCACCCACTCCGCGATCTGCGTGAGGGGCGACTGGCCTGTCGGCTCGAAGCGCGCGCCCTCCGGCAGGAGCACGGGCAGGTCGGACTCCGGCACGGGCACGATGCCGCAGGCGTCGCAGTGGACCATGGGGATGGGCGCGCCCCAGTAGCGCTGGCGCGAGATGAGCCAGTCGCGCAGGCGATGGGTGACGGCGCGCTCGCCCATGCCCCCGGCCTCGGCGTGGGCGACGACGGCGTCGAAGGCCTCGCCCGCGGGCGTGCCGTCGAAGGGCCCGGAGTTGATCATGGCGCGACCCTCGGTGAAGGCCGCCGCCAGGGGCGCGTCCGTGTCGATGCTTTCGTGGTCGAGGACGGGGACCACGTCGAGGCCGTGCGCGCGGGCGAAGGCGAAATCGCGCTCGTCGTGCGCGGGCACGGCCATGATCGCGCCCGTGCCGTAGGTCGCCAGCACGTAGTCCGCGATCCAGACGGGGATGCGCGCGCCCGTGAAGGGGTTGATCGCGTACGCGCCCGTGAACGCGCCCGTGCGCGCGCGCCCGGCGGCGAGGCGCTCGACCTCCGGCGTGCGCGCCGTGGCCGCCACGCAGGCGTCCACCGCCGCGCGCTGCGCCTCCGTGACGATGCGCGCCACCAGCGGGTGTTCGGGCGCGAGCGCCATGAAGGTGGCCCCGTACACGGTGTCGGGGCGCGTGGTGAAGACGGTGAGCGGCTCGTCCACGCCCGCGACGTCGACGGGGAAGCGCAGGTTCGCGCCCTCGGAGCGCCCGATCCAGTTGCGCTGCATGGCCATGACGCGCTCCGGCCAGTCCAGCCCGCTGAAATCGAGCAGCTCCCCGGCGTAGGCGGTGATGCGGAAGAACCACTGCGTGAGGAAGCGGCGCTCCACGGCGTCGTCGGAGCGCTCGCAGCGCCCGTCCAGCACCTGCTCGTTGGCCAGCACGGTGCGGCAGCCGGGGCACCAGTTGGCGGCGGCTTCGGCGCGGTAGGCCAGCCCCCGCTCGTGCAGCTTCAGGAACCACCACTGCGTCCAGCGGTAGTAGTCGGGGTCGCAGGTGACGATTTCGCGCTCCCAGTCGAAGCTCGCGCCCATCGTGCGCAGCTGTTCGCGCATGCGCTCGATGTTCCCGTGCGTCCAGCTCCCAGGGTCCTCGCCGTGGCGGATGGCGGCGTTCTCCGCGGGCAGCCCGAAGGCGTCGAAGCCGATGGGAAAGAGCACGTTGCGGCCCCGCATGCGCTGGAAGCGGGCGGCGGCGTCGCTGGGGGCCATGGCGTACCAGTGGCCCGTGTGCAGGTCCCCCGAGGGGTAGGGGAACATGGTGAGCGCGTACCAGGCGGGCCGCTCGTCGTCGTCGCGGGCGCGGTCGATGCCATCCGCCCGCCAGCGCTCCCGCCATTTCGGCTCGATGGCGTGCGGGTTGTAACGATCGGGCATGGGGAACTCCTCGCTGCTGCGGGTTCCCCGCGCGCGCGGGCGCGCCGCCGCCGGGGAACGGGCGTGGGGAAGGAGGGACGGCCTCGCCGGCTATGCGCCGCGAGGCCGCGGAAGGGCGAGCAACGCGCCCGTCTGCGCCGGTCGTTCCGGTGTCATCGTCGTCATCGCCCCGATCGTAGCGGAGCGCGCGCCTGCGGTCATCCCGCCGGACGCCGCCGGTAGTGCGCCACGAAGAGCGTCTCGAATTCGCGGGCGGCGGAGCAGACGCGGCAGGTGAGGTACCACACCCAGACGGTGTCGGGGTTGCGCCCGTAGCGTTCGCGCGCGAGCCGCTTCGTCTCCCCCATGAGGGCGCGCATGCGGCCCCAGGGCGCGGGCAGCAGGCGCGTCCAGGCGACGCCGCCGGGCACGACGATGCCGCGCGCCGAGCGGTCGGCGTCCTCCACCTCCAGCATGGCCGTGCGCCGCAGCCGCCCCGGCCCCAGCAGCAGCATGGCGTCCTCGGGCACGGCGCCCGCCGCCTCCGCGCGCTCGATCAGGCCGCGCCGTTGCCGCCAGAAGCGCAGGGGCACGCCGAAGAGCGCGGGCATGGCCACGCGCGCGAAGGCGATGTCGCCCCAGTCGCTCTCCACCTCGTGCCACTCGTCGCGGTCCAGCCGCGGGCAGTCGCACGAGTCCGCGTCCGCGGCGGGCCGCGCGGCCTCGCGGTCGACGGGGACGCGGCGCGGGCGCTCCGCCGCCACGGCGGGCCTCAGGCCGCGCCCGCGCGCACGGCCCCGACCAGTTCAGGGCGCTCGCGCAGCGTGGCCGCGGAGATGACGGCGAAGGAGTCGAGGCGCTCGCCGCGCGCCACCCCCGCCGCCAGCCAGGCCGCGCCCGCGAGCCGCGCGGCACGTGCGCGGAAGGCGTCGCCGTCGTCCTCGCCCGCGGCGCGCGCCAGCTCGGCGGCGGCGGCGTGCTGGAGCAGGACGGCCACCTCGCGGTCGGGGTGGCCCGGCCACTCGATCACGAAATCGGCCTGCGTGCCGCCCCACAGCTCGCCGCCCTCGCCGGGGCCGTGGTAGCGGACGGCGGCCTCCGCCTGCGCCGTGCTCACGGGCTTCCCTCCCCGATGGCGCCGGCGGGGCTGGCGATGTGGAGCGCGCCCGGCATCTGGTCCAGCAGCTGGCGGCGGGCCTGCACGCGCGTCTGCAGCCCCCAGATGTCGATGAAGCCCGTGGCCGAGCTCTGGTCGAAGGCGTCCTCGCGGTCGTAGGTGGCGAGGGCGCGGTCGTAGAGCGAGGCCGCGGCGCGGCGCCCCGTCACCGTCACCGCCCCCTGCCGCAGGCGCAGGCGCGTCTCGCCGCTCACGTGGCGCTGCGTGCTGGCCATGTAGGCGGCGATGTCCTGGTGATGGGCGCTGAACCAGAGGCCGTCGTAGATGAGCTCGGCGTATTCGGCGGCCAGCTGGCGCTTCAGCCGCAGCTGGCTCCGCGAGAGCGTCATCGTTTCGAGCGCGCGGTGGGCGGCGTGCAGCGCGACGGCCGCCGGGGCCTCGTAGATTTCGCGGCTCTTGATGCCCACGAGGCGGTCCTCGATGTGGTCCACGCGGCCCACGCCGTGCTCCCCGCCCAGCTCGTTCAGCCGCTCCACGATGGCCACGGGCGCGAGCGCCTCCCCGTCGATGGCCACGGGCGCGCCGCGCTCGAAGGAGATGGTCAGCTCCACGCCGTCCGCGGGGGCGTCGGCGGGGGCGCGCGTCCAGGCGAAGGCGGACGGCGGCGGCTCGGCCCACGGGTCCTCGAGCGCGCCCGCCTCCACGCTGCGGCCCCAGATGTTCTCGTCGATGCTGAAGGAGCCCTTCGTTTCCCAGGCGATGGCCACGCCGTGCTCGCGCAGGTAGTCGATCTCGGCTTCGCGCGACATGGCCTGCTCGCGCGCGGGCGCGACGATGGCGAGGGCGGGGTCGAGCGTGCGGATGCCCACGTCGAAGCGCACCTGGTCGTTGCCCTTGCCCGTGCAGCCATGGGCGACGGCGACGGCCCCCTCCTCGCGGGCGGCGTCCACGAGCAGCCTGGCCATGAGCGGCCTGGCGAGGGCGGTGGCGAGGGGATAGGCGTCCTGGTAGACGGCCCCGGCGGCGAGGGCGGGGAAGGCGAAATGGCGCAGGAACTCCTCGCGCGCGTCCACCACGATCACGCGGGCCGCGCCCGCCGCCAGCCCGCGCTCCTCCAGCACGTCCTGCTCGCGGCTCATGCCCACGTCGACGTTGAGCGCGATCACGTCGTAGCCGCGCTCCTTCGTGAGCCAGGTGATGGCGGTGGTGGTGTCGAGTCCGCCGCTGTAGGCGAGAACCAGTGCCGGCACGCGCGTCCTCCCGTCCGTTCCCCCACAGGGTAGCGCGCCCGCCGCTAGACGGCGCGGCGCAGGAACGCCCAGGCGGCGATGGTCCCCGCCAGCGCGAGCGCCAGCAGGGCGATGGCGATGGCGCTCAGCGCCGCGGGCAGCGCCCCCGTGAGGGCGAAGGGCGCGAAGGCCAGCCCCAGGGCCGCGCCCGCCGTTCCCCCCAGCACGAGCGCGCCGGAGGGCGAAACGGGGCCGTCCGCCGCGCGCGCGGCCAGCAGGCAGCGCACGCCCCAGCCCACGCAGGCCACCGTCGCCAGCGTGCCCGCGATGAGGATGGCGCCGCTCAGGAGGTCGCCCACCGGATGGCTTCCTCGAGGATGTCGCAGGCGCGGTCGATCTCGGCGTCCTCCACGATCAGCGCGGGCATGAGGCGGATGCGGTCGGGGCGCACGTTGTTCACGAGCAGCCCGCGCTCGCGGCAGGCGGCCACCACCTCGCCCGCGACCTCGGCGGAGAGGCTCACGGCCAGCAGCAGGCCGCGCCCGCGCACGCCGGTGACGGCGGGCAGCCGGTCCTCCATCGCCCGCAGGCGCGTCACCAGCCGTTCGGAGGCGCGCCGCGCGGCCCCGAGCACGTCGTTGTCGAGGATGTGGCGCAGCACGGCCACGCCCGCCGCCGTGGCCACGGGGTTGGCGCCGAAGGTGGTGCCGTGGTCGCCGGGCACGAGGTGGCGCGCGAGCGACTCGCGCGCGAGCACGGCCCCGATGGGCAGGCCCCCGGCCAGCCCCTTGGCCACGCACATGATGTCCGGCTCGACGCCCTCCTGCTCGTGCGCCCAGAGCGTGCCCGTGCGGCCCACGCCCGTCTGTATCTCGTCGAGGATGAGGAGCAGGCCGCGCTCGTCGCACCAGTCGCGCACGCCGCGCAGGTAGCCCTCGGCGGGCGCGTTCACGCCGCCCTCGCCCTGCATCGGCTCCATGAGCACGGCCACCGTGCCGTCGTCCGTGGCGGCGCGGAGGGCGTCGAGGTCGTTCCAGGGGACGTGCGTGAAGCCGGGCGGCATGGGCGCGAAGGGCTCGCGGTAGCGGGCCGTGCCCGTGGCCGCCAGCGCCCCCAGGCTGCGCCCGTGGAACCCGTCCTCCATGGCGATCACGCCGTGCGCGCCGCCGCGCTCGTCGTGCCCGTGGCGGCGCGCCAGCTTGATCGCCGCCTCCACCGCCTCCGCCCCGGAGTTGCAGAAGAACACGCGGTCCAGCGGCGAATGCTCCACCAGCAGCCGCGCCAGCTCGATCATGGGCGTCGTGTAGTAGAGGTTGGAGACGTGCACGAGCCGCGCCGCCTGCTCGGCCACGGCCTGCGTCACGGCGGGGTGGGCGTGGCCCAGGGCCGTGACCGCCAGCCCGCCCACGAAATCCAGGTACTCCTTCCCGTCGACGTCCCGCACGCGCGAGCCCTCGCCCCGTTCGAGCACGATGGGCTGGCGTCCGTAGTTCTGGAAGAGGTACTGCCGTTCGAGGTCGATCCAGTCGGTCATGGCGCATGGCTCCCGTGGCGCGGGCGATCCCGGCCCCCGCGATTCTACGCCGCGCGCGCGTTCACGCCGGAGGGGCGGGCGGGAAGAGGGTGCCGCGCCCCTCGCGGTCGAGCAGCGCGCCCGCCTCGCGCCCGTCGAGGATGCGGCTGCGAAGGCCCGCCGCGGCGGCGCGCAGGCAGGCGTCGGTCTTCGGGATCATGCCGCCCGCGACCACGCCGCGCTCGCGCAGGGCGCGCACGCGGGCGGCGTCGAGTTCGGGCAGGACGGCGCCGTCCTCGCCGCGCACGCCCGCCACGTCGGTGAGGAAGACGAGCTCGCGCGCGCCCGCCGCCCGCGCCACCCAGATGGCCGCCTCGTCGGCGTTCACGTTCACCAGCTCGTCGCGCTCCGCGCCGGGCACGACGCCGACGGGGCTGACGACGGGCGTGAAGCCCGCCCCGCGCAGGGCCAGCACGGCCCCCGCGCTGGCCCGCACGGGCGTGCCCACGAAGCCGAGTTCGGGCCGCGCGCGCTCGCATTCGAGGGTGCGCCCGTCGGCCCCGGAAAGGCCCGCCGCGCGCGCCCCCGCCGCGTTCAGGGCGGCCACGATGCGCTTGTTCACGAGCCCCGCGAAGACGGCCACGACCACCGGCAGAGCGCGCTCGTCCGTCACGCGCAGGCCGTCCACGAAGCGGCTTTCCACGCCCAGGGCGTCGAGCCAGCGGCTGGCCTCCGCGCCGCCGCCGTGCACGACGATGGGGTTCGCGCCCGCGCGGTCGAGGGCGGCGATGTCGCGGAACGCGCCGGCGGCGTCGCCGAGCGTGGCGCCCCCCACCTTCACCACGAGCGGAGGCGCGCCGCTCACGTCGTGTAATCGGCGTTGATGCGGATGTAGCCGTCGCCCAGGTCGCAGGTCCAGCCGGTGGCGCTCGCCGCGCCCGCGCCCAGCTCCACCTCGATGTCGACCTCCGCGCCCGCCATGGCGCGTGAGACCTCGGCCTCGTCGAAGGGCACGGGCTCGGCGCGTTCGAAGAGCAGGTGGCCGCAGACGCGCACGGTCACGGCCTGCTCCACGATGGCCGCGTCCGAGCGCCCCACGACGCCGACGATGCGGCCCCAGTTGGGGTCGGCCCCGTGCACCGCCGTCTTGACCAGCGGGGAGGTGCCGATGAGGCGCGCGAGCCGCCGCGCCTCGTCCTCGCTGGCGGCCCCGCGCACGCGAATCTCGATCAGCTTCGTGGCGCCCTCGCCGTCGCGCGCGATGGCCTTCGCCAGGTGGATGCAGACGGCGTCCAGCGCCTCGCGGAACTCGCCGAAGCGCGCGCTGCCGGGCGCGACGGGCTCGCCCCCCGCGGCCCCGTTGGCGAGGAGCACGACGGTGTCGCTGGGGCTCGTGTCGCCGTCCACCGTGATCAGGTTGAAGCTGCGGTCCGCGGCCTCCGCGAGGGCCGCCTGCAGCGGCTCGCGCGCGATGGCGGCGTCCGTCGTGAGGTAGGCGAGCATGGTGGCCATGTTCGGGTGGATCATGCCCGAGCCCTTGGCGCAGCCGCCCAGCGTGAAGGGGCCGAAGCGCGCGGCCCCGTGCTTGGCCACGAGGTCGGTGGTGAGGATGGCGCGCGCGAACTCGTCGCCGCCCGCCGCGTCCGCGCGCGCGTCGATGGCCGCGATGCCCGCGGCGATGCGGTCCATGTCCAGGGGGCGGCCGATGACGCCCGTGCTGGAGACGAACACGGCCTCGGGCGGCAGGCCCGCCTTCGCCGCCGCCAGCTCCGTCATGCGGATGGCGTCGCGCGGGCCGCGCTCGCCGGTGCTGGCGTTGGCGTTGCCGCTGTTCACCACCACCGCCCGGCCGCGCCCGCCCGCCAGCCGCTCGCGGTTCACGTCGATGCAGGCCGAATGCAGGCGGTTGCGCGTGAACACGGCGGCGGCGGCGCAGGGCCGGTCCGAAAGCAGCAGGCCCGTGTCGAGCGCGCCCTCGCCGGGCCGCTTGATGCCCGCGAAGGCCCCGCCCGCGCGGAAGCCCGCCGCGCTGGTCACGCCCCCGGCGGGGTCGAGGGCGACGCTCACGGGTAGAGCGCGGGGCGGTCCAGCCCCGCCTCCCGCGGCAGCCCGAACATGAGGTTCATGTTCTCGATGGCGCTGCCGGCGGCGCCCTTCATCAGGTTGTCGAGCGCGCCGATGGCCACCAGCGCGCCGTTGCGTTCGTCCACCGCCGGATGGACGAGGCACGCGTTGCTGCCCGTCGCGTGCTTCGTGTGCGGCGGCGTCTCGCTCACGACGGTGAAGGGCTCGCCCGCGTAGAAGTCGCGGTAGACCGCCAGCGCCTCCGCCTGCGTGACGGGGCGCGCCAGCGGCGCGTGGCAGGTGGCGTGGATGCCGCGCGTCATGGGCACGAGGTGGGGCACGAAGGTGACGGCCACGGGCGGCCCCTCGCGCAGCCGCGAGAGCTCCTGGACCATCTCCGGCTGGTGGTTGTGATTGGCCACGCGGTAGGCGGACACGTCCTCGTTCGCGTCGCTGTAGCCGTGGCCGCCGCCGCCCCCGCGGCCCGCGCCGGAGATGCCCGACTTGGCGTCCACGAAGACGCGCGGCTCGATCAGCCCCGCCGCCAGCGCGGGCGCGAGGGCGAGGATGGCGGCGGTCGGATAGCAGCCCGGGTTGGCCACCAGATCGGCTTCGGCGATGGCCGCCGCGTGCAGCTCGGCGAGGCCGTAGACGGCGCGATCGAGCAGCTCCGGCGCGGGGTGCGCGACGCCGAACCAGTGCGCGAATTCGTCCGCGTCGCGCAGCCGGAAGTCGGCGGCGATGTCCACGACGCGCACGCCCCGCCGCACGAGCGGCGCGCAGGCCTCCGCGCTCGCGCCCGTGGGCAGCGCCGAGAAGACGACGTCGACGTCCGCCTCCAGCTCCGCCGTGATGGGGAAATCGCCATAGGCGGCGAGATGGGGGAAGGCCTCGCCCAGCCGCCGCCCCGCCAGCGAGCGCCCCGTGGCCGCCGCCAGTTCCGCGCCGGGGTGGCTGCGGAGCAGGCGCGCCGCCTCCATGCCCGCGAACCCGGTGACGTTGACGACGCCGACGCGCACGGCCATGCCCGCATTCTCCCGCCTCGCGCGCGCCCGCGCCAGACGGAGGCGGTAGGATGCGGGCATGGCGCTCGACCTGACCTTCATCGGCACGGGCAACGCCTTCGCGCCGGGCGGCCTCTGCTGGAACGGCTTCGTGGCCAACGGGCGCTACCTCTTCGAGGCCCCGCCCTCGGCGCTCATGGCGCTCCACCGTGCGGACCTCGATCCGAACGCCATTGAGGCCGTCGTGCTCAGCCACCACCACGGCGACCACTTCCTCGGCCTGCCCTCGCTGCTGCTGCACTGGAAGCACCGCGGGCGCGCCGCGCCGGTCGTGATCGCGGGGCCGCCGCAGACGGAGCGGCTCGCGCGCCTCATCGGCGAGACGGTCTACCCCGGTCTCTTCGAGGGCGGCTTCGGCGTCGAATGGCGCGAGCTGGAGGCCGGCGATTCCGCCCGCTTCGGCGGCCTCGACGTCGAGGCCGTGGCCGTCGAGCACGACGCGCGCCTCTCCCTCAACCTCGGCTACCGCGCGCGTCTCGACGGCGAGACCTTCGCCTACACGGGCGACACGCGCCTCTGCGACGGCGTGCGCGACCTTGCCCGCGGGGCGGGGACGCTGGTGGCGGAGTGCGCCTCCCGCGACGCCGTCATCCCCATCCACATGAACCTCGTGGACGACATCCCCGAGGTGCGCGCGGCCATGCCCGCGGGGGCGCGCCTGCTGCTCACGCACGTCGAGCCGGACGTGGAGACGGACCTGCCGCGCACGACCGTGGCGCGCGATTTCGCCACCTACCGCTGCTAGCGGGCGCGCGGGCGCGTATACTCGCGGGCATGGCGCATCGACTGCGGGGAGCGGCGGCCATCACCGGCCTCGGCATCACGCCCATGGGGCGCATCTACGGCAAGAGCGCGACCGACTTCGCGGTGGACGCCGTGCGCCTCGCCATCGCCGACGCGGGGCTGGCGAAGTCCGACGTCGACGGCCTCCTCATCAACGCGGGCATCACCGGCTTCCAGGGAACGGGCGTGGGGCTGCAGCTGCAGAACGCGCTGGGCATGGGCGGCCTGCGCCTGCTCAACCACATGAACGCGGCGGGCTCCACGGCGGCGCAGATGGTGCAGTACGCGACCATGGCCATCGACGCGGGCATGGCCACGCACGTCGTCTGCGTGTTCGCGGACGCGCCCCTGCGCGAGGGCGGCTCCGCGGCGGCGGCCTACGGCAACGCCGGACGGCGCGCCGGGCCGCGCGGCATCCTCGGGCTGGCGGCGGGCGCCGGGCAGTTCGGCGCGAACACCGCCTACGCCCTCGCCGCGCGCCGCCACATGGCCCTCTACGGCACCACGCAGGACCAGTTCGGCGCGGTGGCCGTGGCCGAGCGCGCCTGGGCCACCATGAACCCGCGCGCCCGGATGCGCGACCCCCTCACGCTCGAGCAGTACCACGCCTCGCGCTGGATCGTGGAGCCGCTCCACCTGCTCGACTGCTGCCTCGTCTCCAACGGGGCCGTGGCCGTCGTCGTCAGCCCCCCCGACCGCGCCGCCTCCATGCCGCGCCCGCCCGTCTACGTGCGCGGCATGGGCCAGGGCCACCCCGGCGACATGCGCCGCGCGGGCGATTCGCCGGAGACGGAGACGGGCGCGCGGCTGGCCGCCGAAACCGCGTTCCGCATGGCCGGCGCGGGCCCCGCCGACATCGACGTCTGCGAGGTCTACGACTGCTACACCTACACCGTCATCGTCACGCTCGAGGACTACGGCTTCTGCGCGAAGGGCGAGGGCGGCGCCTTCGTGGCCGACGGCAAGCTGGGCCCCGGCGGCGCGTTGCCCACCAACACCGGCGGCGGGCAGCTCTCCGCCTACTACATGTGGGGCATGACGCCGCTCAGCGAGGGCGTCATCCAGGCGCGCGGCGAGGGCGGCGAGCGCCAGGCCCCGAAGCGCGACCTCGTGCTCGTCACGGGCAACGGCGGCGCGCTCAGCTACCACGCCTCCCTCATCCTCAGCCCCCACCGCAACTAGCCGGAGGCCCGACGCCATGGCCGACGCCGACTCCCCGCCGCGCAAGCCCGTGTCCGAGCCGGACGAGCTCACGGAGCCGTTCTTCGCCGCGGGCGCGGAGGGCCGCCTGCTGCTCGCCGCCTGCGATTCCTGCGGGGAACTGCGCCTGCCCTCCTCCCCCGTCTGCCCCTCCTGCCTCGGCGAGGGCTTCAGCTGGCGCGAGGCCAGCGGGCGCGGAACCGTCTACACCTTCGCCGTCATGCACCAGCGCTACCACCCCGCCTGGGAGCCGGACCTGCCCTACAACATCGCCGTCGTCGAGCTCGACGAAGGCCCGCGCATGCCCGCCAACGTGGTCGGCGTCGACAACGGCGAACTGGCCGTGGGCATGGCCGTCGAGGTCGTGTGGCAGCGCGAGGGCGATGCGCCCGTGCCCCGCTTCCGGCCCGCGGCGGACGGCTGAGCGCCGCCTCGCCCGTGCCTTCCCCGGCGCTCGGCGTGGCCCTCTGGACGGAGGACATCGGGACCTTCGCGGCCTTCCTGGCGGAGGTGGCGGGCGCGATCCCGCGCGTGCGCCATCCCGGCTTCGCGGCGCTCGAGCTGGAGGGCGGCGGCGAAATCCTGCTGCACGGCGACGAGTCCCACCCCGGCCACCCCTGGCACGGGGCGCTGGCGGGCGAGGGCGTGGCCCGCGGCATCGGCGCGGAGGTGCGCCTGCGCGTGGACGGCGTGGACGCGCGCCACGATCGCGCGCTGGCGCTGGGCTACGTCAGCATCCAGCGGCCGCACGGCGACGAGGGCGCGCGCGCCTGCCAGATCATGGGGCCCGACGGCTACTTCTTCACGCTCTGGGAGCCGCAGATCGGGCGCGCCTTCTGACGCCGCCTTACCAGGCCGTCCAGCCGCCGTCCACCAGCAGCGTCTGGCCGGTCACGAAGTCGCTGGCGGCGCTGGCCAGGAAGATGACCGCGCCCGCCAGTTCGTGCGGCTGGCCCCAGCGCCCCGCGGGCGTGCGCTCCGTGATGAAGGCGCGCCGTTCGGGATCCTCGTAGAGCGGGCGCGTGAGTTCCGTCTCGAAATAGGTGGGCGCGAGCCCGTTCACCTGCACGCCCGAGGCCGCCCACTCCAGCGCCAGCACCTTCGTCAGCTGGTCCACGCCGCCCTTCGAGGAGGCGTAGGCCGCCTGGTTGGGCAGGGCCACGCTGCCCATGATGCTGGACACGTTCACGACCTTGCCCGACCCCTGCGCCGTGAAATGCCGCCCCGCCGCGCGCGCGCCGTTGAAGTAGCCCCTCAGGTTGGTGGCGACGACGAATTCGAACTCCTCCGGCGTGAGCTCGAGGGCGGGCTTGCGCACGTTCGTGCCCGCGTTGTTGACGAGGATGTCGAGGCCGCCCAGCCCCTCGACCGCCGCCGCCGCCATGGCCTCGCAGGCCTCGGGCGCGGTCACGTCCGCGGGGAAGGGCAGGGCGCGCCGTCCGAGGGCGCGAATCTCGGCGGCGAGGCTGTCCAGCTCGGCGGCGGTGCGGCTGGCGAGCAGCACGTCGGCCCCGGCGGCGGCCAGCGCCAGCGCCATGACGCGCCCCAGCCCGCGGCCCGCGCCCGTGACGATGGCCACGCGCCCGCCCAGGTCGAACAGCCCCGTGCCGCGCAGTTCCGGACGGTCGGCGGGCGCGCTCATTCGTAGCGCAGGGCCTCGGCCACGGCCACGCCCGCGGCGGCGCGCGAGGGGAACCAGGTCATGACCATGGAGGAGGCGAAGGCGATGCCGCAGATGATGGCCAGCTGCGCCCAGGGCACGGTGAAGCCCGCGTCCGCCGCCGCCTCGCCCATCGTGCCCGAGGCGAACAGCACCCACGCGAAGGAGACGCCCATGACCAGCCCCATGACGATGCCGGAGAGGGCCACGAAGCCGGATTCGAAGAGGAAGCTGAGCGCCACCATGGAGCGCTGGTAGCCGATGGCGCGCAACATGCCGATCTGCTGGCGGCGCTCCACCACGGCGCGGAAGGCGATCACGCCCAGCGCCGCGATGCCCACGATCAGCCCCAGCCCCATGAAGCCCTGGAAGAGCCGCAGGAAGCCCGTCGTGGCCCCGCGCTGGTCGTCCAGCAGCTGGTCCAGCGATTCCGCCGAGGCTTGCACCAGCCCCGCCTCGATCGACTTGGCGAAGGCGTCCTGGTCCGTGCCGTCCGCCGTCCGCAGGTAGAAGAGCTGCCCGCTCGTATCGGGGAAGGCGGCGAGCAGCGTGTCGCGCCGCACGAGGATGGCCGGCCAGAAGGTATCGGCCACGTCGTCCAGCTGGGCGATGACGGTCACCACCGTCTCGCGCTCCGTGCCGGGGTCGCGGAAGGTGAGCGCGAAGGGCTGGAAGCCGTCCGCCAGCGGCTCGAGGCGCAGCGCCTCGTCCCCCTGGGGATCGAAGGGCCCCGTCCCCTGCGTGAGCGAGGCGGGTATGACGGCCAGGCGGGGCTCATCCGCGAGCGCGCGCCAGACGGCCTCGTCGCTGTCGTAGCCCGCCCCGCGGATGGTGAACTCCATCTCGATCGTTTCGAGGAAGGCGCGGTCGCCGCCGAAGACCGCGGAGGTGCGGAACTCGCCGGGCGCCGCCGGGTCCGAGATCTCGGTCTCGTTCGCGCCCGCGATGCGCACCTCCGCCGCCGTTTCGATGGGGGAGGAGTCCACGCCGCGCTCCTCGAGCAGGGCGGGGAAGTCGGCAATCGGGTTGTTGCCGTTCACGGCCACCTGCGTGCTGAAGCCGCCGCGCGCGTCGTCCGAGAGGAAGAGGCTGGCGAAGTTGGCGTTCACGGTGGAGAAGTTGATGAGGGAGAAGGAGATGAGCCCGATCATCATGATCGTCATGCCCGTGCGCATGCGCGCCGTGAGGGGGTAGGCCACGGCGGTCTTGATGGCGGGCACGATGCGCCCCAGCCGCGATCCCGCCGCCGCCACCGCGGGCAGCAGGATGTCGGCGTTGGAGACGATGAGGAAGGTGCCCGCCGTCACCATCACCAGCCCGCTCACGAAGAAGATCTCGATGTTGGTATCCAGCTCGCCCGTGAGGAAGTTGAAGATGTCCGTGGGGAAGGCGTACCAGAACAGCAGCAGCAGGGCCGCCACCACCGTGAACGTGAGCCGCTCGTGCACGTGGAAGTAGCGCAGCGTGAGCGCGACCCAGAAGAAGATGAGGGAGACGCCCAGCAGGAAGTAGACGGCGCGGTCCGAGGCGAAGGTCCACTCCAGCAGCAGCGCCGCCAGCCCCAGCCCCGTGACCGCGTACCCGGCGCTCCAGGAGACGGCGCGCTCGCGCGGCTGCCCCGCCACGAGCGCCAGCCCCAGCGGCGGCAGGAGGATGCCGAGGACCATCAGCGGCAGGCCCGGGTTGGCCATGCGGTTGCGCGCGAAGCGCACGATCAGGAGGGCCACCAGGTAGAAGGGGATGAGCGGCACGAGCGCGAACGGCCAGCGCGGGAGGCCCCGCCCCTCGCGTCCGCGCAGCACGAAGATCCACGGCCCCACCAGCCCGAAGATCAGGCCCAGCGTGAACAGCCAGCGCGCCTCCGGCAGGCGCACGATGGCGAGCAGGCAGACGATGACGTAGCCCGCGGCCACCGCCGCCGACAGCACCGAGCGCGCGTAGCCGCGCCAGGTCGCGTCCTCGGGGTTGCGCGGGGGCGTTTCGGGCAGGTCGCGGATGGCGGCCACGATGTTGAGGCGGCTGGCCCGCAGCGCCGCCAGGAAGATGACGAGGAAGGTGGCGATCACGCCCAGGCAGAAGGACACGATGAGGCTGCGGATGGTGAAGGAGACGCGCAGGTCGAGGCCGAAGCCGAGCGAGTTGAGGAGCGCGATCATGGCGTAGGTCACGCCGATGCCCGCGCCCAGCCCGACCAGCGCCGCGCCCAGGTCGTAGCCCATGCCCTCGGCCAGGAACGACTCCACCAGATGGCGGCGCCTCGCCCCCACCGCGCGCGCCATGCCCATCTCCGGCTTCCGCTCGGCGGCCAGCATGATGAAGATGAGGAAGATCAGCAGCACGCCCGCGGCGATGGAGAAGGTCCCGAAGATCACGAAGAGGCTGGTGAAGGTGCTGCCCGCCGTGCGCGCGCCGTCGATGGCGTCCTTCTTCACCGCCGAGACGGCGTAGGGCTTGCCCGCGTCCGCCAGGTACCGCTCCAGTTCACCTTCGGCGGCGTCCGAGGAGTCGAGGCCGCTCCGCACGCCGCCGGTGGTGGACACGAAGATGTCGGTGGCGAAGCCTTCCAGCCCCAGCGCCTCGCCGAGGGCGTCGATGTGCATGGCGCCGCCCGGGGCGTCGCCCGCGGTGATGGCGAACGCGCCGCTGATGAAGCTGTTGGGCGCGATGGCCGCGACCTCGACCTCGATGGGCGTGCCCCCGTAGAGCAACAGCAGGCGGTGGCCGGGCTCGGCGTCGAGCTCTTCGGCGAGGTCCTCGTTGACGGCGATCTGGTTGCCCGCCAGCTGGATGGGCCGCCCGTCCACGTCGCGCAGCAGGCCGAACGGTTCCGCTTCGGCGGGGTCGTAGCCCAGGATCACGGCCCCCGACTCGTTCAGCTGCGTATCGAGGCTGACGACGGGCAGCGCCTCCCCGATCACGGCCAGGAAGCCGTCGATGTCGGGATCCCCGGCGAATTCCTCGCGCAGGGCGTCCGCCTCGGCGAGCGGAAGCAGCCGCTCCGCCGTGGGGCGCGGGAAGCGCTCCGCGTCCCAGCTCACGGTCAGGTCCGTCTCGCCCATCAGCTCGTAGACGTCATCCGTGACGCTGTTCACCACGGTGTCGCCGGTGCCGAAGGAGGCGGTCATGATCACTGTCGCCAGCATCAGCCCGAAGACGATGAGCGCCGTCTGCGTGCGCCGCCGCGGGATGTTCCGCAGCCCCGTCTTGAACATCACCGGGTTGCGCACGGCGAGGACGCCGATCAGCACGAGGATGAGCACGGTGATCGCGACGCACACCGCCGCGATCGTGGACATGGGGATGCCGAAGAGGTCCTCCATGGCGCGCGGCTAGCCCGAGGCCGCGGCCGCGGCCAGGGGGCGCGTCGCCTCGTCGCGCTCGATGTGGCCGTCGGCCATGTGGATGGTGCGGTGGCAGCGGGCGGCCACGTCGGGCGCGTGCGTGACGATCACCTGCGTCTGGTCCGCGTCCGCGTTCAGCTCGACGAGCAGGTCCATGATGCCGTTCGCGGTGCCCGAATCGAGCGCGCCCGTGGGCTCGTCCGCCCACACGATGGAGGGGCGGTTGACGATGGCGCGGGCCACGGTCACGCGCTGGCGCTGGCCGCCGGAGAGCTGCGCGGGGCGGTGGTTGGCGTACTCCGCCAGGCTGACGCGCTCCAGCGCCTCCAGCGCCAGCCGCCGCGCCTCCCGCGGGCGCGTGCCGGAGACGATCAGGGGCAGCTCCACGTTCTCCGCCGCGCTGAGCACGGGCAGCAGGTTGTAGGTCTGGAAGATGAAGCCCATGCCGCGCGCGCGGAAATCCGTCTTCTCGTTGTCCGCCATGCGCGTGATGTCCGAGCCGTTGATGAGCACGCGCCCGTCGTCGAAGCCGTCCAGCCCGGAGAGGCAGTTCAGCAGCGTCGTCTTGCCGCAGCCGGAGGGCCCCATCACCGCCACCATCTCGCCGCGCGGCACGCGCAGGTCGACGCCGCGCAGGGCATGCACCTGCACCTCGCCCGTGTCGTAGGTCTTCACCACGCCCGCGGCGTCGATGACCAGGTCCGCGCGGTCGTCCTCGTTCCCGGCCATCGTCGCTCCTCGCCGCCCGCGAGCCACGCGGCGGCTTCCGTAGTGTGGGCCTTCCATGGTGGGCCGCGGACGGCGCTCGATCAAGGCGGCGCGTGCGCGCAAGCGTGGGCGCGCGCACAATGGCGCGGGAGCGCGACATGACCGCCAGCGACCAGGACGTCCCCGAGACCGCGCCCGCGCACACCGACGCGCGCGCCGATTTCAGCGCCATGGACCTCGCCGTGGTGGCGGGGCTGGGCGGCCTCGCCATCGCGCTCGGAACCGTGCTCGGCCTCGTGCTCACCGCCTGAGCGCCGCGCGCCGGCGGGGAACGGCTTCCCGCGGCTGCTCTCAGGGGAGCTGCGCGCGGATGCGCTATGATCGCCCCGTGACGACGGTGCGCGTGGACATGGACGAGGCGCTGCTGGCGCGGCTCGACGGCCAGCCGGAGGTGCGCGACCGGGGCCGCTCGGCGGTGCTGTGCGAGGCCGTGGCCGAGTACCTCGCGCGCCGCGAGGCGGAGCCGCCGCCGCCCGCGAAGGAGCGCCTCCCCCTGGGCCAGTGGCTCGTCGAGAACATGCCGCGCGGCGCGAACCTCGAAATCAACGCCAGCCGCAAGTCCAGCCGCAAGATTCCGTTCATCGACGACGAGGATGAAGAGGAACGCCAGTGAGTGGTTTCCTGCTGGACACCAATACGCTCTCGGAGATGACGCGAGACGCGCCGGATCCGCGCGTAATCGCCTTTTTCGTCGGACGGGTCGACCTGTGGATCCCGGCAATCGTGCTGCATGAGCTCGAGTTCGGGATTCAGTTGCTCCCGGCAGGACGGCGTCGCGAGCGCTTGCGGCGGGTGCTGGCGGACATCATCGGGGAACACGAGGAACGCATCCTGCCACTGGAACGCGATGCGGCGGAGCGGGCCGCCGAGCTTCGGGCGCGTGCGCAACAGGCGGGGCGCGTGGTGGACGTGGGAGATGCCCTCGTCGCCGGAACCGCCAGCGTTCACGCGCTCACCATCGCCACGCGCAATGTCGGCGACTTCGCCGGGCTTGGCGTCGACGTCCTCAATCCCTGGGAGCGGCCCTGACGCCCGCTCCCCCCATGTCCCCGCCTGCGCTACGCTGGAGGCATGACTGACACCATGCCGCGCGAGCGCGTGGCCGCGCTGGTCGAGGCCGCGGCGCGCGCCGCCATCGCCGAGGGCGCGCTGCCCGACGTGGCCCTGCCCGCCGTCGCCCTCGAACGCCCCCGCGACGCGGCGCACGGCGACTACGCCAGCTCGCTGCCCCTGCGCCTCGCCCGCGCCGCCACCATGCCGCCGCTCGCCATCGCCGCGGCCATCGCCGAACGCCTGCCCGCCGACGGCATCGTGGCCGCCCCGGAGGTGGCCCCGCCGGGCTTCATCAACCTGCGGCTGGCCGACGGCTTCCTGCAGGGCGAGGTGGACCGCGTCATTGCGCGCGGCGCGGCCTTCGCCGACCTTGCCATCGGGGCGGGACGGCGCGCGCAGGTCGAGTTCGTCTCCGCCAACCCCACGGGCCCGCTGCACGTGGGCAACGGGCGCGGCGCGGCCATCGGCGACACGCTCGCGTCGGCGCTCGCCGCCGCCGGCTACGCGGTCGAGCGCGAGTACTACGTGAACGACGCGGGCGCGCAGACGGCGCTCTTCGCGGAGACGCTGCACGCGCGCTACCTGCGCCTCTTCGGGCGCGAGGCCGCCATCCCCGACGGCGGCTACCGCGGCGAGTACATGGCCGACCTGGCCGTGGAGGTGCGCGAGCGCGAGGGCGACCGCTTCCTCACGGACCCGGGCGCGCCCTGCCCCCCCGCGCTGGGCGAGCTCGGCATCGCGCTGATGGTGGCGCGCATCCGCGCCACGCTGGAGTCGTTCGGCGTGCGCTACGACCGCTGGTTCAGCGAGCGCTCGCTCCACGAGCCGCCGCCGGAGGGGGGCGAATCGGCCTGGGGGGCCGCGCTGGCGCGCCTGCGCGCGGACGGGCGCCTGACCGAACGCGAGGGCGCGCTCTGGCTCACCGCCGCCGACCTGGGCGAGGACAAGGACAACGTGGTCGTGCGCTCCGACGGACGCCCCACCTACTTCGCCAGCGACATCGCCTACCACTACGACAAGTTCGAGCGCCGCGGCTTCGACCTCGTCATCGACGTCTGGGGGGCCGACCACCACGGCCACGTCTCGCGCGTGGAGGCGGGCGCGGAGGCGATGTCGGAGCGCGGCGGGGGGCTGCACGTGCTCCTCTACCAGCTGGTCACGCTGCGGCGCGGCGACGCCGTCGCGCGCGTCTCCAAGCGCTCGGGCGACATCGTGACGCTGGATCAGCTCATCGAGGAGGTGGGGTCCGACGCCGCCCGCTTCTTCTTCCTGCGGAGCGCGCCCGGCTCGCAGATGGAGTTCGACCTCGACCTCGCGGTGAAGCAGTCGAACGAGAACCCCGTCTACTACATCCAGTACGCGCACGCGCGGCTGGCCAGCATGATCGACCGCGCCGCCGCCGCCGGACACTCGCCCGAGGGCGGCGACGCGGCCCTGCTCACGGCCCCGCACGAGCTGGCGCTGGTGCGCGCCATGCTGCGCCTGCCGGAGGCGATCGAGCTGGTGGCCACCACCTTCGAGCCGCACCACCTGGCGCGCTACGGCACCGAGCTGGCCGCCGCCTTCCACGCCTTCAACGACGCCTTCCGCCAGCAGGGCGATCCGGGGCTGAAGGTGATCACGGACGACGCGGCGCTGACGGCGGCGCGGCTGCGGCTGGCGCTGGCGGCCAGGATCGCGCTGGGCCGCGTGCTGGAGCTGCTGGGCATGAGCGCGCCGGAGCGCATGTAGCGGCTACGACAGCGCGGGCCGCTCCCTCGGCGCGACGATGTAGCCGTTCTTCACATCGCCGTGCATCTTCCACGCGGAGTGCAGGGTTCGTATCTGCCATGCGGCAAGGGCGCACGTAAGGCTGTCGAGCATATCTTCGTAATGTTTCAGCGAAGGCCCTTTCTTCGAGGTTCCGGGTAGATACTCCGAAAGCGTATCTGGAGTCAGAGCATCCAGAACTTTTGGGTTTTCCAGGATGGTGTACGCGTGCTGCTTGATATACTGATGTAGCAGTCCTTGGTAACGCAGTAGCCCTTGACGTTTCTTCGCTTTGTTTCCTTTCTTGTAAGCAATCCTTTCTTTCAGACTAAACAGCCGCACATGGATTGGATGGGGATAGACTTCAATCGCAGTGGGATCATCAAGCGTTCCCTGCAGGATTGCACTCGGATCGAGATTGAAACCGGATTTCTCGAGGATCTTGCCAAGCAGCGGTCCTGCATTGATATTGTTTCCCTCTATCCACTTTATGCTGGTAGTGTATGCTCCCGCGTTGTACTTTGAGAATTCCTTGTTGAGATTTTTCTCGGCATTGCGCGTGGGCGTGACAATCAAAGGCGCATCGATCGCGACCACGACAGGGCTGGATTCATTCGTGAGTTCCCCAAGCCACGTGGCAATGTCGGTGATATGCACCTTCACAGCCTCAAGGCGCGAACAGCGGATGTCGGCATTGTCCTTACTCTCAAGCACGCAGATCCCGCTCTCATACGGCACATCCTCACGATGCGCCGTCCATGCGAGGTCGATGCCAACGAAGACGGGCACGGGACTACGCTAGCATCATTCGCGCGGCATGACCATGTGGCCGCTCGTGTCGCCGAGTATCTCCCAGCCTTCGGGGCTGCGCCACGCCAGCCACGCCGCCAGCGCGCAGGTGAGCCCGTCGAGCGTGTCGTCGAGCTGCTTAATCCCGGGCCCTTCCGCTGTTGCCGCAGTTTGCGGATCGAGCGCGCGCCGCACATTGGGGTTGGCGAGTGCGCCCGGCGCCTCACGCTCGACCAGCGCCCGCAGGTGGCGCTGGTAGTGGCGCAGGCCGTGCCGCCGCTCCTCGTCGGGACCGTGCTTGTACAGCAGGCGCTCGGTGAGGCCGAAGAGGCGAATGTGGAGCGTGTGCGGGAAGACCTCGAACGCGAGCCTGCCAGCGTGCTTGCCCGCCAGCAGCGCGGTTGGGTCGAGCGTGAAGCCGCGCGCCGCCAGCGTACGGGCGAGGTCGATGCCCGCCGTCTGTCCTTTCGCGCGGGCCTCGCGCGCCGACAGCACGTGCACCTTGTACGGTTTGAAGCGCCGCTGGACTTCGGCGTCGATGGGGCGTTCCAGCGCGGGATTGGCGGGGAAGAGCAGGGGCGCGTCGATGGCCACGATCACGGATGCCGTCCTGTCCGCGACTCTCGCGACGCTCTCGGTCAGGGTCCCGACGTGGAGCGGCTGCGCCCCGATGTGCGTGCAGTGGAAATCATCGGGACCTTCGCCTTCAAACAGGCAGAAGCCGGTCCCGGAGCGCACGTTCCTGCGATGCGCCGTCCACGCGAGGTCGAGGCCGATGAACGCGGGCATCGGCGCCACGCTAGCACCGCGCGCCCGCGAGTGGCACGATTCACGGCATGGCCGAACTGCTGGAGGCGCTGGAGGCGCGGCGCGCGCGGCGTGCGTTCGATCCGCGCCCCGTGCCCGACGACGCGCGCGAGTCGCTCTGGCGGGCGGTGTCGGTCGCGCCCAGCCACGGCAACGCCCAGTCCGTGCGCCTGCTGGCGGCGCAATCCGAAGGCGCGCGCGCGGCGCTGGCGGCGGCGCTCTCCGAAGGCAACCGCGGCTGGGCGTCCGCCGCCCCCCTGCTCGTCGCGCTGGGCGCGCTGCCCGCCCACGAGCGCGCGGACGCCTACGGTGGGGAGCGCGCCATCTGGTCGTTCCACGCGGGCATCGCCGCTGCCAACCTGATGGCGCAGGCCACGGCGCTGGGGCTGATCGCGCACCCCATGGCGGGCTTCGACGAGGAGGCCGCGCGCCGCGCCTTCGCCGCGCCCCCCGAGCTGCGCGTGCTGGCCGTCTTCGCCATCGGCTTCCCCGGCGCGCCGGAGACGCTGCCGGAGGACCTGCGGGGCCGCGAGCGCCGCGACCGGCGCCGCCTGCCGCTCGACCGCATCGTGGCCGTCGACCGCTGGGAGGCGCGCCACGGCGAGCCCGCGCGGGGAGAACGCGCGTGACGGTGCGGCGCACGGTCGGCGGCGCGCTCATCGTGGTGCCCTCGCTGCTTTCGGGGGCGGGCGTGGCCTTCATCCTCGCCGCCATCCTCGTCGACAACCAGGTCCTGCGGGACGTGTTCGCCATCCTCGGCGCGATCATGCTGTGGTTCGATTTCTTCGTGACGATGGCGATCATCCGCTACACGCTGCGCAGCCTCGACCGGCGCGTGGCGGCGCTCGAACGGGAGCGGCGCTAGCGCCCGCGCAGGCGGTCCCAGCGCAGGATGCCCGCGATCGACTTGGCGTCCGCGATGCGCCCCCCGTCCACCGCCGCCAGCGCCTCCGCGCGCGTGAGCCGCACGACCTCGATGTCCTCGTCCTCGTCGCCCGGCAGGGGCGCGGCGGAGAGTTCGGTGCAGAGGAAGAGGTGGAGGTACTCGGTGGCGTAGCTGGGCGCGACCCAGAAGCCGCCGAGCGCCTCCACGCGGCCCGGCGCCATGCCCACCTCCTCGCGCAGCTCGCGCACGGCGGCGACGACGGGATCCTCGCCCGCCTCCAGCGTGCCCGCGGGGATTTCGAGCAGACGCCCGCGCGCGCCGTGGCGGTACTGCTCGACGAGCAGCAGTCGCTCGTCGCCGTCCACGGCCACCATGCAGACGGCGCCCGGGTGGTAGATCATCTCGCGCCGCGACTCGCGCCCGTCCGCCTGGCGCAGCGTCTCGAGGCGCAGGTCGAAGAGGCGGCCCGCGTGCGCGGTCTCGCTGGCGACGGATTGCGGGGCGTCGGCCACGCGCGCAGCCTACGGCGGATCGCGCCCGCGCGCGCGACGGTGGTATCATCCCGCCGAAGGAGGCGGCCGATGGCGTTCGCACCCCCCGCGCTCAGGCGGCTCGCGGCGATCTACCTGTTCCTGCTCGCGCTCGTGGTGGCGGGGCACTACCTCGCCTTCCCCCTCTACGACCGCAGTGCGGACCCCGACGTGACCGCCTGGCTGGTCATCGACTGGTTCTCGGCGGCGGGCCTCATCCTGCTGCTGATCGCCACGTTCGCGTGGAAGCGCGCGCTGCCCGCGGACCCCGGCTGGCGCGAGTACCTTGAGGCGAACGTCCTCTTCTACCTCACGGTCGCGACCGCCCTCTCCTACTTCCCCAACTGGTTCCTGGCCGAATGGGGCGACGCCTCGCGCCAGCTCTGGGACGTGTGGGCGCTCATCGACGCCGCCATCCCCATCCTGTCCGTGGCCGCGGGGCTGCGGCTCTGGCGCGAAGCCGCCTGAAGGAGCGAACGCATGAACGACGCCATGACCATCGCGCACCGGGTGCTGGGCGCGGCCTTCATTGCCGTGGGGCTGGCCGTGGGCGGCTACTTCCTCGTCTTCGAGCTGTACGCCGGGCAGGGGAACGCCGGCGACGCGTTCGACATCTGGCGCGTGCTCGACTGGATCATGGCGGTCGCCGTGGTCCTGCTCGCGCTCGTGACGTACGCCCTCCGGCGGGCCCTGCCCGCGGATGCGGACCACCGCGAGTGGCTGGCGGCCAACGTGCGCTTCTTCGGGTCGCTCGCCCTCCTGTTCCTGTTCTTCAACGTGTGGTTCGCCGGCCGCTGGGGCACCGCCGCCGCCGAGGGCGGCGGTGGAGCGCACATCGCCATCGAGTGGATCGCAACCGACATCACCCTCGCCATCCTCACGGTCAACGTGGGGCTGCGCCTCTGGCGCAAGGCCGCCTGAGGCGCGCGACGATCATGACCGTCGCGCGCAGGACGCTGGGCGCGGCCTTCATCGCCGCGGGGCTGGCCGTGGGCGGCTACTACCTCGTCTTCGAGCTGTACGCGGGGCAGGGGGACGCCGACGCCGCGAACGACATCTGGGAGGTGCTCAACTGGATCATCGCGGTCGCCGTGATCCTGCTGACGCTCGTCGCGTACGCCGCCCGGCGGGCCCTGCCCGCGGACGCGGACGCATGGGCGCGGCTGACGGCCAGCGCGCGCTTCTACGGGGCGCTGGCCCTCCTGCTGGTGTTCTTCAACGCCTGGTTCGCCGACCGCTGGGGCGGCGGCGCCATTCCCTTCGAGTGGATCGTGGTCAACACGGGCTTCGCCATCCTCACGGTCAATGCGGGGCTGCGCCTCTGGCGCGAGGCATGACCGTCACGCGCAGGACGCGCGGTGCGGCCTTCATGGCCGCGGGGCTGGCCGTGGGGGGCTACTTCCTCGTCTTCGGGCTGTACGTGGAACAGGGCGACGACCGCATCTGGGGCGTGCTCAACTGGATCATGGCGGTCGCCGCGGTGCCGCTGGCGTTCGGCGCGCACGCCGTCGGGCAGGCCCTGCCCGCGGACGCGGACGCATGGGAGCGGCTACCAGCCATCGCCCGTACCCACGGGTCGCAGATCGCGCTGCCCATGCTCTTGATCGCCTGGCTGTTCATCTTCGTGCGTCTCGCGCAGGGCGATGGCGGCGCCATTCCCTTCGAGTGGATCGTGGTCAACACGGGCTTCGCCATCCTCACGGTGAACGCGGGGCTGCGCCTCTGGCGCGAGCCGGGCCCGAAGGGATGAGGCGGGGGCGCTACTCGAGGTAGTCCTTCAGCTTGCGGCTGCGGCTGGGGTGCCGCAGCTTGCGAAGCGCCTTGGCCTCGATCTGGCGGATGCGCTCGCGCGTGACGCTGAACTCGCGGCCCACCTCCTCCAGCGTGCGGCTGCGCCCGTCCTCCAGCCCGAAGCGCAGCTGGAGCACGCGCCGCTCGCGGCTGGTGAGCGTGGCCAGCACGTCCTCCACCTGCTCGCTCAGCAGCTGCTGGCTGGCGGCGTCGGGCGGCGCGAGGGCGCGCTCGTCCTGGATGAAATCGCCGAGGTGGCTGTCCTCCTCCTCGCCGATGGGCGTCTCCAGCGACACCGGGTCCTGCGAGACCTTCTGGATCTCGCGGATGCGCTCCGGCGAGAACTGGTGGGAGGCCTCGGGCCGCGAGCTCTCGAACATGCCCCGCGCGATCTCCTCGCTCGTGGGCTCGCGCCCGAACTCCTGCACCAGCCGCCGGCTGACGCGCACGAGCTTGTTGATCGTCTCCACCATGTGCACGGGAATGCGGATGGTGCGCGCCTGATCGGCGATGGCGCGCGTGATCGCCTGCCGGATCCACCAGGTCGCGTACGTCGAGAACTTGTAGCCCTTGCGGTAGTCGAACTTCTCCACCGCGCGGATGAGCCCGATGTTCCCCTCCTGGATCAGGTCCAGCAGGGACATGCCGCGGCCGATGTACTTCTTGGCCACGGACACCACCAGCCGCAGGTTCGCCTCCGTCAGCCGCCGCTCGGCCTTGTCGCCGTTGTGCTTGATCGTGTCGAAGTGGTAGCGCAGCCGCTCCTCCAGCGGCGTGATGCGCTCGATCAGCCCGTCCGCGGGCGGCAGCAGCTGGTCCTCGCCCCCCGCCTCCTCCGCCATCTGCGCGAACAGGTCGGGCGTGAGGATGTGCGTGACGATGGAGAGCGACACGATGGCCGTGTGCACCGTCTCCTCGTTCTTGCGAAGCCGCTTCATGGCGTAGGTGCGGAAGGGCAGCTCCATCTCGCGGTCCACCAGCCCGCGGAACTGCGGATCGGCCATGATCTCGGAGAAGCGCCGCCAGCGGGACAGCAGCTTGCGCGCCGCGGGGTCGCGCCACTTCGGCGGCTTCGGCGGCCACTCGTCCTTGCCGTCCTCCGGCGGCTCCTGCTTCGCCACCAGCTTCTCGTAGCGGTCCGCGAAGAAGACGGCGGCGCGGTAGACGGGCATCAGCTCGGCGAACTGCTCCAGCAGCGTCACGGCCACGCGCGACGCCGAGGGCGGATGGCCGAAGGCGTCCACGTAGGCCGCCTCGATGTCGCGCAGCCAGATGCCCTCCTCCATCTGCCGCGCGAGGTGCTTCTCGTCGTCCGCCGTCAGCAGGTACACCTTCCCGATCTCGCGCAGGTACATGCGCACCGGGTCGTCGATGCCCTCCGACTCCTCCGTGAGCAGGGCCGCCGCCGCCTCCTCTTCCTCCTCGTCCTCGGCGTCGTCGCTCTCCTTCTCGTCCTTGTCGTCGTCCTCGCGCGTGGCCGTGGCGGCGGCGGCGCCGCCGGAGAGGTCGCCCTCCTCGTCGCGGCGCTCGTCGAACTCCCCGCTGGAGAGGCGGCTGAGGACGCTGCCGATCATGGCGTCGGCGCTGGTCGCGGAACTCTGGTCGGTCAAGGTCTCGTCGGTCATGGGACGGCGAACCCCCTGTGCGCGGGATGGGGCGGCGCGCCGGGCATGACGCACCACGGTCAGGATAGCAGAAACCGGCGGCGACTGGGAAACGCCGCGGCGACCGTCGCGCGTTCTCTGGTACGGTAACGCCGCCGTGCAGCGACCGGGAGACCGCATCGTCCACTCCGCGAGCGACCTCGTCGGGTTCCTCGAATGTCGCCACCTGGCCGCCCTCGAACGCGCCGCCGTGCTGGGCCACGCGAAATGGCCCATGCGCAGGGACCGCTTCCGCGAGCGCATCATCAAGCGCGGCTTCCAGCACGAGGAGCGCTTCCTCGACGAGCTCGCCGCCGAGGGGCGCGAAGTCGAGGAGATCGCCATCGACCGCGCGCTCCCCCGGCTGGAGGGCTACGCCGCCGGACGCGAGGCCACGCTGGCCGCCATGCGCGCGGGCCGCGATGCCATCTTCCAGGCGACCCTGTTCGACGGCGAGCGCCTGGGCTTCGCGGACTTCCTCCTGCGCGTGGACATGCCCAGCGATCTGGGCGCATGGAGCTACGAGGTCTGGGACACGAAGCTGGCGCGCAGCGTGAAGGCGTCCGCCGTGCTCCAGCTGTGCCGCTACTCCGACATGGTGGCCGACCTGCAGGGCGTCGCGCCCGCATGGATGCACCTCGCCCTCGGCGGCGCGAAAGCGGAGAAGGTCCCCTTGCGCGTGGCCGACTACGCCGCCCATTACCGCGCGGTCGCGCGCCGCTTCGAGGCCTTCCTGCGCGACGACGCCCCCGCCTGGCCGCTCCCCACGCAGCCGGAGCCCGTGAGCCACTGCGGCGTTTGCCGCTGGCGGATGGAGTGCAAGGCGGCGTGGCGGCGCGACGACCACCTGTCGCTCGTGGCGGACATCAGCACGCGCCAGCGGGATGGATTGCGCGCGCACGGCGTGCCCACGCGCACCGCGCTCGGCGAGCGCCACCCGGGGAAGGTTGGGGGCCTCTCCGCGGAGGCCGTGGAGCGCGTCCACCTGCAGGCCGCCATCCAGCTGCGCGGCGAGCGCGAGGGCGCGCTCCGCTCCGAGCGCATCGCGCCCGCGCGGGACGCGGACGGCGCGCTCGTGCCCAACCAGGGCCTGCTGCTCCTGCCCGAACCCTCGCGCGGCGACCTCTTCTTCGACATCGAGGGCGATCCCTTCTACATGGGCGGCGGCTTCGACGGCATCGAGTACCTCTTCGGCGTGATCGAACCGGCACGCGCGGACGCCGACGGCGAGCCGCGCTTCCACGCCCTCTGGTCGGTCGAGGGCGAGGCGGTCACGCCCGACGCCGAGCGCCGCGCCTTCGAGGAACTGATCGACCTGATCATGGACCGCTGGGCCGCCGACCCCGCGCTGCACGTCTACCACTACGCGCCCTACGAGCCCGGCGCCATGAAGCGGCTCGCGGGCCGCCACGGCACGCGCGAGGAGGAAGTGGACCAGCTCCTGCGCGGCGAGGTGTTCGTGGACCTCCACCGCGTCGTGCGCGGGGGCGTCCGCGCCTCCCTCGAAAGCTACTCGCTCAAGGCCATCGAACCGCTCTTCCAGTTCAACCGCGAGATCGACCTGCGCGACGCCAACGCCAGCATCGTCGCCTTCGAGGAGTGGCTCGAACTTGGCGAGGGCGAGCGCAAGGACGGGGCGCTGGCCGACATCGAGCGCTACAACCGCGACGACTGCGTCTCCACCTGGCGGCTGCGCGACTGGCTCGAGGAACAGCGCGCTGCGCTCGCCGACGATCTGGGCGAGCCGCTCCCGCGCCCGCGGATCGTCGAACCGGACGAGCGCGGGGACAGCGAGGCGCAGAAGGCCGTGCGGGCGCTGGCGGACGCGCTCGTCGAGAACCTGCCCGCCGAGGCGGCGGACCGGAGCGACGCCGACCACGCGCGCCAGCTGCTCGCGCACCTGCTGCAGTGGCACCGCCGCGAGGACAAGGCGTCCTGGTGGCGCTACTTCGAGCTGAAGGGCCTCACGGACGAGGATCGCATCGAGGAGCGCGACGCGCTCGGCGGACTCACGTTCCTGAAGTCGTGGCCGGACCTCGTCAAGCCGCGCTCCACCGTCCACCGCTTCCGCTTCCCCCCGCAGGAGCACAAGTTCCGCGAGGGCGACAGCCCGCACGACCCCGTCGCGGGAGAGCCCGGCGGCATCGGGAAATCCGCGGGCGAGGTGCTGGTGATCGATGACGACGCGGGGACGATCGACCTGCGGCGCGGCAAGGCGGGGGACGGGCGTCTCCCGACCGCGCTCATCCCCTTCGACATCGTGTACGCCAGACCCAAGCCGGAGAGCCAGCAGCGGGTCGCGCAGTGGGTGCTGGAGCACGGCATGGACGCGCCCGGGCCGCATCGCGCCATCCGCGACCTGCTCGTGCGCCGCGCGCCGCGCGCGGGCCAGCCGCCGGACGCGCCCCTGCTCCGCTCCGGCGAGACGCCCACCGCCGCCGCGCGGCGCATCGCCCTCGCGCTCGACGAAAGCTACCTCGCCATCCAGGGCCCGCCCGGCTCGGGCAAGAGCACCGTCGGCGCGGAGCTGATCGTCGAGCTGGTGGCCGCGGGCGGGCGCGTGGGCGTCACCGCCAACAGCCACAAGGTCATCGGCGAGCTGCTCGACAAGGTGGCGGCGGTGGCGAAGGCGCTCGACGTTCCCGTGGCCATCGGCCAGAAGGCGAACGGCGAGGAGGACGCCGCCGCGGACGCGACCTTCCTGAAGAAGAACGAGCAGGCCCGCGACGGCCTCGCCGACGGGGAATTCGACGTGGTCGGCGGCACGGCGTGGCTCTGGGCGCGCGAGGACATGGCCGAAAGCGTCGATACGCTGGTCATCGACGAGTCCGGCCAGATGTCGCTCGCGGACGTCCTCGCCGCCGCCCCCTGCGCGACGAACCTCATCCTGCTGGGCGACCCGCAGCAGCTGGACCAGCCGCTCCAGGGCGCCCATCCGCCGGGCGCGGAGCGTTCCGCGCTCGCGCACCTGCTCGACGGCGCGCAGGTGATGCCGGAGTCGCTCGGCCTCTTCCTAGACGGCACCTGGCGGCTCCATCCCGACATCTGCGCCTATACCTCCGAGGTGTTCTACGAGGGCCGTCTGCGCGCTCATTCGGGGCGGGAGCGGCAGGCCGTTCGCGGCGAGCCGCCCTTCGCCGGTGCGGGCATCCGCTTCCTCCCCGTCGCGCACGAGGGGCGGTCGAGCGAATCGGAGGAGGAGGTCGCGCTCATCCGCGAGCGGGTCGGGGCGCTGCTCGACTCGGAGGCCGCGTGGACCGACGCGGAGGGCCGCGACCATCCCCTCACGCGCGACGACATCGTCATCATCTCGCCCTACAACGCGCAGGTGCGCGCCCTCCGCAAGGCCCTGCCCGGCTTCCGCATCGGCACGGTGGACAAGTTCCAGGGGCAGCAGGCGCCGGTCGCCATCTACTCGATGGCCACCAGCTCCGTCGCGGACGCGCCGCGCGGCATGGAGTTCCTGTACAGCCTCAACCGCCTGAACGTGGCCACCAGCCGCGCGCAATGCCTGGCGGTGGTGGTCGCCAGCCCGGAGCTGACGCAGGCCCTCTGCCGCACGCCGCGCCAGATGCATCTGGCCAACGCCCTCGCGCGCCTCGTGGAGGTGGCGGCGGAAGCGGCCGGGGCGTGAGGGATCAGATGCGGACTTCGCGCAGGCTCGGGGTGGCCAGCGGGTTGGCAGCGGATGCGCGGTAGTGGCGAATTCCCGGACGTTGCCGCCAATGCTCGATCAGTTTGGGCAACACGAAAGACAGGATTCGCAGCTGCTCCCGTCCGGTCATCTGTCCGCGATTTCTGTACACCCACACCGTCCGGATTCCACTCCTCTGGAGCAGTGCGCGATGCTCCTTCCTGGCCCGGTCGTCCGCATGAACCCACACGGCCTCCCGCTCCCGACACCAGTCGATGATCTCCGGATCCTTCGTCTCTCGGCCCAAAACGTCGAGGACGGTGACAAATCGGTAGCCGACTGCATTCAAAGCGCGGGCGACGGCGGCGACCAGCGACTCATCAAGCAGGAAAAGAGGGTTATGCGGCTTGGAGACGATGTTCCCATTCACAGGCGGCATCGGCCTCCTCTTCCGAAATTCCGAACTCCCGCATCACCCATTCCCTTGAGTCTCCGGCGTCAATCATCCCGGCAATGGTTCGCGCCGGTATCCGCGTTCCCTTGATGCAGGGCGCCCCGAATTGTATCTCCGGCGCCAGCATGATCGACGGCGCTGCCTCCCAGGACGAGGCCATGCCGGATGCCTCGTCGAAATCCAGACCGTGCACCGGAATCAGGTACTGGCGCAGCATCTCGAAGGCCGCCTGCCCGTGCATGCTTGCCGCCAGCAGGCGGCTCGTCCAGTCGCCCAGCACCTGTCCCCCTCTCGTCCACAGCGCTTCCGAGGCGAACGGGCGCTGGATGCCGAGTTCCTTCCGCAGCCAGCGCTCCGTCGCGCGGATCTCCTTCCACTGGACGCCCGTGCCGCGCAGGGCGGCGATGACCCTCACCGACACGAGGTCCGCGAACGTGAGAAGCAGTTCGTCGCCCGGGACGTCGGCGAGATCGGGGGAAGCAAGCCCATGGCGAATCCAGCGAATGATGGTCGCCGAACGAACGGGGTAGATGATTTCTCCGTGTGCGGCCACCTTCAGGTATCTGGCCGCTTCGGGCGCTTCGTAGATGCCGTCGAAGGCTGGGGCCGTCCGGGTCTCGCCAAGCGCTGCCGTCACTCCGCGCCTCCCGTTCCCGTTTCCGTGCGGGGCTACCCCGGGAACCGTTGGGGACAGTGTATCAGTCCCCCGTGGGGTAGCCCGCGGCGGCCCAGGCCTCCGTGCCCCCCTCCACGTTGTACAGCTCCAGCTCCGACAGCCCCGCCGCCGCCGCGTACTCCGCCGCCAGCGCGCTGCGCGACCCCATCTTGCAGATGAACAGCACCTCGCCGCGCTCCCCCGCGAACTCGCGAATCTGCTTCACCTCGTTCACGACCGTGTTCACGGGGATGAGCCGCACGCCCGCCGCGTGCACCTCGACGTACTCGTGCGGGTCGCGCACGTCGACCATGACGGCCTCGCCGCCGTCGAGCTTCGCCTTCGCCTCCTCGATGCTGATCCTCGTGAACGGCTCCTGCGGATCCTTCGTAGCCACGGCCTGCCTCGTTCCCGCGCGGGGTTGATGCGCCCAGCCTACACGATGGGGCGCTGCGCTCGCCGCGCCGGTGGGGCAGACTGGCGGGCATGGGCGACGCGACGGAGGTGCTGGCGGACTGGGCCGCGCGGGTGCGCCGCAACCGCGAACAGGCGGAGCGTCGCCGCCGCACCCTGCCCGACGGCGGCGATTTCTACGCGCCCATCGCCTCGTGGTTCCGCGCCGACCCGCGCCGCGAGGGCGACGCCGTGCTGGAGGCGCTGCGCGGCCTCGTGCGGCCGGAGGAGACGGTGCTCGACATCGGCGCTGGCGGCGGGCGCTATGCCCTGCCCCTGGCCCTGCACGCGCGCGAGGTGATCGCGGTCGAGCCCTCCGAGGGGATGCGCGCCGTGCTGCGCGAGGGCATGGAGGCGCACGGCGTCGCCAACGTGCGCGTCGTCGCGGAGGCCTGGCCGTGCGCCGAGCCGCCCGCCGCGGACGTGGCCCTGATCGCGCACGTGGGCTACGACGTCGAGGCCATCGGCCCCTTCCTGGAGGCGATGGAAGCGGCGGCGGCGCGGCGCTGCGTGGCCGTGCTCTTCAGCCGTCCGCCGCCGTCGCGCGCCGACCCCTTCTGGGAGGCGATCCACGGGGAGCCGCGCGAGCCGTTGCCCGCGCTGCCGCAGTTCCTCGCCCTGCAGCGGGCGCGCGGACGGCGCTGCGAGACGGCCTACGTCGAGTCCGCCGCGCCCGGCTGGGACGGCGTGGAGGACGCGCTGCGCTTCCTGCGCCAGCAGCTCTGGGTCGCGCCGGACGGCCCCGAGGAGGCGCGCCTGCGCGAGCTGCTGCCGCGCCACGCGCGCATCGGCGCGGACGGGCGCGTCGAGTTCCGGCGCGATGCGGGGGCGCTGGGCGTCGTCTCGTGGGAACCGGGAGGCTAGCGGGCGACGCGCGCGTACTTCTGCTAGACTGTCCTCGGGCAGGGGAGCATGACGAGTTTCGAGCACAGGCAGTTGGTCCGGCAGCTCCGTGAAGCTGACACCCGGCCTGACGCAGGCGAGGCCTATCGGGAGTGGCTCAACGCCAGTCAGCATCTGGACCTGCTCCGTAGTCACGACCAGCAGAAAGAAATTCTCGTTCATGCGCTGACGCGCCACTCGCTTGTGTATTCTCTGATTGTTGATGAATCTCGCGTCAATCCCATTGATATCGAAAATCTGTTGCAGTGGGACGAAAGTTTGTACTCGATGAGGTCTGCGTACTATGTGGATGATTCTAAAAAACTCGCAATTTCCAAAAAATTTGACTGGTCGTGTGAGGCGCTTAGCGACTCTAAGCCCTTGGTCTATGCACGGGAATATAAAGAAAAAACCTACCTGGAAGTTCTTCAAGAATATGCCCACCTTTCTGACATATACTGGTTTGAAGATCAGAATTCCTATTGTCGGTACGACAAGATAGGTGATGTTGAACAAGTCATTTCATTCCAAACCCAGCCTGACATCGCATCCGCATTGATAACTCCCTTGGAACAGTATCTGGCTGCAAATAACTCAGTGCTTATCCGTGTCTTTGATTTCAAATTGTTCAATAAAATTTCACTGGGAAATATGTCGGCAGAAAGGTCGGAGCACGTTGAGGGTGATTCCCTTTTTTATTGCCAAGACATCTACACTGCTGATGGAGTCTCCATTACGCGAGGAGCGCAAGTGATCTTTCCTAGTGTTACCAAAGAAGATGCACATCAATCGATTTTTGAAAATGACTACGGATCTGTGCAGAGCCCTGTTGATTTCCGGGGTCTTAGTGGTACAGTTGCACAATTTAGATTGGAACCCATCTTTTTCAACCCAGAAGTTCTGCATAAATACAAGGCAGATGATGAGAAGTATTCTATTGATGGAGGAATGATATCCTGCCGTGGTGGATGGTATCTCAGGAGCTATGATGTCAATGATGCTGGTCAAGTCCACGCTTATCTATGCGATCTCAGAATGCTGCCTCATAGAGAACAAGAATACTGGAAGAGTTTTAATGAGGAACCGAGAGCAGGAATTTCTGCACGAGCTTGGAAAACTGATTTTAAGGCACAGTTTCCTGATCCTGATGAACTTGAACATCTTCTTTCTATTATCACTCGATGGTATGAATCCAGTGTTCCGTGGTGGAAAAATGATCCTCGATTGCTGAAATCTGTTAACATTCCCTACACTTCAAGTCGAAAAGACTGGGCACAGGAATTTCAGAATCTGTCTGAACTTGTGAGTGCTGGTTTTCAAACCAAATACATTCGCAGTGCTATGGATGATCGAGAACTCAATTATGATACGTCTTGGCGAAGCTTGGCATTACTGTCCCGTCTTACGGGTAACGATCTTGCCGCATTGAAAATGGTTCAGAGAATACGGAGTACTGTGGCTGCACATGCTGGAGGTAAAGAAGGCGAAAGACTCTGGCGTGATGCCCTTGGTGGGCACGATTCGCCCGCCGATCATTTTCGCCACATGTGCTTGATGATCGTGAATGAGCTTGAACTCATTGAGAAAACTTTCTCCTAGCGGGCGCTGGGCGTCGTCTCGTGGGAACCGGGCGGCTAGCGGGCGACGCGCGCGTACTTCTTCGCGGGCGTGAGCACGATGGGCGTGAGCTCGTCCGCGCCGTAGGAGGCGCCGGTGCGCTCCGGCGGCGGCGCGCCGTAGAGGGTCGTGCGCTGGCGGGGGATGCGCCCCATGCCCGCGATGAGCGCGTCCATGGCCTCGGGGGGCATCTCCTGCCCGTGGCTGGCCCCGGCGGCGCGGCTGATGCTCTCGTTCATGAGCGTGCCGCCCATGTCGTTCGCCCCCGCCCGCAGGCACGCCTTCGAGCCCTCCGCGCCCATCTTCACCCACGAGACCTGGATGTTGGGAATGAGGGGATGGAGGGCCAGCCGCGCCACGGCGTGCATGAGGATGGCCTCGCGCCAGGTGGGGCCGCGGCGCGCGCGCCCCTTCAGGTAGAGCGGCGCGTCCATGTGCACGAAGGGCAGGGGCACGAACTCGCTGATGCCGCCCGTGCGCTCCTGCAGGCGGCGCAGGCGCAGCAGGTGCCGCGCCCACGGCCCGGGCCCGTCCACGTGGCCGTACATGATGGTGGAGGTGGTGGTGAACCCGACCCCGTGCGCCGCCTCCACCACGCCGATCCACTCGTCCGCGCTCAGCTTGTCGGGGCAAAGGATGGCGCGCATGTCGTCGTCGAGGATCTCGGCGGCGGTGCCCGGCAGCGTGCCCAGCCCCGCCTCCCGCAGCCGCCCCAGGAACTCGGGCACGGGCACGCCCAGCGTGGCCGCTCCCTGGTGCACCTCAAGCGGGGAGAAGGCGTGCACGTGCATCCCCGGCAGTGCCTCCTTCACCGCCGCGCACAGCTCCAGGTAGGTGGCCCCCGTGTAGTCGGGGTGGATGCCGCCCTGCATGCACACCTCGGTGGCCCCGCGCTCCCACGCCTCGCGTGCGCGGCGCACCACCTCGTCGATGCCGAGGTCGTACGGCTTGCCCCGCAGGTTCTCGCTCAGCTTGCCCTTGGAGAAGGCGCAGAACTGGCACTTGAAGTAGCAGATGTTCGTGTAGTTGATGTTGCGGTTGACGACGTAGCGCACGATGTCGCCGCTGACCTCCGCGCGCAGCTCGTCGGCGGCGGCGCGCAGGTAGTCGAATTCGGGGCCGCGGGCCTCGAACAGGCGGGCCAGATCGGCCTCCGCCAGCTCCTCGCCGCGGCGCGCCTTGTCCGCCAGCGCGGGCACGGGCGAATCGGGCGGCAACGCGCCCGGCGGCGTGCGCGGGGAGGCGTCCGCGGGCGGGTCGAGCACCGCCCCGGGGGCCCAATCGCCCGCGCGCGCGAAGCCGTCCGCGTCCATCGCGCGCAGCACGCGCGTGGCCATGGCCGCGCTCTGCCAGCGCCCGCCGTCGCGCGCGTAGGCGGGGTAGACGGCGAGGCGCTCGGCGAGGTGGTGGCCCGCGGCCTCCGTCTGGCGGCGCAGCGCCTCCAGCTGCGGCCACGGGGCCTCGGGGTTCACGTGGTCGATGGTCACGGGCGAGACGCCGCCCCAGTCGCTCAGCCCCGCCGCCACCAGCCGCCCGTAGGAATCGGGCATCAGGTTGGGGGGCGCCTGCACGCCCATTTCCGGCCCGAAGAGGATGCGCGCCACCGCCAGCGTCCAGAGCAGGTCGTCGAAATCGGGCTCCGGCGCGTTCGCCATGCGCGTGCCCGGCTTGGCCCGGAAGTTCTGGATGATCAGCTCCTGAACGTGCCCGTGCGCCTCGTGCGCGGCGCGCAGGGCGAGCAGCGAGTCGATGCGCTCCAGCCGCGTCTCGCCGATGCCGATGAGGATGCCGGAGGTGAAGGGCACGGCCAGTTCCCCGGCCAGCCGGATCGTCTCCAGGCGGGCGGCGGGCTCCTTGTCGGGCGAGCCGTGGTGCGCCTCGCCCTTCTCCATCAGGCGCGGCGAGACGCTCTCCAGCATGATCCCCTGCGAGACGGAGACCTCGCGCAGCAGGGCGATGTCGGCGGCGGTCATGACGCCCGGGTTCAGGTGGGGCAGCAGCCCCGTCTCCTCGACGACCGCGCCCGCCGCCTCGGCGAGGTAGGAGATGGTGGTCTCGTGGCCGAGGGCGGCCAGTTCGCGGCGGGCGGCCTCGTAGCGCAGCTCGGGCTTGTCGCCCAGCGTGAAGAGCGCCTCCGTGCAGCCCGCGGCGGCGGCCCCGCGCGCGATCGCCAGCACCTCGTCGATCGTCAGGTAGGCGGCTTCGCCGGGGCGCGGCGGCTGCGCGAAGGTGCAGTAGTGGCACACGTCGCGACAGAGCTTCGTGAGGGGGATGAAGCAGTTGCGCGAATACGAGATAACGCGGCGGTGGGCCTGGTCGCGCATGGCGGCGGCGGCCCCGGCGAGGGCCGCGAGGTCGTCCTCGCGGGCGAGGGCGCGCGCCTCCTCCGCGGTGGGCGCCGCGCCCGCCAGCGCCTTCGCCAGCGTCGCCTCCGTCGATTCAAGCATGCGCGCTCCGCGCCCCTTCCGGCGGGGCGTTCCCGCGATGGTACAGCAGAACGGCGCGATAGGTGCGCGTGGCCTACAGGGCTACAGCAGGTTGAACAGGGCCACCAGCGTCCCCAGCACGCCAGTGATGCCGATGGCCTGAAGCCACATCATGCGCATGAGGTCGGCTCGCATCTGAGCCATCTCCGTCCGCATCTGAGCCATCTCCGTTCGCATCTCACTATGCGGGGGTGCGGCCATGCGGTGCTCTTCTCCCGCCAGCCTACGCCCCCGCCGCCCGTGATGCGAGCGGGAACGCCGTCGCGCGCCGCGCCCGTTTGCCCAGCCGCGCCCGCGCCCCGTATCCTCATGGACGCCACGAACGGAGCGAGCGCGTGCACACCATCGGCCTCACTGGCGGCATCGCCAGCGGCAAATCGACCGTCGCGGAGTTTTTCCGCGAGCGCGGCGTGCCCGTGATCGACGCCGACCTCCTCGGCCACCGCACCTACGAGCCGGGCGCCGCCACCTTCGCCGCCGTCGTCGCCGCCTTCGGAGACGACGTCGTGGCGGAGGATGGAACCATCGACCGGCGCGCGCTGGGCGGGAAGGTGTTCGGCAAGCCGGAGGAGATGACGCGGCTCACGGACATCGTGTGGCCGGGCATCCGCGCCCTCGCCTCCGAAGAGCTGTCGGCGCTGGAGGTGGCGGGCACGCGCCTGGCCGTGCTTGAGGCCGCCGTCCTGCTGGAGGCGGGCTGGGGGGATCTGGTGGACGAGATCTGGGTGACCGCCGCCGCACCCGACGCCGTGGTGGCGCGCCTCGCCGAGCGCAACGGGCTGGACGAGGCGGCGGCCCGCGCCCGCATCGCTTCCCAGCTTTCCAACGCGGAGCGCGCCGCCGCCGCCTCCGTGGTCATCGAGAACGACGGCACGCGCGAGGAGCTCGCGGAGCGCGTGCGCGCCGCCTGGGACGCGCTCCGCGAGCGCACCGCCACGGAGAGGCAGACGATTGGCTGAAGCATCCATCGCCCCGAGCGTTCCCACCGCGCCCGGCGGGCTCGTGCTCGCCGCCGAGGAGTTCACCGTCCGCGAGGAGCCCTACTACCTGCCCCTGGGGGACGAGATCGAGCTCTTCGAGGCCGCCTTCCGGCAGCGCATCCCCGTGCTCCTCAAGGGCCCCACGGGCTGCGGCAAGACGCGCTTCGTCGAGTACATGTCCTACCGCCTCGGCCAGCCCGTGACGCGCATCTCGCAGGGCGGCGACGGCCCCGGCGAGGCCGGCCCCCGCCCCTTCGTCACCGTCGCCTGCCACGAGGACCTCACCGCCAGCGACCTCGTGGGGCGCTACCTGCTGGACACCGACGGCACGCGCTGGATCGACGGCCCGCTCACGCGCGCGGTCAAGCACGGCGCCATCTGCTACCTCGACGAGGTGGTGGAGGCGCGCAAGGACACGACCGTGCTCATCCACCCGCTCACCGACTACCGCCGCCTGCTGCCCATTGAGAAGCTGGGGCAGGTGGTGGAGGCGGCGGACGGCTTCCTGCTCGTCATCTCCTACAACCCGGGCTACCAGAGCGCCCTCAAGGACCTCAAGCACTCGACCCGCCAGCGCTTCATCTCGGTCGAGTTCACCTATCCCTCGCGCGAGCAGGAGGCGGAGATCATCACCCACGAATCGGGCGTCGACATGGCCGTCTCCATCGAGCTGGCCAAGCTGGGCGAGAAGGTGCGGAACCTGAAGGAGCACGGCCTCGGCGAGGGCGTGAGCACGCGCCTGCTGATCTACGCCGGACGCCTCATCGAGCGCGGCATCGCGCCGCGCCGCGCCGCCCAGGTGGCCGTCACCTGGGCGCTCACCGACGATCTCGATGTTCAGCGCAGCATCGAAGAGGTCGTGACCTCGATCTTCGAATGAGCGTCGCGGCCGAACTGGCGGCGCGCAACCGCGAGCGCTTCGAGGGCTTCCCCGAGCCCCTGCTGGAGGCCTACGAGGCGGGCCTGCGCGCGCTTGAGGCGCGGCTCACGCCCACGCGCCTGGAGAACTGGTCGCGCGGCGGCCTCGACCTCATGGCCGTCAGCCTGCGCTCCTGGGAATCGGCGGCGGAGTACTTCCGCGCCGGACCGCGCATCCCCGAGGCGGCCCCGTGGGAGACCTGGGAGCAGCTGGCGGGCGAGGCCGCCTCCCTCACCGAGCAGTCCGCCCCCCTGGCCGTCTCCTTCCTGCGCAGCGCGCCCGAAACGCTGGCGCTCGTCGGCCCCAACCACCTCGCGCAGTGGGCCGACCTCGGCCGCCGCCTCTACAAGGGCAACTGGAAGAGCTCCTCGCTGGCGGCGCAGTTCTACGACGCCGGGCCGGAGCTGTTCGCCGCCATCCGCATGAGCCAGGCGGGGCGGCTGACGCTCTTCCTCGACGAGCTGGCGCGCCACTCCTACGAGCTGGCCGCCGCCTGCCTCGCCTCCGCGCCGGAGGTGCTGGGCCGCCTCGACGGGGCCGACCGCGCGCCCTTCCTCACCTTCGGCGTGGAGCTGGCGCAGTCGAGCTGGGCCGATTCGCGCCTCTATTTTGACCGCGGCGTCGCCCTGCTGCAGCGCGTGCACGCGCCCGTGCGCGAACGCTACCTGCTGCTGGCGGCGCGCGTGGCGCGCGACCACAGCCGCTCCGCCTTCCAGTACTTCGAGGACGGGGCCGCGGCCCTCGGCGAGGTCGAGCCCGACGCCCACGGGCCGGTCATCGAGCTGGCCGAGCAGCTGGCCCCCCATTCCGCCTACGCCGCCATGGACTTCATCGGCAACTCCCCCGCCGTGCTGGAGAAGGTGCGCATCGACGAGCTGCCCGCTTGGCAGGCGGCGGGGCTGGGCATCCTCGCCGCCAGTCGCGAGGGCGGCGAGGCCTACTTCCGCCTGCAGTCCAGCCGCGGCGAGGAGGTGCTGGACACGCTCTCGGCGCGCGTCGAGCTCGCCCGCGTGGGCGAGGTGCTGCGCCTCTACGCGAAGGCGCTGACGGGGCGCGACATCAGCATCCACGCCGCCGCCGTGCTCGCCGAAAAGGGCATTGGCTGGGTGGACGAGGAGCGCGCCAGCACGGAAGGCACCACCATCTTCCTGCCCGAGGTGATGGAGCGGCACCGCGACAAGGACGAGAACTTCGCCGCCATGAAGGTGTTCGCCACGCACCAGGCGGCGCATCTCGAATTCGAGAGCTTCGCCTTCTCCTTCGAGCGCCCCTCCGCCCTCTTCGAGGACCTGCGCCCCACGCTGCCGGAGCGCGGGGAGGCCCGGCCCGCCACCGAAATCGAGCGCTTCTTCGACCTCTTCCCCGACCGCGCGCTGGCCAGCGACCTGCACGAGATCGCGGAGGATGCGCGCATCGACGCCGCCATCAAGCGCGCCTACGCGGGCATCCGCGGGCCGCTCGGACGGATGCAGCGCGAGGAGCTGGCGCGCCGCCCCGAAGTGAGCGAGCTGCCCCTGCGGCAGGCGTTCGTGGAGAACCTCGTGCGCGTCAGCCTCGACGGGGCCGGGGCCGTGCGCTGGCCCGCCGGCCGCGCCGAACCCATGGCCGGCGGCGTCGCCATCCTCCAGCGCCTGACGGCCGCGGGGGCCACCGCCGAGGACGCCGCCGAGGCCGCCCTGCGCCTCTACCGGCTGGCCATCGGCATCCGCAACGAACGCGACGAGAGCGAGGACGACTGGGACGCCCTGCCCGAATTCGACGAGCAGTCGCTCGACCTCGACCTGAGCGGCCTCGGCGGCGACGGCCCCCCCATGGAGCTGGGCGAGGCCCCCGAGGGCGAGAGCGAATACGAAAGCCCCCAGGAGATCGATTTCCGCGGCGAGTTCAAGCCCGAACTCGTGCAGCTGCTTATGAAGCTGCGCGACGGCGCCGAGCAGGGCGATGCCGGGCGGATTTCCCCCGAACAGCTCACCGAGGAGCAGCTGCGCGAGCTGCTGGAGAAGAGCGCCGAGATCGACCTCGACGCGCTGCTCGAGGGCGACCTGCAGCAGACGACGGGCATGTTCCTCTCCAATCTGCTGAAGGAGGCGGGCACGCCCGCGCTCGATTCCGACGCCCAGTCCGACCAGCCCCTGAGCGACCTGAGCACGGGCGCGGACGAGGGCGAGGAGCCGCTCGCCCCCGTCGTCACCACCTACTACTACGACGAGTGGGATTTCCGCGCGCAGGACTACAAGCCCCGCTGGTGCGCCGTGAAGGAGACCGCGCTGGAGGAGGGCGGCGAGGAGTTCTACGAGGAGACGCTGCGCGAATACGCCTCCCTCGTCTCGCAGACGCGCAAGCAGTTCGAGCTGATGAAGCCCGAGCTCTTCCGCAAGATCAAGCGCCTCTCCGACGGCGAGGACGTGGAGCTGGACCCGGCCATCGAGTGGATGATCGACATCCGCACCGGCGTCAGCCCCACGGAGAAGATCTACTGGCGGCGCAACAAGGTGGAGCGCGACGTGGCCATCGCCTTCCTGCTCGACATGTCGGCCTCCACGGACGAGGAGATCGCGCGCCGCGACCAGCAGTACGACGACGCCGGCGACGATCCGCGCAAGTACCTCAGCTGGTGGGTGACGAAGCGGCGGCAGGAGCTGGCCGCGCCCCCCAAGCGCATCATCGACCTCGAGAAGGAGGCCACCGTCCTCCTCATCACGGCGCTGGAGACGATCGGCGACGACTACGGCATCTACGGCTTCAGCGGCTACGGGCGCGACAACGTCGAGTTCTACGTGATCAAGGACTTCGAGGAGCGCTTCGGGGAGGCCACGAAGCGCCGCATCGACAAGGTCACGCCCATCCGCTCCACGCGCATGGGCCCCGCCATCCGCCACGCCATCCACAAGCTCTCCGCCACCGAGGCCAAGGTGCGCATCCTCGTGCTGCTCAGCGACGGCCGCCCCCAGGACCACGGCTACGGGCGCGACCGCACGGAGAAGGAGTACGCCATCCACGACACCCGGCAGGCGCTGAACGAGGCCAGGCGCGAGGGCATCACGCCCTTCGCCCTCACCGTCGACCGCGCCGGCCACGACTACCTGAAGACGATGTGCGAGGACATGGGCTACGAGGTGGTGGGCGACATCGAGTCGCTGCCGCGCCGCCTGCCCGCCCTCTACCGGCGGCTCACGGAGTAGCGCCGTGGCGCCGCTCCTGCTCGTGCGCCACGGCCAGTCCGAGGGCAACGCCGCGGGCGTCATCCAGGGCCAGCTGAACCCGCCGCTGACCGTGCTGGGGCGCGCGCAGGCGCGCGCCGTGGCCGAACGCCTGCGCGCCGAGGGCGGCGTCGGGCGCGTCGTCGCCAGCCCCCTCGCGCGCGCCCGCGCCACGGGGGAGACCATCGCCGCCGCCCTCGGCCTGCCCCTCGCCGCGGACGCGCGCCTGATGGAGTACGGCTTCGGCGAGGCCAGCGGCCTCACGCCCGCCGAGGTGTACGAGCGCTACCCCGACTGGAGCGGCGGGCGCGCCGACGGCGTCGAGCGCCCCCTGCTGCCCGGCGAGGAGGGCATGGACGCCTTCGAGGCGCGCGTGGCCGCGGTCGTGGACGACCTGCTGGCGTCGGGGGAACGCGCCGTCGCCATCGCCCACGGCGGCGTCATCACGGCGGCCCTGAGCCTTGCCTTCGGCGACGCGGGGGCGCGCCTGCGCTTCCGCATGGAGAACTGCGCCATCACGGAGTTCGCGCGCGACGCCGCCGGACGCACCGTCATCCGGCGCCACAACGACGCCTGCCACCTGCACGCCGTAGGGTAGGATGGTGTCATGGTCGAGCTGAGGAAGCAGGGCATTCGCGATTAATCGTATATTTCAACTATTGTGCGCGGATAATGGCCGTTCCCTCGGAATAAGCACTGGAAAACAGCTTATTATTAGAAGTCCATATGTTCCATTTTTCACCGTCGATTATGCCAGAGATTTTCGTGAGATCATCCATATCATTGACCCCCAGCTTGATCTCAACAACCTCAACGGAATCAGGAACAGCAAGGATATATAGCTATCTTCCTCAAAATAAGGGATTGTGATAGTTGGAGTCTGGCTGATTGTTCCCTTAGTCCAATCTTCATCCGTCAGAACTTTATTCACCGATGTTGTGGCTCGACGAGTGAAAGAAGTAGTTCTTTTTCGTACTGCTAAATCTATCAGATTTCGAAGATCATCCGGTGTCGGAGAATGAATTGCCACAGTCTCTGGAATCCGAGTCGAACGAACATAGACAGCTCCTCTTTTGAGAATATTCTTTTCTGATCGAGTGCAAAAAACAGGAATATGATCAGACTCCGGGACTGTAGCAACCCAGAAATCTTTTCCACCATGCGTCTGCTTGGAAAACTGAAACTGGACATGCGGGTCGGAAAATGCATTCACTTTCGCAAGAAATTTTTCTTCACTCGGGAAAGTTTTGCCGTGAATGTCATGCACTCCGGCTGCATGGAAAGTCCCATCCTCCACTCCAATGACAATGTTCCCACCGCGTCGGGTATTGGCCATGGCCATGACAGTCCTGATGAGTTTGTAGCACAAGCTATCCCACGGCGCAGATCCCTTGTACTCGATATTCAGGGACTCACGCTTGGCTGCGAGCAGCTTTTCGATGTTGCTCTCCTCAGGGACCACGAATGGAGTGTACTGCTGGGTGCCGACACTGTCTACCCGCCCTCCGCCGTGGCGCGCATCGCCTGACCCCTAGGCGCGCTCCGCTTCCGCGATGGCGCAGGCGTAGCGCTCCATCACGGGGTTGGCCAGCAGGCGCTCGCACATGGCCTCCGCCATCGTCCGCGCCTCCTCCGCGCTCGACGCCTCGATGGCGATCTCGAAGAGCTTGCCCGCGCGCACGGAGGCCACGCCCGCGAAGCCGAGGCTGTGCAGCGCGGAGGCGATGGTCAGCCCCTCGGGGTCGTTCACGGCGGGCTTGAGCGTGACCGCCACGGAGGCGAGGAAGCGGCTCACGCGGACGCGGGCAGGTCCTCGCCCGTGAGCGTGCGGTATACGGCGAGGTAGCGCTCCGTGGTGGCCGCCGCCACGTCGTCCGGGACCTCCGGCGCGGGGTCGCCCTCGCGCCAGCCGCTGGCCACCAGCCAGGCGCGCACCGGCTCCTTGTCGAGGCTCGGCTGGGAGCCCCCCGGCTCGTAGCGGTCCAGCGGCCAGAAGCGGCTGCTGTCCGGCGTCAGCGCCTCGTCGATGAGGATCGTCTCCTCGTCGCGCAGCCCGAACTCGAACTTGGTGTCGGCGATGATGACGCCGCGCTCCAGCGCCACGCGGTGGGCGTAGTCGTAGACGGCGAGGCTGCGTTTGCGCATGGCGTTCGCCGCCTCCGCCCCCACGGTCGCCTCCAGCCGCTCGTAGCTGATGTTCTCGTCGTGGCCCTCGTCGGCCTTCGTCGAGGGCGTGAAGATGGGCTCCGGCAGCCGCTGCGACTCCTCCAGCCCCTCGGGCAGGGCGATGCCGCAGACGGCCCCGTCGCGCCGGTACTCCCGCCAGCCGGAGCCGGAGAGGTAGCCGCGCACGATGCACTCGGCCTCGTGGCGCCGCGCCTTCCGCACCAGCATCGAGCGCCCGTGGTAATCGGCGGGCAGGGGGAAGGGGAGCAGCGCCTCCGCGTTGCCGGCGTCGATCACGTCGATGAAGTGGTGGGGCACCACCTCGCCGATGCGCGCGAACCACCAGGCGGAGAGCCGCGTGAGCATCTCGCCCTTGCGCGGGATGGGCGTGGGCAGCACCAGATCGAGCGCGGAGATGCGGTCGGTCGCGACCAGCAACAACCGGTCGCCCAGGTCGTAGATGTCGCGCACCTTGCCGCGCCTCACCGGTGCGGGCAGGTCCGTGGACAGTACCGTTTCGGTCGTCACGGCTGATCCTCCCGAATGCGAAGATAGTAGAGCGTGACGGCGCCGTGGGCAAACGCCCCGGCGGGGATGAAGAGTCCGGTCTGCAGCGCCTGGATGGCGGCGTCGATGGCCATGCGCGCGCCCCGCCCCGCCTCCTCCGGCCCCGGCACCGTGGGCGCGAGGAAGGCGATGGCGGCGAGGATGACGATGGCCGCGATCAGGATCCCGAGCAGCCGCAGCATGTGCCCGTGCGTCAGCCGCCAGCTGCGGCGCAGCGCCTCCAGCGGGCCCGCGTCCTCCAGCATGAGCGCCTGGAAGGCCACGGCCACGCGCGGCAGCAGGAAGGGGAGCGCCGCCAGCCCCACCACCGCCGCCGCCGCCTGCAGCGTCATCAGCGCGGCGAGCAGCACGCCCGCGACCAGCAGGATGGCGGCCAGCGCGATCAGGCGGCCGAGGCGCGTGAAGGCGGGGTCGAAGGCCTCGCGCAGGCCGATGGGGCGGCCCTTCGCCAGCGCGGCCACGGAGACGATCGTGGCCCCCGCGCCCACCAGCCCCAGCACCGCCGCCGCTGCCTGCAGCGTCACCAGCGCGGCGAGCGGCGCGCCCCCGCTCGCGCCCGCCAGCCCGCCATCGGGATACGGCTCGCCCGCGAAGGCGGTGGCGTAGAGCGCGATGCCGGCGAGGACGGTGACGGCGGCGACCGGCCCCTGCGTGAGGGCCAGCGGCGCCATCGTCTCGCGCGGGTGGTCGCGCATGAGCGCCAGCGCCGCGCGCAGCGTTTCCCCCACGCCCACGCGCGGCGCGCCCGCCGCCGCGCTCACGCCAGGCCGAGCCGCTCGAAGGCGGCGCCCGCGTGGCGCAGGTAGTAGCCGTAGTCGAAGAGCGCGCGCAGCTCCCCCGCATCCAGCAGCGCCGTCACCTCCGCGTCCGCCAGCAGCAGGTCGAGGAAGGGCGCGCGCCGCTCCCCGGCGGCCATGGCGTTGCGCTGCACCAGCTCGTAGGCCCGCTGGCGGCTGAGCCCCCGTTCGATCAGCGCCAGCAGCACGCGCTGCGAGAAGACGAGCCCGTGCGAGCGCTCCAGGTTCTCCCGCATGCGATCCGGGTGGACCGTGAGCCCCTCCGCGATGTCCGTGAAGAGCGCCAGCATGTAGTCGAGCAGCAGGCAGGCGTCGGGCAGCACGATGCGCTCTGTGGAGGAGTGGCTGATGTCGCGCTCGTGCCAGAGGGCGACGTTCTCCAGCGCCGTCGAGGCGTGGCCGCGCAGCACCCGCGCCAGCCCCGTGATGCGCTCGCACTTCTCCGGATTGCGCTTGTGGGGCATGGCGCTGGAGCCCGTCTGGCCCGCCGCGAAGGGCTCCTCCGCCTCCTGCACCTCCGTGCGCTGGAGGCCGCGAATCTCCGTGGCGAACTTCTCGAGGGACGCCCCCGTGAGCGCCAGCGCGCCCACGAACTGCGCGTGCCGGTCGCGCTGGATCACCTGTGTCGACGCTTCCTCGAGGCCGAGGCCGAGGGCGTCGCAGACCGCCTCCTCGATGGCGGGGGCGATGGATGCGTGCGTGCCCACCGTGCCGCTGATGGCGCCCACGGCCACGGCCTCGCGCGCCGCCCGCAGCCGCGCGCCGTTGCGCCGCATCTCCGCCACCCACACGGCCACCTTCAGGCCGAAGGTGGTGGGCTCCGCGTGCACGCCGTGGGTGCGCCCCGCGCAGAGCGTCCCGCGGTGCTCCACCGCCAGCCGCTCCAGCGCCGCCGTCAGCCGCTCCGCGCCCTCCAGCAGCAGGTCGCTGGCCTCCCGCAGCTGCAGGGCCGTGGCCGTGTCCCACACGTCGTTCGTGGTCAGCCCGTAGTGGACGTGGCGCGACTCCTCGCCCAGCGAATCCGCCACCGACCGCAGGAAGGCGGTCATGTCGTGGTGGGTGACGGCCAGGTAGTCGGCGATGCGGTCGAGGTCGAAGGCGGCGCGTTCGCGGATGCGGGCGGCGTCCGCGCGGGGCAGTTCGTCCGCCTCCGCGCGCGCCTCGCAGACGGCGATCTCGACTTCGAGCCAGCGCTCGAACTTCGCCCGTTCGCTCCAGATGGCGGCCATGCGCGGGCGCGAATAGCGGGGGATCACGGAGCGCTCCGGCGGGGGCGGGGCTGCGGCGCGGCCATCGCCCCCATCATACGGCCATCCGCCCGCCGCGCTCGCGCGCTCGCGGCCCGCGCGGTACGCTGTCGCCAACCCGCACGGGAGGCCCGTCGTTGTCCGGCGAATCCGCCCCGCTCCCCTACCCGCCCGTCACGCCCTACCTCACGGTGCCCGACGCGGCGGCGGCCATCGCCTTCTACGAGCGGGCCTTCGGCGCGGTCGAGCGCGAGCGCAACCTCACGCCCGACGGGCGCAAAATCATGCACGCCGAAATCGAGCTCAACGGCGGCGTGATCATGCTCTCCGACGACTTTGCCGGGAACCCGTCGGAGGGGTCCACGCCGGAGGCGCTGGGCGGCAGCCCCGTCACCATCCACCTGCAGGCGGAGGACGGCGAGGCGGATGCCCTCTGGGAGCGCGCCGTGGCCGCGGGCGCGGAGGTGACGATGCCCTTCGCGCGGCAGTTCTGGGGCGCGGCCTACGGACGCCTGCGCGATCCCTTCGGTCATCACTGGGCGCTCATCGCGCGCATGGAGCCCGTCTCCGAAGAGGAGCTGCGCGCGGGCGCGGCGGCGGCCATGCCCGACTACGCGGACGAATGAGCGCCGCACGGCGCCACGTCCCGGTGCGCGTCGGTGGGGCGTTGGCCTTCGTTCTGGCGGCGGCGCTGCTTGTCGCCTGCGGCGGCGGGAACGGCGACATGAACGAGCCCCCGCCCGCTTCCGCGCTCGCAGCCGAACCCCTGTTGCCTGAGGGCTGCCTGGAACGGGGCGGCTACTGCGGCATGTTGACGCCGGGGGGCATGCTCACGGCGGCCGCCTGGCTCGACGATCACCGCATGTACCTGACGGATCTCGAGGGGCGCATACGCCTCCTGAATGTCAGGACTGGGGAGTTGCGGACGGTGAAGACGGGATTGAGCATGCCACAGGGCGTGACGGTTCTGCGCGACCGGTTGTACGTCACGGACCTGGGGAACGTCTGCCAGGGTATCCGGGACGAGGCGGAGAGGCTGGAAGCTGCCAGATTCCGTGTGCTCCCGTGGTGCAAAATACTCATGAGCAGACGTCCAAATGATGTACTTCTGGAACATCTTGCACAATACACAGCCAGAATCTTTTCGTATCGCATTGATGAGACCGGGAACCTTGACACTGAACAAGTGATCGTGGACAGAATTGTAGTAATAGGTAGAGATCATAGTCCGAACGGACTGACAAACGATGGTAACTACGTGTATGTGTCCATTGGATACCCTCATCGATACTTTGGAGATCACGTTGATCAGCTAGAGGATATGTCGGTAAGGCATGATTTAATGGGAGTAATTGCGCGTATAGATCCATCCGGGAGTGTTGAGATCTATGCACGGGGATTACGGAACGTATACGGCATCTCCATAGCGCCCGATGGAACGATCTATGGCGCGGACAACGATGTCGGGGATGGAATAGCAGAATCCGGACACCTGGAGGAACTGAATGCAATCAGGGAGGGAGAATTCTACGGCTTTCCCATGTATGGAACGAACGAGGCTCCCCCTGATGCAAATGTGACTGAGCCCGTGGCAATCCTGCAGGGAGTGGCATCGACTGCAACGCATGCGAATGAAGATGGAGTCTATGTTGCGTATCTTCACATTGAGGAAGACGCCAGAAGAGTAGTGGAACGGTTCGACTACGAAACATTCAATCCGACAGTCGTTTATTCGGAAAATACACTCACGACCGCTATCCTCGAGCGGAACGGTTTGCTCTACCTTGTCACACTGGACGGGGAAATCCATGTGATTGACCCGAATGCCGCTCCCGTGCCCTTCGGAATGCGATTGTCCATCGCGGAGATAGACCGTATTTTGGCATCCGAACCCGTGATACGTTCCCGGTATGATGTTTACCTTGATGATTCACGGCTCATTTACATCAAGGAATCCTGTGAGGAAGAAGAGGAGCCATTTTTCCTGCACATTTCTCCAGATCGAGTTGATGACCTGCCCGAAGAAAGAAAAGAAGATGGGTTTGAGAACTTCGACTTTGATTTTGATCGATACGGATGGACTGAAAGCAGCATGTGCATCGCGTTGCGCTTTCTTCCTTCCTACAATATTGCGCATCTGGCCACCGGCCAGCATATTGTGGGAGAAGTGGATGGGCAGGAGACTTTCGAACCCGTGTGGACGGGACGCCTGTATTTCCCCGTGCACGCTCTTTTTGCTGAAGGACTGGATCGCATTCTGGCATCCGATCCGGTGATACGCTCCGAATATAATATCTATCTTGATGATTCCCGGCTCATTTATATCAAAGAGTCCTGTACCGAAGAGGCGAAGTCGTTTTCCTTGCACATCTATCCGGTTCGCACTGAAGACCTTCCCCCGGAGCGAAGGGAACACGGATTCGAGAACCTCGACTTTGCTTTTGACCGGTATGGGGAAATTCGGGATGATACGTGCGTTGCGCTACGCTATCTTCCAGCTTACGACATCGAGTATCTGACCACGGGTCAGTATATCCTGGGAGAGAGGGATGGCGAGACGACATTTGAGACGGTATGGCGGGAGAGGCTGTCGTTCCCGGACTGAGGGCGTGCGCCGCCGATTCGGAACCACGGGGCGGGCGGTGCCCGCCATGCCCGACTCGTGAACGCCCGGGCGGAAGGATGGCTCCCCACAAGCCCGCGAACGATGTAGCATGGCCGCCGTGCCGGACGAGTACCTCGCCATCCGCCAGCTCTGCGAGCGCTACGTCGATGCCGTCAACCGGCGCGATGAGGCCGCCTGGCTGGCCACCTGGGCGCCGGACGGCGTGTGGCTGTACGGCGGGGACGATCCGCCGCGCGGGCGCGAGGCCCTGGGGCGCTTCTGGAAAGAGGCCATGCGGGACATCTCCGCTATCGTCATGGTCGTCCATTCCGGCGTCGTCGAACGGGTGGATGGCGACGCCGCGGCGGCGCGCTGGTACCATTCCGAGCACGTGCAGGTGGGCGAGCGGGGGGGCATGGCCGGGGTCACCCTCTACGAGGACGAGCTGACGCGCGTCGACGGCGACTGGCGTTTCGCCCGCCGCAGTCACCGCCTGCTCTACAGCGGCCCCGACCTGAGCGGCGTCTTCCACCCCGACGCCGCGCGGGACGCGGACTGACAGCGGCCCGCTGGCGCACGCGCGCGCAGGGCGAAATCGCAACGGAGGAACCGCAATGGGCAAGCCGACGACCGAGGACTACACCGCCATCCGCATGGTGGCCGAGCGCTACGTGGACGCCGTCAACCGCTTCGACGCCGAGGCCTGGGGCCAGACCTGGGCCCCCGACGGCGAGTGGAACGTGGGGCAGGTGCACAAGGGGCGCGACGTGATGGTGCCCCTCTGGACGCAGATCGTGGCCAGCATCCCCAACGTCTACATGCACGTCTACTCCGGCGTCATCGACGACGTGACCGGCGACACCGCCAGGGGCCGCTGGTACATGGGCGAGTTCCTGAACATGGCGGACGGCTCGCGCACCATGAACTCCATCTGCTACGTCGACACGTACACGCGCATCGACGGGCAGTGGTACATCCAGACGCGCGAGTTCCAGGCGCTCTACCGGGGCCCCGCCGACCTGAGCGGCGAATTCTCGAAGATCGCCGTCCCCGTCTAGGCCCGCGCCCCCGCGCGAACGGGGCGTCTCCGTGTCGTTCCCGCCGCTGCGGGGGCGGCTGGCTGCCGTCGGCTGCGTCTGCCTGTTGCTTGCGGGGCTGGTTGCGGCCTGCGGCGGTGGTGAGGCTGCCGTAGCGCCGCCGTACTCCGGCGCGTCGCTATACTGCCTGCCATGGCGAACGGGATGGCCGCGCGCCGCAAGACCGTCTACCTCGCGAATCCGTACGGGTTCTCCCGCCAGCAGCGGGCGCTCCTGCTGCCGGAACTCGCGGGGGCGCTGGAGGTGCTCGGCCTCGAGGTGTGGGAGCCCTTCGCGCGCAACGTGCAGGCCAACATGGCCGGGCCGGGCTGGGCCTGGCGCCTCGGACAGGCCGACTTCCGCGACGTGCGCGAGGCCGACGGCATCCTCGCCGTCGTCAACGGCGTGCCGCCCGATGAGGGCGTCATGGTCGAGCTGGGCATGGCCATCGCCCTGGGCAAGCCCACCTTCCTCTTCCGCGACGACTTCCGCCGCGCCACCGACAGCGAGGACTACCCGCTCAACCTGATGCTCTTCACGGGGCTGCCGCACGACGGCTGGCGCGATTGCTACTACGAGTCGCTGGAGGAGCTGGGCGATCCCGCGAAGGGGCTGGCGCGCTGGGCGGCGGCGGAGTGAGCGCGCCCGCCGCGCGATGCGGGGACGGCGCGGCGTGACGGCTCCCGACGGCCCCGCCTGCGACTACCTGCTGGTGGTCGGCCCCGGACGCTCCGGCAGCGAGTTCCTCTACCGCCGCCTGAAGGGCCATCCCGCCTTCGCCTTCCCCGAAATCAAGGAGGGCTACTACTACCGCTCGCCGCGCGCCTTCCGCAAGGCGCGCGCCCGCAGCGATGGGCGGGTGCTGGTCGACGTCGCCAACCTCGGCTACCGCGACGCCGCCCTCGCGCCGGGCGTGCGGGCGCTGCGGGCGCGGGGCGTGCGCGTCCTGCTGGTGGTGCTGCTGCGGGACCACCGCGAGCGCGCCCGTTCCATGATCGCCTTCCGCCGCAGCCGCGGCGAGTTCTCCGCCCTGCTCGGCGCGCGGCGGCTGGAGAAGGCGGTGGTGCGGGACCGGCTCACGCGCGGGCGCCTGCTGGCCCTCTACGCCCTCGACGCCGACGTGCTCGCCCTCTGCTTCGACGCCCTCACGGCGGACGTGGCGGCCACGCTCGACTGCCTCGCCGCCCTCTGCGGGGTCGCGCCGTTCGCGCCCGCCGCGGAGACGGGCGCGGTGAACGAAGCGGTGCGGGCGCGCGTCCCGCCGCTCGCCGTCGCGGGGAAGCTGGCCGCCCTCGCGCTGCGGCGGCTGGGCCTGCGGCGCACGCTCCAGCGCCTCAAGGACAGCCGCCGCCTGCGGGCGCTCCTCTTCGCCCCGCTCGACGGCGCGGACGCGGCCCCGTCCCTCTCCGAGGCCAGCGCGCGGGTGCTGGCGGAATCCTGGCGCGAATGCCGCGCGACCGTCGCGGAGGCGTCGGAACGCCCGCGGCCCGGCGTCTTCCTGCGGCGCGCGCGCGGTGCGGGCGCGTGACCTCGCCGGAAGCGGCCGCGCCGCGCACCGCCGCCAGCCAGGACGCGGCCTTCTTCCTCGCCGCCCGCGTGATCAGCCTGCTGATCAGCCTCGGCTCGCAGAGCGTGCTGGCCTGGTTCCTGTTGCCGGAGGGCCGCGGCGAGTACGCCGTCTGCGTCACCTTCGCCGCCGTCGCCGGGCTGCTCTTCACGCTGAGCGTGGACAAGGGCTCGCTCTACCACGTCACCACCGGCGGCGCGCGCCTGTCGCAGGGCGTGGCGTCCGTGCTGGCGGTCACGCTCGCGGGAAGCGCGCTGGTGGCGGTGCTGGCCATGCCCCTGATCGGGAGCGGCGCGCTCTTCTTCAAGCAGGCCGACGCCGGCTCGTTCCACCTCGCGCTCGCGCTGGTGCCGCTCGTCTACCTGGCGAATGCGTTCGAGGTGCAGTTGACCGGCCTGCGGCGCTTCGGCTGGCTCGCCGCCGTCCTGCCCGCGCAGGCGGCGCTCGTGACGCTCCTCACGGTGGCGCTGGTGTGGGGGTTCGACGGCGGCGTCAACGGGGCGCTGCTGGCGCTCATCGTGGGCAACGGCTTCACCGCCGCCGCCTGCCTCTGGTACTTCCGCCGCCGCTGCGGGCTGACGTTCGAAATGCCGTCCATCGGCATCGGCGCGCGCCTGCTCGGCTACGGGCTCAGGTACCACCCCGCGCAGATGGGCAATTTCCTCGATTCGCGTCTGGGCATCCTGCTGCTGGGGGTGATCGCGGCGCGCGCGGACGTGGGCGACATCGGCATCTTCGCCACGGCCAGCGCCATCATGCTGCGCTTCGGCATCCCCGCCGAGGTGCTCGGCACCGTCCTCTTCCCCCGCAGCGCGGGCGTGACGGAAGACCGCTACGCGCTGTTCGGGCTGTGCCTGCGCCTCGCCTGCGGCGTCACCGTGGCGGGGCTGGCGCTCTTCATCCTGCTCAGCCCGCCGCTCGTGCGCATCTTCTTCTCCGAGCGCTTCCTCGACATGGTCCCGCTCATTCGCATCATCGCGCCGGGGATACTGGCCCTCGCCGCCACCGCCATCCTCTCGACCTACTTCCTCGCCTCCAAGCGGCCGCACGTCTGCTCGTGGGGCTCGTGGATCGGCATCGCCGTCAACGCGGCCGGCATCCTCACCCTCTACCCCCTGTTCGGCATGGAGGGGGCCGCCTGGGCGATGACGCTCGGCCTGCTCATCGAGGGCCTCTTCCTCGCCGTTGTGTTCCATCGCGCCACGGGCATCCCGCTGGCCAGCGCCTGGCTGCCGCGCGCCGGCGACGCCGCCTACCTGTGGCGCTCGGGGCGCGCGGTGCTTGGGCAGGCGTACGGCTGGAGGCGGACCGTTGGCGCCTGACCCCCTCCGCGTGACGCTGGCGATCGACGACCTCGGCCCCGGCGGCGCGCAGCGGCAGCTGGCGCTGCTGGCCGCGGGCCTGCGTCGCCGCGGCCACGAAGTCCGCGTGCTGACCTACCGGCGCGGCGACTTCTTCGCGGACGCGCTGGCGGAGGCGGGCGTGCCCGTGGTCCACGTGCCATCGCGCAACCGGCTGGCGCTCGTCTTCGCCATGCGCGCGGCCATCCGCCGCGGCGCTCCCGACGCGGTGCTGGCCTTCCTGCCCGGTCCCTCCGCGCTGGCCGAACTGGCCGGGCTTCCCCGGCGGGGCTTCGCCGTGGCGGCCTCGGAGCGTGTCCTCGACACGTCCAGCTGGAGCCCGCGCCGCAGCTTGCGCTACGCCCTGCACCGTCTGGCGGATGCGGTGGTCAGCAACTCGCACGCCCAACGGGAGCGGATGCTGGAACTGGCCCCCGCGCTCGCGGGGCGAACCAGCGTCATCGTCAACGGCATCGACACGGAGCGGTTCGCGCCCGGCGATCCGCCCGACGGGAGCGCGCCCGGACGGCTGCGGCTGCTCGTTCCGGCGCGCATTCGTCCGCAGAAGAACCCTTTCGGCCTGCTGGAGGCGCTGGACCTCCTGCGGCGGGAACGACCCGAGCTGGACATAACCGTGGACTGGCGCGGCGAGGCCACGACCGGGGAGAGCCCGCGCAACGCCCGCCGGGCCGCCCGGCGGCGCGAACTGGAGGCCGGGATCGCGCGCCGCTCGCTGGGCGACCGCTTCCACCTGCGCGAACCGCTGGAGGACGTGGTTCCGCTCTACCGCGCTGCCGACGCCGTCTGCCTGCCGTCGTTCTCCGAGGGCGTCTCCAATGCCATCTGCGAGGCCATGGCCTGCGGCCTGCCCGTGCTCGCCAGCCGCGTGAGCGACACGCCCCGGCTGGTGGAGGACGGGCGCAGCGGCTTCCTCTTCGATCCGCGCTCGCCCGCGGACATGGCGGAGGCCATCGCGCGCCTCGCCGCCATGTCCCCGGCGGAGCGGCGGGCGATGGGGCTGGCGGGCCGCGCGGCGATCAGCTCCGGCTACTCGCCGGAGGCCTGTCTCGACGCCTGGGAGGAACTCATCCGGCGGCTGGTTCGAGCACGCTCCGAAGGCCCTCGGCGAAGGGGATGCGCGGCGCCCAGCCGATGAGCGCCGTCGCCCGCGAATGGTCGGCGCACTTGCGGCTCTCCTCGAACGCGCCGCGCGGATTGGGGATGATGTGCTCCACCGTGCCCCCGATGAGCGCGGCGATCTCGTTGACCGACGTCTCCTCCCCGGAGCCGACGTTGAGCACGACGCCCTCGCCCGCGGGCAGGTCGGCGTCCGCCGCCAGCAGGTTGGCGCGCACCACGTCGTCCACGTGCATGTAGCTGCGCGTCTGGCGGCCGTCGCCGTAGACGGTCAGGGGCTTGCCCGCGGCGCGCAGCTGCAGGAACTGGGGGATGACGAGCGCGTAGGCGCCCCTGGCGGGCTGGCGCGGGCCGTAGACGTTGAAGTAGCGCAGCGAGACCGCGCGCATCCCGAAGAGCTGCGCGAACAGGCCCGCGTACTGCTCGCCCACGAGCTTCTGCAGCCCGTAGGGCGAGAGCGGCCGCGGCGTCATGTCCTCGCGCATGATGGGGCTGGCCTGCTCGCCGTAGACGCTGGAGGAGGAGGAGAAGACGACGCGCCCGACGCCGCCCTCGCGCGCCGCCTGCAGCACGTTCAGCGTGCCCGTGGCGTTCACCTCGTGCGTGCCCGCCGGATCGTCCACGGACAGGGGCACGCTCGCCATCGCCGCCGTGTGAAAGACGGCATCGGCGCCGCGCAGCATGGAGCGCAGCAGCTCCGCGTCCGTGATGGAGCCCTCGACCAGCGCCGCGGCGGGGTTGAGGAAGCCGCGGTCGCCGGTCGAGAAGTCGTCCAGCGCCGCCACCTCGTCGCCGCGCGCGACCAGCGCGTCGACCAGGTGGGAGCCGATGAAGCCGCAGCCGCCGGTGACGACGCATTTCACGGGAGCGCGCTCCTTCCGCCGCAGCGGAGGCGGCGGCGGCGAGTATCGCCGCTGGCTGGTATGTTGGGCAACCGCGAGCCAGCCGCGAACGCCGGCCCCCGGCGACCGGCCCCCGGGTGAGCCTTGAGCATTGAGGACGGTCCCCCGACGAGAATCCTGCTGGTCGGTCCCGCGTCCGGCCGCGACGGCGTGATCGGCGGGGCCAGGGTGGCGTTCGCCGAAACCGTCCGCGAGCTGGAGTCGCGGGGATTCGCGCTCGACGTGGTCAGCACCTCGCGGTCGCGCGCCGCCGCGAGCCGCGGGCGGACGCTGCTGCGCGAGGCGTTCGTCTTCGCGCGCGTGCTCCTGCGCGTGCTGGCCGCGGTCCGGCGCGCCGACGTCGTCTTCCTCCACATGTCGCCCTACGGGGCGCTGGCGGCGGCGTCCGCGCTCTGGCTCGTCTGCCGCCTCGCGCGCAGGCCGCTGGCCGTGCGTTTCTTCGGGGGCGCCCTCTTCGAGGTGCATCGGCGCTACGGGCCGTTGGCGCGCTGGCTGGCGGACCGCACCTTCCTGCGCTGCCCGCTCGTGTTCGTCGAATCGCGCCAGCTGTGCCGCCAGTTCGGCGATCCCGCCAACTTCCGCTGGCTCCCCAACACGCGCGACGTGGCCCCTTCGCCGGAGGCGTCCGCGCCGCGCCGCGAGGCGGGCGGGAAGCTCGCCTTCATCGGCCAATTGCGTATGGAGAAAGGGCTGGCCGAGGCGCTGGTGGCCTGCCGCTCCCTGCCGCCGGACTGGCGCCTGCACGTGTACGGGCCGCCCATGCCCGACACGGAGTGGGCCCTCTTCGAGGGGCACCCGCGGGCGCTCTACGGCGGCGTGCTCGACCCCGCCGGCGTGCCCGCCGTGCTGCGCGAATGCGACGCGCTCCTGCTGCCCACCCGCTACCGTGGCGAGAACTACCCGGGCGTCGTCGTCGAGGCGCTCCAGTGCGGAACGCCCGTGATCGCCACGCGCTGGCGCGGCATCCCGGACATGGTCGGGCACGGGGAGAGCGGGCTGCTGGTCGCGCCCCGCTCCGTGGGCGAACTGGAGGCGGCCATCCGCCTGCTGGTGGCGGACCCCGACCTGCGCCGCCGTCTCCGCGAGGGGGCCGGGCGGCGCGGCGAATGCTTCCGCGGCGCGCGCTGGTACGACGGCGTGGCCGCCGATCTGCGCGCCCTCGCCCGCGCCCGATAGCGCCGTGGCCGTGCTCGCCGGTCCCATCCTGCCCGAACGCATCCGGCGGCGCGCGCGGGCCTTCCCCATCCGCGACGCGGCCATCCACGCTTTCCTCGCCCTCTTCTTCACGCTCTTCCTGACGCAGCTCGACAAACAGCCCGCGCTGCGCGGCTGGGGTCCGCCCGGCATCGCCCTGTTCGCCGCGTGCATGGCCGTTTTCGCGCTCTGCCTGCTGGCTGGCGGAGCGCGCTCGCGGCGCGATCTGCGGGAGCACGGACTGGCGTTAGCGCGCCGCCAGTGGCCGTTCGCGCTGGCCTTCGCGGCGCTGGTCGTCCTCAGCCTGGCCAACTGGTTCCGCGCGCCCGATCCCTCGGCGGCGAACGCGGTCTCCATCGCCCTGCCCTTCGCCATCTGCGGGGCGGCGACGCTGCTGCCGCTCGCGTCCCCCGTGCGGCGGCACTGGCGGACGTACCTGTGGATCGCCTTCGCAGCGCTCTGCCTGAGCGTCTGGGCGGACGCCATCCGCGTGGGCACGTTCTCGCTGCACGAGTACCGCGTGACGGGTCTGGCGCTGGACAGCAACCTCGCCAGCCACCTGCTGCTGCTGCTGGCCGCGCCGCTCGTGGCGGAGCGCCGCCCCGGCCCCGGCGCTCCGGCGGCGCTCTTCCTGGCCGGAACCGCCGTGTTCCTGACGCTCTCGCGCGGCGGGCTGGCGCTCTTCATCCTGCTGGCCCTCTGCGCGCTGGCCTTCAGTCTCTGGCGCACGCCGCCGGGGCGCCGCCTGCGCCGCCTGTCCGCCTTTGCCGCCGCCGGGGCGCTCATGGTCCTCGTCTGCTGGCTTTCCGTGCAGACGCTCCCCTACTTCACGGGGATGGAGCGCGCGCGGGCCGAGGCGTCCAGCCCCGACGTGGTGCGCGGCGTGGACCAGTTCCTCGACGTGCGCGGCTGGCTCACGCGCAGGTGGGACGCCGCCGACGAGGATGCGTTCGCGGGCTACCGGCAGCGGCTGGAGGGCTTTGGCCGGATCGACGGTTCCGAACCTCCCGACCTCGCCCGCGTGGAGGGCGGCGTGATCGAATTCGATGACGCCCGCCTCGTCCGCCTGCGAAACGCCCTCGACGCAATCGCGGCATCCCCCGTCGTGGGGCACGGGACGGGCTTCAGCGAGGCGATGGAAGTGGACCCCGCCGTCATGTATCTGGACCTGGGGATCGATCAGGGCGCGGTTGGCGTGCTCCTCTATGTCGCGTTGCTGGTCGCCGGGATCCGTGCGTTCGCGAGGCTGCGCTTCTGGCCGGGCGTTTGCGTCGCGGGATTCCTCGTTGGCTGGAGCCTGCTGAGCCAGTCGGTACTCGACACGCGCCCCCTCTTCGTCCTGCTGGGGATGCTGCTGGCGCTCCCGTTCGCGGCGGACGGGGAGCGGGAAGGCGGCGCGGCATGACGCCGCCGGAGCGCCTCCACGTCGGCCTCGCGCTCTCCGGGCTGGGGGGCGGGGGGGCCGAGCGCGCCACGCTCTCGCTGGCCGCCGCCCTGCTCGAACGCGGCCACCGCGTCGACCTGCTGCTGCTGCGCTGCAAGGGCGCGTACCGTTCCGCCATCCCCGACGGCCTGCGCCTCTGCTACCCGCGCCGCCCCGACTCCGACCGCGACCTGTTGCGGCATTGCCGCGCGCGGGGCATCGAAACGCGCCCCCTGTCCGTGAATCCGCTGGCGGCGGCGCGGCTGTGGCTGGCGCTCCGGCGCGCCTATCCCGCGCTCGGCGTACGGCCGGGGAACGCGCTCGACGCGTCCGTGGTCGCGCGCTACGTCCGCGAGGCCCGCCCCCAACTGCTGCTCTCGGCCCTGCCGCGTGCCGACGCCGCCCTCCTGTACGGGCGCGCCGCGGGGGCGGTGGCCGTCCCCGCCGTCGTCGCCGTGCACCTCAATGCGCGGCTGGCGTATTCGCCGCTGCAGCGGGCGCGGGCGCGGGCGCTCTACCCGAACGCGGATGCGCTCGTGGCGGTTTCGCGCGGCGCGGCGGACGAACTCGCGCGTGCGCTGGAGATCGACGTCGCGCGCGTGCGCGTTATCCCGAATCCCGTGCCCGTGGCGGAGATCGAGCGCCTGAGCCGCGCCGAAGCGCCCCATGACTGGTTCCGGGAAGGCGAACCGCCCGTCGTTCTGACGGTGACGAGGGAGTCTCCCCCGAAAGATCCCGGCACGCTCATCGAAGCCTTCGCGCGCGTGCGCCGGAAGCGACCCGCGCGGCTGGCGTTCATGGGCGCGTTCCCGAAGCCGTATCGCGCGGAGCTGCGGGCGCTGGCCGCGCGCGCGGGCGTGGCGGAGGACGTGGCCTTTCTCGGTTTCGACGAGAACCCCTGGCGCCATATGCGCCGCGCGGCGGTGGTCGCGCTCTCCTCAAGGCACGAGGGGCTGCCGCTGACGCTCGTCGAGGCACTGGCCTGCGGGACGCCGGTGGTGAGCACGGATTCGCCCCACGGCCCGCGCGAAATCCTCGGGGACGGCAGGTGGGGCGCGCTGGTTCCCGTGGGCGACGCCCCCGCCCTCGCGCGGGCGCTGGAGGAGACGCTCGACGGCAGGCGACCGCCCGCGGAGGCGCTCGTGCGGCGGGCCGCCGACTTCTCCCCCGAACGCGCCGCCGCCGCCTACGAGGCCCTCTTCCGCGCCGTGCTCGCGGACGCGCCGCCCGCGGGAGCGTGAAAGCCGGGCGGGGTGTACCCTTCGCGGGAATTCGCCGTTGGTCGGAGGGATGCGCGATGGCGGAGTTCGCCGTGTCGCCCGCTGCGCCCGCCGTCGCGGCGGCGGCCAGCGCGACGCTGGAGGAACCGGAAGCGGCCGCGCCGCCCGCGCCCGCCCCCTACCCCTCCGTCTCCGTCATCATCCCCGCGCGCGACGCCGCCGCCACCATCGGCGCGGCGCTCGATTCGGTGCTCGCCCAGGAGTACCCGGGCGAGCTGGAAGTGGTGGTGGCCGACGGCTCCGCCACGCCCGACATGGCGGACGCCATCCGCCGCGGCTGGCCCTCCGTGCGCGTGATCCCCAACCCGGAGCGCGTCACGCCCGCCGGTCTGAACCACGCCATCCGCGAATCCGGCGGCGAGATCGTCGTCCGCTGCGACGCCCACGCCACGCTCGCCCCGGGCTACGTGCGGCGCGCCGTGGAGACGCTGCGGCGCACCGGCGCGGCCCACGTCGGCGGACGGCAGCGCCCGGCGGGCGTGTCCCCCTTCGAGCGGGCGGTCGCGCACGCCCTCACCACCCCGCTGGGATCGGGCAACGCCGCCTACCGCGCGGGCGGCGCGGAGGGCCCGGTCGACACCGTCTACCTCGGCGCCTGGCGGCGGGAGACGCTGGAGGCCGCCGGGGGCTTCGACGCCACCCTGCTGCGGAATCAGGACTACGAGCTGAACTGGCGGCTGCGCCAGCGCGGCGGGATCGTGTGGTTCGACCCGGCCCTGAGCGCGGGCTACCGGCCCCGCGGCGGGCTCCGCGACCTCGCCCGCCAGTACTTCCAGTACGGGCGCTGGAAGTCGGCGGTCCTGCTCCGGCACCCGGCCTCGCTGCGTCCCCGCCAGCTGGCCCCGCCCCTGCTGCTGCTGGCGCTGATCGCCTCCACCGTCGCCGGCCTCGCCCTGTTTCCCCCGGCGGCGCTGGCGGCGCCCCTCGCCTACCTGCTCACGCTCGCGGGCGCGTCCGCCGCCGTCGGACTGCGGCGTCGGGACGGCGCCGCGCTCCTGATGCCGCTGGCGCTGGCGGCCATGCACCTGTGCTGGGGCGCGGGCTTCCTCTGGCCCGCGCGCAGGCGCCGGCATGCCTGATGCCGACCCCCCCCCCCCCCCGACTTGCGCTCCGCGGATGATGGGATAGAATCGCCAGTCGTGGCAGCATCGCCGCAGTACGGAGTTCCGGCGAGCGAGGCGTACGAGATCGAGGCCGCCGTTTCCGCGTCGCCGGAAGCCGTTCTCTTCTCCCGGCGCGACGGTTATCAGCGCTCCTTCGATCTCGCCGTGCTGCTGTTCGGCCATCTGCTGCTGGCGCCGTTCTGGGCGCTGTTCTGGACGCTGGCGCCGCTGGCCGTGTGGGCCTGCGATCGCGGCCCCGTCTTCTACCGGCAGGAGCGGCTCGGTCGCGGGGGCAAGCGCTTCCTGATGGTCAAGTTCCGCACCATGGTGCCGGACGCCGAGGTCGAAACCGGCCCCGTCTGGGCCAACGAAGCCGCCGACCGCACGACCGCGGTCGGGCGCGTCCTGCGCGTCCTGCACCTGGACGAGATGCCGCAGATGATCAACATCCTGCGCGGTGAGATGAGCTTCGTGGGGCCGCGGCCCGAGCGCCCCGTGCTGGCCGAGCGCTTCGAGCGCGAGATCCCCGGCTTCTCCCGCCGCCTGCTCGTGCGTCCCGGCGTCACCGGGCTGGCGCAGGTGCGCGGGCGCTACGCCACGCCGCCCCCGCAGAAACTCCGCTACGATCTGCTCTATATTGGGCGCATGAGCCCGTGGCTGGACCTGAAGCTGCTCCTCCTTACCCCGTTCGCGCTGCTGCGCGAAGCGCGGGAGGGGCTTCGCGCGGAGGCGCAATGACCGGCGGCGCGGACGGCGATCTGACGCTCGGCGTGCTCGGCCTCGGGCGCGTGGGCCTGCCCGTGGCGCTCGGCTTGGCGGAACTGGGCTGGACCGTGGCGGGGGCGGACGCCGATCCCGCCACCGCCGCGAGCCTGGCCGCGGGCGAACCCCTCCACCACGAGCCCGGCGTTCCCGAACTGCTGCTCCGGCACCTCGACTCCGGCCGCTTCCGCGTGACCGCGAGCGCCGACGCCGTGCGCGACTCCGGGGCCGTCTTCGTCTGCGTGCCCACGCCCCGGCGGGAGGACGGCTCGACCGACCTGGGCCAGGTGGAGGACGTCTCCCGCGTCATCGCCGACCACATGGACGGCTACACCCTCATCGTCGAGAAGAGCACCAACCCCGTGGGCTCGGCGGCGCGCATCCGCGAGGCCCTCGCCGCGCGCGCGAACGGCGCGCGCGAATGGGACGTGGCCGTCAACCCCGAATTCCTGCGCGAGGGGCAGGCGATCGAGAACTTCCTCGCCCCCGACCGCGTCGTCCTCGGCGTGGAATCGGACCGCGCCCGCGACCTGCTCCTCCGCATCTACGCCCCCCTGTTCGAGCGCAACGGGAGCGGCTCCGCGACCGCGGACGGGCGCGTGCTGGTCACCGACTCCGCCACGGCGGAGACGATCAAGCACGCCGCCAACGCCTTCCTCGCCACCCGCCTCTCCTTCGTCAACATGCTGGCCGACTTTTGCGAGAGCGCGGGCGTGGACGTCGACGCCGTGGCCCGCGGTCTGGGCATGGACCCGCGCATCGGCCCCGAATTCTTCGGCGCGGGCGCCGGCTTCGGCGGCTGCTTCCCCAAGGACCTCGCCTCCTTCACGCACACGCTCGCCGACCACGGCGTCGATCCGTCGCTGCTGGAGGCCGTCGCCCGCATCAACGACGAACGCCCCGACCGGCTGGCCCGCACGCTGGCGCGCGAGCTCGGCGGGCTCGCGGGGCGCACCGTGGCCGTCTGGGGCCTCGCCTTCAAGCCCGGCGTCGACGACGTGCGCGACGCCCCCAGCCTGCGCATGGTCGACTGCCTGATCGAGCACGGCGCGCGCGTGCGCCTGCACGACCCCATGGCCATGGACGAGTTCCGCAAGTGCCGCCGCGCGGCGGGGGACGCCGTCCACTGGGCCGCCTCCGCCCTGGACGCCGCGCGCGGCGCCGACGCCGTCCTGCTGCTGACGGAGTGGCCGGAGTACCGCGAGGTCGATGCGCTCCGGCTGCGCGAAAGCATGGCCACGCCCCTGATCGTGGACGGGCGCAACTTCCTCGACCGGGAGGCGCTGGTCCGCGCCGGCTTCACCTGCCGGGGCGTGGGCCGCTAGCGCCGCCGCGCGGACGCGGCCAACCGGAACCATGCCCCCGAAGCGCATCGCCGTGCTGGGCTCCACCGGCTCCATCGGGCGCCAGACGCTCGACGTCGTGCGCCAGCTTCCCGACCGCTTCGAGGTGACGGCGCTGGCGGCGGGCCGCAACGCGGCGCTGCTGGCCGGGCAGGTGGCCGCCCTGCGCCCCCGCTACGTCTTCGCGGAAGCGCGCAGCGCCGCCCTCGACGAGGCCATCGACGCGGCGGGCGCGGCCTTCCTGCCCATGACCGAAATGGCCGTCGCGCCCGAGGTGGACGTGGTGCTGGCGGGCACCGGCGGGGCCGCCGGGCTGCTGCCCACCATCGCCGCCCTGGAGGCGGGCAAGCCCGTCGCCATCGCCAACAAGGAGGCGCTCGTCATGGCGGGCCGCCTCATCCGCCGCGCGCTGGAGCGGGGCGGCGGCCAGCTGCGCCCCGTGGACAGCGAGCACTCCGCCATCTGGCAGTGCCTCTGGGGCGAGGAGGGCCACGGCGTGCGCCGCATCCTGCTCACGGCCAGCGGCGGGGCCTTCCGCGACCTCGACGCCGACGCCCTCGCCGCCGTCACGCCCGCGCAGGCGCTCCGCCACCCCACCTGGAACATGGGCGACAAGATCACGGTCGATTGCGCCACGCTCATGAACAAGGGCATGGAGACGATCGAGGCCATGTGGCTGTTCGACGTGCCCATGGAGCGCGTGCGCGTCGTGCTCCACCGCGAATCCATCGTGCACTCGCTCGTCGAATTCAGCGACGGCAGCGTGAAGGCGCAGCTGGGCCTGCCCGACATGCGCCTGCCCATCCAGTGCGCGCTCGCCTGGCCCGAACGCATGCCGGAGCCGCCCGCGCCCGCCCTCGACCTGGCGGCGGTGGGCGCGCTCACCTTCGGCGACCCCGACGTGGCGCGCTTCCCCTGCCTGCGCCTGGCCATGGAGGCCGGACGGCTGGGCGGCACCGTCCCCGCCGCCCTGGCCGCCGCCGACGAGGTGGCGGTGGCGCGCTTCCTCGCGGGCGAGGTCGGTTTCCTCGACATCCCCGCCATCGTCGAGCGCGTGCTGGAGCGCCACGAGCGCGCGCCCGACGACGACCTCGATGCCGTGCTCGCCGCCGACGCCCGCGCGCGCGTGGCGGCGGCGGCGGTCCCCGCGGGGGCGGGCGCGTGATCGTCGCCGACGTCCTCCTGCGCACGGTCCTGCCCTTCGCCGGGCTGCTCGTCGGCCTCGTCGTGCTCCACGAGCTGGGCCACTTCCTCGCGGCCAAGGCCTTCGGCATCAAGGTGCTGGAGTTCGGCGTCGGCTTCCCCCCGCGCATCAAGGGGCTGTCCTGGCGGCGCGGCGAGACGGAGTACACCCTCAACTGGCTCCCCATCGGCGGGTTCGTGCGCCTGCTGGGCGAGACGGACATCCCCTACATGGCGGCGGCGCTGATCGAGCGCGACGGCGAACGCGCCCTCGCCCTCGCCGAGCTGGTCCCCGGCGAGGCGCGCCTGTCCTTCCAGGTGGCGGTGGGCGGGGACGTGGAAGCGGACCTGGCCCGCGCCGAACCCGCCCGCCTGCTGCTGGAGCGGGCCGACGGCGCCAGCGGCATGCCCGAAGTGGAGCGCCCGCCCCTGCCCGCCGACGTGGCGGCGCGGCTCGTGGCCCGCAGGTTCGGCGACGACGTCCCCGAATCGGTCGCGGGGAACGAGGCCGGGGAGGCGGCCGTGGCGCAGCTGCTCGTCTACCTCGCCGAGGAAACGGAGGCGCCGGACGGACGCACGCTGAGCAACCTCGAGGCGCTGCCCCTGTGGGGCCATCCGCGCTCGCTCGCCGCCGCCGCCCGCTGGAAGCGGCTCACGGTCATGGGCGCGGGCGTGGCCATGAACCTCGCGCTGGCCCTCCTGCTCTTCGCCACCGGCTTCATGGTGCCGCGCGAACGCTCCCTCACCCTCGCCCAGGTCGCGGAGGTGGCGCCGGGCTCGCCCGCCTCGACGGCGGCCATCACGGGCTCCATGCGCGACGGCTCGGCCCCCGAACGGGGCCTTCAGGCGGGCGACGTCATCATGGAGGTGAACGGGCGCGAGGTGCGCAACGTGAGCGAGCTCATCTTCACCACGCGCCGCCACCTGGGGGAGACGCAGGACTGGGTCGTCTCGCGCGAAGGGGCCACGCTCGACGCGCGCGTGCACGCGCGCTGGCGTCCGCCCGCGGGGCAGGGGCCGACCGGCATCCGCGTGGGCCCGCCCACCGTCTGCGCCAGCGTGGACGCGGCGGGCGAGCCCGTCTGCCAGCCGCGCTTCCCCTTCAGCGAGCGCGTCTGGGCGCCGCCGTGGGAGGCGTTGCCGCTGGGCTGGCGGGCCATGATCGACGCCGTCGTCATCACCAAGAACGAGATACAGGCGCGCATCGCCGGGGCCAGCTCGCCGGGGGAGGACCAGCCGCTCTTCTCCGGGCCGGTCGGCATCGCCAGCGCCACCGGCGACATCATCGAGCAGGCGGGCTGGCGCTCGCTGATCGAGCTGGCGGCGCTGCTCAGCCTCTCGCTGGCCGTCTTCAACGCCCTGCCCTTCCCCGCCCTCGACGGGGGCCGCATGCTCTTCGTGCTCATCGAAATCGCGCGCGGGGGGCGGCGCATCTCGCCGCGCAAGGAGGCCCTCTTCCACCTCGTCGGCTTCGCCGTGCTGCTGGCGGGCATCGTCGTCATCACCTGGTTCGACATCAGGCGCCTCATCACCTGACGCCCGCGCCGTGCTCTTCACCCTCCTCTTCGTCACGCTCTACGCGCTGGGCTGGCTGGCGCTGGGCTTCGCGCCCTGGCTCGCGCTGAGCGTGGCCACGCGCGGCCATGCGGGGCTGCGCCTGCTGCCCGCCTGTCTGGCCGCGGGCGTGGCCGGAGGGCTGGCGGTCCCCCTCCTCGTGCGTGACGACGGGCCGGGCCTCGCGCTCAGCTTCGCCGCCGCCCTCGCCCTGCCCTGCCTGCTGCTTGCGGTCGCGCGGCTGGCCCGCTTTCCGCGCGCCGGGGCGGCGGAATGAGGACGTACGCGCGCTCAGTCCGCGAAGGCGATGTCGAGCGAGAGGTCGAGCGCCGGGGCGCTGTGCGTGAGCGCGCCCGAGGAGAGCGCGTCCACGCCCGTGGCGGCTACCCCGGCGGCGCGCGCGAGGGTGACGCCGCCGCTCGCCTCCAGCCGCGCGCGCCCCGCCGTCGCCGCCACGGCCTCGCGCAGCTGGGCGTCGCCCATGTTGTCCAGCAGGATCCAGTCGGGGCGCGCGGCCAGCGCCTCATCCAGCTGATCGAGGGCGTCGATCTCGATTTCGACGGGCACGCCCGGCGCGCGCGCGCGGATGGCGGCCACGGCTCCGGCGAGGTCGCCGCCCTGCCGCGCGATGGCCTCGCGGTGGTTGTCCTTGATCATGGCCATGGCGGCGAGGTCGCGGCGGTGGTTGCGCCCGCCGCCGCAGCGCACCGCGTACTTCTCGAGGTCGCGCAGGCCGGGCGCCGTCTTGCGCGTGTCGAGGATGGCGCAGCCGCTCCCCGCCACGGCGTCCGCGAAGCGGCGCGTGAGCGTGGCGATGCCGGAGAGGCGCTGCGCGAGGTTCAGGGCCGTGCGCTCGCCGGAGAGGATGGCGCGCGCGGGGCCGTCCACGTCCGCCAGCGCGGCCCCGGCGGCGAAGCGCCCGCCCTCGGCCACGCGCGCGCGCAGGGAGACGCGCCCGTCGAGCGCCGCGAAGACGCGCGCGGCGACGTCCAGCCCGCAGGCCACGCCCTCCTCGCGCGCGATCAGCCGCGCCTGCGCGAACAGGTCGGGCGCGACCGTCGCCGCCGTGGTGGCGTCGTCGCGCGCGCGGTCCTCGTCCAGCGCGCGCCGCACGACCGCCGCGACCGCGTCCGCGGGGGGCGGCTCAACCGGCACGGCGGAAGACCTGCCGCCTGAGCCAGCGGGCGTCGTCGCGTTCGGGGAAATCCGTGCGGAAGTGCGCGCCGCGGCTCTCCTCGCGCGCGAGCGCGGCGGTCAGCAGCAGCTCGGCGAAGAGGGCCAGCGCGCGCCGTTCGCCCCAGTCGCGCGAGGGTTCCGGCGGCGAGACGGGCCAGGCGCGCGCCTCCGCCAGCGCCGCGCGCAGCCCCGCGCCGTCGCGCTCGATGCCCGCGCGTTCCCACAACAGCCGCTGGAGCGCGGCGCGGTCGGGGGGGACGCTGCCGCCCGGCGCGACCGCGATCGCGCGGGCGTGGCGCGGCAGGGCCCCGCCCCCGCCGGCGGCGATGTGCGCGGCGGCGCGGCTGGCGAAGACGGCGGTTTCGAGCAGGGAGTTGCTGGCCAGCCGGTTCGCGCCGTGCACGCCCGTGGCCGCCGTCTCGCCGCAGGCGTAGAGGCCGGGCACCGTCGTGCGCCCGTGGTCGTCCGTGCGCACGCCCCCCATCAGGTAGTGCGCGGCGGGGGCCACGGGCACGGGCTCGCGGCGGATGTCGACGCCCTGCGCGCGGCAGAAGGCGGCGATGGCGGGGAAGCGCTCGACCGGATCGACCCCGTCGAGCGCGGTGCAGTCGAGCCGCACGTGGTCCGCTCCGGCGGCGCGCATCTCCGCCAGCATGGCGCGGGCCACCACGTCGCGGGGGGCGAGGTCGGCCAGCTCGTGGTGGTCGGCCATGAACGCGCGCCCGGCGGCGTCGCGCAGCACGGCGCCCTCGCCCCGCAGCGCCTCGGAGATGAGGAAGGGGGGCGCGCCCGCGCGGCGGAAGGCGGTCGGGTGGAACTGGCAGAACTCGAGGTCGGCCACCTCCGCGCCCGCCGCGAAGGCGAGGGCGATGCCGTCGGCGGTGGCCACGGGCGGGTTCGTGGTGTGGGAGAAGGCGGCCCCCGCCCCGCCCGTGGCGAGCGCCACGGCGGGCGCCTCGAACACGCGCTCCCCGCCCTCCGCGAGGTCGAGCGCGCGCACGCCCGCGGCCCGCCCGCCCTCCAGCACGACCTCCGTCGCCAGCGCGCGCTCGCGCACGGCCACGCCGCCGTCCGCGATGCGTTGCGCCAGCGCCGCCTCGATGGCCGCGCCCGTGCGGTCGCCGCGGGCGTGGAGCACGCGCGCGCGGCGATGCGCCCCCTCGCGCCCGAAGGCGGGGCCCGCCCCCGCGCCGTCGAAGGCGACGCCGTACCGTTCGAGCGCGCGGATGCAGGCGGGGGCGCCCTCCACGAGGATGCGCGCCATGGCCTCGTCCACCAGCCCCGCGCCCGCGGCCACGGTGTCCGCCAGATGCTGCGCGGGCGAATCGCCGGGGCCGATGGCGGCGGCGATGCCGCCCTGCGCCTGGCCGGTGGCGCCCTCCTCCAGCCCCGCCTTGGTGAGCACCAGCACGGGACCGGCGGCGCTCGCCTCCAGCGCCGTGAGCAGCCCCGCCAGCCCGCTGCCGATGACGATGGCGTGGTAGCGTCCGTCCGCCGCGGGGGGAGCGCCCATCGACTTAGTGTACGAGCTACACGAAGCCCCCGCGACGGGCGCGCGCCGTTCGCGCGCATGGCGCGGCTCCGTACAATGCGGGCCGTGGCCGTCATTCCCATCCGGCGGGCGGGCGATCCCGTGCTGCGGCAGCGGGCGCGGCGCGTGCGCGCGCGCGACTCCAGCATCCCCGCGCTCATCGACGACATGTTCGAGACCATGTACGACGCGCCCGGCGTGGGCCTGGCCGCGCCCCAGATCGGCATCCCCCTGCAGATCATCGTGCTCGACACGCCGCCCGCCGAGCCGCTCGCGCTGCTCAATCCCCAGATCGTGAAGCGCTCCGGCGAGCGCCGCCTGCAGGAGGGCTGCCTCTCCGTGCCCGGCTTCCGCGGCGAGATCACGCGCTCCGTGAAGGTGCTGGTGAAGGGCATCGACCCGGCCACCGGCCGCGAGGTCCGCATCCGCGCCGAGAACGACCTGCTGGCGGAGGCGCTCGAACACGAGATCGACCACCTCAACGGCATCCTCTACCTCGACTACCTCGACGGGCCGGACGCGCTCGAACCCATCGACGACGCGCCCGAGACGCGGGACGACGGCTCGTGATGATCGGCGTCATCGGCGGCGAGCGCTGCAGCGCGGCGGAGGGCGAGCTGGCCTTCGCCGTGGGGCGCGAGCTGGCGGCGCGCGGCCACACGCTCGTCTGCGGCGGGCGCGGCGGCGTCATGCGCGAGGCCTGCCGCGGCGCGCGCGAACTGGACGGCGTGACCGTCGGCGTGCTGCCCGGCGACGACCGCGCGGAGGCCAACGAGTTCGTGACCGTGCCCGTCGTCACCGGCCTCGGCTTCGCGCGCAACACCGTCATCGCGCGCACGGCGGAGGCGCTGGTGGCCGTGGGCGGGCGCTACGGCACGCTCAGCGAGATCGCCTTCGCGCTCATCGCCGGGCGCCCCGTGGCCGCGCTCGGCAGCTGGCGGCTGACCGCTCCCGACGGCGCGATCGCCCCGCTCGCGCACTGCGAAACCGCCGCCGAGGCGCTCGACGCCTGCGAACGGCTGGCGGCGGAGGCGTCTCCCTGATGCTGATCGAGGAGCTGGCCGCCCGCGAAATCCTCGATTCCCGCGGCAACCCCACGGTGCACGTCTCCGTGCTGCTGGAGGACGGCGCCGTGGGCCAGGCCGCGGTTCCCTCCGGCGCCTCCACGGGCGCGCACGAGGCCGCCGAGCTGCGCGACGGCGACGCCCGCCGCTACGGGGGCCGCGGCGCGCTCAAGGCCGTGGCCGGCGTCAACGGCGAGATCGCCGCCGCCCTCGAGGGCCAGCCCGCCGCCGACCAGCGCGCCATCGACCGCCTGCTGGTCGAGCTGGACGGCACGGCCAACAAGGCGCGGCTGGGGGCCAACGCCACGCTGGGCGTCTCCCTCGCGGTGGCGCGCGCGGCGGCGGACTCGGCCGAGCAGCCGCTCTACCGCTACCTCGGCGGAGCCGCCGCCCAACGCCTGCCCGTGCCCATGTTCAACATCCTCAACGGGGGCCGCCACGCCGAGGGCTCGACCGATTTCCAGGAATTCATGGTCATGCCCGCGGGCGCGGCCAGTTTCGCCGAGGGCCTGCGCATGGGCGCCGAGACGGCCCACGCCCTGCGCCGCATCCTGCAGGACCGCGGGCTGGGCACGACCGTCGGCGACGAGGGCGGCTTCGCCCCCGCGCTCGACGGCAACGAGGAGGCCATCCGGCTCGTGCTGGAGGCCATCGAGGGCGCGGGCTACCGCCCCGGCGCGGACCTCGTCGTCGCCCTCGACCCCGCCGCCACCGAACTCTGGCGGCGGGAGGAGTACGTGCTGGAGAAGGAGGGCCGCTCCCTCTCCAGCGCCGCGCTCATCGACCACTGGGCGGACTGGGTCGAGCGCTACCCCATCGCCTCCATCGAGGACGGCCTCGCGGAGGACGACTGGGCGGGCTGGACGGCGCTCACGGAGCGCCTCGGCGAGCGCGTCCAGCTGGTGGCCGACGACCTCGCGGTCACGAACCCGGAGCGCATCCGCCGCGCCATCGACGAGCGCGCGGCCAACAGCGTGCTCATCAAGCTCAACCAGATCGGCACGCTCAGCGAGACGCTCGACGCCATCGCGCTCACGCAGCGGGCGGGCTGGACGGCGGTCGTCAGCCACCGCTCGGGCGAGACCGAGGACGCCTTCATCGCCGACCTTGCGGTGGCCACGGGCGCGGGCCAGATCAAGGCGGGCGCGCCCATCCGCGGCGAACGCACGGCCAAGTACAACCGCCTGCTGGAGATCGAGGCGGAGCTGGGGGCGAGCGCGGCCTACGCGGGCTGGGAGGCCATCCGCCAGCTCGGCCCGCGCCCCGCGACGGCCAGCCCCCCGTCCCCGCCCAGCCGCTCGCGCCGCCGCCGCCGTCCGCGCGACCGCCACTGAGCGTGGCGGGAGTGCGCGTTTCGCCGCCGCGCGTCTTCCCCGAGGCCGCGCGCGCGCCCCGTCCCCCGGCGGACATGGCGGGCGCGGCGGACGCCCACCGCCAGACCGCCTTCGTGCTCGGCGAGGAGGTCGGGCACGCGCTCGCGGGGCTGCGGCTGGAGTCCGCCGTGGCGGGCGAGGCCGCGGGCGCGCGCCATCGCACCGTGGCCGTGGCCGCCCTCCTCGCCACCGGCTCGCGCGGCTGGCTGGCGCGGCTGCAGGCGCTGCACGCGCTCGAATGGGGGAACTACGCCGCCGCCGTCGCGCTCGTCGCCTCGGCGGCGGAGCTGGAGGCGGCCTGCGCGGCCCTGATCGCGGACGGCGGCGGCGCCTGGCGCGGCTGGCTCGAAGGCGACGGCCTGCGCGACCTGCCGGAGGAGCGCGCCGCCGGCATCGCCCTGGGCGCGCCGCCCGAAGTGGCGGACCTCCCCGCGCGGCTGGCGGAGACGCGCGCGGCGGCGGGCGCGCTGGCGGGCGCCGCGCCCGGCGCGACCATCCTGCTGGCGGGCGGCGAGAGCGGCGCGGGCCGTCTGGCCGTGACCTTCGGCGACCGCGACTTCCACCTGGGGCTGGCCGAGCTGACGGGCGGCTGGCTGCTGGCGCTGGGCGCGGCCAAAGCCGAGCTGCTGCTCGCCGAAGGCGGCCCGCTGCCGCTCCCCGACGCGGACGCCCTGCGCGGCTGGGCGCGGGAGGCCGAGCGGCTGCTGTCGGAGCCGCGCCGCTGCCGCATGGAGCGCGCCACGGACGGCGACGGCGATGAGCGCTACGTCATCGAGAACTGGCGGCGCGCGCCCACGGGGGCCGGACGCCGCCTCGCGCTCCGGCGATGACCCCGCGCCGTCTCGCGCTCGCGTTCGCCGTCGCCGCACTCGGGCTGTCGGCGCTCGCCTGCGGCGGCGCGGACGCCCCCGCGCCCCTCACGGACGAGGAGTACCTCGCCGTCCTGTGCGTGGGGCAGGAGCGCTACGCCGTGGCGGCGGAGACGGCGACGGAGGCGGCGGGCATCGCCGTGGCCGTGGTCGCCTTCCTCGACGACCTGCGGGCGGTCGCGCCGCCGCCGGACCTGGGCGGCTTCCACGCGGCCTTCATCGCCTACCTCGAGGCGGCGGTGGACGACCCCACCCGCCCGCTCGCGGTCGCGCCGCCGCTGCCCGCCGAAGAGGTGCGCGCGCGGCTGGCGCGTCGCGCGCGCGACGTGTCCGAATGCCGCGATCCCGCCTTCCTCACAGAGCGCTAGCGCGCGCGGGCGTATGGCGTATACTGGCGGCCAAGCAGCACGAGGAGCGCGCCTTCATGCCCACGCCGCACGCCTACTTCCAGGGCCGCATCGTCCCCCTCGGGGAGGCGAAAATCGGCGTCATGACGCACGCCTTCAACTACGGCACCGCCGTCTTCGAGGGCTTCCGCGGCAACTGGAACGCGGAGGACGGGAGCCTGTACCTCTTCCGCATGCGCGAGCACTACGAGCGGCTGGCGCGCAGCAGCCACATCCTCGGCCTCGAACTGCGCGAGCCCCTCGACCGCCTCTGCGAGCTCACCCTCGAAATCGTCGAGCGCAGCGGCTACGAGGAGGACGTCTACCTGCGCCCCATGGTCTACCTCAGCTCCGAGGCGCTGGGCGTGCGCCTGCACGGGCTGGAGAGCGACCTGCTCATCTTCATCACGCCCTTCGGCCCCTACCTCGACATCGACAAGGGCGCGCGCTGCCACACGAGCAGCTGGCGGCGCGTGGACGACCTCGGCATCCCCCCGCGCGCCAAGGTGACGGGCATCTACGTGAACAGCGCCCTCGCCAAGACCGAGGCCGAGCTGAACGGCTTCGACGAGGCCATCGTGCTCAACGCCGACGGTCACGTCTCCGAGGGCAGCGGCGAAAACATCTTCATCGTGCGCGGGGGCAGGCTGATCACGCCCGCGCCCTCCGACAACATCCTCGAGGGCATCACCGCCGACACGGTGGTGGAGCTGGCGGCCGCCGAACTCGGCGTCGAAACCGTCCAGCGGTCCATCGACCGCTCCGAGCTCTACATCGCGGACGAGGTGTTCATGACGGGCACGGCGGCGCACCTCACGCCCGTGGTCGAGATCGACCGGCGCGTGATCGGCGATGGCCGCGCGGGGCCGGTCACGCGCGAGCTGTCCGACCTCTTCTTCGACGCCATCCGCGGGAAGAGTGAGAAGTACCGCCATTGGTGCACCGCCGTGCGGGCGCGGGTGGCGTCGTAGCGGCGGAGGTCTTCCGGCCACCCCGCGCCCTGGGCGTCATCACCGGCGGGGGGTTCGCGCTCTGGGCGGCGTTCATCGCGCTGGTCGCGGGCGTGACGGCGACGGGCGCGGCCATCGAATTCACCACCTTCGCGGCCTGGGTCGCGCTCGCCCTCTTCGGCGCGCTGGCGCTCGTCTTCGCCTGGTGGACGCTGGGGCTGGCGCGCCTCGCCTACGCCATCGACGACGAGGCCCTGCGCATCCGCTGGTGCGGGGGCGAGGTGGTCGTGCCCGTGGCCGACATTGAGCGCGTCGTGCCCGGGCGCACGCTGCAGGGGGCCAGCGCCCGCGGGCTGAACTGGTGGGGCTGCCACGTGGGGCGGGGCGAGGTTCCGCGTCTGGGCGCCGCCCTCTTCTTCGCCACCCACGGCGGGACCGCCGGCAACGTCTACGTGGTCACGCCCGCGCGCGCCTACGCGCTCACCGTGTCCGCCGCCGAGGAAGCCGCCTTCGTGGCCGCCTGCACGCGCCCGCAGGCGGTGGGGGCGGACGCGACGCCGCCGCAGCGCGTGGCCCCCGACCGGCTGGGCGCGCTGCCCATCTGGCGCGACCGCGCGGCGTGGCTGGCGCTGGGGCTGGCGCTGCTGGCGCTGGCGGCGCTCGGCGGCTACCTCTTCAGCCAGTATCCGGGGCTGCCCGCGCTCGTCCGCATCGAGTTTCCGCAGGCGGCCAGCATCGTGCGCGTGGGCGACCGCGCGGAGCTGCTGCGCGTGGGCGCGGTGGCGGGCGCCATCGTGGCCGTCAACGCCGTCCTCGGCGTGATCGCGCACGCGCGCGAGCGCGCCGCCGGGCGCTGGCTCTTCGCCTCCGCGGCGCTCATGCAGGCGATCCTGCTGGCCGCCGCCGTCACGGCCTTCGCGCGGGCCTAGTGCAGGCGCGCCGCCTCCGCGATGAGGGAGGCCGCCTCCTCCGCCTCGATGCGGTCGGTGTTGATGCAGAGGTCGTAGTTCTCGGCGGCCAGCCAGGCGCGGTTGTAGAAGCGCCGGAAGTAGTCGTTGCGCTCGGAGTCCGTGCGCGCCACCGTCTTGCGGGCCATGTCGATGTCCACGTTCATGCCCGAGGCGATGCGCGCCGCGCGCTGCTCCGGCGAGCCGGTGGTGAGCACCTTGTACGTGTCCTCGCGGTCGCGCAGCACCATGGGCGCGCCGTGGCCGATGATCACGGCCTCGCCCTGGTCGGCGAGGTCGCGGATCACGTCCTCGATGAAGCGGCGGTAGTCGCTGGAGGTGAGCAGCGGGTTGGCGGCCAGCGGCACGGGGTCGGCCCACGCCGCCACGGGCATGCTGGGATTGCGCGCCAGCGCCTCCAGGATGCGCGTGAACAGCGAGGGCGTGTGCACCGCCTCGCTCACCGTCTCCGGCGACACGCCCGCGTCCTGCGCCGCCGTCTGCACGACCTGGTAGTCGTAGAAGCGGAAGCCCAGCCGGGCGGCGGTCAGCTGGGCGATCTCCTCGCCGGCGGTGCCCACGGGGCGGGCGACCGCGATGATGCGCGTGTTCATGGGCGTCTCCCTCGCCGGCGTGCGGCGTCTCGCGCGGATTGTAGCAGCGCCCTTCGCGCCCGCGCGAACGCCCCCGCGTGCGTTTAGCGCGAAACGCGCTACACTGCGGGGGTTGCGCGAGGCGCGGCCCGCGGGCCGCCCCCCGCGAGAAGGAACGGCAAGTCAGGAACGCATGGACCGCTCCCGGCTCGCGCACTTCATCGACCAGCGGGTGGGCGAATTGCCCCTCGCGGAACCCGTCTTTCTCACGCCCGCGGCCACCGTGCGCGACGCCGTCGCCCGCATGCGGGGCGGCTCGCGCTCCTGCGTGCTGGCCATGGAGGGCGGGCGGCTGGCGGGCATCTTCACGGAGCGGGACGTGCTCACGCGCTGCATGGGCCCCGACTTCGACTGGGAGCAGCCGCTGAATCGCGGGCTGCTCACGCGCGATCCGGTGACGGTGCCGGGCGACACCACCGTGGGCGACGCCATCGCCCTCATGCAGCGCCATCGCTACCGCACCCTGCCGGTGCTGGAGAACGGCGCCGTCGTCGGGCTCGTCCGCCTGGGCGAGCTGCTGCAGCACTTCGCCGAGTCCTTCGCCGAGGAAGTGCTCAACCTGCCGCCGCGGCCCCACCAGGTCGTGGCCACACGGGAGGGGGGATAGCCCGCAATGACCATCGACGCCCAGTCGCAGCCCCGGGGGGCGGTCACGACCCTCGACCGCGTGACCATCCGCTTCGCTGGCGATTCCGGCGACGGCATGCAGCTGACGGGCACGCAGTTCACGCGCACCACCGCCGTCTACGGCAACGACCTCGCCACCCTGCCCGACTATCCCGCCGAGATTCGCGCCCCCACCGGCTCCCTGCCGGGCGTCTCCGGCTTCCAGCTCTCCTTCTCCAGCGACGACATCCACACGCCGGGCGACAACCCCGACGCGCTGGTGGCCATGAACCCCGCCGCCCTCAAGACCAACCTCGGCGACCTCGTGCCCGGCGGCCTGCTGATCGTGGACGAGGGCGAGTTCAACGCCACCAACCTGCGCAAGGCGGGCTACGCCGCCAGCCCCCTCGACGACGGCTCGCTCGCGCCCTGGCGGCTGCTGCGCCTCGACATCACGCGCAACAACGCGGCCGCGCTGGACGGGCTCGACCTCGGCGCCAAGGAGCGCTTCCGCTCCCGCAACTTCTACGCCCTCGGGCTCGTGCTCTGGCTCTTCAACCGCCCCCTCGACACGGTCGAGCGCTGGACCACGGAGCGCTTCCGGCGCAACCCCGTGGTGCTGGACGCCAACCTGCGCGCCCTGCGCGCGGGCAACGCCTTCGGCGAGACCGCCGAGCTGACGCACGAGCGCTACGAGGTGCCGCCCGCCACGGTGCCCCCCGGCACCTACCGCCACATCAGCGGCAACGAGGCGCTGGCCCTCGGCTTCGTCGCCGCCTCGCGGCTGGCCGGGCTGCCCCTCTTCTACGCCAGCTACCCCATCACGCCCGCCTCGGACGTGCTCCACGAGCTGGCGCGGCACAAGAACTTCGGCGTCAGGACGATGCAGGCCGAGGACGAGATCGGCGCCGTCTGCGCCGCCATCGGCGCGGCCTACGGGGGCCACATGGCGCTCACCGGCACCAGCGGCCCCGGGCTCGCCCTCAAGAGCGAGGCCCTCAACCTGGCCGTCATGGCGGAGCTGCCCCTCGTGGTGCTCGACGTGCAGCGCGCGGGCCCCAGCACGGGCATGCCCACCAAGACCGAGCAGTCGGACCTGCTGCAGGCGATGTACGGGCGCAACGGCGATTCGCCCGTGGCCATCATCGCCCCGGCCACGCCGGGTGACTGCTTCGGCATGGCCATCGAGGCCTTCCGCATCGCCCTCACCTCCATGGTGCCGGTCATCATCCTGAGCGACGGCTACCTCGCCAACGGCTCCGAGCCCTGGCGCATCCCCGACCTGGCGGACATCCCCCCCATCGAGCGCCGCTACGCCGCGCCCGGCGTGGACGCCCACGCCTACGAGCGCGACGCGGAGACGCTGGCGCGCCCCTGGGCCATCCCCGGCCAGCCCGGCTTCGAGCACCGCGTGGGCGGCCTCGAGAAGTCGTACGAGACGGGCGACATCAACTACGACCCCGCCAACCACCACCGCATGACGCTCACGCGCGCCGAGCGCGTGGCCCGCGCCGTGGCCGGGGTTCCCGACCTGGAGACGGTGGGGCCGCCCGCGGGCGACCTGCTGCTGCTCGGCTGGGGCGGCACCTACGGGGCCATCGCCAGCGCGGGCGAACGCGCGCGCGCCCAGGGCAAGTCCGTGGCCACGGCCCACCTGCGCCACCTCAATCCCTTCCCCGCCAACCTCGGCGAGGTGCTTTCGCGCTACGACAAGGTGCTCATCCCCGAGCTGAACAACGGCCAGCTCTCCGTGCTCGTGCGCGCGCGCTACCTGGTGGACGCGATCCCCTTCAACAAGATCGCGGGCCAGCCCTTCAAGATCGCCGAGATCTCGGGGAAGATCGACGAAGTCCTCGGCCTTTCGGGGCCCTACGAACTCGAACTCTGACGCGGGCGCTCCGCGGGGAGGCTACTGTGACGGCTATCGGCGCGAACGGCGCGGTCGAGGAGATTCCCCTCCTCACGCGCAAGGATTTCGTCTCCGACCAGGAAGTGCGCTGGTGCCCGGGCTGCGGGGACTACTCCATCCTGGCGCAGATGCAGAAGGCGCTTCCCTCCCTCGGCGTCCCCCGCGAGGAGATCGTCTTCATCAGCGGCATCGGCTGCTCCAGCCGCTTCCCCTACTACGTGAACAGCTACGGCTTCCACACCATCCACGGGCGCGCCCCCGCCATCGCCACCGGCCTCAAGACGGCCCGCCCCGAACTGACCGTCTTCGTCGTCACCGGCGATGGCGACGGCCTCAGCATTGGCGGCAACCACCTCATCCACCTGCTGCGGCGCAACGTGGACCTGACGATGGTGCTCTTCAACAACCGCATCTACGGCCTCACGAAGGGCCAGTACTCGCCCACCTCGCCCGCGGGCAAGGTGACGAAGTCGGCCCCCATGGGCACCACCGAGAACCCCGTCGACCCGATCAAGCTGGCGCTGGCGGCGGGCGCGACCTTCGTGGCCCGCTCCCTCGACCGCGACACGAAGCACCTGGAGGCCACGCTGCTGGCCGCCGCCCGCCACAAGGGCGCCTCCTTCGTCGAGGTCTTCCAGAACTGCAACATCTACAACGACGGAGCCTTCGCCGCCTTCGCCGAAAGGGACGTGCGCCAGGACCGCATGGTCTACCTCGAGCACGGCGAGCCCCTGCGCTTCGGCAGGCACGACGAGTACGGCGTGCGCCTCGACGGCTTCCAGCCGGAGGTGGTGGAGACCGCCACCAGCGGAACCGACCTGCTGGTGCACGACGCCCACCGCGACGGCATCGCCCTGCCCGTCATCCTGAGCGGCATGGACTACCCCGAGTTCCCCGTGCCCCTGGGCGTCTTCCGCCAGGTCGAGCGCGACACCTACGAGGCCCTCGTGGACGATCAGGTCGAGCGCTCGCGCGCCGCCGCCGAACCCGACCTGGAGGCCCTCATCCGCGGGGCCGAAACGTGGGACGTGCGCTAGCGCGCGGCGCGGCGCGGAGGCGAGGAAGCGACATGAGCGGCGACGCGGAGAGCGGACTGTTCGCCTGCCCGGCCTGCGGCGAGGAGAACCTCGCGGGCACGGACCGCTGCGAGAACTGCCTGCAGCCCCTTCGCAGCCTCGACATTCCCGAGACGGATCAGGCCGTCAGCGAGAGCCCCTTCAGCGCGCCCCTCGGCTCCATGCGCCTCGCGCGCCCGCCCGCGCTCGCGCCCGCCGCCTCCGTGCGCGAGGCGGTCGCGCTCCTCGTCGAAAACTCCGGCGGGGCCGTGCTCGTGCTGGACGGCGACACCCTCTCCGGCATCTTCACCGAACGCGACGTGCTCCGGAAGGTGGCGGGCCAGCCCGGCGCGCTCGACGCGCCCGTGGCCGAATACATGACCACCGACCCCGTGGTCGTGCGCGAGAACGAGACCGTCGCCGTCGCCCTGCACAAGATGGCGGCGGGCGGCTTCCGCCACGTGCCCCTGCGCGCGGCGGACGGCTTCCTGCTCGTCACCGCCTTCGACGGGCTGCGCTGGGTGGTGGAGCGCTACATCGACGCCGGCCCCTCCTGAGCGGCGGCCCGTAGCGGGCGCGGTGCTATGATCGCCCATCGCGGCCGCCCCGCGCGCCGCGAAACCGCCGCGGAGGCCGCCCGTGATCGAGAACGCGTACCAGGAGCGCACCATTGAGGCCCGCGGGCTGCGGCTCGTCTGCCAGGACTGGGGGCCGCCGGACGCCCCGCCCGTCCTCGCCCTCCACGGCTTCGGCGTCTCCGGCCACATGTTCGACGAGTTCGGCCAGCGCGCGGGCGGCCGCATCCGCCTGATCGCCCTCGACCAGCGCGGCCACGGCGACAGCGACTGGGCCGGGGACGGCGACTACACGCGCGAGGCCTTCGCGCACGACGCGGAGGCCGTGCGCGAGGCGCTGGGCCTCGAACGCTTCGTCCTCATGGGCCACAGCATGGGCGGCCTCAACGCCGTCGAGTACGCCTCCCGCCACCCCGACCGCGTCGATGCCGTCGTGCTCGTCGACGTCGGCCCCGAGGCGGCGAAGGAGGGCGTCGAGAACATCATGCGCTTCACGCGCGGCCCCGATGAGCTCGAATTCGACGAATTCGTGCGTAACGCCATGCGCTTCAACACGCGCCGCAGCGAGGAGAACATCCGCGAGCGCATGCGCCACCGCCTGCGCCCGCTGGAGAACGGCAAGTGGACGTGGAAGTTCGACAGGCGCTTCCGCGAGGGCGACGGCGCCGTGCGCACGGGCGGCGAAACGGGCGGCGACGAGCTCTGGCGGCGCTTCCGCGAACTGGCCCCGCCGGTGCTGCTCGTGCGCGGCGCGGAGAGCGACATCCTCAGCGACGAGGTCGCGCGGCGCGCCGTCGCGGAGATGCGCCGCGCGCGCCTCGCCGTCGTGCCCGGCGCGGGCCACAGCGTGCCCGGCGACAACCCCGACGGCTTCACGCGCGCCGTCCTCGCCTTCCTCGACGAGGTCGACGCGGGGGGCTTCGCGGACGAGGCCGCGGACCCCGACGCCGCCCCGTCGCTCGACGACCTCGTGGAGGCGGACGTGGCCAACGGACGCCGCCGCCGCACGCGCCTCCTGCTCGGCGCGGCGCTGGCGGGCGCGGCCCTCGCCGCGATCGCGGGGACGGTCGCCCTCGCCCGCTCCCACCCCGACGAGGCGCGCGCCGTGCGCCGAAGGGCGGCGGAGCGCGCCGGGGGCCTGCGCCGTCTCCCCGCGCGGCTGCCGCGCCGCCGTCGTAGCCGCGCGCGGACGCTGCTCGCCCGCGTCGGGACGGAAGGACGCCGCGTCCGGCGCGCGGGCGAGGTCGCGGGCTCGGGCGTCACGGGGCTGCGCGACCGCGTGCGGGGGCGTCGCCGCCGTCGCCGCTTCGCATGGCGCACCTGAATCTCGACGGCGCGCGCCTCGGCTGCGATGAGGGTGGCGCGGGCGCTCCCGCCTTCGTCTTCGTCCACGGCTGGGCGGGCGACCGCTCCTTCTGGCGGCCCCAGTTCGAGGACCTCTCGCGCGACTTCCATTGCCTCTCGCTCGACCTGCGCGGCTGCGGCGACTCCTCCCCCGACCCGCCCCACGACCTCGCGCAGGCCGCGGACGACATCGCCGCCGCCGTCGAGCGCCGCGGCATGGGCGCGGCCATCCTCGTCGGGCACGACATCGGGGGGCTGGCCGCGCTCCTCGCCAACAGCCGCCACGGCGAGCGCGTGCTCGGCGTGGTCATGGCCGACCCGCCCCTCGATTCCGCCGCGCGCGGGGCCATGGGCGGGCTCGCCGCGAGCATCCGCGAGGCCGCTTCGATGGAGCCCGCGCGCGTCTTCTTCGAGCGCTTCTTCGGCGAGGAGGCCGACCCCGCCCTGCGCGAGCGCATCGAGGCGCGCATGTTGGCCTGCGACCCCGAGGCGGCGGCGGGCCAGCTGACGGACGGCGGCTACTTCGCCCAGCACCTCGGCGCGCTCCTGCAGGAGGCCGACCGCAAGCCGTTCATGGCCCTCTGGGGGGATCGCCCGCTCGGCGACCCGGAGCGCCTGCGCCGGATCACCCAGTTCCTGCGGCAGGAGCCCGTGGCCGGCGCGGGCCACTTCCTCCAGCTGGAGCGCCCGGCGGTGACGAACGCCCTGCTGCGCGCCTTCGTCGACGACGTGCGCCGCGACCCGCGCATCGCCCCGCCGGAGGGCGCGCGGGAGTAGCGCGGCCCGCGGCGCTTATCGTGGGGGGCATGAGGCGAACGCGGGCGTGGTGGCGGGGCGCGGCGGCGCTGGCGCTGCTCCTGCTGGCGGCCTGCGGGGGCGGCGAGGGCGCGACCAGCGAATTCGTGCCGCTGCCGTCCGCCGCCGCCACGCCGTCCATCGCCGCCACCGCGACCGCGACGCCGGAGCCGAACGTCGTCGCCGCCGCGTCGCCCACCGCCGCCCCCGACGGCGACGGCGTGATCGTGGTGGCCTGCGGCGACCCGCTCGTCCCGCTCGACAAGCGCCACCGGCTGGAGGAGGACTGCGCGCCCGCGGATCTGCGCCCCGTTCCCGCCGCCTTCGCCTGGGGCTCGCACTCGGTCGCCGCCGCCGCGCTGGGGCCGCTCGTGGAGATGCTGGAGGACGCGGCGGCGGCGGGCCACCGCCTCGTCGTGCTCAGCGCCTACCGCGACTACGAGGTGCAGCGCGGCGCCTTCCGGTCCCACGTCGAGAGACTGGGGCTGGAGCAGGCCGAGCGCGTGAGCGCGCGCCCCGGCCACAGCGAACACCAGCTCGGCACGACCGTCGACTTCGCCAGCGCCGCCGTGAATTACGAATTGGTCGAGGCCTTCGGGGACACGCCCGGGGGGCGCTGGCTGGCGGAGCGCGCCCACGAATACGGCTTCGCGCTCAGCTACCCGCGCGGGGCCGAGGCGGTCACCGGCTATCAGTACGAGCCCTGGCACTTCCGCTGGCTGGGCCGCGAGACGGCGGCGGAGCTGCGCGCCAGCGGCCTCACGCTCACCGAGTTCCTGCGCCGCCGCTGATTGCCCTTGGCGGCGGCCCGTGCGAGACTGCCGCCACCATCGGCCGGGGAGATTCCGTGTCCACCGAGGAACTGCTGGTCGAACGGGACGGCGGTGTGCTCACGCTCACGCTCAACCGCCCCGAACGGCTCAACGCCATCAGCGGCCCCATGCTGGGCGCGCTCGCCGCCGAGCTGGCGCGCGCCAACGCCGACCCCGCCGTGCGCGCCGTCGTGCTCACGGGCGCGGGCCGCGGCTTCTGCTCGGGGCTCGATCTGCGCGCCCGCGCCGGGGATGACGGCGGTGGCGACGGGGAGGCCAACGCTCCCCGCCTCTTCGACCTGCGCGATTCGCCGCCGATGGCGCTCCACCGCATGGACAAGCCCGTTGTCTGCGCCCTCAACGGCCCCGCCGCGGGCTACGGCATGGACCTCGCGCTCGGCTGCGACATCCGCATCGCCAGCGACCGCGCCAAGCTGGGCGCGGTGTTCGTGCGCCGCGGGGTGCTGCCCGAATCGGGCGGCGTCTGGTACCTGCCGCGCCTCGTGGGCTGGGCCAAAGCCGCCGAGATCGCCTTCATGGGCGACGTGCTCGACGCCCAACGCTCGCTCGAACTGGGCCTCGTCAACCGCGTCGTGCCCCACGACGAGCTGATGGCCGAGGCCGCCGCCGCCGCCGCCCGCATCGCCGCCAACGCGCCCTACGCCGTGCAGGCCACCAAGCGCATGATGCGGCTGGCCCAGGACGAGACGTTCGAGACGGCGGTGGACCACTCCTACCTCCACCTGGGCGCGATGTTCCGCAGCGAGGATTTCCGGGAGGGCATGGCGGCCTTCCTCGAACGGCGCGACCCCGAGTTCCGCGGGAGATGAACGCATGAAGAAGATCGGCCTTTCCCTGACGCTCGCCTGTCTCATCGTCGCGGTCGCGGCCTGCGGTGACGATGACGAGTCCGGCGCGCCCCTGCGCCTCGGCTTCCTCATGGACTACTCCGACGACCTCGCCGAGTGGGGTCCGGCCATCGAGACGGGCGTGCGTCTGGCGGTGGAGCACGCGAACGCCGCGGACGGCGTGCTGGGCCGCCCCGTCGAGGTGGTCCTCGGCGACACGCGGCTCAGCATCGAGACCGGCGTCGCGGAGGCGCGGCGGCTCATCGAGGACGAGGGCGTCCACGCCATCATCGGCCCCATCGACGACGCCATCGCCATCGCCATCGTGCGCGAGGTGGCCGCGCCCGCGGGCGTGCCCGTGATCTCGCCCGCCTCGACCTCGCCCCTCTTCTCGAAGGCGGACGACGACGGCTTCCTCTTCCGCACCACGCTCTCGGACGTGGGCCAGGGCGAGGTGCTGGCGGGCCTCGCCGCCGACCGGGGCTTCGCCAACGTGGCCCTCCTCTACGTGAACAACCCCTACGGGCAGGGCATGGCCGAGGTCTTCGAGGGCGCTTTCGCGGGCGATTCGCTGGCCATCGCCTTCGACTACGGCCAGACGACGTACCTGCCGCAGCTGCGGCGCCTGGCCTCGGAGGGCGCGGAGGCGCTGGTCGCCATCGCCTATCCGCGGCAGGCGCAGGTGTTCGTGCGCGAGGCCATCGAGTCCGGCCTCTTCGACCAGTTCCTCTTCGTCGATGGCACCAAGAGCCCCGACCTGATCGAGGCCGTGGGCGCGGAGCACCTCGAGGGGATGCGCGGCACCGCCCCCACCGGCGGCCCCGAAACGCCCTCCACGCGCGCCTGGAACGCGGCCTACGTCGAGAAGCACGTCGCGCTGCCCTCGCTCCCCTTCGTGCGCGAGGGCTACGACGCCGCCGTCGTCCTCATGCTGGCGGCGGAGGCCGCGGGCTCGACCGACGGGCGCCGCATGCGCGACCGCCTCGTGGGCGTGGCCGGGCCGGACGGCGAGACCGTGATCGCGGGCGCGGACGGCATCGCGCGGGCGCTCGGCTTGGTCCGCGACGGCGTCGAGGTGAACTACGAGGGCGCCGGGTCGTCGGTGGACTGGAACGGGGATGGCGACGTCGTGCGCGGCTGGGTTGGCATCTGGGAGTACCGCGACGGCGGCATCGTCGAGCTCAGCGAACAGCCCTTCGCGCTGCCCTGAACGCAAGCCTGCTACACTGCGCGCATGTACCGGCGGCTGATCCGCGGCATCGTCGAGCGCGGCCAGACGGGCGCGCTGGTGGAGGCCGCGCGCCTCGCCATCGAGCACCAGTCCGCGCGCGGCGTGCACGCCCGCACGGCCGTCTGGACGGCCATGACCGGCCCCACCAACGAGGTCGCCATCGTCATGGACTTCGGCGCCCTCGAGGGGCTGGAGCGCTTCAGCGACCTCGCCACGCAGGACGCGCGCTTCGCCGACATCTGGGCCGACGTGGACGGGCTTCTGCTGGAGGGCAGCGCGGACGCCTCCATCCACCGCCTCGCCTACCACTCCGAGGGGCTCATCTCCGCCGAGGAGGCGACCGCGCCGCGCCGCTTCCTGCGCCTCATGACGGGCGAGGTCGCGCCGGGCAAGGGGCGCGAATTCGTGCTCTCCCTCTCCGAGGCGCTGCGCTACCAGACCGACCGCGGCATCGACGCCACCACCAGCGTCTGGTCGGCCCTCTCCGGCGGCGTCAACGCCATCGCCATCGCGGGCGAGTTCGACGAGCTGGCGGAGCTGCAGCGCTTCGACGACCTCGCCCTGCGCGACGCCGAATTCGCGCGCCTGCGACGGGCCACGCGCGAGGCCATGGCCTTCCTCACCACGCACGTCGACCTCATGCGCAACCTGCTCTAGACAGCGCGGTGCCATCGGCGACGCGCGCAGGCCGCGGCGCTGGTGTCTATACTGTTGGCGAAGACGCTCCCCGTGGGGAGTTTCGAGGGGCGATGGCGGCGAGCGAAGAGAGGCAGTCGATATGGAGCATCGACCCGGCCACGCGAAGGCTCCACCTGTGGACGACCGCCGTCGTGCTCGCGACGGCGCTGGCGTTCGTGGCGTGGGGCGAGGCCACCCGTCCGTCGGCGGAGCCGGAAGCGTTCCCGCAGACCGTCTCCACCGTTCTGCGCGCGGCCATGCCGCTGGTGTTCCCCGTGGCGGCGCTGACGTTCCTCATCACCGAGGTTCTTGGAGGAGGAATCATGGTTCTCATTGATTGGGCGCGGGCGAGGGGCGAGGCGCGACGCAAGGCCGTGCGCGAAGCCATGCGTGAGGAAGGCCGTGAGGAAGGCCGCGCGGAGTGGCGCGACTGGTACGAGCGGCGCGAGGCCGCGCTGGCGAACGGCGATCCCTTCGACGAGCCGCCTCCCGGGGCCTCCGCCAACGGGCGGCGCGACGATTCCGCGTAGCGCCGCCCGTCGCGCCGCTAGCAGCCGCAGGCGCGCGCCTGGCCGCTGCCGTCCGAGGTCTGGAAGCTGGAGCCGCAGGCGCAGCTCTTCACGGCGTTCGGGTTGTAGATGCTGAAGCCGCTCTTCATGACCTCGTCGACGTAGTCGATCTCGGCCCCGTCGAGGTACTGCGCGCTCTCCGGGTCGATGACGATGCGCACGCCGCTTTCGTCGAGGACGATGTCGTCCTCCTCCGTCGAGCGGGCCAGGGCCATGCCGTACTGGTAGCCCGAGCAGCCGCCGCCCGCCACGAACACGCGCAGCGCGCCCTCCGGCAGGTCGCGCGCCTCCAGGAGCGCCTTCGCCTTCTCCACGGCCGCGTCGGTGATGGTGACGAGCGTCGTTCCGCTGATGGTATCGGTGGTCATGAATCGCTCCTTCGGCGGTTCGCCGCGCCCGCGAGTGCACGCGCACGCTGGCTGCCGCTAAAGTATAGCAGGGAGACAGACATGGAGCGCGTCTATCTGGATCACGCCGCCACCACCCCGCCCGACCCGCGCGTGCTCGAGGCCGTGTGGACCGTCCTCTCGCGCGACTGGGGCAACCCCTCCTCCATCTACCTGGAGGGGCAGCGGGCGCGCCGCTGGCTCGACGAGGCGCGCGCCCGCTGCGCCAGGGCGCTGGGCGTCTCGCCCTCCGAAATCGTCTTCACCAGCGGCGGCACCGAGTCCATCAACGCCGCCATCCGCGGGGCCGCCCTGGAACAGCGCGACCGCGGCCGCGGCGACCACATCGTCACCAGCCAGGTCGAGCACCACGCCGTCCTGCACACCGTCGAGCGGCTGGAACGGGAGGGCTTCCGCGCCACCTTCCTGCCCGTGGACGGCGAGGGGCGCGTCGATCTCGCCGCCCTCGAGGAGGCGGTCGGCCCGGAGACGGTCCTGCTCTCGCTGATGGCCGCCAACAACGAGGTGGGCGCCCTCCAGCCCGTGGCCGAGGCGGCGGCGCTGGCGCGCGCCCGCAATCCCCGCGTGCTCGTGCACAGCGACGCCGTGCAGGCCGCGGGCGCCCTCGACGTCTCCCCCGACGCGCTCGGCGTCGACCTGCTCACGCTCACGGCGCACAAGTTCTATGGGCCGAAGGGGTCGGGCCTGCTGTACGTGCGCGGCGGCGCGCCCTGGCGCGCGCAGATGCTCGGCGGCGGGCAGGAGCGCGAGCGCCGCGCGGGCACGGAGAACGTGGCCGGCGCCTTCGGCCTGGCCGTGGCCATGGAGCTCGCCTGGGCCGAGCGCGACGAGCGCGTCGCCCACTGCCGCCATCTGCGCGACCGTCTCCTCTTCGAGCTGCCCGAGCGCGTGCCCGACACGGTCGTCACCGGCCCCGCCGACCCCGCCGCGCGGCTGCCGAATAACTTCAGCTGCTGCTTCCGCGATGTGGAGGGGGAGAGCGTGCTGCTGGCGCTGGACATGGCCGAGATCGCCGCCAGCTCCGGCAGCGCCTGCACGACGGGCGCGCTCGAACCCTCGCACGTGCTTACGGCCATGGGCGTGGACGCCGACCTCGCGCACGCCTCCCTGCGCCTGAGCGTGGGCACGGGCACCACGGACGCGCAGATCGACTACGTGCTGGAGCAGCTGCCGCCCATCGTGGAGCGGCTGCGGGCGCTGGCCCCGGGGGCCTAGCCCTCCCAGGCGCGGAAGACGACGGCGCCGTTCTGGCCGCCGAAGCCGAAGCCGTTGACCATGGCCGCGCGCACGGGCGTCTCGCGTGCCTCGTTGGGCACGTAGTCGAGGTCGCAGTCGGGATCGGGCGTCTCCAGGTTGATGGTGGGCGGCACGCGCCCCTCGGCGATGGCCAGCACGGCAGCCATCGCCCCCACCGCCCCCGCCCCGCCCAGCAGGTGCCCCACCATCGACTTGGTCGCGCTCACGGCGATGGCGGGGGCGTGCGCGCCGAAGGCCGCCTTGATGGCGATCGTCTCGGAGACGTCGTTCAGGGGCGTGCCCGTGCCGTGCGCGGCGATGCAGTCGATCGCCTCCGCGGGCAGGGCCGCCGCCTCCAGCGCGCCGCGCATGGCCTGGGCCGCGCCGCTGCCGTCCGCGCGCGGGGCCGTGATGTGGTAGGCGTCGGCGCTGAGCGCTCCCCCGGCCAGCTCGGCGTAGACGCGCGCCCCGCGCTTGCGCGCGCGCTCCTCCGCCTCCACCACGAAGACGGCGCCGCCCTCGCCGAAGACGAAGCCGTCGCGGTCGCGGTCGAAGGGGCGGGAGGCGCCCGCGGGATCCTCGTTGCGGCGGCTGAGCGCCTTCATGTTGGCCAGCCCGGCCACGGAGACGGGATGGATGGCGGCCTCGGCCCCGCCCGCGATCACCACGTCGGCCACGCCGCTTTCGATCAGCGACTTCGCCTCAATGTAGCTGTAGAGGCCGCTGGCGCAGGCGGCCGTGGCGGCCAGCGTGGGGCCGCGCAGGCCCAGCTGCATGCCCACCTGGCAGGCGCCCATGTTGGGGGCCATGAGGGGCACGAAGAAGGGGCTCACGCGGGCGGCTCCCTTCGTCAGGTAGGTCTCCATCTCGGCGAAGGTGTCGAGCACGCCGCCCGCGCCCGTGGCCAGCGCCGCCGCCGCCCGCGGGCGCTCCTCCTCGCGCAGCTCCAGCCCCGCGTCCGCCGCCGCCTCGCGCGCGGCGACCACGCAGAACTGGGCGAAGCGCGACATGCGCCGCGCGGCCCTGGCGTCGATGCCCGCCGCCGTGAAGCCCCGCACCTCGCCCGCGATGCGCACGGGCAGGCCGCTCGCGTCGAACGACTCGATGGGGCCCACGCCGGACGCGCCCGCCAGCAGGGCCTCCCACGATTCCCGCGCCGTGAGCCCCACCGGCGTGATCGCGCCGATGCCGGTGACGAGCGCGCGCCTCATGGCCCGTCGAACTCGCGGAAGATGACGGCGGCGTTGTGCCCGCCCAGCCCCACGGAGGTGCTCATGGCCGTGCGCACCCGCCGCCGTCGCGCCTCGTTGGGCACGTAGTCGAGGTCGCACTCCGGGTCGGGCGTTTCGTAGTTGATCGTGGGCGGCGCCGTCTGGTCGCGGATGGCGAGGATGCAGGCGATGGCCTCGATCGAGCCCGCCGCCGCCATGCAGTGCCCCGTCACCGGCTTCACCGAACTCATCGAGACCGCGCGCGCGGCGGGCCCCATCATCTCCTTCACCACCAGCGTCTCCACGCGGTCGTTCATGCGCGTGCCGCTGCCGTGAGGGTTGATGTAGTCGACCTCGGAGGCCTTGATGCCAGCCTCGCGCAGCGCCCCCGCGATGGAGCGCCGCAGCCCCCGCCCGGTCTCGTCGAGCGCGATCATGTCGTAGGCGTCGTTGGAGGTGCCGGAGCCCAGCACCTCGCAGTAGATGCGCGCCCCGCGCGCGCGGGCGGCGTCCTCGCGCTCGAGGATGAGCGCGCCCGCGCCCTCGCCCGCGGCGAAGCCGTCGCGGTTCAGGTCGAAGGGCTTGACCGCCCGTTCCGGGTGCTCGTTGTCGCTCGCGAGCGCGCGCATGGAGCACCAGGTGGCGTGGAACACGGGCACCAGCACCGATTCGCAGCTGCCCGCGATGACGGCGTCGGCCTCGCCGCGCTGGATGGCGTGCGCGCCCGCGCCGATGGCCGCCGCCCCCGTGGCGCAGGCGCTGACCACGGCCACGTTCGGCCCGCGCGCGCCCGTGTGGATGGAGACGTGCCCGCTGGCCGCGTCCACGATGAAGTTGGCCACGAGGAAGGGGGAGACGCGCCGCGGCCCGCGCTCCGCCAGCATGCGCTCGCCCCGCGAAATCTCCTCGAAGCCGCCGCCGCCCGCGCCGAAGACCACGCCCACCGCCTCCGCGTTCTCGTCCGTGATGGCGAGGCCGCTGTCGTCCAGCGCCTCGAGCACGGCGTTCATGGCGAAGCGCACGCCGCGGTTCATGTGCCGCCGCTGCTTGGCGTCCACGCGCGCGTCGATGGCGAATTCGCGCACCTCCGCCTGGATGCGCACGGGGAACGGCTCCGCGTCGAAGAGCGTGATGGGGCCCACGCCGCTGCGGCCCGCCAGCATCGACTCCCAGGTCTCGACGGCGGTGTTCCCGGCGGGGGTGACCGCGCCGACGCCCGTGACGACGACGCGGGGCGCGTTCACCGCGCGGCGCTCTCGACGGCGGCGAACTGCTCGCTCAGCAGGCCCGTGCGCTCGTCGCTCAGGCTGACCGCGTTCGCCTGCGGGTCGATGCGCCGCGCCAGCTTCGTGAGCACGCTGCCCGGCCCGGCCTCGATGAAGAGGTCCGCCCCCAGCCCCTGCATGCGGCGCACGGCCTGCTGCCAGCGCACGCCCGCCGTGAGCTGGTCGCGCAGCTCGGCGTGCAGCTCGGGGCGCGAGCGGAGCACGGCGGCGTTCACGTTGCCGACCACCGGCGTGAGCGGCTCGCGCGGCGGGAAATGCTCCAGCCAGTCGTTCATGCGCTCGCTCGCGCGCAGCATGAGGGGCGAGTGCGAGGCGATGGTGATGGGCAGCCGCACGACCTTGCGCGCGCCCGCCGTCTGCGCCGCCTCCATGGCCCGCTTCAGGGGGCCGAGCGCGCCGGAGATGACGTTCTGGCCCTCGCAGTTGCGCGTGGCGATGCCCACGTAGCCGCCCTCGCCGCTGGCCCGGTCGCAGATGGCGGAGACGCGCTCGTGGGAGAGGCCGAGGATGGAGGCCATGCCCCCCGGGTTCTCGCGCCCCGCCTCGTCCATGGCGCGCCCGCGCTCGCGCACGAGCAGCAGCCCCTCCTCGAAACTGTGGGCGCCGGACGCCACCGCCGCCGTGAACTCGCCCAGCGAATGCCCCGCCAGCACGTGCGGCTGCAGCTTGTGGTCCAGCCCCGCCCAGCGCTCGCGCAGCGCCTCCAGCCACGCGATCGAGGTGACGAAGGTGGCGGGCTGCTGGTTGATGGTGCGCTCCAGCTCCTCCTCCGGCCCCTCGAAACAGAGCCGCGAGAGCTTGCTGTCGAGCACCTCGTCGGCGCGCCGGAAGACCTCGCGGGCGGCGCGCGAGACGTGGCAGAGGCGCTCGCCCATGCCCACGCTGTGCGATCCCTGCCCGGGGAAGGTGAGCGCGATCCGCCGCCAGGGTCCGATGGCTCGCTGCATGGAGAACCCCCGCTCGCGGCGCTCGCTGGCCGCGGCTGCCCTCCAGCATAGCAGGGATCGCGCTTGCGCGGCAGCGCTCAGAGCAGGCTCACGGGGTCGATGTCGACGCTCCAGCGCGCGCCCAGCTCGACCTGCCCGAGGAGCGCCCGCGGGTCGCGCCCGCGCAGCAGGACGTGCCAGCGGTAGTCGCCCCGCAGGCGGCGCACGTACGCGGGCGTGGGGCCCAGCACGTCGGGGTCGGCCCAGCCCGCGGCGTCGCGGCGCGCGCGCAGTTCGAGCGCCGTGCGCGACGCCTGCTCCAGCCCGCGCGCCTGGTTCCCGTGGCGGTAGGTGAGCCGCGCCAGCCGCGCGTAGGGCGGATAGCCCGCGCGCCGCCGGTGCTGCCGCTCGTGCGCGAAAAAGCCCGCGTAGTCGTGCGCGGCGGCGGCGCGGATGGGCGGGGCCTCCGGCTCGTAGGTCTGGATGTAGACCTCGCCCGCGCGCCCGCGCCGCCCCGCCCGCCCGGCCACCTGGCTCAGCAGCTGGAAGGTGCGCTCGTGCGCCACGTAGTCGGGGATGCCCAGCCCCACGTCCGCATCCACCACGCCCACCACCGTCATGGCGGGCAGATCGAGCCCCTTGGCCAGCATCTGCGTGCCCGCGAGGATGTCGATCTCGCGCGCCTCCAGCGCCCGCAGGATGCGCTCGTGCGCGCCCTTGCGGCTGGCCGCGTCGCTGTCCCAGCGCGCCACGCGCGCCCGCGGAAAGGCCCGCCGCGCCTCCTCCTCGATGCGCTGCGTGCCCACGCCGAAGGGGCGGTAGCGCGGGCTGCCGCATTCGGGGCAGGCCGCCTCCTGCGCGCGGCCCCGCCCGCAGTGGTGGCAGAAGACGCGCGGATGGAGCGGCTCGCCCGCGTCCAGCCCCATGGCCACGGCGCAGGAGGGGCAGGTCGGCAGGTAGCCGCACGCTCGACATAACAGGAAGCGCGCCGCGCCCCGCCGGTTCACGAACAGGATGGCCTGCCCGCCCTCCGCCAGCGTCCGCCGCAGGGCCCCGGCGAGGGGCGCGCTGAAGACGCCGCGGTTGCCCGCCTTCAACTCCTCGCGCATGTCCACCACGGTCACGTTCGGAAGCGGCGCCGCGCGCGCCTCCCCGCCCGCCAGCGGCGTCACGCGCGAGGGCAGGTCGAGCCGCGTCAGCTCGCCCGTTTCGGCGCGGTGCCAGGTGGTCACGTCCGGCGTGGCGCTGCCCAGCACGAGCGTCGCCCCCGTCAGGCGGCAGAGCTCGGCGGCGGCCTCGCGGGCGTGGTAGCGCGGCTGCGGATCGGCCTGCTTGTAGGTCCACTCGTGCTCCTCGTCGAGCACCACCAGCCCGGGGTCGGCCACGGGGGCGAAGACGGCGCTGCGCGAACCCACCACCAGCCGCCCCTCGCCGCGCCGGATGCGGTGCCACTGGTCGTACAGCTCGCCCGCGCCCAGCCCCGAATGGAGCACCGTCAGCTCCGCCGGAAACTGCTCGCCGTAGCGGCGGATGGCCTGCGGCGTGAGCGAGATTTCGGGCACGAGCACGATCACGCCGCGGCCCGCCGCCAGCGCGCGCCGCGCCAGTTCGAGGTAGACCTCGGTCTTGCCCGACCCCGTGACGCCGTGCAACAGGAAGCCGCCCCCCGGGGCCGCGCCCACGGCATCGACCGCCGCCTGTTGCGCTTGCGTGAGCGTGGCCGGGGGGGCGGGCGCGGCGGGCCGCTCGCCGATGGGGTCGCGCTCCACGCGCGCCTCGTACTCGCGCAGCCAGCCGCCCTCCGCCAGCTCGGCGAGGTGGCGGCGCTGGGCCCCCAGCGCGCGCACCTCGGCGAGCGCCAGATCGCCCGCCTCCGCCAGCCGCGCCAGCACGCGCGCCGCCACCGACCGCGCCGACGCCGCCGCCAGTTCGCGGGCGCGGTCGCGCGCGGCCCCGGCCTCCGCCGCCAGCGCCACGCGCCGCTCCATGCGGGGCCGCCCCGCCGGTCGCGCCAGCCCCTGCGCGACCGTCAGATGGCCGCCCGCCTGCAGCCGTTCGAGCTGCCCCGCGGGGATGCGCCCCAGCGCCTCGCGCAGCGCGTCGAGCGTGACGCGCCCGTGCTCCGCGAGGTGGGCCAGCAGGCGGCGGTCGGCGGCGTCGGCGGGCAGCAGCAGGGGCACGTCCACGGGCGAAACGACGGTCACCGGGCGCTGGCCGTAGCCTGCGGGCAGGCAGGCGGCCACGCACTCCCAGAGGGGCGCGAGGTAGCGTTCGGAGAGCCAGCGCGCGAGGGCGCGGCGCGGCCCGTCGAGCACCGGTTCGGGATCGGCCACGGCCTCCAGCGGGCGCGCCTCCTGTTCCGGCGGCGCCTCCCGTTCGGCCAGCACGACGCCCTGCAGGATGCGGCTGCCGAAGGGCGCGAACACCGCCTGTCCGAGGCGCGGTTCCATCCCCTCCGGCACCGCGTAGGTGAAGGGCTGGCGCAGGGGCCGCCCGCTGTTCACCGCCACCTCCGCGAAGGCGGTCCGCACGGGCGGATACGGCTCGATGGAATCCATCACGCCGCACAGGGTAGCGATCCCGCTGGCTCGCGCGCGCCCGCGGCCTCTGCTATCGTCCCCCCGCTTGCCAGCACAACCGGTTCGCCGTGCGTCTCGCGCGGGATGGGCCTCCGCCCCCTGCGCCGCATGGACCGGTACCGCTGGCAAGCGACAACCATCCCGTTGCCGCAGGGGGCTTCCTGTGGCGCGGGGCTGCCGGGGGAACCATGAAGAACATCAAGAGCCTCATCATCGCCGCGCTGGTCGTGGCTAGCGCTGTCACTGGGGTCGGCTGTGGAAACGGGAGCAACGACGTCGTGCCCACGGCTATGCCCACCGAGGTCGTGGAAACGGAAGCCCCGACTGCTACGCCTACGTTGGAGCCGACGCCTACCGCCACTCCGGTGCCTAGCTCTACGCCTACGCCAGAACCTACGCCCACACCGACACCTGAGCCGCAGACGTTCACGTGCTCGGAAGTGTAGGACAACGCTGGAGATGAGTACACGGTCTACCTGCATCGTCAGAAAATCGAGGAAGTGAGGGAAGAATCTTGCGGGACGCAAGCGCCGGTTACGACAACCTGTAGCGTGGATTATGCCAATGCTGGCGCGGAATTCACGTTCGATCCAGACGAGAAGAGTCGCTCGACAGCCGTTGCTGAAGCGTGTGGGAAGCGTCTGAGTCGAGGTGCTTGGCGTACCGGGAATTATCGCGATCAGGTCGATAGCTCGGTCACGACTGAGTACGCACAGTTGGCCGGTCGCTGGATCGGGGAAAAAGACTGGCTAGCCAACGATACGCCTTATCTGCATATTCAGTGTCGTAGCGACGAAGGGCTGGTCGTGTACATCAACACGGGCGGGTATATTGGCGCGGCGTATCGGCGTGGCATCCCCGTGGAGTACTCGTTCGATGGAGAATCGGCCCAGTCTGAAGAGTGGAACGAGCTGAGCTCGAACGAAGGCGTGTGGCTACAGGCATGGCGACGAGGAGCATTCCTAAGCCTGTTGCGTGCGAATACGGAAGCGGACATGGTTGTTCGTGTCCGTGATCACAACGGTGCTGTCTACGGGACAATGAGGTTCCCGCTGACGGGTATCGAGCTGCAGGTCGAGCCCGTGTTCAAGGAGTGCGGCTGGTAATCACCGAAACGCGCCTACGGGCGCCTCCACGAGCATCCCGAAGCCAGTCGCCGCTCAGCCGCGGCCCACGAAGGGCATCTTCGTGGCCATTACGGTGAGACTGAGCACGTTCGCGTCGAGCGGCAGGCTGGCCATGTAGAGGACCGCGCGGGCCACGTGCTCCACATCCATCACGGGCTCGGGGCGCACGGCCCCGTCCGCCTGCGGCATGCCCTCCGCCATGCGCTCCGTCATGGGCGTGAGCGCGTTGCCGATGTCGATCTGGCCGCAGGCGATGTCGTGGGCGCGCCCGTCCAGCGCCGTCGCCTTCGTCAGCCCCGTGATGGCGTGCTTGGCGGCGGTGTAGGGCGCGGAGTCGGGGCGCGGCGTGGTCGCCGAGATGGAGCCGTTGTTGATGATGCGCCCGCCGCGCGGCGTCTGTGCCTTCATCGCGCGGAACGCCTCCTGCGTGCACAGGAAGGCCCCCGTCAGGTTCGTGTCCACCACCGCCCGCCACTGCTCCAGGCTCAGCTCCTCCAGCGGACGCGCGGGCGCGCCCGTGCCCGCGTTGTTGAAGAGCGCGTCGACGCGCCCGAAGCGCTCGACCGTCCAGGCGAAGAGGTCGCGCACGGCGGCGGGCTCGCGCACGTCGGCGGTGACGGCGAGGGCGCGGTCGGCGGCCTCGCCCGCCTCGGCCGCGGTGGCGCGCAGCGTTTGCGCCCGCCGCCCTGCCAGCGCCACGGACCAGCCCTCGCGCAGGAAGGCGAGGGCCACGGCGCGGCCAATGCCCGACCCCGCCCCCGTGACGATGGCCACCGGCCCCATGCGCCGAACCCTACCGCGCCTTCTCCCCCTTCGCCATACACTGCGGCATGGCCGCGCCGATCCGCGACCGCTTCACGCTCCGGCGGCCCGACGGCCTCACGCTCCTCATCGCCGCCATGTCGCTGCTGGGCGCGGGGCTGGCGCTGGCGCGCATGGCTGCGTACGGACCGGCGCTGCACTGGGACTCCGTCAACTACATCGAGGTGGCCCGCGCCCTGCTGGCGGGCGAGGGCTTCACCCAGCCCGCCTGGGTCCTGTTCTTCGGGGGGGATGCATACGTCTGGTGGCCGCCGCTCTATCCGACGCTGCTGGCCGGAGGCGGTCTGGGCGTGGCCGATCCGTACGACGTGGCGGGCCCGCTGAGCGCCGTCTCCTTCGGGCTGACCATCTTCGTCGCCGGACGCTGGATGGCGCGCCGCCTTGAGTCGCGCATCCTCGTCGCGTGGGTCTGCAGCGCCCTCGCGCTCTCCGTGCCGCTCTCGTGGGTGGCCTCGGCGGCGCTCTCCGAAGCGCCGTTCATCCTGTTCGCGACGCTCGCCCTGGCGCAGGCCGATGCCTTCCTGCGGGAGGGCAAGCGTTCGGCGCTGCTCTGGGCGGTGGCGTTCACGGCGCTGGCCTGCCTCACGCGCTACATCGGCGTCATCCTGATCCTCACGGTGGCGCCGATGCTGTTCTTCCGGGGCGGGGCCATCGGAGCGCGCGTGAAGCTGGCCATCGCGTACGCGGGGATGTCGGCGCTCCCGCTGGCGCCGTGGTTGCTGCGGAACGTCCTGTTGACCGGTGAACCGGCCGGGCCCAGGTCCGGAGGGTCGCTCTCCGTGCCGGAGACGCTGGGACGGACGCTCGAAGTCCTGTCCGGCTGGTTGCTCCCGGGCGCGCCGCTGGAGCGATTCCAGGACGGGGCCTCGGCGCTGATCGGGGCGCTGGCGCTCCTGCTGGCGTTCCTCGCCCTTCGCGCATTCCGGAACGGGCGCCGCGCCGAGCCGCTGCTGGCGTTCTTCTTCGCGGCGTACCTGCTGACGCTCCTCCCCACGTGGAAGCTTTTCTGGGAGCCGCGCTATACCGCCCCGCTCTACGTACCCCTGGTCCTTCTGGTGGCGCTTCTGTGCGAGCCAGCCATCCGCCAGCTGCGGGCGTGGATGATGCGGCCCCCTTTCGCGATGGTGGCGTCAGCTGCCGTCGCGCTGGCGCTCTTCGCCTGGCTCGCGCTCCACGTTCCGCTGCAGGCGCGCGAGCTGCGTCGCGAAAACCCGATCGACATCGGTGCGCGCGAATCGCTGCGGAGCGTCGCCTTCCTGCAATCCATCCGCGACGTTCCACTGGGCCAGATGGTGCTTTCCAACGGCCCCTTCGTGCTGGAGACGTACTTCGGCGCCGGAAGGGACTACCGGCTGCTGGAGTACGACCGCGAGGACGCCGCCGCCCGCATTCGCGCCGCCCCCTCCGGAACCTCCGTCGTCTGGTTCCACTACCTGGTGGCGGTGCTCCACTACGGCTACGGCGCGCACGATCTGCGCGGCCTGCCCGGGCTGGAGACCGTGGCGGAGCGGGCCGACGGCGTCATCTTCAGGGCCGGCGGCGGCGGCGCGAACGCCTGGCGGCGGCTCGCCGAAACGGTCGCGGGCCGGGAACCCGCGGCCAGCTCGTTCTACGATCTCCATCTCATCGACGGCGCGCTGGTGTACGTCAAGGCCCCCTGCGAGCGGGCGGATATGGGGTATCACGCCTTCCTGCACGTGTTCCCGTCCGATGCGAACGACCTGCCCGCCGGGCGGAGGGAGCATGGCTTCGACAACCTCGATTTTTCGCTCCACGGGACGGGCGCGTACTTCGAGGGGACATGCATCGCGCGGGCCGAGCTGCCGCGCTACGGCATCGACCGCATCCACGCCGGCCAGTTCAACAACACGGGCGAGTTCTGGCGCGTCGAGTTCCCCTTCCCCGATGGGTGACGGGTCGCGCCGCCGGTCCTATTACTGCGCGCGAACGCAGCATGTCCCCGCCCCCGATTCCCCGCCGTCCAGCGATGCCGGGCGTGATCGCGCGCTCACGGCCCGACGGCCTCACGCTCCTCATCGTCGCCCTGGCGCTGCTGGGCGCGGGGCTGGCGCTGGCGCGCATGGCTGCGTACGGACCGGCGCTGCACTGGGACTCCGTCAACTACGTCGATGTGGCCCGCGCCCTGCTGGCGGGCGACGGCTTCACCCAGACCGCCTGGTACCTGTTCGGGGGGGACGCGTACGCCATCTGGCCGCCGCTCTATCCGATGCTGCTGGCCGGAGGCGGCCTGGGCGTGGCCGATCCGTACGACGTGGCGGGCCCGCTGAGCGCCATCTCCTTCGGGTTGACCATCTTCGTCGCCGGACGCTGGATGGCGCGCCGCCTTGAGTCGCGCCTCCTCGTCGCGTGGGTCTGCTGCGCCCTCGCGCTCTCCGTGCCGCTCTCGCGGGCGGCCTCGGCGGCGCTCTCCGAGGCCCCGTTCATCCTGTTCGCGACGCTCGCCCTGGTGCAGGCCGACACCTTCCTGCGGGGGGGGGGCAGGCGTTCGGCGCTGCTCTGGGCGGTGGCGTTCACGGCGCTGGCCTGCCTCACGCGCTACCTCGGCGTCGCGCTGATCCCCGTGGGGGCGCTGCTGCCATTCCTCCGCGGTGGCGTCCCCCTCGGCGGGCGCGCGAGGCTCGCCGCCGCATGCGCGCTGATGGCGACGGCCCCGCTCGCGCTGTGGATGCTGCGGACGGCCCTGCTCACCGGGAGCGCCGCCCGCCCCCGCGACGAGGCCGTCGCGGTATCCGTGCCGGAGACGCTGGGGCGGACGCTCGAAGTCCTGTCCAGGTGGGCGTTCCCGGGCGCGCCGCTGGAGCGATTCCCCAGGATGCGGCCTCGGCGCTGATCGGGGCGCTGGCGCTCCTGCTGGCGCTCCTGCTGGCGCTTCTCGCCGTTCACGCGTTCCGGAATTCCGGCGAAACCGGCCGCGCGAGGACCGCGTTGCTTCCGGCGCTCTTCGGCGTGGGCTACCTGCTGGCCCTCGTCGCGGGGCGGGCGTGGTCGGAAGGCTCCGGCCAACTGCGCTACTTCTTCCCGTTCTACGTCCCCGCCGTGCTGCTGGCGGCCCTCCTCTGCGATCCGCTCGTTCGGGGGCTGGCGCCGCCGCCGGTTCGCCTCCGGTTCGCGGCGGTCGCGTCCGCCGTGGTCGCGCTGGCGCTCTTCGCCTGGCTCGCGCTCCAGGTTCCCCCGTGGGCGCGCGAGCTGCGCCGCGAAAACCCGATCGACATCGATGCGCGCGAATTGCCGCGGAGCGTTGCCTTCCTGCAATCCATCCGCGACGTTCCGCTGGGCGGGACGGTGTTTTCCAACGGCCCCCGCGTGCTGGAGACGCACTTCGGCGCCGGAAGGGACTACCGGCTGCTGGACTACGATCGCGAAGACGCCGTCGCCCGCATTCGCGCCGCCCCGCCCGGAACCTCCGTCGTCTGGTTCCACGACCTGGCCGTGAGCGTCCGCTACGGCTACGGCGCGCACGACCTGCGCGGCCTGCCGGAACTGGAGACCGTGGCGGATCAGCGCCGCGGCGTCGTCTTCAGGGCTGGCGACGGCGGGGCGAACGCTTGGCGGCGGCTCGCCGAAACGGTCGCGGGCCGGGAACCCGCGGCCAGCTCGTTCTACGACCTCCATCTCATCGACGGCGCGCTGGTGTACGTCAAGGCCCCCTGCGAGCGGGCGGACATGGGGCGTCGCGCCTTCCTGCATATCTTCCCCGCCGACGCGAACGTTCTGCCCGACGAACGGAGGGAGCATGGCTTCGAAAATCTCGATTTTGTTCTCTTCCGGAGGGTCGCGTACTTTGGTGGGATGTGCATCGCGCGGGCTGAACTTCCGCATTACGGCATCGACCGCATTCACACCGGCCAGTTCAACAACACGGGCGCGTTCTGGAGCGTCGAAATCCCCTTCCCCGACGGGTGATGCTGCGACGGCTCAGGGGCGGCGGCGCGCGGCGAGGTCCAGCAGTTCGCGCGCGAGGGCGCGGCCCAGCCCCGGCCCCGTGGCCACGGGACCGCCCGCCTTCGAGCGCACGATGACGCCGTCGGGCGCGATCAGCCCGTGCAGCTTCAGCGTCGTGCCGAAGCCCTCCGCCAGCGCCGCCGCGGGGAAGTCGCAGCCCGCGCCGAGGGCCGCGAGGAAGGCGCGCTCCGCCGCCGCCAGACTCCGCGCCGCCGGATCGTCGATGGCGGCGAGCAGACGGCGCGTCTCCGCGTCGTCGCGGCGGCACTCCGCCGCCAGTGCGCCCTGCGCGGGGGCGGGCAGCATCTCCTCCGGCCCGAACGTGTGGCTGGCGCGCCCCCCCAGGCCCAGCCGTTCCAGCCCGGCGAGGGCGAGGATGGCCGCGTCGTACTCGCCCGCCTCCACCTTCGCCAGCCGCGTCTCCACGTTCCCGCGCATGGGCCGCGTGGCGAGGTCGGGGCGGATGGCGCGCGCCTGTGCGGCGCGGCGCGGGCTGCTCGTGCCCACTGTCGCCCCCGCGGGCAGCTCCGCCAGCGACGCGCCCGCGCGCGAGACGAGCGCGTCGCGCGGGTCGGCCCGTTCGGGCACGGCGGCGATGACCAGCCCGTCGGGCCGCGCCGTGGGCAGGTCCTTGTAGCTGTGCACGGCGACGTCGATGTCGCCCGCCAGCAGCGCCTCCTGCAGGGCCGAGGTGAACCAGCCCGCGCCGTCCCCCGAGGTCAGCGGGCTGACGCGGTCGCGGTCGCCCGCCGTCTCGATGACGACCGTGTCGAGCGCAAGGTCCGGCCAGGCGTGGCGCAGGCGCGCCGCCGCGATCTCCGTCTGGCGCAGGGCCAGACGGCTGCCGCGCGTGCCCAGCCGGAGGGCGTTCACGAAGGCCCGCCGCTCGCCTCGCGCAGAGCCTCGTGCGCCGCCCGCACGGTCAGGTCGACGTCGGCCTCGCCGTGCGCCGTCGAGACGAACCACGTCTCGAACTGCGACGGCGGGAGCATCACGCCGCGCGCCAGCATCGCGCCGTGGAAGCGCGCGAAGGCGTCCGTGTCGCACTCCCGCGCTTCGGCGTGGTCGCGGGGCGGCGCGGCGCGGAAGAAGAGCGAGAGCATGGCGCCGCGCCGCGCCACGCAGGCCGCGGCCCCGGCGCGGCGCGCGGCGGCGTGCAGGCCGTTCTCCAGGTGGCGCGCCAGCTCCTCGAGGCGGGCGTGGGCGCCGCCCTCGCGCAGCGCGTCGAGCGTGGCCCGCCCCGCCGCCATGGCCAGCGGGTTCCCGCTGAGCGTGCCCGCCTGGTAGACGGGGCCGTCCGGCGCGAGCAGGTCCAGCAGCTCCGCGCGCCCGCCCAGCGCGCCCACGGGCAGCCCGCCGCCGATGATCTTGCCCAGACAGACGAGGTCGGCCTCCGGCAGCAAGCCGCTGAGCCCGTAGCGCAGGCGGAAGCCCGTGATCACCTCGTCGTTCACGAGCAGCGCCCCGTGCTCCCGCGGCAGGCGGTTGAGCGCGTCGAGGAAATCCGCCCCGGGCGGCACCACGCCCATGTTCCCGGCCACGGGCTCGACGATGACGGCGGCGGTGTCCGCGCCGCGCCGCGCGAACCAGTCCGCCAGCGCGTCCGCGTCGTTGTAGGGGAGCACGGCGGTTCCGGCGGCGGTTCCTGCCGTCACGCCCGCCGAATCGCGCAGGCCGAGCGTGGCCACGCCGCTGCCCGCCTTCACCAGCAGCCCGTCGGCGTGCCCGTGGTAGCAGCCCTCGAACTTCACCGCGAGCTCGCGTCCGGTGGCGGCACGGGCGAGCCGCAGGGCCGTCATCGCGGCCTCCGTGCCGGAGTTCACGAAGCGCAGGCGCTCCAGCCCGGTGGCCGTGGCGATGCGTTCCCCCAGCGCCACCTCGTCGGGCGAAAGCGCCCCGAAGGCGGTCCCGCGCGCCGCCGCTTCGGCCAGCGCCGCCGTCACCGCCGGGTGGGCGTGCCCGAGGATGAGGGGGCCGTAGGCGGCCACGTAGTCGACGTACTCGCGCCCGTCGGCGTCGGTCACGCGCGCCCCCGACGCCCGCGCGACGGGCACCGGCTCGCCCCCCACGGCGCGGAAGGATCGCACGGGGCTGGAGACGCCGCCGGGGAAGAGGGCGCGCGCCCGCTCGCGCAGCTCCGCGTTGCCGCTAGCCACGGGCCATCGCCGAGGGCGCGCGAGAGAGACTGAGGAGCAACGTCTCCCGCAGCTCGTTGCCCGGCGTCTCGAACGCGGCGAAGGGCACGCCGCCGTCGGGGGGCGCGGGGGGCGGCGGCTCCGCCCGCCAGCGCGCGGCCTCGCGGCAGAGGGCGAGCAACGGGCCGCACGCCTCGGGGCAGGGGATGGCCTCCGCGCTGGCGGACTCGCCCGCCCACACGGGCGTGCGCGCGCAGCCCCCGCAGAGCGTCGCGCGCGCCAGGTCGCGTCCGGCGGCGTCGAGCTCGCCCGCCGCGCGATAGCGCCCGCGCTGGCGCGCCGCCGTCTCCGCGAAGGGCGCCACGCGCAGCGTTCCCGCCGCCGCCTGCGCCTGATGGAGCGCGGCCAGCGGGTAGACGGCCTCCAGCGCCGCCCCCGCGAGCCGCGCGGGCAAGGTGATGCGCCAGCCGCCGGGCAGCGTGCGCGCCCCGCTGAGCGGACGGTAGCGGCCGCGGTCGTCGAAGCGCACATGCCGGCGCAGCGCCTCGACCGTGGCGTCGAGCGTGCGCGGCGCGCGGCCCGGGCGCGGCCCCGTGAGCGTGACGCGCCCCTCCCCGAAGGCGACGTCGATCTCGCCGAAGGAGAAGGCTCGCCCCGCCGCGATGGCCTCGCACGCGCGCCCGTTCACGCGCCCATTCTAGCGAGCGCGGCGGCGGGGCCGCGCCCTTCGGCGGGATGGACGGGGCGGGGCCCGCGGCGGCATACTGCCCGCGCCCGCGACGGCGGGCCGGAGGCTTCGGATGGGACGGTTCCAGCGCGCGCGGGTCGGCAACGCCGAGATCATCGCCCTGCAGGACAGCTGGGCCTCGGTGCCGCCCTCCATGTTCTATCCCGACGTGCCCGCCGGGGCGTGGGACGCCTACGGCGAGTTCCTCGACGGGAACGGCAACCTCACGCTCAACCTCGGAACGTGGCTGGTGGCCAGCGAGGGGCGCGCGATCCTCGTCGATACGGGCATCGGCGGGCGGCCCGCGCCCATGCCCCTGAAGGAGGAACCGGCCCTGCCCGCCGTCATGGAGGCGGCGGGCGTGAAGCCGGACGAGGTCGACATCGTCGTCTACACGCACCTCCATTTCGACCACACCGGCTGGAACACGGTCGACGCGGACGGCGCGCCCGCGCTGCTCTTCCCCAACGCCCGCCACGTGGTCCAGCGCGCGGAGTGGGAGTACTGGACCGCCAGCGAGGAGCAGCGCGCCGCGGCGCAGTACGCGAACGCGCTCGCGCCCGTGGAGGCCGCGGGGCTGCTCGACCTGGTGGAGGGCGAGCACGCCGTCACCTCGGAGCTCACGACCGTGCCCACGCCCGGCCATACCCCCGGCCACGTCTCCTTCGCGCTGGCCAGCGCGGGCGAGCGCGCCTACCTCATCGGCGACGCCGCCCACCAGCCCGTGCAGGTGCGCGAGGACGGCTGGTGCCCGGGCGCGGACGTGGACAAGACGGCCTCGGCGGCCAGCCGCAAGGCGCTCTTCGCCCGCATCGAGCGCGAGGGCGCGCTCATCGCCAGCGGCCACTTCCCCTTCCCCGGCCTGGGCCACGCCGTCGCCGGAGCGGACGGGCGCGCCTTCCGGCCCCTCGCCGACGGGTGACGGACGCGGCGGACGCGGGCGCGGACATCACCGGCGTCGCGGGCGTCATCGTCTGGACCGACCGCTTCGACGCGATGCTGCGCTTCTACCGCGACGTGCTGGGGCTGGAACCGCGCGGCGTGAAGGCGTCGTTCGCCAACTTCGCGTGGGGCGGTTTCCGCCTCAGCGTGGCCGCCCACGACGGCGTGCGCGGGCCCGCCCGCGACCCCCTGCGCGTCATGATCAACTTCGCGGTGGCCGACATCCACGCCGCCCACCGGCGGCTGGCCGCGCGCGGCGCCGTCTTCTCGCGCCCGCCCGAACGCGAGCGCTGGGGCGGCTGGGTGGCCACCTTCGCCGACCCCGACGGCAACACGCTGCAGCTGCTGCAACTGCCCCCGGAGGCTCAGACGAGCGGCCAGGGATAGCTGCGGTGGGGGCCGGGCGCGGGCAGCGCGCGCGTCTGCAGCAGGCGGTCGGCGCGCTCCAGGAAGGCGCGGACCTCGGGGCGCGACAGCTGCTCGCGGAACGGCTCCGACTCCGGCGCGTCGCCCGCCACCGCCAGGGCCGCGCGCTCCACGTCGGCGAGCCACTCCTCGCCGACCGGCATCTCCGCCCAGTCCCAGATCACCGTGCGCATCTTGTAGTCGCGGTGGAAGCAGAGGCCGTGGTCGATGCCCCAGATGCGCTCGCGCGCGTCCAGCAGGCAGTGCCCGCCCTTGCGGTCGGCGTTGTTGGCCACGAAATCGAACACGGCGATGCGCTGCAGCTGGGGCGTGAGCGCCGGGTCCTCGCGCTGCTCGAAGAAATGGGAGTCGCCGTCGTGGGGCACGTAGAGCTGCAGCGAGCCCGGCCCCCGCGGCCCCTCCCGCTCCACCGTGGGCGGGATGAAGGGCCACTCCAGCAGGCGCGAGAGCTGGTAGGCCGCCACCTCGCGCCGGTAGAGCGTGCCCGTGGGGAAATCCCACAGCGGCGTCTCCCCCGCCTCGGGCTTGTAGACGGCGGCCAGCTCCCCGCCGTCCGGCGCGCACAGCCGCGCCAGATAGACGTAGTTGCTGGAGGACCAGAGGGGCCGCAGCTCCCCGAACTCCGCCTCCAGCAGCATCCGCTCCGCGCCCGCGAGGTCCACCGTCCGGCTCATGCGGGCAGCGTAGCAGAGCGCCCGCGCGGCGTTGGAGGCCGCCGCGGGCGTGGTAGCATCGGGCCATGTCCGTTCGGGAAGACGACGCCCTCGCCGCGCGCGCGGGCGAGCTGCTGCTGGCGCGGGGCGCGCGCGTGGCCGTGGCCGAGAGCACGGCGGGCGGCCTCATCTCCGCGCGTCTCATCAGCGTGCCCGGCGCCTCGAAGTGGTTCGACCGCGGCCTCGTCGCCTACGCCCTGGCCTCGAAGCCCGACGCCCTCGGCGTGTCCCTCGAGTTCCTGCGCGAACACGGCGCCGTCGGCGAGCGCGCCGTGGCCGCCATCGCCGCGTCCGTGCGCGACCGCGCGGGCGTCGAGTACGCCCTCGCCGAAAGCGGCATGGCCGGTCCCGTGCGCGGGCGCTCGCCCAAGCCCGTCGGCGCCGTGGCCCTCGCCCTCGCCGGTCCCGCCGGCGTGGTCAGCGAGGAGGCGCGCTTCGAGGGTTCGCGCGTGGCCATCATGGAGCACATCGCCGAGCGCGCCCTGCAGATGCTCGTCGCCGCCCTCGAAGATGGAGCCTGAGCCGCCGCCCGGCTAAGGTGGAGGCTCCCCCGCGCTGCCAGCGCGAGAAGGAGCATCCCGTGCCCGCCCCCGACCTCGACGCCATCGTCTCGCTCGCCAAGCGCCGCGGCTTCGTCTTCCCCTCCGCCGAGATCTACGGCGGCTTCGCCAACGCCTACGACTACGGCCCCCTCGGCGTGGAGCTGAAGCGCAACATCCGCGAGGCGTGGTGGCGCGCCCTGGTGCGCGAGCGCGACGACGTGGTCGGCCTGGACGCGGCCATGCTCACCAACCCCGAGGTGTGGGTGGCCAGCGGCCACACCGAGACCTTCCACGACCCGCTCGTCGATTGCCGCGCCTGCCGCCGCCGCTTCCGCCCCGACCACATCGAGGAGGGGCAGTACGGCGAGGCCGCGCGCGACGACGAGGGCCGCTGGCGCTGCCCCAACTGCGGCGGCGAACTCACCGAGCCGCGCCTCTTCAACCTCATGTTCCGCACCGAGGTGGGGGCCGTGGCGGGCGAGGGCGCAACCGCCTACCTGCCGCCGGAGACCGCGCAGGGCATGTTCGTCAACTTCAAGGGCGTGAAGGACGCGATGCGGCGCAAGCTGCCCTTCGGCATCGCCCAGGCGCGCGTCAGCTTCCGCAACGAAATCACCCCCGGGCGCTTCGTCTTCCGCACGCTCGAATTCGAGCAGATGGAGATGGAGTACTTCTGCCGCCCCGAATCCGCCGCCGGCTGGCATCGCTACTGGATCGACGAGCGCCTGCGCTGGTACGAGGAGGTCATCGGCATCGACCCCGCCCGCCTGCGCGTGCGCGCCCACGAGCCCGAGGAGCTTTCGCACTACAGCGCCGGCACCAGCGACATCGAATACCGCTTCCCCTGGGGCTGGGGCGAGCTGGAGGGCATCGCCAACCGCACGGACTACGACCTCAGGGCGCACGCGGAGCACAGCGGGCAGGACCTCAGCTACTTCGACGAGGAGACGGGGGAGCGCTTCACGCCGTACGTGATCGAGCCCGCCGCCGGGCTCACGCGCACGCTCGCCGTGGCCATGCTCGAGGCCTACGCGGTGGAGCCCGACGAGAACGGCAGGGACCGCACGGTGCTCCGCTTTCCCGCCGCCATCGCCCCCGTCAAGGTGGCCGTGCTGCCGCTCTCGAAGAAGCCCGCGCTCACGCCCATGGCCCGCCGCGTGCACCAGCTCATCCGCCCCTTCTGGATGACGCAGTACGACGAGACGCAGTCCATCGGGCGGCGCTACCGGCGGCAGGACGAGATCGGCACGCCCCTCTGCGTGACGGTCGATTTCGCCACGCTGGAGGACGAGGCCGTGACCATCCGCGAGCGCGACAGCCAGGCGCAGACGCGCGTGCCCATCGCGGGCCTCGTGGACGCCCTCGCCGAGCGCCTCCCCGGCGTGCGCTAGACTGGGTGGTGGGCTTGCCAGCGTCGGAGAACCAATGGGAAACGTTCCGCTGTCGCCGGAATTCACGTTCCCGCCGGAATTCATCGCCGCCCTCCAGCGGATGAATCCGTGGTGGCGCGGCGAGGCCATGCTCCGCTTGCCGTCCACACGCCGGCACCTGGTCGCCGCCATGCGGCGACGGCTCGAACTGGGACTCGCGCCCGTCGTCGCCCTGCGCGGACCGCGCCAGATCGGCAAGACGACGGCTCAGATGCACCTCATCGCCGACCTGCTCGCCGAAGGCGTCGAGCCCGCCCGTATCCTGCACGTCCAGTTCGACGACCTTGTCGAACTCAGCGGGTTCACGGATCTCGTCTCCCCCCTGCTCCGCGTCGTGGAGTGGTTTGAACATGGCGTCCTTGGCGCGACGCTCAACGGCGCGGCGCACGACGGGCGCGGAGCGTACCTCTTCCTCGACGAGTTCCAGAACCTGCGGGGGTGGGAGACGCAGCTCAAATTCCTCGTCGACCACTCGACCGTGGGCGTGGTTATGACCGGCAGTTCGGCGCTGCGCATCGAGCGCGGGCGCGACAGCCTCGCGGGCCGCATCTCCACGCTGGAGGGCGGCGTGCTCACGCTCGCCGAGATCGGGGAGTTCGCGGGCCTCGACCTGGGCGATCCGCCGTTGGCGGGGAATGGCCTCGACGTACTCCGAGCCCCCGCGTTCTGGCGAGACCTGCGCGATCACGGCGAGGCGCTTGCTCCTGCCCGCGACGAGGCTTTCCGCCGCTTCTCCGAACGGGGCGGCTACCCGCGCGCCCAGGTGCAGTACGGGATGCCCTGGCCGGAGATGGCCGAGCAGCTCAACGAGACGGTCGTGCGGCGCGTGGTCCGGCACGACTCGCACCTGGACGAAAGGATGCGGCTCGATCCCGAGTTGCTGGAAGAGGTCTTTCGGCTCGCCTGCCGCTATGCCGGGCAGTCGCCGGGCGATCAGCCGTTCCTGCGGGAAACGCGCCGCGCGCTCGGTGAGGAAATCGGCGGCACTGCCGCTGGCGTCGGCGCCCAGCGGGTCCGCACGTACCTGGGATTTCTTGAGGATGCGTTGCTCGTTCGCCTGATACGGCCGCTTGAGATCCGGATGAAGCGGACGCGCGGGAATGCGAAGATATGCCTCGCCGACCACGGGTTGCGGGCCAGCTGGCTGCAGGAGGAGATTCCGCTCGATCCGCGGCGGCTGCGCGAGCAGCCCGAAATGACCCGGTTCGCGGGCCATATCGCCGAAAGCGTGGCGGGCGCGCACCTCTGCGGCATCGGCGGGCTGCAACTGGCCCATTTCCCCGCCCGCGACGACGATCCCGAGGTCGACTTCGTGCTCACCGTCGGCGACCGGCGCATCCCGCTGGAAGTGAAGTACCAGGCCCGCATCGACCCGCTGCGCGATACGGAGGGGCTGCGCGCCTTCCTCGAAACGCGGGCCAACAACGCCCCCTTCGGCGTGCTCGTGACGCAGACCGCCGCCGAAGTGGACGACCCGCGCATCGTGAGCCTGCCGCTGAGCTCGCTCCTGCTCCTGCGCTAGCCCGCCGCGTATTCGCGGCAGGCGATGGCGCGCTCCAGGTCGTCGATCGATTCGCGCAGCATCCGCCGCAGCACCGCCTGCCCCTCCGGCGTCGCCGCCAGCAGCGCGCGCGCGCGCTCCAGCGTGTCCCGCTCCACGCGCCAGCCCGGGAAGAGGCCGCCGTAGAAGACCGTGGCGAACTCGCGGTCGCGCTCCGCGAAGACGCCCGCCACCTCCGCGAAGAAGGCGTCCACGTACGGCGCCAGCAGCTCCGCCTGATGGGTCCAGTTGAAGCCGCTCATGGCCGCCTGGTTCAGGTAGCGCGAGCCGTAGCCCTCACCCGCGAAGCGCTCCCAGGCGGCGGCCTTGACGGCGGCGTCGGGCACGGCCGTCTCGCAGCGCAGGCGCGCGCGCTGGCCGCGGTCGGAGGGATCGCGTTCCGCCTCGGCGTCCACGCGTGCGGACGCGCCGGGCATGGCGAAGGCGGCGTGGCGGGCGGCCACGGCCCAGCGCATGTCCTGGTCCAGCTCGAATCCGGGGACGCGCTCCCCGCCGTCCGCCAGCCCGCCCGCGCGGGCGAGGTCGTCGGGGTGCGCGGCGAAGCCCGTGAGCGCGCGCGCCCAGATGATGCGCGTGTCCTGATCGGGGGCCGCCAGCAGCCGCTCGTGCGCCGTGGCGAAGAGCAGGCGCGCCTCCGCATCGCGGCGGTCGGCGGGCGCGTAGCGATGCTGCGCGGCGGCGGCGTGGCCCAGCACCGAGTCGATCAGCTCGATGTTGCGCTCGAACCCGATCTTGGCGCGCGCGATGGCGAGGAAATCCGTCGACTTCAGCTGCCGGTCCCGCACCATGCTCCAGAGCGTGGACCAGAGCTGCTGGCGCAGGAGGTCGTCGTCCACGCGCTCGATGCGCTCCCGCGCCCAGGCCAGGGACTCGTCGTCCAGCGCGATCTTGGCGTAGGCGTGGTCGTTGAAGTTGGGGTAGACGAGCGCCGGGCGCGGGCGTCCGCGCGCCGCCTCCACCTCCGCGCGCTCGCCATCGAGCACGGCGGGCGCCGCCTCCACCGTCGCGCCGTCGCCGTCCTCCGTGAGCAGCCCCACCTCGAGGTGGTGCGGGCGCAGCGTGGGGTAGTCCGTGGGTGCGCTCTGGGCCAGCGTCAGCCGCGTGAGGCGCTCGCCGTCGCTCTCCCACTCCGCCGCGATCGTGTTGAGCGACGCGGTCTCCAGCCAGAGGCGCGACCATTCGCCCAGATCGCGCCTGCTGCCCGCCTCCAGCGCCGCCAGGAAGTCGCGCAGCGTGGCGTTGCCGTACTCGTGCGTGCGGAAGTAGCGCCGCATCCCCTCGCGGAAGCCGTCGATGCCGATGGTCGCCGCCAGCTGCTTCAGCACGGACGCGCCCTTGCCGTAGGTGATGCCGTCGAAGTTCAGGAACGTCTCGTCCGTGTCGCGCACCGTGCCCGCGATGGGGTGCGTCGTCACCAGCTGGTCCTGGCGGTAGGCCCAGTTCTTGATGCCGTTGTTGAAGTCCTGCCAGCCCGAGCGGAAGCGCGTGGCCCCCTCCATGGCGAGGTAGGACATGTAGGTGGCGAAGCTCTCGTTCAGCCACAGGTCGTTCCACCAGCGCATGGTCACGAGGTTGCCGAACCACATGTGCGCCATCTCGTGCAGGATCACCTCCGCCCGCCGCCGCCGCTGGTTCTCCGTGGGCGGATCGCGGTAGACCATCGACTCGTTGAAGGTGACCGCCCCCACGTTCTCCATGGCCCCGTGGTTGAACTCCGGCACGAAGAGCTGGTCGTACTTGCCGAAGGCGTAGGGGTAGTCGAAGAACTCGCCGAAGAAATCGAGCCCCTGCCGCGTGATGGCGAACAGCTCCTCCGTGTCCAGGTGGCGCGCCAGCGAGCGGCGGCAGAGCAGCCCCAGGGGCACGCCCGCGTGCTCCTCCCGCGCCACGTGGTAGGGCCCCGCGATGAGCGCGAACAGGTAGGTGCTGAAGGGCGGCGTCTCTCCGTAGCGGCGGCGCACGCGCCCGTCCGCCAGCGTCTCCGCCGAGACCTCCGGCGCGTTCGCCGTCAGCGTCCACTCCGTCGGGGCCGTGACCGTGAGCGCGTAGCGGGCCTTGATGTCGGGCTGGTCGAAGCAGGGGAAGAGGCGGTGCGCGTCGAAGGGCTCGAAGTTCGTGTAGAGGTACTCCTCCCCATCCTCCGGGTCGATGAACTGGTGGAAGCCGTCGCCGCCGTGGTCGTACTCGTTCTCGTAGCGGATGCGGAGCGTGTTCGAGGGCCGCAGCGCCGCCCCCGGCAACGTCAGCCGCCGCCCCGTCCAGTCGAAGGCCGCGGCCTCGCCGTTCAGCTCCAGCAGGTCGATGCGCTTCCCGCGGAAGTTGAGCGCGAGGTCGTCCGCGCCGCGCTGGTCGAACGTGAGCGTGAGCGCGCCGCCGTAGGTGGGGGCGCCCGCCGCGAGATCGAAGGCCAGCTCGTAGCGGCAGCTGGAGACGCGCGCCGCCCGCGCCTCGGCCTCGGTCTCGGTGAGGATGTCGCGCTCCTGGACGGGGGTGGGCTCGGTCATGGCGGCGTTCGCTCCGTTCGACGGTGGGATGATGCGCCGCCAAGGCTACCGCGTCGGCGCGGTTCGCGCGTTCGCGGGCGCGCGGTACAATCCCCGCGGTCCAGCCCAGCCGCGGAGGTTCCCGCCGCCCATGCCCGCCCAGGACGCCGCCGCCGCGCTCGTCGCCGCCATTAACTTCGACCGCTTCGACGACATCCAGGCGCTGCACGCCCCGGGCGTCGTCTTCCACTCCTTCCGCGGCCCCATGCTGCGCGACTGCGTGGCCGTGCGCGACTGGCACCACGAGCTGCTCCAGCGCTACGCCGACTGCGCCTACACGGACGTGGAGACGGTCGCGGACGGCGAGGCCGTCGCCCTGCGCGCCACCATCGAGGCCAAGGGCTACGACTGGCGCGCCTTCACCCAGCGCGTGCTCGACGTCGCGCGCCTCGAGGACGGCCTCATCGCCGACCGTCGCCTCTACGCCATGACGCGCGACATCGAACTCGACAAGCCCGCGCTCGCCAGCATGGACGCCGCCCGCGAGTTCCGCGGCGGCTCCGCGGGGGCCACGCGCAAGCTGGTCGAGGGCCTCTACGCCGCTCTCCTCGGCGGGCGGCGCGAGCAGGCGGCGGAGGCGCTCGACGCGAACGTCACCCTCATCGACTCCGTGCACGGCATCGTCTCCGGCGTCGATGCGGTCCTCGACCTGCTGGAGGCCACGCCGCGGCCCGCCTTCGGCTTCCAGCGCCTCACCGCCGCGCTGGCGGGCGCGAAGGACGCCGCCGTCGAGGTCGCCATCGACCCCGCCCGCCCGCGCCTCGCCGACTGGGTGCGCGTGGTCGAGGGCCGGGCGCGCGTCATCGAGCGCCACTGGATGCTGCGCGAGATCGGCGTCGACCCCTTCGTGGAGTACAGCCGCGACCGCCACCGCCGCCAGGTGATCCTGCCCGCCTGACAGAACCGCCGCGCGCCCGCCGACGGGCCGCCGCCGAAGGAGCCTCCCCATGGCCACCATGTACTACGACGACGACGCCGACCCGACCCTGCTCGCGGGCCGCAAGATCGCCGTCATCGGCTTCGGATCGCAGGGGCACGCGCACGCCCTCAACCTGCGCGACTCCGGCCTCGACGTGATGGTCGGCCTCTACCCCGGTTCGCGCTCGCGCGCGGCGGCGGAGGCGGCGGGCCTGCGCGTGGGCGCCGTCGAGGAGGTCTCCCGCGAGGCCGACGTGATCATGGTGCTCATCCCCGACCACCTCCAGCGTGAGGTCTACGAGAAGGCCATCGAGCCCGGGCTGACCGAGGGCAAGATGCTCATGTTCGCCCACGGCTTCAACATCCACTTCCAGCAGATCGATCCCCCCCCGTTCGTGGACGTGACCATGGTCGCGCCCAAGGGCCCCGGCCACCTCGTGCGGCGCGTCTACGAGGAGGGCGGCGGCGTGCCCTGCCTGCTGGCCGTGCACCAGGACGCCAGCGAGGTGGCCAAACAGCTCGCCCTCGCCTACGCCCGGGGCATCGGCGGCACCCGCGGCGGCGTGCTCGAAACCACCTTCCTCGAGGAGACGGAGACCGACCTCTTCGGCGAGCAGGTCATCCTCTGCGGCGGCCTCTCGTCCCTCATCAAGGCCTCCTTCGAGACGCTGGTCGAGGCCGGCTACCAGCCCGAGAGCGCCTTCTTCGAGACCATGCACGAGCTCAAGCTGATCGTGGACCTGATCTACGAGGGCGGCCTCGCGCGCATGCGCTACTCCGTGAGCGACACCGCCGAGTACGGCGACTACAGCCGCGGCCCGCGCATCATCACCGACGAGACGCGCGCGGAGATGCGCCGCATCCTCGAGGAGATTCAGACGGGCAAGTTCGCGCGCGAGTTCATCCTCGAGAACATGTCCGGGCGCTCCAGCTTCCTCGCCATGCGCCGCCGCGACGCCGAACACCAGGTCGAGCAGGTGGGCGCGGAGATGCGCGCCATGATGTCCTGGCTCAACGCGGACGGCTAGGCGCGCGCCGGCTCCAGCTCGGCCAGCTCCGCCATCAGCTCCAGCGCCTCCGGCTGATCCGTGCTCACGGTGATGCCCGTGATGGGGTCGTCGGCCCAGCGCCGGTAGCGCTCGCGGATGCGCTCCGCGGGGCCGATCAGCGCCGTCGCATCAAGGAACTCGTCGGGCACGGCGGCGGCGGCCTCCTCCTTGCGCCCCGCCAGGAACAGCTCCTGGATGCGGGCCGCGGCCTCGCCGTAGCCGCGGCGCGCCATGGTGTCGTTGTGGAAATTCTTCGTGCGGTGGCCCATGCCGCCCACGTAGAGCGCCGTGAACGGCTTCATCGCGTCCAGCGCGCCCTGCACGTCGTCGGTGATGCGGACCTGCGCGCCGACCTGGATCTCGAGGTCGGCGAAGCCCTTGCCCCCGCCCGCGCGCCGGAAGCCCTCCTCCAGCCACGGGCGGAAGCGCGCCAGCCGCTCGCCGGGCACGTAGCCCAGCGGCAGCCAGCCGTCCGCGATCTCGGCGGTGAGCCGCACGTTCGCCTCCGTGCCCGTGCCCAGCCAGATGGGGAGGTCGCGGTTCATGTGCAGGATGGAGCGCAGCGGCTTGCCCAGGCCGGACGACCCCTCGCCCGCGTAGGGCAGCGAGATTTCGCGGCCCTCGTGCATCGCCGGGCGCTCGCGCGCGAGGATCTTGCGCATGATCGCCACGTAGTCGCGGATGCGCCAGTAGGGCTTGCCCCAGGGCTGGCCGTACCAGCCCTCCACGATCTGCGGGCCGGAGACGCCGATGCCCGCGATGAAGCGCCCGCCCCCGGCCATGGCGTCCACCGTGGCCGCGCTCATGGCCGCGTTGGCGGGCGTGCGCGCCGCCAGCTGCATGATGCTCGTGCCCAGGCGGATGCGGCTGGTCACCGCCGCCAGGTAGGCCAGCGGCGTGACCGCGTCCGAGCCGTACGCCTCCGCCGTCCACACGGAATCGTAGCCGAGCCGTTCGGCCAGCTGGACCTTCTCCACGGGCAGCCGCATCTGCGCGCCCGAATAGCCGATGCTCACGCCGAGCTTCATCGCGTCCCCCGCGGGCCAAAAGCGCCCGCCCGCGCGCGATTCTACGGGCGCGGCGGCGAAAACGCGCCGGGGGGTGTGGACCGGGGGCGGGCGATCGGCCACAATGCGGGCGCACTTTCTGGAGGATTGACGATGGCGCCTGAGACGGCCACGACCCGCGACGACCTTTTCCGCACGCTGGCGGAGCAGTGGCAGAGGACCGAGGACGCGATCGCGGCGCTCGGGGACCACTTCGACAAGCCCGCCCACGGCGGCTGGACCGTCGGGGACATCTTCCGCCACATCACCAGCACCACCCACGACTCGTCGGCGGACCTGCGCGCCATGATCGCCACGGGCGCCTTCCCCATCCCCGCGGACGACGACGCCGTCAACGCGGCCGGCATCGCCCGCTTCGCGGCGCTCGACCACAAGATGCTCCGCATCGAGCTGAACACCGCCCACGGCGTCGTCTGGATGTACGTGCAGCGCTTCAGCGACGAGGACCTGGCCCAGAGCTACGACCTCGCGGGCACCTTCTTCACGCTGGGCGAAACGCTGGGCCTGCTGACGCAGCACGAGGGCCAGCACGTGGCCGACGCCCTGAGCGCCGCGGGCCTCTCCGCCGACGCCGTCGTCCCCGTCGAGACCGCCCACCGCTGGGCCTGACGGCGATGCCCGACGAAGCGATCACCCGCGATACGCTCTTCCCCGCCCTGCGCGAGCAGTGGCAGCGGACCGAGGACGCCATCGCGGCGCTCGCCGACCACTTCGACAAGCCCGCCCACGACGGCTGGACCGTGGGCGACCTCTGCCGCCACCTCACCAGCACCAGCCACGACACCCCCGCCAACGTGCGCGCCATGCTCGCCGACGGCGGCCTGTCCTTCGACATCGACGCCGTGAACGCCGCTGGCGTCGAGCGGCTGCGCGCGCTCGACGCGAAGATGCTCCGCATCGAGCTCAACACCGCCCACGGCGTCGTCTGGATGTACGTCCAGCGCTTCACCGACGAGGACCTGACGCGCACCTGTTCGCTGTGGGGCAACGAGGTGTCGCTGGGGCTGGAGCTGGCCTTCCTCGCGGGCCACGAGCGCGACCACGTGGCCGCGGCGCTGGCGGCGGCGGGCGTCCCCGAATCCGCCGTCGTCCCCGTCGAGACCGCCCACCGCTGGGTTTGAGCGCGATGACGGCGGACGGCGAAGGACCTTCCCGCGAGGCGCTCCTCGCCGTCCTGCGCGCGCAGTGGCAGACCACCGAGGACGCCATCGCGGCGCTCGAAACGCGCTTCGACGCGCCCGCCCACGGCGACGGCGGCTGGACGGTCGGCGACCTCTTCCGCCACCTCACGGCCAACGCCCACAACTACCCGGCGCGCATCCGCACGGCGCTCGCCAGCGGCGGCTGGACCTTCGGCACCGACGAGGGCAACGCGCTCGCCATCGCGAAGTTCCGCGCGCTCGACGCGAAGATGCTCCGCATCGAGCTGAACACCGCCCACGGCGTCGACTGGATGTACGTCCAGCGCTTCGGCGAGGCCGACCTCGCGCGCACCTTCCCGCGCCCCAACGGCGACCCGTGGACGCTGGACCGCATCATCCGCCAGCTGGCGTACCACGAGGCCTGGCACGTGTCCGAGGCGCTGGAGGCGACGGGCCTGCCCGAATCCGCCATCGTCCCCGTCGAGACCGCCCACCGCTGGGCCTAGCCCTCCCCCGCGCAGGCCGTCAGCCCCTCCTCCAGCGCCGCGAAGTCGCGCTCCGTCACCGCCAGCCCCCACTCCACCTTCACGCGCGCGTACTGCTCGAGATAGGCGCAGCGATGGGCCGCGTTCGCGGGCGCGTAGTCCGCCGGTCCCCACGCCGACTTGCGCTGGTTCTCCTCCCCGTCGATGGCGTTCAGGTTCGCCGGATCGTTGGCGAACGCGGCGCGCCGCTCCGCGCTCCACGCCCACGCGCCCGCGTACCAGGCGTCCGCCAGCGCCACCACGTGGTCCACCTGCAGGTCGCGCGGGTTCGTGAACGTCTGATCCGTGAACGGATCGTGCCACTCCCCCTGTGTGACATAACACCCGTCGTCCCCCAGCTCGACCGGCCCAACGGCTTCCTCGATGAGCACCTCGTGGCGCGTGTCGATGCAGTCGTCGTCGAGGTCGAGCCGCTCCGGGAAATCGGCGCGCTCGTAGCGTCGGGGCGCCTGGGCGCGTCCGCGCAGCGTCTCCACCAGCGCCAGCAGCCCCGCGTTCGCGTTGGGCGTCGCGGATGGCGTTGGCGCTGGGGTCGCGGTCTGCGTGGGCGATGGCGACGCGGGTGGCGTGGGCGATGGCGTTGGGGTGGGCGATGCGCTTGGTGTGGACGATGGTGTTGGGGCGGGCGACGCGCTCGGTGTGGACGATGGCGTTGGGGCGGGCGACGCGCTCGGTGTGGGCGATGGCGTTGCGGTTGGAGCAGGCATGGGCGACGGGCTTGCGGTGGCCGTGGCCGTGGCCGATGCGCCCGGCGACGCCGTGGCGGGCGGCTCCGTCGGGAGCGCATCGTCGCCGTCCCCGCCGCAGCCCAGCGCGACGGCGGCGGCCAGCACGGCCAGTACCGCGAGCGCTCCAAGCGGTCGGCGCATGGCGCGCTACTCCTCTGCTTCGGGAGCGGCGATCCAGATGCGCTTCAGTGGCAGCTTTGCCTTGATGTCGCTGTCGAGATTCTCGTAATGCTCCAGCACTTCGGCGATCAGCGTCGCGCGGTCCCAGAGGCGCACTTTGAAGAACTGCTTCGCCTCTTCGCGTTCGATATCCCTGGTGAACCCACCCCACGAAACGAGTAGGCCCTGCTCGGCCCCAACGTTCTGCATAGTGCCGATCAGCTGGTCGAGCGTCGGCCTGTCCGTTTTACCGCTACCGGACTTCACCTGGACGCACAGACGCGGCGAACCGAAACCGAGCGGGCCCGGCGCTGCCAGCAGATCGACGCCCTTGTCCGGGCCCGTGGGGCTATGGTAGACGGTGTAACCCCGCGCTTCCAGCAGGGCCTTCACGAGCCGTTCCATAGCATGGAGAGAGAACTTCTCGATGATGAGGTTCTCGATCTTGTCTGCGGCGCGGGTTTCGATGTCGATGCCACCGTCGGTATCAGCATCATCGACGTCCAAAGCGCCGTTAGCAGAACGCGGAGGAAGAGGCTGCGTGCCATCTTCCACCATTGCCTTGATGCGATGTTCCGCATCATTCCGGCTGATTTGGTAGATGGTCCTCAATCCTCCAAAAGAATTGAGAAGGTCCGGAGCGAAACCCAATCGAGGGATGTCCTGCTTGATCCAACGAATGTCACGAACGTGAGAATGGTCATCGGACGTATGTCGGTAGTTGCTGACGATTTTGGCGATGTTCATCGTACGCTTGGTCTTGAACGGCACGACAACCCAGTCGCCTCTCTCCATCACGTGGGCGAACGTCCACATCTGTCCGGCGCTGGCTGCGATGCGCTGCGGAGAGCTGGCAGGGTATTTTTGCTGCAAAAAGGACGTGACGTCGTCGCGCGACTCGAACGCGCTGAGGTCCATTTCGCGCTCGAAACCGATTGCGATTCTGTTCTGGTCACGAAACAGTTCCTCCCATTCGCCATCGCCGCCAGCGCGGACCAGCCAGAGCGTCATGCCAGACCCCCTCCAGTCCCGAAACGATACACCATCCGGGCTAACCCATCCGCGCCAGCAGGGCCGCGTAGTCGCGCGGGCCCACGGGACGCACGATGCGCCCCAGCCCCGTCCAGTGCTCCCAGCGCCAGTTGCCCGTGGCCCGCGGCTGGCCCGCCGCTTCCGCCAGCGGCGCGCGCCTGCTGCCCAGCATCAGGTGGTAGTGCTCGCGCAGCGGCAGGGCCTCGTTCACGATCCCGATCCAGCAGTCCGCCTCGCCGCCGTCGGGCGCGAAGGTGGTGCCGAGGTAGCGGTAGCGGCCCCCCACGGGCACGGAGGCGCTGTTCTCGTAGCGCGCGTCCGCGCCGAAGCGCTCGCGCAGGGCCGCGCCGCCGAGCGCGAAGAGGCGGTTCGTGTGGAGCGCGTCGTCGAGGTCCACGGCCTCGAGGCCGAGCACGTCGCGGCGCACGAACTCGGCGAACTCCCGCCCCAGCGCGTCGGGCGCGGCCGCCAGCGCATCCGCGATCTCGCGCCAGCCGACGGCCCCCGCGCCCCCCGCGTCCGGCGCCACGGAGACGACGGCGGGCGTGCGCCCCTGCCCGTCGCGCGGCGCGGGCGGACGCTCCGGGGGTTCGCCGGGCGCGACCGCGATCTCGACCAGCGCCCGCCGCCCGTCCGCGAACGCGAGCGCCAGGTCGGCGATGGCCGCGCCGCCCGTCGCGGGGTGGACGGCGGCGTCGGCGACGCGCGCGCCGGGCGCGCCCGCGGCCTCGGCGAAGAGCGCGACCAGCGGCTCGCGGCCCGTGGCCAGCAGGTAGGCCAGCCCGTTCGCGCAGTAGTCCTCGAAGGGCGACGAGCCCGCCCCCGGGCGGTGGGCGGAGAGCATGGTGAAGAGGTTGGCGCCGTCCACCGCCCCAGTATGGCCCGCGCCGCCGCGGGGGCCAATCAGCCCGCCCCGGCCAGCGCCAGCAGCACGCGCGTCAGCAGCGGCGCCCACTCCCCGCCCCCCGCGTCGCGCGGAATGCGGACCTGCTCCGGCCCCGTGCGCGCGCCGGGCACGGCCAGCGCCGCCACCGCGCGCCGCTGCTCCTCGCGCACGCCCCCGCGCAGGCGCAGGTGGAAGTGGTGCTCGCTGGTGGAGACGCGCGCGACGCCCGCGCGCCGCCCCAGCGCCTTCAGCAGCGCCACCGCCAGCAGGTTCTGCACCAGCGGCGGGGGCGCGCCGAAGCGGTCGCGCAGCTCCGCCTCCATGGCCGCCACGCCGTCGGGCGCGTCGATGGCCGCGATGCGCTCGTAGAGGGCCAGCCGCGTCTCCACGTCGGCCACGTAGCCCTCGGGGATGGCGGCGCTCACGGGCAGGTCCACGCGCGGCGCGGGCGGGAGCGCGCGTTCGGCGGAGGCGTCGCCGCCCTCCATGCCGCCGCGCAGGGCCTCCACGGCCTCCGCCACCAGCCGCGAGAAGAGGTCGAAGCCGACGGCGGCGATGTGGCCGCTCTGCTCCGCGCCGAGCAGGTTGCCCGCGCCCCGGATTTCGAGGTCGCGCAGCGCGATCTGGAAGCCCGCGCCCAGCTCCGTGGCCTCGAAAATCGCCTCCAGCCGCTTCTGCGCGCTCTCCGAAACGGCGCGGTTGCGGTCGTACAGCAGGTAGGCGAAGGCGCGCCGCGCGGAACGCCCCACGCGCCCCCGCAGCTGGTAGAGCTGCCCCAGCCCGAACTGGTTGGCGTTGTTGATGATGATGGTGTTCACGTTGGGCAAATCCAGCCCGCTCTCGATGATGGTGGTGCAGAGGAGCACGTCGTACTCGCCCGCGCCGAAGGCCAGCATGGCCCGCTCCAGCCGCTCCTCCGGCATCTGCCCGTGGCCGACGGCGATGGCGGCTTCGGGCGCGATCTCGCGCAGACGCATGGCCAGCCGCTCGATGTCGCGCACGCGGTTGTGCACGAAGTAGACCTGCCCGCCGCGCTCCATCTCGCGCAGGATGGCCTCGCGCACGATCTCGTCGTCCCAGCCCGTCACGTAGGTGCGGATGGGCAGCCGCTCCTCCGGCGGCGTCGCCACCATGGACATGTCGCGGATGCCCGCCAGCGACATCTGCAGCGTGCGCGGGATGGGCGTGGCCGACATCGTGAGCGTGTCCACGGCGGCCCGCATCTGGCGGAAGCGCTCCTTGTGGGCCACGCCGAAGCGCTGCTCCTCGTCGATCACCACCAGCCCCAGGTCGCGGAAGGCCACGTCCCGCTGCAGCAGGCGGTGCGTGCCGATGGCCACGTCCACCGCGCCGCTGGCGATGCCCTCCACGATGGCGCGCTGCTCGTGCGCGTCGCGGAAGCGCGACAGCACGGCGATCTCGACGGGGAAGCCGCCCATGCGCTCGCGGAAGGTCTGGCCGTGCTGCTCCGCCAGCACCGTGGTGGGCACGAGCACCGCCGCCTGCTTGCCCGCCATGACCGCCTTGAAGGCCGCGCGCACGGCCACCTCCGTCTTGCCGTAGCCCACGTCGCCCGCGATCAGCCGGTCCATCGGGCGCGGCGCCTCCATGTCCGCCTTCACCTCCGCGATGGCGCGCAGCTGGTCGGGCGTCTCCACGAAGGGGAAGGCCCCCTCCAGCTCCATCTGCCAGTGGCCGTCCGGCTCGAAGGCGTCACCCTCGGCCAGCGCCCGCCGCGCGTACAGGTCGAGCAGCTCCTGCGCGATCTCGGCCACCGCCCGCCGTACGCGCCGCTTCGTCCGCGCCCACTCCTGCGACCCCAGCCGCGTGAGCGACGGCGGGCGGTCGCTCGGCCCCACGTAGGCGTGCACCGCCTCCATCTGGTCGGTGGGCACGAAGAGGCGGTCGCCCTCGGCGTACTCCAGCTCCAGGTACTCGCGCTCCACGCCCTCCGCCGCGCGCCGCGCCAGCCCCGCGAAGCGCGCGATGCCGTGGTCGACGTGCACCACGTACTCCCCCGCCCGCAGCGTCGCCAGGATGTCCGGCGCGACGCCGCGGCGGGCGCGTCGGGGGCGGCGCTGGCGACGCAGCCCGAACACCTCCTCGTCGCTGAGCAGGGCCAGCGTTTCGCCCAGCAGGAAGCCGCCCGCCGCCGCCGCGGGCGTGACCGTGACGGCCCCCGCCGCGGGCGGCGCGTCGAGCGTGCGCGCCAGCCGCGGCGCGACGCCCGCCTCCTCCAGCAGGTCGGCCAGCCGCAGGGCCTGCTGCGAGGCGATCGCCACCGCCGCCCCCTCCCCCGCGCGCGCCGCCGCCCACGCCACCACCTCGCGGATGCGCCCGCCGAAGACCGGCGCCGCCGCGAACGGCAGGCGCGCCTCCTCCGCGCCGAAGCGGCTCAGCTCCACGCGGTCGGCGCGGGCCCCGAGCGCGTGCCGCACGCCCGCCGGGTCGAGGTTGAGCGCGGGCAGCCCCGCGGGCAGCTCGCCGCGCTCCTCCAGCGCCGCGCGCGCCTCCTCCTGGTGGCGCAAATGCTGGGCCAGCGCCTCCTCCCCCTCCATGTCCCCGTCCACCACGATCAGCGCGCGCGGCGCGAGGTGGTCCAGCGCGGTGGCGCGGTTGAGCAGCGGCTCGATGGCCCCGGGGAAGCGGCTGCGCTCGCCGCTCGCGACCAGCTCCAGCTCCTGGGCCAGCGCCTCCGCGCGCTCGCCGCCGACGGCGATGGCGTCACGCAGCGCCCGCGCCCGCTCGCGCGCCTCGGGCGCATGGCTGGCCAGCGGCGGGATCGTGGCCGCCTCCACGCGCGCGACGCTGCGCTGCGTGGCCAGGTCGATGCGGCGGATGCTCTCGATCTCGTCGCCGAGGAACTCCACGCGCAACGGCGCCTCCGCGCCCGCCGGGAACACGTCGAGGATGCCGCCGCGGCGCGCGGCCATGCCCGGCTCGGCGGCGGACGGCTCGATCGCGTAGCCCGCCTCCTCCAGCCGCCGCTGCAGCGCCTCGGGCGCGAACGTCCCGCCCGCGCGCAGCTCGATGCCCGCGCCCCGCTCCGGCCCGGCGCGGAACTCCGAGACCGCGGCCCAGGAGGCGGCCACGACGGCGGGGGCGTCCCCGCGCAGGCGGCGCAGCGCGCGGTCGCGCTCGGCCACGGCGGCGGAATCGTCCTCCGACAGCTCGTAGGGCAGCCGCTCCGCCTCCGGCAGGCGCGCGACCGGCAGCTCCCCGTCCGCGTGGAGCGCCAGCTCCTCCGCCAGCGCGGCGGCGCGGCCGGGCGTCGCCGTCAGCGCCAGCGTGGGGCCCGCGCGCATGGCGGCGAGGGCCGCGACCGTCACCGCCCGCGCTGCGTCGGGCAGGACCGCGCGCCGCGGCGCATCCCCGTGCGCGAGCGCGCCGAGGCGTTCCTCGACGGCGATCCGCACGCCCGCCAGTTCGCCCGCCATGCTTCGCTCCACGCCTTCAGGCCCGAACGCGAACGCGCTCGGGCGGCGGCCCCACTCTATGCCGCCGCGCGGGGTCGGGCTACGGCGTTCCCGCGGCCCGCTGCGCCTCGTCCAGCGCCTCCGCGAGATGCAGGACGCGCGCCTCCACGCCCGCCTCGCGGATGGCCGCCGCGTACTGCATCTGGCAGCCCGGGTTCGCGGTCACCACGAGGTCGGGGCGGTGTTCGCGGAATTGCGCCGCCTTGCGCGCCCGCAGCTCCCCCGACATGTCCGGCTGGCTGAGCCCGTACAGCCCCGCCGCGCCGCAGCACAGGTCCGCCCCCTTCGTCTCGACCAGCTCGCAGCCGTCCAGCGCCCGCAGCAGGGCGCGCGGCTGCTCGCGCACGCCCTGCGCGTGGGCCAGGTGGCAGGCGTCCTGGTAGGCGACGCGTGCGGGCAGCCGTCCCGGCGGCGCTTCCCGCGCGGCCAGCGCCTCGCTCAAATCGAGCACGCGCGCCGACAGCGCCCGCGCCCGTTCGGCCCAGGCCGCGTCGTCCGCCAGCAGCTCGCCGTACTCCTTCATGGCCGCGCCGCAGCCCGCGGAGTTGACCACGATCGGCCCCGTCCCCGCGCGCTCGAAGGCGGCGACGTTGACGCGCGCCAGCGCCCGCGCCTGCTCCAGATCGCCGTCGTGCGCGCTCAGCGCCCCGCAGCAGCGCTGCCCGTGCGGCGTGACCGCGCGCGCCCCCGTGCGTTCCAGCACGCGCACGGTCGCGCGGTGCGCGTCGCCGAAGAGCTCGCCCATGACACAGCCCGTGAAGAGCGCGACCTCGTTCGCTGCTCCCGTGGGCGCGCGCCCGTGCCCCGGGCGGAAGGGCGGGCCGGGACGCCCCAGCTGCGCCTCGATGCGGCCCAGCGGCCCGTTCCCGCGCGGGAAACGCCGCGCCCGCGAACGCGCGAACCAGCGCACGGGCGCGAACGCCAGCGCCAGCGCGCGCGGCCTCGCCGCCACCTGCCGCAGCGCCAGCCGTCGCAGCCGCCGTCGCCAGCGGCCGCGCGCGCTGGCCACGGGCGCGGCGGCGAGCTGCGCGCGCGACCGCTCCATGATGCGGCCGAAGGGCACGCCGCTCGGACAGACGGCCTCGCAGGCGCGGCACTGCAGGCACAGCTCCCAGTGCCCGCGCACGGTCTCGCTCAGGGGAATGCGCTCCTCCGCCACCGCGCGCGCCAGGTGGATGCGCCCGCGCGGCGATTCCGTCTCCAGCCCCGTCACCACGTACGTCGGGCAGGCGTTCACGCACAGCCCGCAGTGCACGCACTTCGCCAGGTCGGCGTCATCGGGGGCGTCCGCGGCGAGCGGCCAGCCGCCCATCTAGAGCCCGCCCACGAAGCGGCCCGCGTTGAGCCGCCCGTCGGGGTCGAACGCGGCCTTCACCGCCGCCATGCGCCGGAACGCGCGCGGGCGGCCCCAGGGCTCGACGGCGTTCCGGCAGCCGTCCGGCAGGCGCTCCGCCACCACGTCGCCGCCGCTCTCCGCCAGCGCCGCCCGCAGCGCCCGCACGGTTTCCGCGAGCGCCCCGGCCTCCGGCGCCGCCCCGGCCTCCCAGCTGGCGCGCGCCTCGCGGGCGAGGGGGCGCGCCAGCATCCGCGTTGGCGCCAGCGCCGCGAAGGCCCCGGCCACCTCCGCGATCATGCCCATCGGGCAGGAGGCGCGCAGGGTGAGGGCGTCGTCGGGGCCGAAGCCGAGGTCGCGCGCCGCCAGGTACTCGCGTTCGTCGCACGCCTCCAGGTCCGCGCTGGCGACGGCCCGCGCGCCGGCGACCGCGCCCGCGGCCAGCCGCACGATGCCGCGCCAGCCGTCCCCGTCGCGGATCAGGTCGAACAGTTCGGGCCGCAGGTCGGCGCGCGCGAAGCGTTCCGCCAGCGCCCGTCCCTCCACCAGCGAGTCCGCGCGGAAGCGCAGGTCGACGGTTTCCAGCCGCGGCAGGGCCCGCAGCGCGACCGACGCGATGATCCCCAGCGTGCCGAGCGAGCCGCACCAGAGGCGCATGAGGTCGTAGCCGGTCACGTTCTTCACCACGCGCCCGCCCGCCTTCACCAGTTCGCCGTCCGCGCGCAGCACGGTCATGCCCAGCGCGAAATCGCGCGGCGGGCCGTGGCGCGTGCGCAGCGGTCCGCCCGTGCCCGTCGCCAGCGCGCCCCCGATGGTGGCCTCCGGCGCGCGCGGCGGGTCGATGGGCAGCCGCTGGCCCGCCTGCGCCAGCCGCGCGTCGAGGGCGGCGAGCGTGACGCCCGCGGGCGCGATCACGGTCAGGTCGGCGGGCTCGTGCTCGATCTCGCCGTCCAGCGCCGCGCGCACGTCGAGCAGCGCGAAGCGTCCGCGGGGCGCGCCGCCGAGCGCCAGCTGCGTGCCCCCGCCCACGGGGACGAGCGTGCGCCCGTCGCGTTCGGCCACGACGGCGCGCAGCTCCCCGAGGCTGGCGGGCGCGACCGTGGCCTCGGGCGCGCGCCCGGCCAGCAGCGGCGCGGCGGCGACGGCCCCCGCCATCAGACCCAGGCCCCGGGACCGGCGGCGGCGACCGCTCCCGCGTGGCCCGCCGTTTCGCCGCAGCCCGTGCCCTCGGGCAGCACCTTGCAGGGGTTGAAGCCGCCCTCGTTGCCGAAGACGCCGCGCACGCGCCCCATGTTCTCGAGGTCGGCCTCGCCGTAGAGCCAGGGCATGAAGCGCTGCTTCTCGAAGCCCACGCCGTGCTCGCCCGTGAGCGCGCCGCCCGCGTCCACGCACACGCGCATGATCTCGGCGCCCGCCTCCAGCACGCGCGCCGTCGCGCCCGCCTCGCGCTCGTCGAAGAGCAGGCAGGGGTGCAGGTTGCCGTCCCCGGCGTGGAACACGTTGGCCACGGGGAATTCGTGGCGGGCGGCGATGTCCCCCACGGCGCGCATCGTCTCCACCAGGCGGGAGCGTGGCACCACGCCGTCGAGCAGGTAGTAGTTGGGCGCGATGCGTCCCAGCGCCCCGATCGCGCCCTTGCGCCCCTTCCACAGCCGCTCGCGCTCGACCGGATCGCTGGCGCGGCGGATCTCGCTCGCGCCGTGCGCGCGGCAGGCGTCCTCCGCCCGCCGCGCCTGTTCGTCCACGACCGCGGCGATGCCGTCCAGCTCGATCAGCAGCACCGCCCCGGCCTCGGGCGGATAGCCGCAGCGCAGGCCCGCCTCCGCCGCCTGCAGCGTGACGCGGTCGATCATCTCCAGCGCGGCGGGCACGAGCCCCGCGCCGATGACCGCCGAGACCGTCTCGCTGGCCGCCTCCACGTCCGCGAAGATGGCGAGCAGCGTGACCACCGCGTCGGGCGCGGGCAGCAGGCGCGCCGCGATCTTCGTGGCCACGCCGAGCGTGCCCTCGGAGCCGGTGAAGAGCCCGCGCAGGTCGTAGCCGGACGCCTCCGGGCCGAGGCTCCCCAGCCACTCGATCTCGCCGTCCGCCGTCACCACCTCCATGCCCAGCACGTGGTTGGTGGTGACGCCGAGGGCGAGGCAGTGCGGCCCGCCCGCGTTCTCGGCCACGTTCCCGCCGATGGTGCAGGCCTTCTGGCTGCTCGGATCGGGCGCGTAGAAGAGGCCGTGCGCCGCCGCCGCCTCCGACAGCTCGATGTTGGCGACGCCCGGCTCCACCACGGCCACGCGCTCGACCGGATCGATGGAGAGGATGCGCCGCATGCGCGCCGTGGCCAGCACCACGCCCCCGCGCGCCGCCACCGCCCCGCCGCTCAGCCCCGTGCCCGCGCCCCGCGGCGTCAGCGGAACGCCGTGCGCCCGGCAGGCGCGCGCCACCGCGCGCGTCTGCTCCGCGCCGTCGGGGAAGACGACGGCGTCGGGAAGGGAGCGGTCGATCGTGCCGTCCAGCTCGTAGACGAGCAGGTCTTCGGGGCGGTCGAGCACGTGCGCGTCCCCCACCGCGCGGCGCAGCTCCCGCAGCAGCGCATCCGGCGCGCTCACGCCCCGGCCCCCTCGCGGCAGTCGCGGCAGACGCCGAAGATGGCGAAGTGGTGCACGTCGGCCTGGAAGCCGAAGTCGCGCCCCACGCGCTCCGCCAGCCCGTCCAGGTAGTCGCGGTCGAGCACCTGCATGGCGCGGCAGCGCGAGCAGATGAGGTGGTGATGCGCCTCGCCCGCGGACCACTCGAAGAGGAGGTCGTCGCCGCCCATGTCCGTGGCCGTGGCCAGGTGCAGCCCCTTCAGCATCTCCACCGTGCGGTAGATGGTGCTGACGTCGACGACGGGGTAGCGGGCGCGCACCTCGCGCGCGATCTCGGCGGCGCTCAGGTGCCGCCCGGCGTGGCGCAGCACGGCGGCCACGAGCAGCCGCTGGGGCGTGACGCGCTGGCCCGCCCCGCGCAGGATCGCGGCCGTCTCCTGTTCGCACGCCATCGGCGCTCCCCGCCGCGCGGCCCCCGCGCCCTACCAGATGCCGAGCGCCATCTTCACGTCCTCGCTCGCCATCGTGCGCGGGTCCCACGGCGGGTTCCACACGATCTCGACGTCCACGTCCTCCACGCCGGGCATGTCCTTCACCTTGGCGTAGACGGCCCCGCGGATGATGGGCCCCAGCGGACAGCCCGGGCTGGTGAGCGTCATGCGCACGTTCACCGTGCCGTCGTCCCACTCGATGTCGTAGACGAGCCCCAGGTCGACGATGCTCATGTCGATCTCGGGGTCCTTCACCTCGCGGATGCGCTCGCGCAGCTCCTCGTCCGTGGGGCGCGCCTTCGTCCCGGTTTCGGCCATGTCGGCTCCTCCTTCGCTAGCGGTCGTCGACGGTTTCGATGGGCGTCAGGGCCTCGCGCAGCACCTTCCAGCACAGCAGCGCGCACTTCACGCGCACGGGGAACTGGGCCACGCCGTGGAGCGCCTCGAGGTCGCCCAGCGCCGGATCGGGCTCGGCGTCCTCCGTCAGCTGCGCCTCGAACAGCTCCATCAGCCGCCGCGTCTCCGCGACCGTCGCCCCGCGGATGCGCTCCGTCATCATGCTGGCGCTGGACTGGCTGATGGAGCAGCCCCGCCCGCGGAAGGCGGTGGCGCGGATGGTGTCGCCCTCGACGACCAGTTCGAGCGCCACCTCGTCGCCGCAGAGGGGGTTCAGCCCCTCCGCCCGGTGCGTGGGCACGTCCAGCGCGCCCGCGTTCCGGGGCCTCCGGTAGTGGTCCAGAATGACCTCGCGGTAGAGGTCGTCAAACGGCGGTTCGGCTCTCGACACGCCCGAAAATCCGTTTCACCTCGTCGAGCGCCTCGACGAGGACATCGATTTCGCTCGCCTCATTGTAGAGGGTGAAGCTGGCGCGGTTCGTGGCCGCCACGCCCAGATGGCGCATGAGCGGCTGGGCGCAGTGGTGCCCCGCGCGGATGGCCACGCCGCGCGCGTCCACGATGGTGCTCACGTCGTGCGGGTGCGCCCCCTCCAGCGTGAAGCTGACCACGCCGCCGCGCGCCTCCACGTCGCGCGGGCCGTGCAGGGTCACGCCCCCCGTGCGCGACAGGGCCTCGATGGCGCGGGCCGTCAGCTCCCGCTCGTGCGCGTGCACGGCCTCCATGCCCACGCCGCGCAGGTAGTCCAGCGCCGCCCCGAAGGCGATCACGCCCGCGATGTTGGGCGTGCCCGCCTCGAAGCGGTTGGGCGGCTCCGCCCAGGTCGATTCCTCCTCGCGCACCAGCGCGATCATCTCGCCGCCGCCGAGGAAGGGGTCCATCTCCGCCAGCAGCCCCGGACGCGCCCAGAGCGCGCCCACGCCCGTCGGCCCCAGCATCTTGTGCGCGGAAAAGGCGAAGAAATCGCAGCCCAGCGCGGGCGCGTCCACGGGCAGATGGGGGGCGCTCTGCGCGCCGTCCACCAGCACCGCCGCGCCCGCCGCCCGCGCCATCGCGGCCACTTCGGCCACGGGCGTGACCGAGCCCAGCACGTTCGACATGTGCGTCACTGCCACGAGCTTCGTGCGCGGCCCGATCGCGGCGCGCAGCGAATCGAGGTCGAGCCGCCCCTCCGCGTCGATGCCCGCGTAGCGCAGGCGCGCGCCCGTGCGCCCCGCCAGCTGCTGCCAGGGCACGATGTTCGAATGGTGCTCCATGATCGTGAGGACGATCTCGTCGCCCTCCCCCACGCGGGCGTCGCCCCAGGCCCGCGCCACGAGGTTGATGGACTCCGTGGCGTTGCGCGTGAACACCACGTCCTCGGCCCGCGCGCCGATGTGCCGCGCCGCCTTGCCGCGCGCCTCCTCGTAGGCCTCCGTGGCCTCCACCGCGAGCGCGTGGATGCCGCGGTGGATGTTCGCGTTCTGCGTCTCGTAGTAGTGCGCGAGGGCGTCGATCACGGCGCGCGGCTTCTGCGTGGTGGCGGCGTTGTCGAGGTAGACGAGGGGGTGGCCGTTCACCTCGCGCGCGAGGATGGGGAAATCGGCCCGCAGCCGCGCCGCGTCGAGGGCCGCGCTCACGCCCTCGCCCCCAGCTCCCGCAGCCTGGCGTCCACGAGCGCGCCCAGCTCCTCGCGCGTCCCCTCGGGCGCGCCGCGATCGAGCGCCTCGCCGAGGAAGCCGCGCACCAGCAGGCTCACCGCCCCCTCGCGCGTGAGCCCGCGCGACTGGATGTAGAACAGCTCCTCCTGGTCCACCGGACCCGCCGTCGCCCCGTGGCTCACGCGCGACACGTCGTTCGTGAGGATTTCGAGCACGGGGTCGCTGTCCGCCCGGGACGCGCGGCTGAGCAGCAGGTTGCGGTTCTCCTGGTGCGCGTCCGCGCGCCGCGCCCCCAGCCCCACGCGCGTGACGCCGTAGTAGACGGCCCGCGAGCGCCCCCCCAGCGCCGATTTGAAGAGCAGGTCGCTGCGCGTGTCCTCGGCCACGTGGTCCTGCAGCGTGTCGAAATCGATGTGCCCGTCGCCCCCGCCCACGGCGAGGCCGTACAGCTCACTGCTCGATCCCCGCCCCGTGAGCGAGGAGGCGATGGCGCCCTTCACCAGCCGCCCGCCCGTCACCAGACTGAGGCTCACGACGGCGGCGTCGCGCTCCGTGAGGGCGCGCTGGCCGGCGAACGCGCGCGTCCCCGATCCCCAGCGGTGCAGCGCCGCGTAGCGCACGGCGGCGCCCGGCCCGGCCAGAATCTCGACGGCGGGCAGCACGGCCAGCTCGCCCTCGTCCGAGCGGTACTCCTCGATGACGGTGAGGCGGCTGTTCGCGCCCGCGACGATGAGCGTGTGCGGCGCGGCCAGCGTCCCGTCCGCCGTGAACTCGCGCGTGATGCGCGCGGGCGCCGCGATCTCCGCGCCCGCCGCCGCGATCGCCGCCACGCCGCCGCGCAGGAAGGCGTAGTGGAGCGCGCGCAGGCGGTCGCCGCCGTCGGGCGCGAGGGCCTCGCCCAGCCGCGCCAGCGCCTCCTCCCCGGCGTCGCCGAAGGGGGCCAGCGTCAGCCCCGCCGGCGTCGGCCCGCGTCCCGTCGCGCCGCCGTCGCGCAGCAGCAGCGAGCCGGGCGCGAGCGGGTCGCCCGCGGGCGCCTCGCGCGGCGCGGACGGCGGGGCCAGACGCGAGAGGTCGAGGCTGGCGGCGTCGACGTACTTCCAGGGGCGGTCGCGCGCGGGCGAGGGCATGGCCGCGTGCGCCAGCGCCGCCGCCCCGCGCGCGCGCAGGGCCGCCACCGTCGCGCCGTCGCCCAGCGCCTCCCCCAGGGCGCGGCTCGCCGCGGGGGTGAGCGCCTCCCCGAGGGCGGCGGCGTCCGTGGCGGTGGTCATGTCCGTCGCGCGCCCCGGCCTAGCCGATGGCGCCTTCCATGTGCATTTCGATCAGGCGGTTCAGCTCCACGGCGTACTCCATCGGCAGCTCCTTGACGATCGGCTCGACGAAGCCGTTGACGATCATCTTGGCCGCGGCGTCCTCGCTCAGCCCGCGCGTCTGCAGATAGAACAGCTGCTCCTCGCTCAGCCTGGACACGTAGGCCTCGTGCTCGATCGAGACGTCGGGCGCGTCCACCTCCATCGTGGGGTAGGTGTCGGAGCGCGACTCCTCGTCCAGCAGCAGGGCGTCGCAGCGCACGCTGGAGCGCACGTTGTCGCAGCCCTCGGCCACCTTCAGCAGGCCGCGGTAGCTGGTGCGCCCGCCGTCCTTGCTGAGCGACTTGGAGACGATGGTGGAGGTGGTGTCGGGGGCGAGGTGCACGACCTTGCCGCCCGCGTCCTGGTGCTGCCCCTCGCCCGCGAAGGCCAGCGACAGAATCTCGCCGTGCGCCCCGGGCTCCAGCAGGAAGACGCTGGGGAACTTCATCGTCAGCTTCGAGCCCAGGTTCCCGTCCACCCACTCCATCACCGCGTCCTCGTAGGCGGCGGCGCGCTTCGTCACGAGGTTGTAGACGTTGTTGGACCAGTTCTGGATGGTCGTGTAGCGCACGCGCGCGCCCTTCTTCACGATGATCTCCACCACCGCGCTGTGCAGCGAGTCGCTGCTGTAGACGGGGGCCGTGCAGCCCTCCACGTAGTGCACCTGGCTGCCCTCGTCCGCGATGATCAGCGTGCGCTCGAACTGCCCCATGTTCTCCGTGTTGATGCGGAAATAGGCCTGCAGGGGGATGTCCACCTTCACCCCGGGCGGCACGTAGATGAACGACCCGCCCGACCACACGGCGCTGTTGAGGGCGGCGTACTTGTTGTCGCCCGCGGGCACCACCGTGCCGAAGTACTGGCGCACGATGTCCTCGTGCTCGGCCAGCGCCTGGTCCATGCCGAGGAAGAGCACGCCCAGCTTTTCCAGGTCCTCGCGGATGTTGTGGTAGACCACCTCGGAGTCGTACTGCGCGCCCACGCCCGCGAGGAACTTCTTCTCCGCCTCGGGGATGCCCAGCTTGTCGAACGTGCGGCGGATGTACTCGGGCACGTCGTCCCACGAGCGCTCGTCGCGGTCGGTGGCGCGCACGAAGTAGTGGATGTCGTCGAAATCGATCGACTCCAGCAGCTTCGTGCCCCAGGGCGGGTTCTCCTTCTCGCGGAAGAGGTCGAGCGCGCGCAGGCGCTGCTCGCGCATCCACGCGGGCTCGTTCTTCAGCTCGGAGATGGTGTTCACGATCCCCGCGGTGAGCCCCTTGTTCGCCTTGAAGAGCGCTTCCTCCTCGTCGAAGAAGCCCCACTTGTACCCGTCCTCGCGGACCGTCTGCGTCGCCGTCATCGCTCGTCTCCTCTCCGGTCAGGCCGTGGGCGCGGCCGGCTCCATGGCGTCGTATCCGCTCGCCTCGAGCTCCTCGGCGAGCTCGGGCCCGCCCGACCGCACGATGCGCCCGCCCATCAGCACATGCACGAACCGGGGGCGGATGTAATTGAGGAGCCGCTGGTAGTGCGTGATCAGCAGCAGCCCCATCTCTTCGTTCATGAGCGCGTTCACGCCGTCCGCGACCGTGCGCAGGGCGTCGATGTCGAGCCCCGAATCGGTCTCGTCCAGCACCGCCAGCCGCGGCTGCAGCATGGCCAGCTGCAGCATCTCCGCGCGCTTCTTCTCGCCGCCGCTGAAGCCGTCGTTCAGGTAGCGCCGCGCGAAATCGCGGTCCACCCGCAGCTGCTCCATGCGCGCGAACAGGTTCTGGCGGAATTCGCGCACCGGCAGCTCCTCCCCGCGCACGGCGTTCACCGCTTGGCGCAGGAAGTTCACGACCGTCACGCCCGGCACCGCCACCGGATACTGGAAGGCGAGGAAGAGGCCGCGCCGCGCGCGCTCGTCCGGCGCCAGCCCCTCCAGCGGTTCCCCGCGGAAACGCGCCGTGCCGCCCGTGACGGCGTAGCGCGGATTGCCCATGAGCGTGTTCGCCAGCGTGCTTTTGCCGGAGCCGTTCGGCCCCATGATGGCGTGCACCTCGCCCGCGCGCACGGTCAGGCTCAGCCCCGTCAGGATCTCCTTGCCCGCCACGCTGGCGCGCAGGCCCTCGATCTCGAGCAGCGGCGCTTCGCTCATGCCTCTCCTTCGCGCGGGCGGCCCTTCGCGCCCGCTCCCGCCCATCGTACCACGCATCCGCCTTGGGCATTCCTGCTAGGGTTCGCGCCATGTCCGCGTTGCGCGCCCTCGCGCTCCTCGCCGTCCTCGCCCTCGCCCTGGCGGCCTGCGGCGGCGGCGACGGCGGCGGGAGCGGGAGCGGAGATGCCGCCCTCACCGCCACCGCCGCCACCGCCACCGAACCGGCGGCCCGTCCGCGCCCCTGCCAGGCCCCCGACGCTCCCGCCGCCGCCGACTGGCCCAGCGCCAACCACGACCTCGCCGGCGGCCGCGCCGCCTCCGCCTCCGGCATCACCGCCGCCAACGTGAAGACGCTGGAGCGGGCCTGGGCCTACGAGCTGCCCGGCGGCGGCCAGTTCGGCATCGCCGCCACCACCCCCGTCATCCGCGACGGCGTCGTCTACCTCGGCGACCTGCGCACGAACGTCCACGCCATCGACCTGCGCACGGGCAACCGCCGCTGGATGGTCGAGGTCGACGAGTGGGTCTACGGGCCCAGCGGCGTGGCCGTGCGCGGCGGCTGCGTCTACGCCAACCGCGCGGGCCGCGCCATCGCCGCCTACCGCGCCGCCGACGGCGAGCGCCTCTGGTCCACCGACATCCTCGCCAACGGCGGCCTCGTCAACTTCCAGCCCGTCGTGGCCGGGGACACGGTGCTGGCCGCCACCAGCTCGCTCTCCATCCCGGGCGCGCGCGGAACCCTCTACGGCCTCGACGCGGTCACGGGCGACGTCCGCTGGTCGTTCGACACCATCGTCTCCGCGGACCTCTGGGGCCATCCGGAGATCAACAGCGGCGGCGGGGCCTGGCATCCGCCCGCCGTGGACCTCGCCGCGGGCGTGGCCTACTGGGGCATCTCCAACCCCTACCCCTTCCCCGGCGTCGCGGGCTGGCCCAACGGCGCCAGCCGCCCCGGCGACAACCGCTGGACCGACTCCATCCTCGCCGTCGGCATCGACGACGGCGAGCTGCGCTGGGGCCGCCAGCACGTCGCCCACGACATCTTCGACCGCGACGCCGTCCTCACCGGCATCGCCACGCTGGCGGACGGGCGCACGGTCGTCATCAGCACGGGCAAGATGGGGCGCGTCATCGGCCTCGACCCCGACGGCGCGGCGCTCTGGGACACCCCCGTCGGCATCCACCAGAACGACGACCTGGAAAGCTTCGAGGGCAGGCTGGAGGTAATGCCCGGCGCGGCGGGCGGCGTGGTCACGCCCATCGCCGTCGCCGGGGGGACCGTCTACGTCTCCGTCGTCAACGCCCCCACCGTCTACGACTCGCCGGAGCACACGGAGGGGAGCACCAGCCTTGGCGTCCATCCCAGCCAGCTGGTCGCCATCGACGCCGCCAGCGGCGAGGTCGTCTGGGAGGCGGAGCTGCCCGGCGACGGCTTCGGCGGGGCCACCGTCGTGAACGACCTCGTCTTCACCTCCGTGATCACGGGCCTCATCCTCGCGCTCGACCGCGCCACCGGCGAGATCGTCTGGCGGCACCAGGCCCCCGGCGGCATCAACGGCTGGCCCGCCGTGGCCGGGGACACGCTCGTCGTGCCCGTGGGCTTCGGAGATCCGGGCGTGCTCTACGCCCTGCGCCTGCCCTCCCCCTGAGCCTCAGCGCGGCCCGAGGATGCGCCCCGCCACGTCCAGCAGCTCGCGGTCGCGCTCGTTCACCGCCTTGTACTGCGAGACGAGGTAGCCGCCGTACTTCTCCACGAGGTACCAGTCGTCGTCGATGATCACGTCCGGCGGCGGATCGACGCGCGGGTGCTTGTCGAAGCAGCCGTCCACCCAGGCCCCCAGCCCGTGGCGCTCCACCGTGCGCTCGCTGTACGTCTGGCCGCCCGCCGACCACACGTAGACGCCGTGCCCGGCGGCCTTGATGCGCGCCATCGCCTCGCGCGCCCCCGGACGCAGCGCGCTCGCCGCCTGCGTGGGGTAGACGAGCGTGTGGTCCACGTCGAAGTAGACGTTGAGGGAGGGGCGCGGCTCGCTCATGCGCCCCTCAGGCTTCGCACACGGTGAGGCCCCACACGGGCCGGTAGCGCCAGGTGCGGATGCCCTTCGCGCGCACGCCGTGCCGCTTGCACAGCCGCCTCGTCTCCTTCACGCGCCCCGCGGGCACGTACAGCAGGAGCGCGCCCTGCCGCGAGAACGGCGCCCAGCGCGTCTCCGCCTGCTCGTCCGTGAGGGAGTCCGCCGTCTCCACCTCCGCCATCAGCTCCAGCCACTGCCCCGGCCGCCGCACGACCACGATGTCCGGGTAGAGCGGCTCGCCCCGCCACTGGCCCGCCGAGATGACCGGTTCGGGCAGGTTCAGCAGCGTCTCCAGCTGGGGGCTTTCCCCGTTCGGGTAGGGGAAGCGCGCCGCCGCGATCTCGTCGAGCACGGCGTTGTGGCGCTGATCGCGCAGTTCCTTCACCGGCATGGCCTACTCCAGCACCACCAGCGTATCGCCCTCGGACACCTGGGCGCCCTCGCCCACGGGCACGTCCTTCACCACGCCCGCCCGCGGCGCGGTGATCTCGTTCTCCATCTTCATCGCCTCCAGCACGACCAGCAGCTGGCCCGCCTCCACCGTCTCGCCCGCGGCCACGGCCACGCGCAGCACGCGGCCCGACAGCTGCGCCGCCACGCCGCCCGCCGCGTTCGCGCCCGCCGCCGGGGCGGGACGCGCGGACGCGGGCTTCGCGCTCCGCCGCGCGGGCCCGCCGCCCAGCCGCCCCTCCCATTCCAGCGTGAAGGGCCGGTGGTCGACCTCGACGGTCATGCCCGACTCGCGCTCGCCCTCCGGCGGCAGGGCCACGCGCCAGGCCGCGCCGCCCGCCGTCACCGTGTCGTAGGCGTCGCCGCGCGCCACCGTCACGGCGAACTCGTGGCCGTCCACGACGACCGTGTCGCCGCGCACCTCCACCTCGTAGGAGCGTCCGCCGATCGTGACCGTCGCCATCGTCAGGGCATCTGCCTCATGCGTCCGAAGCGCCGCCAGTCGCCGCCGCCCCCCGCGGACGCCGTCGCGGGCGCGGGCGCGACGGCGGGCGGCCGCGCGTTCGCGCGCTCGCGCACGGCCATGGCCCCCACCACGGCGGCCACCAGTTCGCGCTCCGGCCCGCCGCCCTCGCGCCGCCATTCGAGGAAGCGCCGCGCGGGCTGCGGGAACATGACGTACGACAGCACGTCCTCCGCGCTTTCCGCCAGCTCGCCGATCTCCGCCGCCGCCGACTCCAGCTCCGGCGCGAGGTCGTCGGCGGGGCGGTGCGTGATGGGCTGCTCGCCGTCCAGCACCTGCGCCAGCACCTCCGGCGCGATCGGCGCCGCCGTGGCCCCGTAGAGCCCGCGCGCGAGGTTGCGCGTCTCGCGCGTGACCGACCCGTAGCGCTTGCCCGTGAGCACGTTGAGCACCGCCTGCGAGCCCACGATCTGGGAGCTGGGCGTCACCAGCGGCGGATAGCCGAGGTCGGCCCGCACGCGCGCGTTCTCCTCCAGCACCTCGCCCAGCCTCGCCTCCTGCCCCTGCTCGCGCAGCTGGCCCACGAGGTTCGAGATCATGCCCCCCGGCACCTGGTGGCGGAGCACGCCCGCGTCCACGCCCAGCAGGTGGCTTTCGTGCTTCCAGTAGCGCCGCCGCACGCCCCCGAAGTACTCCGCCGTCTCCACCAGGTCGTCGAGCGCGATGCCCGTGTCCAGCTCCGCGTCCTCCGCCAGCGCCGCCACCAGCGTCTCCGTGGCCGGCTGCGAGGTGCCCCCCGCCAGCGGGCTGATGGCGCAGTCGATGGCGTCCGCCCCCGCGCGCACGGCCAGCAGGTAGGCCATCTCCGCGTAGCCCGACGTGTCGTGGCAATGCAGCTGCAGCGGCACGCGCGGATGGTCGCCCTTGATGCGCCGCACCAGCCGCTCCGCCATCACCGGGCTGAGCAGCCCCGCCATGTCCTTGATGCAGAGCGAATCGGCCCCCATCTCCACCAGCCGCCCCGCCAGCGCCGCGAAGCTCTCCACGCCGTGCGCCGGGCTGGTCGTGTAGCAGAGCGTGCCCTGCACGTGCCCGCCCGCGCGCTTCACGCTGTCGAAGGCCGTTTCCAGATTCCGCGTGTCGTTGAGCGCGTCGAAGATGCGGAAGACGTCCATGCCGTTCTCGACCGCGCGCTCGCAGAAGGCGCGCACCACGTCGTCGGCGTAGTGGCGGTAGCCCACCGCGTTCTGGCCGCGCAACAGCATCTGCGTGGGCGTGTGCGCGAGCCGCCGCTTCACCTCGCGCAGCCGCTCCCACGGATCCTCCAGCAGGAAGCGCATGGCCGTGTCGAAGGTGGCCCCGCCCCAGCACTCGATGCTGCCGTAGCCCGCCGCGTCCATGCGCTCGAGCGCGGGGATCATGTCCTCCGTGCGCATGCGCGTGGCCAGCAGCGACTGGTGCCCGTCGCGGATCGCGGTCTCGGTGATGCGCACTCGCGCCATGCCGCCCGAATCGTGTCACGAACGCGCCCAACGGGCCAGCCCCGCCGCGCGCCGCGCCCCACGCCCGCGTCGCGGACGCCGCCGCCGACCGCAAGGCGTTCATAGGGCGCTAGAGGGGGATGTTGCCGTGCTTCCGGGGCGGGTTGCGGTCGGCCTTGTTGCGCAGCATCTCCAGCGCCGTCACGATCTTGCCGCGCGTCTCGCGGGGGTCGATCACGTCGTCCATGAAGCCGCGCCCGGCGGGGATGTAGGGGTTGCCGAAGCGCGTGCGGAACTCCTCGGCCAGCTCCTCGCGCTTCGCCTCGGGGTCCTCCGCCGCGTCGATCTCGCGGCGGTTGATGATGCCCACCGCCTGCTCCGGGCCCATGACCGCCACCTCCGCCGCGGGCCAGGCGAAGTTCATGTCCCCGCGCAGGTGCTTGCTGGACATGACCAGGTAGGCCCCGCCGTAGGCCTTGCGCAGCACCACCGCGATCTTGGGCACGGTGGCCTCGCTGTAGGCGAAGAGCAGCTTCGCCCCGTGCGTGATGATGCCGCCGTACTCCTGCGAGGAGCCGGGCAGGTAGCCGGGGATGTCGACGAGCGTGACGATGGGGATGTTGAAGCAGTCGCAGGTGCGCACGAAGCGCGCGGCCTTGCGGCTGGCCTCGATGTCGAGCACGCCCGCCAGGTGCATGGGCTGGTTGCCCACGAAGCCCACCGCCTGCCCGCCCATGCGCGCGAAGCCCACCACCACGTTGGGCGCGTAGCGCTCGTGCACCTCGAGGAAATCGCCGTCGTCCACGATGCGGTAGATGATCTCGCGCACGTCGTAGGGGCGGTTCGGCTCGTCCGGCGCGATCGCCAGCAGCTCCTCGTCCGGCTCGTGCGTGGGGTGCCCGGTGGGAACCTCGGGCGGCTCCTCCACGTTGTTCGAGGGCAGGAAGGAGAGCAGGCGGCGCACCTCGGCCAGCGTCTCCTCCTCGCCTTCGATGGCGAAATGGGCCACGCCCGAGCGGGTGGCGTGCACGTCCGCCCCGCCCAGGTCCTCGTGCGTGATCTCCTCGCCCGTCACGCGCCGGATCACGTCCGGCCCGGTGATGTACATCTGCCCCGTGCCCTCGGTCATGAAGATGAAGTCGGTGATGGCCGGGCTGTAGACGGCGCCGCCCGCGCAGGGGCCCATGATCACGCTGATCTGGGGGATGACGCCGCTGGCCAGCGTGTTCATGGCGAACATCTCGCCGAAGCCGCGCAGGCTTTCGGGGCCGTCCTGGATGCGCGCCCCGCCCGAATCCTGGATGCCGATGATGGGCGCGCCCGTCGTCAGCGCCAGGTCCATCACCTTCAGAATCTTCTCGCCCACGGTCTCGCTCAGGGAGCCGCCGGAGACGGTGAAATCGTAGGAGAAGAGGTAGACGGGCCGTCCGTCGATGCGGCCCCAGCCGGTGACCACGGCCTCGGGGCCGCGCTCCGCGCCGCGCGGCCGCACGAGCGCGTCGATCTCCTCGAAGCTGCCCTCGTCCAGCAGCAGTTCGATGCGTTCGCGGGCGGTCCGCTTGCCGCGCCCGTGCTGCGCCTCGACGCGCTTCGGCCCGCCCCCCGCGAACGCCTCCTCCCGGCGCTCCGCCAGCTCGGCGAGCCGCTCCCCCACGGTCTTCGTCATCGTCCTCTCCTTCGGCGGCGGGCGGTCGCGCGCGGCTTCTCGATGGAGGGCTGGTGGAGACAGGGGGAGTCGAACCCCCGACCTCGGCATTGCGAACGCCGCGCTCTCCCAGCTGAGCTATGTCCCCACGCCCGCCGTGATCGTAGGGATGCGCCCGCGCGCGCGCAAACGGGCGCGTGGGACACTGGGCGCGCGGGGCCGGAGCGGGGCTAGCGGCGGCGGGAGGAGCCGCGCCCGATGCGGTAGCTCGTCTCGCCCGTGAACTGGCGTTCCTCGCCGCATTTCTTGCAGCGCCCGAAGGTGAGCTCGCCTCGCGGCGGATCCAGAATCCAGTGGTGGACGCAGCTGTCCACGACCTGAAGCGTCTCTGCCTTCACCATCGCCGTTTCCCCTCTCGACAGGCTGGGCGTGTGGCTTGCTGACGGTTCCCCGCCGGAACCGTGAGGCAGTCTAGCGGCCCCGGCGGCGCCTTTCAACGCCCCGCCCCGGCGGAGGCCGTCAGCCCCGGCGTTTCCGCCACCAGCAGCCGCCCGCCCGCCACGTCCACGGCCAGCACCACGGAGGCGACGGCGGGGATGAGCGTCTCGCCGTCGGGGCCGTCCGCCGCGTACACGTCGTTCGCCCCCGTCTCCAGCACCTCGCGCACGCGCCCCAGCGCGCGCCCGTCCTCCGTGACGGCCTCCAGCCCCACGATTTCGTGCACGAACCACGCGCCGGGCTCGCGCGCCAGCTCGTCCTCGGGCGCCTCCAGCAGCGCGCCGCGCGCCGCCTCCGCCTGCTCGCGCCGCTCCAGTCCCGCCAGCCGCACGATCGCCTGCCCGCGATCCCGCCGCGCGCGCTCCACGCGCCGCCGCTCGCCCAGCAGGTAGAGATCGCGTCCGCGGCGCAGGTTGGGCAGGGCGGGGTTGAAGGGGGCCACGCGCAGCTCGCCGGTGGATCCGTGGGCCCGCAGCACGCGGGCGACGGCCACGAAGCCCTCGCGCGGCGCGACCGCCCCGGGGGCGGCGGGCGCGCTCAGTCCCCGATCTCGAGGGCGGCGCGCACGTCCTCGCGGATGGCCGCCACCTTCATGAGCGAGCGCATGGCCGTGGCGATGCGCCCGTCGCGCCCGATCACGCGCCCCATGTCCGCCTCCGCCACGTCCAGCCGCACGATCACGCGTCCGTACTCCTCGCGCTCGCTCACGCGCACCTCGTCCGGCTCGTCCACGAGCGCCCGGGCCATGTACTCCGTCAGGTTCGCCATCATGGAAGCCATCGCGCTAGCCCTCCGCCGTTTCGGCGGCGGCGGGCGCGGCCTCGCCCTCAGCCGCGGCGGGGGACGCGCCCGCGAGCACGCCCGCGCGCCGCAGGATGCTGGCCGCCGCATCCGAGGGCTGCGCGCCCTTCGCCAGCCAGTCGCGCGCGCGTTCGGCGTCCAGCGTGGCCAGCGGCGGCTCCTGGTGGGGGTCGTAGGAACCGAGCGATTCGAGGAACGCGCCGTCGCGCGGGGCGCGCTGGTCGGCCACCACCACCCGATAATGGGCCTTCCCCTTCTTGCCCGCGCGTCGCAGCCGGATTCGCAGCACCGCATCCCTCCCGTGGTCGGTTGCGCCCCATGCTACCGCATCCGCGGCGCTGGCGCTCGCTCAGCGCATCCCCGCAAGCGCGGGCAGGCGTCCGCTGTTGATCTGGCGGGCCAGCTTGCGCGCCTCGAAGAACTGCTTCAGCAGCCGGTTCACGTCCGCCGGGGCGGAGCCGCAGCCGCGCGCGATGCGCTTCCGCCGCCGCCCGTCGATGCGCTCCGGGTGCCGCCGCTCCCACGGCGTCATGGAGAGCACGATCGCCTCCGCGTGCCCGAAGTAGTCGTCGTCCAGCGAATCCACGTCCAGCTGCGCCTTGATCGAATTGAAGCCCGGCAGCATCTGCAGCAGCTGCCCCAGCGGCCCCATCTCCCGCACCTGCCGCAGCTGGTCGATGAAGTCCTGCAGGTCGAAGGACCCCTTCTTCAGCTTGTCGTTGAAGCGGCGCGCGCTGTCGTCGCCCATCGTCGTTTTGGCCTTGTCGATGAGGCTGAGCATGTCGCCCATGCCGAGGATGCGCCCCGCCAGCCGGTCCGGATGGAACGGCTCCAGCGCGTCCGTCTTCTCGCCCGTGCCGATGAACTTGACCGGCACGCCCAGCACCGCGCGGATGCTGAGGGCCGCGCCCCCGCGCGCGTCCCCGTCCAGCTTCGTCAGCACCACGCCCGTGAGCGCCACCTGCTCGTGGAAGGCCTGCGCCGCCGTGACCGCGTCCTGGCCCGCCATGGCGTCGGCCACGAACAGCACCTCGTGCGGGTTCAGCCGCCGCCGCAGGTCCGCCGCCTCCGCCATCATCGTCTCGTCCACGTGCAGCCGCCCGGCGGTGTCGATGAGCACGTGCGTGGCGGCGGCGCGGACGGCCTGCGCGAGGCCGCGTTCGGCGATGTCGGCGGGCTTCGCGCCCGTGCCCTCCTCGTGCACGGGCACGTCCAGGCTCCTCGCCAGCGTCACCAGCTGCTCCACCGCCGCGGGCCGGTAGATGTCGCAGGCGACGAGGAAGGGGCGCTTGCCGTCCGCCTTCAGCCGCGCCGCCAGCTTGGCCGCCGTGGTCGTCTTGCCCGACCCCTGCAGGCCCACCAGCAGCATGATGGCGGGCGGCTTCGGGGCGACCGCCAGCTCCGCCGCGTCCCCGCCCAGCACCTCCGTCAGCTCGCGGTTGACGATGTCCAGCACCTGCTGCGCGGGCGTGAGGCTGCGCAGCACGTCCGCGCCCAGCGCCCGCTCGCGCACGCGCGACGTGAACTCCCGCACCACGCGGAAGTTCACGTCCGCCTCGAGCATGGCCAGGCGCACGTCGCGCAGGGCGCGGTCGAGGTCGTCCTCGGTGACCACGCCGCGCGCGCCGAAGCGCCGGAAGGCGTCCTGCAGCTTGTCCGTGAGCGCCTCGAACACGGCTGGCGGCTAGATCCCCTCCGCCGCCAGCTTCGCGGCGAGGTCGCTGAGGCGGCAGGCGTAGCCCCACTCGTTGTCGTACCAGGCGGCCACCTTCACGAGGTTGCCCGCCACCACGTTCGTCGAGCGCCCGTCCACGATGCTGGAGCGCTCGTCGCCCTTCAGGTCCATCGACACCACGGGGTCGTCGGTGATGCCGAGGATGCCCTTCATGCGCCCGCCCGCGGCCTCGCCCATGGCGGCGTTCAGCTCCTCGCGCGTCGTCTCCCGCTCCGTGAGGGCCACGATCTCGACGATGGAGACGGTGGGCGTGGGCACGCGGTAGGCGAGCCCGTCCAGCCTGCCCTCCACCTCGGGGATGACCAGCCGCAGGGCGCGCGCCGCGCCCGTCGAGGTGGGCACGATGTTGAGCGGCCCCGAGCGCATCTCGCGCGGGTCGCCCCCGCCCGCCTGGTCGAGGATCTTCTGCGAGCTCGTGTAGCTGTGCACCGTCGTCATCTGCCCCTTCACCAGCCCGAACTCGTCCACCAGCACCTTCACCACCGGCGCCAGCCCGTTCGTGGTGCAGCTGGCGTTGGAGATGACGTGGTGGCGCGCGGCGTCGTAGCGCTCGTCGTTCACGCCCAGCACCACCGTCAGGTCCTCGTTTTTGGCGGGGGCGCTGATGATCACCTTGCCCACGCCGTCGCGCCGGTGGGCCGCCGCCTTCGTCGCGTCCGTGAAGAAGCCGGTCGACTCGATCACCAGCTCCACGCCCGCCTCGCCCCAGGGGATGGCCCCCGGCTCGCGCTCGCGGAAGACGGCCACGTCGCGCCCGTCCACGGCGAGGCCCGTCTCCGTGGCGCGCACCTCGCGCCGCCAGGGGCCGTAGTTGCTGTCGTGCCTGAGCAGGCTGGCGTTCGTCTCGCCGTCCACGAGGTCGTTCACGGCGGCCACCTCCAGCGTCTCGCCGTGGCGATCGCTGATGGCCTTGAACACCTGCCTGCCGATCCGTCCGAAGCCGTTGATCCCGATCCTGGTCGCCACCGTGCCCCCCTTCGTCGCTGGTTGGACAAAGCCTAGCCCCCGTTCGCCTCTGGCGGTAGTGCGCGTCCGCCGAGGCCGCGCAGGAGCGCCCCGAACACGGCCCCCGGCGCGGGCAGCCGAACCTCGCCGTCCCCCGCGTCCGCCGTCTCCGCCCAGCCCGCCCCCGCCGCCGCCGCCCCCAGCGCGCGCACGGCCGCCAGGTCGCGCCCGTCCGCCCCCACGAAGAGGCACTCCCCCGGCGCGCGCCCGAACCACGCGAGGCAGTCGGCGGCGCGCGCGGCGGGGTCCCAGCGTTCGCCCGCGGGCGTGGCCGAGAGCACGGCGAGGAAGCGGTCGAGGCCCGTCGCCTGCGCCTGCTTCAGGGCGAGGGCGTGGGGCGCGCGCGAGACCGCCCCGATGCCGATGCGCGCGCCGCGAATCTCGTCCAGCGCCATGCCCGCGCCCTCGTGCACGAGCAGCCGCTTCAGCGCGCTGCTCGCCGTCATGCGCGCGCACAGGGCCTCCGCGCGCCGCCGCTCCTCCGCGCCGTCGAGCACGATGGCGAGGCCGTCCCGCCAGGGGCGGCGGCGGTACTCCCCCGCCAGCGGGCGCGCGTCGATGCGCCGGTTGGCCACGGCCATGAGCGCCTCCTCCAGCGTGTAGCGCCATGCCGCGCGCCCGTCGATCAGCGTCTCGTCGAGGTCGAAGACGACCGCGCGGTGGACCGGATCGGGCGTGCGGCGGGCGCTCACGCCCCGGCGGCGTCCGCCGCGCGCGCGGCCAGCGCGGCCTCGTACTCCTCGCGCGTGTTCAGGTCGAGCAGGCACTCCGCGCCGCAGGGCGCGTCCACGATCGCGTCCGCGTGGGCGGCGAGCACGCCGCGCAGCCCCGCGCTCCCGTCGCTCGCCTCCAGCAGCTCGCCCCGCAGCCGTCCCGCCAGCGCCACGGGGTGGCCGTGGCGTCCGCCGTGCGCGGGGCGCGCGGCGGCGGCGGACGGCTCCCGCGCTTTCGCCTCGATGACGGCGCGGATGAGCGCCGCCGCGCGCGGCTGGTCCACGTTCAGGATCACGATGGCCTCGGCCTCGGCGCTGACCGCCTTCGCCCCCGCGCGCAGCGATCCCGCGCGCCCCAGCTGGTAGGTGGGGTTGAGCACGCCGCGGTACTGCAGCCCCCGCAGCTCGCGGTGGATCTCGTCGCCGCGGTGCCCGAGCACCACGATCACCTCGTCCGCGCCCGCCTCCCGCAGCTGCCGGATCTGGTAGCGCGCGAGGGGCTCGCCACCCCAGTCCAGCAGCGCCTTCGGTTCGCCCATGCGCGTGGACATGCCCGCCGCCAGCAGGATGCTCGAAATCATGCCGTCTCCGTTCCGCCGCCGCCCGCGTGGACGGCGATCACGCCGCGCTTGTGCACCACCACGTCGCCCTCCACGTGGGCCTGGCAGGCGAGGCGCAGGCGCGGGTCCTCGATGGAGCGCGCGCCGCGCTGGCGCACGAGGTTGGCGCGCTCGTGGCGGCCCATGCCGCTCAGCCGCCCCAGCCCGGAGACGACCTCCATGGCGCAATTCGTGCACTCGCCCGCGCGGTCGCAGCCCTCCGGCCAGAAGTACCCGCGCGCGCCCACGGCGTCCATCACCGTCTCCCCGCGGGAAGCCTCGACCTCAATGCCCAGCGGCTCGACGCGGATGCGCGGCATGGCCCCAAGCCTAGCACTGCCGGACGCTGCGTTCGCCCCGCACGGCATGGCCCCAGCCTGGCACTGGATTGCGCTGCGTTCGCCGCTACCGTTCCAGCCCCGCCTCCGGCAGCGCGTCGCCGGACTCGCTCCAGAAGGCCCCGTTGGGCGCGGCGGCGGGGCCGGGCGCGACGGGCCCCTCGCGCAGCGCCGCCACCACCTCGCCCAGCGTCGAGACGAAGGCCGCGGGCATGTCCATGCGCGCCGTCGCCTCCTCCGCCGTCAATCCGTCGAGAAAGCGCTCGCCGAAGTAGTCGAGGCTCGTGCGCGGCAGCGCCGCCAGGTCCGCGTCCACGCCCGCCAGCGCGCGCGTCAGCCCCTCGCCGGGCAGCAGGCCGCTCACGTTCACGCGCTCGCCGAAGAGGGCGTTGGGCACGGGATGGACGCTGGCCTCGATCCCCGTCGCGGCGGACAGCTCCGCCGCCAGCCGCTCCAGCACGGGCGCGATCAGCGTGCCGCAGGCGAGCGCCACGCGCCGTCCCGCCAGCCCCGGCTCCGGCCTCGCCCGCAAGCGCCGCCGCAGCCGCCGCCAGTCCTCCAGCAGCGCGCGCGTCATGCCGATGCCGTTCTCGTACTGGGGGAAGCCGTCGTAGCGCCGCGCCGCCGGCGGGGGCCGTCCCGCCGCCAGGTAGTACTCGTCGGCGCACTGCACGACGCTGCGCCCGTGGGCCGCCTCGCAGGCGCGCTGGTGGCGGCGCACGACGGCGATGAGCCGCCGCGCGAAGGCCCGCTCCGGCGGCGGCAGGGCGACGCCGTCGCGTTCCAGCGCGCGCTCCTCCAGCCGCGGGCTCGCCCCCACCGGCACCACGGAGACCGTCTGCACCGTCGGATGGAGCGCCGTCAAGTCGCGCAGGGAGCGCTCCAGCGCCTCGCCGTCGTTCACGCCGGGCGTGAGCACGATCTGCGTGTGCGCTTGCAGCCCCAGCGCCCCCAGCCGCTCCAGCTGGGCCAGCACGTCGGGCGCGCGCGGATTGCCCAGCAGCCTGCGCCGCAGGGCCGCGTCCGTCGCGTGCACGGACACGTTCAGGGGGCTGAGGCGCTGCTCCTCCAGCCGCGCCCAGTCCGCCTCCGTGAGGTTCGTGAGCGTCACGAAATTGCCGTGCAGGAAGCTGAGCCGGTAGTCGTCGTCCTTCAGGTAGAGCGGCTTCCGCAGCCCCTTCGGCAGGCCCTTGAGGAAGCAGAAGAAGCACTGGTTGTCGCACACCGTGACGCCGTCCCAGGTGGCGCGCTCAAAGGCCAGGCCGAGGTCCTCGTCGGGGTGCTTCTCGAAGACGATCAGGTCCTCCGCGCCGTTCGCCTTGCGGAAGCGGGCCGTGATCTCGGCCTCGGCGGCGAGGAACTGGTAGTCCACGGCGTCGCGCAGCGCGCGCCCGTCGATTTCGAGGATGGCGTCGCCCGCCTCGAGGCCCGCCTCGGCGGCCAGCGAGCCCTCCGCCACGGCGGCCACGACGCCCCCCGCGGAGGGCTTCACGGGGCATCCCCCTGCCGCTTCGGGTCGGTCTCGGCGAGCGCCTCCAGCGCCTCCCGCAGGCGCTCCGTCAGCGCCCGCGCCTGCGGCCCTAGCGAGCCCGCCTCCCGCCGCACCGCGATCGGCTCGCCGAAGCGCGCGGAGACGCGCGGGCGCGGCCACAGGCTGCCCGGCTTGCCCAGCCGGTTCGTGTTCGTCAGGCGGCAGGGCAGGATGGGCGTGTTCGTGCGCAGGGCGATCACCGCCGTGCCCCCGTGCAGCTCGCCCAGCGCGCCCGTGGGGCTGCGCGTGCCCTCGGGGAACATGCCCAGCATCCCGCCCCCGCGCACGGTCGCCTCGGCCAGCCGCATGGCCTCGCGGTCGGAGCCGCCGCGCTGCACGGGGAAGGCCCCCCACGAGCGCACGAAGGGGCTGAGCGGCCCCCGGAACAGCTCCGCCTTGGCCATGAAGCGCACGTGGCGGCGGCGCACGGCGATGGCGACGATCATCGGGTCCACGTTGCCGAGGTGGTTGGAGGCGAGGATGAGCGGCCCCTCGATCACGTGCTCGCGCCCCTCCGCCGTCCAGCGCCCGATCAGCCACAGGATGCCCTCCGACAGGCGCACGCTGCCCCGGTAGAAGACCCGCGTCCAGGCCGCCTTCACCCCGCTCACGGCGAACGCCCCGCGCGCGCCGCGATGGCCGCCAGCGCCGCCGCGATCATGGCCTCGCGGTCGAGCGCCCCCGTGTCCAGCGCGACGGCGTCGGCGGGGGCCAGCAGGGGGCCGTGCGCACGCGTGCTGTCCACCTCGTCGCGCCCGCCGATGTCGCGGCCCGCCTCGCCCGTCGTGCGCGGCTCGCCCCATTCCGCCGACTGCTCGCCGCGGCGCCGCGCGCGCACCGCCCCGGGCGCGTCGAGGAAGAACTTGACGGGCGCGTCCGGCAGCACCACGGAGCCGATGTCGCGCCCCACCAGCACGGCGGGGCGTTCCGCCGCGAAGGCGCGCTGTCGCGCCACCAGCTCGCGCCGCACCCCGGGCGCGGCGGCGCAGGCGCTCACCGCCGCCTCCACCTCGGGGCCGCGCAGCAGGTCGGTCACGTCCTCGCCCGCGAGGCGGATGCGCGCCTCCCCCCCGGGCGGCGCGGCCACCTCCATCCCGCCCTCGCGGGCGAGGCGCGCGCAGGCGTCCGCGTCCGCGGCGTCCACGCCCGCGCGCAGCGCCGCCAGCGCCACCGCGCGGTACATGAGGCCGGTATCGAGCAGCGCGAGCCCGAGCCGCTCCATCAGCGCCCGCCCCAGCGTGCTCTTGCCGGAGGCGGCGGGGCCGTCGATGGCGATCGGGTGCGGATGGCGCGCGTCCATGCGGTTCGGGCCCCGTTTCATGCTACCCCGCTTCGGGCGGCGCGCGGCGGCGTAGAGCGCGTCCACCTCCGCGGGCGCGAGCTCGCGGCTTTCGCCCGCCGCCAGCCCGCCCAGCGCCAGCGGCCCGATGCGCACGCGCCGCAGCGCCGTCACGCGCCGCCCCACGACCGCCAACATGCGCCGGATCTCCCGCTTGCGGCCCCCGTGCAGGGCGATCAGCAGCCAGCGCGGGTCGGCGGGCGCGTCGGGACCGCCGGGGCTGGCCGCGCGCACCGCGTCCGCCTTCAGCCGCTCGCCCTCGTGCCGCACGCCGCGCGTCAGCCGCTCGCGCCCGCGCTTGCCCAGCGGCTGGTCGATGGCCACGAGGTACTCCTTCCGCACCTCGTGGCGGGGATGCGTGAGCAGGTCCGTGAGCGCGCCGTCGTTCGTGAGCAGGATGAGCCCCTCGCTCGCCTGGTCCAGCCGCCCCACGGGATGGAGCGCGGGCCCCTCGGCGGGCACGAGGTCGAGCACCGTGGGCCGCCCGCGATCGTCGCGCGCCGTGGAGAGCGTCCCCGCGGGCTTGTGCAGGGCCACGTAGCGGTAGCGGTCGCGCCGCACGGGCTCGCCGTCGAGCGTGATCTCGTCCCGCTCCGGATCGGCGCGCGACCCCGGCGCGCTCCGCACCTCGCCGTTCACGGCCACGCGCCCGGCGGCGATCATGGCCTCCGCCGAGCGCCGCGAGGCCACGCCCGCGTTCGACAGGATCTTCTGCAGGCGTTCAACGGCCACGGCGCCGTCCGTTCAGGGCGCGCGCCCCGCCCACGAACGCGGTCAGCGTCAGCGTCGCCCCCGCGCCCAGCGCCGCGCCCAGCACGACCCACGGCGCGGCGCTGCCCCCGCCCCGCTCGAAGCGCACGGGCGACGGCGGCGCGCCGTCCGCGGCGGGCCTTGCGGGCGCGGGCTCAGCCGCGTCATCGTCGGCATCGGTCCCGGCGGCGACGGCGAAGCGGTTGGGCGCGCCCGGCGAGGGCCCCAGCGTCAGCCCCCAGCGCCCGCGCTCCGGCGCGTCCCCGTGCCCGTGCGCGCCCAGCGTGGCGGCGGACCCGGCGGCGGGCAGGGGCGGCGTGAACACGCTCCCGTCGTCGCCGAAGGAGATGGCGTCCACGAGCGCCCCCGCGGGCGAGACCAGCCGCACGGCGTCCCCCGCGTTCCGCAGCCCCGCGCCGATGGCCCCGTCCGCCAGCCGCGCGACCAGCGTCCCCGCCGGCAGCGCCGCCGCCGCGCCCGCCACCACCAGGAAGCCGCCCGGCGGCACCTCCACGGCGGGCAGCGGATCGAGCGCGCGGTCGTCGCCGATGCGCCAGCCCTCCGTATTCACCGGTTCGTCGCCGACGTTCACCAGCTCGACCCATTCGTGGGCGCGGTCCAGCCCGGGCTCCGCCGCGTCCGCGAGCACCTCCGAGAGACGCAGCGTGAGCGGCCCCGGCTCCGCGCTACGGGTGGCCGTCGGCTCCGGCACAGGCGTGGCCGCTGGCGTTGGCATGGCCTCCGGCGTTGGCGATGCGGAGGAAACGGGCGCGGCGGTCGGCGCGGGCGCGGCCTCCGGCGTCGGCGAAGGTTCCGGCACTGCCGTTGCGGTTGCCGTAGGCGTGGGAGTTGGCGTCGGCGTCGGCGATTCGGTGGGCGTGGGCGATGCCTCTGGTTCCAGCGTGGGCGTGGGAGTCGGCGTTGGCGTGGGAGTTGGCGTGGACGATGCGTCTGGTTCCGGCGTGGGCGTGGGCGTGGGAGTCGGCGTCGCCGTGGGCGTCGGGGTTGGCGTGGGGGTGGGCGCGTTCGTGGCCACGAAGGCGGCGTTGTCGAACGCGGCGATGGCGGCCCCGTCCGCCGGACGCAACAGCAGCCGCAGCCGCGCCGACCGCGCCTCCAGCGGGGCCTGTACCGGCCCGCTGGACAGCGCCGCCCATGGCTCGCCGCTCGTCGCCTCCCCGTCCACGGTCCCCAGCTGCCGTCCCGTCCCGTCCGCCCCCGCGTACCACGCGACGCGCAGCGCGGCCTCCCCCGCCCCGAAGGCGATGCGCGCCACAACCGAGGCCGCGTACCACCGCCCGCCCTCCACCGGCGCGGCGCGGTCCGCCCACTTCGCGCCGGGCGTGTTCGAGGCCAGCGCGAGCGCCCAGCGTCCGCCGTGGGCCGAGTCTGTGACGCCGAGCAGGCCCGAATGCCGCCAGCCCGCGGGCGCGTCCCCGTCCAGCCGCTCGAACCCGCCGTTCCCCAGCAGCTGCCCCGGCACCACCCGCGTCGGCACGGGCGTGGGCGTGGGGGTTGGCGTGGGTGTGGGGGTTCGGGTGTCCGCTGGCGCTTCCGGGTCTGCGGGTTCGAGCGCTGGCGTTGCCGGAGGCGCTGGCGCGACCAGTGTGATCGCAGGCCCCGCGATCAGCGTCGTATCACACTCGCCCGGGCCAGTCACCCTGAGTATCGCACGAAAGGATGCCGCATTTGCGCGCGCAACCTGCTCCACCAGCAGGTTTTGGGGCGTTCCGTTAAGTGTATGAATGTCGTTTTCATTGGTAATAATTGAGGCGTCCGCATTCAAAAATTCTAGGACCAACTCCCCTGAATTCGCGTTCGGCCCCGGTTGAATGGAAGCAGTTGCCTGATACGTGGCTCCCGGAGTCGGCGTGCTGAAGGGGGTCGACCACCGGCACGGCGCTGCCGGACCATATCCCTGCGCCAGTGCGCCCGCTTCCAGCCCGAGGACGGCAACAGCTGCGGCGACCACGAACCCGAGCAGGGGCAGTCTCATGGGGTCGAGCCTAACGGATTGCGTCGAGTGCCGCGCCGCGCCCCCCCACGCCCCCGCAACGCGCCCCGTGCCGTTAGAATCGCCCCACCACGCACACGCAGGAGGCCCCCATGAAGGCTGCGGTCATGTACGGCGTCGACCAGCCCCTCGTCATCGAGGAGATCGACGTGGACGAGCCCCGCCCCACCGAGGTGCTCGTCCGCACCAGCGCCACCGGCGTCTGCCACTCCGACCTGCACTTCATGGAGGGCAAGTACCCCATGCAGTGCCCCGCCGTGCTCGGCCACGAGTCCGCGGGCGTCGTCGAGCAGGTCGGGGCCGAGGTCGCCCGCGTGCGCCCCGGCGACCGCGTGGTCATCGCCTTCGTCGCCTCCTGCGGCCACTGCGGCAACTGCATCCAGGGCCGCCCCTTCCTCTGCCTCAACACCAACCGCCTCGGGCGCGACGACCGCCTCTCCATGCAGGGCCAGCCCGTCACCCAGTTCGCGGGCATGGCCGCCTTCGCCGAGCGCCAGCTCGTCAGCGAGCACGCCCTCGTGCCCGTGCCCGACGACGTGCCCATGGAAGCCGCCGCCCTCGTCGGCTGCAGCGTCATGACGGGCGTGGGCGCGGCCACCAACACCGCCCGCGTGCGCGCCGGGCAGACCGTCGCCGTCGTCGGCTGCGGCGGCGTCGGC